>NZ_CP025012.1:4025000-4570000 GCF_002953715.1 Rhizobium leguminosarum
GCAGCGAACCGCCGATGCTGGATGCCATCGCCACCGCCTTCGACGACAATTCCTTCGCACCGCCCCCCGGCCAGAACCTGCCGCGCGTCTATGACGGCATCTATCGTGCTGCCCTTTCCTACGGCATGACCAAGGATATGACGGCGCTGATCATCAAGCTGCTCGCCAGCAATGTCGATTTCCAGGCGCAGCTGAGGCCGACCGACAGTCTCGAGGCTTTCTTCTCCGTCGCCGACAGCGCCGGCCAGGCGACCGAGGATTCCGAACTGCTCTATGTCAATGCCCGTTTCGGCGACACGCAGACGCGCTTCTATCGCTTCCAGGACCCCGACGACGGCACGGTCGATTATTTCGACGAGAACGGCAAGAGCATCCGCCAGTTCCTGCTGCGCAACCCGGTGCCGAACGGCATCTTCAAATCGGGCTTCGGCATGCGCCGCCACCCCATCCTCGGTTTTGCCCGCATGCACACCGGCGTCGATTGGGCAGCGCCGCGCGGCACGGCGATCATCGCCGCCGGCAATGGCACGGTCGAAAAAGCCGGCTGGGATTCCGGCGGTTACGGCAACCAGACGATCGTCCGCCATGCCAATGGCTATGAATCCTCCTACAATCACCAGAGCGCCATCGCCAAGGGCGTCGTCCCCGGCGCCAAGATCCGCCAGGGCCAGGTGATTGGCTGGGTCGGCACGACGGGCGAATCCACCGGCCCACACCTGCATTACGAGCTGATCGTCAACGGCACCAAGGTCGATCCGCTGCGTATCCGCCTGCCGGGCGGCAAATCGCTACAGGGCGAGGCGCTGGCGAAATTCGAGGACGAGCGCAAGCGCATCGATACGCTGCTGAACAACCAGACGCCGGACCAGGTGGCGAGCAAGTAGCGTCCATCTACGCTGCTTCCCCTCCAACAGACGCCTCGGCCACCAGGCGAAAAATGGCGGCCCGAAGCCGCCATTTATCATTCATCCGGCAAACCGGTTTACGCCGCTTCGCTCACCGTCTGCCTCGTCCTGAACTGCAGCCGGTCCGAACCGCTCGTCACTTTTACCGTCGATCCGTCCGGCACCTGGCCAGACAGGATCTGCTCGGCCAACGGATCCTGCACGAATTTCTGGATCACCCGCTTCAGTGGCCTTGCGCCGTAGACCGGATCGTAACCCTTGTTCGCCAGCCAGTGGCGGGCTTCCTCGTCGAGATCGATGACGATCTTGCGCTCGGACAGCAGGGCCGCCAGCCGCTTCAGCTGGATATCGACGATCGCGCCCATTTCCTCGCGCTTCAGGCGATGGAAGAGGATGATCTCGTCGATGCGGTTCAGGAATTCCGGCCGGAAATGCCCGCGCACGACCTCCATCACCTGCTCGCGAACCGTGTCGCTGTCATCGCCGTCCCTCAGCTGCGTCAGATATTCGGCGCCGAGGTTCGAGGTCATGATGATCATCGTGTTGCGGAAATCGACCGTCCGGCCCTGGCCGTCGGTCAGACGTCCGTCGTCCAGCACCTGCAGCAATATGTTGAAGACATCGGGATGCGCCTTTTCGATCTCGTCGAACAGTACGACCTGATAGGGCCTGCGGCGCACGGCTTCTGTCAGCGCTCCGCCTTCATCATAACCGACATAGCCGGGAGGCGCACCGATCAGCCGGGCAACGGAGTGCTTCTCCATATATTCCGACATGTCCATGCGCACCATCGCCGTTTCGTCGTCGAAGAGAAAGCGGGCCAGCGCTTTGGTGAGCTCCGTCTTGCCGACGCCGGTCGGGCCGAGGAAGATGAACGAGCCGATCGGCCGGTTCGGATCCTGCAGGCCGGCACGTGCGCGACGGACGGCGCGCGACACGGCCTGCACCGCATCGCCCTGACCGATCACCGATTTCGCCAGCTCATCTTCCATCCGAAGCAGCTTGTCGCGTTCGCCCTCCAGCATCCTGTCGACCGGAATGCCGGTCCAGCGGGACACGACATGGGCGATGTTGTCGGGGGTGACCACCTCCTGCACCATCGCGCCGCGGTCACCATCCTGCTTCTCGGCATCGACGAGCTGCTTTTCAAGGTCGGGAATGACGCCGTAGGTCAGCTCGCCGGCACGCTGGAATTCGCCTTTGCGCTGGGCGATCGCCAGTTCGTTGCGGGCATCATCGAGCTGCTTTTTGAGATCGGCGGCAAGGCCGAGTTTCTGCTTTTCCGCCTGCCAGCGGGCCGTCAGCGCATCGGCCTGTTCCTCGAGATCGGTCACTTCGGTTTCCAGCCGCTTCAGACGGTCGGCGGACGCGACGTCCGTTTCCTTTTTTAGCGCTTCGCGCTCGATCTTCAGCTGCATGATGCGGCGGTCGAGTTCGTCGAGCTCTTCCGGCTTGGAATCAACCTGCATGCGCAACCGCGCCGCCGCCTCGTCCATCAGGTCGATCGCCTTGTCGGGCAGGAAACGGTCGGTGATATAGCGGTTGGAAAGCGTCGCAGCGGCCACCAGCGCCGCATCGGCGATACGCACCTTGTGATGCTGCTCGTATTTTTCCTTCAAGCCACGCAGGATCGAGATCGTGTCTTCGACCGTCGGTTCGTCGACGACGACGGGCTGGAAGCGGCGGGCAAGGGCCGGATCCTTCTCGACATGTTTGCGATATTCATCAAGCGTGGTCGCGCCAACGCAATGCAGCTCACCGCGGGCAAGGGCGGGCTTGAGGAGGTTGGAGGCATCCATCGCCCCATCTGCCTTGCCGGCGCCGACCAGCGTGTGCATCTCGTCGATGAACAGGATGATCTCGCCGTTCTCAGCCTGGACTTCATTGAGCACGGCCTTTAGCCGCTCCTCGAATTCGCCGCGGTATTTCGCACCGGCAATCAGCGCGCCCATGTCGAGCGCCATCAGCTTCTTGTCCTTGAGCGACTCCGGCACGTCGCCGTTGACGATGCGCAGCGCCAGGCCCTCGACGATCGCCGTCTTGCCGACGCCGGGTTCGCCGATCAGCACAGGATTGTTCTTGGTGCGGCGCGAAAGCACCTGGATGGTGCGGCGGATTTCGTCGTCGCGGCCGATCACCGGGTCTAGCTTGCCCTCGCGGGCTTCGGCAGTGAGATCGCGTGCGAACTTTTTCAGCGAGTCGAAACCCTGCTCGGCATTGGAGGAATCCGCCGTCCGACCCTTGCGGATGTCGTTGATGACCTGGTTGAGGCCCTGGGCCGTCACGCCTGCGTTCTTCAGCGTCGAAAAGGTCGAGGCCGAGGATTCGATCGCCAGCGCCTGCAGCAGGCGTTCCACCGTGACGAAGCTGTCGCCGGCCTTCTTCGCCGCTTCTTCGGCGGTCGAAAGGACCTTGGCGAGTGGTTGTGCCAGATAGATATTGCCGTTGCCGCCGGAGATCTTCGGCAATTTGGCGAGAGCCGCGTCATTGGCAAGGCGGGCGGCCTTGGCATCGCCGCCGGCGCGCTCGATCAGCGACGCCGCCATGCCCTGATCGTCGTCGAGCAGGACTTTCAGCACATGTTCCGGCGTAAATTGCTGGTGACCCTGCGCCAACGCATAGGTCTGGGCGGACTGGATGAAACCGCGCACCCGCTCCGAATATTTCTCGATATTCATATTCTACCTCCATGGATCGCCCTGCCCTGTCGAGGCGCAGACCGATGATTGAGATCGACCCCCTGAAAAGGCAGGTCGTGCTTTGCCCGTCTGGGATTTGGGCGAAGCAGTTCGAAGAGAATATGGTAGCCTGTTCTATGAGTTTAAAGAGCCCATAAAATGAAAATCCCCGGCACAAGGCCGGGGATTTTCAAGCTAATTCGAGCAGATGGCATGAACCTCACGCTCTCCCCTGAAGGGGAAGCGAAATCCTCATTCCGATGCGACGTCAGCCAGCACCGGCGCCTCGGCAGAGGCGCCCTCGCCTTCAGCCGCGGCTTCTTCGCCCTCAGCACCGCGACGCGGGCGACGGGGACGGCTGCCGGTGCTGCGGCGGCGGGGCTGGCGTTCGCGCGGCTGGCCGCCGGCACCTTCCTCGTCCATCGCGACTTCAGCCGGAATGCCTTCGATCTCCGGCTGCGGGCCGGTTCCATCGATGACCTCGGACTGGGGTGCCGGTGCAGGCGCCTGAGCGGCTACCGGCTTCGGCTGTGCCTGCGGCTGGTGTTGTCTGCTCTGCTGCGGCTGGTGCGGCCGGCTCTGCGGCGGCTGGACGATAACGACATCGTCGCCGTCATTGTCATTCTCGTTCTCATTGTTATCCATATCATCGCCGTCGCGGTCCGCACCGTCGCGATCATTGTACTCGCCGCGGTCGTCGCGCTGGAAGCGTTCCTGCATCTGCGCCTGGGCGCTGGCGATGATACGATTGTAATGTTCGGCGTGCTGGAGATAGTTCTCGGCCATCACACGATCACCGGAGCTATGGGCGTCGCGGGCGAGCTGCGCGTATTTTTCGGCGATATGCTGCGCCGTACCGCGAATCTTCACATCGGGGCCGGAGCTGTCATAGCTCCGGGTGAGCGGATTGCCGCCCTTGCGGTTGAAATTGTTGTTATTGTTATTTCCACCGCCGCCGCCACCGCCGCCGCCGTTATTGTTACCACGCCCTCGACCGCGCTTGTTCTGCTGTCCTGGCCTCATAGATCGTTCACCTGAATTCTCTGTTTGTGATGGATACATGGCACCAACCGCCATGACCGGAAACCGGGTCAGGACCTTTGTGCCGCGAGCATACTGCGCCTTTGCGCCGACCTGCCGCTTGGTTCTCAAGTCAGTTTGACTGATTCACGCATTGGGTCGTGTTCAACCGTTGAAACTCTCGTTTAAAAGAGCGGACCCCCGAGGCAAACCAAGTACCGAACGAATCTCGTTCATTCCTATCTGCCCAACACGTGACCGCAACCTATATTGCTTCACCGGGAAATCCAAGCCTTTTCTTCGCAATAACAATAATGTCCTGTTCAATGCCGCATTATCGTCTCTCACGCGAGCGCGAACACAAGCACCCTGTCGTTCTGACCATAATCTTTCACGGATTTGAGGCACCTGAAGCCTTTCGCTTCAAAGATCGCCGTCACGTCGTTACACTGATCGTAGCCGATCTCCAGTCCGACGACCCCATCGGGCCTGATGAACCTTGCCGCATCCTTGGCTATCGCTTTGTAAGCGTCAAGCCCATCCGGGCCGCCATCCAGAGCCGCAGCCGGATCAAATTTCGTCACTTCGGGAGCGAGATCGTGAATGACATTGGAAGCAATATAGGGCGGATTTGAGACAATCGCGTGAAAGGATCCCTGAATGTCCTCGAACCAACTCGATTGGACGGCCTGAAAACGATCCTGCAACCCGTTTCTTTCTGCATTCGATCTTGCCGTCAAAAGTGCATCCGCCGATATGTCGCTGCCGACACCTGACGCATCAGGACATTCGCTCAAAAGCGCAAGGCATATCGCCCCGGTCCCGGTTCCCATGTCAAGGATATGGAGACGGCTTTGTGCCTTTGCAAGGTCTTTGAGATAGACGAGAACCGTATCGACTAGGATTTCCGTATCCGGCCGCGGTTCCAGCGTTTCTGCCGAGAGCCGCAGCGGCAGGCCATAGAATTCCCGCTCGCCGAGAATCCGATGCACCGGTTCATGGCCGATCCGCCGCTCCAGCGCCTTGAAAATCACTTCGGCCTGCTCAGGAGAAAGCCTCTCGGCCGATCGCGTCAACAGCTCGGTCGGCGACAATGTCAGAAGGCCCGCGACAAGCAGCCGCGCATCGGTCGCCGGGTCGACGATACCTGCTTCGGTGAAGCGACGGCGCGCTTCGGCAAGCATATCGGCGACCGTCGAGCTCATTGTTGCTCGCCGAGCTGTGCCAGCTGGCTGGCCTGGTAATCGGCCATCAGCGCGTCGACGACCTCCTCGATCTCGCCTTCCATCATTCGGTCGAGCTTATAAAGCGTCAGATTGATGCGATGGTCAGTCACTCGCCCCTGCGGGAAATTATAGGTGCGAATGCGTTCGGAGCGATCGCCGGAGCCGACCTGGCTTTTGCGATCGGCAGAGCGCTCGCTGTCGGCCCTCTGCCGCTCGGCATCGTAAAGCCTGGAGCGCAGCACCTGCATCGCCTTGGCGCGATTTTGGTGTTGCGATTTTTCCGAGCTGGTAACGACGATGCCGCTCGGCAGGTGGGTGATGCGCACCGCCGAGTCAGTCGTATTGACGTGCTGGCCACCAGCACCCGAAGAGCGCATCGTGTCGATGCGGATGTCTTCAGCCCGGATCTCGATGTCGATCTCCTCGGCCTCTGGCAGCACCGCCACCGTCGCGGCCGACGTGTGGATGCGCCCGCCCGCCTCGGTTTCCGGCACACGCTGCACGCGATGCACGCCGGATTCGAATTTCAGCTTGGCGAAGACGCCCCTGCCGGTGATCGTCGCGATGATTTCCTTGTAGCCGCCGGCTTCGCCCTCGCTCGCCGAGAGCACCTCCACCTTCCAGCCCTTTTCCGCCGCAAAGCGCTCATACATGCGAAAGAGATCGCCGGCGAAAAGGGCGGCTTCCGAGCCGCCCGTGCCGGCGCGGATTTCGAGGATCGCGCTCTTTTCGTCCGCTGCATCCTTCGGCAGAAGCAGGATCTGCATCTCCTGTTCCAGCGCCTCGATCTGCTCTTTCACCTCGGGCAGCTCCAACTCGGCGAGGTCGCGCATCTCGCGGTCGACCGACCTGTCCTCGAGCAGCGTTTCGAGATCGGCAAGCTCGGCGACCGCCTTCTCATAGACGCGGATCTTCGTCACGACAGGCTGCAGCTCGGAATATTCGGATGCGAGCTTCACATAGACATCGGCAGCCGGACCAGCCGACATGCGCGCCTCGATCTCGCCGAAACGGCGTTCCAGCTCGCGCATCTTTTCAACGGGAAGTTTCGCCACCCTTCACTCCGATTCTTCTTAATATCTGTCTAAAGGGGAATATTGTGGCTCTCGGCGAAGCGGGCAAGCACCTCGCGCATCGGCATCAAGGCGTGGTGATCATCCAGCACCTCGTTCATCGCCTTCGTCAGCGCTCCGACATCCAGCCCGAGCAGCATCGCCTTCACCGGTCCGATCGAGGCCGGCGACATCGAGATCGAGCGGAAGCCAATGCCGAGCAGCGCCATCGCCGAGATGGGTTTGCTGGCGAGCTCGCCGCAGAGCGTCACCGGCGTCTTGTTCCGCTCCGCCCCGCGCACGATATCGCGCAGGATACGCAAGAACGGCTTGCCGAGCGGATCGAAGCGGTCCGAAACCCTTGCATTGCCGCGATCGACCGCCATCGAGAACTGGAAGAGGTCGTTCGAACCGACTGACACGAAATCGACCGCCTCCATCAGTTCGTCGAGTTGCCAAAGCAGTGCCGGCACCTCCAGCATCGCCCCGAATTGCAGCTTGCGCGGCAAGCCGTGGCCGAAGCGCGAGAGATGCTGCACTTCCTTCTGCAAGAGCTCGCGCACCATCTTCAGCTCAGAAACCTCGGTCACCATCGGCACCATCAGCTTCAGCTCGGTGTCGGCCGATGCCTTCAGCAGGGCGCGCAACTGGGTGCGCAACAGTCCCGGCCGGTCGAGCGACAGCCGGATGGCGCGCCAGCCGAGTGCCGGATTTTCTTCCTCATGGCCGCGGAAATAGGGCACCACCTTGTCGCCGCCGATATCAAGCGTACGGAAGGTGACGGGGCGGCCCGCCGCCTGTTTTATCACATTGCGATAGAACTGTTCCTGCTCGTCCGCCTTTGGCATGGTGGAGGCGATCATGAACTGCAGCTCGGTCCGGAAGAGGCCGATGCCCTCGGCGCCCGATTCCGAAAGCTGCGGCAGGTCGACCAACAGCCCCGCATTCATCATCAGCGCGATCCGCTGCCCATCCTTGGTCACCGGCTCGACGGCGCGCAACGCCCGGAACTGTTCCTGCCGCCTGGCGCGGAAGCGGACCTTTTCCTCATAGGAACGCCGGTGATCGGCCATCGGCCGCAGATGAACATGTCCCTCGTCGGCATCGATGATCACGGCATCACCATTCTCGGCGAGCGCCACCACACCAGCCGCCTGGCCGATGACCGGAATGCCCATGGCGCGCGCGACGATCACCACGTGGCTCGTCACCGCCCCTTCTTCCAACACCAGCCCACGCACATTGGAACGCGGATAATCGAGCAGCTCGGCTGCCCCCATGGCGCGCGCCAGGATGATTGCGTCGCTGGGGAAACCTTCGGCAGTCGTCCGGCCGGTATAACCCGTCAACTGTCTGAGCAGCCGGTTCGCCAGATCCTCGAAATCATGCATGCGTTCGCGCAGATAAGGGTCGGTCAACCGCATCATCCGCGCCTTGGTGTCGCTCTGCACCTTCTCGACCGCCGCTTCCGCCGTCAGGCCGTTGCGGATCGCCTCCTCGAGCTTGCGCACCCAGCCCTGGTCATGGGCGAACATGCGATAGGTTTCGAGCACCTCACGATGTTCGCCCTCCATCGACACGTCGCGACGCGACAGCATGTCGTCGATCGAAATCCGAAGCGAGCCCATGGCTTCGGCCAGCCGCCGGATTTCCTTCTCTGCATCCTCGTTGAGCAGGTTGGTGACGACGATGCGCGGCTCGTGTAGCACGACGTAGCCGAGGCCGATGCCGTCATTATAAGTGTCGCCGTCGACGGTCACCGAGCGCGTCAGGTCGAGTTCGAGGCCCGGCTTGGTGATCTTCTTGAGTTCGCCGGTGGCGATCATCTCGGCAAGCACCATCGCCGTCGTCTCGAGCGCTTCCAGCTCTTCCTCGCGATAGTTGCGGCTCGCCTTGTTCTGCACGACGAGAACGCCGAGCGATCGCCCGGTCCTGAGGATCGGCACGCCGAGGAAGGAATGGTAGATTTCTTCGCCCGTCTCCGGCAGGTAGCGGAAAGCAGGGTGCGACTGCGCGTCGGAAAGGTTCAACGGCTGGGCCGAAGCCGCGATGGTGCCGACCAGGCCCTGCCCCATCTTCAGTTGCGCCAGATGCACGGCCTCGCGGTTGAGGCCTTCGGTCGCGTAGAGTTCGAGTACGCCGTCGGCGCGCAGCACATAGACGGAGCAAACCTCCGCCACCATATTGCCGGCGATCTGGCGGACGATCCGGTCAAGACGCTCCTGCGGCTCCAGCGGCTCCGCCATCAACTCGCGCAGCCGCCTGAGCAGCACGCGCGGACCGCCGGAAAGGTCTCTCATGGCGTCTCAAGCTCCCGAAACAACGCACTCAGTCCCGGCAGGCCGGCCCTCGTCTCCTCAACCTGAAGGGGCAGGCCGCCCACTGGGAATCAATTCTTATCCAGACCGTAGCAGGAATGCAAAGTCCTGACAGCGAGTTCTGCATAGGGACCGTCGATCAGGATGGAAATCTTGATCTCGGAGGTGGTGATCGCCTTGATGTTGATGCCTTTTTCGGCAAGTGCACGAAATGCGGTCGCAGCCACGCCCGCGTGGCTGCGCATGCCGATGCCGATGACCGATACTTTCACCAGCCCCGATTCGTTCTGCACGACATCGTAGCCGATCTTCTCCTTATGGTCGCCGAGCACCTTGATCGCCTTCTCGACGTCGCCTGACGGCACGGTGAAGGTCATGTCGGTCTTCGACCCGTCCTCGGAGATATTCTGGACGATCATGTCGACATTGATATGGGATTCGGCGAGCGGCCCGAAGATCGCCGCGGAAACGCCCGGCCGGTCGGCAAGACGGCGAAGCGAGATCTGAGCCTCATCCTTGGCATAGGCGATGCCGGTGACTACTTCCTGTTCCACGATTTCATCCTCGTCACAAATCAGCGTTCCGGGTGGGTTCAGCAGATCACCCATGCCCGGAGCATCGGGGTCTTCGAATGACGAGCGCACGAAGGTGCGCACCTTGTGCACCATGGCAAGCTCGACCGAACGCACCTGCAATACCTTGGCGCCGAGCGAGGCCATTTCCAGCATTTCTTCGAAGGCGATCTTCTTCAGCCTGCGCGCCTTCGGCACGATGCGCGGGTCGGTCGTGTAGACGCCGTCGACATCAGTATAGATATCGCAGCGGTCTGCCTTGACAGCTGCCGCGATTGCGACGGCCGAAGTGTCCGATCCGCCGCGCCCGAGCGTCGCGATACGGTTGTCGGGTCCCAACCCCTGGAAGCCGGAGATGACCGCGACCTGCCCCTCGCCCATGCGTTTGACGATGTCGGAGCCGTCAATCTCCATGATCCGTGCCGCGCCATGCGCGTTGTCGGTGCGGATCGGGATCTGCCATCCCTGCCAGGAACGGGCATTGATATCCATCGCCTGCAATGCGATCGCCAGCAGCCCGGATGTCACCTGCTCGCCGGATGCGACCACCGCGTCATATTCCCGCGCATCGTAAAACGGAGAATTGGCGCCGATCACCTTTGGCGTGCCCTGGACCCAGCCGACCAGTTCATTGGTCTTGCCGGACATGGCCGACACCACCACCGCGACCTCGTGCCCGGCATCGACTTCGCGTTTTACGTGGCGGGCAACATTCTTGATGCGGTCCAGGTCAGCGACGGACGTGCCGCCGAATTTCATTACGATGCGTGCCATATGCCTCTACCACGACTGGCGCCGGGAAAGCGGAAAACCGGACCCGGCATCACGAAAGCTCTGGGGCAGACCGCTTGGCCCAAGAGCCGGATTCCCAACTTCCGGAGCCGCTCTAAAGCCCAGGTCCCCAAAGGCCCCAAGTTGCGGCGTCTCTTAGCGAGTTTGGCGGGGGGAGGCAAGCGCGGGGATAAAAGCTATTGGCGAGCGGTTCCGCCCTCGCCAGTCCTTTGGTCTGCACCCTTGACTTATGCCCCCGATCGTCCGACTTCACTTTTAGCGAATGAAGGAGTGGACGATGACGGAAGGCGCCAGAAGCACGATCGACCAGGGCGAAGTGGACCGCTTCTCGGCGATGGCGGCGGAATGGTGGAGCCCGACCGGAAAATTCAGACCGCTGCACAAGTTCAATCCCGTCCGCCTCGGCTATATCCGCGACAAAGCCTGCGAGAATTTCGGCCGTGATCCGAAAAGCGCCCGCCCGCTCGAGGGCCTGCGCGTGCTCGATATCGGCTGCGGCGGCGGTCTGTTGTCCGAACCTGTCGCCCGCATGGGCGCCTCCGTCGTCGGCGCCGATCCGTCCGAGAAGAATATTGGCATCGCCTCCACCCATGCGAAGGCCTCCGGCGTTTCGGTCGACTATCGCGCCGTCACCGCCGAAGAGCTCGCTGAGGCTGGCGAGACCTTCGATATCGTCTTGAACATGGAGGTGGTGGAGCACGTCGCCGATGTCGAATTCTTCATGACGACCTGCGCAAAAATGGTCCGCCCCGGCGGCCTGATCTTCGTTGCCACCATCAACCGCACGATGAAGGCGGCAGCGCTTGCCATCTTCGCCGCCGAGAACATTCTGCGCTGGCTGCCGCGCGGAACGCATCAGTATGAAAAGCTGGTACGCCCGGAAGAGCTGGAAAAGCCGCTGGCGGCAAACGGCCTCGAGATCACCGACCGCACCGGCGTCTTCTTCAATCCGCTATCGAACCAATGGAACCTGTCCAAGGATATGGACGTGAATTATATGCTGCTGGCGAAGCGGCCGGCATAGTTTCCGCCGCCAGTAAGCCGGCTACACTTTCAGCAGCTCGACATGCAGGCTGAAATTGCAGACGGCCAGACGCGCGGACTGCATGTCAGTTTACGTCTTCCGGCAAAACAGGAATGGCTGCGATCTCGATGCCCTCTTCGAGGAGCGCCTGCGCCTCGTCGAACGTCGCCTGGCCGATGATGCCGCGGGCATCCGCCTCGCCGTAATGGATCTTGCGGGCTTCCTCTGGAAATTGCGCGCCGACGTCCTCGGAATTGGCCTTGACCGCCGCAACGGCCTCCTTGAGTTTTTGCAGGGCCTCGCGACGCATGGCATCCATCGCCAGCGTCTGCCTCTCGTCCTTCTTCCGCGCCGTCGACACCGAAGGCGCCATCAACAGCTTGGAAATGGCGGCGGAATGACAGACCGGGCAGGTCAGGAAACCGGTTTCGACCTGACGATCGAAATCGGCGCTTTCCGAAAACCAGCCTTCGAATTCATGGGCATTGTCACAGGTGAGGGAATAGCGGATCAAGCGGCGACGCCTCCGGCGACTGCTCCCGCAATCTTCTCGACCGAGAATTCCCGGCCATTCCTCAGGTTCGGGATCTTGTCATGCGCGGCCTTGACCGCGGCGGGATCGATCTCGGAGACGATAACCGCCTCACCGCTGGCGCCGGCCGAAGCCAGCACCGTGCCCCAGGGATCGATGATCATCGAATGGCCGAAGGTCTCGCGCCCGTCCTCGTGCCAGCCGGCCTGCGCGGCGGCAATGACGAAGACACCGTTCTCGATCGCCCGTGCCCTGAGCAGGATCTCCCAATGCGCCTCGCCGGTCTGCTTGGTAAAGGCGGCGGGAACTGTCATCACCTCGGCGCCGGCCATGGCCTGGGCGCGGAAGAGCGCGGGAAAACGCACGTCGTAACAGATCGCAAAGCCCATTTCGGCAAAGGGCAGCGACAGGACGCGGGCCTCCGAGCCGGCTGTATAGGCGGCACTTTCACGCCAGCTCTCGCCATTATCGAGATCGACGTCGAACATATGGATCTTGTCGTAGCGATTGAGAATCCTGCCGTCGGGGCCGAACAGGAAACCGCGATTGGCGATCTTGCCGTCGGCAAGGGCAATCGCTGTCGAACCGACATGCATGTGGATGCCGAGTTCCACGGCAAGCTCTGAGCCTGTCTTAACGATAATGTCATGCGCCTCGTCGGCAAGCACGGCGCGTGCCGCCGCACGGTCTCGCTGCAGCATGCCGGTCATCTCGGGTGTCTGCACATAGGTCGCGCCCTGGGCAACGGCCTCGCGCACCAGCCGCGCCATGGCGGCGGCATTCTTCACCGGATCGACCCCGGAGCACATCTGAACAGCTGCGGCCTTGAAGCTCATCGGTTCTTCCTCAAGCCGCCAGCATCGGATCGAGCTTGCCGGCCCGATCGAGCGCAAAGAGATCGTCGCAACCGCCGACATGATCGGCGCCGATGAAAATCTGCGGAAAAGTGGTCCGTCCGTTCGACTTGCCGATCATCTCCTGGCGAAGATCCGGCGAAAAGGTCGCGTCGTGCTCGACATATTCGACGCCCTTTTCTTCGAGAAGGGACTTGGCGCGGGTGCAATAGCCGCAAAACTGCCGCGTATAGATGGTGACGGGTACCATAATCTCTCCAGACTGATGCCGGGTATTCCTGTCATATAGGCTCGGAGAGAGCCCTTGCAAAGGTCAAAACCGTTATGTCGGCCGCACCCGCCTTGCGCAGTGTCCGGCTTGCCGCAGCGACCGTCGCCCCTGTTGTATAGACGTCGTCGACGAGGACGAGACGCTTGCCGAAAATGTCGTTTTCGCAACCCTTGGTAATCGCAAAAGCGCCCCTGACATTGTCCTCGCGCGCCTTGGCGCCGAGGCCGACCTGCTGGCTGGTGCGCTTGACGCGAACAAGCGTGGCGGCAAGCAGCGGCTTGCCCGAGAGCCTTGCCATATGGCGGGCAAGCTCGGCTGCCTGGTTGAACTTGCGCGCCAGCATGCGGGTGCGGTGCAGCGGCACCGGGATCAGCGCATCGCAGCTCTCGACCGTCCCGTCGGAAGCGCGCAGCATCCAGGCAGCCATCATCGGCGCCAGATCGGTGCGATCGCGATATTTGAGCCCATGAACAAGATCGCGGACGGCATGGTCGTGCGTTGCCGCCGACCGCAGCCGGTCGAAGGGCGGCGGGTTGGCGATCGCCTCGGCGCTGAGGATGCCGGCGCCGAGATCGTGCGAGAAGGGAATGCCGAGCACCTCGCAATAGGGCCGTTCGATAAAGCGGATGCCGGACCAGCATTTTGCGCAGAGCCCGCGATGGTCGCCTGTGGAAATACCGCAGACGGAGCAGGCGGGCGGATAAAAGAAATCGGCAAGCGCCGAAAACGGCCGCAAGAGATGCGCCCGCAAGAACTCTGACGGTTTTTCAGTGTTGATCAGTCCCATGCCGCCGAGACTAGCGCATAACCCCGAAAATCGGAATCGATTTTCGGAAAGGATTATGCGCAGATTCAAAGTGATAGAGCGTCCTTAGCGCGTCCTGTGGACGCGGCGCTCTAGCCTATTCTTCGCGAAAGGAAAATCGTCTTGCCGCACAGGCGGCACGGGACTAAGGACATCGCCATGGAAACGATCTTCGACAGAGCCCTGATCGCCGCACATCGCCATCGCGCGCTTGTAAACAACGACGCGAAAGCCGCCTTCCTGCTCGACATTGCCGCTGAGGAAATGGCCGAGCGGCTTACTGTGGTCGAGCGGACTTTCGAGACCGCCGTCGAACTGCATGGCGCAACTGGTGCTGCCGCCCGTGCCGCGCTGGCGACGGGCAAAATCGGCACGATGATCCGCGTCGAAAGCGAGAAGGCCTATGCCAGGCCGGGCGAAACCTTGATCGAGGCGCCGCTCGAGGACGTGCCGCTTGAACCGCAATCGGCCAATCTTATTCTTGCGCCGCTCAGCCTGCATCTGACCAACGATACGCCGGGTGTCTTCATCCAGATCCGCCGCGCCCTGAAGCCGGACGGCCTGTTCATGGCCGCGATCTCCGGCGCCGGCACGTTGCAGGAACTGCGCGATGTGCTGCTGGCCACCGAGGTCGAGATGACCGGTGGCGCAAGCCCGCGTGTCATTCCCTTCGCGGATGTGCGCGATGTCGGCAGCCTCATGCAGCGCGCCGGCTTCACCTTGCCGGTAATCGATGCGGAGAACTATACGGTGCGCTATGATTCGCTCTTTCCGCTGATGCGGGATCTGCGAGCGATGGGCATGAGCAATCCGCTTGCGGCCCGCGCCCGGATGCCGCTGACACGCGCCTTCTTCCTGCGCGCGGCGGAGATCTACGCCGAACGTTATTCCGATCCCGATGGACGTATCCGCGCCACCTTCTCGATCATCTATGTCTCGGGATGGGCTGCCCATGAGAGCCAGCAAAAGCCGCTCAGGCCGGGTTCGGCCAAGGCGCGCCTTGCCGATGCACTGAAGGTGGACGAACACAAGCTCAAGCAGTAAGGGCCGGCTGCTTCTTCAATTCACCGTCATATTGTTGTTGATCACGTTGAAGACGTCCTGCAAGGCGCCGGTGAAGACCCCGAGACCGGAGACGAGAGCGCCACAAATGAGGGCGGCGATCAAGCCATACTCAATTGCCGTCGCACCGCTGTTATCTGCAAGAAATGCTTTCAAAATACGCATTATTTCGCGACCCTCTGAGCGAAACCAACGGCAAACGACCAATTCCACGACCATCGGGCGACGGCCGGCATATTTCAGCAACCGGCGCCGACGCCATAGCCCTGGACGACGCAGACCGAACCGGGCGTATCCTGAAGGACGCTGCGGCGGATCGTATAACGCTTGCCGCTGTCAGTCTTCGGGATTGATCCCGTCGTGATCGTATCGAAATCCACCGGCGCGCTGGCAAAGACGCTTTTCTTCGAGGAATCCGCAAGCATTGGCGTCAGAATGAGCGTCAGCGCGACCACCGCCGTGCCGAACAGAAGGGCGATATTCAGCGCACCCGTCCTGCGCGAGGCAGACGAAGCCCGTTCCTTTTCCCGGACAGCTTTCCAGAAATCATCGTCCATGACGTCAAGCCTTTTAATACACGCACGCCAGATGCTTGATTGAGGCCGATCTTTGGCAGAAGGTGTTAAACGATCCATTAATATCCACAGCCGAAAACGGTGTGGCACAATAATAATCAGACAACGCTAAAGTAAATCCTGCAACATCGGGATGAGCGGCTCGTCGGCCGGCGGCATTGGATAATCGCGCAGCGCCTGCGGACGCACCCATTTTAGCGCCTGCCCCTCCCGGCCCTGGGGAATGCCCTCATAGCGCCGGCAGATATAAAGCGGCATCAAAAGGTGGAAGGTCTCGTAGGAGTGGCTGGCAAAGGTAAGCGGCGCAAGGCAGGCGATCTTGGTGTTGATGCCGAGCTCTTCCTCAAGCTCGCGCACCAGCGTTTCCTCCGGCGTCTCACCGGGTTCGACCTTGCCGCCCGGAAACTCCCACAACCCGGCAAGCGACTTTCCCTCGGGACGCTGTGCCAACAGGATACGCCCATCGGCATCGATCAGCGCACAGGCGGCGACCAGCAATATCTTCCGGCCTGCCTCGCTCATCGCGGCTCCTTTTGCCAATAGCAATAATGATAGGCGTCACGAAAACCGAGGCGCTCATAGAGTGCGACGGCCGGGCGGTTGGACAGCTTCACCTGCAGCCAGGCCGAACGGGCGCTGCGCATGCGCGCCCAGCGCAGTGCCGAGGTGAGGATCTCGGTGCCGAGCCCCTCGCGCCGCCGCGCCTCGGAGACGGAGAGCGACATGATGCCGGCAAGGTCATTGTCCTGGACGCAGAGCACGGTCGCAAGCGGGCCGTCCGCCGCGTTCTCGATCATGAACAGGCCGGATGGCGGCTTGATCGCCGAGATGATTTCGGCAAGCGCCGGCTTCAGCGTCGGCGGTGCCTGGTCGACGGCGAGATTGGCGTCGACGAAACGGCCGACGTCATGGGTCGGCAGGTGATCGAGCGTATCCGGCAGCTCCGCCTCGGCAAGGTCGCAGGTCATCACCACCGTATCGTCGAAGCGCGTCCAGTTCTGCGCGCGCAGAAGTTCGATCAGCACCGGCGAGGCAAGCGGCGTCTGGCGGACCACGGCGGCACGGCCATAGGCCTCGAACTTCCGGCGCGCCTTTTCCAGGCGGATTTCGACGTCGCGATGATCCGAGGGATCGAGCGGCACGATCGAATTCAGCCGGTTGGATGGGTGACCGGCCGTCAGCCGCACTTGCCAGCTGCCGTCATATTGCACGGATGCCGCCGGCCAGGCACGAAAGCCGACGGCCTCCAGCCTGCGCACCAGTGGCAGATTGTGTGAGAAAATGGATACCTGCGCCAATGAACGATCAGCTCCGATAGTCGCCATTGATCGCAACATATTCCTTGGTGAGGTCGCAGGTCCAGACCGTTGCTGTGCCGGCGCCGAGCCCGATATCGACTTTGACGGGGATATCCTGCGCCTTCATGACGTTCGAGGCGGCCTCCTCGGAATAATCGGGATCACGCTCGCCATTGACGGCGACCCTGATGTCGCCGAACCAGATGGCGAGCCGGTCACGGTCGGCCATCTCGCCGGACTTGCCGACGGCCATGACGATACGGCCCCAATTGGCGTCTTCGCCGGCGGCCGCCGTCTTGACCAGCGGCGAATTGGCGATCGACAGCGCGATACGCTTGGCGGCGGCATCACTCTCGGCACCCGTCACGGTGATTTCAAGCATCTTGGTGGCACCCTCGCCGTCGCGCACCACCTGCAGCGACAGGTCCTTCAGCACTTCGTTGAGTGCGGCCCGGAAGGCAGCAAGGCGCGGATCATCGGCACGTTCGATGCGGGCCTGGCCGTCCTCAGCCGCGGCACCCGTCGCAAACAGCATCAGCGTATCGGAGGTGGACGTGTCGCTGTCGACGGTCATGGAATTGAAGGTCGGGCCAACGCCGTCAGACAGAAGCGCCTGCAGCGCGGCAGGCGCAATGTCGGCATCGGTGACGACGAAGGAGAGCATCGTCGCCATATCAGGCGCGATCATGCCGGCGCCCTTGGCGATACCGTTGATCGTCACGGCCACGCCGCCGATCTCGGCGCTGCGGGTGGAAACCTTCGGATAGGTGTCGGTCGTCATGATCGCCTTGGCGGCCTCGAACCAGAAATCGCCGGTCGCTTCGACCTGCATCCGGTCCAGAACGCCTGAGAATTTGGTGGCATCGAGCGGCTCGCCTATGACGCCGGTCGAGGCCAGATAGACCTCGTTTTCGGCGCAGCCGACGGCAGCGGCAGCCGACTTGGCCGTCAGCGCGGTCGCCTGGCGGCCCTTCAGGCCGGTGAAAGCATTGGCATTGCCGGAATTGACGACGACGGCGCGGGCGCTGCCATGGGAGAGATTGGCCCGGCAGAAATCCACCGGCGCCGACGGGCACTTCGAGCGGGTAAAAACGCCCGCAACAGTCGCCGGCCGGTCGAAGACCATCATCAGCACGTCTGTGCGGTTCTTGTACTTGATGCCGGCGGAAGCCGTCGCCATGCGCACGCCGCGCAGCGGCGGCATCGAGACGAAGGATTTCGGGGCGAGCGGAGAGACGGAACCGGACATGATGAGACCTGCCAATGAGCATTTCCAGGCGAAATGGAAACCGGTTCGCCGTCCGGAAATGCGACAACAAACGATGCCAGAGCATGATGCCGAAAGGTGTCAGCGGTTTTCGGACGACACCATGCTCACCTTCTTTGATTTAGATCCGGATTCCGTTTTTAGGCGGATCAGGCCCAAAATCATCCGGATCTAATGAAGGGCCCGGAAAACCGGGCCCTGATGCGATTATTATTACTGCTGCGGCGCCGGGGCGACGGGCTCACTGCCCGGCTCCGGCTGCTTGTTGGCCTGGTCGTAACCCTTGCGCAGCGTCTCGTCCGTGATCTCGATCTTGGCGGAGGCCTTCGCCTTGTTCAGGAGCTCAAGATACTTGTCGCGCATGACGAGCTGACGAACCTGATCCTGCACCTGCTCGAAGGGCGGCGGCGGAGCGTCGCGCTTATCCTCGACCTTGATGACGTGGAAGCCGAAATCGGTCTTCACCGGCGTCTTGGAATAGGTGCCCTTCTCAAGCGCGAAGGCTGCGTCTTCGAATTCCTTGACCATGCGGCCGCGCGAGAAATAGCCGAGATCGCCGCCTTCCGACTTGTTCGGATCAGTGGATTTTTCCTTGGCGAGTTCGGCGAAATCCTTGCCGGCGTCGAGCTGCTTGATGATGTCCTTGGCTTCGTCCTCGGTCTTGACGAGGATATGACGGGCGTGGACTTCCTCCTGCTTCGGCAGGGCGGCGACTTCCTTGTCGTAGCGGGCCTTGACTTCGTCAGGCGTCACGATGTCGACGACATGCTTCTTGAAATAGGCATTGTGCAGCTCGCGGTCGGTGAGATACTGCATGCGCTTCTTGAATTCGTCGGTCTGATCGAGCTTCTCGGCCGCAGCGTCGGCGGCGAGCAGCTTCACGTCGATGGCGGCGGAAAGGGCTGCGACCTTCTTCTGGTCATCGGGAAGCTGCGCCAGCTGCGGGTCGAGATTGGCGACCGCGAGGTCGAGTTCCGACTGGTGGATCTCCAGGGTGCCGACCTTGGCGATGACGGCGTCATCGGCATGGGCCGGGGCCTGGAGCGCAACAAAAGTTGCAAACGCCAGAACGGCAAGTTTGTTGGTGCTCAACATGAAATACCCTTCACAGTTACATCGCCGGTTTCAGCATCCCCTGAATCCAGCTCAAAATAGCCATCAACACCGGATTGTGGCCTTTCTGTATCCGCCAAATCCGTTGACATCATTCGACCCCCCTCTTATCTGTCACGCAACCTCGCGTCCAGAACAGTTTCCGGGCGTTTTAAGGCGCGCGCCTGATTTTCGGCTGGGCCGCGGACAAGAAACGCCGGGGATGAATATTGAGAAAGGGCCAGTCATATGGTCAGCTTTGGCGGTATAGCCCGCAAGTTATTTGGGTCTTCCAACGACCGCCGCGTGCGGTCCTATCAGCCGAACGTCACTGCCATCAACTCTATCGAAGAGAAGACGAAGGCCCTGACGGACGAGCAGCTCGCGGCAAAGACCGTGGAGTTTCGCGCCCTGCTCGCCGAGGGCAAGACGCTCGACGACATTCTGATCCCGGCCTTTGCCGTCGTGCGCGAAGCCTCGCGCCGCGTTCTCGGCCTGCGACCTTTTGACGTACAGCTGGTCGGCGGCATGATCCTGCATTCGAATGCGATCGCCGAGATGAAGACCGGCGAAGGCAAGACCCTGGTCGCCACCCTGCCGGTCTATCTGAACGCGCTTTCCGGCAAGGGCGTGCACGTCGTCACCGTCAACGATTACCTCGCCCAGCGTGATGCCGCGACCATGGGCCGCGTCTACGGCTTCCTCGGCATGACCACCGGCGTCATCGTCCACGGCCTTTCCGACGAGGAACGCCACGCGGCCTATGCCTGCGACATTACTTACGCCACCAACAACGAACTCGGCTTCGATTATCTGCGCGATAACATGAAGTACGAGAAGAACCAGATGGTCCAGCGCGGCCACAACTTCGCGATCGTCGACGAAGTGGACTCGATCCTCGTCGACGAGGCGCGCACGCCGCTGATCATCTCCGGTCCGCTCGACGACCGCTCCGAACTCTATAATACGATCGACGCCTACATTCCGCTGCTGGTGCCCAGCGATTACGAGATCGACGAGAAGCAGCGCTCGGCCAACTTCTCCGAAGAGGGCACCGAGAAGCTGGAAAACCTGCTCCGCCAGGCCGGCCTCTTGAAGGGCAACGCGCTCTACGACATCGAGAACGTCGCGATCGTCCATCACGTCAACAACGCGCTGAAGGCCCACAAGCTCTTCCAGCGCGACAAGGACTATATCGTCCGCAACGACGAAGTCGTCATCATCGACGAGTTCACCGGCCGCATGATGCCGGGCCGCCGCTATTCGGAAGGCCAGCACCAGGCGCTCGAAGCCAAGGAAAAGGTGCAGATCCAGCCGGAAAACCAGACGCTGGCCTCGATCACTTTCCAGAACTACTTCCGCATGTACGACAAGCTCGCCGGCATGACCGGCACGGCGCAGACGGAAGCGGAAGAATTCGCCAACATCTACAATCTCGATGTCATCGAGGTCCCGACCAACCTGCCGATCAAGCGCCTCGACGAGGACGACGAGGTCTACCGGACCTTCGACGAGAAGTTCAAGGCGATCATCGAGGAGATCCTCGACGCCCACAAGCGCGGCCAGCCGGTGCTGGTCGGCACCACCTCGATCGAAAAATCGGAACTGCTTGCCGAGCGCCTGCGCAAGCAGGGCTTCGACGACTTCAAGGTGCTGAACGCCCGCTACCACGAGCAGGAAGCCTATATCGTCGCCCAGGCCGGCGTGCCGGGTGCCATCACCATCGCCACCAACATGGCCGGCCGCGGCACCGACATCCAGCTCGGCGGCAACCTCGACATGCGCATTGAGCGTGAACTCGGCGAAGTCGAAGCCGGTCCGGAGCGTGACGCCCGGATCCAGGCGATCATCGAGGAGATCAAGGCACTCAAGCAGAAGGCGCTCGAAGCCGGCGGCCTCTACGTCATCGCTACCGAACGCCATGAAAGCCGCCGCATCGACAACCAGCTGCGCGGCCGCTCCGGCCGTCAGGGCGACCCCGGCCGCTCGAAGTTCTACCTCTCGCTTCAGGACGACCTGATGCGCATCTTCGGCTCCGACCGCATGGACAGCATGCTGACCAAGCTCGGCCTCAAGGAGGGCGAGGCGATCGTCCATCCCTGGATCAACAAGGCCCTGGAGCGCGCCCAGAAGAAGGTCGAAGCTCGTAACTTCGACATCCGCAAGAACCTCTTGAAGTATGACGACGTTCTCAACGATCAGCGCAAGGTGATCTTCGAGCAGCGCCTCGAACTGATGGAATCGACCAATATTTCCGAGACCGTTTCCGACATGCGCCGTGAGGTCATCGAGGACATGGTCGAAAAGCATATCCCCGAACGCGCCTATGCCGAACAATGGGATGCCGCCGGCCTGAAGACCGGCGCTTTGAACATCCTCAATCTCGACCTGCCGGTCGAGGACTGGGTGAAGGAAGAAGGTATCGGCGAAGACGATATCCGTGAGCGCCTGACGGAAGCCACCAATGCCGCCTTCACGGAAAAGGCCGAGCGTTTCGGCGACGACATCATGCATTATGTCGAACGCTCGATCGTCATGCAGACGCTCGATCATCTCTGGCGCGAGCACATCGTCAACCTCGACCATCTGCGCTCCGTCATCGGCTTCCGTGGCTATGCCCAGCGCGATCCGCTGCAGGAATACAAGTCGGAAGCCTTCGAGCTCTTCACGGCGCTGCTCAACAATCTGCGCGAGGCCGTCACCGCCCAGCTGATGCGCGTCGAATTGGTGCAGCAGGCGCCTGCCGAGCCCGAACCACCGCTGATGCAGGCCCATCACCTGGATCCGACGACCGGCGAGGACGATTTCGCCCCGGCGATCTACCAGGCAACGGAAGTCATCGTTTCTCCCGAAAACCGCAACCCGGATGATCCATCCACCTGGGGCAAGATCGGCCGCAACGAGACCTGCCCCTGCGGCTCCGGCAAGAAATACAAGCATTGCCACGGCGCCTTCGAGCAGGTCTGAGGCAGGCCGCAAAGATCCGCGAAAATGCCGCCTCCGGGCGGCATTTTCTTTTCTGCGGCAATGCCGGAAAACCGGAATTTCAGCGTCGGACGGCAACCCCAAACCAGAACCGTTTCTTAACCCTGTTCTGTCAAGACTTCAGGGACGATTTGCCTGACCTCAGAGTTTTGCGTGTTCATCATGGCGGTCATAGAAACAGCGGAGAAGATGCTGCCCGCGGGCCTGCGCCCGATCGGCGGTCGCACGCTGCGCATGCTTGCTGCCGTGCTCACCGAACGCGGTGAGAAGGCGGCCGCGCAGCGCATGGCGCTGACGGCCTTTTCGATCCGTATCCTCAGCGCCGCACTCGCCTTCGTCTCCCAGATCGTGCTCGCCCGGCTGATGGGCGAATATGAATATGGCATCTTCGTTTTCGTCTGGGTGCTGGTCGTCGTCTTCGGTGATCTCTCATGCCTCGGTTTCCACACCGCGATCATCCGCTTCCTGCCGCAATACAGGGCAGCGGGCGCTTTCGAGGAAATCCGCGGCCTGACCGGCACGGCGCGCATCTTTGCGCTGCTTTCCGGCACGGCGGTGCTCGCCGCCGGCATGCTCGGCCTGCATTTCTTCGGCGATAAGATCCAGGTCTATTATCTCGTCCCGATCTTCATCGGCCTGCTCGCCATGCCGATGATCGCGCTCGGCGACATTCTGGAAGGCACGTCACGGGCCAACCACTGGCCGGTGATGGCGCTGAGCCCGGTCTATATCGTCCGCCCGATCCTCATCATCCTTTTCATGCTGATCGCGATTGCCATCGGCGCCGAGCACACGGCCGTCACCGCGATGCAGGCAGCACTCGTCGCCACCTTCGTCACCGCCCTCGGCCAGTATGCCGCAACGCTCTACCGCCTGCGCCGGCATTATGACGAAGGCCCGCGCAAGGTCGATTTCATCGCCTGGTTCAGCGTCGCCTTTCCGATTTTCCTGATCGAGGGCGTGAGCTTCCTGCTGACCAATTCCGACGTCGTCGTCGTCGGCATCTTCCTCGAGCCGCACGACGTCGCCATCTACTTCGCCGCCGCCAAGACGATGGCACTGGTGCATTTCATCAATTTCTCGGTCAAGGCAGCCTCCGGCCCGCGCTTTTCCTCGATCATCGCCGAAGGCGACCACGCCCAGCTGGCAACCGCTGCCATCGACGCCGCCCGCTGGACCTTCTGGCCGGCGCTCGGGGTCGGCCTTGTCGTGCTTGCGGCCGGTCATCTGCTGCTGTCGCTCTTCGGCGGCGCCTTTACGTCAGGTTATCTGGTGATGGCGATCCTGCTCGCCGGCATCCTCGCCAAATCGCTGGTCGGCCCGGCCGAAACGCTGCTGATGATGGCAGGCAAGCAGAACCTCTGCGTCGCGCTCTATGCCGGCGCACTGACGGCCAATGTCAGCCTCAACCTCGCTTTGATCCCGCATTACGGCATCGAGGGCACGGCGATCGCCACCGCCTCGGCCATGGCCGTCGAGGCGATCCTGCTGCATGTCGCCGTGCGCCGCACGCTCGGCATCGTCCTTTTCGCCTTCGCCAGCCCCTCCGCCGCAACACCAGAAATGAGAGTTCGATAGATGGTGCGTGTTCCCCCCGTTACCGAAAGCACCGACAGCACCGCGAACCGCATGGTGCATGATCTCGCCTCGCTGAATTTCGAAGCGCCGCAGGCCGAGGCTCGCGCCGAGATCGGCCGACCGGGGCGCGAGCTCTGCCTTTATCCCGGCAAGCTCGGCTATGAACTTCAGGATGAGCTCGATTTCCTCTCCAACCGGGCGATGGAACCGAACGTCTTTTTCTCCGGCCGCTTCCTCGCCCCCGCCATGCCGCGGCTCGAAGATCGGCAGGTGAACTTCGCCCTGATCCGCGACCACAATGCCGGCCGCAGCCGCATGCGGTTCCTCTTGCCGTTTTCGGTCGACAAGCCGGGCTTCGCCGTCGGTCCGTCGATCATCCGCGGCTGGTCGAACAGCTTCGGACCGCTCGGCACGCCGCTCGTCGATGGCGAGGATGCCGCCGAGACCCTCGACAATCTCTTCGAGGGACTGACCGCTCGCGATCTCAATCTGCCTGGCATACTGGTTCTGCCGGATCTCAGGCTGAACGGTATCTTCGTGCGCATGATCAAGGCAGTGGCGCTTAGCCGCAATCTTCCCGTCACCGTCACCAATCCTTACCAGCGCCCTATGCTGCAGAGCGAGGAAGAGGCGCCGGCCTATCTCGGCAAAACCATCTCCTCCTCGCATATGCGCGAGATGCGCCGCCAATGGCGCCTGCTGGAGGAGTTGGGAACAGCGGTCTATACCGTCGCCCGCCAGCCGCGCGAAATCCATATTCGCTTCGAGGAATTCCTGGCAATGGAAGCCGGCGGCTGGAAGGGCAAGCGGCGAAGCGCTCTCGTCACCGATCGTTATCATACGGCCTTCGCCCGCGAGGCGGTGTCGAACCTTGCCGCCGTCGATGCCGTGCGTATTCACACGATCGATCTCAACGGCAAGGCGATTGCCGCCATCGTCGTGCTGATGATGGGCGGCGAGGCCTATACCTGGAAGACCGCCTACGATGAAAACTATGCCCGCTTTTCGCCTGGCAAGCTGCTGATGAGCGAACTCACCGAATGGCATCTCGACGATGCCAACATCGTGCGCTCCGATTCCTGCGCCGTCGCGGATCATCCGATCATGAGCCGCTTCTGGCAGGAGCGCGAGGAGATGGGAACGCTGGTAATCGGCCTGACGCAGAACGGCGATCGCGACATGCGCCAGGTCACCGCTCAGCTTCACATGTACCGCAGCACCCGCAACATGGCGAAGATGCTGCGCGAAAAGATCATGTCGCTCGCCGGACGGGGCTAAAGCAATTCCAGCAAAAGTGCCTAGCGGTTTTGCGCCGGAAATGCTCTATCGCTCGCTGGCCGCCCTCTCCCGCAGCAGCCGGCGTATCACCTTGCCGGTGGTCGTCAGCGGCAATGCATCGATGAATTCCACCTCGCGAGGATATTCGTGCATCGAAAGCCGCGTCTTCACCCACTCCCTTATGTCGGCGGCCAGCGCCTCGCTTGGGTGATGGCCCGGTGAAAGCACGATATAGGCCTTGACGATCTCGGTGCGCACGGCATCGGGCTTGCCGACGGCGGCGGCAAGCTGCACGGCGGGATGACCGATCAGACAGTCCTCGATTTCGGCCGGGCCGATGCGATATCCCGACGAGGTGATGACGTCGTCGTCGCGGCCTTCGAAGGTCACATAGCCCTCGGCGTCCTGCCTGCCGATATCGCCGGTGAGCAGCCAGCCCTTGGCGAATTTTCGTTTCGTCGCCAGCGCATCGTCCCAGTAGCCGAGGAACATGACAGGATCGGGACTGGCGATGGCGATCTGGCCCGGTTCGCCGACGGGCAACTCGTCGCCCGTCTCGCTGACGATCGCGACGCGATGCCCGGGCACCGCCCGTCCGATGGCGCCCGCCTTGGTGACGCCATAGGCAGCGCTAGAAGCGAGCACGAAATTGCACTCCGTCTGGCCGTAGAATTCATTGACGGTGATGCCGAGCGTGCCCCGCGCCCATTCATAGGTCTCGCGGCCGAGCGCCTCCCCGGCCGAGCCGACGGTGCGCAGCACCAGATCATATGTCGAGCGCGGATCGGAAACGGATCTCATCAACCTCAACGCCGTCGGCGGAATGAAGGCATTGCGCACTTTCATCTCCGCCATGATGCGATAGGCCATGTCGGCATCGAATTTCTGCGCCGGCGACGAGACGACGGGAACGCCGAGCAGAAGGCTCGGCAGCAGCGCATTGAGCAGGCCGCCGGCCCAGGCCCAGTCGGACGGCGTCCAGACCTTGTCGCCGGCTCGCGGAAAACCCTCATGGGCAAACTGCATGCCGGGAATATGGCCGGGCAGGACACGGTGGCCATGCAAGGCGCCCTTGGGCGGCCCCGTCGTTCCCGACGTGAAGATCATCAGCGCCGGATCATCCGGACCGGTCTTGGCAACGTCGAAGACAGGGGGATAGCCATCCATCAGTTCGGCGAAAGCGGCCGCATCGCCACTCGCCCCGTCGATACTGATGACATGTTTCAGCGCCGGCAGGCGCCCGCGGATCTGCCGGATGCGTTCGAGACCGAAGCCATTGGTGACGACGGCCACAACACCTGCCGCCTTCAGCCGGTATTCCAGCGCCTCGACGCCGAAGAGCAGCGCCAGCGGCAGCGCAATCGCGCCTGTCTTGTAGATCGCCACATGCGCGATCACCGTTTCGAAGGACTGCGGCAATAGCAGCGCGACGCGATCGCCGCGTTTGATATCAAGCGAAACGAGCGCATTTGCGAAGGCCGAGGAACGGTCGGCGAGCGCGCGATAGGTCATCACGCGGTGATCGCCGTCCGGGCTGAAATGTTCGAGACAGACGCGCTCGGGCGCACGCGCCGCCCAGTCGTCGCTGACGGCGCGGCCGATATTGAAATCCTCCGGAATCCGCCAGGAGAAATCGCGATAAAGATCGTCGTAGCGATCGTGGGACGGCAGTTGCATGGTCGGATTCCGGTAAAATGCTGCATCAGCTAACACCTTGCAGCGCGGATGTGCAAGCTGAAGCCAGAAGCGGCAATCATGAGCGCGGCTTCAAAAGCCGATCACGGATCATTGTGCGCATGCAGCATAGATTCTTCATTGGCTGCCCCTGCGACTTTGGTCATCTCGCGCTAAATCATCGAAGGCAGCCTGGGGATCATCGAATTCATCACGGAGTCGTTTCATGGAATATGCAAAATTTGGGAAGACCGGTCTCGAAGTGTCGAAAATCTGCTTGGGCTGCATGACCTTCGGCGATCCCGGCCGCGGCAATCATGCCTGGAGCCTGCGGGAAGAAGAAAGCCGGACGATGATCAAGCAGGCGATCGACCTCGGCATCAACTTCCTCGACACCGCCAACACCTATTCCAACGGTTCATCGGAGGAGATCGTCGGTCGCGCCATCAAAGACTTCGCCAAACGCGAGGACATCGTGCTGGCGACCAAGGTGTTCAACCGCATGCGGCCGGGCCCGAACGGCGCCGGCCTGTCGCGCAAGGCGATCTTCGACGAGATCGACAATAGTCTGCGTCGTCTCGGCACCGACTATGTCGATCTCTACCAGATCCACCGCTTCGACTACACGACGCCGATCGAGGAAACGCTGGAAGCGCTGCATGACGTCGTCAAATCTGGCAAGGCGCGTTATATCGGCGCCTCCTCCATGTATGCTTGGCAATTCGCCAAGGCGCTTTACGTCTCGAGGCTGAACGGCTGGACCGAATTCGTCAGCATGCAGGACCACCTGAACCTGCTCTACCGCGAGGAAGAGCGCGAAATGCTGCCGCTCTGCGAGGATCAGAAAATCGCCGTCATCCCCTGGAGCCCGCTTGCCCGCGGCCGCCTGACCCGCGACTGGGATGAAACGACGGCGCGCAGCGAAACCGACGAATTCGGCAAGACGCTCTACACGCAGTCCATCGATGCCGACCGCAAGATCGTCGGAGCCGTGGCCGAAATCGCCAAGGCCCGCAACATCTCCCGCGCCCAGGTCGCAACCGCCTGGATCCTGCAGAAGAGTGCGGTGACCGCCCCGATCATCGGTGCGTCCAAACCGAACCACCTCAGAGACGCCGTTGCCTCGCTCTCGGTCAAGCTCACCGCCGAGGAAATCGCAGCACTGGAAGCACCCTATGTCCCGCACGCCATCGTCGGCTTCAAATAGGCTCTGGCTTTTCGGTCCTCAGGCATATGCAAGGGCAGATCCCTCTCCACCCGGAGAGGGAGAGCGAAACCATGGGCCCGCGACTGAGATTATGTCTGGCTGTCAGGATCGAGCTGCCGGCGCATGGTCACCAGAAACTGCTCGGCAAGCGCCCTGTCCTCGGCCGCGCGGGCAAGAATGACAGCGCCCATCATCGATGAGAGTGTCGTCGTCGCATTGGCGCGGCGCTCCTCCTCCGTTTCGCCGGGAACGATATCGGCAAGCGTCTCGACCAGCACGGACAGACCATCGCTGAAGACCGCGCGGACGGCGCCGCGGCTGCGGCTGACTTCCTGGATCAGCGTTGCGAAGACACAGCTGCCGCCGGGATCGTCAACCGTGCGCCAGTGGATATAATGGTCTAGAAGAGCGGCCAGCGGCCGGTCGGGCGATTCGGCGATATGTTCCTTCCAGCGCTCTTCCACCCTGTCGATCAGCTTGCGGCTGACCTCCAGCGCCAGGTCGTCCTTCGAATCGAAATGACCGTAGAAGCCGCCATGCGTCAGCCCCGCCGCCTTCATGATGTCGGCGACGCCGACCCCGTCGAAACCGTTTTCGCGGAAAAGCACGCCGGCAACGCTCAGAATCCTTTCGCGGTTTTCGGCAAATTTTTCGCGGCTGACCCGCATTGTCGTCTCCAGAAATAGTCGCTTGACAAAATATATGACGTCCATCATCAATACGCAAGAAATATGATGACCATCATGTAAATCGATCCAGTATCTTCTCGAACCTGAATTCAAACGGAATCTTGCCCATGGTTTCCACAGCCCTCGCCTCCTCCCTTGCCCGGCGCAACATCCATTACGGCTGGGTCGTCGTCGCCGCGACCTTCCTCACCATGTTGGTCACCGCCGGCGCCATGGGCGCACCCGGCGTTCTCATCAAGCCGCTGCAGGACGAATTCGGCTGGGAGACCTCGCAGATTTCCTCGGCCCTTGCGATCCGCCTGATCCTTTTCGGCTTCATGGGTCCGTTCGCCGCCGCCTTCATGAATTATTTCGGCGTGCGCAAGGTCATCGTCTTCGCACTGGCGCTGATCGGCGCGGGCTTCGTCGGTTCGCTGTTCATGACGACGCTGTGGCAGTTGCTGCTGCTTTGGGGCATCGTCGTCGGTTTCGGCACGGGATTGACGGCCATGGTGCTCGCCGCAACGATCTCCAGCCGCTGGTTCACCAAGCATCGCGGTCTCGTCGTCGGCATGCTCTCGGCAAGCTCGGCCACCGGCCAACTCGTCTTTCTGCCACTGATGGCGGAGCTGACGGAACGTTATGGCTGGCGCTCGACGGTGTTTTTCGTCTGCGCCATGATCATGGTTGCAGCCCTTGCCGTGCTTGCCTTCATGCGCGACCGCCCCGCCGACCTCAACCTGCCCGCCTTCGGCGAGACGCAGGTGACGCCGCCACCGGCAAGCACCTCCCTCGGCGCCGCGCTGATGACGCCGATCACCGTCCTCAAGGAAATCTCGAAGACCTCGACCTTCTGGATCCTCTTTGCCACCTTCTTCATCTGCGGTCTCAGCACCAACGGCCTGATCCAGACCCATTTCGTCACCCTCTGCGGCGATTTCGGTATCGTGCCGGTGGCTGCCGCCAGCGTGCTGGCCGTCATGGGCATCTTCGATTTCTTCGGCACCATCGGTTCCGGCTGGCTGTCCGACCGCTTCGACAACCGTTGGCTGCTCTTCTGGTATTACGGCCTGCGGGGCCTGTCGCTGCTCTACCTCCCATTCAGCGATTTCAGCTTTTACGGCCTCTCCATCTTCGCCGTCTTCTACGGCCTCGACTGGATTGCCACCGTGCCGCCGACCGTCAAGATCGCCGCCGACCGCTTCGGCCGCGAAAAGACCGGCCTCGTCTTCGGCTGGGTCTTTGCCGGACATCAGCTGGGAGCCGCCACCGCCGCCTATGGCGCCGGCCTCTCGCGCACCGAGCTTTCGAGCTACCTGCCCGCTTTCTTCGTCGCCGGCGCCTTCTGCCTGCTGGCCTCGATCCTGGCGATCACGTTGAAGAAGTCCGGCCTGAGCAACCCGGCACCGGCCGCCGCCCATTGATATCAGACAGGATCCGGCCTCGAGTGAGGCCGGATCTCTCTACCGGATCAGTCCGATAACTTCGCTTGCCCGTCTTGCGCGTCCGGGCGCTCGCATGTTAGACAGCCGCCCGTTCGTATCCGTTGCCCCATTGGCGGAATTGGTAGACGCGCTCGACTCAAAATCGAGTTTCGAAAGAAGTGCTGGTTCGACTCCGGCATGGGGCACCACCAAAATCTTCAAGCTCTTCGTCAGATAGTTCAAGCAACGCAAGCGGACTGCGTCGTCTCGCGCGGACGATCTGGCCCCCGCAATGTGAGAGCGGCGAGGACAATATCGTGGTCACAGAACTTCAAAGACTTCGTATTCGACACCGCCCGGACACCTGCCGCCCTTTGCGACCGCGACAATGCTGTTGAGCCACGCATGCGCAGGCGCGGCGGTCTCGAAATACGGTGTCGTGCGCAGATAATATTCCGAAGCGTCGACCGTTTCGCCGCGCGCCAAACGCTCGTCGACGGCCTGTGACGCACGCCTTATGCCGCGATAGGTCATGAGGACGAGGCCCCCGTCGTCGGCGACGAGGAGGAGCCTGACATCTTGCTGAAATGTGCCGTCGGTGCGAGCGAGCAGGAGATCCGATCCGATCAACGGCGATACTTCTCCTTTCAGGCGCTCCCCTTGGAAATGTCCGCCCGAGACAGGAAAAATGCGCCGGCCGCCGGCTGGCGTCTGCCCAAGCTCCAGCGTCGGATGAAGCGCGATAAAGAGTGTAAACAGGTGCTGAGATTGCAGGGACACAGTAGATCTCCTATTCTTGGCCCCCAAATTGCACCAGAGCGTTCCGCCTTCAAAACGCGCTTTGCTTGTCGTCACCGCAAGATAAATTGATCGTGAAGGGAAGCTGGTCATGCGACCGTCATTGGAGTCTCTGCGCGTATTGGAGGCGTGTGTCTCGGCCGGGAGCTTCGCGCGCGCAGCCGAACGCTTGTTTCTGACGCCGGCGGCGGTCAGCCTTCGTATTCGCACCTTGGAGGCTGAACTCGGTCAGCCGCTATTTATCCGCGCCGGTCGGCGAGTGGTCCCGACGGGCGCCGCCTCCGTTCTGGCAAACCGGGTCCGGGAGGCATTAACCGGGATCGGTGAGGCGCTCGCAGAATTTCAGGCGGCGACGCCGCCACTCAGGCTCACGGCGCCGCCGACCTTTGCGTCGCGCTGGCTTGCACCGCGTCTGGCGCGCTATCCTACGCCTGGAGCTTCCGTCATCGAGGTCGACGTCTCGGCGGAAATACGTGACACGGGCGCATTCGACGTCGCCATAAGGACGGGTCGCGGTGGATGGGCCGGGCTGGAAGAATATCGGCTCGCTCCCGTAGAAGTGACGCCGATGCTGTCGCCTTCCCTGCTTGGAACGCGGACGCTTGCCGCACCGGAGGCGCTGGCTGACTTCGAGCTTTTGCCGCACCCTGATTGGGAGCAATGGTTTAAGGAGGCTCAATGCGCAACCCCGCAGGGTTTGCGCTTTTTGGCGGTCGATTACCCCACGCACGAGTTGGATGCCAATGCGGCGCTGGCAGGCGTGGGTGTGGCGCTGTTGTCGCCGTCGCTGTTTCGGCCGCTTTTGACCGAGGGCCGGCTGATCGCGCCGTTCCCCTACGTGCTGAGCGGGCCAGCCTGGCATTTTGCGCTCATGCGCTCCAATGACGCGCGCCAGGCGCCACGGCAGCTCTGCGCATGGCTTTGCGAACAGGCACGTGAAGTCGCATAGTTCCGAACGAAGACACTGTGAAGCTTGAGCGTCATAACGGTCGCCGTCGCTGGCGGCTGTGCGCCAGCGAAAGACGACACTGCATCACCGCCTCGACCGCCTCGACCGCCGCCCGTACCTGATAGAATTCTTATTGGCCAGGTCGCTTTGGCGGCGATCTCAAGTCCCTCCCGAAAACTCAGATATGAGGCCGTCATATCCCGTTAGGCTGGGAGGCTTGTGAAAATACTCAGCGCTTAAGCGGAGCTTACTTGTTTTTCAGCAGCCACATCTTGCCGGCCATCGTGATGCCGTAGACGTCTTTTGTTGCGTCATCATCCAGATGCCGCCTCTCCAGAAAACCCGGCTCCTTCAACTCACCCAGCGTCTTGGCAGTGACCGACTTTATTTTCTGCGGCCGCTCTTTCCACCGGTCAGTTTTTGCATAAGTCACCGTCGCGTTCTCGTGCGTCCATTTATTGGCTGGCTGAGGATAAAGGTCTCCATCCCTGGCGAGTTTAAGTGCGGCAATCTGGGACGGCGTAAGCTCAATCATACTAAAAGATCCTGTGCGGGCGGTGTTTGCGCTGGGAACGCGCTGTTACCAAAGGCGTGCTCATAACACCGACAGACGACTTTCACCACTGCATTGAAATATTCGTGCCACAAAAGGCGAAAACCCGGCTCGTCGGAACCGGGCTTCGTCCTTATCGCACATTTTTTCGTTAATTGCAGCGCCGGACCGTCTTGGTGACCTCGCCTTCGTCGGTCTGTCGGGTGACGCTCCTGGTTTCGCAGCCATTATCGCGATAGCGGCGGTGCTCACGTTCGCGCACGGCACCGAAAGTGACGCCACGCTCGCTGATGGTGATGCCGGGTCGTACCCGCTCGTGGCGATAGCCGTCGTCATAGGAACGCTCCCTGACATAGACGCTGTCGGCAAGAACAGGCGCTGCAAACGAGCAGGCGGCGAGGGCCGCCACAGTACAGTTCAAGATCATCTTTCGCATGTCGTTCTCCTTTCGTGATGAAATGGCAACGAGGCAAGACACAAGTGGTTCCAACATCGTGACGGCCCGACCGTGCCGCGAAAAAGGGCCGTGCCTACAACGCCGCGCGTCTTTTTAGACCTGAGAAGGACGCTTTAACATTTGGAATTGCAGCATTATTCTATCCTACCCGCCAAAATGAGAGCGAAGGCCCCCGAACAGTAGCCGGTCATCCAAATCAACTGTTTAATTTTGCTTGCGCTTCGTCCAAAGTGGCCGCCGCTATCACAAGAGAGGGCGGACGTGCATCAGGAAGTAGGACTTATCGCAACGGTCGCCGTCAGTTTCGTTTTCGCAGCGATCCTGGGCTATGCCGCCGACCGGCTTCGGCTGCCGCCACTCGTCGGTTATTTGATGGCGGGCATCCTGATGGGGCCGTTCACGCCGGGCTTCGTCGCCGATACCGCCCTTGCCGGCCAGCTCGCCGAAATGGGCGTCATTCTGCTGATGTTCGGCGTCGGCCTGCATTTTTCCGCCTCCGACCTGCTCGCCGTGCGCGGCATCGCCGTGCCTGGCGCAATCGGGCGGATCATCCTCGCCACCCTGTTGGGCATCGGCCTATGCAAACTCTGGGGCTGGAGCCTCGGCGCCGGCATCGTCCTCGGCCTCAGCCTGTCGGTGGCGAGCACGGTCGTGCTCTTGAAGGCGCTGGAGGAGCGCAATCTCGTCAACGCGGCCAGCGGACGCGTCGCCGTCGGCTGGCTGATCGTCGAGGATCTGGTAATGGTGCTGGCGCTGGTGCTGCTGCCGGCGCTGGCAGAGCTTCTGGGTGGTAACGCCAGCGATACGACCAATCACGGCCTCGGCGACCTGCCGCTGGTGCTGACCATCGGCCTGACGCTGCTGAAGGTGGCGGCTTTCGCCGCCATGGCGATCTTCCTCGGCCCTCGTATTGTGCCCTGGCTGCTGACGATGATCGCCCGCACCGGCTCGCGCGAACTCTTTACGCTGACGGTGTTGGCGATCGCACTCGGCATCGCCTTCGGTTCGGCGGCGATCTTCGGCGTCTCCTTTGCGCTCGGCGCATTTTTCGCCGGCGTTGTCATGAGCGAATCCCAGCTCAGCCACAGGGCGGCGGCCGACTCGCTGCCGTTGCAGAATGCCTTCTCCGTGCTGTTCTTCGTCTCCGTCGGCATGCTCTTCGATCCCTCGATCCTGGTGCGCCAGCCGCTGGCCGTGATCGGCGCGCTGGCGCTCGTCATCCTCGGCAAAGGCATCATCACCTTCCTCATCGTCATCCTGCTCAGATATCCGATCAGCATGGGGCTGACGCTGGCCGGCGGCCTTGCCCAGATCGGCGAGTTCTCCTTCATCCTCGCCGGCCTCGGCGTCTCACTCGGGCTCCTGCCGCATGAGGGCCAGGATCTGATCCTGGCTGCCGCAATCCTGTCGATCACGCTCAACCCAATCGTAATCTTCGCGACCGACGGTCTGAAGAAATACATCCATTCGAAATGGCCCGCCGTCTGGGAAAGCTACGGCAGGAGCAGGCAGAAGGCGCTCGGCAAAGAACTGGAAAAGATCAGGGCGCTCGGCGAAGAGCGCGAGCGCCAGCATCAACTCAAGATGCAGCAGCTGATCGAGACGTTCCCGCTGTTCTCCGAGGTCGACGAGGACGCGCAGGAGGAGCTGCTGCTGCTCTTCAAGGCGAAGTCCGCGCCGCCCGGCGAACGCGTCATCCGCCGCGGCGACCGGGGTGATAGCATGTATTTCATCTCCTCGGGCGCGGTGGAAGTGCGGCTCGCCAGTGGCGCGATCCGACTGGAACCGGGAGCCTTTTTCGGGGAAATGGCGCTACTGACCGGCGGGCGGCGGACAGCCGACGTCATCGCCGTCGACTTCTGCCAGTTCGAGGTGCTCGAACGGCGCGACTTCAACATGTTCATGTCGCACCATCCACATCTGCGCGCCGCCGTTAGCGAAATGGCCCAGAAGCGGACGGAAATGAACGTCCTGCGTCAGCAATGGGAAAAGTCGATGGACCTGTCCTGACGCAAATATCACCGCATTTCAGCGGCAATCGCGCTACCGTGATGGCTTCAGCCCGCCGGCCAATAGCCATCGGAGCGGAAATCCTCCGGGATCGGGTCGAGCCGCAACAATGTCTCGGCTGCGAAATCGATCTGCAGCGACAAGTATTTAAGAGACGCCAGCATTGGCACGCCGGTCGCGAATTCCCGGATGCGGGACAGATGATACCCGCTCTCGCTGATCCGTCGCGCAGCCTCGCGGCGCACATCGTCTTTGCTTGGACTGCGCCGCTCTTCGGACCAGTCATCCATTTGCGCGGCCTGCCCACGGCCGCCTTCAATCACTTTGAACATTCTCTTACCACCCTGCACGTCGACCCCAAACTAGCTTGCCGCAGAATGGCCGATTCGCAATCCCGTGAAATCTTGGGAGAGGCGCCACCACCCCGCATCACGAAAATTTTTGGACGGCGGTGGCAGGAAGGACACGGGCGAGCATTTACAGCGCCGCGCACGGCCCCTAAAGCTTTTTGCACCGCAACAGGAAGGAAACGGAATGCTCCGCAGACTTTACGACTGGACCATGTCTTTGGCCTCGCGCAAATCGGCCGAAGTCTGGCTCGCCGTCATCGCCTTCGTCGAAAGCTCGGTCTTTCTCGTCCCCGCCGATGTGCTCTTCCTGCCGATGGCGCTTGCCAAGCCGGAACGCTCCTATCGCTATGCGCTGATTGCAACCGTCGCCTCCGTGCTCGGCGGCATCGCCGGCTGGGCGCTCGGCTATTACGCCTATGACGCAATCGCCAGACCAGTTCTTGAGTTCTACAACAAACTCGATGAATTCGAGCAATTGCGAAGCGCAATTCACGGCGAATGGGAAATCCTGTTACTGTTGCTGGTGACTTCCGGCTTAGCGCATCTTCCGCCGATTAAGGTCGTGACCATTATGGCTGGCGTCATTGGCATGAATCTCGGCTTCTTCGTTATCTCAGCCATCATTGCTCGCGGTGCTCGGTTCCTGCTTTTGGCGTGGCTGCTTCGTCGATATGGCGAGCCGATCCGCCACTTCGTCGAGAAGCGCCTTGGTCAGATCGTCGGCATCGGTGCCGGCGTCCTCATCACACTCGGAATCGCTTATAAACTGCTTGCCCACTGAGCCAATTTCGCGGAGTTCCGCCATGACTGCCACTTCCTCGCCGCTCGCCCGCCCCGGCTTTATCTATTCCCTGTTGCTCGCCATCGGCATGGCGGCGGCGGTCGGCACCGCGCTCGGCTTCCAGTATATCGGCGGTTATATCCCCTGCGCGCTCTGCCTGTTGCAGCGCCAGCCCTATTATTACGCCATCCCGATCGCGATCCTGGCAGCCATCTCCGAGCTCATCGGCCTGCCGAACTGGATCACCCGGGCGCTCATTCTCGCGGCCGGCATGCTGATGCTGGTGACGGCAGGCATGGGTGTTTATCACGCCGGCGTCGAATGGCACTTCTGGCCCGGCCCGGCCACTTGCTCGACGACGGCAAGCAGCATGACCACCAATGCCGGCGATCTGCTCGGTGAGCTCAACACCATCAAGGGCCCGTCTTGCACCGATGCGGCGCTACGCGTGCTCGGCCTGTCTTTTGCAGGCTGGAATGTGATTGCCGGAATCCTGCTCGCGGCCTTCGCCTTTGTCGGCGTTCGCAAGGCGGCCTCGTAAAATTATCCAGCAATTCAAAGCGCTGCAGCGTCCTTTGCGCGGCTGAAAGGACACGCAGCGCGTAGGTCGTTCGATCAGGGCTGCAGTTCGGTATCCCAGTAGAGATAGTCGAGCCAGCTTTCATGCAGATAGTTCGGCGGGAACAGCCGGCCGTTATTGTGCAGATCCTGCACCGTCGGCTGATAGGGCTTCTGCGCCGGGAACATGCCTGCCTGCTTCGGAAGCTTGCTGCCCTTGCGCAGATTGCAGGGCGAGCAGGCTGCGACGACATTTTCCCAGGTGGTCTCGCCGCCATGGGCACGCGGGGTGACGTGGTCGAAGGTCAGGTCGTCATGGGCGCCGCAATACTGGCACTCGAACCGGTCACGCAGGAAGACGTTGAACCGGGTGAAAGCGGGATTGCGGGACGGCTGAACGTAAGTCTTCAGGCACACGACACTCGGAAGACGCATCGAAAAGCTCGGCGAAGAAACCGAATGTTCATATTCTGCAATGATGTTCACACGGTCGAGAAATACCGCCTTGATCGCGTCCTGCCAGGACCACAACGACAAGGGGTAATAACTCAGCGGCCGGTAGTCAGCGTTCAGGACGAGCGCCGGCAGGGCCTGTGGGGAGACTGCAATCGTCAAGGGACTCTCCTGATCGATTCGGCATCTGCACCTGTATATTAGGCCGGTTGTTACAGGATTGTGAAGTCCAATAAATTCAGAGGATAAAGGCAATTTGAAGAGTGTTGCCGATCAGCCGATCGGCACCATGTCACGGCGCATCTTCGTGGCGTAGTAGGCCCAGAAAAGCCGTGCTGCCACCGAGCGCCATGGCGACCAGACTTCCGAAAGCTCAGCAAGCGCCTTCGCCCGCGGCCGTGCTGCAAGACCGAATGCTGCCCCCACGGCATTCTGCAGCGCGACATCGCCGGCCGGGAAAACATCGGCATGGCCGCCGCAAAACATCAGATAGACCTCAGCCGTCCACGGCCCGACACCCTTCAACGCCGTCAGTTCGCCAAGCGCCTCGCCCGGCGGCTTCATGCAGAGTCCGGAGAGATCGAGGCGGCCGGAGGCGACCGCTACGGCGATCCGCGACAGGGTCTCGGCCTTGGCGCGCGACAGGCCGAATTCCCGCCAGGCCTCGGAATGAAGCAGCACGTAACCTTCGGCAGTCAAGAGACCGTCCGCCGGCAGCATGCGCCGCCAGATCGCATCCGCACTGGCGCGCGACACCATCTGCGAGACGATGATATGGGCAAGGCCAGCAAAACCTGGCTCACGCAGCCTGAGCGGGACGGGTCCGGCTTCGGCGACTACAGGCGCAAGGCGCGGATCGAGGCGAAGCAGCGCTTCGAGCCCCTGCCTGACATCGTCGTCGTTGCGGATGATCTGCACTTTGCCTCGCAGTGGTTCAAAAACCGAATCCATGGCAGAAGAAAGCATGACCACGAGTGAGCGTCAAAAACCCGTTTTTCGTTTTGCGCCGAGCCCCAACGGACCGCTGCATCTTGGACATGCCCTCTCGGCCCTGCTGAACCGCGACATGGCGGAGGCCGAACAAGGCCGCCTGCTGCTGCGCATCGAGGATATCGACCAGGCGCGCTGCACGCCTGAGTTCGAGGCCGGCATCCATAGGGATCTCGAATGGCTTGATATCAGTTGGGAAAGCCCGGTGCGGCGCCAGTCGGAACATTTCGCCGAATATCAGGCGGCGCTGCACACGCTGATCGAACGCGGGCTGGTCTATCCGGCCTTTCTGACGCGCGGCGAGGTGAGGGCGCGCATCGCCGCCTACGAGGCGGCGGGTGAACCCTGGCCGCGCGATCCCGACGGCACTCCGCATTATCCCGCAATTGATCGCGAGCGTCCGGCAGACGAATGGCGGGACATGCTGACCTCGGGGAAGAAACATGCCTGGCGGCTCGATATGCGCAAAGCGCTCGACCTTATCGGCGAGCTGCTGTTCTGGACGGAAACCGGCGACGGCAGGACAGGCGAGATTGCCGCCGAGCCCGACGTCTGGGGCGATGTCATCCTGTCGCGCTCGGATGCGCCATCGAGCTATCATCTGTCCGTGGTCATCGACGATGCGCTGCAGGGCGTCACCCACGTCGTGCGTGGGCTCGACCTCTTCCACGCAACATCGGTGCACCGGCTGTTGCAGGTGCTGCTCGGCCTGCCGCAGCCGGTCTATCACCATCATCGTCTCATTCTCGACGCCGAGGGCCGCAAGCTTTCGAAGAGCCGAGGCGACAGCGGGCTTGGCGAATTGCGTGCCCGGGGCATGTCAGGGGCGGATATTCGCCGCCTTGTCGGGCTCTGATTGCCTTTCGACACGCTCTCTGCCGACGATCGAAAGCGTGTGGGAGAACATCCGGAAGACGCGGAACTTGATCAGCGCCGCATTGATCTCTGCGCCGATGATGAAGATCACGCCGACCATGTAGAGGAAGATCAGCACGATCATGACAGAGGCGAGACCGGCATAGGTTGCCGTATAGTTGGCGAAGGTCACCAGGTAATAGGCAAAGATCAGCGCGCCGGCGAGCCAGAGAAGCAGCGTCAGCAAGACGCCGGGAATGACGTCGAAGACCCGCCGCTTGCCGGCTGGCAGCCAGAGATGCATGACCAGCAGTCCGACCGTCAGAACCACCAGCGTGCCGTAGATGCGCCAGCTGAAGACGATGTCGAGCGTATCGGCAAACAGCGGAAACCACTTCCTGGCATAATCGAGTGCCAGCGGCAGGGCGACGAGCAGGATGCTGATTGCCGCGAAGATGATGACTGCGATCAGCACGTAGCCCAGGCTGGCGAGACGCGTGAAATACCAGGGGCGCGTTTCCTGCACCCGGTAGGCGCGGTTGAGCGAGATGCGCAGCGCCTCGACACCGTTCGAGGCGAAATAGGCGGCCGCCAGCACCGAGATCGTCAGCAGCCCGCCACGTGGAATGGTCAGCACCTGCAGCACCTGGTCGGCGAGCGGCTTGGCGATCGCCTCGGGCCAGGTGTCGAAGATCAGGTGGATGGCGGTCGAGGAAAACTGATCGGCGCCGAGGAAGTTTGCAAGCGCCGTGCCGAAGATCAGGAAGGGAAAAACCGCAAGCAGGCTCGACAACGCTACGTGACTTGCCATGGCGAAGCCGTCGTCCTCGACCATGTGACAGATGGCGTCATAGACCACGTCGTAGATCGTGCGTAGCACCTTCAGCATTCCGTCTCCGGCTTTCCAGATTGTATCCTCTGGCCGAATATGGGAAACGAGTCCCATTTTGTACAGGAATCATTCCATGGCGGGAGAGCGTACCATCGTCGTGACCGGATGTTCGTCCGGTATCGGCGCTCATTGCGCACGGGCGCTGAAAGCCGATGGCTGGCGTGTCTTCGCGACGGTGCGCAAGCCGGACGATCTCAAGGGGTTGGAAGCGGAAGGCATCGAAGCCTTCCTGATGGACTATGCCAGGACCGAGACGATTTCCGACCTGGTCGGCGCGGTTCTGGAACGCAGCGGCGGTCGTATCGACGCGCTCTTCAACAACGGCGCCTACGGCCAACCGGGCGCCGTCGAGGATCTGTCGACGGCAACGCTGCGCGCGCAGTTCGAGGCGAATTTCTTCGGCTGGCACGAGCTGACGCGACAGGTCATTCCGCCGATGCGCAAACGCGGCGCGGGGAGGATCGTTCAATGCTCGTCGATCCTCGGCATCGTCCCCTATCGCTATCGCGGCGCCTACACCGCTTCCAAATTCGCGCTCGAAGGTCTCAGCATCACCCTGCGCATGGAGCTGCAGGGCAGTGGCATCCATGTCAGCCTGATCGAGCCGGGACCGATCGCCACGCGGTTCACCGCCAATGCGCTCGCCAAGATCAAGGAGCATGTCGACCTCGAGAATTCGCCGCACGCGGGCGACTATATCAGTCAACTGGCAAGGCTCGACGGATCGGGGCCGGTCAGCCGCCATAAACTCGGCCCGGAAGCGGTCTATTCCGTATTGAAACACGCATTGAACTCGAAAAATCCGAGGCCACATTATCCTGTAACGACTCCGGCTAAGCAGGGCATGTTCCTGAAGCGGCTGCTTCCGGCAGACCTCTTCTACCGCCTGATGCGCTGGACGGACTGACTGAGAAAGCTGAACGCCATGTCCACAGTCACCTATATCCTCGCGATCATCGTCATGGGCGTCGTCGCCCTCGTCCTGATCCGTGGTCTCTTCAACATGATGAAGGGCGGCGATGCCAACCGTTCCAACAAGCTGATGCAGCTTCGTGTCCTGTTGCAGGCGATCGCCGTCGTCCTGATCATGCTGACGCTCTGGCTGACCGGCGGTGGCCGCCCGACCTGACCGGACTTCAAGGGGGAAACCATGGTCAAGCTCAACAAGATCTACACGAAAACAGGCGATGACGGCACGACCGGGCTGGTTTCCGGCCCGCGCCGGCTAAAAGACGATCTGCGCGTCGAGGCCTACGGCACGATCGATGAGGCCAATTCCGCGATCGGCCTGGCGCGGCTGCACACGGCCGGCTTGCCTGAACTCGACGCCATGCTGATGTTGATCCAGAACGATCTCTTCGATCTCGGCGCCGATCTCGCCACCCCTGACACCGGTGAGGCACCGGCCTACGAGCCGCTGCGGATCGCCGAGACGCAGGTCGACCGCATCGAGCACGATATCGACCAGCTGAACGCCGATCTCGAGCCGCTGAAATCCTTCATCCTGCCAGCTGGCAGCCCGGCTGCCGCACATCTGCATCTTGCCCGCACGATTGCGCGGCGCGCCGAGCGTTTGATGGTGGCACTTGCCCGCACCCAAGGCGAAATCGTCGGCGAGCCAGCGATGAAATACGTCAACCGCCTCTCCGATTTCCTCTTCGTCGCCGCGCGTCATGCAAATGACCAGGGCCATGCGGATGTACTTTGGGTTCCGGGAAAAAACAGATAGGCTTGCCGCGTTCACGATCGCCGGGGGGCCTTTATGTTCATACCACTTCACGATGCCAATACGCTGAAACATATCAAGGTTCAGTGGGTGACGCTCGCACTGATCGCGCTGAATATCGCGGTCTGGCTGTTGACCAGCCTGGAGAGCGAACAGGCAGCCCAGGCGACGACTGTCGGGCTCGGCTACATCCCGGCGATTGCCTTCGGCCATGCGATGCTGGCGCAGGGACTCGAAATCGTGCCGGAACCGCTGACCTACCTCACCTATGCCTTCGTCCACACCGGCTTCTGGCATCTGGCCGGCAACATGATCTTCCTCTGGGTCTTCGGCGACAATGTCGAGGATGCGATGGGACATCTGCGCTTCCTGATTTTCTATCTCGTTTGCGCCGCCGGCGGTGCGCTTTGCCACGGCCTGCTGACCATGACCTCGGAAGCGCCGCTGGTCGGCGCATCGGGGGCGGTCTCCGGCGTCGTTGCCGCCTATGTCATGCTGCATCCGCGCGTCCGGGTCTGGGTCCTGGTGTTTTTCCGTGTGCCGTTGCCCCTGCCGGCCTTCGTGCCGCTGCTTCTGTGGATCGGGCAGCAGTTTTTCATGCTGGCGATCGCACCTGACGGCGACGTTTCCTGGGGCGCGCATGTCGGCGGCATCCTGGCCGGGGCTTTTCTGATCCTCATGTTGCGCCGGCCTGGCGTGCCGCTCTTCGACCGGCAGATCGTCACGCCCCGCGCCGTCAGAAACGACCCGGGCGCCGGCCCGGCCATCGCAGCCGGCACGGACGGGCGGACGGCACAGCGATTTCCTTGGGGCCGCCGCTGACGACAATATTGACGTGAACGTAAACGTCCATATATTGCCGAGGCAAATTGCCTGCCGGCGTCATGCAAGCGTTGAATTTGGAGGAAAAACGCGTATCCATGTCGCCATTCGACAATCGGAGCGGCGCCCAAGCGCGCATTTTCAAAAAAAGTCTCTGAAGCCAGTTTCTCCTGAAGGAAGGACCCCATGAAGATACTCGTCCCAGTCAAACGGGTTGTCGACTACAACGTGAAGATCCGGGTGAAGCCGGATGGCACGGGTGTCGAGCTTGCCAATGTGAAGATGTCGATGAACCCGTTCGACGAGATCTCGGTGGAAGAGGCGCTGCGGCTGAAGGAAGCCGGCAAGTGCGAGGAAGTGGTGGTCGTCTCGATCGGCCCGGCCAAAGCCGAGGAGACGCTGCGCACCGCACTCGCCATGGGCGCCGACCGGGCGATCCTGGTCGAGACCGACGATCAAATCGAGCCGCTCACGGTTGCCAAGATCCTCAAGGCTGTCGCCGATGCCGAACAGCCGGGACTGATCATCGTCGGCAAGCAGGCGATCGACGACGACAGCAACCAGACCGGCCAGATGCTGGCGGCGCTGCTTGGGATGCCCCAAGCGACCTTCGCCTCGAAGATCGAGATCGGTGATGGCAAGGCTCAGGTCACCCGCGAAGTCGATGGCGGCCTGCAGACGATCGAGATCAAGCTGCCGGCGGTCGTCACCACCGATCTGCGTCTGAACGAACCGCGCTATGCCTCGTTGCCGAATATCATGAAGGCGAAGAAGAAGCCGCTCGACAAGAAGAGCCCGGCCGATTTCGGCATCTCCACCACGCCGCGCCTCAAAGTCTTGAAGACCGAGGAGCCGTCCGGCCGCAAGGCCGGCGTCAAGTCAAGTCGGTCGCCGAACTCATCGACAAGCTCAAAAACGAAGCCGGCGTGCTGTAATCAGCTTGGAACAGGAGCCATCATCATGACCATTCTTCTTCTGGCTGACCACGACAATGCAAGCCTGTCCGACCAGACCGCCAAGGCGCTGACGGCAGCAGCCAAGATCGGCGGCGATATCCATATTCTCGTTGCCGGCAAGGCTGCCAAGCCTGCTGCCGATGCCGCCGCCAAGCTTGCCGGCGTCTCCAAGGTGCTGCTGGCCGAAAGCGACGAACTCGCCAACAATCTGGCCGAGCCGCTGGCCGACCTGATCGTCTCGCTGGCGGGCAGCTACGACACGATCATCTCGGCTGCCACCTCGGTCGGCAAGAACGTGCTGCCGCGGGTGGCCGCTCTTCTCGATGTCGCCCAGGTCTCGGAGATCATCGAGGTGATCTCGTCCGACACCTTCAAACGGCCGATCTATGCCGGCAATGCCATCCAGACGGTGCAGGCGAGCGATGCCAAAAGGTGATCACCGTGCGCACCGCATCCTTCGCCTCCGCACCGGAGGTGGTTCGGCGACCGTCGAAGCAATTCCGGCGGTTTCCGATCCGGGGCTGTCGACCTTCGTCAGAGACGCTCTGTCGGCCTCCGACCGTCCGGAGCTGACGTCGGCGAAGATCATCATCTCCGGTGGCCGGGCGCTCGGCTCGGCGGAAAAGTTCAGGAGGTCATCCTGCCGCTTGCCGACAAGCTCGGGGCTGCCGTCGGTGCATCCAGAGCCGCCGTCGATGCCGGCTATGCGCCGAACGACTGGCAGGTCGGCCAGACCGGCAAGGTGGTGGCGCCGCAGCTCTATATTGCCTGCGGCATTTCAGGCGCCATCCAGCATCTGGCCGGCATGAAGGATTCGAAGGTCATCGTCGCCATCAACAAGGACGAGGAGGCGCCGATCTTCCAGGTCGCCGACTACGGATTGGTCGCCGATCTCTTCGACGCCCTGCCGGAATTGCAAAAGGCGCTCTGACCGCGCCAAATGCTTTTCTTTCGCACTTGCGAATGACTGGAAAATTATCTTTTATCGGGCTACTACTGCTGCCGGGCGATCCTTCGTCCGGCAGTATTCTAGAAAAAATGCGGCGGCGCGGGGGCGAATGCCGTGCGGGGGTTTGGAGATGAATGCGGTGTTGAAGAATATTGGTATTATCGGTGCCGGTCAGATGGGCTGCGGCATCGCGCATGTTTCGGCCGCCGCAGGTTACAGGGTTCACATCTACGATCTCTCGCAGGACCGCATCGAATCTGGCCTTGCCACCATCAACGGCAACCTGGCCCGCCTGGTGACGAACGGCAAGATGACCGAAGAGGAGCGCAAGTCGACCTTATCGCTCATCACAGGCTCGTCCGATGTCAATGATCTCGCCCCTCCGATCTCGTTATCGAGGCAGCCACCGAGGATGAAACGGTCAAGCGCAAGATCTATACGCAGGTCTGTCCGGTCCTCAAGCCGGAAGCACTGCTGCCACCAACACCTCTTCCCTGTCCATCACCCGGCTTGCTGCCGCCACCGACCGCCCCGAGCGCTTCATGGGCATACATTTCATGAACCCGGTGCCGGTGATGAAGCTGGTCGAGCTGGTGCGCGGCATCGCGACCGACGAGAAGACCTTTTCCGCCGCCAAGGAATTCGTCGGAACGCTGGAAAAGACCATCACCGTCGCCGAGGATTTCCCGGCCTTCATCGTCAACCGCATTCTGCTGCCGATGATCAACGAAGCGATTTACACGCTCTATGAGGGCGTCGGCACGGTCGACGCCATCGATACGGCGATGAAGCTCGGCGCCAACCATCCGATGGGACCGCTGCAGCTTGCCGATTTCATCGGCCTCGACACCTGCCTCTCGATCATGCAGGTGCTGCATGACGGCCTGGCGGATTCGAAATATCGTCCCTGCCCGCTGCTGGTAAAATATGTCGAAGCCGGCTGGCTCGGACGCAAGTCCGGCCGTGGCTTCTATGACTATCGCGGTGAAGTGCCGGTCCCAACGCGTTAAACGCTCGCGGCTCTACGACCCGATCGCGCCCTTGATCAAAGCCTGGCATCCTCGCTGTCCCAGGCAGCCGGCCCGTTCATCGCCGAAATCAGGCATCCTTTGTCGTCGATCAGCAGTGTCACCGGCAGCCCCATGGCGAGGCCCTCTTTTTCAGGCTGTTGAACACCGCAATCGTATTGTCGCGATAGAGCTGCAGCGCATCAACACCGATCTCCGTAAGGAAGGCCTTCGGCTTCTCGTCGTCGCCGGTGTCGATATTGACCGGCACCACCTGGAACCTGTCGCTGCCCATCTCTTTCTCAAGCGCGTTCAGCGCCGGCATCTCCTCGCGGCAGGGGACGCACCACGTGGCCCAGAGATTGAGAAGCACGGTCTTGCCGGCGAAATGATCGAGCGTCAGCGGCTTGCCATCCGGCCCGTTGAAGGAGACTGCGGTCAGTTTCCGTGGCTCATAGGCGGCGACCATGGCGGCCACCTGCCCTTTCATCAGCGGTGTGAGGCTGGCGACGCGATCCTGGCAAGCTTGCATTCGGCCGACGCCGTTTCGCCGCCGCCATTGCCAATCCCCGTCTCCTTCACGTATACCGCTGCCGCACCGGCAACGACACCCGCAACGGCGGCCATCGCGATCCATTTCAGGGATGGCAGCCCAAGGGGTTTTCTTGTCGTCATTTCATTCTCCTGGACATGCATCCTCAAGGCGGACACCTTCATGGCCGACGACACCACGGACACCAAATCCTCCAACCAGATGTGGGGCGGTCGCTTCGCCTCCGGCCCGGACGCGATCATGGAGGAGATAAATGCCTCGATCGGTTTCGACAAGAAGCTATTCGCGCAGGATATTCGCGGTTCGATTGCCCATGCGACGATGCTCGCCCATCAGGGATCATTTCCGCCGAGGATAAGGACAAGATCGTTCACGGGCTAAACACGATCCTGTCAGAAATCGAAAGCGGCAATTTCGAATTCTCGCGTCAGCTCGAAGACATCCATATGAATGTCGAGGCACGCCTGGCGACGCTGATCGGACCGGCCGCCGGCCGCCTGCACACCGCCCGCTCGCGTAATGATCAGGTGGCGCTCGACTTCCGTCTCTGGGTAAAAGAAGAGCTGCAGAAGACCGAGCAGATGCTGACCGGCCTGATCGCGGCTTTCCTCGACCGCGCCGAAGAACATGCCGAAAGCGTCATGCCGGGCTTCACCCATCTGCAGACCGCCCAGCCCGTTACCTTCGGCCATCACTGCATGGCCTATGTCGAAATGTTCGGCCGCGACCGCTCGCGCGTGCGCCACGCCATCGAGCATCTGGATGAAAGCCCGATCGGCGCCGCGGCGCTCGCCGGCACCGGCTATCCGATCGACCGCCACATGACGGCCAAGGCGCTCGGTTTCCGCGAGCCGACCCGCAACTCCATCGATACGGTCTCCGACCGCGATTTCGCCATCGAATTCCTGTCGATCGCAGCGATTGCGGGCATGCACCTGTCGCGTCTGGCTGAAGAGATCGTCATTTGGTCGACCCCGCAATTCGGTTTCGTGCGTCTCTCCGACGCCTTCTCGACCGGCTCGTCGATCATGCCGCAGAAGAAGAATCCGGATGCCGCCGAACTGGTGCGCGCCAAGACCGGCCGCATCAACGGCTCGCTGGTGGCGCTGCTGACAATCATGAAGGGTCTGCCGCTCGCCTATTCCAAGGACATGCAGGAAGACAAGGAACAGGTCTTCGACGCAGCCGAGAGCCTGGAACTGGCAATCGCTGCCATGACCGGCATGGTGCGCGACATGACCGTCAACACCGCGCGCATGAAGGCGGCGGCCGGCTCCGGCTATTCGACGGCGACCGATCTTGCCGACTGGCTGGTGCGCGAAGCAGGCCTCCCCTTCCGCGATGCGCATCACGTGACCGGCCGCGCCGTAGCACTCGCCGAAAGCAGGGCTGCGACCTTGCCGAACTGCCGCTTTCCGATCTGCAAGCGATCCATCCCGACATCACCGACAAGGTCTACGACGTGCTGACCGTCGAGGCCTCGGTCGCCAGCCGCAAGAGCTTCGGCGGCACCGCGCCGTCCGAAGTGCGCAGGCAGATCGCCTTCTGGCGCGCCCGCAACTAAGAGATACCAGGCGTGGCGAAAAGCCGCCGCGCCCTTCCTGCTGGGCGCGCAAAGACCGCCAACAATCAGGGTGCACAAGGCAGATAAACTTCGCTATGAAGATCTCCATCATCCGATATGAATGATGTCCGTCACATGCCGCAGAAGAGGATATCCATGAAGAGCTTGCCGCACCTCGTCCGCCTGACGGCCGTTCTCGCCGTCATCGGCCTTGCCGTTGCCGGATGCGGGCGCAAGGGCGACCTCGATCCGCCGAGCGCTGCGGCAACCAAGGAAGGCGACGTGTCCAAGCCGACGAAACGGCCGGGAACCGTCGACAAGCCCTTCCTTCTCGATCCCCTTCTTTAAGGCATAAGCCCGTGAACCATTTCGAGTACCGCGACGGCGTCCTTCATGCCGAGAACGTCCCCGTTCCCGAGATCGCCAAGGCGGTCGGCACCCCTTTTTACGTCTACTCCACCGCGACGCTGGAGCGCCATTACCGCGTCTTTTCCGAAGCCTTCGCCGACATGGACTCTATGGTCTGCTATGCGATGAAGGCGAATTCGAACCAGGCGGTGCTGAAGACGCTGGGCCGCCTCGGCGCCGGCATCGATGTCGTCTCGGAGGGAGAGCTGCGCCGCGCGCTTGCCGCCGATATTCCGGCAAACCGCATCATGTTCTCAGGTGTCGGCAAGACGCCGTCCGAGATGGATTTCGCCCTCGAAGCCGGCATTTACTGTTTCAACGTCGAATCCGAGCCTGAACTCGAGATCCTCAACCAGCGCGCCGTCAGCGCGGGCAAGAAAGCGCCGGTCTCCTTCCGCATCAACCCTGATGTCGATGCAAAGACGCATTCCAAGATCTCGACCGGCAAGAAGGAAAACAAGTTCGGCATCTCCTGGGAGCGCGCCCGCGCCATCTATGCCCATGCCGCCAGGCTGCCGGGCATCGAGGTCACCGGCATCGACATGCATATCGGCAGCCAGATCACCGAATTGCAGCCCTTCGACGACGCCTTCAAACTGCTGCACGACCTTGTCGCGACGCTCCGCGCCGATGGCCACACCATCCACCACGTCGATATCGGCGGCGGCCTCGGCATCCCCTACAAGGACGACAACAATCCGCCGCCGCTGCCGGAGGCCTATGCCGCAATCGTCAAGAACCAGCTGCGCGGCTTAAACTGCAAGATCATCACCGAGCCCGGCCGCCTGATCGTCGGCAATGCCGGCATCCTCGTGACCGAGGTCCTCTATGTGAAAGATGGCGGCGAAAAGACCTTCGTCATCGTCGACGGCGCGATGAACGATCTCATCCGCCCGACGCTCTACGAGGCCTATCACGAGATTCGGCCGGTAACGATTTCGGCGGCCAACGCGCCGCGCATCCGCGCCGATGTCGTCGGCCCCGTCTGCGAGACCGGCGACTATCTGGCGCTCGACCGCGAGATGGCGATGCCGAAGCCCGGCGACCTGATGGCCGTCAGCACCGCCGGCGCCTACGGCGCGGTCCAGGCCGGCACCTATAACAGCCGCCTGCTGGTGCCCGAAGTTCTGGTCAAGGGTAGCGATTTCCACGCGATTCGACCGCGTAGAACCTATGCCGAACTGATCAGCCTCGACTCCGTTCCGGCCTGGCTCGACTGAACTAGCCATCACTTTTTGGCGAATAAACGTGAAAAGCCGGTAATACCGGCCGCTCGCCCTCGCCTTCGCCACAAAGAGTGTTATCCTTTCGTTCATGAGCGTATTGCCCTGCAATCGCCGGAAGCGCCCTCTGTTCCAGAACGCCAGATCGCGGAGACCGGACCGATGACAAGCCCCTCGCGGCAGAAGAAAGGTGCATTTGCGTTCCGTCCCTCGCTTGCCCGGCTGGTGACGACGAAACGCCTGCTGGCGCGCATCGTGCTCTTTTTCGAGCAGCTGCTGCCGCCTTTGATGCCGGTACTGTCCGTCATTGCCTTTTATCTCTCTGCCTCCTGGTTCGGCCTCTTCCGCAGCGTGCCGGACTGGCTGCGCATCCTGCTGCTCATCGCCTTTGCTGCCGCTTTTCTCGTCTCGCTCCTCCCCTTCCGCGCCCTGCGCTGGCCGAGGGTCGCAGAAGCCGACCGCATGCTGGAGGAGCGCAACGGCCTGTCGCACCAGCCGGTCACCGTCCAGGAAGACGAGCCGGCCTTCGATACGCCCTTCGGCCGAGCGCTCTGGCGCGAGCACCAGACGCGCATGGCCGAAAAGATCGCAGCACTCGATGCCGGACTTCCACGGCCTGATATCGCCGCGCATGACCGTTTTGCGTTGCGCGCCGTCCCGGCGCTGCTGCTCGTCACGGCCTTCGGTTATTCGCTGTCGATCAACGGCGGCTCGATCCGCGACGCGTTGCAGGCAGCACCCGAGCAAGTGGTCAGCGATCCAGCGGTGCGCATCGACGCCTGGGTGACGCCACCTTCCTATACCGGCCGCGCCCCGATCTATCTGACGGCTGACGGCAGCGAGCAGGCGCCGATCGGCATTCCGCAGTTTTCGGGCCTTACCGTGCGGGTCAGCGGCGGAAAGACGGCCGAAAAAGTCGTGTTCCGCAAGGCGAACGGCGAGGCACAGGATATCGCCGTGCAGGCGGATACCAAGCCGCAGCAGACGGCGGCATCAGGCAGCGAGCAGCCGACGGCAGCACCCGCCAGCCAGGCTCTCGTCGCGCAGACGCATATGATGAAGCTCCAGGAGAACGGTGCACTCGAGGTCAACGGTCGGCGCTGGAGCTTCGACGTGCTCCCCGACAAGGCGCCGGAGATTGCCTTCGACGGCCTGCCGAAGCCCAGCGTCAATGGCGCGCTTGAAATCGGTTTCACCGTCAAGGACGATTACGGGGTCCAGGAGGCGCATGCGGAGATCGCTCCCGTCGACACCGATCCGACGGCAACGCCGCTCTATCCGCTGCCGGAATACCGGCTGGATATTCCACGCCGCAACGCCCGCGACGCCAAGGGCGTGACCAGCCGGAACCTGACCGAACATCCGCTTGCCGGCAAGCGCGTGCGCATCACGCTCGTCGCCAAGGATGCCGCCGGCCAGACCGGCCGCAGCCCGCCGCATGAGATGGTGCTGCCGTCGCGGCCCTTCAACGAGCCGCTTGCCGCGGCCGTTGCCGAGGAGCGGCAGGTTTTCGCGCTCGATACGCGCAAGATGCCGCAGGCAATCGCCCTGAACGAGGCACTGACCATCCGTCCCGAGGAGACGATCCCCAAGCTCACCAACTACCTGCTGCTCGAATCCGCCTTGGCGCGCATGAAGCTCGCAAAGGGCGAGGATGCGCTGAAGGATACGGCCCAATATCTATGGGAGATCGCCCTCGGCATGGAGGATGGAGATCTTTCGCTGGCCGAGCGCAAGCTGCGCGAGGCCCAGCAGAACCTCGCCGACGCGTTGGACCGCAACGCTCCGGACGCGGAGATCAAGAAGCTCATGGACGAGCTGCGTAAGGCGATGCAGGACTATATGACCGAGCTTGCCCAACGCATGCAGAACGCGCCGATGCAGCCGAACCAGAGCGCGCAAAATATCCTGCGTCAGCAGGATCTGGAACGGATGATGGACCAGATCGAGAATCTCGCCCGCTCCGGCAATCGTGACGCCGCCCAGCAGATGCTGTCGGAATTGCAGCGGATGATGAACAACCTGCAGGCGGGCCGTCCGCAGCGCGGCCAGCAGAGCCAGGAAAACAGCGAGGCCCGCAAGCAGATCGACAAGCTCGGCGAGATCCTGCGCGACCAACAGAAGCTGATGGAGCAGACCTTCCGGCTCGACCAGCAGCTCAGGGACCGCATGCAGCGCGGCGAGCCCGACATGGGCGAGAACGATCCGCTGCTCGACGAGATGAACCCCGGAGAGAACGGCGAGCCGCAGGATCAGCAGCCGGGCCAGCAAGGCAAGGAAGGCCAGCAGCCCTCCGACCAGATGACGGCCGAGCAGCTGCGCGAGGCGCTGAAACAGCTGCGCGCCCAGCAGGATGCGCTCGGCAAGCAACTCGGCGACTTGCAGAAGAGCCTCGGCGAGATGGGCATGAAGCCTGGCCCCGGCTTTGGCCAGGCGCAGCGCGAAATGGAAGGCGCCGGCCGTGAACTCGGCCAGGGCCGCGGCCAACCCGCCGTCGAGGGCCAGGGCCGCGCGCTGGAAGCGCTTCGCCAGGGCGCCCGCGACATGATGAACCAGATGATGCAGGCGCAACAGGGCCAGCAGGGTCAAGGTCCGAACGGCCAGGTGGGCCAAGGCGACCAGAATGGCCGCGACCCGCTCGGCCGGCCGCGCCGGCCCCAAGGGCCGGATTTCGGCGACAACAGCGTGAAGGTGCCTGACGAAATCGACGTTCAGCGGGCGCGAGAAATCCTTGACGCGATCCGCGAGAAGCTCGGCAACAATCCGCCGCAGGAAATGGAACGGCGCTATCTCGAGCGGCTGCTGGACATCCAGTAGATCCTACGCCACCGCACAATGGATCGCAGTCGCTCTAACAGAATGATTTTAGGCCGGATCGGCCTAAGATCTAAATCCAATTTCAATAAAGGACGGTGAGCACCATGTCGTCCGACGACCGCTCACACCTCTCGGCATCATGCTCTAAGCGACAAGCGCTCGGGCGACTGCCTTGCGGATATCGGGAAGCGCGAATGGCTTGGCGACGACATCGATGATCTTTTCGGCAAGATCGTCAGCCCGTTCGCGTTGTTCGGCATAGCCGGTCATCAGCAGGATTTTCAAACCAGGAAAGGCGTCTTTTGCCTGATGGGCGAGTTCAATCCCGTCCATCACGGGCATGCGGATATCTGAAAGCAGCAGATCGTAGACCCCGTCTTTGAGCTTCTCCAAGCCCTCGGCCCCATCGGCCGCCTCATCGGTCTCGTGGCCATCAAGCCGCAGGGCCCGGGCCACGAAGGACCGCAGGGAGTCCTCGTCTTCCGTAATCAGAATTCTTGCCATATGTGCATCGCTCCGTATCAGCCCCGCGACGGAAATCACCAGACTTTCCTTTTCGATCGGTAAAGATGAGGAAGCGATGGACGAGATGGTTAACAACCCGTCTCGAACGGCAGTACAGCGCCCGCGCGTCTTCAGACGCGCAAAGGACGCTGTGACACTTTGAACCGCTAGACAATCTAATCCTTAAATCGAATTGAATTTAAGGACTTATGCAGTCGCTCAGGCGTCCCCGGTCACCACGCCAACGAAGGGCAGTTCGCGAAAGGCGTAGGCGACATCCATGCCGTAGCCGACGACAAAATAGTCGGGGCATTCGAAGCCGACATAATCAGCCTCCAGCTTTTCCTTGCGCTTGACGCGCTTGTCGAGCAGCACGGCGATCGTGACGTTGCGCGCACCGCGCTCGAAGAGCAGTTCCTTGGCAAACAGCAGCGTCCGGCCGGATTCGAGAATATCGTCGATCAGCAGGACGTCGCGGCCATGCACGTCGCTGTCGATATCCTTGACGATGCGCACGCCCTGAGAAACCGTGCCGATGCCGTAGCTCGACAGCGTGATGAACTCGACCTCCGGGGCAAGCCCGCTATCATGCAGGGCGCGGATCAGGTCGGCGGCGAAGATGAAGGAGCCCTTGAGCACGGCGATGACGAGCAGGTCCTTGGTCGGGCCATTGGCGATCTCCCGCGCCATCGAATGATTGCGCTCGGCGATCTGCTCGGCGGTGAAGAGCGGCTCGATGTTTTTTCCGCGCACGACAGGCATAAGGACTTGCTCCATGAAAAGAAGGGTAAGCCGTTAGCACATATGCGAGCCTGAAACAGCCTCGCCGATCATGAAATTAACGGGATTGGGCGACCTGTGCGCGAAAGTCGGCCATTCCATGTCCCGTTACATCTATGGCAGGAAGGAAAGCCGGACCTCCGGCATTTTTCCGCCGGCATGCTGGACGCGAGCCGAGAAGCCCCGGCTCTGGCCGCTATAGATCACATCCGCCGGCGGGTTGATGACGATGCTTGCGGTCAGCCGCTCGTCGGTCACCAGATCGGCACGGATCGGATGCACCGTCTGCGTCGTGCCGCTCTCGTTTTCGATGATGCCGTTGATAACGAGCACGCGCATGCCGTTCGCATCACGCGGCGTCACCGTTACATGGGTGAAATGCAGCGGCGCTCCGGAAGTGGCTCGCTCGCCGGAAAGGCCGGAAAAACCACCCGCGAGCCCGAAGACGAGAACGACGAGCGCCAGCACCAGCGCTGCGAAGCTCCGCATCGACGCGCGCTGCAGCCAGGATTCCACCGTCCGCAGAACGGAAGCAGCCATCGCCGGCATGAGCGGCGGCTGTGCGGCCTGTGCGGCAGCCATGCGCTTGCGGTTGTCGTTATAAGTCCTTGCACTGAATTCCCTGGGCCGCACTTTGCCGAGGGTAACGAATTCGGCGTCGGAGATATCGGCAGGACGCGCCGAGCGGTACTGGCGGTTGGCGGGTTCCGGCGGCAGGAAATCATAGGCCTGGCCCGGCGTCCGGCGACTGAAGGAGGATGCTTCCATGGTGGCTGCCTCGCAGATGTCCACATGGTTTCGTTGCCAGGAAAAATCTGGCATTGAAACGAATCCTGCTCAGTCGTAAATTTTAATGGTTAATGCTTCGCAAAGATCGCCATCAGACGGGCGTCTTTCCAGCAAAATTTACCGGCTGTTAACGGTGTTGGTTAACAAGTCGTGCGGTGAAACCCACAACAGACTGAGCTGCCCGTTGATCCACTTCGAGAATGTCGGTTTGCGCTATGGCATGGGCCCGGAAATCCTCCGGGACCTGACCTTCGACATTCCGAAGAAATCCTTTCAGTTCCTGACCGGCCCATCGGGCGCCGGCAAGACGTCGCTGCTGCGGATGCTTTTCATGTCGCTGCAGCCGACACGCGGCCTGATCCGCATGTTCGGGCGCGACATTTCCGAAATCCCCCGCCCCGAACTGCCGCTTCTGCGCCGCCGCGTCGGCATTGTCTTCCAGGATTTCCGCCTCCTCGACCATCTCACGACCTACGAGAATGTCGCTTTGCCCTTACGGGTACGTGGCAAGGATGAGAGCTCCTACAAGACCGACGTCCTGGAGCTCTTGAAATGGGTCGGCCTTGGCGAACGCATCAATGTGCTGCCGCCCGTGCTCTCCGGCGGCGAGAAGCAGCGCGCCGCAATCGCCCGGGCGCTGATGGACCGGCCGGAAGTGCTGCTGGCCGACGAACCCACAGGCAATGTCGATCCGCCGATGGCCAAGCGCCTGCTCAATCTTTTCCTCGAGCTGAACCGCCTCGGCACGGCTGTCGTGATCGCCACCCATGACCTGGCGCTGATGGAACAGGTGGAAGCCCGCCGCATGATCCTCTCAGAGGGGCATCTCGATATCTATGACTGAGCCCCCGTCCAGAACCCCCGAGAAGGCGTCTGCCAAGATCCAGCAGAAGCGGCCGGAATTGCGCGTGCGTCCGACCGCGCCGATCCTGCCGCCTTCCAACATCCAGGGCAGTGCGTTGATGGTGGTGATATCCATCATGGCCTTTCTCGCCTGCCTGACGCTCGGCGGCGTCAGCATGGTGCGCTCGACGGCGGCAAGCTGGGAGAGCCAGATCTCCCGCGAGATCACCATTCAGATCAAGCCGGACGACAATCTCGACATGGAGAAGGCACTGACCCAGGCGCGCGACCTGGCGCTGACCTTCGTCGGCACCAAGAGCGGCCAGATCGTCGACGAGGCGGCGACCGCTCGCCTGCTCGAACCCTGGCTCGGCCCCGGTCTCGATCTCAAGGATCTGCCCGTTCCCCGCCTGGTCATCATCACCATCGACGAGAGCAATCCGCCGGATTTCGATTCGATGCGGGCCCTGCTCAAGGACAGTATCCCGCAGGCCACCCTCGACGATCACCGCACCTGGGTCGACCGGCTGGTGTCCATGGCGCACACGACTGTGATGATCGGCACCGGCATCCTGCTGCTGGTTTTCACGGCGATGGTGCTCACCGTCGTCTTCGCTACGCGCGGCGCGCTGTCGGGCAATCGTCACGTCGTCGAAGTGCTGCATTTCGTCGGCGCCGAAAGCTCCTTCGTCGCCACCGAATTCCAGAAGCATTTCCTGAAGATCAGCCTCAAGGGCTCGGCGATCGGCAGCGCGCTTGCCGCTCTCTTCTTCGCCACCGCCGGTTTCTGGCAGAGCCGCACCCTCGCCACCCCGGAAACGGACCAGGCCACCGCGCTCTTCGGCACCTTCTCCGTCGGCGTGCTCGGTTATGCCGGCATCTTCGCGACGATGATCGTCATCGCGCTCCTCACCACCTTCACCGCGCGGCTGACCGTCATGCGGACGATCTACGAAATCGATACGCTACGCTCGGACCCGACACGCACCGATGGCATCGGAACTTGATCGTGACCGTGCCGTTTTGCCATGAAAGCGTCTGTTCTGCGCCGCAATCAGCGTATAATCACGATTCATGACCATGGGAGATACGACACCCAACCCGATTCATCAGGACCCGGAGCTTGATCGCCCGGTAGGTCTGCCGCGGCGTGGGCCGATCCGCCGCCTGCTGCGCTGGGGCGGCTTTGGCTGCTTGCTGGTAATCGCCCTGGTGTTCGGCGGTTTTCTGCGTTTTGCCGATTCGGTGACGACACTGAGGCCGCCGGCCGAGCCGAAAGCGGATGCGATCGTGGTACTGACGGGCGGCTACCAGCGCATCGACCAGGCCGTGGAGCTGTTGCAGAAGGGTGCCGGCAGGCGCTTGCTCATCTCCGGCGTCCACCCGACGACGACGCCGGCACAGATCCGCAAGATGACGCAGGGTTCGGCCGATCTCTTCTCGTGCTGTGTCGATATCGGCTACGATGCGATCGACACGATCGGCAATGCTGAGGAAGCTTCGAACTGGATCCACGCCAAGGGATACCGGAGCGTTCTGATCGTCACCAACAATTACCACATGCCGCGAAGCCTCGCCGAACTCTCCTATGTCGATCCCGACATCGAGTTCATCGCTTATCCCGTGGTCAATTCGGATTTGAAGAGCAGCAACTGGTTCACCGACCCAAATGCGATGCGCGTCATGCTTGCCGAATATGCGAAAGTGCTGCTGGCCGGCGCCCGCAACATCACCGGCTTCGGCCGCCACACCGGGCTGCGCTCGGCAAATGCGTCCGGCCAGCAATAGAGCCGCGCGTCGGATAGGACGCTCCATCGCCTTGAACGTTGCGCATAATCCGTTTCGAAAATCGATTCCGATTTTCGGGGTCATGCGCTATCTCTCACGTCTGCGCAATTCCGGACGCAAAACCGCTGCGCAGTTTTGCTGGAATTGCTCTAGGCTTTTACATCAGGGCGTCATCAAATGCTTTTTATGACCGGCAATATCGTGTAGGCCGGTCGCGTGAGCATGCCTCGGGAAAGTTTCATGATCGCTCTGCGTTCCGTTCTCTTCAACACGATCTTCTATGCCAACCTCATCATCCGGATGATCGTGCTCTCACCCTACTATTTCGCGGTGCCGCGCAAGATCGCCTATGCGATCCCGAAGAACTGGGCGCGCTCCAACCACTGGCTGATGCGGGTGATCGTCGGCACCACCTTCGAGATCGAGGGACTGGAGAACCTGCCTGACGGCAGTTACATCCTGGCGCCGAAGCATCAGTCCTTCTGGGATACCTACGCACTGCTGCCCTGGCTGAAGGATCCGGTCTACATCCTGAAGCGCGAGCTGATGTGGATTCCGCTCTTCGGCTGGTATGCGAAGAAACAGCGTATGATCCCGGTCGATCGCGGCGCCCGCGGCAAGGTGATGGTGGAAGTGCTGAAACGCACGAAGGAAGAACTGTCGACCGGCCGCCAGCTCATCATCTATCCCGAGGGCACCCGCCGCCCGCCAGGCGCAGAGCCGCTCTATAAATACGGCATCGCCCGCATGTACCGCGACCTTAACCTCCCCGTCGTGCCGGTCGCCATGCATCCCGGTCTGTTCTGGCCGCGGCGGAGCATTCGTCGTTATCCCGGTCATTTCAAGGTGAGAATCCTGCCGCCGATCATGCCGGGAATGGATCCGGACGCCTTTTTCGCCCATCTGATCGAGGTATCCGAGCGGGCAAGCGACGAGCTTCTGCTCGAAACCGTCGAGCGAAATCCGCATCTGCCACTCCCGCCGACGGCGACAGAAAGGCTGGCGGAGCTGCGCAAACTGAACGCGGCGACGGCCTGAGACTACAGCACTTTGATTCGCTGCATAATTTTATCCTTCAATCGCTTCCGATTTAAGGAACTGTGCAGTAGTCGGCGCGCAGCCTCTCCACTTCGTTGACGACCTGCTCCAGCCAATGGTCGCGAATGCCCATCTGCTTCAGATGCGCAAGCGTATTGAAGACATAGGCATCATTCGGACCTGACTGGCCGTTTGCTTCGTTCACCACCCGTGCCGCCGCAAGCGCATCGAGCGCGCCGGCATATTGCTCATGCTCGCGATCGGTGATGTAGGCGACCGCCTCCACCCGGCGCCGGCCGGCAAGCTGCAGCCGCACCCGGCGCTCGAGGTAGACATTGGTGACCAGCTCGCGTGCGCGGAGATAATCGATCACCTCATCCCATTTTTCCGCAGAAATGCGGAAAGCCATGCCGCGGCAGGCGCCCCCCCTGTCGAGACCGAGAACCAGGCCCGGATTGTCGCGGGTGCCGCGATGGACAAAAGAGCGGACGCAAAGCGAACGCCTGTAGCCGTAGACCAGGGCCTCTGCCCGCTCCATGAACTCGAAGCCCGGATTCCACATCAGCGAACCGTAGCCAAATACCCAAAATTCGTCCATATCGCACGCCAGACCGGAATCACCTTTGTGATTCACCATTGGAGAACATCATGGCAGCGTCAAGCCGATCCGGCAGCAGCCAATCCGGCAGCGGCAAGAAATTCTGGTTGCTGGGCGGAGGCGTCCTCCTGGTAATCGCGCTTTATACCGGCGGCTGGTTCTATGCGGCGTCAGCATTGAAGACCACCGTGCTGAAAGCCATCGCGCCGCGCGATCAGGCAGGCGTCAGCGGCGAATGCTCCGATATCGAATTCCGCGGCTATCCCTTCCGTATCGGCCTGTTCTGCTCCAAGATCGACGTCGACGACAATGTCAACGGCGTCTCCGCCACCTTCGGCGCGCTGCGCTCGGCAGCACAGGTCTATGCGCCCGGCAATATCGTCTGGGAACTCGATTCGCCGGCCGAAATCCGCACCAGCAACGGGCTTTCGATCTCGGCCCAATGGACGAACCTGCAGGCGAGTCTTGCAACCAGGCTGCAGGGCGTCGACCGCAGCTCGACCGTCATCGAGGGTCTGAAGGCGATGGCCGTCTCCTCCTACACCGGCCAGACCATCAGCTTCGATGCCGCCCGCACCGAAATCCATCTGCGCCAGAACGGCGCCGATCTCGATGGCGCGATCTCCGTGCAGGATGCGAATACAGCCATCAAGGACTGGCCGCAGATCTTTCCGAAAATGTCTGCCAGCATCGATCTGACCGTCGCCGGCAAGGCCGGCCTGATCGACGGCAGCGACCGGAGCGGCCTCAATGGCACCACCGGTGAACTGCGCCGCATCGTCGCCGACATCGGCGATGGCAAGGTGATGACGCTGACCGGCCCCTTCTCCTTCGACGAACAGGGGCTGCTCTCGGGAAAATTCAAACTGGAGATCGAACAGCTCGGCCCCTGGGGCGACAGCCTGAAACAGGCCTTTCCGGATATCACCTCGACCGTCAACACGGCAACGAAGCTCTTGAAAGCGCTCGCCGGCGGCGGCGACAAGGTCTCTGTCGATCTCGTCGTCGATCGTGGCAATGCCACCGTCAGCGGTTTCATCCCGCTCGGCCGGATTCCGCCGATCTGATGCATCTCGCCCAAAAGTGTCCAGCGGTTTTGGGATAACGGGATGCATAGGAAATAGGAAAAGCCTGAAGCGCGTCGCATGATTCCGGTTCGACGCGATGCGCTTCAGGCTATTTGCTTGATGAAGAAGACTTCCGGCACCGATTGCAGGCCGGGCAACTCGATCGCGCCAGTTTCGGAAAATCCGTTGCGGCGATGCCAGTCCTGAGGTCGGCTTTCGTCGCATTCGCTCGAGGTCATCAGCATGCGGGCGCCGTCGCCGCGCATGGCTTCTTCCCAGGCGAGAAACAGCGCCGTTCCAACGCCCGACCGGCGATGCTCGTGCAGGACGCGGATCATTTCCATATAGGGAACCCTGCCCCAGAAACGGGAGAAGCGTAGGAAGCCGACGATCTCGCCGGCCTCTCTGGCAACCAGATATTCGCCGAGCGCGACGCAGCGCGATACCCATGCCTCACCGGCGCCGGCATCCTCGCGAACCAACCAGTCAATATCCGCCCGGCCGGCACGTGCCACCTCCACCATCGCGGCGGCTACTTCTTGTCCAGCGCATGACGGCCGAAATCGGGCGCGTCGACATCCTGGCCGGCCTGGACGATTGAACGGCGGATGGCGCGCGTGCGGGTGAAGAGTTCGAAAATCTTGTCGCCCTCGCCCCAGCGGATGGCGCGCTGCAGATAGGCGAGGTCCTCCGAGAAGCGCGCCAGCATTTCGAGGATCGCATCGCGGTTGTGCAGACAGACGTCGCGCCACATGGTCGGGTCGGAGGCGGCGAGGCGGGTGAAATCACGAAAGCCAGAGGCGGAATATTTGATGACCTCAGACTCCGTCACCGTCTCCAGATCGTCGGCTGTGCCGACGATATTGTAAGCGATGATATGCGGCAGGTGCGAGACGATGGCGAGCACCTTGTCGTGATGCTCGGCATCCATTTCGTCGACCTTCGAGCCGAGCGATTCCCAGAAGCTGCGCAGCCGCTTCAACGCTGCCTCGTCTGTGCCGGCGACCGGCGTGAAAATGCACCAGCGGCCTTCGAACAGGCCGGGAAAGCCGGCATCCGGGCCGGATTTCTCCGTACCTGCCAGCGGATGGCCGGGGATGAAATGCACATTATCAGGCATATGCGGCAGCATCTGCGCAATGACAGAAGCCTTGGTGGAGCCGACATCGGTGACGATGGCCCCGGGCTTCAGGCTTGCCGAGATCTCCTTCGCCACACTTTCCGAAGCGCCGACCGGCACCGAGACGATCACCAGATCGGCATCCTTGACGGCATCCTGCGACGACGTCGTGTAGCGGTCGCCGAGGCCGAGTTCTTCTGCACGCTTCAGCGTATCGGGGCTGCGTGTGGCGACGACGATCTCCCTTGCAAGACCAAGCCGTTTGATGTCGTAGGCAAGCGAAGAGCCGATCAGGCCGATGCCGATCAGCGCAATCCGGTCGAACTGCACGCTCATGCCTGATGTCCCATGAATTCGGTGAGCGCGGCAATCACGCCGCGATTTGCCTCCTCGGGACCGATGCTCATGCGCAGCGCATTGGCGAATCCATAGCCGCGCACAGCGCGCAGGATGTAGCCGCGGCTCGTCAGCAAATCGTCGGCATCCGCAGCGCGCTTGCCGTCGATCTCGGGGAAATGGATGAGGACGAAATTGGCGACGGACGGCGTCACCTTCAGCCCGATCGCTTCAAGCGCCTGGGTGAGCGTCTCCACCCACATCTGGTTGAAGGAGACAGTCTGCTGGATGAAGGCCTGGTCGCGGATGGCAGCGGCAGCGGCGGCGATTGCCGGCGCGTTCAAGTTGAACGGCGCGCGCACGCGGTTCAGTGCGTCGACGATCTCGGCGGGCGCATACATCCAGCCGACGCGCAACGCCGCAAGACCATAGGCCTTCGAGAAGGTGCGGGTCATCACCACGTTGGCATTGGAGGATACGACCTCGATGCCGGCTTCATAATCGTTGCGGCGCACATATTCGGCATAGGCGGCATCGAGCACGAGGACGACATGTTTCGGCAGTCCGGCCTGCAGGCGACGGATCTCGCTGACGGAAACATAGGTGCCTGTGGGGTTGCCGGGATTGGCGATGAAGACGATTTTCGTCTTCTCCGTCACCGCGGCAAGGATGGCATCGACATCGACGGTGTAGTCCTTCTCCTTGACGACGACAGGCGTGGCGCCCGCACCCAGGATCTGGATCTTGTAGACGAGGAAGCCGTGCTCGGTGATGATGCCCTCGTCGCCGGCGCCGAGATAGACATGGCAGAGCAGGCCGAGCAGCTCGTCCGAACCATTGCCGCAAAGGATGTTTGCCGGATTGAGACCATGCACGGCGGCGATTGCCTCGCGCAGTTCGATCGCCTGCCCGTCAGGATAACGCCCCAGATTGTCGGCAACCGTCTTGAAGGCCTCGATTGCCTTCGGGCTGGCGCCGAGCGGCGTTTCGTTGGACGAAAGCTTGTAGACGCGGGCAACACCCGGCGCATGTTCCTTGCCCGGCACATAGGCTGCGATATCGAGAATACCGGGACGCGGAACGGGCTTGCTCATCTCAACGCTCATGGGTTCGACCTTGGAATTGCCGGAAATCCGGGCTGAAAAACACCAAGTGGCATTAAAGCGGAATGCGATTGTTGTCGAGAGGTATGGGCGTGACACAAGCAGTTGGAGACCGCCGGGAGCGACGTCAGCTCCTGCATAATTCCCTAAATCGGAATCGATTTAGGGATAAAATTATGCAGCATTCAAAGTGCTACAGCGTCCTTTGCGCGTCTGAAAAGACGCGCGGCGCTGTCGTGCGTGTTGTCGGCACGCCATGCGGTGCGAGAACCGGCACGAAGACGCGGCGGGAGGCCCGCGCCGCAACCGGCAGCCCCTGATAGAGCCGCTTCTGCGCTTCGACGATGATGACGCCCGAGAAGGCCGGCCACAGCGTTCGGCCGATCCGCTCGAAGGCGCGGCGAAGGCGCAGGATGGTCCTCAACTTCGAGGGCGGGAAGAACAGCGCTTCAGCCGTCGCGCCCGGGGTGAAATTCGTCTCGCGCAGCAGATTGGTCAACTGACCGCGGGAATAGGGCCGGCCCGAACCGAAGGGTGTATGCTCCATGCGTGCCCAGACGCCGCGTCGGTTCGGCACGACGATGACCAGCCGTCCACCCGGCGCCAGCACCCGCCAGAGCTCCTTCAGCGTCTCGCGCGGGCTTTCGGCGAATTCCAGCGAATGCACCATCAGCACCCGATCGATCGACGAATCCGGCAGCGGCAGTTCCTCGTCGAAAATCAGCGCCGTCGTCGAGAGCGAGCCCATCGGCCAGTTCACCGCGCCCTGCCCGGCCGGCATGAAGGCGAAGGTGCGCTCGGTATCGGCCTGGAAACGGTCGAGGAAGGGCACGGCATAACCGAGGCCGACCAGACGCTCCTGCGGCAGCCGCACCCAGAGCGATGACAGCGCCATGGCGATCGACTGCTCGGCAAGACGTCCAAGCTCGGAGTGATAGAACTGGCGTAGGTCGACGATATCGGCGTGCATTGCGACAAATGTTATCAGCGGGCGGTTGGACTTCAAGGCCGGAACCTCTACATTTCCGCGAGACTCCTGGGATAAGGGATTATTGAACGATGAAACCTTTGGAATTAGACGTTTTTCTCTGCCGCACCGACAATTTCGGCGTTCTCGTGCACGATCCGGAGACAGGCTTTACCGCGGCGATCGATGCACCGGAGGAGGCGCCGATCCTGGAAGCGGCGACACGTCGCGGCTGGAAAATCACCCATATCTTCACCACTCATCATCACACCGATCACGTCACCGCCAACCTGGCGCTGAAGGAGCAATTCGGCTGCGAGATCATCGGCCCGATCAACGAGGCCATCGCCATTCCCGGCCTCGATCGGACGATGGCCGATGGCGACAGCTTCCTTTTCGGCGATCACACCGTCAACGTCATCGAGACGCCCGGCCACACCGCCGGCCACATCTGCTATCACTTTGCCGACGACAAGCTGCTGTTTGCCGCCGACACGCTGTTTGCGCTCGGCTGTGGCCGGCTGTTCGAACGTCCGGCTGCCGACATGTGGCATTCTCTGCAGAAGCTCGCCGTTCTGCCCGATGAAACCGCCGTCTATTTCGGCCATGAATACACATTGTCCAATGCCCGCTTCGCGCTGACCGTCGATCCCGACAATGAGCGACTGAAGAGCCGTGCCGCCGAGATCGAAGCCTTGCGCGCCGACGGCAAATTCACCATCCCGACGACATTGGGGCTGGAAAAGGAAACCAACCCGTTCCTGCGCGCAGCCGATCCGGCGATCCGCCGCAATCTGCTGATGGAAGGCAAGACCAACGAGGAAGTCTTTGCCGAGATCCGCAAGCGCAAGGACAATTTCTGATGTCGCCCGAGGACATTATCCGCGAACTCGGCATGCAGCCGCATCCCGAAGGTGGCTGGTACGTGCAGACATTCCGCGATACGGCGGGCGGAGAACGCGGCCACTCGACGGCGATCTATTATCTGCTGACCAGGGGACAGCGTTCGCACTGGCATCGCGTCCACGATGCGGCCGAGGTCTGGCATTATTACGCCGGCGCGCCGCTCTCGCTGCACCGCTCGGAAGACGGAACGGCAAGCGAGACACTGACGCTCGGGCCCAACCTGTCCGCAGGCGAGCGGCCGCAGGCGATCATTCCCGCCAATTGGTGGCAATCAGCCGAAACCCTCGGCGATTTCACCCTGGTCGGCTGCACCGTCTCGCCCGGCTTCGAATTTTCAAGCTTCGAGATGGCGCCGCCCGATTGGAAGCCCGGCCGCTGAAACCTACTCTGCTGCCGCAGACTGAGCCGGAATCTTGCGGCGGAACATGTCCTGAGCGGCGAGCACCGCCCCGCCGGTGACGAGCAGGCAGGCAAGAGCAATGCGCCAGCCCAGCTCGGCAAATCCGAACAGCACCAGAATAAGCGTCGAAAGCAGTGGTGCTGCGTAACTTGCCGCGCCGAGGATCTGGATATCGCCGTTCTTGACGCCGTAGTCCCAGGCGTAGAAGGCCGCCCCGACCGGAAAGAGCCCGAGCCCGGCGACGGCGACCCACTCGAAACTCGTTGCCGGCCAGACGGTCGTCTCCAGGCCGTGATGGCAGAACAACGACAGCATGGAGGTCGCAAGGCAGAAGCCGGTGACGACATCCGTGGAGACGGCGTCGAAACGCCGCGTCAGCAGCGAATAGCCGGACCATGTGAAGGCGCAGAGAAAGGCGGCACCGTAACCGACGGCATAGGCGCCGTCGAAATCGATGCCGTTGCGACCGACGATCAGGAAGGTACCGCAAAGTCCGGCAAGCGCACCCGCCACATGATACCAGCGCAACCGTTCGCCCGGCAGCAGCGCCGAACCGACGACGATCAACAGCGGCCAGAGATAGGCGACCAGCCCCGCCTCCACCGCCGGCGCGTTCCGGAGCGCGGTAAAATAGAGGAAGTGATAACCGAACAGCCCCGCAATGCCGGTTATCCAGACCTTGGCCGGCTGCTTCAGCAGCGCCAGTCGCGCGGGATTAAGGATAAGTACCACAAGGCCGGGAATGCTGCCGATCGCAAAGCAGACGGCCGAAAGCTGGAACGGCGGCATCTTGCCGGAGGCGGCCGTGAACAACGCCAGGAACGACCACATCAGAATGGCCGTAAAGCCGATCAACGTCGCGCGAAGCTTCACCTGTCCCCCTTCACGGAGGCAGAAGCCCCGTCAGCTGTTGCTGCCGTATTTGACGGCAGTGATCGTCACCATTCCATATTCGGTTGGAATGCGCACATAAACAGGAGCGTATACATTTGCCGCGTCCGACTTGGCAAACCAGATTTCCATGCGATCGCTCTTGCTTAGATAATCGATGTCCTTGCGGCCCTTCTTGTAGCCCGAGCGCGGCACGAAGCGGACGCTGCAGACGGTCGCCTTGCCCTTGAACCCATTGGTGGAAAAATCCTCGTCGCCCTTCGGCGACAGCACCAGATCCATGCGCGTCTCGCCGTCGAAGATCGGCAGCGTCTGCGAGCAGACCTTGGTATCGCCGGTGAAGACCAGGCCGGAGATCGGATCGAGCACCGAGCGCATGTCGCGCGGCGTGACGTCGATCCAGTTCTTCGGACGCTTCGGCATCGGTGTCGTCGTCGCCGAGATGATGTTGCCGTTGCGGTAGCTGACCTCGTAGACGCGGGCCTTCCTCTTGCCGCTCTTGTAGTAGAGCGAGTATTTCTGCGCCTGCAATCTGTCATTGCGCACGACGCCGCTCACGCTGGTCTTGGCCGAAATCGTCGTGATGAGATCGGCAAGACCGGCGGAATTGATGCTCCCGGCGATCTTGTAGCTGTGATCGTCCTCGATCTGCGTCAGGAACGCGGCGCGCGCGATCGGCAGCCCGGCGAGCGCCACCCGGTATTCCGTCCGATGCTGGATTTCGGCCGCCGATGCCGGTATGGCAAGAAGTGCGGCGATGGCCGAAATGAAAATCCGTCTGCCCGAATGAGCCATGGAAAAAAGCCTTGTCTTGCTGCGCGCTGGCAACCTTTGCTGAGCGGTCTATACTCCTGCCGCGAAGGGAAGAAAACAGCAGCTTTTTGACAGAATTGCGGGAAAGGCCAAGGTTTGGCTTGACGCGAGCAGCCTGTCTGACTATAGAACCGCAACTTTCCAATCATGCCCGTTGGATTGCGCGCCTGGCTTTGCCGGGAATGGCAATTCGATGGCCCGAGAAAAACAAGAATAGGTGTTCCATGTCCCGCGTGTGCGAATTGACCGGCAAGGCCGTCCTGACTGGTAACAATGTCAGCCATGCCAACAACAAGACCAAGCGCCGGTTCCTGCCGAACCTGTGCCAGGTCACGCTGATTTCCGACGCTCTCAACCAGCGTTATCGTCTTCGCGTTTCGGCTGCCGCTCTTCGCACCGTCGAGCATCGTGGCGGCCTCGATGCCTTCCTGCTGAAGGCCAGCGAAAACGAATTGTCGATGCGCGCGCGCCTGTTGCGCCGTCAGATCGCCAAGAAGACCGCCGAAGCCGCTGCTGCGTAAGCTTCTGCCCTTCTTTCATACGGCTTCAAAAGGCTTGAACGGATAATACCGGACAAGCCTTTTGCTTTGCCGGTTTGCTCCTCCAACTGGTGGCATCACCCAGGATAAAAAAATGCTGAAGACCCGCTATACCATCGCCTATGTCGCGCTGATGACGCTCGTCGTCGTCGCCTCCAACTTCCTCGTCCAGTTTCCGCTGAACGCCGAAGTCGCCGGTATCAACCTTGCCGACATCCTGACCTGGGGCGCCTTCTCCTATCCGATCGCTTTCCTGATCACCGATCTGACCAACCGTCAGTTCGGCCCGAAGGCAGCCCGCAAGGTCGTCTTTGCCGGCTTCGTCGTCGGCGTGACGCTCTCCTTCTTCACTTCGGTGCCGCGCATCGCCATCGCCTCCGGCTCGGCCTATCTCGCCGGCCAGCTACTCGATATCGCCGTGTTCAACCGCCTTCGCCGCCAGGCCTGGTGGCGCGCGCCGCTGGTCGGCTCGCTGATCGGCTCGGCGCTCGATACGGTGATGTTCTTCTCGTTGTCCTTCGCCGCGTTCTTCGTCTTCCTCGGCCCGAACGATCCCTTTGCGCTGGAAGCAGCCCCCATCCTCGGCGTCTTCGCCACCGAGGCTCCGCGCTGGATTTCCTGGGCGATCGGCGATTTCGCCGTGAAGATGATCGTCGGCCTCGTCATGCTGCTGCCCTATGGCGCGCTGATGAACGTGCTGCGGCCGATGCAGGCCGCTCGCGCCAGCTAATCACGGACGCCGCCGGACCGCACCGGCGGCGATCGCGGGATGCAGCAGAGCCTCTGCAACCAGATCGTCGATATCTCGTGACGAATCGAGCCGCAACACCGGCGCCGTCTGCGTTTCCAGCCATTGTTCATGCACCGCAAGGCTGCGACGCTCGGGGCCGGCCGTGTCATAGCTGGCCGCCCATTCCAGGAATTCCCCGCTTTTAACTTCCATATCGCCACCAGGCCCGATCCTGTTTCCATATCGGGCAATCTCCCGCGCGCGGATGCGCGCCATTCGAAGCCCCGGCTCGATCCTGAGGAATAGGATCAGATCATAAAGCGGCTCCAATGGCCCACCCCATTTCAGCGCGGATCCGGAGAGCCGTGTCGCTTCATCGAGGAGCAGCCGGATGCGCTCGTCGGCATTCCTCGGCGTCGTGAACGGCGGATCGGTCGGCATCCAGAAGAAATCGTCAGTGTCGAGATGGGCGATATCGAGCCTTTCGGCAAGCGCACGGCCGAGCGATGTCGTACCGGAACCGGACGCGCCCATGACATGAATATGCACCATGAATCTCCCTCCGAAGACTGCTCTCCCGATGCCGTGGGGGATAGCCGAGGCATATGACATCGGTCTGACGTCTAGAGCGCCGTGCGTCCTTTAGGACGCACAAAGGACGCTCTAACATTTTGAATCTAGGCATCGTGCTTTCCGAAAATCGATTCCGATTTTCGGGCCGATGGCTTGGATTAATTCCGCTCCTGGGAACTCGGCGCTGCCCACGCGGCCTCTTCCGAAAGCCGGAATTCCAGCATCAGATTGCGCTGCAGGATCGAATGATTGTCGTCCGACACCAGAATGATATGGGTCGTGCCGTCGGCGGCCTGAAAAGCATCGAGCCCTTCCATATTGTCGATCTGCGAGTTGAAATTGCCTTCCAGCAGCAATTCGCCTTCAACGACGGCGCCAGGCCTGATATCGGCACCCTTGATGCGCCGAAGACGCATGCCGATGCCTTCGGCCATGTTGAAGCGGCGTTCCAGCAGCAGCAGGTCGCCGTTCGGCAGGAAAGCGCCGTCCGTGATGTCGAAGCTGCCATCCCGCTCGACCGAGAAACGCCCTTTCAGTGGCCCGCTGAGAATGGCCGCCAGCCGGTTGCCGTCATTGTCGAGACCACGCTCGGAGACGATGACCACCCCGCCTTTGAGCGGGCTCGATGCCGGCGCCACGGTGATGGTCTCGATGCCGCGATTGTCGTCCAGCATCGTCCGCGGGATGAGGATCGGCAAAGTGGCGATCGCGCCCGAATCGGCAAAGCCGGGGTCGGAATAGACATCGACGCGATGGTGCTGCTCGAAGGAGACCAGGATCCGATCGCCGTCAAGCGCCAGGCCTTCGGCATCCATATGTCCCTTCCCCTCGAAGCTGCGCCCGGCGCTGTTCTTCATCGGCGTGATCTCGACATCCGAAAGGCCGGAAAGCCTGCCCTTGAGGTCACGCTCGATGCTGCCGGTCAGCCACTGGCCGGTATCGAGCACGACGACGAAATGTTTTTGGTCCTGCCGGAAACGGATGGAGGAAAGCGAGCCGAACAGCGCTCTGCTGGAGACCATCTCCAGCCCGCCGAGAAATTCCAGCGATCCGAATTTCGTCTCCGAAGAGCCGATCCTGAAATCAGAGATTTGCCGGCTAATGACCGGCACGTCATCACCGGCCCATGACGGTGAAGCGCCGGCTGCGATGCAGAGAGCGATCGACGCCGCACGGCAGAGGCGCTTGACCGTCATTCTTCCCGCGGCGTCAGCCGGCACGGCGTATCCGGCCGCCGCGCGGCTGGGCGGATTGGTCTTCGAACAGCGAGGCAAGCTGCTCGGTCATCGCACCGGCGAGCTCGTCCGCATCGACGATCGTCACGGCGCGGCGATAGTAGCGCGTCACGTCGTGACCGATGCCGATCGCCAGCAACTCGACAGGCGAGCGTGTCTCGATCTGTTCGATGACGGCACGCAGGTGCCGCTCCAGATAATTGCCCGGATTGACCGACAGCGTCGAATCGTCGACCGGCGCCCCGTCCGAGATCATCATCAGGATGCGGCGCTGCTCACGGCGCGCGAGCAGGCGATTATGCGCCCAGATCAGCGCCTCGCCGTCGATATTTTCCTTGAGCAAGCCCTCACGCATCATCAGCCCGAGATTGGCGCGCGCGCGCCGCCACGGCGCGTCGGCCGACTTGTAGATGATATGGCGCAGGTCGTTGAGGCGGCCCGGCGTCTGCGGCTTGCCGCCGGCGAGCCAGCTTTCACGCGCCTGCCCGCCCTTCCAGGCCTTGGTCGTAAATCCCAGGATCTCGACCTTGACACCGCAGCGCTCCAGCGTGCGGGCGAGAATATCGGCGCAGGTGGCGGCAACCGTGATCGGCCGGCCGCGCATCGAGCCGGAATTGTCGATGAGCAGGGTGACTACCGTATCGCGGAACTGGGTGTCGCGCTCCATCTTGAAGGAGAGCGCCTGCATCGGATCGATGATGATGCGCTGCAGCCGGGCCGGATCGAGATAACCCTCTTCCAGGTCGAAATCCCAGGAGCGGTTCTGCTGCGCCATCAGGCGGCGCTGCAGCCGGTTGGCGAGACGGCCGACCGCGCCTTGCAGATGCGCCAGCTGCTTGTCGAGGAAGGCGCGCAGGCGCTCCAGCTCGGCGGCGTCGCAGAGTTCCTCGGCGGTGATGATCTCGTCGAACTCTTCGGTAAAGACGTGATAATCGACCTTTTCGTTGAAATCAGCAAAAGGCGTGTTCGGACGGCGGGTCTCGCCCGGCGTTTCCGAATCGTCCTCGCCCTCTTCCATCATGTCGTCGTCGGAGATTTCGGCGCCTTCGGTCTCGCCGTCCTCCATCTGCTCGTCGGCGACCTCGCTGTCCTCGACAGGGGCGGCATCCGTGCCGGCATCCTCGTCGACCTCGTCCTGGTCCTGCTCGTCGCCGCTCGACTGGTCTTCCTGCTCCGACTGGTCGTCATTGTCGGCATCGCTGTCGTCGTCACCGTATTCCTCGGCCATTTCCATGGCCGACAGCATGTTGCGGATGACCTTGGCGAAGGCCTGCTGGTCGTTGATCGCGCTCGACAGGTTGTCGAGTTCGGACCCCGCCTTATCCTCGATAAAGTCGCGCCATAGGTCGAGCACCTTGCCGGCGGAGGCCGGCGGGCGCTGGCCGGTCAGCTTCTCGCGCACCATCATCGCAACGGCTTCGCCGACCGGTGCGTCTTCCTGACGCTCGATGCCAGTGAAATTCGCCTTGGAATATTTCTCGTCCGTCATGGAGCGCAGGTTCGACGCCATGCCCTCCATGCGCAGCGCGCCGATCGATTCGACGCGCGCCTGCTCGACCACATCGAAGATCGCCCGGGCGTCCGAGCCCTGCGGCGCCATCGTCGCATGCACCTTCTCGTCATGGCAGGCAAGGCGCAGCGCCATCGAATCGCCGAGCCCGCGGGTGACCGCCAGCTCATGCGCCGTCGGCCGCTTGGAAAGTTCCGGCAGCCGAATGCGCTCGCCGCTCATCCCCGGCCGTTCATTGGCGAAGGTCACCTCGACATCACCGTCGCCGGCGATCGAGCGCACGCATCCGGTTATCGCCCGGCGCAATGGCTCGACGTCGACAGGCGCGCCGGGTTTTGCTTTCGAATTGTCACCGCGAGCTGCCATGATCGGTCGGTCTCAAGCCCCGAGAACGATGTTGGCGGCACTTTCCTTCAGCTCGACGCCGAAGGCGCGCTGATAGTGTTCGGCGACCAACGGGCGTTCCAGCTCGTCGCACTTGTTGAGGAAGGTGACGCGGAAGGCGAAGGCGAGATCGCCGAAGATCTCGGCGTTCTCAGCCCAGGTAATGACCGTGCGCGGGCTCATGACTGTGGACAGATCACCGTTCATGAAGGCCGCGCGCGTCAGGTCGGCGACGCGCACCATCTTCGAAACCGTCTCCCGGCCGTTCTTGTCATTGCCGAAGCTCTTCACCTTGGCGGCGACGATATTCACTTCGTGATCATGCGGCAGGTAGTTCAGCGTGGTGACGATCGACCAGCGGTCCATCTGCGCCTGGTTGATCTGCTGCGTGCCGTGATAGAGGCCGGTCGTGTCACCGAGGCCGATCGTGTTCGCCGTCGCAAACAGACGGAAGGCCGGGTGCGGCCGAATGACGCGGCTCTGGTCGAGCAGCGTCAGGCGGCCGGAGGATTCGAGCACGCGCTGGATGACGAACATCACATCGGGGCGGCCGGCATCATATTCGTCGAAAACGAGCGCGACATTGTGCTGGTAGGCCCAGGGCAGGATGCCATCCTTGAACTCGGTGATCTGCAGCCCGTCCTTGACGACGATCGCATCCTTGCCGACGAGATCGATACGGCTGACATGGCTGTCGAGGTTGATGCGCACGCAAGGCCAGTTGAGCCGAGCCGCCACCTGCTCGATATGCGAGGACTTGCCCGTGCCGTGATAGCCGGAAATCATCACGCGGCGGTTATGGGCGAAGCCTGCGAGAATGGCGAGCGTCGTGTCGCGGTCGAACAGGTAGTCGGTATCGAGGTCCGGCACATAGGCGTCGCCCTTGCTGTAGGCGGGAACGCGAATGTCGGAATCGATGCCGAAGGCCTCGCGGACCGAAACGGTGGTATCGGGCAGTTCTGATATATCCAGGTCGATCTTGCTCATCATGTCTCCAAGGCGGGTGATGCCACCCGGCCATACTATCTCAGGCCATGTCGCAACCGTGACGCCGCGTTTTTTATTCCGCGCCCGTCCAGGTCGGAACGTCGGCGATGCTTCTCCGGGACTGAAACGAAACCTCGGCGGGATAATGACCGCGTGCGAGCATTCTTGAAAGAGTCCCGGACAAGAAACGCCGCGTCCGGAAGGTCGGCGGAGGCGATGTCGGGAAAACGCACAAATATGAGCCGCGTTTGCCTGCGGCCTCAGCCGATTTGGACCATACCCGATTGAAGCCCAAGAGCAAGGACGGGAATTAACAAAAACCGTTCTGCTTCAACAATTGATAGGCCTGGATGACGGCGCGGAAACGCTCCTCCGAGCCGCGGTCGCCGCCATTGGCATCGGGATGGTGTTTCTTCACCAGCTCCTTGTAGCGGCTCTTGATCTCCGCCGATGTCGCATTGGCGTCGAGACCCATCGTTTCGAAGGCCTTGCTTTCCAGCGATTTCAGCTTGCGCGCCTGGGGAAAACGCGGCCCGCTGCCCTTGCCGCCTTCCTTGACGAAGCCGAAAGGATCGCGAACACGCGTATAGGCGCCGGAGCGGATCTCCGAATGCAGCGGACTGTCCTTCGCCGCCTTGTTGACGCCGACCGTCCATGTCGGCCGGTGGCCGGTGATCGCCTCTTTCTGGTACCGCGCGATCTCGCCGTCCGAAAGACCGGAGAAATAATTGTAGCCCTTGTTGTATTCCTTGACGTGCTCGAAGCAGAACAAGAAGAACTGGCCTTCCGCATTGCGGCCGACGGGAGCGCGATGCGCCCCCTTCTTGTCGCACCCGTCCCATTGACAGGTAGGCGGCGCCTGCTCTGTTTCCGGCTCGCGTTTGCGGCGTGTTCGGATGCGATCGAAATATTTGGAATCAAGTCTCATGACGGCGCTAATTATGGGGCTGTCGCGAAGCGACAACAAGAATTGACAAATGGGAATGTTGCAGGCTTGGTAGGAACCCTTTTCGCGAACCAGCAAGACCGGATGATGACCCTGCGAACCCGCATCGAAGAAAAACTTGTTGAAGCCTTCGCGCCCGAACGCGTAAGCGTCATCGACGAAAGCCATCTGCATGCCGGCCACCAGCCCGATATCACCGGCGCCGGCGAAACCCATATGCGGGTGAGGATCGTTTCCGGGAAATTCGCCGGCATGTCGCGGCTGGCGCGTCACCGGGCGATCACCGACCTGTTGAAACCGGAGCTCGATGCCGGCCTGCATGCGCTGGCCGTCGAACCGGCTGCACCTGATGAACCGACCCGCTGGTAGCGGCACGCAACCCATATAGGCATTGGCCGTCTACGATCCAAGCAGAATCAGGCTGGCTTTGCGCCGTCTTCTCCGGCCGGGCGGATGCGCAGCTTGGTGATGCGGTTCTTCTCCCGCTTCATGACGACGAAACGCTTGCCGTAGAAGGTGAAGGCCTGACGCTCTTCCGGGATGGTCATCGATTCGTGGATGACGAGGCCGGCGATCGTCGTCGCCTCCTCATCGGGCAGGTTCCAGTCGAGCGCGCGGTTCAGGTCGCGGATCGGAACGCCACCGTCGACGACGACGGAACCATCGGCCTCCTGACGCACGCCCTGTATCTCGATATCGTGTTCGTCGGAAATGTCGCCGACGATTTCCTCGAGAATATCCTCCAGCGTGACGATGCCCTGCACCTCGCCATATTCGTCGACGACGACGGCGAAATGCTGCTTGCGCCGCAGGAAGGCGTTGAGCTGGTCCTCGAGATTGGTGCTGTCGGGCACGAACCACGGCTTCTGCGCGATCTTCACGATATCGAGGTTCTGCGGCTCCATGTTCGGCTCGGCAAGCGCCCGCAGCAGATCCTTGGCGTGGACGACGCCGATGATGTTGTCGATCGTGCCGCGCCACAACGGCATGCGCGTATAGGGGCTTTCGAGGATGGCGCGCACCACCGCCTCCGGCGAATCTTCGGCATTGATCGCCCGCATCGCGGTGCGGTGAACCATGATGTCGGAGAGCTCAAGCTCGCTGAGATCCAGCACACCGCCGAGGCGGTCGCGGTCGGCCTTCACCACCGATCCCTCGCGGTGCAGCAGGTCGACGGCGCCGCGCAACTCCTCATGCGCCGTCAGCATCGATGTCTCGCGTGAGAGATTGATACCGAACAGCGAAAGAATCTGCCGGACGATCGCATTGACGAAGGAGGAAACCGGGCCGACGACGGTGACGAAGAGCTTGGCCGGAACGGCGATGGCGAGCGCGAAGCGGTCGGGCGTCGAAATCGCCCAGCTCTTCGGCAGCACTTCGGCGAAGATGACCAGGATGACGGTCATCGCAAGCGTCGCAAGCGCCACGCCGGAATTGCCGAACAGCCCGAGGAAAAGGCTGGTGGCGATCGAGGAGGAGAGAATGTTGGCGAGATTGTTGCCGATGAGCAGCGCGCCGATCAATCGATCGCGCCGTTCGATCAACTGCCGGACGAGGCCGGCGCGCTCGTCGCCGTTCGCCTCCAGTGTATGGATGCGGCTGCGCGAAACGGCGGTAAGCGCGGTTTCCGAGCCGGAGAAAAAGGCTGACATGAGCACGAGCGCCGTGATCGAAAGGATTTCCGGCCAATATGTTTCCAGAAATGCCAGAGCGCCTTCGATCGCTATCAAGGGTGTTTTTCCCTGAGAAAGCTGATCACTTCGGATGCCGGCACGTCGTCGGCGACGAAGGACTGGCCGATGCCGCGGGTCAGGATGAAGGTGAGCTTGCCGCTCTTGACCTTCTTGTCCTGGGCGATCGCGTCCATCAGCGTTTCGGCCGGCGGGAGTTCGCCTGGAATGTCGGACATCCGGGTCGGCAGGCCGACCTCCTTCAGATGCCGCTCGACGCGCCGCGCCTCGTCCGGGCTTGCAAGGTTCATTCGTGCGGAGAATTCGTGCGCCAGCACCATGCCGATCGAAACGCCCTCGCCATGCACGAGGCGGGAGCTGTCATAGGCGGTCGCCGCTTCCAGCGCATGGCCGAAGGTATGCCCGAGATTGAGCAGCGCCCGCGGGCCGTTCTCGCGCTCGTCGGCAACGACGACGTCGGCTTTCGCCTGGCAGCTCGCGGCAATCGCCTCGATACGCGCGGAGCCGCCGTTAAAAACCGCCTTCCAATTCGCTTCCAGCCAGGCAAAGAAATCCGGCTTGTCGATCAGCCCGTATTTCGCGACCTCGGCGTAACCTGCGCGGAATTCACGCTCGCTCAGCGAATTCAGCACATCCGTATCGGCCAGAACCAGGTCCGGCTGATGGAAGACGCCGATCAGATTCTTGCCGTGGCGGGAATTGATGCCGGTCTTGCCGCCGACGGAGGAATCGACCTGCGACAGAAGCGAGGTCGGCACCTGGACGAAGCGCACGCCTCGACGGACGATGCCGGCCGCAAATCCCGAAAGATCGCCGATGACGCCGCCACCGAGCGCGATGACGTAATCGTTGCGCTCGACGCGGGCTTCGAGCACCTTGTCGCAGACAGTGATCAGATGCTCGAAGCTCTTGGTCTTCTCGCCGGCCGGCAGGACGACCTCAGCCGAGGCGATACCTGCTTCATCCAGACTTGCGACAAGGGCTTTGAGATAGAGCGGCGCGACATTTTCATCGGTGACAACAGCCGCCTTGCGGCCCTTGAGGCGAGAGGCGATCTCGGCGCCGGCCCGCGCAATCAGCCCCGGCCCGATCAGGATGTCGTAGGCGCGCTCGCCGAGCGGCACATGCACCGTTCGGATGGCGGGGGCGGAGGTTATCGCATTCATGACGCTGCACTTTCCTTCTGAGCTTCGATCAAGGCCTTTAAGACTTCGTCGGCCATGATTTCCTTGCGGACGTCGCGCGAAAGCACGGTCAGATCGGCCTGCGCATAGATCGGATAACGCGCATTCATCAGGCCTTCGAGCGTCTGCTTCGGATTTTCGGTCTTGAGCAGCGGCCGCGTGTCGCGCTTGGCGACCCGGTCCCAGAGCACGTCGAGATCGGCCTTCAGCCAGACGGAAAGGCCGCCCTTCTTGATATGTTTGCGCGTCCGGTCGTTGATGAAGGCGCCGCCTCCGGTGGAGACGACCCGCGGCCCGCTCTTCAGCAGCCGCTTGATCACCCGCGCTTCCAGCGCCCGGAACTCCTGCTCGCCATAGGCGGCGAAAAGCTCGGCGATCGTCATGCGCGAAACCCGCTCGATCTCGAGATCGCTGTCGATGAAGGGAATGGCAAGCTGGCTGGCGACGATGCGCCCGACGGAGGATTTTCCGGCGCCCATCAGGCCGACAAGGATCAGATTGCGTGAACCGAGCGCGGCGCGAGCTCTGTCTTTCAAGCTGTCAGCAACGGTCAGCAGTTGTTCACTCATCGGTCCATTCACACTTTGTTTGCAAACGGTATCGACAAATGCAGATGGAGCGTCAAGTCGCGGACAAGGGAATCATGGCTTGAATACCGCTTCTTGCACTTGCAGATAGGCTTCTTATAACAGAAGCAGAGCATGAAGGAGTTGCTGGATGCCGACCCTGTTCCGTTTCCTGTTCGTCTGCGCGATCCTCGCCGGGACGGTCTACGGAGCGATGCTGGCGCTTGTGACCTTCGTGGAGCCGCAGCAGCGTGACGTGACGATCCGCATCCCGTCCGAGCGGGTCAATCCGCCCGCCACGGGCGCGATCGACACGACCAGGAAGTGACCGGCATGGTGGATCTCGGTCGCGTCCATGTGGAATCTTTCCTGGAAATGATGAGCGCCGAGCGGGGTGCTGCCGCCAACACGCTGCAATCCTATGAACGCGATCTCGACGACGTCCGCTCCTTCCTGAAGGAGCGCAGCGTAAGGCTTACCGAAGCCGCCTCCGCCGATCTTGCCGCCTATCTCTCCTCGCTCGCCGGAAAGGGCTTCAAACCCTCCTCGCAGGCGCGCCGGCTTGCGGCCATGCGGCAGTTCTACAAGTTTCTCTATGCCGAGGGCCTGAGGACCGACGACCCCACAGGCATTCTCGATGCGCCGAAGAAGGGCCGTCCGCTGCCGAAGACGATGGGTGTCGAGGAGGTCGGCAGGCTGCTTTCGCAGGCCGAGGCCGAAGCGGAGGATGCGGCTCCGGGCCAGTTGCACCGCCTGCGCATGCTGGCGCTGCTGGAACTGCTCTATGCCACCGGAATGCGTGTCAGCGAACTCGTTTCGCTTCCTGCCCGCGTGCTCGATCAGGAAGGCCGGTTCCTGATGATCCGCGGCAAGGGCAACAAGGAACGGCTGGTGCCGCTGTCGCATTCGGCGATATCAGCCCTGAAATCCTACGGGCGCCTGCTGGCGGCGGAAAATGCAGCAGTGAAGGAACCGCAGGAAAGCCCCTGGCTGTTTCCCTCCACCTCGAAGGAGGGATACCTGCCGCGCCAGGTTTTTGCCCGCGACCTCAAGAACCTGGCGATCCGCGCCGGCCTGACGCCGTCGCTGATCTCGCCGCATGTCATGCGCCACGCCTTTGCCAGCCACCTGCTGGCGAACGGCGCCGATCTGCGCGTCGTACAGGAACTCCTCGGCCATTCGGACATTTCGACCACGCAGATTTACACACATGTCCTCGAAGAGAGGCTGCAGCAGCTTGTCCAGACGCATCACCCCCTTGCCAAACAGGCGAAAAAGCACGAATAGGACCGGCGACATGGGGCGGAGCCAGGAAAACGCCCCGGGCACAAGGAACGGAAACGCACCTCATGCACAATTATCTCGACTTCGAAAAGCCGATCTCCGACCTCGAAGGCAAGATCATCGAGCTGAAGAAGCTCGCAACGGAAGACGAGAGCATCGACACCACCGATGAGATCGGCCGGCTGGAGGTTCGCGTCCGTGAGGCGATCGTCGAGATCTATTCCAAGCTCAACCCCTGGCAGAAGACGCAGGTCGCCCGCCATCCGCAGCGCCCGCATTTCGTCGATTACGCCAAGACGCTGTTCCAGGAATTCACGCCGCTCGCCGGTGACCGCAAGTTTTCCGAGGATGCCGCGATCCAGGCAGGCCTTGCCCGCTTTCGCGGCCAGCCGGTCGCCGTCATTGGCCAGGAAAAGGGCAACGACACCAAGAGCCGCATCAAGCACAATTTCGGCAGCCCCCGTCCGGAAGGCTACCGAAAGGCGATCCGCATCCTTGAAATGGCCGATCGTTTCGGCCTGCCGGTGATTTCGCTGGTGGATACGGCAGGCGCCTATCCCGGCGTCGGCGCCGAAGAGCGCGGCCAGGCCGAGGCGATCGCCCGCTCGACGGAAATGTGTCTCGGCGTCAAGGTTCCGCTGGTTTCCGTCGTCATCGGCGAAGGCGGCTCGGGCGGCGCCATCGCCATCGCCACCGGCAACAAGGTCTATATGCTCGAGCATTCGATCTACAGCGTCATCTCGCCGGAAGGGGCCGCCTCCATCCTCTGGCGCGATTCCACCCGCGCTCGGGAAGCGGCGACCAACATGAAGATCACCGCCGAGGACCTGAAATCGCTCGGCGTCATCGACGGCATCATATCCGAGCCGCTCGGCGGCGCGCACCGCGATCCGGACAGCGTCATAGCCGCAACCGGCGACGTGATCGCCAATGCTCTGGCCGAAATGGCATCCCGTTCAGGCGAGCAGCTGCGCAACGACCGCCGCCAGAAATTCCTCGCCATGGGCCGCAATCTCTAGCGGACATTCGGGTCTTCGCCGATTGGGGCCAAATCTTGGCCACATTGATGTTATCTGTAACACTCGCGCTTGCGGGGACGTTCGTGGCAAAGTCATAGGCTGGTAAGGTTTTATAAAGTATAAGCCGCCTATGATTCCTTCTGATGCCCGGACTCCATAGGCGGACCGGGTCGCATTATCATTATGGGCTAGTTTGGATGCGCATACGTCATTTTGCCTATATTTCCCTCATGGCGCTGGCTCTGTCCGGCTGCAATGACGCGTTGGAAACCGCGCAAGTCGATCTTTCCAAGGTCAAGAACAAGGTCGAGCAGCCGCTTCCCAGCCATATCCTCGCTCAGATGTCCGCCAAGGGCATGGACCGCAATTCGCCGATCATGATCCGCATCTTCAAGGAAGAAGGTGCCATGGAGATCTGGAAGGCGAAGACCGACAACCGTTTTGACAAGATCGCCGATTACAAGATCTGCGCCTGGTCCGGCCGTCTCGGCCCGAAGGTAAAGACCGGCGATCGGCAGGCGCCGGAAGGTTTCTACGACCTGACGCGCGCCAACCTGAACCCCAATTCCAAATATTATCTGGCGATCAACACCGGCTTCCCGAACCGCTACGACGCGGCGAACGGCCGCAGCGGTTCCGATCTGATGATCCACGGCGCCTGCTCCTCCTCCGGCTGCTATTCGATGACCGACCAGCAGGTGCTGGAGATCTACGCCTTCGCCCGCGACGCTTTCAAGGGCGGCCAGGCGACGGTGCAGTTGCAGGCCTTCCCCTTCCGCATGACAGCGGAAAACATGGTGAAGCATCGCCTCGACAGCAGCTACGACTTCTGGAAGATGCTGAAGGTCGGCTACGACAATTTCGAAGTGACGAAGCGCCCGCCTGAAGTGAATGTCTGCGAGAAGAAATACGTCTTCAATCAGCAGGCAACCGACGGCGGCGCCTTCAATGCCGCCGGCAAGTGCCCGGCTATGTCGACGCCGCCGGCGCTGACCGCGGCTCTTGCCTCCTACGGCAAGACCTACGATGCCGATTATGCCAAGGCGATGAGCAAATTTGACGGCATGGCCTGGTACGATCCCACAGAAGCCGAGCGCAAGGCCGTGGTCGCCAAGCTGCGCAAGGGCCGCGAACTTGCTTACGCCCCGACCGGCACCTCGCTGGAAGCCGGCCGCATGGTCAAGGTCGCCGAACTCGAAGACCTGATGGCCAAGCGCACCGCGCAGGGCCTCGCCGCCAAGACCGCGCCGGGCGCCACGCCTGTGGCACCTGCCCAGCCGCAGGCAGTGGCAGTCGCTGCCGCAACACCTGCGGTCGTGCCGGTGCCGATGCAGAACCCGCTGGCCTTTGCGGCGCCCGAACCGCAGGAAACGGCGGAAGCCACGGCAAAGAAGCCGTTCTGGAAATTCTGGGCGAGGAACTGAACGGCTTGAACCCCGTTCTCTACGATCTTCGCGGCCTGAAATGCCCATTGCCCGTGATCAAGACACGCAAGAAGCTCGCCGCCATGGCGAGCGGCACGCTCATTCGCGTCGACACCACCGATCCGCTTGCTGTGATCGACATGCCGCATTTCTGCAATGAGGACGGCCACGAACTGGTCGAGACCGAAAAGACCGAAAGCGGCCACCGCTTCCTGATCCGCAAGCGCTAAAGCGCGTCGCGATCTTTCAGATTCGCTTGCCGCACTTTAGGTCTTTGTTTTCCGCATGTCTTTGGCGCAAAACCGCTGCACACTTTTGCGCGACATGCCCTAAATTCTAAGGCCGGGAATAGCGAGCGGGTTGTCGGAGAGCGCCGCACGATCGGGCATATCGATGCGCGGCTTGCCGAGGAAGGCGTCGAAGAGATCCTTCACGAAGGCTTCCGGCAGATCCCTGGTGATCAGCACCATGCGTGTGCGCCGGTCTTCCCCCGGCCAGGCGGGAAGCCGCACCGGCGGATGGAAAATGCTCTGCACCCCATGCAGCACCAGCGGCCGATCCGGCCGGTCGGAGACCGACACGATCGCCTTCATCCTCAACAGCTTCTCGCCATGGGCCGAACGCAGGAGATCGATGAACATCTCAAGCGCCATCGGATCGATCGGCTTCTCCTCAATGATCGAGAAAGAACGGATCGAGGCATCGTGACGATTGACGTCATGCGGATCCTGATCCGCATGAGCGTGATGGTGGTGGTGACCATCATGATCATGGCCATGATTGTGATGTCCATCACGACCGTGGTCGTGATTGTGATGCGCCTCGTGCGCATCCTCGTCCTGCAGCCAGCGGCCGACATCGGCAATCTTCGTCGCCAGATCGTAGAGCCCGTTGACCAGCACTGCGGCACTGCCCGCTTCGGCGCTGTCGGCATCCATCATCACGGCACGCGGATTGAGCGCCCGCAGGCGCTTTTCCAGCCCGTCCGTTGCCTCGGCCATCGCCTTTTTCGAGACGATCAGCCGGTCGGCGACCGCCGCCTGCTTGCGCGCTTCCTCGTGATTGTCGAGCGTCTGCAGCCCATTCACCGCGTCCACGACGGTGACGACGCCGTCAAGCTCGAAATTCGTGGCGATGACGGGATTGCCCATGATCGCCTGCATGACCGGCGAAGGATCGGCAAGGCCCGTCGTCTCGATGACGACACGCTTGACCGGCTTGACGCGGCCCGTCTGCACCGCGTCCATCAGGTTCGCCAGCGTATCCACAAGTTCACCCCGCACGGTGCAGCAGAGGCACCCATCGGAAAGTTCTATGATCGAATCGCCGGAACTTTCGACCAGGAGGTGGTCGATGCCGACATCGCCGAATTCATTGATGATAACAGCCGCATCCTTCATCACCGGATCTTTGAGGATGCGGTTGAGCAGCGTCGATTTGCCGGCGCCGAGAAAGCCGGTCAGGATGGTGACCGGAATCCTGTCGTTGAGCGCGCTCATGTCATTTTACCTTAAAAGCTTAAAAGGATGTCGGGCGCGGCATCGGCACCGGCACATTGGCGATCGCTCCCGCGGTATCGCCCCGCGCCATTTTTTCCGGCTGCGCAGCCGGCTGCGGATCCTGGCCCGGAATGAGGCCGGCAAAGACGAATTGCGGATCGTGGTCCATTGGCTGGATGTAGGGCGACTGCACCCTCATGCGGCCGACCTCGTCGCGCGTTTCGCTGCGCACCTTGGCGCCCTTGGCGCTGCAGATGTCGGCGGTGATGTCGGTAACCTGGTCTTGTCCCGAACCGTAGGGCCTCAGCGAACCCAGCGTGTCGTTGCCGGGAAACTGCGCGGTGAAGCCCTTCTGCAAAAGGTTGGCTGTCGCATCCGCGCGCGCCGCAAGGCTGTCGGTGCCGAGCACAACCGAGATCAACGTATGACCGTTGCGGGTCGCCGAACCGATCTGGTTGAAACCCGAGGCGCAGATGAAGCCGGTCTTCATGCCATCGGCGCCGGCGAAGCGGCCGATCAGCATGTTGAGGCTCGGCACGTTCTGCTGACCGGTCGTGAAGCCCTCCAGCGAGAAATAACCGGCATATTGCGGAAAATCGCGGCGCAGCGCCACCGTCAGCACCGCAAGGTCGCGCGCCGTCGTATACTGCCCCTTGCCGGGCAGGCCGTTCGGATTGACGAAATGCGAATCCGTCATGCCGAGCTTCAGCGCCTCGCCGTTCATTCGCGTGACGAAGCCTTCCTGCGTACCGCCAATGGCTTCGGCGACCGCGACCGCGATGTCGTTAGCCGATTTCACCATCAGGATCTTCAGCGCGCTGTCGAGCGTCAGCTTCTGGCCTGGCTTGAAATACATCTTGGCGGCGGGCTGCGCGGCGGCGCGCTTGCTCATGACGATGGGCGTATCGAGGCTGATCTGCCCGGCGCGGATTGCATCGAACACGGTATAGACGGTCATCAGCTTGGTCAGCGAGGCCGGATACCATTTGCGGAAGGCTTCTTCATGCTCGAGCACGCGGCCGGTCTGGACGTCGACGAGAATATGCGGATTGGCCTGGGCAAGCGAAACGGAGCCCAGAAAAACGGCAGTCGCCGCTGATACGAAAGAAAGCGGCCGCAAGGCAGCAAACAAACGGAAGTGGCGCGTCGACACGGTTCGTCCTTCAGATATCAGGAAAATCTCGAAATCTTCCCCTATTTAGCCTATATGGCTATGACATGGCAAAGGTCATTGACTAAGTAATTTCCACAGCCTCACACCCTTGTGATGCGATGAAAGATTGTCGAGATTTCATAACAGGAACGCCGATATGCCGATTTTGAACAGAGCCGCGGAGTTGCAGGACGAGGTCGCCGAATGGCGCCGCCATATTCATGCCCGGCCCGAACTCCTCTTCGCGGTGGAAAATACGGCCGCCTTCGTTGCCGAAAAACTCAAGGAATTCGGCGTCGACGAGATCGTCACCGGCATCGGCCGCACCGGTGTCGTCGGCCTGATCAAAGGCAAGGGCGAAGGCCGCCGCACGGTCGGCCTGCGCGCCGACATGGACGCCCTGCCGCTCACCGAGATCACTGGCAAACCCTGGGCTTCGAAGACACCGGGCAAGATGCATGCCTGCGGCCATGACGGCCATACCGCCATGCTGCTCGGCGCCGCGAAATACCTGGCCGAGACCCGCAACTTCAACGGCAATGTCGCCGTCATCTTCCAGCCCGCCGAAGAAGGCGGCGGCGGCGGCAATCTGATGGTCAAGGACGGCATGATGGAGCGCTTCGATATCGAAGAGGTCTACGGCATGCACAATCTGCCGGGCCTGCCTGTCGGCCAGTTCGCCACCCGCAAGGGCGCGATCATGGCGGCGACCGACGAATTCACCGTCACCATCAAGGGCCGCGGCGGCCACGCCGCCCAGCCGCACCGGACGATCGACCCGATCGCCATCGGCGCCCAGATCGTCGCCAATCTGCAGATGATCGCCTCGCGCAGCGCCGATCCGCTACGCTCGGTCGTCGTCTCGGTGACCAAGTTCAATGCCGGTTTTGCCCATAACGTCATTCCGAACGATGCGACCTTCGCCGGGACGGTTCGTACCCTCGACTCCGAGGTGCGCACGCTCGCCGAGACGCGGTTCCGGCAGGTCGTCGAGGGATTGGTCTCTGCCCACGGCGCCGAGGCCGAAATCAGCTTCCACCGCAACTATCCCGTCACCGTCAACCACCCCGATGAAACCGAGCATGCGGTGGCCACCGCCAGCGCCATCGCTGGCGAAGGCAACGTCAACGCCGAGATCGACCCGATGATGGGCGGCGAGGATTTCTCCTACATGCTGAACGCCCGCCCCGGCGCCTTCATTTTCATCGGCAACGGCGACAGCGCCGGCCTCCACAACCCGGCCTACGACTTCAACGACGAAGCCATCGCCCACGGCATCTCCTACTGGGTCCGCCTCGCCGAACAGCGCCTCGGTCTCTAGCAACAATTAGGGCTTGGCTTCCCGCCAAGCCTTTTGTATGCATGGCACTCAAGTGGTCCCGTAGCTCAGCAGGATAGAGCACCAGATTCCTAATCTGGGGGTCGCGCGTTCGAATCGCGCCGGGATCACCAGTCAATCAGATGGTCACCTCCCTTGACAGAACGCACGTTCCTGCAGACATGCAAGAACGCAATAATGATGTCATGAGAAACCGGCCTTTGATCGGTAATAGCGAGGCCAAGTGTCGCGCTGAGGCCGCCCGACCGAGCTCTTGGGACGAAGAAATTGCCGATCGATTGGACTCGTTCAACTGGCTAGTTTTTCAACATCGGCGTCGATCCACGGTCAGTTCGCTCAAAATTGACGATCGCGTCTCAGCGCAGACCGCCCCACCAAAAAAGCAATCGTGCCAGAACCACTGGATCAGGACGATCAACGAATATTTGCGCAATCAGTGTTGAGCCGGACGCAAATCTGCGCACATCGGAGCATGTTGTCGTAAAGTGGATACAACCACTATTGAGAATTAGCTACCCTAAATTGAAAACAGTCTCTGCGATAGCCGCGCCGCGTGAGCGGTCATGGTCCGGCCATGCGAAGCCTTCGGCACGGCTGCCTCGGTATATCAGCTCATAAGAATGGCACGCTTCTTGCGTTGCTTGGCGTAGAGCCGAACATGCTCGGCGGAAGCCCACGAATTCTCACAACCGGAAGGTGGACGAGTTCTCGGGCATTGAGAATAGGCTGATCGACGGCCAGGAGCAGATGACAACATATTCGATCGTTCTAGGACGCGAACGCCATGTCTTTCAGGATCTGAAATCGGTCTTGGCTTGCGCTTCGCCGCTGAAATCCGGTGACGTGCTGGCCGGGATCGCAGCGTCAAGCAACGAGCGGCGGGTGGCCGCACGCTATCTGCTCGCGGATATGCCTCTCAAAACTTTCCTGGAGGATCTCGTCATTCCATACGAGGTCGACGAGGTCAGCCGACTGATCGTCGACCGCCATGATTGGATGGCATTCGCGTCGGTATCTCATATGACGGTCGGTGAGTTTCGCGATTGGCTTCTCTCTTATGAGGCGACCGCCGAAAGACTGCTTGCCATTGCACCAGGCCTCACCCCCGAGATGGTCGCGGCGGTCTCCAAGATCATGCGCAACCATGATCTGATCACCGTCGCCGGCAAATGTGAGGTGGTCACGGCCTTTCGCTCCACGATCGGTCTGCCCGGCCGACTGTCGAGCCGTCTTCAGCCCAACCATCCCACCGACGATCCTGAAGGCGTTGCCGGCTCGACGCTCGACGGACTTCTTTATGGGATCGGCGATGCGGTGATCGGCATCAACCCGGCTACCGACAATCTCGAAGCCTGCACAAGGTTGATGGTTCTTTTCGACCGGCTGCGCGAACGGTTCGATATCCCGACCCAATCCTGCGTATTGACCCATGTCACCACATCAATCAAGGCGATCGAGGCTGGAGCGCCGCTCGACCTGGTGTTCCAGTCAATCGCCGGCTCGGAAGCCGCCAACAAGGGTTTCGGCGTCGATCTCGCCGTCCTCAGGGAAGGCCAGCAGGCAGCACTTTCCATGAAACGCGGCACAGTCGGAAACAATGTCATGTATCTGGAGACCGGCCAGGGCAGCGCGCTCTCGGCCGACGCCCATCACGGTGTCGACGAACAGACGATCGAGACGCGGGCCTATGCCGTTGCACGTGAACTCAATCCGTTGCTCGTCAATACGGTGGTTGGCTTCATTGGCCCCGAATATCTTTTCGACGCCAAGCAAATTATCCGCGCCGGGCTCGAAGATCATTTCTGCGGCAAACTGCTTGGCGTGCCGATGGGGGTCGACGTTTGCTACACGAACCATGCGGAAGCCGACCAGGACGATATGGATAATCTGATGGTATTGCTGACAGTCGCGGGCGTCAGCTTCCTCATCGCGGTGCCCGGCGCCGACGATGTCATGCTCAATTATCAGAGCCTTTCCTACCACGATATTGTCGGCCTCAGGCACCAGTTCAATCGTCCGCCCGCTCCGGAGTTCGAAGCCTGGCTTCATCGCATGGGCATGATTGATCACACGGGTCGTCTTGCGCCTGCCAGCGCCTCGGGCGCCTTTTCTCGCAATCTCTTGAGCTACAGGGCATCGGCATGACTCCCTTCGAACGAGATCCGTTTGCGCGGTTCCGCAACGCCACCCGCGCCCGAATTGGGCTTGGAAGGGCGGGCGACGCCTTGCCGACATCGGCAATTCTCGACTTCCAGCTTGCCCATGCCCGGGCGCGGGATGCCGTGCATGGGCAAGTGGATTTTGTCGCCCTTGCCAAGCAGCTTGCTCCCGTGCCGACGGTCCGGATTCGCTCTCGCGCCAAAGACCGTACGATCTATCTGGCGCGCCCGGATCTCGGCCGTCAGACCAACGCAGCCGATCTCCCGAGCTCAGGCGATCGCTATGATATCGCCTTCATCATCGCAGATGGGCTTTCGGCCTCGGCGGTCGAGCACCACGCGGTGCCGCTGTTTAAGGCATGTATAAAGCGTCTCGGCGGCTTCAGCGTCGCCCCGGTGATATTGGGCGAGCAGGCGCGTGTGGCGTTTGGTGATGAGGCAGCGGCGGCGTTTGGTGCTGAAGTTGCCATCGTGCTGATCGGCGAGAGGCCGGGACTAAGCGTGCCTGACAGTCTCGGCGCCTACATCACGTTCCGACCGCAATCGGGACGGCGTGACAGCGAGCGCAACTGTATTTCGAATATTCATGCCGATGGGCTCAGTTACGAGGTCGCAGCAGACAAGATCGTTTGGATCGTCCGGGAGGCGCTTCGCTTGCAACTGACCGGTGTCGATCTCAAGGAAAATGCCGAAGGCGCCATAGAAGCGCTGCCACACCAAGAAGCATAAAGTTCAATCTACAAAAAAGGGGAACAATCATGTCAAATTCTCAACCGACGCTCGCCAAGAGCCTGACTGGGCTGCATTTATGGGGACTTGCGGTCGGCCTCGTCATCTCGGGCGAATATTTCGGCTGGAGCTATGGCTGGGCGGCTGCCGGCACACTCGGCTTCTTGATCACCACGATCCTGATTGCCGTCATGTACACCACCTTCATTTTCTCCTTCACGGAGTTGACGACGGCTATTCCGCATGCCGGCGGACCGTTTGCCTATGCGCTCAGGGCCTTCGGCCCGCTCGGCGGCTTCGTTGCCGGTTTTGCGACATTGGTTGAATTCGTCTTCGCCCCTCCGGCCATCGCGCTGGCCATCGGCGCCTATCTCAATGTGCAGTTCCCGGGGCTCGATCCGAAAGTGGCGGCTGTCGGCGCCTATATCGTCTTCATGGCGCTCAATATTGTCGGCGTTACCATCGCAGCAACCTTCGAACTCTTCATCACCATTCTGGCGATTGCCGAACTGCTGATCTTTATGGGTGTCGTCGCGCCGGGCTTCTCTTTTGCCAATTTCGCGGCCAATGGCTGGGCTGGCGCCCCTGAATTCTCGGTCGGTGCCATTGGAGGCATCTTTGCCGCCATTCCATTTGCCATCTGGTTTTTCCTGGCGATCGAAGGCGCGGCCATGGCCGCAGAGGAAACCAAGAACCCCACCCGTACCGTGCCGATTGCCTATATTGCGGGTATTCTGACACTCGTCTTCCTCGCCTTCGGCACCATGATCTTCGCCGGTGGCGTCGGCGACTGGCGCACGCTGTCCAACATCAACGATCCGCTACCGCAGGCGATGAAGGCGGTCGTGGGCGAATCCTCCGGCTGGCTGCATATGCTGGTCTGGATCGGTCTGTTCGGCCTGATCGCATCGTTCCATGGCATCATCATGGGCTATTCCAGGCAGATCTTCGCGCTGGGTCGCGCAGGCTACCTGCCGGAAGTTCTCGCGAAGATCCATCCGAAATTCCGCACGCCTTACCTCGCAGTCCTTGCAGGTGGCGCCGTCGGCATCGCAGCCATCTTTTCCGACAGCCTGATCCAGATCGGCGGCTTGCCGCTGACTGCCAATATTGTCACCATGTCGGTGTTCGGCGCGATCATCATGTACATCGTCTCGATGGCATCGCTGTTCAAGCTGCGTCAGGCCGAACCTGAACTCGCCCGACCCTTCAGGGCCTGGGGTTATCCCGTGGTGCCAGCCATTGCCCTCGGGCTCGCCCTCGTCGCACTGGCGGCGATGATCTACTACAACTTCCTGATCTTTGTGATCTTCCTCGCGATGGGCGTGGTGGCATTCGGCATTTGGCGTTTGCTTTCAGGTGGCATCGCCAAGGAAGCGGCAGCGTCCACGTAACAAGGCTCTCTGGCCCGATCACCGGGAAGGCAACCGGGCGAACCGGTTCCAATCAATATCGATGACTCCCGCCGAAGTTTGGCGGGGGTCATTTCAGCGCAAAGCTTGGCTGATATCATTACGTTCCGGGGCCAGTGCCACGTTCGCCACCGGTTGGTTCACCGCACCTGACGATGGACTCGCCGCGTCCTCGTGACCCGCCGCGCACCCAATCCCAGCAGTACAGCCACGACCCAGCCGCCGAGAAATCCGATCGCGCTCCAGACGAGACCCGCAAAGCTAACGGGCACGCCGGGCACGAAGTCGCGCCAGGTATTGGCGAAGACGACGTCATCGGCATTCCCCAGCAGCACAAAGGGCTTGGCGACGGGTGCGGCGGTGCCGAGGTGGAGCTGCTGCGACAGCAGCGATTCGTAGCGCGTGATCGTGCTGCGCATCGAGACGCCGCGGTCGCGCAGGAAATCGTCGGATGATTGCGCATAGGCGTTCAGCGCCTGCTGGCGATCGAGATGATGTTCGGCCGCCTGGGCATTGAAATCCTCGACGATGACCCGCAATTCGTCGATCGCCCCGCCGATCCGCTGGCGGTATTGCTGCGCAAATTCCGGCGCCTGCGAAAACACCGTGCCGCCGGCAAGCCCGGCGACGACGGTAATGATCCTTGCAATCGGTCCCATGATCTATGCCTCCGGCTGTCCCCCTGCGCTAACGATCCGCGGCGGGAAAGGTTTCTGCCTCCGTCACAATCGGTAACTCTATGTGATTGAACCGACTGTGCTTCCGGCGAGTTGATGCCGTGACCAACTCAGAAAGAGAGACTTGTCATGAAACAGATTATCCTTGCCTGCACGCTCACTGCTGCGTCCATCTTTTCCGCAATGCCGTCCCAGGCGGCAAGTGTGACCATCACCACGGATGATTCGCGCCCCACTTACCGTCATGCGGAACGGCCCTATTACCGCCATCACATGAGGCCGCGCCACGTCTCCCAGGACTGCTTCACCAAGACGGAAAAAATCCGCCGTCACGGCCATACGGTCGTCAAGGAAACCCGAATCTGCCGATAAGGCAAATCCATGCAGGAAAAGCCCGGCTGAACTTCCCAGCCGGGCTTTCCATTTGATCTCGCCCAGATCTCGACGATGGAACTTCGCAATATCAGCCGCGTTAATCGTGAAGCGGGAGTATTCATCATGCGTATCAAGATGATTCTATTGGCTATCGCTTATGTCGCCGTCAGCGTCGTGCTGCTTGCCATCGCCTATCAGCCGCAGAGTCCGGGCGCGATGCAGAAAACCGATCGTCTGGCCGGCTCGTCCTTTCTCGTCGAACGCTTCGCCGGTTGATCAGCTGAGCGCCGGCTTATAGGCGACGACGTGGAAATATTCCTGGTCCGGCATGTCTCGCCCGGAGCAGCCCGCCGTTTGGTCAATGCGGACCGTCAAGCGAAGATCCGCCAAGCAGAATCCGGTTCTGCACCAAATGCACCCCCTCGACGGCCTTGGCGACAGCAGTCGCCCGTTCGATCTCGCCGACCGTGCCGACGGTGCCGCTCAGCACGATCTGGTCGTTCTCCATCGTCACTTCGACATCAGACGCATCGATGCCGCCGGCGATCGCAAGCGCATTGGCCACGGCCGCTTCGACTGATGCGCGATTGGCGATTTCGGCTTCCATCTCGGGTTCGAGCCCGTGAAATGTCTGCTCCTTGAAAACCATGATCCATTCCTCCGTGAAACCTGCGGAGGAAACGCCCTTCGACAGAGTTTGGTTTCAACGCCGCTACCAGTTAACGCGATAGCGGAGATTGACGCTGCCAGCCTCATCCCCCGAAAACGGATCGTTCATCGACGCATCGAGATTGAGGTTCGGCAGGATAGTCTGGCTGACCGCCACCGTACTCGAGAAGTCGCCGGTGACATTGCTGACGCCTGTGCCTGCCGAAAGCGAGGTTCCCGTCCAGGGATGGATCAGTTTCAGAGCCTGCGATGCCGTCACAGAAGCCTGCCGGGCATCGACCGCATCAAATTGAACGCTGATGGACCGGCTCGATTGCATGTCGAGCGAATCGGACAGGATCCAGCTGCGCGAGCGGCTAAGGGTCAGCGCGCCGCTGCCGCGCAGCGTATCGACGCTGACGCTCGCGCCCTGTTGTGACTGGCTTGCCGGGGTGACGCTCGTCCTGGTGATCCTGCCCCAGAGCATTGCCTGTTCGGAATCGGGCAGCGGCGCCCCGCCCTTGGTCGAGGCAAGCGCGATATCGGCGCCGGCGCTCGTTTCCCATTCCGCCGGCAGGCGAAAACCCATCGTCGCCTTGTAGGACCGGTCCGAAAGCTTGGCCGGCGACCAGATCAGCAGGTCGTCCGCCCGCGCTGCAGTGGTGAGCGAGGGCAGGATGGCGAAAAGAATGCATGCTATTTTGAATATCGTCATGAAATCCGATCGTTTAACCTGACGCGGGGCTCCAGCGCCGAAACCGACGCGACAGCACCTATGAAAGCGCTCGCAACGAGCGCGATGGGATCGTGGCCAAGCCCGCGATAGAAATCACGGCCAAGCCGTCGATCCCGGTTTCATCCTCGATTTAATTTTGGCCGGAAAGCCTGTGGCACCGAGTGCATGTTCTTCAATGGACGCCGCAGCGTCCCGAATTGCCCATGCGACCGTGAACGGTCGCGGCGGAACCTCCCAATCCCCGTAAGGATTGTTATTAGGATCACATCCGGCCGCCGCTCTGTAAACCCCTCAAGGGTTGAAATCTGCTGCACCGCACACTTGCCGCCCCCTCCAAACCCTAGTAGAGCCTGAGCCTACGAGAGAAATTTTCGCGAAATTCCACATGATGACCGGCAAAAGTGCGCCGCGGCGCCTCAGCATCTTCGGTTCGACGGGTTCGATCGGCCAGAATACACTCAATGTCGTCGATCATCTGGGCGGACGGGAGAACTTCGAAATCTCCGTGCTGACCGGCAGCGGCAATGTCGAATTGCTGGCGCGGCAGGCGAAATCATCCGGCGCGCGGCTGGCGGTGACGGCAAACGACCGGCATTACGAATCACTGAAGAGTGAACTTTCCGGCAGCGGCATCGAGGTCGCCTCGGGAAAATCCGGCCTGATGGAAGCCGCCGACCGCGAAGTCGACTGGGTAATGGCGGCAATCGTCGGCACTGCGGGCCTGGCGCCGACGCTTGCCGCTGCACGCCGCGGCGCCGATATCGCTCTTGCCAACAAGGAATGCCTGGTATCGGCCGGTGATCTCTTTATCGCAGCGATCCGCGAAGGCGGCGGCAGGCTGCTTCCTGTCGACAGCGAGCACAACGCCATTTTCCAGGTGCTGGAAGAGAACCAGCGCCACGCGGTCGAGCGCGTCATCCTGACGGCATCAGGCGGCCCCTTCCGCACCGCCTCGCTGCGTGACATGGCTGATGTGACGGTGGAAACCGCGCGCGCCCACCCGAACTGGTCGATGGGATTGAAGATCTCGATCGACAGCGCCTCGATGTTCAACAAGGCGCTGGAGATGATCGAAGCCCGGCACCTTTTCGGTCTCAGACCCGAACAGATCGAGGTCATCTTCCACCCGCAATCGATCATCCATTCCATGGTCGGCTATACGGATGGGTCTGTGCTGGCGCAGCTCGGCGCGCCCGATATGCGCACCGCCATCGGTTATGCCCTGTCCTTTCCGCGCCGGCCGAACCTGCCGGTCGAGCGGCTGGATTTCGCCAAGCTCGCCAGGCTGGATTTCGAGGCACCGGATGAGGTGCGGTTTCCGGCGCTGCGGCTCGCACGCCTGGCCATGACGCGCGGCGGCGTTCAGGGCGCGGTGCTGAACGGCGCCAAGGAAGTGGCGCTCGAAGCCTTCATCGAAGGGCGGCTGTCCTTCCTCGCCATGGCCGAGGTCACCGAGAGGGTCATGGACGATCTGGCCGGCCTGCCGCCGGCTTCCAGCATGGACGATGTCTTCGCCGCCGACAGGCAGGCCCGGCAAAGTGCGGCGGAGCTCATGACGCTGGCGATCGCCGAGTGAAGTTCAGACGGGCCGATCGCGAAGTGGTCGCCCGCCTGTGATCCTGACGGCCGCTATTCGCGCAACCGGTTCCCACCCTCGTCGAACAGTCTGCAATCCGACGGTTCAAACAGCAGGCTCACCTGCTCGCCCGCCGCAATACTGATCGGTGACCGATGCTCGACGGTGAGCGATTGGCCATCGGCAAGCTGGCAGTAGAGATATTGCGTTCCCCCGAGATATTCCGAAAAATCGACCCTGGCGGTCAGGCTGCCCGATAGGTCGGATGCCACCTTCAGATGCTCCGGCCGTAAACCGAGCGTCACTGCGGCACCGATCGGCCGGTTTGCGGGCGGAAGACCGCTTTCGATGCGCGTGCCTGCGACTTCGACCAGGCCTCCCTCACCCCAGCGGGCATTCAGCAGGTTCATCCGGGGTGAGCCGATGAAGCCCGCCACGAAGGTATTCGAGGGATTCTCGTAGATTTCCCGCGGCGTTCCCGCCTGTTCGACGCGGCCGTCGCGCAGCACGACGATCTTGTCGGCGAGCGTCATCGCCTCCGTCTGGTCGTGCGTGACATAGATCATCGTGTTGCCGAGTTCGCGGTGGAGGCGGGCGATCTCGATGCGCATCGAAACGCGCAGTTCGGCATCGAGATTGGACAGCGGTTCGTCGAACAGGAAGACATCGGGCTTGCGCACGATCGCCCGGCCGATCGCCACACGTTGCCGCTGGCCGCCGGAAAGCTGTCCCGGCCGCCGGTCGAGAAGATGGTCGATCTTCAGGATCGCGGAGGCGGCCTTGACGCGCGTCTCTATCTCCGCAGCATTGGTGCGCGCCATCTTCAACCCAAAGGCCAGGTTGTCGCGCACGCTCATATGCGGATAGAGCGCGTAAGACTGGAAGACCATGGCGATGCCGCGCTCGGATGGATCGAGATCGGTGACGATGCGTCCCTTGATCTCGACCTCCCCGTCGGTCACATCTTCCAGGCCGGCGATCATGCGAAGAAGCGTCGATTTTCCGCAGCCGGAAGGGCCGACGAAGACGACGAATTCACCCTCCGCGATCGTCAGGTCGATCCCATGGACTACCTGCAGATTGCCATAGCTTTTTCGCACGTCCTGGAGCACGACGCTCTTGTTACCCATACCGTTCGTCATCCCCAAAAAGACCTATCTGTCCGACTGGACCCAGACGAGCATCTCTCCGGGCGCGCGGTTGTCCCAGAGATGATAGGGCACGAAACGCGCGGTGGCGACCTGCCTTTCAGCCGGCGACTTGCGGTAGAGCGCTGTTCCCCAGTTCGATGTTTCCTCGCGCTCGACCTTGAGATCGAGGGCGACGGCATCATTGAGATCCTTCAGCACGACGGTTTCGGCTGTGGAGAGCTCGCGCGGCAGGACGATGGCATTGAGGTCTTCGCCATTGTCTGTGGTTTCGACGCAATAGACCAGCGGGCCGCGCATCAATGCGACGCGGCCGGCGTCCTGGCGCACCTTCGGATTGGCATATTGCGGGCGAAGCGCCAGCGGCAGGTAGAGGGCGACACGATCGCCCGCGGTCCACTCACGATCGATCCTGGCATATCCGTCCCGCATATTGGCATTGAGATCGAGCATCTCTCCATTGATGCTGAGGGTTGCGCCGTCGGCCCAGTCCGGAATGCGCAGCGACAGTGCAAACTTCGCCGGCTTCTCCAGCCTGGTGGTAAAGGCGACCGCACCTTCCCACGGATAGTTGGTGGTCTGCTCGAGTTCCACCTCGGCGCCGTTGGCAAGCTTCAGCCGCGCGGTGCTCTCGCCATAGAGGTGCACGGCGATCTCGTTGTCCGAAACGGCGTACATGTAGGAGCCGATCGAGGTCACCAGCCGGGCGATGTTGGGCGGGCAGCAAGGGCAATGGTGCCACTTCCACCGGTGGTGCTTGCCGGCACTTTCAAGCGGATTGTCATAGAAGAACGTCTTGCCGTCGGTCGAAAGCCCCGGCAGCGCGCCGTTGTAAAGCGCCTGTTCCATGATGTCGGCATAGCGCCGATCCGGCCCGCGTCCAAGCATGCGGCTCGCCCAGAACACCAAGCCGACCGAGGCGCAGGTCTCCGCATAAGCGGTATCGTTCGGCAGATCGAAGTAATCGGTAAAGCCTTCGTTGGAGGCAGCCGGCCCGATGCCGCCGGTGATGTACATCTGCTTGGTCGTCAGATCGTCCCAGAGCGTTTCCAGCGCTGCCGTCAGACTGTCGTCCTTGTATTCCGTGGCGATGTCGGCCATGCCCGAATAAAGGTACATGGCGCGCACCGCGTGGCCGACGACCTTCGTCTGCGCGCGCACCGGCTGGTGCGCCTGCGCATATTCATAGGTCTTCTGGTGGTACTCGGAGACATCGCGCCCGTCGCGGCTTGCCTCGGCGGTGAAGAAATGCGGTTCGGTGCCGCGTTCGTCGATGAAGTATTTCGACAGCTCGAGATATTTCTTCTCATCCGTCACGCGGGCGAGCTTGACCAGCGCCAGCTCGACTTCCTCATGGCCGCAATAGCCTGATATCTGGCCTTCGCCGTGACCGAAAATCTTGATCATGTAATCGGCATAGCGGCACATGATGTCGAGCAGCTTGCGTTTGCCGGTCGCCTGATAATAGGCGACCGCGGCTTCCATCAGGTGCCCCGCGCAATAGAGCTCGTGATGGTCGCGCAGGTTGGTCCAGCGGCGGCTCGGCTCGACGCGCTGGAACCAGGCGTTCAGATAGCCGTCCTCATCCTGCAGCTTCTCATACATGTCGATGATCTCATCGGCGCGCGCCTCCAGCTTCGGGTTCGGCCGGCGATAGAGCGAATAGGCGATCGTTTCGATCGACTTGCCGAGGTCGGAGTCCCAGAACATCTGCGTCGTCCCGCCCCATGGCTGTATCGGAATGACGACGCCGGGGCTCGGCTGATCGACGTCGATCGCCCTGAGCATGCCGGCCTCGACGCAGCGGTCGAGCAGGGTCTCGGCAGTGGAATTGCAGACGGCGTCCTGCCATTTGCCCCAGAAGCCGCCGAGCTCCACATCGGGAACGGCGACGGGACGAAACTGGCGGTCATTGCTTGCTTTGGTCATAGGCTCCACTTTCTCTAAGATCATTTCACCGCGCCGGCCATCAGCCCGCGCATGTAGTAGCGTTGCAGGAGCAGGAAGACGATCAGGCAGGGGATCGTCATGACGACGACACCGGCTTGGACCGCTCCCCAGTTGATGGCGCCGAGCCGTCCGGCGCGAACCGCCGTCATCAGCACCGGCAGGGTGTATTTCTCATTGCTGGAAAGCAGCACGAGTGCGGCCAGAAACTCGTTCCAGGCATTGAGGAAGGCAAAGATCGCGACCGTCGCGACGCCGGGAAGCACCAGCGGCAGAAGAACCCGGACCAAGAGCCTGAGGTCGCGCGCGCCGTCGATGCGCGCGGCCTCTTCGATCTCCTTCGGCACGGCGTCGAAGGCGTTGCGCATCATGAAGACCGAGAAGGGCAGTTGCAGCGTCACATAGACGAGCGTCAGCCCAAGCAGCGAATTGTTGAGTCCGAGCTTTGCCAGAATGATGAAGAGCGGCGTCAGGATCGATTGGAACGGGATCATCAGCGTCGCGATGATCAGCACGAAGAGCGCATTCTTCAGCGGGAATCGATAGCGCGAGAAGCCGTAGCCGGCGAGCAGGCTGACAGCGACGGTCAGCACCACGGTGGCGACCGAAACGAACAGCGAATTGATCATGTGCCGCCAGATGCCGGCGCCAAACGTATCGAGCAGCGCGTAGGAATCGATGCTGACGCCTGCGGTCGGCCACGGCGGCAAGGGCGGCAGGCTGGCCTCCGTGCCATGCCGGAAGGACGACAACAGCGTGATCACGAAGGGGGCGAGAAAGAAGATCGATATCGCGATGCCGGTCAGATGATAGGCCGACTTCGTCCGGATGGCCTTGCGCGCGCGGCGTTCACTTGAGGTGGTCATGGACGCTCCTCCCCGACGCGAAGCAGCCAGAGCTGCACGATGCTGATCGCCACCAGGATGGCGAGAAGCACGATCGACAGCGCTGCGCCATAACCGAGATTGAAGGACACGAAGGACTGATTGAAGATGTAGTAGACCACCGAGATCATCTTGTTCTGCGGACCGCCCGACGTCATGATGTAGAACTGGTCGAAGGCGAGGATCGAACCGGTGACGGAGACGATCAGCGCCAGCGCAATCGTCTTGCGCATCAGCGGCAGCGTCAGATGCCGGAAACGCTGCCAGCGGCCGGCGCCGTCGATGCGGGCGGCTTCCGTCAGCTCGGACGGAATGGCCTGAAGCCCGGTCAAAAGAATGATCATGGTGAAGCCTGCGATCTTCCAGACGACCATCACCACGATGGTCAGAAAGGCGGTGTCGAAGGTCGCAAGAAGATTGGGGCTCTTTTCCACGAGGCCGAGCGCTTTCAAGGCCGGGCCGATGAAGCCGCTATCGACATTGGCGAGCCAGACCCAAAGCAGGGAGGCAGTGGCAAGGCCGACCACGACGGGCAGGAAGATGATCGTCCGATAGGCGCCGACGAACTGCCGTTCCTTCTCGACGAAGATTGCCAGCGGAAAGGCGATCGCGAAGATCGCGATGGTGACGATCACGGTGTAATAGGCCGTGAAATTCAGTGCCGTCATGAAACGGGTGTCATTGGCCATGCGGAAATAATTGTTGAAGCCGATCCAGCGGGACGCTCCCATCAGCGGCCAGTTGTGGAGGCTCATCCATCCGGTGAAGAGGACCGGCATAATGAAAAAGACGATGACCAGCGCCATAGCGGGCGCGATGTAGACGAGGCCGCGCCAGTTCGATCGGCGCCGTCGCCTGCGCTGAGGCAATAGAATCTCTGAACCGGAACCGGTCATCAAAACGCTCCGCATCTGTCGAGTGGAATTGGCCGGGAAGCTGCCACCGCTCCCCGGCCGCGGCCGGGAGAGAGTTATTGGCCGCTATCGATGATCGATTGCATTTCCGACTGGGCGCTAGAAAACGCGCCGTCGACATCGTCGCCGAAGATCGAGGCGTTGGTGAAGCTGGCCCAGGGCCCGTTGGCGCTATTGATCAAGTCGTTGAACTGCAGCGTATAGGGTGTCTTGGCGACACCGATCGCCTTCAGGCCGACCTGCATGCGCGGATCGAGACCTTCCAACACTTTATCAGCGATATCGCCGCGCGTCGGCAGGCTGCCATACTTCGCCATGATCTTCTGGCCGTCCATCGAATACACATATTCGAGGAATTCCTTCACCGCGTCGATCTTCTTCGTGCCCTTGGTGATGACAAAGTTGTCGCCGCCGGCAAAGGACGAAGGCTTCCCGTCGACGCCAGGAATGAGGGTCACGCCGAAGTTGATATCGGGATGCTCGGTTACCAGCGTGCCGATGGCAAAGGCGCCGAGGCTTTGCTGGCCGATCTTGCCGTTGGTGAAGGTCAGGAAGTTCGCGCCGTTGTCGCTGGCGGCTCCCGCCGGCACGAGGTCCTTCTTGACCATGTTGCGGTAGATATCGACGGCCTTGCGCATCTGAGGCGTATCGAGCGTCGCGGTCTTGCTGTCGGCGGACAAGATGTCGGCGCCCGCACCCCAGACGAGCGGCGTGAAGGTGAAGATCATGCAGCCGCCGCAGCCGCCGCCGGAGAAATAGAAGCCGTAGGTATCGTCACCCAGCGCCCGGATCTTCTCGGCATTGGCGGTAATTTCGTCCCAATTCGCCGGTGCCTTTTCCGGGTCGAGGCCGGCCTTCTTGTAGAGATCCTTGTTCCAGGCAAAGACGGAGGTTTCGACCGACAGCGGCAGGCCATAGATCCGGTCCTGGTAGGTGCCGAGGCGAACATGCGATGGCGAAAGCGAGTTGAAATAGGGCAGTGATTTTGCCCAGTCCGTCAGGTCTTCCAGCTGGCCGGCCGCGGCAAAGGCAGGGTTATAAATGAGATCCATCGACAGCGCGTCCGGCGCCTGTCCGCCGGCGATCGCCGTCGCATATTTCTGCACCAGCTCGGAGAACGGCACTTCGGTCATCACGACCTTGCTCTCGTGACCGGAATTATAGGCTTCGACGACCTTCTTGAAGGCGTCGCCGATCCCCGAGCGAACCCACATTTCGACATTTTCGGCAGCCGACGCGGCCGACACCAGACATAAGGTAGCGATGCTGGTCGCCGCCAATAGACGCTTGATCATGACACTCCTCCCGATATGGCGCATCTCCTCGCGCCTTTGCTCATTCACGTGTTCTCATTCCGTGGGGGCTTTCCCCCCGCATGACTGCCGGACGATCAGCCGGCACGGCAATTTCCTCACTCCCGGCTCGACAGGTCGTCCCTCCGCAAGCGCGAGCACTGTCAATCCGGCTTGTCGCCCGAGCTCCTTCAGTTCCATGTCCACCGTCGTCAGCGGCGGCCGCGTCTGGGCCGCGACAATCTCCCAATTGTCGAAGCCGATCACCGAGACGTCCTGCGGCACCTTGACGCCGTGCTCGCGCAACGCATCCACAGCACCTCGGGCGATCTGATCGTTGCCGCAGAAGAGCGCGTCCGGTTTTTCTCCCGGTCTCTTCCAAAGCTGTTCGACCGCCTCATGGCCCCAGCTTTCCGACCAGACGCCGTAGAGCACCGGCTCGCGGTGACCTGCCACCTCGTGATAGGCGCCGGCACGCTCCCGCACCGAGAAGAAGTCCTCCGGCCCGGTGATGTGCGCAATCCGCCGCCGCCCGATCTTCACGAGCCATTCCACCGCCAGCCGCGCACCCTGTTCGTCATCAGACCGGAAGCTAACGCTGTTCTGCGTCCCCTCCGTGAACGCGTAGACGACAGGCACATGCAAATTCGACAGATCGACAGGCAAGCGCCGATCCAGGCGTTTTCCCGTCGCAATGATGCCGTCGACCTGTTTGTCGAGCATCGCGTCGACATGGATCTGGGCGAGCGCCGGATCGTCTTCGATGGCACACAGGAAGACCGAAACGCCGTGATCGACGAGAGCGTCGGAAATACCCGCCATGACAGGCAGCGTGAAACGGCCGTAAGTATCGTTCGTCAGCAGCCCGATAGTGAAACTGCGTTTGCTGAGAAGACCTCTCGCCAGCGCATTCGGCCGATATCCGATTTCGGCGGCGATTCGTTTCACCCGTTCGCGCGTTTCCGACCCCATCCGGCCGGTATCGTTGAGAGCTTTCGACGCCGTCGAGATGCTCACCGCCGCAGCCGCCGCCACCTCGTGGATGGTGATCCTGCCTCTTTTTCCTCCCGATATGTTCAGAACGTCCTCCTTCTGAAGTGACCTGAGAAAAGCTTTTACCAATCTCTATGTCAAGTGAGAAAAGGTTTTCTCAGCATCAGGAGGGGTTGGATCGAGGGAAGCACAGTTTGGGACGTACGTGATGGCGGGAGGAAGACCGGGTGCCACGCGGTCTAGCCGCTGGCATCGGGAAAATGTTCTGGATGCAATGCAGCCGGATCGCCCTACCCTGTCGAAGACAGGTTTGCTGCGGCGTCTTGTGGCAACCGAAACCAGCCACCACCAGCGCCTTCAATAGAGGCGCTGGGTTGCAGTTCGAACCAGACGATTATCGAAAAATCAGGCGACGTGCCTTGCAAGCGCGCAGCGCGACCAGAGCGAATGTAGCGCCTCGACCAGATGGGCGATATCGGCGTCGGAATGCAGCGGCGTCGGCGTGATGCGCAGGCGCTCGGTCTTCTTCGGCACGGTGGGATAGTTGATCGGCTGGACATAGACGCCGCAATTGTCGAGCAGCAGGTCGGAGATCCACTTGCACTTGGCCGCATCGCCGACCAGCACCGGCACGATATGGCTCGGATTCGGCATATGCGGAATGCCGCGCTGGTCGAGCAGCGCTCTCAGCTTGCGGACACGGTCCTGATGGCGGGCGCGCTCGAACTGGCTGACCTTCAGGTGCTGGATCGAGGCGACAGCGCCGGCGGCCAGTGCCGGCGGCAGCGCCGTGGTGAAGATGAAGCCCGAGGCAAACGAGCGGATGAAATCGCAAAGCGCCGTCGAAGCGGCGATATAGCCGCCCATCACTCCGAAAGCCTTGCCGAGCGTCCCCTCGATGACGGTCAGCCGGTCCATCAGCCCCTCGCGCTCGGCAATGCCGCCGCCGCGCGGACCGTACATGCCGACGCCATGCACTTCGTCGAGATAGGTCATCGCGCCATATTTGTCGGCGAGATCGCAGATCTCCTTGATCGGGGCGATATCGCCATCCATCGAATAGACGCTCTCGAAGGCGATCAGCTTCGGCGCCTTCGGATCGGCGGCCTTGAGCTTGGCTTCGAGATCGGCCACGTCATTGTGCTTCCAGATCACCTTGTCGCACTTGGCATAGCGGATGCCCTCGATCATCGAGGCATGATTCAGCGCATCGGAGAAGATGATGAGGCCGGGGATCTTTGCGCCGAGCGTGCCAAGGGCTGCCCAGTTGGAAACATAGCCCGATGTGAAGATCAGCGCTGCTTCCTTGCCATGCAGGTCGGCAAGCTCACGCTCGAGCATGACGTGATGGTGGTTGGTGCCAGAAATATTCCGGGTGCCTCCCGCACCCGCGCCACAGTGGTCGATGGCGTTCTTCATCGCCTCGATCACCTTCGGATGCTGGCCCATGCCGAGATAGTCGTTGGAGCACCAGACCGTGACTTCCTTCTCGCCATCCGCGGTGTAACGCGTCGCGCGGGGAAAATTGCCGCGGTGACGTTCGAGATCGGCAAAAACGCGGTAACGGCCCTCGGTACGAAGCCCGTCCAGCTCGTTTTTGAAAAACGCTTCGAAATCCATCATATGCTCCAGTATCGCGCGGATGTTCTTGATGACTGGACGTCCGCGCGTCAATGCTTACCCTTTGCTTTAACATCAACTGCGGCAAAAGGCCCAGATTTTTGAATGATTCCAGATAAAAAATATGCGAGCCGCGATCAACGAAATTGATGCCGCAGAAGGCAGCCGAGTTTGCCGACCGGGCAAAAGGCGACCCCGCCCGATCGCAAAAAAATCAGCACATCGGATGGACAACCCTTTCTTCCGACATAGTTTTCGGTCTAGCCTGACAAAAAACAAAAAGGGACGGCCTTTGCCCGCTGGGCAACAACCTCGGAGAAAAAAGATGAAGAAAGTTGTCATACTCGCATTGATCGGCCTGTCGATCGCAAGCTGCACGCCGACGCAGCAGGGCGCCGGCATCGGTGCTGCATCAGGGGCCGTCATCGGCGGCGTAGTCACCGGCAACGTCCGTGGCGCGGCAGTCGGCGCCGCTATCGGCGGCGTGTCCGGCGCCCTCATTGGCAGCGTCGCCGAACAGCCCGGCCAGTGCTACTATCGCGACCGCTACGGCCGCCGCTACATCGATAGTTGCCCGCGCTGAGAGCGCTTGGAAATCGGCAAATTCAGGAAATCCCGGACACACGTCCGGGATTTTTTGTGCTAAATTAGCGCGTTGGCACTTTAAAATGGTACACCCCGCGCGATTTTGTCGCTAAGCTGTTCATGGCTGGGCAACGAAGCTTCAATGTAGACACAACCAAAAGCGGCGGATGCGGATCAGAGGGACAGGCCCGAAAACAGGTATTGCGTATCGGCGAGCAGGCACCATGATGGTGGTCGCAGCGGCAGCTGCGTTCTCACCGGTCCTGATCGGCGACGCTTATGCCTTCAAGCTTTTCGGCATCACCATTTTCGGCAAAGAGGAAGACGAAGGCGAACAGGTGCCCGATCCGGTGCGCTACCACGTCGACCTCAGGGCCGACACCGCCGATCCCGACCTGAAAGAAGCGCTGGAAAACAGTTCCCGTCTCGTCAGCGACCAGAAGCAGCCGGTTTCCGGCGATCTCGGTATCGTCATCAAGGCGCGCGACGACCGTGAGCGGCTGATCGCCGCCTTGTATGAAAAGGCCCGTTATGGCGGCCTGGTGACGATCACCATCGACGGCAAGAATATCGACGATCTGCCGCCCAATCCGACATTCGACAGGTCAGGGCCGATCCCCGTCACCGTCGACATTGCTCCCGGCCCCGTTTTCAAGGTCAGGGAGGTACAGTTCGGCGGCGATGCTGCAAACCATAATCCCGCCGATTACGACCTCGCCCCGGGCGCGCAAGCCGGCTCACTTGCCATCATTAGGGCCGGCGACAAGATCATCGAACAATTGAAGACCGAAGGCCGACCCTTCGCCAAGTTGACCGAACGCAAGGTCGTCGCCGATCATGACAGCGACACCGTCGATATCGTCCTTGCTGCCGAGGGCGGTCCCATCGCCCCGATCGGCGATGTCGGCGTCACCGGCGAGAAGACCGTCAGGCCAGGTTTCATCCAGCGTTATTCCCGGCTGAACAAGGGCGAAGCCTACTCCCCGGAAACGCTGAAGAAAGCTGGCGAGCGCCTTCGCGCCCTCGGCGTCTTTTCGAGCGTCACCATTCACGAAGGGGATGCGCTGGCGCCGGATGGCACCTTGCCGATGACGATCGAGGTTTCGGAAGGCAAGAGACGCTACTTCGGCGTCGGCGCGCAATACTCCACCACCGACGGCTTCGGTATTCAGGGCTATTGGGGCCACCGCAACCTGTTCGGCGAAGCCGAAACGCTGAGGATCGAGGGAGCGGTCTCGCGGCTTGGCGAAACGACCGATGTCGGCAGCCTCGACTATTCCGCCGGCATCCTCTTCACCAAGCCCGGCGCCTTCTTCCCCGCCGCCACCCTGAAGGCCGGCATCGTCGCCAAGACCGAAAATCCGGATGCCTATAACGCAACGCTCGTCACCGCCTCGCTCGGCCTTTCCTACGAGCTGACCGACCAGGACACCGTCTCGGCGAGCGGCGAGGTCAGCTGGGAGCGCGACGATGACGCCTTCGGCGAGAACGACTATCTGACCTTCACCCTGCCGATCAAATATGATCGCGACGCACGCGACGACAAGTTCAACCCGACGGAGGGTTATCGCGCGACATTCTCGGCTAAACCTGGCTACGAAATCTTCAACGCCACGCCCTATGCGGCATTCGAGGGCTCGATCTCCGGCTATCTGCCGTTCGGCCAGGAAGACGGCGTGGTGCTTGCCGGCAAGGTTGCCGCCGGCGTCCTGATTGGCGGCGATAGCATTGGGGATATTCCCGCCACGCAGCGCTTCTTTGCCGGCGGCGGCGGCTCCGTGCGCGGATACAGCTATCAGGAAATCTCGCCCTATAACGACAATGGCGATGCTACCGGCGGCCGCTCCTATGTGACCGGTTCGCTGGAGGCGCGCATCAAGATCACCGATACGATCGGCATCGTGCCCTTCATCGATGTCGGCACCGTATCGGACAGCACCTTTCCGGGTTTTTCCGATATTCGCGCCGGCGCCGGCGCCGGAATACGATATGCAACGCCTTTCGGCCCGCTGCGGCTTGATTTTGCCATGCCGCTGAACAAGTACGAAGATGGCACAGATTACGGAATCTACGCCGGCATCGGCCAATCCTTCTAGAATTGCCGATTCCGCTCGTGTTTTCCGATCTGCGAGCTGTCATGAAAACGGGGTAGTGTCCGCACCGATGCAAACGCTGGCAAAAATCGTCAACTGGATCGTACGGCTCACCGGCTATGCCGTCGGCGCCACTTTGATTCTCGCTGTCGCAGCCCTTGCGATCTTCGGCTTCACCAGTTTTGGCGCTCGTATCGTTACCGAAAAGATAGCCTCCACGCTTTCCAACCGCGACATGACGATCGAGGTTCGCGAACCGCAAGGTCTTTTGACCGGCGGGCTTCGCGCCGCCGAAATCTCCATCTCCGATACCAGGGGTGTCTTTGCGGAAATTCATGGCGTCGCGATCGACTGGAATCCGCTTGCGCTGCTGACCGGAACCTTCCATGCCAAACGCTTCGAGATCGAAGCGATCAACGTGCTGCGCAAGCCGGTGCGCACCCTGCCCTCGCGGCCCGGAGCTGAAAATTCCGGCGGATTTAATCTTCCGATCAAGGTCGATATAGACCGTGTCGCGTTGCCCGATATCAAACTTGCCGCACCCGTTGCCGGCCGCGCCTTTGCGCTTGCCGCCGAGGGCAGCCTTTCGGCGAATGGCGATGGCGGCGAGGCCGTCGTCAATGTTAGCCGTCACGCGGTCCCGGATGCGCGGCTTGCCGCCGATATCGCCTATGCGCCGGCTGAAAACCGGCTGCGGCTGAAGGCGCAGCTTTCCGAGCCGAAGGGCGGACTGCTGGCGGGCTTTCTCGGCCTGCCGGACAGCCCGGCCGTCAATATCGATCTCGACGGCCAAGGGCCGATATCCGATTGGAAAGGCAAATTGCAGGCCGCCCTCGACGGACAGCAGCGCGCCGCAATCGAAGCCCGGCATCAGATCACGGCAGACGGACTGCACCACCTCGACCTCAAGGGCGGCGGTGACCTGAGCTCGCTGCTTCCATCGGCATTCCGGCCGCTTTTTGCCGGCCAGACCAATATCGATCTTGCCACCACCTTCGACGACCGCGGCAAGATCGATATCCAGACCGGCAATATCGCCACCGGCAGCGTCGTGATCGCCGCCTCGGGCACCCTCGATCCAGCCGGCAACAACAGCCTGAACGCCAATCTGCTCGGCACGTCGGGGCCTGTCGATTTCCGCTGGCCCCTCGCTGAAGGCGAAGCGCGCTTCCTCATTTCTGGCCTCAACCTGGCGCTAACCGGCGATGCGCAAGCCGCCCGGCTGAACGTCAGCGGCTCGCTCGACACCGCAACCCTTCCGCAGGCCAATATCGGCAACATCAAGCTGACCGCAAAGAGCGACACCTTCAATCTTGCCGCCCGTTCCGGCAGCGTCCAGCTACGCCTCGTTGCCGGCGATACGACCTTCACCGATCCAAACATCAATCGCGCCGTCCAAGGCCCTGTCACGATCGCCTCGCCGCTGCAGATCTCGCCCTCCGGCATCGGCTTCAACGGCACCACCGTCGAAAGTGCCAATATCAACGGCGGCCTCAACGGCTCCTACCGGTTGGCAGACAAAGCGCTGACCGGCAACCTCAAGCTCACAGTCAGCCCGGCAGCTCTGCCGGCGGCGATGACAAGCAGGTTCGACGGGCCGATCTCGCTCGAAAGCCAGGTGGTCGGCACCATCCCGTCAAAATTCGCGCTGTCCAATCTCGTCCTGAAGTCCGGCACGCTCGAAGCCGCCGGCAACGTCGCACTCGACGGCGGGACGTTGAATGCCGATCTCTCGGGCCGGCTGCCTGACATCGGCAAGCTCATCCCCGGCGCCAGCGGTGGGGCGGGTTATGCGTTGAGAGTGGGAGGTGAGCTCCCGGCAATCTCCGTGACGGCCAATCTCAAGGCCGCCAGCCTTGAAATGGCCGACCGTACGCTCGGCAACCTCAATATCGACCTGTCGGGTCTCGCCGATCCCAAGGCGCCGCAGGGCAGGATCGCCGCCACCGGCACAATCGATGGCCAACCGATCGGCATCAACGGCAACGTCACCTCGCAGGACGGCAAGATAAGCATTCCGGCGCTGACCGCCGATATCGGCGGCAACCGACTGACCGGCAATGCGGAATTCTCGCCTACCCTGGAGCCAACAGCCGCACTGACCTTCGATTTCCCCAATGTCGGCCTGCTCGCCGCACTCGGCGGACAGAAGGCCGAAGGCGATCTCAAGGGTTCGCTCGGCGTCAGCAGCGACAGCGGCAGGATTGCGCTTAAGCTGCTTGCAACCGGCGGCTCGATCCGTCGTGATACGCTTGCGATCGTCAAGCCGGATATCGATGTCACGGTCAGCGATCTCAATGCCCTTGCCGCAAACGGCACGGTCAAGGCCGAGGAGGTGAGCGCCGGAACGAACAGGCTTGCTGGCCTTTCGCTTAGGTTTGCCAAGCAGCAGAACCATACCGACTTCGATCTCGATGCTGCCTATGACGGCAATCCCGTGCTGGCCGCAGGCAATATCGAGGCGGCGGACGGCGCGATCCACCTGAACCTTGATCGCTTCTCGGCAAGCCCCCGCAATATCCCGATCGAGCTTGCCGCACCGACGCAGGTCGCCATCGGCGGCGGTGCCGCCAGTCTGAACGGACTGACGCTGAAGACCGGCACCGGTTCGCTGACCGTTACCGGTTCCGCCGGCGAAACGCTGAAGCTTGATGCAGATATCCGCGAGCTGCCGGCAGCGCTCGCCAACGGTTTCGTGCCCAACCTTTCAGCCGGCGGCACGATCTCCGGAACGATTGCCGTGACCGGAACGCCGGCAGCACCGGTAGCCGACTTCAAGCTCGACTGGAAGGATGCGACGACGGGCCAGACCAAGGGCGCCGGCCTGGCGCCGCTCGACATCACCGCCGGCGGCAAATTCGCCGACAACACGCTCGATTTCGACACGACGGTCGGCAGTGATGACGGCCTTTCGCTCAAGGCCGCCGGCAATGTCGCGCTCGCCGACCCGAAGGCACCGGTGCTTGATGTCAATGCCGATATCCTCAACCTGCCTGCCCGCATCGCCAATGGTTTCGTTGCCGATCTCGCCGCCGAAGGCACGATTACAGGAAAAGTGGCGGCCTCCGGCTCCCTCGCTGCCCCCACCGCCAATTTCGATCTCGATTGGAAAAGTGCTGCGACGAGCCAGACGAAGCGCGTCGGCCTTGCCGATCTTGGCCTCAAGGCATCCGGCAAATTCGCAGACAGCAAGCTCGATTTCGATATGGTGATCGGCGGCGCCAACCGCCTTTCGCTGAAGGCAAACGGCAATGTCGCCATCACAGGCACGACGATTGGCAACGTCAAGGTCGATGCAGCGCTGGCAAATGTCCCGGCGAATATCGCAAACAGCTTCGTCGCCGATCTCGCCGCCGAAGGAACGATCTCCGGAAAGATCTCGGGCACCGGGTCCCTTTCCGCCCCGAGTGCCGATTTCGATCTCAATTGGAAAGACGCTGCGACGAGCCACACGAAACGTGTCGGCCTTGCCGCGCTCGGCGTGACCGCATCGGGAAAATTTGCCGACAACAAGCTTGATTTCAACACGGCAGTCAGCGGCGACAAAGACCTCTCACTGAAGGCCACGGGCAATGTCGCATTGGCCGGTACGGCGATCGACAGCCTCAAGGTCGATGCCGAGATCGTCAAGCTTCCGGCCAGCCTGGCAAATGCCTTCGTTCCCGATCTGGCGGCCGGCGGCACGATATCCGGCACTGTGTCCGCCGCCGGGACACCTGCCGCACCGAAGGCCGACTTCAAGCTCGACTGGACGGATGCTGCGACCAGCCAGACCAGAAGCGCTCATCTCTCGGGCCTCGCGCTCACTACATCCGGACGCTTCGCCGACGACCGGCTCGATTTCGATGCCAATCTCGGCGGCCGGGACGGCCTCTCGCTGAAGGCCGCCGGCAACGTCGCGATGTCAGGCACCTCGGTTAAAACCCTCGACGTCAAGGCCGATCTCGCCAACCTGCCTGCAGGCCTCGCCAACGGCTTCGTCCCAGGTCTTGCCGCCGAAGGTACCGTCTCGGGCACGGCATCCGCCTCCGGCGCGCTGCCAAAGCCGGCGGTCGATTTCAAGCTCGACTGGAAGAACGCCGCGACCGCCCAGACCAAGAGCAGCGGCCTTTCGGGCCTGAGTGCTGCGGCATCCGGCAAGTTCGCCAACGACCGGGTCGACTTCGACGCCAACCTTAGCGGCAAGGACGGCGTGTTGGCCAAGGCGACGGGCGGCGTCACCATCGCGGGAACAACCATCCGGGACCTTTCGATCAATGCCGATATCCCGGCGCTGCCGGCAAATATCGCAAATGCCTTCGTTCCCGGTCTCGGTGCCGAGGGCATGCTTTCCGCAAACGCCGTGACGTCGGGGACGCCGGCAAGCCCGATCGTCGATTTCAAGCTCGACTGGAAGGATGCCGCCACCAGCCACACCAAGGCTGCCGGCCTGTCCCGCCTTGCGTTGGCGGCGACGGGAAAATACGCCGGTGACAGGCTGGATTTTGATGCCGCCCTCAACGGCAGCGGCGGCATTGCGCTGAAAGCCACGGGCAATCTCGCCATCGCCGGCACGTCGATCAAGTCTCTCGACGTCACGGCGAATACCACCAATCTGCCGGCGGGCATCGCCAACGGCTTCGTTCCCGGCCTTGCAGCCGAGGGCGCGGTCTCGGCGACCGTAAAGGCCACCGGCGCGCTATCGGCGCCCTCCGTCGACTTCAAGGTCGACTGGAAGAACGCAGCGACGAGCCAGACAAAAGGTGCCGGCCTTTCGCCGTTCAGCATCGGTGCATCAGGCAAACTTGCCGGAAACAGGCTGACGGTCGACACCAGCCTTGCCGGTGACGCCGGCATGTCGCTGAAGGGCGGCGGCAGTGTCGTGATCACAGGCAATCGCGCCATCGACATGCGGTTCAACGGCAACCTTCCCTTCGCCGTGCTCGGCGCCCCGCTTGCGCAGCAGGGCCTCGTCGCGGACGGCGTCGCCACCGTCAACCTCCAGATTGGCGGAACGGCCGCAGCACCCGTCATCAACGGCACTGTTTCGACCAACGGCGCGAAGCTCGTCGACGTCCGACGCAATCTTGCCGTCAACAATCTTGCGGCAACCGTGACCTTCAATGGCAGCCAGGCGGTGATATCGCGCCTCAGCGGCAACCTTGGCGGCGGCGGCACGATTTCGGCCAGCGGCACCATCGGCATCCAGCCGGCCGGCGGCTTTCCCGCCGACATTTCGATCAAGCTCGACAAGGCCGTCTACGTCGATGGAACGCTTGTCGTCTCGACCGTCAATGGCACGGTCGGCCTGCGCGGGCCGATCACGAATGCAACGCTGAGCGGCAAGCTTCGGCTGGACAAGACCTCGATCACGGTCCCGGAAAAATTGCCGACTTCGCTGAGAGAAGTCGACATCCGGCATAAGAATGCGCCGCGGGCAGTGCTTGCACAGCTGCGCGATGACGGTGAGCGCAAACCCGGCGAGAAATCCTCCGTAATCACGCTGGATCTCGAAATCGACGCGCCCTCGCATATCTTCGTGCGCGGCCGCGGCATCGACGCCGAGCTCGGCGGCCTGGTGACGATCCGCGGAACAGCGGCTGCACCCATCGTGACCGGCGGCTTCACGATGCGCCGCGGTCGCATGACCATTCTCAACCGCCGCCTGGATTTCTCCGACAAGAGCAGGATCACCTTTGCCGGTGACCTGACCCCGGCGCTCGATATGGAGGCGACCTCGGCCTCCGGCTCGACGACGCTGACCGTCGACGTCGCCGGTCTCGCCACCGACCCCGCGATCACCTTTTCCTCCTCGCCCCAGCTGCCGCAGGACGAGGTGCTGGCGCAGCTGATTTTCGGCCAGTCGATGTCGAAGCTCTCGCCGGTGCAAATCGCCCAGCTCGCCGACGCCGTCAGTCAGCTGGCCGGCAACCGCTCCACCTCGCTTTTCGAAGGCCTGCGTAACCAGCTCGGCGTCGACGATTTCGACGTCAGCACCGATTCCAAGGGCCAGACCAGTGTCAGCGTCGGCCGCTATCTCAACGATCGCACCTATTTCGAATTGCAGCAGGGCGGTTCGGCCGGCGCCAAGGCGGTGATCAATCTCGATGTCGGCCGCGGCGTCAAGCTGCGCGGAGCGGCCGGGGGTAATGGTGCGGGCGAAGCCGGCGTTGTATATGAACGGGAATACTGATGCATCTCGCCCTAAGCTGTGCTGCAGCTTTGGAACGACGGCACGCACAAGCTTTAAGCCGGCTTAGAAACCAGTCTTGCTCGTCTTGAGAAGGATATTGGTCTCGGTCGAATTGATGCCGTTGACCAGCCGGATGCGACGCAGCGTCTCGTCGAAGGAGGCGAGGTCACGATCCTCGAGCTCGGCGACGAAATCCCATTTACCATTGGTGCTGTGCAGCGCGCGCACCTGCGGCAGGCCCCGCAACTGATCGGCCACCCTGTCGGCGAGCTTGCCGAGCACCTCGATCATGACGATGGCACGCACGCCGGCGGAGCGCGTCTCATGACCGGTGCGGATGGTGAAGCCGACGATGGTGCCGCTGGCGACCAGCCGCTCGATTCGGGCGGCAACCGTTGCCCGTGATGCACCCGTCATTGCCGCAAGCGAAGAGACGGAAATCCGGGCGTTATGGCGAAGTGCACTCAGAAGTTCAGTATCGAGATCATCCACGCTGATCACTTTGTCAAAATAGGTTTATCAATCTGCGCAATCATAGTTCATTTCTAACATTTTTCCATCTTTTTGCTACCAGCCCTTTGTCCCAATATCAGCCGAAACAGGCCTAACACGGAGCCCTCGAAATGGATGTCCAATCACGATCTGTCACCCTCATCGGCGCGCCGCTCGAAGAAGGCTCCGGCCGAAGGGGTGCCGCCATGGGCCCTGCGGCCCTGCGCATTGCCGGCGTCGACCAGACGCTGATCGAGCTTGGTCATGACGTTGCTGATATCGGCGATCTCCGGATCGTTCCGGCGATGGACCTGCCGAACCACCCGAAAGCTCACAATCTGAGGATCGTTGGCGCCTTCACCCGCGCGCTGGAAAGCAGCGTCTATGACGTGGCCGCCTCCGGCCGTTTCCCGCTCATTCTCGGCGGCGATCACAGCCTTTCCATGGGCAGCGTCTCCGGCATGGCGCGCTACGCCGCAAGCAAAGGTCGCCCCCTCTTCGTGCTCTGGCTCGACGCCCATGCCGATTTCAACTCTCCAGCGACATCACCCTCCGGCAATATTCACGGCATGCCCGTCGCCTTCTTCTGCGGCGAGGCGGAGTTCGCCGAGATCCTGCCGAAGGGCCGCCCGTTCGTCGATCCGAAGAATGTCTTCCAGGTCGGCATCCGGTCGGTCGATGCACGCGAGCGCGAGGAAATCCACGAACACGGCGTCAATGTCTTCGACATGCGCGCGATCGACGAGCAGGGCATCGGCGCCATCATGCGTGAGATCCTCGATGTCGTGACCAAGGCGAACGGCCTGCTGCATGTCAGCCTCGACCTCGATTTCCTCGATCCCGAGATTGCTCCCGGCGTCGGCACGACGGTCCCGGGCGGCGCGACCTTTCGCGAGGCGCATCTGGTGATGGAAATGCTTTCGGATAGCGGCCTCGTCTCGTCGCTCGATCTCGTCGAACTCAATCCGTTTCTTGACGATCGCGGCAAGAGCGCCCGCATCCTGGTGGAGCTGACGGCAAGCCTCTTCGGCCGCCGCATCTTCGATCGTCCGACACGCGCCGCATAAAACGTATAGAGGGAGAACGGCCATGAACACTTCGGAAAAACTGATTGCCACGGAACAACGGCTCGGCGCCCATAACTACAAACCGCTCGACGTGGTGCTGACGCGTGGCGAAGGTGTTTATGTCTGGGATACCGACGGCAACCGTTATCTCGATTGCCTCTCAGCCTATTCCGCCGTCAACCAGGGCCATTGCCATCCGAAGATCCTCGCCGCCATGGTCGAGCAGGCGGGCAGGCTGACGCTCACCTCCCGCGCCTTCCGCAACGATCAGCTCGCCTATCTCTACGAAGAGCTCGCGGCTCTCACCGGCTCGCACAAGATCCTGCCGATGAATTCCGGCGCCGAAGCGGTGGAGACCGCCATCAAGGCGGTGCGCAAATGGGGATACGAGGTCAAGGGTGTGCCGGAGGGCAAAGCGGAGATCATCGTCTGCGCTGATAATTTCCATGGCCGGACGCTGAGCATCATCAGTTTCTCCACAGATCCCGACGCCCGCGCCGGCTTCGGTCCCTATACGCCAGGCTTCCGCATCATTCCCTTCGGTGATGCCGAGGCTTTCGCCGCTGCAATCGATGCCAATACGGTGGCTGCCCTGATCGAGCCCATCCAGGGCGAAGCCGGCGTCATCATCCCGCCGGCGGGTTATTTCACCCGCATCCGCGAGCTCTGCACGGCAAACAACGTCACCCTCATCCTCGACGAGATCCAAACCGGCCTCGGCCGCACCGGCAAGCTGCTGGCGGAGGAGCACGAAGGCATCGAGGCCGACGTGACGCTGATCGGCAAGGCGCTGTCCGGCGGCTTCTATCCCGTGTCGGCCGTGCTTTCGAATTCCGAAGTTCTGGGCGTGCTGCAGCCCGGCCAACACGGCTCGACCTTCGGCGGCAATCCACTCGCCTGCGCAGTGGCGCGCGCCGCGCTCAAGGTGCTGACGGAAGAGGGCATGATCGAGAACGCCGCTGTTATGGGCGACTACTTCCTCGAAGGCCTCAGGTCGATCCGCTCGAACATCGTCAGGGACGTGCGCGGCCGGGGCCTGATGATGGCCATCGAGCTGGAACCCGAAGCCGGCGGCGCACGGCAATATTGCCATGCGCTGAAAGAACGTGGCCTTCTCGCCAAGGATACCCACGACCACACAATTCGCCTCGCTCCGCCCCTGGTCATTACCAAAGAGCAGGTGGATTGGGCCGTCTCTGAGATTGAAAAGACGATAGGCTGAGTAAATCGGCGCAATTCTTCTTCACGATCTCGAACGTGCATGGAAGATCCTGAATGCCAGAGATCGGCTGGAAGAGATCGACAGCAAGACTGCCTGGTTTTCATCCGAGATTAAAAACCTTCGAAATCGCGTCGCCCGATTTAGATTTGGGCAACACTCTTTCGCTAATGTCGTCGATAACCGTAACGATGCTTCGCCGAGCGCAAAGCCATCGCGTGGTATGAAGGCAAAGCTTGTCCGCGCCAATGGTGGCGCATCCGCTTCTGCCCTGGCTTACGATAGTTGGGAAGAATTCTAATGGCCACGATCAATTCGACTAACTTCAGCGGCGATACGCTCGAAATTATTGCCTTCCGCCTGCATGACCAGGAATTCTGCGTCAAGACCACGACCATCCGCGAAATCCGCGGCTGGGCGCCGTCGACGCCGATCCCGCATGCGCCGGCCGATGTCATCGGCGTCATGAACCTGCGCGGCTCGGTGATCCCGATCATCGATCTTGCTTTCAAACTCGGCATGAAGAGCACGGTCGCCAATGAGCGCAGCGCCATCGTCGTCGCCGAAGTTCACAGCATGGTCATCGGCATGCTTGTCGACCGCGTCTCGGATATCCTCACCATCTCCTCCAGCCAGGTCCAGCCGGTGCCCGAGGTGACCGCCTCCTTCGACCGCGCCTATTGCGAAGGCATCATTGCCTCGGAAAACGGAATGATCTGCTTCCTGAACCTCGCCAAGATGTTCAAGGAAAACGAGACGGATGAACTGGCTGCCTGATCGGCCAATATAATTCTCGACAAAAACCGCCCACCCGGGCGGTTTTTTGTTGCGCATCGCAAGCAAGCCTCGGCCGCCACCATCCACCTTGGCGCCTCTTGATTAGAAACAGCTTCTATACCGGAAATTAACCACGTTCCGTTATCATGGGATACTCAAGGATGACACGATTTCCGCCAATCTGGGAATGACAGCCAGTACCGTTTGTCTTCTCATCACCGGCATTCCTTGTCCGATCGGCTTCGCTTTACCAGACGAAGCAGCAGAGAACTGTGCATTTCAGAGGGACGGGATGTTTGGTCTATCTTCCGATTCGAAATATATTCTCAATGCCATTTCCAAATCGCAGGCGATCATCGAATTCGACCTCAAGGGAAATATCCTCACGGCGAACGAGAATTTCTGCAATGCACTTGGTTATCGCCTGAGCGAGATCGTCGGCAAGCATCACAGCATGTTCTGCGAGCCGGCCTATACGATAACCTCTGAATATCGCGCCTTCTGGGCGCGGCTCGGGCGCGGCGAATATGATGCCGGTGCTTACAAGCGTCTCGCCAAGGGCAACAGCGAGATATGGATCCAGGCTTCCTACAATCCTGTTCTCAAGGGCGGAAAGCCATTCAAGGTGGTGAAATTCGCGGCCGACATCACGGCCGCCAAGAAGCAGGCGGTCGAGGATTCCGGCAAGCTGGAGGCGATCTCGCGTTCGCAGGCGGCGATTGAATTCACCCCGAAGGGCGAAATCCTGACCGCGAATGAGAATTTCTGCAAAGCCATGGGATATTCCCTGGCCGAGATCACCGGCAAGCATCACAGCATGTTCTGCGATCCGGCCTATGTCAGCACCGAGGATTACGGCAACTTCTGGCGCCGTCTGGCCAATGGCGAATTCATTGCCAACGAATTCGTCCGCTTCGGCAAGGACGGCCGCGAAATCTGGATCCAGGCCGCCTATAACCCGATCGTCGATGCCGACGGCAAGGTCTACAAGGTCGTGAAGTTCGCAACCGACGTCACCCAGCGCATGAGCGCGATTTCTCTGCTTGGCGGCGCGCTGCGTCAGCTGTCCGAAGGTGATCTGACAAGGACGGTGGACACGCCCTTCGTCCCGTCGATGGAACAATTGCGCCACGATTTCAACACCGCGATCAAGGGTCTTGCCGAGACGATGAAGACCATCGGCGAGAATGCCAGTGCAATCGCCAGCGGCTCACGCGAGATCGGCGCATCGGCGGATTCCTTCTCCAAGCGGACGGAACAGCAAGCCGCATCCATCGAAGAAACCGCAGCCGCGCTGGAAGAGATCACCACCACTGTCAACGATTCCAGCCGTCGCGCCGATGAGGCCGGCCGCCTTGTCGCTCAGACCAAGCAGGGCGCCGAGCAGTCCGGTATCGTGGTCCGCAATGCCGTCGCCGCCATGGGCCAGATCGAACAGTCCTCCCGCGAAATCACCAACATCATCGGCGTCATCGACGATATCGCCTTCCAGACCAACCTCCTGGCATTGAATGCCGGCGTCGAGGCGGCCCGCGCCGGCGAAGCCGGCAAGGGCTTCGCCGTGGTGGCCCAGGAGGTCCGAGAGCTCGCCCAGCGCTCCGCCACCGCCGCCAAAGAGATCAAGTGATCAACACGTCGGGCGAGCATGTCAGGAACGGCGTCGGCCTGGTCGGCCAGACGGGTAAGGCGCTCGAGGAGATCGTCACCCAGGTCGGCGATATCGACGGCAACGTCGTCGCCATCGTCGAAGCCTCCAAGGAGCAGGCAACCGGCCTCAAGGAAATCAACCAGGCGGTCAATACGCTGGATCAGGCAACCCAGCAGAATGCCGCCATGGTCGAGGAGAGCACCGCTGCCAGCCATAGCCTTGCCAAGGAAGCCGAAACGCTGCGTGTCCTGCTGACGAGGTTCCGTCTGCCAGGCCAGACCCAGACCGTCAGGCATGAGGCAAAACAGACGGGCTCACCGGCGCTGCATCTCGTTTCACGTGTCGCAAAGGCGCAGGGCGCCGCCGCAGCAACCGCCCAGAGCTGGGAAGAGTTCTGATCTCAGGCTCCCCGCACAACGTCATTCTACCGTGCCGCCGCCAGGCGGCACTTTGATCAGATTGCGCTGTATACGAAGATAAACGCGTCGCATGAACACCCATGCGACCCGCTTTGATGGTTCACGCGAACAGCGCGAAAGTCGCCCGCAGCGTCACCCAGACACCCCAGAGCAACGGCACGCCGACGACGGCCCAGGCAAGCATAGCCCTGGCGTCCAGCCCGCCTGTGCCGATGCCGAAGGAACCGGTCGGGCCGGCATTGACGGCCGCCGACTTCGCCTGCAGTGCAGCGACCTCGCCATCGGACATGAACCACTTGTCCGAAAGCGGCCTGATCAGCGCATTGGCAATGAGCCCGAGCGCCAGCATGCCGGCGAGGATATACATGGTGCCGGTATAGAGGGTTGGCCCGGGCGCAACGCCGGCGGCGATCTGCGCTTCGCGGATGTAGTTGACGACGACGGGACCGACGATACCGGCCGTTGCCCAGGCGGTCAGCAGCCGGCCGTGGATGGCGCCGACGAACTGCGTGCCGAAGATATCGGCAAGATAGGCCGGGATGGTCGCGAAGCCTCCACCATACATCGACAGGATGATGCCGAAGGAAAGAACGAACAGCGCCTTGTTGCCCATGCCCGCGAAGGTCGGCGCCAACGCATAGAGCACGATGCCGAGGACGAAGAAGCAATAATAGGTATTCTTGCGGCCGATCTTGTCGGACAGCGACGCCCAGAAGAATCGTCCGCCGATGTTGAAGAGCGACAGCAAACCGGCAAAACCGGCGGCGATCGTGGCGATCGATGCCTTCTGGCCGGCGTCGAGCTGGGCGAAGCCAACGTCCGGCAGGCCGATCAGCGAGCCGGCGAAGATTTCCTGCAGCATCGGCGAGGCCATGCCGAGAACGCCGATACCGGCCGAAACGTTGAGGCAAAGCACGGCCCAGATCAGCCAGAACTGTTTGGTCTTGTGGGCATCGCGCAGGTCCACATGTTTGGTGGTGATCATCGTGCTCTTGGCCACAGGCGGCGTCCAACCCTCAGGACGCCAGCCGGCCGGCGGAATGCGATAGCCGAAGGCACCGCCCATCATGAAGACGAAATAAATCGCCGCCATGACGATGAAGGTCTGCCAGACGCCGACCGAACTGTCGGTCTTGAAAGTATTCATCAGCAGGTTGGCAAGCGGGGCGCCGATCATCGCACCGCCACCGAAGCCCATGATCGCCATGCCGGTCGCCATGCCGCGCCGGTCGGGAAACCACTTGATCAGTGTCGAGACCGGCGAGATGTAACCGAGGCCGAGACCGATGCCGCCGATAACGCCCGCACCGAGCCACATCATCCAGAGCTGATGAGTGATGACGCCGATAGCGGCAAGAATGATGCCGCCGCACCAACAGCAAGCGGAAACGACGCCCGCCTTGCGCGGACCGGCCCGCTCGAGCCAGCCGCCCCAGATGGCGGCGGACGAACCAAGCAGAACGAAGAACAGCGTATAAATCCAGCCGAGATCGGCAACACGCCAGTCGCAGGTCGTGGTGAACAGCGCCGAGGCGAGTGTCAGATCGGGGCAGGCCGTCGAGGCCGTGATCCCGAGCGACTTGGAAAGCGGCAACCAGAAGACGCTGAAACCATAGGCCATGCCGATGCAGAGATGGATGGCGAGCGCTGCCGGCGGCACCAGCCACCGATTGAACCCGGGCCTTGCGACGATCCTTTCACGATCAAGCAGGCCTACCCCCGCCAACGCCCCATCTGTACGTGTTTCCGCTGCAGCCATAAACAACTCCTCCTTGATTCAGACCTGGCTTGATTCAGACTTATCGTCACCGGCGCATGCGCAGGCAACTTGCTGCTGCCTCCCCTCCCGCATCGGCCGATACTGGTTACCGTACCTAAAGCAATTCCAGGAAAAGTGTGAAACGGTTTTCCGTCCGGAATTGCGTAAAAACAAAAGGTTAAGAGCGGTTCTGCGCTTCCGTGAAAAGCTGAACCGCTCTAAAGCACGTCGCGCAAAACTGTGCAGCGGTTTTGCGGTAACGACATGCGTTGGAAATAAAGACCTAAAGCGCGAGAAGCCAATCTGAAAGATTGCGACGCGCTTTAGTGTGTCACCGGCTCCGGCTTTCGGATCAGAGGAGCAGCCTGAAGCACGAGCGCATCCAGACCATTTTCCTCATTCTCCAGAATTTCGAACAACTGCCGCCGCATGCGCGGGTCCCAGAATTTGTTGATATGGGTGGCGACCCCCTGCGCGGCCTCGCTTTCCGGCTGGCTCTTGAAGAAGGTGGCGATCTGGTTTGCCATATAGACGAGCTTGGTCTTGGTATCATGCGACATCGGCAATGCTTCCGGGCGAGATGCGGTGCGGGTGGGTGAAGATCTCGAAATCCTCGCCGCGCACCAGCGCGACGAGCGTCATGCCGGCCTCTTCGGCCGTGCGGATGGCGAGAGCCGTCGGCGCTGAAATGGCGATGAGCACCGGGCTGCCGAGGATCGCCGCCTTCTGCACCATCTCGAGGGAAAGCCGGCTGGTGACGACGACGGCACCGTCCCCACCTCTTTCGCTGGCGCGGATGACGGCGCCGCAGAGCTTGTCCAGCGCATTGTGCCGGCCGACATCTTCGCGCACGGCAATCAGCCCCCTGCCGGGAAGATAGAACCCGGCGCCATGCACCGCCCGTGTCTCACGATGCAGCGGCTGTGCCTCGTTCAGAAGCGAAACGGCGCGGACGATATCCGCATGCGACAGCGCCAACGGCAATGTCGAGACATCAGGAACCGGCCGCACCGCCTGTTCGATCGATTCGATGCCGCAGAGCCCGCAGCCGACCGGCCCCGCCATGCTGCGGCGCCGTGCCCGCAACCGATCGGCGACGTCGTCGACCAGGCTCACCTGCACATCGATCCCCTGCTCACCCTCGATGACCTCGACGGCCGATATCTCCGCCGGCCCGGCAATGATTCCTTCGGTCAGACTGAATCCGACGGCAAAATCCTCGAGGTCCGCAGGTGTCGCCATCATCACCGCATGCGAACTGCCGCCATAGGAAAAGGCGATCGGCACCTCTTCCGGCACGATGCGAGAGCTGGTGTGCATAATGCCGTTGCGGCGGGCGGTTTCGAGAGCACGGGCGGTGACGGTGAAGCTCATGATGCGCGTTCCCCCTTCTCCCCCGCGGGGGTTCGAAGGACGGGTCGAGACCCGTGGCTCGACCCCGTTTGATGCCCGTCAGGGCAGATGAGGGGGTGAGCGACGATAGGAGCGAACGAACGAGCCGAAGCGAGTTCGCACTCGTCGAGCCGCCCCCTCATCCGCCCTCCGGGCACCTTCTCCCCGAGGGGAGAAGGGGAAGCCACACCAGACCGCTCCCGCATCGTCACTCCGCTGCCTCGAGCTTGCCGGCGATGCGGCGTGATTGCCGCGCCTGCTCGTCATATTCCAGCTGCCATTCACTCGGCCCGTTGGAGGGCGAGACCTGCACCGCCGTCACCTTGTATTCCGGGCAGTTCGTCGCCCAGTCGGAGAAATCGGTGGTGATGACGTTCGCCTGCGTCGTGGGATGATGGAAGGTCGTATAGACGACACCCGGCGCGACGCGATCGGTGATCAGCGCCCTGAGCGTAGTGTCGCCGGAGCGGCTGCCGAGCTTCACCCAGTCGCCATCGCGAACGCCACGCTGCTCGGCATCGTGTGGATGGATTTCCAGCCGGTCTTCCGCATGCCAGACGACATTCTCGGTCCGCCGCGTCTGCGCCCCGACATTGTACTGGCTGAGGATGCGGCCGGTTGTCAGCAGCAGCGGGAAGCGCGGACCGGTACGCTCGTCGGTCGCCACATATTCGGTGCGGATGAACTTGCCCTTGCCACGCACGAAGCCGTTGACGTGCATGATCGGCGAGCCGAGCGGGTTCTTCTCGTTGCAGGGCCACTGCACCGAGCCCATTTTATCGAGATAGTCGTAGGAGACCATCGCGAAGCTCGGCGTCGTCGCGGCGATCTCGTCCATGATCTCAGACGGATGGGTATAATTCCAACCGAGCCCCATCGCCTGGGCAAGCTTCTGCGTCACTTCCCAGTCGCCATAGCCGTTGCGCGGTGACATCACCTTGCGCACGCGATTGATGCGGCGTTCCGCATTGGTGAAGGTGCCGTCCTTCTCGAGGAAGGTCGAGCCCGGCAGGAAGACATGGGCGTAATTGGCGGTCTCGTTGAGGAACAGATCCTGCACGACGACGCATTCCATCGCCGCAAGCCCGGCCGCGACATGTTTGGTATCGGGATCGGACTGGAGGATGTCTTCGCCCTGGATGTAGATGCCTTTGAAGGAGCCGTCGACTGCTGCATCCAGCATGTTCGGAATACGCAGGCCCGGCTCGTTGTTGAGCTTCACGCCCCAGAGTTTTTCGAAGATGTCACGCGTCGCATCGTCGGAAATGTGCCGGTAGCCCGGCAATTCGTGCGGGAAGGAACCCATGTCGCAGGAGCCCTGCACATTGTTCTGGCCGCGCAGCGGGTTCACGCCGACGCCGGGACGGCCGATATTGCCGGTCGCCATCGCCAGGTTGGCGATCGCGATGACCGTGGTCGAGCCCTGGCTGTGTTCGGTGACGCCGAGGCCGTAGTAGATCGCACCGTTGCCACCCTTGGCATAGAGCCTTGCCGCGCCGCGCAGATCCGCCGCCGGCACGCCGGTGAAGATCTCGGTCTCTTCGGGACTGTGCTGCGGCTCGGCGACGAAGGCCGCCCAGTCCTCGAACTCCGACCAGTCGCAGCGCTCGCGGATGAACGCCTCGTCAAACAGCCCTTCGGTGACGATCACATGCGCCAGCGCCGTCATGACCGCGACATTGGTGCCGGGCTTCAGCGGCAGGTGATAGGAGGCCTCGATATGCGGCGAGCGGACGATATCGGTGCGGCGCGGATCGATGACGATGAGCTTGGCGCCCTGGCGCAGCCGCTTCTTCAGCCGCGAGCCGAACACCGGATGCCCGTCGGTCGGATTGGCGCCGATGACGACGACGACATCCGAATGCTCGACGCTGTCGAAATCCTGCGTACCCGCCGACGTGCCGAAGGTCTGGCCGAGGCCGTAGCCGGTCGGCGAATGGCAGACGCGGGCGCAGGTATCGACATTGTTGTTGCCGAAGCCGGCGCGGATCAGCTTCTGCACCAGATAAGTTTCCTCATTGGTGCAGCGCGACGAGGTGATGCCGCCAATCGCCTCGCGGCCGTATTGATACTGGATGCGGCGGAACTCCAGCGCCACATGCGCGAAGGCTTCGTCCCAGCTCACTTCCCGCCAGGGATCGCTGACCTTTTCGCGGATCATCGGATTGAGGATGCGGTCCTTGTGGGTCGAATAGCCATAGGCGAAGCGCCCCTTGACGCAGGAATGGCCGCGATTGGCCTGACCGTCCTTCCACGGCACCATGCGCACCAGTTCCTCGCCGCGCATCTCCGCCTTGAAAGAACAGCCGACGCCGCAATAGGCGCAGGTGGTCACTGCCGAATGCTCCGGCTGGCCGATCTGGATCACCGATTTCTCCGTCAGCGTCGCCGTCGGGCAGGCCTGGACGCAGGCGCCGCAGGAAACGCATTCGGAATCGATGAAATGTTCGTGCATGCCGGGCGAAACGCGCGAGCCGAAGCCGCGGCCCTCGATCGTCAGCGCGAAGGTGCCCTGCACTTCCTCGCAGGCGCGCACACAGCGCGAACAGACGATGCACTTGGAGGGATCATAGGTGAAATAGGGATTGGATTCGTCCTTCGGCATCCATTTCAGATTGATGCCGCCATTGCTGCGCGCCTTGACGTGGTTGTCGCCCTCATAGCCGTAGCGCACATCGCGCAGGCCGACGGCGCCCGCCATGTCCTGCAATTCGCAATCGCCGTTGGCCGCGCAGGTGAGACAGTCGAGCGGATGGTCGGAAATATAGAGTTCCATCACGCCGCGGCGGATATCCTTCAGCCGTCTCGTCTGCGTGTGCACCACCATGTTTGCCGCCACCGGCGTCGTGCAGGAGGAGGGCGTGCCGTTGCGGCCCTCGATCTCGACGAGGCAGAGCCGGCAGGAGCCGAAAGCGTCGACCATGTCGGTGGCACAGAGCTTCGGCACCTTGATGCCGGCCTCCATCGAGGCGCGCATGATGGAGGTGCCCTCCGGCACGCTGATCTGCTGTCCGTCGATGGTGAGCCTCACCATGGCCTCGGATTTCGAAGCCGGGGTCCCGTAGTCGATTTCATGGATGAGAGACATGATGGGTCTCCTTGCTTGAGATGGTGAGGTCAGCGCAGGCGTTCCATGAAAAACTCGTCATTCCGCCGCCTCCACCAGAGGTGCCGGCGAAAAATCCTCCGGGAAATGCGTCATGGCGCTCATGACCGGATAGGGCGTGAAACCACCCAGCGCACAGAGCGAGCCGAACTTCATCGTGTTGCAGAGATCGGCAAGCAGCACCCGGTTCTTCTCCGGTTCGATGCCGTGAGCGATCTTGTCGGCCGTCTCCACGCCGCGCGTCGAGCCGATGCGGCAGGGCGTGCACTTGCCGCAGCTTTCGACGGCGCAGAATTCCATCGCGAAACGCGCCTGCTTCAGCATATCGGCTGTGTCGTCGAAGACGACGATGCCGGCATGGCCGATAAGCCCGTCCTTGGCGGCGAAGGATTCGTAATCGAACGGCGTGTCGAACAGCGCCCGCGGGAAATAGGCGCCGAGCGGTCCGCCGACCTGCACGGCTTTGACCGGCCGTCCCGTCACTGTACCGCCACCGATCCTGTCGACGATATCTCCGAGCGAAAGACCGAAGGCCGTCTCAAAGAGGCCGCCATATCTGACATTGCCGGCGATCTGCAGCGGGATGGTGCCGCGTGAACGGCCCATGCCGAAATCGCGGTAGAAGGCCGCACCCTTTTCCATGATGACGGGCACCGAAGCCAGCGAGATCACGTTGTTGATGACGGTCGGACAGTTAAACAGCCCCTTATGCGCCGGCAGCGGCGGCTTGGCACGCACGATGCCGCGCCTGCCCTCGAGGCTGTTGAGCAGAGCCGTCTCCTCGCCGCAGACATAGGCGCCGGCGCCGGTGCGCACTTCGATATCGAAGGCGCGGCCGGATCCGAGCACAGATGGTCCGAGAATACCGGCCTGGCGCGCGAGGCCGACGGCCTCGGTCATGACAGCGATCGCATGCGGATATTCCGAACGCGTATAGACGAAACCCTTGGTCGCCCCGGTCGCGAGCCCTGATATCGCCATGCCCTCGATCAACACGAAGGGATCGCCCTCCATGATCATCCGGTCGGCAAAGGTGCCGCTGTCGCCCTCATCGGCATTGCAGACGATATATTTGCGTTCGCCGGCGGCATCGAGAACGGTCTTCCACTTGATGCCTGTGGGAAAGCCGGCGCCGCCGCGTCCGCGCAAGCCGGAATCGGTGACTTCCTTGACGACTTCGGCTGATGTCATCGAAATGGCGCGGCGAAGCCCGGCAAGACCGCCATGCGCCTCGTAATCGCCAAGCGAAAGCGGATCGGTGACGCCGCAGCGGACAAAGGTCAGGCGAGTTTGTTCCTTGAGGAACGGGAGGTCTTCAACCTCCCCGAGACAGAGCCGATGCTCGCCTCCATCAATCATCCCGGCATCAAACAGATCAGCCACATCCTTGGACTTCACCGGTCCGTAACCGATGCGCTTGCCGGCAACCTCGATCTCGACCAGCGGCTCCAGCCAGAACATTCCGCGCGAGCCGTTGCGCACGATCTCGGCATCGAAGCCGTGGGCGGCGATCTCCTGGGCAATCGCCTTTGCCACCTTTTCGGCCCCGAGCGCCAGCGCTGCGGCATCGCGCGGAACATATATCCTGACGGTCATCGGCGTGCCTCCGCGATGAGTTCCGCCGCCGTCTGATCGTCGACCCGGCCATAGACCTCGCCGTCGAGCATCACCGCCGGCGCGCAGGCGCAGAGCCCGAGACAGTAGACCGGCTCCAGCGTCACGCCGCCATCGAGCGTCGTCTGATGAAAATCGATGCCAAGCAGCGCCTTGACGCGTTCGGCCAGCGCATCGCCACCCATCGATTGACAGGCTTCGGCGCGACAGAGCTTCAGCACGTGCCGGCCGGCGGGATGGTCGCGATAATCGTGATAGAAGGTCACCACGCCATGCACCTCGGCACGGGAGAGGTTCAATTCCTCCGCGATGACGGGCATGGCTTCCTGCGGCACATAGCCGAACTCCTGCTGAACCTCGTGCAGAATGGGAAGCAACGGCCCTTCGAGAAAGCGAAGATCGGCGACGATGGCTCGGGTGCGCGCTGCAATATCGCCTTCGGCGATATGAATGGTCATAAGGCAGCCCTCCCGGCAGCTTGCTCGTTGCGGAATAGCGGGCCTCCCCCGGCCGAGTGCTATTCCACAACCACCATTTCAGGGAAGCAGCCGGTGATCAATAAAGCTATCTCGTTGCTTGATAGGTTTTTTCTATCAGAGTTCTTCGTCTTGCACGAGCACCCTCGCCTCGTGCAGCAAGGCCGATACAAGCGGCGTGAAGGGCTCGCGATAAGGCGCAACAAGGCCGACCAGATGATGCGCCTCCGGCTCGACGATCGGGATCATGCGGATTTCCACTGGAAATCCAAAGGATTTGGCGACGTTGCGCGGCATGATGCTCGCCCAGCGTCCAGTCCTGACATGCGAGAACAGCACGATCATCGAGTTGGATTCGAGCGTCGGATGCGCAGTGGCGCCTGCTTCCGTCAAGTGGCGGTTGATGATCCGACGGTTCTGCATGTCGGCAGTCAATAGACAAAGCCGAAGATCGCCGATCTCCCGCCAGGTCACGTTGTCGCGATCGGATAGCGGGCTGCCTGCAGCCGTGATCAGATTATAGCGCTCGGCATAGAGGGGAACGGTCGTGACGCGGCCGAGCGGCTCGTTTTCGAGATAGGTGATGCCGGCATCGATTTCGAGGTTTTCGAGCATGCTCAGCACCTGCAGCGAATTCCGCGAGACGATCGAGAAGGTCACGCCGGGATGCCGCTCCTGAAAAGGCGTGGTGATGCGCGAAAGCATGGCGAGCGCGGTCGGAATGGCGGCGAGGCGGATATGGCCGGAAAGGCCGCGGCGCGCGGCACGCATCTCCTCGCGCATGGTGCGGGCATCGCCGACGATGCGTCGAGCCCATTCGAGCACGCGCTGCCCCTCAGGCGTCAGCCCCTGGAACCGCGAACCGCGCTGCACCAGCATGACGCCAAGCTGATCCTCGAGCTGCCGGATCGCAGCCGAAAGCGTCGGCTGCGAGATCCCGCACTCCTCCGCGGCGCGGCCAAAATGCTTTTCATTGGCAAGGGCGATGAAGAATTCCAGCTTGTCGATCATCCGGTCTCCCGATCCGGCATGACATCATCCGGGTCAGTTCATCTTTGACGCAGCAGCCGTGCTCCGCAAGGGCGATCTCTAGATCAGGATGATTTTAGGCGCGATCGGCCTAAAATCTGAATCCTGATCTAAATCAAAGAAATAGAGCATGATGTCGTCCGAAAACCGCGCACACTTTTCGGCATCATGCTCTAACTGTTTTCAGCAGCCGGAAAAAGATCGAACAGCGATTCGAGGAAGGCAAGCACGCTGACATTGCCGATGCTGTAATAAACCAGCCTGCCCTGACGGCGCGTATGGACCAGGCCTTCGAGCCTTAAACGCGCCAGCTGCTGCGAGACCATTGCCTGCTGGATGCCGAGGATATTTTCGATTTCACTCACCGTCCGCTCCTCGTTCGCCAATATGCAGAGGATCAGAAGTCGGGTCTGGTGCGCTAGCGCTTTCAGCAGATCGCTCGCTTCGTGGGCTTTTCCAGCGAGTTTGTGCAATTCCTGGCCGGTCATCCCCGGCTCGGGTTTGGGCAACGGCATGCGGTATCTCGGAAGGGAGGCGATGAGGTAGATCAGCACAATAGCATATTCGCACAAGCGAATTGGTCAAAAGTGATGAAATGCCAAAAAAGGTCCAAACAAATCAGCAGATAAGCTGACCGCCGTTGATCTCGATCACCTGTCCGGTGATGTAGCCCGAGAGCGAGGGAGCCGCCAGGAACAGATAGGCGGGAGCGCAGTCCTCCGCCGTGCCGAGTCGCTGCAGGGGGATGGATTTTCTCGTCTGCTCAAGCTTTTCGCGGGAGGAATAGCGCTCATGGAATTCCGTCTCGATCGTACCTGGCGACACGCAATTGACGCGGATTCCGTCCGGTGCAAGCTCACGGGCAAGCGCCTTGGAATAGGTCGCAACGAAGGCTTTCGAAGCCGAATAGATCGAGGAACCGGGGCTGCCGCCGGTCAGCGCCGAAATCGAAACCGTGTTGACGATGGCAGCGCCCTCGGCCGCCTTCAATGCCGGCAGCAGCGCGCGCGTCAGCGCCACCACCGATGTCTGGTTGAGCCGCACGACCGCCTCATATTCTGCGTCGGTGAGCGTGGCAGCGGGAAAACGGCCAAGCATGGTACCGGCATTGTTGACGAGCACATCGACCTTGTCGAAGAAGGCGAGAGCATCTTCAGCAAATTGCGCTGCCCCACCGACTGCAGAGAAATCAGCATGCAGCAGCAGCGCCCGTCTTTCGGATTCGGCCGTCAGCAGGAAATCCGGCAGATCGCGTCCCGGCTTGCGCCCGGTATGGACGATCACTTTCGCGCCGCAGTCCAGGAACTGCCGGGCCACTTCGAGGCCGATGCCACGACCGGCGCCGGTTACGACGACATTGCGATTTTCGAACAGTCTGGGGTGGAACACGAAGCCGTCCTCCTCGCGGACAGTGCCGCCGGTTGCGTCACTCGCCCTTAACATATGAGCGCGCCGACCGAAAGAAAGGCAGGCGTCAATCTTTCCGGGAGAGACTTGGTCTCGCCCCGGAGAGACTGGTCTCCCCGAGAAGGTCCAGCCTTTTAGTTTTCGGTCTCCAGAAGCCGCGCGCCTGGCCCCTCCTTGCCGAGCCGGTCGCAGGGATTGCGCAACGGACAGCTTTCGATCGACAGGCAGCCGCAGCCGATGCATCCGGTCAGACGGTCGCGCAGCAGGCTAAGCCGCCTGATTCGCGCGTCGAGATCATCTTTCCAGCGCGCCGACAGCGTCTGCCAGTCGGCGACGGTCGGCGTGCGCCCCTGCGGCAGGGACTCGAACGCCGCCTGGATTTCCGAAAGCGGAATGCCGACACGCTGCGCCACCTTGATGATGCCGAGCCGGCGAAGCACATCGCGCCCATAGCGCCGCTGATTGCCGCGGGAGCGAATGCTCGAGATCAGCCCCTTGGTCTCGTAAAAATGCAGCGCCGAGACGGCCAGGCCGCTGCGCTCCGCCACTTCACCGACCGTCAGGAGCTTGCCGAGCGGCGCTGCAGGAATTGTATCCATCACCTCTTGACCTCAATATTAGTTGAGGTTTTATAACCTTGGCTCCTGCAATCGTAAAGTCCAATCGCAACAAGGAGCGACGCATGAAAACATCCACCAGGCTGGCTGTCATCTATGGGAGCACGAGAGAGGGCCGCATCTGCGACCGGGTGGTCAAATGGCTGACGCAGGAGCTCGTCCGCTTCCCGCAATTTGATATCGACATCATCGACCCGCTCGATTTCGCGCTGCCGGCCAACCGCGATATGACGCACCCCGAAATCGACAGGCTCGCCGGACGGCTTGGCATGGCCGACGCCTTCATCATCGTCACGCCGGAATACAATCACAGCTTCACCGCCCCGTTGAAGTCGATCATCGATCTCTTCTTCGAGCCCTGGCAGGGCAAGCCGGTCGCCTTCGTTTCCTATGGCGGCATCTCTGGCGGCCTGCGCGCCGTCGAACAACTGCGGCTCGTCTTTGCCGAACTGCACGCCGTGACGATCCGCGATTCGGTGAGCTTTGCCGCACCTTGGAACCGCTTCGACACGGACGGGCGGCTCGACAACCCCGCCGACGCAATGCGTTCGCTCGATCGGATGATGACGAGGCTGGAATGGTGGACGCAGGCGCTCGTCGCTGCCCGCAGCGATCGTCCCTATACGGACATCGCCGCCTGAGGCAGCAAGCTGCGGTTCCGTTCCCGGCAGGTACGGAACCATTGGAAACACCCGGACAGGACCTCCGTCCGGGTGTTTCCCGTCACATCAGGCTCATCCCGACCGCGCGGACGGGTTCGCAATTTTGCTGTTGCGGGGAGAAAACCCCGGTGATAGTTTCCGCGCAAATAACAGGGGAGCTCCGTATCGCCGGGGCTGAGATGTGAGGTGCAAGCCTCTGGACCCTTCAAAGCTGATCTGGGTAATGCCAGCGGAGCGAGGTTCAGATGTTCTCAGGCGCACAAGTGTCACTCTATCCGATGTCCGGCAATTTTGTCGGCATTATTCTTGATGCCGTCAAGGCGCTCGATCCTTATCGCGACCGGCTGCGCATCGAGACCGATGACATCTCCACACTGCTGGTCGGCCCGCCTGACATTCTTTTCGCCGCCATGCACGATCTTTTCGCCGCCGCCGCCAAGACCGGCGAGCATTGCGTGCTATCTGCTGCCGTTTCACGCGGCTGCCCCGGCGAGCCCGACGACGCCATCTGCGGCGTCAACCCTTCCCTCGGTCAGGCGGAGCCGCTTGCCGAGCGTATAACAGCTGCACTTGCCGCTGTTGAAATCACCGCCGAGACCGGACAGCCGGCCGCTGCGCAATTCTCGCTCTACGTCATGGGCACCGGTACCCATATGGACGAGATCTATGGCTGCATCGACTTCCTGAAGCGCTCCGGCACTTTCGACCGCGCCAAGAATTTCTGCACCAGGCTTTCTGGCGATGCCGGCCCCGTCTTCGCAACCATTCGGGAGGCCTTCTATTGCTTCGGCGACCCCGAAGGGCATGTGACCCTCGACATCACGGTGTCAGCCAATAGCCCAACGAAAGCCTGATCGAACGCCGATGACACCGTCACAACCATCGGATTCGCGCCTTGCCGCGTTCCGCGCCGCTCTCTACCGGGGCATACCCGCCTTGCTGGCCGGCTGCGCCTTTTTGGCGGCATGGGAACTCTATGTCGATCTCTCCGGTATCAAACCTTCCATCCTGCCGGCGCCTTCGCGCATCGTCATCCAGGGCTGGCTGAACCGCGAGGCGCTGATATCAAACACCTGGCCAACGCTCGGCGCGACACTCGGAGGTTTCGCCCTGTCGCTTGCCTTCGCCTTCGCCGCCTCGATCCTCATGGATTTCGTGCCCTTCATGCGCCGGGCATTGCTGCCGATCTTCATCGCCAGCCAGACCCTGCCGCTGGTGGCGATCGCGCCTCTCGTCGTCCTCTGGTTCGGCTTCGGCCTGTTGCCGAAGGTCCTGCTGGTGGCGCTCGTCACCTTCTTCCCGCTGCTCGTCGCCTTGCTGCAGGGCTATGAATCAACCGACCGCGACATCGCAGAATTGCTGAATTCGATGAAGGCGAGCCGCTGGCGCATTTTCCGCCTGGCGCGGCTTCCCTCCTCGTTGCCCTATTTCTTCGCCGGCCTCAGAATCTCGATCACCTATGCCGTCGTCGGCGCGATCTTTGCCGAATATGCCGGCGCCGCCCGCGGCCTCGGCATCTATATCCTCAACGCCAAGAACAATTTCCGTCCCGATCTCGTGCTCGCCGCCGTCGTCGTCAGCGCCGTGCTGACACTCTGCCTCTTCGGAGCGACGCTGATGATCCAGCGCCTCGTCATGCCCTGGCAGCCAACCGCGGAGCAGCGCCGATGAACGATGGTATGGTCGAATTGCGCAACATCTCGAAGTCCTTCGACGGTATGAAGGTGCTGGGCGATATTTCGCTCACCGTCGCAGACGGCGAGTTCGTTTCGATCGTCGGCCCCTCCGGCTCCGGAAAATCGACGGTGCTGCGACTGCTGACCCAGGCGCTTCGACCCGATTCCGGCACCATGCTTTTTAAGGGCGTGCCGCTGGAACAGGCGCCGCATTCCTTCGCCTTCATGCCGCAACGCGATGCGCTGATGCCCTGGCGCCGGATCATCGACAATGCGGCACTCGGTCTCGAGGTAAAAGGCATGAGCCGTCGCGCGGCCCGCGCCGCCGTCGCACCGCTGTTCGAGAGCTTCGGCCTTGCCGGCTTCGAACATCACTATCCCTCCGAACTGTCAGGCGGCATGCGCCAGCGCGCCGCGCTGCTGCGCACCGTCGTCCAGACCCAGGACATGCTGCTGCTCGACGAGCCTTTCGGCGCGCTCGACGCGCTGACGCGTACGCAGATCCAGGAATGGCTGCAGGGCATGTGGACCGAGCACCGCTGGACGGCGCTGCTGATCACCCATGATGTTCGCGAGGCCGTGTTCCTCTCCGACCGGATCTACGTGCTTTCGGCCCGTCCGGCGCGTATCATCCGTGAATTCCGCGTTCCCCTGCCCCGTCCGAGAAGCATCGCCGATCTCGGCTCGCCGGCGGCCCAGGCGATCGAAACCGAAATCCTGCAAACCCTGCTTCATCCGCAAGAGACCTGAGGAGGTCACCATGCTGCTTCTCACCCGTCGCCAGACGATCTTCGCCGCCATCGCGGCAAGCCTCGCCGGCCGCACTGCCTTCGCCCAATCGGCACCCGCAAAGGTTCGCATCGCGCTCGACTGGACGCCCAACACCAACCATATCGGCATCTATGTCGCCAAGGCGAAGGGCTTCTATGCCGATGCCGGGCTCGATGTCGAGATTCTTCCCTTCACCGATACCAGCGCCGGAACGCTGGTGTCCAACGGCGTTGCCGATTTCGGCATCAGCAGCGAGATCGAGACCCTGACGCAGCGCGCTGGCGGCGGTGACGTGAAGATGGTCTACGGCGTCGTCCAGACGGAAACCGCACGTCTGATCTTCAAGGGCGGACGCGACGACATCAAGAGCCCGAAAGACCTCGACGGCAAGACCTATGGCGGCTTTGGCGGCACCTGGGAGAGCGCGCTGATCTCCGCGATGATCCGCAATGACGGCGGCAAGGGCGACGTCAAGACCGTCACCCTCGGCACCTCGGCTTACGAGGCGCTGGACAATGGCTCGATCGATTTCACGCTGGAGATCTACACCTGGGAAGGCATCGCCGCCGAACTGGAAAACCGGAAGATCGGCCGCTTCCACTATTCCGATTATGGCATTCCCGACGAGCAGACGACGGTCATCGTCTCCAGCGACGCCTATCTCGCCGCAAGTCGGGACCACGCCCGCGCCTTCATCCAGGCGACACGAAAGGGTTATGCCTACTCCGTCGACCATCCCGACGAAGCCTGCGACCTGCTGATCTCTGGAAGCAACGGCGCACTGATGAATACGGAACTGGTAAAGGCTTCTCAGAAGGCATTGATCGAGGGACACTTCCTGAAATCCGAGGCCGGCGTGATCGGTGCGCTCGACCCGGCAAAGGCCGAGGCCCTCGGCGGCTTCCTGATGGAGAATGGCATTCTGGTCGATGCGAATGGCGCCGCACTCAAGGAGAAGCCGGACTTTTCCACCTATTATACCAACGAACTTCTCGACTGAGCCCACCCCCTGCCTTGCCCGTCGCGGCTTTCCGCTGCAAAATCCGAGATACGAATTCAGATCTTGGGCCGACCCGGCCTAAGATCTGAATCAGTAGTCCGAAAACCGCTCACACTTTTCGGCATCATGCTCTGGGCAAGGTGGGGAGGCAGGATGCGACAACAGGAGAGACTGGCCGGAGCGGACTTTCTGCGGGCGACGGCCTGTCTGCTGGTGCTCGCCCACCACTTCGCGCTGCGGCTGGATATGCGCAGAATCCCCGACGAACTCGGACCGACTGCAAATATCCTCCGCTTCGGCAATTTCGGCGTCGCCATCTTCTTCGTGCTCAGCGGCTTTCTTCTTGCCCATCCCTTCTGGCGCGCGCTCGACGCCGGTAGCGCCATGCCGAGCCTCCGCCATTATGCGATCCGCAGGGCGGCGCGCATCGCTCCGGGCTTCTGGTTCGCCGCCACCATCGGCTTCGCTCTCAGCCTGACGCTGCTTGACCTGCCGCTGACCCCGGAGCTTGTGCTCCGCTACGTCTCCGGGCTGCTGTTCATGAGCCAGTGGCATTGGCGCACCTTGTTTCCTGTCGAAGCCGACGGGCCGCTCTGGTCCATTGCCTTCGAGGTCACCAGCTATGTGCTCCTGCCGATCTGCTTTCTCCTGCTGTTTCGTTTGCCCGTGCTGAGGCGGCGCCCGTTGCCTGCCCGCTTCGCCTGGCTTTGCGTCATCACAGCCGTACTTCTCGCCCATCTGCTGATCCTGGCCTTCTTTCCGCTCGACGACATCGGACGCGGCTGGCAGTACGGTCTGCAGGGTGGCGCGAAGGAGTGGATGCCGAGATATAATCCGATCGGCTTCTTCGCCGTCTTCGCGCTCGGCGCACTCGCCGCCGGCGTCGAGGTCATGCTCCCCGCAAAGCGCTCCTCCTGGTTCGATGCCGCAGCGGCCCTGGCCATCGCCGTTGCCGGCTACCGCCTCGTCATATCGCCCGGCGGCTCCGACGCGGCTTACGGCTGGCTCGAAATCCCCTATGGTTTTCCGGTCTTTCCGCTGGCGGCCGCAACGGCGCTCGTTTCGCTCAGCCATTCGCAACGCCTGGGCAGGCTGCTCGACAACGCTCCTGTCCGCTACATCGCAAAGATCTCCTTCGGCATCTATATCTGGCAGGAGATCATCCTGATATTGATCCAGAGGCTCGACCCGGGCTCGTTTGGCTTTTCCTCGGAAAATGTCGTCACCGGCTGGCTGCAATCTTGCGGGCTGGCGGCGGCGCTCATCCTTCTGGTCGCGAGCCTCAGCTACTTCCTGCTGGAAAAGCCGGCAATCGATTTCGGCAACCGGCTGACATCTCACCAACCCAATCGGGCTACTCCTTTCAAAGTATAAATTTCCCAGAAGTGCAACTACAGGCATTAAGGTTAACGCGAAATACTCCCATTTTTGGCGTCTTTAGGGTTATCAAATTCCTATTTATACCGATGACAAACGATACGTGACCATGTATCTGTCTCACTGCTGTTCAGTACCGCATCTAAACTTGTGGACCTTGCGTAATGAATGCTTTTACTTCGAAGACGAATTCACGCTTCGATCCGTCTCAGCGTCAGGACAAAACCAAGACCCTGGTTGTAGCGAACTCCAACATTCGCCAGCCGGATAGCTTTTCCCGTGTAGAAAGAAAAATGGCGTTGCGGCTGGCCATGAAGCGCTTGATCGACATCGTCGCCTCAGTCAGCGCCCTCCTCGTGCTGGCGCCGCTTTTTCTGGCAATCGCTCTTTTCATCAAACTCGACGATGGCGGTCCGGTGTTTTTCCGCCAGATCCGCTGGGGGCTGAACGGCCGGAAGATCACGGTCTTCAAGTTCCGGTCGATGCGCGCCGAAGCTTGTGATCCGAGCGGCGTTCAACAGACCGTCAAGGGCGACAGCCGGGTGACAGGCATCGGCGCGGTGCTCCGCAAGACCAATATCGACGAGCTGCCGCAGCTTTTCAACGTCCTCAGGGGCGAGATGTCGCTGGTCGGCCCGCGCTGCCACGCCATCAACATGCGGGCAGCCGGCAAGCTCTACGAAGAATTGGTGCCGGACTACCATCAACGCCACATCATGCGCCCCGGCATTACCGGTCTTGCGCAGACACGCGGTTGGCGGGGCCCGACGGCGCGATCGCTGGAAGCCCGCGCCCGCATCGCTTGTGATATCTATTATGTCAGGAATTTCAGCCTGCTGCTCGACCTGAGGATACTGCTCAGGACGGTCGTCATAGAGCTGCGCGGCGGCACGGGCTTCTGAGATGATCCGGCATCACTGCCGGAGTTAGACGATCCTGCAGCGCCACGCGTCTTTTCAGACGCGCAAAGATCGCATTCGCACTTTGAATTGCTGCTGCCGCTTCTTCATTTCAGCTCTGCCGACAGCCCGGTCTTTCCGCATACCGACAGATGAAGGCAGAAACAAAAAAGCGGCCATCGCGGCCGCTTTTCATTGATCTCACCGATTGCAATCAATCCTGTTGAACGACGCCGCGCAGATGCGTCAGTTCCATGATGAAGTGCTCGAGCTTCGACTTATGCTCGTGCAATTCGGCATGTTCGAGTTCCGTGCGGGCGGCCTCGATACGACGGGTCAGCTCGTCCTTGTGGAGTTCCTCGACCGGAACCGCGGATTCGGCAAGCAATGTGCAGCCGGTCGGCAGGATATCGGCAAAACCGCCGAACACCACGTAGTCCTGCTTCTTACCCGAGGCCGAACGCACGCTCACGACACCCGGCTTGATCGTCGTCATCGTCGGCGCATGGTTTGCCATGACCGTCATCTCGCCTTCAGTCGCGGGGATGACGACCTCGGTCACCATCTCCGACAGCAGCAGACGCTCCGGCGAAACGAGCTCAAAGTTGAAATTGTCAGCCATCAGTGACTTACCTTCTCGGCTATGGCTTTCGCATCTTGCAATTTGGTCCCGCAGAACGGGCAGTGCATTATCGCTTGATCGAGATAACCGAGGCCTTCCTCGCTCTGGACCAGCCCCACCACCATCATCAGCACGCCGTTATCGGCACGATAGATGGTCGGCGCTGCTGGTTCCGGAAGATCCGCCACGACTCCTTTCAGGGAGTCGCAGCAGAATATCTCGTCTAGCGCGTCGCTCATTAAGCAGCTGCGAGCTTCTTGGCCTTTTCGACCGCTTCTTCCATCGAGCCGACCATGTAGAAGGCAGCTTCCGGCAGGTGATCGTATTCGCCGTTGACGAGGCCCTTGAAGCCCTTGATCGTGTCTTCGAGCGCAACCAGCTTGCCCGGCGAGCCGGTGAAGACTTCGGCCACGAAGAACGGCTGTGACAGAAAACGCTCGATCTTGCGGGCGCGGGCGACAGCAATCTTGTCCTCTTCGGACAGTTCGTCCATGCCAAGGATCGCGATGATGTCCTGCAGGGCCTTGTAGCGCTGCAGCGTCGACTGGACCTTGCGGGCGACGTCGTAATGTTCTTCACCGACGACCATCGGGTCGAGCATGCGCGACGTGGAGTCGAGCGGATCGACAGCCGGGTAGATGCCCTTTTCAGCGATCGAGCGCGACAGAACCGTCGTTGCATCAAGGTGAGCAAACGAAGTCGCCGGCGCCGGGTCGGTCAAGTCGTCGGCCGGAACGTAGATGGCCTGAACCGAGGTGATCGAGCCGGTTGTCGTCGTGGTGATGCGCTCCTGCATCTGACCCATGTCAGTTGCGAGCGTCGGCTGATAACCGACGGCCGACGGGATGCGGCCGAGCAGAGCCGACACTTCGGAACCTGCCTGCGTGAAGCGGAAGATGTTGTCGACGAAGAACAGAACGTCCTGGCCCTGGTCGCGGAAGTGCTCGGCAACCGTCAGGCCGGTCAGGGCGACGCGGGCGCGGGCGCCCGGCGGTTCGTTCATCTGCCCGTAAACCAGCGCAGCCTTCGAGCCTTCGCCGCCGCCATGCTTGTTGACGTTCGATTCGATCATTTCGTGGTAGAGGTCGTTGCCTTCGCGGGTGCGTTCACCGACGCCTGCGAAAACCGAGTAACCACCATGCGCCTTGGCGACGTTGTTGATCAGTTCCATGATCAGAACGGTCTTGCCAACGCCGGCGCCGCCGAAGAGGCCGATCTTGCCGCCGCGTGCATAGGGAGCCAGAAGATCGACGACCTTGATGCCGGTGACCAGAATCTGCGATTCCGTCGACTGCTCGACATAGGACGGCGCATCCTGGTGGATGGCGCGCTTGTGAGCGGTGACCAGCGGCCCGGCTTCGTCGACCGGCTCGCCGATGACGTTCATGATGCGGCCGAGCGTCTCGTTGCCGACCGGAACCATGATCGGAGCGCCGGTATCGGCGACTTCCTGGCCGCGGACGAGACCTTCGCTCGAGTCCATCGCGATGGTACGGACGACGTTTTCGCCAAGGTGCTGCGCAACTTCGAGAACCAGGCGGTTGCCGTTGTTGCTGGTTTCCAGGGCGTTCAGGATCTTCGGCAGTTCGCCTTCGAAAGCAACGTCGACGACGGCGCCGATAACCTGGGTGACTCTGCCGACAGAGCCGATCTTGGGGGTAGCTGCCTCAGCCATTTTCTGACCCTCTTTTCCTAGCCTCAGAGCGCTTCCGCGCCCGAAATGATTTCAATGAGTTCCTTGGTGATCTGCGCCTGACGCTGGCGGTTGTAGCTCAGCGTCAGCTTGTTGATCATCTCACCGGCATTACGCGTCGCATTGTCCATAGCGCTCATCTTGGCGCCCATCTCACCTGCGACGTTCTCAAGGAGCGCGCGGAAGATCTGGACGGAGATGTTACGCGGGATCAGATCTTCAAGGATCGATGCCGGATCCGGCTCGTATTCGTAGACAGCGCCTGCATGGGCGGCATCTTCGGCCTGCACAGCTCCCGTTGAAGCCGGGATGAGCCGCTGCGCCGTCGGAATCTGGCTGATCACCGACTTGAACTCGGAATAGAACAGCGTGCAGACGTCGAACTCGCCGGCAGCATACATCTCGATGATGCGCTTGCCGATCTGGTCCGCATTCTCGAAGCCGACGCGCTTGACGTCGCGCAATTCCTTGCGCTCGATGATCAGCGACGCGAATTCGCGGCGAAGGATGTCGTGACCCTTCTTGCCGACGGTGAAGATCTTCACCGTCTTGCCTTCGGCAAGCAGCTTGCGGACATGTTCGCGTGCAAAGCGTGCGATCTGCGAGTTGAAACCGCCGCAAAGACCACGTTCGGCCGTGCAGACCACCAGCAGATGGACCTTGTCCTGGCCAGTGCCGGTCATCAGCGTCGGAGCGCCATCGGCATCGGTGACGGCCTTGGCAATGTTCGCCAGAACCGCACCCATGCGCTGCGAATAAGGCCGGGCGGCCTCGGCCGCCTCCTGCGCACGCCGAAGCTTCGCCGCGGCGACCATTTTCATCGCCTTGGTGATCTTCTGCGTCGCCTTGACGGAGGCGATCCGGTTTTTCAGATCCTTAAGTGAAGGCATCCGTGATCCGTCCTAACTTAGGGCCTGATTACGAGAAAGACTTTGCGAAGCTATCGAGAGCAGCGGTGAGCTTGCCCTTGGTATCGTCGCTGATTGCCTTTTCCGTGCGGATCGCGTCGAGGATGGCGGAGCCTTCCGAACGCAGATATGAGAGGAAGCCCTGCTCGAACTTGCCGACCGAAGCGACCGGCAGCTTGTCGAGATAGCCGTTGACGCCAGCAAAGATCACGGCGACCTGCTCTTCCGTCTTCAGCGGCGAGAACTGCGGCTGCTTCAGGAGTTCGGTCAGGCGTGCGCCACGGTTCAGCAGGCGCTGCGTCGCAGCGTCAAGGTCCGAACCGAACTGGGCGAAGGCGGCCATTTCGCGATACTGGGCGAGCTCGCCCTTGATCGAGCCGGCAACCTGCTTCATCGCCTTGATCTGCGCCGACGAGCCGACGCGGGAAACCGACAGACCGACGTTCACGGCCGGGCGGATACCCTGGTAGAACAGGTCGGTTTCAAGGAAGATCTGGCCGTCGGTGATCGAGATGACGTTGGTCGGAATGAAGGCCGACACGTCGTTGCCCTGCGTTTCGATGACCGGCAGAGCGGTCAGCGAACCGGCGCCCTTGTCGTCGTTCATCTTCGCAGCGCGCTCGAGCAGGCGCGAGTGCAGGTAGAAAACGTCGCCCGGATAGGCTTCGCGGCCCGGCGGGCGGCGCAGCAGCAGGGACATCTGGCGGTAGGACACGGCCTGCTTGGACAGGTCGTCGTAACCGATCAGCGCATGCATGCCGTTATCACGGAAATATTCACCCATGGCGCAGCCGGCAAACGGTGCCAGGAACTGCATCGGCGCCGGATCGGAAGCGGTGGCGGCAACGATGATCGAATACTTCAGCGCGCCGCGCTCTTCGAGCACCTTGACGAACTGGGCAACGGTCGAACGCTTCTGGCCGACGGCGACGTAGACGCAATAAAGCTTTTCGCCTTCCGGACCGTTGTCGTGGATGGCCTTCTGGTTGAGGAAGGCATCGAGAAGGATCGCGGTCTTGCCGGTCTGGCGGTCACCGATGACCAGCTCGCGCTGGCCGCGGCCGACCGGGATCAGCGCGTCGATGGCCTTGAGGCCGGTCGACATCGGCTCATGAACCGACTTGCGCGGAATGATGCCCGGAGCCTTGACGTCGACCCGCGAACGGCGCGTCGCATTGATCGGGCCCTTGCCGTCGATCGGATTGCCGAGCGCGTCGACAACGCGGCCAAGCAGTTCCGGACCAACCGGAACGTCAACGATGGCGCCGGTCCGCTTGACGGTGTCGCCTTCCTTGATGTCGCGGTCGGAGCCGAAGATGACGACGCCGACATTGTCGGATTCGAGGTTCAGCGCCATGCCGCGGATGCCGCCCGGGAACTCGACCATTTCACCGGCCTGGACATTGTCCAGACCATAGACACGAGCGATACCGTCACCGACGGAGAGAACCTGGCCGACTTCCGAGACTTCTGCCTCTTTGCCGAAATTTTTAATCTGGTCTTTGAGAATTGCGGAAATTTCCGCGGCGCGGATATCCATCAGCCAACCTCTTTCAATGCGAGCTTAAGGGTAGAGAGTTTGGTACGAAGAGACGTATCAATCTGACGGGACCCGACCTTCACGATCAGACCACCAAGAATTGACGGATCAACCGTGACGGCAATCATCACGTCTTTGCCGGTAACGCTCTTGAGTGCCACCTTCAATTCGGTTTCCTGCGCTTGCGAAAGCGCATGTGCCGAGGTGACCTCGGCGGAGATTTCACCGCGATGGTTCGCGGCGATGATGCGGAAGGCCTTGATCATGCCCGGTAGGGCAAACAGGCGGCGGTTGCGCGCCACGACCTTCAGGAAATTGGCGAAGAAACCGCTGATGCCAGCCTTCTCGCTGATGGCGACGATCGCCTTCAACTGGTCCTCGGCGGAGAAAACCGGGCTTGCGACGAAGCGCTTCAGATCGGCGCTCTCATCCAGCATCGCCTGGAAACGGTCAAGATCGGCGGTTACGCCGTCTACGACGCCCTGCTCGAGCGCCAGTTCGAAGAGCGACGAGGCATAGCGCTCGGCAACACCAGAAGTAAGCTGGGACGTGTCTGCCACTGGCACAAATTTCCCTGATTTCAACCCAAAATCCGGCTCTCGGCGGGCGCCGAACCTATGATCTTGAATTCGTTTTGATTTCCCCCAGAAATCACAAGAGAAGCCTCTTGCTTCTTCCGAAATTCGGGGTCCGTCTAACATAGGATGTTCGGACTCGCAACACGCGTAATGCCCGAATACGCCTTTCCCATGAATTTCTGTCTGCAAAATCGCGCAATGGCCTGAAAGCAGGCCGAAGAAGCCGTCTGCCGGCAGCGAGAGTCACGTCTGGGTGAAGCCGAAAACGTAGAGCAGCGGTAGCGCGGCCAACGCAATCTGCACAACCAGGAGTAAATAGTTGACGAGATTACTCCCCTTATCGGACAGGATCGAGATGACACGGGCAAAGGCCGCCATCGTAAAGGCGGCGCCTAACGCCATATAGATCGTGGTCTGGGCGAGCATGATCGCCGACAGCCCGAAACCGAGATAGAAACCGCCCATCGAGCGTCCCTCGCCGAAGCCTTCCGGCCGCCCCTCCTGCGCCTGCAGACCGAGAAGACGGAAAGTCTGGCCCGGCGCGAACATCATGATGAAGCCGGCCAGCGCCGTGAAAGCGGCGGAGCAAAAAGCAAGCTGCTCGCCAAGCTCGGTCGGAAAATAAAACTCCATGCGTCAGCCCCAAATCACCCGGATGAATCAGTGTTTTATGACATGGGCTGAAAACGGAGGGAATGGCGGCGCCATTTGATTTAGAGAAAACTCTGCGGATCGATATCCAGTTGCACCTGCACCGATCCACGCTCCTTGGGCGATTGCGACAGCATCGCCCGCAGGAACCCCTGCATGTCCGAGTTCCGCCGGCCGTGGACCAAAAGACGGAAGCGATGGCGGCCGCGCACCAGCGCAAGCGGCGCTTCGGCCGGGCCGAGCACCGAGATGCCCGACACCTGCGGTGCGGCGTTGCGCATGCCGCGCGCATGGTTTTCAGCATCATGGCGGGTTTCGGCCGAAACGATGATCGAGGCGAGCCTGCCGAAGGGCGGCAATAGGGCACGTTCGCGTTCGGTGATCTCGCGCTCGTAGAAGGCTTCGGAATCGCCGGAGACAATTGCCTGCATCACAGGATGCTGCGGCTGGTAGGTCTGCAGCAGCCCATGGCTCTTGAGGCCGGTGCGCCCGGCCCGGCCCGTCACCTGCGACAAAAGCTGGAAGGTGCGCTCGGCCGCGCGCGGATCGCCATTGGCAAGGCCGAGATCGGCATCGACGATGCCGACCAGCGTCATCAGCGGAAAATTATGTCCCTTGGCGACAAGCTGGGTGCCGATGACGATATCGGCCTCGCCCTTGGCGATCGCTTCCAGCTCCAGCCGCAGCCGCTTCACCCCGCCCATGATATCCGAGGAGAGAACGATCGTCCGCGCCTCCGGAAAATGCCGTTCCACCTCTTCGGCGATGCGCTCGACGCCTGGCCCGCAGGCGACGAGATGATCCAGCGTGCCGCATTCCGGGCAGGCCTCCGGCGTGCGTTCGGCATGGCCGCATTGATGGCATTGCAGCTGCTTGCGGAAACGATGCTCCACCAGCCAGCTCGAACATTGCGGGCATTGGAACCGATGGCCGCAGACCCGGCAGAGCGTCAACGGCGCATAACCGCGCCGGTTGAGAAACAGCAGCGCCTGTTCGCGCTTCTCCACCGTCTTGCCGATCGCCCGGATCAGCACCGGCGACAGGAAGCCGCCCCGCTCCGGCGCGTGCCTGCGCATATCGACCAGATGCAGGTCCGGCATCGCCGCATCGCCGAAACGCGTCGGCAGGTGGACGGTGCTGTAGCGTCCGCTCTGCCCGTTGACCTGGCTTTCGACCGACGGCGTCGCCGACACCAGGATGACCGGAAAATCGCCGATGCGGCCGCGCACGACAGCCATGTCGCGGGCATTGTAGAAGACGCGATCCTCCTGCTTGTAGGCGGGATCGTGCTCCTCGTCGACGATGATCAGGCCGAGATCCTCGAAGGGCAGGAAGAGCGCCGAGCGGGCGCCCGCCACCACCCGCACTTCGCCGGTCACCGCCTGGCGCCAGACCTTTTCGCGCATGCGCGGCGCAAGATCGGAATGCCATTCGGCCGGCTTTGCCCCGAAGCGGTCCTGGAAGCGCTCCATGAAACTGGCCGTCAGCGCGATCTCCGGCAGCAGGATCAGCACCTGCTTACCGCGTTTCAGCGTCTCGGCAATCGCCTCGAAATAGACCTCGGTCTTGCCGGAGCCGGTTACCCCGTCGATCAGCGACACCGAAAAGTCGCCCTTGCAGACATCGGTAACGATCTCTTCGGCCGCCTGCTTTTGCGGCCCTTCGAGACGTGCGGCGGCGAAATCCGGATCCGGCATCGCAACGACCGGCGGCGGCGGCAGGAATACAGTCTCGAAGATGCCGAGCGTGATTAGCCCGTCGACGACGCTCGTCGAGACACCCGCCGCATGCGCAAGGCCGCTGCGCGTCCAGGAAAAGCCGTCGGAGGCCGTATCGAGCACCCGGGCGCGCGCCGGCGTCATCCGCTCCGGTTCGCCGCCGACGAGCTTCAGCCCCTCCACCATCGGTTCCGGCTCGAAGGCGTTCGGCGCCCGGAGCGCCATGCGGGCGACGAGACCGGGCGGCGAGAGCGTATAGGTCGCCACCCAATCGATGAAATCCCGCATCTCCCTGGCAAGCGGCGGGCAGTCGAAGACATGGCTGATCGGCCGAAGCTTCTTCGGATCGACGCCGTCCTCGCCGCCGTCCCAGACGACGCCGATCACCTGCCGCGGACCGAGCGGCACCTGCACGACCGAGCCGGGCTCGACCGCCATGCCATCCGGCACCGAATAGGAATAGGGTTTTGGCGCCGGCATCGGCACCAGCACGGGAACCGTTCGGTTCGCGGGCGGTGCCTCGAAAAGCGCGCCAAAGAGATCGGACGAATCTGTGCTCATCGCGCGAGACCATGCCCGCAAATCGATGGAATTGGAACCGCAAAGACGGAGCCACGCATTGCGGGTCGCCGCAGCGATTTAAACAGTGAAGCTCAGAAATTGCGCTTCACTGGGCCAGGCGGTCGCCACTGCCGGAAGTGGCTTCATTTGTCCCGGCATTGCGCTGCCGCAGGCGAATGATCGCCGACGCCTCGCGAGGATTGGGCGGCAGAACGGCGTTCTTCAACGCGATCGAATAGGCGTGTTTCGGATGTTCGAGCACATCCCTGGCATCGCCGCTCTCCACCACCACACCCTTGCGCATGATCACCACGCGGTCGGAAATGTAATAGGCGGTCGCAAGGTCATGGGTGATGTAGACGATCGAAACGTTGAGCGCGTCGCGCAGATCGCGGAAGAGATTGACGATCGACATGCGAAGCGATGCGTCGACCATCGAGACCGGCTCGTCCGCCACGATCAGCTTCGGCTCGGGTATCAGCGCACGGGCGACGGCGATGCGCTGCAATTGGCCGCCTGAAAGCTCGTGCGAGAAGCGGCCCTTTATCTCCGCCATCGACAGGCCGACGCGTTGGAGGGCAACGTCGGCAAGCGCCTCTTTCTCGGTGCGGCTCTTTGCGCCCTTGAAGCGATGGGCGGTGGCGAGCAGATACTCGTCGATCCGGGTCAGCGGATTGAAGGCCTCGAACGGATTTTGGAAGACTGGCTGGACCTTGGCCATGAAAGCCTCGCGATCCCTGCGGGACCGGACCGCCTTCACATCCGTGCCGTCGAAATGAATACTGCCCCGATCGGCCTTTTCGTTGCCGAGGATCATCTTCGCCAACGTCGACTTTCCGGAGCCGGATTCGCCGACGATCGTGAATATCTCGGGCTTGTCGGCGCTGAGCGCGAAGCTGACATCGTCGACCGCCTTCATCTTTTCGCGCGAGAAGAAGCCGCCGATCGGAAAGAGCTTGGTCACATGGTCGAGTTCGAGGAGATTGCTGCTCATTGGATCTGGTACTCCCCGGCACGGAAGCATGCGACCCGCCCTCCCGTCGCGCTCGGCAGCATGGCCGGCGCCTCGCGTGCGCATTTGTCGATCGCGATCGGACAGCGTGGATGGAAACGGCATCCCGAAGGCGGATCCGAAAGTGCCGGCGGCTTGCCCTTGAGGCTTTTCCGCGTCGAGACATCACCGATGCGTGGCAGGCTGCCGATCAGGTGAACGGTATAGGGATGCTGGGGATTGTCGAACATCGCCTGCGTCGGCCCCTCCTCCGCCAGCCGTCCCGCATACATGATGGCCAGCCGGTCGGTGATGGCGGCATGCACCGACATGTCGTGGGTCACGAAGATGACCGAGGACTGCAGGCGGGCCTGCACTTCCTTGATCAGCGCCAGAACGTCCTGCTGGACGAGCACGTCGAGCGCCGTCGTCGGCTCGTCGGCGATGATGAATTCCGGCTCGCAGACAGTGGCGAGAGCAATGGTCAGGCGCTGGCGCATGCCGCCCGAAAGCTGATGCGGAAAAGCCTCGAGCACATGCGGATCGAGATGCAGCCTGGCAAGATGCGCCTCGACGCGCGCGCGGAAGGCATCTGGATCGAGGTTCATGTGGCGGGAGGCGAAATCGGTGAAGGCGTGTTTGACCCTTCTGACCGGGTTCAGCACGTTCATCGAGCCCTGCATGATGTAGGAAAGGTGACGCCAGCGTGCCGCCTTCATCTTCGCCGGTTCGCCATAGACATCGATCGGCCCGTCGGCAAAATTGAATTTCACCGTTCCGCCGACGACGCGCATCGGCGGGCGGATGGCGCCGGCAAGCGTCTTGATCAGCGATGTCTTGCCGCTCGAGGATTCGCCGGCAATCCCGTAGATCTCGTTCCTGCGGATGGTCAGGCTGATATCGTCGACCGCGCGGATCTCCCGCCGCACACCGAAATAATCGTTGACGTAGTAGCATTTCAGCCCGTCGATCGTCAGTGCGTCCATGGCGTTTTCGGCAAGGGTCAAAGGCTGCGTCCTCATCAGGTTCTGCATCTCCTCAAGCTCCCATGCGGGCGAGCCGCGAGCGCGGGTCGATATATTCGTTCACCGACATGGCGAGCATGAACAGACCAAGGAACAGGATGACGACGAAGAGCATCGGAAAGGCGACCCACCACCATATGCCCGATACCATCGCGGAATGCGCATTGGCCCAGTAGATCATGCCGCCGATCGTCGGCCGGTTGATGTCGGAAAATCCGAGCACCGAGAGCGTCACTTCGAGACCGATCGCCCAGATCATGTTGTTCATCGTCGTGAAGAAGACGATCGGCATGACATAGGGCAGGTGTTCGCGGATGAGGATCTGCCGTGTGCGCATGCCCGAGAAGACCGCGTGCCGGGTGAATTCCCGCTGACGGAGAGACAGGGCGACGGAACGGATCAGGCGGCTGTCGTGCGTCCAGCCGAGCAGCGCTGCGGTGATCGCCAGCATGAACCACGTCATCTGGTCGCGAAGCACGAAGACTAGAAGCAGCAGGATCGGAATGTTCGGCAGTGCGCCGAGTGTATCGTTGACCGCCATGATGATCTGGTCGGTCCGCCCACCGATATAACCGGAGATCAGCCCGACGGCGATGGCGATGATGCGGCTGACGAAGGCGACGATGATGCCGAAGAACAGCGTATTGCGCATCGAGGCGGCAATCTGCCAGAAAACCTCCTGGCCGCGCGAGGTGGTGCCCAGCCAGAATTCGGCCGAAGGCGGCATGTCGGGCGCAACGACATAGATGGCATTCTCGTCATAGGGCGAGAAGAACGACGCCACGATCAACGCCAGAATGATAGCGATCAGGAGGGTTCCGACCAGGAACTCCTTGTTGTAGCGCAGCAGGTCTCTGAGGACTTTGAACATCACGGATTACCCCAGTTTCACGCGTGGATCGATCAGCGGATAGATGATGTCGATCACGAAGACCGCGGCCGCAACCGCGATGATGGCGATGGTGGTGACGCCGAGCACGAGGCTGTAATCGCCGGAATAGATGCCGGAGATCAGAAGCTTGCCGATCCCGGGATAATTGAAGACGAACTCGACGATGACGGCGCCGCCGAAGACATTTCCGAGACTGAGTGCCAGGCCGGTGACCTGCGGCAGCATGGCGTTGCGCGCCACATATTGCGAAAAGATGCTGCGCGAGCGCACGCCGCCAAGTTCTGCATAGACGACGTGGTCGTCGGTAACGATGTTGGAAACCAGCGAACGCATCGAGATGAACCAGCCGCCGATGCCGACGAGCACGAGGGTCAGGGCCGGCAGGATGCCGTGTTCGATCACCGAGCTGATGAAGGCCCAGTTGAAGGCCGGCGCGAGATTGACCTGCGCGCCGTCGCTGATCGGCAGGATCGGCCAGATAAAACCGAAGAGGATCACCAGGCTGAGACCGATGATATAGGTCGGGATCGGCTGCAGCGCCATGATGACGATGCCGGCAACCTTCAGCAGCTTGCTGCTGCGGAAATAGCCGGCAAGCGCGCCGAGAAAATTGCCGATGATCCAGGAAATGATCGTTGCAAGCGTCAGAAGCCCGACCGTCCAGGGCAGTGCACGGCCGATAACGGTCATGACGGGGGTCGGGAAAGACGAAAGCGACGGGCCGAAATCGCCGGTCAGGACACGGCCCCAGAAGGTGAAATACTGCTCCAGCAGCGGGCCGCCGGTGCCGTAGAGCTCGCGCAGCGATTCGCGGAGGATTTCGACGGCCTGCGGATCGGTGGAGCCGAAGCTCGTCAACAGCGACACGGTCTGCTCGATCGGATCGACCGGCGAAAAATGCGCGATCAGGAAGGCCAGCGTGATGCCGGTGAAGACCACGAAGAGAAATTGCAGAAAGCGTTTTGCCGCATAGATCAGAAAGCCGTTCATGACATCGACCTTTCAATAGCAGAACGGGAACAGCCGGCGGCCGGCTGCTCCCACGATATTGCCTCGATCAAGGCTTCGGCGCGTCCGGATTGGCCTTCAGCCCGACCACCATGTAGCGGATGTTCGACCAGTTCGGACCCGAGGCCGAATAGGGATTGTCCGCGCTCGGATAGTTGGTCCAATAGGTCGTATCGAGCGGCGCGAACTTGTTGTAGGCCATCAGCGGGATCATCGGCATTTCCTCGACGGCGAGCTTCAGGAAGTCCTGGCCGAGCTTAGCGACATCGGGCGAATCGAAGGCGATCGATCGATTGCGCTCGATGATCTGGTCGAGACGCGGATCCTGCCAGCGCTGCAGATTGCGCGGCGGCTGGATCTGCCCGACCGGCTTGATGAACTCCGAATGATAGCTGTCGAGGAAGAAGGAAAGGTCGGGATGACCGCCCCAGGTCTCGATGCTCCAGTAGATCGCCGTCTCGAAATCGCCGGTGCCGAGGCGTTGGCCATTGGTCGGGCCGGCGACATCGACCTTGGTGGCGATGCCGGCTTGCGACCATTGCTGGGCGATCACCGTGCCGGCGCGGGCAAGCGTCGGGATGGCATCGCCTTCCACCTGCAGCCGGATCGTAAAGGGCGTGCCGTCAGGCTTCACCCACTGGCGGCCACTTTTCTTGAAGCCTGCCTTCTGCAGCAGCTCGGTTGCAGCCTGAACGTCCTTCTTCCACCAGCCGAAGCCGAATGTGCGCTGCAGCTTGGCCGGATCGGTCGGGATCTGATCGGCCCATTGACTACGCACCATATTGGCGATCTGCGCCGAGATGTTGGGATCGTAGGGCTTGATCTTGCGATATCCGGTGTCGAGCTCGAAATTCGTCAGCCAGTCCTGCATCGGTGCGTAATAGTCGTCCGGGGCAGAACCCGTCGGCGGCGTGGCAAGGGCGGCGATATTGGCCGCGCCGCGGTAGGAGCCGAGCGCCACTTCGCGGATGTCGATCAGCAGAGCGAGAGCCCAGCGCACGTCTTTATTGTCGAAGGGCGCCTTCTTCGTATTGAAGAGAACGGAAGGCAGCGTCGGGTCCGGATGCGCAAACGGGAAGCCCTTCAGCCAGGAGGCTGTGCTCTTGCTGTCACGCATGATCGAGAACATGCCCTCGGGCGCCATGTCGTTAATGACGTCGAGATTGTGGTTGCGTTGCTCGATGACGCGGGCCTCCGGATTGCCGGCGGCGCGATAGACGACGTATTTCACCTCGGGCGGTTGTGCCGCAGCCAGGCCGATCGACGTGCGCTGCCAGTCGTCGCGCAGCTTCCAGATCGTCCAGTTGCCGCCCTTGTCATAATTCTGCAGCTGGTAGGGCCCGAGTGAAACCGGCGGGTTGTTGTTGAAGGACAGCGGATCTGCGGCCTTCTCGAAGACGTGTTTCGGCATGATCCAGGCGGCATTCCAGCGCACGGTGAACAGCGTATGGAAGCGCGAGTTCGGCTTTTTCAGATGGAAGACGACAGTCTGTGGATCCGGATTTTCGATGCTCGCGACATTGACGGTGAAGGGCGCGCTCCAGGCCATGCCGGGATGGTCGATCTGCGTCTGCACGGTATAGACCACGTCGTCGCTGGTGAATTCGACACCGTCGCTCCAGAAGATGCCCTTGCGCAGCTTTACCGTCATCTCGGTGAAATCGGCGTTGTAGCGCGGCGGTTCGCTGGCAAGCGCATTCTGCCAGGCATCCTTGCCACCTTCGGGATTGATGAACCACAGCGTATCGGTGGTCAGCTGCTGCAGGCCGTTGAGGTTTGCCGCCGCCCCGCCGCCCGGAGCCCAGAGGTTGAACCAGTCGGCATTCTGCTGCGGCGTACCCTGGATGATCAGCGTTTCATTGCGCGGTATGCCGGCAATGAAATCCTGCGCAAATGCCGGAAGGGCTATGAGCGACAATAAGGCAATGGCTGCATATTTACGGAACTTCATCGGATGTTCCTCCTCCTCAGCTCGCCGCGGCGAGCGCTTCCCGTAATCAATTGACGATGGCGTCCAGCGAACCCCTGCCTGCGCGTGCCGCAGGGCACATGCACTCCTCGGCGGCGGGCGAACTCACGCCGTAGTTATCGACAATTTTTTGAGAAACGGCAACTGATAATTTTGCAGACTATAAAAAATAGCGCGTTTTCAGGCGTTTTTGACGCATGGCAGCGATGTACTTTTTTATATTATTGACAAAGTGAGCGTTTGGCTTAGCTTTTGCGGCGAGCGCGGCGCCCTCCCAAGAGGCCGTGCTTCATCACCAGACAGGTCGGCTGCTTTCGGGAGGAGGCTTTGGCATGACCGTTCAAGAGGACACCAGGATGAGCAGCCCCTATGACGTGACAATCTCCGTTCACGCCAACCGGCCAACCGGCAAATACCAACCTTTGTGGAACTGGTTCGGATACGACGAGCCGAACTACACCTACTCCCCGCACGGCAGGAAGCTGCTCAAGGAACTCACCGAGCTCAGCCCCGAGCCGCCCCGTATCCGCGCGCACAATCTTCTGACCAGCGGCGATGGCCTGCCTGCCCTCAAATGGGGTTCGACCAATGCCTATACCGAGGATGCGAACGGCAATCCGGTCTACGATTGGACAATCATCGACAAGATCTTCGACACCTATGTCGAAGCCGGCAATATTCCGCTGATTCAGATCGGCTTCACGCCCGAAGCGCTCTCCGATTTCGACGGTCCTTATCGCCATCAATGGGAGCCGGCCGACAAATACGCAACGATCACCACCGGCTGGACGGCCCCGCCGACGGACCTGAAGAAATGGGGCGACCTGATCGAAGCATGGGCGCGCCATCTCACCGAAAGATATGGTGAGGCCGTCGTTTCAAGCTGGCCGTGGGAAGTGTGGAACGAGCCGGACGGCCACTACTGGACCGGCACCATCCCGCAATTTTGCGAAATGTATGACGTCAGCGCCAAGGCCTTGAAGCGCGCGCTTCCGAAGGCCCGCGTCGGCGGGCCGCACACCTGCGGCGCCTTTGCCAATGAAAAGGCCCAGACCTTTCTGCGCGCCTTCCTCAAGCATGTGGTCGAGAACAAGTCGCCGATCGATTTTCTCGCCTTCCACGCCAAGGGCAATCCCGTGATCTATGAGGGTCACGTCCGGATGGGCCTGCACAAGCAGCTCCGCGACATCGAGACGAACCTTGCCATCATCAACGAGTTTCCCGAACTCCGCCACCTGCACGTGGTGATCGGCGAATCCGATCCGGAAGGCTGTGCGGCCTGCTCTGCACGCGTCCATCCCCAGAACGGCTATCGCAACGGCCCGCTTTACGGTGTCTATGTCGTCGAGAGCATGATGCGCACTTACGAACTGGCAAGACGCGCCAACATCCATATCGAAGGTGCAGTGACCTGGGCCTTCCTTTTTGACGACCAGCCCTATTTCGACGGCTTCCGCGATCTTGCCACCAACGGCGTCGACAAGGCTGTTCTCAACGGCTTCCGCATGCTCGGCAAACTCGGCGGCGAATGGCTGGAATCGGAAAGCGATTATCGCCGCGATATCGAAGATATCATGAGCCATGGCGTGCGCGGCAAGCCCGATGTCAATGTCGTGGCGACCCGCGACGACAAGGGCGTTTCCATTCTCCTCTGGCACTACCACGACGATGATGAAGTCGGCCCCGCCGCCGACATTGTGGTCAATCTCGACGGCTGGGACGCCAAGTCCGCCTCGCTCAAGCATTTCAGGATGGACGAGGAGCATTCCAACGCTTTCGGCGTCTGGAAAGCGATGGGCAAGCCGCAGAATCCGGCCGGCGAAGATTATGCCAGGCTGGAAGCCTCGGGAAAACTCGCCGAGATCGAAGGTGAGGCATCGGCTAAGGTCGATGACGGCAAGATCGCCCTCAAAGTCTCCCTACCGCGCCAGGGCGTGTCTCTCCTGCGCCTCGATTGGTGAGCCGGTAGGCGAAGGGAGCGCAATCGAAAGATTGTGCTCCCTTTCACGTGGCCGGTCGCGTCAGTTGTCACTGACATAGGCAAGATAGCGTTTCTTGCTCGGCTGCAGATGGTCGACGCAGAGCTGGGCGAGAACCCAGTTATCCCCACCGCGCAGCATCTCGATCATCAGCCGGTGATGTTCGTGCGAGATGCGCAGCGATTCCTTGCTCGACATCGAATTGGCGCGCACCGGCAGGCTGAGCCGCATATAGAGCTCGATCGATTGCACCAGATGCGCATTGCCGCAGGCGCCGAAGAGCGTCAGGTGGAATTTGTCGTTGGCCTCGTGCACACCCCTAAGATAGCCGGATTCGATGTGGCGGCCATGCTCCTCGTGCAGCGCCAGCAGTTCCTCGATCAATGCCTCGGGTGCCGGCAGCTTTATCCACAGCGCCGCCTGCCGTTGCAGCAGTTCCCGAACGTCGTAGATTTCCTGAACCTGGCGGGCAGTCAGCGAACGGACCGTCGCGCCCTTGTTGCGCTCCCGAACCACGATGCCCATCGTCTCGAGCTGCACGATCGCCTGCCGGGCGAAATGGCGCGTGACGTGAAAGCGGGCAAGGAGCGTGTCTTCGGTCAGACGGGTTCCAGGCGCCAGCCGCCCGAAGATGATGTCCTCCTCCAGCGCGCGGGCAATACTTAGATCATCATGCTCGATGCCGTCTTCGCGGCTTTCGTTGAGCGTCTGCAATGTCATCTCCTCTGAAGCATAACCCCGAAAATCGAAGATTTTCGGAAAGGGATTATGCGCCAATTTAATGTGGTAGAGCGTCCTTAGCGCGTCCTGTCGGACGCGCGGCGCTCTAACGGCGAGCCATGTTACAGTGGATTGCGTTCCGGGTCGAACCGGCTCAAGCGATAGATATCCTCGACGAGAGCAAGCGTTTTGATGTTATCGTCCGGCGATGTCTCCATCGCCACCTTTCCATCGAGGCTGTCGAGGAAATGCGCGATGGTCGCGTCATAGGCACCCTGATAGGTCTCGTCAGGATCGAAGCTTTCCCGGCACTGCTGCGCCCCCTCGGCCGAGAGCAGATTGCCGTTAAGTTCGAGCGTGCCGCGCGTCCCGAAGATGCGCAAGTGATCGCGCGGCGTCGGCGGCGCGCCATGTACGGCGAGATTGGCATTGATGGTGACGAGAACACCGTCGCTCGTCCGGCGCAGGACGACGCTTGCGACATCCTCCGCGACGATATCGCGATTGCTCCTCTCAAGCCGCGCACTCACCACATCCATCTCGCCCAGAAGATATCTCAACGAATCGAGATGATGGATCATGACTTCCATGACCAGCAGGCGCTCCTGCGTCCGGAAGAAGGGCTGGCGCACCAGCGCCGGCCTTCTTCCTTCCGCATCCGCTATCATGCCGCTGGACAGGAATTCGAACTGCACCTGGCGGATCTCGCCGGCAAGCCCCTCGTCGAGCCACGCCTTCAGCCGCCGATAATAGGCGCGGAACCGCCAGTTCTCGTGGATCATCAGCCTGCCCGCGCCGGAAAGCCCTGCCAGCAGCTCGACCGCCTCGCCGTAGGAGGGAGCGAGCGGCTTCTGGCAGATGATGTCGAGGTCCTTTGCCGCCGCCAGCCGCACCAGTTCGACGTGGAACTCCCGCGGCGCGCAGATATCCACGGCATCGAGCTGCTCGGCATCCAGCATCGCCTGCGCACTTGTATAGTGGCGCGCGACATTGAAGGCGGCACGCCGGGCTGCGATCGCACGCGGCGACGGGTCGGCAATCGCCACGACCTCGGCTCTTTCCGATTGCCGCATCCATGCAGGCAGATGGTAGGCGCTGACCCAGCCGGCACCGATAATGCCGATACGCCGTCGTCTCGTTCCCGTCATGGCGTTTCCTCTGCATTCAGTCCAATTTTATCAATAATCTATCCGGCTTCGTCGTAAAAGCCAATCGTTTGATTGTCGAACAAAGGTGCTAATTTCGCAGATTACCATTGTATTTTATGGTGATCGTCGAAGAAATCCAAAAATGCGATACAGTGGCGCCATCTTATTTATTGACAATCCTCCGTATCCCTCTACCCTGACGCCACGGCCATGGATCAATTTGGCGAGGGAGGAACAGGTTTGTCGAACGGTCTTCGCCGCAAGCTGACGAGTTATGGCGATCAGGGATTCTCCCTTTTCCTGCGCAAGGCATTCATCAAGGCCATGGGTTATTCGGACGACGCGCTCGACCGTCCGATCGTCGGCATCGCCAATACCTACAGTGATTTCAATCCCTGTCACGGCAATGTGCCGCAACTCATCGAGGCGACCAAGCGCGGCGTGATGCTGACGGGTGCATTGCCGATGGTGTTTCCGACGATCTCGATCCACGAGAGCTTTGCCTCGCCGACCTCGATGTATCTGCGCAACTTGATGGCGATGGAAACGGAAGAGATGATCCGTGCCCAGCCGATGGATGCCGTGGTCCTGATCGGCGGTTGCGACAAGACCCTGCCGGCCCAGATCATGGCGGCCGCCAGCAGCGAGATACCGGCGATCTTCCTTCCGACCGGCCCGATGGCCGTCGGCCACCACAAGGGCGAACGGCTTGGCGCCTGTACCGATTGTCGCCGTTTCTGGGGCCGCTTCCGCGCCGGAGAGATCGACGAGGCCGAGATCGCCGAGGTCAACAACAAGCTGGCCAGCTCGATCGGCACCTGCACGGTGATGGGCACGGCGAGCACCATGGCGAACCTGACCGAAGTCATGGGGCTCTGCCTACCCCGCGCGGCTTCGGCACCTGCCGTCGAATCCGAACGGGTTCGCCTTGCCGAGGAAACGGGCCGTGTCGCCGCGCGTCTCGCCATGGATGAGGCAGCGCCGACGGTGCGCGATATCCTGACGCCGCAGGCAATACGCAACGGCCTCGTCGCGCTGCAGGCGATGGGCGGCTCGACCAATGCCGTCGTCCATCTTGCCGCGATAACCGGCCGCCTCGGCCTGCGCCTCGACATGGCCGAACTCGACCGGCTGGGCCGGAGCATTCCGCTACTCGTCGACCTGCAGCCCTCAGGCCAGCATTATATGGAGCAGTTCCACGAGGCGGGCGGCGTGCCGGCGCTGTTGAAGGCGGTGCGCCATGAAATCGACGGCAGCGCCCCGACGGTCTACGGCAGGACGATCGGCGAAATCATCGACGCTGTCGTCGATGAGCCGGGCCAGACCATCATCCGCACCGTCGAGAAACCGTTGAAGCCGATCGGAACGATCGCCGTCCTGCACGGCAATCTTGCGCCGCGCGGCGCCGTCATCAAACAATCCGCAGCCTCCAAGGATCTGCTCCAGCATATCGGGCGCGCCGTAGTCTTCGATTCCGTCGAGGATATGACGCTGCGCATCGACAGCGACGAGCTCGACGTCCATGCCGATGACGTTCTGGTTCTGCGCAATGCCGGGCCGAAAGGTGCGCCCGGCATGCCGGAAGCCGGCTATCTACCCATCCCCCGCAAGCTCGCACGGCAGGGCGTGAAGGACATGGTGCGGATTTCCGATGCCCGAATGAGCGGCACGGCCTTCGGCACGATCATCCTCCATATCGCGCCTGAAGCCGCCGATGGCGGCCCGCTGGCGATCATCCGCACCGGCGATCGCATTCGCCTCGACGTCGAGGGCCGGCGCATCGATCTCGATATCGACCAGGCGGAATTCGATCGCCGCATGCTTGATGTCGTCAATCGGCCTTCCCCTGCCCCGTCGCGCGGCTATGCCAAGCTCTATCAGGAGCGCGTGCTCCAGGCTGACGAAGGCGCCGACTTCGATTTCCTGCAAAGCGAGGAGCTCGATGCGCGATGAGCGCCGCTGATATGGAGGCACCGCTTTGCCTGCCCCACCGGCCGCTGACGCGGCTGCCGTGGGCGCCACTGCCGCAAGGCACGGTCGATACGCATTTCCACGTCTTTCGCGCCGGCGCTCCGCTCAACACTCCACGCAGCTACACGCCTGACATCGCGACGATTTCCGACTGGATCGAATTCTCCGGCAGCCTTGGCATCGCCAGGGGCGTATTGGTGCAGCCAAGCGTCTATGGCCTCGACAACAGGGTGCTGCTGGAGGCGCTTGCCGCCTATCCAGATCGTCTGCGCGGTATCGTCGTCATCGATCCCGAAACCGCAAAGACCGAGATAGAGCGGCTCGACCGGTTCGGCGTGCGCGGCGTGCGGATCAATACACGCAACAAGGGCGGCCTCCCGCTCGCCGCCGCCAGGACACTGGCGGAGAGCATTGCTCCTTTCGGCTGGTCGCTGCAATTGCAGATCAATCCCGAACAACTTCCCGATATTGCGGCAACCCTGGCCGGCATCCGCCTGCCCATCGTCATCGATCATCTTGGCTTCATTCCGCTTGCCACGGAGACGAGATCACGGCATGTCGATGCGCTGAGAAGGCTGATGGACGCGGCTGATACCTATGTCAAAGTGACCGCACCCTACCGTTTGACGAAGGACGTGAATGACCAAGGTTTCGCCGAGGTCGGCCGCGCGCTTGCCGCCAGCCACGCGGAAAGGCTGCTCTGGGGCAGCGATTGGCCGCATACCGAATTGTGGGACGGCATGCCCGATGACACCGAGCTGATCGAGACCATGCAAGCCGCCATCGACGATCCCGCGATTGCCGACAAGATTTTTGTTCGAAATGCCGAAGCGCTGTTCTTCGGCCGCTGAATTGGAGAGTACCAATGGCCAGACTGACCGAAGATGCCAAGGGCGTCTATGTGATCGCCGTAACCCCCTTCACCGATGACGGCGCGCTCGATCTCGCCAGTATCGACAGCATGGTCGATTTCTACGAGGGCGCCGGCGTCACCGGCCTGACGGTGCTTGGCCAACTCGGCGAGGCTCCGAAGCTGACCGCCGAGGAATCGCGGACAGTCGTCCAACGGGTGCTGAAGCGTCTCGACGGGCGCCTCCCCGTCGTCGTCGGCGTTTCGGCGCCAGGGCTTGCGCCGATGAGCGAACTCGCCGAAGCCGTCATGGGTGAGGGTGCGGCCGGTGTCATGGTCGCGCCGCCCTGGACCGTCAAGACCGACGATCAGGCTTTCGCCTTCTACCAGTCGGTCGGCGAGGCCCTGGGCGATACGCCCTTCGTGCTGCAGGATTATCCGCTCACCACCAATGTGACGATTGCGCCCAAGGTCATCGAGCGCATCGTCAACGAGGTGCCCAATTGCGTCATGCTCAAGCACGAGGATTGGCCGGGTCTTTCGAAAATCTCAGCACTTCGCGCCGCCAGCGACAAGGGCACCATGCGGCGTATCTCCATCCTCTGCGGCAATGGCGGGCTTTTCCTGCCCGAAGAGATGGGCCGCGGCGCCGATGGCGCAATGACCGGCTTTTGTTATCCGGAGATGATGGTTGGCGTCGTCGAGGCCTATGCAGCCGGAAATCCCGATCGCGCCCATGCGATCTTCGATGCCTATCTGCCGCTCGCCCGCTACGAACAGCAGCAGGGCATCGGCCTTGCCTCGCGCAAATATGTGCTTGCCAAGCGCGGCGTGATCAAGTCCGCCACCCTGCGCAAGCCGGGCGCCAAGCTCTCAACGCTCGATATTACGGATGTCGAGCGGCTGCTGGCGCGCCAGGCCATCCGCCTCAAGGAGATCGGGGCGTAACGCACCGGCGCAAATCCGAAGCCGCTGGATCATCGCTATGGCGCTGCAGCGCGAGCATATGGGTATGCCCATCTCGTCCGTGAGGCTGAAACCCGAGCGACTCCCAGAACCTCGCCGCACCATCGTTTCCCGCATGAACGGTGACGACGTTGCAGCAGGACCGCGCATGATCGAGCAGAGCCAGGGCAAGCATCCGGCCGATGCCGCGCCCGCGCATTGCGGGACGAATATAGAAACGCCGCATCCGCAGCGCCCCTGACATGGCCGTTTCGACAGTCATGCCGCCGATGCCGGCGAGCACCTCATCGGCATAGGCGCCAAGCAGCCTTTCGCCGTCACGATCGAACCTGACGGCGCCGGTCGACCATTCGTCGATAAGGCGGGCGACATGGCGATGGCCTTCTTGCCGGGCCTCGCTTTCGAGATCTGCGATCTCCTGTGGCAATCGATCCCGGAACCTGCGGATGTCGATTGTCATGGCAATGCCGAGCTATCTAGATTGCAGGAACCGGGGTCTCGCGGCGCATCGCCGCGGCCGGCAGGCCGACCGGCACGAAACTCGCGTCGCCATCGGCGGCCATGTCACGCACCGTATGTTTCTCCAGCGCCTTGGTCACCTCGTTGAGGTCGCCGTCCAGCTGTTCGGCCGGAATAAGATTGCCGATGACGAAATCGAAGCGGTCGCCGCGTTTGTTCAGCAGTTCGTGGAACACGGTCATGTCGCGAAGCTCTGTCGACCATTTGGCCAGCCAGTAGAACAGGCCGGAATTGCGTGCCGTCATATGGACGGGAAGGATCGGCAGATTGTATTTGCGCGCCAGCCCGACGGCCGAGGTCTTCCACGGACGTTCGTTCAGCCGGCCGTTCGCCCAATAGGCGATACGGCCTGAGGGAAAGAGCACTGTCGCCTTGCCTTCCTTCACCGCATGGTTGGTCAGCTGCAGCGTTTCGCGCGCTTTCAGCTTGCTCTTATGCTCCTCCCGCCATTCGACGGGAATGATCATCTCGGCAAAACGCGGATTGACGCGGATGGCATCGCGATTGGCGAAGAACATCATGTCCGGCCGGCGGGCTTTCAAGAGATCGAACACGGCAACGCCGTCGGCGATGCCGGTCGGATGGTTGCTGACGAGGATGAAGCCGCCGGTATCAGGGATGCGTTCGCCATTGGTGATGCCGATGTCGAGCCTCAGCACATCGCTCAGATATTCGAACGACTGGAAGCCCGGCATTTTGCCGACCGCATTGGCGAATTCGAGCGCCTTATTGTAGCGCAGCAGCGTGTAGAGGAACGGCCGCATGACCGGCCAGAGCGGATTCTTCACGATCCTCTGGCCGCGTTCGGCAATCAGCGTATCGACGATATGACCGGGCTTTCCCTGTGAAACGAGAGCGATCGCTTCCGCGAGCTGTCCGAAAGCCGTCATGGAATCGCGCCGTGCCATGAAAGATCCTGTCTATGGGGTATAAGCTATCGCAGTACAATATGATCGAAGGATGACAAAGGCTTGGCCGGCATTAGCAATTCCATAACTGTTCCTGCTCCAAATTGGCGGACTTGAAGGCAAAATCAAGGCCAGCAACGTGAACGAACTGCTTGTTATCGCCGATCCGCGCCTGATGGCGGAGCGCGCCGCATGGCTTGAAAACCTCGCCCACGAGCGCCGTCTTTCCGAGCATACGCTCGACGCTTACGAGCGCGACACCCGCCAGTTTCTGACCTTTATGACCGGCCATCTCGCCGGCCCGGTGACGCTCCGCGACATCAGGGAATTGCGCCCCGCCGATTTCCGCGCCTTCCTGGCGGCCCGGCGCAAGCAGGGCTCCGGCGCCCGCTCGCTCGGCCGCAATCTCGCCGGTCTCCGTTCGCTGCTGCGCCATCTCGAAAAGAAAGGCCTGGTCAATGCCGCCGGCGCCGGCGCAGTGCGCTCACCGAAACAACCGAAATCGCTGCCCAAGCCGCTGTCGGATACGCAGGCGATCACCGTCGTCAGCGACGACGCCCAACTCCATGACGAACCCTGGATTGCGGCGCGCGATGCGGCTGTCATGACGCTGCTCTACGGCTGCGGCCTGCGCATCTCCGAAGCGCTTGATCTTACTCCCGCCGACCTGCAGAAGGGCGCGACGGTGCTGCGCATCACCGGCAAGGGCAACAAGACGCGGCTGGTGCCATTGCTCTCTGTGGTTTTCGACGCGGTCGAGAAATACCGTGCGCTCTGCCCATACCATCTCGAAAGCGGCGAACCGCTGTTTCGCGGCGCCCGCGGCGGCAAGCTGCAGGCGGCGATCATCCAGCGCACCATGCAGAAGATGCGCAGCGCCTTCGGTCTGCCGGAGACGGCGACACCGCATGCACTGCGCCATTCCTTCGCCACTCACCTGCTTGCCGGCGGCGGCGATCTGCGCACCATTCAGGAACTGCTCGGCCATGCCAGCCTTTCCACAACGCAGGTCTATACCGGCGTCGATGCATCGCGGCTGCTCGAGGTGTATGATCGGGCGCATCCGCGCGCCTAGCGCATCGGCCCGAAAATCGGAATCGATTTTCGGAAAGCTCGATGCGTAGATTGAAAGTGTTACAGCGTCCTTGCGCGACTGAAAGACGCGCGGCGCTGTAATGCATGTCGCCCAAAAGTGTGCAGCGGTTTTGGGGCAACGACATGCATAAACGATAGGCTTAAAGCGCATCGCTTGGATCCGATTGAATGTCAGGCGCTTTAAGCTCTCGTTAAGGCATTCTCTTAAAGGAATATGCGCAAGCCGGGCGTAGAGCATGAAGCCTATGGAGCATGTGATCGGAACACCCATCATGACGACATCAATCGGCCGCCGGACGTCTTACCTCGCAGTGCCGGCCAATCTGTTGCTCTGGCTGATCGCAGCCTTTCACATGCTGCTTCTTGCCGCGCTGTTTGTCGCCTTCCTGACGGCAAGGCCGGCGGCGGCCGAAGACGTGGCCTGCACCGGCCGCAACCTGATGGTCGAGCTGCGGCAGAACGACCCTGCCCGCTATGCCGAGGCGCTGAAGGAAGCCGACGCCACGCCGAACGGCAAGGGCATCTTCTGGAAGGTCGAAAAGCCGGGACTTGCACCCTCGTGGCTGCTCGGCAGCATGCATGTCACCGATCCGCGCGTGCTCGCCCTGCCACCGCGCGCCCAGGCCGCCCATGACGCTGCCGACACGATTGTCATCGAATCCGACGAGATCCTCGATGAGCGGAAGGCGACCGCCGCCCTGCTCGCAAAGCCGGAGCTGACGATGTTCACCGACGGCACGACGATCGACAAGCTGCTTTCTCCCGAGGACTACAAGCGCCTCGAAACCGGCCTCAAGCAGCGCGGTATCCCGCTCAGCGCCGTTTCCCGCATGCGGCCCTGGATGATCTCGAGCGCCGTCGCCCTGCCGGCCTGCGAAATCGCCCGCAAGGCAAAAGGCGTGCAATTCCTCGACCAGAAGATCGCCACCGATGCTGTTGCTCAGGGCAAACAGGTCAAGGGGCTGGAAACCCTTGCCGAACAGATCCAGGCCATGGCCGATCTGCCGGTCGAATTCCATCTGAAATCGCTGATCGAGACGCTGGAACTCGGCGACAAGATGAGCGATGTCGTCGAGACGATGACCGACCTGTACCTCTCCGGTGATATCGGCATGACCATGCCGATGTTGAAAACCGTGACACCGGAGGATGAAGGCGACAACAGCGACTATGCCGCCTTCGAACAGCGCGTCATCCTCGACCGCAACAAGGTGATGGCCGAGCGCGCCGCCCCCATCCTCGACGGTGGCAACGTCTTCATGGCCGTCGGCGCCCTGCATCTGCCCGGCAAGGACGGCGTTATCGAACTGCTACGCCAGCAGGGCTTCACCGTGACCGCGGTAAACTGAACCCGCCGGTCAGCCGAGCGTCATGCGACGCAGAACATTGCTTTTCCAATAGAACTGATGGACGAGGGCGCCGGCGACATGCGCCGCGATCAGCGCCCAGAGAATGATCTTCAGGACATCCGCGTGGAACGAACCGGCGGGATCGATACCGAAATAGTAGGCGGCGATGCCCGAAACCGGCATTGCGAAGATCAGGATGTAGAGGCCGGCATGGGCAAGCCTCGCTGCAAGACGGAAGATCGCCGGCTCCTGTGCGACCTCGTCCGGAACGCCCTTGGTAAAACGCAGCCCGAGCCTGAGGACGGCAAGCAGCAGGATGGCGATGCCGACATAGGCATGGATATTCGCCGACGAAATCTGCTCCGGCGTCGGTACCTGGCCTCTGCGCATCAGCCGATGCCAGATATTCATGCCGTCGGGAAACAGCAGGTTGAAGAAAATCAGCAGCGCCACGGCCCAGTGAAGAAAACGCTGGCTCAGGCTGTAATTCACGATGGACGGCTGCTGCATTTCTGGACCTTCACGAATGCTCAACTCAACGATACGCAACAACTAAAACAGCCGCCTGCCTTCCGGCAAGCGGCTGTATGCTTTGTTACGAATATGTAAGATTACATATGGATCGGCTTGAAGAAGGTTGCGAGCGCAGCCTCTTTCAGCGCCTCCGACATTGTAGGATGCGCGTGGCAGGTACGGCCGAGATCTTCCGAGGAACCGCCGAACTCCATCAGCACGGCGATCTCGTGGATCATTTCGCCGGCGCCGAAGCCGACGATATGGCCGCCGAGCACCCGGTCGGTTTCCTTGTCGGCAAGGATCTTGACGAAGCCGTCCGTTGCCAGCATCGCGCGAGCGCGGCCATTCGCCGTGAAGGGGAACTTGCCGACCTTGTAGGCGACGCCTGCCGCCTTCAGCTCTTCCTCGGTCTTGCCGACGGAAGCGATTTCCGGCTGGGTGTAGACGACGCTCGGAATGACCTCGTAGTTCACATGGCCGTGCTGTCCGGCGAGGATTTCGGCAAGCGCCACGCCCTCATCTTCCGCCTTGTGCGCCAGCATCGGACCCTTGACCACATCGCCGATCGCATAGATGCCGGCGACATTGGTCTTGAAGTGACCGTCGATCTCGACGCGGCCGCGATTGTCGAGCGTAACACCGGCTTCTTCGAGGCCGAGGCCCGCCGTATAGGGCTTGCGGCCGGTGGCGATCAGCACGACTTCGGCGTCGAGCGTCACCTTGTCGCCGCCCTTGACGGGCTCGAAAGTGACCTTGGCGCCCTTGTCGCCCTTTTCGACGCCTGTGACCTTGGCGCTGAGATTGAAATCGATACCCTGCTTGGCAAGCATACGCTGGAATTGCTTGGAGACTTCGCCGTCCATGCCGCCAAGGATGGTATCGAGATATTCGACGACGGTGACTTTGGCGCCGAGGCGAGACCAGACGGAACCGAGCTCGAGGCCGATGACGCCGCCGCCGACGACGATCAGCGTTTCCGGCACCTTATCCAGCGCGATGCCGCCGGTGGACGAGATGATGGTCTTTTCATCGATCTCGACCTGCACGCCGGGAATGCCGGCGACGTCGGAGCCGGTGGCGATGACGATGTTCTTGCCTTCGATCTCCTGCACCTTGCCGTCATCGGCGGTGACGGAAACCTTGCCGGCCGAGACGATCTTGCCGATGCCCTGGAAGGTATCGATCTTATTCTTCTTGAAGAGGAAGGCGACGCCGTCGACATTCGACTTCACCGTCGCATCCTTGTGGGCCATCATATTGCCGAGATTGAGCGTCGGCGCCGGGACGTCGATACCGAGCGCGCTCATCCCGTGGCCGGCCTGATGGAACATTTCGGAGGCATGCAGCAGCGCCTTCGATGGAATGCAGCCGACGTTCAGGCAGGTGCCGCCATAGGTCGCCCGCTTTTCGACGACGGCGACCTTGAGGCCGAGCTGCGCCGCCTTGACGGCGCAAACATAGCCGCCCGGGCCGGTTCCGATAATGATCACATCGTAGGACATTGCTTCTTTCCCTTTGGATTTTTCGTCTGGAGCATGATGCCGAAAAGTGTGAGCGGTTTTCGGACGACATCATGCTCTAACTATTTAATTTAGAACAGGATTCAGATTTTAGGCCGACCCGGCCTAAATCATCCTGTTCTAGGCGGCCGCGCGCGACATCAGGCCGAGGAATTCGAGAATATATTGCATGCTGTTTTTCCCAGTCGTTCTAGCGGCCGCCGCTCACATTGAGGATCGCGCCGGTTATATAGGAAGCCGACGGAGACAGAAGGTAGAGGATCGCATCGGCCACTTCCTCGGGCGTGCCCGCGCGCTGCATCGGGATCGACGGCGCCAGCTCGCGCGGCCGATCCGGCAGACCGCCGGAGGCATGGAGGTCGGTTTCGATGACGCCGGGCCTTATCGCATTCACGCGGATGCCCTCGGCAGCGACCTCGCGCGCCAGCCCGACGGTGAAGGTGTCGATCGCCGCCTTCGAAGCGGCATAATCGACATACTGCGTCGCCGAACCGAGGATCGCCGCCATCGACGAGATATTGACGATCGCCCCGCCCTGCCCGCCATGCCGGCTCGACATGCGGCGTATGGCCTCTGCGGCGCAGAGTATGGAGCCGGTCACATTGACGCGCAGCATGCGCTCGATTCGCTCCGCCGACATCTCGTCGATACGCTGCGGATAGTCGACGATGCCGGCATTGTTGACGAGCCCGTCGAGCCGGCCGAAATGCCGGTCGACCGCCGTAAACATCGAGACGATATCCGCTGCCTTGCCGACATCGCCTTGGACTGCCACGGCCTCGCCGCCGCTTGCGGCGATCGAAGCCACAACGGCATCCGCGGCTTGACGGTTGGCGGCGTAGTTCACCGCGACACGCCAGCCCTGGCGCGCGGCAAGCCGTGAAGCCGCAGCGCCGATGCCTCGGCTTCCGCCGGTAATGAGAACAACAGGTGTATCGCTCATGTCGCACACTCCTTAAATGTCAGCACGTCCCACGGTGCTACCACGGCCTTGCCCTCACCCCAGGCGCTGGATTCGCGGATGGCGGGACCAAGGCCGGGAAGCACGAGCTTTTCGGCCGCTTCGGCGCCTTCGGGCTGCAGATTGTCCATCTCGCCCTCGGCATCCATGCCGTAGACAGCGCCCTGCCAGACCGTGCAGGCATTGAGATCGGCGCCGGTCGCATCGCCTTCCGGGCAATTGAACATCAGGATGCCGATGGCGCGCACCGGATCTTCCGATGGCATGACATAACCTTCCATCACGACAGGTGTCTTAAGCGCGCTGACCTTGAATTGGTTGCTGGCGGCGGCCGACGGAGAATTCAGCGGTGCAAAGCGCAATTCATAGGCACCATCGCGATCGACGTAGACGGCCTGCTCCTGCTTGCATGCGGCACCGAACGTGGATGCCGGAACGACGAAAAACGCGGCGGCTGCGATTGCGGCCACGCCTATCCGTCTCGCCGTGATCCTGATCCTTCCGCTCATTGCAGCTTCGGCTCCCTCCGCCCGTCGGCATTCTCGACAACGCTGAAATCCGTCAGCAGCACCAGTGCACGGCCGTCCTTGTCGAGCCCCCAGAAGACCGGATAGAAACCGTCACCCCAGCCGCTCCAGAACACCGCGACATTGCCTCGTCTGCCGGCGACCGGCCGGTGCAGCGCATAAGTGCCCTTGTTGGCCTCAAGCTCCGACGCCAGCACGTCGTCGTAATAGTTGACGTCGGAACCCGCTTTCTGCGCCTGCACCTGCTCTTCACGTTCTCCGATCAAATCAAGCGTATCGGCATCCATGTAGCATCCGAGGCCGGCATCGACGGCGTAGCCGAAGATCTCGCCGTCCTTCAGCGTCGCCGTGTCCTGCCCGGGCAGGACCGCAAGCTCCCAATGATCCGGCTTGCCCTCGGCAAACCGCATGCTGGCGGCGGCGATGCGCCCGAAGGCCTGGTAGAGCGTCACCGGATAATCGCCCGGCGCAACCTTTCTTGCGAGCGCCGGACGATCAGGCTGGGCGAGCGGATCGGCGGCAATGATGTGCCCCGAGGTCAGCGCGACATTGCCCATATGGATCGCGCCGATCGACCGGCCGGAGAGTTCGGCATCGCTCAGCGCCACCAGCTCGAAATTGCTGCTTGCCTTGCTGATGTCCCAGCCGGCAGCCGATGCGGAGACCGGAATATGCGCGGCGGCAGCGCAAAGAAGAAGGCGCGCCGCTCGCATGATCCGGTTCCGCATCGAAAGCGCTCCCTTAGAGATCGAGAACCAGACGTTCCGGATCTTCCAGGCTTTCCTTGACGCGCACGAGGAAGGTGACCGCTTCCTTGCCGTCGACGATGCGGTGATCGTAGGACAGCGCCAGATACATCATCGGACGGATGACCACCTGACCGCCGATCGCGACCGGCCGCTCCTGGATCTTGTGCATGCCGAGAATGCCGGACTGCGGCGCGTTGAGGATCGGCGAAGACATCAGCGAACCGTAGACGCCGCCATTGGTGATCGTGAAGGTGCCGCCCTGCATATCGGCCATGGAGAGCGAGCCATCACGGGCTGCCTTGGCAAGACGGCCGAGCTCCTTCTCGATTTCGGCGATCGACATCTGGTCGGCGTCGCGGATGACAGGAACGACGAGGCCCTTGTCCGTGCCGACGGCCATGCCGACATGGCAGTAGTTCTTGTAGATGACGTCGGTGCCGTCGATTTCGGCGTTGACGGCCGGCAATTCCTTCAGTGCATGCGTCACCGCCTTGGTGAAGAAGCCCATGAAGCCGAGCTTGACGCCGTGCTTCTTCTCGAAAATGTCCTTGTACTTGTTGCGCAGATCCATGACTGCCTTCATGTCCACCTCGTTGTAGGTGGTCAGCATGGCGGCGGTGTTCTGCGCATCCTTGAGGCGCTTGGCGATCGTCTGGCGCAGGCGCGTCATCTTCACGCGCTCTTCGCGCGAGGCATCCTCGACCGTCGACGGGCCACGCGCGGCGGCAGGCGTTGCTGCGGGTGCGGCCGCCGGAGCGGAAATTCCCTTGGCGACGGCGGCGATGACGTCGCCTTTCAGCACCTGGCCGCGCTTGCCGCTACCGTCGACCTGATCGGCGGAAAGGTTGTTTTCGGCAAGCATCTTCGAAGCCGCCGGTGCCGGCGGCATGGTGGAGACGGAAGCGCTCGATGACGACGATGCAGCGGCGGCAACTGGCGCTGGCTGGGCAGCCGCCGCCGGGGCTGGCTGGGCAGGCGCGGCGGCCGGTGCAGCAGCAGCCGGCGCGGCAGCAGCGGCAGCACCTTCGGCGATCTGGCCGAGCAGCGCGCCGAGGCCGACGGTCTCGCCGGCGGCAACGACGATTTCCGAAAGCGTGCCGGAGGCGGGTGCTGGAACTTCGATGGTCACCTTGTCGGTTTCAAGCTCGAGAATCGGCTCGTCGGCCTTGATGACGTCGCCGACCTTCTTGAACCAGGTGCCGACGGTTGCCTCGCTGACGGATTCACCGAGAGTTGGAACGCGGATTTCTGTGGCCATTGTTCAGATCCTGATTTCGTGTGTTTTCGTTTATGTGTTTCAGACGGCGGGCGGCCGCGAGATGATCGAAGGCATCGGCAGGATATCGAAACGGAAGCCGAAACCGGAAGTAATGATCGGATCGCCGTCGGCAAGAACCTGTGCCGCCGCCTGATCCTCGACTTCGACGATCGCCATGCCCCAAGCGCCTTCACCCTCGAAGACAGGACCGACTATTATCGCCGATCCCGCAAGGGCGTGCCGATGCCAGTATTCGACATGGCGTTTCATCGCCGCCATTTCCTCCCCGGTCCCGTCATGCGGGAAAGTGGGGCGCGGCGGCTGCAGTCTCAGAAAGAAATAAGCCATTGCGCCCCCCCGTGTTTTAACCGCCCAATGCATCCTCGAGGAATGCGGCGAGCTGCGACAGATGCTTGGACATCAGACCCGTCGCCGGCGAGGCGGCGGCCGGACGGCCGGTATAACGGACGCGCTGGTATTTTGCGTCGATATGGGCGAGCACCCATTCGAGGAAGGGGTCGATGAACGACCAGGCGCCCATGTTCTTCGGCTCTTCCTGGCACCAGACCATCTCGGCATTGCGGAAGCGCGACAGCTCGTTGATGAGCGCCTTTGCCGGGAACGGATAGAGCTGCTCGACGCGTAAGAGATAGATGTCGTCGATGCCACGCTTTTCACGCTCTTCGAGAAGATCGTAATAGACCTTGCCGGAGCACATGACGACGCGGCGGATCTTGTTGTCCTTCTGCAGCTTGATCGGGCCGTCCTTGATCACCTCGGCATCGTCCCAGAGCAGGCGATGGAAGGCGGATTCGCCGGCCATTTCGGCAAGCGTGGAGACCGCCCGCTTGTGGCGCAGCAGCGATTTCGGCGTCATCAGGATCAGCGGCTTGCGGAAGTCGCGCTTCACCTGCCGGCGCAGGATGTGGAAGTAGTTCGCCGGCGTCGTGACGTTGGCGACCTGCATGTTATCCTCAGCGCAAAGCTGGAGGAAACGCTCGAGGCGGGCCGAGGAATGTTCCGGACCTTGACCTTCATAGCCGTGCGGCAGAAGGCAGACGAGGCCCGACATGCGCAGCCACTTGCGTTCGCCCGACGAGATGAACTGGTCGAAAACCACCTGTGCGCCGTTGGCGAAATCGCCGAACTGCGCTTCCCAGAGCGTCAGCGCATTCGGGCGGGCGAGCGAATAGCCATATTCGAAACCGAGCACGGCCTCTTCCGAAAGCATCGAATTGATGACTTCGTAGCGCCCCTGCGTCGGCGAAAGATTGGCGAGCGGGATGTAGCGCTCTTCGGTTTCCTGATCATAGAGAACCGAGTGGCGCTGCGAGAAGGTGCCGCGTTCGCAATCCTGGCCGGACAGGCGGATCTTGCTGCCTTCGACGCAGAGCGCACCGAAGGAGAGCGCTTCGGCCATCGCCCAGTCAATACCCTCGCCGGTGGCGATCATGTTGGCGCGGTTTTCCATGAAGCGCTGGATCGTCCGGTGCGCATTGAAGCCCGCCGGGATCTCAGAGAGCTTGCGGCCGATATCCTTCAGCGTCTTCATCGGCACGGCGGTCTTGCCACGGCGCTGCTCGTCGGCATTGTCGGCCGTGCGCAGGCCCGACCACTCGCCGTCCAGCCAGTCGGCCTTGTTCGGCTTGTAGTGCTGGCCAGCCTCGAACTCCTGTTCGAGATGGGCGCGCCAATCGGCCTTCATCTTCTCGACTTCGCCGTCGGTGAGCAGGCCCTCGGCGACGAGCCGGGCCGCATAGAGCTGCAGCACAGTCTTGTGGGCGCGGATCACCTTGTACATCTTCGGCTGCGTGAAGGACGGTTCGTCGCCTTCATTGTGGCCGTAGCGGCGGTAGCAGAACAGGTCGAGCACAACCGGCTTGTGGAACTTCATGCGGAATTCAGTGGCGATCTTGGCCCCATAAACCACCGCTTCCGGATCGTCGCCGTTGACGTGCAGGATCGGCGCCTCGATCATCTTGGCGACGTCGGACGGGTAGGGCGACGAGCGCGAGAAGGCCGGGTTTGTGGTGAAGCCGATCTGGTTGTTGATGATCACATGCATGGTGCCGGCAACGCGGTGGCCGCGCAGACCGGAAAGGCCGAGGATTTCGGCAATGACACCCTGGCCGGCAAAAGCCGCGTCGCCATGGATCAGCAGCGGCAGAACCTTGGCGCGTTCGGAAAGCGGGATGATGTCGCCGTCCCAGACGGTGGCGTTCATATCCTGCTTGGCGCGGGCCTTGCCCATGACGACGGGATCGACGATTTCGAGATGCGAGGGGTTCGCCGTCAGCGAAACGTGGATCTTGTTGCCGTCGAATTCGCGGTCGGAGGAGGCACCGAGATGGTACTTGACGTCACCCGAGCCCTCGACCTCGTCGGGAGCGGCCGAGCCGCCCTTGAACTCGTGGAAGATCGCCCGGTGCGGCTTACCCATGACCTGGGAGAGCACGTTCAGACGGCCGCGATGGGCCATGCCGAACACGGCTTCCTTGAGGCCGAGATGACCGCCTCGCTTGAGGATCTGCTCCAGCGCCGGGATCAGCGATTCGCCGCCGTCGAGACCGAAACGCTTCGTGCCTTTGAACTTGACGTCGAGGAACTGCTCGTAGCCTTCGGCTTCGACCAGCTTGGCAAGGATCGCCTTCTTGCCTTCCGGCGTGAAGGCCACACCCTTGTCCGGTCCTTCGATGCGCTCCTGGATCCAGGCCTTCTCTTCAGGATTGGAGATATGCATGAATTCGACGCCGAGCGTCGAGCAATAGGTGCGCTCGAGGATTTCGATCATCTCGCGGATGGTCGCGTATTCGAGGCCGAGCACGTTGTCGATGAAGATCTTGCGATCGTAATCTGCGGCCGTGAAACCGTAATTCTCCGCCGACAGCTCGTGGTAGTCGTCGACGGGAGCGGCGATGCCGAGCGGGTCGAGCTTGGCATGCAGGTGGCCGCGCATGCGGTAGGCGCGGATCATCATGATGGCGCGCACGGAATCGCGCGTCGCCTGTAGCACCTCGGTGCTGTCGGCAGGCTTGCCCTGAGCTTCGGCCTTGGCCTTGACCTTGGTCTCGATCACCTTCTCGACGATGCCCCAGTCGCCATCCAGAGCCGACACCAGATCGCCGCTTGCCTGAAGCGGCCAGTTCTTCTTGCGCCAGGAAGGCCCTTTGGCCGCCCTCTTCACATCGCTGGGATCCTCCTCCAGCGCCTTGAAGAAAGACCGCCACTGATCGTCGACCGATGCGGGATCTTCTTCGTACCGCGCGTAGAGCTGCTCGATATAGGCAGCGTTGGCGCCATCCAGAAACGAGGTGATCTGAAACTGCTCGTTGGCTTCTTGCCGTGCCATGGTGATATGCGGACGCTTCCGTCCGCCTCCTGACTTTGATGAATTTGCCGGCTTGATGGCCGGCTGCCGCATTCGATTGCCGCCTGTCCGCGGCGCATCTGCTGGTTTCGTGTTGTCGAGGCCGGGCGGAAGGCGCAGATGCCGTTCCTCCGCCCGGTCTATATAGGTGGCTTAGCCCTTGAGGACTTCAACCAGCGTCTTGCCGAGGCGGGCCGGAGAGGGCGACACCTTGATGCCTGCCGATTCCATCGCCGCGATCTTCGATTCCGCATCGCCCTTGCCGCCGGAAACCACAGCGCCGGCGTGGCCCATGGTGCGGCCCTTCGGCGCCGTACGGCCGGCAATGAAGCCAGCCATCGGCTTCTTGCGGCCCTTCTTGGCTTCGTCCTTGAGGAACTGGGCCGCGTCTTCTTCAGCCGCACCGCCGATTTCGCCGATCATGATGATCGACTGGGTGGCTTTGTCGGCCAGGAACATTTCCAGGACGTCGATGAACTCGGTGCCCTTGACCGGGTCGCCGCCGATGCCGACGGCCGTCGTCTGGCCGAGACCTTCATTGGAGGTCTGGAACACGGCTTCATAGGTCAGCGTGCCCGAGCGGGAAACGATACCGACCGAACCCTTGCGGAAGATCGAGCCCGGCATGATGCCGATCTTGCATTCTTCCGGCGTCAGGATACCCGGGCAGTTCGGGCCGAGCAGGCGCGACTTGGAGCGGTCGAGGCGAGCCTTGACCCGCACCATGTCCATGACCGGGATGCCTTCGGTGATGCAGGTGATGAACGGGATCTCGGCGTCGATCGCCTCGATGATCGCGTCGGCAGCACCAGCCGGCGGAACATAGATGACGGACGCGTTGGCGCCGGTCTTTTCCTTGCCTTCGGCAACGGTTGCAAAGATCGGCAGGCTTTCGCCCTTCGCGCCGGTCCAGGTTTCGCCACCCTTCTTCGGGTGGATACCACCGACCATCTGGGTGCCGTAGTAAGCGAGCGCCTGTTCGGTGTGGAACGTGCCGGTCTTGCCGGTTAGGCCCTGAACGAGAACCTTGGTGTCTTTGTTGACGAGAATGGACATGCGAGGCCTTTGTTTAGGAGAGGTTGGAAGACGTGGGGGACGCACGACGATAGACGCCGCTGACGACCTCCTGCCAAGTATCGCTGCCTGCAGGCGAAAAGCTGACGCCCATCCGGTAGCAGTCTTCATTTTCAAATGTGAATACGGTGCGCTGGCTGCCGCGCGGCGAAGTCTTCATCAGCACAAGCTCATTGCCGTTCCACTCGCCGGACGCCGGCACAGGCGGCGCAAAACCTGCGGTGTCGAACTGGTAGAGCTTGTAGGTCTTGTCCGAAGCATCGAAGCCGAAAACATTTCGCGCCTCGAACGAAACAGCACCATCGCGCGTCTGGCGATAGCGCTGCTCGAGGAAGAACCCGCCGAACAACGCCTCGCCGGAAAACTCAGCACTGGCCTTGCCTTCACTCGTCCACGCCGACGCCGCGACACGCTCATCCCCTTCCCACACGCCGGCGAAGGCGTTGAGGCGGAAATGAGCAGCGGAGGGCGTGGACTGAAAGGCCATGATCGTTCTCAGCCGTTGATCGCCGCGACGATCTTCTTGGCCGCATCGTCCAAGTCGTCGGCAGCCGTGATCGCCAGACCCGACTCGTTCAGGATCTTCTTGCCGAGCTCGACATTGGTGCCTTCAAGGCGCACGACGAGCGGAACCTTGAGACCGACTTCCTTGACCGCAGCAATGACGCCCTCGGCAATGACATCGCACTTCATGATGCCGCCGAAGATGTTGACGAGAATGCCTTCGACCTTGGGATCTGCGGTGATGATCTTGAAAGCCGCAGCAACCTTCTCCTTGCCGGCGCCACCGCCGACGTCGCAGAAGTTAGCCGGCTCCTTGCCGTAGAGCTTGATGATGTCCATCGTCGCCATGGCAAGGCCTGCACCATTGACCATGCAGCCGATATTGCCGTCGAGCGCGACATAGGCGAGGTCCCACTTCGAGGCCTCGATTTCCTTGGCGTCTTCTTCGGTCTCGTCGCGCAACGTCTTGACGTCGTCGTGACGGAAGAGCGCATTGCCATCGAAAGACATCTTGGCATCGAGGACGCGCAGGTGGCCATCCTTCATGACGATCAGCGGATTGACCTCCAGCAGAGCCATGTCCTTCTCGCCGAAAGCCTTATAGAGCGTCGGGAAAAGCGTCTTGGCGTCTTCGGCAGCAGCACCATCGAGCTGAAGTGCCCTAGAGATCGCAGCAACGTCGGCAGCCGTCACGCCGGCTTCCGGATCGATGGCGATCGTCTGGATCTTCTCAGGCGTGTCGTGGGCGACAGCTTCGATGTCCATGCCGCCTTCGGTCGATACGACGAAGGCCACGCGACCGACCGAGCGGTCGACAAGGATCGAGCAATAGAGTTCGCGAGCAATGTCGGCGCCGTCTTCGATATACAGACGGTTGACCTGCTTACCGGCTTCGCCGGTCTGGGCGGTCACCAGCGTATTTCCGAGCATTTCCTTGGCGTGGGAAACGACTTCCTCGATCGACTTGGCGAGGCGAACGCCGCCCTTGGCGTCAGGGCCGAGTTCCTTGAACTTGCCCTTGCCGCGGCCGCCGGCATGGATCTGGCTCTTGACCACGTAAAGCGGACCGGGAAGCGACTTGGCGGCAGCCTCGGCTTCTTCAACCTTGAGAATAGCCACACCTTCGGCAACCGGCGCGCCATAGCCCTTCAGCAGAGCCTTGGCCTGATATTCATGAATGTTCATGGGTCTATCCCTATTTCGATTACTTCAGCGCCAATCACTTCAGCGCAGGCGCGATGTTGATGCAGGCTTCGCAGAGACCGGCGACGGCGCCGACGGACTTGTCGAAGGCTTCCTTCTCGGTCTTGTTGAGATCAATCTCGATGATCCGCTCGACGCCGCCGGCGCCGATGACGGTGGGAACGCCGACATACATGTCCTTGACGCCGTACTGGCCGGAGAGGTGGGCAGCACAGGGCAGAACACGCTTCTTGTCCTTGAGGTAGGATTCGGCCATCTCGATCGCCGAGGCGGCCGGCGCGTAATAGGCCGAGCCGGTCTTCAGCAGGCCGACGATTTCGGCGCCGCCATCACGGGTGCGCTGGATGATCTCTTCGAGGCGCTCCTTGGTGACCCAGCCCATGGTGACGAGATCGGTGAGCGGAATGCCGCCGACCGTCGAGTAGCGGGCGAGCGGTACCATCGTGTCGCCGTGGCCGCCGAGAACGAAGGCCGTGACGTCCTGGACGGACACGTTGAATTCCTTGGCGAGGAAGAGGCGGAAGCGCGAGGAGTCGAGAACGCCGGCCATGCCGACGACCTTGTTGGCCGGAAGGCCGGAAAACTTCTGCAGCGCCCAGACCATGGCGTCGAGCGGGTTGGTAATGCAGATCACGAAGGCGTTCGGCGCATACTTCTTGATGCCGGCGCCAACCTGCTCCATGACCTTGAGGTTGATGCCGAGAAGATCGTCGCGGCTCATGCCGGGCTTGCGGGCGACGCCTGCGGTGACGATGCAGACGTCAGCGCCTTCGATCGCGGAATAGTCGCTGGCACCGGTCAGATTGACGTCGAAACCTTCGACGGGCGACGACTGGGAGATATCGAGACCTTTGCCCTGGGGAATGCCGTCCGCGATGTCGAAGAGAACGATGTCGCCCAGTTCCTTCAGGCCGGCGAGGTGCGCCAGCGTGCCACCAATCATGCCAGAACCAATGAGTGCGATCTTGTTACGCGCCATTTTCGCTGTTTCCTTTGCGATCAAATTCGTCGAACGGACGCGCAAGGCACCGCCCAATGACGCAATCGCATAGACCCAAAGGCAAAAAATGGCAATTCATTATTTTTGATGCAGCGTTTTCAATCGTTTAGATACAAAAATTCTTACGTAAACGTAAAAGATTCTGTCACTGAAATGTTACTCTGCGGCGCGCCTCTCATGGTGCAGTGCAAGATATTCCGCACTGCGCATCTCAAACAGGCGCGACACCGTGCGGTCGAATTCGAAGCCTTCGGTGCCGCGACGCTGCAACAGCAGTTCCTCCGGCATCGCCGCCGCGGAAATGTAAAGCCGCACGGCATGATCGTAGAACGTATCGACCATAATGATGAACCGTTTGATCTGGTTCCGCTTTTCCGGTCCGAGCAACGGAATGTGATCGACAAAGACCATATCGAAGCGTTCGGCGATGGCGAGGAAGTCGACCGCGCCTAGCGGTTTGTCGCAAAGATCGGTGAAAGAGAACCGCGCCATGCGGTCGATGGCGAGCGGCACATGGATGTGGCGCCCCTTCATCGGAATATCCAGCGGCTGCGCCTTGCGCCCATGCAGCGCCTGTGTCCAGGACGCATCCATCGCCATGTCGTTATGCTCGTTGATCGGCACCAGATAGACCGGCTGGCTGCTCAGCTTCTCCATCCGGTAGTCGGTCGGCGAATCCAGGGTGACGACATCGACATGCTGCTTGAGCAGGCCGACGAACGGCAGGAAGAGGCCGCGATTGAGACCATCCGTGTAGAGATTGTCGGGCTCGACGTTCGAGGTCGCGACCAGCACGCATCCGCGCGCGAAAAGCTCGGAGAACAACCGCGACAGGATCATCGCATCGGCGATGTCGGTGACCGTGAACTCGTCGAAGCAGAGCAGCTCGGCCTCGTCGTAAAGCGCTGCGGCGACCGGCGGCATCGGATCGGCCTGCTTCGTCTCGCCGTTCTTGAGCTTCAGCCGGTGCGCCGCGATGCGGTTGTGCACATCCGCCATGAATTCGTGGAAATGCGCCCGCCGTTTTTTCCTGCACGGCGCCATCGCGAAGAACATATCCATCAGCATGGTCTTGCCGCGCCCGACGCTGCCGTGGATATAAAGCCCCTTGATGCCGTCGGCGGATTTCTTCCTGGCGGCAAACAGCCAGCCGAGCGCACTCGATTTTGCCGCCGGCCGCAGCTGCTTCAGGCCGGCAAGCACCCGATCGAGGCTCTTTGCCACGTCCATCTGGGCGGAATCGACCTGAAGGGCGCCCGATGCGGTCAGCGCTTTAAGCTGTTCGCAGACGCTGAGCGCATAATCCGGCATTGGTTGCATGAGGGCATATCCGCCTGTCAGTCAACGGCGGAGACCCGCCGGACCATTTACCGGCTGAGACTGATCGACTGGCCTGTGCTCGTCTGTCCCTGGAAGCGGTTGTCGGCCGTCTTGTAGACGCTGCCGAGCTGGTTGCCGGAGCGGTCCTTGAGCAGCACCTGCTTGCCGGCGACCTCCCAGGAGCCCATCGCCGTCAGCTCGCCGACACAGCCACGCGTTCCACCGCGCGAACCGCTGCCGAGATTGGTGAGCGTCAGGAACATGTCGCAGCTACCGTTGACGCGCCAGCTTCCGACCATCGATTCCTTGGTGATATCGAGCGCATTCGCGGCCATTGCACCAGGTTCAGCGCCCGGCATCGGCGCCGTCGTCGTCGGCGCGGCCGGAAACTGCGAGCCGCCGGTCGGCGGCGGAAGCTGCCCGCCCTGCACCGAGGGCACCGGCTGCGCCGTCAACGGCGCCGGGCCGGCACTGGCGTTGGAGCTGTAATCATATGCCGTACGCTGACAACCGGCTAGCGACAGAACCACCACCAGACCTGTCATCGCATATCGCAACTGCATCATCATACTCCTGAATTCGGCCATCGCCGTAGAGAAACGGGCGTGAGACAAGTCCGATTATCGTAATTCGATTTGGTTAATCAAGTCGTGCTGCATAAATTGCCCGTGACAACAACTAACCGAAAAACGATACAGTTCAATTGTCCCGCTGCAAAACTTCCTGCACATAGAATTTGTCAGCAAGGTGTTGCGCGCGTTCATCTCTGTCAGGATCCCTGTCGAACTCGCGCAATGTCTCGGAATAGCGCTCCAGTGCACCCTGCAGGAACACTTGCACCAGGCCCGGTGGCAGGCCTACACCCATTTCGCGCGTCTGCTTCTTGACATGCACGAGATCGAGTATCGCTGCTCGAAGTTCCGGCGCGACGGAGATCGTCTCAAGGCATTCCAGCATATTCATCGGCGGCAGCACGCGATATGAACGCTGGCGCATCCATTCGAGCGCGATGGCCGGACGCAGGGCGTAGAGCAGCGTCTTCAGCTTGATCACGTCTTCGCCATGGCTTTGAAAATGCCGCCGCATAAGTCCGACATAATGCGCAGCGACCTTTTCCGGCACCATGACGCGATCAAGAAACGCGCCGAGACGAGAGCGAAAACCGGCTTCCTCTTCGTAGGCGATCGGCGATTTCAGCCATTCGACCACCACCGCGTTTCCCTTGAGCGCAAGCCGCAAAGCCTTTCTGAGATCCCAGCCGCCGGTATCGATATCGCCAATGATCGGGAACTCGATGACGTCGCGCGCCGAAACAAGAGCAAGATGATGTTCGACGGGTCGGATGTAGACAAAGCGACAATCATAATCGCTGTCGGGAGATGGAAAGCCCCAGGCGCGGCTACCACTTTCGATAGCAAAACCGATGCGGATGCCCTGTTCGCGCACCGAGGCAAGCCGCGACCTGATCTCTGTGACGGCGTCGGGATCGAAGCCGTCTATTCCGCCATCGGTATGCACCTGATCAAACCCGGCGCTCGACCATCATCTTCTTGATTTCGGCGATCGCCTTGGCCGGGTTGAGGCCCTTCGGGCAGGTCTGCGCACAGTTCATGATCGTGTGGCAGCGATAGAGGCGGAACGGATCCTCGAGATTGTCGAGGCGCTCGCCGGTCGCCTCGTCTCTGGAATCGATCAGCCAGCGATAGGCCTGCAGCAGAACGGCCGGACCGAGATAACGGTCGCCGTTCCACCAGTAGCTCGGACAGGAGGTCGAGCAGCAGGCGCAAAGGATGCATTCATAGAGGCCGTCCAGCTTCTGCCGGTCCTCATGGCTCTGCTTCCATTCCTTGGCCGGCGCCGGCGACACCGTCTTCAGCCATGGCTCGATCGAACGATGCTGGGCATAGAAGTTGGTGAGGTCGGGAACCAGATCCTTGACGACGGGCAGATGCGGCAGCGGATAGATCTTCACCGCGCCCTTGATATCGTCGAGGCCCTTGGTGCAGGCGAGCGTGTTCGTGCCGTCGATATTCATCGCGCAGGAGCCGCAGATGCCCTCGCGACAGGAGCGACGCAGCGTCAGCGTCGGGTCGATCTTGTTCTTGATGTAGAGCAGACCGTCGAGCACCATCGGCCCGCAATCGTCGACGTCGATATAGAAGGTATCGATAGACGGGTTCTGACCGTCATCGGGGCTCCAGCGGTAGACGCGGAATTCGCGGGTGTTCGTCGCACCCGCCGGCTTCGGCCAGACCTTGCCTTCGCGCATCTGGGAGTTTTTGGGGAGAGCGAGTTCAACCATAGTAAGATCCTAGTTTGCCGACAGGAATTCTGTCTTCACATAACCCTTGCAACCACCGAACGCAGCGTTGCTGGCACGAACGAAGGCCACTGCACCAGAACGTTCTAAAACCTCTGCTTTGGTCCCGGGTCGAACCACACAAGCGAGATCCTTGGACATGAACTGATTGCCGACAACCAGGGAATCGTGGGCAGCCTTAGCCGCTTTGGCCGAATTCCAAACTCCAACTTCGTTACTTACGGCGGCACCGACACCGCCCGGAGCTCGCAACTTGTAGCGATCGGCCGGCAAGGCAGAGGACGACACCATCAAGGTAACCGCGACAATTGAGAGAAAGACAGCCTTCCTCATCTTAGTATACACGCGCCTTCGGCTCGATCTTGTGCGGATCGATGCCTTCGGCAATGAGCTCGGTGTGAACAGGCCGGTAATCGAGTTTCACGTCGCCTGCCTCGTTCACCCAGGCGAGCGTGTGTTTGCGCCAGTTGACATCGTCGCGGCCGGCGAATGCACCCTCGGTATAGTCTTCGCGTGCATGCGAACCGCGGCTCTCCTTGCGGGCTTCGGCGCCGTAGATCGTCGTGATGGCGTTGGCCATCAGGTTCTGCAGCTCAAGCGTTTCCACGAGGTCGGAGTTCCAGATCATCGAGCGGTCGGTGACCTTGATGTCCTTCATCTCGCCCCAGATTGCCGAGATGCGCTGGCAGCCCGATTCCAACGATTCCTGCGTGCGGAAGACGGCGGCGTCTTCCTGCATGGCGCGCTGCATCTTCTCACGCAGTTCCGCCGTCGGCGTGCCGCCGCTGGCATGACGCAGACCGTCGAAGCGGTCCATGATCTTGTCGCAGGCTGCGACATTGAGATGCGGGATCGGCGCTGCGCGGTCGATGACCTCGCCGGCGCGGATCGCAGCGGCGCGGCCGAAGACCACGAGGTCGATCAGCGAGTTGGAGCCGAGACGGTTGGCGCCGTGCACCGAGGCGCAGCCGGCTTCACCCACAGCCATCAGGCCAGGGATGATCCGTTCCGGATTGGCACCGTCGGCGTTCAGCACTTCGCCCCAGTAATTCGTGGGAATGCCGCCCATATTGTAGTGAACGGTCGGCAGAACCGGGATCGGTTCGCGCGTGACGTCGACGCCGGCGAAGATCTTGGCGCTCTCGGAAATCCCCGGCAGGCGTTCATGAAGAACCGCCGGATCGAGATGGTCGAGATGCAGGAAGATGTGGTCCTTGTTTTTGCCGACACCGCGGCCTTCACGGATTTCCAGCGTCATGCAGCGCGAAACGACGTCGCGCGAGGCAAGGTCCTTGGCCGAAGGGGCGTAGCGCTCCATGAAGCGCTCGCCCTCGGAGTTGACGAGGTAGCCGCCTTCACCGCGAGCGCCTTCGGTGATCAGACAGCCTGAACCGTAGATGCCGGTCGGATGGAATTGAACGAATTCCATGTCCTGCAGCGGCAGGCCGGCACGCGCCACCATGCCGCCGCCGTCGCCGGTGCAGGTATGGGCTGATGTTGCCGAGAAATAGGCGCGGCCGTAGCCGCCGGTCGCCAGCACCACCATCTTGGCGGCGAAGCGATGGATCGTACCGTCATCGAGGCACCAGGCGACGACGCCGGTGCAGCGGCTGCCGTCTTCCGACATGATCAGGTCGAGCGCGAAGTACTCGATGAAGAATTCGGCATTGTTGCGCAGCGACTGGCCGTAGAGCGTATGCAGGATGGCGTGGCCGGTACGGTCGGCAACGGCGCAGGTGCGCTGCACCGGCGGGCCTTCGCCGTAATTCTGCATGTGGCCGCCGAACGGGCGCTGATAGATCTTGCCTTCCTCGTTGCGCGAGAACGGCACGCCGTAATGCTCGAGCTCATAGACCGCCTTCGGCGCTTCCATGGTGAGATACTGCATGGCGTCGACGTCGCCGAGCCAGTCGGAACCCTTGACGGTGTCATAGAGGTGCCACTGCCAGCTATCCGGCGTCATGTTGCGCAGCGAGGCAGCAATGCCGCCCTGGGCCGCGACCGTGTGCGAGCGGGTCGGGAATACCTTGGTGATGCAGGCCGTGCGGAAACCCTGCTCGGCCATGCCGAGTGTGGCGCGCAGCCCGGCGCCGCCGGCGCCGACGACGATTACGTCGTAGGAGTGGTCGACATACTTGTAGGCCTTGCCATTCTGGGCGGGTGAAGTCGGTGCCATATCAGCTTATCCTACGAATGCGATTTTCAGAATGGCGAAGAGACAGAGGCCGGCAATCAGGATCGCAAAGAACGTGTTCAGCATCAGGAGAACGATCTTGCCGAATTCGCCGTGCACGTAATCCTCGATGATGACCTGCATGCCGAGCTTCATATGAATGACACCGGAGATCACCATCAGCCCCATGACCACGGCGACAAAGGGGTTCGACAGCGCGCGAACCACATCCGCATAAGGCGCGCCGGCATAGGCGAGCATGAAGAAGACGAAGAAGAGGATCAGCGGAACATTGGCGACGGCCGTCAGCCGCTGGCGCCAGAAATGATCCGTTCCGTCCTTGGCGGAGCCGAGCCCGCGAACCTTGCCGAGGGGGGTGCGCATATCCATGAGAGGACCTTCAGAAGCGAATGAGGAAGCCGATCACCCAGACCAGCACGGTCAGACAGAGCGACCCGATGATGTTGGCGATGGCGAGCTTGGTCGAGAACTCTTTCCCGAAGCCATAACCGAGATCCCACATGAAATGGCGGAAGCCGCCGAGCATGTGGTGCAGCAGCGCCCAGGTATAGCCGAGAAGCACGAGCTTGCCGAGAAGGCTGCCGAGCACCCAGTTGGCCCAGTCGTAGGAGCCCTGGCCGCTTGCCGCCGCGATCAGCCACCAGGCGACGAGCAGCGTACCGACATAGAGCGCGCCACCGGTAATGCGGTGGACGATGGACATGACCATGGTGGGAATAGGCTTGTAGATTTGCAGATGCGGCGATAGGGGCCGGTTATTTGTCACGTTCGCCATCAGAACCTCGCGGCGGCTTCTCTGCGCTCCCGGATTTCGGAGCATGCTCAGTCAACCACACGAATGACAAAATTCTCTGTGTGCGTTGCATCAATTGCGACGTTTAATCACCGGGAACGCCGACGACAAGCACAATCGCTGTCTGCTTTTAATTTAATCGATTCGCGTTACCGGGAAGTTTGCAGGCTAAAGAAACTGGTCTTTTCCGCTCAAATTTTGTGCCGGTTGTCCGACCTGAATGGACAAGCTCCGGCTTTTGGCGCAATCTGGCGTTAACGATTTGTTAGGGATCGGAATTCCGGAGGCCGGCCACCCATGTTTCGCAGTCTGTCCGCAGTCGCCCTGATTGCCCTGTCCGTGCTTGCTGCACTTCCCGCCGAAGCCGGCGACCGCCGCAACGATCATCGCTTTCCCGGCCATCGTCACGCTTTCCACGGCGGTTTACTCCTCGGCGAACGTATCGGCTGGCGCGATCGTGGCATCCGTTTCGACAATGCCTATCGATATCGGAACCGCAAAGAACGGATGCCGTACCTGAAACAGTTTTCATCGCCGGCGACAAATCGCATCGCCCGCAGCAATCTCATCGTCGTCCTGCCCCAAACGCAGGGCGGCGGCGACACCTATGCCGGCACGTCTTACGTCTATCAAGCCGATGGCGGAACCTATGTCGGCGGCGAGCGCTACGGCTTCTATCCTCCCGCGCGGCCTGAGCCGCTAGCCCCGAAAGCGAAAGTCATCGATATCGCAGTGCAGGACGATCCCTGTGCCTACGAGGCCAATGTCTGCGTCATCCGGCCTTAGAGCATGTCGCGCAAAAGTGTGCCGCGGTTTTGCGACAACGACATGCGTAAGGCAAAGACCTAAAGCGCGAGGAGCGAATCTGAAAGATCGCGACGCGCTTTAGCGCGCGATGACGAACGCAGGCGGCTCAAATTTGCCCGGCCCCACTCTTTCGCGACGCGGCTACGTCGATACGGATGGCGCACATCGGCGGGAGATTCTTGTCCTCAAACGTCGCCCGCCGTGGCGTTCCGCTATCCGGCATCCAGGCATCCCAGGCTCTGTTCATTTCCTCGAATGAAGCAAGGTCCCTGAGCCAGATGTTGACGAGAATGATCTCTGACTTGTCGGTACCTTCGCGTAGCAGCATGTCATTGATGCGTTCCAGTATTTCGTTGGTTTGCGCCGTCACGCTCGCTCCCCTCGCGAGGTTTGCGACCTGGCCGGGCAGATAGGCGGCATCTGCAAGGAGAGTTTCGTCAACTTTGGCTTGCCCCATCATCGTATTCGCAGACTTCCATGAATGCTTGAGATTGGGTCGTCGACCCTTCATCCGATCACTGTGGGGCTTCGCTCGCCACTTCGGTAGAGGGAATTAAATTGACCCGATATAATGGAAGCTGAACGCTCCTAGCTGGACAATATGGCCGTATGCCGCGAAATGAAGTCCACAAGATAGCGCGCACCTTCGGCCGTCTCGGATTGAGCATACAGACCGATTTCGATGCGCACTGGACCGGGCAGGTCCGCCGATCGGTCAAGCGTCCGGCAGCCCTCCGGTTTCGTGTTGAGCATCATTGGCGCGATACCGATACCGACGCGAACCGCGGTCGCCATGGCCACCAGCGTCGATGCGACGCACGCCGTCTTCCACTTGACGTTCCGCTGGGACAGGGCAGCAAGCGTCGGGAGCGTCCAGGGACACTCCTCCTCGAACATAATGATCGGAAGCGGTTTTTCGGCATCCGCCACAAAGTCGGATCTGACCGTCCACATCAAATATTCGGTCCAGATCAGGGTCGGTTTTCGCGCGAGGCAGGTGATGTCGCAAACCACGAGATCCAGCTTCCCGTCTTCAAACAGGCTGGCCAGGCGGCGATTCGGCTCGACAATGATGTCGATATCGACCTTCGGGTTCTGGGCTCTGAAGTCACTAAGAATGTCGATCAGGTGGCCGGCTGCGAAGTCCTCAACGACGCCGAGGCGAATGCGGTCCTCGATCATCTTGCCTGTCAGCCTTTTCTCGACCTCGTCGCTGAGGGCGACCATTTCGCGGGCATAAGCCAGCATGATCTGCCCATGGCTCGTGAGCTCGAGGCCTTTTGACGAACGCGAAAACAGCGTAACGCCGACAAGCTCCTCCAGCTTGCGGATCTGCATGCTCACGGCGGCCTGCGTTCTGTTCAGCTTGAAGGCTGCTCCATTGACGGTGCCGATCTCCGCGACGGTCAGAAATGCACGAAGCAGATAGGAATCAAGATCAAGCATCAGAAGCCGCATTCCATACTTTGTGGCGCTCGAGAGCCGAGGGCCTCTCCGCCTATAAGCGGATATTGGACGAACCATGTGCTTCCGGCAACTGGTGACCCTTAGCCCCCGGGCGCAGCGCAAGCTGCGCCCGGTCAATGCCAGCTTATCGCGCGAACAGAACGCATGCCTCGGGGGGAATGGAAACGCTGATCTCCTGCCCGCGCGCGAAGGCTATGTCCGGACGGTTCGGGCAAGCCGAGATTATGCGGTCGCCACTGACGAGGTCCAGAACGATATGCCTGAAGGCACCGAGTGTCACAACGTCGGCAACGCGTCCGGGCATGGCCCCGGCACCCGGAGCGCCGGACGATATCTCGACGCTTTCCGGCCTCACGCAAATCTCGGCGGCACCTGAAAGACTTCCGGTGAATGCGACCGGAAACTCCCAGCCGGATTCGGAGCGAAATTTGCCGGCCGTTCCGTCCGCGGCCGAAATCGAGCCATGAATCCAATTCGTCCGACCCATGAAATCCGCGACGAAATGCGAGTCTGGACGCCAATACACATCATCCGGCCGGCCGGATTGCATGATGGCCCCACGATTCATCACGAATATGCGCTCTCCCAGGCTCATCGCCTCCTCCTGGTCGTGGGTTACCACGATGGCGGTCGAGCCGACCGCGGCGAGCACATCCTTCAATTCGGTGCGCAGCTCATGGCGAAGTTTGGCGTCGAGGGCCGACAGGGGCTCATCCAGAAGAACAAGGCTCGGATGGGTGGCGAGCGCCCGCGCAAGGGCAACACGCTGCTGCTGGCCGCCGCTCAACTGGTGCGGCCGCCGCTGTCCGAAACCGGTGAGCCGGACGAGCTCAAGCATCTCGGCAATGCGGCGCGGTATTTGCCCCGGCGGATGGTTGCGATGGCGAAGTCCGTAACCGATGTTCTGTTCGACGGTCATATGCGGGAAAAGTGCATAGTGCTGGAACAGCAGCCCGACATTGCGCTCATAGGGTTTCAATCCGGCCATCGGCTCGCCGTCGATCAGGATCGAGCCTTTGTCGGGCCGCTCGAATCCGGCAATGAGCCGAAGAATGGTGGTCTTGCCGCAGCCGCTCGGTCCAAGCAGTGCGATTGTTTCACCTGGGTTCACCGAGAAGGAGATATCACCGAGGGCGACCGTTTCGCCGAAGCGCTTGCTGACCCCTTGAAATTCCACGGCAGAAATCATCGTATTGTCCTCATGAACGAAACAAACCCTGACCGACGACGGTGTCGAAGCCGACGACACGGTCCAGCACAACGATCAGCAACGCGGTGACGGCAATCAGGACCACGGCCGCCGCGGCGATCGTCAGATCGAAAGCCGCGCGCATGTTGCTGACCAGCGTAACAGGCAAGGTCGTGGCGGACGGATCGCTCAGAAAAAGACTGATCGATACGTCATCTATCGAAATTGCGAAGGCGAAGATTGCGCCGGTGACGACGCCGGTCCGCATGAGCGGTAGGGTAATGGTCCAGAAGGCCTGGCGCTCGGTGGCGCCGAGAACCATTGCGGCTTCCGTCAACCGTTGGTCGCTGCCGAGAAGGCTGGCGAGGCTGGTCCTTATGCAATAGGGCAACGTGATGATCACGTGGCCGAGGAGCAGGCGCGCCATGCCATTTGTGATACCGGCCTTGGAAAGGAAAAGCAGCAGGCCGAATCCGATGACAACAGGCGGAACGATGAGTGGCGAGAGAAAGGCCGAAGTCAGCGCTGCCTTTCCTGGAAAATTGCCACGGGCAAGGCCGACAGCCGCCGCAGTTCCGATCGTGACGGACAGAACCGTCGTGAGTACCGCCAAGATGAGGCTGGTGCGTAGGCTGGTAAGGATATCCGCCTGAGAGACCAGCCGTTCGAACCAGTGAAGCGACAAGGCAGGTGGCGGCAGCGGACCGAGGTAGGTCCTGGCGTCGAAGGCCATGAGGCATGTTATCACCAACGGGATGGCGAGGAACGCCAATCCAAGGCCGATGACACCGTAGGCGAGGGAAAGGGCGATCCGGTCTCCGGTTCGCGCTGTAAGAGACTGTCTGCTCATCGGGAAACCTTCCAGGCCTGCGCAAACGTTATGACAGCGACGACCGCCAAGGCCGCGGCAAGCATGACGAGCGAGATCGCCGCGCCGCTCGGATAGTTGGCGATATCGCTGAACCGGGTGTAGATGACGTTCGATATGAAAAGCACCCGGCCCCTCCCGAGCACCATGGGAATGACGAAGGCGCTGATTGCGAAAGTCAGCGAGACAAGCGTGCTTGAGATCAGAGCCGGGAAGCTCAGGGGAAGCGTGATCGACAGGTGGGCTTTCCATCCCGGCGCGCCGAGCGACTGGGCTGCATCGAGCAGACGCGGATCGATCGATTGCATCGCGCCAATCAGCGTTAGCGTTGCGACCGGTATGATCGAGTGAACCAGACCCGCAGTAACGACGATATTGATATATTCGCGGCTGTTGGGCGAAAGGCCAAGTGTCAAGAGGAGGGGTCGGAGGATGCCGACCGACCCGAAGGTCAGTTCGATCGCGTATGTCTTGATCAGGACGCTGGATAGAACGAGCGTAATCAAAAAGCCGAGGGTGAGCGCCCGCATCCGCGGGGAAATGCGCCGCACGATGAAGTAGGCCAGCGGGAATGCCACAAGCTGGCCGATGATCGCGGCAACTCCACCGATCCAGAAGGTCGTCAGCAGGACACTCGCAAACGCCTGGTTTACAAGCTCGTAATAGTTTTGGACCGTTGCCGCGGCATTTTCAACGGAACCGACGCGCCCCGGCGTAAACTCCTTCAAGCTTTCGATTGCCAGATTGATTAATGGTGACAGAAAACCGAATGCGAACACCAGGAGGGCTGGCCCGAGCGTCAAGGCCGCATCTCGGCGATCAGGTATTGAAATGGCAACGGGTTGCCGCCTTACCTTGGACATGGTGGAACAGCCTTTTCCTCGCCCTTACGGGCCATGAGAAAGGGAGGTTATCGAAGCCCGCGTGGCGCCTTAGAGCATGTCGCGCAAAAGCGTGCAGCGGTTTTGCGATAACGACATGCGTAAAAACAAAGACTTAAAGCGCAAGGAGCGAGCCTGAAAGATCGCGACGCGCTTTAGAGCAACGGGGCGATGTCCTGCTCCCAGCGTTTGGACCAGGCATCCTGCTGTTCGAGAACGACATTGTAGTCCGGCACATAGACGAAGCTCGAAAACTCGTCCGACGTGAAGGACAGATGCTTGAGATTGTCGGGCGTGACCGCCTTGCTGTTCAACGGCGCTTCGCCCGCCACCTTGGCGTAGAGCGAGTTCATGTCCGGGCTGATCGCGAAGTTGACGAAATCGAGGGTCGCCTTGGTGTTCGGTCTATTCTTCAGTACGCCGAAACCGCTCTGGTAGAGGAAGGCCTTGAAATTGCTATCCTTGGTGAAACGAGTAACCGGGAAGTTCTTCGCCACGGCCGCCCAGCCGGGCTCAGCGAAGAAGCCGATGGAGGTCTCGCCCGACGTCAGCGAATTGGTGAAATCGATATCGGTGATGGCGACGCGGCCGATATTACCGGATTTCGCCAATTCCGTCATGAGCTTCCATCCGGGTTCCATATTCGTTTCACTGCCGCCAGCGTGAAGGGCGAGCGCGACAATCTGGAGCATCATGCTCTGTGTCGGGCCCGGCCAGCAGATCGCGCCCTTAAGATCGGGGCTCAGCAGATCATCGATGGTCTTCACAGCGATAGGAGCCGTGTCGGTTCGCGCACCGAAATACATGCCGCCAACTGCGCGTGGGACCGCTTTGATATTGCCCTTGCCATCACGAATGATGATTTTCTCGGGAATATTCGCAAGGTTGGGAACATCGGCAGGATTGATGGTCTCGAGCCAATCCTCCTTCACCATGCTATTGAATGAGCCTTCCCAGCCGGCGACGTAGTCGTAGTCGACATTCGGCCAGACGGCCTTGATCTTTGGCAGGATCGCGCCCGCGCCGCCCTGATGAAGAACCCAGTTGAATGTCGCCGTATTCTGGTCGGCGGCAATCTGCTTCATGGCTTCGACGACATCGCCGCCCCATTCGACAGCGGTCAGATTGCCGCTGCCGGCTGCGGCGGATCTCGCAAACCCGGTCATCGTGCCGGCAATCCCCGCGGCAGCGGCGGATCCGAGGAAGCGGCGGCGTGTCATATCGTGCAACATGGTAGGTCCCCTTTGTTGTCGGCCCTCTGCCGGACCGTTCGCATCGGAGACTGCTTGGAGGTTGCCAACCGCGGTAGTGGGAAAATTCTCGCCGGGTTATAAAGTTTTCTGAACGTCCGGATGAGCGCACTAACAGCTTCGCGGAGCCTCGGCAGACCTGGTCTATCAAGAATCGTTATATCCCCTCTCGAATTTTCGCGGTTCCAAGAGAAGCGGGCGGCGCTGATGATGATCGCAGCATCAATACCGTGGGAGCCTGCCTTGACCATTGACCGGGATTTTCTGGAAGACTTGAGAAAGCGCTTCGGCAGCGCTGCAGGCGGAGAGATGGAAGATCCGCACTTCCGCGCCGTGGCGGCGAGCGTATTCAAGGACGGCGACAGCCGCAAATGGCCCTTCGCCGATCCCGCCACCTTTCTGGATGCCCGTTTCATCGAGAACGGCTTGCGGCCCGAGGTGCTTGAGGCGCTTGACGTGGCTTTGATCGGCGTGCCGATGGACCTCGGCGTCACCAATCGCGCCGGCGCACGGCTGGGGCCGCGGGCCGTCCGGGCGGTCGAGCGTGTAGGCCCCTACGAACATGTTCTGCGTGTCGCGCCGATGGGAGGGCTAAAGGTCGCCGATGTCGGCGACGTGCCGATGCGCAGCCGGTTCGGCCTGGCCGAGTGCCATGCCGACATCGAGGCCTGCTACCGGATGATCGCGGCAACCGGGGTCATCCCGCTATCGGTCGGGGGCGACCATTCGATCTCGGGCGCCATCCTCAAGGGCCTGGCAGCCAGCCAGCCGGTAGGCATGATCCACATCGACGCTCATTGCGACACCGCTGGTCCCTATGAGGGCTCCAAGTTCCATCACGGCGCGCCCTTCCGCGAGGCGGTTCTGGCGGGCGTGCTCGATCCGAAGCGTACGATCCAGATCGGCATCCGCGGCGGCGGCGAATATCTCTGGGAGTTCTCCTTTGCCTCCGGCATGACCGTCATTCACGCCGAAGAGGTGGCCGAGATGGGCCTCAAGGCCGTGATCGCAAAGGCTCTGGAGGTTGTCGGCGCCGGTCCAACCTATCTCAGTTTCGACGTGGACAGCCTCGATCCGGCCTTCGCGCCGGGAACCGGCACGCCGGAAGTCGGCGGGCTTCAGCCGAGGGAGGCCTTGACCCTGCTGCGCGGCTTCAAGGGCATCAACCTCGTCGGCGGCGACGTCGTGGAAATCGCGCCGCAATACGACAACACCACCAACACCGCGCAGATCGCCGCGCAGGTCCTGTTCGAACTCCTGTGCCTCGCGATGTTCAGTCCCGCGGTCAGGACAAAGCTGACCTGAGAACCAGCTCCACAATGGCAGCGGGCCTCGCGCCCGCTGCCATCCATCACCTGTCGCACAACACGTCTCAAAAAGGGGAACGACATGACTGCTCTTATGAAATTGCGCTACACCGCCACCGCTGCAATTGCCGTATTCGGCATCCTGGCGGGGGCCGCGCAGGCCGACGAACTTGCCGATATCAAAGCCGCAGGCGAGATCAACATCGGCATCTTCTCCGATTTCCCGCCATTCTCTTCGGCAAGCGCCGATATGAGCATCAAGGGCTATGACGTCGACGTCGCCCAGAAGATCGCCGACGGGCTCGGCGTGAAACTCAATCTCGTGAGCGTTACTGGCCAGAACAGGATCGCCTACCTGAACGACGACCGCGTCGACCTTCTGATGAGCGTCGGCTATTCGAAGGAGCGCGCCGAGGTTATCGATTATGCGGCCCCGTACGCCCCCTATTATATCGCCGTCATCGGTCCGGCAGCACTGAAGGTGAGCGGTAAGGAAGACCTCGCCGACAAGACCGTTGCCGTCAATCGTGGGACGCTCGAAGACACGTCGCTGACGGCTGCCGCCCCCGGATCGGCAGCGATCCAGCGTTTCGAGAACTACAATTCGGTCATCCAGGCCTTCATATCCGGCCAGACGCAGCTGATGGTGGTCGGCAACGATGTCGGTGCACAGGTTCTGGCACGACAGGACGAGCTGAAGCCGGAGCAGAAGTTCCAGCTCCTCAGCTCCCCCTCGCACATCGCGCTCCGCAAAGGCGAGGAAGGCCTGAAGAAGGCTGTCAATGACAGCGTCGCCGCAATGATCTCTGATGGTTCGCTCGACGCAAGCTCGAAGAGCTGGCTGAAAGCGCCGCTCAACCCTGAAAACCTGAAGGACTGACGAAGACGGCCTCCCACTCACCAGAGCATGATGCCGAAAACTGCAAGCGATTGCGGTGGCATCATGCTCCAATTCTTTGGTTGAGAGGCGGATCGAGATTTCGGGCCGACCCGGCCCAGATCATCCGGCTCCAAAGGACAAGCGATGAGATACAGCCTCGATTTCAATTGGCTTTGGGACGGAATGGGAGCTCTGGCTTATGGCGCAGGCACGACGCTTGCACTGACGGCCTCCACATCGGTCCTCGGGATCGTTCTCAGCGTTCTCGGCGCGGCCGCGCGCCGGGGACCTTATCCATGGTTGCGCAAGGTCGTCGGCCTGTATGTGGAAATCATGCGCAATACGCCATTCCTGGTGCAGCTGTTCTTCATCTTCTTTGGCTTGCCTAGCCTCGGCATTCGCCTCGATCCGATCTCTGCCGCAGTCCTTGCCATGACCCTCAATATGGCGGCCTACACGATCGAGGTGGTCGGGGCCGGGCTCGATGCCATACCGAGAGGCCAGAAGGAGGCGGCGCAGGCACTCGGCCTGAGGCCCCGGCTGGTGTTCTTCAAAATCATCCTGCCGCAAGCGATCGCCATCATTTTCCCGGCGCTGACGAGCCAGATCATCATCATGATGCTGGAATCGGCGGTGGTTTCGCAAATATCCGTCCGCGAGCTGGCGCAGGAGGCCGATCTGCTTCAGTCGCGCACCTTCCGCTCCTTCGAGACCTATCTGGTGGCAACGTTGATCTACCTTTCGATGTCCGCCGCACTTCGCCGGCTCCTTTTCGCCGGGAAACGCCGTTTTCTGGGAGCCGGTCTGACATGATTGAGTTCACCTTCTGGGACATTCTGCGCAATCTTGTCTTCGCGACACGCTGGACCCTGCTGCTTTCGCTCGCAGCCTTTGCCGGCGGCGCCATCGTTGGCCTGGCGATCCTGTCTGCACGGATATCGAAAACGCGCTGGCCGCGCAGCTTCGCGTCCGGCTACATTGCCCTGTTTCAGGGAACGCCGCTGCTCATGCAGCTGTTTCTGATGTTCTTCGGCCTGCCGATGCTCGGCTTTCGGATCGAGTCATGGACCGCCGCCGTCTGCGGTCTGACGTTCTACGCCAGCGCTTATCTTGCCGAAATCTGGCGGAGCGGCGTCGAGGCGGTGCCGCGCGGGCAATGGGACGCCGCAGCCAGCCTGGGCTTGCATCGTCTCCTCGAACTTCGCCTTGTCATCCTGCCGCAGGCTTTCCGGATCACGCGCGCGCCGACTGTCGGGTTCTTGGTCCAGTTGATCAAGAGCACCGCACTGGCCTCGATCCTCGGCTTCGAAGAACTATTGAAAACCGCGAACGCCATCAACAACGCGACCTTCGAACCTTTCAAGGTCTACGGTCTCGTCGCGGTGATCTTCTTCGCCCTGTGCTATCCGCTTACGCAATACGCCAGAATTCTGGAGAAGAAAGCGGCGTTTGGCTGAGCGGTGCCGAGTTGCTCCGCATTCCCTCGCAACGGAGCGTCGAAAGGGCCGATGCCGGTTGAAAAGCCGGTGCGCCGCGCAGCGGCGACGCGGCTCTCGTTCAATCACACAGCAGTCAGAACTTCCTGAGAGATCGCTTCAATGACCGACACACAAATCCGTATTCTCGATGCCCGGACAACGGGCGATTTCCTGCCGTTCGGCGCGCTGGTCGCGACCCTGCGGCAAGCATTTGCCGAAGGCTGTGTTGTGCCGGTACGGCATCACCACACGATGTCCAATCGCGGCGAGCCGGATGCGACGCTGCTTCTGATGCCGGCCTGGCATGAAACGCACCGGTCGGAGCGCTACCTTGGCATCAAGATCGTCACCGTCTTTCCCGGCAACACGGTACGCGGCATTCCCGGTTTGACCTCGACTTACATGCTCTATGATGGCCGGACCGGGATGCAGCTTGCGCTCCTTGACGGAAACACGATCACGACGCGCCGCACCGTAGCGGCATCGGCCCTTGCTGCGGACTATCTTGCCCGACAGGACGCCCGCCGTCTGCTGGTGATCGGCGCAGGCCGCGTCGCGAGCCTCATACCCGATGCCTACCGCGCCGTCCGGCCGATCGCGCATGTCGATATCTGGGATATCGATCCGGCCAGTGCGGAACGGCTGGCGCAGAGCCTCCGGCAACAGGGGCTCCAGGCCGCTGCCGTCCCGGATCTGGAAGCCGCGGCGCGGCAAGCCGATATCGTCAGCGCGGCGACGTTGGCGACAGCACCGCTTATCCGGGGCGAATGGCTGCGGCCGGGCACCCATGTCGATCTGATCGGCGGCTTCACCCCGGCGATGCGCGAGGCGGATGACGAGACGCTTCGGCGCTCCTCGGTCTATATCGACACTCACGAAGCCCTTCACGAAGCGGGCGATCTGGTTCAGCCGATCAGAGCCGGCGTCATTGCTGCAGATGCGGTGCGCGCGACACTCGACGAGCTGTGCCGCCGGGATGTTCCAGCGCGGACGTCCAACGACGAGATCACTCTCTACAAGGCAGTCGGAACGGCGTTGGCCGATCTTGCCGCCGCGACGATGGTGTATGAAGCCGCTTTGATCGCCGGCTGACGTCTTCTGGTCCGGGCGATGCCCAGCGAAAAGAAGATGGCTGATCGAGGCATCGAGGACTTTGACTCGAACAAAAAGCCTCTGACTGAGGCTCCATCATCGCTTCACCGGCCCCTACGGTCCACTCGATCGCTAGAGGTCAGCGACGTGTAGATGCATTCGCGTAAATGCGATTAAGCTTTCGATGTGATGGGCGACAGCTCGGCGAGTTTCCTCGACATCGCCTCGGTCGATCGCCTCGATAATAACGAGGTGTTCCGTGGAGTCCGGCTTCAGGCGATCTTTCAGGCGGTCGATTTCGAAGAGACGGGTGGTCGCCCGGAGCTCCCGCAATACCTTGGCCATTACCGCGTTGCCGCAATGATCGATGATCATATTGTGGAGATTGTCATCCGAGAACCAGTGCGCGTCTGTGTGATACGCCGTCGCGTCCAGAAGGTCGTGGATTTCTTGCCGGACGCTCATCAAAAGTCGTCGCGGAATAGCGTTGATCGACAGTACTGCTGCGTCAGGTTCGATCAACAACCTCAGTTTCAAGCTTTGAAGATACTCGCCGACATCCACCTGTCGCACGACGTAGTTTCGGCCGTCGCCCTTGCGAACCAGGCCTTCGCCCTCCAACCTCTGCAACGCTTCCCGCAGCGGCGTCCTTGAAATCCCGAGTGTCTCGGCAAGCCTTGCCTCAACGATGACATGCCCGCCTTTCAGCCGGCGATGCCGGATCATGTCGGACACGGCCTTGTAGGTCAGTGATGCAAGATTATGCTGCCCTTTCTCGGCAATTTTCCGACCCGGGGCCTCTAAGGCGTCTGTCACCGTTTGCCATTTCCTTGTTCTTTAAGGCGTTGGCCGCTCGACGCGGCACCGCGCTTTCCTTACGCGATCACTTGTTACATATGATAGCCGATTTGGAAAAGGACTGGAACGAGTGCAGATGGACGATGGTCTGAATGAAGTTGGCGACTCCAGCCTTGCTGACGAAACCTACCGTTCCCTGCTGGCCGATATTCTATCAGCCAGGCTCGCGGGGGGATCGGTCGTCCAGCAACGCCGCCTGGCGACGAAACATGCCGTTTCGCGTTCTCCCATGCGCCACGCGCTGGGACGTCTCGAAGGAGAGGGACTACTTGTCAGAAACGAAAAAGGCGTTCTCTCGGTCAGGGTCATCAGTCTCAAGGACTACCTTGACAGCCTCACCATGAGGATGCTGCTCGAACCAACTGCGGCCGCGCTCGCCAGTCCCCACGTTTCGCGACTTGAACTGGACCATTTGACAAGGATGCTTGACGAGATCGAGGCCGACCCCGAACCTGACCCGGAGGTGGTCTGGGCGTTTGACGATGCGCTTCACAACTATATCGCAAGCGAGAGCCGCAACCCCTTTATGGCAACCACTATCGGGGAGATGCGACGCTACACAACGATCTTCGAGCGACAGCTGCCTGTCGTACGCGCGAAGCCGGGCGTGCGAGAACATCGAGCGATCCTGCTTGCCTTAGCCGCCAACGATGCCGAGGCGGCTCGCCGAGCCATGACCGATCATCTCGAAGTCGTCCGTCAGGGCGTCCTTGCGAACTACTGAATCGATCAATTGAGAATGCACTTGCATCTACGGGGAACTTTTGTATAAAAATGGGATCCCACTTGAATGCATTATCGGGATCCAACGATAAAGAACCGAACTCCAGAGGCTCTCCATGCTCCGTTCACACTTCTCTCGCAGCGTTCTTGCCGCGTCCTTCCTGTCGGTCACAGCGTCTTTTGCCTTCGCTCAATCCTGCGAACCCAAAGTCGCGGCAGGCGAGTTGATCAAGCCCGGCACGCTCGTCATGTCGACCAATCCAACGCTTCCGCCGCTCCAGTTCATCGACTCCACGGGCGATCTGAAGGGCATGCGCATCGACCTCGGCAAAGAGATCGCCAAGCGCCTTTGCCTTGAACCCGAATATGTCCGCATCGAATTCTCCGCGATGGTTCCGGGTCTGCAGGCTGGCCGTTGGGACATGATCAATACGGGCATTTTCTTCACCGAGGAACGCGCCAAGATCATGCAGATGATCCCCTATGAAGATCAGGCCATCAGCGTCTCCGTGGCACCAGATTCGAAGAAAAACGTCGCCGCAAAAGATGATCTGGCCGGCATGACGATCGGTGTCGAAATCGGTGGTTTCGAGGAAACAAAGACACGCCTTCTCGACAAGGAGCTGCGTGACGCGGGCAAAGAAGGCCTGACCATCCAGACGTTCGATAATTTCGCCCTCGCCTACCAGGCTCTGCGGGCAGGCCAGGTGCAGGGTGTCGTGTCGATCGACGCCGTCGCCAAGGAGTACGATTCTCGCGGGGACTTCAAACGGGCAATCAGCGGCCTCTACCCCGCTCCGGTTTCTGTCGCATTCAAAAGCCCGGCTTTGGCTGATGCCGTGTCTGCGACGTTGAAAGACATGAAGGCGGATGGGTCTCTGAAGGCGCTCTTTGACAAATACGGTCTGCCGATGGTCGCGGGTGACTATTCGGTCAAGGGCCCCGGTCGCTGAACTGATTTCAAAGATCGTTTAGAGATGAGGCGGGGCGCGACCACGTCGCGCCAAACCTCTTGCAGAAAGTCGTCTTCATGTCGCTTTGGAACTGGTCTGGCTTTTTCGGTTATCTGTTCAACCCCTTTATACTTGGCGGGGTGTTCACGACCGTTTGGCTCACCGTCGTCTCGTTGGTTGCGGGGCTAATTCTTGGTTTTGCCCTTGCATTGATGCGGCGATCGTCGCGGCGGGTGCCATACTACATTGCCAAGGCGTATATCTGGCTTTTCCGCGGCACGCCGCTTCTTGTACAGTTGATTGCGATCTACACCGCGCTTCCACTGTTCGGCATCAAGTTCACCGTCATAGAGGCGGCGTTGCTCGGATTGGCTCTCAACGAGGCGGCTTATCTCGCGGAGATCATTCGTGCCGGTATCGAAGCCGTGCCGGAAGGCCAGACCAGGGCAGCGCGCGCGCTCGGCATGACGGAGCGCCAGATCATGCGCTACATCGTGATGCCGCAAGCCTTCAAAGTTATCGTTCCGCCTCTCGGCAATTCGGTGAACGGTCTCTTGAAAACGACCTCTGTCACCTCCGTCATCTCGGTCGAAGAACTCCTTCGCCGGACCCAGGTTCTCATCCAGGAGCGGTTCATGGTGCTCGAACTGTTTGCTGTCGCGGCGATCTATTACCTCCTCCTCACAACACTCTGGGACTTCTTCCAGAGCCATATCGAAAAGCGTCTCGGTCAAGCCGGATCTCGGCTTTCCATTAACGAGAAGCGCTAGAACCAGGATTTTCAAATGCAGAAGACGTTCCGCGGTGTCTACACCGTGATGATTACTCCCTTGGATCCCAGCGGCGCGGTCGATCTGAAGGGGCTGGCTGCCTTTACCGACTGGCAGGTCAAGGAAGGTATCCATGGCCTGATCCCTCTTGGATCGACGGGTGAGTTTCTATCGCTCAGCGAGGAAGAGCGCGATAGTGTGGCGAGGACCGTCATCGAAACTGTCGCGGGACGGGTGCCTGTTCTGATCGGCACGGGAGCGGAAGATACGCGGGAGTCCATTCGCCTTAGCGTCAAGGCCGAGGCAATGGGAGCTGACGGTGTCATGATCATTCCGCCGTTCTATTCCACCCCAACGGATGACGAACTCGTTCACCACTACAAGAGCATTGCGTCTGCCGTGGCCATCCCGATTATGGTCTACAACAATCCCGCGACCGCAAACGTCGACCTGACGCCGGAGCTGGTCAAGCGCATCGCCGAAATCGACGGCTGCGACTATATCAAGGAGTCCACCCTCGAAGTGACGCGCGTGCGCGATATCATCCGGCTGGCTGGCGACGATATGACTGTGTTCGGGGGTATTCTCGGGTTCGAGTCTTTCGTTATGGGTGCGCAGGGCTGGGTGGCAGTGGCTTCAAATGTTGCGCCAGGACCGATGGCGCGGATCTTCGAACTTGTCGCAAATGAGAAAAAGTTCGATGAGGCAAGAGAGCTCTACCTCAAATGGCTGCCCGTCATTCAGGCGGTCGGGGGCCAGGCCTATGTCGCAGGAACGAAGTCACTGCTGACCCACATGGGATTTGGCGCAGGCCTGCCGCGTCCGCCGCGCCTGCCGTTGCCGCCCGCGCAGGATGCCGCCATGAAGAAGCTGGTGGCCGATTTCGGTCTGACGTTCGGCGCCTGAGGAATTCCATGATGCCCGTCGCTTCCATAAACCAGAGCTTGAGGCCCGACGATGCACGGGTCAGGCTCTCGGTCGACGGTCTGCAGATATCTGCCGAAAAAGGCATGTCTGTTGCCGCCGCCATCGTGGCGACGGGGCGGCATGAATTTTCCCGAGGCATCAAAGGCGAGGGCCGTGGCCTCTTCTGCGGAATGGGTGTCTGTCACGATTGTCTCGTGACGATCGACGGAAAAGTCAGCCAGCGGGCCTGCATGACCATTGTCGACGATGACATGCAGGTTCTGCGTCCTGCTGCGCGGCCCGACCTCGCCACTGGCCAGATTGCCGATCTCTGCAGTGTGCCGCATTCCTTGACGACAAGGACGATGGACGTTCTCATTGTCGGAGCAGGGCCCGCGGGGCTTGCCGCAGCGCAGCTCCTTGCTGCGGCCGGCGCCAAGGTGACCGTCATTGATGAACGGCCGTCTGCCGGCGGGCAGTATTTCAAACAACCCTCGACACGGAGCGCCGCCGAGCAATTGAGTGGAGACGAGCAGGCTTTATCCGGCGCAGCGCTTATAGGGGAAGTGCACGACCACGGCGTGACATTTCTAAGTGCTACAGTGGTGTGGGGTGCCGCACGTGACGACGACGGTTCGCTTATTATCGCCTGCTATGGGTCCGGCCATGCGTTTTACTGCAAGCCGAAAATACTCATCATCGCGACGGGGGCCTACGAACGCCCAACGCCGGTGAGGGGTTGGACACTTCCTGGTGCGATGACAACAGGGGCCGCCCAGACGTTGCTGAGGAGCTACGGAACTGTGCCCGGCCGAAGGATCGTTATTGCCGGAAATGGTCCTTTGAATATGCAGGTCGCAAATGAGCTTCGAAAGGCAGGAGCCTCCATAGTCGCTTTGCTGGAAGCAGCACCGCCACCCTGGTCTCGGCCTGTGGCCGCCCTCAGCCTTCTGACAACGGATCCCGCTCTCGCCCGTCACGGATTGCACCAGATATCGACGCTCAGGTCCGCGGGCGTCAAGATAGGCTGGAATAGCGTACTCACCTCGATCAACGGTTCGCAGCGTGTGGAGAGCGTCACGTTCGCCGGACCAGGCGGTGAGACCAATCTCGATGCTGACACGGTCCTTATCGGCGGCAATTTCACATCCTCCAATGAGCTGTCGCGGCTACTCGGATGCGGCCATGAGGTCGTTGGCGGCGATCTGCGGGCAGTGCGAGATCTCGACGGTCAGACAACGCTTGCGAACGTGCATATTGTCGGTGAAGCGGCGCGTTTCGGCGGCGCGCATGTTGCGATGGCAGAAGGGCAGATCGCCGCCGCGGCGATTGCTCGAAAATTGGGCCTCCTTGTCCAAACCGACGAAAGCCCAATGAAACGGCTTGCCCGCCATAGACGGTTTCAAGAAGCCCTTTGGCAGGTCTTTGCGCCGAAGGACGATGCAAAGACAAAGACGGCAATTCTGCCAGATGATGCATTGATCTGCCGTTGCGAGGGCGTGACTTACGGTGTCTTGAGGACGCTCAGCGCAGATAGTGCGCAGGACGTTTCGACATTAAAGCGCCTGTCGCGTGCAGGCATGGGGCGGTGTCAGAGCCGCTACTGCGGCAAAGCGATCGCTGACGTCGCGAAAGAACGGCACCTCGCTGGCGAAACGAGCGGTTTTCTGGCTCCGCAAATGCCACTTCGACCTATTCCGCTGGCGGCGCTTGCGGTCGAAAAGCCGGAATGGGGCGGCCACAAGCGCGCACTTTTGCCGGAAAAACCCCCAGTGGCGAATCCTCAAGCTTTGCCGGTGACGGAAACGTCGACGCTGGTAATCGGCGCAGGCATTGCAGGCCTTTCGGCGGCGCTCTTCCTTGCCAGGGAAGGCGAAGACGTTGTGGTGGTGGAGCGCGCTTTTGCGAACTCGCTGGCGTCTGGAGGGAATGCAGGAAGCCTTCACGCCCAGCTGCTTTCCTTCGACCACGGTGCCCGTGCCGAAGGTGGCGGCGGAGCGGCCGCACAAACACTTCCCCTCCAGCGCGATTCAATCGCTCTTTGGGCCGCGCTGCAAAGCGAGCTTGGACAGGATTTCGAGATGAAGGTCACAGGCGGCCTCATGGTGGCCGAAACCGATGACCACATGCGTTTTCTGTCGGAAAAGGTCGGGGTGGAGTGCGCGGCCGGGATCGATTGCCGTTTGATCGGGCAAGAGGAACTGCGCTCCCTGGAGCCTGCTCTGTCTTCTCACTTCGTCGGCGCTGCCTACTGCTCCCAGGAGGGCAAGATCAATCCTCTCGTCGCTACGCAATATATATTGGAGGCCGCACGGCGAGACGGCGCTCAAGTCTTCGAAAATTGCGAGGTCACCGGAATAAGGACCTCGGACGACGGGTTCGAGGTCAAGACATCGAGGGGCATAGTGCGGGCAAAACGGATCGTCAATGCAGCCGGTGCCTTCGCTTCAAGGATCGGCGCGATGCTCGGTGTCCATGTGCCGGTATTTGGAGCTCCGCTGCAGATGGTAGTTACCGAGGCCGCAGCACCTTTGATCTCGTGTCTCGTCGCCCATGCCGACCGCCATTTGACACTCAAGCAGGCGGCAAACGGGAACTTCATCATCGGCGGCGGCTGGACCGCAGGCCTCGATCCCGTCCATCAACATCCACGCCCGCTACTGTCGAGCCTTGAGGGGAACCTTTGGGTTGCCCAGCACGTCGTTCCCGCTCTGCGCAAACTTCACGTCATCCGAAGCTGGGCGGCGATGAACATCAACATCGACGGTGCGCCGATCCTCGGCGAACACCCGTCAATGCCCGGCTTCTTCAACGCCGTCACTTCAAACGGCTATACGCTCGGCCCGATCGTCGGCCAGTTGACATCTCGGCTCGTTCTCGGTCGCGAGACCGATAGAGCCTTGCAACCCTTTTCCATCGCGCGTTTCCAGAAAGGCCGGGCATGATTGAGATCACTGGCGTTACCAAATATTATGGTCAGTTCGCTGTCCTTAAGAACTGCTCGGTGAACGTCGAGCGCGGTGAGGTCGTGGTTGTCTGCGGCCCCTCGGGGTCGGGCAAATCGACATTGATCAAATGCGTCAACGGGCTCGAGCTGTTTCAGGAAGGTTCGATCCGGGTGCATGGTATCGAAGTTGGTGACCCGAAGACCGACCTGCCGAACCTTCGCACACGGGTAGGCATGGTCTTCCAGAATTTCGAATTGTTTCCACATCTGACGATCATCGACAATATCATGCTGGCGCAGAAGATTGTCATTGGCCGCAGCGAAACGGCAGCCCATGCGAAGGCCATGGCGCTTCTTGATCGCGTCGGGCTGACGGACCACGCGAAAAAATATCCAAGCCAACTCTCCGGCGGGCAGCAGCAGCGTGTGGCGATCGCGCGGGCGCTCGCGATGGATCCGCTCGCCATGCTCTTCGACGAGCCGACGTCCGCGCTTGATCCAGAGATGATTTCCGAAGTGCTCGACGTCATGACCGGACTGGCAAAGGACGGCATGACGATGATGGTCGTCACCCATGAGATGGGATTTGCCCGCCGGGTGGCGACACGCGTGATTTTCATCGATCAGGGCGAGATCGTCGAGGATCGTCCGAGCGAGGAGTTTTTCGCGGGAAAACACAACCCACGAACAGAAGCTTTCCTTGGCAAAATCCTGCAACACTGAAGGTTAGGCTTGTGAGCAACTACGATCTCATCATCCAGAACGGCACGGTGGCGAGGGGCGGATGCGGACATCGCGATCTGGGATCCAGCCATCGAACGGACCATCCGTCATGCGGAACTGCATGATGGCGCAGACTATTCGCTTTACGAGGGGATCGAGATCACCGGCTGGCCGATAACGACAATTGTCGCCGGAAAGCCTGTCGTCGAAAACGGCGTCCTGGTGGGTACCAAGGGCCACGGGCAATATCGGAAAGCCGTGGCGAGACAAATCAACAAGCAGTCAAATCTAACAAGAGCGACATCATGAAACTGAAAATTACAGCAGGGCCATTCATCTTCGACGCTGTCCTGGAAACTGCCAGAGCGCCCAAAACCTGTGAAGCATTCATCAAGCAGATGCCGTTCGATGGTAAAATCGTGCACGTTCGCTGGTCTGGCGAGGGCGTTTGGATCCCGCTTGGCGACCATGATTTCGGCGTCGGTTATGAGAACCATACAAGCCATCCGGCCCCCGGTCATATCATCCTTTACCCGGGAGGCATTAGCGAAACGGAAATCCTGCTTGCCTACGGAGGCGTCGATTTTTCATCGAAAATGGGCCAACTGGCTGGCAATCATTTCATCACAATCACATCCAATCTCGACCAACTCGCCGAAATAGGGCGCCTCACGCTGTGGGAAGGCGCGCAATCCATTCGATTTGAGGCCGTATCCTAGAGCAGGATTCTAGGCCGGGTCGGCCTAAAATCTGAATCCTATTCTAAATTAAATAGTTAGAGCATGATGTCGTCCGAACACCGCTCACACTTTTCGGCATCATGCTCTAGGCGCGACAGCGCGAGGCGACAGGGTTGACGCCGGCGTGCCAACCGCCTAACGCCGCGGTTGGCACGTTTCCTGCATTCTGGTCTACGAGATTTTCTTCGAGATTTCCAAATAGTAGACGAGGCCCGAAATGTCTTTTGATTTTGACTTCGAACTTGCGAAAAGAGCGGCGCAAGAACTGCCTCCGTCGCAGAAGCAGCCCAAAACGCGTAAGATGTCTCTTCTACAGAGGCTCATGGCTTCGCCGCCAATTCCTCCTCGTCCGCCTCTCAGCATTCTGCGCCCATATAGAGGTGGTGATGCGCAATGACGCTGTGATACCCTTGTCGAACAAGGCGGTGCTGTGCCGACGGTTATATTTCCGTCGAGGCGGCGTCATTCCCACGGATACGGTGCGAGCGACACTTGACGAGCTGTGTCGCAGGGATAGTCCTGCGCCGACGTCCAACGACGAGATCACTCTCTACAAGGCACTCGGAACGGCGTTGGCTGATCTTGCCGCCGCGACGATGGTGTATGAAGCCGCTTTGATCGCCGGCTGACGTCTCTTGGTTCGGGCGATCGCAAATGACGGACGCGCCTGTTGCCCCGTTCCAATAGGCTGGCAGCCTCTGCTCCCAACGACTTCAATAGCGCGCATCTTCAAGGCCACAGAAAGGGTCTACCGGGTTGGTGCCGAGGAAGGGCTTGCGACCGAGCATACAATCAACGACGGCTTCCTGGACGCTGTCCATGGTGGAGTACGCATTGATATAGGCCGGTACGCGCGGCGCGTCGTAAAGGTGATAGGGATGCCCAAAGGAGATCATTACGGAGGGAATATTCGTCCAAGGTCGGTACATGGCCTTGAAAAGGCCCCCACCACCCATCCTATGCCAGTCGACGAATATCCGGCCTCGTACGAGCAGCGACTCGTCGCCTAGCGCGTAGAGGACGAGGTCGAAGTCGTCGGGGGTCGGCACGATGTCCGGTCGGTCGATCGTGACTTCGAAACCTTCCTTCCGCAACAGCGCGGGTAGCAAGAATTCCAGTGGCTGCGGCATGAGCGGATGAATGATGCCGCCATCGACCAGCAGCACGCGCTTTGTTTTCGCCGGATCGAGCGGAAAGATGCCATTGACGTCCTTCACAAGTGTAGGCGAGCGGCCGATGTATTCCCTTGATGCAGTGACATTGTCTGGATGCGCAAGCAGGTGGCGCGCTTCCGCCGCATCGGGGAGGACGTCTGACGGTTGAAAAAGTTTGAGATGGGCCTTGAGCGCCAGCACACGAAGAACCGCTTCCTCAAGTCGTTCCGGCGTAATTCGCCCATCTTCGACGGCAGCCTTGACCGCCGCCATATCCTCCTCAGGTTCATCGCTGAAGAGGATCATGTCGCAGCCATTTGCGATGATATCAGGCAGCGTATCGAGGTGGTGGCCCCAGGCGGACAACCCTCCCATGGGTGTCGCGTCAGAGACGATGATGCCATTGAAGCCGAGTTCGTCTCGGAGAAGATCAACGTTCAGCAATCGGGAAACCGAGGCCGGTCGGAAAGCCTCAAGCCCGGCATCTGGCATCTTCGATCGAATGTAGGCCGGAAGGGAAATGTGCCCGCTCATGATTGCCAACACGCCTTCGGTGATCAGCGTTCCATAGAGCCGGCCGAAGGTTTCCTTCCACTCGTCCATGGAAAGCGGGTTGGTCGTCGTAACGAGGTGCTGATCGCGGTCGTCATATCCCTCGCCCGGCCAGTGCTTTGCCGTGGCGGCAACGCCATTTCGTTGGAGACCGTGAACATGGGCAACCGCGTGCCGCTCGATCTTGTTGACATCGGAGCCGTATGAGCGCGTACCGACAATCGGCGATCGGAACGCGGCATTTATGTCGATGACTGGCGTGAAGGACCAGCGCACCCCCATCGCGCGGCCCTCGCGCGCCAAGATTTCTGAACTTTTCTCGGTCGCCTGAACGTCGTCGACGGCGGCAAGGCCAAGTTGGCCCAGCACCGGAGTGCCGAAAGCGAAGGAATGACGGCTGCCTTCGAGGTCTGCGCTGATGATGGGCGGGACTTTGCTCTTGGCCACGAGGTCAGAGATGACCCGCCGCTCGAACTCGAGGTCAGCCGTGAAGAAGCGGGTTACGCCGCCCGGCCTTAGTGAAGCAATGCGTTTGAAATCCTCCTCATCCGTCCCGATGATGATCAAGGTGAAGAGTTGGCCGATCTTGTCATCGAGATCGAGCGAGGCATAGACGTCGCGGATCCAGGATATCGCAGCGTCGTCGAGGTTGAACGGCGCTTTGCGAAGCTCGTCGTAGATCGTCATAAGTTCCCCCGTTGATCAACGCTCTGCGGATAGCCCGTGTGAATATGCACGCTATCCCGTCATAAGCCAGCGCGGTGATGTCAGGTTAAGTTCGTCGGGAACATTTTGGATATCGAGGGTCGGCTTGAGCAGTCGCTTGAGCAGCGGGCGGCGAAGCGACGGCCGCTTTAGTTCCCCCTGAATGGCCTGGGACATCCGGCTCTCATTTTTGATCTAGGAAGCGAAGCGCCACACCGTCGTCTTCTTGATTTCGCTGTCCTCCAGCGCCCGCGTTACCGGCACCTCATAAACCGCGCAGAATTCCAGCCGATCCCGCGGCAGGTAACTGCGTCCGGGGTCTCCGACCAGCACCCATTTGCCATCAGCTGCCAGCTTCGCGAGCCAGGGAACGAGCGCATCGGCGAAAGCGCGGTCGTAGAAGACGTCGCCGGCAAGCACGACATCCGCATCGACCGCCTGCCCGATCAGATCGGCGCCGGTAAATCCGAGTGAAACGTGATTGGCCTCGGCATTCAGCCGGACTGCCGTCTCCGCCCAGGGATCGATATCGCTAGCCATGACCTCCCGGGCACCGGCCATCACAGCCGCAATGCCGACAAGGCCGGAACCGCTGGCGAAATCCAGCACCCGCTTGCCGCGCACGGTCTCGGGATGATCGAGAACGTAGCGCGCCAGTCCCTGCCCGCCTGCCCAGGCAAAAGCCCAGAAGGGCGGCGGCAGGCCGATCGCCTCCAGCTCCTCCTCCGTCTTCAACCAGAGCTCATGCGCCTCGCTTGCCAGATAGAGCGAAATCTCCGGCACATGCGGCGGCGGCATCAGGCTGGTATTGGCGCGGATGAAGGCTTGTGGATCAGTCTTCAACGCGGCGGATTGTCCAGTCCACCCATCCGGCAGACTTCGAGATATTCTTCCTCGGTCACCGGCTGCACCGAAAGCCGCATCGAGGTGACGAGCGCCATCTTGGCGAGCTTCTCGCTCGCCTTGACATCCTTCAGCGTCACCGACTTCGGCACGTCCATGACGGCGCGGATATCGACGCAATCCCACTTCGGATCGCCCTTGGCGGAAGAATCGGGATGCGACAGGGCGCAGACTTCGACGATGCCGACGATCTCCAGCCCGTCATTGGAATGATAGAAGAACCCTTTGTCGCCGATCTGCATCGCCCGCATGTTGTTGCGCGCCAGATAGTTGCGGACGCCGGTCCATTCTGTGCCCTTTTCGCCGGCAGCCTTCTGCTGCTCCCAGGACCAGGAGGCAGGTTCGGATTTATAGAGCCAGTGCGCCATGCTCACGCCTCCGGTTTGTTGAAGACCCAGTTGTAGGCCTTCACCTCGACGCTTTCGAATAGCCCGGCCTTGGCATAGGGATCGGCATCGGCAAGCGCACGCGCCGCCTCTTTCGATTCCGCTTCGACGATGATCAGGCTGCCGCAGGGCTTGCCGTCGTCATCGAGAAATGGGCCGGCGATCTTCAGCGTTCCCTCGGCATTCAGCTTGTTCAGATGCTCGATATGCGTCGGACGCGTATCCATGCGCACGTTCAGGTGTCCCGGTTTGTCCTTGCAGAGAAGGGCGAAAAGCATGTCTATCTCCTATTCGGTGGTGATCGGACGCGTCATCAGCTGCTCTATCGCCTCTGATATATCGAGCTTGCCGTCGATGATGGCGGAAATGGCATCGGTGATCGGCATGCTGACCTTCAACTCCGCCGCAAGCCGCGAGGCGACGGAGGCTGCAAACGCGCCTTCCACCAGCGCACCCTGCAGGGGATCGGTCTTTTCGCCGCGCCCGAGCGCGATGCCGAAGCGCAGGTTTCGCGATTGATGGCTCGTTGCCGTCAGCACCAGATCGCCGAGGCCGGAAAGTCCGCGCACCGTATCCGCCTGCCCGCCCTTGGCGACGACGAAACGCGACATCTCGGCAAGACCGCGTGCAATCAGCGCCGCACGCGCGGAATCGCCGATGCCACGGCCTTCGACGATGCCGCAGGCGATCGCCAGCACATTCTTCAGCGCGCCGCCGAGCTGCACGCCGATCCGGTCGTTGGAAGCGTAAAGCCGGAAGGTCCGCCCGGAAATCGCCTGAGCGAGCCGCTCCGCGATTTCCATGTCGGCTGCGGCAATCGCCATCGCCGTCGGCAGGCCTTTGGCGATATCGGCGGCAAAACCCGGGCCGGAGAGCACGGCGACGGGATGGTCCGGCAGTTCCCGTTCCAGCATGTCGGTCAAAAGGTTGCCGGTCGCCCGTTCGATACCCTTGGCACAGGTAACGACCACAGCATCCTTGGAAAGATAAGGTCCGTATTGTCGCGCCGCATCGGCCTGCGCCTGCGACGGCATTGCAAAAAGCACGATGGAGGCACCAGTGATCGCATCCGCCTCGGCGGAAAATTCCAGCGTATCGGGCAGGAGAATGCCGGGCAGCACCGCATCATGCAGCCGTTCGGTCTTCAGATCGGCAATCAGGGACGGATCGCGCCCGACGAGTGTCACGGTGCTGCGGCCGGCAAGCGCGATGACAGCGGCAAGCGCCGTGCCGAAAGCCCCCGATCCGACGACGGCGATGTTTTCGCTCATGCCTTGGCCCCTCGTTTTCCGAAGCCGATCAGCGTTTCCGCATTGGAATCGAGCGGCCAGCGCGAACGTGGTTGTACGTCGAGCGTATCCGGCGCGGCACCGGTCGCCATCCGTTCCAGTCCTGCCCAGGCGATCATCACGGCGTTGTCGGTGCAGAGGTGCAGCGGCGGCGCGACAAAGCGGAAGCCGTTCTTGTCGCACAGCGCCTGCAGCGTGCCGCGCAGTTCGAGATTGGCGGCGACACCGCCGGCAACGACGAGCGCCGGCTTTTCGCCAGTAGCAGGGCCAGTAGCAGGGAATGTCGTCGAAAATTCCGTCTTGAACCGCTGCAGGCCACGGCCGATACGGTCCTTCAGCGTCCGCGAAACTGCCTTCTGGAACGAGGCGCAGATATCCGCCACGTCCTGATCGCTAAGCGGCGCGATATCCTGCGCCGCCTGCCGCACCGCTGTCTTCAGGCCGGAGAAGGAGAAGTCGAGCCTCGCCTCACCGACCAGCGGCCGCGGAAAGTCGAACCGATCGGGATTGCCGTCCCGCGCCATCCGTTCTACCGCCGGTCCGCCGGGATAGGGCAGGCCCAGCAACTTTGCAGTCTTGTCGAAGGCTTCGCCCAGCGCATCGTCGATCGTCGTGCCCCAGCGCTCATACTGTCCGACGCCGCGCACCAGGATGAGCTGGGTATGGCCGCCGGAGACGAGCAGCATCAGATAGGGAAAGGAAAGCCCATCCGTCAGCCGCGCCGTCAGCGCATGGCCTTCGAGATGGTTGACCGCATAGAGTGGCTTGCCGGCGGCTCTGGCAATCGCCTTGCCGGTCATCAACCCCACAAGCAACCCGCCGATCAGCCCCGGCCCCGACGTGGCGGCGATGGCGTCGACATCGTTGAGCGACACATTGGCGCGCTTCAGCGCCTCCTCGATCAGCTCGTCCAGCGCCTCGACATGGGCGCGTGCGGCGATCTCTGGCACCACGCCGCCATAGGCGCTATGCTCGTCGAGCTGGGAAAGCACCACGTCCGACAGCACGTTGGAACGCCCCTCGGCATCGCGCTCGACGACCGCGGCGGCGGTCTCATCGCAGCTCGTTTCGATGCCAAGGATGCGCAGAAAGGGAACCATGAAGCCTGTTCGTTGATTGCGATGGGATGGAAACCCGTTTACGAGAACTCCGGTAACAACGGAATAGAGCGGATGCAAACAAAACCTTTCCGGATCGGCACGCGAGGCAGCCCGCTGGCACTTGCCCAGGCGCATGAGGCCCGCGACAGGCTGATGGCGGCGCATCATCTGCCCGAGGACATGTTCGAGATCGTCGTGCTGACCACCAAGGGCGACCGCATCACTGACCGGTCGCTGGCCGAGATCGGCGGCAAGGGCCTGTTCACCGAGGAGCTTGAACAGAAGCTTACCGCCGGCGAGCTCGATTTCGCCGTGCATTCCGCCAAGGACATGGCGACGAAGCTGCCCGAGGGGCTTTATCTCTCCGCCTATCTGCCGCGTGAAGATATCCGCGACGCCGTCATCGGCCGCACCGCGCGCAAACTGATCGACCTGCCGCATGGCGCAACCGTCGGTTCCTCATCGCTCCGCCGCCAGGCGCTGATCCGCCGTATGCGGCCTGACATCAACGTCATTACCTTCCGTGGCCTCGTCGAAACCCGCCTGCGCAAGCTCGAACAGGGCGAGGTGGATGCGACCCTGCTGGCGCTTGCCGGCCTGAAACGCCTCGGCAAGGTCGACGTACTGACCGATATCCTTGATCCCGACACCTTCCCGCCGGCGCCGGCGCAGGGAGCGATCTGCATCGAAAGCCGCATCGGCGATGCCAGGGTCGACGATCTGCTGGCGCCGGTCAACGACGCGCCGACTTTCGACACCGTCTCCTGCGAACGCGCCTTCCTCGCCGCACTCGACGGTTCCTGCCGCACGCCGATCGGCGGTTATGCCGTCTGCGAAGGCGACCTGATCCGGTTCTCCGGCCTCATCATCACCCCCGACGGCCGCAGCCAGCATGCGGTGACCACCGATGGCCACCGCCGCGATGCGGCAGCACTCGGCACCCGCGCCGGCCAGGACGTGCGTGCAAGAGCTGGCAGCGCCTTTTTCGACGACTGGCACTGAAGCGGCCATGCGTGTGCTCGTCACCCGCCCCGCGCATTCGGCGACGAGAACCGCACAACGTTTGCGCGATATGGGCCACGAGCCCCTGCTGCTGCCGCTGCGTCAGCCGCTGCACGACAGCGCCGCCGCCCTAGCCGCGCTTGCAAACACCAGCAGCGCAATCGCCGTGACCAGCGCCGAGGCCATCAGGGTCCTCTCCGCTCTCGGGGAGAAACTTCGTCCGCATCTTGCCCGCCCGCTTTTTGCCGTCGGCGAAACGACGGCCGAAGAAGCGCGCAGCCTTGGTTTCCGATCCGTCGCCTCATCCCAGGGCAACGGCCGCGATCTCGCCGATCTCGTCTCGGCGGAGAAACCGGGCACGCTGCTCTACCTCGCCGGCACCCCGCGCGCCGAGACTTTTGAAGCAAGATTGCGCGAACTCGGCATCCATGTTTCCGTCGCCGAATGTTATCGTATGCAACCGGTCGTCCCCGATCCCGCCGAGATCGATGCGATCTTCGCTAACGGTTACCCGGACGCCATCCTCTTCTATTCCCGGCAGACGGCCGAGGATTTCTTTCGCGCGCCGGAACTGCAATCGGCCGTGCCGAAACACAGCGGAATCCGCCTTCTCTGCCTCAGCGAGGCGGTGGCGCAAGCCATCCCGACCGCTTTCAAAAAAAACGTAACGATTTCGCCGATGCCGGATGAGAAAAGCCTTTTGTCGCTGCTTTGAAGGCTTTAGCTGCCCAAATTTGATCTAACCTCTTCCCTTAACTGGCATCACTGTCTAGTTTCGTTGCAATGCAGAATAAAGAGGACCTCATGGTATCGGGAAACCCGCCACGCCATTCGAAGAGCGCCGACGAGCCGGTCACGATCGACCTCGATGCACAGGAATTCGCCGCTGCAGCCGATACCGAAAAACCGGTCGACAACGAAACTGCCGACGCCGACAGCACCGCTGCCGCCGATGTCGGCCTGCCGCCCGAAACCGAGACTGCGTCGCATGCCGAAGATGAAGAGAAGCCTGTGATGGACGCGCCGGAGGAGGAACCGGCAGCTCCGGAACCTTCCTTCACCCCTCCTCCCGAACAGCCTGCGCCGAAGAGCGCCGGCACCTCCGGTCTCATTGCCGCCGGCATTTTCGGCGGCCTCGTGGCGCTGCTTGGCGCCGGCGCTATCCAGTATGCCGGCTACCTCCCGGGCTCCTCCGCGCCGCAGACGACCTCGCCGGAAATTGCCGATCTTTCCGGTGAGATCGATGGCCTGAAACAGACCGTCGCCAACCTTGCCGCCAATCCGGCGAGCGCGGATATTGGTGAGCTTGAGAAGCGCATCGCTGCGCTGGAAACGGCTGCAAGGGCCCCCGCGGCCGGCGCGCCAGCCGATTCTGGCAACGTCGATGCACTCAACCAGAGGATTGCGGAACTGACCGGCCAGGTCGACCAGCTGCGCTCGACGCTTGCCCAGTCATCCGAGCAGCAGACGACGAACGGCGCCGATATCGCCAAGCGCCTGGAAGAGGCAGAAAAAAAGCTGAACGAGCCGCGCGAGGACGTCGCCGTTGCCCGGGCGATCACCGCTGCCGCCCTGAAGGCGGCGATCGATCGCGGTGGCCCGTTCCTGGCCGAACTCGACACCTTCGCCGGCGTCGCACCCGACGATCCAGCCGTTGCCGATCTCCGAGCCTTTGCCGAGACCGGCATTCCCTCACGCGCCGAGCTGGTGGGCGAGGTTGCCGATGTCGCCACCGCGATCGTCGAAGCCGTCAACCAGCCGGATCCGAACCAGAGCTGGTCGGACCGGTTGATGTCGAGCGCCAAATCGCTGGTGAGTGTCCGTCCCGTCGGCAATATCGAGGGCGAAAGCGTCGAAGCCATCGCCGCCCGCATGGAGGACAAGGTGAAAAGCGGCGACCTGCCCGGCGCATCCGCCGAATGGAACAATCTGCCGGCTCTCGGCAAGCAGGCGTCCAGCGCCTTCAAGCAATCGCTCGAAGCGCGCATCCGCGTCGAGGAACTGGTCGGCGGGGCGCTGTCGAAAGCGGTTTCCGGAACCGGCAAGGAAGGATGAGACCATGCTGATCCGCCTTGTCGCCTTCGCCCTCTTCGTGCTGCTTCTTGCCTATGGCTTCTCCTGGCTCGCCGATCGTCCCGGCGACCTCTCGCTGATCTGGGAGGGCCAGATCTATCAGACGAAGCTGATCGTCGCCGCCAGCGCGATCATCGCTCTCATCGCCGCCGTAATGATCGCCTGGTGGTTCGTCCGCCTGGTCTGGACCTCGCCGCATTCGGTGACGCGTTATTTCCGCGCCCGCAAGCGGGACCGCGGTTATCAGGCACTGTCGACCGGCCTGATCGCCGCCGGCGCCGGCAATGCGCTGCTCGCCCGCAAGATGGCCGCCCGCTCGCGTGGCCTCATCCGCGCCGATCAGGAGCCACTGATCAACCTGCTCGAGGCCCAAGCCGCCCTGATCGAAGGCCGGCATGACGAGGCGCGCGCCAAGTTCGAGGCCATGGCCAACGATCCCGAAACGCGCGAACTCGGTCTGCGCGGCCTCTATCTGGAAGCCCGCCGTCTCGGAGCCAACGAGGCCGCCCGCCAATATGCCGAAAGGGCTGCCGACAACGCGCCATATCTTCCCTGGGCCGCACAGGCGACGCTCGAATATCGCAGCCAGGCCGGCCGCTGGGACGATGCGATCCGCCTGCTCGAACAGCAAAAGGCTGCCCGCGTCGTCGAAAAGGCCGAAGCCAACCGTCTGCACGCCGTCCTCCTGACGGCGCGCGCCGGCGAGAAGCTGGAAAGCAACCCGACGGGTGCCCGCGACGACGCCCTGCAGGCGCTGAAGCTTGCCGCCGATTTCATTCCGGCGGCCCTCATTGCCGCAAAGGCGCTGTTTCGCGAAGGCGGCGTGCGCAAGGCCGCCTCGATCCTCGAACAGGCCTGGAAATCGGCACCGCATCCCGAGATCGGCCAAGCCTATGTCCGGGCCCGCAGCGGCGATTCCACGCTCGACCGGCTGAAGCGCGCCGAGCGGCTGGAAGGGCAGCGCCCGAACAACGTCGAATCCCTTCTCGTCGTCGCCCAGGCAGCACTCGACGCGCAGGAATTCGCCAAGGCCCGTGCCAAGGCGGAAGCGGCGGCCCGCATGCAGCCGCGTGAAGCCGCCTACCTGCTGTTGGCCGACATCGAAGAAGCCGAGACCGGAGATCAGGGTCGCGTGCGCCATTGGCTGGCCCAGGCGCTCAAGGCGCCGCGCGATCCGGCCTGGGTGGCAGACGGCTTCGTCTCGGACAAGTGGCTGCCGGTATCGCCGGTGACCGGCCGTCTCGACGCCTTCGAATGGAAGGCGCCCTTCGGCCAGATCGAGGGTCCGCTCGAAGATGGTTCGGCGCCGGCCTCGATCGAAACGGCTTTGAAGACACTGCCGCCGCTGCGTGACGTCAGGCCGGAAAGCCCGGTTAACGACCATCGCATCATTGAGCTGGAACGCGCCGCGACGATTGCCGAGGCTGTGCGCCCCACGCCGGCACCGGCACCGACATCGGCAAAACCGAAACCCGTCGAACCGGCCGCCGGCGATAAAGCGCCCGCGCCGAGCGAGACGAAACCTTTCTTTGGCGGACTGCCGGATGATCCCGGCGTTCGCGATCCCAGGGTGGAACCGGAACCCAAGACACGGCTCCGCCTTTTCTGAAATGGAACGAAAACCGCATGTTCGAACGCTTTCAGGCATTCTTCCAGAATCTCACCGCCGACCACCCGAAAAAAGGTTTTGCCCCTGATGATCCCCGCATCGCAGTGGCCGCGCTCTGCATGCAGGTCATGGAGGCCGACGGTCAGATCAAAGCCAGCGAGAAGAAGCGGCTGCGCAAGCTCCTGAAGGAGCAGTATGCACTCGACGGCAAGCAGCTCGATGCTCTGATAGCCGCCGGCCTTGAGGCCGAAAGCTCCGCCGTCGACTATTATCGCTTCACCGCCGACCTGAAACGTCATCTCAATACCGAGCAACGCCTCGAGCTGATCGGCATCCTCTGGGACATCGTCTATGCCGATGGCGAGCGCAGCGAGATGGAAGACCATGTGATCTGGCGTATCGCCGATCTGCTCGGCGTCTCCTCGCGCGAGCGCATCCAGAAGCGGCAGGAGGCCGCCGCCCGGGTGACAGATGTCCAGGTTGCGCAAGATGATACCGACTGAGCAAAACCCGAACCGCGACGGGCGCCCGATCCTCATCGTCCTGCATCAGGAGCGGTCGAGCCCCGGCCGTGTCGGCCAATTGCTCGTCGAAAAGGGCTATCGCCTCGATATCCGTCGCCCGGTTCTCGGCCAGCCGCTTCCGACAACACTGAAAGACCATGCCGGCGCCGTCGTCTTCGGCGGGCCGATGAGCGCCAACGATCCCGATGACTTCATCAAGAAGGAAATCGACTGGATCGACGTTCCCCTGCGGGAAAAACGCCCCTACCTCGGTATCTGCCTCGGCGCGCAGATGCTGGTGCATCATCTCGGCGGCAAGGTGCAGCCGAATGCCGACGGCTCGACGGAGATCGGCTGGTATCCGCTGCACCCGACCGAGAAGGGCCGCCTGCTGATGCACTGGCCGAGGATGGTCTATCATTTCCACCGCGAGGGCTTCGAACTGCCGCGCGGCGCCGACCTCCTGGCCGAAGGCGATGCCTATCCGAACCAGGCCTTCCGCTACGAGGACAACGCCTGGGGCCTGCAGTTCCACGCCGAACTGACCCGGGTGATGATGCATCGCTGGGTCGTGCATGGCGCCCATCGCTTCATCCTGCCGAACGCCCAGCAGGGGCGCGAACATCTCGAAGGCCGCATGCTGTTCGACGCGCCGCTGAAAGCCTGGCTGACCGAATTTCTCGACATCGTCTTCGAGGGAAAGACGGCGATGGCGACGTCCTCTATCGCCCTTCGCGCATAGTCGATTCCGACTATGTGCTGGGCGCGTCCAGCGTATCGATCCTGCGCAGCTTGGGGAAACTCGAAGCCCAGATCGCCGCCACGACAAGCGTTCCGATTCCGCCGATGACGACCGCCGGCACCGCGCCGAAGATCGCCGCCATCGTGCCCGCCCTGAATTCCCCGAGCTCGTTCGAAGCGCCGACGAAGACCATGTTGACCGCATTGACGCGGCCGCGCAGCTGATCCGGCGTCCAGAGCGCAATCAGGCTCTCGCGGACATAGACCGACACCATGTCGGCCGCCCCCATCAGCGCCAGCGCCGCAATCGAGACCTCGGTATTGGTCGAGACGCCGAAGATGATCGTTCCGACGCCGAACAGGGCGACGCCGATGAACATGTAGATGCCGGCGCGATGTTTCAGCGGATAGGCGGCGAGAAAGATCGCCATGACGATGGCACCAAGGCCGGGTGCGGCGCGCAGCAGTCCGAGGCCCCAGGGCCCGAGGGTAAGGATATCACGTGCAAAAATCGGCATCAGCGCCGTTGCGCCGCCGAGCAGCACGGCAAAGAGATCGAGCGAGATCGCCCCGAGCACCACCTTTTCGGCACGGATGAAACTGAAGCCGCCGAGGATCATCGCCCAGCTCTTGGTTTCGCCAGTCGTCTTCTGCACCGGTTTCGGAATCGTGTAGAGAAGGGCGGCACCGAGCACGGAAAAGATCACCGCCACCGTATAGGCGGTCGTCGCGCTGACGCCGTAGAGCAGACCGCCGAGCACCGGGCCGGTGATAGCCGCGAGCTGCCAGGACGACGAATTCCAGGCGATGGCGTTGGAGAGTGCCTGCTCCGGCACGAGATTGGGTGCCAGCGACTGCACCGCCGGCGACATGAAGGCGCGTTCGATGCCGAAGATCAAAAGCACCGCGAAAACAGGCAAGGGCGTGAAGGTTCCCATGACAGTCATAACCAGCAGCGCCAGCGTGCAGAGCGCGCTCACCAGCGAGCAGAGGGCCGCGATCGCCCGGCGATTGTACCGGTCGGCCACCGAACCGGTGACGAGGATGAGCAGCAGCGACGGCAGGAACTGCACAAGACCGATCAATCCGAGATAGATCGCGCTGCCCGTCTGATCGTACATCTGCCAGCCGACGGCGACGCTGACGATCTGCTGCGAGAAGGAAAGCAGGAAGCGCGCGAAGAAGAAACGCGTGTAGGACGGATGCCGGAACGCGGCAAAACGGTCTCCGGTGGGCGAAAACGACATGGATGTTTTCCGAGGAGACGGGCGCCGGAATAGCGGCAAAGCCGCCCGTTAAACATGATTCACCGCGCGTTTCCACACGGCACTTGCCCGTTTAGTCGCCAATGTCTACATGTCTGTCAACAACGAATTGGAGACGATGATGTTTGCGCTGTTTCAAACCATTGATTTGGCTTTGAATATTTACACCTGGATCCTGATTGCCAGTGCCATTTTTTCCTGGCTCTATGCCTTCAATGTTATCAATTCCAGCAATCAGTTCGTCAATTCGGTCGGCACATTCCTCTATAATGTCACCGAACCAGTGCTGAAGCCGATCCGTCGCCTGCTGCCGAACCTTGGCGGCATCGACATTTCGCCGATCATCCTGCTGCTGATCATCTTCTTCCTGCGCACCTTGCTTTGGACCACGCTGTACCCGCTGGTCGCTTGAGCCGTCCCTGGAGCCTTTTCGATGACCATCTGCGCCTCGCCGTCCGGCTGACGCCGAATGGCGGGCGTGACGCGATCGATGGCATCGAGGCCGACGGCGAGGGTGAAGCGTTGCTGAAGGCACGCGTCACTGCCGTGCCCGAGAAAGGCAAGGCCAACAAGGCACTCATCCTTTTGATCGCAAAATCCCTGCGCATTCCCAAATCCAGCGTCAGTCTCGTCTCGGGTGAGACCGCGCGCAAAAAAATCCTCCGAATCGACGGCGATCCGGAGGATTTGGTAAAAAAGCTCGAGATATTTTTAGGCTGAACAATCAGCCTTTCTTCTTGGCTCGCTCGACGGCTTCGAGGATGAGTTCGCCGGCTTCCTTGGAGTCGCCCCAGCCGAAGATCTTCACCCACTTGCCGGGCTCCAGATCCTTGTAGTGCTCGAAGAAGTGCTCGATCTGCTTCAGCGTGATCTCGGGAAGATCGGTATAGTCCTTCACCTTCTCATAGCGCAGCGTCAGCTTCGGCGACGGCACGGCAATGATCTTCTCGTCCTTGCCGGAATTGTCTTCCATCTTCAGGACGCCGATCGGCCGCACATTGATGACGCAGCCGGGAACCAGCGGGCGGGTGCTGGCGATCAGTACGTCGATCGGGTCGCCGTCTTCCGACAGCGTGTGCGGCACGAAACCATAATTGCCCGGATAGGTCATCGGCGTATAGAGGAAACGATCGACCACCAGCGTGCCGGCTTCCTTGTCCATCTCATACTTGATGGGGTGACCGCCGACCGGAACCTCGACGATAACGTTGACGTCCTCAGGTGGATTATTACCGATTGAAATGGCGTCGATGCGCATAAGAAACTCCCGCGAGGTTGAATGTGCTGGCAGCCAGATAATCAGTTTCATGTGGCAACGCAACATGGCAGAGCGTCAATGCTTAACTGCACCGGCGCACATTCACATCAAAAGTTTCTAATAGGAGATAGTCGTACGCTGACTCCAGCGCCGCGCATTTTTTCAGACGCGCAAAAGACTCTGCAGCATTTTGAAGTGCATAATTTAGGGAATGATGCAGCAGGCCGTTCAGCTCCAGATGAAGCCGATCTTCTTCAATTGCCTGTGGTCGAAACTTTCCATGCCTTCGCAGAAGTCGACTCCGCCATGATTGCGGTAGAAGTCGCTGGCGTTCTCGTTTTCCTCGAGGCACCAGACAACCAGCCCGTTGCAGCCGAGCGACTTCAAGAGCCGGCGCGCCTCGCCGAACAGCATCCTGCCGAGGCCGATGCCCTGATACTCAGGCCGAAGATAAAGCTCGTAAATCTCGCCTTCCTGCGGCAGGGCGCGGGCGCGGTTGAGGCCGAGTGTCGCGTAGCCGGCAACTGTTCCGGCAACATCGAGAACCAGCAGCGTTGCCGGTCCGCGCGTCGCCTTGCGCCACCAGCTTTCGCCGCGCCGCTCGATCATCTGCGTCAGCGCGCGATGCGGAATGATGCCCGCGTAGGTGTGTTGCCAGGCAAGCCTGTGTGTTTCCGATATGGCTCGGGCATCTTGCGGCTCGGCCCGCCGGACATCGATCGACAACGTCTTCATAACGTTTACTCTGGTCCCGCCGAAGGCAATTAACCATATGCACTGAGGCATTGTGATCGATTGCCCACAGACTTGATATGTGGACGACGATCAAAAGTTAACGCTTTTTTAACGATTGTCACAAGATGGAATCGACGCGGCGCACAATAAAAAACCCCGGCGCGAAGGCCGGGGTTTCTAAGGATTTCTGAAAGATTGCGACGCGCTCTAGGCTCTCAGAGAGCGGCCTTCGACTTTTCGAAACGCTTGCGATCGTTTGCGTCGAGATACATCTTGCGCAGACGAATATTCTTCGGTGTCACTTCCATCAGCTCGTCATCCTGGATCCAGGAGAGAGCGCGATCGAGCGTCATGCGGATCGGCGGCGTCAGCTTCACCGCTTCGTCCTTGCCGGCGGCGCGGATGTTGGTGAGCTGCTTGCCCTTCAGGACGTTGACTTCAAGGTCGTTGTCGCGCGAATGGATGCCGATGATCATGCCGGCATAGACCTTTTCGCCCGGCTCGATGATCATCGGGCCACGATCTTCCAGGTTGAACATCGCATAGGCGACGGCTTCGCCGGGAGCGTTGGCGAGCAGCACGCCGTTGACGCGGCCACCGATCACACCCTTGTAGGGCTGGTAGTCGTGGAACAGGCGGTTCATGATCGCCGTGCCGCGCGTATCCGTCAGCAGCTCCGACTGGTAGCCGATCAGGCCACGGGTCGGTGCGTAGAAACGCAGGCGAAGACGGTTGCCGCCCGACGGACGCAGCTCGACCATTTCGGCCTTGCGCTCGGACATCTTCTGCACGACGACACCGGAATGTTCTTCGTCGACGTCGATGACGACCTCTTCGACCGGCTCCAGAAGCTGGCCGCTTTCGTCCTTGTGCATCACGACGCGCGGACGCGACACGGCAAGCTCGAAGCCTTCGCGACGCATGGTTTCGATGAGAACGGCGAGCTGAAGTTCGCCGCGGCCGGACACGTAGAACGAATCCTTGCCTTCGGCTTCTTCGATCTTCAGGGCGACGTTGCCTTCTGCTTCCTTGAAGAGGCGGTCGCGGATGACGCGGCTCGTCACCTTGTCACCTTCGGTGCCCGCCAGCGGGCTATCGTTGACGATGAAGGACATGGTGACGGTCGGCGGATCGATCGGCTGCGCCGGCAGCGGTGCTGTGATCGAAGGATCGCAGAAGGTGTCGGCGACCGTGCCCTTGGAAAGGCCGGCGATTGCAATGATATCACCTTGATGCGCTTCTTCGATCGGCTGGCGTTCGATGCCGCGGAAGGCGAGGATCTTGGAAATACGGCCGGTTTCGATCGTCTTGCCGTCGGCGTGGAGAACCTTCACCGCCTGGTTCGGCTTGATGGAACCGGAATTGATGCGGCCGGTGATGATGCGACCGAGGAAGGGGTTGGCTTCGAGGATCGTACCGATCATCGTAAACGGACCTTCGTGGACGGTCGGCTCCGGAACATGCTTGAGCACCAGGTCGAGAAGCGGGGTAAGACCCTGATCCTTCGGACCTTCCGGATTGACGTTCATCCAGCCATCGCGGCCCGAACCGTAGAGGATCGGGAAGTCGAGCTGCTCGTCGGTCGCGTCAAGGTTCGCAAAGAGGTCGAAGACTTCGTTGATGACTTCTTCGTGGCGGCCATCCGGACGGTCGATCTTGTTGATCGCGACGATCGGGCGAAGGCCAACCTTCAGGGCCTTGCCGACCACGAACTTGGTCTGCGGCATCGGGCCTTCGGACGCATCGACGAGAACGATCGCGCCATCCACCATCGAGAGAATGCGCTCGACTTCACCACCGAAGTCGGCGTGGCCGGGGGTGTCGACGATGTTGATGCGGACACCCTTCCATTCCACCGAGGTCGCCTTGGCGAGAATGGTGATACCGCGTTCCTTTTCGAGATCGTTCGAGTCCATCACGCGTTCAGCGACACGCTGATTTTCGCGGAACGAGCCGGACTGCTTGAGAAGCTCATCCACCAGGGTCGTTTTGCCATGGTCAACGTGCGCGATGATCGCGATATTGCGAAGTGCCATATGTGAAATCTCTGAAGCTGGGGCGCACGCTCTAGAGGGCGCGCCTATTAGTTTGGGGCGTCCATACAGTTTTTTTTGCGTTTGCGAAAGGGGGGAACGCGCAAAAGCTGCAGCAAGGCTGTCGCCCCGCCGCATCATGGCATGTCATCAAATTGTCTTAGGCGTCGCTGCCTGTCAATTCCTCGAAGGTCGAAAGTCCCTTTTTGACGAGCATCGCATCCGGGCTCGGCAGCTTGCCGCGGAAGGCCTTGTAGGCGTCCTCCGGATCGACCGAGCCGCCGACGGAATAGATATTGTCCTTGAGCTTGCGCGCCATCTCGCCGTTGAAGGCATCTCCCGTCTCCTCGAAGGCGGCGAAGGCGTCGGCGTCGAGCACCTCAGACCACATGTAGGAGTAATAGCCGGCCGAATACCCGCCGGAAAAGATGTGCTGGAAGTGCGGCGTCGCATGGCGCATGACGATCGACTTCGGCATGCCGATCTCGGCCAGCACCTCACCCTGTACCGCCATCGGGTCCTCGACGGTCGTTCTCGTGTGAAACGCCATGTCGACCAGCGCCGACGAGGTGAACTCGACCGTATTGAAGCCGGCATTGAAAGTGCGGGCTGCAAGCACCTTATCGAGCAGAACCTGCGGCATCGGCTCGCCGGTTTCGACATGCACGGCATAGCGCTTCAGAATAGCGGGCACCGTCAGCCAGTGCTCATAGAGCTGCGACGGCAGCTCGACGAAATCGCGCGAAACGCCGGTGCCCGAAACCGAGGGATAGGTGACGTTCGACAGCATGCCGTGCAGCGCATGGCCGAATTCGTGAAACAGCGTGCGGGCATCGTCGAGCGACAGCAGCGCCGGCTTGCCTTCCGCCGGCTTGGCGAAGTTGCAGACATTATAGATGATCGGCAATTCGCCGTGGCGGCCGTCCTTCAGCTCCAGCTTGTGCTGCGATTGCAACGAGCTCATCCAGGCGCCTGAGCGTTTCGAGCTGCGGGCGAAATAATCGCCGAGGAAGAGGGCGACGAGCTTGTCCTCGCGGTCCCTGATTTCGAACACCCTGACATCCGGATGATAGGCGGCCACGCCCTTCTTCTCGACGGCCCGGATGCCGAACAGCCGGCCGGCCACGTCGAAGCAGGCTTCGATGATCTTCTCGAGCTGCAGATAAGGCTTGAGCTCGGCTTCGGAGAAATCGAACTTCCGTGCGCGGATCTTTTCGGCATAGTGGCGCCAGTCCCAGGGCATCACCTCGTGGTTCCGGCCTTCCTCGGCGATCAGTGCCGCGATATCGGTCTCCTCCTCGCCGGCGCGTTTCACCGCCCGTGCCCAGACGGCCTTGAGCAGGCCGTTCACCGCATCCGCTGTCTTCGCCATCGTGTTGTCGAGCTTCAGCTCGGCGAAATTGCCGTAGCCAAGCAGCGTCGCCACCTGATGGCGCAGCGCCAGCGTTTCCCTGATGACCGCACGGTTGTCCGTCTCCCCGTCATTTTCGCCGCGCGCCACCCACGCCTTGAAAGCCTGCTCGCGCAGATCGCGGCGCTCCGAAAAGGTGAGGAACGGCTCGATGATCGAGCGTGACAGCGTCACCGCATATTTGCCCTCTTCTCCGCGTTCGCGCGCTGCCGCCGCCATCGCGTCACGAAGGAATTCCGGCAGGCCCTCGAGCTCGGCGCTGTCCGAAAGGACCAGTACCCAGGCCTTCTCGTCGGCCAGCACGTTCTGGCCGAATTGCGTCCCGAGGCCGGCAAGCTTTTCATCGATCGCGGCGAGTTTTTCCTGCTCGGTCTTGTCAAGCTTGGCGCCCGATTTGACGAAGCCTTTCCAGTGACGTTCCAGCACGCGTGTCTGTTCGAGCGTCAGACCAAGCGTCTCGCGATTCTCCCAGAGCGTATCGATGCGGGCAAAAAGCGCTGCATTCATCCCGATCTTCGAATAGTGGCGCGACATCTTCGGCGAGATCTCCCGCTCCAGCGCCTGGATCACATCATTGGTATGCGCGCCTGCCTTGTTCCAGAACAGCGCCGAAACGCGCGACAGTGCGTCGCCGGCAATCTCCAGCGCCACGACCGTATTGTCGAATGTCGGCGCATCGCCGTTTCCGGCAATTTCGTCGATCTCCCTTTCATGCGCGGCAAGTGCGGCTTCGAAGGCGGCGGCAAAATCACCGTCATCAAGGGCATCGAAACGCGGCAGGCCGTGAAGACCGTCCCAGGTCACCAGCGCCGGATTGAAATCATGTGGAGAAGGCATCGGAGAATTCCTTTTGGCATGCAGATGGATCGTCAATATAGGAGGGCTGTCGTAGAATTGGTATGTTGCCGGCAAGGACCTTTTGCCTCGCCTGCCGAATTTGGCGGGCGCCTGCCAAATCTCGTGGACAACAATTGATACGTGAAAATTAACCAATCGTTAACGATTGACGCGAATCACACGCAGGCGCTAGTTTTCCGATGTTCTTCTTGTAAGGGGACATGCGCCATGGAAATTTTTTCTGTGCGGTCTTCTCAGAGTTTGCTTTTTAAAAACAATCCCAATAACGCAAAAAGTTCGAAGACCTCTGATATTGAAATCGAGACCAGAGCTCCCGCCCCGGCCTCGTTCCAGATCGAAGACGAAGTTGGCGAAGGCCCGGATTTCACCGCGGTCAGCCCTGGAGAGTTGCGCAATTACGCACGCCAGAGTTTCGATAGCGGCCTGATCGATCAGAATACCTACGCCGCGATCTCCGAACCGCTGCCGATGCATGCGATCGATCCGCTCGGCAATGTCATCGATCTCTCCAGCGTCACCGACGGCACCAGCTTCAATTTTCTCGATTATTACAAGAGCCAGCTGCAGATCGCCATGTCGATCGGCGATGCTGACGAGGTCCAGACGCTGAAATCGATCGTCAATTTCCTCGATGGCTGATCGGAGCATGTCACGCAAAAGTGTGCAGCGGTTTTGCGATAACGACATGCGTAAAAACAAAGAGCTAAAGCATAGGAAGCGAATCTGAAAGATCGCGACGCGCTTCAATCAGGCCTTGCGCCAGCCGAGCAGGCCGGGCGTTGCGTGCCAGAGCGCCTGGGCGGCAAATCCCATGAAGAGCACGCCGGAGCAGCGCACGATCAACCGCTCATGGGCGCGATAGAAGCGCCGCACCGTACCGGCGCCGATGATGCCGATCAGGATAATGTCGGCCGTCACGAAACCGACGAACGACACGCCGAGCAGCACCGGCAACGCCTCGAAATCGAGCGCGCCGGCCGAGCCGGCAACCAGTGCGGTGAAGGTGGCGAGCGCCACCGGATAACCCTTCGGATTGGTGACGCCGAAGATCAGACCGCGGCGAAACGGCCGCTCGACCACAACAAGCGCCTGCCCCTCGGCTTTCGGCTTGGCTTTGACGGCGCTCCAGCCGATCCAGGCGAGGTAGAAACCGCAGGCAAGGCCGAGCAGGTCGAAGACGAAGGTTCCGATCGTCTTTGCGCCGACGATCGCGAGAAGCGCCAGCGACGACCAGATGAGATCCCCTACCAGATGCCCCATCATGAAGAAGGCGCCGGCCTTGCGGCCCTGCCCGGCGCCGATGCCGAGCAGCTGCAGGAAGGCGGGTCCCGGAATGAGCACATAAAAGAGCGCCGCCAGAAAGGCGCCGAAGACCAGTGACTGCGTCATGGAAATGCTCCGAAGGATGATCGCGGCAGACTAGGCAATCGCGGGCATTCGTCAAGGGTGGTTGCATTAGCACGAAAAGCGGAGCGGCTTTCGGCCCTAAGAGAACTTTTTTCGCTATCGAAGGATAAGGCTGCTTTGCGCCTCCAAGTCGGCCATTAAAGTTAGCTGTGCCATCGCCCTAAAGCGGACATTGCCGGCGACGGCGCTGGAAGTCGCGGGTGCGCCACTACCGTGGACTCGCGCACCGTTCGTAGGCGTTGTTCCGCGATCACCGGTGTGGCAACGTCGGTGTCCGCGCTGATGCTCCGCACCGTGGCATGCGCCGGTCCTTCATTGTCACGCTTGCCCCGGCTCAGACGCCAGCGATTTTGTAAGTCGCGTCGCCAGCTGTTCTCCCGCTTGCTTGGCGGCGGCGTGCGCCTGCTTAAGATTAGACGCCGCGAGGTTCCGCAACGGGGCCATAGCGGGATTAACATCAGCGAGGGTCAGCTCGACATCGATGAGTTGGAGGTCCAATCCCCAGCTGTCTTCGAAGATGCGCCTAAGCCAGGGCGTCGCGTGGTCCCAGCCTTCCTTCGGCATGCCGGGGCCGTACGCGCCTCCACGCGCTGAGATCAGATAGGCGGGACGCTTCGAGATCGGCGACACCACCTTAACGGTGAAACGCGGTTCGGTTACCAGAAGGTCAATCCACGCCTTTGCGTGTTGCGAAACAGCGTAATTGTAGAGCGGAACCGAAAAAATGAAGGCATCTGCTGCCAGCATCTCATCGGCCAATTTGGTTGCCAGCGCTGCCGCCTCCACCTCCTCCGTCGTGCGTTCGCTGAGGGCCTTTGGACCAGCCTGCACGGCACTGGCCCAAGCTGTTGCAGGCAGGGGTGAAAGGCCAACGTCCCGCCTCACGACATCCAGCTCTGCCAGTTGCGTTCGGATAGAGTCCTCGAGCGTTGAAGCTAGAGCGCGGCTTTGAGAGCCGACGGCACGAATGCTTGCATCCAAACGAAAAATCGTCGTCACGGCTCAAGCCTTCCTCTTGTTGAGAAAGGCGACCAGCGCCTCATTCACTGCCTCAGACGCCTCGAGCTGTGGCCAGTGCCCGACGCCCTCAAGTGGTAGGAACCCCTGGAGGTTTGGCACGGCCGGCTTGAGATCTTCCTCGTTCAAAGCTCGCATATTAACCATGCTGTCTGCTGTGCCATACGCAAAGAAGGCTGGCTGTCGGATCTTCGCCCCGGCAAATGCTTTTGCTTGGTCGAAATAGGGCTGCATGCCGCGATAGATATTCAGTGGGCCGTGGAAGCCATCACGCTGGAAGCCTGCGATCATCGTCTCGGCATCCTCGCGATCAGCGAAGGGCGGGATGCCGATCGGGGATGGCCGGTGCATATCTTTGCTTGGGTCCATCGGACCCCATCCTTCGGAAGCATTGGGCAACCCCGACATCCAATAGAGAGCGCCCGGGAAAGTCGTGGCCGCATCCGCCCACTCCTGGTCGGCCTCCGGCTTCATGTGGCGGAACATATAAAAGGCTCCCTCCTTGCCGGCGGCCTTCAGCATTTCGAGCATGCTAGGCCCCGCACCCGGCAGCACCGGAGGGACACTGAGGCCGAAGACCGCGTCAAACAGATCCGGACGCATCACCGCCGCGTTCCAGCTCACCGTCGCACCGAAGTCGTGGCCGACCAGGCTAGCGCGCTCGATCCCGAGTTCCGTGAGGATGCCGACAAGGTCTCCGACATGGTAGAGAACTGTGTAAAGCGCGGCGTCTTCAGGCTTGGAGCTATCGCCATAGCCACGCGTATCGAACGATATCGCGCGGTAACCCGCGGCCGCGACTGCCGCCATCTGCCGGCGCCAGCCCCGCCATCCGTCAGGAAAGCCGTGGACGAACAGCACAGCCGGCCCCTCGCCTTCCTCGACAACGTTCAGCTTGACGCCATTGGTTTCTACAAAGGTCTGCTTCAGCGACTTATTCCGATCCACGAAATTCATCTTTCATGCTCCATTTGAATTGTGAAATTGACGCACCTGGTACGGCAACCACTGAGATCGATCTTTGAAGTACACAGTTCGATAATAGTTCGCGGGCGGTCGAGATAGTGTTCGGCTTTACTTGGGACTCTCAGTCATCCGTCTCCGATTCAGGTCGCAGACTAGCCGCTGCCTGACTCCGAGAATTGATGTCAGCACCGGATCGAGTTACTTCCCGTGGAACTGGATCTTCGGGATCGGCTCATGTTTGCGCACAGCCGCGACCGCAATGGCCATTCCCTCTGCGCCATCCTTGGTGTCGAGGATGCCAGCGCCGAGCTGGGTGGAGATTATGTCGGCAGCCGCAACGCCGCCGGTAGCCCAGGTGTGGATGAGCGTGCGCGCCTTGCCGTACGCGAGGGTCGGCCCTGTCGCGAGATGCCGCAGAAGTTCGTCGGAGACCTCCTCCAACTCGCCGTCAGGCGCTGAATGGGTTGCGATACCCAGATCGACTGCGACCTTTCCGAAAATTGGCTCCGAAAGCAGGACGAAGCGAGTGGCGAGTGTTTTGCCGACGCGATCAGCGAGCCGCTGCACCCCGCCTGCCATTGGAATGCCGCCGACCGACACTTCCGGGAAGACGAGCATCGCCGACTCTGCGACGACCAGGAAATCGAACGCCAGGAGCAGTTCGAAACCGCCGCCCAAGGCCATCCCTGCTACCGAAGCAACCGTGGGGACGGGCAGTTCCTCGATGAGACGGATCGAAGCCAGGATGTCGGCCGCAAACGCTTCGAGAAATTTCGAGCCTTTGTCACCGATGGCGCCCAGATCGTCTGCCACGGCGATGTTGCCGGACGCGGACGTCAAGTGAAGGACGCGGATGTCGCTTGCATATGCCTGGCGAACGGCGGCCCGCAGCGACGAGGGAAAGTCGGACCCTGGCTCGCTGTCTGCATCACCGAGCAAGATCAGTTTGCCCACCGCACCGTGTTGCTCGAAGCGGAACGAACTCATGTTTTACCTCCTAGCTGGCTGACTATCTAGCCAGGCAGGCCTAACACCTGCTACAAAATGGCCCGTGTCTAACGTCGCGATTGGCGGATGACCAAAGCCTGTTATGTTATGTACGTTACAGAATGGAGTGCTGTCAATGGCCCGCCCCCGCGCGTTCGAAGAAAGCGAAGTGCTAGATCGCGCGGCGGACGTCTTCGGTCGCCGGGGCTACGACGGCTCAACCATGGCGGAACTGACGGCCGCAATGGGCTTGAACTCTCCCAGCATCTACGCGGCTTTCGGAAGCAAGCGCGGGCTTTTCGACGCTGTTCTCGGCCGCTGTAGTGCGCGCGAGGACGAACACTGGGAGTGGGCGCTCACAGCCCCCACGGCCGAAGAAGTCGTCAAGCGCTTGCTGACGACCTCGCCAGCGCAGGAGTCCAGCCGCATACTCGTTCATGCGGGCTTGGCGATGGGCAGTGAGAATGCCGACATTCCCGCTGCCCTGCTTCATCGCCGCCAATCGGCAGAACTGAAACTGCGAGACCGGTTCGAAGAGGCGAAACGGAGTGGCGAACTCCCTGTGGGCGCTGATGCCTCAGGGCTGGCGAGCTATGTGACGTCGGTTCTCGGCGGCCTCGCCATGAAAGCCGCCGGCGGCGCGCCGCACGACGACTTGCGAGAGGGTGCCGAACAGGCGATGGCGGCCTGGCGGGCGATCAGCGACGTTGCGGCCGCCGCGAGCGCTTCAACGAGGGGGGCGGCACCGGCAGGCGAGTTAGGCCGCGACCCGCGAAGGTTCAGCGCCGACACAGCGCTCGATGCTGCCATGAGGGTCTTTTGGACCAAGGGTTTCGCGGGCGCATCGTTGAATGATCTCACTGAGGCGATGGGAATCACTCGACCCAGTCTCTACGCCGCATTCGGCAACAAAGAAGCATTGTTTTTCAAGGCCCTCGACCTCTATCAGTCACTTCGTAAAGACTACCTAACTGAAGCGCTCCAAGCTCCGACGGCGCGAGGCGTTTTCGAAGCGCTGCTCAGGGGAGCGCTACGCGATCAACAGGCAGAGGGGCAACCGCGCGGCTGCCTCATGGTTCTTAACGCAATGCAAGGCGGTGATGAGGCGCAGCCCATTCGCAACGAAGTCCTCAGGCGCCAGGCCATCGGGCGCGACTTGCTCGCGGCCCGGTTTGAGCGGGCCAAACGCGACGGCGACCTGTTGCCGACCGTCAATGTCGAAGGTCTCGTGCGCTTTGTCCAATCCCTGATGCATGGCATCCTCATGCAGGGAGGGGCCGGCGCAAGCCAACGTGAGCTTGAGGCTTTGGTTAAGAGCAGCCTGACCATGTGGACCGCATCCGCCGAATTACCGGTCAGTAAAGATTAGGCGCAGCTAATCTGTCAAGATCTTTACCGATCGGTATATTGTCCTTCGCTGTCTGGGACCTGCCGGGGTGGGAGTAGCCATCGCGGACGCCACAATTCCCGAAGACGACCACTCGCTGCGCTCAGATTTCCGTGAACCAAGCACGCGCGCGGCGATTAGTCTGAAACACCGGTAGGCAATTTCTCGTTTGTTGACTCGAAGGACCGCTCATGGGTGCAGGCGTCCGACGCGATAGCTGGCCTTCTCGGGAAGTTCTTTGGCTTTGTGGATCGAAACTCGGAGACCGATCTCAGCGAGGCCAAAGTCGCGTTCAATGATCGACAGAAGCGCGGCCTCGAAACGCTGATCCGCTTGATTGGTCGATCGAAGAGTGTCCGGCTTTCGTTCACTATGTGGTGTCGCTGGAGGATCAACAACGACGGGCGAGCGCGCTTGGCTTCTAGCCGCCCTCACGGTGGGCTCGTGAATGACCGCTTCTGGAGTTGGCATGGAGAGCCCGGAACGGCTTACTTGAGGTCGGCTGCAGAACGGCGGCTTCTCGCATTACCCAGCCGATACCGCACAGTCCGTACCCGGCCCCAAATCGATCATTCCTTCACACCGGGCCAACGACTGCTCTTGGCCTCAATCCGGTCATCCAGAACGCTCTAAGAGTTTGGTGGCGTTTGCTACCTCACTCCACGAAAAAGCCCGCACAGCAAATTGCCGGCGGGCTGATATCCGGTTCGAAGGCGAACCGTGATTACTTCACGAGGTTGCGCTTGGCGAGCGTGCGCAGGCGCAGCGCATTGAGCTTGATGAAGCCGGCTGCATCCTTCTGGTCGTAGGCGCCCTGATCGTCCTCGAAAGTGACGAGCTTGTCGGAATAGAGCGACTTTTCGCTTTCGCGGCCGATGACCATGACATTGCCCTTGTAGAGCTTCAGCGTCACTTCGCCTTCGACATGCTCCTGGCTCTTGTCGATCAGCGCCTGCAGCATCTCGCGCTCCGGCGAGAACCAGAAACCGTAATAGATCAGCTCGGCGTAGCGCGGCATGATCTCGTCCTTGAGATGGGCGGCACCGCGGTCGAGCGTGATCGATTCAATGGCGCGGTGCGCCGTAAGCAGGATCGTGCCGCCTGGTGTCTCGTAGACGCCGCGCGACTTCATGCCGACAAAGCGGTTCTCGACGAGGTCGAGACGGCCGATACCGTTGTCGCGGCCATAATTGTTGAGCGTCGCCAGCAGCGTCGCCGGGCTCATGCGCACGCCGTTGATCGAAACCGCATCACCCTTTTCGAAGCCGACCTTGATGGTCGTTGCCTTGTCGGGTGCGGCCTCAGGCGAAATGGTGCGCATATGCACATATTCAGGCGCCTCCTGGGAGGGGTCCTCGAGAACCTTGCCCTCGGAAGAGGAGTGCAGAAGGTTGGCGTCGACCGAGAACGGCGCCTCGCCCATCTTGTCCTTGGCAACCGGGATCTGATGCTGTTCGGCAAAGGCCAGCAGGTCGGTGCGGCTCTTGAACGCCCAGTCGCGCCACGGCGCGATGATCTTGATGTCGGGGTTCAGGGCATAGGCGGACAGCTCGAAACGAACCTGGTCGTTGCCCTTGCCGGTCGCGCCGTGAGCGATCGCATCCGCACCCGTCTTCTTGGCGATATCGATCAGATGCTTGGAAATCAGAGGCCGGGCGATCGAGGTGCCGAGCAGGTAGACACCTTCGTAAACGGCATTGGCGCGGAACATCGGGAAGACGAAATCGCGCACGAATTCTTCGCGCACATCCTCGATGTAGATCTCCTTGATGCCGAGCATCTCGGCCTTCTTGCGCGCCGGCTCCAGCTCTTCGCCCTGGCCGAGATCGGCGGTGAAGGTGACGACTTCGGCGCCGAGCTCCGTCTGCAGCCACTTCAGGATGATCGAGGTGTCGAGACCGCCGGAATAGGCGAGAACGACTTTCTTCACGTCTTTGTATGATGCCATGATGATGAGGTCCGTTGCATAAAAGGCCGGCAAAACCCGGTGTCGCGGCACTTTTAGCGAGATTGGCGCGTGACGCAAGGCCAAGTGCGACGCTGATGGTGCCGATACCGTTTGACAGCGCCAAAGCGGAGCCCATATTCGCCAGCGTCCGCAAATGCTCGAGGAGAGGCTGCCCCCGTGACGAATATTCAAGACATTTTCAAGAAATCCAATGTTGCCGTCATCACCGGCGGCGCCTCCGGCATCGGTCTTGCCGCGGCGAAATATTTCGCCGGACGCGGCATGAGCGTCGCCATCGCCGATCTCGGCGGCGATCGGCTGGCCGACGCCGCCAATGAACTCAAGGCCATTGCCGGCGAGGAAAATGTGATGGCGGTCGAGACCGACGTCGCAGTCAAGGAATCCCTGGAGGCGCTCGAACGCGCCGTGCTCCAGCGTTTCGGCCGTGTGCACGTGCTGATGAACAATGCCGGCATCGGCCCGGAAACCTCGATCTTCAGCCCGCAGGCGAGCTGGGACAATATCTTCGCCGTCAACCTGATGGGCGTGATCAACGGCACGCGCACCTTCGGCCCGAAGATGCTGTCGCATGGCGAGCCCGGCCTGATCATCAACACCGGCTCCAAGCAGGGCATCACCACGCCGCCCGGCAACCCCGCCTACAACATCTCCAAATCAGGGGTGAAGGTCTTTACCGAAGCGCTGCAGCATGAGCTTCGCAACACCGAAGGCGGACAGATCTCCGCCCATCTTCTGATCCCCGGCTTCGTCTTCACCGGCCTCACCAAGGGCGACCGCGCCGAGAAACCGGCCGCCGCCTGGACGCCGGAACAGACCGTCGATTTCATGGTCGAAAGCCTCGAACGCGGCGATTTCTATATCCTTTGCCCTGACAATGACGTGGCGCGTCCGGTCGACGAACGCCGGATGGCCTGGGCGGCCGGCGATATCATCGAGAACCGTCCGCCGCTGTCACGCTGGCACAAGGACTATGCTGACAAGTTCAAGGCCTTCCTCGAACGGAATTAATCGGTACCATCAGAAGGTTTGATTGGTAATTTTCTGAAAGCCGGGTAGGAGATCCCCAGATCCTTTCCGGCTTTCAGAGTGTGTCATGGATTTCCTGCCCAGCCTGCCGACCCTTCTGGCCTTCGCCGCCGCGACGCTGCTGCTCGCGGCAACGCCGGGCCCCGACATGACGCTGTCGATCAGCCGCGCACTGGCCCAGGGCAAGAAGGCGGCGCTCTTCGTTGTCGTCGGCACCAGCCTCGGCATCGTCGTCCACACCATGCTGGTCGCTTTCGGCATTTCGGCGCTGATCACCGCCTCGCCGACCGCCTTCCTGATCCTGAAGACCGGCGGTGCGGCCTATCTGCTCTGGCTGGCGGTACAGGCGATCCGCTTCGGTTCGAAGCTCACCGTCGCCAAGGTCGAGGAGCAGAAGGGCACGCCACTTTCCAACATCTCCTCGGGCTTCTGGGTCAATCTTCTGAACCCCAAGGTCATCATCTTCTTCATGACCTTCCTGCCGCAATTCGTCAGCGCCGGCGATCCGGCCGTCACCCAAAAGCTGCTCTTTCTCGGCTTCTGCTTCATCTTGATCGGCATGCCGGTCAATGCCAGCGTCGTCTTTGCCGCCGACTGGCTGGCCTCCTGGCTGCAGAACAACAAGAAAGTGCTGCGCGGCATGGACTATACCTTCGCCGGCGTCTTCTCGGTCTTCGCTGCGAAGATCCTGCTCACCCAGGCGAAATAGCCCGCGGTCGGCTTATCGATCCGCCCGCGGTCGTGAAACGATCCGCCGCCAGCTACACCAATATTCGCGAGACGCCACGCCGGAACCGGCGGTGACCGCGAATTTCGTCGTCTTCCAAAATTATTCCATGCCTTTCGCGCGATTACTTGTGATCAACATATGATCGTAAGTCGCCAATTGTGGCTAGGCCACGCCACCTTCGCTGCCCACATATCCTTTACGGCTCACGAAGAGCTGCCTTGAAAGGATAAGTCCATGATTACGTTCCGCAATATCACAACAGCAGGAGTTGTTGCGCTGACGCTTGCCGCCACGTCCCTTACAGCGACAACACCTGCCTTAGCTCACGGCGGCGGAGGCCATGGCGGTGGCGGCTTCTCGCGTGACGGCGGCCACTTCGACGGTGGTGCGCATATGGGCGGCGGCAATTTCGCCGATCGCGGCTTCGGAGCGCATCATTTCGGCGGAGCCGGCCATTTTGGCGGACACCGCGACGGCCGTTTCGCCTTCCATGATAGAAATCGTCTGTTCTTCGGCGATGACGACTATTACCCGGAACAGTGCCAGCCGGAATGGCTCAACCAGTACCGCCATCGCGTGCTGGTGGAAGTCTGCTCTTGATGACGGTTCCCCTGGCCTCTGAGGACAATCCGCCCGCGGTCGTGAAACGATCCGCTGCCAGCTAACCGATCAGCAGGGCGTCATCGTCCAGCGTCTGGCCGCGCATCTTGCGGAACATCGCGATCAGATCCTCGACCTGCAATGTCTTGCGGCTGTCGCCGGCGACATCGAGCACGATCTCGCCGCCATGCAGCATCACGGTGCGGTGGCCATAATCGAGCGCCTGGCGCATCGAATGCGTCACCATCAGCGTCGTCAGCTTGCGCTCGGAAACGATCTTCTGGGTCAGGCCCATGATGAATTCCGCCATGCCAGGGTCGAGGGCCGCCGTATGTTCGTCGAGCAGCAGCACCTCCGAGCCCGCCAGCGTCGCCATGACAAGCGAGACCGCCTGCCGCTGGCCGCCGGAAAGCAGGTCCATGCGGTCCTTCATGCGGTTCTCCAGCCCGAGATTGAGCTCGGCGATCCTCTCGCGAAAATGGTCGCGCCGTTTTGCGCCAAGCGCCGAAACAAGCCCGCGCCGCTCGCCGCGCCGCGCCGCAAGCGCCAGGTTCTCCTCGATCGACAAGGCACCGCAGCTTCCGGTCAGCGGGTCCTGGAAGACACGGGCGACAAGTCCGGCGCGCGCCGCCGTCGTCTTGCGCGTCACGTCGCTATTGCCGATCAGCACCTGCCCTTCGCTTGCCAGCACATCGCCGGCGAGCACGCCGAGCAGCGTCGATTTGCCGGCGCCGTTCGAGCCGATTACGGTAACGAAGGAGCCTTCCTCGATCGTCAGGCTGACACCCGAGAGCGCCTGCTTCTGCAGCGGCGTGCCGCGCCCGAAGACGACCTTGATGTTCTTGAGGTTGATCACGACGCGGCACCTCCGCGCAAACGGGGAAGGATGAGCGCTACGGTCACCAGCACGGCCGTGACGAAATTGAGGTCGGACGCCTGCAGGCCGATGACGTCGCTCGAAAGGGCCAGCTGGATCGCGATGCGGTAGAGGATCGAGCCGAGCACGCATCCAACAAGCGCGATCAGCAGACCGCGGCGCCCGAGCAGCGTCTCGCCGATGATGACGGCAGCGAGGCCCACGACGATCGTGCCGACGCCTGAGGTGACGTCGGCAAAGCCGTTCGTCTGGGCAAACAGGGCGCCGCCGAGCGCCACCAGCGCATTCGAGATCGCCATGCCGAGATAGATCTGCCGGCTGGTATCGACGCCCTGCGCCCGCGCCATCCTTGCATTGGCGCCGGTCGCCCGCATTGCCAGCCCGGCATCGCTTTCCAGGAAACGCCAGACCAGGATGAGGGCGATGACGACCAGAACACCGACGAAGAGTGGCCGCACGTAGAAATCGCGAAGGCCATGGCCGAAGAACGGGCTGATCATCGTGTCGGCATTGATGAGCGCGACATTGGGTTTGCCCATCACGCGCAGATTGACGGAAAACAGTGCGATCATCGTCAGGATCGAGGCGAGCAGGTTGAGGATTTTGAAGCGCACGTTGAGCAGCGCCGTCACCATGCCCGCGGCGGCACCGGCGGCCATGGCGATCAGAGCCGCAAGCCAGGCATTGACGCCGGCAATGATCAGCACGGCCGTCACCGCCGCACCAAGCGGAAAGGAGCCGTCGACCGTCAGGTCGGGGAAATCCAGAACACGGAAGGCGAGATAGACCCCAAGGGCGACGAAGGAATAGACCAGTCCGAGTTCGACGGCCCCCCAGAATGCGATTTGGCTCAAGGCTTCCGCCCCTCTTCTGTCCGCTTCCGCTCCGCGCCTTGCGCAAAACATCAGGCTTTTAATACCATCAGCCGCCCCCGTGTGGAACGGGAGCGGCTGCAAACTCGATCAGCGACGGCAGTCGCCTTGTTATTCGATGACTTTGGTAGCGCGGGAAAGCACGCTCTGCGGCAGTGTGACGCCCATCTTCTCGGCCGCCGCCTTGTTGACGACGAGGTCGCTGCCGGCGGCAGTCTTGACCGCGATGTCGCCCGGGTTCTCGCCCTTCAGCACGCGCACGACGATCTCGCCGGTCTGCTTGCCGACATCATAATAGTTGAAGCCGAGGGCGGCGATCGAGCCACGCGAAACCGAATCCGTATCGGCGGTAAAGAGCGGCAGCTTGCTCTCCTCGGCCACCGCGACAGCGCCTTCGAGCGCGGAGATGATCGTGTTGTCGGTCGGAATGTAGATCGCATCGGCGCGACCGACGAGTGCGCGTGCCGCACCCTGGACCTCGGCGGACTTGGTAGCGGCCGATTCGACCACCTTCAGACCAGCCTTTTCGGCTTCAGTCTTCAGCACGGCGAGCAGCGAAACGGAATTCGCCTCGCCGGAATTGTAGAGATAGCCGATGCTTTTCACATCGGGCAGGATTTCCTTGATCAGCGCCAGATGCTCGCCGACCGGCGACATGTCGGAAAGGCCGGTGACATTGCCGCCGGGCTTGTCCATGTTCTTGACGAGCTGGGCGCCGAGCGGATCGGACACGGCCGTGAAGACGACAGGAATGTCGCGCGTCGAGGAGACGACGGCCTGGGCCGAGGGTGTCGAGATCGGCACGATGACATTGGGCTCGTCACCGGCGAACTGGCGGGCGATCTGGGCTGCCGTCGCCGGATTGCCCTGCGCCGATTCGAACACGAATTTCAGATTCTCGCCTTCCTTGTAGCCGGCGGCCGTCAGCGCATCGAGAACACCCTTGCGCGCTGCATCGAGCGCCGGATGTTCGACGATCGCCGTCACGGCGACGGTGACGTCATCGGCCTTTGCGGGCAGGGAAAGGGCCAAACTGGCGGCAAGAGCGAGAAAAATCGGGCGCATGGGGATCCTCCTGAATGATTTTGGCGCCACTTTTAGGAAAAGCACCCCCTGAAATCAATCGCGGAGAATTGTAGCGAGGATCAATCTTGCTGATCAGTCGTCGGCGCCGTGATTGGCGATCATCATCGCCTCGAAGGCCAGACGATCGGTCTTGCGCATGCGTTCCGACTCCGATTTCAGCTGGCCGCAGGCGGCAAGAATGTCGCGGCCGCGGGGTGTGCGGATCGGCGAGGCATAACCTGCCGAATTGATGAAATCGGCGAACTTCTCGATCTGCTCCCAGTCGGAACACTGATAATTGGTGCCGGGCCAGGGATTGAACGGAATGAGGTTGATCTTCGCCGGCACGCCTTTCAGGAGCTTGATCAGCCCCTTGGCGTCTTCCAGGCTGTCGTTGACATCCTTCAGCATCACATACTCGAAGGTGATGCGCCGTGCGTTCGAAAGGCCAGGATAGGTCCGGCAGGCTTCGATCAGCTCCTTCAGCGGATACTTCTTGTTGATCGGAACCAGAAGGTCGCGCAGATCGTCGCGCACCGCATGCAGCGAAATCGCCAGCATGACGCCGATTTCCTCGCCGGTGCGGAAGATCTCCGGCACAACGCCAGAAGTAGAAAGCGTCACGCGGCGCCTGGACAGCGACAGGCCGTCACCATCCGTGGCGATCAGCAATGCCTGTTTGACGGCATCGAAGTTATAAAGCGGCTCACCCATGCCCATCATGACGATGTTGCTGACCTTGCGGCCCTCGGCAGGCATGATCGTACCCTGCGGCGCTTCACGGTCCGGGAAGTCCCCAAGCCGGTCGCGGGCAAGCAACAGCTGCGAAAGAATTTCCTCCGCCGTCAGGTTGCGCACCAGACGCTGCGTCCCGGTATGACAGAAGGAACAGGTGAGCGTGCAGCCGACCTGGCTGGAAAGACAGAGCGTGCCGCGGCCCTCTTCCGGAATATAAACGGCCTCGATCTCGACGGGACGCCCGGCGCCGCGCGGGGGAAAGCGCAACAGCCATTTGCGCGTGCCGTCGTTGGAGACCTGCTCCTCGACGATCTCCGGACGTTCGATGGTGAAATGCTGCTTCAGCATCTCCCGCATGTCCTTGGCGACATTCGTCATATGGTCGAAGTCGGAGACCCCTCGCACATAGATCCAGTTCCAGAGCTGCGAGACGCGCATCTTGATCTGCTTCTCGGCCACACCCTTTTCCCGGAGTGCCGCCCCCATCTCCTCGCGCGACAGGCCGATCAACGACGGCTTCTCGAGGCTGGCGGATGTACGCGCCTGCGGCTTGGTCACATCTATCGCATCCATGACGGACATAGGCATTCATCCCGATTTCAAACATGTGGCTGTTCCTCGCAACCTCGCGGACTTCAGCGGTAAGCCGGAAGACCTGCGGGCGCATGACAGCACATCGGCAGAAGTTGAATGGCGGAACGGCGACTGAAATCGCGATCTGTCCGCTGTTGGCGCCGGCTTTAGCATCATTTTGCCCGCGCGTCACCATAGATGGAAACGGCATGGGCCGGCGCAAGGCCGGCCCATGAAATTCTTCGGCCTAAAGGACCGCTTACTTGCAGGTTTCGATCTGCTTCAGCGCAGCCGAGATGCCCGAGAGCGAATAGCTGTAGGAGGTGCCCGTGCCCTTGCGCGAAACGGCATTGACCGTCATCGAATGACCGGTCTTCATCGCCGCGACGAGGGCTGGCTCCTGGGCCGCGTTCTCGACCCAGCCGGCCTTGTCCTTGGTGAACATCACGAAGGTCTTGTTGTCGATGACGACGTTGATCTTCGAATTTTCCTTGACCGTGTAGCCCATCATCGCCTGCGGCTCGTAGGAAATGTTCTGGCCCGGACGCTGCGAGACGATGAAGAAATTGTCGCCGTGGTCGACGCTTGCCGGCTGCTTTGCCGTCGGAACGGAAAGCACATAGCAGACGGTGCTGCTGCCCGACTTGTAGGAGTAGGCGCCCCATGCCTGGAACTGCTGGATGCGGTTCGGCGCGGCCTGCTGCGCTGTCGCAACTCCGGCCATAACAAGGGTGAGTGCGAGAGCGGATACGATACTTTTTACAAACATGGATTCCTGCCGGTTCTTGCGATTCAAGGCCCGAAGCGATCATAGCGGGCGCCGCATAATCACGATCTGCTTTATTTTGACTTAATTCAGGTTACCAAATGGTCAACAATAGCTGCGATTTGTATGTGCCTGTGTCATTTCAGCTCGAGTGTCAATTTTCGCCCCTTTGACGGTATCGACCGCGACACCGTGCCCCAATGGCACTGGCCGTCCGTTCGGCTGAATTTAAGACACAAAGATTCAGGCAAGAGTTTGACCTTTCCCAAATCCGTTGTACCTCATTAAGACTTGGAAATCCGGGACGAAATTATTGCCGCAGGGGGCTGGTGAGGGGACATGGATGCCGAGGAAAGACAGCGTTTCGCTGCCCTCGCGAAGGCCGTCGCGGACGATCGCGACCAGCAGGCCTTTTCCATCCTGTTCGACTATTTCGCCCCCCGCCTGAAGGCCTGGCTGATGCGCCAGAGGATGACATCAGGCGAGGCCGAGGAACTGGTCCAGGAGATCATGATCGTGCTCTGGCACAAGGCAGAGCTCTATGATGCCACGCGATCCTCCCTTTCGACCTGGCTTTTCCGCATTGCCCGCAATCGCCGCATCGACATGCAACGCCGCGCCAATACCCGCATCTTCGATGAGACCGATCCGGCCCTGCAGCCGCCGGGCGATATCGGCGCGGAAGAAATCATCGCCAATGACGATCGCGACGCCAAGATACGCGCCGCCGTCGGTCAATTGCCGGAGGAACAGCGCGACATGCTGCGCGCCGCCTTCTTCCTCGGTCAATCGCATTCGGAGATCGCCGAATCGACCGGACTGCCGCTCGGCACGGTGAAGTCACGTATCCGGCTTGCCTTCGGCAAGCTCCGCAAGGTGCTGGAACGCGAAATCGCCTGACGCATGTCGCCCAAAACTGTGCAGCGGACGCGCTTTAGATCGTCTTCATTGCTTCTTCCGCCCGATCGGCGAGAACGCGGTCGGCCGCTTCGTAGTGGCCCGGCCGGATGTGGCCGCGCACCATCGCGAAGGCGGCCGACAGCACGGCGATGTCGTCGGAAAAGCCGATGACCGCGAAAACATCCGGGATCATGTCGATCGGCATGACGAAATAGGCGAGTGCCGCAAGCAGCACGCCGCGCACCTTCGTCGGCGTCTGCGGATCGAGCGCGCAATAGAAACCGGCGACCACATCGCGCGAGAAGGGGATCTGCCGCACCGCCCGCCGGAACGTCGGCCAGAATTTCTGCCTGACGGTTTTCTCGCGTCGGCTCTGCGTGTCCTCGTCGCCCGGCAAGAGGATTTCCCCGAATTTGACCTCGTCCATCCCTGCATCCCTTTTGTCCATGCGAACATATGGTGACGGCGCCCAGTCTTTCAATCGGCCCCTTTCAATCGGCCCCGCTTTCAAACGACACGTCGCGCCGCCGCCTTCTCCATGGCTTTGGCGAGCTTGAAATCCAGCTCCGTCAGTCCGCCGGCATCATGCGTATTCAGCATCACATCCACCCTGGAATAGACGTTGAACCATTCGGGATGATGGTTGAGCTTCTCGGCCGCGAGCGCTGCCTGCGTCATGAAGCCGAAAGCCTCGACGAAATTTGCGAACTTGAACGTCTTCGATATCGACGAACCCGCATCATTGAGCACCCAGCCCGAAAGCTCGCTCAGTTCAGCCTCGGCCGCCGTCCGTTCCAGTCTTTCCATTTTCATGCCATGCTCCTCTCATCTGTCAGACAGGTTACCGATGAAACGCATCAGCATCCTCTTCGTTTGCATGGGCAATATATGCCGTTCTCCGCTCGCCGAGGGAATTTTTGGCCATCTCGTCGCCGAGGCAGGGTTGACCGGCGGTTTTACGATCGATTCCGCCGGCACCGGCGGCTGGCATGAAGGCGAGCCGCCCGACCAGCGTTCGATCGCCACCGCGAAAAGCCACGGCATCGACATCTCGGGACAGCGCGCCCGCCGCGTCCGGCCAAGCGATTTCAGGGATTTCGATCTGATTCTCGCCATGGACCGCGACAACCGCACGGCGCTCGAAAAGAGCGCGCCGCATGGGGCGAATATCCACCTTTTCGGTGATGCCGCACTGGGAACCGGAGAGGGTATCCCCGATCCCTATTATGGCGGCCCGGGCGGTTTCGAGCTGGTCTACACCAGGCTCTTGACCGGCTGCAGCAGCTTGCTCGAAACGCTGGGCGCCGAGCGCGACTCGTGCAGCGGGAACACTTCCTCGGTGAGGTAAGGCCCGCCGCCGACCGATTCGCGCGACGAAAGCAGCACGAAGCGCGGCGCGGTGAAGGTTGCAGTGTGGAAGTTGCCGCGCCCCGCCAGATATTGCACGACATCGTCGAGCCGCGAGGATTTGAGCCGCGCCAGCGTCACATGCGGCATGAATTTGCGGGGGTCGGGCGGCAGGCCGATGCGCTGGCAGATGCGCTCGATCTCGCCCTGCAGGGCATACATTTCAGGCGATTGCGAGACGCCTGCCCAGACCGAATGCGGTTTCTTCGAGCCGAAGGAACCGATGCCTTCCAGCCGGAACTGGAATTCCGGCCGGTCGATCCGGTCGAGGCGTTCAACGATTTCATCGGCCGTGCGGCCGTCGACATCACCGATGAAGCGCAGGGTGATGTGGTAATTCTCCACATCGATCCATCGTGCTCCGGGGAGGCCACCGCGCAGCAATGAAAGACTCATCGCCGCATTGCGCGGAATTTCGAGGGCGGTAAAAAGTCTCGGCATCACGAGCACTCCCCGAATCTTTTGCAGGTGCTCACACGGAATCACGCAATCAACAACCGCGCAAGCCCCTATTTCTTCACAGAAGAAATCGTTTCGACGAAATTTGTGACAGCAGGCTCCATCTTTTCGACCATGACGTCGACACCTCTCGCGTTTGGATGCATGCCGTCGTCGAGCTTCAACCCAGCCTCCAGCGCGACGCCGTCGAGGAAGAAGGCATAGAGTGGAAGCCCATGTTTTTCCGAGAGTTTCTGATAGATCGGGTTGAATCGTGCGGCATAATCCGCCCCCATGTTCGGCGGCGCAATGATACCGGCGAGCAGCACGGCAATCCCACGCTCCTTTAGCCGGGTAATCATTTGATCGAGATTCTTCGCGCTCTCCTCCGGCGGGATACCGCGCAACGCATCATTGGCGCCAAGCTCGAGAATGACGCCATCGGTGCCGTCGGGTACCGACCAGTCGATGCGCGCAAGGCCTGCTGTCGTCGTGTCGCCGGAGACCCCGGCATTGGCAATGGTGACGTCGAGCCCCTTCGCCTTCAAGGCCGCCTGCAGCTTTTCCGGAAAGCCATCGCCGGGCGGCAGCTGATAGCCCGCCATCAAACTGTCCCCAAAACCGACGAGATTGATCGTCCGGGCATCGGCTGCGGTAGCGAGGATCAGCGAGACGGCAATGACGGTGAATTGAAGGGCGGCAACTTTAAATCTCATGCTGGCTTCCCTAGATTGGCGAGGTGCCGTTATGCGGCCATTCGATTACGGACTTATATAGGGCGATTTCTGTTGGCAAAAACCATTATCGAGTTGAAGGGCGCCGATCTGACCCTCGGCAGCGCAGCCGCCTCCGTCCATGTGCTGAAGGGCATCGATCTCGATATCGCTGCAGGTGAATCCGTCGGCATCGTCGGCCCTTCCGGTTCCGGCAAATCCACCCTGCTGATGGTGCTTGCCGGGCTGGAGAAACTCGACAGCGGTGAGATCAACATCAACGATACGCCGCTCCATAGCCTCAGCGAGGACCAGGTCGCCGATTTCCGCGGCCGCAACATCGGCATCGTCTTCCAGTCCTTTCATCTGATCGCCAACATGACGGCCCTGGAAAACGTCGCCATGCCGCTCGAGCTCGCCAATGTCAGCAACGCCTTCGAGATCGCGCATCGCGAGCTGAAATCGGTCGGCCTCGGCGAACGGCTGAGCCACTATCCCGGTCAGCTTTCCGGCGGTGAACAGCAGCGCGTGGCGATCGCCAGGGCGCTCGCCCCCTCGCCTGCCCTGCTGATCGCCGACGAACCGACCGGCAATCTCGATACCGAGACCGGCCGCCAGATCGCCGACCTTCTGTTCTCCAAGCAGGCCGAACGCGGCACGACCCTGCTTCTCGTCACCCACGACGTCTCGCTTGCAAACCGATGCTCGCGCCAGATTCGCGTCCGCTCCGGCAGGATCGAAGGCGACAGCGCCGCCCGCCGCAGCGAAGCGGCGATCGCATGAGGATCATCACGCCACGCGTCTCGCTCGCTTTTCGCCTGGCACTGCGCGAGTTGCGCGGCGGCATCCGCGGCTTCTACATCTTCCTTGCCTGCATCGCGCTCGGCACCGGGGCGATTGCCGCCGTCAATTCCGTTTCGCAGTCGATCACCGACACGATCGCCTCGCAGGGGCAGGAGCTGCTGGCCGGCGACGTCCGTTTCGAACTCAACAACCGCGAAGCCACGCCTGAGGAGTTGGGTTTCCTCGAAGGTCTCGGCACCGTTTCGGTGTCAACGGGCCTGCGCTCGATGGCCCGCAAGCCCGACGGTTCCGATCAGGCGCTGGTCGAGGTCAAGGCCGTCGATGACGCCTACCCGCTCTACGGCAAGTTCGTGGCCGAGCCGGACTATCCGCTTGCCGCCCTGCTTTCGGGCCAAGGCGGCACCTATGGCGCGGTCGCAGCCCCACTGCTTCTCGATCGGCTCGGGCTTGCGGTCGGCGACGAATTGCTGCTCGGCAACGTCAAGCTCAGCATCACCGGCACGGTGAAAACCGAGCCCGACGCACTGTCGGAAGGTTTTGGCTTTGCGCCGCGTCTGCTCGTCAGCCGACAGGCGCTTCAAGCCTCCGGGCTGATCCAGACGGGAAGCCTGGTCGAACACGCCTACAAGATCCGGCTGCAAGACAAGGCCGCGATGTCGGGCATCCAGGCGCGCGCCTCCAAGGAATTCCCTGCCGCCGGCTGGGCGATCCGCACCAGCGACCGTGCCGCGCCCTCGCTCACCGAAAACATCACCCGCTTCTCGCAGTTCCTGACGCTGGTCGGCCTCACCGCGCTGATCGTCGGCGGCGTCGGTGTCGCCAATGCGGTGCGCGCCTTCCTCGATTCCAAACGCACCACCATCGCCACCTTCAAATGTCTGGGTGCACCGGCGCAGGTCGTCGTTCTGATCTATCTCATCCAGATCGCCATCATCGCTCTCGGCGGCATCCTGATCGGCCTCGTCATCGGCGCCCTGTCGCCGATCTTCGCCGCGCAATTCCTGGCGCAATTCCTGCCGGTCTCCACGACGCCGACCCTTTATCCCGGTGCCCTGCTGCTCGCCACGCTCTTCGGCATCCTGACGACGCTCGCCTTCGCCATACTGCCGCTCGGCCACGCCCGCGAAGTGCCGGCGACCGCACTCTTCCGCGAGCAGGGCTTCGAGGCCCGCCGCCTGCCCTCCTGGCCCTACATCCTGCTTGCCGCCCTGTTCATGGCCGCCCTTGCCGGCCTTGCCATCCTCACCGCCTATGACCGCTTCATCGCCGTCGTCTTCGTCGGCGCGATCGTCTTCGCCTTCGTCGTCCTGCGCCTGGTCGCCGCGCTGATCGCCTGGCTCGCGCGCCGCAGCCCGCGCGTCAATTCGCCAGCCCTGCGGCTTGCGATCGGCAACATCCACCGCCCCGGCGCACTGACCCCTTCGGTCGTGCTCTCCCTCGGCCTTGGCCTGGCATTGCTGGTGACGCTGACCCTGATCGACGGGAACCTGCGCCAGCAGCTGACCGGCCGGATGAACGAGGGTGCGCCGAACTTCTTCTTCGTCGATATCCAGAGCGCCGAGGTCGATGCCTTCCGCGATCTCGTCCAGGGCCAGGCGCCGAAGGGCAAGCTTGTCGAAGTGCCGATGCTGCGCGGCCGGATCATCGCCTTCAACGGCGAGGACGTCACCAAGATGAACGTGCCGGCGGCCGGCCGCTGGGTGCTGAACGGTGATCGCGGCATCACCTATGCCGAAACCCTGCCGGAGAACGCCGCCCTCACCGAAGGCAAATGGTGGGACAAGGATTACAGCGGCGAGCCACTCGTCTCCTTCTCCTCGGAAGAGGCACATGAGCTCGGCCTCAAGATCGGCGATAAGGTCACCGTCAACGTGCTCGGCCGCAATATCACGGCGAAGATCGCCAATCTGCGCCGCGTCCAGTGGGAATCGCTGTCGATCAATTTCGTCATGGTCTTCTCGCCGAATACTTTCCGCGGCGCCCCGCATGCGTGGCTGGCGACGCTGACCGATCCCTCTTCGACACCGGCCGAAGATGCGGCGATCCTGAAATCGGTCACCAACACCTATCCGACGATCACCAGTGTGCGCGTCAAGGACGCGATCGATATCGTCAACCAGCTGGTCGCCCAGCTTGCGACCGCAATCCGCGCTGCGGCCTCGGTCGCCCTCATCGCCTCGATCCTCGTCCTTGCCGGCGCGCTTGCCGCCGGAAACCGCGCGCGCACCCACGACGCGGTGGTGCTGAAGACGCTCGGCGCCACGCGCGCCATGCTGATCCGCGCCTTCAGCTACGAATATCTGATCCTCGGCCTCGCGACCGCAATCTTCGCGCTGATCGCCGGCGGCGTTGCCGCCTGGTTCATCGTCGCCCGCATCATGCGTCTGCCCTCGACCTTTCTGCCCGACGTGGCGGGACTAACGCTTGTGACCGCGCTCGTCCTGACGGTCGGCATCGGCCTTATCGGCACCTGGCGCATCCTTGGGCAAAAGGCGGCCCCCGTTTTGCGCGAGCTTTGACCGGGCAGCGGCACTCAAACCCTTCACCTTACGGCGATTTAACCGGCCGAGGCTTTGCAAGCCTCTTGTTTGCAATGGGCGAAAGCCTCATATTGTTCGCAGGCATGCTGGAGCTCCGCAGCGGCGCCCGGGTCGAAAACCCCGACACCGTATTTCCATCGGAGCTTGTAAGAGGAAACTATGGCTGATCTTCGTAACTATCAAAGCCGCGCTCAGACCGGCGAGATGATTGATCAAGGCCTGCGCGCTTATATGCTCAAGGTCTACAACCTGATGGCGCTGGGTCTGGCGATCACTGGTGTGGCCGCATATCTGTCGTTCCAATTCGCCTTCGCCAATGGCGAGCTGACCGCTTTCGGTCAGGCGATCTATGTGAGCCCGCTGAAGTGGGTGGTCATTCTGGCGCCGCTGGCTCTGGTGTTCTTCCTGAGCTTCCGGATTAATACCATGACGGTGGCCGCCGCCCAAACGACCTTTGCGGTTTACGCCGCGCTCGTCGGCCTGTCGCTCTCGTCGATCTTCCTGATCTACACGGGCCAGAGCGTCGTTCAGACCTTCTTCGTCACCGCCGCCTCCTTTGGCGCGCTGTCGCTTTACGGCTACACGACGAAGCGTAACCTGTCGGCGATGGGCTCGTTCCTGATGATGGGTCTCTTCGGCCTGATCATCGCTTCGCTGGTCAACATCTTCCTGGCGTCGTCTGCCGTGCAGTTTGCGATCTCGGTGCTCGGCGTTCTGATCTTCGCAGGCCTCACCGCCTACGATACGCAGCGGATCAAGGAATTGTACCTGGAAGCCGATGACGTCGCCGTCGCCGGTCGCAAGGCGATCATGGGTGCGCTGACGCTCTATCTCGACTTCATCAACCTCTTCATGTTCCTGCTGCAGTTCATGGGCAACCGTAAGTAAGCAGACAGACTGAGATCGAAAAGGCGGCTTCGGCCGCCTTTTTTGTTGCGCGAGCTTTCGCGGGGTGGTTCTACCGCACCGCGCGTCTTTTCAGACGCGCAAAGGACGCTGTAGCATTTTGAATTGCTGCATAATTTCATCCTTAAATCGATTCCGATTTAAGGAATTATGCAGTAGGAAGGCCTTACCCACTCCTATGGACCTGCCGCGAAATGTCCTTCCTCCTGCGCGATGCCTCGAACGCCGATATTCCCGCCATTGCCGAGATCTATCGCGAATCCGTCCTGAACGGCGTCGCGAGCTATGAGATCGTGCCGCCCTCCGAGGCCGAGCTGGCGCAACGTTTTTCGGCGATCGTCAGCCAGCAATATCCCTATATTGCCGCAACCGATGCGGATGGGACTCTGCTCGGCTACGCCTATGCCTCGGCGTTTCGCACGCGTCCCGCCTATCGCTGGCTGGTCGAGGATTCGATCTATCTCGCGCCTGAGGCCCGCGGCCGGGGCATCGGCAAGGCGCTGCTTGCCGAACTGATCGACCGCTGCACCGAACTCGGTTTCCGTCAGATGGCAGCCGTCATCGGCGGCGCCAGCCCCGCCTCGATCGCGCTTCATCGCGCAGCCGGCTTCGAGGAGGTCGGTCTGATGAAGGGCACCGGCTACAAGCATGGCCGCTGGTTGGACACGATGTTCATGCAGCGCGCGCTCGGCGAAGCCATGACGAGCGATCCGGATCCGTCCGTCTATCCCGGCACGCTGTTTGCCGGCTGATGCGGGTTTATTTGTCGACCAGCTTCAGGGCCTTGTCGAACACCTTCAGCACCTGGTTCAGCTCGTGACCGCGCTTCAGGATCGTGCCGTGGGTGTTGATCACGGAATAGGCGCCCTGCTTGGCGGCGAGCTTCGGGTTTTTCTCGATGCGGAAGAGCGGCATTTCGCCGGAACGCTTGAAGACGGAAAAGACTGCCCGGTCCTTCAGGTGATCGATGGCGTAGTCGCGCCATTCACCGTCACCGACCATACGGCCGTAGATCCAGAGGATCGCGTCCAGTTCGCGCCGGTGAAAGGTCACCGGAAGCGGGTCCTTGCTTTGCTTGTATTCCCTGAGATCGACGACGACTGAGGAACTGTGGTCGACGGAACGGCTTTCGCCGTGTCGCAAATCCGGCTGATCTGTCATCAGTCTCACAAGGCCTCCACATGTGACAGGAGAGTGACAGTTTGCCCGAGCCGCCGCAAATTGCAAGAGTGCCGTCCGCCACATTCGGCCGCACTACAGCGCCGCGCGTCTCTCGCGCAAGGACGCTGTAGCACTTGAGTCTGCGCATCATGCCTTCCGAAAGTTGGGGCCGATTTTCGGAAGCCGTGATGCGCTGGGCAGGCCAACGCTTTCTCCGCAGCGCCGCATTTCAGTCAAAACAGCGCCTCATTTGCAGGAGATTTATGAATTCCAGTTTGGCGCCAGCGCGCCAAAGGGCCCGGCGGAGCGTATCGACCTTAACCCCAGCCCCGAATACGCTCGGCCGGGCCGCCCCAGCATTTCATCCGTAACCGGATGAAATTTCAGATATTTTTTCCAGCCATCACCACGGTCGCGCCAAGGATCGCAGCCGGATCGCCGTCTGCGGTCGCCGATTGCAGCAGAATCGCGCAGCCCTCGAGCTGCGGCCGCTGCAGGACGCTGGCCGGCAGCGTCAGACTGGTCGCCTTACCGTCCCACATGCCGACGGTTTCGACATTGGTGACGCTGTGCAGATAGGAGATCTTCTGGCCGCTGTTCTCGCCCTTTTCGACGTCGATGGTCTTTTCCTTGTCGAAATAGACCATCACGACATTGGCTTTGCCCTGTCCGGCGCCAATCTTGATCTCCAGCTCGTCGCCGCGCATCGCGGCACTGATGGGAACGGTCAGCCCATTGCCTTCGCTGCTATAGGTGTTGATCTGGCTGTTGATGCCGTTGAGATCGGCGCCGGCCAGATGGCCTCGTCCGTTGACGATGGCCTGCGGCGTGTAGACGTTGCTGCGGCCCATCGTCTTGGCATAGCCATACTGCCGCTCGGTATTTTCCTTGGAGCTCAGCGTATCGGCCCAACCGAGATAGTTCCAGTAATCGACATGATAGGCGAGCGCGATGACATCGCCCTGGTTCACCAGCTTGCGGAAAGCGGCATCAGCGGGAGGACAAGAGGAGCAGCCCTGCGCCGTGAAGAGTTCGACGACACCTTTCGGTGTGCCGTCTTCGGCCTGCAACGGGCCTGAGAGAACAACGCCGGCGATCAGCGGAATCAAAAAACGGGGGGACATTCACCTGCACCTCTTTTTCAGCGCCGACGGCATGTTGGAACCGGAGGCTCTGACATATGAACGTACGAATAATCCTTCCGGGTCCAAACGAAAAGTCACGAACGGGTGAGACCTAGCTCGACGGGAACTTGCGTAAAACAAATCATCGTGAGCCCCGTTTAAAGACTGTCGCCGCAAAGAAAAACCGCCGGAAACTGCTCTCCGGCGGCCATTGTCAGCTAAGTGTCTTAAAAATCAGGCAGCGAGGTCGCGCAGAACCGTCTGCAGGATGCCACCATTGTTGAGGTAGATCACCTCGTCGAGCGTATCGACGCGCGACAGCAGCGGAACCTCCTTCACGGTGCCGTCGCCATAGGTGATCCTGGCGATCTTCTTCTCGCGCGGCTTGATCTTTTCCAGACCTTCGATGGTGACGAGTTCGTCGCCCTTGAGGCCGAGGCTCTGCCAGGTCGTGCCCTCTTCGAAGACGAAGGGGATGATGCCCATGCCGACCAGGTTCGAGCGATGGATGCGCTCGAAGGATTGGGCGACCACCGCCTTGACGCCGAGCAGGTTGGTGCCCTTGGCAGCCCAGTCGCGGGAGGAGCCATTGCCATATTCGACACCGGCGAAGATGACGAGCGGCACGCCTTCCTGCTTGTACTGCATCGCGGCGTCGTAGATCGAGGTCTCTTCCTTCGACGGGTAATGGATGGTGTAGCCACCTTCCTTGCCGTTCGGGCCGAGCATGTGGTTGCGGATGCGGATATTGGCGAAGGTGCCGCGCATCATCACTTCATGGTTGCCGCGGCGCGTGCCGTACTGGTTGAAGTCGGCAACGGCGACGTCGTGGTCGATGAGGTAGGCGCCGGCCGGCGATGCCGCCTTGATCGAACCGGCGGGCGAGATGTGGTCGGTGGTGATCTTGTCGCCGAACAGGCCGAGGACGCGGGCGCCCTTGATGTCGGAAACGCCGCTGCCCTTCTTGCCCATGCCGACGAAGTAGGGCGGGTTCTGCACATAGGTCGAATTGTCGTCCCAGGCATAGGTCTGGCCCGGCGGGATCTGAACGGCCTGCCAGTTGACGTCGCCCTTGAAGACGTCGGCATACTTGCTTTCGTAAAGCTCGCGGGTCACGTATTTCAGGATGAATTCCTGAACTTCCTTCGAGGTCGGCCAGATGTCCTTGAGATAGACGGGGTTGCCGCTCTGGTCCTCGCCGATCGGCTCCTTGGTCAGATCCGTCTGCACCGTGCCGGCAAGCGCATAAGCGACGACCAGCGGCGGGGATGCGAGATAGTTCGCCTGCACGTCGGGCGAGATGCGGCCTTCGAAGTTGCGGTTGCCGGACAGAACGCCGGAAACGATAAGGCCCTTGTCGTTGATCGTCTTCGAGATCGGTGCCGGCAGCGGGCCGGAATTACCGATGCAGGTGGTGCAGCCGAAACCGACGAGGTTGAAGCCAAGCTTGTCGAGGTCGGCCTGCAGGCCCGACTTGGCGAGATATTCGCCGACGACCTGCGATCCAGGAGCCAGCGAGGTCTTCACCCACGGCTTCGTCTTCAGGCCCTTGGCAACGGCGTTGCGGGCAAGAAGGCCGGCGGCGATCAGCACTGACGGGTTGGAGGTGTTGGTGCACGACGTGATGGCGGCGATCGCCACATCACCATGGCCGAGATCGAAGTCGGTGCCTTCGACGGCATAGCGGTTGTTCAACTGGCCGGGCTTCTTGTAGTCGGCATCCATCGAGCCGGCAAAACCGGTCGCGATGTTCTCAAGCGAAATGCGGCCTTCCGGACGCTTCGGGCCGGCCATCGACGGCACGACGTCGTTCAGATCGAGTTCCAGCGTATCGGTGAAGACGAGCTCGGAACCGTCGCCCTCACGCCACATGCCCTGGGCCTTCGAATAGGCTTCGACGAGGGCGATCCGGTCATGCGTGCGGCCGGACATGGTGAGGTAATTGATGGTTTCGCCGTCGACCGGGAAGAAGCCGCAGGTCGCGCCGTATTCCGGGCCCATGTTGCCGATCGTCGCGCGGTCGGCGAGCGGCATGTTGTCCATGCCGGGGCCGAAAAATTCGACGAACTTCGAAACGACGCCCTTCTTGCGCAGCATCTGCACGACGGTGAGAACAAGGTCGGTCGCCGTGACGCCTTCCTTGAGTTTGCCGGTCAGCTTGAAGCCGATGACTTCGGGCAGCAGCATCGAGACCGGCTGGCCGAGCATCGCAGCTTCCGCTTCGATACCGCCCACACCCCAGCCGAGAACGCCGAGACCGTTGATCATCGTCGTGTGGCTGTCGGTGCCGACGCAAGTATCCGGATAGGCGATCGTCTCGCCGTCCTCTTCCTTGGTCCAGACGGTCTGGCCGAGATATTCGAGATTGACCTGATGACAGATGCCGGTGCCGGGAGGCACGACGCGGAAATTCTTGAAGGCCTGCTGGCCCCACTTCAGGAAACGGTAGCGCTCGCCGTTGCGCTGGTATTCCAGCTCGACGTTGCGGGCGAAGGCCTGCGGCGTGCCGAATTCGTCGACGATGACGGAGTGGTCGATGACGAGATCGACGGGAACGAGCGGGTTGATCTTCTCGGGATCGCCGCCGAGCGACACCATCGCGTCGCGCATCGCGGCAAGATCGACGACGGCGGGAACGCCGGTGAAGTCCTGCATCAGCACGCGCGCCGGGCGATAGGCGATTTCGTTTTCGACCGCACCCTTATTGTTCAGCCATTCGGCAGCGGCCAGGATGTGCTCCTTGGTGACCGACTGGCCGTCTTCGAAGCGCAGCAGGTTTTCAAGCAGCACTTTCATCGAATAGGGAAGCTTCGATACGCCGGCCAGACCGTTTGCCTCAGCCTTGGGCAGGCTGTAATAGACATAGTCCTTCCCGTTGACGGAAAGCGTGGAACGACAATTGAAACTGTCAAGAGATTTAGACACGAGATACCCCGTTTCTGATAGCCAACACAGTCGTGCGAACGCCTATGCACTTAATGCACATCAGGATGCGGGTACGGCCATTTCCGCTGTCCGCACGTGGAACAGACGCTCCAAGTTCGGCGCAAGGATGAAATTCACGCCGACCGCTGGCGTGGTTGCAGGTCTTATAGATAATTTCCTAAAAACTTGCCATACCCGAGGACAGTCAAAATCGGACATTTTTTGACCCCGCCGCGAGCCGAAACCAAGAAAGAGCCGACGCATGCATCTCACCGCCGAAAATCTGGCTGCAAGGCGCGGTGAGGATCTCATTTTCGTTAACATTTCCTTTCACTTGGCAGCCGGCGAGGCGCTTGTCCTGACCGGTAGAAATGGATCGGGAAAGTCCACTTTGTTGCGTGTCGTGGCCGGCCTCCTCAGGCCGGAAAAAGGCACCGTCAAATTTCACGATGGAGAGAGCGGGGCAGACAGACATGCCGGCGAAGTAAGCCACTACCTCGGCCATAGAAATGCGATGAAGAATGAACTTACGGTTGCAGAAAACCTCGATTTCTGGCGCAGCTTTCTCGGCAATACAGGCTCCGCTGCCGCCCTTTCCGTCGAGGACGCCGCTGACGCCGTCGGCCTTTCCGGCATCACCCACCTTCCCTTCGGTTATCTCTCCGCCGGCCAGCAGCGCCGGATAGCCTTCGCCAAACTGCTCGTCGCCCACCGTCCCGTCTGGATCCTCGACGAGCCGACCGCGGCACTCGATGCCAACGCCGACGGGCTGCTTGCCGATTTGATCACGGCGTATCTGGCAAGGGGCGGCATCGTGCTGGCGGCAACGCATCAGCCGCTGGGGCTGAGGAATTCGCAGGAATTGAAGATGACGGGCTTTGCCGGTGTGGATCATGGGGTATGGGGTTGATGCTTTTCGACGTAGCGACCCCCCTCTGCCCTGCCGGGCATCTCCCCCACAGGCGGAGAGATCGGCTGGATGCACCAGCTTCGCAAAATCTTGATCGCGCGCCACGCGGCTACGGCGCTCTGTGGCGTTTGATTAGGGCAAGAGGACGCCCCTTGCCGATCTCCCCCCTTGTGGGGGAGATGCCCGGCAGGGCAGAGGGGGGTGCCCCGTCCACCGCACATGCAGAGAGCTGCCCCGCATGACCGCCCTCTTCTTCCGCGACCTGAAACTCTCGATCCGTGCCGGCGGCGGTGCGCTGATCGGCGTGCTGTTCTTCCTCACCATCGTCGCCGTCATTCCCTTCGGCGTCGGTCCCGATCTCAAACTGCTGTCGCGTATCGGCCCCGCCATCGTCTGGATCGGCGCGCTGCTCGCCGCCCTTCTCGGCCTCGACCGCCTGTTCCAGGCCGAACGCGACGACGGATCGCTCGACCTGATGCTGATGCAGGAAACGCCGCTCGTCCTGACGGTGCTGGTCAAATGCTTCGCCCACTGGACGGCCACCAGCCTGCCGCTCGTCATCGCCTCGCCGTTGCTCGGCCTCTTCATGAACATGGACGAGACGGCGATCGGCGCGACCATGCTGACGCTGCTGGTCGGCTCGCCCGCCATCACCTTCATCGGCGCCGTGGGTGCTGCCGTTGCCGTGGCGCTGCCCCGCGGCGGCCTGCTGGTCTCGATCCTCGTGCTGCCGCTGACCATTCCGGTGCTGATCTTCGGCGTCAGCGCCACCTATGCCGCAGTCGAGGATCCCGCCCCCTTCCTGCCACCCTTCCTGATCCTCATTGCCCTGACGCTCTTCTTCGCGGTCATCGGCCCGGCAGCCGCCGCCCTGGCGCTACGAAACACAGCGGATTGATGGGCCGTTCGATTGCGGGAAAAGCCGGTTCAAGGTAAGGAAGCGGACATGAGCGAAACGAGCCTTGCCATCAGCAAATTCAGTGACCTCGCCAACCCGACGCGGTTTCTGGCGCTGGCGGCGCGCGCCATTCCGTGGCTGGCCGGCATCACCGCCCTCAGTTTTACCATCGGTCTCTATCTGAGCTTCGCCACCGAAGGCGATTACCAGCAGGGCGAGACCGTGCGCATCATGTATGTGCATGTGCCCTCGGCCTGGCTTTCGATGATGTGTTATACGATCATGAGCGTCTCGGCGATCGGCACGCTGGTCTGGCGCCATCCGCTGGCCGATGTCTCCGCCAAGGCCGCAGCCCCGCTCGGCGCCGCCTTTACCCTGCTTGCACTCGTCACCGGTTCGCTCTGGGGCAAGCCGATGTGGGGCACCTGGTGGGTCTGGGATGCACGGCTGACCTCCGTCTTCGTTCTCTTCCTGATGTATCTCGGGCTGATTGCGCTCGGCCGCGCCATCGACGATCCGTCGAAGGCCGCGCGCGTCAGCGCCGTGCTCATCCTCGTCGGCTTCGTCAACATCCCGATCATCAAATTCTCGGTCGAGTGGTGGAACACGCTGCATCAGTCGGCAAGCGTGCTGCGCCTCGACGGCCCGGCGATCGATCCGGAATTCCTGCGGCCGCTCTTCGTCATGGCGATCGCCTTCACCCTGCTCTTCTTCACGCTGCACATCATGGCGATGAGGAACGAGATCTGGCGCCGCCGCATTGCCGCCCAGCGCCGTCTTGCTGCCCGCATGGCGAGCCGGGAGGAATAGCCGTGACGCATGCCTTCTACGTCTACGCTTCCTATGGCTTTGCAGCCCTGGTGACGATTGCCGTCACGGCCTGGACCTGGGCCGACGGCCGCGCCCGCCGCAGGGAACTTGCAGCCCTTGAGGCTGCCGGCATCCGCCGCCGTTCGGCGCGCCCCAAGGACAGTGTGGGGGATGGCGAATGAACGACACGCCGGAAAACACCGCCGCCAAGCCGCGCGGGCTGAGCCGTTACGCATTGGCGCTGCTGCCGCTCATCGTCTTCGGCGGCATCGCTGCCACGGCCGCAAAGATGCTCTACGACCAGGATTTCCATGGCAAGAACATCGCGGAAATTCCCTCCGCCCTGATCGGCACCAAGGCACCGGCGCTGAACCTGCCGCCTCTCGACGGCGCCAACCTGCCGGCGCTGACCGATGCGGCAATCAAGGGCAAACTGACCCTCGTCAACGTCTTCGCCTCATGGTGCCTCCCCTGCCGCGACGAACATCCGGTCTTGAAAGAACTGGCAAAGGACGGACGACTGAATATCGTCGCCATCAATTACAAGGACCAGAGCGCCAACGCCCTGCGTTTCCTCGGCGAGCTCGGCAACCCTTTTCGGGCGATCGGCGTCGATCCGAACGGCAAGGCAGCGATCGACTGGGGTGTCTACGGCATTCCGGAGAGCTATCTGGTCGGTCCAGACGGCACGATCCTCTACAAGCGCGTCGGCCCCTTCGACGATATCAGCCTGAAGGAAGGGCTTTTTCCTGCGATGGAAAAGGCGCTCGGCAAGCCGGTCTCCTAATGAGGCGTCTTATCAGGACAAAGAAGCCCTAACCCCCGCCCTGCCAGACTTTGATCGCCTCTACCGGCCAGATCAGCATCACAACATTGAGCGTCAGGTTGTCGCGGATTATGTAGCCGGTGAAAATCTCGAAGAAGATGGCGATCGCCACCGTGAGCGCCACCGGCGCGCGCCGCGCGAAGAAGAAGCCGACGCACATGAAGACGGTGTCCATCGCCGAATTCAGGATGCTGTCGCCGTAATAATCGAGCGCGATCGTTGCCGTGCGGTAGCGGTCGATGATGAGCGGCGAATTCTCGAGCAGCTCCCAGCCGGATTCGATGGCGAGCGCCAGCAGCAGCCTTGCCGCCAACGGCTTGCCGCGCAGGATGAGATGCGCGAGCCCGTAGAACAGGAAGCCGTGGATGATGTGCGAGGGCGTATACCAATCCGACAGATGCTGCGAATTGCCGCTGGTATTGACCCCGCCCTCCCACAGCTTGACATAACCGCAGGCGCAGATCGGCACGCGGCCCATCAGATATTCGGCGACGATCTGGACGATCAGAACCGCAAGACAGGCGACAAACCAGAAATTCTGATGTCTGGCTCTTTCCGCAATTCCATCAACCGTCACTTTTCGGCCTCTTCCTGCGGCGTAACTGTGTGCTTCAGGATGAGCGGCATCTGCGACATGGTGAAGATGAGGGTGATCGGGAGATTGCCCCAAACCTTGAAGACCACCCAGGCATTGTCCGCCGCCTTCATATCGGGCTGATAGTACCAGTTGAACCCGCGCCAGACGACCTCATTCAGCACCGCACAGAATAGAAAGAAGATCCCCCAGCGGATGGTGAGCTTGCGCCAGCCTTCGGCATCGAGCTCGAAGGCGGTGTTGAAGACGTAGCCGAGCAGCGACTTTCCGAAAACAAGGCCGCCGAGCAACGCGACGCCGAAGAGCCCGTTGATGATTGTCGGCTTCATCTTGATGAAGGTCTCGTTCTGCAGATAGATCGCCAGCGCCCCGAAGCTCAGCACCACCAGACCGGAGACAAAAGGCATGATCGGCAGATGGCCGAGCATGACTTTGGAGACGACGAGTGAAACAATCGTCGCCATCATGAAAAGTGCGGTAGCGATGAAGAGCGGCCCGCCCAATGCGGCAAGAGCCGGAAACTGCACGGCGAGCCACTCGGCCCGCAGATTGGCAAAGAAGAAGATCAGCAGCGGCCCGAGTTCCAGCGCCAGTTTCAGCAGCGGGTGATGCCGGTCGGCCGCCGTCGGGGTGATGTCACTTTCGGTGCTCATGCTTCTTCAAACCTGTTTTTCCTGGAAACCTGTTTCCTGCCCTGCAGGCTTTCGGCGGCATATCTGTGGCATCATTGCCCAAGCCCGGCAATGGCATGGGCAAAGTCCTCGGCCTCGAACGGCTCCAGATCCTCGACGCCCTCGCCGACGCCGATGAAATAGACCGGCAGCTTATGCTTGGCCGAGATGGCGACGAGAATGCCGCCGCGCGCCGTGCCGTCGAGCTTTGTCATGATCAGCCCGTTGACGCCGGCGACGTTGCGGAAGATCTCGACCTGGTTGAGCGCGTTCTGCCCCGTCGTGGCATCGAGGGTCTGCAGCACGGTATGCGGCGCATCGGGATCGAGCTTGCCGAGCACCCGCACGATCTTCTCGAGTTCGGCCATCAGCTCTGCCTTGTTCTGCAGGCGGCCGGCGGTATCGACGATCAGCACGTCGCATTTTTTCGCCTTCGCCTGTTCGAAGGCATCATAGGCAAGGCCGGCGGCATCGGCGCCGAGCTTGGTGCCGATGAATTCGGATTTCGTCCGGTCGGCCCAGATTTTCAGCTGCTCGATCGCCGCCGCACGGAAAGTATCGCCGGCGGCCAGCATCACCTTCAGCCCGGCGCCGGAAAGCTTCGCCGCAAGTTTGCCGATCGTCGTCGTCTTGCCGGTGCCGTTGACGCCGACGACAAGGATGACATGCGGCTTGTGCGAGAGGTCGAGCTGCAGCGGCTTGGCGACCGGCTTCAGGACCTTGGCGATTTCGGAAGCCATGATCCGGCTGACATCCTCGCCGGTGACATCCTTGCCGTAGCGTTCGGAAGCAAGCGTGTCGGTGACGCGCATGGCAGTCTCGACGCCGAGATCGGCCTGAATCAGCAGATCTTCGAGATCCTGCAGCGTCTCGTCATCGAGCTTGCGTTTGGTGAAGAGCGCGGTGATCTGGCCGGTCAGCTGCGAAGAGGTGCGTGCAAGGCCATTACGCAGGCGCTGGAACCAGCTGAGTTTTGGCTGCAGGACAACAGGCTCCGGCTCGACGACCTTCGGGCCGGTGGCAAAGCCTCTGGGGAGGATGGGAGAGCCAATCTCCGGTTCTGCCGTGGGGCTAGCCCCCTCTGCCCTGCCGGGCATCTCCCCCACAGGTGGGGAGATTGGCTGGGAGGGCGAATCCAGTCCTGCGTCATCCTCAGCCGGAATCTCTTCCGGCTCAGTCGGAATCTCTTCTGGAAGCTTTTCGACGATCTCTTCGAGGTCAGCCGGCTGTTCTAGCGCTCCGGTCTCCACATGATCTCCCGCCTCGTGGGGGAGATGTCCCAGAGGGACGGAAACGGGTATTTCCGCAACGGTTTCGACGGGCGCCTGGATTTCGGTCTGCACCTCCGCTGCCGCCTCGGCTTCCAGCAATGAGAGCGGCACGACACCCATGTCGCTCAGCTGGTCGGCGGCGGGCAGGATTGAAGATTCGACATCATCGTCAGCAACCGGTGCCTCGACCCCGCCCTCGTCAATATCGGCAGCCGGCCCGCCGGCCGTATCCATTTCCTCGGCCAGCACCGGATCGTCGGCGACCGGCAGATCTTCGTCGCGCGAACGCGGCTCCAGCTCCCTTTCCACGGCCGCAGGCACAGGTTCTTCAGCCGGCTTGCCGAAGGTGAAGACCTTTTTGATGAAACTGAGCGCCATGGGAATTCCGTGAAAGTCAGGCCGCGGCTGCGGCCGTCAATTGCATGTCGAGATGCTTGCCATTGTGGCCGGTGATCGTGACCGGCACAAGTTCGCCGGGACGAAGGCCGGGTGCCGCGACCAGCGTGAAGTTCTCCGTATGCGCCAGGCCGTTGTTTTCGACAAGCAGCCATTGCCGGGTTCCGATCATCCCATCGAGATGGGATTGATGCAGCCTATGTCCAGTGGCGCGCAGCCTTGCGGCACGATCCTTGACCAGCGACCGGTCGAGCTGCGGCATGCGCGCTGCCGGCGTGCCGGGACGCGGACTGTAGGGGAAGACATGCAGATGGGCGATACCAGCCTCTTCGGCCAGCCGCAGGGCATTATCGAACATCTCTTCGGTTTCTGTGGGAAAGCCGGCGATCATATCGGCGCCGAAGCTCATCTCGGGGCGGAGGCGGCGCGCATCCTCGATGAAACGCAGCGCATCGGCGCGTAAATGCCGGCGCTTCATGCGCTTCAGGATCATGTCGTCGCCGTGCTGCAGCGAGAGATGCAGATGCGGCATGAAGCGTGGCTCGTCAGCGATGAGATCCATCAGGTGGGCATCGGCCTCGATGCTGTCGATCGAGGAAAGCCGCAGGCGGCGAATATCGGGGATTTGTTTCAAAAGCGTCTTCGCCAAAAGCCCGAGCGTCGGCGCGCCCGGCAGATCGCCGCCATAGCTGGTGGCATCGACGCCGGTCAGCACGATCTCCCGGTAACCGCCGTCGACGAGATTGCGAGCCTGGTCGACGACAGCTCCCATCGGCACGGAGCGGGAATTGCCGCGGCCATAGGGAATGATGCAGAAGGTGCAGCGATGGTCACAGCCGTTCTGCACCTGGATGAAGGCACGCACATGGCCGTCGATATGCCTGACCATCTGCGGCGCCGTCGCCTTGACGCTCATGATGTCGTTGACGCAAAGTTTCTCTTCGGCCGAAACGCCGAAGTCCGGCAGGCCGCGATAGGAGGCGCTCGTCAGCTTTTCCTCGTTGCCGAGCACGGCATCGACCTCCGCCATTTCGGCGAAGGTCTGCTTTTCCGTCTGTGCGGCGCAGCCGGTGACGATGATGCGGGCATGCGGATTGTCGCGTCGTGCCCGGCGGATCGCCTGGCGGGCCTGGCGCACGGCCTCGCCGGTCACGGCACAGGTGTTGACCAGGATGGCGTTGTTGAGCCCGGCCTTCTCAGCCTGCGCCTTCATCACTTCGGATTCATATGTGTTGAGGCGGCAGCCGAAGGTAATGACCTCGATGCCGCTCACTGCGCCTCCGCCTCTCGGGTACCATCGCGCGACCAGAGACCGGTCGAAGGATCGAGCCTGCCCGACCATTCCCATTCGGCCGGGCCGGTCATGATCACATGATCGTCGCGCTCGCGCCATTCGATGGAAAGCGTGGCCGGCGGCTTGGCGCTTGCCACATTGATCGTCACCTTGCGGCCGGTGCGGCCGGTGCGCGCAGCACTGACGGCAGCCGAACAGGCAGCCGAGCCGCAGGCAAGCGTCAGTCCCGCGCCGCGCTCCCAGGTGCGCGTCGTCACCGATGTCGGCGAGGTGACTTGCGCCAGCGTGATATTGGCGCGCTCGGGAAACATGGGATGGTTTTCGAGTAACGGTCCGAAACGGGCGAGATCATAGGACATCACGTCCCTGTCCACCCAGAAGATTGCATGCGGATTGCCCATCGACATCGCCGACGGCGAATGCAGTACCGGGTTGTCGATCGGGCCGATCTGCAGTTCGATGCGGCTGGTGTCGTGGAATTCTTCCGCCAGCGGGATCCTGTTCCAATCGAACACCGGCCGGCCCATATCGACGGAGATCGTCCCGTCCTCGTGCTCGACGGCGTTGAGGATGCCGGCGACCGTCTGGAAGGTGAAGACCTTCCTGCCGGTCTCGGCGGCAAGCGCCTGCACCACGCAGCGCGTGCCGTTGCCGCAGGCCTGCGCCTTCGAGCCATCGGAATTCAGGATATCGATGAAGGCATCGGTGCCTTCGGCCTTCGGATCATGGATCGCCATGATCTGATCGAACTCAGTCTGCGGATCGGCATTGAGTGCGACCGCCGCCGCCGGCGTCACCTTGTCCGGCCGGCCGCGCATGTCGACGACCAGGATCTTGTTGCCAAGCCCGTTCATCCTCGCGAATTCGACCGTTGCGCTCATAGTATCATTCCGTCTGTCTTTCCGGTGTATATGGCGGAAATGCGAGGGAATTACCAGTGGGTGAGTGCCGGGCAGGCGTTGCAGCCCGCTGACCCATTGAGGCAGCAGTTCGGCTTTTACCGCTGTGCACCGTCGGGATCGAAGGATGCAGCATGGGCTTCGACAATAGCTGCGGTGATGACCTTTCTCAGCTCGTAGACCAGCGAACGGGACCGCTTGCGATCCAGATCCTGTGCAGCCTTCGCCAGATTCAGGCCTTCGTTCAGGACAATATGATGGGCCCGCGCCAGCGCCCAGCTCTCAATATCAGCATTTAGCATTCGATATCTCCGCCGATTCATTCGGCATCAAGGATATTCACGAATCATTTTACAGGACGCACTTAAGTAGAAAGTAGAATCATAAGCAGAATAATTTGCAACTGGCGTTGACAGCGAATTCGGCCGCCGGAGTGGCAATATTTATCGGCAAAACCTGAAACCCTGGCGGATTGCGCAAGCCAATACGTCGCTTTGTTTGAGTATGTACTTTTGCTGCAACCGTTGGATGAGGCGAGTCACACGGCTTCTCAGAAGTCGGTCATGCGGTCATTTGTCCGCATTGCCTTGACTTTCACCCGACTTTCCTGTTTATCGCGCCCAATCCGCGACGAGCCGCATGACTCCGAGCCGCCGACCGGGACCTGAGATCCCGGAGGTCAACACCCGACAGCGCGATGCGCCCTCGGGTGCTTTTTGGCTTTGCGTCTTGTTTTCGTCAAGGAAAAGCACGACGTTTCCGGGCATATTCAAACCCGCCCGAAACGTATCAAGGAAGAGCCGATGTTTGAAAACCTCCAGGACCGTCTTGGATCCATTCTGAATGGACTGACAGGCCGTGGCGCGCTTTCGGAAGCCGATGTTTCCGCAGCGCTGCGCGAGGTTCGCCGTGCGTTGCTGGAGGCCGACGTCGCGCTCGACGTCGTGCGTTCCTTCACCGACCGCGTGCGTGAAAAGGCCGTCGGCGCCGAGATCCTGAAGTCGATCAAGCCCGGCCAGATGGTCGTCAAGATCGTGCATGACGAGCTGATCGAGATGCTGGGCGGCGAAGGCGTCGGCATCGACCTGCATGCAGCGGCCCCGGTCGTCGTCATGATGGTCGGCCTGCAGGGCTCCGGCAAGACGACGACGTCGGCGAAGATCGCCCATCGCCTGTCGACGCGCGAGAAGAAGAAGGTGCTGATGGCATCGCTCGACACGCGCCGTCCGGCCGCGCAGGAGCAGCTTCGCCAGCTCGGCGCGCAGGCCAATATCGACACGCTGCCTATTATATCAGGCCAGTCGCCGACCGATATCGCTGCTCGCGCCGTTCAAGCCGCAAAGCTTGGTGGCCATGACGTCGTCATCCTCGACACCGCCGGCCGTACGCATATCGACGAGCCCCTGATGGTCGAGATGGCCGACATCAAGAAGCGCTCGAACCCGCATGAAATCCTGCTGGTCGCCGATAGTTTGACAGGTCAGGACGCCGTCAACCTCGCCCGCAGTTTCGACGAACGCGTCGGCATCACCGGTCTGGTGCTGACCCGCATGGACGGCGATGGCCGCGGCGGTGCCGCTCTTTCGATGCGCGCCGTCACCGGTAAGCCGATCAAGCTGATCGGCGTCGGCGAGAAGATGAGCGAGCTGGAGGAATTCCATCCCCGCCGCATCGCCGACCGTATTCTCGGCATGGGCGACATCGTCTCGCTCGTCGAGCGCGCGGCGGAGAATATCGACGCCGAGAAGGCAGCCGCCATGGCCGCCAAGATGGCCAAGGGCAAGTTCGATCTCGATGACCTCGCCGACCAGTTGCGCCAGATGCAGAAGATGGGCGGCATGGGCGGCATCATGGGCATGATGCCCGGCATGGCCGGCATGAAGGACAAGATGGCCGCAGCCGGCCTCGACGACAAGCTTTTCGGCCGCCAGATCGCCATCATCCAGTCGATGACCAGGGCCGAGCGTACCAATCCCGACCTGCTCAAGCATTCGCGCAAGAAGCGCATCGCCGCCGGCTCCGGCACCGATGCCGCCGCCATCAACAAGCTTCTGAAGATGCACCGCCAGATGGCGGACATGATGAAGATGATGGGCGGCAAGGGCAAAGGCGGCATGATGAAGCAGATGATGGGCGGCCTTGCCGGCAAGATGGGGCTCGGCGGCGGCATGGGTGGCGGCATGCCCGATCTCTCGAATATCGATCCCCGACAGCTCGAGGCCTTGCAGAAGCAGGCGGAAGCGGCGGGGCTTGGAAAGCCGGGTGGGGGTATGCCCGGTCTCGGCGGTCTGCCGGGTGGTTTGTCGGGCCTCGGCGGCGCCAAGCTGCCGGGCCTTGGCGGTGGTTTCCCGGGATTGCCCGGATTGCCGAAGAAGAAGTGAAAGGATCGCTTGCCCCATGATTGATCCAAACGTCAAAGCCCAGCTCGCGAGCTATCGTCAGTCGATCGACAATATCGATGCCGCTCTCGTGCACATGCTGGCCGAACGCTTCCGCTGCACCAAAGAGGTCGGCGTGCTGAAGGCCAAATACAATCTGCCGCCGGCCGACCCGGCGCGCGAGGAATACCAGATCGAACGCCTTCGCCAGCTGGCGAAAGCCGCCAATCTGGATCCGGATTTCGCTGAGAAGTTCCTGAACTTCGTCATCAAGGAAGTCATCCGGCATCATGAGCAGATCGCTGCGGATCACGCTGAACAAAGCACCGCGGCCCGATAACCGTACCGCTCAAGAAAGCGGTCAAGAAAAGCCCAAGGAGTAAAGAACATGGCACTGAAAATTCGTCTCGCCCGCGGTGGCTCCAAGAAGCGCCCGTACTACCACGTCGTTCTCGCCGATGCGCGCAGCCCGCGTGACGGCCGCTTCCTCGAAAACCTCGGTTCCTGGAACCCGATGCTTGCCAAGGACGATGAGAAGCGCGTTCAGCTGAACGCCGAGCGCATCAAGCACTGGATCGAAAACGGCGCACAGCCGACCGACCGCGTTCTGCGCTTCCTCGATGAGGCCGGCGTTGCCAAGCGCGAAGTCAAGAACAACCCGGTCAAGGCAAAGCCTGGCAAGCGCGCCCAGGAGCGCGCCGCCGAAAAGGCTCAGAAGGTCGCCGACGCCGCCGCTGCTGCTGCCGACGCCGCGGAATAATCGGGACATTCCCTTCGAGCGGGCGGCATGGCGACATGCCGCCCGTTTTCGTTTCCAATCGCCCGCACTTCGTTTATGAGAAACCTGTCTTTCGGCTTCACATGAAGGAACCCATGACAAAGCTTGAAAACCCCGTTCTGATGGCGACGATCGGTGGCGCGCAAGGCCTCCGGGGCGAGGTGCGCGCCAAGGCCTATACGGCCGATCCCGGCGCGCTTGGCGACTACGGCCATCTCCACAGCATGGACGGCCGCAGCTTCGAAGTCCTCGAAATCCGCGAGATGAAGAATGTCGTCGTCGTTCGTTTCCGCGGCGTCAACGACCGCAATGCCGCCGAGGCTCTGAACGGGCTCGAACTCTATATCGAGCGGGACAATCTGCCGGACGAAGAGCTGGAGGACGACGAGTTCTACTATGCCGATCTCGAAGGGCTCGAGGCGCGGGACGACAAGGGTGTCAGTTATGGCACGGTCACCGGCGTCTTCGATTTCGGCGCCGGCGACCTGCTGGAACTCAAAGGTCCGGGCAAACGCCCGGTGCTGATCCCCTTCTCCGAAGCCTCGGTGCTGGAGATCGACCTCGAGGCCGGCACGCTGCTGATCGATCCGCTGGCGGCGGGTCTGGTCGACGATCCGGAAGAGCTTTCGAAATTCACCCCGGACAAGCCGAAAAAGAAGAAGTGACGCCATGGCTTTCCGGGCGAGCGTACTGACACTTTATCCGGAAATGTTTCCGGGGCATCTGGGCTTCTCGCTCGCCGGCAAGGCGATGGAACGGGGACAATGGTCGCTGGACCTGGTACAGATCCGCGATTTTGCCACCGACAAACACCGCACCGTCGACGACACCCCGGCAGGCGGCGGCGCCGGCATGGTGCTGAAGGCAGACGTTCTCGCCCGCGCGATCGATAGCGCCTCGGAAAACGATCCCCGCCCGCGGCTGCTGATGAGCCCGCGCGGCCGGCCACTGACGCAGCAGCGTGTGCGCCAGCTCGCGGCCGGCGACGGCGTCATCATCGTCTGCGGCCGCTTCGAGGGCGTCGACCAGCGGGTGATCGAGGCGCGTGGACTGGAAGAGGTCTCGATCGGCGACTACGTCCTATCAGGCGGCGAGCCGGCGGCGCTGATCGTGCTCGATGCGATTATCCGCATCCTGCCTGGCGTCATGGGCAACGATCTTTCCGGCCTGCACGAAAGCTTCGAAGGCGGACTACTGGAACATCCGCATTATACCCGGCCGCAGGAGTGGGAAGGCCGGGAAATCCCCGCGATCCTCACCTCCGGCAACCACGGCGCCATCGACAAATGGCGGCATCAGGAAGCGGTGCGGCTGACCCGGGAGCGGCGGCCCGATCTGCTCGAAAAGGGCTAGCCTATCGGCTCGAAAATCGGGATCGATTTTCGGAAGGCACGATGCGTCGATTCAAAATGTTACAGCGTTCTTTCCGCGTCAGAAAAAGGCGCGCGGCGCTGTAAAGTGAGAAAAACGGCTGATTTCGCAGCCCTTTTCACAAAAATGCCGTCCAAGGGATGACAAGCCCTGGCCTTTCGTGTATTGGCGCACGCGGAAATGGGGTTTATCCCCGTCTGCCAGCAAACAAAGAATGGCGAATCCGCTCCCGCCCTTGACGGGCAAAGTCCTGAGGCCAGTTCCGAAGGATCAGTGTTGAGCGCTCTGGCTGTTTCAGAAGAACCAAAGGTTAAGACGATGAACATCATTCAGCAGCTTGAGGCCGAACAGGCCGCCAAGATCGAAGCCAAGCGCACGCTTCCCGAATTTTCCCCGGGCGACACCGTCCGCGTCAACGTGAAGGTCACGGAAGGCACCCGTACCCGCGTTCAGGCCTATGAAGGCGTCTGCATCGCCCGCTCCGGCGGCGGCCTGCAGGAAAACTTCACGGTCCGCAAGATCTCCTACGGCGAAGGCGTCGAGCGCGTATTCCCGGTCTACTCGCCGATGATCGAAAGCGTCGACGTCGTTCGCCGCGGTAAGGTCCGTCGCGCCAAGCTCTATTACCTGCGCGACCGTCGCGGCAAGTCTGCCCGTATCGTTGAAGACACCGGCGTCCGCGCCCGCAAGCTCAACGACGCCGAGCGCGCCGCCATTGCCGAGGAAAAGGCACGCATCGAAGCTGAAAAGGTCGCAGCAGCTCAGGCGCTCGCCGCCGAGAAGGCAGCAGCCGAAGCTGCGGAAGCCAAGGCCGCCGCTGAAGCAGCAGCCGCTGCTGCCGCCGCCGCGGAACCGGCAGCAGAATAAGATCTGCGCCACGCAAAATTCTTTGCTTGGAAAGGCGGCCTTCGGGTCGCCTTTTCTATTTTTTGTTTCGGCATGCAGCCGGCGGCCTTGCCTCGGGCCTATCTTCCGTGACAGTTTTTGCCGTTCAATTTTGGGGAACCGTTCAATGTTGTTTCGCCGTACCGTTCTTGCGAGCTTCGCCGCCCTTGCTCTTGCACCCCTGGCCGCATCGGCCGCCGAGCTGCCCGATCTCGGCGGCAAGAGCGTCGTCGTCGTCACCGAGAATGCCTATCCGCCGCTGCAGTTCGTCGATCCGAAATCCGGCAAGGCGATCGGCTGGGAATATGATGCGATGAACGAGTTCGCCAAGCGGCTGAATTTCAAGGTCGAATACCAGAACACCAGCTGGGACGCGATGATCCAGGCGGTTTCCGATGGCCAGTACAACATCGGCATGACCGGCATCACCATCAAGGAAGACCGCAAGCAGAAGGTGGATTTCTCCGACCCCTACATGCGCTCGCAGCAGTTCATGCTGGTGCGCGGCGACGAGAAGCGCTTCGCCGATGTCAAGTCCTTCGGCGAATTCAAGGACGGCCTGGTCGGCGCGCAGGCCGGCACCACGCCTTTCTACACCGCGGTCTACGAAGTGCTTGATGGCAACGAGCAGAACCCGCGCATCAAACTCTTCGAAACCTTCGGCGCCACCGTCCAGGCCCTGAAGGCCGGCGACGTCGACGTCGTGCTGACCGACGGCACCGCCGGTAAGGGTTATGTCGATGCCTCGAACGGCGCCCTGAAGCTGATCGGCGGACCGCTCGGCACCGAGGATTTCGGCTTCATCTTCCCGAAAGGGTCCGACCTTGTCGCCCCGGTCAATGCCGCGATCGCCGCACTCAGGGCCGACGGCACGCTGGATGCGCTGAACAAGAAGTGGTTCCTCGACTACAAGATGGGCGAATGACGCCGAGCAATGGCCCTGCGACCATCTCCCGACAGATACGTCAAGGATGACTATCCCTGGTGGCTGGTCGCGCTTGTCGCGATCGGCCTCGTCCTTGCCGCCGTCATCGTCACCAACGATATCTATGCCCAGGTCTTCCGCACCGTCGTCAACGGTGTCGGCATCACCGTCTTCGTGACGCTGGTCGCCTTCGTGCTCGCCACCGTGCTCGGCCTCGGCATCTGCCTGCTCGGCATGGCTGACAGCCAGGTGTTGCGGCAGATCGCGCGATTCTACATCGAGATCATCCGCGGTATCCCGATTCTCGTGCTGCTGTTCTACGTCGCCTTCGTCGGCGCGCCGGCACTGGTCGCAGCCTATAATTTCCTGACTTCGCCGCTGGTGACATCAGGTATGGCCGAGCCCATCCTGGTGCGCGACCTCTCGTTGATGTGGCGGGCGATCATCGCGCTGACGGTCGGTTATTCCTCCTTCATCGCCGAAATCTTCCGGGCCGGTTTCCAGTCGGTCGATCTCGGCCAGATCGAGGCGGCCAAGGCCCTCGGCCTCTCGCGCTACCGGCGCTTCCGCTCCGTCATCTTCCCACAGGCGATCCGGGTGATCTTCCCACCGCTCTCCAACGATTTCGTCTCGATGGTGAAGGACAGCTCGCTCGTCTCCGTCCTCGGCGTCGCCGACATCACCCAGATGGGCAAGGTCTACGCCGCCGGTTCCTTCCGCTTCTTCGAAACCTATTCGATCGTCACCTATATCTATCTGATCCTGACGATCGGCCTGTCGCTGGCGCTGCGGCGGACGGAGAAATGGATGAAGTCGCGGTGACGGCACCAATAGCCGCACCACTGAGGGGTCTCAGAAGGCCTCCTGATGATTCAAATTGAAGCCGCCGCGAAAAATCGCTATATGCAGGGCCATGGAATCCAAGTTCAGATGCATTGGTGCGCATATTTTCGTGCTGCAGGACCATTATCGCCTGCCGTCGCGGTTTTTTGCGTGCGTGTCCGGTGCGCTCAACAGCCGACTTCGTTGATCGAATGACGGCCGGCGGAGCCTGATCTGCCATTTCTCGATTTTCCAAAAGCTTTAGAAAAACGGACTTAACGCCATGAGCGCACCGCGTACCCTCTACGACAAGATCTGGGACGATCATCTGGTCGACGAACAGGCAGACGGCACCTGTCTTCTCTACATCGACCGCCATCTGGTCCACGAAGTCACCTCGCCGCAGGCTTTCGAAGGCCTGCGCATGACCGGCCGCAAGGTTCGCGCACCGGAAAAGACGCTCGCCGTCGTCGACCATAACGTCCCGACCTCGCCCGACCGCCATCTCGGCATCAAAAACGAGGAAAGCCGCATCCAGGTGGAAGCGCTGGCGACCAACGCCGCCGAATTCGGCGTCGAATATTATTCGGCAAGCGACAAGCGCCAGGGCATCGTCCACATTGTCGGTCCGGAACAGGGCTTCACCCTGCCCGGCATGACCATCGTCTGCGGCGACAGCCATACCTCGACGCATGGCGCCTTCGGCGCGCTGGCACACGGCATCGGCACCTCCGAGGTCGAGCATGTTCTGGCGACCCAGACGCTGATCCAGAAGAAGGCAAAGAACATGCTGGTGCGGGTCGACGGTGTGCTTCCGCCGCACGTCACCGCCAAGGACATCATCCTTGCCATCATCGGCGAGATCGGCACGGCCGGCGGCACCGGCCACGTCATCGAATTTGCCGGCGAAGCGATCCGCGCGCTGTCGATGGAAGGCCGCATGACCATCTGCAACATGACGATCGAAGGCGGCGCCCGCGCCGGCCTGATCGCCCCTGACGAAAAGACCTTCGAATACATCAAGGGCAAGCCGCGCGCGCCGAAGGGCGAGGCGCTGGAACAGGCGATCGCCTACTGGAAGACGCTGCAGACCGACGAGGGCGCTCATTATGACCGCGTCGTCGTGCTCGATGCCGCCAGCCTGCCGCCGATCGTTTCCTGGGGCTCTTCGCCCGAGGATGTCATCTCCGTCCAGGGCATCGTTCCGAACCCCGACGACATTCCGGACGAAACCAAGCGCACCTCCAAGTGGCGCGCGCTCGACTATATGGGCCTGAAGCCGGGCACGAAGATGACCGACATCACGCTCGACCGCGTCTTCATCGGCTCCTGCACCAACGGCCGCATCGAGGATCTGCGCGAAGTCGCCAAGGTCGTCGAAGGCAAGACGGTTGCCCCAACCGTCGACGCGATGATCGTGCCGGGCTCCGGCCTCGTCAAGGAACAGGCGGAAGCCGAAGGCCTCGACAAGATCTTCAAGGCCGCCGGTTTCGACTGGCGCGAGCCGGGCTGCTCCATGTGCCTTGCCATGAACGACGACCGCCTGAAGCCGGGCGAACGCTGCGCTTCGACCTCGAACCGCAACTTCGAAGGCCGTCAGGGCTTCAAGGGCCGCACGCACCTCGTCTCGCCGGCAATGGCAGCCGCGGCCGCGATCGCCGGGCACTTCGTCGATATCCGCGAGTGGAACTGATCTGATCCAGCCAATTGATCAACTTGCAAGCCGCCCGATGCACATCGGGCGGCTTCGCATTTATGGCGTCAGTCGCTTCGGCGCCCACATGTTGCGACCTGCACAGCCCTGCGCCTTCTCCGACGCGCAAAGAGCTCTGCGGCCCTCCGAATTGCTGCACTAAAGCCTTTGTTTTTGCGCATGTCGCTGTCGCAAAACCGCTGCACAGTTTTGCGCGACATGCCCTAATTCCGTAAATTGCTTCCGATTTAACTAGGCCGTGAACTCATAAATCTGCTGGACTGATAGCCTGACAGAGTCCGCTATGCCCCAATGGCCGACGCGTTGCTGCGTAGCAGCGAAACGACGCTATGTGCCAAAAGCGGAATTGCCGATCAAGCAGGTTTGCGGCTGCCGGCTTACCAGCCGAGATCACCAAAACTGAAGGCATCATCGATCATGGCATCCTGCCGTTCATATGACCATTATGCCGATCCGGTCTTGCCGCGTTTCTCTGCAGGGAACATACCTAACCTCACAAAGCGGTATTTCCAACGGATGTCGGATTAGAGGAGCCCATGAAATGGATCTGCAACTCACTGGCAAAAAGGCACTGGTAACCGGCTCGACTCGGGGGATTGGGCTTGCCATCGCTGAGCGTCTTGCGTTGGAGGGAGCCGACGTCGCGATTTGTGCCCGCAGCGGCGACGCCGTTGAGGACGCGGTCAAGGCACTAGAATCCAAGGGAGGCAAGGCCTGGGGCCGGTCCGTGGACGTCAAAGACCCAGCAGCACTTCGGAGCTGGGTTGAAAGCGCTGCGGCGGCGCTTGGCGGTGTCGACATTTTGGTGGCAAATGCCAGCGCCCTATCTTTCGGCCTTAGTATCGAGGCGTTCCAGTCGGCCTTCGACGTCGATCTGATCCACACTGTGACGGCAGTTGAGGCGGTTATGCCGCACCTTGAGCGATCACGGGCGGGGAGCATCGTCGCCATTGGCTCGATTGGGGGAGTCGAGGATTCAGAACTCAATGCTTACACAGAGGTGTCCTATGGCGCCATAAAGGCTGCGCTGCACTTTTACATCAAGTCGCTCGCCCGGACCGTCGCACCCAAGGGTATCCGAGCCAATGTCGTCAGCCCCGGTTCGACGTTCTTTGACGGTGGTGCCTGGGATCAAATCAAGAGCGAGCAACCCGAACATTTTCGCAAAGCGGTTGCCATGATCCCGATGGGCCGCATGGCGAGGCCCGAGGAGATCGCCAACGTCGTCGCATTCACGGCGAGCCCAGCGGCGAGCTACGTCACCGGCGCCAATCTGGTGGTTGACGGCGCCTTCACGCGACGCATCTAAGCTAACGTGTCACACGTGGAATTGGAGGCGGCCAACTATCTGGTGTTCGTCAAACTCGCATCAATCCGAATTTGGTTACGCGCTAATGAGTCCACGCCCTAAGTCGTGGCGGGCGAGCCCGTTTGTGCATGGCCCGCCTTCCCAATTTCATCCTTTCGGGCAATCGACATCGATAAATTCCTGTGGCCTCATCGATAATCAGGCGCGACACGCGACAGATACCGTTCAGGCTTCGGCGAACACCGCGCCATCGGGGAAGGCCATGAGGCAGAAATTAGTAGCGAGTTTACTGCGAGCCAGCCTGATCATGTTTGCACCGCTGGCATCGATCGACGCCGTCGGCGCCGCGCCGATGCATCCAACCATACCGCCAGTCACGCTCGCCTCGGGCCAACTGCTGCAGGTCGCGCAGAAGAAGATACCGTCACTCAACGGATATCGCGGCTACAGCAGCGGCCGGCCCGGCTATATCAAGAGCGCGAACGGTTATTGGTATCCCTCACGCGCCTTCGACGATTATACCGGCTCAATTGGAAAACCGCAGAGCCTGGGCAATAGCTGCAGTTACGGCTTCGCGCCGACCAACGGATCGTCCAATTGCAATTATTGACTGAAGGCTGCACGCCTCCGTCAAGCGGCGGCCGCCCGGGTGATCTCTTCTCCGGGGCGACCGCTGATGCGCTCGATAGTGCTCAGAAGGCTGCCGTCATCGGATCCGGTCCCATGCGGGCGCTGGCACTGTCGAGCTTGGCGATCGCGGCCATGTCGTCGGCATCGAGCTTGAAGTCGAACACCTGGAAGTTCTCCTCGATGCGCGACGGCGTCACCGACTTCGGGATGACGACGAGACCGGTGTCGATGTGCCAGCGAATGATCACCTGAGCCGGCGTCTTCTGATGCTTTTTGGCGATCTCGCCGATCACAGCGTTCGAGATGAACTTGCCCTGGCCGAGCGGGCTCCAGGATTCGGTGGCGATATCAAGCTTCTGATGAGCCTCCTGCGCCGCCTTCTGCTGGAAATCTGGATGCAGCTCGATCTGGTTGATGACGGGAACGACGCCGGTCTCGCCGATGATACGCTCGAGATGTTCAGGATAGAAATTCGACACGCCGATCGAGCGGGCGCGGCCCTCTTCCCGGATGCGCACGAAAGCCTTCCAGGTCTCGGTATAAAGGCCACGATGCGGCGACGGCCAGTGAATGAGATAAAGGTCGACATATTCGGAACCGAGCTTCTTCAGGCTGCCGTCGAAGGCGCGCAGCGTGTTGTCATAGCCCTGATCGGTATTCCTGAGCTTGGTGGTGACGAAGATGTCCTTGCGGTCGAGGCCGGAAGAGCGAATGCCTTCGCCGACGCCCTCTTCGTTGTCGTAGCCGGAAGCCGTATCGATGTGACGATAGCCGGCGGCGATCGCAGTGCGCACAGTGGGAGCGGCAATATCCTGCGGCGTCTGCCAGACGCCGAGGCCGACTTGGGGAATGGAATGTCCGTCATGGAAAGTGATGATAGGTTGAGCGGTCACAATATATCTCCGGGAGTTTGAAGAATTGGACGAGGCATGAATTGCGCCCGCGCTTGCGGACGTCCCTGAACGCATTTCAGCCGGAGCGTTCGGTCACCGGAAGCATATAGGCGACCGCATCCGGAAGACAATCAGACGACGCGGACAATCGTTCCCTTTCGAAGGTGGGGCAGCAGGCGGCGCATGTCGCGCAGGCTTACCGCCACGCAGCCCGCCGTCGGCTCGTAGCCTGGCCGGATGAGATGGAAGAAGATCGCCGAGCCGCGATTGCGCGCACGCGAGGAGATGTTCCAGTCCATCACCAGGCAGATATCGTAGAGCCCGTCGCTGCGCCGCATCTCTTCATGACTTGCGCGGAACGGCGTCCTGACGAGGCGATTGTAGCTGGCATTGCCAGACTGATCGCACCAGAGCATGTCGGGGCGGATGCGGCGAATGGGAAGCGGAGTGACGAGCCGACCGTTCCGCTCGCCGCGCCGGAAGCCTGATATCAGCCTCATCGAGGCGATCGGCGTGGCGCCGTCGCCTTCACGTTTCATCACCGTGCGGCCCGAGCGGCCGATCGCAGCGGGCACGGTGATGGCACCGAACCGGACGATCGCCCGGCTCTTGCGCCCCGGCGCAGCACGCACGACGATCGTCGACGGCGTCATACCCGGCCTCTGCCTTGCTTTTTCCATTTTTCTCGCATGTCGTGCCTTGTCTGGGGCTTCGATTGAAATCATATCGAAACCGGCCCGGCAACAGCCCGTTGCCCGATCCTTGCCAAACCAGGAATTTGGCGTAGGACTAGGGGACTTAACATGAGGACGTAAACGGCATGACCGCACGCACCATTCTTCTGGTGGATGACGACGATGACCTTCGGCAGACGCTGACGGAGCAATTGTCGCTGTATGAGGAATTCACGGTTCTGCAGGAAGCCAACGCCGGCAGAGGTGTCGCGACCGCCCGCTCGACGCCGATCGACCTGCTGATCATGGATGTCGGCCTGCCCGATATGGACGGCCGCGAGGCGGTGAAGCTGCTGCGCAAGGGCGGCTTCAAGGCGCCGATCATCATGCTGACCGGCCACGATACCGATTCGGACACGATCCTCGGTCTTGAAGCCGGCGCCAACGACTATGTCACCAAGCCTTTCCGCTTCGCCGTTCTGCTCGCGCGCATCCGCGTGCAGTTGCGCCAGCATGAGCAGAGCGAGGACGCGACCTTCACCGTCGGCCCCTATCTCTTCAAGCCGAGCCAGAAGCTCCTGACCACCGATAACGGCCAGAAGATCCGGCTGACGGAAAAGGAAGCGGCGATCATCCGCTATCTCTACCGCGCCGAACAGAAGGTCGTTACCCGCGACGTGCTGCTCGAAGAGGTCTGGGGCTATAATTCCGGCGTGACGACGCATACGCTGGAAACCCACGTCTACCGCCTGCGCCAGAAGATCGAGCGCGATCCTTCCAATGCCGAAATTCTCGTCACGGAAAACGGCGGCTACAAGATCATACCCTAGCGCATTTCCGTTTTTCTCCGAATGACGTAAATGCTCGATCTCTTTGTTTTCACGCAATTCCCGGCAAAAGTGTTTCACGCTTTGCCTGGCAAAACCGCTAGGCACTTTTGCTGGAATTGCTCTAAGGCGAAAAGCCCGCATGGCGCTAACAGACGACATCCACATGCTCGCGCAGCTTCCTCTGTTCAAGGACATGAACGAGGATCAACTGCGGTTGGTCGCCTTCGGCGCCGACCGGCGCATGATCGCTGCCGGCCAGATGCTGTTTCGCCAGGGCTCGCCCGCCGAGAGCGCCTATGTCATCCTCAGCGGCAGCCTGGAGCTGAGCGCGACGAGCAGCGACGGCATGCAGAGGACAGAGGGGATCGCCGGTCCCGGAACCCTGGTTTCCGAACTGGCGCTGGTGACGCTGGTGGAGCGCAAGTTCACCGCGGTAGCGCGCGAGGACACCAGCATCATCCGCATCACCCGCGCCCTCTTCCACCGGCTGATCGAAGAATATCCGGACGCAGCCCGGCTGATCGAGAACCGGATCCGCGACAATCTCGCGGAGCTTGCGGCAAAGGCCGCAAGCCAGTTCTACCGCTTCAGCTGATCTTGATAGATAGAGGCCGCGCGTCCGAGAGGATGCGCTAGAACAGGATGATTTTAGGCCGGGTCGGCCTAAAATCTGAATCCTGTTCTACATTATAGAGTGAGAGCATGATGTCGTCCGAAAACCGCTCACACTTTTCGGCATCATGCTCTAGAAATCGAAATGCGCCGTCACCGGCACGTGGTCGGAGGGACGATCCCAGCCGCGCGCCTCCTTCAGGATCTCGATCCGCTTCAGATGCGGCCCGAGATCCGACGACGACCAGATATGGTCGAGACGGCGGCCGCGATCTGCCGCCTCCCAGTCCTTGGCGCGGTAGCTCCACCAGGTGTAGAGCTTCTCGTTTTCAGGCACATGCTGCCGCATCAGATCGAGCCAGGCGCCGCGCTTCATCACCTCGAGCAGCCCCTCGGTTTCCACGGGCGTATGGCTGACGATCTTCAGAAGCTGCTTGTGCGACCAGACATCGTGCTCCAGCGGCGCGATGTTGAGGTCACCGACGAGGATGGCTGAGGTGTTGGCCTCGCCATTGGCTTTCAGCAGCTTCATCTCCTCGATGAAATCGAGCTTGTGGCCGAATTTCGGATTGATCGTGCGATCCGGCTCGTCGCCGCCGGCCGGGACGTAGAAATTATGCAGCCGGACGCGACGATTGCCGTGCTCGAAGATCGCCGAGATGTGGCGCGCATCGCCGACGCCGCAATAATCCTGCCGGTGATCCTCGGTCAACGGAATGCGCGAGGCGATCGCCACGCCGTGATAGCCCTTCTGGCCATGGATGATGATGTGATTGTAGCCCATCGCCCGCAGCGGTGCCGCCGGAAACAGATCGTTCGTCACCTTGGTTTCCTGCAGGCAGAGGATATCGGGCCTGTGCTTGAGAACGAGCTGCTCGACGATCGGCATGCGCAGCCGCACCGAGTTGATGTTCCAGGTGGTGATCGAAAAGCCCATGCCCATACCCTCTCACGCTTTCATGAAAGGGCTTTAAAACAAAGGTGGACGCTAGGGAACCGGCCGCGTGCAAAAGCGGCCGGCGATCAACCGAAAAGGTTTCAGTCGCGCGACTGAGGCGTGCCCGGAATGGTTTCATAGGGCACGCGGAAGACGCGATCGTCGAATTGCACGCCGGTCTTGACGTTGAAGATCATCACCGAGGTGTCTTTGCCCTGATTGTCGGTGATCGTCCACTGACGCAGGTCGTAGGTCTTCGGGTCGAACATCATGGTGATGGTCGAGTTTCCGAACACCGTATTGTTGCCAAGCGCGATCGTCGTCAGGTCAGACTCTTCCTTCACGCCCTTCACCATGCCGGCCGACAGGTCGATATGCTGCGCCAGGAGCAGGCTGAGCGGGGTCTTGGAGAGCGGATAGAGATCCCAGGTCTTGAGCTTCGTATTGCCGATGGCGACATTCTTGCCGTCGGCGATCACCCGCATCGGCGACGGATCGTCATAGTTGAAGCGCAGCTTGCCGGGGCGCTGGATGAAGAACTTGCCGCCGGTCTGTTCGCCGCGCGGGCCGAACTGCACGAATTCGCCCTGCATCGTCGTGACGCCGGAGAAATGATCGGCGATCGCCTGCGCCGTGCCGGAGGCAGGAGCCGCCGCCTGCGCATAAGCACCGAAGGGAATGGCGCTCGCCATCGCGGCAACGGCGAAGGCGCCGAGAAGGTCGCGGCGCGTTACCGTCAGGCCGGAGAGGAAGCTATCGGAGTGACTCATCTAAATCTCCTTTATGCGATCTGCATGCTGCCGAAAGGCGGCGTCTTCAAGGCGTTGCGATCGGCCTGCGAGAGGTAACGGCTTCGATGCTATCAGGTTTCCGCAAAAGCGGCTGCATCGGAAATATATGCCTGATATCTCAGCGGTCGAGGATGTCGCCTTCGGTGGGAACGAGGATCTCGCGTTTGCCGGCGTGGTTGGCCGGCCCGATGATGCCCTCCTTCTCCATGCGCTCGACGAGCGAGGCGGCGCGGTTGTAGCCGATGCCGAGCCGGCGCTGGACGTAGGAGGTCGACGCCTTGCCGTCGCGCAGCACGATGGCGACCGCCTGGTCGTAAGGATCTTCCGATTCGGAAAGATTGGACGTGCCGGCCGGGCCGCCGCCGCCGTAATCGCCGTCCTCGTCGTCATCGGCGGTGATCGCGTCGAGATATTGCGGCGAGCCCTGGGTCTTCAGATAGGAGACGATCTCTTCCACCTCGACATCCGAAACGAACGGGCCGTGCACGCGCTGGATACGCCCGCCACCCGCCATGTAGAGCATGTCGCCCATGCCGAGCAGCTGTTCGGCACCCTGTTCGCCAAGGATGGTGCGGCTGTCGATCTTCGAGGTCACCTGGAAGGAGATGCGGGTCGGGAAGTTTGCCTTGATCGTGCCGGTGATGACGTCGACGGACGGACGCTGTGTCGCCATGATCACGTGAATGCCGGCGGCGCGCGCCATCTGCGCCAGACGCTGGACGGCGCCTTCGATATCCTTGCCGGCGACCATCATCAGGTCGGCCATCTCGTCGATGATCACGACGATATAGGGCATCGGCCGCAGATCGAATTCCTCGGTCTCGTACATCGCCTCGCCGGTATGGCGGTCGAAGCCGGTCTGCACCGTGCGCGAGATCGCCTCGCCCTTCGACAGCGCCTGCTCGACGCGGGTGTTGAAGCCGTCGATGTTGCGCACGCCGATCTTCGACATCTTCTTGTAGCGCTCTTCCATCTCGCGCACCGTCCATTTGAGCGCGACGACGGCCTTTTTCGGATCGGTGACGACAGGCGAAAGCAAATGCGGGATGCCGTCATAGACGGAGAGTTCGAGCATCTTCGGGTCGATCATGATCAGCCGGCACTGTTCCGGCGTCATGCGGTAGAGCAGCGACAAGATCATCGTGTTGATGGCGACCGACTTGCCGGAACCGGTGGTGCCGGCGACGAGCAGGTGTGGCATCTTGGCGAGATCGGCGATGACGGCTTCGCCGCCGATCGTCTTGCCGAGCGCCATGGCGAGCTTCGCCTTGCTGCCTTCGAAATCCCTGGAGGCGACGAGTTCACGCAGATAGACGGTCTCGCGCGTCTGGTTCGGCAATTCGATGCCGATCGCGTTGCGGCCGGGCACGACGGCAACACGGGCGGCGATGGCGCTCATCGAGCGGGCGATATCATCGGCAAGGCCGATGACGCGCGACGACTTGATGCCGGGCGCCGGCTCCAGTTCGTAGAGCGTGACGACGGGACCTGGACGGACATGGATGATCTCGCCCTTGACGCCGAAATCTTCGAGCACGCCTTCGAGCATGCGGGCATTCTGCTCCAGTGCATCGGCCGAAAGCGTGGAGTCGCGCACGACATTCTTCGGTTCGGCGAGCAGATGCATCGACGGAAGCTGGAAACCCTCGGGACGGATGAACGAGCCCTGCGCCTCCCGCTCGATACGGGCGCTGGGCTTCGGACGGGCGACCACCGGGACGACGCGCGGTTCCGGCTTGCCGGCCGCCTTTGCCGGTGCGCGGATCATCCAGTCGTCGTCATCGTCATCGGGCAGGATATCGGCCGGGCGCGGCGGCATGTCGGCATCAAAGGGCAGGTCGTCGTCATTATCATCGTCGTCATCGATCGACAGCGACGGCGCGGAAACGATGCGCCGCGGCGAAGCCGCCCTTGGCCCCATCGATGGTTCCATCGAGGGCTCCATGCGCTCGCCGCGGACGGTCGGCGCCTTGGCACGCACGGGTTCGTTCAGCGTACCGAACTCGTCATCGTTGAAATCATAAGGTGATTCGTAATCGCCCTGGCGCCGCTTGCGCGGCCCCATGCCGAAGAGCCGGCGCAATCGGCCCTGGCTCATGTACCAGGCATGCGTCACGGCACCGCTGAAAGCGACCCAGCGGGACTCGTCTTCCTCGTCGTCCTCGTCTCCGACGACGCGGGCCTTGCTACGGGTATCAACGTAGTCCTCCTCGATCTCTTCGTCTGCGTCGCTGCGGCCGACGAGGCCTGAGGCAAAGAGCATCATCCAGGCGGTCGGCGCGGCAAAGATGCAGCCGACCACCATGGCGAAGGTGCCTGTGGGATAAGCGCCGACGAAGAGTGCAGGAAAACGCAGGATCATGTCGCCGACGACGCCGCCGATGCCGTTCGGAATCGGCCAGGTGAGCGGCGGCGGAAAACAGCCGATGACGGCGGAAGAGAGCACCGAACCGGCAAACCAGGCGCCGATGCGGGCAGGAATACGGCTGAAGCGGCGGCCCGAGATCAGCGTCAGCGCCCAGGCGACGATCGGCAGCATCGAAACGACGCTGGCAAGGCCGAGGAATTGCATGACGATATCGGCAAAGGCAGCACCGCTGTAACCGAGGATATTCGTCGGCAGGTTGGCGGTCGCATAGGAATAGCTCGGATCGGCGACATTCCAAGTCGCCAGCGCCGCGACGCAGAACGCCAGCAGCAAAAAGATCGCAAAGCCGATGAGCGCCTGGATCTGCCGCAGCATGAATGCCGAGAAGGAGAACCGATCCGGACGGCCATCCATTGCCGGCGACGTGCTTCTTGCCATGTGTCTAACCCGTCCAATGCCTGAGGACACGCGAATCGCTAAAGCTTCGCCGTGCCAAAATGCGTCCGCTCTACCTAATCAGAGCCGGGTTAAAGCGATGTTAACCATGCATGCCTGGACGTGCATTCCGAGCAGGGAAAAGAAAAAAGGCCCGAACCTTGGAAGGTCCGGGCCAAATGCGGTCTATGGTTAGATAGGCCGCGACGGGCCGTGCAGCGGCGCCCTTTTGCCGGGCGCCGCAAACCCTGTGATCAGGAAGAGTGGTAGGCGGCTTCGCCGTGGGTCGAAAGGTCGAGGCCTTCGCGCTCGGCTTCAACGGTTACACGCAGGCCGATGACGACATCGACGATCTTGTAGAGGATCGCAGAGCCGATGCCCGACCACAGCAGCGTCGTCAGCACGCCCTTGGCCTGAGCCCAGACCTGGGTTGCCGTGCCGGCATAGGAGGCTGCGAAATCGGCTGTGGAATAGTCGACGATGCCTGCACCGCCGAGCGCCGGGTTGACGAGGATACCGGTGCCGAGAGCGCCGATGATGCCGCCGATGCAATGGACGCCGAAGACATCGAGGCTGTCGTCGTAGTTGAACTTGTTCTTCACAACGTCGACGAAGAAGTAGCAGACCGGCGAGACGATGAGGCCGAGAACGATCGCGCCCATCGGGCCGGCAAAACCTGCCGCCGGGGTGATGGCAACGAGACCGGCGACCGCACCGGAAGCACCACCCAGCATGGAAGCCTTGCCGCGAGTGAGGCTTTCAACGATGCACCAGGACACAGCGGCGGCAGCCGTTGCGACGAAGGTGTTGATAAAGGCAAGCGAGGCGTAGGCATTGGCTTCAAGGTTGGAGCCGGCGTTAAAGCCGAACCAGCCGACCCAGAGCAGCGAGGCGCCGACCATGGTCAGCGTCATCGAGTGCGGAGCCATGATTTCCTTCTTATAGCCCGTGCGCTTGCCGAGCATGATGGCGCCGACGAGGCCCGCAATACCGGCATTGATGTGAACGACCGTGCCGCCGGCGAAGTCGATTGCGCCGTAGGAGAAGATCAGGCCGGCCGGCGAGGTGTAGGAGCTCGGACCGCCCCAGAACCAGACCATGTGCGCCATCGGGAAGTAGATGAACGTGACCCAGAGCACGACGAAGAGCATGACGGCCGAGAACTTGATGCGCTCGGCGAATGCGCCGACGATCAGGCCAGGCGTGATGCAGGCGAAGGTCATCTGGAACACAATGAAGGTGTATTCCGGAATGGCGACGCCCTTCGAGAAGGTTTCGGCGAGCGACGACGTGTTGACGCCGGCTAGGAACGCCTTGGAGAAGCCGCCGACGAAGCTGTTCAGCGAGCCACCATCGGTGAAGGCGAGCGAATAGCCATAGGTCACCCAGATCAGCGCCACGACGGCCGTGATCATGAAGACCTGCATCAGCACCGAGAGCATGTTCTTGGCGCGGACGAGACCGCCGTAGAAAAGCGCAAGGCCGGGGATGGTCATCAGAAGGACGAGCGCCGAGGAGACGAGCATCCAGGTATTGTCACCCTTGTCCATGGTGAAAGCAGGAGCAGCAGCAGCGGTGGCGGCAGCTGGCGCAGCCTCCTGCGCGAAAGCGACGGCCGGCGCCAGAAGGGCGGCCGAAGCTGCGCAAAGCCGCGCAAAGGTGGAAGAAAACTTCGAAATTGACATTGGATAAAGCTCCTTGATCTGCCGTTCTTACAGCGCTTCTGAATCGGTTTCGCCCGTACGGATGCGCACGGCATGGTCGATCGAATAGACGAAGATCTTGCCGTCACCGATCTGGCCGGTCTTAGCCGATGCCGCGATGGCCTCGACCGCCCTGTCGACGAGTTCCGATGCAACCGCGATTTCGATCTTGAGCTTCGGCAGGAAGCTGACTGCATATTCGGTGCCGCGATAGATTTCGGTGTGCCCCTTCTGGCGCCCGTAGCCCTTCACTTCGGTTACGGTCAGCCCCTGAATACCGATCGCCGTAAGGGCTTCGCGGACCTCATCGAGCTTGAACGGCTTGATAATGGCCATCACAATTTTCATCTGGTTTCCCATCCTTCGTTATCCTCGGCGCGGAGCCGACTCTCCTTGCCGCTGACGTTCCTGAACAGCGACCGGCGATACACATTCAAGGGGCGTGCCAGATTCGAGGCAGGTCGTAAGTTATTGAAAAGTAAAGGTTATAATAAAGAGTGCCAATAAACAGGCAAATGATCGGCCAATAAGCGCACAAATAACGCGCAAATTTATAAAGTTGCACAATTTTTATTCATTTGCCTTTTTCCGAATCAGGCCTTCCTGCGCAACCGATGCGATCAGGCTACCCGATCGCGTAAACAGGCTACCCCGGGTTAATCCTCTGGCACCTGAAGCCGACGGACTGTCCTGCGTATAAAGCAACCAGTCGTCGAGCTTGCAGGGTCGGTGGAACCACATGGAGTGATCGAGGCTCGCCACCTGCAGGCTCTGGTCGAAGATGGACGTTCCGTGCGCATAGAGCGACGTATCGAGCAGCGTCATGTCCGAAAGATAGGCAAGCACCGCCGCCTGATAGAGCCGGTCGTGAGGAACCGGGCCGGTGGCGCGAACCCAGACGTCCTGTTTGGGATCGAGCTTCCTGTCGGAAAAATAATGCGTCAGCGAGACGGGACGGATCTCGATCGGTCGCTCACGCTGCCAGTATTTTCGGATCGCCTCCGGCGCATGCGCGAGATACTGTTCCTTGATCTGCTGCTCGCCGAGCAGCGCCTCCGGCATCTCGACATCGGGCATCGCAATCTGGTGCTCGAAGCCCGGCTCCTCCACCTGGAAGGAGGCCGACAGCGCGAAGATCGCCTTGCCGTGTTGGATGGCGACGACGCGCCTCGTGTTGAAGCTCGATCCGTCGCGAATGCGCTCCGCCTGATAGATGATCGGCACCGAGGGATCGCCGGGACGCATGAAATAAGCATGCAGCGAATGGACGAAACGTTCGCCCTCGATGGTGCGCTGCGCCGCCATCAGCGCCTGGCCGATCACCTGGCCGCCGAAGACCCGCTGCCAACCGACCTTGGGGCTGCGGCCGCGGAAGATATCGACCTCGATCGGCTCCAGATCGAGGGTCGAAAGCAGCGTCTCCATCGCCGAGGGGCCTGATGTCTCGCGCGTCATTTTCTATGTCTCCCGGCGGTAGGAAGTGAAGTTGCGATGATCTATATAGATCACATCTGAGGCATAAGGTACGGGAGCGGCGCGATGCTGGACATGCTGGTTGTGGGCGGGGGTTATGTCGGCCTCTCCGCCGCTGTCGCGGTCAAACAGGCAGCACCCCATCTGAATGTCGCGGTCGTCGAGGCGGCCCCCGAGCATGTCTGGAAAAATGATACGCGCGCTTCCGCCATCATCGCGGCGGCGGCGAAGATGCTCGAGGTCTTCGGCATCTGGAACGAGATCGAGCCGGAAGCCCAGCCGATCACCAAAATGATCGTCACCGACTCCAAGACCTCCGATCCGGTGCGTCCGGTTTTTCTGACCTTCGACGGCGAAGTGACCGAAGGCCGGCCCTTCGCCCACATGATCCCGAATGTTGCGATGGTCGCAGCACTGCGCGGCGCTTGCGAACGGCTCGGCATCGACATCCGCCACGGGCTCGGCGCCACGGAGCTAAAGACCCACGACACCCATGTCACCGTCACGCTTTCGGACGGCAGCGCGCTGGAAACCCGGCTGCTGGTTGCCTGCGACGGCGTGCGCTCGAAACTGCGCGATCTCGCCGGCATCAGGACCGTCACCTGGGACTACGGCCAGTCCGGCATCGTTGCAACAGTCGAGCATGAGCGGCCGCATGACGGATGTGCCGAGGAGCATTTCCTGCCGGCCGGCCCCTTCGCCATCCTGCCGCTCAAGAACAATCGCTCCTCGCTCGTCTGGACGGAGCGGACGCCGGATGCCAACCGGCTGGTCGCCGCCGACGACCTGATCTTCGAGGAAGAGCTCGAACGCCGCTTCGGCCACAAGCTTGGGAGCCTGAAAGTGATCGGCGACAAGCGCGCCTTCCCGCTCGGTCTGACGCTGGCGCGCTCCTTCGTCGCGCCGCGTTTTGCGCTGGCCGGCGACGCCGCCCACGGCATCCACCCGATTTCGGGTCAGGGGCTCAATCTCGGCTTCAAGGATGTGGCGGCACTTGCCGAAACCATCGTGGACGCCGATCGCCTCGGCCTCGATATCGGCTCGATCAATATCCTCGAGCGCTACCAGACCTGGCGGCGCTTCGACACGTTCCGCATGGGGGTGACGACGGACGTCCTGAACCGGCTCTTCTCCAACGATGCGACGCCGATCCGCATCGCCCGCGACGTCGGCCTCGGTATCGTCGACCGGCTGCCGCGCCTCAAATCCTTCTTCATCGGCCAGGCGGCCGGAACGACGGCAAAGGACAATCCGCGCCTGCTTGCCGGAGAGACGATTTAACCGTTGTTTTTACGCAATTCCCTGGAATTGCTCTACAGCATGTCGCGCAAAAGTGTGCAGCGGTTTTGCGATAACGACATGCGTGAAAACAAGGACCTAAAGCGCGAGGAGCGAATCTGAAAGATCGCGACGCGCTTTAGTCGTCGAGGCGGCGGGCCTCGGACACCAGCATGATCGGAATGCCGTCGCGGATCGGATAGGCAAGCCGCGCCTTTTCCGAGACGAGTTCATTCTGCTCGCGATCATAGGAAAGCCGACCCTTGGAGAGCGGGCAGACCAGGAGATCGAGCAGTTTTGGATCGACGCGGCTGAGTTTTTCATCCATGGCTGAAGTCTACTGCAGAACCGTGTCGGAGTCACCGAAGACGCGCGCCAGCACGATTTCGGTAATGGCGATCAGCGTCTCGGCCCGCGTCTTCAGGTCCGGCGCCTCCAGCAGCGCTTGTTTTTCCGCCGGCCCGAAGGGTGACATCATCGCCAGCGAATTGACGAGCGTCAGATTGCTCGCCCGCTCGACGCTCTCCCAGTCGGCCTCGAGCTTGTTGGCATCGAGATAGGCCTTGAAGGCGGTCAGAAGTGCTGCGCGATCGACCGCCTCTTCCTCGTTCGCGGCCGAGAGATCGGCGATGAACGGGGCGATACGGAAGATGCGGAAGGGGTCGCTGGTCGATTTCTCTTCCAGCAGCCGGAAACGGCAGACGCCGGTCAGCGATACGATATAGCGCCCGTCGCCGGTCTCGGCGAAGGAGGTGATGCGGCCGAGGCAGCCGACAGCGGCAAGGTTAGGCTCGCCGCCCTTGTCCTCATGTTCGCCAAGCGCCGGCTGCACCATGCCGATCAGCCGGTTTCCGGTCAGTGCTGCATCCAGCATCGCCAGATAGCGCGGCTCGAAAATGTTGAGGGGAAGCTGCCCGGCCGGCAGGAGGAGGGCGCCGGTCAGGGGGAAGACAGCGATGGCATCAGGCAGATCGCCCGGCTTCAGGTATCTGGCATTCCCGACTTGCATGTAACCGTCCCGCATTCTTGCAACGGGCATGCCCGTTCTGACGAGAATGTGGTGCCCTCGTCCGAAAACGCAAGGGCAGATGCTCGAAACTTAACGCCTACCCCGAAAATCGGAATCGATTTTCGGAAAGGATCATACGTGGATTCAAAGCGATAGAGCGCGCTTAGCACATCCTGTTGGATGCGCGGCGCTCAAGAGCAATTCCGGGAAATGCGATGCCGCTTCCCCAGGAATTGCGTAAAAACAAAAGGCTGGCGCGGTGCTGCGCTTCTATGAAAAAGCAGAACCGGTCTAGGAGAACAACATCGCCGAAAGCTTGCGGCGCGCTGCAACCGTCGCCGGATCCTTGAAGCCCCAGACTTCAAAGAACTGCAGCAGCTGCCGGCGGGCGCCGTCGTCGTCGAAAGCACGGTCCTTGCGCATGATCAGCAGCAAATGGTCGGCCGCTTCGTCGCGCCGGCCTTCGACATTGAGGATCTTGGCGAGCTTCAACCGCGCCTCGTGGTCATCGGGATTGGCGGCCAGGTCGCGCTCAAGCGCAACGGGATCGCCGAGCTTGCGGGCCTCCTCGATCTGCTCGAGCTTCATCAGCACGGCCTGGATGCCCGCGTCTTTCGCCAGCTCTTCCGGCAATTCCGTCAGTATTTCGCGCGCCCGCTGATGCTGGTTTGCGGCGATCATGCATTCGGCCATTCCGGCAAGCGCCTTGGCATTCTCGGGGTCGGCCTGCATCACGGCGCCATAGAGCTGAGCAGCCTCGTTGATATTGCCGGCGGCAAACAGTTCCGCCGCTTCCACAAGCACGGCTTCGATTTCGGCCGCCTCGTCGGCGCCGGCCGGACCGGCGATCCGGTCGATGAACTGCTGGATCTGGCTTTCCGGCACCGCGCCCATGAAGCCGTCGGCGGGGCGGCCATTGACGAAGGCGATGACGGCAGGGATCGACTGGATGCCGAGCTGACCGGCGATCGAGGGATGGTCGTCGATGTTCATCTTGACCAGCCGGACGCGGCCCTTGGCGTCGTTGACCACTTTCTCCAATACCGGCGTCAGCTGTTTGCACGGGCCGCACCAGGGTGCCCAGAAATCGACCAGCACCGGCTGCTTGCGCGATTCCTCGATCACATCCTTGCCGAAATTCGCGGTCGTCGTATCCGTGATGTAGCTGCCGGCCGCAGCCGTGGGTTCCGGTGCCGCGCCGAAACTTGTCGTCGCCGTCATCTGATTTCCGAAGGAACCGCTATAGGGGTTGTCGCTGCCGCTCATAGGTATCTCCCGCCGCGCCGATCCTTCCGGCGTCTTTGCTAAAGCATGTCGCGCAAAACTGTGGTGCGGTTTTGCGATAAAGACATGCGCAAAACCAAAGACTAAAGCGCGGCAAGCGAATCTAAAAGATCGCGACGCGCTTTAGCGCTAAAATCGTATGTCAGGACGTAACTTTCAAGACAAGTGGCTTATGTCCCGTCGCTTCCATGAAACGGATGAGGTCGCTGCTCGCGATCGAGGTCGTCGCATCATTGGATAGCGGATGGCAGTTGACGATCTCCTCACGCATCAGCTCGGCATCGAGCACGAAGGTGACATTCTCCGCAGTATCGTTGATCGCACCGAAGGCCGTGACCGAACCCGGAGCCACCCCGAGATACTCCATCAGCTTCTCCGCTCTGCCGAAAGAGACCCGGCCGGACCCGCCGATCGCATTATGCACCTGCTTGAGGTCGACGGCAGCATTTTCCTCCACGGTCAGCAGAAAATACCTGTCCTTCTTGTCCTTGACGAAAAGATTCTTGGTGTGGCCGCCGGGGATCTCGTCGCGCAGGGCCACCGATTCGGCGACGGTGAAGACCGGCGCATGGTCGATCGTCTTATGGGCAATGCCGAGGCCGTCGAGAAAGGCAAACAGTTGTTCTCTTGTCTTGGGGGCATTTTCGGACATGGGGCAATCCATTGGACGGGAAGGGAAAAAAGCGAGGCGTTCTGATTAAGTCCGTCCACATCGTTTGGCAATCTTTGCGACCGACGCTTTGCCCCGCATTTGCGGCCTTTCCGCCCGGGCTCTGCGAACACCGGAATTTTTCTTCGCCTCACCGTCATTTCCCTGTTGCATTTGAAAACCCGTTAGGCCATATAGCGCCGGTCGCCGCGAGGCGGCGCCCACGGTCCAACAACTACCCCGGACCGATGCGGATTGAGCGGGTGTAGCTCAGGGGTAGAGCACAACCTTGCCAAGGTTGGGGTCGAGGGTTCGAATCCCTTCGCCCGCTCCAGTTTTCCAAATTGCCCATACCGAAGACAGAGGTAACAGATTGTCCCTGAGACATGGGTGACAACCTCGTGCCGAACGGGTTGTCGATGGTTTGCAAAGCCCTCTGCTCCAGGTCGATATATCCCGGATCATAGTGCATCAAGCTGACGAGCCAAATACCGTCATCGACTTCCTTGATTCCCAGTTTCTGTCCGGCCAGCACGGTCGAGACATTGATCTTCTTGCGATGCATGCAGATGCGTCCGCAATTGGTGACCAGCACCTCGCGATCCTGGAAGGGTCGTTCTGCCGGGCGGACGGGTGGCCCCTTCTTGAACGTCAGATGCATGCGCTCGTGGCGGCCGTTCTGCCGCGGATGGCCGGGTTTGATGCGTTCGATACCTGCCGAGCCTCAGCCACTGGACCGACAGCTTCGACAGGTTGTAGAGCCCGTTGGGGCTGGCAAAGGGCAGGCCTTTTAAGCCAGGGTCATACCGCCATCGACATGAAGCTCGATCCCGTTGACAAAGCTTCCTGCATCGGAGGCGAGGAAGAGTGCGGCGCGCGCCAACTCTTCCGGTCGGCCGAGACGGCCGGCAGGGATCAGGGAAGCCATGTAATCTTCGAATGCCGGCCGCTCGGCCTCCGATACGCCCAGCTTGGCGAGGATTTCCGTCTCGACCGGTCCCGGGCTCAGGATGTTGACGCGGATCCGCCGCGACTTGAATTCGATCGCCCAGTTTTTCGCAAAGGCGGCGGTTGCTGCCTTTGAACCGGCATAGACGGTATGGTCCGGGAGGACCTTCGTGGCCGCGAGCGAGCTCGTGACGATGATGTTTCCGCCATCGCGGATCAGAGGGGCGATCGTCTGCACGCCGAAGAACACGCCGCGCGTATTGATTGCGAAATGCCGGTCGTAGTCTGCCGGAGTCACCTCGGCGGAGGTGGTGAGATTGATGATCCCAGCATTGGCCATGTAGATGTCGAGCCCGCCGAAGCGGCTCTTCACGGTGTCCGCCAGCCTGCGATGATCTTCCAGGTCGGCGGCATCACCCACGAAGCCGATGGCCGACGGACCGATTTCTTGCACGGCTCGGTCGACAGCATCCTGCCGGCGCCCGGAAATGATGACCTGCGCTCCTTCTTCCGCGAACAGCCGAGCAGTCGCCTTGCCGATGCCGCTATTGCCGCCGGTGATGACGGCGACCTTGTCTTTGAGGTGTTGCATTGTTTATCTCCTTTCAACGAGAAATTAGATAAACGCTGCCACCCTTCGTCATTAGATCATGGGCGGGCACATGATCTGTGCCGCGGAGGTGCAAATGCCGAATCTGCTCAACGAGATGCCCGGATTGATGGCTTTTGTGCGGACGGTAGAGGCCGGATCGTTCAGCGCCGCGGCCCGCGATCTGGCGACGACACCGTCAGCGGTGTCGAAGAGCGTGGCGCGGCTGGAAAAGAAGATTGGCGCCCGGCTGTTCCTGCGCTCCACGCGCGCCCTGACGCTTACCCAGGACGGGCAACTTTTCTTCGACCGCGTTGCACCGCTGTTGCGGGACCTGGATGCAAGTGAAGAGGCGATCAGGTCCGACGTTGCGCCCTCGGGTCGCTTGCGCATCAGCATGCCTAGCGAAATGGCGCCTCTACTGCTGCCGCGCCTCTTCGGAAGCTTTGCAGCCGACTATCCGAACCTGCATCTCGAAGTCGGACTCACGGATCGGTTCGTCGATCTGATCAGGGAGGACTACGACGTTGTGCTGCGCGTTGGAAATCCCGCGCCGGGGGACCTCATGGTTCGTCACCTGGCCGACCTGCCGATGGCGATCGTCGGGTCTCCGGCCTTTCTGAAGACCTGGGGCAATCCTGCAACTGCCGAAGCGCTGGCGGCTCTGCCCTTTGCCCGCTATGCACTGGGTGGTATCACGCAGCCTCTGCGCCTGCCGGACGGGACGAGCTTCATTCCCTTGGGGCGCGTCGATTGCGACTCAGGGGCCGCACTCATTCAGGCTGCGCTGAGTGGGCTGGGAGCGGCCTATCTTCTGCGATGTCTGGTCGCGAAAGACCTGGCAGACGGCACGCTTGTTACACTCGCGGCGGGGTTTGCGTTCCCTAGCGCTCCCTTTAATGCACTGCACGCCTTTGGCCGCACCGTGCCGTTGCGCGTAAAACTGGTCTGCGATTTCATCGCCCGCGAGGCAAAAGCTCTCGAAGCCATCTGAGCACCTGATGTTGGGGTTGGTCAGAATCCCGGTCCGCCGGTCTCGTGCATCGTCGGGGTAAGGTCTCCCATGCCCCGATCAGCTCACCGACGGACCGGATATATCGGATGCCGACCCTAAGGTCGAAGCAGTCGAGAACCACGTAAACGACGATCCCGAAGGCCAGGATGTCCTTGAGGATCATTGCGGGACGTTTCTCTCGCGGCTGCATCCAACAAATCGGCGAAACCCCGGGCGATTGCCGCATGCGCATGCGTCAACAGCAATTGCTCTGCAGCGGCAGCAATCGTTCTGGCGCAGCCGCAGATCGGTTTCGCTAGATCATTAGAGGACACGCCAGCAGTGAGTGTGTCGCCGATCGCTAAAGACTTCACCGCATTGACCGCGCCTCCCGCCCAGGAAGCGTAAGCCAACCAGGATTAGCACCAGGATAGAACACAGGAGTTTTCAAAGATGAACCAGATGATCAACAACACTCAGGAGGCAAGCATGAAACTGGACAACACCTCACATCCCAGTAGACCGGCACCCGAAGAACTGGTTCCGTCGCGCTACGCGGTGCGGATCGGCGAGATTGACGTGCTGGTGATCAGCGATGGCGTGCTACCGCTCCCAACCGCGATGTTGGGACACAACGCCGAGCCGGCCGCCCGGGCCGCCTGGCTGGGCGACATGTTCCTGCCGCCGGACGCCTTCGACTGGGCACTGAACGTGGTCGTGGTGCGCAGCGGCGGGCAGACCATCCTTATCGACGCTGGGCTGGGATTGGACCCGGACTTGAACTTGCCGCGGGCCGGGCAGTTGATGAAGCGACTGGAGGCCGCCGGCATCGATCTTGGATCCGTGACCGACGTGGTTCTTACACACATGCACATGGACCACGTTGGCGGGCTGCTCGTCGACGGGGTGAAGGACCAACTGCGTCCGGACCTGCGGATCCATGTGGCCGCTGCCGAGGTCAAATTTTGGGAGTCGCCCGATTTCTCCCACGTCTCGATGCCGGCGGGCTTCCCCGACGCGCTTCGGGCGGCCGCCAAGCGGTTCGCCAAAGAGTATCGCAGCCATCTCAGGCTGTTCGATGACGAGTACGAGGTGGCGCCGGGCGTGGTCGTCTCTCGTACCGGCGGGCACACCCCTGGGCACAGCGTGGTCCGCGTGGCCTCAGGCAACGACCGTCTGATGTTTGCCGGCGACGCGGTATTCGCGGTCGGGTTCGACCACCCCGACTGGTTCAACGGCTTCGAACATGACCCCGAGGAGGCTGCCCGCGTTCGGGTCCGGCTTTTGCGGGAGCTTGCGGCGACCGGCGAACTGCTGGTGGCAACGCATATGCCGTTTCCTTCCGTTGGCCATGTCGCGGTCGACGGCGACGCCTTTCGTTGGGTCCCGGTCTTCTGGGACTACTGACCGCTTGTCGAATTAAGGCCGAACCAAAGCGTGCATCCTTGAAGGCCGTGCTCGGCCTTCAAGCCCGAGCTTCAACCAGGCCTTCGCCTATCAACCTATTCAACCACGCGCACCGCATGGGCGCGCAGCAAATGGAGCGTCTTATGAAAATCGTGATTATCGGCGGAACCGGCCTGATCGGCTCCAAGACCGCAGAGCGCCTGCGCAAGAAAGGGCATGAGGTCATTGCCGCTGCCCCGAAAACCGGCGTCAATACCCTTACCGGAGAGGGCTTGGCGGAAGCACTGAAGAATACCGACGTGGTGATCGACCTCGCGAACTCGCCATCCTTCGAGGATAAGGCCGTGCTTGAGTTCTTTCAGACGGCGGGCAAGAACCTGATGGCAGCGGAAATTGAGGCCGGCGTGAAACACCACATCGCGCTTTCCATCGTCGGCACGGATCGGCTGCCGGATAGCGGCTATCTTCGAGCCAAGGTCGCCCAGGAAAAGATCATCCGGGAAGCCGGCACTCCCTACACCATCGTGCGTTCCACACAGTTCATGGAATTTCTCGGCGGCATCGCCCAGGAGGGCACGGTTGGCGACACGGCCCGCTTGTCGACAGGTTCCCTGCAGCCGATCGCGTCCGACGACGTCGCCGATTTCGTGACTGACGCGGCGCTTGCCGCGCCGGTTAACGGCATTATCGAAATCTGCGGCCCTGAGCGCGCGCGTCTCTGCGATTTCGCCGCGCGCTACCTCAAGGCGATCGGAGATTCCCGCACCGTTGTCGCAGATCCGGATGCCCGCTATTTCGGCACCAAACTGGAAGACGGTTCACTCGTCTCCGACAATCATCCTCGCATCGGCCGCATCGGTTTCGACGATTGGTTTGCGACTACGCCGAGAAAATAACGAGTTGCGCATGGGCCGCCTGATAAGCGGCCCATGCGCCTGTAGCTTTACATTTTGATGGCTACGCCAAACATATAAAAGATATATAAAACAATACGTTATATAGAAACTGCGATCGACTCCAAGTCATGAAAGGACGATAGACATGATCAAGTCATTGGCTTTTGCCGTCGCATTGGCGGCTCTGCTGTCAGGTTCGGCTCTTGCGCATGATGCGCCGGGTGGCGGGGAGGGCGCAAAGGTTACGCTGGTCTATGACCACAAACTGCCGAACGTCCCCGGCAAGAGCATGAAGGGCGTTCTCGTCGAATATGCTCCGGGCGGTTTCTCGGAGGGCCATACACATCCAGCATCCGCCTTCATATACGCGACCGTTCTCGAAGGCGCGATCCGCAGTCAGGTCAACGATGGCCCCGTCACTGTCTATAGCGCCGGTGAAAGCTTTTCGGAATTTCCGGGCGATCGCCACGGTGTCAGCGAGAACGCCAGCAAGACTAAGCCGGCAAAGCTCCTCGCTGTCTTCGTGGTCGATACCGCTGAGCAGGAACTGACCTTCCCGATCAAGAAATAGGCGATCTGGCCGGGCACACGATGCCGTGCCCGGCAGTTCATTGACACAAACCATGATCGGTGAACCCAGCTATGTCAGATGATGACAACTTCCTGCAGCTTGCCCTCATCAACACTCTGGGAATTGCCGGGATCGTCGTGTGGCACATGCAGGGCGGAAACCGTCCGACAGGCCGCCTGATCGTCCAGATCCTTTTCTTTACCGGCATGAGTCTCGTGCCTTTTATGGCAAGCATCGCGCCGCACCAGCCCGATGGTACCAGGGCGCGAGAGCCATCCGGGGCCACGGCATGCGCGAGCGCGCGCATCGGTCTGCCTGGCAGCGGCAGCGAACTGCTCGGCTCCGAGGTCACCAGTCAGCTTCGCGCTGATAGCATAGAGTTCTCTTACCACTTTCTGAACCCTATCTCTCCGACCATCGGATGATGGAGTCACGGGGCTTCGGCCTCAACCGGCTTACAGAAATAGCAGCGGACTTTCGCGATACCGGGACAATGCAACGCTTGTTTTGAGCAAATAGGGAGACCATCACGGTTCCGGTGAGAACCAGGCGGCCTGCTCCTTGCGGCACGCCTTCAAAGATTGCTTACGAGCCGAAAGCGCTCGGGAAGAAATAATCGATGAAAGATGAGTTGGGTCAGGAACAAGCCGGAATATGGCAAGCTGCGCTCTTATTCAGAGCGCAGCCTCATCTCGGGATCCGATCACAGTTTGGTCACGTGCTCCGGATCAGCTGAGGCCAGCGCAGCGGCGCGCTCGGGCTTCGGTGGATAGATCCAGACGGTGTTGATCTCCTGCTTGGTCGCCTTCGCTTTCTCGCCGACCATCTCCACCTTGCGATCCCATCCTCGCGTAAAGAGGGCTCCGGCATCGCCGAGGTCGAGGCAGGTGACATAGGCTTCCTGATGATATTGCCGTGCTGGCACGCCCAACAGTTCAGCGGCGGCATTGTTGCCCGCGAAGGCGCCCATGCGTGTGGCGTGCTGGCACGACATCAGTGCGTAGTTGCCGCAGTCGTCGCAAGCGGCGCGCGCCGCATCCCCTGTGGCAAAGACGCCGGGTACGGACGGCACGCGCAGGCAGCCATCGACCAGCAGCCGGTCGAACTTGTCACGCTCGCCGGGAATTTTGGTGGTCAGCGGATTGGCCCGTATGCCTGCCGCCCAGATCACGGTCATGGTTTCGATATGCTCGCCGGTACTCAGCGTAACTCCGGATTTATCCAGCGATGAAACGCCGGCATTGAGCCGCGTTTCCACGCCGAGCTTGCGAAGTGCTTCCTCGATGATCGGGCGCGGACCTTCGCCCATGTCGGGGGCTACCGCGCTGCTGCGGTCGACGATAATGACACGCGGATTGGCGGTTTTGTCGAACAGGGTCCGCAGCCGCGAAGGCATCTCGGTCGCCGCCTCGATACCAGTGAAACCGGCGCCGGCAACAACGATTGTGTCGCGCGCAGCCGAGGCCGGCATCTTCGCAAGCTCGTGCAGGTGGCGATCAAGGGCAATGGCGTCATCGAGGTTATCGACGCTGAAGGCGTATTCGGCGAGGCCGGGAATATTCGGACGGAACAGCCGGCTGCCGGTGGCGAGCACGAGGCGATGATACTGAAGGGACCTTCGTTCGCCCTTGGCATTGACGACGTCTACGGTGCAGGCCTTCGTGTCGACGGCTTCAACACTGCCCTGCACGTAGGCGACATCGACGGCATCAAATACATCCTGCAAAGGTGCCGTCAGGCTCTCGGGCTTCGGCTCGTAGAGCCGGGGGCGGATGACGAGCGTCGGTTCCGGGGACACCAGTGCGATTTCGAGCTCTTCGGGCGAAACGCCTTCGATATCGCGCAGGCGGGCTGCGGAAAGAGCGGCGTACATGCCGGCGAACCCGGCGCCTACAATCACAAGTCTCATGTTATTCACTCCGTGGTTTGTAGTTTCAAAGGGGCCGCGCGTCACCGTTGCCGCTCCCGATGGGCGGCGAGATGGTCGGTAACGATGGCGCGCGGATTGGTGAAGCGACGTCGCTCAGGCGGTGATGAAGGCCAGCATGTCGGCATTGACGACATCTGCATGGGTCGTGCACAGCCCATGCGGCAGTTTCTCGTAGATTTTCAGCGTGCCGGCCTGCAGGAGCTTCGCCGACAATGGAGCGGCAGCACCGATGGGAACGATCTGGTCGTCATCGCCATGCAGCACCAGCGTCGGCACGGTGATGCCCTTCAGGTCCTCGGTGAAATCCGTCTCCGAGAATGCCTTGATGCCTTCGTAATGCGCTTTCGCGCCGCCCATCATGCCCTGACGCCACCAATTTGAGATGACCGCCTGCGACGGCTCGGCACCCGGGCGGTTGTAGCCGTAGAAGGGGCCGCTCGGAAAATCGCGATAGAACTGCGAACGGTTGGCAGCGAGCTGGCTGCGCAATCCGTCGAATGCCTCGATCGGCAAACCGCCGGGATTGGCGCCGGTCTTCAACATCAATGGCGGCACGGCCGCAATCAGGATCAGTTTGGCAACGCGACCTTTGCCGTACCGCGCGACATACCGCGCGGCTTCACCGCCGCCGGTAGAGTGGCCGACATGGATCGCGTTGCGAAGATCGAGGTAGTCGATCATTGCGGCAACATCGGAGGCGTAGTGATCCATGTCATGCCCGTCGCTCACCTGGCTCGATCGGCCGTGGCCGCGGCGATCATGAGCGATCACGCGAAAGCCTTTGCCGAGGAAGAAGAGCATTTGATTGTCCCAATCGTCGGAGCTGAGGGGCCAGCCATGGTGAAAGACGATCGGCTGAGCGGACTTCGGTCCCCAGTCCTTGTAAAAAAGCTGAACACCGTCGCTGGTTGTAATGGAGGTCATTGTGCTGATCCTTTGGAGAATATTTGTTTCGGCGCCCGTCATCGCCGGACGGACAGTTGCTAAAATCGGATATACAAGCCGCTACGGGTCGCTTCCTTGCGACCGACCCGTAATCGGTGTCCCAGACCATCCTTTGTCTCCGCAGGATCCATTGGTATGGGCGCAATGGTGGTTTAGCGAAACACGTCTACGGCTGCGCCAGAGGGATTGGCGCCGTTGCAGAGCAATTGCGGTTTAGCGGGTGCGCCGCAGTTCGTCGCCCGGCGTTTTACCGGTCAGCTTCGGCAATGTGGCGGCCAAGGCTGTTTGCGAGGCGCAGTCACGTGAGGCTGCGACCAACGCCATGTCAGGGGGATTGCGCGGCATGGTCGTCGCGTAGTCGAGCCGATGGCGTGGAAGCGAAGAACGGGACCGTCCGGAATCTGAGACGAGGGCGAAAGGAGAACGCGGTCAGCCGTGGCGGCGGCGCCAATCAGTCGGTGTTTCACCGGTCAATTTTCGGAATGCAGCTGCAAATGCTGTTTGCGAGGCATAGCCGAGGGAGGCTGCGATCAACGCGATCGAATTTTGAGGATCGCGCAGCATGTTTATGGCTTGCTCGAGCCGATATTGACGCAGCCAGTTGTGAGGTGAAAGGCCCGTGCTTTCCTTGAAAGCGCGACAGAAATGAAAACGCGACAGCCCTGAATCGGCAGCGAGGGCCGCGAGGGAGACGTCCGCGTCGGCGTCCGACCGCAATCGTTCGATGGCCCGGCGCAGCACGCTCGGCGCGAGGCCGCCGAGCGCCGGCTGATAGCTCGGTGCCTTGCCTGTGTGCGCGGCCAGCAGGCGCGTGGCCAGAAGGTCGGTCAACTGCTGCCTGAACAGTGTATCCAGTGCCGTATTGCCTTCCAGGACATCGGCTGCGCTCAGGAGCAATCGGGATGTAATGAGGTCCGGATGCGCCGTTCGCTCCAAGAGATCGGTCGGCGTGAAAGTATCGGTTTCGTCGGCGATGCGCGTCAGTGTCGAGCGGGGAAGATAGAGCTGAACGACATCAACCGGTTTTGGAATATCCCATCGGGAGCTTGATCCAGCCGGGATGATGATCACAACCCCGCGACGAAACGTTCCGCTCTCGATCGATCTTCCGGACCGCCGTTCCATGCGCTGTATCGCGCCGTTATAAGCCATGATGACGTGGTCGGTCATCGGCTCGACGACATCATGCAAGGGGCCGTGATTCCAGTGGGCGATTGCACCGCCGGAGGGGTCTGCAGCAAGATGAATTGGCGCAGTCCTCAGAACGCGCGACATCTCGTTTGCAGGATTGTGGTCAGCAGCCGGCATTTCGTCCCGGCGAGCCTCGATTGCCTCATCCGGCGAGCTCTCGAGAGGATCGCTGGAGCAAGGCAAGCTCATGGTTGCGCGCTCGTTGACAGGCGCTGCCTATGTGCGGTCCCGACAACAATCGCGGGCTCATTGAGCATCCGCCTATGGTGGCCGACGTTGTCAGTCCTACTACCCATGACATGCCCCAATGTCGCGAGCGATTTCGCCGTGCTTTTGATTATTCGCGATGTGCGATGCAGGGTAAATATCAAGAACTTTCGAGGGCAAAAACCTATTCTCTAGGATAGGTTGCCTTCGCAACCGGACCTCGTTCTCACCCGATAAAATTAAATCTTTGCATAGCGCCGCGATTGACGCCCTTGCACCAACGCACGGCAAGGGACCGTTTGGGTTCCGAAACTCATGTGGAGTGGGTGGGCGCATCGACTTCCTGTTCGGCGAACCTGTCGAGCGCTTCGCTGAATTCATCAGCCAGCCGGACCCCCACCATAATCTATATAGCACTTCGGAATCCCGAAATTGGTTGCGGTATTGAAATCATTGGATGTTTCCCCGCGGCAACACCGCCCAAAACGCGACGAATTTCGGAATCCCGAAGCGGGGGGATTTCGGGATCCCGAAGTGGGATTTTTCTTCGTGGCGACGCTGACGCGTTTGTCGGCAGCAATCGGACCGCGGCATCCGACGGAAGAAACCGAGTCGGTCGGTGGCTCACCGATTACGGCACCTTCCACCTCGACGCCGGCTTAGAAGATCAAGATTGCAATTTATTTTGGTTGATTGGTTCGTTTGTAAACTTATTGTTGAGGCAAAAGGACGCGTCCTCGGATCGAATCCCGAATGTTCAGTTTATCGCAGCACAAACTCCGTCGACCGACACATATCCGCACCCGGCGCGTCGATACCGGCGCTGGAGCCGGGTTGCCAGCATCGCCCGTAACTTCCTGACTGCTCCCAACATCAACTGAGGTTTCCCATGCGCATCGCCGTCGGTGGCATTCATACCGAATGCAGCACATACAATCCCGTTCTGAACGAGGAAAAGGATTTCCGCGTCGTGCGTGGGGAGGCGCTACTGGCGTCTCCCTATTTCGCCTTCCTCAAGGATTATGACGCCGAATTTCTGCCGACGATCCATGCGCGCGCCATTGCGGGTGGCCCGGTTTCGCGTGCCACCTACGAGGCCTTCAAGGGTGAATTCCTCGAGCGGCTGAAGCCGATGCTGCCGCTTGACGGTCTCTATCTCGCCATGCATGGCGCCATGTATGTCGAGGGCATGGAGGATGCCGAAGGGGACTGGATCAGTGCGGCCCGTGCGCTGGTCGGCAAGGATTGCACGGTTTCGGCAAGCTACGACCTGCACGGCAACGTCACGCAACGCATCATCGATGCGCTCGACATCTATTCCACCTATCGTACTGCGCCGCATATCGATGTCGAGGAGACGATGCGCCGCTCCGTCTCCATGCTGGTGAAGAGCCTGAAAACCGGCGAGAGGCCGATCGTTCTCTGGGCGCCGATTCCCGTCGTGCTGCCCGGCGAGCGCACCAGCACCGTCGATGAGCCGGCAAAGGGCCTCTATGACATGCTGCCTGGGATCGATGCGATCGACGGCGTCTGGGATGCATCGCTGATGGTCGGCTATGTCTGGGCCGACGAACCGCGCGCCACCGCCGCCGCGATCATGACCGGCAGCGACCGCGCCGTGCTGGAGCGCGAGGCCAAACGCCTCGCCAAGGCCTATTGGGATGCACGGCAAGACTTTGTCTTCGGCTGCGAGACCGGCTCGGTCGAAGAATGCGTCGCCAGGGCGATCGCAAGCCCGACCGCGCCAGTGGTGCTTGCCGAATCCGGCGACAACCCGACTGGCGGCGGCGTTGGGGACCGGGCCGATGTACTGGCAGAACTGATCGCCCGGGGTGCCACGGGCGTCGTCTTTGCCGGCATTGCGGACAAGGCGGCGACCGCGGCCTGTTATGCCGCCGGCATCGGCGCGGAACTGGAGCTCAGCGTCGGCGCCTCGCTCGACACCAAGGGTAGCAAGCCCGTTCACGGCCGCTTCACCGTCAAATTCCTGCATGAGACATCAGATCCCACTGACCGCCAGGCGGTGGTTTCGATCAGTGGCATCGATCTGGTGCTTTCCGCCAAGCGTCGGCCCTATCACAACATCGCCGATTTCACCCGGCTCGGCCTCGACCCGCACCAAGCGAAGATCATCGTCGTCAAATCGGGCTATCTCTCGCCGGAACTGGCGCCGATCGCCAATCCGAACCTGATGGCGCTATCAACAGGTGTCGTCGACCAGTTCGTCGAGCGCCTGCCGCGGCTGCGCAAGCAGCATCCGACCTACCCCTTCGACAAGGATTTTGCCTTCGAGCCGCAGGTCTTTCTCTCCGCACGCTCGACGCCAGCCTGAGTTTCACCTGAACCAATTGCGTTTTTTGGGATGATATTGTCGATCGCGGCGCCGCCCTGTCGCTGCGATCGACTGCTTTCCCGTATCGCGGCAATGGCGGGATTTGAGCAAAAAACGGGCAGATTTGGATTTGCACAAAAAAGCGCTTGACGGTCGCCGCGATTTGGTTTGCACTGAACCAATAGAAAATTGGTACGGACCATTTAGCGAATGCCGATGGATGAGACGCAGGGCAATTCGAATTATGCGCTGGAGAAGCTGAGGGCTCTGCTGCGGTCCGACAGTCTCGACGCCGACGGCAAGCTGCCGACCGAGCGCACCCTTTCGGAAATGCTTGGCGTCGGCCGCCGTGCCGTCCGCCGTGCCCTCGAAGTGCTGGAGGCCGAGGGCCGCATCTGGCGCCGCCAAGGCTCCGGCACCTATGCCGGCCCGCGCCCCGACGGCTGGAGCGATCATGTCGGCTCGATCGTTGCCGGCACCGATCTCATGGAAGTCATGGAAGTGCGCCTGCGCATCGAACCGCAGCTCGCCCAGCTTGCCGCCATGCGCGCCAAGGCCGCCGATATCGAGCGCATGTATGATCTGGTGAAGAAGATCTACGAAAGCACCGATGCCGACGGGCGCGAACTCTGGGATGGGGCGCTGCACCGCCAGATCGCCCAATGCGCCGGCAACGGCTTCTTCCTCACCATCTTCGACGTCATCAACCGGGTACGACAGGACGAGGCCTGGCAGACGATCCGCGAGCGCGCTCGCAGCGCCAGCCGGACGCGGCCCGTCACCTTCGGCCAGCACACGGCGATCGTCGATGCGATCGCCGCTCGTGATCCGGCCAGGGCCGGCGAAGCGATGCGCCAGCATCTGCTGACGCTGCAGGAAAGCCTCATCCGCATCACCTCGCTCGATCATAGCGAAACGGAGGTCGACAAGACCCTCGCCTGAACAGCGAGGTGAGCAGGGAGAAGAGAGACGGGCGGGCCATAACCGCCGGAATGGAAGCCAAAACCAAACAAACAGAACAGAGGAGAATGGAATGAAGATCGCCAAATTGCTGACCGCCACCGTTGCCGGCGCGCTGTTTGCGCTTCCTGCCTTCGCCGTCGACCTGAAGATCGGCCTGCAGGACGATGCCGACGTGCTCGATCCCGCGCAGTCACGCACCTTCGTCGGCCGCATCGTCTATACTGCAATGTGCGACAAGCTGGTCGACGTCTCGCCGGATCTGAAGATCGTGCCGCAGCTTGCCACCGAATGGAGCTGGTCGGCCGACGGCAAAGAGCTCACCATGAAGCTGCGCCAAGGCGTCAAGTTCCATGACGAGACCCCCTTCAACGCCGAAGCCGTCGTCGCCACCATCGAGCGCAACATCACCCTGCCGGAATCACGCCGCAAGAGCGAGCTCAGCTCGGTCGCAAAGGTCGAGGCAACAAGCGAATACGAGGTCAAGTTCACCCTCAAGGCGCCTGACGTCACCCTTCTTGCCCAGCTTTCCGACCGCGCCGGCATGATCGTCTCGCCGAAGGCCGCCAAGGAACTCGGCGCCAAGTTCGGCGATCACCCGGTCTGCGCCGGTCCGTTCAAGTTCGTCGAGCGCGTCCAGCAGGACCGCATTGTACTCGAAAAGTTCCAGGACTACTGGAACAAGGACAAGATCTTCATCGACAAGCTCACCTATCTGCCGATCCCGGATACGACGGTGCGCCTCGCCAACCTGCGTTCCGGCGATCTCGACATGATCGAGCGTCTGGCCGCGACCGACGCTGAAGCGGTGAAAGCGGATTCGAGCCTCGTCTATGCCGACGCCGTCGGCACCGGCTACATGGCGCTCTATACCAATATCGGCAATGGTGCGCGTGCCGACAATCCTTTCGGCAAGGACAAGCGCCTGCGCCAGGCTTTCTCGCTGGCGATCGACCGCGATGCCGTCAACCAGATCGTCTATGAAGGCACGGCGGTCTCCGGCAACCAGCCCTTCCCGCCAAGCAGCCCGTGGTTCGACAAGGATATTCCCGTCCCCGCCCGCGATCTCGACAAGGCCAAGGCGCTGATCAAGGAAGCCGGCTTCGACCGCGTGCCGATCGAGCTGCAGATCCCGAACAATCCCGTTGCCATGCAGATGATGCAGATCATCCAGTCGATGGTCGGCGAAGCCGGCTTCGACGTCAGTCTGAAATCGACGGAATTCGCCACACTGCTAAGCGAGCAGACCGCCGGCAACTATCAGCTCAGCCGTTCCGACTGGTCCGGCCGCGTCGATCCCGATGGCAACATCCATCAGTTCATCACCTGCAAGGGCGGCATCAACGACACGAAATACTGCAATTCCGAAGTGGACAAGCTGCTGAACGAAGCCCGTGCATCGACCGACGATGCCGTGCGCAAGCAGAAATACGATGCCGCCGCCGTCATCCTGAACGATGATCTGCCGATCATCTATCTCGGCCATCAGTCCTGGATCTGGGCGCTGCACAAGAACATCACCGGCTTCATTCCGTCGCCGGATGGCATGATCCGTCTCGTCGGCGTCAAGAAAGCCGGCTGACCATAAGCAAATCATGCGGCGGAAACCCTCCGCCGCATGATTCTAAAGCGCGTCGCAATCTTTCAGATTCGCTTCACGCGCTTTAGCTTTTTGTTTTACGCATGTCGTTATCGCAAAACCGCTGCACACCTTTGCGCGACATGCTTTAGTCGTGTCAGGATCGCCCATGTACACTTACATTGCCAAACGGCTCTTGGTCGCCATACCGACGCTTTTGATCATTTCGATCTTCGTCTTCTCGCTGCAGAAGCTGCTGCCCGGTGATCCAATCCTCGCCATGGCCGGCGAGGAACGCGACCCGCAGGTTCTCGAATTCCTGCGCGAGAAATACCGGCTGAACGATCCCGTGCCCTATCAATATGTTCGCTGGCTCGGTGCGGCCCTTCAGGGTGATCTCGGCATTTCGCTGCGCACCAACCAGCCGGTTCTGCAGCTCGTCGGCGAAAAGCTGCCGGTCACCATCCAGCTCGCCATCATGTCGATGATCTTCGCCTTTGCGATCGGCGTGCCGATGGGCATCCTGGCGGCCGTCAAGAAGAACACGATGATCGACTATCTCGCCAACATCATCGCACTGACCGGTCTGTCGATCCCGAATTTCTGGCTCGGCATCATGCTGATCCTCCTGGTTTCGGTCAATCTCGGCTGGCTGCCGGCATCGGGCTACGAACCCTTTTTCAGCAATCCGCTGCGTTCGCTGGAAACCATGCTGATGCCCTCCTTCGTGCTCGGCAATGCGCTGGCCGCGACCCTGATGCGCCATACCCGCTCGGCGATGCTCAGTGTGCTCAGCGCCGATTACATCCGCACCGCCCGCGCCAAGGGACTGCCGGAAAGCACTGTCGTGCTCGAACACAGCTTCCGCAATGCGGTGCTGCCGATCGTGACGCTGACCGCCCTGCTCTTCGGCGAACTGCTCGCCGGCGCCGTGCTGACCGAGCAGATCTTCACCATTCCGGGTTTCGGAAAGCTCATCGTCGACGCCGTCTTCAACCGCGACTACGCCGTCGTCCAGGGCGTGGTGATCTGCACGGCGATCGGCTTCATTCTGATGAACCTCCTGGCCGACATTCTCTACGTCCTTCTCAATCCGCGCATGAGGGCCGCCCTATGACCGCGATCGGAGAGACCGGCATTCCCTCTGCGGTCGACCGCACGCCGAGCCGCGCCTGGCGCAAGCTGAAGGCCAACAAGGGCGCCCTCGTTGGCCTGGCGATCATCGCCTTCTTCGCGATCCTCGCGGTTGCCGCCCCCCTTCTTCCAATTCCCGATCCGAACGCCACAAGCTGGTCGGCGATCCGCAAGGCCCCGTCCGCCGCCCATTGGCTTGGCACCGACGACATCGGCCGCGACATTCTTTCCCGGATGATCTGGGGCGCGCAGGCTTCGTTGATGGCCGGCGTCTTCTCGGTGGCGATCGCCGTTATCATCGGCGTGCCCTTCGGCCTTATCTCCGGTTATTTCGGCGGCTGGATCGACATGGTGATCTCTCGCATCACCGAAGCCTTTCTGGCCATGCCTTTCCTCATCACCGCGATCGCGCTCGCAGCTTTTCTCGGTCCGAGCCTGACCAATGCGATGATTGCGATCGGCCTTTCGGCCATGCCGGTCTTCGTGCGGCTGACGCGCGGCCAGGTGCTTTCGGTCAAGACTGAGGAATATGTCGAGGGCGCCCGCTCGATCGGCCTCCGGTCCTCGAGCATCATCACCCGCTATATCCTGCCGAACGTCTTTGCACCGATCCTCGTGCAGGCGACGTTGACCATCGCCACCGCCATCATCGCCGAGGCGAGCCTCTCCTTTCTCGGCCTCGGGCAGCAACCGCCGGCGCCGAGCTGGGGCTCGATGCTGAACGTCGCCAAGAATTTCCTCTCCCAGGCGCCATGGATGGCGATGTGGCCGGGTGCCGCGATCTTCCTCGTCGTCATCGGTTTCAATCTTTTAGGCGACGGCCTGCGCGATGCACTTGATCCGCGCGAAGCATGATTTCTCGAAAGGACATTTGACATGACCGCATTCACGACCCGTCCCGAGATCCTCGGCACCTTCGGTGTCGTCACCTCTACGCACTGGATCGCCTCGGCCGTCGGCATGAGCATTCTCGAAAAAGGCGGCAACGCCTTCGATGCGGCAGTGGCGACGGGCTTCGTGCTGCAGATCGTCGAGCCGCATCTTTGCGGCCCGGGCGGCGACCTGCCGGCGGTGATCTATTCGAAGAAAAAGGACAAGGTCGAGGTCATCTGCGCGCAGGGTCCCGCCCCCGCCGGCGCGACGATCGAACACTACACGGCGGAAGGCCTGAGCCTGATCCCCGGCGATGGGCTGCTTGCGACCGTCATCCCCGGCTCCTTCGATGGCTGGATGCTGATGCTGCGCGACTATGGCTCGATGAGCGTGCGCGATGTGCTGGAACCGGCGATCTATTACGCCGAGCACGGCCATCCGATGCTGCCGCGCGTCTCCGCCACCATCAAGGGGCTCGCCGCCTTCTTCGAGAAGGAATGGCCGACCTCCTATGAGACCTGGCTGCCGGGCGGCAGCGCCCCCGAAGCGCATGTGAATTTCAGGAATCCGGTGCTTGCCGAAACCTGGAAGCGCATCATCGCCGAGGCCGAGGCGAAAAGCGGCCGGGAGGCGCAGGTGCAGGCGGCCCGCGACGCCTTCTACCGCGGCTTCGTCGCCGAGAAGATCGATGACTATCTGAAGACCGCCGAGGTGATGGATGCGAGCGGCAACCGCCACAAGGGCGTTTTGACCGCCAACGACATGGCGAACTGGTCGGCAACGATCGAGGAGCCGCTGACCTATGATTATCATGGCTGGACCATTGCCAAGATCGGCCCCTGGGGCCAGGGTCCGGTCTTTCTGCAGACCCTGTCGATCCTCAAAGGCTTCGATCTCGCCGCGATGGACCCTGCTGGCGCCGATTTCGTCCATACCGTCGTCGAAGCGATGAAGCTCGCCTTCGCCGACCGCGAAGTCTATTACGGCGATCCTGATTTCTCGGAGATCCCTGTCGCGCACCTGCTGTCGGAGACCTATGCCGCTGAGCGCAGCCAACTGGTCGGCGCGGACGCCTCCTTCGATCTTCGCCCCGGCATCGTGCCTGGCTTCGAAGCGCAGCATGATCTGACGATGACGATGCTCGGTGCGGATTCGAAGACCGGCGCCGTCTACGAGCCGACCATGGCGCATCTTTCCGAAAAGCGCGGTGATACCGTGCATATCGATGTGATCGACCGCGACGGCAACATGGTCTCCGTCACCCCGTCCGGCGGCTGGCTGCAATCCTCGCCGACCGTGCCCGGCCTCGGCTTCTGCCTCAATTCCCGCGCCCAGATGTTCTGGCTGAAATCAGGCCTGCCGACGTCGCTTGCGCCGGGCAAACGGCCGCGCACGACGCTGACGCCGTCGCTCGGCCTCTACGAGGGCCGCCCGACGCTCGCCTTCGGCACACCGGGCGGCGACCAGCAGGAGCAGTGGCAGCTCTCTTTCTTCCTGCGCTACGCCCATCACAAGCTGAACCTGCAGGCGGCGATCGACCAGCCGCTGTTCCACACCTCGCATTTTCCGGGCTCCTTCTATCCGCGCACCCGCGAACCCGGCAGCCTGATGGCGGAAGCGAATTTCGGCCCCGATGTCCTCGATGCCCTGCGCCGCAGGGGCCACAAGCTGACCGTCGCCGATCCCTGGACGATCGGCCGGCTGACTGCCGCGAGACGCGATGCCGACGGACTGTTGCGCGCCGCAGCCACCCCGCGCCTGATGCAGGCCTATGCGATCGGGAGATAGTCATGACCTGGTCGATCGTCGCCCGTGATCCCTTGACCGGTCATATCGGCATCGCCGTCGCGACCCGCTTCTTCGCCGTCGGCGCCCTTGTGCCGCATATTCGCGGCGGCATCGGCGCCGTCGCCACGCAGGCCTTCGTCAGCCCGCTTTACGGCGTCGACGGCCTGTCGCTGCTGGCTGCAGGCAAGGAACCAGAGGAAATCATCGCCGAGCTGACCGCGCGTGACGCCGGCCGCAATCAGCGGCAGCTGCACCTCATCGATGCGAGGGGGCACAACGCCGCCTTCACCGGCGCCGCATGCATCGACTGGGCGGGGCATCTGATCGATGAAAACGTCTCGGTCGCCGGCAACATGCTCGCGGGTCCCGACGTCGTCACTGAGACGCTTGCCACCTACAACAAGGCGATGGACAAGCCCCTGGCCGAACGCCTGCTGCTGGCGATGCAGGCAGGCGAGGATGCCGGCGGTGACAAGCGCGGCAGGCAGTCCGCCGCCCTCGTCATCCACCGCGATCAGGATTATCCGTGGCTGAGCATCCGCGCCGACGATCATCCCGATCCGCTCGCTGAACTTGTCCGCCTCCATGCAGTGGCGGGTGAACGCTACCTGCATGTCGCGGAGACGATGGCGACGCGGCAAAATCCGAACGGCATGACCGACAGGCGCGAGATCGATGAAAAGATCACGACGCTGGAAGCGGCCCGCATCGCTGAAGGCAGGCCTTCCGCCTCCTTCGCCACGCCTTTGAAGACGTGAACCAGATAAAACTAAGGGAACGACATGAGTGATGTTTCTTCGGCCCCCGCCTCTCCGGTTCTCTCCGTCCGGAACCTGACGACCTCCTTCCTCGTCGATGGCGACTGGAAGCCGGTGGTGCGCGACGTCTCCTTCGACGTCATGCCTGGCGAGACGGTGGCGATCGTCGGCGAAAGCGGCTCGGGCAAGAGCGTCACCTCCCTCTCGATCATGCGATTGCTCGCCAAGGGATCGAGCCGCATCGATGGCGCCATCACCTTGAACGGCAAGGATGTTCTCAGCCTTTCGGAAAAGGAGATGCGCCGGGTGCGCGGCAACGACGCCGCCATGATCTTCCAGGAGCCGATGACGTCCCTCAACCCGATCTTCACCATCGGCCGTCAGATCTCCGAGGCGCTCACCTGCCACGGCGATATCGGCAAGGCCGAGGCGCGGGCCGAGACCGTGCGCCTGCTGGAAAAGGTCCGCATCCCCAACGCCGCTTTGCGCTTCGACGAATATCCGCACCAGTTCTCGGGCGGCATGCGTCAGCGCGTGATGATCGCCATGGCGCTCGCCAGCCGGCCGAAATTGTTGATCGCCGACGAGCCGACGACGGCGCTCGATGTGACGATCCAGGGCCAGATCCTCGACCTGATCAAGATGCTGCAGGAAGAAGAGGGCATGTCAGTGCTCTTCATCACCCACGACATGGGCGTCGTCGCCGAAATCGCCGACCGCACCATCGTCATGTATCGCGGCGAAGCGGTGGAAACCGGCACGACCGACGACATCTTCCATCGCGGCAGGCATCCCTATACCCGCGCACTGCTCTCGGCCGTACCGCGCCTCGGCTCGATGGCCGACCGGAAATGGCCGCTGCGTTTCCCCGTCGTCGATACCACGACCGGTGAACGGCGCGAGCCGGTCGAGGTGGCCGATACCGTCGACCGCCGCCGGACGCCGATCCTCGAAGTCAAGAACCTCGTTACCCGTTTCGATATCCGCGGCGGGCTGCTTGGCCGCAAGACGGGCGCGATCCATGCGGTCGAGGACGTCTCCTTCGATCTCTTCCAGGGCGAGACGCTGTCGCTCGTCGGCGAATCCGGATGCGGCAAATCGACCACCGGCCGCTCGATCACCCGCCTCGTCCAGCCGAACGGCGGCAGTGTCAGCCTCGACGGCTATGACGTGCTGAGCCTTGACGCGGTCAGTCTCCGACGGATGCGCCGCAGCATCCAGATGATCTTTCAGGATCCATTCGCCAGCCTCAACCCGCGCATGACCGTCGGCGCCGCCGTCGCCGAACCGATTACCGAACATGGCCTCGGCACCGGCGCCCAGGCCCGCGACAAGGCGGCCGATCTTCTCGAACGCGTCGGGCTGAAACCCGACATGATGAAACGGTATCCGCACGAATTCTCCGGCGGTCAGCGCCAGCGCATCTGCATTGCCCGCGCGCTCGCACTCGATCCGAAGGTGATCGTCGCCGACGAAAGCGTTTCGGCCCTCGATGTCTCGATCAAGGCACAGGTCTGCAATTTGCTGATGGACCTGCAGCAAAGCCTCAACCTCGCTTTCCTGTTCATTTCCCACGACATGGCAGTGGTCGAGCGCGTCAGTCATCGGGTCGCGGTGATGTATCTCGGCGAAATCGTCGAGATCGGCCCGCGCGCGCAACTGTTCAGCAACCCGCAACATGCTTACACCAAGAAGCTGATGGCAGCCGTGCCTGTTCCCGATCCCTCACGGCGCGGCATCAAGCGCAACCTCGGAACCGACGAGCTCAAGAGCCCCGTTCGCCCGGTTGGCTACGTCGCGCCGCCGCGCCGATATCGGGAAGTGTCGGCAGGTCATCTGGTGCGGCTCGATGAAGCCGCCTGAACGTGAAAATCCACTCTCCAAAGCATCAGGAAAACAAGTATTGCGGGAAAATAACCCGTGCCGGTGGCGCGCGGGCCGTCTTTTTTGCTGCACCGCTTATATGACTTCTGCTAGATATTATTTTACCGATAATTATTAACGACCGATTCCACCCTTTTGTGTTCTCTTATCCCTACGAATCAAAAAGGTTTGATTTGCCCGGGGACGGCCCCCATGTTGAAGCATGGGGCGATGCAACAGTTGGGTAGGAGCCTATGCTGCAACGGATTGAAGACATTGATGCAGCGCTCGTCGACAGGCTGCAGCATTCGGCGTTCAATTACTTCCTGAAATATACCAATCCCGAAAATGGCCTGGTGGCGGATACATCGATCGGCGGGGTTCCGTGCAGCATCGCAGCCGTCGGATTTGCGCTTTCCTCCTATCCCGTCGGTGTCGAGCGTTGCTGGATCAGCCGCGAGGAAGCGGCCGAGCGCACGGTCAATACGCTGCGTTTCTTCGCCGAGGCGCGCCAGGGCGAGGAACGCCATGCGACCGGCTACCGCGGCTTCTTCTATCACTTCCTGCATATGGATACCGGCCATCGCGCCTGGAACAGCGAGCTTTCGACCATCGATACGGCGCTGCTTGTTGCCGGCATCCTGACATCAGCGCAATATTTCAATCGCGAAGACGACGAGACGGAGACTGAAATCCGTGAACTCGCCACCTTCATCTACGAGCGCGTTGACTGGCGCTGGGCGCTGAACAAGGGCGACACCATTTCCATGGGTTGGAAGCCCTCATCCGGCTTCCTGCGTTGGCGCTATCACGGCTTCGACGAGGCGATCATTCTCTATACGCTGGCGCTCGCGTCGCCGACGCACCCCATTCCGCAATCGAGCTACGACGCCTTCACGTCAAGCTATTCCTGGATGCTGCATGGCGAGCAGTCTTATCTCTATGCCGGGCCGCTCTTCATCCACCTCTTCTCGCATGCCTGGATCGATTTCCGTACCATTCAGGACAAGCCGATGGCGGAGCGGAACTGGGACTATTTCCGCAACACGCAGGTGATGATCAAGGTCCAGCGTGACTATGCCGAACGCAATCCCGGCCAGTTCGTCGGCTACAACAGGAATATCTGGGGTTTCTCCGCCTGTGACGGCCCGCCGCCGACACGGCGCATGCGCGGCGGCCGCCAGCCGAAGGTTCTGGGTTATGCCGCCCGCGGCGCACCGCTCGGCCCGGATGACGGCACGATCGCACCTTGGGCAGCACTTGCCTGCCTGCCCTACGACCGGCAGGCGGCTCTCGACGGCACCAAGGCGCTTCTGACCACCTATCCGAACCTGCTGTTGGAAGGCGGCTTCCCCGGCGGCTTCAACCCGACGGTCAAGACCAAGCGGCCGGAAGGCTGGGTCGACGACCGCACCGTCGGCATCGACCAGGGCCTTGTCGTCATGACCATCGAGAACGAGCGCTCCGACTTCATCTGGAAACTGATGCGGCAATCGCCGGTCATCCGCCTCGGGCTTGAGCGCGCCGGCTTTACCGGCGGCTGGCTCGAAGGCATCGAGCCGGAAGAAGTGGTGCGCAAGTTCGGCTAGCGCATAACCCCAGAAATCGAAATCGATTTTAGAGCCCGCGCGTCCAATAGGAGGTGCGGGCTCTTGGTTTAGTTTTCGAAGACATGCGCCTTGCCGGCGATATCGAGGCGAACGAGATCGCCTCGCGCGGGAAGCGCCACGCTCGAGGTCTTGATCAGGATCGGCGGCAAGGCAACGCCGTCGAGCGAAACCGCAACGGTGCAAACCGCGCCGCCAAATTCCACCTCGACGACACGTCCGCCATAGTTACGATCGCTTTCATCGGCGACGACGCGAATCTGCTCGGGCCGCAGCATGATCTCCGCCTTGCCCTGACGACTGCCCTCGACGGCGACGCGGCCGAGGGCGCAGTCTGCCAAACCGTTGCGAATGATGGCGGGAAGCAGCACCGCATCGCCGAGGAACAGCGCCGTCTCGCGATCGCGCGGATGCAGATACAATGATTGCGGCGACCCGGCCTGGATCAGCCGTCCTTCCCTGAGCACCGCGACCTGATCGGCAAAGGTCAGAGCCTCTTCCTGGTCATGGGTGACCAGAATGGTGGTGATGCCGGCCGCCTGCAGCACGCGCGCAACCGCCTTGCGCATGTTTTCACGCAGGCCGGTATCGAGTGCCGAGAAAGGTTCGTCAAGCAGCATCAGCCGCGGCTTGCGGCCGAGTGCGCGGGCCAGCGCCACACGCTGCTGCTGCCCGCCGGAAAGCTGATGCGGGCGCCGCACCAGCATGCCGCGGTCGAGTTCGACCATATCGAGCAACTCGACGATGCGTTTCTCGCGATCGGCTGCGCCTCGTTCGAAGCCGAAGCCGATATTCTCGGCAACGCTTAAGTGAGGAAACAGCGCGCCGTCCTGCGAGACGATGCCGATGCCGCGCTTGTGTGCCGGTACTATCGCCGGACCGTCCGCCAGCAGGTCGCCATCCAGCGTCACTCTGCCGACATCGGGTTGCTCGAAGCCGGCAATGATGCGCAGCAGCGTCGTCTTGCCTGAACCGGACGGGCCGACGACGGCCGTGCGGCTGCCCGCCGCGACGTCGAGCGAAATATCCTTCAGCGCCTGGACGGGGCCATAGCGCTTGCTGATGTTCTCGATCGTAAGCAGCGTCATTGTCCGGCGGTCCGTTTCGATTGGGTATAGAGCATCAGGGTGAGCGGCAGCGACAGCACGACCATCATGAAGGCGTAAGGGGCGGCCGAGACATAATCGATCTCGCTGGTCAGCGACCAGAATTTCGTCGCCAGCGTATCGACGCCATTGGGCGACAGCATCAGTGTCGCCGTGAGTTCATTGGTGATGCCGAGTGCGGCCAGCGCAACGCTGGCGGCGGCTCCCGGTGCTGCAAGCCGCATGGTGATCTGCCGCACTGCCTGACCCGGAGTGCGGCCGAGACCCATCGCGGCGCGCTCCAGCTCCACCGGCGCCTGGGCGATGCTGGCGCGCAGCCCGACCATGGCTCGCGGCAGGAAAAGCATCACATAGGCGACGAGCAGCGTTGCGAAGGTCTGATAGAGCGGCAATACGAGACGCACGGTGATCGTCACCAGCGCCAGCGCCACGACGACGCCCGGCAGCGAGCCGACATAATAATGGCAGGCTTCAAGCACACGCTGGAGGCGGCCGGGCGCACGCACGGAAAGCCAGGCCATCGGTGCTGCGGCAATCGTCGCCAGCACGCCGCCGACAACGGCAAGCACGATCGTCTGCAGGAAGGCGCTGCCGACTTCGATGCGCCAGATAGCGGTGCCGCCGAGATAGAGCCAGCGGCCAAGCGTCACCAGCGGCACGCCGAGCGTCAGTACAGCCAGGATGACAGGCAGCAAAACGGCGGGCACCACGAACCAGCCCAGCCGGCGACGGTCCGTGGGACGTGGCGAGCCGGCGCCGACGCGGGCATAACGTTCGTTGCCGCGCACCAGCACCTCGAAGCCGAGCAGAAAAAGACAGCAGGCGACAAGCACGCCGCCGAGCATGTTGGAGGCCGGGCTGTTGTAGGAGGACTGGAACTGGTCGACGATCGCAGTCGCGAACGTGTCGAACCGGATCATGACGAACAGGCCGTACTCCGAAAGCAGATGCAGAGCGATCAGCAGCGAACCGCCGCAGATGGCAAGCCTCAACTGCGGCAGCACGGCGCGGAAGAAGACGCGCCAGGGATTGAGGCCCAGCGAGGCCGCGGCATCCTCGATGGCCGGATCGAGACGGCGCAGCGCTGCGGCGACCGGCAGGTAGAGGAACGGATAGTAGGCGATGACCGAGACGAAGACGCCGCTCTGCAGGCCGCGCATGCCGGGAACGAGGCTAACCCAGGCATAGCTGTGTACGAAGGCAGGCACGGCGAGCGGAGCGATTGCCAGCCAGGCCCAGAGCCGCGCAAAGGGAATGTCCGTCCGTTCGGTCAGCCAGGCGAGCGTCACGGCGAGCGCGATCGACAGTGGAATGGTAATCGATTCCAGGAGAACCGTATTGACGAGAAGTTCGCCGACACGCGGCCGGAAGACCAGGGCCTTCACTGTTTCCCAGCCGACATCGTAGGTTACCCAGCCGATGAAGCCGAGCGGCACGAGACTGAAGATCGCGACGACGGTTGCAAGCAGGACCACGGAAGCGTGCGGCATGCGTCCGCGCGGCAAAACCATTCGCGTGGCCCTCGGCGCGACCGGCGCCTGGTTGCCGGATGCGAGCAATCTGTTGTCCTGCAGCAAGGCCGATGCCTTTACACGCTGAAAAAGGAAGGCAACCGCCTTTGAAGGGCGGTTGCCGGATATCGTCATGCCCTAAGGTTTTCTTGAGCCAAATGCAATAGTTTTGGCCGGAAGACGCCTGCGGCAGAAAGGTTAGATCAAGCCGGCGGCCGTCATCAGCTCGACGACCTTCTTGCTGTCGAGGGTCGAAGCTTCGACCTTCGGAGCATTGAGATCGGCAAGCGGAGTGAGCTTGTCGTTGGAAGGCGCATCCTTGCCGACGGCATATTCATAGGAATCGCCGTCCTTGAGGACTGCCTGGCCGGCCTTGCTGGTGAGGAACTTCAGGAAAGCCTGGGCTTCCTTCATGTGCTGTGTGGACTTCAGGACGCCGCCGCCCGAAACGCTGACGAAAGCGCCCGGATCCTGGTTCTTGAAGTAGCGCAGGCCGACATTCTTGCTGTTCTCGCCTGTTTTGGCCTGATCGCCGAACCAATAATAGTGATAGATAACAGCGCCTTCGACTTCGCCGGCGTTGACGGCTTTCATCGCGACGCTGTTGCCCTTGTAGGGCGTGGCATTGTCTTTCAGGCCCTTCAGCCATGCCTTGGTGGCGTCTTCGCCCTTGAGCTGCAGCAGGGCGGCGACGATGGCCTGGAAGTCGGCACCGGCAGGTGCTGCACCCCAGCGGCCCTTCCAGGCGGGATCTGCAAGGTCGAGCATCGACTTCGGCAGCTTGTCTTCAGTCAGCTTGGTCTTGTCATAGGCAAAAACGGTGGTACGGGCGGCAATGCCGGTCCACATGCCGTCAGCCGGGCGATACTGATCCGGAACCTGATCCAGCGTTTCCTTTTCGATGGGGGCGAAGAGGCCCGCGCCATCGACCAGCGTCATTGCCGGCGAATTCTCGGTCAGGAAGACATCCGCCGGAGAGGCGTCGCCTTCCTGGATGATCTGGTTGGCGAATTGCATGTCGCTGCCCTGGCGCATGGTGACCTTGATGCCGGTCTCCTTGGTGAAGGCATCGATCCATTCACGGCCCAGGCTTTCGTGCTGGGCATTGTAAACGACGAGACCTTCGTCCTGCGCACTGGCGCTGCCTGCGAGCGCGGTGGCGGAGAGAAACGAAGCGGCAAGCGCGAGGGAAAAACGGTTAAGAGCAATGTTCATGATGGCCTCCGTGGCGATGTCACCCGAGCTCTCCAAGGGCGATGAGAGGCGTATATTTTTCCTGACTGCGGATTTCAAGTTTGGCTTGCCCGGAAAAGCCATCACAATATCTTGACTAAATATTTCATATTACAGGGGAATAAATCTCGATTTGGCAAAAAAGGCGACGCTTCCCGAGCGCCGCCTCTCTTTTGCAGCCTTTTGCCGCCGGCTTATCCGACGTCGAACTTGACGCCCTGCGCAAGCGGCAGCGTCCTGCCGTAATTGATCGTGTTGGTGGAGCGGCGCATATAGGCCTTCCAGGAATCCGAGCCGGATTCGCGACCGCCGCCGGTTTCCTTCTCGCCACCGAAGGCGCCGCCGATCTCGGCACCGGATGGTCCGAGGTTGACGTTGGCGATGCCGCAATCCGAACCTCGGGCGGAGACGAAGGTTTCGGCCTCGCGCATGTCGTTGGTGAAGATCGACGACGACAGTCCCTGCGGCACGGCATTGTGCAGCGCCAGCACGTCGTCGAAATCGCTATACTTCATCACATAGAGGATCGGCGCGAAGGTCTCGTGCTCGACCGGTCCGGTCTGATCGGGCATTTCGACAAGCGCCGGGCGAACGTAGAAGGCGTCAGCCGAACCATTGTCGACGCGGTCACCGCCGGTCACCGTGCCGCCGGCCGACTTCGCCTCGCCAAGCGCTGCCTGCATCTTCTCGAAAGCGTGGCCGTCGATCAGCGGTCCCACAAGCGTCCCGGCCTCGAGCGGATTGCCGATGGTGACGGAGCCGTAGGCCTTCTGCAGGCGCGGCACCAGCTGGTCGTAGACGCTCTCATGGACGAAGAGACGGCGCAGCGTCGTGCAGCGCTGGCCGGCCGTGCCCATGGCGGAGAAGGCAACGCCGCGCAGCGTCAGGTCGAGATCGGCCGTCGGGCAGACGATCGCCGCATTGTTGCCGCCGAGTTCGAGAATGGCGCGGGCAAAACGCTGCGACAGGCGCGGACCGACGGCGCGGCCCATGGCCGTCGAGCCTGTGGCGGAAACCAGCGGGATCTTCGCATGATCGACCAGCACTTCGCCGACCTCGCGGCCGCCGATGATCAGCGTCGACAGATTGGCCGGTGCGCTACCGCCCTCGGCGACGAAACGCTTCAGCGCCTTCTCGAACAGCGCCTGCACGGCAAGCGCCGTCAACGGCGTCTTTTCCGAGGGCTTCCAGACGGTGGAATTGCCGCAGACCATCGCAAGCGCCGCATTCCACGACCAGACGGCAACAGGGAAGTTGAAGGCGGAGATGATGCCGATCACGCCGAGCGGGTGCCAGCTTTCCATCATCCGGTGCTCGGAGCGTTCGGTGGCTATCGTCAGGCCATAGAGCTGACGGGAAAGGCCGACGGCGAAATCGCAGATGTCGATCATCTCCTGCACTTCGCCGAGGCCTTCGGAGGTGATCTTGCCGACCTCGATCGAGACGAGACGTCCGAGCGCCGTCTTTGCGGCGCGCAGCTCCTCGCCGAGCAGGCGGACCAGTTCGCCGCGCTTCGGCGCTGGCACGGCACGCCATTCGAGGAAAGCCTGGTGGGCCGCTTCGATCGCCGCCTTCGTCTCGGAAACGGAATGTTCCCTGAGTTTGCCGATTTCCTTGCCGGTGACCGGCGAGGTGACGGAAAGCGTGCCGCCGTGATAGCGGCTGGCATCGACGCCGAGTTCGGCAAGCAGCTTGGCGGTTTCAGTGGCGAGATCGAGGACGGCGATGGTCATTGTCGTGTTTCCAATCTTATTGTGCTTAGAAGCGTGCATCGGCGAAATGGGCGACCTGAGCGCCGGCTTCGTACCATATTTCCTTGAGCGCACGGAAGCTCGGCTCGCTGGGTGCCGTCAGCGGCAGCGGCAGATCGGCTTCGCCAATCCGGCCAAGGATATGCTCCGCCAGCGTGCGGCCGAAGACCGTGCCGGGCGCAATGCCGCGGCCATTGTAACCCGAAAAGCCGACGACATTCGGGGCGAACTTGTGGAAGCGCGGCAGCGCATTGTCGGTCATGCCGATCTGGCCATACCATTCACACTCGAATTCGACATCGCCGATCACAGGGAAAAGCCGCTTCAATGCGCGTTTGGCCCAGCCCTTGTGTACGGCCAACCCGGTATTGCGCAGCGCCCCGACACTGCCGAAAACGAGACGGCCGGCCTGATCCATGCGGAAGGAGGAGAGAATTTCCTTGGTATCCCATGCGCCTTCCCGTCCTGGCAGGATCGACTGACGCAGATTGTGGCCGAGCGGCACGGTGGCAAAATTGAAATAGGGCAGATGCACCTGTTCGCTGCGCACCTGCTCCCACGGGCCGGTGCTGTAGGCATCCGTCGCGACGATGATCCACTCGGCGCTGACTTCGCCGCTTGATGTCTTCACGGTCCAGCGGCTGCCGTTACGCTCCGTTGCGATGACCGGGCTGGACGTATGAATGGCGACACCGGCCTTGACGGCGGCATCGGCAAGGCCGCGCGCATAGGCAAGCGGCTGCAGCGTGCCGGCGCGTTTGTCGAGCAGCGAACCGGTATAGGCATCGCTGCCGATGCGTTTTGCCGTTTCCGCCGCATCGAGCAGCGTCACGGCTGCGCCGCGGGCGGACCATTGCGCCGCGCGATCCTCGATCTCCTTCAGCCCGTCCGCGCCGACCGCGCAATGCAGCGTGCCGTTCCGTTCGAGTTCGCAGGCAATCTGATGTTTGTCGATCAGCTCCATGACCAGCTTCGGCGCATTGCCGAGCAGATCGAGCAGGCGTTCGCCATGCACCGGGCCGAGCACGCCAGGCAGATCGTTCGGCATCACCCACATGCCGGCATTGATCAGTCCGACATTGCGCCCCGCACCGCCGAAGCCGATCTCCTTCGCCTCCAGCAGCACCACCTTCGACCCGGCTTCGGCAAGATGCAGGGCGGAAGAGAGGCCGGTGTAACCGCCGCCGACGATGACGACGTCGGCCGAAATCGCGCCGTCGAGAGGCGAGGTCGCCGGCGCTTCGGGCGCTGTCTTTTCCCAGAGGCCGTGGGAGCGCGGATCATTCAGCATGGCTCAGTCCGATCAGAGCGAAATCGCGGATACTCTAATGCAAAAAAGAAAGTGTTGAACCTGCCATTCACGCAACGGTCTTCAGCGGCAGGCCCGCAAGGCCGAGCGCGGCCAGCGCCGAATCCAGCGATGCAGCCTGGCGTTCGGCGTAAAGTGCCAGCTCGTCCTGAACGGTAGCACCCAGTGCTGCCTCGAAGGCGTCACGGTTCGAGCGGGTCGCGTAGTTCTGCTGCTGGTCGGTGCCGAGGTTCGACTGGAAGATGCCGGCCGCGCTGACGGGCAGGAAGTCTTCGTAGACGATCGGGGTGACGGCGAGGTAACCCTTGGCGATCAGCGCCGCCGGATCGCTGGACAGCCTGCTGCCGTCCGCGGCGGCAATGCCCGCAGGCGTCGCGGAATAGCGGAAGAAGGCCAGACCCTCGTCGCGCAACTCATCCCAGCTGTCCGGCAGTGCCTTGAAACGCGCGGCAAGTTCATCGTCGTAGGCGCCGGCCTTGGCGCCGCCGGCGCCGACCTGCACCTCGCCGCGAACCGAGGCAAGCAGCCGGTCGTAGAGCGCCCGGCCCTTAGCCGTCAGCGCCACACCGCGTTGTTCGATCTCCCCGAAGCGGGCGGTATGCGTGCCTTGAATCGCACCGTCATCATCGGAAAAGGCGATCGTTTCCTCCAGCGCCTTGAAACTCGTCTGCCGCAGCAGGATATCGCAATGACGGCGCGGCGGCCCTTCGATGACAGCCTTCGGCGTGATGCCGCATTCCGGCATGCGGGCCTGGACTGCATCGATATCGAGCGTGCGCGGCGTCAGATGGTTGATGTGCGGTCCCTTGAAGCTGACGACGTCGGCGATCAGCCGATGCGCATCATGCAGCCGCTTGTAGGTGTCGGCGCTGACTGTCGCTTCGCCATGCCAGCGGAAGGTTTCCAGCGCCTCGGCGACGAATTCCGTCGCCTCTGCATCGGTCAGGCCGCCGTTCTGCTCGTGGCGCTCGATCAGCGTGACGGCGCGCGGCGTATAGATCCGCCGTTTCGCCAGAATGGCTTCGGCTTCGCCGCGCAACCCCTCGTCCTCGATCAGCTCCAATCGCAGCAGCGAGGTGAAGACCCGGAATGGATTGACGTTGAGCGCTGCCTCGTCGATTGGCCGGAAGCTGGTGGAATGAACCGGCACACCGGCGACCGAAAGATCGTAATAGCCAACCGGCTGCATGCCCATGACCGCAAACAGCCGGCGAATGGTGAAGAGCTCGTCAGCCGTACCGAGCCGGATGGCGCCGTGACGCTCGACATCGATGCGCTCCAGCTCGCCGGCTTGGGCCAGGCGATCGCGCAGATCGGGATCGTTTTCGAGGCAGCCGGCATTCACATCCGCCACCAGTTCGATCAGCGTGCCGTATTGCGGCACCTCCGTCCGGTACATCTGCGACATCGCCTCGGTGAACAGCGATCGGATGCGGTCTGGGGAAACGAAGGCTTGCGGCATTGGGAAACTCCGGCTCATTCCGTTTTTGCAGGATGAACCTCTTTACACGCGCGACAAAGCCGCAAATATCGCTATTTCGGAAATAGCCCATTCTGAAACGGAATGACCATGCTGACGTCTAGACGTTTTCTACCATCGATTTCGCATCTCGCCGCCTTCGAGGCGGTCGCCCGCACCGGCAGCGTGACGGCAGCGGCGCGCGAACTCGACTTGACACAGAGCGCCGTCAGCCGCCAGGTGAGTGCGCTGGAGGAGCAGCTTGGCGTCGAGCTCTTCCTGCGTGAACGCCAGACCATGCGGCTGACGCTTGCCGGCGACGGGTATGCCCGCGAGATTCGCGAGGCGCTGCGGCGGATATCAAGCGCCTCGCTGAACCTACGCGCCAATCCGCATGGCGGCACGCTCAATCTCGCCATCCTGCCGACCTTCGGCACACGCTGGCTGGCGCCGCGCCTGGGACGCTTTCTCGCCGACAATGCCGGCGTGACCATCAATCTGGTGACCCGGCTTTCGCCCTTCGATTTCCGCCTTGATTCGATCGACGCCGCCATCCATTTCGGCCACCCGCACTGGCCGGGCGCCGAACTCGCGCTTCTGATGTCGGAGCGCACGGTGCCGGCCTGCAGTCCGGATTTTCTGAAGCAATATGCGATCAAAGCGCCAGAGGATCTGCTCGCCGCTCCGCTTCTGCACCTGACGACACGTCCCGACGCCTGGGAGCAATGGTTCGCCGGCAACGGCGTTTCTTTCGAAAACGTGCACGGCATGCTCTTCGACCAGTTCGCCACGGCGGCGCAGGCGGCAATCGCCGGCCTCGGCGTCGCCCTGCTGCCGACATTCCTGATGCAGGAGGAGATCAGGCGCGGCGATCTCGTCGCCGCTGTCGACCGTGAAATGGAAAGCCGCGAGCGCTATTATCTCGCCTTTCCGCCCGAGCGCGCCGATTATGCGCCGCTTGCCGCCTTTCGCGATTGGATCGTCGCCGAAGCGACCGCCAATCCGGCTGCGTGACGAACGGCTTGCATCGGCAGGGCGCTTTCGACCATTATGCGATCCAAACAACTTTGCAGGAAATCTTCATGAAGCCGATCTTCGTCCAGCTCCAATGCGCACCCGGCAAGACCTATGATGTCGCCGACGCCATCTACCAGACCGAACTGGTCTCGGAGCTCTATTCCACCAGCGGCGACTACGATCTGCTGCTGAAGGTCTATATCGAGGAAGGCCAGGATATCGGCAAATTCATCAACGACAACATCGCCAATATTCCCGGCATCGTCCGCTCGCTGACGACGCTGACCTTCAAGGCATTCTAGAGCAATTCCAGCAAAAGTGCGCAGCGGTTTTGCGTCCGGAATTGCGTGAAAACAAAAGAGATAGAGCGTTTCCGTGATTCGAGAAAAACGGAAACGCTCTGAATTCCCATCAGACACGGTTAACCTTTTTCGCGAAGATTGGCCCTCGCAAGCGGTCGCCTAAACTGCGCCTTAACGCCGGGCATATCTGGTCGTTGTTATCACAGGCCCGCATCAGCGCGGGCCGGCACGTGCAGCGATAGGTGAAAAATGTCGATCGTCGAGGCAGAGAGGGCGCGCGCGATGCCGCAGTTGGAAACGGCTCCGCTGATCGTCCATGTCGTGCGCCAGTTCCTGCCCAATCGCGGCGGCCTGGAAGACGTGGTCGCCAATCTCGCCCGCCAGACCGTGCGCCGCGGTTATCGCGTGCGCGTCGTCACGCTGGATTCGCTCTTCACCGCGCCTGAAGACAAGCTGCCGCTTCGCGAAGATATCGATGGCATCGAGGTGGTGCGCATTCCCTGGTTCGGCACCAGCCGCTATCCGCTGGCACCGCAGGTTTTCCGCCATCTCGCCGATGCCGATCTCGTCCATGTCCATGCCATCGACTTCTTCTTCGACGCGCTCGCCTGGGGCCGGCTGCTGCACGGCAAGCCGATGATCGTCACCACCCATGGCGGCTTCTTCCACACGCGGAAATACGCGACGATCAAGAAGATCTGGTTCCGGACATTGACCCGTGCTTCGGCGATGGCCTACCGCCGCGTCGTCTGCTGCAGCGCCTCCGACCTCAAGCAGTTTTCCGAGATCGTGCCCGACAGCCTCCTGATCGAAAACGGCGCCGATATCGGCAAATTCGCCGACATCGCTTCGCGCCGGGCAAAGCGCCGCGTCGTCACGATCGGCCGGTTCTCGGTGAACAAGCGCATCGACCATCTGCTCGATGCAATGGCCGCGCTGAAGACCCGCGACCCGGAATGGCATCTCGACATCGTCGGCGCCGAATCCGACCTGGACCGGGCGGATGTCGAAGGCGCAATCGAAAGCCGCCATCTTTCCGGCCGCGTCACCCTGCATGTGTCGCCCGACAACGACACCATCCGGCGCATCATCGCAGAAGCCTCGATTTTCGCCTCCGCCTCGGAATATGAAGGTTTCGGCCTGGTGGCGCTGGAGGCGATGAGCGCCGGTCTCCTGCCGGTGCTGAACGCCAATGATGCCTTTGCGACGCTTGCCGCCCGCCATCCCGTTCTCATGCTTGCCGATTTCACGAATCCTGAGAGTGCCGCCACGGCGCTCGAAACGGCCTATGAACACCTTTCGCGCCAACCGGACACCGTTCGAGCCGAGCTTCTCGACGCCACCCGCGGCTATTCCTGGGATATCGTCGCCGGACGTTATATCGATCTCTACAGATCGCTTGATGTCGTTGCCGCAGAAAGCATCTGATCCCGCCTAAAGCGCGTCGCGATCTTTCAGATTCGCTTGCCGGACTTCAGGTCTTCGTTTTCCGCATGTCTTCGGCGCAAAACCGCTGCACACTTTTGCGCGACATGCTTTCGCTGAAATCCCGGTCATGCTCTGGCGAGACGGATGATCTCGTCGAGCACGAATTTGCGCGACTGCGGCGGCGTCAGATTGTGGTCGGCATCCGGCAGCATCAGCAGGCGCACGTTCGGATAGCGCGAAAGCCTGGCGCCGCGCGGCCCGAAGTGGAAATAGACGTGGTCGAGCCCGACATCGCCCTCGCTGTAGATCAGCGTCAGCGGCACCTTGCGCTTGCCGAACAGCGCGAAGGAGTGCCGGACCTCACGGGCGATATGGCGCCGGTCGGGAAGTAGCTCAAGCACCGGCGCGATCCACGGCGACAGCCGGCGGCCGGCGGCGATGACGATATTCTGCAGCGCCGAAACAACATCCACCTGGCCGCGCAGCAGCCGCTTCAATGTGTCGAGCCGCGCCAGGCGCTGGCTGTAATCATCCAGGCTGCGGGGGACGGAGACGACATGCTCTCTCCGCACCGGCATGTCAGGATCCCAGTAATAAACGAAGGGATTGATCGACACGACAGCCTTCAAGCGCTCGTCGGCGACGCCGGCGCGGAAGGCGACGTAGCCGCCGCTGCATCGGCCGGCGACCATGACGGGGCCGGCGACGACGCCTTCGAGCAGATCGAGCGCGGCAACCGCATCTCCGGTCTGCGTATCCGAATAAAGTACCTGTTCCGGTGCATCCGGCCGCGGCGGGCTGTCGCCGACATTGGCGGAATCGAAACGCAGCGAAACGACGCCTTGGCGGGCGAGCTCGCGCGCCATATCAACCGTCGTCCGCCCCCAGCCGGCATGCCGGTCATAGGCCGTCGACAGGAAAAGCACGGCATTGCCCTTGATCTCGCCGAGCGGCCGGCTGACGACACCGACCAGATGATTATGGCTTCCGAAACGGACCGGCGTTTCCGCAAAATCATCGCCGGCAAGCAGCGGGTTGTCGATCGCCGCCGAGGAATGGGCGGCGGATGTCTCCGCCGTCGTTGCCTCCAGCCACGTCGTCAGCAGCGCGACGACAGCCATCGGTGTCTTGGCAAACAGCGGATTGGTGGCGAGCTCGTCATAGCCTTCGAAGGCCGTCTGCTCGACATCGGCGCCAAGCGCCTTCAGCGCATCGGCAAAGCCGGTATCGTCGGCCTTGGCAGGACGCTCGAGGATCAGATAGCGGGAGGCCGCAAGCCCCTGCGGCGAGGCGATGTTGAGCTTGCCGAGCTCGGCAGCGATTTCCTCCGGCATGACGAGCCCGGCGATCTGCACCTTCGCGGTCTGGACATGCTCCTTGCCGAGGCCGAGATCGGCATCGATGATCTTGGACCACATGTTGAGTTCGCGCAGATAGGCCCTGCCGCTCAGCACCGGCGCCAGCATGACGAGGCTGTCGACGCCTTCGATCGAGGAACCGACGCGATGGGCAAGCGTCGCGCCGAGGCCCTGTGCGATGAGGATGATACGGTCGCAGCCGCTCAACGACTTCAGCTTGTCGGCGGCCGCACGGATCGAGTTTTCCCAGGTTTCCAGCCTTGCCGGCAGCGCCCCGAAATCGAGCGCGTCGCCGGTGCCACGATAGTCGAAGCGCAGGCTCGGCACGCCGATATCCGAGAAATGCTCGGCCGCGACGCGGAAGAATTTGCGGCTGCACATCTCCTCGAAACCCCAGGGGCTGACGAAGAGCACGGCGGCCGAACGTTTCTTCGCGTGCGGATTCTCAGGCATGAACAGCCCGATCGTTCCGTCGAAGACGACAGGCAGGGCAGCGTTGCGCCCCGCACCCTCGGCCGGTTCCAGCGAGAATTCGCCAGGCGCGACCTTGGCACGATCGGGATCGCCGGGAAGCCGCGGCGCGATGAAATTGATCGCATGGCCAACCGGCCGCCGCAGCAGGGACGGCATCTTGTCGAGAATGGAGCGCATGACTTCGACATCCTCGCCCGGCACGGCGCGCAGCACCCGGAGCGCTGCGAAATAGGCGAATGCGCCGGCGATGATCGCGCCGACCAATCCGGCCGGACCCTGGACGAATTCCAGCACGGAGATCGCTCCGCAAGCACAGAGGACGGAGGCGAGCGTCACCTTCGTCAGGCTTGTGTAGAGACCCGAAAGCTGGGATCCGAATCCTGTCTGTCTGATCATCATCACCGACATTGCAACGAATACGAGGATGCGCACGAGTGCGGCACCCTCGGCCGCAAGCCTAGGTACGATCAGTAAACAACCCGCTACCATCAGTAGGCCACCTATCACACTGATGTTCAGCCGGGAGCGGGCCCTGTCCATCGACAGCAGGTAGAGGCTGAGGATCTGCATGAAGGTATAGGCGGGAGCGACGAGTGCAAGCAGCGCCACCACTGTTCCGCTGCGGCGGAACGCTTCGCCGAACACCACGAGCACCAGTTCGCTGGAAATCGCGGCAAGCCCGAGGCTCATCGGCAGCACGATATAGGCCATGCTGCGGGTGACGGCGGCAAAGACCTCGACCGGCAATGTTGAATCGTCGCTGCTGTGGCGCCGCTCGGAATAATAGGGCAGCAGGCTGCCGGTCATCTGGATCGGCAATTGCAGCGCGATGTTCGCGATCGACAGGCCGACGGCATAATAGCCGACCATCTCCACCGACCAGAACTGCTGCAGAAAGAGCAGCTCGAGCCGGTTGAGGAAGATGGAATCGATGATGAACTGGATCGACAGGATGACGGAGGAGGAGGCGAGATACTTCAGCGAGACCCCGCACCAGTCGCGCCGCGCCAGAAGGATCGGCAACGTGGCGAAAAACAGCACCAGCTGGCCGAGCGCATAACCGACGAGAACACCCTCGACACCATAGAAAACGGCGCCGACGGCAACGCCGGCAAGCTGCACGATCGAGACGGCGACCGTCAGCTTAAAGAAGGCGCCAAGCTTCTTTTCGCCGATCAGGTAGAATTTGACGAAGGATCCGATCGCCTGGACGAAGAACAGCACGCCCGTGACCAGAGCGACGGATGGCGCGGTGTCGGCCCAGTGCATCCTTTCGGAGGTCAGGAAGAACAGCGCGTAGAGCGCCAGCAGCACGACGGTCGAGAACATCATGAAGCTGACGAGGATGGCGGCAAAACCCCGCCGGCGGCGCGCATCGAAGCCCTCCGCCGAAAGTTGCGGCAACGTCTTCAGCAGCGTGATGCTGGAGCCGAGCTCGGCGATCGAGGCGCCGGTCACCACCAGCCAGAGCGAAAAGGCGACGATGCCGTTGGCTTCCGGCCCGAGCAACCGCGCGGTTATGATCGAGGAAACGAAGCCCGTCAGAAGCAGCAGCATGCCTGCCGCCGCGTTCATCACCGAGTTTGCGATAATACCCTTCGACATCTGTCCATCCGTCAGGATCGGCCTAAAGCGCGCCGCGATCTTCAGATCGCTCCTCGCACTTTAGGTTTCTGTTTTTACGCATGTCGTTATCGCAAAACCGCTGCGCACTTTTGCGCGACATGCTCTAAAGCCGCATACCCGCCATCTCTAATGCGAAAATGTTAAAATAAAGCGGAGTGACGACCTCAGCTTAGCTGGCTTGCATCGCCGCCAGCGTCTGAAGCGCCTTCTCGTAGGTGTTTTCTGCGAGGTAACGCAGCAGGAACTCTCGCGCCTTCTCGGCCTTCTCTCGCGCGCGCTCTGGCGCGCGGAAAATTTCCCTCAAGTACCCGGCCGCCGCCTCTGGAGAGGGATCGGCCCAGACCGCGCCCTTGAGCCCGGCAAATTCCGGATGGGTATCGACCACCGGAATGAGGGGAGAGGCAACCAGCCAGCTATTGTCGGGATCGCAGAAATCCACTGTTCCCGACCAGTCCGTGGAAACGACGGGCGTATGCTGCATGATCGCCTCGGCAACCGTCAGCCCGAAACCTTCGGAACGATGCAGCGAAAGATAGGCGTCCGAACAGCGGATGAGGCCGTTGATCTCGGCGTTCGACAGCCTGTCGGTGACGATCCTGATCCGGCTGTCGCCCTTAACCGAAGCGACCAGGTCGCGCAGGACCTCATCCTTGCCGATATCGCCGCTGGCCTTCATCAACAGGAAGGCGCTGGGGCATTCGGCGGCAAATATCCGGAAGGCCTCGATGACGGCCTGCGGATTCTTCCGGTTGATCGAGGAGCCGGCGCTGAAGATGAAGCTGACGAGAAAGGCGTCTTCGTCGATGCCGAATTTCTGGCGCATGCCTTCGGTCGCCGGCTTCTCGGTGACGGGGTGCGGAACGACGATGACCGGAGCCGTGGTGAGAGGCGCAATCGCCCGCCTGGTGAATTCCGACGGCACGAAGACGGCATTCATGTAGTGCATCGCATTGCGCCACTCCGCCGGAACGACTTCGAGCTCCCAGGCGAAATAGCCGATGTTGAAGGCGCGGGTGAAATTCGCAACGCCCTTCTTCAGGATGGCGCGCGGCAGCATCGGCGGATTGAGATGCCAGATCCGGCTTCCCGCAGGTTCGGTGGAAAGATGCGACGGCGTCCATCCGGCGAAGGAATTCTCGTCAGGATGCGTGCTGACGTCGGAGAGCGAAATCACCCGCCCCGCCTCCGACAATGCGTCGGCGCAGAGCCTTGCCGACTCGCCGACACCGACCGCCATCGAGAGATAACCGACGACTTCCACCGGCCTGCGTGGGTTGAAGGCAAGACGCGACCGCGGGATCAGCCGCTGCAGGACATGGGCGCGCAGAAGGCGGTATATCGTTCTCAAATCACGGTCTTTCCCAATGGATCGGCATCATCCTTCGCAGGGGCATCAGCCCTCGATTGCGACGCGATGCGAACTGCCTAGACTTCTGATCTCGCCCGCAGGCGGAATATCGCTCTCCGCGCCGGACAGCGCGTGGAGCTTCACGCGCCGCATCGCGCCGGGGGCAAGATGGAACCAGTCGTCGTCGGCCCGATAACCTTCGACGTCGATATGCACCGATTGCGCCAGCCGGTCGGTCCTGAGATCGACGAACCAGTCGCTGTCGTCTCTGACGAATGATGCTTCGATCCCTGCATCATGCAGCGCCTTCCCCCGTCCGCAGGGGAAGTGGAAGCTCTCGGCGAGAATGGCGCCGTCCGCCAGCGAGCGCAGGCGCGCCACACTTGCATCATGCGCCGGCGGCCCGAAACGGAAAGCATAGGTCGTATCGAAGAAGGCGCCGAACAGCGCGGTGCAGGCAAGGCGCTCCGTGTCCCTTGCCGCCAGCTTGAAGGCCCTGCTGCCGCTGACGACCTGCTGTTTTCCCCCGCGCAGGCAGACGACCTCGAGCTCGACGTCGAGCGCGGCATCCGTCTCGTTGACGACATGCACGTCGAGACCGTTCGTTCCCTCGTCGGTGAAGACTGCCTGAACCGGCCGGAATGCACGGCGCATCGCATACCAGACGGGCTTCGGCTCTCCGGTGGAATCGATCACCCCCCAGCCGGGGCCGGGCAGCAGGTCCTGCAGCGTCCAGACGAGCGCGCCATTGCAGGCCGAGCCCTTGCGCCGCCATTCGGCAAAAGTCTCTTCGATCACCTCGCCGGTAACGGCGCGGGAGAGATCGAGATAACGTTCCGGATCTTCGCGGCGCAGCTCAGCCGGATCGAAACCGTAGAGAAGCTGCAGGTAGAAGTCGCGAACATCCTCGAAATCCCATGATGCGCTGCGGTCGCGGGGCACACGGGCCTTCCATAGCGGGCTGTGGACGGCGGGCACGTCGAGATGACGTTGCAGCGTCCTTTGCTGCGGGACATGCGCGAAGGCGAGGCTTTCGGAGGCAAAACGCACATCGGCGCGGCGCGCATCGGCAATCGGCAGCATATAGGCGCCGACGCCGTAATAATGGGCGATACCGGCATTCGGCGAAAAGGGCATCGCTCCGCCATAGGGCGAGTTCGGGACATAGGGCACGTCGGGGCGCATGCGCGCGACGACCGCCGGAATGATCTCATCGGTGACCGGCCCGCTCCAGAATTCCGCCGGCAGACCGAGCATTGCCGCCTGCTGGTGGATTTCGCTGCCGCCGCAGAGCACGGCCAGCGAAGGCGACGCCTGCGCGCCGTGCAGGAATTCCTCGACCTCTGCATGTACGTGACCGAGAAAAGCCTTGTCGTTGCGCGGATAATCGAAATTGGCGAACATGAAATCCTGCCAGACGAGCAGACCGAGCTCGTCGCAGAGCGCGAAGAAATCAGGCGTTTCGTAGGCCATGGTGCCGCCGATGCGGATCATGTTCATGCCGGCTCCGGCGGCAAGCCGCAGGAACGGCTCATAATCCGCCCGCCCGCCCGGCAATCGCGCGATATCGGCCGTCGTCCACACCGCGCCGCGGCAGAAGATCCGTTCGCCGTTGACGAGGAGCGCGAAGTCATCGCCATCCGCACCGCGGTCGACGTCGATGCGGCGGAAACCGGTCCTGCCGAGCGGATATTCCACGCCGTCGGAAACCAGCGTCAGCTCATAGAGACGCGGAGCGCCATGCGTGTGCGGCCACCAGGACTCGATGTCGGAAAGTTTGAGGATAGCCGAGTAATGACTGTCGCCGACCTTCTCGAAGGGCTGCTCCATCCCAGCGCAGCGCAGCAGCATTGAGGGATCCTCGGCATTGCTATGCAGGGAAACGCTGAGGCGGCCGACACCACTCTCCTCGAATACGGCGCGGATGGAAACATTGTCGATCGAGACGGGATTGCGCCGCACCATCGAAATCGGCCGCCATGGCCCGACGGCATGGATATCGGGGCACCAGCCCGGCATATGGCCAAGCAGCGTCGTGCGGAAATTCTTCAAGCCCGCCGGCGTGATCATCTGCGGCCGCCAGCGCGCACGCGGGCCCGGCTCCGACAGGCGGGGGCCGAGCGCCCGGAAGCACAAAGCCAGTTCGTCGCCGCCCGAAAGCGTCACCGGAATCTCGTGTGCCGTGAACATGCTCTCGGAAAACAGGATTTCCTGACCGTTCAGGAAGACATGGCAGAGCGTCGCCAGTCCTTCGAAACGCAGGATCGCGTCGCCGGGCTCGGCATCGAAAAGCCGGCAGAGATACCAGGCATCCCGCGTGTTCAGCGGCTCGGGATTTTCACGGTCGAAGAGCCCGGCTTTTTCAAGCGCTGCGGCGACGGTGCCGGGAACGGGTGCGGGAATGAGCTGTGCGGAGAGCGGGATGTCGTGCGGCACGGCGCAAGCGCCCGGCTCCGTCAGGATCAGGTTCCAGCCTTCGGAAAGTAAACTTTCCTCGGCACCGATGCTCGCCAAACGCCCCCGCATGGTCAGATCTCCGGCCTCAGATTCGCCCCGCAAGCGACGCCATCATGGAATCCCATGCATCGGCGGCCGGATCAAGTGCTGCCTGCAACGGCTCGAACTTCCTGCGGGTGACGGCGCGGGCAAGCTGGAACTGCACCGATTTCGCCACCTCCGAAATGCGCCTGGCATGCTCGGCGGCGGCCGCGAATTCATCCGGGGAGAGCCAGGTGAGATGATCGGCTGCCAGCTCGAAATTGGCGCCGACCTGGCGAAGCGTGTTGAAAGCGTATTTGTGGAAGAAGCCGAACGGCCGTTCCGCCACCGCCTCGACCTGTTGCGGAAAAACGCTTGCAAAGGCGCGGATCGGGTTTTCGCGGGGACGCCTGATGAAGTGAAAGCCGGCCAGCCGCCGCGCGGTCGAACGCAGATGCGCTACATCAGCCGGTTTTTCCGGGAATCGGGCAAATTCCGTGTAGGGCAGGAACGGCGGGTCGTTTTCCGTCAGTTGCAGCTGGAACAAACCGTCAAAATCTTCGCCTTCGAGACGGAAATAACCGGCATTGTGGAAATAATCGACGCGCTTGGCCGCAACGTCCAGCCGGTTGATTGCGACCGTCGTCTTGCCGTGCTCCTGCCGGTAGGCGGTGCCACGGGTATCCGGCATGTAGAAGGAATCCATTTCGATCAGGCAGAGACGGCCCCGCGCGATCTGAACCTCAACATGGCGTTCGACACGGTCGTAGATGGCAAGCTCGGTCGCACGAATGCCGTAGAGCGCTTCGAGATCCTCGAGCGGCACCTTGAAGAAGGTAAACTGGTCGCCCTCGAAATCCTGCGTCAGGGTAAAACCCAGCATCGCCTCTGGCGCAACGCCTGATGTCGCCAGAACCTCGATCCAGAGATCGACATAGCAATTGGTTTCCGGCCAGGCGCGCTCGCCGGAATGCAGCGCATGCGCCCGGTAGGTTTCCGGGTCGATTCCCGAAAATACCCCCGAAAATAGCGATGTCATCGATTTGCTCAGCCCCACAACGCTTTCCGTACGCTGGCCGGCCATTGCTTCACATCGAGCCCATGATGATGGAAGAGGGCAAGGGCGATGCGCTCCAGTCCGAAGCCGACGCAGGCGGTGTGTGCGACACTGCCGTCTTCGAGATTGAGACCCCATTTCGTGCCGAAGGCATCCTGATGGTAGTTGAAGCTCATGCAGGCGGTCGGATTGGCAGCCGAGGTGATCGGGATCAGCAGCTCGAACTTCAGGTTCTGGTCGCGCTGATTATTGGCGAGCATCTTGCCGGCGCGGCCGAAGAACGGATCATTGGCGACGTCGATCGTCACGTCGAGACCGACAGCCTTCATCATCTCGACGCCGCGATCCATCCAGCGCTGGCGGAAATCGGTGACGTGCAGCTCGGTGCCCATGCAGACATATTCACGCATGCGGAACAACTGCTGGCGGGCCGGGTCTTTCGACGGCTCATGGCGGAAGCAATAGGATTGCAGGTCGAAGAGGCCGCCCGTCTTCGGCAGGTTGCCGCGTTTGGCAATCGTCGGATAGAGCGGATAGCAGGCAGCCGGCGTCAGCACGATGTCGGTCGCCTCCTGCCCCTTGGTCCAGTCTTCGCCGACTTCCATGCATTGCAGCAGGCTGACATGATCGAGCTCGCTGCCGCAGAAGCTGTGCACCGTGCCGGCGAGCTGTGGAAAGCTCTTCATATAGCCGCTCTTTTCGAAGAAGGCGCGATTCATGCCGGGCGGAAAGCGCATGGCTTCGGCACCATCGGCGCCGCCGAACGTGTCGATCAGGCGCTCGAAGGCAGCGATCACGTCTTCGAACTGGCCGCTACGGCCGTAGAGCCCGTCGATGCCGGTATCGATCAGCAGACCGGATTCGAAAAGCCGGTCCAGAAACGAGGTCTGCATATCCATGACTGTCACCCCAGTAGGCTAGTGTCCTGCTTATGGACAAGAAGCATGCTCGACGTGTTGCCGAGGATGCGGTCATTTGAGATCATGAGCTGTGCGGAATGCGCGTCGCGCAGATGGCGTCCGAGGCTGAAGGGCGTGCCGTTCTTGTAGCCCATGATGCCGCAGATCAGCATGGCATGGTTGACGATCTCCAGGATCGTCTCGGACGAGGCGATTTTGACGTTGTTCATCGCCACCGCAAATCCCATCGAAGACAGCCTGTCGGCATCGGCCTTGGCATCCTCATAGGCCTTGAGTCCGGCAACCACGTTGGATTTCACCATCTGCAGCAGGTTCGAAACCTCGGCAAGGCGCAGCGCGCCCGGCGGCTGGGAATCCGGCGCCTTGCGGGCGGCGGCGCGCACGAAAGCCTGGGCGCGCACAACGGCATCGACGGCGATGCCGTACCAGACGCCGCTCCACAAGAGGTGCGAGGAGGCAAGCATGGATTGCGCCGCGATCTCCGCGAAAGGCTTCGGCAGGATCTGATGGGCCGGCGCTTCACCCTTGAACAGGAAGCCGTCGGAGCAGGTTCCGCGCATGCCGAGCGTATTCCAGACATGCGTTTTCTCGAGCGTGTACTGGTCCTTGAGGAAGGCCGTCAGCACCTGATCGGAGGAAGCCGCCTGCGCGTGGGCACGCGAGGTGATGAGAATGGCGTCGGCATGCGAGCCATAGGAAATGACGGTCGCATCCTTTTCGAGACGGCACATGTCGCCATCGACCTCGACCGCACAGATGCTGTTGCGCAGGTTTCCGCCGATACCGCCTTCGGTGGTGGCGGATGCGATCAACAGCTGCTCGGCGGCGATGCGGCGCATGAAACCGCGATGCCATTCGCTGTCGGCGCCGTGTTCAACGAGGCTCGACAGCTTGATGTGATGCATGGCGAAGACCATGGCGCTTGCGGCGCAAACCTGGCCGAGCAGCGAGCACAATTCGGCGATCTCGGTGATCGAGGCGGATTCGCCGCCGAGATGGCGCGGCACCTGGATGCCGAGCAGCCTTTCGGCCTTCAACGCATCCACGGCTTCTCGGGGGAAACGGGCTTCAGCATCGACGGCATCCGCGTGCTTCGCAGCGATTTCGGCGACGCGGGCCACCCTTGCGACAAGACCGTCCTGCATGATCTTGACGGGGAAATTCATCACGCGACCTTCCGGCTGTCCCGGATGAGATCGACGGTCCTGGCGATGGCCGAGATGCTCGCGAAGGATTTGCGGTTCAGGAGATTGTCGGGAAATTCGATGTCGAAGGCCTCTTCGAGGCCAAGCATCAACTGCACAGAAGCAAAGGACGTCAAACCTGCCGCATAAAGATCGGCGTCGTCGGCGACCTGGTCGATCGACCCAGGAAGCTTGCCGAATTTGGCTATGAGGTCGCGGATTGCCTTATTCATCCCATCACTCCAAGATTCTCATGATCCCGAACCGGCGTTCATCGCCTTGTCATGAGCGTTCTTTTAGTGCGGAAAACAGAACATTCCGCTAATTAATTGAGTTAAATATGACTGAGGCTCACAGTTAGGATTTTAGCGATCCTTCCCGCACTGTCGCAAATAACAATTTTATATCAATGACTTAAGATAATTTCGACGCTGCGACACACTCTGGTTTCTGGAGTGGCGAGTACAGAAATGACACGCAAAACGCCGCCTTTTGTCTTAATCGGTGGGCGGATAGGAATGCTCGCCACCGCGATAATCGGTGACGGAATAACATCCGTCGCCTGTCGCCCTGATCGCGCTCCCACTGACGACGGCCTTGCCGTGACCGCCTGGGATATCGAGGATGTAGGCCGGCTGGCAGAGCCCGGAAATCCGCCCGCGCAGCGCCGCGATGATCTCCTGCCCCTCTTCGATCGTCACTCTGAAATGACTGGTGCCGGGCGCCAGATCCGGATGATGCAGGTAATAGGGTTTGACGCGGATCTCGACGAAAGCCTTCATCAATTCCGCAAGCACGGCGGGATCGTCGTTGACGTCCTTGAGCAGCACCGACTGGCTGACCATGGCGATGCCGGCATCGACGAGGCGGCCGCAGGCCGCCCGCGCTTCCGGCGTCAGTTCGCGCGGATGATTGGCGTGCAGCGCCACATAGACCGTCTTGCCGCTTGCCCTCAGCGCGTCGATCAGCGCCGCATCAATCTTCTCGGGATCGACGACCGGAACGCGCGTGTGGAAACGCACGATCTTCACATGCGCGATCCCGGCAAGCGCCTCCATGATCTCGTGGAGCCGGCGCGGCGAAAGCACCAGCGGATCGCCGCCGGTGAGGATGACCTCCCAGATCTCCTCGTGACCGCGGATATAATCGAAAGCGGCTTGCATCGCCGCGGCATCGAGCGTGCCGAGGCCCTGTGGCCCGACCATTTCGCGCCGGAAGCAGAAGCGGCAATAGACCGGGCAGACATGCACGGCCTTGAGCAACACACGATCGGGATAGCGGTGAACGATGCCTTCGACGGGGCTGTGGGCATGATCGCCGATCGGATCGGCGCGTTCTTCTGGGGCAACCGTGAGTTCGGCTGCATCAGGCACGAATTGCCGAGCGATCGGATCACCGGGATCGGTGCGGTCGATGAGCTTGCTGATCGCAGGCGTCAGCGCAATCGCGTACCGCGCGGCAACCTCCTCGAGGGTTGCGCGATCGGCAGGCGCGATCAGCCCTGCCTTGACGAGATCATCGACGCTTTTGATCGGTTTGACGACATTCATCTTCCATACTCCGCAACCGGTGCCCAGAGCACCTGGTCGATGCGCGATGCTCCCGTTGCCAGCATCACCAACCGGTCGAAGCCGAGCGCGATGCCGCTTGCCTCAGGCATCAGCGCCAGTGCGGCGAGGAAATCCTCGTCGATCGGATAGGTCTCGCCGTAGATCCGGGCCTTCTCGGCCATTTCGATCTCGAAGCGTCGCCGCTGTTCGGCAGCGTTGGTCAGTTCGCCGAAGCCGTTCGCCAGCTCGACGCCGCAGGCATAGAGCTCGAAACGCTCGGCAACCCCGGGGTCGCGTGCCGAGGGGCGCGCAAGTGCCGCCTCCGAGATCGGATATTCGTCGAGGATGGTGATGCGGCCGAAGCCGAGATGCGGCTCGATCTTTTCGACCAGCACCCGGCTGAAGAGATCGGCCCAGCCGTCGTCATCGGCAACACGCATGCCGACGCGCCTGAGCTCGGCCGCCAGATGGTCGCGATCGGTCGAACCGTCGGCGGCGACCGAGGCGAGAAGATCGATGCCGGCATGGCGCTCGAACGCTTCGGCTACGCTGATCCGCTCCGGCCCGGCAAAGGGATCGCTCTCGGCGCCGCGATAGGCAAGCTTCCCGGTCTTTGCCGTCTCAGTCGCAAGCGCCAGGATCCGCACGCAATCCATCATCAGGCTCTCATAGCTTTCGCCGGCCCGATACCATTCGAGCATGGTGAATTCGGGATGGTGCAGCGGCCCACGCTCGCGATTGCGATAGACATGGGCAAAACACGAGATGCGTTTCTCGCCCGCCGCAAGCAGCTTCTTGCAGGCGAATTCCGGTGAGGTGTGCAGGTAAAATGGCGCCTTTTGCCCGTCCGTCGTCAGCGCTTCCGTGGCGAAGGCATGCAGATGTGCCTCATTGCCGGGAGAGACCTGCAGTACCGCCGTATCCACCTCGATGAAATCCTCGCGCGCGAAAAACCCGCGCAACGCCGCCTGGATCGCATTGCGCCCGATCAGGAACGGACGGCGGTCGGCATGCACGGACGGGGTCCACCAGGGGGACGCTTTCGCCGAAGAGTTCATTCCAAGCTTTCTTCGCCGGAGAAGCCGGTATGGGGGGTGGCTATTTCCCGGATTTTAGGTTAGTTGCGCCCCAAAGAAAAACATTTGCGTCTTCGGAGCGTCTCGGCAGTCATCTACGACGCCGAAAGCCGAGTTACAAGGAAGTCTTATGGTCAAGGTCATCGCCTCTTCGGTCCGCAAGGGCAACGTTCTCGATGTCGACGGCAAGCTCTACGTCGTTCTCACCGCCCAGAACTTTCATCCGGGCAAGGGCACGCCGGTCACCCAGGTCGACATGCGCCGCATCGTCGACGGCGTGAAGGTTTCCGAGCGCTGGCGCACCACCGAACAGGTCGAGCGCGCCTTCGTCGAAGACGTGAACCATCAGTTCCTCTACGAGGACGGCGAAGGCTTTCACTTCATGAACCCTGGAAACTACGATCAGGTCGTCGTCGATGTCGACACGATGGGTGACGACAAGGCTTATCTGCAGGAAGGCATGACCTGCGTTCTGTCAATGCATGAAGGCATTGCGCTGGCGATCCAGATGCCGCGCCACGTCACGCTCGAAATCATGGAGACGGAACCGGTCGTCAAGGGCCAGACGGCATCGTCTTCCTACAAGCCGGCCATGCTGTCGAACGGCGTGCGCACCCTGGTGCCGCCGCATATCAATGCCGGCACCCGCGTCGTCATCGCGACGGAAGACAATTCCTACGTCGAACGCGCCAAGGACTGATCCTGGCTTCAGCCTATCCAAGAGGCCGGCTCACGCCGGCCTTTTTTGTATCCGCGCCACACTATTCGGCATCACGCTCTAGAGATGCGGGTTGCGCGGCCGGTATTTCTTGACGAGCTTCTGGTTGATCTCGGCAGCGCCCGGCATGTTGGCGCTGAGATAAATTGGCGCATCGCCGGATTTCGAAAGCTCCGAGGCGACTTCGGCGAAGATCGCATTGATGACCGTCACCCCGACCGCCGTCGAGACTGGCCCAACCCGAAGCCCCGTGCCTTCGAGATCGACAACGGCGTCACCCGGTGGCAGCCCGTTGTCGAGCACCACATCGGCCACGTCGGCGAGCCGCCGGCGGCCATTGGCGATCGCGGAGGAATAGGCGATCGAAGTGATGGCAATCACCTTTGCGCCGATTTCGCGCGCATAGTCGGCGGCCTCGATCGGCGCGGCGTTCACGCCCGAATTGGAGGCGATGATGATGACATCGCCCGGCTGCATGCCGTAACGCTCCAGCATCGGCCGCACCAGGCCCTGCGTGCGCTCATAGACCGAACTGATGACCGCACCCTCGTGCAGCATGGCCGAGCCGACGAGCACCGGCACGGTGAAGGCGAGCCCGCCGGCACGATAGTGCACCTCTTCCGCCAGCATATGCGAATGGCCGGTGCCAAAGACATAGACGCGCTTGTCGCCGTGGGCGGCATCGAGGATGACGGCTGCTGCCTGCGCCATCGGCTCGGCAAGCGTCCGCTTGAGTTCTTCCAGCCGGCCGATCAGATTGGAGAAGTAGGCATCGGTGATATCAGTCATCCGGCTTATCCTTGATTTCAGGTCACTTCGCCGCTGAGCCAGGTGGCGGTGACGGCAAGCGCATCGGTGAGATGCACGAGATCGGCACGCGTACCCGGCGAGAGATGGCCGCGATCGGCAAGCCGGAGGAACCGGGCCGGATAAAGCGTCGCCATGCGCAAAGCCTCGGCGAGCGTCAGGTCGAGATAGGTGACGCCGTAACGGATCGTCGAGATCATGTCGACGTCGGAACCGGCCAGCGTGCCGTCGGACAGCACCAGCTTCGAGCAGAAGCCGCCCCTTTCGCGCCGGACCGTGCGCCCGTTCAGCGTGAACGAATCCTTCTCCGACCCGACGAGCGACATCGCATCGGTGACGAAAAACAGCTTGCCTTCGCCGCGTTTGGCGCGGAGCGCCGTGCGCAGGGCCTTCGGATCGACATGATGGCCATCGGCGATGATGCCGCACCAGGTCGAGGGATGATCGATCGCCGCACCGACGAGACCGGGCGCACGGTGTCCGAGCTGGCTCATGGCGTTGAAGAGATGCGTGACGCCCCGCGCGCCGGCATCGAAACGTTCTTCCGCCGCCTCGCTCGAACAATCGGAATGGCCGACGCTGATGGTGACGCCGGCTTCTGCAAGTTCGCGCACCTGGGCAACCGTCACCTGCTCGGCGGCCATGGTCACGAGCAGCGTGCCGATCGCCTCGCGCGCCCGGATGAAGGCCTTGACGTCGCGGTCCTCCACCGGTCGCATCAGCTCGGCCAGATGCGCTCCCTTCCTCGCAGGCGCCAGATGCGGACCTTCGAGATGCAGACCGGCGACGCCGCGGTTCGCCTTGACAGCCTCCTTGGCGGCCTCGATGGCGGCAATGGATGCTTCTGATGTATCGGTGATCAGCGTCGGCAGCAGCGACGTCGTGCCATAGGGCCGGTGCCCGCCGGCGATAATATCCATCGAGGCGGCGGAAGGCTCGTCGTTCAGCATCCGCCCGGCGCCGCCATTGACCTGCGCATCGATGAAACCGGCCGACAGAACGCCGCCTGCAAGTGTCACGACCTCGCCATCCGGCAGATCGTTTCTGGCACCGATCGCTTCGACGCGGCCATCGGCAACGATGAGCGCCTTGTCGCCATGGAAACGCTCGCCGTCGAAGATGCGGGCGCCGACGAAGATCTTGCGGACCATCAGACCGTCTCCGTCACCTTGAGCAGGTTCGCCGGCTTGTCGGGATCAAAGCCCTTGCGGCGCGTCACCGACTCGATCAGCCGGTAATAGACGAGCAGCGACACCAGCGGGTCGACGAGGCCGTTGCCCGTCGTCGGCACGCGCAGATGAACACCGGAAAGCGGCTGCGCCGAGAAGCCGACGGTGGTGGCGCCGAGCTTCTGCAGGCGCTCCAACGCCTGGACATTGTTGGCGAAGGCCGCATCGTCGGGTGCGAAGGCGACGATCGGGAAGCCCGGCTGCACCAGGCGCATGGGGCCGTGCATCAGTTCTGCCAGCGAGAAGGCCTCGGCATGTAGGCCGGAGGTTTCCTTGGCCTTCAGCGCCGCTTCGAGCGCGATCGCGAAGGCCGGGCCGCGGCCGGCTGTATAGAGAGAGGTCGCGTTGAACAGCACCTCCTCGGCTGCTGCCGTGTCGGTCCCGGCGGTCGCCGACAGTGCCGCCGGCAGCTTGTCGAGTGCGGCCTGCAGGTCGGACGCGCCGCCGATCGCAGCCGTCACGCCGGCAAGCGCGGCGACCGAGGCGATGAAGGATTTTGTCGCCGCGACGCTCTTTTCCGCGCCGGCATTGAGGCCGAGAACGATATCGGCCTGTTTCGCAAGCGGGCTGTCGGTAACGTTGACGACGGCGATCGTCGTCGCTCCGCCCTTCTTCGCCGCCTCCTGCAACGCGACGATATCGGGGCTGGCACCCGACTGCGAGACGGTGAAATGGACGCCGCCCTTCAGATGCAGCGCCGCACCATAGACGGAAGCGATCGACGGACCGACCGAGGCGACCGGAACGCCGCAGGTAATCTCGAAAAGATATTTGAAAAAGGTGGCGGCGTGGTCCGAGGAGCCGCGCGCCGCCGTCGTCACCACGCTCGGGCGGGCGGACGAAAACAGCCGGGCAATCTCGGCAAAGACCGGTTTTTCCTTTTCTAGAAGCGTGGCCACCACCTCTGGCGATTGGCCGGCTTCTTGCAGCATCAGTGACTGGTTGTCATTCATAGGTCATCTCCGATTCTCAATTCGGCTACGAAATCATAGGCATCGCCGCGATAATGCGAGCGGGTGTATTCGACGACGCGCTGGTCTTCCAGGCGCGAGACACGTTCGATCAGGAGCGCCGGCGCGCCCGATTTGACGTTCAGAATTGCGGCGGAGGACGGGTCGAGCGTGACCGCCGTCAGCCGCTGCAGCGCGCGCACGGGCCTGTGGCCGCTGGCCGTCAGCGCATCGTAGAGCGATCCCTCGCCACCGGCATCGTGCCCGAGGAACTTGATCGGCACCACGGCGCGTTCAATCGCCAGCGGCAGGCCGTCGGCAAGGCGCAAGCGGTCGAGTCTCAGCACCGGCTCGTCGCCGCCAAGGCCGAGCAGAAAGGATTCCTCCGGCGATGGCGTATTGACCGCCCGCGACAATATCCGTGCGGCCGGCAGACGCCCGCGTGAACGCATGTCGGCGGAGAAGGAGGAAAGCCGCCAGAGCGACTGTTCCATGCGCTCTACTCTGTTCGACACGAAAGTACCGCTTCCGTGGCGCGATTCCAGTGCGCCGGATGCCATCAGATCGCGATAGGCGGTGCGCACGGTCACACGGCCGAGCTTCAGAGCTTCGGCAAGGTCGCGCTCGCCCGGAAGTGCGGTGCCGGGCTTCAGCAGCCCTTCCTGAATGAGGCCGGTCAGCGTCTGCGCCAGCCGCTTGTAGAGCGGCCCGGTCAATGCCTTGTCACGCAGGCCGCGGCTGTTCAGTTCCGCTATCAGACTGGTTCTATCCATGGACACACAATAGAACCTATATAGAACCAATCGGCAAGACAGAATCGCGTGCCGAAAGAAAAAACCCTCGCCGGCGGGCCGTCGAGGGTTTCATAACGATCAAATTTGACAACCGTGCGTCCGCAGGGCGCTCAGTTCTTGGTGAAGATATAATCCGTCTCCTGGCGCAGCACTTCGCCGGGGCGCAGAACCGCATTCGGAAAACCTTGGTGATTGATGGCATCCGGCCAGACCTGCGTCTCCAGGCAGAAGCCGGCGAATGGACCGTATTTGCGCCCGCCGATGCCGGGAGCCCCGGTATCAAGCTTGAAGCCGGCATAGAATTGTACGCCTGGCTCGGTGCTGCGCACCTCCAGCGACACACCGGAATAAAGGCTGCGGGCAAGCGCGACGCTCCGTTTGGCGGTGCGCTCGCCGGACAGGCAGAAATTATGGTCGTAGAACACCTGTTCGCTGCCGACGAAACGCTTCATCGGCGCCATCTCGCGGAAATCGAATTCGGTGCCCTCGACGGAACGGATTTCGCCGGTCGGCACCTGCTTCTCATCGGTCGGCAGATAATGATCGGCGGCAATCATGATATCGTGGCCAAGCGCATCTTCGCGACCGTCGAGATTGAAATAGGCGTGCTGGCAAACATTGGCGAGCGTCGGCTGGTCGCTGGTCGATTCGTAGGTGACCGACAGTTCACCGTTGCCATGCACCCGGAAAGTCGCCTGGATGGTGCAATTGCCGGGATAGCCGGCGCGGCCATCGGGATCGACGATCTTCAGCACCACGCGCTCGATGTCATGTTCGACGATCGTCCAGTTGCGTTTGGCGATATTGTCGCTGCCGCCATGCAGATGCGTCACGCCGTTTTCATTCAGTTCGAGCTGATAGTCCTTGTCGTCAAGCGCAAACTTGCCGCCGCCGACGCGGTTGGCGCAGCGGCCGGGTGTCGCGCCGAAATAGGACGAATAGAGGGGGTAGCTGTCGAAATCGTCAAAGCCGAGTTGCAGCGGCGCGTCATGTCCCTCGAGGCGCAGATCCTGGATGACCGCACCCCAGGTTATGATCTTGGCCGTCAGTCCACCGCCCCTGATCACGACGCGATAAACGGTCTCGCCCGCTTTCGTCTGCCCGAAAACGTCCCGTTCCAACTTATCCGACATCATTGACCGTCCATTCTATCCCTGCTGCAAATTCCTCAATTCGGAATCGATTTGAGGAATTTGCAGCGATTCAAAGTGTGCATTGCACGTCCGATGAAGACGCGCGGTGTGGTAGGGTTCAGGACAGGAACCTGCCCGCATTTGCTTCAATCCGCAACCGGCGGATCGGAAAGAAAATGCCGCAGCGGTGATGCGGCGGCCGGCTCGAGGGGCGATCGGCAACGGTCAGAGGTCCGTGCCGATCTCTTCCACATCAAAGGGCGTCGTCTGGTAGATTTCGTTGATCCAGTTGCCGAACAAGAGATGCGCATGGCTGCGCCAGCGGTTCTGCGGCGCAAGCGCCGGATCGTTATGCGGGAAGTAATTGTGCGGCATCTTGATCGGCACGCCGGTATTGACGTCGCGGAAATACTCGTCGGAAAGCGAGGTGGAATCATATTCGACATGGTTGAACATGTAGAGCCGCCGGCCTCTCTTCTCGTGCACGAGGCACACACCCATCTCGGCTGATTCCATCAGGATCTCCAGGCTTTCGGATTTCTCGATATCGGCGCGACGCACTTCGGTCCAGCGCGACACCGGCACTTCGAAATTGTCGGAAAAGCCGTTGAGATAGATCGAGGAAGGTTTCAGGTTCCGGTGACGGTAGACCCCGAAGGCCTTCTCTTTCAGCTCGTATTTCGGAACGCCGTGAAAATGATAGATCGCCGCCATCGCGCCCCAGCAGACGTTCATCGTCGAATGGACATTCGTTTCCGTCCAGTCGAGAATCTCCTGCATCTCCGGCCAATAGGTGACGTCCTCATAGGGCAAAAGCTCGATCGGCGCCCCAGTGATGATGAAGCCGTCGAACTTGCGGTGTTTTACCTCCTCCCAGGTCTGGTAGAAGGCAAGCAGATGATCCTCGGACGTGTTTTTCGCCTTATGGCCGCCGATGCGGATGAGCGACAGTTCCACCTGCAGCGGCGAGGCGCCGACGAGACGCGCCATCTGCAGTTCGGTCTTGATCTTGTTCGGCATGAGGTTGAGCAGCCCGATCTGCAACGGTCGGATATCCTGACGGATCGCCAACGTCTCGGTCATCACCCGCACACCTTCCTGAACCAGGGTTTCGAAGGCGGGCAGCGTATCGGGGATCTTGATGGGCATAGCGGTCACTCGATCAAAAACAAAAACCGGCGGCGAAAAAAATCGCTACCGGTCCGCACGCGGCCCTTTAGCGACTTTTTTAACGTGGCTGCAAGCCGGCCGGCCAAATCACCACGGAGCGCTTTAATTAGACCCAGTCGGGTCGCGAATCAACTGTCGACTGCAGTCAAGTGACCTCTGCTGCATCATCACAGTTTAATGAATGATAGAATCTGTTGATAGACCCGTAACGCCACCATGTTATTTATAGGGGCATGGGCGATTTGGAAAAGCGTAATGGCAGATAAGATCGAGGGGAGGCCGGGCATCCGGAGGCAGGATAGGGTAGGGTATGATTTCAGCCTGACATATCGCCTCGGCGTCATGTTCTCAGCATTCTGGAATTCGGAAGTACGTGGCAGGGTGCTGTTTCTGGCGACCGTGCTGATCCTCGTTATCCTGGCGACGTCCTACGGCCAGGTCATCTTGAACGAGTGGAATGCGCCCTTCTATGACTCGCTGGAGCGCCGCGACCTCGGCGAATTCTTCCACCAACTCGAAATCTTTGCGATGATCGCCGGCACACTGCTGCTGCTCAACGTGCTGCAGGCCTGGCTGAACCAGATGACGGCGCTCTATATGCGCGAAGGCCTGTCACGCGATCTCGTCGACCAGTGGCTGAAGCGCAAGCGGGCGCTGCGGCTCGCTTCCAGCGGCCTGATCGGCGTCAATCCGGACCAGCGTCTGCACGAGGATTCCCGCAACCTTGCCGAAAGCACGACAGGGCTGGTTCTCGGCCTGCTGCAGTCGACCATTCTTCTGGTGAGCTTCATCGGCGTTCTCTGGGAGCTTTCGAGCGGCTTCATCTTCCGCATCAGCGGCCATAGCTTCTCCATTCCGGGCTACATGGTCTGGGCGGCGATTTTCTATGCCGCTTCTGCCTCGGTGCTGAGCCAGGTCGTCGGTCGCAAGCTGGTCAAGCTCAATGCCGACCGCTTTTCGAAGGAGGCCGAGCTTCGCTTCACGCTGATGCATGCCAATGAGAACATGCCGGCGATCACCGTCGCCCGCGGCGAGGAGAACGAGCGCCGGCGCATCAACACCGATATCAGCTCGGTGCTGACAGTCGTCAAGCGGCTTGCCATGGCCAATACCAATCTCACCTGGGTTTCGGCCGGTTATGGCTGGCTGGTGCTCGTCATCCCGATCATCGTGGCCGCCCCCGCTTATTTCTCCGGCGGTCTCACCCTCGGCCAGTTGATGATGTCCGTCGGTGCCTTCAACCAGGTCAACACGGCGCTGCGCTGGTATGTCTCCAATTTCGGCCCGATCGCCGAATGGCGCGCCACGCTGATGCGCGTCACCGATTTCCGCCAGGCGCTGGTCGACATGGAAGAGGACGTCGACCTCAAGGACAGCATCGCCTATGAAAACGCCGCGCCCGACACGCTGACGCTGAAGGACGTGGTGATCGTCGCCAAGATCGGCGAAGACATCGAGGAATGCGGCGGTTTCCGTCTGCGTGAAACCAATGTCGTGATCAAGGCCGGCGAAAAAATCATGATCAACGGCGATCACAGCGTCAATCGCAAGCTGCTCTTCCAGGCGATGGCCGGCCTCTGGCCGTGCGGCAGCGGCACGATAGGCCTGCCGCCAATCGACGACATGCTCTTTGTTCCCCAGCTCGCCTATGTCCCCGGCGGCTCACTGCGCGAGGCGCTGGCCTTTCCCGAACGTCCCGAAGCCTACGAGAAAGCCGCCGTCGAGGCGGCCCTCGACAAGGTTGGTCTCCATTCGCTGATCGCAAGGCTCGAAACCCGCGCCCGCTGGGACAAGCTGCTCGACAGCGACCAGCAGAAAGCGATCGGATTTGCCCGCCTCCTACTCGTGCGCCCGCGCTGGATCATCTTCGACGAAGTGCTGGAAGGCATGGAGCCGGAATTGCAGGAAACAATGGCCAAACTGCTCACCTTGATGCCCGAAAGCGGCATGATCTATATCGGCCGCTCCGAGGCCTTTCTCGAGGCGCTGAAGCCGCGCGTGCTGCATCTGCAGGCGCTGCCGTCAGCATCCGAGGAGTCGCCTGTCGTCCAGACCGGCGCCAGCGCCAGTGCGGGCGCTGCCGCCGTGCCCGCACCGGCGCTTTAATGCATGCCGCCCAAAAAGTGTGGAGCGGTTTTGGGATGACGGCATGCATAAGACAAGGATTTGAGCCGCTGGTCACATCGGCGGCGTGATGCCGTTGAGGCCTACGGCGATCTGGCTGGCCGAGATGCTGCCGTCCGCCGCCTTCTCGCCGGTGATGACGACGCCGGCGCCGGGCTTCAGATCATCCTTGGTCGCAGGCGCCAACGTCACGATCGGCGTGCCATCGGCAATCGCGATGGTCTTTTCCTTGCCCTGATAGGTCAGCGTGATCGTGTGGCCGTCCACGGACTTGACGGCATTGCTGACGGTCGCATTGGTCATCTGGCTGTTCGGCTGCGCATCCCAGGGACGGTTGCCCTCACCGGTTCCCTTCATCGACGCCGGAAAGATCAGCACCTCGATCGCCCCGTCCGGGCCTGTGCCCTTCGGAAGTGAAGCGACGCCGACGAAATCGCCGGGCTTGATATCCTCGACCGAGGCTTTCTTGATGCCGCCGACCTTCCAGCCAGATTTCAGCGTGATCGTCGCATCGCTGCCCTCGCGCGTCTTGACGACGAGCGTATCGCCGCTGAGGCTTTCGATTGCGCCGCGAACACGAATGCGCTGGGCATCCTGCGCCTGTGCGGCTTGCGACAGGGCAAGCGTCGCGAGGCTGCCGGCGACAAACGCCGTGAAAATTCCGGAATAGGGCTTGCGAGACATATGACTTTTCCTTGTCGCCATTGCGATCGGCAATATCCCCGGCTGCCGGACGGCACCTTATGCCGCAGGACGACACACTGACGAATCAAGGAAAAGTGAGCCTTCAGCCTCGAGAAAATCTCAGCCTTCCAGCTCTTCCCGCAGCATTTCGAGCTCCAGCCACTCCTCTTCCATCTTTGTCAGGCCGGCGCGCAGTTTTTCCATCTCGCTGGCAAGCCGGTTGAAGGCTGCCGGATCGCGCGTGAAAAGATTGGGATCTGCCATCACCTGTTCGCGCTTGGCGATTTCGGCTTCGGCCTTCGCCATTTCCTTCGGCAGGTTTTCCAGTGCGAATTTCTGCTTGAAGGAGAGCTTGACCTTCGAGCTGCCTGACGCTGGTGCCTCCTGCGTCTTCGGCTTCTCCGCCGCCCTCTCGGCTTTTCTGCGCTCCTCGAGTGCGCCCTTGCGTTGCACAAGCATGTCCGAGTAGCCGCCGGCATATTCGATCCAGCGGCCATCAGGCGCATCCGGCACGGCGGGTGCGATCGTCGAGGTCACGGTGCGGTCGAGAAAATCGCGGTCATGGCTGACGAGAATGACGGTGCCGGGAAAGCCGGCGACAATCTCCTGCAGGAGATCGAGCGTTTCGATATCGAGATCGTTGGTCGGCTCGTCGAGGATCAAGAGGTTCGTCGGGCGCGAAAGGATGCGCGCCAGCATCAGCCGGGCGCGTTCGCCGCCGGAGAGGTTTCTGATCGGCGTACGCGCCTGTTCCGGCTGGAACAGAAATTCCTTCATGTAGCCGGTGACGTGGCGCTGCTCGCCGTTGACGAGCAGGTTTTCGCCGCGCCCGTCCGTCAGATAATTGGCAAGCGTATCCTCGGGGTCGAGATCCTCGCGTTTCTGGTCGAGCGTCGCGATCTCCAGATTGGTGCCGAGCTTCACCGTGCCGCTATCGGGCGAAAGCTGCCCGGTCAGCATCTTCAGCAGCGTCGTCTTGCCCGCGCCGTTCGGTCCGACGAGACCAATGCAGTCGCCGCGATGCACACGGATCGAAAACGGCGTGACGATTGCCCGCTCGCCGAAGCTCTTGGTGATCTTGTCGGCCTCGATCACCAGCTTGCCGGATTCCTGCGCGTCCGAAACCGTCGCCTGCACCGTGCCCTGCGGCCCCTTATGGCCGCGATAGTTCGAGCGCATCGTCTGCAGCTCGCCGAGACGGCGCATGTTGCGCTTGCGCCGCGCCGTGACGCCATAGCGCAGCCAGTGCTCCTCGCGCTCGATCGACTTGCCGAGCTTGTGCTGCTCCAGTTCCTCGGCCTCCAACACCTGGTCGCGCCAGGCTTCGAAATGCGCAAAGCCACGGTCGAGCCGGCGCGAGGTGCCGCGGTCGAGCCAGACGGTTGCCGTCGAGACCTTTTCGAGGAAACGCCGGTCGTGCGAGATCAGCACCAAGGCGCTGCGCGTCTTTTGCAGCTCGCCTTCCAGCCATTCGATGGTCGGCAGGTCGAGATGGTTGGTCGGTTCGTCGAGCAGAAGAATGTCCGGCTCCGGTGCCATAACCCGGGCAAGGGCAGCGCGCCGCGATTCGCCACCGGACAGCATTCTGGGGTCTTCATCGCCGGTCAGCCCGAGATGCGACAGCAGATAGGTGACACGATAGGGGTCATCGCCCGGCCCGAGGCCGGCCTCGGCATAGGCCTGCACCGTGTTGAAGCCGGCAAAATCCGGGGCCTGTTCGAGATAGCGCACCGTCGAGGACGGATGACGGAAGACCTCGCCGGACTGCGCCTCGACCAGGCCGGCGGCAATCTTCAGCAGCGTCGATTTTCCCGAGCCGTTACGCCCGACGAGACAGATTTTGTCACCGGCCTCGATCTGCAGGCCAGCACCGGCCAGAAGCGGTGCGCCGCCGAAGCTCAGGAAGATATCGTCGAGTTTCAGGATGGGAGGGGCCAAAAATCAGACTCCGGAAAGATCATAGGGCCGGGCGAGCACGATTGCCCGGCCGCTGCGGAGCGAAAAGCGAACCTTGCCTTCCGCAACATTGGAAATGGTGCGCGACGAGCCGAAAGGCAGATGGAAATCCGCCAGCGGATAACGCGCATTCTCGATGGTAAGCCCTCTCAGCTCGCTGAATCCGGGCACGGAAAACAGGCTGCCCTTGGGAAGGTCCAGTTCGATCGTACCGGCAACCAGCGGCACTGCCTCTTCCTTGCCCGAGGTCAGCAGCAGGTCAAAACCCTCTTCCGCCAGGCTGACAGCCGACAGCAGATGCTGAAGCGCATGGTCGGAGCGTTCGCCGCCGAGCGCGCCGGCGAGGATGAGCCGCCGCGCGCCCCGCGCGATTGCTTCCGCCACGGCGATTTCGCCGTCCGTCGCCGCCTTCGCTGCCGGATAAGGCTGTTTCGGCACATTGGGAAATGCATCCGCGAGATCGGCCGGCGTCGAATCGAAATCACCGACCCAGAGCTCCGGCGTAATACCGAGTGCTGCCGCATGCCGCATGCCGCCATCGGCCGCAATGAAGCGGCTGTCGGCGATGGCATGGCGCAGGCGCTCCGTCAGGCTGAGTTCGCCGCCAAGGAGAATGGTGAAGGTGGATTGGCTCATGGGCATTGCCCTTAGCGCAAACGGGGGGTCGAGGGGAAGGGGCGCCGCTTGCCTGAAAGCGCTGCGCGTCCAACACCAACAGGACGCCCGATCACTTTGAACTGCCGCCTAGCCCGGCGTATCCTTGTCGCGCGACAGGAAAACCGCCTCGTAGCCGCCGATGAAGCGCTCGAAAAGCGCTGCGAAGCGCTCGACATCTTCCTGCGGCCAGTCGGAAACGATCTCGGAAATGATCGCAAGCTTCTGCGCGACGATCTCGGCAAGCAGGTCCTGGCCGACCTCGGTCATGACGACGACGATCCGCCGCGCATCGGCCTGCGAGGCCTCGCGGCGCAGCACGTTGCGCCCGACCATGTCGGCGACCACCCGGCTTGCCCGTGACGGATCGATGCGCAGCATCTCCGCGATCATGCCGACCGTGACCTCGCCGGCAGGCTGCGCCCTCCGCACGGCATCGAGCACGTCGAGATGCGAAAGCTCAAGGCCTGGTGCAGCACTCTGGATCGCCAGCCGGCCGATCAGCCGCCGCCCGGTCATCAGCCGCATGCGCGCCATGCTCCGGCCGATACGCGGCACGTTTTCACGATCCGGCTCGGCCGGCTCCGCAGAAAGGGTCTTGGTCAGGACTTCGCTCATCACAGGACCATAACAGAGCCGATTCGAAAATTGAATATGCCGATGTCATTAATGTGCCATTGACAACTATATGCTGTTAGCACATAAAAGCACATCAACCCGGAACGATGCCTCCCATGGATATGCAACTCGCGCCTGCGCCGCTCGTGACGGATCCTCGTCGCCGGCTTATCCTCTTCTTTTTCCTGATGACCGCCATGTTCATGGCGACGCTTGATAATCAGATCGTCTCCACGGCTCTGCCGACGATCGTCGGCGAATTCGGCCACCTCGAGCGCTTCGGCTGGATCGGCTCGGCCTATCTCCTGTCGCTGAGCGCCGTCATGCCGCTCTATGGCAAGCTCGGCGACTTGTTCGGCCGCAAATACGTGATGATGACGGCGATCATGATCTTCACCGTCGGCTCGGCGGTCTGCGGCCTTGCGGTCTCGATGAATACGCTGATCGCCGCCCGCGTGCTGCAGGGCCTTGGCGGCGGCGGCATCATGGTGTCGATCTTCGCCGTCAACGCCGATCTCTTCGAGCCGCGCGAGCGGGCTCGCTACCAAAGCTATTCCAGCCTCGTGCTGATGGCATCGGGCGCGATCGGCCCTGTGCTCGGCGGCACGATGAGCGATCTCTTCGGCTGGCGCTCGATCTTCCTCGTCAACGTGCCGATCGGCTTCCTCGTGCTCACCGGCCTTGCCTTCATGCTGCCCTACCGCAAACCGCATCGCCGCCCCAAGATCGATTATGCCGGTGCGCTCCTGCTTGCCATGACGACGACAAGCATCGTGCTTGCCACCGACAGCAGCGAACTGTTCGGCGCATTGATCTCGCCTGAGAGCATCGGCATCGTCGCCTTCGGCGTCATCTGCGCCGTCACCTGGGTGTTCGTCGAGCGCCGCGCGCCGGAGCCGATCGTTCCCCTGCAGCTGTTTCGCAATTCGACCTTCAGCCTGCTCCTGGTGATCTCGATCATGGGCGGCGCCATCGCCATCGGCATGGTCAATTATCTCGCTCTCTTCCTGCAGACCACGACCGGCCTTTCGCCGTCGGCCGCCGGCCTGCTCTTCATCCTCCTGACCGGCGGCCTCGTCTGCGGATCGCTGACAGCAGGCCGGATCATCTCGAAGACGGGGCGCTACAAGCCCTTCGCCATCGCAAGCCTCACCTGCAGTGCCACCGCCTTTGCCCTGATGTCGCATATCCACGCCGGAACACCGATCGTCTTCATCGGCGCGATCATGATGCTGCACGGCATCGGCATCGGCCTTGCCCAGCAGGTTCCCGTCATCGGCGTACAGAATGCAGCACCGGCCCGCGACGTCGGCGCCGCCACCGGCTCGGTGACGCTGTCGCGCATGGGCGGCGCCTCGATCGCTATTTCCATCTACGGCGCCATCATCGCCTCTGAGCTCGGCAAGGTCGGCGTCTCCATTCCCGGCGTCGCCGATATCGAGCAGCTGACGCCGAAAATGATGGCCGCCCTTCCCGAAGCGAGCCGCCAGGCCGTCGCCGATACCTATGCCGCTGCCTTCTCGCCGCTCTTCATGACCTCCTGCGCCATTGCGCTGATCGGCCTTGCGGCCGCCATCATGCTGAAGCCTGTGCAACTGCCCCGCGCCGGCGAGACGACGAAGCCGCAACCGGCGACGGCGGAAGCTGCCGAATAGTCGAATCGCCCCGCGGAAATGCCTTACCAAGAGGCGTTCCTTCACCAAAAGCACATTACTGGTTGCAATTTTCACGCAAGACTGTCGCTGTCGAGCTGGTTATTTCAATCGGCCCGTTCTTTTTCCGCGCCGTCGACGAATCTCCGCTTTGTGACGGAACTTTCGCCATAATTTCATCCGAGCGAAGGGAGGCCTTAATGCCTGAGGCTTGCCAAAATGCAACGGCGCCACATTTAAGCAGAGTCTCGCTATGCAACCGATGCGTAAATCAGCTACAGCAAAGACTTGTATCGGCCGATTGTGCAGCGCGAGATCAGGGGTGCGCACCTGTTGAATTCCCTTTGCCATGGTCGGTCCGAATCTGCGGCAAACCGGCAAAACAGCGACATGATGCGGAGAAACAGACTGGACAGCTTGACGACGTGGAAATCGCCCGCGCTTTCCAGTGATGCCATCTCCGCGCCGCGGCGCTTCGCGCGTCGCCTGATGCTGCTTTCGGCCGTCGCAATGGCGCTGAATGGCTGCCAAACGCTGATCGACCAATCCTATCAGCCGAGTGTTTCGCCGTCTTCCAATCCACAGATCGTCGACGAGGTGCAGAAGAACGACCCGCGCGCGGCGATGGGCGCCCGCGAGCATCCGCGCATCGTGGCAAGCTACGGCGGCGAATACAAGGACGCCAAAACCGAACGCCTCGTCGCCCGCATCGCCGGCGCACTGACGGCGGTGTCGGAAAATCCGAGCCAGTCCTACCGCATCACCATCCTGAATTCGCCGGCGATCAACGCCTTTGCGCTGCCGGGCGGTTATCTCTACGTCACCCGCGGCCTGCTCGCCCTTGCCAACGACGCCTCGGAAGTTGCCGCCGTGCTATCGCACGAAATGGGCCATGTGACGGCAAACCACGGCATCGAGCGGCAGAAGCGCGAAGAGGCTGAGGTCATTGCCAGTCGCGTCGTCGCCGAAGTTCTTTCCAGCGACATCGCCGGCAAGCAGGCACTTGCCCGCGGCAAGCTGCGGCTCGCCGCCTTCTCCCGCCAGCAGGAGCTGCAGGCCGATGTCATCGGTGTGCGCATGCTCGGCGAAGCTGGCTATGACCCCTATGCCGCTGCCCGTTTCCTCGATTCCATGGCGGCTTACAGTCGCTTCATGTCGGTTGATCCCGAAGCCGACCAGAGCCTCGACTTCCTGTCGAGCCATCCGAATTCGGCGCAGCGCATAGAGCTTGCCCGCACCCACGCCCGCGCCTTCGGCCAGGAAGGCTCAGTCGGCGACAAGGGCCGCGATTATTATCTCGACGGCATAGACGGACTGCTCTACGGCGACAGCCCGGAAGAAGGTTATGTGCGCGGCCAGACCTTCCTGCATGGCGGCCTCGGTATCCGCTTCGACGTGCCGCCGGATTTCCACATCGACAACAAGGTCGAGGCCGTGATGGCCACCGGTCCGAACGACATCGCCGTCCGCTTCGACGGCGTCGCCGACAATCAGAACCAGAGCCTCACCAACTATATCTCCAGCGGCTGGGTAACCGGACTCGACCCGTCGACCATCCAACCGATCACCATCAACGGCCTGGAAGCAGCCACCGCGCGCGCCAGCGCCGACCGCTGGGATTTCGATGTCACTGTGATCCGCAACAATTCGCAGATCTTCCGTTTCCTGACCGCCGTGCCGAAAGGCAGCGACGCCCTCGAGCCAACGGCCAATGTGCTACGCGCGAGTTTCCGGCGCATGACGCCGGCAGAGGCGGCATCGCTGAAGCCGCTGCGTATCCGCGTCGTCACCGTCCGGCCGGGTGAGAATATCTCGACGCTCGCCGCCCGCATGATGGGCACAGACCGCAAGCTCGATCTCTTCAAGCTCATCAACGCCCTGCCCACGGGTGCAGCCGTTTCAACAGGCGATCGCGTCAAAATCATCGCCGAATAAAAAAGGCCCGGCTTACGCCGGGCCAGTCTGTGCTGCTGGAGGGGACAAGCATGTCGCGTAAAACCGTGCAGCGGTTTTGCGATCACGACATGCATAAAACAAACACCTAAAGCGCGACCGGCGAATCTGAAAGATCTCGACGCGCTTTAGGTTCAAGCGTAGGCCGCCATATGCGGATCGGCGCTGACGAGGGCGCTGCGGAGTTTTTCCATCGCCCGGCTTTCGATCTGACGCACACGTTCCTTGGAAATGCCGAGATCGGCACCGAGTTCTTCAAGTGTCGCACCGTCTTCCGCCAGACGCCGGGCGCTAATGATCTTCATCTCGCGTTCGTTGAGATGTTTCAGCGCCGAGGCGAGCCAGACGCGGCGGCGCTCGCCGTCGATCATGTTGGAAACCTGCTCGTCCGGCAGAGGATCGTCGCTGACGAGGAAGTCCATCTTCTCCGCGCTCTCGGCATCGCCGGAGACCGAAGGCGCCTGCAGCGAAGCGTCGTTGCCGGAAAGCCTGGCATCCATCGTCTGCACATCGGCGAGGCTGACGCCGAGGGCCGCAGCGATTTCCTGGTGAATGGATTGCAGCGTCAGCTGTGTGTCACCCTTGGCGAGCTTGGCGCGCAGACGACGCAGATTGAAGAACAGCGCTTTTTGCGCGGAACTCGTGCCACCACGCACGATCGACCAGTTGCGCAGGATATAATCCTGGATCGAAGCCCGGATCCACCAGCTTGCATAGGTCGAAAAACGCACGTCGCGTTCCGGCTCGAAGCGGGCGGCGGCCTCCAGCAGGCCGACATAGCCTTCCTGCACCAGATCGCTCATCGGCAGGCCGAAATTGCGGAACTTGCCGGCCATGGATATGACGAGGCGCATATGGGCCATGGCGATCTGGTTGCGCGCACCGCGGTCGTCGTGATCCTTCCAGCGGGTGGCGAGATCGTGCTCTTCCTGACGGGCAAGATAGGGGGCGGCCATCGCGATTTTGATCATGCGCCGATCTGCAGACATGTTCTTCATTTCGATCTCCCGAAGCAGGCCTCTCGCCCTGAAATGAACAATAAAACTCATATTCCGGAACATCGCTGTCCGGATTGAATGGGTTCTGAATGCATAAAAGCCTCGCCCCTGGACTTTTCAGGGGGAGGCCCTATTTTTCATCATGTGCCGGTAAGACGGCTGGGCCGGACCTGTTTCTTCACCTTGCCGGATGGGCAATATAGAAAAGGCATGATCCGCTCCTCATTGAACATTGACGGAACAGCAGTTCGCTCGTTGAGGCCATTGCCCGACGAGCAGTCCGCAATTACGTATGATAAACGCGGCAGTCGGGAAAAAGTTCCAATAAAAAAACCCGGCACGAAGGCCGGGTTTTTTGACAGAAAAACAGGGTCGCTTTATGCGGCTTCGTCCTGCGAATCGTCTTCTTCAATCGCCTTGCCGCGCTTCGGACCCTTGTTGAGATTGGTCTCGACCAGACGGACGGCTTCGGTTTCCGACATTTTGTTGACAGCGGCGATTTCGCGCGCCATGCGGTCGAGCGCAGCCTCATAGAGCTGGCGCTCCGAATAGGACTGTTCGGGCTGGTTCTCGGCACGATAGAGATCACGCACCACTTCAGCGATGGAAATCAGGTCGCCGGAATTGATCTTCGCATCATATTCCTGGGCGCGGCGGGACCACATGGTGCGCTTGACACGCGCCTTGCCCTGCACGACCTTCAATGCACGCTCGACGAAATCCGTTTCCGAAAGCTTGCGCATACCGATGCTCATGGCCTTCGCAACCGGAACCTTCAGACGCATCTTGTCCTTCTCGAAATCGATAACGAAAAGTTCGAGCTTCATGCCGGCAACTTCTTGCTCTTCGATAGCGGTGATGGTACCGACGCCATGAGCGGGGTAGACGATCGATTCACCGGTCTTGAAGCCGTGACGTGCTGTAGAAGGCTTTTTCTGCTGAGTCGTCATTCTATTCAAAAACTCCCTGTTACGCTTCCGGCGGCGGCCGGAGCCGGGTCAGTCAGGCCCGGGTGAGACGGTAGTATCCGTCGGGTGACTTCACTCTGATCCCATCGGGCAAAAGCAAAGACTTCTTGCGCGCGATCTTGGGACCCGGCGCTCAAAGCGTTGATATGTCACGGAAACCGCGTACGGATTTGTTTTGCTTTCGTGATGGTTTTGGGCATGCGTCATGCCACAAATGGAACAGTAGCCGAAACCTATCATAAAAATATGAGGAAATCAATAATTTGCTTCGCTTGAGTCATGCGGGCAACACATGTCACCCATATGCCTCACGCAACTTTTAAAACGTTTCGGCCCGCGGTCGCCCGAATCCGGCGACCGAATGTAGGCACTGTTTCAATCGCCGGAACCAGGCTTCTCCGAGAAATACTTCTCGAATTTTCCGGTCTCGCCATCCATGTCCTTGGCCTCAGGCAACGGCTCCTTCTTGACCGTAATATTCGGCCAGATCGTCGCGTATTCGGTGTTGATCTTCAGCCATTTGTCGAGGCCAGGCTCGGTATCGGGCTTGATCGCCTCGGCGGGACATTCCGGTTCGCAGACGCCGCAATCGATGCATTCGTCAGGATGGATGACGAGGAAATTCTCGCCCTCATAGAAGCAGTCGACAGGGCAGACTTCCACGCAATCGGTGTATTTGCACTTGATGCAATTGTCGGTCACGACATAGGTCATGAAGAACTCCAGGATTTCCATGCGGATGGGGCCGGGCAACCTGGAACGTCGCGCCTATCCCCGTGCCGGAGGAAAAGCGTGAGCAGGCTTGGGAGGCAAGCACGCTTCCGGCAGGTTGTCAGTGACCTATCGGCTTTATCGCCGGATTTCAAGGATAAACGATCTGCAAAAGCCGCCGCCGCAGACAGAGTTTTCTAATCCTCGTCCGACATCAGCCTGTCGATTGCACGTCTTTCCTTTTTGGTCGGACGGCCGGTGCCGGTCGCCCGGATTGCCTGCTCGTAGGGCGTGAGACGTTTTGCCTCATCGGGCGGCGGGGATTGGTCGTCGTAAAGCAGGCGCGCCTGCTCGTAAGGCCCCCGTCGCTCGCCGGCAAGGCGCACGACGAGAACGACATCGCGCCGCTCCAGCGTCAGCTCGATACGGTCACCCGGCTTGACCATCTGGCTCGGCTGGCTGCAGCGCTCGCCGTTGATGCGCACATGGCCTGATTGGATATGGCTCTGCGCCACCGAGCGTGACTTCGCCATGCGCGCGAAGAACAGCCACTTGTCGATGCGCTGGCGCGAACCGCTTGTCGGCTGTGTCTCCCCGCTCATGACTACTTCTTCATCTGCTCCTTGAGGGCTGCGAGCTTGGCGAAAGGCGAATCCGGATCGATCGGCTTCTCCTTGCGCGGCGGCTTGGCCTCGAAGCGCAGCGGCTGCGAGCCGCCGCGATTGTTGTTGCGGTCATTGCGATCGTTGCGGTCACCGCGATCCTTGCGATCGCCGCGGTCCTGCCGGTCACCACGCGGCTGGTCGCCCCGTGGTTGGTTGTTGCGGTCGCCCCTTGCCTGCTGCGGCCGGCCGCCGTCGCGACCACCACCGTCCTTACCGCGGTTCTGGCGATTGTTGTCACGGCCTTCGCCGCCGCGATTGCCCTCGCCGCCTTCACCGCCGCCGGGCCGGCGATTGCGGTCGCCGCGTTCCTGGTTCTGACCGCGCTGCTCGCCCTGGCCGCCACGGCGTTCGCCATGACCGCCGCGCGCCTGGCGCTGATTGTCGTTGCGGCCGCCGAGACGCCACAGAAGAACCGGCTTCGGTTCCACCGGCTCGCCGGCTTCCCCAGGAGCAGGCGCTGCTTCCTCGGGAGCGTGCACTGCTTCTTTAGACGCTTCCACCGGAGCCGATGCCTCGATCGCTTCGACCGGAGCGGGGGTTTGGACCGCTTCGGCCACGGGCGCGTCAGCAGCTGCCGGAGCCGCCTCGGTTGCAGACGCTTCGGCAGCAGTCTCTTCCGCCGCACCGTCGGCATCGTCGTGGTCGGCCTTTTCGGCTGTCTCTTCCGCAGGCGTTTCCGCAGTGGCAGCAGGCACTGAGGCCGCATCCTGCGTCGCAAGATGTACCGATGCCTCTTCCGCCTTCACGGCATCGGCGCGATAGCCGAGACCCTTGAGGATTTCTTCCATGTCCTCGAGCGTCGCACCGAGGATCGACAGCATCGCCGTCGTCGTCGTGAAGCGGCGGCCGTCATAGGCGCCCTCCGGACGGTTGTTTTGACCGGGCTTCCATTGCAGCAGCGGCCGGATGATGTCGGCAAGCCGTTCCAGAATGTCGATGCGCACGGCACGCTTGCCGAGGAAACGGAAGCCGGCGAGCTTGTAGAACATCCGCTCGAAGCTCGGATCGGTGACGACGGAGGTGCGGCCGGCGGCAAGCACCGGAATGAGATCGCCATAGCCCGCCTTGTCGAGACCGTCATTCTTCAGCGCCCAGAGCAGCGTGATGAGCTCGGCCGGGGCCGGCTTCAGAAGCGCCGGAACGAAGATATGATAGGCGCCGAAACGCACGCCGTAGCGGCGCATGGAGGCACGGGCCTCCTGGTCCAGCGACTTCACCTCCTCGGTCACGTCGCGGCGGAAGAGCACCCCGAGATTCTCGACGAGCTGGAAGGCAAGTCCCTTGGCGAGACCCTGCAGGTCCTCGGCACGCGACAGATCATCGAGCGGCTTCAGCACCGTGCTGATATGATGATTGACGAAGCGCTCGATGCGGGCGGCGACGTGATCACGGGCATTGCCCGTCAGTTGTTCGTCGGCCAGCAGGATCACGCGCGGACGCATGATGTGATCGCTGCCCGAAAGCCGCGCCACCGGGTCGCCCAGCCAACGGATCAACCCATCCGAACCGATCACCAGATCGCTGTTGCCGGCGGCATGCATCCGGGCCGCGCGGGCTTCGAACTCGAGCCCGAGCGCCTTCTGCGACGCAGCCTGAACCGCCTTGGCATCCGGTCCGTCCGTTCCCGCCACCGGCGTGAAACGGAATCCGCTCAACTGCCCTACATGATGTCCTTCAACGAAGACATCGCCATTCACACTGATTTCAGCTTCCAGCATCGCATTCTCTCTCAGGCGCTTCATGAGCACAGATGTCCTGCGATCAACAAAGCGTTTCGTCAACCTTTCATGTAACGCGTCGGACAATCGATCTTCGATTTCCCGCGTCTTTTCCTGCCAGTGTGTCGGATCGGCAAGCCAACCGGGCCGATTCGAAACGTAGGTCCAGGTCCTTATCTGCGCGATTCGCGCCGAAAGCGTGTCAATTTCCCCATCTGTTCGATCGGAGCGATGAACCTGCTCCGCAAGAAACTGCTCGTTCACCGTGCCATAGCGGACGAGATCGGAAAAGAGGGTCGCGATAAGATCGGCATGTTGTGCTGGGGTGATACGCCGATAGTCGGGAAGTGCGCAAGCCTCCCAGAGTTTTTCAACGCGCGCCGGCCTGTCGGCGAGATCGATGACCTCGGGATAGCGCGAAAGCTGTTCCAACGCCTGCTGGTCGACGGCAGGCAGCGCCCGCGTCAGCCCCGGCACGCGCGGTCCCACCTCAAGGCTGGCGCGCAGCGATGCGATTGAGGAGAAGTCCATCTCCGTCGTCCGCCACTGCAAAACCTTGACGTTGTCGAACTCGTGCCCCTCGATGCGCTGCACCAGCTCATCGTCGAAGGGCGAGACCTGTCCGGTGACGCCGAAGGTCCCGTCCCGCACGTGCCGCCCGGCGCGCCCGGCGACCTGGCCGAGTTCGCCTGGATTGAGATTGCGGAACTGGTAACCGTCGAACTTCCGGTCCTGGGCAAAGGCAACGTGATCGACATCGAGGTTGAGGCCCATGCCGATCGCATCGGTCGCCACCAGATATTCGACGTCGCCTGCCTGATAGAGCGCCACCTGCGCATTGCGGGTGCGCGGGCTGAGCGCGCCAAGCACGACCGCCGCCCCGCCGCGTTGCCGGCGGATGAGCTCGGCGATGGCATAGACCTCGTCGGCTGAGAAGGCGACGATGGCCGAACGCTGCGGCAGCCGGGTGATCTTCTTCTGCCCGGCGTAGAAAAGATGCGAAAGCCGCGGCCGCTCGACGATATTGATGCCGGGCAGGAGTTGCAGCAGGATCGGCCGCATCGTCGCCGCACCGAGCAGCAGCGTTTCCTCGCGGCCGCGAAGATGCAGGATGCGGTCGGTGAAGATATGGCCGCGCTCGAGATCGCCGGCGAGCTGCACCTCGTCGATCGCGACGAAGGCGGCTTTGGTCTCGCGCGGCATCGCTTCGACGGTGCAGACGGAAAAACGCGCATTGGGCGGCGAAATCTTTTCCTCGCCGGTGACCAGCGCCACATTCTGCGCGCCGACCTTCTCCACCACCCGCGTATAGACCTCGCGCGCCAGCAGCCGGAGCGGCAGGCCGATCACGCCCGTCCCGTGCGCGACCATGCGCTCGATGGCATAATGGGTCTTGCCGGTATTGGTCGGCCCGAGCACCGCGGTCACACCGCGCCCACTCAGAATCATCGGCTGCGAAGTCAGAGTCATAAGTCCATGCAAATGAGGCGGGTGGCCCCAGGAAAATCTCGGCTCCTCGATGGAAGCCAGAGAACACATGGACAGCTGCCGCCGCAAACGCAAGGGCAGATTTCAAAATGCCTCGGGGATTACGACCTTTGCGAGTCCCGTGGAACGCCCGAATTTCCGATTCGGAACAGCGTGAGAACGAATCAGCGACGAATCGGTGACTCCAGCTGATTCAGCTTTTGTTCACGGCTAAGTATTGATTTTGAATCACTTTTTCCCACTAGATGCTGAATCATGAGACTCTCTCTTGTTCGCATTTTCGCCATCGTGAGTGACCGATTCCCGCCCGATCTTGAACAGGCGAAAATCCGCCCGAAATTAACCTCTCGACCAAAGCCGGAACGAATCGGAGACGAATCGATGACTCAGCCGTTTTCGCCTTTCGTTCGCGGCCACATCTGGTAGCGGCTTCGGGTCCGGGCGCTAGATGCGGATCGGCGGCAGGGGCCTTCATTCCACCTCGCCGCACCGGCATTAATCTTTCGGGAGCCGGATTCAGATCGCGTTAAACTGCGGCAGCCGATAGGGGTGCCGAGTGCAGGCGCCGATCAAAGAGGGAACGAATCGCTGACGAATCGGCGACATCACGATTTTCCCGCTTTGTTCACCGCAACATATTGTATTTAAACGAGTTTTTAACCATACAGGTGATTTCCCGGAATGGTCGAATTCGACCGATGCTGCCGAGCGTTTGCGAAAGCGGCCATGCGCCTCAGAAAACTACAAACAAGGTTTCGTCACATTTCGAGAGCTTAGCCGGGAACAAAAATCGCCAATAAGTGTTTCTCGTCCATTCGAATTGCAGATGAAATGAAGGGAACGCACATGCTCGGCACGATACTTCTTATTATCCTTATTCTGCTTCTGATCGGAGCCCTGCCGAATTGGGGTTACAGCCGCGGCTGGGGCTATGGACCTTCTGGCGGTTTGGGGCTAGTTCTCGTCATTATCATTATCCTTGTACTCATGGGCCGCGTCTAAAGGCCTACTAACCTGGGGAGTTACGACATGATGAAGAAGATTGTTCTTATTGGTGCGCTCGTCGGCGCTCTGGCATCCTGCACAGCGACCGAGCAAGGTACGGCGATCGGCGCCGGCACCGGTGCGGTTATCGGCGGTGTCGTCACCAACAGCTGGGGCGGCGCAGCCGTCGGCGCCGTTGCCGGCGGTCTGACCGGTGCTCTGATCGGTCATTCGGTCGAACGCCGTGGCTACTGCGTCTATCGCGACCGCTACGGCCGCCGCTACGAGGCTCGTTGCCGCTAATCGGCAAAAGCATATCGGACTCCCGACGGGCGCTTCGGCGCCCGTTTTCTTTGCCGGTCCTATCCGTCAACGAGACGTTGACAATCGGTTGCGAAAGTCAAATCTACCGCCGCCCAACGGGCAGGCGCATATTTCCTTCACGAGCGCAATGAGCAGGCAGAGCCGCCCGGCGCACCGGAAAGGAACGTTTCCATGATCCAGATTTTTCTGAATTCCCTCGTCGCCATTCTCATAGCCTCGGCTTTCCTGACGACCGCGATATCAGCCCTCAGCAGCAAAGATCGCTTGCTGCGCAAAGTGCCGGCCAAGATCGGACGGTCGAGGTTCGGACACAGCGACATTCCGAACGCCGACCGCCGCTCCTGATCCAGCAAATAAAATAAGCGAGGCGCGCCCTGCCAGACTCGCCTCGCTTTGAATCTGCGTATAATCCGTATTGTGGCCTAGGCGAAGTACTGCCCACCATTGGCCGTCAGCGTCGAACCGGTGATGAAGCCGGCATCGTCGGAGACGAGGAAGGTGACGCAGCGCGCGATCTCTTCCGGTTCGCCGAGACGACCGACGGGGATCTGCGGAATGATGCGTTCATTCAGCACCTTCTCCGGCACGGCAAGCACCATTTCCGTTCCGATATAACCGGGGCAAATGGCGTTGACGGTGATGTTCTTGTTCGCCCCTTCCTGGGCCAGCGCCTTGGTGAAGCCGAGATCACCCGCCTTGGCCGCCGAATAATTCACCTGGCCCATCTGGCCCTTCTGCCCGTTGATCGACGAAATATTGACGATACGGCCGAAGTTGCGGTCGCGCATACCGGTCCAGACCTGATGCGTCATGTTGAACAGGCCGGTGAGGTTGGTATTGATCACCTCGTGCCACTGCTGCTGCGTCATCTTGTGGAACATCGCGTCGCGGGTGATGCCGGCATTGTTGACGAGGATTTCGACAGGCCCGATCTCGTTTTCGATCCTGGCAATTCCCTCGCCGCAAGCGAGGTAATCCGAAACATCCCATTTGAACACTGGAACGCCGGTGACATCATGGAAGGCTTTGGCCTTCTCGTCGTTGCCCGCATAGCTGGCCGCGACCCTGTATCCGGCGTTTTTCAGTGCCATGGATATTGCCGCGCCGATGCCACGTGTACCCCCGGTGACCACAGCCACTCTGCTCATGCTCCGCTCCCCTTTTGTCTTTTGCCCCGCCGCGTGGCGAGATTTTCAATCAATCATGGATTGTATGCTATTTAAAGCGCTTCAAAGCACATGGCCACACCCATGCCGCCCCCGATGCAAAGCGTGGCAAGACCCTTCTTGGCGCCGCGGCGCTTCATTTCGAACAGCAGCGTGTTGAGAACGCGCGCGCCGGAGGCGCCGATCGGATGGCCGATCGCGATCGCCCCGCCGTTGACGTTGACGATCGACGGATCCCATCCGAGATCCTTGGTGACGGCGCAGGCTTGCGCCGCGAAGGCCTCGTTGGCTTCGACGAGATCAAGATCGCTCACCGACCAGCCGGCCTTCTCGAGCGCCTTGCGCGAAGCCGGGATCGGTCCGGTGCCCATGATCTGCGGATCGACACCCGCCGTTGCCCAGGAAACGATGCGGGCGAGCGGTTGGATGCCGCGCCGGACTGCCTCCGCCTCGCTCATCAGCACCGCCACAGCGGCACCGTCGTTGAGGCCGGACGCATTCGCGGCCGTGACCGTGCCGTCCTTGTCGAAGGCTGGGCGCAATTTCCCCATAGCTTCCAGCGTGGCGCCGTGACGGATATATTCGTCAGCATCGACCGTGACGTCGCCCTTACGTGTCTTGATGACGTAGGGGATGATCTCGTCGACAAAGCGACCGGCCTTCTGCGCTGCCTCCGCCTTGTTCTGCGAGCTGACGGCGAATTGATCCTGGTCGTCGCGCGAAAGCTGCCACTGGCGCGCAACATTCTCGGCAGTGATGCCCATGTGGTAGCCGTAGAAAGCGTCGGTCAAGCCGTCCTTGATCATCGTGTCGATCATCTTCATGTCGCCCATCTTGACGCCGCCGCGCAGATGCGCGGCATGCGGGGCCATCGACATGGATTCTTGGCCGCCGGCAACGATGATCTTGGCGTCGCCGGTGGCGATCTGCTGCATGCCGAGCGCAACCGCGCGCAGGCCCGAGCCGCAAAGCTGATTGACGCCCCAGGCCGTCGCTTCCTTCGGAATGCCGGCCTTCATTGCCGCCTGGCGAGCCGGGTTCTGGCCCTCGCCGGCGGAAAGCACCTGGCCGAGGATCACCTCATCCACCTCGCCGGCATCGACGCCGGCGCGCTCGAGCGCGCCCTTGACGACGGCCGCCCCGAGCTCATGCGCGAGAACCGTCGCGAAAGCGCCGTTGAAGGCGCCGACTGCTGTTCGCCCTGCGCTGGCGATGACGATGGATGGATTGCTCATGGGGACGCTCCTCGTTTTCGTCTCACTTACATAAGTGGAAACTGGCAAAGCTTGGAGCACAAGTCAAACGCGAAGACCGGCTGCCGTCATTTTTCGGCAGCAGCCCGCGAAAGCCCGATTCATCTGCTCTGTGAAAGGTTTGCCGCATCGCACAAAGAGATTGTCACCGGCCTTCTTTTGCGTTTACAGTCTGAAGTGGAGGAATATCCATAAATCAGACGGGGGTTCAGGAGACTGATATGGCGAAGCATGAGGGTCAGATTGTTATCAAGAAATACGCCAATCGCCGCCTGTACAACACAGGCACCAGCACTTACGTGACACTGGAAGACCTGGCGGAGATGGTGAAGAAGGGTGAAGAATTTACCGTACAGGATGCAAAAAGCGGAGATGACATCACCCATTCGGTGCTGACCCAGATCATCTTCGAACAGGAATCGAAGACCGGAAACACACTGCTCCCGATCTCCTTCCTGCGTCAGCTCATCACCTATTACGGCGATCAGATGCAGATGGTCGTGCCGAGCTTTCTCGAACATTCGATGCGCTCCTTCACCGAACAACAGGCCCAGATGCGCGAGCAGGTGACCCGCGCTTTCGGCGAAACGCCGCTCGGCAAGAACCTGCAGTTGCCGATGCAGATGGTCGAGGACCATGTTCGCCGCAACACCGAGCTGTTTCAGCAGGCGATGCAGATGTTTTCGCCCTTCATGACGCCGCCTGCCAAGGAAAGCCGCAAGGCCGAGGCCAAGGATATCGACGAGTTGAAGGAACAGCTCCGCGCTCTTCAGAACAAGCTCGACAACCTATAGTCCGATCGAGACATCCCGCCCGGCGCTTCGGATCGACACGGCAAAACCGCCGATGACATCGATCAGAGCGATCGTCATCAAAATGAAGAATACCTGCGTCGCAGCATCCCGGACGAGCAAAAACTCGACCAGGAAGGCGATGAAGACCAGCATCGACAATATGTGGTTGACGAGATTGCCGGGACCGGTTCTGGTCGCTTTGAGGATTTCGAAGAACAGCACGACAAGTGCGATGACGATGAAAAGATCGCCGAGCGCCATGCTCCAGATCGCGCCCGAGATCATCGACAACACGATGATATCATGCTGCAGTGCCGGAATGCCGCCATCGCCCATCAGGCCCAGCATCGCCAGATTGTACAGAATAAACGGAATAATCATCAGGGGCATGGCATTTATCATCGGCAAATCTCCTCGGCGCCGAAAGAATACTGCCGTAAGTCGTTGCCCCACCGCAAGTCATTGCAAATATTATATCGTCGAAATGCAAAAGGCCGGCGTGACGCCGGCCTTAAAACTTTCGATCGGACAAGCCGGATCGGGAAATTATGCGCTTTCCTTCGGCGTCAGAACCTGGCGGCCGCGATACATACCGGTCTTCAGGTCGATATGATGCGGGCGGCGCAGCTCGCCGGAGTTCTTGTCTTCGACGTAAGTCGGAGCCTTCAGTGCGTCTGCCGAACGGCGCATACCGCGCTTGGACGGGCTTGTTTTTCTCTTCGGTACAGCCATTTCTCTTACTCCACTTGCGGGCAAAACATTCCCACGGCCAGACTGGCGGCCGAAACGGACATGTCGCGATTTCGGAATTTGGCGCGCTTATACATGCAAGGGGTGACCTTGACCAGTCCCCATGCGTATTTTTTGCGAAGCCGATGATTCCAGGCTCAGACTTCGTCTTCCGCCACGATCCAAGGCTCGGCGCGGGCCGCCTCTTCCCATTTCCGCCAAGCCGGATGCGCCTTCATGGTCTCCATATAGGCCAGCGTATCGTTTCGGCTGACGAGATCATAGATGTCGAACCGGTTGACGACAGGCGCAAACATCGCATCCGCCCCGCTGAACGCGCCAAACAGAAACGGTCCGCCGGATTGCTGCAGGAGGTCGCGCCAGATCGTCTCGATGCGGCTGATATCGGCGTCGACACCATCCGGCAACGCGATCTTGCCCTTCGACCGGCGGATATTCATCGGGCAGGCGCTGCGCAGCGCCCGGAAGCTCGAGAGCATTTCCATCGAAACCGAACGGGCGAGCGCCCGCTCGGCGCGGTTCCTCGGCAGAAGGCCGGCGTCTGGATAAAGCTCGGCGGCATATTCGATGATCGCCAGCGATTCCCAGATCTTCAATGCGCCGTGCTTGAGAAGCGGCACTCGCCCGGTCGGCGAAACGGCCTTGATATCGGGATTGCCGCCAGGATAGTCGAAAGGGATCAGAACTTCCTCGAAATCGACACCGGTGCCGGTCAGCGCCATCCAGGGCCGGAACGACCAGGAAGAGTAGTTCTTGTTGGCAATGTAGAGCGTCGGTTTGTCCATGGGCCTCTCCCGTTCAGGCTTCGAAATCGAAAATCAGCAATTCGTGGAAATGGTTCATATCCTCGAACACGCAGAATGCCGGCGGGGTAAGCTCGAGAACAGGGGCCTTGCGGCGGATATCGTCGGCCACGTCATCGAGCATCGCCTGCCAGCGCGGCAAGGCTTCGTCCTCCAGCCGTTCGATCGCGTAGGCAAAAGTCATGTGGAACTTGTAATCCTCATGGCTCGGCTGGCGATAGCCCAGAAGATCGGCCAGCGCATTGCGCCAGGCGCGCATGACCCTGCGGTCGTTCTCGGTCGCCCCGTCGACGAGCAGGCCTGACGGGCGAGCGTCGACGATGGCGACCTTGAAGGGATCGAACATCGAGAAACCTTCGAGCCTGGCCGCCATCAGCGCGGTCATGTCTTCGATCGGCGCATCGAGAGGGAGGTCGCCCGGCCAGCAATCCTGTCGGCGTCTGGTCTCGATGACACCTTCAAAAAGCGTCATGTGAATGCTTGATATCGGCGTGAAGAGGAACTGCGGGGCCTCGGGCATCGCCAGATATTTCTCACGCGCCTCGATCAGCGCCATCTGCGTCTGCGAGCCCTTCTCGAGATGGCAGACGATGGTGTTGCCGGCTTCCGGTAGAAATCCGCCGACCTTGCGATAGCGGCTACCGAGATGGGCGGGCGGGTTCGAATTGTGCGTCTTCGAGTAGAAGAGAAGTTCGGGCGAAAATGTCGTGGTGGTCATGGGCGAGTCGGGGCTCCGGTTGGACTGCATTCGCCCATACGGCAGAACCAAGAATGTCAGATGACGCTTGCCGCTTCTAGAGCATGATGCCGAAAAGCGTGAGCGGTTTTCGGACGACATCATGCTCTAACTATATAATTTAGAACAGGATTCAGATTTCAGGCCGACCACGGCCTAAAATCATCCTGTCTAACGACAAGTTCTGATCTCAATCATAGATGCACCTGATGTAATCGCCCGAACCTTGCGCGCGTCTCTCGATGACGCCGGCGAGCCGGCGAAGGCCTCGTCCGGGTTTACCGGCATTGCGGTCGATCGGGTTTGGCAGCGAGACGGCAAGCAGCGATGCCTGTCGCCGCGTCAGCTTCGAGGCCGGCACCTTGAAATGATGCTGGGCCGCCGCCTCGATGCCGTAGATGCCGGGACCCCATTCAGCGATATTGAGATAGATTTCCATCAGCCGCCGTTTCGACAGGACGAAATCGGTGGTCACCGCAAGCGGAAGTTCCAGTGCCTTGCGCACGAAGGAGCGGCTGTTCCAGAGGAAGAGGTTCTTCGCCGTCTGCATCGGGATGGTACTGCCGCCGCGTGTCGCCTGACCTTTCAGCGTATCCTCGACCAGCATGCGCATTTCCGCCCAGTCGACACCGCCGTGAAAGCAATATTGTCCGTCCTCTGACATCATCACCGACTGCACCACAACCGGGGCGATATGATCAAGCGACACCCATTGCCTGTCGTAACCGCGCAGCAGCACGAGATCGCGCAGCATCAGCGTCGAGACGGGGTGAATGAAGGGCAGCAGATAGAAAAAGATCAGCGCATAGGGAAGGATCAGCATGATCAGCACGGCAAGAACAATGCGTTTCAACACACGCCGGTCTTCGAACCATCGCCGACGAGCCGGCATGTCGACGCTATCCTCTCTCTCTGGCGCTATATCCAATGTCCCCAGTCCGATTTCGCTCCTGTCGTTCTCATAACGCCTGTGCAGAGCTTATGCCAGAGTGGGTGGCGAATCTTGCTGCCGTCATCGACAATTCCGTTGCAAGCCCGTGGGCGCTCATGCCAAACAGCGCCCATGGACGCGAACCGGGACACTTTCGAGACGAGGCTGAAGAACAACGCCCACGAGATCGAGGCGCTGCTCGACCTATTGCTTTCGCCGAGCACCCTTTCCGATGAAATCGCCAGACCAGCAACGCTGCGCGATGCCATGCATTATGCCGTGCTGAACGGCGGCAAGCGGCTGCGCCCGTTTCTCGTCGTCGAAAGTGCAGCCCTTCTCGGCGGCGATCCAGAGGCGGCACTTCGCGTCGGCGCCGCACTTGAATGCGTCCACTGCTATTCCCTCGTGCATGACGACCTGCCGGCCATGGACGATGACGACCTGCGCCGCGGCAAACCGACGGTACACATAAAGTTCGACGAGGCGACGGCAATCCTCGCAGGCGACAGCCTGCTGACCTACGCCTTCGACATTATCGCCGCGCCGGAAACGGCCCTTCCCGATACGAGCAAGGCATCGCTGGTGCTGGCCCTTGCCCGTGCTGCCGGTCTCGGCGGCATGGCCGGCGGCCAGGCGCTCGATCTCGCAGCGGAAAGACAAGCGCCTGACGAAGCCGGCATCATCCGCCTGCAGGCGATGAAAACAGGCGCGCTGATCCGCTTCGCCTGCGAAGCCGGCGCCGTCATCTCGGCAAGCCCGCCGGAAGATCGCCGTCGCCTGCGCGCCTTCGGCGAAAAGATCGGTCTTGCCTTCCAGCTTGCCGACGACATTCTCGACCTGACCTCGGACACCGCGACCATGGGCAAGGCAACCGGCAAGGATGCGGCCCGCGGCAAGGGAACGCTTGTGGCCCTGCGCGGCATGGAATGGGCCGAGAGCCAACTCCACCAGCATGTCCGCGATGCCGAGGCGCTGCTTGCCCTCTACGGCCCTCGCGCCTCGATCCTCACCGCTGCGGCGCATTTCATCGCCGACCGGAAAAGCTGACATCCCCAGACCGCCTCCGGCGTTGGGGAGCTTTGACTGTTCCCCGACACCGATGATCCGATCGTTCAGATGCCGGCTAAAACAGGCGCCTGAACCGTAGCGGTTCGCCGCCCCAGGATCGCAACGATCATCAGACCGCCGACGACGCTCAGATGCTCGATCGCAAACAGCATCTCGAAAAAGGCGGCTTTGCCGCTCATCGACCAGAAGGCGTGCGCGATCGGGATCGTCAGCACGGTAAAGACGCCGAGAGCGCCCGCCCCGAGCCAGATATGCCGACCGGAGATGACAAGGGCGGAGCCGGCAAGCTGCACGAATATAACGGCAATCGCAGTCGGCGCAGCAGGTGCAAGGCCGTAGTGCTCCATCTCTGCGATCGCGGTCGGGAAGTCGAAGAGCTTCGCAAGCCCGCTCGACCAGAAGACCAACGTCAGCAGGATGCGGGCGAAGATCCGAAAGCTGCTCGATGCCAGCAGGCGATCGACATGATGCATTCTCATTGTTGATTCCTCGATAGTCGAAAAGATTGTGATCGGCGTCGCAGCGCTTGCTCCCCCGGGGCCGGGGGCTCACGCCTGCGGCGGCGGCGGCGGCGGAATGTCGATGCCGAAACGGGCGGCCGTCGCGACGATCTTCGGAACATCGGGCGCGCTCATCGGCGGAAAGGCTGTCGTGCCAGGTGCGACCGGCTCGCCGATCGCCATGAAGAATTCCTCATGCAGATCGCCGGGAAAATTGATCAAAAGCAGCTTCGAGGGCGTCTCGGCAATATTCCGGAAGGAATGCAGCGTGCCCGGAGAGACGTGGACGAAATCGCCGGGGCCGCAATGCTTGATCTCGTCGCCGACGACGATCTCGTAACGGCCTTCGAGGATGAGAAAGGCTTCCTGGTCCGTCTGCGTGTGCGGCGGCGGGCCGGCGTTCGGAGCCGTATAGACCTCGATGACGGTGAAGCTGCCTTTGGTATCCGCGTAGCGGGCACGAAAGGTGAGGATATTGCCAAGAAAATGTACGGTCATCGGCGCTGAGGCGTCGGACCGGCCGGAAAGGGGAGCGGAATTCATCGACTTGTGCCTTGATTTGATTGTGATACACTAAACTCTTAATGAGACACAAATCTCATAACGAGGCATGAATGGACAGTCAAGGAAAAAGATTCGAGAGGGTCAATCAAAAGCGTCGCACGCGTGTCGAGTTGCTGCGTGCCGCGCGCGAGATCATAGAGAAAGGCGGCCACCCCTCGGTCGCCGAAGTGGCCGATCTCGCTGGCATTTCTCGCGCGACGGCCTACCGCTATTTCTCGACGCCGGATGAAATCATCCGGGAGGCGGTCCTCGATGGCGTTGCGGATGTGATTAAGATCCCGCCAGCGCGGAACGACATGGGCGACGCGGAGGTCGGCCATCGGCTCGACGACCTGGTCTCGCAGGTCTTCAAGATGGTCATCGACAATGAGGGCGTCTTTCGCGCGCTTCTCGGCAGTTCTGCTGCCGGCCAGGCACAGGTTCGCCGTGGCGGCCGCCGCATCGCGTGGCTGAAAGAGGCGATGTCACCGCTGCAGGCAACCATGCCGCCGAAGAATTTTCAGCGCCTCCTCCACGCACTGTCGCTGGCGGTTGGCGTAGAGGCACTGGTGGTAATGCGTGACATCTGCGAGCTGGAGCCTAAGGAAGCGGAGAAGGTTCTGCGCTGGACCGCAAAGACCTTGCTTGCCGGCGCCATGGCCGAAAGCTGAGGAAATCGGTGGGTTGCTCAGGCCGCCAGCATGTCCTCGAAAGCGGAAATCAGACGCGCACACTCCTCATCCGTGCCGATGCTGATGCGCAGGAAATCCGAAATACGTGGCTTGGCGAAATGCCGGACGAGAATGCCGCGCTCCCGCAGGGCGGCTTGAAGCGCTGCCCCCGAACAGCTTTCGTGCCTTGCGAAAACGAAATTCGCCTGCGACGGCAACACCTGGAAATCCAACGTTTCGAGTTTGGAGACGAGGCCTTCCCGGCTGGCGACGATTTTCCTCCGGCATGTCTCGAACCAAGCCTCGTCCTTGATCGCCGCCGTCGCGGCAAGCTGCGCCAGACGATCGAGCGGATAGGAATTGAAGCTGTCCTTGACCCGCTCCAGCGCCTCGATCAGCGGCCGCTGGCCCAGCGCGAAGCCGATGCGCAGACCTGCAAGCGAACGGGATTTCGACAGGGTCTGGATCACCAGCAGATTGGGATGCGTGGATATCAGCGGGATGGCGCTTTCACCGCCGAAATCGATATAGGCCTCGTCTATGACGACGACTGCATCCGGATGAGCGGCAAGAAGTGCCTTGATGCCGGCAAGCGGCAGGCCGATCCCGGTCGGCGCATTCGGATTGGGGATGATGATTGCACAGCATGGCCTGTCGTAATCCGCCAGCCGGATCTGGAACCTGTCGTCGACCGGCACCTCGATCGCCTCGACGCCGTATAGCAGGCTATAGGTCGAATAGAAGGCGTAGGTCACATCGGGGTAGAGAAGCGGCCGCTCGTGTTTCAGCAGCGCCTGGAACGTATGCGCCAGAACTTCGTCGGAGCCGTTGCCGACGAATACTTCTTCCGCCGTCAGGCCGAAACGGGCCGCGATCGTCTCGCGCAATTCCGTGGCAGAGGGATCTGGATAGAGCCGCAGACGATCGTCCGCCGCCTCCCTGATCGCCTCGAGCGCCTTCGGAGACGGCCCGTAAGGGCTTTCGTTGGTATTGAGCTTGACCAAGTTCGCGATACGGGGCTGCTCGCCTGCGACATAAGGCTGAAGCTTGCTGACGATTGGCGACCAGGACTGGCTCATCCGAACTTGCGGGCGCTCATTCCGCCGCCGTCCGCTGGCCGAAACGCTTCTCGATATAGTCGACAACCAGCGCCTCGAAATCGGCGGCGATATTGGGACCGCGCAGCGTCAGCGCCTTCCGCCCGTCGATGAAGACGGGGGCGGCCGGCGTCTCGCCGGTGCCAGGAAGCGAAATGCCGATGTCGGCATGTTTGCTTTCGCCCGGGCCGTTGACGATGCAGCCCATGACGGCGACGTTCAGCGCCTCGACGCCAGGATATTTCTCGCGCCAGACCGGCATGTTCTTGCGGATGTCGTTCTGGATGTTCTGGGCAAGTTCCTGAAACACGGTCGACGTCGTGCGTCCGCAGCCCGGACAGGCCGCAACGACGGGTATGAACTGGCGGAAGCCCATGACCTGCAGGATCTCCTGCGCCACCTGGACTTCGCGCGTGCGATCGCCGTTCGGCTCGGGCGTCAGCGACACGCGGATCGTATCGCCAATGCCGTGCTGCAGCACGAAGCCCATGGCCGCCGACGAGGCGACGATGCCCTTGGTGCCCATGCCGGCTTCAGTCAGGCCGAGATGCAGCGCATGATTGGAGCGTTCGGCGAGCATGGAATTGACGGCGATCAGGTCCTGCACCTGGCTGACCTTGGCCGACAGGATGATGCGGTTGCGCGGCAGGCCGATCTCTTCGGCAAGGGCTGCAGAAAGCAGCGCCGACTGCACGATCGCCTCACGCGTCACCTGCCGGGCCGAAAGCGGCGATCCGGCTTCGGCATTCTGGTCCATCAGCGCCGTCAGCAGATCCTGGTCGAGCGAGCCCCAATTGACGCCGATGCGCACCGGCTTGTCATAGCGGATCGCCATCTCGATGATCTCGGCGAACTGCTTGTCCTTCTTGTCCTTGAAGCCGACATTGCCGGGGTTGATGCGGTATTTCGCCAGCGCCGCGGCGCAATCAGGATGATCGGCGAGCAGCTTGTGGCCGATATAATGGAAGTCGCCGATCAAGGGCACGTCCATGCCGAGACGCAGCAGCCGCTCGCGGATCTTCGGCACGGCGGCCGCACTCTCGTCGCGGTCGACGGTGATGCGCACAAGTTCCGAGCCCGCCCGGAACAGGGCGGCGACCTGCGCGACGGTCGAATCGACATCGGCCGTATCGGTATTCGTCATGGATTGCACGACAACCGGCGCCCCGCCGCCAACGATAACACCGCCGACATCGACGGCAACGGAAGCACGGCGCGGTTTCGGATCAAAATCGGCGGCTGACAACATGAAGAGTTCTTGCACCCCTAAAGCATGTCGCGCAAAAGTGTGCAGCGGTTTTGCGATAACGACATGCGAAAAATAAAAACCTAGAGCGCGAGGAGCAAATCTGAAAGATTGCGACGCGCTTTAGAAACAGTGCTTTTCAGGTGGATCAAGGCCGGCTGCTTGTCAACCGCCCCTGATATCACTTTTGTTGGGAGGCGGCTTAGTGACCGCCTCCGGAGGTCCCATCGGCATAGTGGGCCAGCTTGGAGAGCAGGAGAACGACGAGCAGCAGCACCGGCAGCGCCATGAAAACGACGGCAAAGCCGATATGCTCGGCGACGAAGCCAATCAACGATGGCGCAACCAGCATGCCGGAATAGCCCATGGTCGTGACCACCGAGATGGCGATGCCGGGCTTGAGGCCGGGTATGTTGCCCGCCGCCGAGAAGGCGATCGGCACCATGTTGGAAATGCCGATACCGCAAAAAGCAAAGCCCAGGATGGCAACCTCGGCATTGGGCGCCAGGCCTGCAAGCAGCATGCCGACAATGGCAAACAGCGTGCAGATGCGCAGCGTCTTGACGCCGCCCAGACGGTCGCGCACCAGGTCGCCGGCAAAGCGCATAGTTGCCATGGTCCCCGAAAAGGCTGCGAAACCAAGGCCGGAAAGTGCCACGGATGCATCCATTTCCTGCCGAAGATAAAGCGCGCCCCAGTCCAGAACCGCGCCTTCCGGCACCATGCTGAACAGCGCCATCAGTCCGAGCAGCCAAGGCAGCGGCACCATCGGCAGCTTCGTCTTTTCCTTCTTGGTGTCGGGATGCGGCGGATCCGCAAGGACCATCGGCCAGGCGACGGCAACGAAGATTGCCGCCAGCACCGTCGCCAGTTGCGCATGACCGAGCACGCCGAGTTTGGAGATCACGATGCCGCCGAGACCGGAGCCGATCAGTCCGCCAAGGCTCCAGAAAGCGTGGCAGGAAGACATGATGGCGCGGCGCATGGATTTCTCGACCGAGACCGCATTGGCATTCATCGCCACATCCATTGCGCCGATGAAGCCGCCGAACAGGAAGAGCGAGATTGCCCCGGTGAGCACATTTGGCGAGAGCGTCAATGCCAGCAGCAACGGCAGCACGCAGACGGCCAGGACTTGAACGACGATACGAGAGCCGTGTTTGGCGATCTGCGCACCGGCGATCGGCATCATGACCAGCGAGCCGACGCCGAAGACGAGGATCATCAGCCCAAGCTCGAACTTGGTCAGCGCCAGACGCTCGGCAAAATCCGGGATCTTCGGCGCCCAGCAGCCGACGACAAAACCGTTCATGAGAAAGAGCAGGGAAACCGCCGCTCTGCTTCTGGTAATGAAGCCGCTCCGGGCTCCCGGCGCACTTACATGACTGTCCATTTCGGTCTTTCCTCATTCCCGGGCTTGCTTGGCCCGGTTTCCCTAAACTCTATGACGTCGCCTCAGTTCGTTTTCTCGGCGAGAACAGTCCTGCATCCGCGCTCGCGATAACGGGCGAGAATGGCCGGATCGGCATCGTGCTCGACGACCAGGCATTCGCAATGCGCAACCGGCAGGATGCTATGGGGGGCAGCGGTGCCGAATTTCTCCGAGGTTGCAGCCACCAACACCCTTTTGCTCCTGGATGTCGCAAACCGCTTGAACTCCGCATCCTCGAAGCCGAACACCGTGATGCCGGCCTCGAGATCGACGCCGCAGGCGCCGAGAATGCAAAGATCGGGCGAAATCTGCTCCATGTCCCGCAAGGCCTTGGCGCCGAGCGCACCGCCCGTCTGCCGGTCCACCATTCCGCCGATCAGGATGACGTTGACGGCAGGCTTGTCGATCAGCGCTGCGGCAATCGCCGGCGCATTCGTCGCAGCCGTCAGTGCAAGTTCGGCCGGCAATGCGTTGGCAATCGCCAGATTGGTGCTGCCGGCATCGAAGAACACGGTCGAGCCGGCGGCAATCTGCTTTGCTGCAGCGCGCGCCAGCGCCTGTTTCCGGTCAGCGGCAAAGCCGATGCGCTGCGTCAGGCTTCCGTGCGCCGGCGAGACCGGTAATGCACCGCCATAGACCCGCTCGCAGAGCCCTGCCGCTGCCATCTCGCGCAGGTCCCGCCGCACCGTATCCTCGGAGACGCCGAATTCGAGCGCAAGCTCCGTCGCCAGCACGCGACCATTCAGCCGCAGCCTCTCGGAAATCACGCCTTGGCGCTCTCGCAACAGAAAATCCTGCATGTTTCTACCGGGTCCGTAGCTTACAAATTAAAAACGTGCATAAACGCTTACGATCATGCAGGCAATATGCACGGTCACACGTTTTCTGACGTTTGGAAATAAAGCTCCACGACCGGAAGGAATAAGCCCTATTGACCGCTCCGGGAGGCGGGAATATCGATTAGTCATTCCCGATTCCCGCCGGCATATCCGCCACCTGGTGCGTTCTCCCCGTGAAAAACTCCGTCAGCCTGGGCATCCTGCTCACGACCGTCGCCTATATGGCGTTCACCTTCCATGACGCGATCATCAAGATCCTGGCTTCAAGCATTCCTGTCTGGCAGATCCTGTTTTTCCGCAGTCTTACCATCCTCGTCGGTTGTCTCGCCTATGGTCGCGGCAAGCTCGTCCATCAGACGATGACATCACCGATCGTCAAGCCGATGATCGCCCGCAGTATCCTTCTGCTCTGCGCCTGGCTTTCCTATTATTCCGCCGCAAGCCGCCTGCAGCTTGCCGAAGTGACCACGCTTTATTACGCCGCACCTGTCGTCGGCACCTTGCTGGCTTGGTTCATCCTGAAGGAGAAGGTCACGCCGACGCGTTGGCTGGCCGTCGGCGTCGGTTTCGTCGGCGTCCTTATCGCCTGCAATCCGATCGGCCTCACCATCTCCTGGCCGGTCTATCTGGCGCTGCAGGCAGCCGTGCTCTGGGCCTCCGCCATGGTGCTGCTGCGCAAGAACTCGCTGCACGAGAAGACCATTATCCAGCTCACCGTTTCCAACGTCTTTTTTCTTGCCGTGACCGGCATTGCCGTGATCTGGACATGGCAGACCCCGGATATGACGCAGCTCGCGCTCCTCATTGCCACCGGCGTCGTTGCCGGCTGCGCGCAGTTCGCCCTTTTCGAAGGCATGCGTCGGGCGCCTGTCTCCGTGCTTGCGCCATTCGAATATACCTCTCTCGTCTGGGCCTTCCTCTTGGGTTATCTGATCTGGGCCGACATCCCCACGCCCAATGTGGTCGTCGGCGCAGCCATGATCCTCGGCGCCGGATTGATCATCATCGTCAGCGAAAAACTGCGCCGCCGCGTCACCGCCTGATGCCTGTTTCGGCAGGATTCATGGTTCGAGCGGCCGTTTGAGAAAAATATTTGCAGTTGCTGCTTTTATTCGCAGTTTTCTACGCTTCCGGTGCCGTAATTTTCTGCCAACTATCGCCATCCGAAACACCTCCCAAGGATGGATGAAACAATGATCTGGTTGAAAACCGTCGCCGCCGCCGCCTTCATTCAGGCTGCGGCCCTCCTGCCCGCCCATGCCGGTGAAAACCTCGCCGCCATCAAAACGGCCGGCGTCTTCAAGATCGGCACCGAAGGCACCTATGCGCCCTTCACCTATCATGACGAAAGCGGCAAGCTCGTCGGCTTCGACGTCGAGATCGGCGAAGCGATCGCCGCCAAGCTCGGCGTCAAGGCCGAGTTCGTCGAAGGCAAGTGGGATGGCCTGATTGCCGGCCTCGATGCCAAGCGCTACGACACCGTCATCAACCAGGTCGGCATCACTGAAACCCGCAAGCAGAAATATGATTTCTCCGAACCCTATATCGCCTCCAAGGCAGTGCTGATCGCCCGCGACGGCGACGACAGCATCAAGTCCTTCGCTGACCTGAAGGGCAAGAAGGCCGCCCAGTCGCTGACCAGCAACTTCGGCAAGCTTGCAACCGAAGCCGGTGCCGAGCTCGTCGGCACCGACGGTTTCGATCAATCGATCCAGCTGGTGCTGACCAAACGCGCCGACGCCACGATCAACGACAGCCTCTCCTTTCTCGATTTCAAGAAGCACAAGCCGGACGCGCCGGTGAAGATCGTCGCCGAGCAGGAAAATGCCGATTACTCCGGCGTCATCATCCGCAAGAACGAGCCGGAGCTTCTCGCCGAAATCAACAAGGCGCTTGCCGACATCAAGGCCGACGGCACTTACAAGAAGATCGCCGACAAGTATTTCGGCCAGGACGTTTCCAAGTAAGTTCAATTGAATAAAACTCTCCTCCCCACAAGGGGGGAGGGGCTTAGCCGGGACTGCCTCATCTTCAAATAATCGTTTCGGCCTGCCGCTTGGTCGCTATTTCTTGCGAGACGGCACCTGGATAAGTCCCTCCCCCTTGTGGGGAGGGGTTGGGGAGGGGTATTTCGAGATATCACGACCCAACCGACGAGAGGGAACTCCCTTGGCGCACTGGCTCCAACTGATGGCGGAATCGCTGCCCTCGCTCCTGTGGGCGGGGCTGATCTTCACCATTCCGCTGACCCTGCTATCCTTCGTCTTCGGCCTGGCCCTCGGGCTCGCCACCGCGATCGCCCGGCTCTTCGGGCCGATGCCGCTTTCGGCCATCGCCCGCTTCTATGTCTGGGTCATCCGCGGCACGCCGCTGCTCGTACAGCTCTTCGTTATCTTCTACGGCCTGCCGAGCCTCGGCATCCTGCTTGATGCCTTTCCGGCCGCCCTCATCGGCTTCACGCTGAATATCGGCGCCTACAGCTCCGAGATCATCCGCGCGGTCATTTCCTCAGTGCCAAAGGGCCAGTGGGAAGCCGCCTATTCGATCGGCATGAGCTGGCGCCAGGCGATGAGCCGCACCATCCTGCCGCAGGCCGCCCGCGTCGCCGTGCCACCTTTGTCGAACACCTTCATCTCGCTGGTCAAAGACACCTCGCTTGCCGCCGCCATTACCGTGCCTGAGCTCTTCCAGGCGGCGCAGCGCATCGTCGCGACCACCTATGAGCCGCTGATCCTCTATATTGAGGCGGCGCTGATCTATCTCGTCCTGAGCTCCGTCCTTTCGCAGCTGCAGGTGCGGCTGGAACGCCGCTTCGCGCGTTATGGCGGCATGCTGGAGGCAAATGCATGATCGAGCTTTCCAACATCGAAAAACGCTTCGGCGACGCCGTCATCCTCAAGGATATCAGCATCCGTATTCCCGAAGGCAGCGTCACCGCGCTGGTCGGGCCTTCGGGCGGCGGCAAGAGCACGCTGCTGCGCTGCATCAACCTGCTCGAAATTCCGACCGCCGGCTCCATCCGCCTCGGAGAGGAAACGCTGGCCTTCGCCCCGGGCAAACGAACGAGCTGGTCGGCGATCCAGAAGATACGCCGCCAGACCGGCATGGTCTTCCAGAATTTCCAGCTCTTCCCGCATCAAACCGCGATCGAGAATGTCATGGAAGGCCTGGTGACAGTCCTGAGATGGCCGAGGGAAAAAGCGCGCGAGCGTGCGATGGAATTGCTGACCAAGGTCGGCATGACCCACAAGGCCGATGCCTGGCCTTCGACACTATCGGGCGGCCAGCAGCAGCGCGTCGCTATCGCCCGGGCGCTGGCGCCGTCGCCGCGTGTGCTTCTGTGTGACGAGCCGACATCCGCCCTCGATCCCGAGCTTTCGGCCGAAGTGGTCGATGTACTCGGCAAGCTTGCCAGCGAAGGCACGACGATGGTGATGGCGACCCACGATCTCCGGCTCGCCTCGAAGATCGCCAATGACGTGGTTTTCCTGGAAGCCGGGAGCGTCGTGGAAACGGGCAGCGCCAGAGCAATCTTCAGTGCGCCGGAGCGCGAACGCACCAAACGTTTCATCTCGACGATCAACGCCGCCCATACTTACGATATCTGAGCTAGAGCATGAAGCCGAAAAGTGTGAGCGGTTTTCGGACGACATCATGCTCTATTTCTTTGATTTAGATCCGGATTCAGATTTTAGGCCGACCTGGCCTAAAATCATCCGGATCTAATGCCGGGATGCGAACATCCCGGCATTGCTGGAACTCCAATCAGGAGGCCGTGACGACCGAGCGCGCAGCCTTCAGCGCATTGCCCCACCAGGTGAGCTGGTCGAGCTGGTTCTTCGCCGCTTCGTTGAGATGCGCGTAATCGCTGAGGCTCTTGCCTTCCTTGAGGACGCCGAGATATTCGCCAAGCGCGATATGCACGCCCGTTTTCACCGAAGCCGCACCCATTTCCACGAAGATCAGGCGAAGATGCTCGACCGCACGTGCGCCGCCGACGCCGCCGTAACCGACGAAACCGACCGGTTTGTGGATGAACTCGCCGAGGTCGATGGCGTTCTTCAGAACCGCCGTCGGAGCGTGATTGTACTCGGCAACGGTGAAAATGAAGCCGTCGAATTCACGCAGCTTCTTTTTCCAGCGCTCTGCCGTTTCGCTTTCAGCGGTCGTGGCACGCTGCTCACCGAAAAAATGCATGGGGTAGTCGAGCAGGTCGAGAACCTCGACCTCGATGTCCTGGCGCTCGGCGGCGATAGCGGCAATCCACTTGGCCGGATGCTCGGAAAAACGGCCAATACGCGTGCTGCCGACGATGACGGCAATCTTCAATTTGCTCATGGAGATGATTTCCTGATGGCTCTTGGGGGCGGGTGGTAAGAGTGCAAGTCTATGAGAAAGCCTCCGCGCCGGGCAAGGCGCGAAGGCTGCGGACATTCGAAAAATCAGCTTTTTGACAGGCCGATCGTACACAATCGAGTGAATGGAGCCGGCTCGCAAAGTCGGCTGATGGGCGTCTTTGCGAGGATGGCCGCCATTCAACCTGCGTAGACGACGAGCAGGTCCTTGGCGTCGATCTGGTCGCCGGCCCGCACCAGCACCTCGGAAATGGTGCCGTCCTTTTCCGCATGCAGCGCCGTTTCCATCTTCATCGCCTCGATCGAGACCAGCACGTCGCCGGCATTGACGGCCTGGCCGGGAGAGACGAAGACACGGCTGATGACACCCGGCATCGGCGCGCCGACATGAACGGCATTGCCCGGCTCCGCCTTGCGGCGGACGGCCGCACCTGTCGCCCCATGGGCCCGGTCAGGCACCTTGATGCGGCGCGGCTGGCCGTTGAGCTCGAAGAAGATGGTCACCATGCCCTGGCTGTCGGTGGCGCTCATCGCCTGATTGACGATGACGAGCGTCTTGCCGCGCTCGATATCGGCAAACAGTTCCTCGCCGTCCTTGAGACCGTAGAAATAGGCGGGCGTCGGCAGCACCGAGACCGGGCCGTAGGTATCGGAGGCGAGCGCGAAGTCGGTGAAGACCTTCGGATACATCAGGTAGGAAGCGAATTCGAAGTCGCTGATCTCGCGTTCGAGCTTCGTCTCGATGACTTTACGCTCCGCATCGAGATCGGCCTCCTTGAGCAGTGAGCCGGGACGCACGGTATAGGGCTTGTCGCCCTTCAGCGCCTTCTTCTGCAGCGCTTCGGGCCATCCTGACGGCGGCTGGCCGAGATCGCCTTTCAGCATCGAGACCACCGATTCCGGGAAGGAGACTTCCTTGTCAGGGCTGACGACGTCGGCAACCGTCAGGTCCTGGGACACCATCATCAGCGCCATGTCGCCGACGACCTTGGAAGACGGCGTCACCTTGACGATATCGCCGAACATCTGGTTGGCGTCGGCATAGGCCTGTGCCACCTGATGCCAGCGGGTCTCGAGGCCGAGCGAGCGGGCCTGTTCCTTGAGGTTGGTGAACTGGCCGCCCGGCATTTCGTGCAGATAGACTTCGGATGCCGGACCCTTCAGATCGCTTTCGAAGGCGGCATACTGGTTACGCGCCGCTTCCCAATAGAAGGAGATACGGCGGATCCATTCCGGATCGAGGCCCGGATCACGCTCCGTACCGCGCAACGCCTCGACAATCGAACCGAGACAGGGCTGCGAGGTATTGCCGGAAAGCGCATCCATGGCTGCATCGACGGCATCGACGCCGGCATCGACAGCGGCAAGAACGGTTGCGGCTGCAATACCCGATGTATCATGCGTGTGGAAATGGATCGGCAGGCTGGTCGCCTCGCGCAGCGCCTTGAACAGAACCTTCGCAGCCGCAGGCTTGAGGAGCCCCGCCATATCCTTGAGCGCAATGATATGCGCGCCGGCCTTCTCGAGCTCAACCGCAAGGTCGGTATAGTATTTCAGATCGTATTTCGGACGGGCCGAGTTCAGGATATCGCCGGTATAGCAGATCGCTGCCTCGCAGAGCTTGTTCTCCTCGGCAATGGCATCCATAGAGACGCGCATGTTCTCGACCCAGTTCAGGCAATCGAACACGCGGAAGAGATCGATACCGCCCCTGGCCGCCTGGCGGACGAAATATTTGACGACATTGTCGGGATAATTGGTGTAGCCGACGCCGTTGGCGCCGCGCAGCAGCATCTGCAGCAGAAGGTTCGGTGCGCCCTCGCGGATCAGCGCCAGGCGCTCCCACGGGTCCTCTGTCAGAAAGCGCATGGAGACGTCGAAGGTCGCTCCGCCCCAGCATTCGAGCGACAAAAGGCCTGGCAGCGCATGCGCATAAGTGCCGGCGATACGGGCGATGTCATAGGTGCGCATACGGGTGGCGAGCAGCGACTGGTGGCCATCGCGCATCGTTGTGTCAGTCAAAAGCACGCGCTTTTCGTTGCGCATCCATTCGCCGAATTTTTTCGGGCCGAGCGTGTCGAGAAGCTGCTTCGTGCCATCCTTGACCGTATTGCCGTTGGCATAGGGAACCACCGGCTCGGCTGCGTTTTCCAACGGGCTCGGCCTATCCTTGGCCTCGGGATGGCCATTGACGGTAACGTCGGCGAGATAGGTCAGGAGCTTCGTGGCGCGATCCTGGCGCTTCACCTGCTGGAAGAGCTCCGGCGTCGTGTCGATGAAGCGTGTCGTGTAGCTGTTATCCCGGAACTTCGGATGGCCGATGATCGCTTCGAGGAAGGTCAGGTTGGTTGCCACGCCGCGAATACGGAATTCGCGCAGCGCACGATCCATGCGGGCGATCGCTTCGGACGGATTGGGCGCCCATGCCGTGACCTTGACGAGAAGCGGATCATAAAAGCGGGTGATGATGGCGCCCGAATAGGAGGTGCCGCCATCGAGGCGGATGCCGAAACCGGACGCCGAGCGATAGGCGGTGATGCGGCCGTAATCCGGAATGAAATTGTGCTCCGGGTCTTCCGTGGTGATGCGGCACTGCAGTGCATGGCCGTTAAGGCGGATATCCTCCTGCCGCGGCACGCCCGATTCCGCCGTGCCGATCGCAAAACCGTCCAGAATGTGGATCTGCGCCTTGACGATGTCGATGCCGGTGACGACTTCGGTCACCGTATGCTCGACCTGGATGCGCGGATTGACCTCGATGAAGTAAAATTTTCCGGTATCGGCATCCATCAGATATTCGACGGTACCGGCGCCGATATAATTGGTCGCGGCTGCGATCTTCAGCGAGTAGGCGGCGAGTTCCTGGCGCTGCGCCTCCGAGAGATAGGGCGCCGGCGCGCGCTCGACGACTTTCTGGTTGCGGCGCTGGATCGAGCAGTCACGCTCGAAGAGATGCACGACATTGCCGTGCGTATCGCCGAGAACCTGGCTTTCGACATGGCGGGCGCGCTCGACGAGCTTTTCCAGATACACCTCGTCCTTGCCGAAGGCCGCCATCGCCTCGCGTTTGGCTTCCGTCACCTCGCGGGCAAGATCCTTTGGATCGCGGATCGCGCGCATGCCGCGTCCGCCGCCGCCCCAGGAAGCCTTCAGCATCACGGGGTAGCCGATTTGTTCCGCCATCTTCGCCACTTCGGCCATGTCCTCCGGCAGAGGCCCGGTGGCCGGCACCACAGGCACGCCGACCGAGATCGCCAGGTTGCGCGCCGCGACCTTGTTGCCGAGCTGGCGCATCGTATCGGCCTTCGGGCCGATGAAGATGATACCGGCCTTGTTGCAGGCATCGACGAATTCGGGGCTTTCCGACAGCAGGCCGTAGCCAGGATGGATGGCATCGGCGCCGGAGAGTTTCGCGACGCGGATCACCTCTTCGATCGACAGATAACTCTCGATCGGACCCATGTCCTTGGAAAGATGCGGGCCGCGGCCGACCTGGTAGCTCTCGTCCGCCTTAAACCGGTGCAGCGCCAGCTTGTCCTCTTCCGCCCAGATCGCCACGGTTTTTATTCCAAGCTCGTTGGCCGCGCGGAACACGCGAATGGCAATTTCGGAGCGGTTGGCAACGAGAATCTTGGAAATGGGCAAAACGGTCTCCTCAGACGTTCAGGCGCGGGCAATGCTGCACCCGCGAAGAAAATTCTTAACTTCTTGTTACAGAAAGTTCAATTTCTCTTGCGACTGCGAAATGCAATTTCTCGCCATGCTGGAGCAACTCCAGGAAAAGTGCGAATCGGTTTTCCGTCTGGAGTTGCGTAAAAATGAAAACCAGATCGATTTCGCTTCGATGAGAAGCGGAATCGATCTAACTTATCAGGCCGTGGCGGAAGGCAAGCGCCACCGCCTGCTGCCTGTTTTTCGCCTTCAGTTTATCCTGCAGACCGTTCATATACCAATCGACCGTGTGGTTTGAGATCTTCAGCATCTTGCTGATCTCCATCGAAGTCATGCCTTCGGCGAGATAATGCAGGATTTCCATCTCGCGCCGCGTCAGCGGCGTGTCCGCAGGCAGGACGGTTTCCAGCGCCTGCGTCTCGCCTTTCAGATCGAGCAACCGCCAGAAGGCCTTGCGCGCCACCGCCTCCAACAATGCGATCTCCACCGGCGACAACTCGATCGGCTTGCCGGCGAGACTGAGGCTGGCGAGAGTGCCGTTGCGTCCGTGGATCGGAAAGATGTAGCCGTCCTCCAGTCCATGGCCGAAGGCATCGACCATCATCTGCTCCATACGGCGCTGATGCGCATCCTTGTGGAAGGCCGCCATCGCCTGCCGCCAGCGGAAAGGCCGCTGCGCGTGGGCGAGATAGCGCAGCATCGGATCGATCAGAGCATATTTTTTCGCGGCATATATCTGCGGCCATTGTTCCGGCCAGCGGCCGGCAAGCGCCGCCGCCCAGGGCTCTGGATTCGGCTGTACCGGATTCTGCGGCAAATGGCGCAGCAGACCGTAATATTCGAAACCACAACCGTAGAGGATCTGCTCCAGCTCGGTGACGACGGCTTCAGGATTTGAGCATTCTTCCAGAATTACAAGTAATTGAATTAACGAATTAATATTCACAAAAATGCCCCTTGCCCGGACCTGATGCCTGCATGAGGCCGTCGGCGGCTGGTCAAACTGGTCGCGAAACGGTCTTCTTCAATAAATGCAGTCTGTAATTTAATGCTGTGCTAAACATTTAATAAAATGCAAGCGCAAATTGTTGCGAGATATGGCCAGACGGCAATTTCGGCGTCATGGCCACTCGTCGCATCCTGCCATAATACGATCGCGGCAATCATCACATCGATTGAACCCTGAATACTCCGTTAATCGCCCGTTCAGGTAACCTTTTGTAGCATCGCATCATCCCGTTTTCGCAGATGCACAAGAGGTTCGACGTGACGCTATTCAAGGTCTATGCAAGGGCTCTGCGCTATCTTGGCGCCTACAAGCTGCGCGTATCCCTAGTCGTTGTCGCAAACATTGTTCTTGCGACGATCACCATCGCGGAGCCGATCCTGTTCGGTCGCATTATCGATGCGATTTCGGGCAAGGGTGAGGTCAAGCCCATCCTCTTCATGTGGGCGACTTTCGCCGTCTTCAACACCATTGCCTTCGTCCTGGTGGCCCGCGAGGCCGACAGGCTGGCCCATGGCCGGCGAGCGACACTGTTGACGGAAGCCTTCGGCCGCATCATTTCCATGCCACTCGGCTGGCACCATCAGCGCGGCACCTCCAACGCGCTGCATACATTGCTGCGCGCCTGCGAGACGCTGTTCGGCCTCTGGCTGGAATTCATGCGCAACCATCTGTCGACGGTCATCGCGCTTGCCCTTCTGATACCGACCGCAATGTCGATGGACCTGCGCCTTTCCGGCGTACTCATGGTGCTCGCCATCGCCTACTGGCTGATCGGCCGCGTCGTCATGAGCCGCACCAAGGATGGCCAAGCTTCGGTCGAGAACCATTATCACACCGTCTTCTCGCATGTCAGCGACTCGATCAGCAACGTTTCGGTCCTGCACAGCTATAACCGCATCGAGGCCGAAACCAGGGCGCTGAAATCCTTCGCCGACCGTCTGCTCGAAGCTCAGTATCCGGTGCTCGACTGGTGGGCGATCGCCAGCGCACTGAACCGCATGGCGTCGACCATTGCGATGATGGTGGTCCTGATCATCGGCACCATGCTCGTCCAGGCCGGCCAGTTGCGCGTCGGCGACGTCATCGCCTTCATCGGCTTCGCCAACCTTCTCATCGGCCGTCTCGACCTGATGCGTCAGTTCGCTACGCAGATTTTCGAGGCCCGTTCCAAGCTCGAGGAATTCTATGCGCTGGAAGACTCGGTGCGTGAACGTGAAGAGCCGGCCGGCAACGGCGAGATCAAGGACGTCAGGGGTGCGATCGAATTCCGCGACGTCTCCTTCGGATTCGGCAACAGCTCGCAGGGCCTGCATAACGTCTCCTTCTCGGTGAAGGCAGGCCAGACAGTCGCGATCGTCGGTCCGACCGGCGCCGGCAAGACGACGCTCGTCAACCTGCTGCAGCGTGTCTACGATGCCCAGGGCGGCAAGATCCTCGTCGACGGCACCGATATCACCAAGGTCACCCGCAAGTCGCTGCGTCGCCACATCGCTACCGTCTTCCAGGATGCGGGCCTGCTGAACCGTTCGATCAGCGACAATATCCGCCTGGGTCGTGAAGGCGCCAGCGAAGAGGAAATGCGCCGTGCGGCCGAAGCCGCTGCCGCCGCCGACTTCATCGAGACCCGTGAGGATCGCTACGATACGCATGTCGGTGAACGCGGCAACAAGCTCTCCGGCGGCGAGCGCCAGCGCATCGCGATTGCCCGCGCCATTCTGAAGGACGCGCCGATCCTGGTGCTCGACGAGGCGACCTCGGCGCTCGACGTCGAAACCGAAGCCCGCGTCAAGGCCGCAATCGACAACCTGCGCCAGAACCGCACCACCTTCATCATCGCTCACCGCCTGTCGACGGTCCGCGAAGCCGATATGGTGCTCTTCCTGGATGACGGCCGTGTCGTCGAACAGGGCAGCTTCGACGAACTCAGCCACAGCAACGGCCGCTTCGCCGCCCTGCTGCGCGCCAGCGGCATCCTGACGGACGAAGAGGTCCGCAAGGCCCATACCACCGAAGCCGCCTGATCGGCTCGGGTTTCAAGATAAAGGCCGGAAGGGTACTCCTTCCGGCCTTTTTGTTTGCTCTGGGACCTGGCAGGCGTTCCGGGTCAGATTGAAGCATTCGGTTGGTCCAAACGGAGCCAGATGGTCGAGCGGCCGACCCCCGTCGTCGCCGACGGCGGCTCGGTCCAGAGATCCTGCAACCGCATGCTCGAGATCGGCTCCCGTGCACCGTGGGTGGCATGCGGCCGGTGGGAGCAGTCCCCTCCTACCGGCTCACCCGCCCGCAGGCGCCTCAGCCAGACATAGCCCGTCTGTCGGGTGATGCCGTGGCGCTGGCAAAGCTCAGATACGTTCTCCCCCTCAAGCGCTGCCAGCCGGCAGAATTCCAAACGCTCGTCCACAATCGACCTCGGCCGCTAGAGCCTTTCCTGGTCAGATTGAAACATTCTGTTGGCTCAAGCGGAGTCGGATGCTCGATCGGCCGGCGCGCATCGTAGCCTGGCTCTACGGCATAGCCGGCCGGTTGAGGCAAATCTGCAAGACCTAGAATCGCCGGAGGCACCCTATTGCTTCGCATGGCGAAGCAGTGCGGCCGGTGGGCGGGTATCTTTCCACCAGGGCAGAGGCGATCGGCTCAGGCGGAATGCTTCAATCTGACCGGGGAAAGGCTCTAAACCATGGCGACCTCCCGAGAAATCATCACGGAAGTGTCAGGCATGTCTCCGAACATCTGTCAGTATGTATCAAGGCCGTGGGGGAGATGCCCGGCATGGCCGACGGGTATCCGACGCCGCAACGTCTCCGCAGGACTTGGACGATTGATCCCCTCGCCGATCTTCCCTAACCTCCGCCGGTCGAAGAGCAACGGGGAGCGAAGCCATGAAGGTCCTGCGCATCGTCGCCAATATTCAGGCACCGGATATCACCCTGGCCCGGCGTTTCTATCAGGATATCCTCGGTCTTGACGTCATCATGGATCACGGCTGGATCACGACGTTCGGCGCCCCGCGCTCGATGAACGTTCAGCTCAGCATCGCCAGCGAAGGCGGTTCGGGAACGGAGGTGCCCGCCCTCTCGATCGAGGTCGACGATCTCGATGCTGCTTTCGCGGCGATGTCGGCCTCAGGCTTCCCGATCGAGTACGGCCCCGCCGAGGAGCCTTGGGGCGTCAGGCGCTTCTATGTGCGCGATCCCTTCGGCAAGCTGGTGAACATCCTCGTTCATAAAAATTGAGCCGGCGGCCATCGGCCACCGGCTCCTTTATCTCGGGTAAATCCGAGCCCTATTTCCGATCGTTCTGGCGATAGGCATTTGCCGTCCCGCCAATGCGGACGGGAACGGGGATAGAGGCGGTATCGGCGACAAGTTTCCCCTTGAGCCTGCCCTGCTGGCGCTTGCGCTCGAGATAGTAGGCATAGGCGAATTGTGTCGCGACCCCAGCGATCACGAAGAGCGGACCCGCCAGTTGGTCCTTGTTGGTGATGTAGAGCACCACCTGGCCGATCATGGCGAGAATCGTGCCGGCGACGAAGATGTTCAGCGAGTGGCGGCCGAGGATCGTCAGCGGATGGTCCGCAGGACGGCGCAGGATACGCGAGAGTGCCGGGATGCTGATAACGAGATAGGTCAGCGCCAGCACATGCAGCAGCCGCGGCAGCGACAGGAAAGTCTTGTCGAAGCCGGTGATGACAGGCGGCAGGCCAAGTGCTGCCAGCGAGTTGCCGAAAATCCAGAGATGGCCGGTCACCCAGATGAAGGACAGCATGACGTACCCGGCAGCGGCCGTCAGCAGCAGCGGATGCTGCGGGATCGTGCCGCCGCGCTTGATATGCAGCATCGAGACGATGCCGATCGAAAACAGGAACTGCCAGGAGAGCGGATTGAGGAACCAGTAGCCCTCGATCAGCATGTTGTGCGGCGCCACTTCGTAGATGCCCGCAAGCAGCCAGACCGTGCCCGAGACGCCGAGCGCCAGCCACGGGCTCCGCGCATTCAAGAACAGGATGATTGGCACCATCAGCATCAGCGCCCCGTACATCGGCAGGATATTGTTGTAGCCGATCTGGTGGCCGAGCAGGAGCAGCGCCGGAATGCCTTCCTTCAGGTTCATCAGAACCGCCAGGATATTGATTTCGACCAGCAACCCCGGCCTATGAAACAGCCAGGCACCGCAGATGAAGAGCGCCAGCGTCATGAAGGTGGTAATCATATGGGCGAGATAGAGCGTGAAGGCGCGCTTTGCCGCCTTGATCGCCACCGTGAGCCGGTTGCCCGGCTGGAAACGGCCCCCATAGGCAAGGCCGACAGCAATGCCCGAGATCAGCACGAAGGCCTCGGCGGCATCGGAGAAACCGAAATTCTTCGTCGTCACATATTCAAAGATTTGTCCGGGAACATGATTGATGAAGATCATGATCAGGGCCACGCCGCGCAAGACGTCGAGCCTCGTGTCGCGCACTTGCGCAGCTGCGGATAGGGAGCTGCGCCCCGTGACGATGGCTTGGGTCGGCGTGCTTGCCATTGGTCTCTCCTTATTATCCGATTTGCAAACGCGACGACGGCCAAAAGGGTTCCCTTTTGGCCGTCGCGAATCGCCGTGTTTTTCAGCGTGGAGAACGCTGTTATCCGAGCGGATATCCCTCTTCGGGATCGGTGACTTCGCAGCCGTTGATCGACAGAGTGTAGCCGCTGTCATTGGACGCTTTTGAGACCGAAATGCGGTATTTGCCGCCGCCCTGCTCCACCTCTGCCGCAAAACCGTCCCATTCCGAAGGGAGCGACGGGCGCACATAGAGCCGGCCGTCCTTCAGCCGGATACCGAGGATGCCCTCGACGGCGGCGCGATAGAGCCAACCGGCTGACCCGGTATACCAGGTCCAGCCGCCGCGCGACGTATAGGGCTCGTTTCCGTAGACGTCGGCCGCCACGACATAGGGTTCGACGCGGTATTGCTCCGCTGAAGCCTTGTCGAGCGCATGGGTGATCGGGTTGAGGATCTGGAAGCAGCGGAAGGCATCGTCGCCCCGCTTCAGCTCCGCCAGCGCCATCACGACCCAGGTCGCGGCATGGGTATATTGGCCGCCGTTTTCGCGCACACCCGGCGGATAGGCCTTGATATAGCCGGGATCCCTTGCAGAATTGACGAAAGGCGGCGTGAACAGCCGGATGATGCGGGCATCCTCGTCGACCAGCTGATCGAGCACCGCATCCATCGCCGTGACGGCGCGGGCCGGATCGCCCTCGCCCGACAGCACGCTCCAGGACTGCGCGATTGAATCGATCCGGCATTCGGGGCTTTCCCTGGAGCCGAGCAGTGCACCGTCGTCGAACGTGCCGCGGCGATAGTAGCCGCCATCCCAGGCCGCGGTTTCGAGTGCCTTCTTCAGCTCGGTGAGATGCGCCGACCAGCGCTCTGCACGGGCCGTGTCGCCGCGCTCTTCGGCATAGGGAATGAAGGAGCGCAATGCCCCCGCCAGGAACCAGCCGAGCCAGACGCTGGTGCCGCGCCCGCCGATGCCGACGCGGTTCATGCCGTCGTTCCAGTCGCCGCCAAGGAACAGCGGCAGGCCGTTAGTCCCCTTGCGAGCGATGGCGAGATCGAGCGCCAACGCCGCGTGTTCGAAGACGCTCGTCTTGTCCTCGGAAATCTCCGGCTTGTAGAACGAGTCATGCTGGCCTTCGAGCAGTGCCGGCCCTTCCAGGAAGGCGATCTCCTCGTCGAGCACGTTTTTATCGCCGGTGACGCTGCAATAGTGATGAATCGCGTAAGCGAGCCAGACGACGTCGTCCGAGATCAGCGTACGCACGCCCGCACCCGTTCCCGGCAGCCACCAATGTTGTACATCGCCTTCGCGGAATTGCCGCGAAGCGGCATTCAGGATCTGGCGGCGGGCAAGTGAGGGTTCGTGCAGCACGAAGGCCAGCGTGTCCTGCAGCTGGTCGCGGAAGCCGAAGGCACCGCTTGCCTGGTAAAAGGCGGTGCGGGCCATGATGCGGCAGCCGAGGCTCTGATAGGGCAGCCAGGTGTTGACGAGATTATTCATCCCGCGATCCGGAGTCGATATCTGCAGCCTGCCGGTGAAGTCCCGCCAGAATTCGCGGTTTGCCTCGACGGTCTCGTCGAACGAAGCCTTGCGGATATCGGCGATAACAGTGCGCGCTTCTTCTTCCGTCGGCGTATCGCCGAGGAAGAAGGTGAAGTCGCGCTCCTCGCCGGCGCCGAGCTCGATGTCGATTGCAAGCGCCGCGGCCGGATCACCATCGAGTTCCGTCGCGCCGGAAAGGGCGGCGGCGGAAGTGACGGCCTGCGGTGCCTGGATCGTCCCCGCCTTGCCGATGAATTCGCGCCGGCTTGCCGAGAAACTCGAAAGTGTCTCGCTCGCCGCGAAGAAGGCGGTGCGGTTGGAAAAATCGATGCTGTAGGGATTGGTGGCAAACAGCGCCCCCGTCTCCTCATCATGGCTCGACAGGATGAAAGGCACCGTGCGTCCCGGATTGCTGCCGAGAATCCATTCGACATAACCGTAGAGACGCAGCTTGCGGCCCGTCGAACCGGTGTTGCGCAGGCGCAGGCGCTGCAGTTTCACCGGCTTTTCGCGGTCGATCGTCTGCGTCAGTTCGAGCGCAATATCGTGTTGAACGCTGGAGAAGACGGAATAACCGAGCCCGTGGCGGGCTTCGAAACGGATGTCCGGCCGGCGGGAAAGCGCTGCAAACGGCGTCATGACGGCACCGCTGTCCAGATCGGTGAGATAGAACGCCTCGCCCGAACGGTTGACCACCGCATCGTTCGACCAGGAGGTCAGCTGATAGTCGCGCGAATTGACGCTCCAGGTGAAACCCGAGCCCTCGGCCGAGACGTGGAAGCCGAAGCTGTCGTTGGAAATGACATTGATCCAGGGCTGCGGCGTCGCATGACCTCCAGGCAGCCGAACGACATATTCGCGTCCGTCGCGGGCAAAGCCGCCGATGCCGTTCCAGAAGTCGAGATCGCCTTCCTCCTCGATGACGACGGCGGGCACGACAGGTGGCGGCACCGGCACAACCCGCTTGACGGGGGCCTTGTTGCGCTCGGCCCGTTCCATCTCCTGCAGTTCCTCCTTGGAGGGTGCAAACAGCGCGACGGCGCGGTTGATCTGGTCGACCACCTTGCCGTTCTTGGTGTGCAGCGTGACGCGGGAAGCCGCGATCAGCGCATGATAGGTGGCTTCCTCCATCAGGTCCTTGCGAACCGCAAAGATATGTTGGCGCAGCCCGTCGGCCTGGCCCATGCGGCGCACGTTTTCGCACATGGCGTCGAGCGCATGCTGCATGTCCTGCGCATAGGACGAAGCGCGTTCGTTCATGATGACGAGATCGGCGGTGACGCCGCGCGAGCGCAGATATTCCTGCGCCAGCAGCGCCTCGCGGGCGATGTCGAGGTCCATGTCGTCGTTGATGCGCAGCGTGAAGATCGGGAAGTCGCCGGAGATCGCCAGTGGCCAGAGCGCCGATTGCGACTGCAGGCCGGCCTCGACGGTCGCCTCGTCCTTGCGCAGTTGCATGTCGGGATAGACGAGATAGCGCCCGAGATGCTGGAAGGCGGCCGCCTGCTGGGAGGTGACGCCGACATGGCGCATCTGCACCTGCGTGCGTGTCCATGCCTGGACGAGCTCGTGGGTGAAGGCGTCGGGATGACGGTAGCGATTGACCGCCTTGTCGACTTCCTCGCGGCTTGGCGCCGCAATCGTCCAGAAGATCACGCTGACTTTCTTGCCGGCCGGTACACGGACGGTGCGACGCAGCGACATGACGGCATCGAGCATGAAGCCATCGCTGCCTGAAAGCGTTGCACCCGGATCGAAGGCCGCTGCATCGGCAAGGCTGCGGCCGCGGCCGATGAACTTGCGCCGATCGGTCTCGAATTCGGTATGGCGAGTATCGCCGGCATTGTCGACGATCAGATGTGCGATGCTGATGTTCGGCTCGTTCGGATCGCGCTTGTTGCGTTCGGCGCGGATGACGTCGCCGCGCTTGCCGATCTCGGTCTTGACGAACATGCGGGCGAATGCCGGATGCGCATTGTCGGTATCGTCGGAGGTGATCACCGGTTCGAGATAGGAAGTGACCTCGATGAAACGGTCTTCCGTGCCCATGTTGAGCAGGGTGACGCGGCGGGCCTCGGCATCATGCTCAGTCGCGACGATGCATTCCACCTCGCTTGTGAGGTCACCGACCATCTTGGTGAACTGCGCCTTCTCGTCGGCGAATTCGACCTTGATCTTTTCGCCTTCGACGCCCTTCGGCTCTGATGTCGCCGACCACCATTCGTTGGTGGCGGTATCGCGGAGAAAGATGAAGCTGCCCCAGCGGTCCTCGGTCGGATCAGGCTTCCAGCGGGAAACGGAAAGATTATTCCAGCGGGAATAACCGGCGCCCGTCGCCGTCAGCATCACCGAATAATGACCATTCGACAGGAAGACGAGTTCGCGGTCGCGCGAAGCCGGATCGTTGATCTTCCGGAGCTCCGGCCGCAGGAGATCGTCCTGGATACTGGCGGGCGTATCGGATTCATGCTTGCCGCTCATGACGGGAATGTCGCGCGGCGCCTTTTCCTGCAGCAGCAACTCCGCCGCCTCGATGACGGGATCGGCATGGAAGAGTTCGCGCAGATGACCATTGAAGGCGACGTTGGCGACCGCCGCGATCGACATGCCGTGGTGATGGGCATAATAATTGTAGACTACTGCGCATTTCTTGCCTTCCGGCACGCGCGTCGGCGTGAAATCGACGGCGTCGTGGAAGCCGAACTTGCCGAGTGCGCCGAGCTTGCGCAGCTTCTGCAGGTTTTCCAGCGCAGCCGGCGGATCGTACTGGCTGGCAAGCAGCGAGGCATAGGGCGCGATGACGGCATTGTGGCCGAGGCCGCGCTTCAGGCCGAGCGTGGGCACGCCGAAATTCGTGTACTGATAATTGAGGTTATGGTCGCGGGCATTGAAGGCCGCTTCCGAAATGCCCCACGGAATACCGAGCTTGCGGGCGTAATTCATCTGCTCGACGACGACCAGATTGTTGGTCTGGTTGAGGATACCCCCGCCGCGCTCCTGCATGACGAGCGGCGGCATCAGATATTCGAACATCGAGCCGGACCAGGAAACCAGCGCACCGCGCGACCCCACAGGCACGACCTGGCGGCCGAGGCGGTACCAGTGTTCCGTCGGCAGGTCGCCCTTGGCGATGCCGAAGAGGCTGGTCAGGCGGCATTCAGATGCGAGAAGGTCATAGCAGGCCTGGTCGAGTTCACCGCTTTCGACGCGATAGCCAATCGACAGTAGACGCCGCTCCGGCCGGAACAGGAAGCCGAAATCCATCGAGAAGGCGATATCGCGCGCCTTGTCGCGCAGCGCAACCAGGCGCGGCCTCAGCGCATCGACTTTGGAAAGGTCGAAAGTGCTGTCGGAAATATGCGCCTCGCAGACCTTCACGAGAGATGCCGCCCATTGGGTGACCTCTTCGCTCTGCTTCGACTTGACCTCATGGTCGAGATTGGCGGCGAGCTTCTCGATGTCGCGCGCGAGAACCGCAAGGTTGATGATGCGGATCGAGGCGAATTCGTGCTCGCGTTTGACGGCGGCGAGTGCGTTCTGGAAGCCGACGATGCGCTCCTCCAGGCGCCGGCGCAGCGGGCGCACGGTCTTGCGGTCATCGGGCAGATCCGCCAGCACTTCGCGGAGGATGCCGGCGGTGTCGCCGACGCCGTCAAGATTGCCCTGCATATGGGCGGACGGCGCCTCGGCCCAGTTGCGGCAGGCCGACGAAATGGCGATCAGATGGCCGGCGAGATTGCCGCTGTCGACGGCCGAGACGTAACGAGGCCCAAGCGTCTGCAGCGTATCGGTGTGATACCAGTTGAACAGATGGCCGCGGAATTTCTCCATTCTGTCGATCGTCGCGATCGTCTGCTCCAGCCGCTCGAGCGTCTCCTCGAAGGAGAACCAGCCGAAATGCCGGCCGGAAACGACGGAAAGCAGATAGACGCCGATATTGGTCGGCGAGGTGCGCGCCGCGACGATCACATGCGGCGTTTCCTGGATATTGTCCGGCGGCAGATAGTTCTGCTCGGCCGTCGTGAAGGTCTCGAAATAGCGCCAGGTGCGCCGGGCGATCTTGCGCAGTTCGCTCGACACGGAATCGGCGACCTCGAGCCGGTCCTCGGTCTCCGCCGACTGGCTGACATACCAGGCGACAACAGGCGACAGGATCCACAGCAGCGCAAAGGGAATGCCGACGAGAAAGGCGTTGTCACCGGGAAGGGCTGCGAAACCGAGCGCCAGCAGCGCCAGCGCCGGCGCATGCCACATCGCCTTGTAATAGGAGATCAACGTGCCCTGGCCACCGGCCTGAACGCTGGCGGCGGTCCGCCACTGCAGCATCAGCTTGCGGCTGAAGAACAAGCGGTAAAGCGAACGGCCGATCGCATCCGCCATCATGCAGGCCGAATCGGCGATGAAGACGATACGCAGTGCAACCTGAGCATTGGCGGCGGTGATATCGGACCAGACCGTATAGAGATGGGCGCGGGCGATGATATCGCTGGTGCGCGGGATGATGCCGTTGATGAGCGACAGCGTCGGCGCGACGAAGAGGCAGAAGATCAGCAGAATCTGCCAGATCAGCGCGCCGAGCGGACCCATGAAATACCAGCCGAGCACGGAAGCGAAGAACCAGGCGATCGGCGTCAGCGAGCGGCGCAGATTGTCGAACATCTTCCAGCGGCCGAGTGCCGTGACGCCGTATTTCGGATTGAACATGTAGGGAAGAAGCTGCCAGTCGCCGCGTGCCCAGCGATGCTGGCGCGAGGTTTCCACCTCGTAGCGGATCGGGAAATCCTCCACCAGTTCGAGATCGGTGACGAGCGCGCAACGCGCCATCGAGCCTTCGAGAAGATCGTGGCTGAGCACGGAGTTCTCGTCGATCCGGCCCTTCAACGACGCTTCGAAAGCATCGACATGGTAAAGGCCCTTGCCGGTGAAGGTGCCTTCGCCGGCGAGATCCTGATAGACGTCGGAAACGGTGAAGACGTAAGGATCGAGGCCGCGGTTGATCGAAAAGACGCGCTGGAAGACTGACGCGTCCTTGCCCGTCGTCAGCGACGGCGTGACCCGCGGCTGCAGCACGCCATAGCCGCTTTCGACGCGGCCGGTTTTCGGATTGATGACCGGGCGGTTGATCGGATGATAGAGCTTGCCGACGAGCTTGGTGACGGCATCGCGCATCAGGCGCGTATCGGCATCGAGCGTCATGACATATTGCACATTGGCCGGCACGGTATTGGCGCCCGGCAGGTAGGTCGTGTCGCGGTCGCCGCGCAGAAGCATGTTCAGCTCATGCAGCTTGCCGCGCTTGCGCTCCCAGCCCATCCAGACGCCTTCCGAGGGATTGTAGAGGCGGCGGCGATGCAACAGATAGAAACGCGTCTTGCCGTCATAGGCATAGCGGGCGGAAAGATTGGCGATCTCGCGCCTGGCATAGTCGAGAACCTCGAGATCGGCAGGCGTTTCCTCGGCCTCGCTGTCCGGCCAGTCGCTGAGCATCGCGAAATAGATCTCGCCGCGCGGATTGGCGAGATAATGAACCTCGAGATTGCGCACATGATCGTCGACACTGTCGCGGTTCGAGATCAGGCAGGGCACGACGAGCAGCGTGCGCGCATCTTCCGGAATGCCTTCCTTGAACTCGTAGCCGACGAGGCGCGCCGGCGTCACGAAGAAGGATAGCAAGGTGTTGAAGAGACCCGTCGCCCCCTCCGACGCCGGCACGGAGAACATGATCAGCAGCAAGGCGATTTCAAACGCACCCATGCCGGCATTGGCCATGAACTTGCCGACGATCGCCATGGCGATGATGGTCAGCAGCATGACGGGCACGGCAATCGCCAGCCAGTTGAACCGGCGCACGGCGCGCACGAAATGCTGGATGATCGTCGGGCGATAGTTCGCCCGCGCCTCGAGCTTCGGCCGTTGCGCGCCGGACAGGAAGCCGCCGACATTCGGTTCGTGCGGCTGCGGCTCGTTGGAGGCCTTGGCGGCGTCAGTCATGTCAAGCGCCAGCTGGGCGATTTCCATTTCCGTCAGCGGCGAGCGCTTGGCCAGCTTCTCGATCTGTTTGCGATATTTGTTGCGCGATCCGGAATCGAGGATGCCGTAATCCGAATGCTCCCAGAGCAGCTTGTCGACATGGCTGACCTGCTCGACCCAGACCGACCATTCGGCATCATCGATCTCGCGAAGGCTGCGGATGATGTTGCCCATCGTCACGTTGCCGGAAGAGAGCCGGCTGTGTTCGGCCGCCGTCGTCTCTTCGGTATTGCGGCCGAGCTCTTCCAGCCGCGCGTCGAGCCAGGTGATCGCCAGGCTCGACGTCTGCGAGCCGTCGCGCAGGCGATAGAGGAACTGCGTCGAGAAGGTATTGTCCTCGGCAAGCGATTCCAGCGTCTTCAGATAGGCGGTCGCCCCGGCTGGATCGGTCAGGCGCACCAATTCGTCGGCCGCCTCGTTGGCGCGGCGGCGCAGGCGGCGGCTGGCTTCGACACGGCTCGAAATGCGGCGAAGATTTTCTACGAGCACGTAGCGCACCAGAGAGGGCAACGCCCAGAGTTCGCCGATCCTGAGCGTCTCGCTGGCCTGGAAGCCGTCGACCAGCGCCGTCAGGCTTTCCTGCGAGATCGTGCTGTGGGTATGAGCGACATAGAGCCAGGCAAGCACGAGGGTGCGCGGCACCTCGACGCCGCCGACGACCATGGTCGGCAATTCGCGATAGAAGCGGCGAGGGAAGTCACGCCGCACCTCCTGGATCGCCTCTTCGACGATATAATGATTGTCCAGCAGCCATTCTGCCGCCGGCGTGATCGTCTCACCGGCTTCGACGTCAGTCGCCGTGGTCCGGTAGACGCGCAGGATTTCCTTCTCGTTTTCCTTATGGCGCGCGAAGAAATCGAAGGGGGCGAAAGCCGGCAGCTTGTCGACGCCGTTGCGGGCGACCGCATCGCCCATCGCCTTGATGTCCTCGATGGAAAGATAGGTCGAGCGGATCGAATCATTATGATCGATCTGCTTCGTCTCGGGTTCGCGCGAAAGGCTCGGAGAAAGATTGGAAATAGACATGGGTTCGGTTCTGGATCCAAACGAAGTTATGGCTGTTTTGCTCAGCCTTTTGCACTGCTTATCATGACTGCTACATGAACGGAGCCCTATTCTTCAAAGATCGATGAAGTGGGGGGTGAACGACACTTGGCAAGCGATGCAACGGGCTAAGCCCTGGTTCAGGACGCGGCCCGAAAGGATCGAGACCATCGATACTCTCTCCGCGAAAGCCATGTCGAAAATTTGGACACTATCGGGATAATTCAAGTCAAGAGGCGTTCACCGCTTGCCCGGCGAGCTTGTCTGGGCGGTGGAAATGACGAAAATGCCGGCACGGGATCCCGCCGATCAACAGCTTCGATTTCAGAAAAAGGAAAGAAGACGATCGCCAGATCATGCGCCTGACAGCGATTTGGGCGAGCTTGCGCCCCGCGCATGAGCAAGTTCGCTGCGGCGCGCTTTGGATGGCGTGAAAAGAATAGAAGAATGATGATGAGGCTGGGAAAGCCGAGACAAATTGAATGTTCCGGAATTCAACAAAGGCGGAAACCGCCGCAGCGCCGGCAGCTGCCGACGCTTAGTCATCCGCCGGATTATCCGACGACACCGCAAACCATGGCCACGACGAACAGGAACGCCGCGGTGAAGATCGCTCCATGAAGCACCGTCTGAAGCCTGTGGCGCGTGGTGAGCGGCTTCTTGGTCGGTACGGAACCATACTGGTTCACGTGAGCATGCGAAATACCCAGATCTGCCATATGTCGCCTCCGTTGTTCTCGTGCGGCCGGTTGTGCGGCTCGCGCTTATATTCTTATTTTCTCTATCAAGTAGGTAGAGATAAAATTCCGTCCAGAGCGAACGGAAGAGAAAATTCAACCAGCCCTTTTAGCAGAGCGTGCGCCATGCCCACATCAACGAGCGCTCGACGGCACTCTCGTTCTCAGGCGGGTTGGAGGAAGTCTCGATCAGCCGACGGTCCTTTTCCGTGGGAAGGGATACCGAAATCTGTTCCCGGCGATCGGCTCTTACGGGAGGATCGAGATAGCCCATGGTCATCCCACCGAGAAAGAACATGCTTCAACCTCCATCGATCACGAAAGCTAACAAACGTTAACAGGATCATGACAGAAGCAAGGCAGCTGTCAATAGTCTAGTTGAATGGTCGTCTTTTAGGGAAACATTATCCTTAACATTGCCGCCCATCTTTTCTTTTCAAAGGTTTGAAAAGATTGGCCCTCAAGCTTTGACGAAACCCTTGCTCGCGATCATCAAATTTCTCGTATAGTCCTCGTGAACCGCACCCGTCGCCAGTTCCTGCGAGCTCAACCGCTCGACGACGGCGCCGTTGCGCATCACGGCCAGCCGTTCACACATATGGGTGACGACACCGAGATCATGGCTCACCATCACGAAGGTGAGCTTGCGGTCGCGTCGGATCTGCTCCAGCAGGTTCAGCACTTCGGCCTGCACCGAGGCGTCGAGCGCCGATGTTGGCTCGTCGAGCAGCAGGATCGACGGTTCCACGATCAAAGCCCGGGCGATCGCCACGCGCTGGCGCTGGCCGCCGGAGAGCTGGTGCGGGTAGCGGAAACGGAAACCATTGCCGAGGCCGACCTCGTCAAGCGCGCGGGCGATGCGCTTCTCGCTGTCGGTGATGCCGTGGATTGCAAGCGGTTCGAGCAGAAGCCGGTCGATCGTCTGGCGCGGATGCAGCGAACCATAAGGATCCTGGAAGACCATTTGCACGCGCCGGTAGAAAGACTTGCTGCGTTTTGATCCTTTCAATACTTCGTCGTCGATGTGGATCGCGCCGCCGCTTATCGGCGCAAGTCCGGCAACGGCCCGCAGCAAGGTCGATTTTCCCGAGCCGGACTCACCGACAAGGCCAAAGGATTCGCCGCGTTCGACGCCGATGCTGACATCCTTCAGGGCATGAAAATGGTCGTAGACGACGCTGAGATTGTCGACTTGGAGAGCTGCGCTCATGCCGCCCACTCCGGCTTTCGGTCGAGCACCGGCAGCGGATGGCGGTTTGCACCGATCTCGGGCATGCAATTCAGCAGTCCCTGCGTATAGGGATGCTGCGCATGTTTGAGATCGGCCGCCGCCAATTCCTCGACGATCTTTCCGGCATACATGACGATGACGCGGTCGCAGAAGGAAGAGACCAGCCTCAGATCGTGGGAGACGAAGATCAGCCCCATGCCGCGCTCGGACACCAGCTTGTCCATGATCCTCAGCACGTCGAGCTGCACCGTCACATCGAGCGCCGAGGTCGGCTCGTCGGCAATCAGCAGCTCAGGTCCGGCAATCAGCATCATGGCGATCATCGCCCGCTGCCCCATACCGCCCGAAACCTCGTGCGGATGCAGGTCGAAGACGCGTTTCGGGTCGCGGATCTGCACCGCTTCCAGCATGGCGAGCGCGCGCTCGCGCGCCTCCGCCTTGCCGACCTTCTCATGCGTCCGCAGCGTTTCGCAGATCTGCCGTCCGATCGACATGACGGGATCGAGCGAATATTTCGGATCCTGCAGGATCATGGCGATGCGCTTGCCGCGCAGCCTGCGTCTTTCGCCGGCGGAGGCGTTGATCAAATCGATGCCGTTGAAATTAAGCCTGTCGGCCGTGACGATGCCGTGTTTCGGCGTCAGGCCCATGATCGCCCGTCCGGTCTGCGACTTGCCGGAACCGGATTCGCCGACGATGCCGAGCCTTTCCTTGCCGAGCGTGAAGGAGACGCCGCGCACGGCCTCGATCACGCCGGTGCGCGTGGGGTAGCTGACCTTGAGCTTGTCCACCGTCAGAAGTGTCGTCATTGGCCGCTCTCCTTCGGATCGAGCGCGTCGCGCAGGCCGTCGCCAAGGAGATTGAAGCCGAGGCTGACGATGAGGATGGCGATGCCGGGCATCGCTGCAACCCACCATTGATCGAGGATGAAGCGCCGTCCCGAGGCGATCATCGCACCCCATTCCGGCAGTGGCGGCTGCGCGCCGAGACCGAGGAAACCGAGACCGGCGGCCGTCAGGATGATGCCCGCCATGTCGAGCGTCACGCGCACGATCAGCGAGGAAATGCAGAGCGGCATGACATGGCGCACGACAATGCGAAGCGGCGAGGCTCCCATCAGCTTCACCGCCGAAATATAGTCGGAACGCCGCACCGCCAGCGTCTCGGCGCGCGCGATACGGGCATAGGGCGGCCAGGAGGTGATGGCGATGGCGATGATCGCATTCTGGATGCCGGGACCGAGGGCTGCGACGAAAGCGAGCGCCAGCACCAGCTTCGGAAAGGCAAGGAAAATATCGGTGATGCGCATCAGCGTCGCATCCACCCAGCCTCCGGCATAACCGGAGACGGTGCCGACGATCAACCCGATCGGAGCCGAGATGACGGCGACGAGCGCAACGACAAGGAGCGTCAATCGCGATCCGTAGATCAGCCGGGAATAGATATCACGGCCCTGGTCATCCGAACCGAGCCAGAATTCCCCCGTGCCGGGCGGCAGCAGGCGGGCATTGCGCAGATCGCCGATCACCGGATTATGCGTTGCGAGCACATCGGCAAAGGCGGCGATGAAAAGCAGCGCCACGATGATCAGCAGACCAACGACGGCAAGTCGGTTTGCCGTGAACTGCCGCCAGGTAACATAGGTGCGGCCGAGGCGGGCCTGCAGGCGCGATTGCGGCCGGTCGGAGAGCAGCCATTCGCGGCGGCTCATCGGCTGGGATGGGCTGGCGGTCACCGTCATCGGTTTCGCGTCCTCGGGTCGAGTGTCCGGTAGAGAAGATCGGACAGAAGGTTGATGCCGATGAAGACCGTACCGATGACGATCGTGCCGCCGAGCACGGCATTCATGTCGGCATTCTGGAGCGAATTGGTGATGTAGAGCCCGATGCCCGGCCAGGAAAAGACGGTCTCGGTCAGCACCGATCCTTCCAGCAGGCCGGCATAGGAAAGCGCAATGACGGTAACAAGCGGCACGGCGGCATTGCGCAGCGCATGGCCCCAGATCACCCGCGTTTCCGAAAGCCCCTTGGCACGCACGGCGACGATATATTCCTGGGAAAGCTCGTTCAGCATGAAGCTGCGCGTCATGCGGCTGATATAGGCGAGCGAGAAGTAGCCGAGCAGTGAAGCGGGCAGGATGATGTGGCGGAACACGTCGTAGAAGACATCCCATTGCCCCTGCCAGGCACTGTCCAGCAGATAGAAGCCGGTGATCGGCGTGAACGTATATTCGAAGACGATATCGATGCGGCCGGGAAAGGCCACCCAGCGCAATTGCGCATAGAAGATGACGAGCGAGATCAGCGCCAGCCAGAAGATCGGCACCGAATAACCGATCAGACCGATGACGCGCACCACCTGGTCGACGATGCTGCCACGACGCACCGCGGCGAGAACACCGAGCGGCACGCCGACGAAAGCGCCAATCAGCGTTCCGAGCGTCGCAAGCTCGACCGTCGCCGGAAATGCACGGCGAATATCGACCATGACGGGATTGGTCGTCAGGACCGAATTACCGAAATCGCCGGACAGGATGCCTTTGATATAGATGAAGAACTGCTGATAGAGCGGCAGGTTGAAGCCCATCTCCTGGCGTACACGCTCGACGACATGGTTGGGCGCGCGGTCGCCGAGGATGGCGAGCACGGGATCGATCGGCACGACGCGGCCGATGAAGAAGGTCACGGCCAGCAGGCCGAGATAGGTGGTGACGGCGGCAAACAGAAACCGCCCCAAAGCCTTCGCAAAGGCGCCGGCACGGCCCTTCCGGGGCCGCGCCTCCTGCGTTGTTTCGACGGTGCTCAAGTCACTCAATCCTGCCGGACTATTCCTTGGCGATCGGACCGACGAAATTGGTGTCGAAGCTCGGACCCAGCTTGAAGTCCTTCACGCTCTTGCGGTAGCCGGCCACCTCGGTCTGCTGGAAGATGAAGACAAAGGGGCTGTTTGCCAGGTACTTCTTCTGGATGTCCTGATATATGGCGGCGCGCTTGGCGGCGTCGCGTTCCAGAAGTGCGGCCTTGGCTTGCTTGTCCAGTTCCGGCGCTTCCCAGGTGTTGCGCCATGCGAGCGTCTTCACCGTGCCGGCATCGGAATTGTCGGGATTGCCGGTAAAGGTATCGGCATTGGAATTCGGATCGAAATAGTCCGAACCCCACTGGCCGATATACATGTCGTGGGTGCGGGCGCGGTACTTGGTCAGCGTCTGCTTGCCGTCGCCGGGGATGATTTCCATCTTGACGCCGGCTTGCGCCAGCGTCTGCTGCATGGATTCGGCGATACCCGTCACCGGCTGATTGTTGCGCACATCCATGGTGATCGAGAAACCGTCGGGTACGCCGGCCTTGGCGAGCAGTTCCTTGGCCTTGGCGACATCAAGCTTGTAGGGGTTCTCATCGAGCGCGCCGAGCTGGCCCTTCGGCAGGAAGGTCTGGTGGATCTCGCCGATACCCTTGATCAAGGTTGCGCCGATCGCATCGTAATCGACTAGATACTTGAAGGCTTCCTGAACTTCCGGCTTTTTCAGGTTCTCGTTCTTGTTGTTCAGGCTGACATAATAAATCGTGCCCTTCGGCGCACTCGTTGTCGCGAGATCGGCATTCTTCGAAACAGCGTCGATGTCGCCTGGCTCGAGGTTGCGGGCGATATCGATGTCGCCGGCTTCGAGCGCCAGCCGCTGGGCCGAGCTTTCCTTCATGTAGCGATAGATGACGCGGTTGAGCTTCGCCTTGTCGCCATAATAATTGTCGTTGCGCTCCAGCACGACGACTTCGTTGGCGCGCCATTCGCGCAACTTATAGGCGCCGGAGCCGGCATAGCCGGTCTTCAGCCACTCATTGCCGAAATCATTGTCGTATTTGTGCTCGGCATCTGGCGTCACCGCCTTCACATGCTCCAGCACCAGCTTCTTGTCGACGACGGAAGCGACGGTTGCCGTCAGGCAGTTGAGCACGAAGCTCGGCGCATAGGCCTTGTCGACGGTGAAGACGAAAGTGCCGGCATCGGCCGCCTTGGCTTTTTCCGTGACGTTGTCGCCGGTCAGGCCGAACTGGGTAAGGATGAAGGCCGGGCTCTTGTCGAGCTTGACGGCGCGCTCGAACGACCAGGCGACGTCTTCGGCGGTGACCGGGTTGCCGGAGGCGAATTTCAGGCCTGACTTCAGCTTGAACGTATAGGTGAGGCCATCATCGGAAACGCTCCAGCTCTCGGCCAGATCGCCCTTCACCTTCGACGTATCGTCCATGTCGAGACGAACAAGCAGGCTGTAGCTGTTGGTGGTGATTTCAGCCGTCGAAAGCTCGAAAGCCTCGCCCGGATCCATCGTGATGATATCGTCGATGGCGAATCCTTCGACCAGCGTATCCTTCGGCGTCTCGGCGAAAGCGGAGGGTGCCGCCATCATCAGGAGCGAAAGAGCGGCTCCCGCGGAAAGCATGCGAAAATTGCGGCTGAGTTTGGTCATCATCATGGTCTGTTCCCCTGTTTTTTGATTGGATACGAAAGGCTTAGGCGTGATCCTCCCGCCAAGCTTGGGCCAGAATGCGAAGCCAGTTTTCGCGGGCAAGTTTTGCCAGGTCGGCGTCAGCATAGCCAACCTCTCTGAGAGCGGCAATCAGCTTCTGATTGCCGGCTGCATCACCGATTTCCTCGGGAATGGTGGCCCCGTCGAAGTCCGATCCGAGCGCCACGCAGTCGATGCCGATGCGGTTCACGAGATAGTCGATATGGCGGATCATGTCGGCAAGCGGCGTATCGCTGTCCGATCGGCCGTCGGCACGCAGCATGGCGGTGGCATAATTGATGCCGACGAGCCCGCGGCTTTCGCGGATCGCATCGAGCTGCTTGTCCGTCAGGTTGCGCGCGACCGGCGTCAGCGCGTGAGCATTGGAATGAGTGGCGACCAGCGGCTGGTCCGTCGTCTTCGCCACGTCCCAGAAACCCTTCTCGGTGATATGAGCAAGGTCGACCAGGACGCCGAGACGATTGCACTCCCTGACCAGCGCGAAGCCGGCATCGGTGAGACCGGGTGCCGTGTCCGGCGACATTGGGAAGGCGAAGGGCACGCCGTGACCGAAGACATTGTGCCGGCTCCAGACCGGCCCGAGCGACCGCAGCCCCGCCGCGTAGAATACTTCGAGCGCCGAGAGATCGGCGCCGATCGCCTCGCAGCCTTCCATATGCATGACGGCGGCAAAAATGTTATCCGCCATGGCGCCGCGAATATCCTTCACCGTCCGGCAGAGCCGCCAGGCGCCCGCCTGATCGAGCCGCAGCGCGATCGCGGCCATTTCATTGGCAATGGCAAGAGAAGGCAGCGGATCAAGAGGTGCTGCCATCGGTGTGATATAGCGACCGCTAGCATCGGGATCGGCGAAGACGAGATCGCCCGAGGGAATGTAGATGGCGCACAGACCGCCCGAAAGACCGCCCTCTCTGGCGCGACGCGCATCGATATGGCCGACCGTCGTGCCGTCTGCGAATTCCGCGATCGGGTCGCTGCCGTCTTTTGAATGTGTCCAGAGTCGAAGGAGAACGTCGTTGTGACCGTCAAATACGAATTGCATCTGTCTTCCTGCGCTGCCCGAGCGGGCGAGTGAAGCGGCAGAATAGAAAAGCTGACGGAATTCGCCACCTCTTTTTTTAGAAATCCGCCATCGGCGCTAGAACAGGATGATTTTCGGCCGGATCGGCCCAAAATCTGAATGCTCTTCTAAGTTAAATAGTTAGAGCATGACGTTGTCCGAAAACCGCTGACACTCAACGGCATCATGCTCTCAAAACGGAACGGGGGCCGAGGCCCCCGCAAAAACTATCGGATCACCGGCCGGAAATTAGTGCTTGCGGCGCTTTTTCTGTCTGTAGACGTCGATGACAACAGCCGCGACGATGATGAGGCCCTTGACGATCTCCTGGTAATAGGCGTCGATCCTGAGGAACGTGAAGCCGGAAGTCATGACGCCGAGGATGATGGTGCCGATGACAGTGCCGGTGATGCGCCCGACGCCGCCGGTGAGCGAGGTGCCGCCGATGACAGTCGCGGCGATCGCATCGAGTTCATATCCGACACCCATGCTGGCCTGTGCGGTTTCCGCACGGGCCGCCGTGACGATACCGGCAAGGCCGGCAAGCAATCCCGCAATCACATAGACCTTGACGAGATGCGCCTCGATGTTGATGCCGGAAACGCGCGCGGCCTGCGGGTTTGCGCCGATGGCATAGGTGAACTTTCCATAACGCGTATAGCGCAGCGCAATGTGAAAGATCAGCGCAACGACCAGGAAGACGACAACCGGCCAGGCTTTCGTTCCGATGAAATGAAACTGCTCGGTGATCCCGGAGACCGGCTGTCCCTTCGTATACCACTTCGCCACGCCTCTGGCCGAAACGAACATGCCAAGCGTGGCAATGAACGGCGGGATCTTCGTGTAGGCGATGAGCGCGCCGTTCGCGAGGCCGGCGGTCGCCCCGATCAGCAGACCAACGACGATCGGCACGAAAGCCGGCAGGTCGGTCAGCGAGGGAAAGACGGCCCGTCCCCAGGTCGAGGACTGGGCAAAGCTCGTTGCGATCATCGCCGTCATGCCGACGACCGACCCCGACGAAAGGTCGATGCCGCCGGTGATGATGACCTGCGTAACGCCGACGGCGATGATGCCGATGACGGAGACCTGCAGGATCATGATCGTCAGACGCTGCGAATTCATCAGGAAGCTTTGGCCGATGAACATCCAGCCGAGCACTTCGTAGATGAGGGCGATGCCGACGAGCACGAGGAAAATGCTGAGTTCCGTCGGTATGCGCCGCCGCCTTTGCCGGGTTGCGAGCGGAGCCGCGCCCTCTGCTGCCTTGGTAGTCATGTCAAACCTCCCTTGGGCGATCGCCGTCAACGCATCACTGCGCAGCGAGCTCCATCACCTTGATCTGCGTTGCTTCATCGCGATTGAGGAAACCGGTCACGCGTCCCTCGTGCATGACCATGATGCGGTCGCTCATCCCGAGAACCTCGGGCATCTCGGACGAGATCATGACCACCGCCACACCGTCTCGCGCCATCTCCGTGACCAGCCGGTGGATTTCCGCCTTGGCGCCGACATCGATGCCGCGCGTCGGCTCGTCGAGGATGAGGATGCGCGGATTGGTGAGCAGCCAGCGCCCGATCAGTACCTTCTGTTGATTGCCGCCCGAAAGATTTTCCACCCGCTCGTAAAGATTGGGCGTTTTCACGCGCAGCTTTTTTGCCATGTCTTCGCAGGTTGCCTCGACTGCGCCCTGCTGCACGAAGCCGCCCTTGACGTATCTGTCCTGCAGAACGGCGATCTGCATGTTCTCGAGAATATCGAGGATCAGCAGGCAGCCGGTATCTTTGCGGTCTTCGGTCAGGAACGCCAACCGATTGCGGATGGCCTCGGTCGGCGAAGAAATGGCCACCGGCTTGCCGTAGAGCTCGATCGAGCCGGAGCTTGCCGGCGTCACGCCAAACAGTGTTTCGGCGACATTCGACCGGCCGGAACCGACGAGGCCGGCCACGCCGAGGATTTCGCCGGCCCTGACCTCGAAAGAGACGTTCTTGAAGACGCCGTTGAGACACAGATCCTTGACGGAAAGCACGACCTCGCCGATCGGCACCTCTTCCTTGGGAAACATCTGGGTGATCTCGCGCCCGACCATCATGCGGATGATGTCGTCGCGTGTGACGTCGGTCGAGGCATGCGTGCCGATATATCGGCCGTCACGGAAGACGGAGAACTCGTCGGCGATTTCGAAAAGCTCGTTCATCTTGTGGGTAATGTAGACGATGCCGATACCCTGGGCCTTGAGGTCGCGGATGATACGGAAAAGATGCTCGACTTCGCGCTCCGTCAGCGCTGAAGTCGGCTCGTCCATGATCAGCACGTCGGAATTATAGGAAACTGCCTTGGCGATCTCGACCATCTGCCGGTTGGCGACCGACAGGAACCGAACCTCGATATCGGGATCGATTGCGATATTGAGCCGAGTAAACAATTCCTCGGTCATGCGGTGCATCACGCCGTGATCGATGAAACCGAGGCGGTTCTTCGGTTCGCGGCGAATCCAGATATTTTCTGCGACCGTCATGAACGGCATCAGGTTCAGCTCCTGATGGATCATGGCAATGCCGTTCTCCAGCGCGTCGAGCGGAGATTTCAGCTGGATCTCGATCCCCTTCAGGCGAATATCGCCCTTATCAGGCGTATAGATGCCGGCGAGGATCTTCATCAATGTCGATTTGCCGGCGCCGTTTTCGCCCATCAGCGCATGCACGGAGGCGCGCTTCAGCCGGAACTGCACGTCGTCAAGTGCGACGACACCAGGAAATTCCTTGCGGACACCCTCGGCGCTCAAGAGATATTCCGCATTCGGAACTGCACCGCTCGCGCGCACGGCGGCCATGGTTGTCGGGCTGACGGCCATATCATCTCCTCCGGATACGGGTAGGCGAAAAGGATGCGGGCAAAGCCCGCATCCTGTGTGGCGTTCGCCTCAGTTCTTGGTGACGAAGTCCTTGACGTTGGCAGGCGTCACGAGTTGGAAGGGAATGTAGACCTTCTTGTCGATCTTTTCGCCCTTGGCGAGCTTGAGCGCTGCATCGAGCGAGCCCTTGCCCTGGCCGGCGGCATCCTGGAACACCGTGACATCGAGATCACCCGCCTGCATGGCGGCAAGCGCGTCCTGGGTGGCGTCGACGCCACCGACGACGACCTTGCTCATATCCTTGCCGGCTGCCTTCAGCGCCTGGATGGCGCCGATCGCCATTTCGTCGTTGTTGGAGATCACGGCGTCGAATTCGATGCCGCTGGAGAGCCAGTTGGTCATCAGGTCGGCGCCCTGGGTGCGGTCCCAGTTCGCCGTCTGCTCTTCGACGATCTCCAGGCCCTTGCATTCATCCGTCTTGATGACGTCATGAACGTCCTGGGTCCGCATGCGCGCAGCCTGGTTGGAGAGCTCGCCCATGATGACAACGGCCTTGCCTTTGCCGCCGAGAATGCGGCAGATTTCCTTGGTTTCCAGCGTGCCGGATTCCTGCTCGTTGGAAGCGACGAAGGCCTGCTTCTCCGGCAGCGTGTCGACGTTGACCGGCTGACGGTTGACGTAAACCAGCGGAATGCCGGCATCGGCCGCGAGCTTCGACATTGCCGTGGTCGCATCGGTATCGACTGGGTTGACGATGATCGCATCGACCTTGGATGCGATGAAATTCTGGATCTGGCTCTGCTGCTTGGAAACGTCGTTCTGTGCGTCTTCGACCTGCAGCGTCACACCGCTGAGTGTCTTTGCATAATCGGTCATGCCGTTGCGCAGAACCGTCAGGAAATTGTCGTCGAATTTCGCCATCGAGACGCCGACAGTTTCCGCGTGAGCCGCCGTCGACATGACGAGCGCCATCGCAGTGCCCAGGATAAACTTTTTCATTTTACTTCCTCCACAAAGCGGTGCCCGGCTGCACCCTCCTCACGCCGGAGCTCCAGGCATTTGCTCTGAAGCCGCAATTCCCCGCGCCACCTCTCCCGCGGCACTTCACAAAACGGAACAAACAAACCGTCAAATCCGTTCTGCGGAATATTCATTCCATTTTCTGTGAACGGCGTCAAGTCTCTTTAGCGGCGACAAGAGATGGATAAGAGCGCAATGCCATGCGGGCTTCAGGACCAACGCCCGCATTGTCGGTGTTGTGAAAGACGAAACGAGCATCCATCTATGCAGGGTCGAAGACAGGCTCACGGCCGCAGACGCCTTCGACCTCTCGCCGCGACCCAATCATTTGAAGATTTTGGAGACAGGACAGATGTCCATTTCGATGTATCGCCTTACCGTTCCGATGTTCCAGCGCGGCCTCGCCAGCCTGAAAACCTACCTCGACAAGGCCGAAGCCTATGCGAAGGAAAAGAATATCGACCCCGTCATATTGGTCGCCGCTCGCCTTGCGCCCGACATGCTGCCGCTCTCCGGCCAGTATCAGCGCGCCAGCGACACCGCCAAATTTGCGCTCGCCCGCCTGACGGCGACCGACGCCCCGAAATTCGAGGACAACGAAACGACATTCGACGACCTGCGCGAGCGCCTGGCAAAGACCGAAGCCTATCTCGCCGGCTTCTCCACGCAAGCACTGGAAGGCACGGAAACCTGTCAGATCACTCTGCCGGGAAAGAGTGGTATCGTGCTGCCGGGTGACGAATATATCGCCACCTTCGCCCTGCCGAATTTCTATTTCCACGTCACGACGGCCCACGCCATCCTGCGTAGCCAGGGTGCTCCGATCGGCAAGCGCGATTATCTCGGCTGAACCCTAGTTCGGCTCGGCTAGACCACTGCATAATTCCTTAAATCGGAATCGATTTAAGGATAAAATTATGCAGCGATTCAAAGTGTTACAGCGTCCTTTGCGCGTCTGAAAGAGACGCGCGGCGCTGTAATATCAGGGCCGGTGGGTCACCGGCCCTCTTTCCGTCAGTTCGGTATAGGCGAGCGTCTGATCGAGATGCCGTGCTCGGAGCGACAGCAGCTTCTCGGCATAGTCGAGCCGTATCGCCGCATAGGCCGGATCCGCCGCGACATTGTCGAGCTCCATCGGATCATCGGCAAGATTGAAGAGCAGCGGCGGCAACGCGGTGAAATGCACATATTTGAACTGCGCGTCTCGGATCACCGCGAGATTGCATTCGTTGGACCGCAGCCCGAAATGCCGCTCGGCCCCGCCATGCGCAATGTCGCGGAAATCGAATTCCCAAAATGCCGCGTCCCGCCAGCCTTGTCCGCCGCCACCCCTGACAAACGGCATGAGCGACCTGCCATCGAGCCCGTTCTTCGCGTCGACGCCGAGCCTTTGGCAAAGTGTCGGAAAAATATCGGCGGCGCTGCTGAATTTGTCGACGACTCCACCCGCAGCACTGCTTGCGGGATCGCGGATCACCAGCGGAATATGATAGCTGCCGTCGAAGAAGCCGCCCTTGCCGAGCGTCCAGTGATCGCCCGCCATCTCGGCGTGGTCCGAGGTGAAGACAACAAGCGTATCGTCCCAGGCGCCTGCGTCCTTGAGGGCCTGCCAGATGCGGCCGAGCTGCGCATCGACCTCTGATATCATGCCGTAATAGATCGCCCGGATCGCGGCAAAGTCCTCACCGTTCCAGCCGCTGAGCGGCCCCGTTGCCCCGTGGATGAAGTTGCCTTTGTCGGAGCGTGGCATGGCATAGGCGAGGTAGGGATGACTGTCCTGTTCGGCTTCGCAGTTTGCCGCGCGTGCAAAAACCGGTCCGTCCCCCGGCTTGAACATTCGGTTGAACGGCTCCGGCACGGAGAATGGCGGATGCGGACGCAAGAAGGAGACATGCGCGAACCACGGCCTGTCCTGTTCGCCCACCCAGCGAATGAACTCGCCGGCCAGGAAAGCCGTCTGGGTCTCGTCGCGCAAATAGGCCGGCGCCGCATTTGAAATTTCTCCTGCTTCCACGCCGCCAGGAATATGGATATCGCGGCTGACGGCATCGGCATGGCCGCGAGACCTGAGCCAGGAGAGCCACTGTCTTTCGTGCTCGGGCAGAAGCTGGCGGGCCGTAAATCCCGGCAGCACGCCTTCGTAGGTCGTCAGATGCGGATCGCCGGCATCCATCCCGCGCGGATCGGGCGCCGTATCCGTGTAGCCGAACAGCGTCGGGTCGTATCCCGCCCGCCGGGCCGCCAGCGCCAGATTGTCGAAGCGAGCATCGAGCGGCGAACCGTTGCGGCAGACCCGGTGGTTCATTTGATAGAGACCGGTATAGAGCGTGGCCCGCGCCGGTGAGCAGGGTGCCGCGCCGGCATAGTGCCGCCGGAAGAGCGTGCCTTCCCGCGCCAGCGCATCGACACCCGGCGTCTTTACACAGGCATGACCGACAGCCGACAGGCAATCGCCGCGCCACTGATCCGCCGTGATCAGCAGGATGTTCGGCCGACGCGCCTTCTCAATGCTGGTTGGATTTTGCATGCCAGTCCCAGGCGGAGCGGATGATCTCAGACAGATCATACTGCGGTACCCAGCCGAGCACGTCGCGCGCCTTGTCGTTATTGGCGACCAGCGTATGCGAATCGCCTTCGCGCCGGCCGATATATTCGACCGGGAAAGGCAGGTTCGACACCTCCTCGATCGCGCCGAGCAATTCCTTGACTGTCGTGCCGGTGCCGGTTCCGAGGTTGAGCGCGACGGAATCGCCGCCCTTCAGCAGATATTCGACGGCGCGTACATGCGCATCGGCAAGATCCAGCACGTGGATATAGTCGCGCACACAGGTGCCGTCGCGTGTCTCGTAATCGCTGCCGAACACCTTGAAACCCTGGCGGCGGCCGAGTGCCGCGTCGATCGCCAGGGGTATCGCATGCGTTTCCGGCTGGTGCCATTCGCCGATCCGGCCCTCGAAATCGGCGCCGGCCGCATTGAAATAGCGCAGCACCACCGAGCGCAGGCTCCTGTACTGGTCGTAATCGGCAAGCGCCTGTTCGACGATATATTTCGTTCGCCCGTAGGGATTGATCGGCACCTGCCGATGCGTCTCGTCGAGCGGCACGCTCTGCGGCAGGCCGTAAGTGGCGCAGGTGGAGGAAAAGACGAAGGCGTTGATGCCGGCCGCTTGCGCCGCCGAAAGCAGCGTCAAAGTGCCGATCACATTGTTCTCGTAGAAGGAAACCGGGTCCTTGACCGATTCGCCGACTTCGATCAGCGCCGCGAAATGCAGGATCGCCGCCGGCTTGTGTTTGGCCAGCACTTCATCCAGCCGGGCGCGATCGCGAATATCGCCTTCCTCGGCCGGCCCCCATTTGACGAACTCGCGATGACCGTTCGAAAAATTATCGAAGACGACAGGCGTATAGCCCTTGTTCGCCAGGTCGAGGCACGTATGCGAGCCGATATAGCCGGCGCCGCCGACGACAAGAACCGTTTCACCTGCCATGCACCACCCTTATTGTTCACGAGAGATGAGAGAAACCTAGACGAGATACACGTCAATAAAAAGAAGGAACTGCGATCGGCGTCAACGGACAATACGTCAAATGCCGATCCCCGCTCGACCGGGCGCGATCCGCCACCCGTGCATTTGTGCCGGATCAGGAAGAAACATGAATTATTCGCGTGATTTGCATAACGGCCCGATCTAAGGGGCTTGCACCACATGTGATGATCAACGGTCTGCAGCCATCAGGCAGGGAGAGCGCGAATGAGGAAGGCATTGGTCGTTTGGGGCGGCTGGCAAGGTCATGAACCGGAGCAATGCGCCGATATCGTCGCCGACCTCCTGCGCGAGGACGACTTTACCGTCGAGGTAACCGGCGATCTCGGCGTGTTCGGATCTCCGACGCTGGCGAAGGCCGATCTGCTGGTGCCCATCATTACCGGCGAAACGCTCGAAAAGCCTCATGCCGCTGCCCTGGTCGAAGCGGTGCGCGGCGGGCTGGGGCTTGCCGGCCATCACGGCGCACTCGCCACGTCCTTCAAGGAAAGCGCCCCTTTCCGTTATGTCTCCGGCGTCACCTGGGTCGCCCATCCCGGCAATATTATCGACTTCCGCGTCGCCGTCACCCGCCAGGACGATCCCGTCATGGAGGGCATTCCGGACTTCGACTATCGTTCGGAGCAATATTATCTCCACTATGATCCCACAGTCGAAATCCTTGCGACCACCACCTTCACCGGCGCCTACGATCCGGCAGCCCGCAATGTCGTGATGCCCGTCGTCTTCAAGCGCCATTTCGGTGCCGGCCGCATCTTCTATTCCGCCCTCGGCCATGTCGCTGCCGAATTCGACCATCCCTACATGCCCCTCATCCTGAGGCGTGGCCTGAGCTGGGCCGCACGCCAGTAGCGTCAGGACGAGCCGCACGCCGGCAAATGCCGACCGGCGGCGACAGCCGGGCGACGTCGGCCGCTAAAGAATGAGAATTTCGAGCTGGAGGGCAGCCTCGCCTCATCGGCCGGCATGGGTGAGCGCTTGCCGATCACCTGCCCGCGCCATAATTTGCCCGGATGCAGGATAGCTTCTCTTTCTTCCCCGCCACCGCCGACCGCCTGGCCGATATAGAAGCGGTCTTCGACGATTGCGCCGACGGCCGGAATTGTCGCTGCGCCTACTGGTATCGTCCGAATGCCGACTACAAGGCAGGATGGGGCGAGGGAAATCGCAATTGGTTCCGAAGCCTCGTCGCCGAACCGCGCCCGCCCGGCATTCTCGGCTATCATGAGAACGAGCCGGCCGGATGGTGCGGTGTCGCGCCGCGCATCGTTTTCGACCGGCTGCGCCGTTCAAAACCCTTTGCGCCGGTCGATGACAGGCCGGTCTGGTCGATCAATTGCCTCATCGTCCGCAAGCCGTTCCGGCGGCAGGGTCTGTCGCGATTGTTATTGAAACAAGCCGTTGAATTCGCAAGCGCGAACGGCGCCGAATGTCTCGAAGCCTATCCTGTCGATCAGGCGGCCCGTGCTTCGAACGGAGCCGAGCTCTATCCGGGAACGCTATCGATGTTTCTGGATGCGGGTTTCGTCGAAGTGGCAAGACGCCTGCCGGCAAGACCGGTGGTCCGCCTGGAATGCCGCTGAATATTTCGGCACTCAGGGGAGTGGCAATACGGTCTAGCGAGCCGCTTTGATCTGCCGGTCGTGCTCGACGGCGGGCGCCGCCTCGTCATAGATCCGCATCAGCCGCCCGGCTGCCTTCAGCTTCTCGATGAGGTCGTTTCCATCGGGCGAGGCCTTCGTCAGCTCCAGCTGCTCGAATTCCCTCAGCGCCTGCGCCCAATGGCTTTCCCCACGCCCATCCGGCCTGCCTTCCGATTCCCATAGTGAATAAGCGCGCTGGCTGACCCAGGCGTCTTTATTATGGCTCATAATCAACCCCAGCGAGAAATTTGGAAGCAATATTCGACAAGCAACAAGGTGCCAAAACCGGCTTTAGGAGTCGTTACGAGGCAGCGTTAGTTTTTAGCTAATCCGAGATGCCCGAGGGATTATCCCGTGCACACATTCCGGGACCTTGGCCTCGTACAGTCTGCAGGGTAGGGTCACCCGCAGAAACGACAGCGATGACCGATGGCAGCCAAGACAACACTCAATGCGAAGAATCTTGAATCCCTTGGTGCGCAGCGCCTTGCCGAGCTGCTGGTCGAGATCAGCATGGGCAGTGCTGCCCACAAGCGACGGCTTCGAATGGAACTTGCCGGCAACCACGGCAGCGCCGAGGTGGCGCGTGAGGTGCGAAAGCGGCTTGCCAGCATTGCCCGCGCTCGCACCCTCATCAACTGGCGCAAAGTGAAAGCGCTGAAGAGTGATCTCGAAACGCAGCGCAAGACGATCACAGAGACGGTTGCCGTCGATGATCCCCAGGAGGCTTTCGAACTGATATGGCAGTTCCTCGCCCTGGCGAATTCGATCTTTGAGAGATCCAACGAGAGCAGCGGTTCTGTCATCCAAAGTTTTCATCAGGCTTGCGAGGATGCTGCCGCAATCGCCGCGTCCGCCAGGATCGACTCCAATGTCCTGGCCGAGAAGGTGTTCAAAGCTGTGCAAGACGATGGTTACGGCCAGTACGACAACCTGATTGCGGCGATGGCGCCAGCTCTCGGCAAGGATGGTCTCGATTGCCTGAAAACCCTCTTCGTCCAATGGTCCAAGGAGCCGAAAGACAAGCCGGCGGAGGACAAGCGCGAGATCATCGGCTGGGGAGGCGGAAGCCCCCTTTACGAAGATGAGATCGACGGCACTCAGCGAGATCTGACGGTGCGCATAGCCTTGCAGGAAATTGCCGACGCCCAGGGCGACGTTGATGCCTACATCGCTCAGCAATCCGAGAAAACGCGCAACATGCCGATGATTGCGGCCGACATCGCCAATCGTCTGGTCTCGGCCGGCCGGGCAAAGGAAGCACTTGAGGTGCTGAGTGACGTCGATACGACAGGTCAGGCCGACATGCCATTCGAATTGCAGCGCGCGCGCGTCGAGACGCTCGAGGCCCTGGGGCGTGCAGAGGAGGCGCAGACCTATAGATGGACATGTTTCGAGCAGTCACTGCATGGCGAGCACCTCAAGGCTTTCCTCAAGCGGCTGCCGGATTTCGACGATCTCGAGGCCGAGGAGAAGGCATTTGTCCATGCCCGGGCTTTTCCTGACGTCCACCAGGCACTTGCGTTTTTTCTCAACTGGCCGGCGCTTGCCGAGGCGGCAAAACTTGTAGGGAGCAGGAAGGCGGAACTGGATGGCAATCTCTATGAGCTGATGACGCTGGCGGCCGAAGCTCTGGCGGAGAAACATCCGCTCGCGGCAACCATCGTCTTGCGCTCCATGATCGATTTTGCGCTCGATAGCGGCCGGTCCGGCCGCTATAAGCATGCGGCGAGACATCTGGCGGACTGCGCGTCCTTTGCGCCTCATATCAATGACTTCGGCAACACAAGATCCCATGACGTCTATGTCGCAGAACTCAAACGTCGGCACGGCAAGAGGCATGGCTTCTGGAGCCAGGTGACCTAAGTCGCAGTGATGCTTTACCTTCAGAGAGGAATTCCATGACGACCACCGCCTGGCACGCCGATCCGCTGACTTGGGGCAATGGACCGCGCATTTTCGAGGCCTTTCTGGAGCCGACTTGCCCTTACTCGGTCAGAGCGTTCAACAAGCTCGACGAACTGCTGAGCCAGGCGGGCGAAGACAAGATCACCGTGAAGATCCGCCTGCAGTCGCAACCTTGGCATATGTATTCGGGCGTCCTCGTCCGCTGCATCATCGCAGCCTCAACGCTGGAAGGCGGCAAGCAGACAGCAAGGAAAGTGATGGCCGCCATTGCCGCCCATCGCGAGGAGTTCGAGTTTGAACGCCATGCCGGCGGCCCAAATATGGATGTGACGCCCAACCAGATCATCGAGCGCCTGGAAGCCTACAGCGGCGTCAAGCTGAAAGAAGTCTTCGCAATCCCGGATCTCGACCGGGAGATCAAATGGCACTGCAAATATGCCAGACAGAACGGCATCCACGTCTCGCCGACGTTCATGATAGGTGGTTTGGTACAGCCCGACATGAGCAGCGGCGACGAGGTTGGAGTCTGGGTGAAGAAGGCGGTCGGTAGCTGACGCGATCCCGCACCAAAAGCCCCTCCGTATATTTGTCTCCTGCCTGTTTCTCTCAAGGGATATCGGGCAGAATCAGCGCAAACAAAGCGCGATGTTTTGATTCGGGAACGGCGCTGGTGCGGCCTTGGAATGCATGCGATTCTGACCGCCGGTCATGGCAATCTCCCGGTAATCTCAAAACGTTAATAATCCCGGGTGTCCTTCCCGAGAGAGGGGTGACAGTTCATACCGGAGACATGGGTTACACTTTTTGCCTTTGCGAGGAGAGCGAAGGTGCCTTGGCAGGAGTGCAACCGCATGGACGAGCGTCTCAAATTCGTTGCGCGGGTTCTGGATGGCGAGAAGATAGCGGCGCTGTGCCGCGAATTCGGCATCTCCCGCAAGACCGGTCACAAGATCATCAGCCGCTATAACGACAGCGGTCTGGAAGGACTGACAGATCGATCGCGACGGCCTTACCGGCACGCCAATCAGCTTCCTTTCCAAATCGAGAAGCTGATTGTGCGGACCAAGCAGGACAAGCCCAACTGGGGCGCACCAAAGATCAGGGAGCGGCTGGCGCGGCTATATCCGGATGTTCACACACCGGCGATCTCAACCGTGCATGCCGTCCTCGACCGCAACGGCCTGGTCAAGCACGGTAGGCGGCGGCGCAACAGGGCTGAAGGAACAGCCCTCTCCAATCCAGGGCTGCCCAACGACCTGTGGTGCGCCGATTACAAAGGCGAGTTCATGCTTGCCGATAAGCGCTATTGCTACCCATTGACGATCACCGACTTCGCCAGCCGCTATCTTTTGGCCTGCGAAGCGTTGCACACGACCAAGGAAGTCTACGCCTTTACCGTTTTCGAACGCGTCTTCAAGGAGTTCGGCCTGCCCAAGGCGATCAGAACCGACAACGGAGTGCCTTTCGCCAGCCCCAACGGACTGTTCAATCTGTCGCGGCTCGCCGTCTGGTGGCTCAGGCTCGGTATCGACATCGAGCGCATCAAGCCCGGCCATCCGCAGCAGAACGGCCGCCACGAGCGCATGCATCTGACACTGAAACTTGAGACAACCAAGCCGGCCGGAGACAATTTCCTGCAGCAGCAAGCCCGCTTCGACGACTTCGTCGAGGAGTTCAACACCGAGCGGCCCCACCAGGCGCTCAACATGGCCTGCCCGGCAGAATGCTACGACGCTTCACCGCGCGCCTACCGCGGCCTACCCGATCTCGACTACCCGCTCCACGACCAGACAGTCACCGTCACAACATGCGGACGCATCTGCTACAAGCGGAAGAAGATCAATCTCAGTCTGGTCTTCGCCGGTCAGGCCGTCGGCATCAAACAGGTCGAAGACCATATCTGGCTTACAAGCTTTATGGATTACGATCTGGGATACTTCGATGATGAGACATGCAGGCTTGAACCTTTGCCGAACCCTTTCGGTCCAAAAGTGTTACCTATGTCTCAGGAATAAACCGTAACCTATGTGTCCAGAACGGACCGGGAAATTCATGGCGGAGAGGGTGGGATTTGAACCCACGATACCCTTGCAGGTATGCCGCATTTCGAGTGCGGTGCATTCGACCACTCTGCCACCTCTCCGCGGTCTGGTCGGCGCTTGTTCGGCGCGGGCGTTCTCATAACGGGCAAATGACAGGCTGGCAAGCCGAAAAGTCGAAGCATTCCATCCTTTTGCCTTGACACCTTTTTGTCACTCGGCTATCTCGGCTGCGCAATAGGTTTGGAGAAATCCGCGCCTTAGCTGTCCCGCGCTCGCGCGGGGCTTCACCGGCAGGACGAGTTCGAGGATTACACCTCTGAAATCCCTGCTTAACTTCGACTGATAAAAAGACAGCCACCTGCTGGATTAGCGGGGAGCGCTGGAACGAACATGAAAGGATAAAAAATGTTCGCAGTCATCAAGACCGGCGGTAAGCAGTACCGTGTGGCGGCCAACGACGTGCTGACCATCGAAAAGCTGGAAGCCACCGCTGGCGACTCCATTGAATTCACCGAAGTGCTCGTGATCGGCGAAGGCGCCGACGCTGCGATCGGTGCGCCCTTCGTAACCGGCGCCTCTGTCAAGGCAGAAGTCGTCGAACAGAACCGCGGCAAGAAGGTCATCGCCTTCAAGAAGCGCCGTCGTCAGAATTCGAAGCGTTCGCGCGGCCATCGTCAGCATCACACGGTCGTCCGTATCACGGACATCGTGGCTGCCAAGTAAGATCAACGGGACAAGGTTTTAAAGGAGAACTCCAATGGCACACAAAAAAGCTGGCGGTTCATCGCGCAACGGTCGCGATTCTCAGTCCAAGCGCCTTGGCGTGAAGAAGTTCGGCGGCGAAGCCGTCATCGCAGGCAACATCATCGTGCGTCAGCGCGGTACTGAGTGGCATCCGGGTTCCAACGTCGGCCTCGGCAAGGATCACACGATTTTTGCGCTTACCGCCGGCAATGTGAACTACCGAACGAAGGCCAACGGTCGCGTCTACGTGTCTGTCATGCCGAAAGCGGAAGCAGCGGAATAAGCCGGTAGCGCTCAAAAACAGCCGGCGTCTCATCGACCCGGCTGGCCGTATCAGGTTCAGTCTAGAAAACAGGGGAGATGGGGCGCCATCTCCCCTTTTTCTTTACCCCTCAAGGAGGACTGAACCATGCAAGGCGAATTGTTAAGGGCAGACCAATCACGGTCTCCCCGGGAAGACCAGCGGTCTTCCGAAGAACGGCTGAGGCCGGAACGGTTAAGGACCGATTGCCCTGTCTTGTTATCGGAAAGGCTCGTCATGCGCGCGCCCCACGAAGAAGACATCGACGCCCTTGCCCATCTCGCCAACAACGCCAAAGTCGCCACCATGGTATCGCGTATGCCGCACCCTTATACCGCCGATGATGCTGCTGACTTCGTGCGTCGCACGAAAAATGGCGATATTGGCAAGTGCGTCTATGCGATCACCAAGGCCGAAAACGGCGCCTTTATCGGCTGCTGCGGCGTCGAGCCGCATGCGGACGGCAAGACCGTCGAGATCGGCTATTGGTTGGGCGAGCCCTATTGGAACAAGGGTTATACGACCGAGGCCTGCCATGCCCTGGTCGATATGGTGTTCAGAACCCGCCAGGATGTCGATCAGATCGACGCCCGTTGCCGGGTAATGAACGTCGCCTCGCGCCGCGTCATCCAGAAGTGCGGCTTCCAGTTCCAGGGATCGGGGCTCGCCGCCTCGCTGGCGCTCGGCAGCAACGTGCCGGTCGAATGGTACAGGCTCGACCGCAAGACCTGGATGTCCCTCCGAAGCTGGGGGAACATCGCATGAGCACGACTGCGCTGCAAAGGCCAGAGGTCAAGCCGATGATGCCCGGCCCCGCGCCTGTCATCTCGACCGCCCGGCTGACGCTCCGCCCCCACAGGCTGAGCGATGCGCCTGCGATCGCGGAATCGCTCTCCGATTTCGCGGTCACGCGCATGCTGTCCCGCGTACCCGCGCCGTTCGACCGGCAGGATGCGCTGGACTGGCTGATCCCGGTCACCTCGGGCACTCTGCCCGACTGGCCGCTGGCGATCACCGACAAGGACGATGTCCATATCGGCAACGTCTCGATCGAGCTGCGCCACGGTCGCTGGCACCTCGGCTACTGGCTGAACCGCTACTACTGGCGGCGCGGCTATATGAGCGAGGCGGTGGCGGCGATCATCGAGCGCTTCTCGCGCCGCATGCCGGAGACGCCGGTTCATTCCGGCGTCTTCGCCGACAACCCGGCTTCGCTGCGACTGCAGGAGAAGCTCGGTTTCCACATGACGGGTTGCGGCGAAATCTATTGTTTCGCCCGCAACACCATGGTGTCGCACATCGAAACCGTGCTGCAGCCGGGCATGCTGCAGCCGCGAAAGGTCGCCTGATCAAACTCGAGACGTCGCCGCACTGGCGGCGTCTCCATCAAACGCCGATCTCGACCCATAGAGGGAAATGGTCGGAACCGACGGATCGCGTATCGATCCGGGCGGATTTCAACCGGCTCTGCAGGCCGCAACTGACGAAGCAATAATCGAGATGCATGCGTTTGCCGTGATCTTCGGGATCCATCCAGCTGTAGCTCTCCGGAGAGTAAGTCTTCAGCGCCGCAAAGGCGTCGACCGGCGTCCCGATCCTTGCCACGCGACCGTAATATCCGCCGCCAGCCCCGGCAAGCGCGCAATATTCCGGCGATTCCGGCTCCATGTTGAAATCACCCATGATGACATAATCCTCCGGCAGCGGCGGCTCCGGCAGGTCGAATTCACCACCCCCCGTCAGCGACCCACCCTCCTGGACGAAGGCATTGATATGCGCGTTCAAGAATTGCAGTTGGCGGATGCGCTCGTCGGCGGAGACATGGTCGAGATGCACGGAGTAGACGCGGACCGCACCGCCGGGTACTGCGATTACCGCCTCGGTTGCGCCGCGCTGCAGGTTGATCTTGCCGATCGTCCGACTGCGCGGCAGAAGCAGCGTTCGGGTCGAGACAACAGGCCAGCGCGACAGCACCATGTTGCCGAACTGGAAACGGGTGCCCGCCACCGGCTGGAGCCCGCCTTCATCAGCTTCGACATGCATGTCGCAGGCCGGCCCATACACCCAGAAATAGTCGGGAAAGAAGGCTGCAACATCGGCCGCCATGTCGGCAAAACCGTTGCGCGAGAAGCCGCGAGTCACCTCCTGCAGCGCGATGACATCAGCTCCCTCGAGACTTCGGGCAATGCGCGCCAGATCGTATCTGCCGTCGAGACCGAAGCCGTACTGTATGTTATAGCTCGCAAAATTCACGATAATCTTTGACCTCCGTCGGAACCGCCTATATCGAATGGGCCAAGACGGGCCGTCCAACTGCCACTGAATATTGGAAGTAAAATGAAATTTCTCGACGAAGCAAAGGTCTATATCAAGTCCGGGGACGGCGGCGGCGGCAGCGTTTCCTTCCGACGTGAGAAATTCATTGAGTTCGGCGGCCCTGACGGAGGCGACGGCGGACGCGGCGGTGACGTCTGGGTCGAGACCGTCAACGGCCTGAACACGCTGATCGATTTCCGCTTTCAACAGCATTTCAAGGCGACGATCGGCACCCATGGCATGGGCAGGAACCGCACCGGCGCCAACGGCAGCGACGTGACGCTGAAGGTTCCCGTGGGCACCCAGATCTTCGAGGAAGACCAGGAAACGCTGATCTGCGACCTGACCGTCGAAGGCCAGCGTTACTGCCTCGCCCATGGCGGCAATGGCGGCTTCGGCAACGCCCATTTCAAAACCTCGACCAACCAGGCGCCGGATTGGGCCAATCCCGGCCTGCCCGGCGAGGAAAAGACTATCTGGCTGCGCCTGAAGCTGATTGCCGATGCCGGCCTCGTCGGCATGCCGAATGCCGGCAAGTCGACCTTCCTGGCTGCCGTCACCCGCGCCCGGCCGAAGATCGCCAACTATCCCTTCACCACGCTGCATCCCAATCTCGGCGTCGCCACCATCGACGAGCGCGAATTCATCCTTGCCGACATTCCGGGCCTAATTGAAGGCGCCCATGAAGGTGTCGGCATCGGCGACCGTTTCCTCGGCCATGTCGAGCGCACCCGCGTGCTGCTCCACCTCATCTCCGCCCAGGAGGAAAAGGTCGGCAAGGCCTATAAGACGGTCAAGCACGAACTCGAAGCCTATGGAAACGATCTGACCGACAAGGCGGAGATCGTGGCGCTGTCGCAGATCGACGTGCTCGACGATGCCGAACTGAAGAAGAAGACCAAGGAACTGGCCAAGGCCTGCGGCAGGACGCCATTCCAGATTTCGGCCGTCACCGGCAAGGGCATGACCGAGGTATTGCGTGCGCTGCGCGACATCATCGTTGAAGCCAATACCGAGGAGAAGCCGGCCAAGGTTCCGAAGCTGCGCCATCGCGACATGGTCGTCACCGATGAGGGCGAGGACAAGGGTGGAGACGAGGACGATGACCAGCCGTAAGCCGCTTGGCCGCTACCGCCGCATCGTCATCAAGATCGGATCCGCGCTTCTGGTCGACCGCAAGGCCGGGCTGAAGAAGGCCTGGCTTGACGCCATGTGCGCCGATATCTCCGGCCTGAAGGCCAAGGGCATCGACGTGCTCGTCGTCTCCTCGGGCGCAATCGCGCTCGGCCGCTCGGTGCTCGACCTGCCCTCCGGCGCGCTGAAGCTGGAGGAAAGCCAGGCGGCAGCGGCCGTCGGCCAGATCGCGCTGGCGCGTGCCTGGTCGGAAAGCCTGTCGCGCGACGAGATCGTCGCCGGCCAGATCCTGCTGACGCTCGGCGATACCGAGGAGCGCCGCCGCTATCTCAATGCGCGCGCCACCATCAATCAGCTTTTGAAGATCGGCGCCGTGCCGATCATCAATGAAAACGACACCGTCGCCACCAGCGAGATCCGCTATGGCGACAACGACCGCCTGGCCGCCCGCGTCGCGACGATGACCGGCGCCGACCTGCTCATTCTTCTCTCCGATATCGACGGCCTCTACACCGCGCCGCCGCATCTCGATGCAAACGCGACGTTCCTGGAAACGATTGCGGAAATCACTCCCGAGATCGAGGCGATGGCCGGCGGAGCCGCTTCGGAGCTGTCGCGCGGCGGCATGCGCACCAAGATCGATGCCGGCAAGATTGCAACGGCATCGGGCTGCGCGATGATCATCGCCTCCGGCAAGACCGATAATCCGCTGTCGGCGATCGAAAACGGCGCGCGTTCCTCCTGGTTCGCGCCATCGGGCACACCCGTTACTGCCCGCAAGACCTGGATTGCCGGGCAGTTGCAGCCGGCCGGCGAACTGCATGTCGATGATGGCGCCGTCGTTGCCCTCGGGGCCGGCAAGAGCCTGCTTCCCGCCGGCGTGCGCAGCGTTTCCGGCCTCTTCAGCCGCGGCGATACGGTGGCGATCATCGGCCCGGCCGGCCGCGAGATCGCCCGCGGCCTGGTAAGCTACGATGCCGACGACGCCCGTCGGATTGCCGGTCGCAAGTCGGCAGAGATCGAGGCCATCCTCGGTTATGCCGGGCGCGCCGCCATGGTCCATCGCGACGACATGGTGATGACCGCACAGATCGGTTCGAAATCGGAAAGGCAGAAGAAGGACGCGAGCTATGCTTGATACCGTTGCGCCAAGCCCTGACATTGACGTGCTGATGAACGACATCGGCCGCAAGGCAAGGGCTGCGGCACGACCACTGAGCTTTGCGTCGACTGAGGCGAAGAACAACGCGTTGAATGCCATGGCCGATGCGATCCTGGCGAACAAGGCGCATATTCTTGCCGAGAACGCCAAGGACCTGAAGGATATCGAAGGCACCGAGATGCTCGCGTCCTTCGTCGACCGGCTGACGCTGAACGACAAGCGCGTCGCCGAAATGGCCGAGGGAATCCGCGCCATCGCCGCCCTTGCCGATCCGGTCGGCGAAGTCATCGCTGCCTGGGACCGGCCGAACGGGTTGACGATCGAGCGCGTCCGCACACCGCTCGGCGTCATCGGCGTGATCTTCGAAAGCCGGCCGAACGTCACCGCGGATGCCGGCGCCCTTTGCCTCAAGGCGGGCAATGCCGTTATCCTGCGTTGCGGCTCGGATTCGCGCCGTTCATCGCAGGCTATCCATGCCTGCCTGGTCGAGGGCCTGAAGGCGGTGGGACTTCCAGAGCATGCTATCCAGCTCGTGCCTGTCGCCGACCGTGCCGCCGTCGGCGCCATGTTGCGTGGCCTCGACGGGGCGATCGACGTCATCGTCCCGCGCGGCGGCAAGAGCCTGGTTGCCCGCGTGCAGAGCGAGGCCCGCGTGCCGGTTTTTGCCCATCTCGAAGGCCTTTGCCACATCTATGTCGATGCCTCGGCCGATATCGAAATGGCGAAAAAGATCATCGTCAACGCCAAGATGCGGCGCACCGGCATCTGCGGGGCGGCCGAAACCCTGCTCGTCGACGGTGCTGCGATCGGCACGCATCTGACGCCGCTGCTCGAGGTTCTGACGGAGGCCGGCTGCGAAATCCGTGCTTCGGCAACGGTGCTGAAGGTCGCACCCGGCATGAAGCCCGCGACCGAAGAGGACTGGTCGACGGAATATCTCGACGCGATCATTTCGGTTGCCGTCGTCGACGGCATATCGGGCGCCATCGCCCATATCCAGACATATTCCTCCAACCACACCGAGGCGGTCATCGCCGAGGACCCTGAAGTCGTCGCGCGTTTCTTCACCGAAGTCGATTCGGCGATCCTGCTGCACAATGCCTCGACGCAGTTTGCCGATGGCGGCGAGTTCGGCATGGGTGCGGAAATCGGCATCGCCACCGGCAAGATGCATGCCCGTGGCCCTGTCGGAGTCGAACAGCTCACCTCTTTCAAATATCGGGTGCATGGTGCCGGACAGACGCGGCCCTGACGTGACGACCGAGAATGTGGATCGGCATTATCTCCGCATGCCGCACAGCGAGCGCGGCATCGTCGTCGGTCTGTTCGGCGGTTCGTTCAATCCGCCGCATCAGGGCCACGCGCTCGTCGCTGAAATCGCCATCAAGCGGCTCGGCCTCGACCAGCTCTGGTGGATGGTCACACCCGGCAATCCGCTGAAGAGCCGCAACCAGCTCGCTCCGCTTGCCGAGCGCATTGCCGAAAGTGAGCGTGTTGCCGCCGATCCCCGCGTCAAGGTCACCGCCTTCGAACAGGCATTCGGCGTCAGCTACACCGCCAACACACTTGCCCGCGTCAAGGCGCGCAATCCACATGTGCATTTCATCTGGATCATGGGCGCCGACAGCCTGCAGACCTTTCACAAATGGCAGAAATGGCAGGAGATTGCCCGCACCTTCCCGATCGCGGTGATCGATCGGCCGGGCGCGACGCTTTCCTTCCTGTCCTCGAAAATGGCCAGGACCTTCGATTTCGCCCGTGTCGACGAGGATGATGCGCGTGTTCTCTGGAAGAAGCGTGCGCCAGCCTGGACCTTCATCCATGGACCACGCTCCGGCCTGAGTTCGACCGCAATCCGCAACGGCTCGTCGCACGGCGACGCCGAATAGAGCGCCGCGCGCCCAGCAAGACGCATGCGCCGGCCTGATTTCAGAAGATCCCGAAAACGAGAAAGCCCGACGGGGGAGGATCCGTCGGGCTTATAAACTCGATCGACAACTGGGAGGAGGAGTGTTGTCGACCCTATCGAACGGCTATGGGAGGAGGAGAAGCCGTGTCGATGAGTATGTTTTATCATATTCGACAAAAAGGTGAATATCGATTGGTGCATTGCAGCAATGCATCGGATGCAAATCTCGAGGTGAATTTGGCTTCACCATTGCCGTTTTTGTTAGCAAAAATTAAGGAGCCAGTCCCGGTCGCCGGGAGTCCTTGCGGTTTGCAAACTGACTCCCAGGTATTTTCGCCCTGCTGATTTCACTTTCGGCGGAAGCCATGCACCTCACGAATGCGTGAGCATTGCGCCGCTACGAACGCGAGCGCCGATACGGTTATATTTTCTTGGATATATCCCTAGCCAAGGCGCGCGGCCCGTTATATTCGTCGCAATATTTCGTACCCTGGGGAATAAATCATGCCAAACCGCCGCCAATGGATGAAACTGGCAACCGCCGCGATCTCGGCCCTCTGGCTTGGCGCGACGGTGCTTTCGACGCCTGCCGCCGCAGCCGAAAAACTCACCATCTTTGCCGCGGCGAGCCTCAAGAATGCGCTCGACGCCGCCAATGCCGCCTGGACGAAGGAAAGCGGCAAGGAAGCCGTTGCCTCCTATGCGGCGAGCGGGGCGCTGGCCAAGCAGATCGAAAACGCCGCGCCCGCCGATGTCTTCATCGCGGCCGATCTCGATTGGATGGATTATGTCGCCAAGAAGAGCCTGATCAAGGCCGACACCCGCTCCAACCTGCTCGGTAACAAGATTGTGCTCGTTGCGGAAAAGGACAAGGCAAAATCGGTTGAGATCAAGCAAGGCTTCGATCTCGCCGGGCTTTTGGGTGACGGCAAGCTTGCCATGGGTGAGCCGAAATCCGTTCCGGCCGGCAAATACGGCATGGCCGCGCTCGAAAAGCTCGGCGTCTGGAAATCGGTCGAAACCAAGGTCGCCGCCGCCGAAAGCGTGCGCGCCGCCCTTGCCCTCGTCTCTCGCGGCGAAGCGCCTTATGGCATCGTCTATAAGACGGATGCCGCGGCCGATAAGGATGTCGCCATCGTCGGCACATTCCCCGCCGATTCCCACCCGCCGATCATCTATCCGATCGCAATCCTCGCCGAGAGCAAGAACCCGGATGCATCAGCCTATCTCGACTTCCTGAAATCCGACAAGGCGGCCGCCATCTTCACGGCGCAGGGTTTCACCATCCTGAAATGATCTAGGCCTGAAATGATCGGGGCCTCAAGGGATTGAAGGGCTGAAATGATTGCGGAATCGTCGGCCGCAGCTTAGCGTGAAGGCTCGCCTCGGCGAGCCTTCGATTTTCCAGGGAGACCGCTGCATTTGGATATGTTGGGCTTGAGCAATGAGGAATGGACGGCGATCCTGCTCAGCCTGCGCGTCTCGATTGTCGCCATGCTGGCGAGCCTGCCCTTCGGTATCCTCGTCGCCCTGCTGCTTGCCCGCGGCCGCTTCTGGGGCAAATCGGTGCTGAATGGCGTCGTTCATCTGCCGCTGATCCTGCCTCCGGTCGTCACCGGTTTTCTTCTCCTCATCCTGTTCGGCCGCCGCGGTCCGATCGGCAGCCTGCTCGACCAGTATTTCGGCATTGTTCTCTCCTTCCGCTGGACGGGTGCTGCACTGGCCTGCGCCGTCATGGCCTTTCCGCTAATGGTGCGCAGCATCCGCCTGTCGCTCGAGGCGGTCGACCGCAAGCTGGAAGAGGCGGCCGGAACGCTCGGCGCCGGCCCTGTCTGGGTCTTCCTGACGGTCACCCTGCCGCTGACCCTGCCCGGCATCATCGCCGGCATGATCCTTTCTTTTGCCAAGGCGATGGGCGAATTCGGCGCGACGATCACCTTCGTTTCCAACATTCCCGGCGAAACCCAGACGCTGTCGTCGGCGATCTACACCTTCACCCAGGTGCCGGGCGGCGATGCCGGTGCGCTCCGCTTGACGCTCGTCGCCGTCGTCATTTCCATGGCCGCCCTGCTCGCCTCCGAATTCCTCGCCCGTCTCGCCGGCCGGAGGATCGACCTGGAATGACGCTGATCGTCGAGGCAAAACAGAGGCTCGGCGCCTTTTCGCTCGATGCCGCCTTCACCTCCGAGCGCGGCGTTACCGCGCTGTTCGGCCGCTCCGGCTCCGGCAAGACCTCGATGATCCGCATCATCGCCGGCCTCGCCCACCCGGACGAAGGTCGCGTCGTCCTCGACGGCGAGGTCTTGACCGAAACCGCAACCGGCATCTTCGTCGCGAAACATCGCCGCCGCTTCGGTTATGTCTTCCAGGAGGCCCGGCTTTTCCCGCATCTCAGCATTCGCGCCAATCTCTCCTACGGCCGCTGGTTCGCGGCGAGACCGGCACACAGCGAGAGCTTCGATCACATCGTCGACCTGCTCGGCATCGAGACGCTGCTGGAGCGCAGCCCCTCAAAACTTTCCGGCGGCGAGAAGCAGCGCGTCGCCATCGGCCGCGCACTTCTCTCCTCGCCGCGCCTGCTGTTGATGGACGAGCCGCTCGCCGCCCTCGATGATGCGCGCAAGGCCGAGATCCTGCCTTATCTCCAGCGATTGCGCGACGAAACCGACATACCGATCGTCTATGTCAGCCATTCGATCGCCGAGGTGGCGCGGCTGGCAAACCAGGTCGTCGTCATGCGTGACGGCAAGGTGGAAGCGATAGGCCCTGCCATCGACATATTGAGCCGCCCCTCCACCGCCGCCGACCGGCGCGAGGCGGGTGCACTGCTGGAAGGCACGGTGGAAAGATTCGATGCGCGGCACCATCTATCGACGGTCGCGCTGAAATCTTGTCAGCTCCACATCCCGGGAGCCGCCCTTGCGCCCGGCAAAACGGTCCGCATCCGCATCCCCTCGCGCGATGTCATGGTGGCGACCGCAAGGCCCGAGGGGCTGAGCGCGCTGAATATCCTGGAAGCAAGGATAGACGGGATGTCGTCGACCGAGGACGGAACGGTGGAAATCCGGCTCGATTGCGGCGGCGATATCATTCTTTCCCGGATCACGACATTGTCCTGCGAGCGTCTGGATCTTCGACCGGGAAGGGCGGTCTTCGCCGTCATCAAGACAGTTGCCCTGGAGGCCTGATCAGCCGCGCTCGCCCTGCTGCAGGTTGCGCTTGCCCTCGAGCCAGGCGAGATCGTCGGCAAGGCTCGTGCGCATCGTCCTTTCCATCCGGCGGAAACGCCCGAGCAATTCCTCGCCGAACGGCGTCAGCGCCGCGCCGCCGCCCTTCTGCCCGCCGCGCTGCGATTCCACCACCTGTTCGTTAAACATCCGGTTCATCTCGCTGACCAGCAGCCATGCCCGCCGATAGGACATGTCCATCGCCCGCCCCGCCGCCGAGATCGATCCGGTCTGGCGGATATGCTCCAGCAGTTCCATCTTGCCATGGCCGAGACGATCCTCATCCGGGAAGCTGATTCGCAGGACGGGCACGAGTGTTTTTGCGGCTGAGTCGGTCATTGAATCTGGAGATCGTGGAATTTGCCGCACTTTACGCTGCGGCATGGAAACTGTACACCGCCCGCACGAGGCCGCCCCGGCAGTCAAATACTTCAATTCGAACGGCAGATCGGATTTTCGGCCGTTCCGTACCTTAGCATGTCTTGAAACATTAATGGTTTGATGCCTATCTTAACCATGATCCGATCTCGATCGGATCTGTGTTGTGCATAGTTTGTCATTCCAGGAAAGGGAAAGCACTGACAACAGTACACGCCAAGGGAAAAACGTTCGCCGTTATCCCGAAGAGTGCGGAACGTGGCGCCGATGCCGCCGCCCGTGCCCTAGAAACCGTCCTCGCCAGCCTCGAGGACTCCAAAGCTGAAGATATCGTCACCATCGACATTGCCGGAAAATCGGCGCTGGGAGACTACATGATCGTCGTCTCCGGCCGCTCCAACAGGCATGTCATGGCGATCTCGGATCACCTGCTCACAGATCTTAAGGACGACGGCCTCGGTACGGCCCGCGTCGAAGGTCAGGAAGGCGGCGATTGGGTCCTGATCGACACCGGTGACATTATCGTTCACGTGTTCCGTCCCGAAATCCGCGAGTTCTACAACATCGAAAAGATGTGGGCGGCTCCGGATATGGATGAAGAAACACGGCACTGACAGGCGTGCCGGCATCTTGTCCGGCGCCTGAGACGTGGCATTGGCTGGCCGGAAAACATCACAAACCGGCCGGTGGCGTAGTGTGCGCCCGAAGTGCCGCATGAGCGGGAGCGGATGAATGCGTATAGGTCTTTTTGCGGTGGGACGGCTGAAGTCCGGCCCCGAAAAGGATCTTGCCGCCCGTTATTTCGACCGTTTCGCCAAGGCCGGCCCTGCCGTCGGCCTCGAACTTACCCGTGTTGCCGAAGTTGCCGAAAGCCGGGCCTCCAATGCGGAGACCCGCAAGCGCGAAGAGGCGGCGATGCTTTTGAAATCGCTTGCCGATGGCAGCATCCTCATTCTTCTCGATGAACGCGGCAAGGCGCTTGACAGCGAAGCCTTCGCAAACCTGCTCGGCTCCTATCGCGACCAGGGCAAACGCGAGCTGACCATCGCGATCGGCGGTGCCGACGGCCTCGATCCCTCGCTTTACGACCGTGCCGACGCCACGCTGTGCCTGGGCAAGATGACTTGGCCGCACCAGCTCGTGCGCACGCTGATCGCCGAGCAGCTCTATCGTGCCGTCACCATCCTGTCCGGCCACCCTTATCACCGCGTCTGATGCCGCGTCGGCCTGATGTGTCGGCAATGCGTCGGCCAATGCGTCGCAATGTCACGCAGCCGTGTTTGCCTGACGCTCCGTTCTCCTGCAAACGTTATGGCAAAGCGCATCAAATCAGCTTAGTCTCCGCGCGACTTGAGAAAGTGCCCCAACACGCATGACGAGAACATCCATTAGGCGACACCGCATGATCCTCCCGGCTATCGCGGCCGGCGTCGGTGTCGCGGTGATTGTCGTGTCGGCAAATCCGTTCATCGTCCGAGCACAGGATGCTACGCCCGAGGCGGCACAATCTGCCCCGCAGCCGGCAGCCGAGCCGCCGCCACCCGATCCGGCCGCCGAACTCGCCGCCAAGCGTGACCAGACCCGTGCCGAACTCGAAAGCCTGTCGAAGACGATCAGCCTCTCCACTGACAAGGTGAGCGCACTTCAGCAGAGCATCGCCGATCTGGAAAAGAGCACGGAAAGCATCCGCCAGGCACTGATCGATTCCGCCGGCCGCCGCAAGGCGCTCGAAAAGCAGATCCTCGAAAGCGAGAAGAAGCTTGCCGATCTCGGCGTCAAGGAGGATGGCATCCGCCGTTCCCTGCACGAGCGCCGCGGCCTGCTGGCCGAGGTGCTGGCAGCGCTCCAGCGCATGGGCCGCAACCCGCCGCCGGCTTTGCTCGTCACCCCCGATGACGCGCTCGCCTCCGTGCGCAGCGCCATTCTGCTTGGCGCCGTCGTGCCCGGCATCCGCAAGGAGACCGACAAGCTTGCCGCAGACCTCGCAAGCCTCGCCGCATTGCAAACTGCAAGCGCTGCCGAGAAGGCCTCCCTGACCGGGACGATGACTGATGGCATCGAGGAAGAGCGGCGCATGGACCTGCTGCTTGCCGAAAACGACAAGCTCAGCCGCAGCAATGCCGCCGAACTCGGGGCCGAAAGGAAACGTTCCGAGGAACTGGCAGGCAAAGCGACCAGCCTCGAAGGCCTCGTCGCCTCGATGGAATCCGAGATCGCTTCGGTGCGGGATGCTGCCGCTGCCGCCCGCCAGGCGGAGGAGAACCGCAAGCTTATGACGGACGAGCAGCGCGCCCAGGCCAAGGCGCTTGCCGACAGCGGCGTGCCCGATAAAAACCGCATTGCGCCCGCATATCCCTTCGGAGAATTGAAGGCGAAAATGGAGGTGCCCGTTGCGGGCGATATCCTGCGCCAGTTCGGCGATGCCGACGGCACCGGGCACGAGGCCATGGGAATGACGGTCGCCACCAATCCAGAGACAGTGGTGACGGCGCCTGCGGATGGCCTGGTGGTTTTCGCCGGCGCATTTCGCAGTTACGGCCAGATGATCATCCTCGACGCGGGCGATGGGTACCACCTGGTTCTCTCGGGAATGGATACGATCAATACCCGTCAGGGAAAATTCGTTTTCTCCGGCGAGCCACTTGCCGTGATGGGCGCAAAAAGAGTGGCAAGCGCAACTGCATTGGCGCTGGAAACGAACCGGCCAACGCTTTACATTGAATTTCGAAAGGACGGTAAACCGGTCGATTCCCGGCCGTGGTGGACCGCCAAAGACACTGGAAAGGCACGCAATGATTCGTAGGGCTTCTCTTGTTCTGGTCGGCGCATTGATGGGTGCGACCGCAATGAGCGTCATTTACTCGGCGGGTGTGCCGGCAGAAGCGGCCGGATCCTCGACATACAAGGAACTTTCGGTTTTCGGAGATGTCTTCGAGCGTGTGCGTGCGCAATATGTGACGCCGCCTGCTGAAGACAAGCTGATCGAGAACGCCATCAACGGCATGCTCTCCTCGCTCGATCCGCATTCGAGCTACATGAATGCGAAGGACGCCGAGGACATGCGCACCCAGACCAAGGGTGAGTTCGGCGGCCTCGGCATCGAAGTCACGATGGAAGACGAACTCGTCAAGGTCATTACCCCGATCGACGATACGCCGGCCGCCAAGGCCGGCGTTCTCGCCGGCGACTACATCTCCGAGATCGACGGCCAGTCCGTGCGCGGCCTGAAGCTGGAAGACGCCGTCGAGAAGATGCGTGGCGCCGTCAACACGCCGATCAAGCTGACGCTGATCCGCAAGGGTGCCGACAAGCCGATCGAGCTGACGATCGTCCGTGACGTCGTTGCCGTCCAGGCAGTCAAGTCGCGTGTCGAGGACGATGTCGGTTATCTCCGCATCATCTCCTTCACCGAGAAGACCTATCCTGACATGGAAAAGGCGATCAAGAAGATCAAGGACACCGTTCCGGCCGACAAGCTGAAGGGTTATGTTCTCGACCTGCGCCTCAATCCGGGCGGTCTGCTCGACCAGGCGATCAACGTCTCCGATGCCCTGCTGCAGCGCGGCGAAGTCGTTTCGACCCGCGGCCGCAATCCGGATGAAACCCGCCGCTTCAATGCCGGCCCGGGCGACCTGACGGATGGCAAGCCGGTGATCGTGCTGATCAACGGCGGTTCGGCTTCCGCATCGGAAATCGTCGCCGGCGCTCTTCAGGATCTGCGCCGTGCCACCGTTCTCGGCACGCGCTCCTTCGGCAAGGGTTCTGTCCAGACGATCATCCCGCTCGGCGAAAACGGCGCGCTGCGCCTGACCACGGCGCTCTACTACACGCCGTCGGGCCGCTCGATCCAGGGTACCGGCATCACCCCCGACATCAAGGTCGAGGAACCGCTGCCGCAGGAACTGCAGGGCAAGATGGTGACCGAAGGCGAATCCAGCCTGCGCGGTCACATCAAGGGCCAGAGCGAGACGGACGAAGGTTCGGGTTCTGTTGCCTACGTCCCGCCCGACCCGAAGGACGACGTTCAGCTGAACTACGCGCTCGACCTTCTGCGCGGCAAGAAGACCGATCCGGCCTTCCCGCCGAATCCTGACAAGGCCGTCGTCGCCAAGTAATCGATCCCCTCAAGGCCGGGCACCTCGCCCGGCCTTGACCCTTTCTGCTGTTTCCCGGTTTTGGAGCGGGCGAAAAATTGGGAACGGACCTGCATACGCCTCTGGGCCGCAACCGCAAAACCGGCCGCAAGCGTCCGAGTTTTCTGCGCCTGGGCCGCATCGCCGCCAGTCTTTGCCTTTTCGCCATAGGCGGCTTTTCCCTCTATACGGCATTTCGCGGCGATGGGCTCGAACGCACCAAACCGCCGGCGGCCGAACAAGCCGCAACGCCCCCTTCCAATACGCCTCAACCGCCGACGGCCGCAGCGGACCAAACGGGCGACGGTATGCCCCGCGCCGACCCGCGCTCGGGCGCCAATGTCGAGCAGATGCTCACCGGTGACGGCTCGGTCGTCACCAAATACAGCCCCCGCCCGCGCGACGGCGGCGGGCCGGTGCTGGTCGACGCCATGCAGATCGGCCAGGATCCGCGCATGGCAGCCCAGCCCAATGACGCGCTGCTCGAAGAGACGCCTTTTGGCAGGCTGCCGATCATCGGCTCCGATGGCCGTCGGCCGATGGATCAATATGCGCGTCCCTCGTCCGGCGCGCGTGGCGTCCGTATCGCCATCGTCGTCAGCGGCCTCGGGCTCAGCCAGACCGGAACGCAGCGCGCCATCGCCGAACTGCCGGAGGAAATTACCTTCGCTTTCGCCGCAAGCGGCAACAGCCTGCAGCGCTGGATGCAGGAGGCTCGCCGCGGCGGTCACGAGATCCTCCTGCAAGTGCCGCTCGAGCCTTTTGATTATCCGGCGAACGATCCAGGCCCCGAAACGCTTTTGACCACCAAGTCGGCCGCCCGCAACATCGAGAACCTGCACAAGGCGATGGGCGAGATCACCAACTATACCGGCGTCATGAATTATCTCGGTGGCCGTTTCCTGTCTGATCCCACCGCCATGGAGCCTGTCATGCGCGACATCGGCAAGCGCGGGTTGCTGTTTCTCGACGATGGTACATCAGCGCAGTCGAAGACGGCGGCGATCGCCAAGGGAACCGAACTGCCCTATGCCTTCGCCGACCTGCAGCTCGACGGCCAGCTTGATATCAATGCCGTCCTGAAGAAGCTCGACGAACTCGAGCGCATTGCCCGCAAGAACGGACAGGCGATCGGCGTCGCCTCGGCTTTTGATGAGAGCGTTGACGCCATCGCCAAATGGAGCGAGGAGGCTGCGATGCGCGGCATCGAGATTGTCGGCGTTGCCGCCCTTTCCAACGACCCCAGGAATCCTTGAGAGGAATTCCTGAGAATAGTTCCTGAACGGAGAAGAAGATGAGCCAGGCGACCGTGAAAGCCGAGGATCTGCCCTACCGCCCCTGCGTCGGCGTGATGATCCTGAACCGCGATGGCCTCGTCTGGGCCGGGCGGCGCATCTCTGACGGCAATTCCGAATATGACGGCTCGCCGCAGCTCTGGCAGATGCCGCAAGGGGGCATCGACAAGGGCGAGGATCCATTGGACGCCGCCTACCGCGAGCTTTATGAGGAGACCGGCATGAAGACAGTGACGCTGCTTGCCGAAGCGAGAGACTGGATCAACTATGATCTGCCGCCGGCACTGATCGGCATCGGGCTGAGAGGAAAATTCCGCGGCCAGACACAGCGCTGGTTCGCCTTCCGCTTCGACGGCGACGAGAGCGAGATCGCCATCAATCCGCCGCCTGGCGGCCACGAGCCGGAATTCGATGCCTGGGAATGGAAGCCGATGCAGCAACTGCCGGAGCTGATCGTGCCCTTCAAGCGCGCCGTCTATGACCAGGTGGTAGCCGAGTTCCAGCACTTGGAAACACTTCAATCGGAAGATTGATCACGGCAGGATGACTGCCTCCGTTTGCCTCCGCGGCAGCAATAGGATCACCGGCCGCCATGGGCGGCCGGCATCTCGTTCGAATCTTATTCGGCTTCGTTGGCGGAATCGGCGTTGAGCTGGCCGTATTTGCTCTCGCCGATTTTCTCGAGCAGGTCGATCTGTGTTTCGAGGAAGTCGATATGACCTTCCTCGTCCGCCAGCAGCTCCTCGAAAAGTTTCATGGAAACGTAGTCGCCGGCGTCATGACAGATATCGCGCGACTTTTTGTAGGCCGTGCGGGCGTCGTACTCGCCGGCAAGATCGGCTTCCAGAACCTCCTTGACGTTCTGGCCGATGCGTAGAGGTGCAAGGGTCTGCAGATTGGGATGGCCTTCGAGGAAGATGATGCGTGCAACAAGCCGGTCGGCATGATGCATCTCTTCGATGGATTCGGCGCGCTCCTTCTTGGCGAGCTTGGTGTAGCCCCAGTCCTCAAGAAGGCGATAGTGAACCCAATATTGGTTGACCGCACCGAGTTCGAGGAACAACGCCTCGTTAAGCCGCTCGATGACCTTTTTGTCGCCTTTCAATGTCCGCTCTCCTGTTTTCCTCATGGAATTGTTTCAAGCGGGACATGAAATCAAATATTTCGGTGTCCGTCGAGTGGCGACGGGCGTGATATTCCTCGGTCGTCTGGATAATGATGTCGACGACGTTGGGGAAGCAGCCGCAGCAGCGGCCGCGTTTTTCCATGGCGTGGTAGACCTTCGCAGGCACGATAAGCTGCCAACAGTCTTCATCGAGAAGGTTGGTGATAACCTCTCGGATTTCCTTATCGGTTATATAATTGCAGCTGCAGACGAGCACGTCTTCATTTCCAAACATGACACTGACTATCGTGTTTTCTGCTAAAGAAGATGGTGGCTGTCAAGAAAAAATTCGAGTCCCGCATCATTGAACAACGGTGTGCGAATGAGGCCTCATACATATCGTTCGGGATTACACAGCGGTTTCAGGGGGATGACGCTATAAGTCCATGAAGGCGCGCGCATGGTCCTGATCGCTGCGACGCACTTCAATGGAAGTTGCGTCCGCGCGGCATCACCTCAGCGGTTTCCACCGCGCCGGCATGGCGGCCTGTGGCAACCATCCGTTTTTCCAGCTCCGCCCTCTCCTGCGCATTCGCAAGCTTTTTCTGCCGCTGATCGACACCCGGCCTCAGCACCTCGTCTGCCCGCTCGCAGACGCCGAAACGCCGGGCCTCACCTTGCAGGATACCGAGCGCCGGCGTCATGTCCTCGATATGCTCGACGACGGTATGGATCACTCCGCTCTGGCTTTGCAGCCTGCCGCGGATTTTCACCAGCCGGGCGCCCATCACGACCGAGCGGTATTTGTCGAACATTTTCGACCAGACAATCGCATTGGCCACGCCGGTCTCGTCTTCCAGCGTCATGAAAATCACACCTTTTGCCGAACCCGGTCGCTGGCGCACCAGCACGAGACCCGCGATCGTCACCCTCTGCCCGTTCGCGACCTTCAACAGATCGACATTGCGCGTCACGCCAGCCTTGCGCAATTCCTCGCGCAGGAAGGAGACAGGGTGCGCCTTCAGCGACAGTGAGAGATAACGATAGTCCTCGATAACCTGCTCTCCCGGCAGCATTTCCGGCAGCTTTGCTACAGGCTCGATCTGGAGGTCGACATGACGGACCTGCTCGAAAAGCGGCAGCTCCTCGGCCGCGCTCTTCACATCCAGTGCCCGCACCGCCCAGAGCGCGTCGCGTCGTGACAGTTTGAGGGACTGGAACGCATCGGCATCCGCCAGTCGCTCGATGACGGATTTCTGCAAACCGGACCGCAGCCAGAGATCACGCACCGAACTGTAGCCTTCGCCTCGATTGTCGACGAGCCGTTCCATATCGTCTGTCGAGAGACCCTTGATCTGCCGGAAGCCGAGCCGCACCGCATGCCGGGTCTTGATGATCTCGCGCATCTTGTCATGCCGGAAATCGATGGCATTCCGATCGAAGGCAGCTTCTTCCAGACCGCAATCCCAGTTCGATTCATTGATGTCGACCGGCAGGATCTTTACGCCATGCTCGCGTGCGTCCCGCACCAGCTGCGCCGGCGCATAAAACCCCATCGGCTGGGAATTCAGCATCGCTGCGCAGAAGATGTCGGGATAATAGGCCTTGAGCCATGAGGAGGCATAGACGAGCAGCGCGAAGGAGGCGGCATGGCTTTCCGGGAAACCGTATTCACCGAAACCCTTGATCTGGTTGAAACACTGCTGCGCGAATTCCTGGGCATAACCCTTTGAGACCATTCCCTCGATAAACCGCTTTTCGAAGTTACCGATCGTACCCGTTCTCTTGAATGTCGCCATCGCTCTGCGAAGCTTGTCGGCTTCCGCCGGTTTGAAGCCTGCGGCGGTAATGGCGATCTGCATGGCCTGTTCCTGGAACAAGGGTACGCCGAGGGTTCTTTCCAGAACCGTTTCCAGCTCCTTGCTCGGATATTTAATCGGAATGTTCTTGGCCCGCTGCTCCCGGCGCTTCAGATAGGGATGCACCATGTCGCCCTGGATCGGTCCTGGCCGCACGATCGCCACCTCGATGACGAGGTCGTAAAACACCTTCGGCTTCAGACGCGGCAGCATGCTCATCTGCGCCCGGCTTTCGATCTGGAAGACGCCGAGCGTATCGGCCCGGCCCATCATCTCGTAAACCGGCTCGCCTTCGTCCCCATGCTCCTTGTTGCCGAGGTCTGCGAGCGTCTTCTTCACGTCGTAATGCAATTCAAGCAGCGAGAAGGCCTTCCGCAGGCAGGTCAACATGCCGAGCGCCAGCACATCCACCTTGAGGATCTTGACGTTATCGAGGTCGTCCTTGTCCCACTCGATCATGTAGCGATCCGGCATCGCCGTCTTCATGATCGGCACCACCTCGTCGAGCCTATCGCGTGTGATGACGAAGCCGCCGACATGCTGGGTGAGGTGGCGCGGGAAGCCGAGAAGTTCGGACGCATACTGAAGAACGTTTCGGGTCACCGGATCCTTGATGTCGAGACCCGCCGCCTTCGCGTCCCGCTCCGAGAGATTATCCTCCGACCAGCCCCAGACGAGGCTGCTGATCGCCGACTGGACATCCTCCGACAGCCCAAAGGCCTTGGAGACCTCGCGGCCGGCCGAGCGCGTACGGTAGGTCGTCACCCCCGCCGTCAACCCGGCATGTTCTATGCCGTATCTTTTATAGATGAACTGGATGACCTCTTCGCGTCGATCATGCTCGAAATCAACGTCGATATCCGGCGGTTCGTCGCGATCCATCGAAATGAAGCGGTCGAAGAGCAGTGTGCTTTTTTGAGGATCGACTTCCGTTATCTCGAGGCAATAGCAGATGACCGAATTTGCCGCCGATCCGCGCCCCTGGCACAAGACCTTAAGTACATAGCGGGCGTGCTGGATAATCCTGTGAACCGTCAGGAAATAAGATGCATATTTCTTTTTTTTAATGAGATCGAGTTCGTACTCGATCTGTGGCGCCACCTTGGGCGGGATACCTTTGGGATAGCGTCTTGCGGCTCCCGCTCTCGTCAGCCTTTCGAGAGTCTCCTGCGGCGTTTCACCAGGATCGTTTTCGGGCGGATAATTGTGCTCCAGTTCCTTCAGCGAAAAGGTCAGCCTGTCGAAGAATGTCTGCGTATTCTCGATCGCATTAAGATAGTCCCGGAAGATCCGGACCATTTCACGTGAATCTTTGAGGTAACGTTCAGCATTCGGCGCCAGAAGGAACCCGGCTTGCGATATCTGCACATGCTCCCGGATCGCGATCACGATATCCGCAAGCGGCCGGCGTTCAGGATGATGGTAAAGCGGCTGGTTGGTTGCAATCAGCGGCACACGGTTTCGAGCGGCAAGCATGGCAAGCACCGCAAAGACCTGCCTGTCGCGGCCATCATAGGCTGGCGCCAGCGCCATATAAAAAGCCTTGCGGAAGCGTCTGCGAAACCGCTCCAGATAATCTTCCAGCGTCGGCTGACCCGCCTGATGACCGACAAGGGCGCGATCGGGAACGAGAGCAAGCATCATCTCGTCCCCCCATTCCATGAGTTCCGCTTCCGTCAGAATGCAGCTTCCCTTGACCGCTTCCTCCTTCAGATTGCCGGCGCTCAGAAGACGGCAAAGGTTCGCCCAGCCCCGTCGATTGCATGGATAGGCGAGGATATCAGGCGTTCCATCGGAAAAGACGAGACGGGCGCCCGGCTGAATCCGGATGGGATCGAGGATCTCCTCCTCTTTTCCTTCCTTCTTCGCTTGGGCCAGAATCTCATCCTTGTTCTTGTATCTCTCCTCAAGTTGCTCCGCCTGCGCATGCGCCCGCACGACGCCGGCAACCGAATTCCGGTCCGCAATGCCGAGTCCGCCGAGCCGTAGACGAGCAGCCTGCACGACCATCTCCTCGGGGCCAGAGGCACCTTCAAGAAACGAGAAATTCGTCCTTGTGCCGATCTCGAAGAATGCGCGCGCGATTGTCATGCGAACACGCCATGCATGAACCAGTGAGGATCAAGCGCCTGACCATAAAAGCCCCGCCGATAGATCCAGAAGCGATGTCCGGTCTCATCCTCGATGCGGAAATAGTCGCGCGACTCGGCGTCATTCCCATCGATCCACCATTCCATGGCAATCCGTTCCGGCCCTTCGCTTCTTGCCACCTGATGCTGAATGCGCCGCCAGCGGAAGATCTGCGGCGGACCATCGGGCACTTCGGCAAGTATGGTCTCGACGGGCTCCGGCGTTGCAAAGAGCCGCAGTGGGCGCTCTTCGCGGAAAGGAAGCTGGATGTCCTGCGCTGCCTTCCGCCTGGGAAGGCTCTCCATCACAGGAACCGTGATGACGGCGCGTTCCGGAACATGGCTCTCGCGGAGCTGAAAGCTTTGCAGGCAATCCGCACCAAGCCGGGCCGAGACCCGGTCGACGAAAACAGAAAGCGAGATCTCTCCCTGCCGGTCGCCCTCGAAATCACCCTGCGCCTCGTTGAAGGGATCGTGCCGCAACACATTCAATCGCACGATCTCGAAACCATAGCCGGCATCGAGATCGTCATAGACCGCCTGCAATCGCTCGGAAAAAAGCCCGGCAATGAACTTTGGTTCGCGAAGCGGCTGCGAAGCACCGACGGAGATGCGAAAGACCCTGCCGTCGACGCGGAACAGGACCAGTTCGAACACCCGTCCGCCAGCCCCCCGCGCCTCCAGCGACGGCTGCAGCGATAAGGCGACCTGCCTGGTGACGGCAAGGATCTGTTCTTCCGTGCCGATGGGCTCGATCAGCCGGCTTTCGGCCGAGAGGCTGGCAACAGGACGCCGGGGCGAGACCGGCTCCTCTTCACGGCCCAGCGCCTGGTCGAGACGCAGAAGCAGCTCCGGGCCGAACCGGCGGGTCAGCGGCGACCGCGGCGCATCGATGACGTCGCCGATATATTTCAGACCGAGCTTCTTCAGGGCAGCGACGGTTTGTCCTTCCAGCCGCAAGGCTGCAACCGGCAAGGACATCAGCACATGTTCCGTCTCTTCGTCCTCGATCACGCCGCCTTGCCCGAAGCGGGACGCGGCCCAGGAAAGGCCGGGCGACGATGAGACCGCGCCGCGGGCATCGAACCCCATATGAAAAAGCCGCGCCAGCACATCCCTAAGAAGCGCCTTTTCACCGCCGAAGAGATGGGCGCAGCCGCTAATGTCGAGAAACAGGCCGTCCTTGCCGTCGAACGCCACCAGCGGCGTATAACGGTCGCACCAGTCGGCAATTGCCTCCAGCAACCGGCGGTCGGACGCCGGATCTTCTTCCGCGACCTCGAGCATGGGGTACATGGCGCGCGCTTCGGCAACGCCCAGCTCTTTCCTCAACCCCAGCCTCTCGGCCAACTCGTCCAGTGCCGTCAGCCGCATGGCATTGTTGAGCTTGCCGGAACAGACGATAGGCGGCGTCTCAGGACGCCCTTTCGAACGCCAGGAGAGCCCCCATCGCTTGCGGGCGATGCGGTCCGTTGGCAGATGCGGGAAGCTGAGCGCCAGAATGCGCTGACTGTTCGCCTGGAGGACGAACGAGGTTTGGTTCGGCGATAGGGAGAAATTCGCGTTCATGGGGGTTCCACTCCAGAAGAAAGGAGAGCGGGGCCGGATTGCGGCTCTTCTCCAGTGTGAGACGGAAAATCGGATTGCCGATGCTGCCGGAAAGTTTCGATCCATCCGGCAACGGCCGCAGACCGGACGGGGCCGGTTCGACATGCAGGCGGAAGGCCGCACTGCTTGCCTCCTCCGCTCCGGCCTGACGGACAAGAAGGAGCGGACGGCGGGCAGCATGCGCCCTGAGACTAAGCCTGCGGCTTTCGGTCAGGCCGAAATGGGCGGGATTGCCTCGCACTTCGAAGATGACGGCCGAGAAGGCAGCGCTTTCCACTGCCACCTCCGCCAGCCAGAGCGCCTCGTCCAGCTTGCGCGGCGCGGCATGGAGAAACCGCTCCGGGCTCAGTCCGAAATCCCGAAGCCCGGGGGCATAAGGACGGCCGGCCTCCAGCGTCCCGACGGCATCGCCGATCCAGAGCAACGGCAGAAGCCTGCCGGCATCCGCTTCCCGTTTTTGCAGTCGCGCGGCAACAGCCATCGCCAACCCGCTTGCAGCACCTGCATCGCGAGACAGAGCCGAGCGGAATTCGGTGATCGCATCGAGCGGCAAGCCGCCTTCCAGCGCCTCGTCGAGAAACTCCACCCCAAACGCCAGGGGCGGCAGAATGCGCTCCTGGCGGGTCTTACGTCCCTCTGCCAGGGCTTCCTGCTCCGCTGCGGCAAGCGCCGGCGCGGGCCTTCCCTCCAGTCGGGCAATGGTTTCGCGGAGCGCAAAAAGCCGCTCGCGCGCCAGGGCGTGCTGCGCCATGGCGTTCTCCGATCCGTCTTGTTCCTGTTATGTTCTTATAGATTCCAGAGAGCTAATGAAGAGTCAACGGCCATTTTCTATGAATTTATTCCTGCCTTTGATTCCGCACTCGAAAATCGGCGATAAAGGTTCTATATGGGCCCGCAAAGGAAGGAATATTCATGGCCCGCATAGACCAGAGCGATGATTGGCGGGACCGCCATGCGCCGACGATCAGCACCTTCGAGTCGCTGGCCATGGAGGCCTATAGCCATCTGCCGGATGAATTTCGCCAGCTGACGACCAACCTCACGATCGAGATCGAAGATTTCCCCGATGACGACGTTTTCGAGGACATGGCGCTGGAAACCCCTTTCGATCTGCTCGGCCTTTTCGAGGGCAGGGGCATTTCCGAACGTTTCACGCTGGAAACCGGCGAGATGCCGAACCGCATCCGCCTCTACCGCCGCCCCATCCTCGATTACTGGGCTGAGAACGACGAGACGCTCGGCGATATCATCACCCACGTCCTGATCCACGAGATCGGCCACCATTTCGGGCTGAGCGACGATGACATGGAGCGGATCGAGGCAAGCGCCGAGGAAGCCGCCGAGCGCTAGAGCGCCGCGCGTCCAAGACGCGCTAAGAACGCTCTACCACTTTCAATCACGCATAATCCTTTCCGAAAATCGTAATCGATTTTCGGGGTTATGCGCTGAGCCTCACTGCTCGGAGAGCTTCATCTCAGGATCGTAATCCTTGCCTTCGACATGCTTGACGACGGCCTGACCGCATTGCATCGCGCCGGTCGCGGCATTGAAGGCATAGGTCGGCGAGCCCTCCAGCGACCAGCCCTTGTTAAGGGCGGCAGTGACCTTGTGGCAGAAGGAAGCATCGTCGGGACCGGTCAGGAAGCGGTAGAGTTTCATCACATCGTCTTTCGTGCTACAGCCTGGCGGGCTGCGATCAGGCGGGCTTTATGGACCAGACTTTCCGCCTGGACAAGATGCAACCGCTCGACCATCCGCCCGCCTGCATTGATGACGTTCAGCCCATCGGAGGCAGGATCGGCAAAGGCTGATATGATCGCCTCCGCTTCCGCGATCGCCGCCGGATCCGGGCCGAAATGGCGATTGGCGGGCTCGATCTGCGCCGGATGGATCAGCATCTTGCCGGCAAAGCCCATGGCCCTGCCCTGCAGGCATTCGGCATCAAAACCCTGTTCGTCCCTGAAATCGTTGAAGACGCTGTCGATCGCATCGAGCCCGTAGGCGCTGACCGCAAGGACGACCTGCATCAGCCACGGCACGAGATAGCTCCGCCCCGGCTGTGGAAGCACGCCGGTTTCCTTGCGCAGGTCGTTGAGCCCGACGACGAGGCAATCGAGCCGTGAGCCCGGTGTACGCCCGGCTTCGGCGATAACAGCCGCATTCAAGATGCCGCGCGGCGTCTCGATCATCGCCCAGATGCGCAGATCTTCCGATGCATCCGCCTCGGAGAGAAGATCGCCGACCGCCATGACATCCTGCGGTTCGTCGACCTTCGGCAGCAGTACGGCGTCGGGATTGAGCGCGATTACCAGTTCCATGTCCGCCAGGCCGAAATTGGTCGACAGGTCATTGATGCGGATAATCCGTTCCTTGCCTTCGAGCGGCCGAGCCGAAAAGAAATTCCTCAGATTTTCCCGCGCTTCCGCCTTCCTTTCCGGCGCCACGGAATCCTCGAGATCGAAGATCACCGCATCGCAATCGACCGCATGGGTTTTTTCGAGGGCGCGAGGATTGATGGCAGGCACGCTCAGCACCGAACGGCGCAGGTGGGCGGAGCGGGTCGCGGGGTTTCGGCTCATGGCGAAGTAGTGCCAAGCTTTGACAGTCGAAGCAAGCAGCCCGCCCCAGAACATCTAGCAGAACAACAAAAAGCCATGCTTGCCTTGCAGAGAGGAAGAAGAAGGACCACATTCCTTTCCGAAGAAAGGTCTCTAACCATGCAGAACATTCGCTCCATCTTCCTCATGCTTGCCGGCGCCACCTTTTTCGTGGCCATGCTACTTCTCACCTTTTCGGTGACGCTCGCCGTCGGCGGCATCCTGACCGTGCTCATGGTCGGACGCGCGCTTTCGATGAAGATGAAGCCCGCTCCGGTCCGCGCCAAGGCGAACAACGGTAAGCCGGAGATGCGCGTGTGGAACGACGGCCGCGGCACGATCATCGATCTCTGATCACCGGATTTTCCAAAAATTTTGACCGACACTGTCGGCTCCAGATTCCATCATGCGTCCTTGAAACAGCCAGGCATTCTGCTGGCTCGTGAAAAACGTATGGAGGACGAGCATGGATACGACGACAGAGAGCAACCCGACGAAGATGCCACCGGTCAAGAATGGCCTGCTGCCCTATCTGACGGTCGATGGCGCGGTGAAGGCTGCGGAATTCTACAAGAAGGCTTTCGGCGCCGAAGAGGCATATCTCGTGCCGGTCGACAAGAGCGGCCGAACGATGCATGTGCATCTCTACATCAACGGCAGCTCCCTCATGCTGTCGGATGCCTATCCCGAATACGGCCATCCCTTCAAAGGCCATGAAGGCTTCGCCATCCAGCTGGTTATCGACGATATCGATTTCTGGTGGGATCGTGCCGTGGCTGCCGGCGCCGAAGTCGTCATGCCGGTCGAACTGATGTTCTGGGGCGACCGCTACGGCCAGCTTCGTGATCCGTTCGGCGTCCTCTGGGGCCTGAACGCACCGTCCAAATAAGGGACAGCCGCAATCGGCGGACCGCGCGAAACGTCGCGTGGCCGCCCTCTGTGAAAGATTCTCCTTCATTTCGGCGAAAAACTGGACTAGATGCAAATTCAGAAAGTAGATTTGCTGAAATGGAGCATGGATCATGGATAAATTCGTGAAGCTCACCGGCGTTGCAGCACCGCTGCCGGTCGTCAACGTCGACACCGACATGATCATTCCGAAGGATTATCTGAAGACGATCAAGCGCACCGGCCTCGGCACCGGCCTCTTCGCGGAAGCCCGCTACAATGAGGACGGCTCAGAAAACCCGGATTTCGTGCTGAACAAGCCGGCCTATCGCGATGCCAAGATCCTCGTTGCCGGCGACAATTTCGGCTGCGGCTCCTCGCGCGAGCACGCGCCCTGGGCGCTTCTGGATTTCGGCATCCGCTGCGTGATCTCGACCAGCTTCGCCGACATTTTCTACAACAACTGCTTCAAGAACGGCATCCTGCCGATCAAGGTCAGCCAGGAGGATCTCGACAAGCTGATGGACGACGCCTCGCGTGGCTCCAACGCCATCCTGACCGTCGACCTCGAAAACCTCGAGATCACCGGCCCCGATGGTGGCTTGATCAAGTTCGATCTCGACGAATTCAAGCGCCACTGCCTGCTGAACGGTCTCGACGATATCGGCCTGACCCTGGAAAAGGGCAAGGCGATCGACAGCTTCGAAAAGAAGAACGCCGCTTCGCACCCCTGGGCAGCCTGAGCCCTCTCCAATCGGTTATCGATCAAGCCGGGCTTTCGCCCGGCTTTTTCTTTACAGTGCCGCGCGTCTTTTCAGACGCGCAAAGGACGCTGTAACACTTTAAATTGCGGCACATCAGAGAAATTTCTCTTTCCAGGCCTCAAGCTTTTCGAGCGACACGCCGATGCCACCACAGACTTCGATAAGCGGATTGTCGAAGCGCTGAAGCAACCCTGCATGCACATCGGCAACGGCAAGGGCCGCGCCGCAAGCCGGCTCGACCAGAATGCGCTGCGCATCGGCAAATTTCAGGCAGGCGACAACGGCATCAGCATCGCTGACGACAACACTTTCGATCGGATGCTGCTTCGGCAGGTCGAAGACATGCTGCGCCACCTGCCGCGCCCCGAGCGAATTGGCAATCGAGGTAATGGCGGGAAGGGTGATACGCTCATTCGCCTTGAGGCTGGCATTCAGCGAAGCCGCCCCTTCCGTTTCAACGGCGATAACAGGCACATCGGAACGCCCGTTGCGCTTCAACCCCTCGACAATGCCGGCAAGCAGCCCGCCGCCGCCGACGCTGGTGACGACGCAATCGAATTTTGCCCCCTTCGCCACCACCTCGTCGATCAACGTAGCATGGCCATCCCACAGAAGCGGATGGTCGAAGGGATGCACATAGGTTGCCTTGCGGCTCCGGGCGAGTTCGATCGCATGGGCATTGGCCTCATCGAAAACCGAACCATGAACGAGGACATTCGCGCCCGTTGCGGCAATCGTCTGCCGGACATCGGCCGCCGTCGTCTCCGGCACCACGATCGTGACCGGCACCCCGAGCGCCCGGCCGGCATAAGCCGCGGCAATACCGGCATTGCCGCCGGAAGCGCAAAAGATCTCGCGCGCCCCATTTTCCACCTCGTACTGGCAAAGCCGTCCGACGCCGCGCAGCTTGAAGCTGCCGGAAGGCTGCAGCGCATCGAGCTTCAGCCAGAGCGGTTTGCCGCTGGCGCTGTAGCCAGGTGCCGTCTGGACCAAGGGCGTATCGAGGTGGAGAGGCGCGAAAGGCATGGGAACCATCCAGGGAAGTAAAGCTCGGGGCTGCCGTTCTAATCCGTTTGCAGGCGCAGGAGCAACTATCGCGGCTCAGAGCGAAGCGTACCGATTCACCCCTTCTCTCGCTTGAAATGCCCATTTCCGGGGTCTAAGAAGCCGCAACTAGTTTTTCCCAGGAGGGTTTCATGACAGCGCGCAATCTTTTCCTGCTGCCGGGTGACGGCATCGGTCCCGAGGCCATGGGCGAGGTCCGCAAGATCATCGCCTATATGAACGAGGCGATGAATGCCGGTTTCGTCACCGACGAAGGCCTTGTCGGCGGTTGCGCCTATGATGCACATGGCGCTGCGATCTCGGAAGCCGACATGCAGAAGGCGCTTGCCGCCGATGCCGTTCTCTTCGGCGCCGTCGGCGGCCCGAAATGGGATAGCGTGCCTTACGAAGTGCGCCCGGAAGCCGGTCTGCTGCGCCTGCGCAAGGATCTGCAGCTCTTCGCTAACCTGCGCCCCGCCATCTGCTATCCGGCCCTTGCTGCGGCCTCGTCGCTGAAGCCGGAACTGGTCGAAGGCCTCGATATCCTCATCATCCGCGAGCTGACGGGCGGCGTCTATTTCGGCGAACCGAAGGAGATCATCGACCTCGGCAATGGCCAGAAACGCGGCATCGACACGCAGGTCTATGATACCTACGAGATCGAGCGCATCGCCGGCGTCGCCTTCGAAATGGCCCGCACGCGGCAGAACCGCGTCTGCTCCATGGAAAAGCGCAACGTCATGAAGTCGGGCGTGCTTTGGAACCAGGTGGTCACCGAGACGCACAAGGCGAAATATTCCGACGTCCAGCTCGAACACATGTTGGCCGATGCCGGCGGCATGCAGCTGGTGCGCCAGCCCAAGCAGTTCGACGTCATCGTCACCGACAATCTCTTCGGCGATATGCTCTCCGACGTCGCCGCCATGCTGACCGGCTCGCTCGGCATGCTGCCATCGGCCTCGCTCGGCGCGCCTGACGGCAAGACCGGCAAGCGCAAGGCGCTCTACGAACCGGTACACGGCTCGGCCCCCGATATCGCCGGCAAGGGCATCGCCAATCCGATCGCCATGATCGCCTCGTTTGCCATGTGCCTGCGTTACTCCTTCAATTTGGTCAAGGAAGCCGACGATCTGGAAAAGGCGATCGCCAACGTGCTCGACAAGGGCATCCGCACTGGTGACATCATGGCCGACGGCGCAAGACAGGTCGGCACCGTCGAGATGGGCGATACGATCCTCGCCGAGTTCAAGACGCTTTCTGCCTGATATTTCACGTGAAACAGTTCCGGCCCTTCGCAGGATTCTTGCGGAGGGCTTTTTTCCCAGGACCGCAAGCCGCACCGGCTTGGTCGAATTATCCCAAACCGACTATCCTCGGCCACAATCTCGTGTATTTTTGCGCCGGATTTTAACGAGCGCATAACCTCGACATTGGAAACGATCTTCCAATGGATTATGCGCCAATTCAAAATAATAGAGCGTCCTTAGCGCGTCGTGGCACTTTAGGGCAAATTCGAACGGACGACGGAATGCGGGCATTTTGGGCTTCCCTGAACAGGCGTTGGCGCCGGAGCAGCGCCGGCATGCCGCCTTTGCGTTGGCAGGCCTGCCTCCTCATCACGCTCAATGCCGTGATTCTGTCCATGCTGCTCTTCGATGCACCGATCGGCGCCAGCGAGGCTCCTGCACCGGTGAAGCACCTCGGCGAAATACTGACCGGCTTCGGCGATTCCGCCTGGCTGATCTATACCAGCATCCTGCTGTTCTTTCAGGGCCGGGCGGGCTACAAGCTTGTGAAGACGGCGCGCTCCAAGGCGCAAGCGCTTTATGTCAGCTGGATCGGCGCTTATCTCTTCATCACGGTTGTCTTCTCCGGGCTGCTCGCCAATCTGCTGAAGCGGGCGATCGGCAGGGCGCGTCCCGATCATTTTCATGACTACGGCATGTTTTCCTTCACGCCCTTTTCAGGCCATGCCGCTTTCGAAAGTTTTCCGTCCGGCCATTCCACCACGGTCGGCGCCTTCTTCGCTGCCTTCGCGCTGCTGTTTCCGCGCTATCGCATTGCCTTCATCGCTTGCGCCATCTGGCTCGGCATGACGCGTGTCATGGTCGGTGCCCATTATCCGAGCGACGTCATCGCCGGCCTTGCCTTCGGCGCCTGGTTCTCGCTGCTGACGGCGATCGTCTTTGCTCGCTGCGGCTTGCTCTTCAAGCTGGCACCGGATGGCTGGCCACTCTCGAAGCGCCTGTTTCGCACTGCATAATTCCTTAAATCGGAATCGATTAAGGATAAAATTATGCAGCAATTCAAAATGTTACAGCGTCCTTTGCGCGTCCGAAAAGACGCGCGGCGCTGTAATATGGAAAAGCCCGGCGCCTTGTGAGCGCCGGGCCTTTTTCTCAAGCGCGGATTGGTCTCAATCCGCCGCTCAATCCATGGCGTGGATATCCCTGTTCTTCGTTTCCGGCAGGAAGATCAGGCCGATCACCAGCGTGATCGACGCAAAGACGATCGGGTACCAGAGACCGTAATAGATATCACCCGCGGCAGCGCTCATCGCGAAGGCTGTCGCCGGCAGCAGGCCGCCGAACCAGCCGTTGCCGATGTGATAGGGCAGCGACATGCCGGTATAGCGGATGCGGGTCGGGAAGAGCTCGACCAACAGTGCCGCAATCGGGCCGTAGACCATCGTCACATAGAGGACGAGGACGAACAGCACGGCGATCGTACCGATCCAGTTGACGCGGGCCGGATCGGCAACCATGGCGAAAGTGCCGCCATTGGCGATGTTGTAGACCGCCATGTCGGTGACGCCATTGGCCTCATCCGTCGTCAGCAGCTTGGTCTCGACCAGCTTCGCCGCCGGTACGGTTTCCTTCTCGCCGGCGCGCACGGCATCGGCATTGAGCGACAGTTCCGGATTGGCTGCGATGAAGGCATCGAGCTTGGCATCCGGCACCTTGACGGCGCCGCGGTTCAGCGGGTAGCCGGCATCATGGAGCGCGATGTTGACGCCCTTTTCGAAGGCGCCGGTCATGCCCTTGGCCTTGTCGCCGGCAGCGACGACGTCGAAGCTTGGGATCGTCGCGTTGCCGACCTTCACCGTTGCCGGCTGTCCGGCAGTACCGGGCACAACGTCGTAAGGCACCGAGTTCCTCGTCAGGAATGCCGTTGCCACGTCGCAAGAACTGGTGAACTTGGCCGTGCCGGTCGGGTTGAACTGGAACCTGCAATCCGCCGGATCAGCCGTCACCGTTGCCCGGATCGAAGCCTGCGCTTCGGCCAGCGCCGGGTTTGCCGTCCAGGTCATCGCCTTGAACAGCGGATTATAGGTCACCGCCGCAATGAGAAGGCCTGCCATGATGATCGGCTTGCGGCCGATCTTGTCGGAGAGACCGCCGAAGATGACGAAGAACGGCGTGCCGAGGAGAAGTGCGATGGCGACCATGACGTTGGCCGAGAACAAGTCCACCTTCAGCACGTTCTGCAGGAAGAACAGCGCATAGAACTGGCCGCCGTACCAGACGACCGCCTGGCCCATGGTGGCGCCGAGAAGCGCGATGATCGCGATCTTGGCATTTTTCCATGTCCCGAAGGCTTCGGTCAGCGGCGCCTTGGAGCCTTTGCCTTCCGCCTTCATGCGCTGAAACGCCGGCGACTCGTTCATCTTCAGGCGGATCCAGACGGAAATGCCGAGCAGGACGACCGAGACCAGGAACGGAATGCGCCAGCCCCAGGCGGCGAACTGAGCCGCACCCATCAGATATTGAACCAGGACGATGACGATCAGCGACAGGAACAGGCCGAGCGTCGCCGTCGTCTGGATCCATGAGGTAAAGTAGCCGCGGCGCCCGTTCGGCGCATGTTCGGCGACGTAGGTTGCCGCACCGCCATATTCACCGCCCAGCGCCAGGCCCTGGAGCAGGCGCAGCCCAATCAGGATGATCGGGGCTGCGATGCCGATGGTGGCGGCACCCGGCAGGACGCCGACGAGGAAGGTCGACAGACCCATGATCATGATCGTCATCAGGAAGGTGTATTTACGGCCGACGAGATCGCCGAGACGGCCGAACACCAGCGCGCCGAAGGGGCGCACCAGGAAGCCGGCGGCAAAGGCAAGCAACGTGAAGATGTTGCGCGTTGCCTCGGGATATTGGGTGAAATAGGTCGCGCCGATATAAGTGGCGAGCGAACCATAGAGATAGAAATCGTACCATTCGAAAACGGTGCCGAGCGAAGAGGCGAAGATGACCTTCTTCTCTTCGCCGGTCATCGGACCGGCCTTCGCGCCGTCGATGCTTGCGACATTTGCCATTGTCTGTCCTCCACAGAGTGATGATCACGCGCGCGACCTACTCTCCTCAAAGCATACCCCTGGCCGCGACACGCCTGACGAGAGTGTGCCAGAAACGACAGATCAAAAAGAGAGATGCTTTGGGATTATGACTTTAGTCTAATGGCGCCACGCTTTGTCACGCACATCAGGTTGCCCGCCGCCCGTGCCGATTGAGCTGCCGGAGGTTTGGAGCAGGTTTCACTGCGGTTTGCGACGTGGACCCGTTATGCTCTCAGCGCCTGCGCCGGCGATTGCCGATAGGCGAGCACCGCCGGCAGCGCAGCGAGAATTGTGGCAAAGGCAAGCAGCACTGCCGCAAGCCCAGCGTCTTCACGGGCAAAGCCGACCGGCATGGCGACCCCGCTCGTTTGCGAGAACATACCGGACAAGATGAGGGCCGCGGCATAACCGAGTGCGAATCCAAGTGCGATGCCAACCGCCACCAGGAAGAAGAATTCCACCCAGACGATGCCGAAAATCGCGCCGCGTGGGGCGCCGAAGGCCCTCAGCGCGCCGATCTGGCGGCGGCGCTGGCCGATATGGATGACCGTGACCAGCACCAGCGAGGCTGCGACGAGAGCTTGCGCGCCGGAGGCGACTGCGACGAGGATCTGCTTGGCGTCGCCGAGCGTGGCGTAGAGATTGGTCAGCACCTCGCCGGGAAAGACGGCGACGGTATTGCCGCTGCGATATTCCTGTCGCAGCTTGTAGGCATCGGCGATCGTCTTCGGCTTGACGAGAATGGCGGGAAGGCCGGGAGCACCCGCAGTCCAGGTCTCATCAAGCGCGGCATCCGGATCGGCTTTCCCGTGATGCCCATGCCCATCGTGATCAGCGCCGGCTTTCTCATGCTCATGGCCATGTTCAGCGCTATCCGTTCCGGACGCCGCTTCATGTTCGTGCTCACCGTCCTCCGCATGTTCCTCCGCCTCCATGCCATGGATGTGCCAGACGGCTTGGATGGGAACGAGAATGGCCCGGTCCCAGGCGGTGCCGGTCGGCCGCAAGCGGCCGGCGATATGATAGACGAGCTGGGTATGGGTCTCGCCGCCCTCTTCCAGCGACCCGTGCATCGGCTTGATCTCGCCGCCGAGCGGCAGCTTGACAGCGGCGCCGATCACCGCCTCGCCCTCGCGCGCAAAAATCCTGCCTTCGGCCAAGCCGCCGGACAGGTTCTGCGCCAGCATGGTCGTTGCGCCGATGATCGGATAGGCGGAGAAGGAATCGCCGAAGCCGATCGGGGCCGCCCAATCGACCCGAGGATCTGCGGCAAGTTTGCCCAGCACTTCACCCGGCATCAACGGTAAAGGCGAGGGCTGCAGGAAGACGGAGGACAGTACGAGCTGCGTCTCGCTGCCGCCGGCGCCGATCACAAGATCGAATTTATCGGCAGCGCGTGCGCTGCCGAGACGAAGCGCCCGCTCCTGAAGGACGACAGAAACGCCGAGCGCCGTCGCAAGCGCCACCAGCAGCACGACCACCAGCGACCCCGCCCAGAGGCGACGAAGATCGGAAAGGATGAAGCGGATCATGCAGCCTCTCCCGCCGTCGCCGCGGAATCTTCGCTGATCCGGCCGGAGCCGAAGGTGATGCGCCGGTCGAGGCGGCCCGCCAAGCGCCGGTCGTGTGAAACGACAATCAGCGTGCTGCCTTCGGCAATGGCAAGATCAAGGAGGAGATCGCCGACCGCCTCGCCGCTTTCGGCATCGAGGCTTGCGGTCGGCTCGTCGGCGATGATGACGCCGGGCTTACGCAGCAGCGCCCGGCTGATCGCCACGCGCTGCATCTCGCCGCGCGACATGGTTTCGATTTTTTGGTCGGGGCGGGAAAGACCGACCGTGCCCAAAAGCGCATGACCCCGCTCGATGACATCAGCTGTGACAGCGCCGGCAAGCCGCGCCGGCAGGAGTACGTTCTCCAGCGCCGACAGGCCGGGGAAGAGATGGAACTCCTGCATGACCAGGCCGATATTGGCGGCACGGAACCGATCACGCCGGCTTTCTGAAAAACTCGCGATATTCTCACCGTTCCAGCGGATGCGGCCTTGCCGCGTCCGCTCCAGCCCAGCAACGATATTGACGAAAGTGCTCTTGCCGGAGCCGGACGCCCCTGTAATGGCGACCCTGCTGCCTGCATCGATCGACAGGCGGGCGATCGCCAGTGCCGGCGAGGACAGGCCTGGGAAGGCAACGGTCAGGTTTTCGATATCGAGAGCGAGCATATCGGTTCAGACGGCGGAATATTCGGCCTGGCGGATCCGCAGCAGGCTGACGAAGCCAGTGTCCGGATCCGTCCACGAACCGTATTCCAGCGTGCCGCGCACTTCGATCGTCTGGCGCGGCTGCACGAAGGTCTGTTTCTCCAAGAGATAGACGACGACGATATTGTCCGGCCAGTCCGTATCCGAGGAGCAGAAGGGGCAGAGCGACATCGGCACCTCGGTGAGCACGAAGAACTGGGCCTCAGCCTTCAATGGCGGCGCCATGAAACCTTTCATGCTGACGTCTTTGCCGGCAAGGCGCTTCACCTTGTCGGAGAATTCGAGGCCGAGCACGCCGAACTTGCCGTAAAGCTCATCGAAGCTGATCAAGGAATCCGCAGCAAAACTCGGGCGAGCAATTGCGGCGAAGGCCAGCGTACCGATGGCGCCGATCAGGCCGCGGCGGCTGAGATGCAGCGAAGGGAGCTTTTCCATGGCGATCTCCAAGAATGAAATCCCGGCCGCTGAACGGCCGGGACCATGATCGGTGAAAGAGGCAAGGCCGGCAAGCGGCCTAGCCGGATGGGCCAGAGCATGATGCCGAAAAGTGTGCGCGATTTTCGGACGACATCATGCTCCATTTCTTTGATTTAGATGCGGATTCAGATTTTAGGCCGAGCCGGCCTAAAATCATCCGCATCTGGAGATCAGTTCGTCTGCTTGGAGCCGAGAGCGAAGGTATCGGCGAGCACGCGATAGACGTCGCTCTGTTCCATGTAACCATGGAAACCTTCAGCGCCAGGACCTGCCGACTGCAGGACGACGTCGTCGACGGCGTGGACGCCACTATCGCCGGTCTTCGGGATATTGCCCTGAACGAAGACTGCGCCGGGAACATCCTTATACTGCTCGTTGGCGACATATTCCTTCTTTTCGTTCTGGACAGCCGGAACGAACGGACCATCGAGCTTCGGACGGAAGGTCTCGTAGTGATCGGGGCCGTTATTGGCGCTCAGGAACAGTCGGCGGCTGACGTCGACCTTATCGGGATAGCCGTCGCCGTTTTCGTCCTTGTAGTTCGGGAAGCCGGCCTCGGCATAGGTCCCGACCTTTTCGCGCATTTCCGTGCCGGGCTTTTCATCATCGACGGTACCGATGATGGATACGCCATGCGTGTGGTCGCCGGTGACGACGATCAGCGTGTCCGGATGGGCCTTCTGGAATTCGCGGGCAACGCCGATGGCCTGGTCGAATTCGATGGTTTCGTAGACGGCACGATCCCAATCGAGCGGATGAGACATCTTGTCGATCGAGGAGCCTTCGACCATCAGGAAGAAACCATCAGGATTCTTGGAAAGGCGGTCGAGCGCAACCTTGGTCATGGCGACGAGACCCGGCTGGTTCGGGAACTTGTCGACGGTGCCTTTCTTCAGGAACTCGCGATCAAGCGTGACGTCCATATTGCCGGTGTGAAAGAGACCGAGGAGATTGCCTTCAGCCGATGCATTGGCTGCGAGTTCGTTCTTGTCGGTCGCAAGCTTGTAGCCGGCATCCTGGAACTGCTTAATGTAGTCCTGATTGTCCTTGCGCTTGGAGCCGGCGACTTCCTTGCCGAGGAAATAGGCCGAGCCGCCACCAAGGAGGACTTCCGGCTTGACGTCGAGCAGCATACCGACGACGTCGGCCTTGTCGTTGCGGTTGCGGGTGTGGGAAACAACCGCCGCTGGTGTGGCGTCTTCAACCTCTGCCGTTGCAACGATGCCGATCGACTTCTTGGTCAAGCGGCGAACGGCTTCTGCGAAGGTTTCAACACGCGGGTCATCGAGCGAGGCCGGCGTACGGTCCGCGTAAACGCCGATCGCATTGACGGCCGTCTTGTGACCCGTCATGTAAGCCGACATGGTGTTGGCCGAGTCCGTATCGACGGCATTCGTCGCCGACGTGCCGATAAAAGCCATACGCTCGAGATCGTCCATATTCAGGCGACCATTCGCCTTCCCTTCAGTCATGCCCTTGGACATGATGCGGGCAGCGGTGCGATGCGCAACGGAAAGCCCGTCACCCAGCAGGAAGATGATGTTCTTGGCCTTCGGCTGGGCTGCTGTTTCGTAAACGTTCCAGGTGACAGACTTCGTTTCGTCTCCGGCCGCGACTTCAATCTTGTAGTCGCCGGGAGCGGAAATCTTCAGGCCGCGCAGCAGGATAGCGGAACCGAGAGCCTTGTCATCCTTGCCTTTTTCCAGTTCGACGAACTGCGCCTCGCCCCCAAGCACGGTCTTGTAGTCCTGGCCATTGACGGTGATCTTTACGTCTTCAGGCTTGACCTGCTTGTTGAGCTCGACCTTGAAATCAAACGGTGAACCGGCAAGAATCGTCGCGCGATCAAGCGGATAGACCGTCGTCGCCTGAGCGGCGCCCGCAAGGATGGTGGTGGCCGCAAAGGCGGCAAGAAGCGTACGCATGGAAAACCCCCGTTTTCGTTGCAGACATTAACAACTGGGCCGGGATACCTCCCGAGGATGACAGCGGCATGACAAAACGTCGCAGCATTGCGGCGGCCGCTTTCGCCTGCGGGCTCTAAGCGCAAAAACCTTGACTCCTGTGGAAAACCTTCTAAGAGCAACATCGGAAAAGGAATCTCCATGGTTCGCGACGAACACGCCATTGCCGAATGCAATGACCGGGCACGGGTTGCCGGGGTGGACATTGCCGTTCCGGTTTCTGCCAAAATCAAGGCCAAAACGACGACGAAAACCGTCTGACGTCTCTGGCCTGCCGCTCTCTCCCCGGCTCGGCTGGGGACAGGAAGACGCGATTAATCGCGCCTTTCCCCTCACCGGACAAGAGGAGAGAAGAGAAAGAGAGCTTGAGAAATGGGTTTCAAAGTAGCAGTTGCGGGAGCGACCGGAAATGTTGGCCGGGAGATGCTCAACATCCTCTCCGAGCGAGGCTTCCCCGCCGATGAGGTCGTGGCACTCGCCTCCTCGCGTTCGCAGGGCACCGAAGTTTCCTTCGGTGACCGGACGCTGAAGGTCTCCAATCTGGAGAATTACGATTTCTCCGATACCGACATCTGCCTGATGTCGGCCGGCGGCGAGGTCTCCAAGAAGTTCTCGCCGAAGATCGGCCAGCAGGGCTGCATCGTTATCGACAATTCCTCGGCCTGGCGCTACGACGCCGACGTGCCGCTGATCGTGCCGGAAGTGAACCCGGATGCCATCAGCCAGTTCACCAAGCGCAACATCATTGCCAATCCGAATTGCTCGACCGCCCAGCTGGTGGTGGCGCTGAAGCCGTTGCACGACTTCGCCAAGATCAAGCGTGTCGTCATCTCGACCTACCAGTCGGTCTCCGGCGCCGGCAAGGACGGCATGGACGAGCTGTTCAACCAGACGCGCGCCGTCTTCGTTGCCGATCCGATCGAGAACAAGAAGTTCACCAAGCGTATCGCCTTTAATGTCATCCCGCACATCGACGTCTTCATGGAGGACGGCTACACCAAGGAAGAATGGAAGGTGCTGGCCGAGACGAAGAAGATGCTCGACCCGAAGATCAAGGTGACCTGCACGGCAGTGCGTGTGCCGGTTTTCATCGGTCATTCGGAATCGGTCAACATCGAATTCGAAAACGAGATCACTGCCGACCAGGCCCGCGACATCCTGCGCGATGCACCGGGCTGCCTCGTCATCGACAAGCGCGAGGACGGCGGCTACATCACGCCATATGAATCCGCGGGCGAGGATGCGACTTACATCTCGCGCATCCGCGAGGATGCGACGGTCGAAAACGGCCTCAACATCTGGGTGGTCTCCGACAATCTGCGCAAGGGTGCTGCGTTGAACGCCATCCAGATCGCCGAGCTGCTCGTCAATCGCGGCCTTGTCAAGCCGCGCAAGCAGGCCGCCTGATACCATTTGTAAACCATAATATGTTAAAGCCCTGCTGATGAAGGCAGGGCTTTTTGCCGAGCCGTAGGCGCCCTCTATCCATAAGCGCTTACTAAAAGGTGATCGTGACAAAATCGCCTTCGGCTGGCATTCTGCCCGGCGTCAAGCCAAGCTATGCCGCCCGAGACCGTGTAGCGGTTTTGGGGCAACGATATGAACAGAACGAAGATTTAAGGCGCGTCGCATGGTCCCGATCGGCCGCGGCGCGCTTCAGCAGACCGGAGCGGGGTTCCTCATGCGCATGACAACATTCCTTCTGGCGACGTTTACGGCAGCCGGCGTTCTCCACGCGCTGCCGGCAGCGGCCCAGGGCGCCCAATGCGGCAATAATAGCAGCGGTTTCACTGCCTGGGTCGCCGACTTCAAGCAGGAAGCGGCGGCAAACGGCGTCAGCCGCTCGGTCCTCGACCGCGCCTTCGCCAACGTCAATTACAACAAACCGACGATCGCCGCCGACCGCGGCCAGAAGAGCTTCAAGCTCTCCTTCGACGCTTTCATGCAGAAACGCGGCGGTGCCACGGTCATCTCCCGCGGCCGCAGCATGAAGGCCGCCAACCAGGCGCTTTTTGCCTCGATCGAGCGCCGTTTCGGCGTTCCGGCCGGCCCGCTGATTGCGATCTGGGGCATGGAGACCGGTTTTGGCAGCTATATGGGCAACCAGCATACGCTGTCGGCTGTTTCAACCCTTGCCTATGACTGCCGTCGTTCGGAATATTTCACCGACCAGCTCTATGCCGCGCTCCAGCTCGTCTCCGAGGGTTATCTGAGCCCGCAGGCCAAGGGTGCCGCCCATGGTGAAATCGGCCAGACACAGTTTCTGCCGCGCAATGTCGTGCGTTTCGGCGCCGACGGCGATGGCGACGGCCGCGTCGACATGGTCGGCTCCCGCGCCGATGCGCTGGCCTCGACAGCGAATTTCCTCAAGGGTCATGGCTGGCGCGCCGGCGCCGGCTATCAGCCTGGAGAGCCGAATTTCGTCGCCATCCAGGGCTGGAACGCCGCCAGCGTCTACCAGCAGGCGATCGCCTATATCGGCCAGCAGATCGACGGCAGATAAGCCTTCATCGACACCAATACCCAAAAACGCCGCTGCGATATGCGGCGTTTTTCATTTGCGGAAATCAAAGCCGCCGCCCGACGCCGTCTTGCGTCGCTCCTCTTGGGCCGGAGCCGGCAGGATTGGTCCTGAGACGACGCAGTTGCGGCCGGAGGCCTTGGCGGCATAAAGCGCCAGGTCGGCGCGCTTGACCAGATCCTCGAAGTTCCGGTTGGTGGCTTCATTCGCCCGTCCGGCACATCCGAAACTCGCCGTCACCTTGAGAACATCGCCGCTCGGCAGGGGGATTTCCGTCGCCTCGATTGCCAGCCGCACGCGCTCGGCAACGATTGCGGCATCGTCGGGCGTCGAATCCGGCAGAAGCGCCAGGAACTCCTCGCCGCCATGGCGCACCAACAGATCGAAGGAACGAAAATTCTCACGCGCAACGCCCGCGACCTGCCGGAGCACGGCATCGCCGGCGTCATGCCCGTGAACATCGTTGATCTTTTTGAAATGATCGAGGTCGAAGAGCACCACGGAAATCCAGCGCGACCCATGCTCGGCCTGTGTCAGAAGCGCCGATGCGGCGACCTCGAAGCCGCGCCTGTTGTAAAGGCCGGTCAGAAGATCGGTCTGGGCGGCGCTACGCAACTCGCCCACCAGCGTCTCCCGATCCTGCGTCAGCCGGTCGATCAGCCGCAGCCCCTTTGCCGCCAGCACCATCACCAATGTGGCGAGAATCAGCAAGCCGGCACACAGCGCCAGGATCCGCGTCAGGTGAATGTGCGAGCGCATCGAAAGATTTTCGCCGGTCTCGTGAATATCTTTTGCGGCCTCGATCATCTTCTGCTGCAGGAAGGTCATGCGTTCGCTCTGCGCGGCGGCCCAGACGTCGTGCACGGCCCGTGTCGGCCGCGATCCGGCGAGAATGGCATCGGTGATCGCATTTGCCTTCACCTGGCCGCTGCGGCCGAGATAGGCAACGATTTCGCGCACGATCGGCGCGGAGGAATGGAAGACCATATGATCCATGCCCTCACCGAGCATGACCTTGCCCTGTACGAACAGCTCCACCGGCAATCTGGCGGAAACACCGTGATCGAGGTAGCGGGTGCCAACGCCGGTAATCAGCCTTTCGCCGTAATAGGTCAGCAGGATGCCCATCAGCTGGTTGGATTTCTCAAGCAGCACCGGATCGCTGATCAGCGGTGAAAGCGCATCGACGACGGCAAGCTGCTTGAGAGCCGCATACCAGTAGATGGAACCGGGATCGCTGCCGGTATAACGCCCTTGGTCGACGGCGCTGCGCGCAGCGATGATGCGGCTGTAGGCAAGGCTGAGAATCGATAATTCGCCGACGAGCCCCTCGTCGAGCGCATCGCGGGAGGGCAGGCTGGCATAAAAAGCACGGCGTTCGCGATCGAGCGTCACCCGGCTTTGCTGCATGTCGGCGGCAGTCCCGCTGTTGGGACGCGCGAGGTAGCGGCGGGTGGCGCCAATTTCACTCAGGATCTCGGTGGCGGCGATGGACCCGCCACGGGCAAGCACATCGGCAAACTGCCGGTCCTTTTCGAGATCCCGGTATTGTGTGACCGAAGCCCGAATGACGACGACGCCTTCAATGAGCATGAAGACGAAGGGCAGCATGATAGCGGCCAGGATAACCTTTTTGATGGTTTCGAACTTCATCGCCAATCGCCACGGTGATCAAAACCTCGGTCGTGCGCGACCAATTGACGGCGAGCTTAACAACAATCCTTAAAAAAGTGATAAACTGGCATGTCCCTAAATTTCGGGACGAATGAAGTCGCGTGTCTCGGCGTCCATGACCCAGAGTTCACCGGTCGAAATGTCGAACCAGGCGCCGTGGAGATGAAGGTTTCCCGCTTCCTCGAGGGCCTTAATGTCGGGGAAGCTTCTGAGATTGTTGATTGAATTGCGGATGGAGACACGCTCCAGCGCCGTTTGTCGCTCGGCGGCCGTCATCACGTCGTTGCTCTGGATCTGCTCGGCGGCAGGCTTGACCAGCGACATCCAGCGGCCGATGAAGTCGCCAGGCGACAATGGCTCGGCATTCGGATCGAGCGCAGCGCGGATGCCGCCGCAGCGGCCGTGACCCATCACGACGATATCCGAGACCTTCAGCACCTGCACGGCAAATTCGAGTGCGGCCGAGGTCGAATGAAAATGGCCATCCGGCTCGTAGGGCGGGACCATGTTGGCAACGTTGCGAATGACGAAGAGCTCGCCCGGGCCGGCATCGAAGATCAGCTCCGGTGCCGCGCGAGAATCCGAACAGGCAATGACAAGCGTATGGGGACTTTGACCGTTTTCGGCAAGCTGCCGATACCTGTCGCGGGCGTCGGAATAGCGCCCGTTCATGAAGTTGCGATAGCCGTCCAGAAGAGGGTTTGGAAAACGCTGCATGCTTCTGGATTAGCGCGCGCGGACGACAAGATCAACTGCTGCACCGCAAAATGAACATATTGGCAGATGCGTCACTTTTTCCGCCGCTGCGCCGGGTGCACGAGCCGGCGCATCTGCACCATGGCCATCGGCGTCGAAAGACTGGAAGCATCGCTTGCCAGCATCAACTCGTTGCTGCCGCGCTTGACGGCCCGCGCAAGCACCTCGAAGACGCTGGCCGTGGCAAGCTGCAGCGCCTTTTCGTCCTCGAGCCCGGAAAGCAGGCGCGACAGGAAGACGGCGGCGAGCAGGTCGCCGAGACCATTCGGCGGGTTTTCGACGACACGGTGCTCGGCAAGAAGCGCGTGGCGACCGGAAAGATAAAGATTGCCCGTACCGCCCGCCATCATCGGCACGGCTGAAGTGACGAGCATGCGCGATGGTCCGAGCGCGAGCGCCGCCTCCATGATCGTGCTGTTGTCTTCGAGGGCCGCCCCCGAAAGCCATGCGAGCTCGTACCGGTTCGGCGTCGCGAGCGAGGCGAGCGGAATAAGATGATCGCGAATGGCCTCCGCGGTCGCTTCCGGCACATAAAGGCCGCCGAGATCGCCCATGACGGGATCGCAGACATAGAGCAGCTCGGGATTGTTTTGCCGGAGCGCACCGATCAGCCGAGCGACGGAGCGCGCCTGGGCGGCATTGCCGAAATAGCCCGAAAGCACCGCCTTGACTTCGCCGATCCAGGGCGCGCGGATCAGATCGTCGATCGCCGCGTCGAAATCCGTTTCCGCAAAGGTCAGTCGTGTCGAGCGGCCGTGGCCGGGATGCCAGGGCAGCACGATGGTCGGCATGGCCCAGACCGGATGACCGAGCGTCTCCAATGCAAAGACGGCTGCCCGGTTTCCGACCGAGCCACGCACCACATGGCTGGAAATGACGATGACTGCGCCCGCTGCATTTTCCGACATGATATCCAAGATCCGAATGATGACCGCGTTTGATGATCTTTTTGACGTCACGCTGTCAACCATTCTTCATGCGAGCGTGGAAATGTTCGCCGGAACGAAAAACCGGAAGACGGGACTTTCCCTTTCGTTTGACGACGAAAGCGGAAAATCTCTTACAATTTCTCATTTCCAGTGCCAAAAAAGCGCCAAAACAATCCTTCGGACCGCTCTTTTAGAGATTTTTTCGAGGAATCTTCTGCTAGCTTGCGAAAAATCAGACATTGAGGGAGGCGATCCATGGCTGCCAGAAACAATCCGAAACGGGAAAAGCAGATCGAAAGCGCGCGCAAGATCGCCAAGGCGACGGGTGAGGCGCATCTCGATCCGGAAATTCTCTTCGGCCGGGCAAGCAATGACGATCTCGAACTCTACACGCCGGAAATGCTGGCACTCTCCGCCGTGCATTCGGCAAAGGAACTCGCCGCCTGGAACGGCAAGGTGCCTCGTGTCGGCATCGACACCATTGCCGATGTGACGCCTGATGGCATCGCGGTCTCGGTGCTTTCAGTCACCGACCAGAACATGCCTTTTCTTTTTGAATCGGTCATGGGCGAAGTGACGAGCACCTATCGCGACCTGTTCATGGCCGTGCATCCCATCCTGATCATGGAAAAGGGCAAGGCGCCGGCGCTTTATTCCGCCGATCACCCAAGCGATCCGACCAACCGCGTCAGCCATATCCAGCTTCATATTGCGCCGCTCAATTCCGCCCAGGCCGCCGATCTCGTCAAACGCATCGAAAAAGTGCTCGAGCAGGTCCGCCTGTCGGTTTCCGACTGGAAGCCGATGCTTTCCAAGATCGACGGAGTGATCGCAGAGCTTGCGGCCAATGGCGCCAGCCGGAAGAAGGCCGATCGCGACGAAGCCGTCGCTTTCCTGACCTGGCTGCGCGATGAGAATTTCACGTTCCTCGGCATGCGGGAATATGTCTATTCCGGCAAGGGGAGCGATGCCAAGGTCGAGCGCGACAAGGGTGCTGGCCTCGGCATCCTCTCCAATCCCGATGTTCTGGTGCTGCGCACCGGCAAGGACGCCGTAACGACAACGCCTGAGATCCTTGCCTTCCTCGACGGCCCCGACTTCCTGATCGTCACCAAGGCGAATGTGAAATCGATCGTCCATCGCCGGGCCTATATGGATTATGTCGGCGTCAAGCGCTTCGACGCTGAGGGCAACGTCACCGGCGAACTGCGCATCGTCGGCCTCTTCACCTCGACGGCCTATACGTCGCTCGCCTCCGAAATCCCGCTGCTACGGTCCAAGATCGAAAAAGTGAAGGAACATTTCGGCTTTGACCCGATGAGCCATTCCGGCCGCATGCTCGACAACACGCTGGAATCCTATCCGCGCGACGACCTTTTCCAGATCGACACGACGCTGCTTGCAAGTTTTGCCGAACAGATCAACGACTTGGCCGATCGGCCGCGCGTGCGCGTCCTGCCGCGCATCGACCATTTCGACCGCTTCGTCTCGGTGATCATCTACGTACCGCGCGAGGAATATGACTCGATCGTTCGCGAACGGATCGGCACCTATCTGAAGACTGTCTATGACGGCCGTGTCTCCGCCTATTACCCGGCTTTCCCGGAAGGCGGCGTGGCGCGCGTGCATTTCATCATCGGCCGCTCGGGCGGCAAGACGCCGCGCATTCCGCAGGCAAAGCTCGAGCAGGCGATCCGCGAGATCACCGCCAGATGGGACGGCCGTTTTGAGGCGCTGGCCGGGGCCAAGGCGCCGAAGATATCCGTCGACCAAGCCTTCCAGGATTCCTTCACCCCGGAGGAAACCGTGGCCGACCTCGCCGATATCGGCGCCTGCGCCGCCGGCGAGCCGCTTCGCATCCAGTTCTACCATCGCCAGGAGGAACAGGGCCGTACCCTTTCCTTGAAGATCTTTCACGCCGGCGGCCAGCTGGCGCTGTCGCGCCGAGTGCCGCTTCTCGAGAATCTCGGCTTCAATGTCGTCAGCGAACGCACCTTCGACATCGGGGTGCCTGCCGCTGACGGAGAAACCAAACTCGTCGTGCTGCACGACATGGAACTCGAGGCCCGCAACGGCGGCGAGATCGATCTGCAGCGTTACGGCGCCGCCCTCGAGGAAGCCTTCGTCGCCGCCTTCGCCGGCACGATCGACAATGACAGCTTCAACCGGCTGATCCTTTCGGCCGGGCTCTCCGCGCGCGAGACGAACGTTCTGCGCGCCTATGCGCGTTATCTCCGCCAGGCCGGCATCGCCTATTCGCAGGATTATATCGCAACGACGCTCGACAAATATCCCGGTGTCGCCGCTGCCATCTTCCGTCTCTTCCATGACACGCTCGACACCAGGCTTTCCGAGAAGGCTCGCGTGAAGAAGCTTTCCGAATTGCATCAGGCGATCGAGACCGAGCTTGCCAACGTGCCAAGTCTTGACGACGACCGTATCCTGCGCCGCTACGTCAATATCGTCGATGCGACGTTGCGCACCAATTATTTCCAGAAGAACCCGGATGGCTCGCCGAAACCGATGCTGGCCTTCAAGCTCGATCCGCATCTGGTGGACGGGCTGCCGCAGCCGAAACCCTTCCGCGAGATGTTCGTCTATGGCGTCGAGGTCGAAGGCGTGCACCTGCGCTTCGGCAAGGTGGCGCGCGGCGGCCTTCGCTGGTCGGATCGTGCCGAGGATTACCGCACCGAGGTGCTCGGCCTCGTCAAGGCCCAGCAGGTCAAGAACGCAGTGATCGTGCCGGTCGGCGCCAAGGGTGGTTTCTATCCGAAGAAGCTTCCTGTCGGTGGCAGCCGCGACGAGATCTTCAACGCCGGCCGCGAGGCCTACAAGACCTACATCCGCACGCTGCTTTCGATCACCGACAATATATCGGGCGCCGATATTGTGCCGCCGAAGGATACGGTCAGGCTCGACGGTGATGACCCTTATTTCGTCGTCGCCGCCGACAAGGGCACCGCGACCTTCTCCGACACCGCCAATGCACTGGCGCAGGAGGCCGGCTTCTGGCTGGACGACGCCTTTGCCTCCGGCGGCTCGGCCGGCTACGACCACAAGAAGATGGGCATCACTGCCCGCGGCGCCTGGGAAACCGTGAAACGCCATTTCCGTGAAATGGACATCGATATCCAGACGACGCCCTTCACCGTCGCCGGCGTCGGCGACATGTCGGGCGACGTCTTCGGCAACGGCATGCTGCTCTCTCCCAAAATCCGGCTCATTGCCGCCTTCGATCACCGCGACATCATCATCGATCCCGACCCCGATATGGAAAAGACGCTGGCCGAACGCCAGCGGCTCTTCGACCTGCCGCGTTCGAGCTGGCAGGATTTCGACAAGAGTGTGCTGTCGAAGGGTGCGATGATCATTTCCCGCGCAGCGAAATCGGTCACGCTGACGCCGGAAGCGGTTGCCGCGATCGGCATCGACAAGGCCGTAGCCACACCCTTCGAGATCATGATGGCGATCCTGAAGAGCCCGATCGACCTGCTCTGGTTCGGCGGCATCGGCACCTATGTGAAAGCGCCGTCTGAAACCGACACCGAAGTCGGCGACCGCGCTAACGACCCGATCCGCATCACCGCGGTGGAAGTGCGCGCCAAGGTGATCGGCGAGGGCGCAAACCTCGGCGTCACCCAGAAGGGCCGCATCGCCTACGGTCTGAAAGGCGGGCGCTGCAATTCCGACGCCATCGACAACTCGGCCGGCGTCAACACCTCCGACGTCGAGGTCAATATCAAGATCGCGTTGGCAGCCGCCATGCATGACGGACGCCTGACGCGCGCAAAACGCGACCAGCTTCTTTCTTCGATGACCAGCGAAGTGGCGTCCCTGGTGCTGCGCAACAATTACCTGCAGTCGCTGGCGATCTCACTGACGGAACGCAAGGGCACGGCAAACGGTCTGCAGCTTGGCCGCTTCATGACTGTGCTCGAGGGCGCCGGCCATCTTAACCGCAAGGTCGAGACACTGCCGGACGACCAGACGCTGGCCGAACGCTATACGGCCGGCAAGCCACTGACGCGGCCGGAAATCGGCGTGCTGGTATCCTATGCCAAGATCGTACTCTTCGACGCGTTGGCCGCAAGCGATCTGCCTGACGATCCCTATTTCATCGCGACGCTTTTGAATTATTTCCCTGTGAAGATGCAGAAGTCGAATGCCGGCGATATCACCAGTCACCGCCTGAAGCGCGAAATCGTCGCGACCGTGCTTGCCAACGAAGCGATCAACCGTGGCGGGCCAAGTTTCACCGTCGCCATGATCGACGCGACGGCAGCTTCGGCACCGGAAGTGGTGCGCGCCGCAATCGTTGCCCGCGACGGTTTCGACCTGACCCGGCTCTGGGCCGAAACCGACGCTCTCGACGGCAAGGTTTCCGGCGACATGCAGAACCGGATCTACGAGGAGATCAGCCATAGTTTCACCGTTCTGACGCGCCTGCTGTTGAAGACCGGTATGACCAAGGCGGATATGGCAGAAGTGATTAGCCGGCTGCAGGCTGCTCTGAAGAAACTGAAGCCTGCCTTCGCCGAACAGTCGGCCGGCGATGCCGCCGCGCGTCAAGCGGAATATAGCCAGGCGGGCGTGCCCGAAAAACTCGCGGCCGAGATCGCCAACCTGCAGAGCTTCGCGCTGGTGCCGGAGATCATGCAGATTGCCGAACGCACCGGCGAGCCCCTGGTGCGCGCCGCCGAAAACTACTTCGCGGTGTCGCAGACCTTCCGTATCGGCAGACTGCTGGCGGCGGGCGGGCGGATCCTCACCTCAGACCATTATGAGAATCTGGCGCTTGCCCGCAGCATCGACCAGATCGCCAGCGCAAGACGCGACATCGTCATCTCGGCTCTTTCCGATCACGGCAAGGAAAAGCTTCCCGTTCAAGCCTGGCATGCGCAGGATCGCATCCGCATCAACCGCATCCTCGAGGAGCTCTCAAGCCTCAGCGACGGCGGCGATCCCAACCTTGCGCGTATTACCGTTGCTGCAGGTATCCTGACCGATCTTGCGCGCGACCGGGCGAGGTGAGACAGTCCGCGTCAAAAGAAGGAGCGGATGTTGAATCGCATTGACTGGACAGGAACGCAACCGCCGAAGGCCACGGAGAAGGGCATCTGGGGGTGGATGTTCTTCGATTGGGCAGCACAACCCTTCTTCACCGTGGTCACAACGTTTATCTTCGGACCCTATTTCGTTTCCCGCCTGACCGATGACCCGGTTTCCGCGCAGACGACTTGGAGCAACATGGCGACGATCTCCTCGGTGATCATCGCCCTGCTCTCACCCGTCCTCGGCTCGATCGCCGACCAGTCCGGCGCACGCAAACCCTGGATCGGCTTCTTCGCGATCATCAAGATCGCCAGCCTCTTCTGCCTGTGGTTTGCCGCCCCCGGTTCGCCTGTTGTCTATCCCGTCATTTTCATGATCCTCGCCTCGATCTCGGCCGAGTTCTCGATCGTCTTCAACGATTCGATGATGCCGCGCCTGGTCGGCAAGCACGAGGTCGGAAAGCTCTCCAACACCGCCTGGGGGCTCGGTTATCTCGGCGGCATCATCGTGCTCATTGCCGTCGTGACGCTTTTGGCGGCGAGCCCCGAGACCGGCAAGACCGTCCTCGGTCTCGATCCGCTATTCGGCCTCGATCCTGAGACCGGTCAGGATGCACGCATCACCGGGCCGATCTCGGCCGTCTGGTATCTGATCTTCATCCTGCCGATGTTCTTCTTCACGCCGGATGTCGGCAGGGGTCTTCCCTTCGGCATTGCCGTCCGCTCCGGCTTGCGGGAACTCAGAAACACGCTTGGCGAACTCAGAGAACGCCGCGGCATCCTGACATTCCTCATCGCCCGCATGATCTATCAGGACGGCGTCAACGGCCTGCTGATCCTTGGCGGTATCTTCGCGGCCGGCATGTTCGGCTGGGCGACGATCGAGATCGGCATCTACGGCATCATCCTGAATGTCGTCGCGATCTTCGGCTGCCTGATCGCCGGCCGCGTCGACAAGAGCGTCGGTTCGAAGGTGACTGTCGTCATCAGCCTCACCATGCTGCTTCTCGCCACCATCGGCATCATCTCGACAGGACCGGGTTACACCCTGTTCGGACTGATGCCGCTGCCGACGGCCGATTCCGGCGGCCTTTTCGGTACTGCGGCGGAAAAGGCCTATATCCTCTATGGTCTGCTGATCGGGCTCGCTTTCGGGCCGGTGCAAGCCTCGTCGCGCTCCTATCTCGCCCGCAGCGTCAGTCCGGAGGAAGCCGGCCGCTACTTCGGCATCTACGCGCTTTCGGGCCGCGCCACGAGTTTCATGGCGACGCTGCTCTTCTCGCTGGTGACCTATATGAGCGGATCACCGCGGCTCGGGATGGCCACGCTGATCCTGTTTCTTGCCGGCGGACTGGTGCTCTTGTTCCGGACACCCTATCCGGCCGATCGGGCATAGCGATCAGCTCTGTCCGATCTGCGGCGGCCTGCAATCACTCAGTGCCGGAAGTGGCGCATGCCGGTAAAGACCATCGCGACGCCGTGTTCATTGGCGGCATCGATGACTTCCTGGTCGCGCATCGAACCGCCCGGCTGGATAACCGCCGTCGCCCCTGCGGCGATCATCGACAGAAGACCGTCGGCAAAAGGCAGGAAGGCCTCGGAGGCGACCGCCGAGCCATGTGTCATCGGCACTGCAAGGCCAAGCGCCTTGGCGGCCTCTTCGGCCTTCAGCGCGGCGATGCGGGCGGAATCGACCCGGCTCATCTGGCCGGCGCCGATACCGGCGGTCTGGCCGTCCTTGGCATAGACCACGGCATTCGATTTCACATGTTTGCCGACCTTGAAGGCGAACTTCATGTCATCAAGTTCCCGTGCCGTCGGCGCGCGCTTGGTGACGATCTTGAGTTCCAGATCCTCGACCATGCCGTTGTCGCGGCTCTGGACGAGCAGGCCGCCCGAAACGGTCTTTGCCGTCAGGCCCGCGGCACGCGGATCAGGCAGGCCACCGGCGGACAGCAGCCGCAGGTTCGGCTTACGGGCGACGATCGCCTTTGCCTTCTCCGTGACATCGGGCGCGATGATCACTTCGGTGAAAAGCTTGACGATCTCCTCGGCCGTTTCGGCATCCAGCGTCCGGTTGAGCGCGATGATGCCGCCGAAGGCGGAAACGGAATCGCAGGCGAGCGCCCGCTGATAGGCTTCCACCAAGCTGGATCCGGTGGCGACGCCGCAGGGATTGGCGTGCTTGATGATGGCGCAGGCCGGCGCCTTCTCAGGCAGGAACTCGGCGACGAGTTCGTAGGCGGCATCGGTATCGTTGATGTTGTTGTAGGAGAGCTGCTTGCCCTGGAGAAGAGCGGCTGTCGAAACACCCGGGCGCTTCTCGCCGGTCACATAGAAGGCGGCCTTTTGATGCGGGTTTTCGCCGTAGCGCATCTCCGCCTTCAGCGCGCCGCCGATCACCCGGTGACGCGGCGTGTCGATCGATAGCGCATCGGCGAACCAGTTGGAGATCATTGCATCATAGGCGGCGGTGCGGGCATAGGCCTTGGCGGCCATACGCTGGCGGAAGGCATAGGCGGTCTTGCCGTCATCTGCGGAAAGCTGCTCCAGCAGCTCGGCATAATCGGCCGGATCGGTCAGGGTCGTCACATAGGCATGGTTCTTGGCCGATGCGCGGATCATCGCCGGACCGCCGATGTCGATATTCTCGACCGTCGTCGGATAGTCGCCGCCGGCGGCGCGCACCTCCTCGAAAGGGTAGAGGTTGATGACGGCGAGGTCGATGCCCTCGATGCCGTGTGTTTTCATCGCATCCTGGTGTTCGCCGTCGTCACGGATCGCCAGCAGGCCGCCATGCACCATTGGGTGCAACGTCTTGACGCGCCCGTCCATGATCTCGGGAAAACCGGTGATTTCGGAGACATCGGTGACGGCAAGACCGGCCGCAGCGATCGCTTTATAAGTGCCGCCGGTCGAGAGCAGGCGCACACCTCTGGCAGACAAGGCCTGGGCGAGTTCGACGATCCCGGTCTTGTCGAAGACGGAGATGAGCGCGGTCTTGATTTCGACCTTGTCGGGGGCGGGGATCTTCTTGGAAATGACGGCCATGAAACCTTCTCCGTTCGGGCTTCGGGAGGACATCCGCGAGGGATGTTCGCATGCTGGCGCCGCGTTAGCACAGGTTTGCCGCCGCGCAAACAGGCGGCAGAGCAGATGTCGAAAAGCACGAGCCATTTTTGGCTCGCATCATACCTTACTTCCTTGCTGTGGATGCGATCCCAATCCTTGGCCATTCGGCCTAAAATCATCCGCCTCTAGCTTTTGCGAGATAGGAACCAGCGGATTTCCGTCTTTTCGGCAAGATCGAAGTCGATTTCGATCTGGTCCGAACCGCAGATGCCGGAGCTGTCGGCAAAGAAGATGTCCTCAGCGATCAGCACCTCATTGCCGGGCGCCGAAAACAGCCAGCTTTCGCCGTCCGGCGCCGTCAGCAGCACGGACTCCCCGTCACTCTGATGCAGGACGATCGAGGGATGGATATGAAAACGGGCGACGGCCTTCAAAGGTTCGTCATGCTCATATCCTTCGCGGACGACGAGCCGGTCGCGGCCCGTCACGATCGAGCCTGCGGCATTGAGTGTCAGCTCACGCTCGTGCAGCACCCCGAACACCCTGAGATAACCGTCATGGCTGAGCTTGATACCGTCGCGTCCGTCCTCGGTTTCGGCGCGCTCGACAGTGATGGTTCTCACCGGTTCGGTGATCGCGTGATTAAGGAAGGGTGAGGGCGAAAAACGGCTGGATGACGTGTCGTGGAGGATGACGGTCGAATGCGCCGCCGTCGTGCGCGCCATCTGGACATAACGGTGCCCGGCAAATTTCGGCGAACCGGAATTGACGATGAAGCGATGGCGGCCGGACGACATCTCGAAGGAGAGGCTGCCGGCATGCACGGTCCGAAGTGCGCCTCCCGAAGGCGGCGTGCCGGTATCGGCAATAATCACCGTCTTTCCCCCGGAAAGCCGCTGATAGCGCGACTGCGGCAAAGCCTTGAACGGCTGGCCGGCGGTTTCGTCATATCGCAGCACCGACATCAGCTCGTTTGCGAGCGTCGAGGTCGCCCCGTTGAACAGCGCCAGATCCCCGTCCTGATGGCGAAAGAACCGCAATGCCGGATACATCCGATCTATGCCGGAGATCAGCTTCTGCGGCAGGTCATGGCCGAGATTGACATAGGTCTGCCTGAGCGGCAGCAGATCGAGCAGCAGTTCCAGCCCGACGCGCGGATTGCGCGACACATGTCCGCCATCTGGCAGAATCTGGCTATCGAATTCACGGTCGAGTGCCTGCGCCGCCCTTCTCAGCGTGGAGGCGCGCGCCGGCATGGCGACGGAGGCCATGGCGAGCGCGATACGCAACCGAAACAGCTCCAAGCCGCCGAGGGTGAACGGCGCCATGCGGCGCAGGAACCTCACCTGGAACGCCAGCGACTTCATGAAGCGGCGATAGAAGCCGCGGTCGGCGTTCTGCAACACCACCGGCGAATGCGACAGCCAGGCGATAACGCGTTGGGCGGTGACGTCGGTCTCCCAGGCAATCCCCTCCATGCGACCGGCATGGATGGAAAGCCAGCTGTCGACGATCGCGCGGGCCGCAGCCGAACTACGCTCCGTCTTGTTCGCCCGCATATGCCGCAGCCAGCCGAAGCTGTGAAGACGCGTCGCGAAGGGGCGCGAGGGCAGGGTGAAGGTGAAGGGCGACTTTCCGTTTGTTTCCAGCATGCGCCCGGCCAGAAGAAACCGTCCGTTGAGGATCTCGTCGGCCACATGTGGATCGATGCTGCGGAGATCGGTCGGCGCGACGATCAGACGCTCAGGCACCTTGATCGAATGACGAAAGAGCTTCAGGCGCAGCAACGCGACGCGGCGCAAGGCGCGCCGCCAAGCCTCCCGAACATACATGCTCGCAAAACGCCGACCGGACTGCATATTCTATTGTCTATTGACCCTCGTGGTTAAGAATAGGTGAAAAGCGGCCGATTTCATCGTCCGCAATGAATTAATTCGTGACAAGGTTCGAATATACGCAAATTAACGCGTTTCACCTGAAATCATGCGGGGGGTTTTGGAGAACGGCATGCGTGACACGAGGCTATAAAGCACCCCGTATAGTGCAGGCTCGCCGCGAGCGCTCGAGCCTTGCAATCAGGCCACGCGCCGCAGCACAGCCGCATAGAAGCCGTCGAGGCCGGAGCCGATGCCATCAGGCATTTTCAGCATGGTGGGAAGCGTGCGGAATTCGCCGAGCGGCGTGATCGCCGCTTCAAGGCCGGGCCAGTCACCGGCGCCGATCGGAACGCGCTCGACCGCATCGGTATCGGAAAGAACACGGGCGACGACTTCCTCACCCTCGACAGGATCGAGCGAACAATTCGAAAAAACCAGTGTGCCACCCGGCTGCAGCAATGTCAGCGCATGACGCAGCAGCCGCTCCTGCAGCGCCGCCAGCCTGGCGATATCCTCGGGCCCCTTGGTCCACAACACGTCAGGGTGCCGGCGTGTCGTGCCGGTAGAAGAGCAGGGAGCATCGAGCAGGATCGCATCGAAGCGTTCCGCCGGCTCGAATGTCGTCAGGTCTGCCGCAATCGTCTCCGCCTTGAGGCCGAGCCGGTCGAGATTCGAGCGAAGCCGTCTCAGCCGGCTTTCCGACTGGTCGAGTGCGGTGACTGCGCCGCCGGCAAGGATGAGCTGCGCCGTCTTGCCGCCGGGCGCAGCACAGAGATCGGCGGTGTGTTTGCCGGAGAGATTGCCGAACAGTTTCGCCGGGATGCTTGCTGCCGCATCCTGCACCCACCACGCGCCCTCATCGAAGCCTTCGAGCGAAGGAATGCCACCCTCGAAGGCGGCGAGCCGCACGCCGCCCGTGGGCAGGACGACGCCGGTAAGCCGCTTCGCCCAGCCTTCCGGGTCGGACTTGACGGTCAGATCGATTGCGGCCGGTTCGAGCTGGGATTCCGAAATCGCCAGCGCCGCATCCCGGCCATAGGCCTTTTCCAACCTGGCAATGAACCAGGCCGGCATCGGCGCGACCTTGCCGATCTCATCAAGCACCTGCTGCTTCTCGCGGCCGAGCCGGCGGAGGATGGCATTGACCAGCTTGGCGAAACGGCGATTGCGTGGATCCAGATTGGCCTGCTCGACGGCAAGATCGACAGCCGAATGATCCGGCACATCGAGATAGAGGATCTGCGCCGCCCCGATGGCGAGGACGTGATGCAGCGCCCTTGCGCCCTCCGGCAGCGGCGAATCCAGCAACGCGGCAATCGCGGCATCGATGCGCGGCAGATGACGCAGCGTCGTGTTCAGGATGGCGCGGACGAGCGCCCGGTCGCTTTCTCCGAGCGCCCTATAGGCCGGATTGCCGTGTTCATGATCGAGAGCACCGTCGAGCGGCAGCTTGCGGTCGACGACGGCTGCAAGAATTTTTGCCGCCGCGGCCCGGGCCTGCAGACCGGGCTTATCAGGCGCAGATCGCTCAGTGGAGGGCTTATGCTTGCGGAATGGTTTCTTCGTGCCGTCTGAATTCAAGACCACGGACCTTTTGGCGGTTGCGAACCACCGCGACCAAGACCCGTATCCGGAACAGAGCGCGATTTGCGCGACGGATTAGCAGCACGAGCCGGCGACGTCGAGACATTCATGCCGGCTTGCGCCATGTCGTGCAGCGCAGCGATGCGGTTTTCCGTGTTCGGATGCGTGGAGAACAGATTGTCCATACGCTCGCCGGAGAGCGGATTGATGATGAACATATGTGCCGTCGCCGGGTTGCGCTCGGCGTCCGCGTTCGGCACGTGGGCAGCGCCGCGCGCGATCTTGCCGAGCGCCGAAGCGAGCCAGAGCGGGTTGCCGCAGATCTCGGCGCCGCGGCGGTCTGCCGAATATTCGCGCGTGCGGCTGATCGCCATCTGCACCAGCATGGCGGCGAGCGGCGCCACGATCATCGCGACGAGGACGCCGACGAAGCCGAGGGGATTGTTGTTGTTGTTCTCGCGGTTGCCGCCGAAGAAGAAGGCGAAGTTGCCGAGCATGGAGATCGCGCCGGCAAGTGTTGCCGTGATCGTCATCGTCAGCGTGTCGCGGTTCTGAATGTGCGCCAGTTCATGCGCCATCACGCCTGCGACCTCCTCGGGAGACAAGGCGCCGAGCAGGCCGGTCGAGGCGGCGACGGCGGCATTATCGGGATTGCGGCCGGTGGCGAAGGCATTCGGCTGCGGGCTGTCGTAGAGATAGACCTTCGGCATCGGCAGGCCGGCATTATGGGCGAGATCGCGCACGATCCGGAAGAATTCCGGCGCATTGCGCTCATCGACCTCCTGCGCGTGATAGGCCGAAAGCACCATCCGGTCGGAATTCCAGTACGAGAAGAAATTCATGCCGGCGGCAATGACGAACGCGATCATCATGCCGGCCCGACCGCCGATCAGGAAGCCGACAAACATGAAAAGCGCCGTCATGAAGGCAAGCAACATGGCAGTGCGAACGAGGTTCATTGCGGATCTCCATCTCCGATTTCGGCGTCACAAGCTTTTAATCCCGGCACCGGCGCATTATGATTTGGTTATTCACCAGCCATTTTCAATATTTCCGGCAGGAGACGGCCATGCAGGACGCCGATAACGACAATAGCGAAACGCCGATGGCCGAGGGAACGGAGCCGCCGCGCAAGATGCTGTCCCCGGCTGCCAGACGCGCCCTTGCCGAAGCCGAGGAGCGGCGAAAGAACCAGAAGCCGCTGGAGCTGCCGCCGGAGATCGGCGGCCGCGGCGGAGCCGAGCCGGCGCGCTTCGGCGATTACGAAATCAATGGCCGAGCGATTGATTTCTAAGTCAATATTCCTATTGGCGTCTTACGATCGAAATAGCCGAGAATCCGGCTAACGAAGCGAGTGGGCCGCTCCGGAACCGAACGGACCGGACCAGCTCGATATGTCAGGCGGTTGCCTTGTTTTGCCGATTGGCGATCAGATCGTCGACCACGGCCGGATCGGCAAGCGTCGAGGTGTCGCCGAGAGCGCCGAAATCGTCTTCGGCGATCTTGCGCAGGATGCGGCGCATGATCTTGCCGGAGCGGGTCTTAGGCAGGCCGGGCGCAAACTGGATCTTGTCAGGCGCAGCGATCGGGCCGATTTCAGCACGAACATGTTTCACCAGATCCTGCCGAAGCGTATCCGATCCCTCGTGACCGGCCATCAACGTCACGTAGCAATAAATGCCCTGGCCCTTGATCGGATGCGGATAACCGACGACTGCGGCTTCCGAAACCAGGTTGTGAGAGACAAGCGCGGATTCCACCTCTGCCGTCCCGAGCCGGTGGCCGGAGACGTTCAGCACGTCGTCGACGCGGCCGGTGATCCAATAATAACCGTCCGCATCGCGCCGGCAGCCGTCGCCGGTGAAATACTTGCCCTTGTAGGTGGAGAAATAGGTCTGAATGAAGCGCTCGTGATCGCCATAGACCGTGCGCATCTGACCTGGCCAGCTGTCGGTGATGCAGAGATTGCCGTCGGCCGCGCCTTCCAGCACCTTGCCCTCATTGTCGACCAGCTGCGGCTTGATGCCGAAGAACGGGGTCGTCGCCGAACCGGGTTTCAGATCGGTGGCGCCAGGTAGCGGCGTGATCATATGGCCGCCGGTTTCCGTCTGCCACCACGTATCGATGACAGGGCAGCGCTTGTCGCCGACGACATTGTAATACCACTCCCAGGCCTCGGGATTGATCGGCTCGCCGACCGTGCCGAGCAGGCGCAGCGAAGAGCGGGAAGAGCGCGTGACGAATTCGTCACCGGCACCCATCAGCGAGCGGATCGCCGTCGGCGCCGTGTAGAAGATGTTGACCTTGTGCTTGTCGATGACTTCCCAGAAGCGGCCCTGATCCGGGAAATTCGGCACGCCCTCGAACATCAGCGTCGTCGCGCAGTTCGCAAGCGGCCCGTAGACGATGTAGGAGTGACCGGTGACCCAGCCGACATCTGCCGTACACCAGTAGACGTCACCGTCGTGATAATCGAAGACATATTCATGCGTCATCGCCGCATAGACGAGGTAACCGCCCGTCGTATGCAGCACGCCCTTCGGCTTGCCGGTCGAGCCTGACGTATAAAGAATGAAGAGCGGATCTTCCGCCTTCATCTTCACCGGCGGGCATTCCGCCTTCACCGTGGCGATCTCCTGGTGATGCCAGAGATCGCGGCCCGGCGCCCAGCCGGTCTTGCCACCGGTGCGACGAACGACCAGCACCTTGCTGACCCTGACATGCTGTCGAGCGGCGATATCGATCGCCGTATCGGTATTGTCCTTCAGCGGCACCGGCTTGCCGCCGCGCACGCCTTCGTCGCAGGTGATGACGAAGGTGGATTCGCAGTCAACGATGCGCCCCGCCAGCGCCTCCGGCGAGAAACCGCCGAAGACGACCGAATGCACCGCGCCGATGCGGGCGCAGGCAAGCATCGCATAGGCCGCTTCCGGGATCATCGGCATGTAGATGGTGACGCGATCACCCTTCTTGACGCCGTGCTTCTTCAACACGTTCGCCATCCGGCAGACATGCTCGTAGAGCTCGTTATAGGTGACCTTCTTGTCGATATAGGGGTTGTCGCCTTCCCAGATGATCGCCACCTGGTCGCCATTCGTTTTCAGATGGCGGTCGATGCAGTTGTAAGAGACGTTTGTCTGACCGTCCTCGAACCACTTGATCGAAACCTTGCCGGTAAAGGAAGTGTTCTTGACCTTGGTATAGGGCTTGAACCAGTCGATCCGCTTGCCGTGCTTACCCCAGAACTTGTCCGGGTTCTCGACGCTTTCCTCGTACCATTTCAGGTACTTTTCCTTATCGATCAGGGCGCGCGCCTTCACCGGCTTCGTGACCGGATAGATCTTCTCCGACATGCAACTCCTCCTCATGGGACATGCGACGGGCCGCGTGAGCTAGGAAGGGCCCGGACTTGAAATCACGGCAATTCATAGCAGTTCGCATCGCCACGGCAATTAGACAAAGGTCATTTCATTTCGGAAGAATTGCAATTATGCGACAGTGCGGTTATATAGCGGCATATTTCCCGGACATTGTGGTGACAATCCACGGACCGCGACCGGCGCGGACGATAGAAGGACTATATCCATGGCTCAAACACTGCTCATGCCGAAGGCGACCGCCATCTGGCTCGTCGACAATACGGCACTGTCTTTCGATCAGATCGCGCAGTTCTGCAAACTGCATCCGCTCGAAGTCAAGGCAATCGCCGACGGCGAAGCGGCGCAGGGCATCAAGGGCCTCGACCCGATCTCGACAGGACAGCTTTCCCGCGACGAGATTGCCCGCGCCGAGGCCAATCCGAACCACAAGCTGAAGCTTTCCGAACCGAAGGTGCGCGTGCCGGAATCCAAGCGCCGTGGTCCGCGTTATACGCCGGTTTCCAAGCGCCAGGACCGCCCGAACGCCATTCTCTGGCTCGTTCGCAACCATCCGGAGCTGAAGGACGCGCAGATTTCCCGCCTCGTCGGCACGACGAAGTCGACCATCGAGCAAATCCGCGAGCGCACCCACTGGAACTCCGCCAACCTAGCGCCGATGGATCCGGTAACGCTCGGCCTCTGCAGCCAGATCGATCTCGACATGGAAGTGGAAAAGGCCTCCAAGGGCCGTCCGCTGCCGACCGCTGCCGAGCTTGGCGCGACGCTGCAATCGGCACAGGAAACCGAGCGCCTGACCCCGAGCTACGAGCGCGAGGAGGAAAAGGAAAAGGAAATCGACGCCGATGCCGTCTTCCGCAAGCTGAGCTCGCTGCGCTCGGCCCCGAAGGACGAGGACGACGATCAGTACTGAGATATCAGCGATTTCATGAAAAACCCCGCCGGTATGAGCTGACCGGCGGGGTTTTTTATTGCGAATTGCCTGTTTCGAATTAGCTGCGGAACAGGGTGAGAATGTTCTGTGCCGAACTGTTGGCGATCGAGAGCGACTGGACAGCGAGCTGCTGCTGCGTCTGCAACGCCGAGAGCTTGCTTGATTCCTCTTCCATATCGGCATCGACCAGGCGGCCGACGCCGGAGTCGATCGAATCGTGCAGACCGCTGACGAATGTTTCCTGCAGCTGAATACGGGTCGAGATCGAGCCCAATGCCGAGCCGGCGGCAGTCATGGCGCCGAGAACCAGTTCGACACCGGTCAGGGCCGAGTCAAGCTGACCCTGGGTGAAACCGGTGATGTCGAGATCATATATTGACGCCATGACGATCACGGTGCCGCCATAGGTTCCGTTGAAGGCCGTGCCGATGATACCGCTTGATGTCTCGATCGCACCGGTGCTCGTCATGCCGAAAAGCACGTTTCCAAGCGAGCCCGAATCGAGCACATAGTCCGTCATCTTGACGGAGACGGCATTGCTGCCGTCGCGGACGAAGGACGAAACGACGCTCTTCGTGCCGGAAGCGCCGGCAACCCAGTTTTCGCCGGAGAAGGACGCCGATTGAGCAATGCTGAGCAGCTGCTCCTGCAGCTGGTCGAGTTCTTGCTGGATCTTCGTCTTGTCGACGCCCTTTTCGGTGGCGGCGACGATCTTGGCCTTGATGTCGCTGACGACATCGAGTGCGCTATCCATGGCCGAATAGGCCGTATCGACCTTCGCCGCGCCGAGACCGAGCGCGTCGGAGACGGCCGAAAGCGCCTTGTTGTCAGAACGCATGGTCGTAGCAATCGACCAGTAAGCGGCATTGTCAGCCGCCTTTTCGACACGATAACCCGATGAAACGCGACCCTGGGTGTCCTTGAGGCTATCGTTTACGCCGCGCAAAGTCTGCAGCGCTGCCATGGCAGCGTTGTTGGTAAGGATGCTTGTCATGATCCGTTCCACAATCGTTGAGAAAGGGGCAATCCGGACTAGGCCGGTAACGGCGACCGCGTCATGCAAAGCCTGCTATGCAAGCCATTGCCGTTAACAAATGCTTGCATCAACATGGTTAACAATTCCTCAATTAGGCTTGCCGAAAGTTTAATTTCACATCGGCAGGGAGCCTAAACCGCGCCCGCGCAGCGCCTCGGCAATTTCCTCTAAAATCGTTGGATCATCAATGGTTGCAGGCATTTTCCAGGGTATGCCGTCGGCGATCTTCTGCATCGTGCCGCGCAGGATTTTGCCGGAGCGCGTCTTCGGCAACCGGTTAACGGTGATGGCCGTCTTGAAGGCAGCAACAGGCCCGATCGAATCACGAATCATCGCCACGACCTCTGATTCGATCGCCGTCGCGTCACGGGAAACATGTCGTTTCAGCACCAGGAAACCGCAGGGCGCCTGACCCTTCAGCACATCGATCACGCCGATAACAGCGCATTCGGCGACATCAGGATGACGCGCACAGACCTCCTCCATCGCCCCGGTCGAGAGCCGATGACCGGCGCAATTGATGATGTCGTCGGTGCGCGACATGATGAAGAGATAGCCATCCTCATCGACGTAGCCAGCATCGGCCGTCTTATAGTAACCGGGAAACTCATCGAGATAGGCCGAGCGAAAACGTTCGTCCGCGTTCCAGAGGGTCGGCAGACAGCCGGGCGGCAAGGGCAGCTTGACGACGATATTGCCGAGCGTTCCCGCCTCGATCGGATGACCGGCATCATCGAGCACCGCAATGTCATAGCCGGGCATCGGCAGTGTCGGCGAACCGTGCTTGATGGGAAGGGCGCCGAGACCGAGCGGATTTGCGGCGATCGGCCAGCCGGTCTCCGTCTGCCACCAATGATCGATGACGGGTATGCCAAGCATACGCTCCGCCCATTTCAGCGTCTCCGGATCCGCTCTCTCGCCGGCCAGAAACAGTGCGCGCAAATCCGGCGTGGGATACTTGTGCATCAATTCACCGTCACCATCCTCCCGCCGGATGGCTCGGAATGCCGTCGGCGCCGTGAACAGCACCCGCACCTTATGCTCCGAAACGATGCGCCAGAATGTGCCGGCATCCGGAGTGCCGACCGGTTTGCCCTCGAAGATCAGAGTGGTTACGCCAGCGAGCAGCGGGGCATAGACGATATAGGAATGTCCGACGACCCAGCCGATATCCGAAGCCGTCCAGAAGACTTCGCCCGGCTTCAAGCCGTAGATATTCCGCATCGACCAGTTGAGCGCGACCATATGGCCGCCATTGTCGCGCACGACGCCCTTCGGCTGGCCCGTCGTGCCCGAGGTATAGAGGATGTAGAGCGGATCTGTCGCCTTGACGGAGACACAGGCGATCTCGGCGCCACGATGCTGCGCCACCGCCGCCTCGAAATCCTGATCCCGGCCGCTGACGAGATCTGCACGAAGCTCCGGCCGCTGCAGCACCAGACAGCGCGCCGACTTCGAACGCGCGATCTCGATCGCCTGATCGACCAGGGGCTTATAGGCGACGATGCGACCAGGCTCGAGCCCGCAGCTCGCGGTGATTACCAGCTTCGCACCGCAATCGTCGATGCGCGCCGCAAGTTCGCTGGCGGCAAACCCGCCGAAAACGACGGAGTGAACCGCACCGATGCGGGCGCAGGCGAGCATGGAAAAGACCGCCTGCGGCACCATCGGCATATAAAGGATGACGCGATCGCCTTTGCCGATGCCGCGTTCGAGCAACGCTGCTGCGATGGCCATCACATCCCGAAGCACCTCATCATAGGTGAAGTGGCGCTTCTCGCCGTTCATTGGCTGTCGAAGATGACCGCTGTCTCGCCGCCGCGGCCGGCAGCCACATGCCGGTCCAGGCAATTGTGGCAGGTATTGGTTTCCGCTCCGGAGAACCAGCGGCCGTAGACGCCCTCATTGGGCGAAAAAATCCGCTCCGGCGGCTTGAACCAGTCTATGTCGACCGCCGCTTCGCGCCAGAAGGCTTCGGGATCGCCTTTCCATGCCGCGTAGACCTGATGATAGCCCTTCTGCATCTGCTCCTCCCCAGGACATGCAAGCCTCGATATCAATCTAGGCGGCATTGAGGGGAACAGGAAGCCCGACCAAAGCAGCGTTTCAGCGCGTGCCGAATATCGCTGATCCCACACGCACGCTGGTGGCGCCGAAGGCGATTGCCGTCTCGTAGTCGCCCGACATGCCCATGGAAAGTTTTCCGACGCCGCATTTGAACGCTAGCTTTGCCAGCAGTGCAAAATGCGGCCCTGGATTTTCATCGGCCGGCGGAATGCACATCAAACCTTCGATGGAAAGGCCGAGCTCATCGTGGCAAAGGGCAATGAAGGCTGGCGTGTCGTCAGGAGCGATACCGGCCTTCTGCGGTTCGAGCCCGGTATTGACCTGGACGTAGAGCCGCGTCGTCTTGCCCTGCCGCTTCATCTCCTCGGCAAGCGCGCGGGCAATCTTTTCCCGGTCGACCGTCTCGATGACGTCGAAAAGCGCTACCGCATCCGCCGCCTTGTTCGATTGCAGCGGCCCGATCAGATGCAGCTCGATATCTGGACGCTCGGCTTTCAGCGCCGGCCACTTGCCCTGGCTTTCCTGCACCCGGTTCTCGCCGAAGACGCGCTGTCCGGCTTCGATGGCCGGACGGATCGCGTCCGCCTCGAAGGTCTTCGACACCGCGACCAGCTGAACGGAACCCGCCGGACGACCTGCCGCGCGTTCCCCGGCCGCAATCCGTGATCGCACGTCGTTCAACCGCTCTTGAAGTTCCATCGTTCTGCCTCGACATACCAGGATGAAAGGATTGGCAATGAACTAACCAGCCAACCTGTGCTTGCCAAGACCCGCCTTCGCGAAATCGCTTGCGCGTGATCAAGATCGGACGCTTGCAGCGCCTGCAAAACTTGACGCTACGGTGGTTTCATGGTGAAGGTCTCGGCCAACTCCCCTGATTTTCCGGAAATACGAATACTATGGCCACCGAACGTTATAATCCGCGCGATGCCGAGCCCCGCTGGCAGCAGAAATGGAATGAAGACAAGGTCTTCGAGACCGACAATGCCGATCCGCGCGAAAAATATTACGTCCTCGAAATGTTCCCCTATCCATCGGGGCGCATCCATATGGGCCATGTCCGCAACTACGCCATGGGCGATGTCGTCGCCCGCTACAAGCGCGCGCGGGGCTACAACGTGCTGCACCCGATGGGCTGGGACGCTTTCGGCATGCCAGCAGAGAATGCCGCCATGGAGCGCGGCGTGCATCCCGCTTCCTGGACCTACCAGAATATCGGCTCGATGAAGGCGCAGCTGAAGGCCATGGGGCTCTCACTGGACTGGAGCCGCGAATTCGCCACCTGCGACGTTGAATATTACCAGCACCAGCAGCATCTCTTCGTGGATTTTCTGGAAAAGGGCCTGGTCTACCGCAAGCAGTCGAAGGTCAACTGGGATCCTGTCGACAACACCGTGCTGGCCAACGAACAGGTGATCGACGGCCGCGGCTGGCGTTCCGGTGCGTTGGTCGAACAGCGCGAGCTGACGCAATGGTTCTTCAAGATCACCGATTTTAGCCAGGATCTGCTCGACGCGCTGGATACGCTCGACCAGTGGCCGGAAAAAGTGCGGCTGATGCAGAAGAACTGGATCGGCCGCTCGGAAGGCCTGGCTATCCGCTGGGAGATCGTGCCGGAAACGGCACCTGCCGGCGAGAGCGAAGTCACGGTCTATACCACCCGGCCGGACACGCTGTTCGGCGCCTCCTTCCTGGCGATCGCCGCCGATCATCCACTGGCGAAGGATGCTGCCGCGAAAAACGCCGATATCGAAGCCTTCTGCGAGGAGTGCCGCCGTGCCGGCACGTCGCTCGCAGCACTCGAGACCGCCGAAAAGAAGGGCATGGATACCGGTATCCGCGTCAGGCATCCGCTTGATCCCTCCTGGGAGCTGCCTGTCTATATCGCCAATTTCGTCCTGATGGATTACGGCACGGGCGCGATCTTCGGCTGCCCATCAGGCGATCAGCGCGATCTCGATTTTGCCCGCAAATACGGCCTTCCGGTCGTGGCCGTCGTCATGCCGAAAGATGGCGATGCTGCAAGCTTTGCCGTCGGCGACACCGCCTATGACGGTGATGGTGTGATGATCAACTCCCGTTTCCTCGACGGCAAGACGACCGAGGAAGCCTTTGATATTGTTGCAGATCGGCTGTCTGCCGCTTCACTCGGCAATGCGCCGCAGGCCGAACGCAAGGTCAATTTCCGTCTGCGCGATTGGGGCATTTCCCGTCAGCGTTATTGGGGCTGCCCGATCCCGGTCATCCATTGCGATGATTGTGGTGTCGTGCCGGTGCCGAAGAAGGACCTGCCGGTCAAGCTGCCCGACGACGTCACCTTCGACCAGCCGGGCAATCCACTCGACCGTCATCCGACCTGGCGTCATGTCTCCTGCCCGAACTGCGGCAAGGATGCCCGCCGCGAGACGGATACGATGGATACTTTCGTCGATTCGAGCTGGTATTTCACCCGCTTTACCGCGCCCTGGGAAGGAGAGCCGACCGATCCCGAGGCTGCGAACCGCTGGCTGCCGGTCGACCAGTATATCGGCGGCATCGAGCACGCGATCCTGCACCTGCTCTATTCCCGCTTCTTCACCCGCGCCATGCGCGAAACCGGTCACGTCGCTGCCACCGAACCTTTCAAGGGTCTCTTCACCCAGGGCATGGTGGTCCACGAAACCTATAGCCGCGGCGCTGGCGCCGGCCGCGAATGGGTGGCACCTGCCGATATCCGCATCGACGAACTCGACGGCAAACGCCGGGCTTTCTTGCTGACGAACAACGAGGAAGTCGCGATCGGCTCGATCGAGAAGATGTCGAAATCGAAAAGGAACGTCGTCGATCCTGACGATATCATCGCCTCCTACGGCGCCGATACCGCTCGTTTCTTCGTTCTGTCCGACTCGCCGCCGGAGCGTGATGTCATCTGGTCCGAGGCGGGCGTTGAGGGCGCTCATCGCTTTACCCAACGTCTGTGGCGCCTGATTTCCGAAGCCGCCGATGCGCTGGCCGCCGTCGCACCGGCCCCGGCCACCGATGGGGAAGCCTTGTCAATCTCGCAGGCTGCCCACAAGACGCTGAAGGCTGTCCAAAACGACTATGACAAGCTCTGGTTCAACAAAGCCGTTGCCCGAATTTATGAACTCGTCAACGCGCTGGCCGCACCGATGACGAGGGTCGCGGCAGGCGAGGGTGATGCGACCTATCGTGCGGCGGTACGCGATGCCGTCGAGATCCTGATTCAGCTCGTCTCTCCGATGACGCCGCATCTGGCTGAGGAATGCTGGGCCGCGCTCGGCAATGAAGGACTGCTTGCCCGGGCAAGCTGGCCGCAATACGACGAAACACTCGTCATCGAAAACGATGTCGTCCTGCCGGTACAGATCAACGGCAAGAAACGCGCTGAATTGACAATTTCTCGCGATGCAGATCAGAATGCCGTCACCGACGCCGTGCTGGATCTGGATGCGGTGAAGAACGCGTTGAACGGACAAGCACCGAAGAAAATCATCGTGGTTCCCCAAAGGATTGTAAACATTGTCGTCTGATATCGCTTGCAAGCTGGCTCGCAATGCCGGCATCGCCATGATCCTTGCCTCCGCGGCTTTTCTCTCCGCCTGCCAGGTTCGTCCGCTCTACTCTGAGAATTCCGGTGTCACTGCAAAGCTTTCCTCGGTCGGCTTTTCCCCAGCAGGCAGCCGCATCGAGCAGCAGGTTCGCAACCACCTGATCTTCCTTGCGTCGCGTGGGGCCGGCGAGCCTGAAAAACCGGAATACCAGGTCGAAATGCACGCCTCATCGTCCGTTGCCGATACGCTGCTTACGGAATCCGCCGATACGTCGCGAGCCGGTCGTGTGACCGTCAGCGTCACCTACACGCTGCGCGCGACGAGCGACAATCATGTCATCAAGGCCGGCAGCCGCGCTACCACGGCGCTGGTGGATTTCCCTGACCAGCAATTTGCCAAGCAGCGGGCAATCCGCGATGCCGAAAACCGTGCGGCGGATCAGGTGGCGGAATTCGTAGGAGCCGATATCGCCGCTGCTCTCAGCCGCTGAGGGCGGAGATGTGGCAGAGATAAAATCCCACGAATTCAAGACTTTTCTGCAGAAATCGGCACGAAACTATCGGATTTTCGTCATCTACGGGCCGGATCGCGGCCTTGTTTCCGAACGAGCGGGCCTGCTCGCCGGCAAGAGCGGTGTCGCGCTCGATGATCCCTTCTCGCTGACGAAACTCGATATCGGCGACCTGCAGAAGGATCCCGGTCGGTTGGTCGACGAGGTCCAGTCGATCGGGCTGTTCGGCGGTGAAAAACTGATCTGGATCCGCGGTGCCGCCAACGAGAAATACCTGGTCGATTCCCTGGCGCTGCTGGCTGAAAAACCACTCGAAGCCGCCTATCTGATCGTCGAGGCCGGCGACCTGAAGAAGGGCTCGTTGTTGCGCAAGACGGCGGAAGCCGCACGATCTGTCATGACGATCCCGTCCTACGCCGATGACAGCCGCGCCCTCAATGCCTTGATCGATACTGAGCTCGGTGCAGAGAAGCTCGGCATTACGCCGGCCGCGCGCCAGGCGCTCATAGCCTTGATCGGCGGCGACAGGATCGCTTCCCGAAACGAGGTACGCAAGCTTGCTCTCTACTGCCGTGGCTTTGATACGGTCGAAGAACATCACGTTACCGAAATAATTGGCGACGCCAGCGCCATCTCGGTTGACGATGCTGTCGATGCCATTCTCGGCGGCGATCTCAACGCCTTTCTGCACGCCATGCAAAAAATCAGCAGCTCGAAAACCGCGATCTTTCTCGTTCTGCAAGCATGCCTGAAGCAATTTCAGCTTCTTGACTCGATGCGCGCCGAAATGGATGAAAAACGGCTGCAGCCGCCTCAGATCATGCAGACGATGGGGCGGCATTTGCATTTTCGCCGCAAGCCAATCATCGAACAGGCATTGCGCCAGTGGACCGCGGAAAGCATCGCGCGTGAATCCAATCGGCTGCAGGCCGCTATTCTGCAAAGCCGACGGCGACAGGTACTGGAGGACAGCGTAGCGATGCAAACGCTTCTGTCCACCACTCTACAATCCGGCCGGAAATCCGCCTGAATAGCAGCTGTCCGAAAATCGGAATCGATTTTCGGACAGCACGATGCCAGGATTGAAAGAGTGAGTGCGTCCTTTGCGTATCCGAAAGGATCGCATGGCGCTCTAGCGTCTCTCGAGCAAGCGGCAGATTTCCTCGAGCTGTTCTAGTGACTTATAGGAAATTTTGATCTGGCCACCGCTCGCCTTGTGATTGATCGCAACCTCAAGGCCGAGTGCATCGGAAAGTGTCCGCTCCAGCGCCAGCGTGTCGGAATCCTTTTGATCTCGCCGCAGGGCTGCTTGCTGTGGTTCCGACTGGGCCTTGATATTGTTTTGCGCCAATTTTTCCGCGTCACGCACCGACATGCCCTTGGCAACGATCGTACGGGCAAGACTTGCCGGGTCAGATGTCGAAACCAGTGCGCGCGCGTGCCCAGCCGATAGGCTGCCGGCGGCAAGCAGATCACGAACCGGATCCGGCAGCTTCAACAAGCGCAAGGAGTTGGCAACGTGGCTGCGGCTTTTCCCAATGATTTCCCCAAGGTCGTTCTGGGTGTAACCATACTCAGCAATAAGCTGCTCATAGCCCAATGCCTCTTCGAGGGCATTGAGATCCGCGCGCTGCACGTTTTCGACGATGGCGATTTCCAGCGCCGTCTTATCATCCACGTCACGGACGATGACAGGAATCTCGATCAGCCCGGCAAGCTGAGCTGCGCGCCAACGTCGCTCGCCGGCGATGATTTCATATCGATCCCGCGACATAGTCCGCACAACAATCGGCTGAACGATACCGTGTTGACGAATGGAGCTTGCGAGATCATGCAGCTCAGCGTCATCGAAGAAACGACGAGGATTGCGGGGATTGCGGCTAACGAACTCGATCGGGATCATCCTGTCGGCACTGATAATCCGCTCGGCTTCCACCGGAACAGGCTGATCCATTTCACCAATCAGCGCCGCAAGGCCACGGCCCAATCGCCTCTTCGATACATCGTCATTCATGATCTACACTCACCTACACCCCGAAAATGATATCACGCGGCCAGTCTTTGGCGCTCGCGCTGGATGACCTCGGAGGCCAGCTGCAGATAGGCCTGACTGCCGGCGCACTTCAAGTCATAGAGAATGGCAGGCTTGCCGTAGGACGGAGCCTCAGAAACCCGGACGTTGCGCGGAATTAACGTGTGGTAAACCTTGTCCCCGAGATGCGTGCGCACGTCATTGACAACCTGCTGAGCAAGATTGTTGCGCGCATCGAACATCGTCAGGACGATCCCCTGAATATCCAGACGCGGGTTAACCGTTCGCCGAACCTGGCTGACGGTCTCAAGCAGCTGACTCAACCCCTCCAGCGCAAAGAATTCACATTGCAGCGGCACCAAAACCGAATGGGCGGCTGCCATGGCATTCATCGTCAGCAGATTGAATGATGGCGGGCAGTCCAGAAGAATATAAGAAAACGCCATGGCTTCGGGCGAAGATAACGCTTTCCGCAATTTGAAGACCCGATCGCTCTGCTGCGAAATCTCCATCTCGATGCCGAGCAGGTCCATCGTCGACGGGACGATAAAGAGATTAGGAACCGCTGTTTCGAGAGTCACGTCAGGGATCCCACGATCGCCAACCATCAGATCATAGGAGGAAAGCTTGCGATCACGACGATCGATACCGAGGCCGGTGCTGGCATTGCCCTGCGGGTCGAGATCGACGATCAAGACACGCTCGCCAATAGCAGCAAGCGCCGTTGCCAGATTGATTGCTGTGGTCGTTTTACCAACGCCACCCTTCTGATTTGCGATGGTGATAATCCGATGTCGTTCGCCAGCCATTGCCGCAATATCCCATCTGTTAAACCAAGCGCCGGAGATTTGATACTTCCAAAACAACGGATTCCTGCTCGACGGCGCTCTTATGTTCTAACAGATCGAATTCCCACCGACCACGTGCTTTGTCGATTTCCCTCAGGTAATCCCGGCCTTTGTGAAAAAAACCACGACAATTTTCTTTGCCAAGCATCCAGGGGGCAGAATAGCCGAGAAGCCCATCAAGATCGGCAAGGGCGCGCGCTGAAATCGCGTCGCATTCGCCAACTTCCGTATAGGCATCTTCGATTCGAGTGATATGCACGCTGCCGCGCGCATTGGTCTCCCGCAACGCGGTCCTAAGAAACGCCGCCTTTTTATGGTTGCTTTCGACCAGATGTACCCATCCGTCCTGCAATTCGGCCAGAAAAATCGCCGTAATAACGCCGGGAAAGCCACCGCCACTTCCAAGGTCGACCCAGCTTATTGGTTGCGGATGGATCTGAAAGACCTGACTACTATCGGCGATGTGCCGGTCCCATAAGTCATCGAGGGTCGACGGCGCCACCAGATTAATCGCTTTCGCCCACTTCTGAAACAGCGCAGCGAAGTGTCGAAGCCGTTCCTGTGTTTCACGTGAAACACGCAAGCCGTTTAATTCCATTCTGAAAGACTCTCAAATCTTGTAATCAGGCGCTATGACGCTCAGCAGATGGTAGGCGGCGCAAGTGCACAAGCAGCAATGCGATTGCCGCGGGCGTCATTCCTTCAACGATTGTAGCCTGGGCAATATTGAAAGGGCGAGCAGCACCGAGCTTCGCCTTAAGCTCGTTGGAGAGACCAGAAAGTGCCTCATAATTGAAATCAAGTGGTATCTGCCGCTCTTCGTCGCGTTGCTGATCAGCAATCGCCGTCGCTTGCCGATCCAGATAAACCGAATAGCCGGCCTCGATTTCCAACGCTTCCGCAACTTTGGGACTAATCGCGCCGAGCGCCTCTGGCCAAACATGCTGGAGCGCGGCAAAATCGTAATTTGGATACGATAACAAATCATAGGCCGTTCGGCGCTGCCCATCGAGATTGATGTTCAGGCCAGCGCGTCGCGCCTCATTCGGTGTAAGTGTCAGCGACTGCAACAGCGCCCGGCCACTCTCGATTTCTGCTTGATAGGATGTGAATCGCCGCATCCGTTCGCCACTTACGCATCCAAGCCGCATAGCCAGGGGCGTCAAACGCATATCGGCATTGTCCGCACGCAAAGTTAGCCGATATTCCGCACGTGATGTAAACATTCGATACGGCTCCGTAACGCCGCGTGACGTGAGATCGTCAATCATCACCCCGATGTAGGAATTCGTCCGGCTAAAATGAAACGGATCCGAATCGTTGCTTCGCAATGCAGCATTCAACCCGGCTGCCAGGCCTTGAGCAGCAGCCTCTTCATATCCAGTCGTGCCATTGATCTGGCCGGCGAGAAACAGGCCTCTCAACCGTTTGACCTCCAACGATGGCGTCAACTCTCTCGGATCGACATGATCATATTCGATCGCATAGCCCGGTTGCAGTATTCTTGCCTGTTCGAGACCCGGGATCGTTTTAATGAATTCGGCCTGTACATCCGCCGGCAAAGAGGTGGAAATCCCGTTCGGATAGACCGTGTCATCGTCCAGTCCCTCAGGCTCGAGAAAGACCTGATGTCCATCCCGCTCTCCAAATTTCACCAGCTTGTCTTCGATAGACGGGCAATAACGAGGCCCGACGCCCTCGATCTGCCCGGAATACATTGCCGAGCGCATAATGTTGTCGACAATGATGCGGTGGGTCGCTTCGGTCGTCCTGGTCACCCCGCATTCGATTTGTGGCGTGGTAATCGTGTCTGTCATAAAGGAGAAGGGGACAAGCTCCTCGTCAGCTCGCTGTCGACCGATGGATTGCCAGTCGATCGTCTTTCCGTCCAGCCGGGCGGGTGTGCCGGTCTTCAGACGTCCCAGCCGCAGTCCAAGGCGGGCGAGGGTTGCAGACAATCCGATCGACGGCGCTTCACCCACACGCCCGGCCGGTGTCTTTTCCGACCCGATATGAATAAGGCCGCGCAGAAAGGTGCCCGTGGTCAAAACCACCGCCGGCGCTTTCAGGGTTCGACCATCCTTCATGATCACGCCGGCGACGCAACCATCGACAACGTCCAGATCAAACGCATCGCCTTCGATGATATCCAGGTCCGGCGTCGCTTCGATCGCCGCCAGCATTGCCATCCGATAAAGCTTTCGATCGGCCTGCGTCCGCGGTCCTCGGACAGCCGCGCCCTTCTTCTTGTTGAGCATCCTGAATTGAATGCCTGCAACATCGGCGACGCGACCCATCAGGCCATCCATCGCATCGATCTCCCGAACCAGATGGCCCTTGCCCAGCCCGCCAATCGCCGGATTACAGGACATGACTCCGATCGTCTCCCGCCTATGCGTAATCAGAGCGGTTTTTGCCCCGAGGCGCGCAGCTGCGCCGGCAGCCTCCGACCCCGCATGGCCGCCACCGATCACAATCACATCGAAGACACTATCCGTCATTCAAGACTCCATATCCGGCAGGCGTTTCACGTGAAACCGTGCAGGCCTTTAGCTCCAAAGGTTTCACGTGAATCATTTGCCAATACAAAATTCGGAGAAGATTACCCCGAGCAGATGTTCGACATCCACCCTTCCGGTAATTCTGCCCAAATACTCAGCCGCAATTCGCAGCTGCTCGGTTCGCAGTTCAAGATTTACATCCGGCTGCGATATGGCCGCCTCGAGCGCTGCTAAACATTTCGTTAGCGAATCCTTATGCCGCTGCCGGCTGGGAATCGCCATAGACAGACCAGCGAAACGTCTCTCGACGATATTGCCGATCAACCGACGCAGTTCCGGCAGACCGACACCCGTCGCCGTCGAAATCTCCAGATCATACCGATCCGAGGCGATATCGATGAGATCCCTCTTTGTCCCGACAGTAACATGTGGAGAGGTCTGCTCCAAGTCATCGGGTATCAGAGGATTCGCCATGTCAACCAGCAGCAGAACAAGATCGGCATCGCGAAGCGCAATGCGCGCCCGCCGCACGCCTTCCATTTCGACACGGTCGTCCGCCTGCCGAAGTCCCGCAGTGTCATAGAGCTTAATGAGATAGCCATCAATATCGAGATCAACCTGCAGGACGTCGCGGGTGGTTCCGGCAATCTCCGTCACGATTGCGACATCGCGACGCGCCAAGGCGTTCAATAGGCTTGATTTCCCGGCGTTCGGAGCCCCGGCGATGACCACCTTGAAGCCGTCCCTGAGAATTTCACCGGCCGAAGCTGCGGCCAGGTGATGCTCGATATCGCTACGGAGCTTGCCCATATCGGCCCAGACCATATCCGATACTGACCCCGGAACGTCATCCTCGTCAGGGAAATCAAGTTCCGCCTCGATCAGCGCTCGGGCGCGCGTTAATCGTTCCGCCCACGAATCGTAAATAGCGGAAAGTCCGCCTGCGCTATGCTCGACCGCAAGGCGTCTCTGCATTTCGGTCTCGGCGCCAATGAGGTCGGCCAGCCCCTCCACCTCGACGAGATCAAGCTTGCCGTTCTCGAAAGCCCGGCGAGAGAACTCACCCTCGACCGCCATCCGAACACCTGGATTATCGCCAAGCGCGTGAAACAGCGCCGCCAGCACGGCTCTGCTGCCGTGGACCTGCAACTCGGCAACATCCTCGCCGGTAAACGAATTGGGAGCAGGAAAAAACAGCACCAGGCCGCTATCAATCGGCTGATTGTTACGAGTCCGAATCGTTCGGTAAGACACATGCCGGGCTGCCGGAACGGATCCGACGAGCATCACCAATATGTCTCTGGTCAGCGGGCCGCTGATTCGAACGACTGAAACACCCGAAGGCAGGGCACCGCTCGATAGTGCATATATGGTATCATTCAACATGGCCATATCGCCTGGTTGATCGGTTGGGATCGAAATCGATTCCTTCAAATAGAAAAGCTGGTGACATCATGACGATGTCCCCAGCTTTCATAGAACGAATCCGGCTAAAGATTATGTGTTCATCGATTCGAAGAAGTCCGAATTGTTCTTCGTCTGCTTGAGCTTGTCGATCAGGAATTCGACCGCATCGGTCGTGCCCATCGGAGCAAGGATGCGGCGGAGCACGAAGATCTTCTGCAGATCCTGGCGCGGAACCAGAAGGTCCTCCTTGCGTGTACCGGACTTCAGGATGTCCATGGCCGGGAAGATGCGCTTATCGGCGACCTTGCGATCGAGGACGATTTCCGAGTTGCCCGTGCCCTTGAATTCCTCGAAGATCACTTCGTCCATGCGGCTGCCGGTATCGATCAGCGCGGTCGCGATGATCGTCAAAGAGCCGCCTTCCTCGATGTTACGCGCCGCGCCGAAGAAGCGCTTCGGCCGCTGCAGAGCGTTGGCGTCCACACCGCCCGTCAGGACCTTGCCTGACGAGGGAACGACCGTGTTATAGGCACGGCCCAGGCGCGTGATCGAATCGAGCAGGATGACAACGTCGCGGCCGTGCTCGACAAGGCGCTTAGCCTTCTCGATGACCATCTCGGCGACCTGCACGTGACGCACGGCCGGTTCGTCGAAGGTCGAGGAGATAACCTCGCCACGAACCGAGCGCTGCATGTCGGTCACTTCTTCTGGGCGTTCATCGATCAGTAGGACGATCAGATAGCACTCCGGATGGTTGGCGGTGATCGAATGCGCAATGTTCTGCAGCAACACGGTTTTACCGGTACGCGGCGGTGCGACGATCAATCCACGCTGGCCCTTGCCGAGCGGCGCCACCAGATCGATCACACGCGGCGACAGATCCTTGGTGGTGGGAATATCCAGTTCCATCTTGAAGCGCTCGTTCGGATAGAGCGGCGTCAGATTGTCGAAATGAACCTTATGACGGATCTTTTCCGGATCGTCGAAATTGATGGTGTTGACCTTGAGCAGCGCGAAATAGCGCTCACCTTCCTTCGGCCCACGGATGGGGCCCTCGACCGTATCGCCCGTTTTCAGCGAGAAACGGCGGATTTGCGATGGGGAGATGTAAATATCGTCCGGGCCTGGCAGGTAGTTTGCATTGGGCGACCGCAGGAAGCCGAAACCGTCCTGCAGCACTTCGACGACGCCTTCGCCGATGATTTCGACATCCTGGCTGGCAAGCATCTTGAGGATCGCAAACATCAGCTCCTGCTTGCGCATCGTGCTTGCATTCTCGACCTCGAGCGATTCGGCAAATGCCAGCAGATCCGTCGGGGATTTACTCTTAAGTTCCTGAAGCTTCATTTCAGCCATGAAGTGACCAATACTCTTTTCAATTTCAAAGGGGAAAGGCGATGTTGGGTCGTATTCGGTACCGCGAAAGGGCTCGCAGACGACTGAACTCTACACACATGCCACGTAGATGAGATGCGCGGAAAATAGCGACTCGCAATCGCTGCCGCAAGAGGGCTGCTTAAAATGAAGCAAATTTAACCCAGAGGACGATTTTCCTCAGAACGGCTTCACCACGACGAGGATGACGATCACGATCATCAGCACTGTCGGCGCCTCGTTCATGAACCGCCAATAGCGCGCCGAGCGGCGATTTTCATCCCGCTCGAACGCTCCAACGGCGCGGCTGAAGAACATATGAACACCGGTCAACAGCACAACGAGACCGATCTTGGCATGCAGCCAGCCGCCCTGGAATCCATAGACCGACCAGGCGAGATAGAGGCCGAAAATCCACGTCAACATCATCGCCGGCGTCATGATGATTCGAAGTAGCCGGCGCTCCATCACCTTGAAGGTTTCCGATTGCACCGAGCCGGGCTCCGCGTCGGTGTGATAGATGAACAGCCGCGGCATGTAGAACAGCCCGGCCATCCAGGAAATGACCGCAATGATGTGCAGCGCCTTGATCCAGAGGTAGAGATTATCGGGGTTCCAGGCAAAAAGCCCGACCGCCATCAGTGCGAAGAATGCCAGCGCAAAATGAGCCCGGCGCCGGGCGTAAGCGCCAGATCTCCGATCGGTCTGTTTTTCCATCGTCACGCCCCGCCTCGTACGCGCCCACCTCGCACGTGATCGACCAGCAGACGCACATGCTCGGGGTCGGCCTGCGGCGTAATGCCATGACCGAGATTGAAAATCAGCGGACCATTGCCGAGGTGCTGCAGAATATCGTCGATGCCCTCTTCCAACGCCCGGCCGCCGGCAACGACGCGCATCGGATCGAGGTTGCCCTGAACCGGACCATCCTTTTGAAGTTCGGCTGCAAAGGCCAGCGGGACCGACCAGTCGAGGCCGATTGCATCCGCGCCCGTCTTCTGGCGATAGGTTTTCAGCTGGTAGCCGGCGCCCTTGGCAAAAGCGATGATACGCGTATGTGGCCGTTGCGATTTGACCGAAGCGATCATCCGCGCAACCGGCCTGATCGCAAACGCCTCGAACTCCTTCTCGCCGAGAACACCAGCCCACGAATCGAAGATCTGCACGGCATCGGCGCCGGCATCGATCTGGGCGACGAGATAATCGGCCGATACGTCGGCAAGCAGCATCAGCAGATGCTCGAAGGCGCGGGGATGCCTGTAGGCGAAAAGCCGGGCAGGGGCCTGATCCGGCGTGCCGTGACCGGCGATCATGTAGGTCGCAACCGTCCATGGCGCGCCGCAGAAGCCGAGCAGCGTCGTCTCGACTGGCAACTCGTCCCGCAGCCGCCGCACCGTCTCCAGAACCGGCCTGAGATAATCGACAACCTCTTCGCCATTCAATCTGCCGATCCCGGCTTCATCGATCGGATCCATCTCCGGACCATGGCCCTCGGTGAACCGGACATTCCGCTTCATTGCATCGGGAATGACCAGGATATCTGAAAACAGAATGGCGGCATCGAAGCCATAGCGGCGGATCGGCTGCAAAGTCACTTCGACGGCGTGGTCAGGCGTATAGCAGAGATCGAGAAAACTCCCTGCCTTTGCCCGCGTCTCCCGATATTCCGGGAGATAACGTCCTGCCTGTCTCATCAGCCAGAGAGGAGGAGGGGAGAGGCTCTCGCCACTCAAAACCCTCATGATCTTTCGCCGCGTATCGCTCAAGCGCTTCTTCCCTATAAAAAAACAAAGATCTTTTAAAAGGTTTCTATTTCTTAGAGTCGGTGACTATCAAGGATTAAAATCCATCCACCGCCGATGCCATTTGTCGCGCGGCTGCAAAAGAACATCGGAAAGATTTGTCCATCTTGTCCAAATTTCGGGGAGAAGCCGAATCCGAAAATGATTCCAAATCCTTCCAGCTCGGCAATTTTTCTCATAGCTGTGGATATGCTGTGGACGAGCTTTCAAGAAGCCTAGCCCTTCCCCGTCGTCCACAGGGTCAACCGAAACCGATCGGCAAAATCCGAAATGTGGATAAAGAGGCATGTTTTCCCTTGCCGGAGACTGCCTCGCCGCCGTAGCTCTGTTTCATCCAGTCTTTTCAACAGGCAGCGGAAAATAGCGTGGAGAACAGAACGAACTTCTTTCATCTGCATCTGATTTCTGACTCAACCGGAGAGACTCTGATCTCCGCCGGGCGTGCCGCGTCGGCGCAATTCAGATCGGCGCAGCCGATCGAGCATGTCTACCCGCTGATCCGCAATCGCAAGCAGCTGCTGCCGGTTCTGCAGGCGATCGATGACGCCCCCGGTATCGTGCTCTACACCATTGTCGACCGGGAGCTTGCAAGCCTGATCGATGAGCGCTGCATCGAGATGGGTGTCGCCTCGGTGAATGTGCTGGAGCCGGTGATGAATGCCTTCCAGATCTATCTCGGGGCCCCGTCGCGCCGTCGGGTTGGAGCCCAGCATGTGATGAATGCTGGCTACTTCGCGCGCATCGAAGCGCTGAATTTCACCATGGATCACGACGACGGTCAGATGCCCGACGATTACAACGACGCCGATGTCGTGATCATCGGCATCAGCCGTACGTCGAAAACACCGACCAGCATCTACCTCGCCAACCGAGGCATCAAGACGGCGAACATTCCCATCGTCTATGGCGTGCCATTGCCGGAGAGCCTCTTCGTCGCGAGCAAACCGCTGATCGTCTGTCTGATCGCCACCACCGACCGCATCTCCCAGGTGCGGGAAAATCGGGTGCTCGGGGTGACGCAGGGCTTCGACCGCGAACACTACACCGATCGCGCCGCGATTTCGGAGGAGCTGAAATATGCCCGCTCACTTTGCGCTCGTCATAACTGGCCGCTGATCGACGTCACCCGCCGCTCAATCGAGGAAACAGCCGCAGCAATCGTTGCCCTGCGTCCGAAGCTGCGCTAAGCGCTGACGAAAAGCCGGCACTCCGAGGAACACATGACGCCGAAACTCATCCTTGCATCGTCGAGCCCTTTTCGCCGGATGCTGATGGAAAATGCCGGTCTGGCCTTCGAGGCGCATGCCGCAAGGATCGATGAACGCGCCGTCGAAGCGCCGCTGGAAAGAGCCGGCGCTAAACCCGATGCCGTGGCCCTCGTTCTGGCCAGGGCCAAAGCCGAGGAAGTCAGCAGCCGTTTTCCGGATAGCCTGGTCATCGGTTCCGATCAAACGATGTCGCTCTGTGATCGCGTCTTCCATAAGCCGAAGGACATGGCCGACGCAGCTAGTCATCTTCAAGCCCTTTCGGGCGTAACCCACCGATTGAACAGCGCTGTCGTCATCGTCAGCGATGGCGTGGTCTTGTGGGAACATCTCGCCCATGCGGAGCTGACGATGCGGCCGTTGACGGCGGAGTTCATCACCAGACATCTGGCGCGGGTTGGCGAACGGGCGCTTTCCAGCGTCGGCGCCTATCAATTGGAGGGGCAGGGCATTCAGCTCTTCGAGAAAATCGAGGGTGACTATTTCACCATTCTCGGCCTGCCGATGCTGCCGCTCTTAAAAGAACTGCGAGAACTTGGAGCGATCGATGGGTGATTCACGTGAAACATTCGGGCCGAAAGCGTTTGTTACAGGCTTTCCCATCAAGCACTCGCGCTCGCCGTTGATCCACGGATATTGGCTGAAGACGCTCGGCCTGCCGGGCAGCTACCGCGCTCATGAAGTGGCACCCGAGGCCTTTGCCGATTTCATTCACTCGTTGAAGGACGGCAGTTCCGACTTTGCCGGAGGCAACGTCACCATTCCCCACAAGGAATTGGCGTTCCGGCTCGCCGACAAACCGGACGCGCTATCCCACGAGCTCGGCGCCGCGAACACGCTCTGGCTGGAGGATGGCGCTCTGCATGCGACGAATACCGACGGTCGCGGCTTCACCGCCAATCTCGACGAACGCCATCCGGGCTGGGACCGGCATGGCACGGCCGTCGTCTTTGGCGCCGGCGGCGCCAGTCGGGCGATCATCCAGGCGGTCCGTGATCGCGGTTTCAAGGAGATCCATGTCGTCAATCGTACCGTCGAACGCGCGCGAGAACTCGCGCATCGTTTTGGCCCGCGTGTTCAGGCCCATCCGGCCGGGGCGCTTGCCGAAGTGATGAAAGGTGCGGGCCTCTTCATCAATACCACCTCGCTCGGTATGGACGGCGAGGCGGCGCCGCAACTCGATTTCTCGCCGCTTGCAGCCGATGCCGTCGTCACCGACATCGTCTATGTACCCTTGAAGACGCCGATCCTGACACAGGCGGAAGAGCAAGGATTTCCCATCGTCGATGGTCTCGGCATGCTGCTGCATCAGGCCGTGCCGGGATTCGAGAGATGGTTCGGCCGGCGTCCCATCGTCGACGCAGCGCTGCGCGCGCTCATCATCGCGGATATGGAAGCACACTGATGCTAAAGATCGGTCTCACCGGCTCCATTGGAATGGGAAAATCAACGGCGGGAAAGCTCTTCGCCGATGCCGGAATCCCGGTGAACGATTCGGATGCCGTGGTCCACGATCTCTATGCGGGCGAGGCTGCACCCCTGGTGAATGCCGCCTTCCCCGGCACGATGAAGGATGGAGCCGTCGACCGACATGAACTTGGCCGCCAGCTTGCTCTTCATCCTGACAGCTTCAAACGCCTGGAAGCGATCGTCCATCCGCTGGTTCGCAAACGCGAGACGGAATTTCTGAAGCGACAGCGCGCCGCCGGCGCCGACATGGTATTGCTCGATATTCCATTACTTTTCGAAACTGGCGCCGAGGCAAGAGTGGATATCGTCGTCGTCGTCAGCACTGATCCACAGATTCAGCGCCAGAGGGTGCTTGCGCGCCCAGACATGACCGAGGAAAAATTCGACATGATTCTCTCACGCCAGACGCCGGACGCGGAAAAACGGCGGCGGGCCGATTATCTGATCGACACCAGTGACAGTATCGCGGCGACCAGGGAACGGGTGCTCGATATCGTCGCCGACCTGAAAACGCGGATTGCCAAGGGAGATTTCCGGAATGCGTGAAATCATCTTCGATACGGAAACCACCGGCCTCGACAACCGCGCCGACCGCATTATCGAAATCGGCGGCATCGAGCTCTTCAATCATTTCCCCACAGGCAACACGATCCACATCTTCATCAATCCTGGAGATCAGAAAGTTCATCCGGATGCGCTCGCCGTGCACGGCATCACCGATGAATTCCTGAAGGACAAGAAGCCTTTCGGGGAGATTGCCGAACAAATCCTTACCTTCTTCGGCGATGCGAAGTGGATTGCCCATAACGCCACCTTCGATATGGGCTTCATCAACGCGGAATTCGCGCGAATCGGTTTGCCGCCGATCCTGCCGGAAAGGGTGCTCGACACCTTGTCGATGGCGCGGCGCAAACACCCGATGGGACCGAATTCGCTCGATGCGCTCTGCCGGCGCTACGGCATCGATAACTCGCACCGCACCAAACACGGCGCGCTGCTCGACTCCGAATTGCTCGCCGAAGTCTATATCGAGATGATCGGTGGCAGACAGGCAGCCCTAGGCCTCGGCATGGCCGGCAAATCCAACCAGGCAGCTCGCGGTGACATGGGAGACGATGTGGTGATTGCCGCGGTGCTCGAGCGGCCCCGGCCGCTCGCCCCGCGCCTCAGCCAAATCGAGGAGCAGGCACATGAGGCGCTCGTCGCCAAGCTCGGTGAAAAAAGCGTCTGGGCGAAATACGCCAACCTCGATTAAACCGGTCCTCAATTGAAAATGCCCGGGACCAGCCCGGGCATCCGCATTTCAAACAAGAAAGAACCGGTCAGTTCGGAACGGCCTGAACCTTGGCGCGGGCCTGTTCTTCGGCAACGCGCTGAGCGAACATTTGCGTGAAGTCGATCGGGTCGATCATCAGCGGCGGGAAACCACCGTTGCGGGTGACGTCGGCGATGATCTGACGGGCGAAGGGGAAGAGCATGCGCGGGCACTCGATGAAGAGAACCGGCAGCATGTGTTCCTGCGGGAAACCGGCAACCCGGAAGACGCCGCCATAGGTGAGTTCGGTATGGAAAACCGTCTTGTCGCCGTCCTTGGCTTCGGCATTCAGCGACAGCACGACATCGAAATCCGTATCGGAAAGCGGGTTGGCGTTGACGTTCACATTGATGTTGATCGTCGGCGCCTTGTCGCGGGCCTGCAGTGAACGCGGCGCACCCGGATTTTCGAAGGAAAGATCCTTGGTATATTGCGCAAGGATCGAAAGGGTGGGGTTGGTCGCACCGTTGCTGTTGTTATCGTCTGCCATTGGCTTTTCCTCGAGGGGCATGGGAATGGTGCCGCCATCTAACATTTCAGGGAAGGGCTTACAACCCTGGGCGCTTGGCGCGGTTGATCAGCCGCAGTGCCTCAATCGCTAAGATGCTTGCCGGACCACGGCGAGTTGCGATCCGGCTCTCTATGATAGTCCTCTTCGTCGAGATCGACCACTTTCGAGTTCGGCTTGCGGTCGCGAAAATCGGGTTGCGGAGCGGAGGAAAAACTGCCCTTGGCATTGACGACGACGAAGCGTTTGGCGATCGCCCGCCAAACGAGATCGCGCACCGGCGGGATGAGAATGAGGATTGCGATGATATCCGTGAGGAAGCCGGGAATGATCAGGAGCAGCGAGGCGATGACGTTCATCGCCGGCCGCAGAAGGTCGCGGCCCGGCATTGCACCGTTTCGTCCTTCGCTCGACATGCGGCGCAAAATACCGATGCCCTGCCGGCGCAGCAGAACCACACCGATAACGAAACCCAGCATGAAGAGCGCGAGCGTCAGCCACAATCCGATAGCCCGGCCGACGACGACGAAACCGGCAATTTCGGCGAGTGGCAGCAGCAGAATGAAAGCTGGCAGGATCGAAAAACGCATCTCGGTCATGTCCCGGGCTCGCCGGTCTCCTCTTGGCGCTGGAGAAGATACCAGCCATCATTTGAATCATCTGTATAGGCAGACTATATGGGAGTACAAATCAGAGATGTTAACGGCGGCTGCGATACGATATGAGTTCGAACGACTTCATCACATTATTTTTCCTGGTGGCGGCTGTGCTGATTTTCTTTCAGCTCCGCTCCGTGCTCGGGCGCCGCACAGGAAACGAGAAGCCGCCGCGCGATCTCTATACGCCGCGGGATGCGGCTCCGGCCGAAGCCGCCGATGCCGGCAAGGTCGTGACGCTGCCGCGCCGCGATGCGACGACGGAGGACGAGGATCGCTTCGCCGCCATCGATGCTTTCGCGGCACCCGGAACGCCACTCAACGAATCGCTGCGCGCGCTGAACAAGGCCGATCCCGCCTTCAGCCCGAAGGAGTTTCTGAACGGCGCCCGCATGGCTTACGAAATGATCGTCATGGCCTATGCCGATGGCGACCGGAAAACCCTGAAGAACTTGCTGTCCCGCGAAGTCTATGACGGGTTCGATACGGCGATCGGCGAGCGCGAAGCCCGGGGCGAGAAGGTGAAGTCCACCTTCGTCGGCATCGACAAGGCCGAAATCACCCATGCGGAAACGAAGGGCAGCGAAGCACAGATCACCGTGCGCATCGTCAGCCAGCTGATATCGGCCACCTACGACAAGGCGGATGTGCTGATCGAAGGCGACGCCGAAAACGTCGCCGAGGTCAACGACCTCTGGACCTTCGCCCGCGACACTCGTTCGCGCGATCCGAACTGGAAACTCGTGGCGACCGAATCGGAACATGAGTGACCACGCATCGGACTTCGTCCTGCAGGCCATAAGCTTCGACACTCTGGAAGGCTGGAAGGATGATGATCCCTCCGGCCTTTTTGAAGTCATGCGAAGCTGCCGGCGGCAGATCACCGATGTCAAACCTTACCGCACCGGATCGCTTGGCCTGAGCTCGGAAGACTTGCTTCCGCTTCTCGCCGCCGCCGAAGATTTCACGCCGTCATCTCCGGCATTGGCACGCGCCTTTTTCGAGACGCACTGTCGGCCTTTTCTGATCCGCCGCAAGGATGGCAATTCCGGCTTCGTCACCGCCTTCTACGAACCTGATATCGACGTGTCGGAGCGGCCGGACGAAATTTTCCGTTTTCCTTTCTACCGGCGCCCGGACGATCTGATCGATCTCGACGACGCCAATCGTCCCGTCGAGCTCGACAAGGCCTATGTTTTCGGCCGTCTGCATGACGGCCGCGTCGCAGCCTATCCGGACCGCCGCGCCATCGATCAGGGTTTTCTCGAAGGCCGCGGCCTCGAAATTGCCTGGGCGAAGTCGAAGGTCGATGTCTTCTTCGTGCATGTGCAGGGTGCTGCCCGCCTGCGTTATAAGGATGGTCGTATCGGCCGCATCACCTATGCGGCGAAGGCCGGCCATGCTTTCTCGGCGATCGGCAAGCTGCTGATCGAGCGGGGGGAGATCGACCGGGCGGAGATTTCGATGCAGGCGATCCGTGCCTGGCTGGCGCGCAATCCCGAGCGCGTCGACGAGGTGTTATGGCATAACCGCTCTTATATTTTTTTCCGTGAAGCGCCGGTTGCCGATCCGCAGGCAGGTCCGATCGCGGCCGCCAAGGTGCCGCTTCTCGCCGGGCGGTCGCTTGCGGTCGACCGGATGATCCATTCCTTCGGCTTTCCGTTTTTCATTCACGCCGAAAGCCTCACCCATCTCAACCAGGGCCGGCCGTTCAGTCGGCTGATGCTGGCGCTCGATACCGGCTCGGCAATCGTCGGGCCGGCGCGGGGTGATATCTTCACCGGTTCGGGAGATATGGCCGGAGAAAGTGCCGGCACCGTCCGCAATGACGCCGATTTCGCCATCCTCATTCCCAATGCCGCCGCCGGAAGATTCGACTGATGGCCAGGGATCGCAAGCTGAGCGCGGATGAGAGGATCCTCTGGGGCAAGGTTGCCCGCAGCACGCGGCCGATGCCCGGCAAGGCGGGGGCATTGACCGAACTCGATGCCTTTCTTGCCGAAGCCGAAGCGGCGGCTGAACGGGAACAGGAAAAGCAGACGCCTGCCACACTGATGCCGCCGCAGCCGACCGCACCGTCAACGGCGAAGCCATCGGCCGGGATACATCATCCGTTGGAAAAGCCGGTCAAGCGCAAGATCGCCAAGGGCCGGCTGGCGCTTGAAGCGCGGATCGACCTGCACGGTCTGGTGCAGAGCCAGGCTCATGCCATCCTTCTCGATTTCCTGATCCGCGCCCACGAGCGCGGCATGCGCCATGTGCTCGTGATCACGGGCAAGGGCAGCTCGATGGGCAGCGAGGGCGCGCTGAAGCGGGCCGTGCCTCTCTGGTTTTCGAAACCGGAATTTCGCTACCTCATCTCCTCCTATGAGCCGGCCGCACAGCATCATGGCGGTGAGGGCGCGCTCTACATTCGCCTGTCGCGACGGCATGGGGAAAGGCCATGACACCCTTTGGTGAGGCCGTTCGCAGGCTGAGAGCGCGCAAGGGCGTCTCGCAGAAGGAGATGGCGGAAGCGCTGAATGTCTCTCCCGCCTATCTCTCGGCGCTCGAACATGGAAAGCGTGGTTTGCCGACATTCGATCTGCTGCAGCGCATCGCCGGCTATTTCAATATCATCTGGGATGAGGCCGAGGAACTGTTCCTGCTCGCCCGCTCGTCCGACCCGCGCGTCGTGATCGACACCTCCGGTCTGCCCCCCGAATATACCGAATTTGCCAACCGGCTGGCCCGGCGGATTCGCAACCTTGACAGTGCGGAGATAGGCCGGCTATCGGCTCTTCTCGAAAATGGCGGCAAAGGCGACGGAAAAGCGTCATAATCCCCTGTTTTATGCCTTGTTTTAGGGGCTTGCCATTGGGAACTGGGTTCAAAAAACCTATATACGAGAGTGAAGAAAGCCGGTGATTCGCAAGGCGCGCCGCAGCTTTACGACAACAGGGAAAATCTCGACAGAATGAGCGATACATCCGCGACGGAAAACGGCGTAAGCACCGAATATGGCGCAGATTCCATCAAGGTTCTGAAGGGCCTCGATGCCGTGCGCAAACGCCCCGGCATGTATATCGGCGATACCGACGATGGCTCCGGCCTTCATCACATGGTCTATGAAGTCGTCGACAACGCGATCGACGAAGCGCTTGCCGGCCATGCCGACATCGTCACCGTCACTCTCAATCCGGATGGCTCGGTGACCGTCACCGACAATGGTCGCGGTATCCCGACGGACATTCACACCGGTGAAGGCGTGTCGGCTGCCGAAGTCATCATGACGCAGCTTCATGCCGGCGGCAAGTTCGACCAGAATTCCTACAAGGTCTCCGGCGGCCTGCACGGTGTCGGCGTCTCCGTCGTCAACGCGCTGTCCGTCTGGCTGAAGCTGAAGATCCGCCGTCACGACAAGATCCATGAAATGAGCTTCACCCATGGCGTGGCCGATGCTCCGCTAAAGGTTACGGGCGACGCGCCGAATGAAACCGGCACGGAAGTGAGCTTCATGCCGAGCACCGGCACCTTCACCATGACGGAGTTCGACTACGGCACGCTGGAGCATCGCCTTCGCGAACTCGCCTTCCTGAATTCAGGCGTCCGCATCCTGCTGACCGACAAGCGCCATTCCGATATCAGGCAGGAAGAGCTGCGTTATGACGGCGGCCTCGAGGCTTTCGTCGCCTATCTGGACCGCGCCAAGAAGTCGCTCGTCGACAAGCCGGTTGCCATCCGCGGCGAAAAGGACGGCATCACCGTCGAAGTCGCGATGTGGTGGAACGACAGCTATCATGAGAACGTGCTGTGCTTCACCAACAACATTCCCCAGCGCGACGGCGGCACGCATATGGCCGGCTTCCGCGCGGCGCTGACGCGCCAGGTCGTTTCCTATGCCGACAGTTCCGGCATCACCAAAAGGGAAAAGGTGACGTTGCAGGGCGAAGATTGCCGCGAAGGCCTAACGGCGGTTCTGTCGGTGAAGGTGCCGGATCCGAAATTCTCCTCGCAGACCAAGGATAAGCTCGTTTCCTCGGAAGTCCGTCCTGTTGTCGAAAGTCTCGTCAACGAGGCGCTGAACACCTGGTTCGAAGAACATCCGAGCGAAGCCAAGATTCTTGTCGGCAAGGTCGTCGAGGCAGCCGCCGCACGCGAAGCGGCCCGCAAGGCCCGCGAGTTGACCCGCCGCAAGGGCGCACTCGATATCGCTTCGCTGCCGGGCAAGCTCGCTGACTGCTCCGAGCGTGATCCGACAAAATCCGAAGTCTTCCTCGTCGAGGGCGATTCTGCCGGCGGTTCGGCCAAGCAGGGCCGCTCGCGCGAAAATCAGGCGATCCTGCCGCTGCGCGGCAAGATCCTGAACGTCGAACGCGCCCGTTTCGACAAGATGCTGTCGAGCCAGGAAATCGGCACATTGATCACCGCGCTCGGCACCGGCATCGGCAAGGACGAGTTCAATGTCGAAAAGCTGCGCTACCACAAGATCATCATCATGACGGACGCTGACGTCGACGGCGCCCATATTCGCACCCTGCTGCTGACCTTCTTTTTCCGCCAGATGCCGCAACTGATCGAGCGCGGTCATCTCTATATCGCCCAGCCGCCGCTCTATAAGGTCTCGCGCGGCAAGTCGGTGCAGTATCTGAAGGATGAGAAGGCCCTCGAAGAATATCTCATCAGCCAGGGCCTGGAAGATGCTTCGCTGAGACTCGGTAGCGGCGAGGTTCGCGCCGGCCAGGATCTACGCGAGGTCATCCTCGATGCTTTGCGCATGCGCGCGCTCCTCGACAATCTCCATTCGCGCTACAATCGTTCCGCCGTCGAACAAGCGGCGATTGCCGGCGCCCTCAACGCCGAGCTCGCCAGCGACCCGGCCAGAGCGCTGGCGCTGGCAAACGAAGTGGCTGCACGCCTCGACATCATCGCCGAGGAAACCGAGCGCGGCTGGCGGGGCGATGTGACAACCGATGGCGGTCTGCGCCTTGAGCGCATGGTCCGCGGCGTCAGGGAAATGGTCGTGCTCGACATGGCGCTGATCGGTTCCTCGGATGCCCGTCACATCGACCAGCTGACGGCACGCCTCAAGGAAATCTATCAGACGCCGCCGTCTCTGCATCGCCGCGAAGGCGACGTCGAAATCTCTGGCCCGCGCGCCCTGCTCGACGCGATCTTCGCAAGCGGCCGCAAGGGCCTCACCATGCAGCGCTACAAGGGTCTTGGCGAGATGAATGCCGAGCAGCTCTGGGAAACGACGCTCGATCCGAACGTGCGCTCGCTGCTGCAGGTCAGGGTCAATGATGCCACCGATGCCGACGGCCTGTTTGCTCGACTGATGGGCGATGAAGTCGAGCCGCGGCGCGAATTCATCCAGGAGAATGCGCTGAGCGTTGCAAACCTCGATATCTAATTGTTATTTCAGAAATAAATGGCCCCGCTATCCCTAAGATGGCGGGGCTTTCGTTTGCGCGATATCTGCTTGGCCTTTGGCTTCGCTCAATTCGCGACAAAGCGGCCGTTGAAGGCGACCTCGGAGAGCGGCTTGCGTTGGCTGGGGAATTCCCGCGCCTGATTGCGTTCGGAAAGAACGCTCTTGTTGGCCAGGCGGCCGACGGCGATGCCTGCTTCGACCCGGTATCCCTCGGGAATGGCGCAAGCCTGCCTGATCTCTTCATGCTTGATGCCACCCATGCCATGGGCGTAAAAGCCGGAGAGGCGCGCCTGGATCGCCAGATGCCCCCATGCCGCACCGGCATCGAAGGAATGGGTGTAGCTCGGCTTTTCCTCAGCCGAGCCGGCAGCCCCGGTGAAGGCGCGCGACACGACGAAAATCAGCGCCGATGCACTCCTGGCCCATTCCTGATTGGAATCGTTGAGCAAGGCGACAAATTTTTCCCAATGCTCCGAACCCTTGAGGCCATAGATGAAGCGCCAGGGCTGATGGTTGGCCGAGGACGGCGCCCAATGGGCGGCGTCGAGCAGACCGAGCAGCTGCGCTTCCTCGATGATTTCGCCGGTGAAGGCGCGCGGCGACCAGCGGTCGAGAAACATCGGATCGACCGGATATTCGGATTCGCGGTGATTGCTCTTCGTCATGCTTGTTCCAGGGTTTGGGGCAGAAAATTTGGATCGGGGGCTGGGCTTAGTCCGTCCAGACGATGTCGAGTTCTTCGCGGAAGGCGAAGCGCTTCAGATGATCGTCGATGACGTGCTGCATCCTTTCCTGTTGCGAGGGATCGGCGACGGAAAGTGTCATGGTCAGCGCCGCATCGTCGGCCGCAAACGTCACCTCGGCCGTATCGCTGAACGGCACCCGGCCCTTCAGAGCATCAAAATCGACGCTGAACTTGTGGCTCCAGTGTTTGCAGAGCTGCTGCAGGTAGCGGCTTGCATGTTCGGTCCGCACGACGGCCTTCGAGAGATGCATTTCGAACTCCACGTCATTTTGTATAGCAGAGACATATTTCCTGCTTCACCGGCTTGGCAAGCGCAGCATCGTCGCAGTTTGGGTGTACAGACTGTCTCCATAAAAGCGGCCTCACGCCGGCGTCGAAGCAGGATAATCAACCGTTTAGTCAATCGTTCGGGGAGTTGCGCATGCTGGTGAACGGAAAATGGACGGAAGACTGGCAGCCCGTCCAGGCAAAGGACGAGAAGGGCGGCTTTGTCCGTCAGACCTCCAGTTTTCGCAATTGGGTAACCCCGGATGGCAGCGCCGGGCCGACCGGCGAAGGCGGCTTTGCAGCCAGCGCCGGCCGTTACCATCTTTATGTCGCCTATATCTGCCCCTGGGCCTCGCGCACCCTGATCGGCCGCAAGCTCAAGGGCCTGGAAGGCGTCATCTCGATTTCGGTCGTCGAGCCGCTGCTGGGCAAGCAGGGCTGGCGCTTCGGTGATTATCCCGGCGCGACGGAAGATCACGTCAACGGCGTAACCTATATGCATGAAATCTATACCAGGGCGGCACCGGATTTCACCGGCCGGGCCACCGTGCCGGTTCTCTGGGACAAGCAGAGAAAGACCATCGTCAACAATGAATCCGCCGATATCCTGCGCATGCTGAACGGCGGCTTTGGCGCCCTGGCAAAAAATCCGATCGATCTTTACCCGGCGGAGAGGCGCACCGAGATCGATGCTTTCAACGACCGCATCTATCCTGATCTCAACAATGGCGTCTACCGCGCCGGTTTCGCCACCACGCAGATCGCCTACGAAGAAGCCTTTGCCGATGTCTTTTCCTGCCTCGACTGGGTCGAGCAGCAGTTCGAGGGCCGGTCTTTTCTCTTCGCCGATCATCCCACCGAGAGCGATATCCGGCTTTTCGTGACGCTGGTGCGCTTCGACGTCGCCTATCACGGCATCTTCAAATGCAATCTGCGCCGGCTTTCCGACTATGCCAAGCTGCGCGCCTTCTGCCGCCGCATGCTGGATTGGCCGGGCATCGCCGAAACGGTGAACCTCGATCACATCAAGCGCGGCTACTATTCGATCGAAAGCCTCAATCCGACAAAGATCGTTCCCGTCGGCCCTGATCTGGCGGAAATTTTTAGAGCATGATGCCGAAAGATGCGGGCGGTTTTCGGCAGAAATCACCCAAATCGCGGCAAAGCCGTACCGCTTCCCGGCAAAGCCGTAATGACACCGATGAATAATTCGTTCATAGGTGGTCGCAAATCGTTTTTCGATGAGGAGGAAACCCATGAAGCTGATGCGTGTTGGCGAAGCAGGCAGTGAAAAACCCGCGTTTCTCGATGCCGATGGCAAGATCCGCGATCTCTCCGGTCATGTCGCCGATATCGGCGGCGAAGCGATCACACCGGCAGGCCTTGCGAAGATAGCAGCCATCGATCCGAAGAGCCTTCCGGAACTTTCCGCCGGCCGCATCGGCGCCTGCGTCGCGGGCACTGGCAAGTTCATCTGCATCGGCTTGAATTATTCGGATCATGCCGCCGAAACCGGCGCGACCGTGCCGCCCGAGCCGATCATCTTCATGAAAGCAACATCCGCAATCGTTGGGCCGAACGACAATGTCATCATTCCCCGCGGTTCGGAAAAGACCGATTGGGAAGTCGAGCTCGGCGTCGTCATCGGCAAAACCGCCAAATATGTGACGGAAGCCGAAGCGCTGGATTATGTCGCCGGTTATTGCGTCTCCAATGACGTTTCCGAGCGCGCTTTCCAGACCGAGCGGTCCGGGCAATGGACCAAGGGCAAATCTTGTGACACCTTTGGCCCGATCGGCCCCTGGCTCGTAACCAAGGATGAAATTCCGCAACCGCAGAACCTCGGCATGTGGCTGACGGTCAACGGCCAGAAGATGCAGAACGGCTCATCGAAGACGATGGTTTACGGGGTTGCGTTCCTGGTCTCCTATCTCAGCCAGTTCATGTCGCTGCATCCCGGTGACGTGATCTCGACCGGCACGCCTCCCGGCGTCGGCATGGGCCTCAAGCCGCCGCGTTATCTCAAGGCCGGCGACGTGGTCGAACTCGGTATCGAAGGTCTCGGCACGCAGAAGCAGACCTTCATAGCGGATCGTTAACGACGCTTCCTCTTGAGAAACTTAAGTTTTCAGGTCGATAATGATGCCGGAGGTCAATTCTGCGGCATTTCTTGTGTCGGTCTGGTTCGTCCATGTTGCTGTGCAACAGAAACCTGTTAGTCTGCGTTACGTGCCCGCATTACGAAAAGAGTCGATGCCTCTCAATCGGCGTCATCTTTTCGATAGAGAAAGGTGGCGCCTTCCAATGTTTTATCAGCTTTATGAATTGAACCATGCCGCCATGGCGCCGTTTCGCGCCGCGGCCGATATCATGCGATTTGCCTATGCCAATCCGCTGAACCCGTTCTCCCACACGCCGTTCGGCCGGACGATGGCGGCAAGCCTCGAAATGTTCGAACGCACGACGCGCCGCTACGGCAAGCCGGAATTCGGACTGAAGCAGACCACGATCGGTGACCGGACGGTGTCCGTCCGCGAAGAGGTCGTCTGGTCGCGACCCTTCTGCAATCTCTTGCATTTCGCGCGCAGTGTTCCAGCCGCCCGCGGCAATGATCCGCGCATCCTGATCGTCGCGCCGATGTCCGGCCACTATGCCACGCTGCTGCGCGGCACGGTCGAGGCGCTGCTGCCGAGTGCCGATATCTACATCACCGACTGGATCGACGCCCGCATGGTGCCGATGACGGAAGGCACGTTCGATTTCGACGATTACGTCGACTACGTCATCGAGATGCTGCATTTCCTCGGTCACGACACGCATGTCATCGCCGTCTGTCAGCCTTCCGTTCCGGTGCTGGCAGCCGCTGCCGTGATGGAAGAAGCTAGGGACCCGCTTTCGCCGGCGTCGATGGCGCTGATGGGCGGCCCGATCGACACGCGCATCAACCCGACGGCGGTCAACAAGCTCGCCCAGGAGCGATCGCTGCAGTGGTTCTCTGACAATGTCATCATGAACGTGCCCTGGCCGCAGCCGGGCTTCATGCGCCCGGTCTATCCGGGATTCCTGCAGCTCTCGGGCTTCATGTCGATGAATCTTGATCGCCACCTCGTCGCCCACAAGGAATTCTTCATGCATCTCGTGAAGAACGACGGCGAGCCGGAAAAACATCGCGATTTCTACGACGAATATCTCGCCGTCATGGATCTGACTGCCGAATTCTATCTGCAGACGGTGGAGGAGGTCTTCATCAAGCATTCACTGCCGAAGGGCGAACTGATGCATCGCGGCAAACGCGTTGATCCGGCGGCGATTCGCAATGTGGCGCTTCTGACCGTTGAAGGCGAGAACGACGATATCTCCGGGGTCGGCCAGACAAAGGCGGCGCAGACCATCTGCGTGAACATTCCCGAAGATATGCGCATGCACTATCTTCAGCCGGATGTCGGCCATTATGGTGTTTTCAATGGTTCGCGGTTCCGCCGCGAGATCGCGCCGCGCATTATCGATTTCGTCCGCCAGCATTCGCGTTCTGCCGTTAAGCCACCGGTCCCGCGTGTCATCAAGGGCGGTCGGGCGGGCTGAATCAGGGATAGCTGAATTAGAAAAACGGATTCAAGGCCTTGTCCGATTTCGCGGGCAATCGTCTTGAAGGCGGTTATTGCGGTAACCACATCGATTTCAGCGTTCGGTATTCTGCCGGGCGCGGAAAGCGAGGGATACCCGCACGATGAACCAGTCAGCATTGCTTCGACCGGATTGGACTCCGGCTACCATTGCCCTGATGATTCTCGGCTTCATGGTTTTCTGGCCTCTGGGTCTTGCCATGCTTGCCTACATCATCTTCGGCGACCGTCTGCGCGGCTTCAAGCGTGACGTCAACCAGGCGACCGATGGCTTCTTTGCCTCCTGCCGCCGCCCGCATGGCCGTCACCGCCCGCATTTTTCGACCGGCAACGTCGCCTTTGACGACTGGCGTAAGGCCGAACTCGACCGGATGGAGGAAGAGCGCCGCAAGCTTGACGAAATGCGCGAGGAATTCGACTCTTATCTGCGCGAACTCCGCCGCGCCAAGGATCAGGAAGAGTTCGATCGTTTTATGCGCGACCGCAGGAACGCCAAGCGCGATGACAATGGCCCGGTCGCTGAATACCAGACACCGTAAACGCCTGAACGATGAATTGATGACCGGCATCTCGCGATGCCGGTTTTTCCATGTCCGCCCTTCCGGCGATCATTTAGATTTGCCGGCGAATCGTATAGAAAACACGCATGTTCTCGCTTCTGAAAACAAGGTCGAAGGCGCGAAAGCCGGCTCCGCCCGAAATGCGGACGCTCGACGTCGCTGGCCGGCTCATGCCGCTGACGATCAAGCAGCATGACCGGGCGACACGCATCACGCTGCGCATCGAACCGGGTGGCCGCGCCTTGAAGATGACGGTGCCGAAAGGCCTTGCGACGCGTGAGGTCAATGCCTTCCTCGATCGTCACCAGGGCTGGCTGCTCACCAAGCTTGCCAAGTTTTCGACCGATGCCGGCCTGCGTGACGGCGGCGAAATCCTCCTTCGCGGCGTTTCCCATCGCATCCGGCATAGCGGCAGCTTGCGCGGGCTGACGGAGGCGGTTTCCATGGATGGCATGCCGGTATTGCGCGTCAGCGGCATGCCGGAACATGTCGGACGGCGCATTGCAGCCTTTCTCAAGAAGGAGGCGCGCGCCGATCTCGCAAGACTGGCGACGATGCATGCCGCAACGATCCGGGCGCCGATCCGCTCGATCTCGATGAAGGATACCCGCAGCCGGTGGGGCTCGTGCTCGTCTGAGGGAAATCTGAGCTTTTCCTGGCGTATCGTCATGGCGCCGCCTTCGGTGATCGATTATCTCGCCGCCCATGAGGTCGCCCATCTCAAGGAAATGAACCACGGCCCGCACTTCTGGGCCCTCTGCCGTAAACTTTGCCCCGGTATGGAGGAGGCGAAGTCCTGGCTCAAGCGGCATGGCAGCCAGCTGCATGCCATCGATTTCGACTAGCGCGTAACCCCGAAAATCGGAATCGATTTTTCGAAAAGGATTATGCGCAGATTTAAAGTGATAGAGTGTCACTAGCATGCCCTTTGGACGAGCGGCGCTCTGGCCGAGAGCCGCGCTAAATTCAATGCCCGTCGCAAATTGGCTCGACTCTTTCCGCATTTCGTGCCACTTCGCTGCCATGAGACCGGATATCAAGATCTGTGGCTTGAAGACGCCCGACGCTGTCGATCGCGCGCTGAAACGCGGCGCGACCCATATCGGTTTTATCTTCTTCGAAAAGAGCCCGCGTTACATCGAGCCGGACCTGGCGGCAAAACTTGCCGAACCTGCGCGTGGCAAGGCAAAAATCGTTGCCGTCGTCGTCGATCCGACCAATGACGAACTCGACGAGATCGTATCGTTGTTGAAGCCGGATATGCTCCAGCTTCACGGCAACGAGAGCCCCGAACATGTGCTGACCATAAAGGCGGTGTATGGTCTGCCTGTGATGAAAGTCTTTTCGGTACGCACGGCAGACGACTTGAAGCGGGTCGAGGCCTATATCGGCATCGCCGACCGTTTCCTCTTCGACGCCAAAGCGCCGAAGGGTTCGGAACTGCCTGGCGGCAACGGTATTTCCTTCGATTGGAGCCTTCTCAGCTGGCTTGACGGCAGCGTCGACTACATGCTTTCCGGCGGGCTGAACAAGGACAATGTCGCAGAAGCGCTTTTCATCACCAAGGCACCGGGCATCGACGTCTCCTCGGGAGTCGAAACTGCGCCTGGCGTGAAAAGCGTCGCGAAGATCGATGAATTTTTTGACGCGGTCGAAAAGGCGAATGCGCCGATGATGGCCTCAGGGGGTTGAGAGTGAACGAGACGCCTAAACCGAATTCCTTCCGTTCCGGCCCCGACGAAGATGGCCGTTTCGGCATTTATGGCGGTCGTTTCGTCGCCGAAACATTGATGCCGCTGATCCTTGATCTGCAGGACGAGTGGAACAGGGCAAAGAACGATCCGGCATTCCAGGCCGAATTGAAGCATCTCGGCGCGCATTATATCGGCCGCCCGAGCCCGCTCTATTTCGCCGAGCGGCTGACGGCTGAACTCGGCGGCGCGAAGATCTATTTCAAGCGCGAGGAATTGAACCACACCGGCTCGCACAAGATCAACAACTGCATCGGCCAGATCCTGCTCGCCAAGCGCATGGGCAAGACCCGCATCATCGCCGAAACCGGTGCAGGTCAGCACGGCGTCGCCTCCGCGACCGTTGCCGCCCGCTTTGGCCTTCCCTGCGTCGTCTATATGGGCGCCACTGACGTCGAGCGTCAGGCGCCGAACGTTTTCCGCATGAAGCTGCTCGGCGCGGAGGTCAAACCGGTCACGGCAGGCAGCGGCACGCTGAAGGACGCCATGAACGAGGCGCTTCGCGACTGGGTCACCAATGTCGAGGATACCTACTACCTGATTGGAACGGCAGCCGGTCCGCATCCCTATCCGGAGATGGTCCGCGATTTCCAGTCGGTGATCGGTATCGAAGCGAAAGAGCAGATGCTGGCAGCCGAAGGCCGTCTTCCGGATCTGGTCATCGCTGCCGTCGGCGGCGGCTCGAACGCCATCGGCATTTTCCATCCTTTCCTGGATGATCCCTCGGTCAAGATCGTCGGCGTCGAAGCCGGCGGCAAGGGTCTGCAGGGCGACGAACATTGCGCCTCGATCACCGCCGGTTCGCCGGGCGTGCTGCACGGCAACCGCACCTACCTGCTGCAGGATGGTGACGGTCAGATCAAGGAAGGCCATTCGATTTCGGCCGGCCTCGATTATCCCGGCATCGGCCCCGAACATTCCTGGCTGAACGATACCGGCCGCGTCGACTATGTGCCGATCATGGATCACGAAGCGCTCGAGGCTTTCCAGACCCTGACCCGCCTCGAAGGCATCATCCCGGCGCTCGAGCCCTCGCATGCCATTGCCGAGGTGATCAAACGCGCACCGACGATGGGCAAGGATGAGATCATCCTGATGAACCTCTCTGGCCGCGGCGACAAGGATATCTTCACCGTCGGCAAGATTCTGGGAATGGGACTGTAAGACATGACCGCACGCATGGACAAACGCTTTGCCGAGCTGAAGGCCGAGGGCCGTCCGGCGCTTGTGACCTATTTCATGGGCGGCGATCCTGATTATGACACCTCGCTCGGCATCATGAAGGCGCTGCCGGAGGCGGGCTCCGACATCATCGAGCTCGGCATGCCTTTTTCTGATCCGATGGCCGACGGCCCGGCGATCCAGCTGGCCGGCCAGCGCGCCCTGAAAGGCGGCCAGACGCTGAAGAAGACGCTGCAGCTGGCGGCCGATTTCCGAAAGACGAACGATGCAACGCCGATCGTGATGATGGGTTACTACAACCCGATCTATATTTATGGCGTCGAAAAATTCCTCGACGACGCGCTCGCCGCCGGCATCGACGGCCTGATCGTCGTCGACCTGCCGCCCGAGATGGATGACGAACTCTGCATTCCGGCCATCCGCAAAGGCATCAATTTCATCCGCCTGGCGACGCCCACGACCGATGAGAAGCGCCTGCCGAAGGTACTGAAGAACACCTCCGGCTTCGTCTACTACGTCTCCATGAACGGCATCACCGGTTCGGCGCTGCCCGATCCGTCGCTGGTTTCGGGCGCGGTCGAGCGCATCAAGCAGCACACGGACCTGCCCGTCTGCGTCGGCTTTGGCGTCAAGACGGCGGAACATGCAAAGGTCATCGGCGGTTCGGCCGACGGCGTCGTCGTCGGCACCGCGATCGTCAATCAGGTCGCGACCAGCTTGACGAATGACGGAAAGGCAACGGCGGACACGGTTCAGGCCGTTGCCACGCTGGTGCGCGGCCTTTCCACGGGAACACGTTCGGCGCGCCTTGTTGCTGCCGAATAGTTTGCCCACATTGGCACTAAAGCATGTCGCGCAAAGGTGTGCAGCGGTTTTGCGGCAACGACATGCGGGAAACCAAAGACCTAAAAGCGTGGCAGGCAAATCTGAAAGATCGCGACGCGCTTTAGTCAATCAGGAGTATTCGAGTTGAACTGGATCACCAACTACGTTCGCCCGCGGATCAATTCCATGCTGGGCCGTCGCGAAGTGCCGGAGAACCTCTGGATCAAGTGCCCGGAAACGGGCGAGATGGTCTTCCACAAGGACCTGGAAGGCAACAAATGGGTCATTCCGGCGTCCGGTTATCACATGAAGATGCCGGCCAAGGCCCGCCTGGCCGATCTTTTCGACAATGCCGAGTTCGAATCGCTGCCGCAGCCGAAGGTCGCGCAGGACCCGCTGAAGTTCCGCGATTCGAAGAAGTATAGCGATCGCCTGCGCGACAGCCGCCTGAAGACCGAACAGGAGGATACGATCCTCGCCGGTGTCGGAAAGGTGCAGGGACTGAAACTCGTGGCCGTCGTGCATGAATTCAACTTTATCGGTGGTTCGCTCGGCATGGCCGCCGGTGAGGCGATCGTCAAGGCTTTCGAGCGTGCGACGTCTGAAAAGTGCCCGCTGGTGATGTTCCCCGCTTCCGGCGGGGCGCGCATGCAGGAAGGCATCCTGTCGCTGATGCAGTTGCCGCGCACGACGGTTGCCGTCGACATGCTGAAGGAATCCGGCCAGCCCTATATCGTCGTGCTGACCAATCCGACGACCGGTGGCGTCACGGCCTCCTATGCCATGCTTGGCGATATTCATCTGGCAGAACCCGGCGCCGAAATCGGCTTTGCCGGCAAGCGTGTGATCGAGCAGACGTTGCGTGAAAAACTGCCCGAAGGCTTCCAGACCTCCGAATATCTGCTGGAGCATGGTATGGTCGATATGGTCGTCAAACGTCACGATATCCCGGAAACGCTGGCGCGCCTCTTGAAGATCTTGACGAAGAAGCCGGTTTCTGCGGCGAACGACATGAATGGCGGCGCGATCGCTCTGGCGGCGAGCGCCTGATAACCGACAAGCAGGCGGGGTGCCGAATTGATACCCAGAGGCCAAACCGCGGTGAGTGAGGCAGCACAGGAGATCGACAAGCTCATGGGATTGCATCCCAAGGGTTTTGATCTGTCTCTCGATCGCATCACCCGTCTTCTCGATGTGCTCGGCAATCCGCACAGGAAACTGCCGCCGGTGATCCATGTCGCCGGCACCAACGGCAAGGGGTCGGTCACCGCCTTCTGCCGCGCCCTGCTCGAAGCCGGCGGCTACAGCGCTCACGTCCACACCTCACCGCACCTCGTCAATTGGCACGAGCGTTATCGCATTGGCGTCAAGGGCGGACGCGGACAGCTTGTGGATGACGCCGTCTTTGCCGAGGCCGTGCGTCGCGTGGCCGATGCCAATGCAGGACAGCACATCACCGTCTTCGAAATCCTGACGGCGGTCACCTTCATCCTGTTTTCCGAACATCCGGCCGATGCCTCGATCATCGAAGTCGGTCTCGGCGGCCGGTTCGACGCCACGAATGTCATTTCCGATCCGGCCGTCTCGGTCATCATGCCGATTTCGCTGGATCACCAGCCCTATCTCGGCGACAGGGTCGAGCTGATCGCGGCCGAAAAGGCCGGTATCATGAAGCCGGGATTTCCTGTTGTCATCGGCCATCAGGAATATGACGCAGCACTCGACGTGCTGATGTCGACGGCCGAGCGGCTGCATTGCCCGAGCGCCGTCTTCGGGCAGGATTTCATGGCGCATGAGGAATATGGCCGGCTCGTCTACCAGGACGAATTCGGTCTTGCCGACCTGCCGCTGCCGCGCCTTCCCGGCCGGCATCAATATGCCAATGCCGCCGCCGCCATTCGTGCCGTCAAGGCGGCGGGTTTCACGGTCACCGAGACGATGATGGAAAAGGCGATGAGTTCGGTTGAATGGCCGGGCCGGCTGCAGCGTCTGAGCGAGGGCCGGCTGCTGTCGCATGCGCCCGCCGGCGCCGAGATCTGGATCGATGGCGGACATAATCCGGGTGCAGGCGAGGTGATCGCCGAAGCCATGGCCAATTTCGAGGAGCGCCAGTCTCGGCCGCTTTTTCTGATTACCGGCATGATCAACACCAAAGATCCGGTCGGCTATTTCAAGGCCTTTACCGGCTTGGTCGAAAAGGTTTTCTGCGTGCCGATCCGCGGCAGCGAGGCGATGATCGACCCAGTGATATTGTCGAATGCCGCTTATGATGCCGGTTTGGTTGCCGAACCGATGTTGACGGTAGGCGATGCGCTGGAAGCAATAAAAGCCGTTCTCGATCCAGAGGCTTTGCCGCCGCGCATCTTGGTCGGCGGCTCTCTCTATCTCGTCGGCGATGTCCTTGCCGACAACGGCACGCCCCCGAAATAAAGGCTGCAAAATGAAAAAAGCCCGGTCGAACCGGGCTTTTTTCATTGTGATACAAATCGAGCCATATCAATCAGGCAGCGCTCGAAATCCAGTTCGAAAGCGCCGTCTTCGGCTTTGCGCCGACCGAGATATCGGCAACTTCGCCGCCCTTGAAGATCGCAAGCGTCGGAATGGAGCGTACACCGAACTGTGCAGCGAGTTCCGGGTTCTCATCGATATTCAGCTTGGCCACCTTGACCTTGCCTTCCATCTCGACGGCGATTTCTTCGAGGCTCGGAGCAATCATCTTGCACGGGCCGCACCATTCAGCCCAGAAATCGACGACGACGGGTTCTGCGGATTCCAGAACTTCCGACTGGAAGTTATTGATATCGACTTTCACGGTAGCCATAGGCTGCTCCTTTACCGGAATTTACGTGTTGAACCACATGTGATGCTGCGGTGCCGAATTTTCAATGTCCGGTATTTCACTTTGTATTGAGTCCTGCAAGCGCCAAACTGAGTGCCTTCTCGCTCAGCGTATAGAGCGAAGCATTCTCGGTATAGACAAGCATGCAGTCGATACGTTTGCCCGGATAAAGCGGCGCCAGGATTTCACGATAGATTGCCAGCTGCGCCCGGTGCGCGAAGGGAATAGCCTCTTCCGTTACCGGCGGCACCCGATTGGTCTTGTAGTCGAGAATGACGACACGATCGGAAAGAACCGCAAGCCGGTCGATGCGGCCCGAAACCGCATAGCGCCTGTCAACGAGCGTCAATGTCCCCATGATCGAAACCTCAGGCTGAGCCTGTGCGCCGAGAACGGCCTGCAGACCTTTCTCGTCCAATAGTTTCAGAACCGAATCGACAAGCTTGCGCCGTTCGCCTTCCGGCCAGAATCGCGCCGCCCGTTCGGCATAGCGGCTTGCCGCATCAGGCCGTTCGCCAAGTGGAATTTCGGGAAGCGCCTGCAGCATGCGATGGATCAGCCTGCCCTTCTCCAGTGAGCGATCGCTGTGCTCCTTCTCGCCAAACAGCGGCGAAACGACCAGCAGACCGCCTTCATCTTCATCGACGATCGTCCCGGCACCGGAAGGGCTGAGTGGCCGGGGCAGCTCAGCCTGCGGCGGCAATGGCCGCAACAGGCCGTCCGGCAAGGTCTCCTCGCTGTCGCGCTCTTCGCTGCGATCGATACGCTCGAAACTTCGTTCTATCCGCGGCACGCGCCACTTGATGCCCGGCCATTCCCCATCGGGACCGGAGAATGTAGTCGCCTCCACATGTGGATGGTCGTCGTCCAGTGCCGTCGAAATCATCATATGCCAGGTGTCGTTGTTCACACGCACGCCACGATAGCCGCAGACGACCAACCGGTCGGCCGCGCGCGTCATGGCGACATAGAGTAACCGGCGGTATTCTTCTTCCGCCAGCATCTGGATACGCGTCGCATCGTCCTGCGTCAGCGAATTGGCGAGATCGGAGACAGGAACCCAGACGGGCATCGGCGGCTCGTCGAGGCCGGTCTCGATCAGGCGAAGCTTCGGCAGATGGGTATGGGTGAAGGCCTTCGAACCGCCGTCGACGAGGAAAACGATCGGTGCCTCAAGGCCCTTGGAGGCATGCACCGTCATGATCCGCACCTCGTTGCGCCCCTTGTCCTGCTCGCGCTTCATCACCGGTGCTTCGAGTTCCAGCGTCGAGATGAAGGATTGCAGCCCAGGAAGGCCGGAACTCTCGTGGTCGAGCGTGAAGGTCAGGAATTCGTCGAGGATATCGCTGACCTCGGTGCCGAGACGGGCAAGGAATTGCCGCCGCCCGCCATAGCTCCCCAGCACGCGCGCATAGAAATCATGGACCGACAGGCTCCTGGACTGCCGGAGAAATAGCTCCAGCCTCTCGACGGCAGCGCGGAAACGCTCGGTGCCGTCGGCGGCGAAGCTTTTGAGATGGCTCCAGACGCTCTGATTGTCGCCGCGCAACGCGGCGATCGCAAAGATGTCGTCCTCCGAGAGATCGAAAAGCGGGCTCTTGAGCACGGCGGCGAGCGAAAGATCGTCTTCCGGCAGAAGCAGGAAACGGCCGAGCGCCAGCAGATCCTGCACGGCGATATGGCTGGTCAGCACCAGCCTGTCCGCACCGGCGACGGGAATATCGCCGCGGCGCTTCAACGCGCGCGTCAACGCATTGACGAAGGCGTCGCGCTTGCGCACCAACACCAGAATGTCGCCGGCCTCGATCAGGCGCTCCTTGCCTTTGTCGACGATCGTTTCGCGGCCGACGAGACTGCCGATCGAATGGGCGATCCGCCGTGCGAGGATCGCGGCCGGCGCGCTTTCCGGCGTTGCGTCGAAGGGTGCCGTCCAGTCCTCCTCCTTCACCACCGCTTCCGGCGCAACCATCTCCCAGAGATCGACGGCGCCGGGATGTCCGATGCGGCTGGAACGATGCACGACCGGTTCGCCGAGCGCGCTGAGGCCGCGCGCGTTCTCGGATGTCTTGAAAATGTGGTCGACGGCCTCGAGCACGTCGGCGGTCGAGCGGAACGACAGCGGCAGCCGCACGGAGGAAAAACTCTGCCCGCTGTCGGAAACGCGCCGCCGCGTCCGGTCGCTCTCCTCGGAAAAACGCTCGGGTCTCGCCCCTTGGAAGGAATAGATCGACTGCTTTTCGTCGCCGACGGCAAACAGCGTGCGCACGATCGGCCGGGCGCTTTCGCCGGAGAAGAAATCTTCGGCGAGCGACTGGATGACGCTCCACTGGATCGGGCTGGTATCCTGGGCTTCGTCAACGAGGATATGATCGATGCCGCGATCGAGCTTGTAGTGGATCCAGGGGCCGACGCCACTTTTCGTCAGGAGGTCGGCGGTGCGGGTGATCAGGTCCTCGAAATCGAGCTGGCTGCGCTGCTTCTTCAACTCCTCATAGTCGTGATTCAGCCGGTCGGCGAGTACGAGCGCCGCATGTGTGGCGCCGTACATCCGCATCAGCTTCAGCCGGTCGCGGCTTGCTGCGACATGCGCGCGGGCAATGGCGATGGCCTCCGACAGCTGCGGTGCCTCGGCAAGCATGGCCTTGACGAAGAATTGCGAGTCCGCCTTGGGCTCGCCCTTCACGGTCAGAAAGATTTTTTCGAGGATCTCAGCGCGCCTTGCGTCGTCGCGCTCCCGCCCGGTGAGCCTGAGGCCATAGGCAACCTCTTGCGCCTTCGCACCGCCCTTCTGGTCGGCGAGCGAGAGATAAAGCTCTAGCGTGCTGCCCGAAAGCGCGGGCAATGGCCAATATTGCGCCGCGATCCGGTCTTCCGTGTCGCCGGCGGCAAGGCCAAGCCTTTTGCGCAGAACCATTTCCACGCCGCCCTGCTGTTCGGCCGTCGCCGTGAAACGACGAATGGCATTGCGGTTGGCGACGATGTCGCCGAGCAGATTCTCCAGTCCGGATTCGTCGCCGAGATTGAGCACGTAGGCGAATGCCTCGGCAAGGGCGCTATCTTCGTCAGGCGCCGTTGCCGTCAGCAGCGCCCGGCGCGCATCGGCAAGCAGCGCCACCGCCGCGCGATCGTCGAGAACCGAGAAATGCCCGGCAACGTTGGCCTCCAACGGGAATTGATGCAGCAGTGCCTCGCAAAAGGCATGGATCGTCTGGATCTTCAGTCCGCCGGGTGTCTCCAGCGCCTTGGCAAACAGCCGGCGGGCCTCGGCAAGCTTCAATCCGTCGGGAGCCGTACCCTCGATCTCAGTGATCCGCCGGCCGAGGTCTTCATCGTCAAGCACCACCCATTCCGCCAACCGTTCGAAGACACGGTTCGACATTTCGGAGGCGGCAGCCTTGGTATAGGTGAGGCACAAAATGGCGGAAGGCCGCGCGCCGGCAAGCAGCAGCCGGATGACGCGCTGTGTCAGTACATGCGTCTTGCCGGAACCGGCATTGGCCGAGACCCATGCCGAACGCATCGGATCGGAGGCAATCGCCTGCTGGATCGTCGTCCAGCCGATCCAGGCGCCCGGATCGTCGTCGTTGGGAAGGGCGGTCACATCACTCATCGCCGCCGCCCTCTTCGGTTTCGGCCGTCGACCACTCGGAGACGCGGGCAAGATGATCGTAGTCGCCGCCGAAATCGAATTGCTGGGCCGGGATCAGCCGCGAGGTAAAGCCTCGTTCGTTGGATTGCAGCAACCCCACGAATTTGACCAGCTGGTCGATCGATTCGGCGGCGAGATCCATCGCCGATTTCGCCTTGTCGCTGCGCGCTGAGCTCTCGTTGTTGACAGTGTCGACTTGAAAGCGGTTTCCCGGACGCAGACGCACATAGAGAAGGTCCTGCGGCACGAGGCTGCCGGCATCGCGAAAAGCGCCGGCGCTCAAGGCCGCCGCTTCAAGCGCAAGCTGGGGATCGAGAAGCACGCGCGCCTGCGCCGGCGAGGGATTGTACCCAGTCTTGTAGTCGATGATGTCGGCCGAATTTGGTCCTGTGACGTCGATCCGGTCTGCAACGCCGGTGAGCCGGATATTGATCGGCTCCAGCTCCATCCCGCCCCGTACTTCCGTCAGCGTTTTCAGGATGCCATGCCGGCGTCCAGCCTCCCATTCGAGGAAGACGCGGGCCACCGCGCGAAAGCGCGGCCGCCACACCGCGTCGATATGCGGCGGCAGTTTTTCCATGTCGAACAGCTCGGAAAGGATGGCCTCCATCGCCGCTGCCGCATCCGGCGTGCCGGCGATGTGAGCCTCGCGGATGAACCGATCGATGATCTCGTGGTAGAGCGTTCCGCGTTCGGCCGCCCCTGGATCACGATTGAACGGGTCGACGGGGTCAAGCCGCAGGATGCGACGGGCATAGATGGCATAGGGATCTCGGCGCAGCCGGCCGACTTCGCTGAAGGAATAGGATTTCGGCTGCAGCGCCAGCGGCGGTTTCGGCGAGGGGCGCTGCGCCGGCGCCTGAGCATCTCCTCGATCGATGAGAGCGGCCCATTGGAGGAACCGATTGCCGCGCCCCTTCAATTCCGCTTCGAACGCCTCTCCGCCGAGCGCCAGCAGCCGCTGCAGCCAACGCGAGGCGACGGTCGGCGTTGAGCCCTGGCGCAGCGCGCGCGAATAGATCAGATGGCGCGTACCGTTTGCCATCTCAAAATCATGCGCCAGCTGGCCGATGCGCCGCTCCGGCGGCTCGAGGCCGATCTCCGTCTTCATCATGCGCGGAATGAAGGGATTGTTGGCGGTCTGTCCCGGCCACGTGCCTTCGTTCAGGCCGCCGAGGATCAACGTATCGACGCTCTGCAGGCGGGCTTCCAGCGTGCCGAAGATGAAGAGCCTCGGATGGCTGAGCGCCCGTGGCTTCACCGCATGACCGGCGGCAAGGGCTGCCATAATGTCGATCCACTGCGGTCCGTCGGCCTCCATCTGGCCGTCCGTGTCGATCACTTCACCGAGCAGGGCGGCGAGGGCGTCTCCCGCTTCGTTCGACCAGAGGTCGGCGAGATTGCCTTGCGGATCGACCGCCACCGCTTCAAGCGAACGGCCGGTGCGCTCCGCCCATTCGGACAATGTGAAGCGCACCGTTCTTCCGCGATCTTCCGGCCGGTGCCGCATCAGCGCCGAAGCCAGCGGTTCGGTCGCTTGTGCGACCCGCCGGGCAAGATCGTATGCGGCGTCTGCGGCCTCAGGCGAAAGCGCTTTTCGCCACTGCGGCGCGTGCCTGTCCAGGGCCTGTTCGGCAAGCTGGTGAGTGAGCAGCGGTTCCAGCGCGCTGATATCCACCTCTGCCACGCCGCCGCGCAGTGCCAGCAGCTCGAGCGCCTCTGTAGCGGAAATCAAGGCGTCGCGTTCCAGGCCGAAGCGGGCAAGCGGATGTTTGAGCAAGGAGACGATCGCCACCGGATTGCCCGGCCGCAACGCTGCCTCCAGCAGCAATTGCAGCAAGGTGCCCTGCGGCATGGCCGAAAGCGGCGTGCCCGCCGAATCGTCGGCGAGGATGCCGAAGCGGGAAAGCTCGGCCATCACGCGCCGCGCGAGATTGCGGTCCGGAGTGATAAGTGCTGCCCGGCTTTCGCCGTCCTGGCCCGGCCTTTCCAACGCCAGCCGGAGCGCGATGGCAATCGCGGTTGCTTCCTCGCGCTCATTGGCGGCTTCGATCAGCGAGACATCAAAGAAGGCCGAAGACAGCGCCCTTGCTGGCAGGTCGTTCTTCCATGCTCCCCAGTCGCTGGTCGCCTCCGCCGGGGCAAGTGCCCGCGACAGGATTTCGGCGCGCCGGTCGAGATCGGCCTCCGGTCTGTCGAGGAGCGTGACGTCGGCCCGCGTCAGCTTCAGCCGCTTGAGCAGCGAAGAGAGACCATACTGCGGATGGCTCCGGCTTGCGGGATTGGCATGTTGGCCGGGCGCCAGTTCCGGCGTGACCATCTGCCAGTGCCTTTCGGGCATGGAGAGATCGAGACCCGGAAGCACGATCACGCCTTCAGGCAGATGGGCGACGGCGGCGATGAGATCGGCGGTGGCGGGAACGGACCCTGTCGAACCGGCGATGATGATCGGTCCGGCCGGTTTCGTCGCCGAGAGCCGGCTTGCTTCAGCCCGGAGAATGGCATTTCTGTGCCGTGCCGGCGAGGATTTGCCGAGTTCAGACAGCCGCTCCGGCCAGAATGCGCTGGCGATCTGCAGAAATTCCGCCGTCAGCTGCCACCAGGCGGCATAGTCGCCAGTGTCGAGTTTCGACAGTTCCGACCAGTCGAGATCCTCGGTCTCGATGGAATCGATCAGCTCCGCAAGATTGCGGGCGAGCCAGATCGCATCCGCCGGACTTGCCGGCGCAACGAGCGGCGAGTCCGAATGAATGTGGCGGACGATCTCCGGCAGCTTGTTTCGCCAGGCAAGGATCAGGCGCGCCAGCTCCAGCAGACGGGCGGTATTCGACAGCGGTTGGGCGAGATCGATCGTTGCCGGCAGCGCCTCGTCGAAATAACCGCTATCGTCGTCGGTTTCGCCGAGCGGACGGATGACCGGCAGGATCGCCGAGCGGCCGCCGAGCAGGTCGACGAATTCCGAGCGCAGCACACGCACGGCGCGCCGGGTCGGCAGGTAGATCGTCACCTTGGCAAGCGATAGCGGATCATCAGCCTCGTGCCGGAAAATCGGCGTCAATCGGCCATCGCAAAGCGTCGTCACCAGCGTTTTCAGGAAGGGGAGGCCCGCCGGGATCGTCAGGATGCGTGGCTGGTGCCGCTCCGCCATGGCTCAGGCAAACGCCCGCAACCTGCGGATCGTTTCCTCCGCCTCGCCGATTGCCTCCGGCGTGCCGACCGTCAGCCAATGGCCTTCGAGCACCATGCCGAAAAGCCGTCCGCGCGCGATCGCCTTGTCGAAATAGATATTGAGGTTGAAGGCATCCTTCGGTGCATCGTCGAGCAGCGCCGGGTTCATGACGATCGCTCCGGCATAGACGACGGGATTGGACGGATCGTCGCGATAACGCGTCAGCTGGCCATCGGCTGCGAGGCTGAAGTCGTTCTTGCCGTTGTGACCTGTCGTATCCTCGATCCCAACGCAAAGCAGCGCCATGTCCATGCGTTCACTATCGAAGAATCCGGCTAAGCGTTGCAGGTTGGTCGGTCGCCCCGGCTGCTCGCCGATCCAGAAGAGATCGGCATTCATGACGAAGACATTGTTGCGGTTAAGCAATGTCAGGCCCTTCGCCAGCCCGCCGCCGGAATTCATCAGAGCGTCCTGCTCGTCGGAAATGACGATGTCGAGGCCGCGGTAGTTCCCGAGATGGTCGAGCATCTGATCGGCGAAGTGGTGGACGTTGACGACGGCCCGTTCGACGCCGGCCGCCACCAGCGAATCCAGCGCGTAGTCGATCATCGGCTTGCCGTCGATCTTCACCAGCGGCTTCGGGATCGTGTCGGTGATCGGGCGCATGCGGGTTCCGAGACCCGCGGCCAGTACCATGGCTTGTCTGATGGTCATTCTGATCCGGAACTTATGATTCGCTCTGGCCTATTCCAGCCCTTGTGCACCAATCGCGCAAGGGGGCAAGCGTTTCATGCGCAAGCGCGACGTTCAGATAGGAAAGCGTGCGCGGCATGTGTTTCAGATAACCCGGCTTGCCGTCGCGCTGCAACAGGCGCACCCAGAGACCGGCAAGCTTGCAATTGCGCTGCGCCGACATGATTGCCCAGGCCCTCATGAAGCCGTCTTCGTCGAAACCGCCCTGTGCGCGGCGAAGCCCCAGATAATCATCCATCAGCTGCCGAAAGAGGCCTGGCTCGATCGTTACACGCGCATCCTGGACGATTGAGGCGAGGTCATAAGCCGTCGGGCCGATCATGGCGTCCTGGAAGTCGATGAGGCCGATCCGTTCGACGCCCTTCGCATGCGGTCTCCAGATGATATTCGGCGAGTGGAAGTCGCGCAGCAGCAGGTTCTTCTCGGCCGTTGCCAGTTCGTCGATGAGTGTATCCCAGATCGCCAGATAATCCGCGCGTTCGGCTTCCGTTGCAGGTGCGCCCTGGCGCTTCCAGGGCAGGTGCCAGTCGAGCACCAGCCGCACCTCCATCTTCATCGCCGTACGGTCGAAATCAGGGACATGATGGACATGCCCCTTTCCAACAGGGATGTCGTGCGGAAATTTCAGGGCGTGCAGTCTGGCCAGGCAGGCAACGCTTTCGCGATAGCGTTCGATAATAGGCTGTCCGCGGGCATCCAGCACGCCGTCACTGCCGAGATCTTCGATCAGCAGGATACCCTTGTTATAATCCACCTTGTAGACTTCGGGCGCCGCAAAGCCGTCCTTGCGCAGCGCATCGGCGATCGCCACGAACGGATAGGCGTTTTCGGCAAGATGCGCGACTTTGGGATAGGGTTTACCGTCGAGAACCGGCGGACCTCCAGCAAGCGGCGGCCAGTCCATCAGGATGATGCGCTGGTTCTCGCCCTTCGGATAGATCGCCTCATAGGCGCGCAGCGAGGCATCGCCGGTCAGGAAGCGGCGTTTCGCTGCGGGGTAACCGGCGTCATCGAGGAAATCGCGGATCGCCAGGACGCGACGGATGCGTGCAATTTGCGCGCCAACGGCTTTGATTGTTGCCCGGCGGCCGTTGCCCTCATGTTCCAGCGTCAATGCGATGCGCTGAGCGGGCAGCTCGCTCTCCGCCATCTCCGGCCATTCGACGAGACAGACGCCGTTCTGCAGAGCCTCGTCGAAGCCAAGTTCGGTCAGTTCGGCGGGGTCGCCGAGCCGGTAAAGATCGAAATGCGAAATGGGGATGCGCAGATCGTAGGACTGGACCAGCGTGAAGGTCGGGCTCGGGACCTCGAGCTCTTCGTCGTCGGCCATGGCGCGCAGGATCGCCCGGGCGAGCGAGGATTTCCCCGCGCCGAGATCGCCGGAAAGGGCAAGGCAATCGCCGGCCTTCAGGGCCAGTGCCAGATCTTCGCCGAGGCGGATGGTAGCCGCCTCATCTTTCAGGAAAAGCGAGATCGCATCGCTGGTCGTCATTCGGCGGCGGCGGAATGCGGTACATCGACCGAGGGGATACGGCAGACGACGGTCGTGCCCTTGCCCGGCTCGCTGTCGATCGTCACATCGCCATGATGCAGACTGACGAAGCTGTCGACGATCGAGAGACCGAGGCCGGCGCCGCCGCGTTTGCCGCTTTTCGCCCCCGTGGCAAAACGGTCGAAGACGGTCGCGATCATATCAGGTGAGATGCCGGGGCCGCGATCGCTGACGGCGAAGACGAAATCCGTGCCTTCGCGATGGCATTCCAGCGAGATCGAGGTGCCCTCCGGCGAGAAATTCGCTGCATTGGAAAGAAGCTTCAGGAGGATCTGCTTCAGCCGCTGCGGATCGGCAATGATAGAGCCGAGATAGGCGGGTGCGGTAATTTCAAGCGCCACGCCGCTTTCGTGGAGGCGATCTGCGATCTGCATCGAGACGTCGTCGAGCAGATCGTTGAGATCGATATCCGCATAGTTGAGGCGCATGATGCCGGCGTCGACGGTCGCAAGGTCGAGGATATCGTTGACGAGCGTCAAGAGGACCGAGGACGAGGTCGAGATGTGGTCGATATATTCGGCCTGTCGTTCGTTCAGCGGCCCGACACCCGGCGTGCGCAGGAGATCGGTGAAGCCGATGATGTTGGTCAGTGGCGAACGCAGTTCATAGGAAACGTGCTGGACGAAGTCGTTCTTCAGCTCGTCGGCCTTGCGCAACGCTTCGTTCTTCTCGGTCAGCGCGCGCTCGGCACGCACGCTGTCCGTCATGTTGACGAAGGTCAGCATGGTCTGCGCGTTCGGCAGCGGGATGACGGCATAGTCGAGCACGAGGCCGGAGAAGAGTTCCAGCGTTCCCTGGCCTGAGCGGCGTTCGTCGTCGAAGCTGGTGATCAGCTCCGCGAAGGTCTTCCAGCCATCCGGCCGATCATAGGAAGGCGCGCAGGCCTCGCCGAGCGCACGGATATGGGTGCCGGGCTTGGCTTCGGTTTCGGTGATCCCCCAGAGCGCGCGGAAGGCCGGGTTCGAAAGGCGGATGCGCCCATCGGGACCGAACACCGCCACACCTTCTGAAAGATGGTCGATCGTTTCGCCCTGCACCTTGACCAGCGTGTTGTAGCGCGTTTCGAGATCGACCTGCTCGGTCAGGTTTTCGAACACCCAGGTGGCGCCGCCCTGCGGATGGGCGGTTGCAAAGACGCGCAACGTCTGTCCGTTCGGCAGGTGCCAGAGATCGGATTGCGTGTCGAGCGCGCGATAGACGGAAAGTGCGGCTTCCTTCCAGCTTTTCCAGTTGAGCTGGTCCGGCAGTTTCTTGGCCGCCCGCAGCCGCTCGAGCAGCTCGCTATTGTCAGGTCGGCCTTCGAGGAAGGCGATATCCAGCTCCCAGAGCGCGACGAAGGCTTGGTTGTAGAATTGCAGCCGGCGGTCGCCGTCGAAGATGGCAACCGGCGTGGCGAGATGGTCGAGCGTTTCGGCATGGCTCTTCAGCGTCCGTTCCAGCTCGGCGCGCACCGCTTCTATGTCGGACACATCGATCGCGATGCCGGCCGAGCCGCCGGGAACCCTGACGTCGACGACGTCGAAGAAAGTGCGGTTGCCGTGCACGACCGTCGAAATCTTGTCGTGGAAGGGCGATTCCGGCGTCGTCGTTGCGCGAATGCGTTCGCGCGCCACGGTCGTCAGCATCTCGCGGCCTTCATTGATCGCCTGCTGCGGCGATCGCGCCTCGACCGCCTCGCCATAAGCCTGGTTGACCCAGGTGAGGCGGCCCACCGGATCGCGCTGCCAGGCCGGCATGTCGATCGCGTCGAGCATGGTCTGGAAGGCCGAGATCGAGGTCATCAGCCGGTCGCGCTCGATCCTGAGCTCTGCGAGCTCGGCGCGCAGATTGTTGAGCGCCACGAAACGGACGAAAGCACGCCCGCCGGAAACCCGGCCCTGCGCCTCGAGGATTTCGTCGCGGATGGTTTCGACCACCATGTCGAAGCTCTGCGCCTCGTCCCGCAGCCGGTCGATCGCCTTTTCCAGCTCGGAAGCCGAACGTGACTTCAGCCACAGGCCGAAGGCCAGGAATTCGCCGTCCTGCGGCGCGCCGGTCTCGGGCGGAAGCTGACCGAGCAGTTCGGGGCGCGCATTGCCGTCCCAGATGACGATCCGCCGGTTCTTGTCGGCGATCAGAGCCTGGTATTGCGAAATGCGCTGCTGGGCATCGGAGAGCGCCGAGCGGATTTCCCGGCTCTCGTTTTCCAGGTTGCCGCGCTGGCGCACGAGCCACAGCGTCGACAGCAAGGCTGCCGATATGACGCCGATGACGACGGAAACACCGATCACCTGCGAGGATGTGAAGAGGTGAGCCGAGGCCGCCGCCTGCTGCTCCGCCTGTGCCAGAGCCGGCCGCGCCAGCGCGGCAAGCGCCGTGCCGGCCGCGCAGCTTTTCAGGAAGCGGGCCAATGGTCCGTGCTCTTGCTTTGCGGCCTCGTGTGCCGTTGCAGATTTATATCCTTGGCCTGCCATCAGCGGGCGGCGATCGGCGCGAGCGCCATCATCCGCCTGACCGGGCAGGCTGCTTTTCATTTCCGACATCCGCGGTATGTCTCCGTCCTTCAATGTGCCGCATTACGACAAGACATCCCATTTTCGGAGCGGTCGGACAGGGTCCGGCGCCACGAATCAAGTCTTAAAACAATACTTCGGAAGGGAATCGGCGGGAAGGGAGCGTCCAAAAAATAAGCCGCGACATTTGTCAATGCCGCGGCTTTCTACATCTTGTGGATATTAACTATCAGATCAATATCTGTAGTGGTCGGACTTGAACGGGCCCTTCGGCGAGACGCCGATATAGGCAGCCTGTTCCTCAGAAAGCTCAGTCAACTTCACGCCGAGCTTGTCGAGATGCAGGCGTGCGACCTTTTCATCGAGATGCTTCGGCAGGATATAGACCTGGTTGGAATACTGGTCGGGCTTGGTGAAGAGCTCGATCTGTGCCAGCGTCTGGTTGGTGAACGAAGCCGACATCACGAAGGACGGATGGCCGGTGGCGTTGCCGAGGTTGAGCAGACGGCCTTCGGAAAGAAGGATGATGCGGTTGCCCTTGGGGAATTCGATCAGGTCGACCTGTGGCTTGACATTGGTCCACTTGAGATTGCGCAATGCGGCGACTTCGATTTCGTTGTCGAAGTGACCGATATTGCCGACGATCGCCATATCCTTCATCGCCCGCATATGGTCGATGCGGATGACGTCCTTGTTGCCGGTGGTGGTGATGAAGATATCGGCCGAGGAAACGACGTCCTCGAGCAGAACGACTTCATAACCGTCCATCGCAGCCTGCAATGCGCAGATCGGATCGGCTTCGGTCACCTTGACGCGGGCGCCGGCGCCGGAGAGCGAAGCGGCAGAACCCTTGCCGACGTCGCCGTATCCGCAGACGACAGCAACCTTGCCGGCCATCATCACGTCGGTGCCGCGACGGATGCCGTCGACCAGCGATTCCTTGCAGCCATACTTGTTGTCGAACTTCGACTTGGTAACCGAGTCGTTGACGTTGATCGCCGGGAAGGGCAGCAGGCCCTTCTGGCTGAGCTGGTAAAGGCGGTTGACGCCGGTCGTCGTTTCCTCGGTGACGCCCTTGATCGCGTCGCGCTGCTTGGTGAACCAGCCCGGGGAAGCGGCAAGGCGCTTCTTGATCTGTGCGAAGAGAATTTCCTCTTCTTCGGAATGCGGGTGAGATAGCACGTCCTCGCCGGCTTCGGCGCGGGCGCCAAGCAGGATGTACATGGTGGCGTCGCCGCCGTCATCGAGGATCATGTTGGAAAGGCCGCCATCGGCCCACTGGAAGATCTTGTCGGTGTAGACCCAGTAATCCTCGAGCGATTCGCCCTTGATGGCGAAGACAGGCACGCCGGAAGCGGCGATCGCGGCAGCGGCATGATCCTGCGTCGAGAAGATGTTGCACGAGGCCCAGCGGACTTCGGCGCCCAGCGCGACCAGCGTTTCGATGAGCACAGCCGTCTGGATGGTCATGTGCAGCGAGCCGGTGATGCGCGCGCCCTTCAACGGCTTTGTCTGGCCGAATTCGGTGCGGCAGGACATCAGCCCCGGCATTTCGGTTTCGGCGATCGTAATTTCCTTGCGGCCGAAATCCGCAAGCCCGATATCGGCGACGACATAATCTTTTTCAGTGCTCATAGAGGCCTCCAGGCTGAAAACGTCTCAAAATTGGCGCAGGCGCGAAGATGACCGCGTGCAAGCGCACGGCATGTCCGCCGTTTAGCAGGCTTCGCCGGGGATGGCAATAAGGATATAAAGAAGTCTTTATATGTTTATATGAGCTCGCCGGCGCTCACATTTCTTCGCCGAACCTATTCTGGATCAGTTGGTCCAGCGCCTCCAGCGCTTCCTCGGCCTGGCTGCCGCTCGCCGAAACGACGACGCTCGAGCCGGGGCTTGCCGCAAGCATCATCAGTCCCATGATGGAGGTGCCGCCGACCGTCATCCCGTCCTTGGAAACGGTGATGGCGGCATCGAAGGTCTCGACCATCTGCACGAATTTGGCGGAAGCGCGCGCGTGAAGACCGCGCTTGTTGATAATGAGGAGTTCCCGGGAGAGCGATGTCATGAAGGCTCGTTATTTTCCGCTGAGCACACGGCTCGCGACATTGATATATTTCCGCCCGGCCTCGGAAGCCTCCACCAGCGCCTTTTCCATGTTGTTCTCGCCGCGCACACCGGCAAGCTTGATCAACATCGGCAGGTTGACGCCGGCAATGACTTCGGTATGGCCGCTGCTCATGACTGATATGGCAAGATTGGACGGCGTGCCGCCGAACATGTCGGTCAGGATGACGACGCCATGGCCATCATCGGCACCGGAAACGGCTTCCAGAATGTCCTGCCGTCTCTGGTCCATGTCGTCTTCGGGGCCAATACAGACCGTCTCGATGAATTTCTGAGGACCGACGACGTGCTCGACAGCATGACGAAACTCTTCAGCCAGCTTGCCATGAGTGACAAGCACAAGTCCGATCATGATATTACTGCTCCCATAGACGCAAACGGTGGACCCAATATCGCAATGCAGCAATTACGTCCACCGGTGGGGGCACATCTTGGCTATGAAAAGCCGAAGTGCAAGATAAAAATGCGACTATATAAGGCAGATTGACCAATCCGGAAGGCCCTAGCGCCCGATATCCGGCACTTTTGCCATCAGGATTGCAAGGGGTGAGGAAACGCCCGCGAGCAACCGCAATGCGGGAAGCGAAAAACCGGCAGCAAGGCTCACCATTTCGCCCTCGGGAGGCACCCGGTTTTCACCGGTAGCGCTGCCCGGAAGCACGGCATAATGCATGGCCGCCCTGGGAATATGGTCCTGATGAACGATACCGGTGCCGCGAAGCTCCATCAGCCCGGTGATCGATGGCGGGCACGCGGCAATCACCGCGCCGGTCTCTCCTGAGAGAAGAACCTGGTCGTCGGCGATCAGCGCCGTGAAAAGCCCGAGCCGGCGCGCCTCCGTCATGCAGGTGAAGGCCAGCATCGATTTGCCCCAGCCGGAAGGCCCGCTGAACAGCAGTCCCGTCTTGCCGACGACGATCGCCGTCGCATGGATGTTGAAAGCTGCCTCGGTCATGCTGCGGTGCCGACTGGCAAAGAGAGGATGAAGCGCGCGCCGAGCACATGCCCGCCTTCGGCATCGGTGATGTTTTCGGCTCTCAGCGAACCGCCATGCGCCTCGGCGATCTGCCGGCTGATCGAAAGGCCGAGGCCTGAATTCTGGCCGAAGCCTTCCGATTCCGGCCGGTCCGTATAGAAGCGCTCGAAGATGCGGTCGATATTTTCCGCCTGGATGCCGGGGCCGTTGTCTTCGATAGTGGCGACGCATCGCGAACGCGTCCGCACCAGCCGCACGGTAATCTTTCCGCCCTTTTCCGGCACGAAAGAGCGGGCATTCTCGATCAGGTTGGCGATGATCTGGCCGATGCGCAGATCGTGGCCATTGACGACGAAGCGCGTCTTGATGTTCGGCTTGCGCTCGATCGCATATTCGATCTCCACCTGCTTCTTGGTGCTCCTGACCTGGCGCGAAACCTCGATGAGGTCACGCAGCAGCACCTCCATATCGACGGAGCCGGCATCGACGCGTGCGAGTTCGGCATCGAGACGGGAGGCATCGGAAATATCGCTGATCAGCCGGTCGAGGCGGCGGACATCGTGCTGGATGACGTCCATCAGCCGCTTCTTGGAATCGTCGGATCGGGCCAGCGGCAGCGTTTCAACAGCGCTGCGCAGCGATGTCAGCGGGTTCTTGAGCTCGTGGCTGACATCGGCCGCGAAACTTTCGATCGCATCGATGCGGTCGTAGAGCGCCGTCGTCATCTCGCGCAACGCGATGGAAAGGTTGCCGATTTCGTCTTGGCGGGCGGAGAAGTCGGGGATCTCCTCGCGTGCCTTGGCGCCCCGGCGCACACGGATGGCAGCCGCCGAAAGACGGCGCAGCGGATTGGCGATCGTCGATGAAAGCACCAGCGACAGCAGCACGTTGACGAGGGTCGCGACGCCGAAGACGCGCATGATGGCAAGCCGCTCGGCATGAACGATATTGTCGATGTCGCCCGCCTGCGTCGACAGCAGCAAAACGCCGAGCACGGCGCGAAAGCGCTGGATCGGCACGGCGACGGAAACGATGAGTTCGCCTTTCTCGGTGGTGCGCACGACCGCGCCGCGCACGCCGGTGAGCGCATTCATCACCTCGGGATAGATCGAGCCGTCGCCGCCCGGCGCTTCCTTATAGAGCGGCAGATTGCCGGGCTGCAGCGCCTTGTTGAACAGGGTGGCGAACCACTCGCTCCAGGTCTGCTTCTCCTCTTCAACAGGCGGCAGGTCGAAGCGCAGCACCTGGCCGCGCGAATAGAGATGGCGCGAATCGAGCAGCAGATTGGCGTCGGCATCGAAGATGCGGGCGCGTGTGCGCGTCGGAGAGATAAGCCGGCGCAGGACCGGCGCGACCTTTTCGGGATCGATCGGGAATTCGAGGTCCTCGTCGTTCGGCACCGGCGTGATGCTCTGGCCGGCCTGCAGCTCGAGCAGCTTCTGCGGATCGATGGTGATCGAGTTGGTATCGACCGACGCGGAGGCCGAAACGGCGCCCGCGATGATCTCGCCCTGCGTCAGCAGGCTTTCGGCGCGGGCGTCGATCAATCCCTCGCGAAACTGGTTGAGATAGAGGATGCCACCGACGAGCACCACCAGTGCGACGAGATTGAAGAACAGGATGCGCCGCGTCAGGCTCGAAAAGACGGCATTGCCGAAGATGCGGCGGATCAGCGTGAAGGGATGCGACCAACGGCGGCCCCGGACGCGACGGGTGCTCACGCCCTCCGCGTCGTCCAGATCCCTTTCCTGCACCAACTGTGCCAATGACAGGCCCTTTCGAAGGGCGGGGCCGGATGAACCGGCCCACAGCCCTTAACATTTCCTACAGCGCCGCGCATCTTTTCAGACGCGCAAAGGACGCTGTAACATTTTGACTGCTGCATAATTTAATCCTTAAATCGGATTCCGATTTAAGGAATTATGCAGTAGCGCTGCGCCGCTCGGGGCTCAAGCTGCTTCGCGGAAGCGGTATCCCACTCCGTAGAGTGTTTCAATCATATCAAAGTCGTTGTCGACCATCTTGAATTTCTTGCGCAGCCGCTTGATGTGGCTGTCGATGGTTCGGTCGTCGACATAGACTTGCTCGTCATAGGCCGCGTCCATCAGCGCGTCGCGGCTCTTGACGACGCCGGGGCGTTGCGCCAGCGAATGCAGGATCAGGAACTCGGTCACCGTCAGCGTCACGGCCTCACCCTTCCAGGTACAGGTGTGGCGTTCCTGGTCCATGACCAGCTGCCCGCGCTCCAGCGAACGGGCCTGCTGCACCGCGCCGTTCTTCGGTGCGCCGGTGGGGCTGGTACCGGCGGCGGCGGCTTCACGGCTTGACGCGCGGCGCAGGACGGCGCGCACGCGCTCCACCAGCAAACGCTGCGAAAAAGGCTTGGTGATGAAATCGTCGGCGCCCATCTTCAGGCCGAAGAGCTCGTCGATCTCCTCGTCCTTGGAGGTGAGGAAGATGACGGGAATATCCGACTTCTGCCGCAGGCGGCGCAGCAGTTCCATGCCATCCATGCGTGGCATCTTGATGTCGAAGATCGCAAGCTGCGGCGGTCGTGCCAGAAGGCCGTCGAGCGCCGAGGCACCGTCCGTATAAGTCTCGACCTTGTATCCTTCGGCCTCCAGCGCGATCGACACCGAGGTGAGGATGTTGCGGTCGTCATCAACGAGCGCGATTGTCGGCATGGTGTTGGTCTCCGTCATCAGTGCGCAATCTCCCGGATTTGCTCTCCCCAGGCGGTCTCAATGACCGGATGCGCTTATGGAGGATAAAGGTGGAACAAATTGTGGCAAAGATAAAGGGAGAAGATTGTTGTAAAATTCGCAAGCAATCTCAGGTAGCGCATCAAAATAGTTAAACGCAGTCTTTTCAAACGATTTAAAATTAGGGAGATAAATTTAAATCGATTAAATGTTTGATATCACTACATTTTCTCTAGTTTGTCATCTTGTGTTTTAAAATTTCTGCCCGTATTTTCGCACTCAGTTTTAACGGTAACGAGCCTGAGCGAAGGGAACTAGCCATGGAAATGTTCGGAGTTCATAACCCGGCAATAGAGCTGGCAACGGTGGGATTGGGCGGCGCAGCCCGCGTTCGCTACAATTTTTCCGCCGCCGCGCTCTATGAAGAAGCGATCCGCCGGGGCGAAGCCGAACTGACCGCTCAGGGCGCGCTGCGGGCTATCACCGGCCAGCACACGGGCCGTTCGCCGCGCGACAAGTTCGTCGTTCGCGACATCAATACCGATGGCGAAATCTGGTGGGACAACAACAAGCCGATCTCGCCGGAACATTTCGCCTTGTTGCGCGACGATATGCTGGCGCATGCCGCGGGCAGGGAGCTTTTCGTCCAGGATCTCGTCGGTGGCGCCGAGGAAGGTCATGCCCTGCCGACCCGCGTCGTGACCGAGTTCGCCTGGCATTCGCTGTTCATCCGCAATCTGCTGATCCGCCCTGACTCCGCAGCGCTGTCCAGCTTCGTCCCGAAGCTGACGATCATCGATCTGCCGAGCTTCAAGGCCGATCCGGCCCGCCACGGCTGCCGTTCGGAAACGGTGATCGCCTGCGATCTCACCAACGGTCTCGTTCTCATCGGCGGCACCTCTTATGCCGGTGAAATGAAGAAATCGGTCTTCACCGTGCTTAACTACCTGCTGCCGGCCAAGGGCGTGATGCCGATGCACTGCTCGGCCAATGTCGGCCCGGATGGTGACGCGGCGGTTTTCTTCGGCCTTTCCGGCACGGGCAAGACGACGCTTTCGGCCGATCCGGCACGGACGCTGATCGGCGATGACGAACACGGCTGGAGCGAGAACGGCATCTTCAACTTCGAAGGCGGCTGCTATGCCAAGACCATCCGCCTCTCGGCCGAAGCCGAGCCGGAAATCTATGCGACGACGCAGCGCTTCGGCACCGTGCTGGAAAACGTCGTGCTGAACGAAAGCCGTGAGCCGGATTTCAACGACGGGTCGCTGACCGAAAACACCCGTTGCGCCTATCCGATGGACTTCATCCCGAACGCTTCGGAAACGGGCCGCGCCGGGCATCCGAAGACGATTATCATGCTGACCGCCGATGCCTTTGGCGTCATGCCGCCAATCGCGCGATTGACGCCTGACCAGGCGATGTATCACTTCCTCTCCGGCTACACCGCCAAGGTGGCCGGCACGGAAAAGGGTGTCGTCGAACCGGAGGCGACCTTCTCCACCTGCTTCGGCGCCCCCTTCATGCCGCGGCATCCGGCCGAATATGGCAATCTGCTCAAGGAGCTGATCGGCCGTCATGGCGTCCAATGCTGGCTTGTCAATACCGGCTGGACCGGCGGCGCCTACGGCACCGGCAAGCGTATGCCGATCAAGGCGACGCGCGCACTTCTCGCTGCCGCCTTGACCGGCGAACTTGGACAGGCCGAATTCCGTGCCGACACGAACTTCGGCTTCGCCGTGCCGGTCTCCGTCGATGGCGTCGACAGCAGCATTCTCGATCCGCGCTCAACCTGGGCCGATAAGGCAGCCTATGACGCGCAGGCCGAAAAACTGGTCTCGATGTTCATCGCGAACTTCGCCAAGTTCGAAAATCATGTCGACGGCGGCGTCCGCGATGCCGCGCCCGGCGTGAAGGTCGCTGCCGAATAAGGCGAACAAGCAATTCCAGCAAAAGTGCGCAGCGGTTTTGCGTCCGGAATTGCGTGAAAACAAAAAGTTGGAGCATTCTCTACTTCCAAGAAGAACGGATGCTCCAGTCTCTGACTCACGTGAAACCCGGCATCGCAGGATTGCCGGGTTTTTCTTGATCATTGCCGATATTTTCAATTCGCCGTTGATGTGAGATAGAACGCCGCATGGCCAGCGACGCGCTCTATATCGATGACAGGATCACCATCGCGGGATGGGAGCTGACGGAACAGTTCGTTCTGGCGGGCGGCCCTGGCGGTCAGAATGTCAACAAGGTCTCGACCGCCGTCCAGCTGTTCTTCAACATCCCGAATTCGCCGTCCCTGAATGATCGTGTCAAAACCAATGCGATCAAGCTCGCCGGCCGGCGTTTGTCAAAGGACGGCGTGCTGATGATCGAGGCGAGCCGCTTTCGCAGCCAGGACCGCAACCGCGAGGATGCGCGCGACCGGTTGAAGGAACTGATCCTGGAGGCCGCCAAGCCGCCACCGCCGCCGCGCAAGAAGACCAAGCCGACCAAAGGTTCAATCGAACGCCGCCTGAAGGAAAAATCCGGCCGCTCGGAAGTCAAGAAAATGCGCGGCCGCCCCGGCGGCGGCGGTAGTGAATGACATGGCCGCGCTCTTGAACGGCATCCGCCATCTCGCCGGCTATCTCGACCGCACGCGTCAAGAGGCATTGGTCGAGCTGATTCGCACCATCGTCGCCGAAGCGCCGCTTTATGTACCCGTCATGCCCGGCACCGGTAAGCCGATGTCGGTGCGAATGACCAATTGCGGGCCGCTCGGCTGGGTGACGGACAAACAGCGCGGCTATCGCTACCAGCCGACGCACCCGGCAACCGGCAGGCCCTGGCCTGATATGCCGCAGCAATTGCTCGATATCTGGAACGACGTTTCGGGTTACGATAAGTCGCCTGAAGCCTGCCTCGTCAATTTCTACTCCGACGAAGCCCGCATGGGCCTGCATCAGGACAAGGACGAACAGGATCTCAAGGCCCCGGTCGTCTCGATCTCGCTCGGCAACAGCTGCCTCTTTCGTGTCGGTGGCCTCAGCCGCAACGATCGTACGCTATCTTTCAAGCTTTCAAGCGGTGATCTGGTGGTGTTGGGCGGCGAGGGGAGGCTGTGTTTCCACGGCGTCGACCGCATCCATCCGGCGACTTCGACGCTGCTGAAGAATGGCGGCCGCATCAATCTGACGCTGCGCCGCGTCAATCCCTAAAATATAGACGCCGCTATAGTTTTCGCAGCGCGACTTGTTCGATCAGGTGATCCTTGCCCTTTTTCAGGATGAGATCGGCGCGCGGACGCGTCGGCAGAATGTTCTGGCGCAAGTTCTTCAGGTTGATGTTTGCCCAAAGATCTTCGGCGATTTCGAGCGCTTCAGCGTCGCTGATCGACGCATAGCGATGGAAATAGGAATTCGGATCGCGGAAGGCGGTCTCGCGCAGCCGCATGAAGCGCGTGACATACCAGTTGTGGATCTCGTCTTCCGCGGCATCGATATAGATCGAGAAGTCGAAGAAGTCGGAGACCATCGGCACGATCCTGCCGCCGGCAGGCAGGTCGCGCGACTGCAGCACGTTGATGCCTTCGAAGATCAGGATATCGGGTCGGTCGACGATCTTGTATTCGTCCGGCAGCACGTCGTAGACGAGGTGCGAATAGCTGGGCGCCTTCACATCCGGCTGACCGGCCTTGATGGCCGAGAGGAAACGCAGGATCGAAGCCGTGTCGTAGCTTTCCGGAAAGCCCTTGCGCTGCATCAGCTTTTCCCGCTGCAACACGGCGTTCGGATGAAGGAAGCCGTCGGTGGTGACGAGATCGACCTTCGGACTGGAAGGCCAGCGCCCCAGGAGCTCCTTGAGGATGCGGGCGGTGGTCGATTTTCCCACAGCGACCGAGCCGGCGATGCCGATGACGAAGGGCGTCTTCGTCACATCGGACAGGCTAAGGAAGCGGTTGCGCTGTTCGAACAGCATCTGCGAGGATTCGACATGCGCTGACAGCAGCCGCGACAGCGACAGATAGATGCGCCGGACCTCGTCGAGATCGATCGGATCGCCCATCGAACGCAGCCGTTTGACCTCGTCGCTGGTCAGCGTCAACGGCGTGTCGGCGCGGAATTTCGCCCATTGTTCGGAAGAGAAGAAGTGGTAGGGCGAATAGGATTCCGACTGGAAATGATCCAACGTTTCCGGCACCCCGATAATCTCAGTCGCGATACTCATGAACTCTGCCGGCTGGCCTTTTCCTTGAGGCCGGACTGCGCGGTTCTGCGCTCGAGCTCGGCCATGACATTCTCTAACGGTATTTCAGCAATCTTCAATACGACCAATAGGTGATAGAGCACATCGGCAGCCTCATAGGTCAGATTGTCGCGGTCGCCCGTCACCGCCGCCATTACGGCTTCGATCGCTTCTTCGCCGAGCTTCTTTGCCGCTTTCGGCTGGCCGGCGGCCACGAGTTTGGCTGTCCAGGATTGCTCCGGCGAGGCTTTCGATCGCTCTTCGACGATGCTCTCGAGATCGGAAAGGGAAAATCCGCTCATAGGTCCGCTTTCAAGGTTCAGTCGAGACGCATGTCGATGCCGCACTTCGACATATAGTGCTTCGCCTCGCCGACGGAATAGGTGCCGAAGTGGAAGATCGACGCGGCAAGCACCGCATTGGCATGGCCCTCCTTGATCCCGGCGACGAGATCGTCGAGATCGCCGACGCCGCCGGAAGCGATGACAGGCACACGCACCGCATCGGCAATCGCCCGCGTCAGTTCCAGATCGTAGCCGACCTTGGTGCCGTCGCGGTCCATCGAGGTGACCAGCAGCTCGCCGGCGCCGCGCGCCACCATTTTCTGGGCGAATTCGACGGCATCGATGCCGGTCGCGTTGCGCCCGCCATGGGTATAGATTTCCCAGGCGCTGAGATTGTCGCCGCCGACCGCCTGGGTGCGCCGGCGCTTGGCGTCGATCGAGACGACGATGCACTGGTCGCCGAACTTGTCGGCCGCCTCAGTGACAAAGTCGGGATTGCTGACGGCCGCCGAATTGATCGAGACCTTGTCGGCACCGCACAGCAGCAGCTTGCGGATATCGGCGATGGTACGCACCCCGCCGCCGACCGTCAGCGGCATGAAGCATTGGTCGGCCGTGCGCGACACGACATCGAAGATCGTCTCGCGATTGTCCGAGGAAGCGGTGATGTCGAGGAAGCAGAGTTCGTCGGCGCCGGCCGCATCATAGGCCTTCGCGGCTTCGACGGGATCGCCGGCATCGACGAGATTGAGGAAATTGACACCCTTGACGACGCGGCCGTCCTTGACGTCGAGGCAGGGGATGACTCGGGCCTTGAGGGTCATTTACGCGGTCTCCTTGGCCCGGGTCGCCTTGATCAGCGCCAGCGCTTCCTTAGGATCGATACGGCCGTCATAAAGCGCACGGCCTGAAATCGCCCCTTCCAGTTTTCGCGCATCGGGCTCCAGCATGCGCCTGACATCGTCAAGAGAGGCAAGGCCGCCCGAGGCGATCACGGGAATGGAAACGGCGTCGGCAAGTTCCAGCGTCGAGGTCCAGTTGATGCCGGCAAGGATGCCGTCACGGTCGATATCGGTGTAGATGATCGCGGCGACGCCGGCGCCCTCGAATTTTCTGGCGAGCTCGATGATACCGAGTTCGGAGGCCTCCGCCCAACCCTCGACGGCCACCTTGCCGCCCTTGGCATCGATGCCAACGGCGACATGACCAGGAAATTTCCGGCAGGCCTCGATGACCAGCGCTGGATTTCTGACCGCCACGGTGCCGAGAATGACGCGCCGCAGCCCGCGCGACAGCCAGGCCTCGATATGATCGAGCGTGCGAATGCCACCGCCGAGCTGCACTGGATTGTCAGTTGCCTTGAGGATCGCTTCGACGGCATCGCCATTGGCCGAATGTCCCGCGAAGGCGCCGTCGAGATCGACCACATGCAGCCATTCGAAACCCTGGTCTTCGAAGGATTTCGCCTGGGCGGCCGGATCGGTGTTGTAGACCGTCGCCTGCTGCATGTCGCCGAGCTTCAGGCGGACGCATTGGCCGCCTTTCAGGTCGATCGCGGGAAAAAGGATCATGTCGTCTTACGTCCGTAGAGTGGTCGGTACCATCAGCGCATTCCACGCATCTACGATATCCGAGCGGAAAAAGACAGCGGCAATGGTAGCCGCGCCGAAAAGCAGAAGAAGCAGCAGGGTGACGACAAAACCGGCCCGGACCTGACGCCAGAAACCCAGACGCCTCTTCATCGATTTCTCGATGTTTCGCACCTGGCGCAGCGCATCGTTGTTGACGGCGGTCAGCCGGATCTGCGGCTCCATCGCCTCGACATAGGTTTCGGCATAACTCGAAAGGATCTGCGAGGCGCGGTCGCGCAGCGTATTGCGCAAGTCGGTCGAGAGATAGTTGCTGTTGACGGCGGCAAGTTCGGCCTCATCGGGCGAACGGCCGGCGTTTCGCTTGCGATGGCTGAGAACGAAATCGCGCTTTTGCCGCTCGTAGAGTGCGTAGGCGAGCAGGCCGATCAGATCGTCCTCACCTTCGATATAGAATTCCAGCACGGCTTCGGCGATATCGCTGGCGCTGACCCCATTCGGCCGCCGGCTCGAACTGTCGTTTGCGGGGAACGATTCATGGATCATCGGTCCAGCCTTTCTTTCAGCGCCTTGGCTGCATTGGAAAGCGCTTGTCGGTGGATGGCTTCGTCAACACGGCGGATGATCGTGCCGCCGGGAAGCTTGATATCAGAAAAGGCAGGCAAGCCTTCCCTGGAGGGCCGCAACGTGTAGAACACCTTGCCTGATTTCCGTGAAGCCGGCATCGAGCGCACTCCTGTTCCGCCGTTTCCATACAGAGGAAATAAGGCGGCTGTATTAAAAGCCAGCCCTTGGAACAATTCCAGCAAAACTGCGCAGCGGTTTTGCGTCCGGAATTGCGTGAACTATGGGTTCCAGCGCAGGAAATTGCCGATCAAGGCCAGGCCGAGCCTCTGGCTCTTTTCCGGGTGAAACTGTGCGCCGACCATGTTGTCGCGCCCGACGAAAGCGGTCATCGAACCGCCGTAGTCGGCCGTCGCAATGACATCCTCGGCGTTTTCGGCGGCAAGATGGTAGGAATGCACGAAATAAGCATGTAGCCCCTGCGACCCTGTCGGAATTCCCTCGAAGAGTGGATGGTCGCGCTTCAGGTCGAGCGTGTTCCAGCCGATCTGCGGGATCTTGAGCGTGGGATCATCCGGCGTCATCTCGACGACGTCACCGGGAATCCAGTTAAAGCCGTGCGTCACGGTTTTCTCAAGGCCGCGCGAGGACATGAGCTGCATGCCGACGCAAATGCCGAGGAACGGCCGCGCCTTCTTCTCGACAGCCTCGATCAGCACCTCGGCCATCCCCGGCACGGCATCGAGGCCACGCCGGCAATCGGCATAGGCGCCGACACCGGGAAGCACGATACGATCGGCCGCGGCAACATCCTCCGCTCTGTCGGTGAGATCGATATGGGCATCCACGCCCGCTTCGCGGGCGGCACGCTCGAAAGCCTTGGTCGCCGAGCGCAGGTTACCGGAGCCATAGTCGATAATCGCGACGCGCATCGTCAGCGTCCTCCATCAAAACCAAAGAGACCAAGCGATGTGCCATGGCCGTGCGGGCTGTTCGGACGGGCCCTGTTCTGCCAGTCCGGTGCCGCGGCGGCGTCGCTGTCCGCGATGACAGCCTTATCCGAGAAATAGATCTGCTCAGCAATGCCGATCGTATCGGCTGCAATGAGTGCGTCTTCGTTCCAGCCCTTGGCGGCAAGCTTGCGGATACGGAAATTCTGGCCCTCGAGACCGACCAGCATATTCACGCCCAGCAGGATTGCCGCTCCCGCCGGCCCGAGGCCCGGTTCGTCCATCAGCGCACCACCAATCCCTTGCAGCAGAAAGGCGGCGGCGGCATGCAGCCAAAGCCGATGTGCCAGCAGCCAAACCCATGGAAACAGGAAGCCGAGCAGCGTGAAGCCGTCGCGGATGGTTCGCGTCTCGTCGGCCGTGGCGCTCGTGCTGCCGGGCGGTGTCAGGAAGATATAGCTGGATGTCATTGTCGCCGCTCCCTCGAAGGGCTCAGACGAGCGTGCCCTTGGTCGAGGGAACACGGCCCGCCTGTCTCGGATCGATCTTTGTCGCCGTGCGCAATGCGCGGGCAACGGCCTTGAAGCATGTCTCGGCAATATGGTGGTTGTTGGCACCATAATGGTTGAGAATATGCAAGGTGATGCCGGCATTCTGGGCGAGCGCATGGAAGAATTCACGAACGAGCTCGGTGTCGAAAGTACCGATCTTCGGCGCGCTGAAGGCGACATTCCAGACGAGGAACGGCCGACCGGAAAGATCGACAGCAGCCTTGGTCATCGTCTCGTCCATGGCGAGATCGATCGACGCGTAGCGGGTGATGCCGCGCCGGTCGCCGAGCGCCTTGGAGATCGCCTGGCCGATGGCGATGCCCGTATCTTCGACCGTATGGTGGTCGTCGATATGCAGGTCGCCCTTGGCATCGATCTCCATGTCGATGAGGGAATGTCGCGAAAGCTGGTCGAGCATATGGTCGAAGAAGCCGACGCCCGTCGAAATCGTCGATCTGCCGGTGCCGTCGAGATTGACGGAAACCGAAATCGAGGTTTCGTTGGTCTTGCGGGAAACGCTGCCCGTGCGGCTTGCTGCGGTCTCGGCCATATGGCCCTCCATCGGGGATAAGGCCGTTCCTTATCAGGCGCATCGGGAAATATCCAGAAGCCGGGCAAGAGAAAAGCCGGCCCATTTGCAATCTGCCTCGGCCCACTTACATAGGGCTCAACAAGGCCGGTGTGCGGCCTAGATCAGGATGATCTTAGGCCCATCGGCCTAAGATCTGAATCCGGATCTAAATCAAAGAAATGGAGCATGATGTCGTCCGAAAACCGCTTCACACTTTTCGGCATCATGCTCTGGCGTAACGGCCCGCGTCATGGGCGGACAGGTGTTTTATGACAACAATCATTACAGTTCGAAAAGGCGGCAAGGTAGTGATGGCGGGCGACGGCCAGGTGAGCCTCGGCCAGACCGTCATGAAGGGCAATGCCCGCAAGGTGCGCCGTATCGGCAAGGGCGAAGTCGTCGCCGGTTTCGCCGGCGCCACTGCCGATGCCTTTACCCTGCTCGAAAGGCTCGAAAAGAAGCTTGAGCAATATCCCGGTCAATTGATGCGCGCCGCCGTCGAGCTCGCCAAGGACTGGCGCACCGACAAATACCTGCGTAATCTCGAAGCCATGATGCTGGTCGCCGACAAGTCGATCACGCTGGCGATCACCGGCAACGGCGACGTCCTGGAGCCTGAGCATGGCACGACGGCGATCGGTTCCGGCGGCAATTTTGCCTTGGCCGCCGCCCGCGCGCTCATGGATACTGACAAATCGGCCGAAGAGATTGCTCGCCGCGCCCTCGATATCGCCGCCGACATCTGCGTCTACACGAACCACAATATCGTGGTGGAATCCTTGGATGTCGAAGGCTGAACCCAATGCCTTCTGGCCGCTTGGCCTGGACGAGACAGGCCTTCGAGGACTTGGCGAAACAACGACGAATTACGGCCGGGCGCTGCTAATGGCCCTGGACCGCCAGGAGAATAACACCCAATGACGACTTTTTCCCCCCGCGAGATCGTTTCTGAGCTCGATCGCTACATCATCGGCCAGCATGATGCCAAGCGCGCAGTCGCGATTGCGCTGCGCAACCGCTGGCGCCGCCAGCAGCTCGACCCGAGCCTGCGCGATGAAGTCATGCCGAAGAACATCCTGATGATCGGCCCGACCGGTGTCGGCAAGACCGAGATCTCGCGCCGCCTGGCAAAACTCGCCGGTGCACCCTTCATCAAGGTGGAAGCCACCAAGTTCACCGAAGTCGGCTATGTCGGCCGCGATGTCGAGCAGATCATCCGCGATCTGGTCGAGGTCGGCATTGGTCTGGTGCGCGAGAAGAAGCGGGCCGAGGTGCAGGCCAAGGCGCATGTGAGCGCCGAGGAGCGTGTTCTCGATGCGCTGGTCGGCACCACCGCTTCGCCGGCCACCCGCGAAAACTTCCGCAAGAAGCTGAGGGATGGCGAACTCGACGACAAGGAAATCGATATCGAGGTGGTCGATGCCGGTTCCGGCATGGGAGGCTTCGAAATTCCCGGCATGCCGGGCGCCAATATCGGCGTACTGAACCTGTCGGAAATGTTCGGCAAGGCGATGGGCGGCCGCACCAAGAAGGTCCGCACCACAGTCAAGGCCTCCTATAGTGACCTGATCCGCGACGAATCCGACAAGCTGATCGACAACGAAGTGATCCAGCGCGAAGCCGTTCGCTCCACCGAGAATGACGGCATCGTCTTCCTCGACGAAATCGACAAGATCGCCGCCCGCGACGGTGGCATGGGCGCCGGCGTTTCGCGCGAAGGCGTCCAGCGCGACCTCTTGCCGCTCGTCGAAGGCACCACGGTTTCGACCAAATACGGGCCGGTGAAGACGGACCATATCCTGTTCATCGCCTCCGGCGCCTTCCATGTCTCCAAGCCCTCGGATCTTCTGCCGGAACTGCAGGGCCGCCTGCCGATCCGTGTCGAATTGCGTCCGTTGAACAAGGATGATTTCCGTCGGATCCTGACCGAGACGGAAGCGAGCCTCATCCGCCAGTACCGCGCGCTGATGGAAACCGAAAGCCTGAGCCTCGAATTCACCGACGACGCGATCGATGCGCTTGCTGATGTCGCCGTGCATCTGAACTCCTCCGTCGAAAACATCGGCGCCCGCCGTCTGCAGACGGTCATGGAGCGGGTGCTCGACGATATTTCCTATAACGCGCCGGATCGGGGCGGGACGGCCGTGACGATCGATGCCGCCTATGTGCGCGAACATGTCGGCGATCTCGCACAGAACACCGACTTGTCGCGCTTCATTCTGTGATATCGGCGCACCTATTCATGTCTTTCCCGGTATGAATGCCGGATTGTGACGAACTCGACTCTCGACAGCGGGCCTTTTACTTTCTAGTGAAGGCCCGTTTTGTTTTCTGCTCCGGCTTTATTCGGCCAAGATTCTGGTCCAGGCAGCCGCATCGAAAACAGGACGATGGAACGGACGGGATAACGGATCGTGCGACGCCTTTTGACAAGCCTTATGATTGCCGTCGCCTTGGTGAATTCGGCGCCTGCCTTCGCAATGCAGACGGTGCCGGCAGGCAATCGTCACGCTGAGCAGCCTGATATTCCGGGCGCTTCCATCAGGCGCACCAAGGGCACCAAGAGCAGCTTCGATCTGAAATACGAAAAGGTTCATGAGCTTCTGGCGACCGATCGCGAGCTGATGAGCAAGATCCGCAAGGTTTCCAGCGCTTACGGCATCAATCCCATCCATGTCGTCGGCGCGATCGTCGGCGAACACACCTATAATGTCGACGCCTATGACCGGCTGCAGGCCTATTATGTCAAGGCCGCTTCCTATGCCGGAGAAAGCTTCCGCTTCGCTTATGACGGCGAAAGCGTCGACGAATTTGTGGCGCGGCCGCAATTTTCAGAATGCAAAGGCAAGAGCGATTCCTACACGCTCTGGTCCTGCCGCGAAGATGTCTGGGAAAGCGATTTCCGCGGCAAGACGGTGGGCGGCACGAGCTTCCCCAACAACCGCTTCAGCGCGGTCTTCTTCCAGCCCTTCTATGCCGGTCAGACCTTCGGCCTCGGTCAGGTCAATCCGCTGACGGCGCTGATGCTCTCCGATCTCGTGACCCGCGTGTCGGGTTATCCGAAGCTGAACGAGAAGAATGCCGGGGCCGTCTACAAGGCCATCATGGATCCCGATATCTCGCTCGCCTTCGTCGCGGCTTCGATCCGCAGGTCGATCGACGACTACAAGGAGATCGCCGGCATGGATATCTCGGGCAATCCCGGCCTGACGGCGACGCTTTATAATGTCGGCAATTCGCGCCAGCGCGCCGCCGCCCTTGCTGCGAAGAACCGCGGCGCCGGTGCGACCGTCTGGCCGGAAGAGAATTATTACGGCTGGCTGATCAACGACAAGCTGGACGAACTTAAGGGCCTGCTCTAGCTTCAAGCTTGCCGGGAAGCTTAGATCTTCCCCGAAAGGCTTTTACGATGGACATGCGTCCGGACCCGTTCGTTCCACCAGCACCGCTGCCGCGTACCGTGCCGCCGAGCCGGCTGGAAATCATTCGCATCATCCTGCGCAATCCGCTCGAACTCTGGGGCGAGCCGTCCTACACGCTGCCCTGGATCCGTACCAATTTCTTCGGCCAGAGGACGCTGATCGTCAACGATCCCGGCCTTATCAAACATGTGCTGGTCGACAATGCCAATAATTACCGCATGTCGGATGTGCGCCAGCTCGTCCTGCGTCCGATCCTCCGCGACGGCCTCCTGACCGCCGAAGGTGCTGTCTGGAAAAGATCGCGCAAGGCGGTGGCGCCTGTTTTCACGCCCCGCCATGCCCAAGGCTTCGCCGGGCAGATGCTGCGCCAGTCCGAAGACTATGCCCGTAAATATGAGAGCGCAGACAAGGCAGGCGCAATTTTCGATATCAGCACCGACATGACCGAGCTGACCTTCGCGATTCTCGCTGACACGTTGTTCTCCGGCGAAATCGTCACCTCGAGCGGCCATTTCGCCGATGACGTCAATGAACTCCTGCATCGCATGGGCCGCGTCGATCCGATGGATCTGATGCGCGCTCCGTCCTGGGTTCCACGTGTGACACGCATCGGCGGCCAGAAAGTGCTGGAGAAATTCCGCGCCATCGTGCGCAACACGATGGATATGCGGCTCGCAAAGATGAAGGCGAATCGCAGCACCGCGCCCGAGGATTTCCTGACCCTGCTCCTCGAACAGGCCGGCCCTGAGGGGCTGTCGAAGGAGGAGATCGAAGACAATATTCTGACCTTCATCGGCGCGGGTCATGAGACCACAGCCCGGGCATTGGCCTGGACGCTGTATTGCGTATCGAACAGCCCGCATAACCGCGAAGCGATGGAAGAAGAAATCGACGCGGTGCTCGCCACTGGAGCCGAACCAGTGGAATGGCTGGATATGATGCCGCAGACGCGCGCCGCCTTCGAGGAGGCTTTGCGCCTCTATCCGCCGGCGCCATCCATCAATCGCGCCGCCATATCGGATGATTCCTGGACAAGCCCCAAGGGCGAGCGGGTCGAGATCGAGGCCGGTGTCACGGTGCTGATCATGCCCTGGACGTTGCATCGCCACGAACTTTATTGGGAGAGGCCGCGCGCCTATATGCCCGAACGCTTCCTGCCGGAAAATCGCGGCTCTATCGGCCGTTTCCAGTTCCTGCCTTTCGGCGCCGGTCCGCGTGTCTGCATCGGTGCAACATTTGCACTTCAGGAGGCGGTGATCGCCCTTGCTGTCCTGATGCATCGTTATCGCTTCGATTCCACCGATCAGACCAATCCCTGGCCGGTGCAGAAGCTGACGACGCAGCCGCAGAATGGATTGCCGATGCGCGTGACACCGCGCATAATTTCCATGAAGGCATAAATCTTTCGAATTATTGCAGAATTGACTGTGAATGAAAGCCGGGCAAAGTGGCAGCATTCAAAGTCGTTGCCAGGGAGAATGTCGCATGAGCCGCATTGATAAGAACGGTCTTGCCATTGAAACCGTCCTTCATGATTTCCTCGTCAAGGAGGTGCTGCCGGGTCTGGCGGTCGATGCGGACAAGTTCTTTGCCGATTTTTCGGCCATCGTCCACGATCTCGCCCCGAAAAATCGTGCGCTGTTGGCAAAACGCGACGACCTGCAGGTAAAGGTCGACGACTGGTATCGCCGGCATGGCGCCCCTGCGGATATGGACGACTACCAGTCCTTCCTTCGCGAAATCGGCTATCTTCTGCCTGAGGGATCGGACTTCCAGGTTTCGACCGAAAATGTCGATCCGGAGATCGCCTCGATCGCCGGCCCGCAGCTCGTCGTTCCGGTCATGAATGCCCGCTATGCCCTGAACGCCGCCAATGCCCGCTGGGGTTCGCTGTATGATGCGCTCTACGGCACGGACGCGATTCCCGAGAGCGACGGCGCCGAAAAGGGCAAGGGCTACAATCCGAAACGCGGCGAGAAGGTCATCGCCTGGGTGCGCGATTTCCTCGATACATCAGTGCCGCTGCAGGACTGCCGCTGGAAGGACGTCGGAAGCTTCGCCGTCAAGGATGGAGCGCTGGTCGTCAAATCGATCGATGGCGAGCTGGCAATGCTGACGGACGACAAACATTTTGCCGGCTATCGCGGTGACGCCGCCGCTCCCACGCATATTCTCCTGAAGAACAACGGCATTCACATCGAAATCGTCATCGATGCGACGACGACGATCGGAAAAGCCGATCCGGCTGATATTTCCGATGTCTGGCTGGAATCGGCAATCACGACAATCATGGACTGCGAGGATTCGATTGCCGCTGTCGATGCCGAGGACAAGGTTGTCGTTTATCGCAACTGGCTCGGCCTGATGAAGGGCGACCTGCAGGAAGAGGTGGCGAAGGGCGGAACAAGCTTCGTCCGCAAGCTCAACCCGGATCTGCAATATGCCGGTCCGGACGGCACCTCCTTCGAGGTGCATCGCCGCTCGCTGATGCTGGTGCGCAATGTCGGCCACCTCATGACCAATCCGGCGATCCTTGACCGTGACGGCAACGAAGTGCCTGAAGGCATCATGGATGCTGTGCTCACCGGCCTGATCGCACTTTACGATATTGGCCCGGCCGGCCGGAAGAAGAATTCCCGCACCGGCTCCATGTATGTGGTCAAGCCGAAGATGCACGGGCCCGAAGAGGTCGCCTTCGCCGTCGAAATCTTCTCGCGGGTCGAAGATGCGCTCGCCATGCCGCGCAATGCCATCAAGATGGGCATCATGGATGAGGAACGCCGCACGACCGTCAACCTCAAGGAATGCATCCGCTCTGCCCGCGAGCGAGTCGTCTTCATCAATACCGGCTTCCTCGATCGGACTGGCGACGAGATCCACACGTCGATGGAGGCCGGTCCGATGATTCGCAAGGGTGACATGCGCCAGGCGGCTTGGATTTCCGCTTACGAGAACTGGAACGTCGACATCGGCCTCGAATGCGGCCTTTCCGGCCACGCCCAGATCGGCAAGGGCATGTGGGCGATGCCGGATCTGATGGCGGCGATGCTCGAACAGAAGATCGCCCACCCGAAGGCCGGCGCCAACACCGCCTGGGTGCCGTCGCCGACGGCCGCAACCCTGCACGCCACCCATTATCACCGGGTCAATGTCGCCCGAGTTCAACAGGGACTGAAGGATCGCGCCCGCGCCAAGCTCTCCGACATTCTCTCCGTGCCGGTCGCGGTGCGACCGAACTGGACGCCGGAGGAAATCCAGCGCGAACTCGACAACAATGCCCAGGGCATCCTCGGCTACGTCGTGCGCTGGGTTGATCAGGGCGTCGGCTGCTCGAAGGTGCCCGACATCAACAATGTCGGCCTGATGGAAGACCGCGCGACGCTGCGCATTTCGGCCCAGCATATGGCGAACTGGCTCTATCACAAGGTCGTCACCGAAGCTCAGATCGTCGAGACGATGAAACGCATGGCCGCCGTCGTCGACCGGCAGAATGCGTCGGATCCCGCCTATCAGCCGATGGCCGGCAATTTCGATGATTCGATCGCCTTCCAGGCCGCCCTCGATCTCGTATTGAAGGGTAGGGAACAGCCGAACGGCTACACCGAGCCGGTGCTTCACCGCCGCCGCCTCGAACTCAAGGCGAAACAGGCCGCGTGACGGCTTGACGGAGAATGCAAAAAGGCCGCCGGGACGACAGTCCGGCGGCCTTTTTTATACCGAATTCGATAATTAGCTTACTGAATGACCACGACCTTGGACGTGCCCTTGCCGGGACGGACGCGGCTGTACAAGTCGATGACATCCTGGTTCATCAGGCGAATGCAGCCCGAGGAAGCGGCGGTGCCAATCGAGGCCCATTCCGGCGTGCCGTGCAGGCGGAAGAGCGTATCCTTGCCGTCCTCGTTGAAGAGATACATGGCGCGCGCGCCGAGCGGATTGGTGAGGCCAGGGCCCATGCCGTCTTCGACGTACTTGGCGAGATCAGGCCGGCGGACGGCCATTTCCTTGGGCGGGTGCCAGTTTGGCCATTCCTGCTTCCAGGCGACGTAGGCGGTGCCGGCCCATGCGAAGCCCTGCTTGCCGACGCCGATGCCGTAGCGCATCGCCTTGCCGTTGGCCAGGATGTAATAGAGGAAGCGTTCGCGCGTGTTGACGATGATCGTACCGGGACGCTCGGTGGTCTGGTAGCTGACGACCTGGCGGCGGAACTGCGGCTTGACCCTATCGATCGGGATCGCCGGCAGGGAGTATCCGGCATCCTTCGTCACGCCGTAGGCGTCGTTGAAGATCTGTGCTGTCTGTACCGTCGGGCCTGCGCCCTTGTCGTCGACGGATGCGCTGTCTGATGTCGTAGAGCAACCGGCCAGAGCGAGCGTCGCCAGCAGGCCAAATACAGGGAATGCATTGCAGATGCGCATGGATGACTCTTGAAGTTTTGGGGCAAGGAGAATGGTCTTTCGACCATCGTTGATTATGGTTTATTTTCGATTAACTTGCGCTTTGCAAGGCTACTGCAGCGCGACAAATCCGTCTGCCGCGCAAATTAGAAGCGCATGGTTTTTTTGCAACAACACGCCAGCCCCTCTGATGGTTATCCATGACGATTTTGAGCGTTTACAATAACAATCCGTTAATCGATGGCCGGCAATCGGACAGGGCCATGATGGTACGGCGCGGAACGCAGATATTGCTGCATGAAATGCGCCACGCCGTGCTGCCCGAACTGCCGCTGGCCAGCGGCCGCCGCGCCGATCTGATCACTCTTTCGGAAAAGGGCGAGGTCTGGATCATCGAAATCAAGACGTCGATCGAGGATTTCAGGGTGGATCGGAAATGGCCGGAATATAGGCTGCATTGCGACCGTCTATTCTTTGCGACTCACAAGGATGTGCCGCTGGAGATCTTTCCCGAGGAATGCGGACTGTTCCTGTCGGATGGTTATGGCGCCCATATGATTCGCGAGGCGCCGGAACACCGAATGGCACCGGCCACGCGCAAATCCGTCACGCTCAACTTCTCGCGTGCTGCCGCACAAAGGCTGATGATGGCCGAATGGGCGAGCGGAAAACCGTTCACCGTGGACGACGTCTAATTATAAGCGCGCGATGCGCAGGTCTATTTCGGCGCGCGTTTGGCAAGGATACGCTGCAGCGTCCGCCGGTGCATGTTGAGCCGGCGCGCCGTTTCGGAAACATTGCGCTCGCACATTTCATAGACCCGCTGGATGTGTTCCCAGCGCACGCGGTCGGCCGACATCGGATTTTCGGGAAGCTCAGCCTTTTCACCCGGCCGCTGTGTCAGCGCCGAAAACACGTCGTCGGCATCCGCAGGCTTTGCCAGATAATCGACAGCACCGAGCTTCACGGCCGTCACCGCCGTTGCGATATTGCCGTAGCCGGTCAGTACGATGATTCGCGTATCGTCGCGACGCTGGCGGATCGCCTCGATGACGTCGAGCCCATTGCCGTCGCCGAGCCGAAGGTCGACCACCGCATATTTCGGCGGCCTGCCTTTCGATTTCGCAACGCCCTCCGCCACTGATTCGGCCGTCTCCACCTGGAAGCCGCGCGTCTCCATCGCCCGTGCCAGGCGGCGCAGGAACGGCCCGTCGTCGTCGACGATCAGCAGGCTGGCGTCGGGACCGATATGATCCTCGTCCGACGAGGCGAAATTGTCATGATTCTGTTCTGTCATTGTCTCGGTTCCGGCGGTTGAGCGCCCGATCTGCGTCAACCGCTATATCCTGTTTATGCCGACAAAGTCATTTTGTCGAATTTGCGTCGATCAGCATGCGCGGCCATTCGATTCGGATACGCGCGCCCGCACTTTCCGGATCGCGATTCTCGAAAACCAGCGATGCGCCGGAGCGCTCCAGCAACGTCTTGGCGATGAAAAGTCCAAGCCCGAGGCCGCCAGCCGTATCCTCCTTCTGCCGCTTGGTCACATAGGGTTCGCCGATCCGCGTCAGAATGTCGGGCGCATAACCGTTGCCATCGTCCTCGATAACGATCAGCACTTTGTCGTGATCGTGCTCGACAGTGACGATCACTTTCTCCCGCGCATAATCGACGGCGTTTTCGATCAGGTTGCCGAGCCCGTACATGATGCCGGCATTGCGATCGGTGACCGGCTCACCCTTGCGCGGGCTCTTTTCAATGAGCTCGAGAGCGATACCGAATTCCCGGTGCGGGGCGACGATCTCCTCGATCATCGACGAAAGCGGCAGGCGGCGCATATGCGCCTCGCCTTCGGAGGAAAGCGTCGTCAGCCGCCGCAGGATGTCACGGCAGCGTTCGCTCTGGCTGCGCAGCAGCATCACGTCCTCGCGGAAACGATCGTCGTTCTTGAGTTCGCGCTCCATTTCCTTGGCGACGACGCTGATCGTCGCAAGCGGCGTTCCGAGCTCATGGGCGGCCGCAGCCGCCAGCCCGTCGAGTTGCGACAGATGCTTTTCCCGCTGCAGCACCAATTCGGTCGCAGCCAGCGCATCGGCAAGCTGGCTCGCTTCCATCGAGACCCGATAGGCATAGAAGGCGGCAAATGCCATTGTCGAGGCGATCGAGCACCAGACACCGAACTGCATGACGTTGTGCACATTGATCTCGACCCCGTCGAACCAGGGCAGCGGAAAGGGCGAAAAGGCAAGCACCGTGATGCAGACCATCGCAAAGCCGATCAGCGCGGTGCTGTAGCGGATCGGCTGCGAGGCAAAGGAGATGATGACGGGCACGCAGACGAGTGCCGCGAAAGGATTGGCAAGGCCGCCGGTGATGAAGAGCAGCGCGCAGAGCTGCAAGAGGTCGAAGCCGAGCAGGACAAAGGCGGCTGGCGGTTCCAGTCGATGCGTCGGCGGATAGCGGATCGTCAGGTAGAAATTCACCCAGGCAAGGGCGGCGATCAGCGAAGAGCTGGCAATCAGCGGCAGGGAAAACTTCAGCCAGAATGCAACGATGAAAACCGTCAGCGCCTGTCCGCCGACGGCAAGCCAGCGCAGCCGCACCAATGTCTGCAGGCGCAGCCTGCGGCTGTTGTGCCGGTCCTCCAGCGTATAGCCTTCCGTGTTGTCGATCATGCTAGGCTTGTCGATCATCCCGGGCTCCTTGAATGGCCGTCATGTACCACGCGGTTTTGCCCGTGTCGTCGGCAACGCGTCCTCCGGCCGCTCCGGCCAGGGATGCCGGGGATAGCGCCCGCGCATATCAGCACGTACATCCCTCCACGAGCCAGCCCAGAAGCCCGGCAGGTCGCGTGTCGTCTGGATCGGCCGGTGCGCCGGCGAGGTGAGCTCGAGCAGCAGCGGCAGGCGGCCACCGGCAATGGCCGGATGCTGCCTCAGTCCAAACAGCTCCTGTACGCGGATCGTCAGCACCGGCTCCTCACCCTCATACTGGATCGGATGCCTTTGGCCGGTCGGCGCTTCGAAATGGGTCGGCGCAAGCCGGCTAAGGTCGCGCTGCAAGTCGTGCGGCACTAAAGACATCAGCCCGTTCGAAAGCCCGGCTGCGGAAATCTCGGAAAGGCCGCGGGCCTCGGTCTGAAAGGGTGCGAACCACTTGTCCAGCCGGGACAGCAGGGCGCCGTCGCTGACATCAGGCCAAGGTTCGCCGATCGTCCGGTGAAGGAATCCGATCCGCTCGCGAAGCTGCACGGCCTCCTTCGAGAAGGCAAGCTGATCGAGCCCCAGCTCGCACACACCCTCCACCAGCGCCTGGGTGACCGCTGGCCCGGAAGGTCGCGGCAACGGCGTCTCTTCGAAGACGATGGCGCCGAGCCGGGTTGCCCGCCGCGCCCTGACTTGCCGGCTCTGCCGGTCGAAGAATATCTGGTCCCCGGTTTTGATCTCGCCGGGCAACTCGGCCTCGATGTCGCCGCGTGTCACCTCGGCTGCCGCCAGAACCCGCGCTTGGGCTGCCCGTCCGGTCAGGTCGGCAATCACCAGCATCTGGCTGCCGGCCAGCCTCTCGGTTTCCGGTAGCTCCGCTCCACGCCCGTTCGCCATCACGAATCGGCCGCGCCCGCCGCGCTGAAGTGCGATTCGATCTGGGAACGCATGCAGCAGCAGCTGGCCTGCAAGCGCCGGCGCCGTTGCGGCAATGGTGTCGAGGCCGCTTGCCAGCCGTCCTGCCAGCCGCCTTGAAGCCTCCGCTCTCTCGCCCCGCTCGGCCTTGAAGCGTCGCAGCCGCTCCTCGATATCGATACTCGTTCCGCCGAGCCCCTGTTCGGTGAGAAGCACGGCGATCATCGCCGCATCCCGTGCGTGTCCCGCTTCTCCGGCGGAGACGACCATGGCGGCAAGCCGCGGCGGCAAAGCGAGATCGCGCATGACCTTACCCCGCGCTGTCAGCGCTCCGTCCTTGTCGAGCGCTCCGAGCTGGCCAAGCAGAACCCGCGCCTCCCTCAGCGTCGTTTCCGGCGGCTGATCGACGAAGGCAAGCGATGCCGGGTCTTGAACGCCCCAGTGCGCGAGGTCGAGCACCAGCCCCGAGAGATCGCTGGAATGGATCTGCGGCGGTGTGAAGGCCGGCAATGCCGCCGTCTGTCCTTGGTGCCACAGCCTGATGGCGATGCCCGGCTCCGTTCGTCCGGCGCGCCCCGCCCGCTGATCGGCGGAAGCCCGCGACACGCGCACCGTCTCCAGCCGCGTGATTCCGGTCGAGGCCTCGAACACCGGCAGACGCTGCAGCCCGCTGTCGATCACGATCCTGACGCCGTCGATGGTGATCGATGTTTCGGCGATCGATGTCGCAAGCACGATCTTGCGTGTCCCTTTGGATGCCGGCCGGATCGCCGCATCCTGCTCCTTCTGGCTGAGATTGCCGTAGAGCGGCGCAATCAGCGTCTCGGCTCCGAATCGTCCCTGCAGGCGTTCTACGGTCCGCGTGATTTCCGCCTGGCCGGGCAGGAAGGCGAGGATCGAGCCGGCTTCATTGGCATGAGCATCGAATATCGCCCGCGTGACCGCATCCTCGATGCGCTCGCCGCCGGGCCGATCCTGGTAACGGATATCGATCGGAAAGCTGCGCCCGAGGCTTTCGATC
>NZ_CP025012.1:4575000-4906123 GCF_002953715.1 Rhizobium leguminosarum
CCAGTGGCAATTGTGATTAAAGTGGAACGCTCTGGAAAGTGCGGCCGTAGTGGGTGACAGCCCCGTACGCGTAGATATCATGATTGTCCTAGAGTAGGGCGGGACACGAGAAATCCTGTCTGAACATGGGGAGACCACTCTCCAAGCCTAAGTACTCGTGCATGACCGATAGCGAACAAGTACCGTGAGGGAAAGGTGAAAAGCACCCCGACAAGGGGAGTGAAATAGAACCTGAAACCGGATGCCTACAAACAGTCGGAGCCCGCAAGGGTGACGGCGTACCTTTTGTATAATGGGTCAACGACTTAGTGTAACAAGCAAGCTTAAGCCGGTAGGTGTAGGCGAAGCGAAAGCGAGTCTGAATAGGGCGATTTAGTTTGTTGCATTAGACCCGAAACCGAGTGATCTAGCCATGAGCAGGTTGAAGGTTGGGTAACACCAACTGGAGGACCGAACCCGCATCTGTTGCAATAGATTGGGATGACTTGTGGCTAGGGGTGAAAGGCCAATCAAACTCGGAAATAGCTGGTTCTCCGCGAAATCTATTTAGGTAGAGCGTCGAGCGAATACCCCCGGGGGTAGAGCACTGGATGGGCTATGGGGACTCACCGTCTTACTGATCCTAACCAAACTCCGAATACCGGGGAGTACTACTCGGCAGACACACGGCGGGTGCTAACGTCCGTCGTGAAAAGGGCAACAACCCTAACCTCCAGCTAAGGTCCCCAAGTCATGGCTAAGTGGGAAAGGATGTGAGGATCCCAAAACAACCAGGATGTTGGCTTAGAAGCAGCCATCATTTAAAGAAAGCGTAACAGCTCACTGGTCTAAATAAGGGTCTTTGCGCCGAAAATGTAACGGGGCTGAAGCCATGCACCGAAGCTGAGGATTTGCGAGCAATCGCAAGTGGTAGCGGAGCGTTCCGTAAGCTGATGAAGGGAGACCCGTGAGGGCTCCTGGAGGTATCGGAAGTGCGAATGTTGACATGAGTAACGATAAAGAGGGTGAGAGACCCTCTCGCCGAAAGACCAAGGGTTCCTGCTTAAAGTTAATCTGAGCAGGGTTAGCCGGCCCCTAAGGCGAGGCAGAAATGCGTAGTCGATGGGAACCACGTTAATATTCGTGGGCCTGGTGGTAGTGACGGATTGCACAAGTTGTTCATTCTTATTGGATTGGATGGGCAGCGGAGCGGTTCCAGGAAATAGCTCCACCGTATAGACCGTACCCGAAACCGACACAGGTGGTCAGGTAGAGTATACCAAGGCGCTTGAGAGAACTATGTTGAAGGAACTCGGCAAATTGCACGCGTAACTTCGGAAGAAGCGTGACCCCATGCTAGGCAACTATTATGGGGTGGCACAGACCAGGGGGTAGCGACTGTTTATCAAAAACACAGGGCTCTGCGAAGTCGCAAGACGACGTATAGGGTCTGACGCCTGCCCGGTGCTGGAAGGTTAAGAGGAGAGGTGCAAGCTTTGAATCGAAGCCCCAGTAAACGGCGGCCGTAACTATAACGGTCCTAAGGTAGCGAAATTCCTTGTCGGGTAAGTTCCGACCTGCACGAATGGCGTAACGACTTCCCCGCTGTCTCCAACATAGACTCAGTGAAATTGAATTCCCCGTGAAGATGCGGGGTTCCTGCGGTCAGACGGAAAGACCCCGTGCACCTTTACTATAGCTTTACACTGGCATTCGTGTCGGCATGTGTAGGATAGGTGGTAGGCTTTGAAGCGGGGACGCCAGTTTCCGTGGAGCCATCCTTGAAATACCACCCTTATCGTCATGGATGTCTAACCGCGGCCCGTTATCCGGGTCCGGGACAGTGTATGGTGGGTAGTTTGACTGGGGCGGTCGCCTCCGAAAGAGTAACGGAGGCGCGCGATGGTGGGCTCAGACCGGTCGGAAATCGGTCGTCGAGTGCAATGGCATAAGCCCGCCTGACTGCGAGACTGACAAGTCGAGCAGAGACGAAAGTCGGTCATAGTGATCCGGTGGTCCCGCGTGGAAGGGCCATCGCTCAACGGATAAAAGGTACGCCGGGGATAACAGGCTGATGACCCCCAAGAGTCCATATCGACGGGGTTGTTTGGCACCTCGATGTCGGCTCATCGCATCCTGGGGCTGGAGCAGGTCCCAAGGGTTTGGCTGTTCGCCAATTAAAGCGGTACGTGAGCTGGGTTCAGAACGTCGTGAGACAGTTCGGTCCCTATCTGCCGTGGGTGTAGGAATATTGACAGGATCTGTCCCTAGTACGAGAGGACCGGGATGGACATATCTCTGGTGGACCTGTTGTCCTGCCAAGGGCATAGCAGGGTAGCTATATATGGACGGGATAACCGCTGAAGGCATCTAAGCGGGAAACCCACCTGAAAACGAGTATTCCCTATCAGAGCCGTGGAAGACGACCACGTTGATAGGCCGGGTGTGGAAGTGCGGCAACGCATGAAGCTTACCGGTACTAATAGCTCGATCGGCTTGATCGTTCTCATTGACTATGCTCATCGAACTCCCGGCAAACACATCGTGTTTGTCCGGATCGATGTGCCAGACCTTTGTCCTGACGCGCCAATGGCGCTGCGGACGGCCCGCCAAACGATTGGCGACGGCCTCTGGCCTGTATGGGTGCCACAAGCACCCGCAGCCGGAAGAGATCGAAAGACGTGTTCAAAAAAGAAAACAGGCTAACGCCTGCCAGCTTCTCAAAACATATAGTTGCGCTTTGCCGACCTGGTGGTTATGGCGGGGTGGCTGCACCCGTTCCCTTTCCGAACACGGCCGTGAAACGCCCCTGCGCCCATGGTACTTCGTCTTAAGACGCGGGAGAGTAGGTCGCTGCCAGGTCTGCAAAACGCAACTAATCAATCTTCTCATCACAACCTACGGCCCATGCCGTCACAAAAGGGCCGCTCACAAAGCGGCCTTTCGTGTTATAATACTGCAGCAAATCCCATCGATTTGCACATGGCGCGGGGTGGAGCAGCCCGGTAGCTCGTCAGGCTCATAACCTGAAGGCCGCAGGTTCAAATCCTGCCCCCGCAACCAAATCCTCTCTGAAGATCAGCAACTACCTTCTTATCGCTCGCGGAAAAGCTTCGCTTTCCCTGGCGATGGTAGCTCCTCGTTCGCAAAGCTCACCATAACCTGAAGGGTCCGAAGGACGGTTCAAATCCTGCCCCCGCAACCAAAATACATAAGACAATATGCAAAAGCCCGCCTCGTGCGGGCTTTTTGCGTTGCTGTTTTTGTGTCTAGAGTCTGGCATGCCGCGTAAGCGGAGAATCTCGTCAATGCAGACGCGGCCGGCGTCGCTCGCTGAGCTGCCGTCCCCGGTTCCAGCGGGCGATGGTCTCCGGCACGACGTCCGTCTTGCGTGCGGCGGGCTCGGCGAGCGAGCGCAGGCGTTCGAGGGCGGCACTCGCCTTGGCGGCATAATCGAGTGCGGCCGGATCGTCCGAATGCACGTCCTGGATCGCGGCGAAGACGGTCTCCGCCTCGGCCAGCCGTTTGCTGGCCGCAAGGGCGATACCGCGCTTGTAATGCGCCTGGATGAGATGCGGCCCGATCTCGCCGACCCGGCGGAAAGTCTCTGCGGCCTGCTCATATTGATGCAGGGCAAGCTGCGTGTCGCCAAGCCGCATCTGGATCGGCGTCGGATCGGGCGATTGCTCTACGAGAGCCTTGTAGGCAGCCAGTGCCTCCGTCAGCTTGCCTCGGTCAAACAGCAGATTGGCGAGCCCGAATTCCGCGCCGGTATGGCCTGGAGCCGATTGCAGGACCTGGTTGAAGGCGATCTCCGCCTTGCTCCGGGCTCCGTTGCGGTACATGTCGAGCGCCTGTTCATAGACGAAACGAATGCTGCGCGGGTTGAGCACACCATGCAGATTCTGGCCGTTGCGGGTGCGGAACAGGGTGCAGCTGATCCGCCTTTCCTCCGCCCCGAACATGTATTTATAGGGTTCGTTTCCACGCAGGAAGTCATAGGTTTTGAAGCCCTGCTCGATCGCCCGCCGGATGCAGTAGCCATGTAGGATGAGGCCGGGAGGCGGCGTCTTCCAGTTCTCGTCGCGGCCGGTGATATAGAAGAGAATGGCCTTCTTCTGCCGGTCGACGATATTCGCCAGCGCGCCGAGCGGCTGGTCGCCATGCCAAAACACCGGCACCTCGAGATTGCCGCAGTTGAAGCTGTCCATCAGCATCTCGCGCGTGGTGATGATCAGCCGCTCGGTCCGCTCCGCGCCTTTGCGGTCGCTCCATTTGATCCGCCAGAGATTGAAGAGGATGTCCATGTCCCGATCGATGGTCTCGGGAGTTGCCATCGTGATCCGGTAAATATCGTCGCCTTCGACCTTGCGCAGGAACCGCCGGAGCTTCTGGCGCGTTTGGCTGCTCATGCGCTGCTCGAGATAGTCGTCGAAGCTTGCCGGCAGGGGGACGATAGGACAGATCGTATTGTCGATATTCTCGCTGTTCTTGGGCGAGCTGTCGCGAAACAGCACCTCCCGTCCCCGCAGCGCCTCGATCATCTTCTCGCGCCGGGCGGCAGGACCGCTGAAATATTCGAGTTTCAGGTCGGTCCAGTTCTGATGTTTGAGAAACGAAGCAAAACCGGCAATGGCATGATGCTCGTAATCCGGCCTGACGATGAGACCGGTATAATCGGCCGCAAAATTCCCGGCCATCATGATCTCGTCGTAGAAGAGCCCGGTCTTCTCGTTCAGATGCGTGATGAGGCGCAGCGGAAAGAAGGCGACATAAGGTGCTTCGGGGTCGCGTTCGCGAAGAGCAAGGATGAACCAGCGGCGTCTGCGGGATAGGTAATTCTTCAGCCAGATCCAGGAGAGGAAATGCTGCGCGTCGGGATCTTCCATGAAGACCTGATCCCAGTTGTCGCGTACCGCCTCGAACCCGGCAATGGTGTCGATGATATCTATGCGCATGCCGCCCCCCAATACCCCATACGTCACTCGGGAGGTTTCATTCTAATGGGAAATACCGATCTTCAAATAAACCGTCCGGATGATTTGCAGGGCTTAAATGTGATTAGTCCTGAGCCGGCGCATAACCCAAAATCGCAATCGGTTTTTGGTAAAATCATGTACAGATTCAAAGTGATAGAGCGAACGCGTCCTGGAGGATGCTGCGCTTCAATGTATATCGCCCGAAAGTGTGCAGCGGTTTTGAGAACATGCACACATAAGGATTAGATCAGAGCTCACCGGCGATCTGCGGGCTCGCATGGATGAAGGCCCAGAGCGTCCGGCTGATGGCGACGATTTCGGCGATCGACTTTTCCAAAAGGTCGATCTCGCGTGCGTCCATCTGCTCGATCTTGCCGTAACGGATCTCCTTGTCGTCCTCGACGAGCCGCATCAGCTGCGTGCTCGAGATCTCTCCCTTATCGTCGAAGGAATAGATGCAGTGATTGTACTTGTTGCGTGTCTTGGATTCTTTCTTCAGCCGTGACATGGCCGAAAGGATCGCCTTGCGGTCGGAAGGAGAGGTCGAAGCGAGCTTGGAAAGCCGTTCGATGAGATCGATCCGGGCGCGCGTCGTGTTGAGCGTCAGGAACACGACGATTGCTGCTTCCTTTTCGACCCGGAGAAGATGGGCGATGATGTAGATCAGCAGGCTTTCGGTGTTCGTCCAGACATAGTTCAGACGGCCGACCCGCAGCAGGACATCGGACATCGCCGCCATGCTTGACCCTTTCTCCCCGGAGGGGATCCATCCCTCAAGGGATGGCATGTGGACATTACATCAGAACAACGGGCAAGTCCGCCATATTTACCGGACCGCCCACGCCGGATAGCGGGCGATCAGCGTTCCTTAAAAGCCCGGGACATGCTGTCGGTGATTGGTTTGCTCAGATATTCGAAGAAGGTGCGTTCCGACGTCTGGATCAGCACTTCGGCCGGCATACCGGGAACGGGATGGAAATTGTGCACCCGGGCAATCTCGGAATCAGCTATTGCGACGCGGACGATATAAACGTCCTTGACCGAAAGCCCCGAGTTTTCCTCGATCGAATCGGCTGAGACGTAGAACACCTTGCCCTGCAGAACAGGGGTCGTGCGCCGGTTGAGCGCCGTGAGGCGGATCGAGGCCGTCTCTCCCTCATGCAGCTGATCGATCGAGGTGCGCAGCACCTGCGCTTCCAGGATCAGCGGCACATGCGCCGGCAGGATCTCCATGATCGGCTTGCCTGTGGTGATGACACCGCCGGCTGTGTGAAAATAGGAGCGCACGACCGTGCCTGACACCGGTGAACGAATGGTGGTGCGTTCGAGCACGCCGGCGGCCTCGCGCATCTGTTCGCGCACGCTGTCCAAATCGGATTCGGCGGTCTCGAGCGCATCGAGTGCCGCCTGCTTGTTGGAATTGACGGCGATGACGGCTTCTTGACGGAATTTCGCGATCTCCGCCTCGCTCTCGTTGACCTCGCCGTTCAGGCGCGAAATGTCGCCCATCGCATCGGCGATCGCCCGCTCGATCGCCAGCAGATCCGTCCTGCGCATGTAGCCGACCTTCACCAGCCGGGCCTTGGAATCACGTTCCTCCGTCAGCAGCGACAGCTGCCTTTCGAAGGATTCCTTCTGGCCGGTATAGCCGGCAAAGCGGAATTCCAGCGACTGGATGTTCTTCTCGATCAGGTTGAGCTGTTCTTCGAGCTTGATCTGCTTGCTGTGGAAGACGACGTTCTGGCTCTGGATGATCGCGTTGATGTCGGGATCGCTCACCTCTTTCATCACGATATCGGGAAGTTGGAATTCGCGCAGGCCCTGCGCTTCGGCGCGGAGCCTCGCGACGACAGCTTCCAGGCGCAGACGGCGAAGCTGCAACATCCGCTCGTTCGAGCGGGATGCTGTGGGATCCAGGGTCAGCAGGATATCGCCTTCCTTGACCGTATCGCCTTCGCTGACGCGCATCTCCCTGATGATACCGCCTTCCAGGTGCTGGACGATCTTGTTGTTGCCGGTCGCGACGAAACTTCCCTGCGCGATGACGGCCGAAGCGAGCGGTGCCGTCGCCGCCCAGAACCCGAACCCTCCGAACGAGGTGAAGAGAACCGTCAGGCCAACGATGCTGTGCATACGGATCGAGCGCGGCACGTCGCTATACCATTCGAGCTGCACCGGACCTGATGTCTCCTGCCTTTTCCGTCCCATGTCGTTCATCCTTCGATGCGCGGTGCTTGTTGACCGTTATTGCCGTTGTTCTTGGAAAGCGCCTGCAGCACCTCGATCCTTTCTCCGAACATAGCGACAGTGCCCTCCTTGAGCACGAGGATCTTGTCGACGCATTGGAGAAGGGCTGGGCGCTGGGTGATGGTGACAGTGGTAATGCCCTGCTTCTTGGCATGGATCAGCGCCCTGGCAAGCGCTGCCTCGCCTTGTGTATCGAGGTTCGAATTCGGCTCGTCGAGGACGACGAATTTGGGGTTGCCGAAGAAGGCGCGGGCAAGCGCGATGCGCTGCTTCTGGCCGCCCGAAAGCGGAGCGCCATCGGCCGCCACGATGGTTTCGTAGCCCTGGGGGAAGCCTGCAATGAGCTCGTGCACGTCGGCCAGCACTGCGGCTTCGTAGATCTGATGATCATCGACGTCGTCGCGCATGCGGCAGATATTGGCCTTGATCGTACCGGGAAAGAGCTGCACGTCCTGCGGCAGATAGCCGATGCTTTCGCCGAACTGGCGCTGGTCCCAGTTGCGCAGATCCATCAGGTCGAGGCGAACATTTCCCGATGTCGGGACGATCGAGCCGACGAGCATCTTGCCGAGCGTCGTCTTGCCGGACCCGGAATTACCAATGATCGCGAGCGATTCCCCCTTCCTGAGCGAGAAGGAGATGCCGTTGAGAATGACCTTCTTCTGCGGCGGCGGCACGAAGAGAATGCGTTCGACATCGAGCCGGCCTTCGGGATTGGGAAGGCGCAGGCGCGGGAAGTTCAACGGGGAGTTCAAGAGCAGGCTCTTGATCCTGCCGTAGGCGGCGGCCGACCGGTTGAACTGGTGCCAGCCTTCGATGGCGCCTTCGATCGGCGCCAGCGCGCGTCCCGATATGATCGAAGAGGCAATCACCATGCCGCCCGTCAGCTCGCCCGAAAGCGACAGATGCGCGCCCCAGCCGAGCAGGGTGACCTGGGTGATCATGCGGCAGGCCTTCGATATGCCGGAGAAGATGATGTTGCGGTCCTGCGCCTCGACTTGTGATTTCAGCGAGCCCGCCGTTTCCCGGCCCCACATCTTCACGGCCTCGGGGATCATCGCCATTGCGTTGATGATCTGCGAATTGCGCGACATGGAATCGAGGTGGAAATTTGCCCGGCTGAGATAGCCGTTGGATTCGGCAAATTGCCGGGCGGTGAATTTCTGGTTCAGATAGGCGATCACGAAAAGCACCGCGCAGCAGGTCATGATGATGATGCCGAGATGCGGATGCACGAAATAGACGACGACCACGAAGAACGGCATCAGCGGCGCATCGAGAAACGCGATCAGCGTGCCGGATGTCAGGAAGCCCCGCAAAAGCTGCAGGTCCTGCAGCGTCTGATAATCCTTGCCGCTGCCATGCAGCGATGCCCTCGCCGCAGCGCTGAGGATCGGCGCGCCGAGCTGCACTTCGAGTTCCACCGCGGTGCGCATCAGGATGAAGCGCCGCACCGAATCCATGAAGGCCTGCAGCAGCACGGCGCCGATCACGGCGATCGAGAGCATGACGAGCGTATCGATGGAGCGGCTTGTCAGCACCCGGTCGGATATCTGGAAGAGATAGAGCGGGATTGCCAGCAGAAGGACGTTGATGGCGATCGTGAACATCATGACGACCACCATGTTGCGTCGCACCGCCGCCATGCCGCGCGAGAGGCTGGCGGCGAAATTCACAGGCTCGCTGCGCTTGTGAAAACCGCCGCCACTTCCTCCGCCCCCGCCCCCGTCGCCCCCGGGATCGGAATCCTTGCCGTTTCCGCCGCCGCCGGTGCGCAGCCGCCTGTCGTTTTCGCTGATCGGACCGCTTTCGCCGTCGATGGTCTTGCCGAAGGGCATCGTCGGGCTCGATTTGAGCTCGGTCTTCTCTTTCGGCAGTTCCGGGGCCACCCGCGCTTCGATCCGCGGTTCGGCCGGTGCTTCCACCGGTTTTGCTGTCGACGGGCTCTGCGCCACCGCGGCAGGAGGCGCTGTTTTCACGTTCGAGGCTTCCGGCGTCACCGTTTTTTGCGTCAGGGGCGGCTGAGTTGTACTTGCGCCTCCGATATCGGCAGCCTCGCGTGCCGCAACTTCGACCGTCGCCTTGCCGCCATCGGGAGACGAAGCAACGGCGCCGCTGAGCCTGCGAAGATTCTCGACCGCCTGGTCGATCGCGGAGATGCACACATCGCTCATCGCACCGTCCGAGGGGGCAGCGGAAGGAATATTGCCCGACCTGAGATCGAGGGCGCTGCCTGCCGCAAAGATTTGTTTTGAAATCTGGTTCATCGTGGTTCCTCCGCAATACTCAAGGTCACGCGACCATGGCTTGCATTACATCGGCGGGGTGCGCCGACGACCCTGAAAAATCATGTCCGGCATTGATGACGCCGTCCGCGGAATCGCTGCCCGCCGGATCGTCATTATCGAGAAAGGCAATGACTTCGTTGGCGAGCCTGTCGTCGGCCGGCTGCGGCTCGGTCGTGTCATGCTCCACCAGCCCGCCCTGAATGAGGATGGCGTCTGAATAGAGCTGGCCTGCCAGATAGGTCGTCTGGCCGAAACTGTCGTAGTCGACGATCTCGGCGATGTTGATGACCGCATTGCTGCCTGTGTCGATCGTAACCGTTGCATCGGGATTGTTGTCGAGGATGGCCGATGCCGCCTGAGTCACATCATCGGAATCGCCGAGAATGCTGACCTGCTTTATGATCGTCATGTCGTAGAGATTGCCGGTGATGTAGAGCACGTTGAGACCGGCATATCCCTGGAAATTCACATCGAACGACAGGCCTTCCGGCATATTGGGATCGCGATCTTCGATCGCCTTCTGCGCCTCGACCATATAGTCAGGCATGGCCGCGAAGGGGCTGTCCGTCCCGACATTGTGGATCGAGGCGAAATTCCAGATCAGGTTGTTGCCGGTCTGGATGTCGGCGCCGGGATCAACGCCGTCTTCTGCCCGCACCCAGTCATTGTCGTAGAGCAGCGAGATCTGCGTGATGCTGTTGATGTCGAGCACATTGCCGCCGATGATCACCAGATCATACTGCATGCCCATCCCGAAAAAGGAGGAGAAGTTGATGGAGGTATTGCCGCCCGTCAGAACCGTGGCTTCGGATCCCGAGGTGGTTACCGTCATCGTGTCGTTGTCGCTGACGAAGTGATATTGCTCGATCCACTGTACGAAGGAAACGTCGCCATCGATGACGCTGACGCGCCAGCTGTTCGGGAACGTCGGCTCGGCAGCATCGCTGTCGGCGTGGCTCGATGCCTCGAAGGTGCTGTGTTCGAAGAGGGCGATATTCTTGGCGACCGTTCCCGCCTCCTCGGCCGAATGGCCAGATGCGTGCAGCGCCGAGGCGATCTCGTCGTGATCGCTGTAGACGAAGGCCTGGGAGATCGCGTCGATCTGGTGGTAGTTGCCCATCACCGCGGTGACCGAAGTAATGACGCCGGTGTTGATCACCGCGGCGACGTTGACAAGGAGATTTGCACCGGCGGTCACATCAAGGCTACTGCCGCTGGGATCTGTCTGTTCGACGGACGAATTGCTGTCGTCGGGTTCTTCCTGGAGCTTGGCGAGGCCGCGGTCGGGCAGGAAGTCGTCGAGGACGGGTATATCGGTCTCGGCCTTGCCATTGACGTAGACGATGGGGCCGTCGCCCGCGGGATGGGTGGTGACGAAATGATGAGTCGCGTCGGTGCTGGGCGAGGTTGCCCCGCTGTCCTCGGTCTTCTGGGCATTCTGGATATAGCTTTCGATATCCTCGGCGATCTTCAGGGCGCCATCATAGGTATCTGTCCGGTGCAGGCTCGCAAAAGGCGTGAAGATCTCGGCCTCGGTGCTGAAATCCGCGAGCCGCTCGATGACGAAACTCGTGTCTCGAAGGGGATGGACGCCGTCCGTCATATCCAGATAATCGTCGTCGTAGAGGACGTTGACCTGGAGGACATGACTGATCGCCGAACCAGGCCCGGCAAAGACCGTCAGTTCCGGCTCATCCGTGAGCACGATATCCGTCGGCTCGCCGAAATGCGGTAGCGGGATGTCCTTTCCGGCAATCGCCGCCAGCTTCTCGAGGCTCTCCTCGAAGACGCGGCCGAAATGGCGCGTCGGACCATATTCGATGTCGTAGCTGCCGCTTTTGTAAACGACGCCCGGATCGTAGTCCTTGAGCTGGAGATCGGAAGAGAAGGCGGCGGTAAAGGCATCCTGATCCGGCAGAACGGGCCCATCCGAGCCCGGTCCTGCGCCCTCGGCATAGTTGGTGCGCAGCCTCATCTCGTCGGTCGTCATCTCGAAGAGACCGATGAAGTGCGCAATGATTTCCGAAATCTTCTCGATATGCATGGTTCGGCCCTCCCATTCGAGATGACGATCGGCCTTGGAGGCGCCCGCCGGGAGCCGTCATGTGGTCGTCAAATCGTTTTCAAGCAGTCAAACTGCACCGGCTTGAGCCGGTGCAGTTCTCTTGGTCGTTGGAGGTCAGTGTCAGGTGCTGGTATCCTCGCCGACGTCGGAGACATGAGAATTGCCGCCGATGACGCTGGAGTCGACCGTATTGCTGAGCAGGTTCGCGCCCTGAACGAGCTCGAGGTGGAAGCCGGAATTGGCAAGGATCGCCGAAGCATCGGCCGCGCTCGAGCCAGTGGCATCGTCGCCAGCCTTGAGATCCCAGCCTTTGCCGTCCATCTCCATGCCTTCTGCACTATCGGCGTCGCCGCCATCGGCCTTCAGATGGTTCTCGGCCCCGCCATTGTCCATCTTGATGTTCCAGGCCTGGTCCTGGTCGGCCAGATGGTTTGCCTGGACGGCGCTGAAGCCGCTGTCGTTGCCCTCGCCGGACAGCGAATTGTTGAGGATGCTGTCAACGTCGAGCGTGAAGGAGAAGTCGTCGCCGAGGTTGAAGGTGAGGTCGTGGCCGGCAACGCCGAGATTGTCGAAGTCCTTGACGTCTTCGATGACAGCGAAGTCGGTATCCGTCTTGTTGAAGCTGTCGGAGGTGTTGTTGCTGTCGGAGACCGTCTTGGTATCCGTATCCGTAATGGTCTTGATGTCGGTGTCTGTCACCGTCTTCGTATCGGTGTCCGTGATCGTCTTGGTGTCGGTGTCGTTGTCGCTGTACGACTTACTGTCATAGCTCCAGTCGTAGTCGTTATTGGAGTCGGTAATCGTCGTGGTCTTGGTGCTCGTATCGTCGTCGGACTTGTAGCTCCAGTCATATTCGTTGTCGCGGTTGTCGCCATTATTGGCGGCAACATCGATTTCCGCCTTGACGTCCACGTCGACGCTGTTGTCGGTATTATCGCGATTGTCGCCATTGGCGACGCCGCCGACATAACCGGTCGAGCCGTCGTCAACTTCAGTTGAATTGATAGCACTGTTGGCAAAGCCGTCGGCAAGCGCCCCGACCTTGGTGATTTCGGTGTCAGACACTGCAGTCCTCCAGAAAAAACCGGAGCAGCTTTTCGAAATCCCTCTCATCTCAAATGGGATTTTGCTCGCGCTCGCTCCGATGCGGTTAACATCGGCAGATGTATTCGATACTTGTCATCTGCAGCTTCGTCGCGATTTGTTGATCAAATCGTTGGTATTGGGAACGTACGCACTCAGTACAAGGCCGCACATATCCGGCTCCACATCCTGAGGAGGATAAGGAGTATTCAGGCTTGCTTTTCGTTGAGTTGCCCTAAATGGAGGCCAGGTATCAAAAACGCATGACAATACCTGGTTTTTCCATGTCGCCACTTGGACGACGATCACAGATTGCTGGAAAAAATGCGGATCCGATAGATATCAATTCGGGCTAAGGCGGATCTGCCATGCCCGGCTAGCCCTGGATAGCCCCTGTCGTTGGAGCGTTAGGATCTCTTCGGCGGGAGCGTCGGCGGGCAACGAGAATCCGGGGCTCCCGGCGTTCGCTGCCGGGTCGAGGGGCACACCTCTCGATGTTTCCCCATCCTGTATCCGGCCACCCCGCATGACGAAATTATGACAATCTGTACTGAAATATTACATTGAGCCGATCATCTATAGTCAGAGCAAATATAGCCTCGAAGTATATATCGAAGTGAAAATACAACCAAGGCATTGTATCGTATCGTTTTTCCTCCGCTAAAACTAATCACTTTGGGCCATTTCCTTCCTTCTCAATCCGTATTAACATAATTAAGAAATGTCTAAAAAATAAAGCGGTGACACACGGGATCGGCATTTCATACTATATAATACCCGCCATCGCTCCACGTTTGAGTAAAGTGTAACGCTAGGGGAGGCGTATATGTTCATGACAGGGTCTGGGATGGAGAATGCGGACCAAGGAAGGAAGTTAAATTCGTCTGGAGATACTATACTAGTCGTAGCCAAGGCGGATCTATTTTCAGAATGCATGGTAGAAGCACTGGCAAAGAAATTTCCAAACTGTGAAGTAGCAAGCATAACGAGCACAAAGCCGATGCTGGAAAAAGATACCAGTGATATGAAGCTCGTTTTATTCTATCATATACCCGGCCCTGAGCTTCATGAAGCGCTGCAGGCGGCCCGCGAAAACCACCCGGAAACCTCGATCGGACTCGTCGTCGAAGCTATCGACATGCTCGAGCCCTATGTCAGCCGACTGGTGGAGGCAAGGATCATCGATGGCGTCCTGCCGCTCAACCTCCGGCTCGATGTCTTCATGGCCGCTGTGGATTTGCTGATGAAGGGCGGCGAACATTTTCCGTCAGCCCTTCTCAACCGTCTCAACAACAAGAACGCCCAGCTGGAACCTTCGCTCTACCAGACAAAATCGGTCGATGCGGCCCGCAACAATGCGCTCAAGCTGAGACGCGACAGTATCTCCGCTTTGACCACCCGGGAGGTTCAGATCCTGGATCTCATATGCAAGGGCACGCAGAACAAGATCATCGCCGACAAGCTGCATCTTTCGGAAAACACCGTGAAGGTTCACGTCCGCAACATCTACAAGAAGATGAACGTCCGAAACCGCACGGAAGCGGCATCCCGCTTCTTCAATGAGCATCCCGCCGGCGAAGACGATATGTCCGGCCGGTGGCGCAATTGATGTAACGATCTGTTTTGCTTCAGATAGAAGGGCGCGCAAAGCAGCGCGACTTCTGTCCGAAGCCGCTTGGGGAGCAGATATAAGGCGCTGAGCCGTGATAGGCGACAGTGCGGGCCGTTACCCCGGCCGGGCGCTCGGCGTGATTTTCCGGATAGGCATAGGCCTTGGAGACGCGCGGCGCCTCGACCACGACGATATTCTTCTTCGCGACGACGATATCGTCATCAACGACCGTGCAAGCCGTTTGTGCGATCGCCATAAGCGCCGTTCCCCAGATGAACATCGCCAAGCGAAGACGCCGGCCTTTCAGCTGCGCTGGATCTTGTATTTTCACCATGGCCAAAACCCCTCGCATATGGCGCTTCCGGATGCAAGACCGGCCGTGCCGTTGAGCGCGGTCGATCACCCGCCTTCCTCCGTATATTAGCTGCATTGAGTGAAGCTTGAGCGGCGGATGCGAGGCCTAGTGGCGTAAAGCGTTGAAAGTGATTAATCATTTGTTACTTTGAAGAATACTTGCGTAATTACTTTGGATAGCTGGAATTTTTAAAGTTGACCTTGGCGACGGTCGTTGTATTATTTGAATAGTAATTCGGTATCCGAAGAGTAATTCCAAAGTTATTCATGAGATGACGCTCAGTTCAGTGAATATCCAGAGCGGATAACGGAGGCATGCAGTGCATAAATAAATCAAAAGACTAAATACATGGGAAGGAGTTTGTAATGCGTAGTTTCGTTCCCAACGAAGGCTATTCTGAAGTGTCAGGTATACCGGTGCTCCAAGGGCGACGCACCGTTCTGGTGAATGGCGGGGGCGGCTTCCTCGGTTCACATCTCTGCGAAAGGCTCCTGCAGCACGGCCACAGCGTCATATGCCTCGATAATTTTTCGACCGGCCGCCGTGCGAATGTCGATCATCTTGCATCGAACACCCGCTTCCGCATCGTCGAGCACGATGTTCGCCAGCCCTTCGATATCGACGCGTCGCTCATCTTCAACTTCGCCTCCCCCGCCTCTCCGCCTGATTATCAGCGGGATCCTGTGGGAACGCTGCTCACCAATGTGCTCGGCGCCGTCAACACCCTTGATTGCGCGCGAAAGACCGGTGCGATCGTCGTCCAGTCGTCGACGTCGGAGGTCTATGGCGACCCGAACCAGAGCCCGCAGCACGAATCCTATTGCGGAAATGTCAACCCGATCGGACCGCGCGGCTGTTACGACGAAGGCAAGCGCAGCGCCGAAACCCTGTTTTTCGACTATCACAGGACTTACGGCGTCGACATCAAGGTCGGCCGCATCTTCAATACCTACGGGCCGCGCATGCGCCTGGACGACGGACGGGTGGTTTCAAATTTCATCGTGCAGGCCCTGCGCAACGCCGATCTGACGATCTATGGCGATGGTCAGCAGACCCGATCTTTCTGCTATGTCGACGATCTCGTCGAGGGTTTCCTGCGTTTCTCGGCTGCCGGCAGCGCTTGCAACGGCCCGATCAACCTCGGCAATCCAGCCGAAATGACCGTACGACGCCTTGCGGAAATCATTCGGGACCTGACGAACTCGCGTTCCCGGATCGTCCACCTGCCTGCGGTCACCGACGACCCTCGTCAGCGGCGGCCGGATATTTCCCGGGCCATGGCCGATCTTGGCTGGCAGCCCCGCATCGGGCTCGAAACCGGCCTGGCTCGCACCGTCGAATATTTCGACGGATTGCTGGCCGGCACAGAGAAGGCGGAGGTCGTATGAGATGCCCCGCTACATTCTCGTCACCGGCGGCGCCGGTTTCATAGGCAGTCATATCTGCAAAGCGCTGTCACGCGCCGGGATGATCCCGGTCACCTACGATAATCTCTCGACAGGACATGCCGACAGCGTCCGCTGGGGCCCGCTCATCCGGGCAGAGCTTGCCGACGCCGCCATGCTGCGCCGGACTCTTGCAGAGTTTTCGCCCGATTGCGTCATCCATTGTGGTGCCAATGCCTATGTCGGCGAATCCGTCGACATGCCCAGGAAATATTACCGGAATAACGTCGTCGGCAGCCTGACGCTGCTCGAGGCCTGCCTCGACCAGGATATCGAGCGGATCGTCTTTTCGAGCAGCTGCGCCACCTACGGCGTTCCCGCCTCGTTGCCGATACGGGAGGAAAGCCCGCAGCACCCGGTCAATCCCTATGGGCGCACCAAGCTGATCTTCGAGATGGCGCTCGAGGATTTTGCCGCTGCCTATGGCATTCGCTTTGCCGCGCTGCGTTATTTCAATGCGGCCGGCGCCGATCCCGATGGCGAGCTTGCCGAGCGTCATCACCCCGAGACCCATCTCATCCCGCGCGCTCTTCTTGCCGCTGCCGGCAGGCTGGAGCGGCTCGATATCTTCGGCACCGATTATGCGACCGAGGACGGAACCTGTATTCGCGACTATGTTCATGTCAGCGATCTCGCCCAGGCGCATCTCGCCGCCGTCAATCACCTGATGGCGGACGGCGGCTCGCTCAGCGTCAATCTCGGCTCTGGCCGGGGCACTTCGGTACGCGAGATTCTCGAGGCGATCTATCGCGCGAGCGGCCGTGAAGTCCCCGTGAATTATCGCGCCCGCCGCGCCGGCGATCCGCCGATCCTCGTTGCCAATACCGCAAGGGCGAAAGCGGAACTCGGCTTCGCGCCGGCTTTCTCGGATATCGATACGATCATCCGCACTGCCGGTCCCACCTTCGGGCTGGAGATGAGGGCATGAGCGACACTCTGCAACTCGGTCACAGCGTCAGCAAGGCGAAGGCCGCCGCAGCTGATGCATTCGATCCTGTTTTCACCGGCTGGAACCGCGTCGCCTATGGCTTCGGCATCCTCTGCTGGCTGACAGCACTCGGCTATTTCTGGATCTGGTGGTGCCAGTCCGCCCATATCATTTCCTGGGCCGCCTTCGTGCTTATCACCCTCGTGCTTGCCTGGATCACCCTTGTGCCGGCCTATTTCATCCTGATCTTCCTCGATGCGAGGACGGTCAATCCTGCGGCACGGCTGCCGGAAGGGCGGGTGGCAATGGTCGTCACCAAGGCGCCGTCCGAGCCCTTTGCCGTCGTCCGCGCTACGCTGCAGGCGATGCTTGACCAGATCGACGTCGATTTCGATGTCTGGCTGGCCGATGAGGACCCTTCGGAGGAAACCAGGCGCTGGTGTGCGGCGCACGGCGTGCTGATCTCCACCCGAAAGGGCGTGGCGGAGTATCATCGCACCACCTGGCCCCGCCGGACGCGTTGCAAGGAAGGCAACCTTGCTTATTTCTACGACCATTTCGGCTATGCGCGCTACGATTTCGTCGCCCAGTTCGATGCCGACCATGTGCCGACGCCGACCTACCTCCGTGAAGTCCTGCGCCCCTTTGCCGATCCCGGGATCGGTTATGTCTCCGCTCCCAGCATCTGCGATGCCAATGCCGGGACAAGCTGGGCGGCGCGTGGCAGGCTCTATGCCGAGGCAAGCCTGCACGGTTCGCTGCAGACGGGTTACAATAATGGCTGGGCGCCTCTTTGCATCGGCTCCCACTATGCGGTTCGCACGGCGGCCCTTCGTCAGATCGGCGGCCTCGGCCCGGAACTTGCGGAAGACCATTCGACAACGCTGATGATGAATGCCGGCGGCTGGCGTGGCGTGCATGCCGTCGATGCGATCGCTCACGGCGACGGACCGGCAAACTTCACCGATCTCGTCGTCCAGGAATTCCAGTGGTCGCGCAGCCTCGTCACGATCCTGCTGCAACATTCCCGCCGTCACATCATGCACCTGCCCTGGCGACTGAGATTTCAGTTCGTGTTCTCGCAGCTGTGGTATCCGCTTTTCTCCACCTTCATGGCCGTGATGTTCCTGCTGCCGGTTGCCGCCTTGATGACGGGCCAGGTCTTTGTCAATGTGACCTATCCGGATTTCCTGCTGCATTTTGCGCCGATATCGGTCGTGCTGACGCTGTTTGCCTTCTTCTGGCGGGCCACGGGAACCTTCAGGCCGCACGATGCGAAACTGTTCGGCTGGGAAGGGCTTGCTTTTATCTTCCTGCGCTGGCCGTGGTCGCTTGCCGGCAGCCTCGCCGCGCTTCGCGACTATATCTGCGGCTCTTTCGTGGATTTCCGCATCACGCCGAAGGGTAGGCAGCAGCAGCGGTCTTTGCCGTTGCGCGTCATCGCGCCCTATATCGGGCTCGCCGGATTGTGCGCAGCCGCCATGGCACTGGCCAGCGAGGCCGCTGCCGCCCAGGGCTTCTATATTTTCGCGGCGATGAATCTTTCGATCTATCTGTCGCTGACGGTGCTGATCGTCATTCGCCATGCGATCGAGAACGATCTGCCGCGGCTGCCGCAATCACGCGGGCTGTGGCTTGCGACGGCCACGGGGCTTGCGATTTGCATCACCGGCGGCATGCAGGCGGGCAGCCATGGTCTGCATAGCCTCGAGGCCCTTTCCCACGGCCAGACGTTCATCAGTTTCAGCCAATCCCAGTTTGCCGTGGCCGGTGCCGGTGTCGGCGGCGGCAAGACCAGGATCGTGAAGTTCCGGCTCAGATGGAATGGGTTCGGAAGCACGGGGCGGGACGAACAAGGTGTCTGAGCCGGCGGAACCGGCAAGTGTCGAGTAGGAGGATATAATGAGTATCGGATCGAGACTATACGGAGCGGCCCTCGCTCTCAGCCTGTGTCTGCCCATGGCGGCACACGGCGCCGAGGTCGCCAAACAGAAAGCGCCGACGCCGGTCAGCGCCTATGAGCTCTATCGTATCTATGGCGACAAGACCTGGACCTGGAACACCGGCGGCGGCCGTTTCTTCGATGACGGCCGGCGCTTCATCGCCTGGAGCAATGACAAGGGGAAGCCGTCCTTCGCCGAAGGCAGATGGGTGGTCGACGATCTCGGCCAGCTCTGCATGCGTGCCACCTGGACGAATGCCGAGGGTGCGGCCCGCGCCAGCACCTGTTTCGGTCACCGCAAGATTGGCAACACGATCTATCAGCGGCGCCAGCCGGACGGCAAGTGGTACGTTTTCCGTCATGCATCGGTGCTCCCGGATGACGAGTTCCGCAAGCTCGTTCCCGTCGATACGGTCAGCGCGAAGGCGCGCGAACTGAAGCAGGTCCTGCTGAGCCAGGAAATAGCCCGAAAAGGAGGGTGAAGCCATGAAGAAGCTAATGAAAAACAACCTCTCGACCACCGCGATTGCGCTGCTGCTGTTGTGTGTCGCGGATCTGCCGGGCCGAAGCGAAGTGCAATATGCGGGCATTGCGCCAAACCCGGCGGCGGCCGTGCAGACGATCATCGACAAGCGCCCCGTCCTTCATGCCGACGGCATCAAGTTCGGGACCTACGATCCGCACGGCGATTTCGGCGCGCAGGCGAATGTCGCGACCGAAGCCCTGTTCCTGCCGTGGGAGGACGTCGACCTCGAAACGTTGCGCGTCGCCGATGCCTATGCGCTGGCTAGAGGCCGCAACCTGCTGATCACTGTGGAGCCATGGTCCTGGGACGTCGATTGGCGGCTCACCTCCGCACAGCTTCGCGCGAAGGTCCTGCGCGGTGACTACGATGTCAACATGCGTTCGATCGCGCATATGATATCCGAGCTGAAAAGCCCGGTGATCGTCCGCTGGGGACAGGAGATGGAGGACAAGTCAGGGCGGTTCTCATGGTCCGGCTGGAGCCCGCAAGACTATATCACGGCCTACAAGCGGATGATGGACATCGTCCGTAAGGAGGCGCCCGGCACAGAGCTAATGTGGTCGCCGAAGGGAGAGCCTGGCCTCCAAGCCTATTATCCCGGCGACGATTATGTCGATCTCGTCGGGCTCTCGGTCTTCGGTCTGCAGCGCTACGACGAGCTTGCCTACAATGAGCACCGGACGTTCTCGGAAGCATTGAAGCAGGGATATGATCTCGTCGCCGGTTACGGAAAGCCCATCTGGGTGGCGGAGCTCGGCTATGAAGGCGGTGACGCCTATATCAGGCCGTGGATCGAAACAGCCACGTTGAAGCAGAGCGCCTTCCCGAATCTGCAGGAAGTCGTCTATTTCAACGACCGGGATGTGCATGCATGGCCGTTCGATCTCGGCCGGCCGGACTGGCGCGTGGTCAAAGACCTGGGCAGCAACTGATAGTCCGGAAAACAGAGGCCTGAAAACAGGGAGGCCCGCCGGGGTGTTGCGGGCCTCTCCTCATGTCGGGCGACCGATCATCCCTTGATCGTTGCCTTACCCTCTTCGATGAGCCGGGTCGCCGCATCGGCGGGCGAAATCCGTTCGAAGGCGAGTTCGTCACAAATCGGGCGCAGCACGCGCTGGTCGAATTGGGTTGCCCCCATCGGTACCGGCGGCGGATACTCACCGACTTGATCCTTGAGCAGGTTCACGTATTTGACCGTTTCCTGCTCCGTCGGGTTGAGCTGCGGCAGGATGGCTTCACGCACTGTCGGCGACATAGGCACACCGCGTTCCACACCGAGAATCTTGCCGGCTTCGGGATCGTTGACAAAGAAGCTGATGAACTTCGCGGCAGCTTCGCCGTGCTTGGTCGTAGCTCCCACACTCCAGATCAGTGCGGGACGGTAATAATGGCCGGATGGACCGCCCTTCTTTTCACGCGGCAGCATGGTGATGCCAAGCTTGTTCTTGATGATCAGCTGATAGCCGACCATCTGGTTTGAATAGGCCATGCCGATCACCGATTTGCCGAGACCGAGGCAATTGGTGTCGATCGTGTTCTGATCGAGCGTCTGCACGTCGGCAGCAACGGTACCGTCCGCCTTGCGCAGTTTCTCCCAGTAGTCGAACCATTCCCTGGCGTCGTCGGCCGTGAAGCCGAGCCCCACGCTTTCCTTCGCAAAGAGGCTCTTGCCGCGCTGGCGCAGCCAGGCATCGAACACATAGGCGTAGCGCGCCGCATAGGGGCCGCCGCCCTTGCCGGAGGACTTGGCGAGTTCTACGGCGAGCTTGGCATACTCATCCCAGGTTAGGTCGGCCGTCGGCAGCGGGATGCCTGCCTTTTCGAATTCGACTGTATCGAAGAACATCGAGAAGGAGTTGAGGCCGAGGCCGACACCATAGAGCTTGCCGTCGATGGTGGTCAGTTTCAGCATGTCGGCGCCAAAGGACCGAACATCCAGCGTCGAGGGGACGAATTCATCGAGCGGCAGGCAGGCGCCGCGCTTCGAATAGTCTGAGATTGTTCCCGGCTCGAGTTGGAAGATGTCGGCGATCGAGCGGCCGGCCATCTGCGTTGCGAGCTTCGTCCAGTAGCCGTCGCCCGACAGCGATTCTCCGACGAGAGTGACGCCAGGTGTCTTCGACTGATAAAGCTTGGCAACATCGAGCGTGCGCTTGGCGCGGTCGTTGGACCCCCACCACATGGCACGCAGCTGTGCGTCTTCGGCAAAGGCCGGGATGGCGCTTCCGGCACCGAGGGCGAGACCGGCGGCCGCACCGGCTGAACCCATCAGAAATGAACGGCGATTGACCTGCATTGATAATCCTCCTTGTCCCAACTGCCCGCTGCCATCCTCCAACGGCATTATCGAGCACTTCGGCAAACAGATTACGCAAAAAAAATATTATTGCAAGAAGCAACCATTTTCTTGCAAATTTGCATTACTTGCATAATGTTTGCCTATGAACGACCAAAAGATCAGACGGCCGCGTCAGGCCGATATAGCCACATTGGCCGGCGTTTCCGTCTCCACGGTGTCGCGGGTGCTCGCCAACGAACCTGGTATCAGCGAAACCGTCCGTCGCCAGATATTGAAGGTGGCAGCCGAGCACGGCTATCCCGTCAAGCCGGCTTCCGAAGCTGTTGCCGGCGGGCTGGCGCTGATTGCCAGCGACGGCGTCACCGGCACCCTCAGCGTCTTCTATGAAGCGATCGTCGACGGCCTGCGCGCTGGCGCTGCGGAAGCGGGCATGCCCTTCGACGTCCGGCTGGTCCGCGAGGATCGTATCACGCCGGATGCTGTGCGCGACTATATGCAGACAGCCGGGGCTGAAGGTCTCTTTCTCGTCGGCATCGATCCGAACGAGACGTTGCGCGGCTGGCTGCAAGCCAGCATGACACCGACCGTTCTTGTCAATGGCACCGATCCACGGATGCAGTTCGATGGCGTTTCGCCGGCTAATTTCTTTGGCGCCTACGAGGCGACCAGCCGGCTGACCAAAGCCGGCCATCGCCGAATCCTGCATTTGAGCGGATCTCACCGCCATACGATCCGGGAGCGCGTGCGCGGTTTCGAGGCGGCGATCGCCGCCGTCCCCGGCGCCGAGGGCCGTCTCTTGTCCCTGACCCTTGACGGCAGCGCCAGCCGGGAGGCGCATGACCGCACCGCCGCGGCACTTGCCGAGGATGCCGGTTTTACGGCCGCCTTCTGTATGAATGATTTCATCGCCGTCGGCGTGCTCGAGGCCGTCACCGAGGCGGGGCTGCGTGTGCCGGAGGATTTCGCGATTGTCGGTTTCGACGATCTGCCCTGCGCGCTGATGACAAGTCCGCAGCTTTCCACCATGCGCGTCGACCGCGCTGCCCTCGGGCGTGAAGCCGTTTCGTTGATGCTGTCCCGCTTCCGCAACAGGACGGCCGCTGCGCGCCATATCTGCCAGGCGGTTGTTCCCATTCCGGGAGGAACCGTTCCGAACGCCTAGAACAGGATGATTTAGGCCAAGCCTAAAATCTGAATCCTGTTCTAAATTAAATAGTTAGAGCATGATGTCGTCCGAAAACCGCTCACACTTTTCGGCATCATGCTCTAGAACCCGTGAGTAATGCCGATGACCTATGATCCCGCCAGCGCCAACCCGCTCGCAGGTAATCCGCTGGAAACCCGCGCCGATATGAGCCGCGCCCTGCTTGCGCTCTTCGATCCGCTGCTTGCCTGTTTCTCGAATGGTAATGCCCGCGTCACGCTCAATGGCGGCGGCGCCCATTTCGATCGGGCGGCGGCCGATCTCGAAGGGTTCGCTCGCCCGCTCTGGGGATTGGCGCCGCTGGGCGCAGGCAATGGCGACTTCGCCCATTGGCATCGTTTCGCCGAAGGTCTCGCAAACGGCACCGATCCCGCCCATCCCGAATATTGGGGAACGGTCAACGGCCGCGATCAGCGGATGGTCGAGCTTGCCGCTCTCGGTTTTGCCTTGGCTCTGGTGCCCGAAAAGATCTGGGCGCCGCTCGATGTGCGCGCCCGCAGCAATGTCGTTGCCTATCTCAAGCATGCCAGGCAGTTCGACTATGCCGACAACAATTGGAAATTCTTCCGGATCTTCGTCGATATCGCGCTCGATCGTCTCGGCGCCGATTTCGACCGCAGCCTGACGCGGCAATATCTGCAGGAACTCGAAGGCTTTTATATCGGCGACGGCTGGTATCGCGACGGAAACGTGCGCCGTATCGACCACTACATTCCCTTCGCCATGCATTTCTATGGCCTGATCTATTCGAAGCTCGTCGACGACGACTATGCAAAGCGCTACCGCGAGCGCGCGGTCCTCTTCGCCCAGGATTTCCGGCACTGGTTTGCCGTTGACGGGGCGACGATCCCCTTCGGCCGCAGCCTGACCTATCGCTTTGCCTGCGCCGGCTTCTGGTCGGCGCTCGCCTTTGCCGATGTCGAGGCTCTGCCCTGGGGGGAGGTCAAGCATCTCTGCCTGCAGCATCTGCGCTGGTGGAAAGACAAGCCGATTGCCGATCGCGACGGCGTACTGTCGATCGGTTTCGGCTACCCGAACCTGCTGATGTCGGAGAGCTATAATTCCGCGGGCTCCCCTTATTGGGCCTTCAAGGCCTTCCTGCCGCTGGCGATCGCTGAGGATCACCCATTCTGGACGGCGAAGGAAAAAGTGCCGGAGCAGGCGCCTGACATCATCCCCCAGCGTCATCCCGGCATGGTGATCATGCGGGCGGGCGGCGATGTCGTGGCGCTGTCTTCCGGCCAGGAAAACCTGCAGATGCGGTGCGGCACGGAAAAATACGCGAAGTTCGCTTATTCCACCCGCTACGGCTTCAGCGTCGAGGCCGATGAGCGCGCCTTTGCGCTTGCCGCCTTCGATTCAGCGCTTGCCTTCAGCGATGACGGCCTTCACTACCGCGTGCGCGAAACGAACGAGGAAGCCAAGCTCGCCGGCGACGTGCTCTATGCGAAATGGTCGCCTTTTGCCGATGTCGACGTCGAAACCTGGCTCGTGCCCGCCGCACCCTGGCATATCCGCCTCCACCGGATCAGGACAAGCCGGCCGTTGCGGATTGCCGAAGGCGGATTTGCCATCGGCCGCCGGGATTTCGAGCTGGATACCCTGTCCGCTTCGGGTGGGGTTGCCTATGCGATCGGCGAAGCCGATTTCACCGGCATTCTCGATCTCGGCTCTTCGGTCAAACGTTCGGGTCTCGTCCAGAAGGCAATGCCCAACACCAATGTGATCGTCGCGAAAACCCTCGTGCCGCAGCTGCGCGGGCAGATTCCGGCCGGTGAAACCATCCTGGTGACGGCGGTGCTCGCACTTGACGATCCCGCTGCTGTCTCGTCTGTCTGGACGATCCCACCGAAAGCGCCTGACATCGCAGCGCTGGAGGCCCTGGTGAGGGAAAAGGGCGTGACAGTCAGCGCCATCGAAGCGCCGGGACAGATGCCATGAGCCAGCCGGCCATCGTCCTTGCCATGCAACCGTCGCGCACCGAGCACGTCCTGCCGGATGAGGTCCTACGCCGGCTGAGCGGCATCGGTCGCCTGCTGGATTCCAAACCGCTGCAGCGCTTCGACGACGAACGTGCGAGGCGTCTGCTGGCCCAAGCCGAAATCCTGATCACCGGCTGGGGCGGGCCCTATGTCGGGCCTGAAATCCCCGTCGCGGCGCCGCATCTTAAGCTCGTCGTCCATGCGGCGGGTACGGTCAAAGGCGTCATCGACGACGCCATCTTCGAAGCGGGTATCCCGGTCAGTCATTCGGCCGAGGCCAATGCCGTGCCGGTGGCCGAATTCACGCTGGCGGCGATCATCTTCGCCGGCAAGCGCGTTTTCCGTTTCCGCGATCTCTACGTCGCCGACCGAAACCGCAACCGCACCCATCCGATGCAGCGCGAAGCGATCGGAAATTACCGCCGCACCGTCGGCATCGTCGGCGCTTCGCGCATCGGCCGGCGCGTCATCGAGCTCCTGAAACCCTTTGACTATAGACTGCTGCTCGCCGACCCGACGCTTGATGCCACCGAGGCGGCCGGCCTCGGAACGGAAAAGGCCGATCTCGACGAATTGATGCGGCAGGCGGATATCGTCTCCCTGCATGCGCCGTCGCTGCCGTCGACACAGCATATGATCGATGCGCGAAGGCTGTCGCTGATGAAGGATGGCGCGACGCTCATCAACACGGCGCGCGGCATTCTCATCGATGAGGCGGCCTTGCTTTCAGCGCTCAAGACCGGTCGTATCGACGCGGTCCTCGACGTCACCGATCCGGAAATCCCGGAGGCAGCTTCTGCTTTCTACGATCTGCCGAACGTGTTTCTGACGCCGCATATTGCCGGCGCCATCGGGCTGGAACGGGCACGCCTCGGGGAGATGGCGGTGGATGAGATAGAGCGCTTCGTGACCGGCCAGCCGCTGCTTTACCAGATCCACCTGGAAAATCTCGAAAACATCGCCTGAGGCGCGTCGAGCGGCTTAGACGGTTTTGCGTCCCGAATTGCGTAAAAACAAAGAGATAGAGCATTTCCGTGATTCGAAGAAAACGGAAATGCTCTAGGCAGGAGGCATCAGCGCGACGTCCTCAGTGAATTTGGCGAACCGTCATTGGCAAGTTCAGGCATGAGATCGGCAATGTTGACCACCTTGCCGGTGCGCGAACTCGTCAGCGCGGCAATACCGCAAAGCACGGACATGGCGCCCGCTCGCGTGCCGGCGCGCTGCGCGAGCCTGTCTTCCATGTCGGGCTTGAAGATCATGTTGCGCATCCGGTCGTCGCCGCCGTAATGGCCGCCGGTGAAATGCGGAACGACGATGCGCTCCACAGCCTCCTTGCCGTTCGGGAAATTGCGGATGAGGAGGATCGTGTCTTCCTTCGGCTCTTCCCAGGGCTGGGCCTCATATTGGCGAAGCTCGATCCGCCCTTTGGTGCCGTTGAAGGCAAGGTGATGGCCTTCGATCGGCTGGAAGGTGTTCAGCGAATAGGAGACATGGACGTTGTTGCGGTAACGGAGCGACACCACCATCGTATCGGGAATGTCGATGTCCTCGCGGAAGACGCAACCGTCACGGAAGTAGCCGTCGATCTTCGAGGGATCCTCGTAAAGCGAATCGAGGAAGGGATCGGCCTCAAGATCGAGATAATAGTCACATTCATGCGTATGCGGACAGAGCTTGCAGCGCGGGCCGCGGAACGGGCCCTTGCGGCCGTAATTCTGCAGGTCGGCGAAGGAGGTGACGGCCTCGGGATCGCTGTCGAGATACCAGTTCAGCAGATCGAAATGATGCGTCGCCTTGTGGACGAACAGGCTGCCGGAATTTTCCGTATAGGCATGCCAGCGGCGGAAGTAGTCGGCACCGTGCTTGGTGTTCAGATACCAATGAAAATCGACCGAGGTGACCCGGCCGATCTCGCCGGCATTCAGCAATTCCTTGATCTTCGCAGCCGTCGGCGCATAGCGATAGTTGAAGGACACGTCGACCCGGCGACCAGTGCGCTTTTCGGCATCCAGAATCCGGCGAATCTTTTCGACCGAGGTCGTCATTGGCTTTTCGGTAATGACGTCGATGCCGGACTCCAGCGCACGCACGACGATATCGTCATGCGTATGGTCGGGCGTACAGACGATGACCAGATCCGGCTTCTGCTCAGCAAGCATCGAATCGATGTTTTCGTAGAGCGGCGCATTGCTGCCGATCATGTTGCGGGCGCGTTCGCCGCGCAGCGAATTCTTTTCGACGATCGCGGTCAGGTCGACATGTTCGCGCCAGCCGGCAAGCAGATCCTTGCCCCACATGGTGGTGCCGCGGTTTCCCGTACCGATCAGGGCAAAACGGCGTTTCTCCATCGAATGATCCTCCTGCATGCGTGATGAAACAAATACTGAAATCAGGCCTGGCAGCAGCTCCTGAAGCGCTCGACGCAGGTGGCGATCACTTCTTCGGCCGGGCGTTTCCACCAGTTTTCGGCCGAAAAGATCTCCACCTCCTGAGCGCCGAAGAAACCGGCGGCCTCCACCATCCGTCTTATGCCTTTGAGGTCGATCACACCATCGCCCATCATGCCGCGGTCGAGCAGCATGTCCTTTGTCGGCACCAGCCAGTCGCAGATGTGATGGGCAAAGATGCGTTTCATTCGGCCGGCGCGGGCGATCTGGTTGGCAAGATCGGGATCCCACCAGACATGGTAGACATCGACCGCAACGCCGACCTCCTCCCCGAGTTGTTCGCACATGTCGAGCGCCTGACCGAGCGTGTTCACGCAGGCACGGTCGGCGGCATACATTGGATGCAGCGGTTCGATGGCGAGCTTCACGCCGGCAGCCTGCGCATGCGGCAAAACGGCGGCAATGCCGTCGAACACCATTCGGCGCGCGGCGACGATGTCCTTCGAGCTGCCCGGCAGACCGCCGACGACGAGCACGAGGCAATCAGCTGAAAATGCCGCCGCCTCGTCGATCGCACGCCTGTTGTCGTCGAGGTTTTTCTGCCAGTCGGCATCGTTCGCCGCCGGGAAGAAGCCGCCGCGGCAAAGACCGGTCAGCTTGATGCCGTTCGATTTGACGATACGCACCGCCTCGTCGAGACCGACCTTGGCGACCTGGTCGCGCCAGGGGGCGATCGCGGTGATGCCGTGTTTCAGGCAAATATCGACGGCCTCGGCAAAGCCGCATTGCTCGCGGATCGTCGCCAGGTTGATCGAAAGTCCTTCGACCTGCATGTCATTCTCCTCCCGTTCCGCGTGCTTCAGTTGACGCCGTGGACGGCAAGCACCTGTTTCATGCGCGCCGTTGCGAGTTCCGGATCGGCGAGAACCCGGGCCTTGTCGGCAAGGCGGAAGAGTTCGGCCAGATGCGTCAGCGAGCGGGTGCTCTGCTGGCCGCCGACCATGACGAAATGATCCTGCAGGCCGTTGAGATAGGCGAGGAAGACGACGCCGGTCTTGTAGAAGCGGGTCGGCGCCTTGAAGATGTGGCGCGACAGCGGCACGGTCGGCTCCAGCAGATCGAAGAATTCATGGTTGCTCTTGCGGCCGAGCGCTTCGAGGGCGGCCGAGGCAGCCGGAGCGATCGCATCGAAAATGCCGAGCAGCGCGTCGGAATGGCCCTCTTCGTCGCCGGCGATCAGTTCGGCATAGTTGAAATCGTCGCCGGTATACATGCGCACGCCTTTCGGCAGCCGGCGGCGCATCGCCACTTCCTTCTCCTTGGACAGCAGCGAGATCTTGATGCCGTCGACCTTGTCGGCATGGGCTTCGATCACCTCGAGGCAGGTGGACATGGCTTGGATATGATCACTGTTGCCCCAATAACCCTGAAGCGCCGGATCGAACATTTCGCCGAGCCAATGGATGATGACGGGTTCCTTGACCTGGCGAAGGATGCGGTCATAGACGCTTACATAGTCGTCCGGCCCTTTGGCGGCGGCGGCAAGCGCCCGGCTGGCCATCAGGATGATGCGGCCGCCGGCCGCTTCCACCGTTTCGATCTGCTCCTCATACGCCCTGAGGATCGTGTCGATAGTGACGTCGGGTCCTGGCGTCAGATGGTCGGTCCCGGCGCCGCAGGCAATCAGCGCGTCCTTGCGGCCGGCCGCCTCACTGAGCGCCCGGCGGATGAGGTCGCGCGCTTCCGGCCAGCCGAGGCCCATGCCGCGCTGCGCCGTATCCATCGCTTCGGCAACCCCGAGGCCGAGATCCCAGAGCCGGTGGCGGAAAGCCAGCGTGCGCTCCCAATCGATCGCCGGCGTCAGCCACGGATCGTTGTCGGCGAGCGGATCGGCGACGACATGGGCGGCGGCAAAGGCGATGCGCGGAAAGGCCTTGGCGTCGCGCTTGGCGAGCGCGATCGGCGTGCCGGTCAGCGTGTAGGGGACGATCTTGCCGTCGAGAGGGAGATTGATCGTCGTCACGGCTCAGAACTCCAGTGCGGGAACGTCGAGCCAGCGACGCTCGGCCCAGGATTTTAGGCCGAGTTCGGCAAGCTGCACGCCCTTGGCGCCGGCTTCCAGGCCATAGGGCCACGGCGCGTCTTCGACGACATGGCGGATGAACATTTCCCACTGCGCCTTGAAACCGTTGTCGAAGGCCTGCGTATCGGGAACCTCGTCCCAGGTCTTGTAGAAGTCGATCGTCTGCGGCTGATCCGGGTTCCAGACCGGCTTCGGCGTGTTGACGCGGTGCTGGCTCCAGCATTTCGTCAGACCGGCGACGGCCGAACCATGTGTACCGTCGACCTGGAAGGTGACGAGGTCGTCGCGGCGGACGCGGACGGCCCAGGAGGAATTGACCTGCGCGATCGCGCCGCCTTCGAGCTCGAAGGTCGCATAGGCCGCATCGTCCGTGTCGCAGTCATAGGGCTTGCCCTGCTCGTCGATGCGGCGCGGAATATGCGTAGCACCGAGGCAGGATACGGCTTTGACTTCGCCGAACAGATTGTCGAGCACGTAGCGCCAGTGGCAGAGCATGTCGAGGATGATGCCGCCGCCGTCGCCCTTGCGATAGTTCCAGGACGGGCGCTGGGCCGGCACGCCCCAATCGCCTTCGAAAACCCAGTAGCCGAATTCGCCGCGCACGGAGAGGATCTTGCCGAAGAAGCCGGAATCCCTGAGCAGCGCCAGCTTCCGCAGGCCAGGCAGGAAGAGCTTGTCCTGCACGACGCCGTGTTTGAGGCCGGAGCGGCGCGCCTTGCGGGCAAGGTCGAGCGCCACCTGCAGATCGTCGGAGATCGGCTTCTCGCAATAGACATGTTTGCCGGCATCGAGCGCCTTGGACAGCAGTTCGGCCCGCATCAGCGTCGTGCCGGCGTCGAAGAAGATCGTGTCGTCGGGATTGGCGAGAGCGGCATCGAGATCGGTCGACCAGCGCTTGATGCCGTGCTTCTTCGCCAGCTCTTCCATCTTGGCGGCGTTGCGGCCGACGATGATCGGGTCGATCTCGAGTTTCTCGCCGGATTTCAAAGTGATGCCGCCCTGGTCGCGGAAGGCGAGAATCGAACGCACCAGGTGCTGATTGTAGCCCATGCGGCCGGTGACGCCGTGCAAGATGATACCCAAGCGTGCCATTTTTTCCTCCCAGCAATCTTTTGCGGCGGGAGCGGGCATCCTGGCCCGGCCCTCCCAAGCCGGTAACTAAACAGTTACTTGATGGCAGAAGATCCGAGCGACTGTCAAGAGTCAAATCCGATTTTCGAGATTCAGCGCTTGATCGAGGCGAGCGTGACGTGGACGATATGCCTTTCCCAGGCATTGAGATGGGTCGGCTCGATCAGGTCGCGGCCGAAGATCGTCGACAGCGTGTACTGGTTGGAGAGGTAGAAATAACCGAGCGAGGCGATCGTCAGGTAGACATGCAGGGGATCGGCGGTCTGGATGAAGACGCCCTGCTTCTTTCCCTGCTCGAGCACGTCCGAAAGCTCGCCGATCAAATGCGAATGCAGTTCCTTGAGCCGGACCGACTGACGCAGCCAGCGGGCCCGATGCAGATTTTCCGTGCCGAGCAGGCTGAGGAATTCCGGATGCTGGAGAAAATAACGCCAGGTGAAGAGCGCAAGTTCGCCGATGCCTTCCTCCGGGCTGCGGTCGCCGATATGAAGCGCGCGCTCGGCGGTGCGGATGCCGACATAGGCTTCTTCGAGCACTTTGAGGTAGAGTTGCTCCTTGTCGCCGAAATAATGATAGAGCATCCGCTTGTTGGTGCCGGCGCGCTCGGCGATCGCGTCGACGCGAGCCCCACCCATGCCGTTTTCGGCGAATTCCCGGGTTGCCGCTTCGAGGATCGCAGCGCGTGTCCGCTCCGGATCGCGGTGGGCTGTCCGTTCCGCGACCGGGCGTCGAGACCTCTTCTTTTCCCCATTCTCCCCGCTGTCGTTCATCTCTCCACCTCCGTCTTCACATGTTGCGCTCATAAGCCTTCGGTGCGAAATTGTAAAAACCGAATTTGAAGGGCCCGCGAGCGACACCGCTTGACACGCTCGCCGCTTTGCTCGTAGCTTGTAACCAATTAGTTATTTATGCAAGGGTAACTAGGTTTCGGAAGCGTGTGGAGGCGCTTCCCTTTGGAGGAGGAAAAAATGAGCCTACGTGTAAGCAGACGTAATTTCGTTGCGGGCGGAGCGACGCTTCTTTCGCTCTCGGCGCTGGGAACCAGCGCTTTGGCACAGGAAACGCGCCTGCGTCTCCTGTGGTGGGGCTCGCAGCCGCGCGCGGATCGCACCAACAAGGTATCGCAGCTCTATCAGACGAAGAAGCCGGGCACGTCGATCACCGGCGAATTCCTCGGCTGGGGCGACTACTGGCCGCGCCTTGCGACCCAGGTCGCCGGCCGCAACGCGCCCGATGTCATCCAGATGGACTATCGCTATATCGTTCAGTATGCGCGGCGCGGCGCGCTCGCCCCGCTCGAATCCTATATGCCGGCCAAGCTGAACCTCGACGATTTCGACAAGGCGCAGATCGAAGGCGGCAGCGTCGACGGCCATCTCTATGGCGTCAGCCTTGGGGCGAATTCGGCGGCCACCGTCCTGAACACCACTGCCTTCAAGGAGGCCGGCGTCGATCTGCCGACCCAGGCAACCACCTGGGAAGAATTCGGCCGCATCGGTGCGGAGATCACCAAGGCAGGCAAACGCAAGGGCATGTTCGGCATGGCCGACGGCAGCGGCGGTGAACCGCTGTTTGAAAATTGGCTGCGTCAGCGCGGCAAGGCGCTTTATACCGCCGACGGCAAGATCGCCTTCGGCGTGGACGATGCCTCGGAATGGTACGACATGTGGGCCAAGTTCCGTGAGGCCGGCGCCTGCGTTCCTGCCGATGTCCAGGCACTCGACAAGAACGACATCGAAACCAACACGGTTTCGCTCGGCAAGTCGGCCGCTGGTTTCGCCCATTCCAACCAGTTCGTCGCCTATCAGGCAATGAACAAGGACAAGCTGGCGCTGACCAACTACATGCGCGTCAAGGCGGATTCGAAGGGCGGCCACTACCGCAAGCCTTCGATGTTCTTCTCGGTCTCCGCCCAGTCGAAAGCCGTGGACCTGGCCGTGGACTACGTCAATTTCTTCGTCAAGAACCCAGAGGCAGCGCTGCTTCTGGACGTCGAACGCGGCATTCCGGAATCGAGCGCCATGCGTGAGGTCGTCGCGGCGAAGCTCGACGAGAACGGCAAGATTGCGCTGGCCTATGTCAGCGGCCTTGGCGAACTCGCCGGCAAATTGCCGCCGCCACCGCCCGCCGGCGCCGGTGAAGGCGAGCTAACCCTACGCAACATCGCCGAACAAGTGGCCTTCGGACAGGTATCTCCTTCCGATGGCGGCAAACAGCTCGTCGATGAAATCACGCAGATTCTCGCACGAGGCTGATCCCGTATGAGCAATGCGATGCGCACGCCCGCAGGGGCCATAAATGTGGAAAGATATCAGGGGGCCGTGGCCGATGGACGCTTCAGGCGTCTCTGGAACGCCAATGCTCCCGGCTATCTCTTCCTTCTTCCGTGGCTCATCGGCTTTTTCGGGCTGACGCTCGGGCCGGCCCTGATTTCGCTCTATCTCTCCTTCACCGACTTCGACATGCTGCAGTCGCCGAGGTGGGTGGGAATGGCGAATTACGTGCGCATCGCCACGGCGGACCCTAAATTCTCGGCCGCCATGCACGTCACCCTGACTTATGTCGTCTTCTCGGTGCCGTTCAAACTGACCTTCGCCTTGCTGGTCGCCATGGCGCTGAACCGCGGCCTGCGTGGGCTGTCGATCTATCGCGCCATCTTCTATCTGCCGTCATTGCTGGGCGGCAGCGTGGCGATCGCCGTGCTGTGGCGTCAGCTTTTCGCCAGCGATGGCCTTGTCAATGCCGCGCTCTCGCATTTCGGCATCGAAGGGCCGAGCTGGATCTCGCATCCGAACTATTCGATCTACACGCTGGTGGCTCTGTCCGTCTGGCAGTTCGGCTCGCCGATGATTATTTTCCTGGCCGGCCTGCGCCAGATCCCGCAGGATATGTATGAGGCCGCGAGCCTCGACGGTGCCTCGAAGTTCCGGCAATTCTACAAGATCACACTGCCACTTCTGACACCGGTGATCTTCTTCAATGCCGTCGTCCAGACGATTGAAGCCTTCAAGGCCTTCACACCGGCCTTCATCATCTCCGGCGGCACGGGCGGTCCGATCAATTCGACGCTCTTCTACACGCTCTACCTCTATCAGGAAGCCTTCGGCAATTTCCGCATGGGCTACGCCTCGGCGCTCGCCTGGATCCTGGTGGTGATCATCGCGATCTTCACCGCCTTCTCCTTCCTGACCTCGCGTTATTGGGTGCACTACGATGACTGAGATGACCGCTTCTGTGACTGCGGCCAGGCCGCCATCCGACATCACCAAACGCAGCCTGCCGGCGTCGCTCATCATCCACGCCCTGCTGATCGCCGCTTCACTTCTCATGCTCTATCCGCTGTTGTGGATGGTTTCGGCATCGGTGAGGCCGGAAAACGAGATCTTCTCGTCGACCTCGCTCATCCCGTCGTCGATCGATCTCTCCTCCTATGCGCGCGGTTGGGTCGGCCTCGATGTCAGCTTCGGACGGTTCTTCTGGAATTCGCTCGTCATCTCGCTGCTGGTGGTGACGGGCAATGTCATCGCCTGTTCGCTGACGGCCTTCGCCTTTGCGCGGCTGCGTTTTGCCGGTCGGAACTTCTGGTTCGCGATCATGCTCGGCACGTTGATGATCCCCTACCATGTGACGCTGATCCCGCAATATGTGCTCTTCCTCAACCTCGGCTGGGTGAACACCATCCTGCCGCTGGTTGTGCCGAAGTTCCTGGCAAGCGATGCCTTCTTCATCTTTCTCATGGTGCAGTTCTTCCGCGGCATCCCGCGCGAACTCGATGAGGCGGCGATGATGGATGGCTGCAGCGCCTGGCGCATCTACTGGAAGATCATGCTGCCGCTGTCGCTGCCGGTTTTGGCCACAGCCGCCATCTTCTCCTTCATCTGGACCTGGGACGATTTCTTCGGTCCGCTGATCTACCTGAACGACATGAACACCTATACGATTCAGCTCGGCCTGCGCACTTTCGTGGATTCCACCAGCGCATCGGATTGGGGCGGTTTGTTCGCCATGTCGACCCTGACGCTCGTGCCGGTCTTCTTCTTCTTCCTGTTCTTCCAGCGCCTGCTGATCGAGGGCATCGCCACGACGGGCATGAAACGTTGATGGCGATAACGGGAAAGAGCGACATGAGCATCAGGACGGTCGCGATCGTTGGTTGCGGTATCGGCCGCTCCCACATCGTCGAAGGTTACCTGCCGCATTCCGACAAGTTCAAGGTCGTGGCGATCTGCGACCTGAACGAGCAGCGCATGGCGGCGGTCGGCGACGAGTTCGGCATCGAACGCCGCACGACTTCCTTTGCGGAGCTGTTGGCCGACGACACGATCGACATCATCGATATCTGCACCCCTCCCGGTATCCATCTGGAACAGGTGGTCGCGGCCCTGGCTGCCGGTAAACATGTCGTTTGCGAAAAGCCGCTGACAGGTTCGCTTGCCGCCGTCGATACCATCATGGAAGCGGAAAAGACCGCCAAGGGCGTGCTGATGCCGATCTTCCAGTATCGTTACGGCGACGGCATCCAGAAGGCCAAGCGGATCATCGACGCCGGTATTGCCGGCAAACCCTATACCGCTTCCGTCGAAACCTTCTGGCTGCGCAAACCGGAATATTACGCCGTGCCTTGGCGCGGCAAATGGGCGACGGAACTCGGCGGCGTGCTCGTTACCCATGCCCTGCACCTGCACGACATGCTGATGCATCTGATGGGCCCGGCTGCAAGGGTCTTCGGCCGCGTCGCCACCCGTGTCAACGATATCGAGGTCGAGGATTGTGCCTCCGCCAGCCTGCTGATGGAAAACGGCGCCTTTGTCTCGCTTTCCTGTACCCTTGGGTCGCAGGAGCAGATTAGCCGGCTCAGGCTGCATTTCGAGAATGTTACTTTCGAGAGCAGCCATGAGCCTTACACGCCCGGCAAAGACCCCTGGAAGATCATTGCCGCGAACGACGATGTGCGGGAGAAGATCGACCGGGTGGTTGGTGACTGGCAGCCGGTCGCGCCGCGTTTCACCACGCAGATGGGCCAGTTCCATGCCTTTTTGAGTGGCCATGCGCCACTGCCGGTAACGAGCCGGGACGCCCGCCGCGCGCTGGAACTCGTCACCGCCATCTACCAGTCTTCCGACAGCGGCGCTGATGTGCCGCTGCCGGTCGGTCCCGACAGTCCGAAATACGCCGATTGGCGCGCAAGAACGAAATAAACGACAAAATAAAAAGAGAGGGTTTTGACAAGATGGCAACCAGTGTCGTTCTTCAGAAGGTCGAAAAGCGCTACGGCTCGCTGGATGTGATCCATGGCATCGATCTGACGATCGATCCCGGCGAATTCGTCGTTTTTGTCGGCCCCTCGGGCTGCGGAAAATCGACCCTTCTGCGCATGATCGCCGGTCTCGAGGAGATCACCGGCGGCGGGCTGCTGCTCGACAACGAACGCATGAACGAGGTGGCGCCAGCCAAGCGCGGCATCGCCATGGTCTTCCAGTCCTATGCGCTCTATCCCCACATGTCGGTCTACAAGAACCTCGCCTTCGGCCTGGAGACGGCGGGTTACAAGAAGGCCGATATCCAGCCGAAAGTGAAGCGCGCCGCCGAGATCCTGCAGATCGAGAAGCTGCTGGAGCGCAAGCCGAAGGCGCTCTCCGGCGGCCAGCGCCAACGTGTCGCGATCGGCCGCGCCATCGTGCGCGAACCGCGGATCTTCCTGTTCGACGAGCCGCTGTCGAACCTCGATGCCGAACTGCGTGTGCAGATGCGCGTCGAGATCTCCCGCCTGCACCGCAGCCTCGGCAATACGATGATCTATGTCACCCATGACCAGGTCGAAGCCATGACGATGGCCGACAAGATCGTGGTGTTGAATTCCGGCCGTATCGAGCAGGTCGGCGCGCCGCTCGATCTCTATAACAATCCGGCCAACCGCTTCGTCGCCGGTTTCATCGGCAGCCCGAAGATGAATTTCCTGAAGGCCCGCATCGAGCAGGTCGGCGAGGCCGAAACCAGCATCCATGTCTGCGGCAATTCCGTCCGCCTGCCGCGCCGGCTGAAAGGCCAGGCCGGAGAGGACGTCACCTTCGGCATCCGTCCCGAGCATCTTTCGCTGGCCGAAGGTACAATCGCGCTGTCGACCGTCAATGTCGATCTCGTCGAAAATCTTGGCGGCGCCACCATGCTCTACACCACGACGCCGGATAGCCAGCTCCTGACCGTGGCGCTTGACGGCCAGCAGAAGGTGGAGCGCGGCGCCAATGTGAAGGCTTCCTTCGATCCGGCCCGCTGTCACGTCTTCGACGCGGCCGGCAAGACGATCTAAGCGCACCGCCGCTTGACATCAGATCCTCCTCTGCCCCATCATTTCGGAAGGGGCAGAAGGGGATGAGCATGACGCCTGAAGATAGGATTCATGCGCTTGGCATCTGGCAGGGCCCGATCGAAATCTCGCCGATAGCAGGCGGCATCACCAACAGGAATTATCTCGTCAGCGATGCCGTCGCGCGCTGCGTGGTCAGGCTCGGCACCGATATTCCGATCCACCACATCAACAGGCAGAACGAGCTTGCCGCAAGCCGTGCCGCCCATGCGGCCGGCATTTCGCCGGCGGTCATCCACCATTTGCCGGGCGTCCTGGTGCTCGAATATATCGAGGCGAGGGCGCTTTCGCCGGAGGATATCAGGACACCTGACATGCTGGCCCGGGTTGTCCCGCTGGTCCGCGCCTGCCATCATGACATTGCCCGGCATTTCCGCGGTCAGGCAATGATCTTCTGGGTCTTCCACGTCATCCGCGATTATGCCGCCAATCTGAAGGCATCGGAGAGCGCCTATCTTCCACTGCTGCCGGGGCTCCTCGGCAGGGCTGAGAGGCTGGAAGAAGCGGCAGGACCTTTCGAGATCGCCTTCGGCCACAACGATCTGCTGGCCGCCAACTTTCTCGATGACGGCAAACGGCTCTGGCTGATCGACTGGGACTATGCCGGTTTCAACACGCCGCTTTTCGATCTTGGCGGATTGGCCTCCAACAACGAACTCTCGGAAGCGGCCGAGCGCGCGATGCTGGAGACCTATTTCGACCAGCCGTTGACCAATGATCTCAGCCGGCGCTATGCGGCGATGAAATGCGCCTCGCTGCTGCGCGAGACGCTGTGGAGCATGATTTCGGAAATTCATTCCACCATCGATTTCGATTACGCCGGCTACACGGCCGAAAATCTCGCGCGCTTCGAGCGCGCCTATCAAGCCTTTGAACAGGACCAATAAATGACGAAGGAATTACCGAAGACGGCGAAAGCCGTGGTCATCGGCGGCGGCATCATCGGCTGCTCGACGGCCTATCATCTCGGCAAGCTTGGCTGGACCGATACCGTCCTGCTGGAGCGCAAGAAGCTTACTTCGGGCACCACCTTCCATGCCGCCGGCCTCGTCGGCCAGCTGCGCACCAGCGCCAACATCACCCAGCTTCTTGGCTATTCCGTCGAACTCTACAAACGGCTGGAGGCGGAAACGGGTCTCGGCACCGGCTGGAAGATGAATGGCGGCCTGCGCCTTGCCTGCAACGAGGAACGCTGGACCGAGGTCAGGCGCCAGGCGACCACCGCCCAGTCCTTCGGTCTCGAAATGCAATTGCTGACCCCGCAGGAAGCCTTCGATCTCTGGCCGCTGATGACGGTGGACGATCTCGTCGGCGCCGCTTTCCTTCCCACAGACGGCCAGGCCAATCCCTCCGACATTACCCAGGCGCTGGCAAAGGGCGCCCGCATGTCAGGGGTTTCGATCTTCGAGGATACCGAAGTCCTCGACCTCGAAATCGACAAGGGAAAGATCCGCGCCGTCGTCACGGCGCAAGGGCGCATCGAATGCGAGCGCGTCGTCGTCTGCGCCGGCCAATGGACGCGCGCCTTCGCCGCCCGCTTCGGCGTCAACGTACCGCTGGTCTCCGTCGAGCATCAATACATCATCACCGAATCCTTCGGCGTGCCCTCCAACCTGCCGACGCTGCGCGATCCCGATCGCCTGACCTACTATAAGGAGGAGGTCGGCGGCATCGTCATGGGCGGCTACGAGCCGAACCCCATTCCCTGGGCGAAAAGCGGCATCCCCGAAGGTTTCCACTACACGCTGCTGGACAGCAATTTCGACCATTTCGAACAGATCATGGAACAGGCGCTCGGCCGCGTTCCGGCGCTGGAAAACGTGGGCGTCAAGCAGTTGCTGAACGGCCCGGAAAGCTTCACGCCGGATGGCAACTTCATTCTCGGCGAGGCCCCGGAGCTGAAGAATTTCTTCGTCGGCGCCGGTTTCAACGCCTTCGGCATCGCCTCGGCCGGCGGCGCCGGCATGGCGCTTGCCGAATGGGTGACGAAGGGCGAACCGCCTTATGATCTCTGGCCGGTCGATATCCGCCGTTTCGGCCGGCCGCATTTCGATACCGACTGGGTGCGGACACGCACGCTCGAAGCCTATGGCAAGCATTACACCATGGCCTGGCCGTTCGAGGAACATTCGAGCGGCCGCCCCTGCCGCAAATCGCCACTCTATGACCGGCTGAAGGCGCAGGGCGCCTGTTTCGGCGAAAAGCTCGGCTGGGAGCGGCCGAACTGGTTTGCCGATCTCTTCGCCAACGAGGAGCCGAAGGATGTCTACAGCTACACCAGGCAGAACTGGTTCGACGCCGTCGGCCGCGAGCACAAGGCCGTGCGCGAAGCGGCCGTCATCTTCGACCAGACCTCCTTTGCCAAATTCGTGCTGAAGGGCAGGGATGCCGAGGCAGCCTTGTCCTGGATCGCCGCCAACGATGTCGCAAGACCTGTGGGATCGCTCATTTACACGCAGATGCTGAACGACAAGGGCGGCATCGAATGCGACGTGACGGTCGCCCGCATCGCCGAGAACGAATATTACATCGTAACCGGTACCGGCTTCGCCACCCATGACTTCGACTGGATCGCACGCAATATCCCGGCGGCGATGCATGCCGAGCTGGTCGAAGTCACATCCGCCTATTCCGTGCTGTCGCTGATGGGACCGAATTCGCGCGCCGTGCTGGAAAAGGTGACGGGCAGCGATGTCTCGAATGCAGCCTTCCACTTCGGCAAGGTCAGGACCATCGGCATTGCAGGTTGCCCGGTGCGGGCGTTGCGCATCACCTATGTCGGCGAGCTCGGCTACGAACTGCATGTTCCCATCGAGTATGCGACCACGGTCTATGACGTGCTGATGGCATCAGGCGGTGAGCTCGGCCTCGTCAATGCCGGCTACCGCGCCATTGAGAGCTGCCGCCTGGAAAAGGGTTATCGCGCCTGGGGGTCGGATATCGGTCCCGACCATACGCCTGTTGAAGCCGGTCTCGGCTGGGCGGTGAAGATGCGGAAGAATATTCCGTTCCGCGGTCGCGAGGCGATCGAACGGCAGCTTGCGGGCGGGGTGAAGAAGCGCCTCGCCTGCTTCATTCCGGAGGATGCGGATGCCGTGCTGCTCGGCCGCGAAACGATCTATCGCGACGGCAAGCGCGTCGGCTGGCTGTCGAGCGGCGGCTTCGGTTATACGCTGGGCAAGCCGATCGGCTACGGCTACGTCCGCAATCCCGACGGCGTGACCGAGGATTTCGTCCTCTCCGGCACCTATGAGCTTGATGTCGCGCGGGAACGCATCCCCTGCAAGGTGTCGCTGTCGCCGCTCTACGATCCCGATATGGCGCGCATCAAGGCGTAGCCGGGTCTAGAGCAGTTCAGCTTTAACGGAAACGCAGAACCGCTCTATCCTTTTGTTTTTACGCAATTCCGGACGGAAAACCGCTTCGCACTTTTCCTGGAATTGCTCTAGAACAGCGGCAGCCGGTCGTCCTGGATCAGGATCTCCAGCTTGTCGGAGACGTCCTGCGTCCACGCCCGGTGTCCTGTCAAAGCCGCTGGGAAAAGTCCTGGAAGGGTGAAAAGAGCCGCCGAAATCGCAAGGCCGGTGCGCGGGACATCGGCGATGAGAGCGGCGATTTCGCCAGCACGGGGATCGCGCAGTTCATAGCGCTCGCCGTTGCCGTGCTCGCCGATCGCATAGCGCATCCATGCCGCAACGGCGATCGCATAGGTCTCTGCCTTGTCGCCATGCGCCAGTGCCTCGGTTGCCGGTTCCAGCAGCCGCTGCGGCAGTTTCTGCGTGCCGTCCATGGCGATCTGATAGGTGCGATGCGCGATCGCCTTGTTTGCAAAGCGCGCTATCAATTCGCTGGCATAGTCATCGAGATCGATGCCCGACACCGGATCGAGCGTACGCGCGGCCGCATGCATGTGGCGATAGGCAAGTGCTGCCAGGGCTGCATCGTCCATCACGTCGCGGATGAATTCATAGCCGCCGATATAACCGAGATAGGCGAGCAGCGAATGGGCGCCGTTCAGCATCCGCAGCTTCATTTTTTCGTAGGCCGAGACTTCCTCGACCATCAGCGCGCCACGGACCTTTTCCCAGGCCGGCCGCCCATTGGCGAAATGATCTTCGATGACCCACTGTGTAAAAGGCTCTGTCTCGACCGCCGCCATGTCGGTGCGGCCCGTTAGCCGCTCGGCATCGGCATAGGTTGCTTCGGTGCTTGCCGGCGTTATGCGGTCGACCATCGTCGAAGGGAAGGGCACATTTGCTTCGATCCAACGATGCAGCTCGGGGTCGATGCGGGAGGTGAATTCGAGCACGAGGCGTTTTAGAACCGCGCCGTTGCTCGGCAGGTTGTCGCAGCTGAGCGGCGTAAAGGGCGCGATCCCCTTCTGCCGGCGGCGCGCAAGGCCTTCGACGAGGTAGCCGATGACGCCGCGCGGCGTATGCCGGCTGGCGAGATCGGCGACAATATCGGGGTGCTTCAGGTCGAGGCCGCCGGTTGCCGGATCGAAACCATAGGCCTTTTCCGTCACCGTCATGCTGACGATGCGGATAGCGGGATCTTCGAGCCGCGCCAGCAGGCCAGCCGGATCGCGGGGCGCCACATGCGCCTTCAGGATCGAACCGATCACCTCAGCCGCCGTGCCCGAGCTGTCGCGGATCAACGTTGTATAAAGCCCGTTCTGAGCGCTCAGATTGTCAGCGACATCAGCAGTGCGTAGACTTGCCACCTCGATGCCCCAGTCTCCGCCCTCTGCGGCAAGTGCGGCATCGGTAAACGGCGCGAAATGCGCGCGGAAAAAGGCGCCTGGCCCAAGATGCAGGATGCCGCTTTTCAGCTGGTTACGGACATAGCCGGGAAGCTTCGCCGTCGAGGCGAGGCCGGAAAGGGTCTGCAGTCGTTCGGTCACAGCTTGTAGGCCTTCTTTGCATTGCCATAGGAGAGCTCGCCCGCGACGATCTCGGCTTCCCGCTTGGAAATCCGGTGCTCGGCGGCGAGCTGGGCAAGGAAGCGGCAGACTTCGCGGCGCCAGACGTCGTGCCGCGCGGGGATCGAAAGCAGCGCGCGCGTATCGTCGTTGAAACCCGCCATATTGGCAAAGCCCGCTGTCTCGACGACTTGGTCGAGGTAGCGGCGGATGCCGTTCGGGCTGTCATAGAACCACCAGGGCGGGCCGATCATCAGGCAGGGCCAATGTCCAGCCATGGGCGCCAGCTCGCGTGCATAGGTCGTCTCGTCGAGCGTGAAGAGCAGGATGCGCAAACCCGGCGCATGGCCATATTTTGATAGCAGCGCATTCAAGCCGCCGACCCAGTCCGTGCTTGTCGGGATATCGGCGCCCATATTGGGGCCTCGGGTCGAGAAAAGTCCGCGGTCGGTGTTGCGTCTGGAGCCGGCATGGATCTGCATCACCATGCCGTCCTCGGCCGAAAGCCCGGCCATCTCGGTCATCATCTGGCCACGGAAGAGCTCTGCCTCTTCGGCCGAAAGCGGCCCCTTCAGCGCCTTGTCGAGCAGCGCCTGCTTTTCCGAAAGCGGCAGGTCGGCGGTGAAGGCGGTGGGCACGCCGTGATCGGTCGCGGTGGCGCCGAACTGGCGGAAATAGGCGCGCCGGCGCCGATGCGCCTCGATCAGACCGTCCCAGCGCGTCACCTCAGTGCCGGTGATCTCTCCGAACTTCACGAGATTGTCGCGGAAGCCGACGGCATCGGGATCGGTGACGCCGTCTGGCCTGTAGGTGGTGCGCACCTTGCCGATCCAGCCGTCGGCCGCCATCTTCTGGTGATGCGCCAGCGGATCGAGCGCCCCATCTGTCGTCGCGATCGTTTCGATGCCGAATCGCTGATGCAGCGACCGCGGGCGGAATTCGGGAAGGGCAAGCTGGGCATTGATATGGTCGTAGAGCGCATCGGCATTGTCAGATGTCAGCGGCTCGGTGCAGCCGAGCACGGCCGACATGGCGTGGTCGACCCAGAGACTCGAAGGCGTTCCGCGGAAGAGATGATAATGCGCGGCAAAGGTCCGCCAGATCGCCCGTCCCTCAGCCACCGGCTTGTCGTCGAGCCGCGGCACGCCGAGCTCGTCCAAGGTGACACCGACGCTGTGCAGCATGCGGAATAGATAGTGATCGGGAATGACCAGCAGCGAGGCCGCATCTTCGAAAGGCTTGTCGTCGGCGAACCAGGACGGCTCGGTATGCCCGTGCGGGCTGACGATCGGAAGATTGCGCACCGTCTCGTAGAGGTCTCGCGCGATGGTCCGTGTTGCCGGATCAGCCGGAAAAAGCCGGTCCGGATGAAGAAAGCCGTTTCCTGCATCCATCAGTATTCCTCCCAGATGGATAACGGCCTACCCCACAATATCCGGCCCGGCAAGGTCTTTTAGTAACCAAACGGTACAGTTTTGCGTGTGGCCGCGCCGGGCATGGAAAGCATTGACGCGGCGGCCTATTTCCGCTTTGGGAGAACCATCTGTTCTGCCGGTTTCGGCAAAGGAGGATCGATGTCCGACGAGACGAACCGCATCACCCAGCTGGAAGAAATGCTGGCCCACCAGGCAAAGACGATCGAAGAGCTTTCCGATCAGCTCGCCGAGCAGTGGAAGACCGTCGAGCAGATGCGCACCAAGCTCGACCGGCTGACCGAACGCTTTCTGTCGCTGGAGGAGCAGTCGCTGGAAGCGCCTGGCATCACCCGCCCGCCGCATTATTGACGATACGCGGCGCAATGCCGCGTGCTCGTCTCATTAGGATGATCAATCAGACGCCGCCGATACAGAGATATTTCATTTCCAGATAGTCGTCGGCGCCGTGCCGCGAGCCTTCGCGGCCAAGGCCGGATTGCTTGATGCCGCCGAAGGGTGCCGTCTCGGATGACATCAGGCCGGTATTGATGCCGATCATGCCGTATTCCAGCGCTTCCGCCACCCGCCAGACCTTCTTCAGATCGCCGGCGTAGAAATAGGCTGCGAGGCCGAACTCCGTGTCGTTGGCCTGTTGAATGACGTCCTCGACCGTGTCGAAGCGAAAGAGCGGCGCCACCGGCCCGAAGGTCTCCTCGCGCGCCACCTTCATGCCGCGCGCAACGCCTGTCAGGACCGTCGGCGTGAAGAAGGTGCCGGCGCCGTCGATGCGCTTGCCGCCGGTCAGTACTTTGGCGCCCTTGGCAAGCGCGTCGCTGACATGGTCTTCCACCTTGGCAAGGCCTTGCGCGTCGATCAGCGGCCCGATGACGACACCCGGCTTGAAGCCGTCGCCGACCGACATCTCGGCGACCTTGGCGGCAAGCTTGGCGGCGAAGGCGTCATAGACGTTCGACTGGACGTAGAGGCGGTTGGCACAGACGCAGGTCTGGCCGGCATTGCGGTATTTGGAGGCGATCGCGCCTTCGACGGCAGCGTCGAGATCGGCATCGTCAAAGACGATGAAGGGCGCGTTGCCGCCGAGCTCCAGGCTCACCTTCTTGATCTGGTCGGCGCACTGCCGCATCAGGATGCGGCCAACCTCCGTCGAACCGGTGAAGCTGATCTTGCGCACCTTTTCGTTGCCGCAGAGCTCGCGGCCGATCGCCGGGCCGTCGACCCCGACGATGACGTTGAAGACGCCCGCCGGAATGCCGGCCTGCTCGGCGAGTACGGCAAGGGCGATCGCCGTCAGCGGCGTCTGTTCGGCGGGCTTTGAGACCACGGTGCAGCCGACGGCAAGCGCCGGGGCGATCTTGCGGGTAATCATTGCTGCCGGGAAATTCCACGGCGTGATCGTGCCGACGACGCCGACCGGCTGCCGGATGACGATCATCCGTTTATCGTCGGAAGGCGCGGGGATCGTCTCGCCGTAGATGCGTTTGGCTTCTTCCGCGTACCATTCGATATAGGCCGCGGCATAAAGGATCTCGCCGCGCGCTTCCGGGTACGGCTTGCCCATTTCGGCGGTTAGGATCGCCGCGAGTTCGTCGGCATTGGCGACCATCAGGTCGAACCATTTGCGCAGGATCGCGCTGCGCTCCCTGGCCGGACGGGCAGCCCAGCCCGGTTGGGCGGCATAGGCCGCATCGATTGCCGCCCGCGTCTCGGCCGCACCCATATCGGGCAGCGAGGCGAGCAGCTCGCCGGTTGCCGGGTTCAGCACGTCGAACGTCCGAGTGGCATCGCCTGATGTCCAGACGCCGTCGATATAGCCGGCATCGCGCAGCAAGGGCGAGGAGAAGGGAACGTGCTTGGTCAGTGCGCTGGTGAAAGCCATGTCATATCCTCCTTGGGAGTGCGGCTGCCGGTTGCCGGCAGCCATTGAAATCCGGCTAGAGCAATTCCAGGAAAAGTGCGCAGCGGTTTTCCGTCCGGAATTGCGTAAAACAAAAAGTTAGAGCGGTTCTGCGCTTCCGTGAAAAGCTGAACCGCTCTAGGGTGCGATCACTTGGCCGCGCTTGCTTGCAGCATCGAGGCCTCGAGAATATCGAGCGCTTCGCCGAAGATCTCGTCCTGGATGGTGATCGGCGCGAGGAAGCGGATGACGTTTCCGTGGACGCCGCAGGTGAGCAGGATCAGGCCCTTGTCGAGCGCAATCAGCCGCACCTGGTTGGCGAATTCCGCGCTCGGCAGTCCCGTCGTCCGGTCGTTGAATTCGACGGCGTTCATGAAGCCCGGCCCGCGGATATCGACGATCTCCGGCACCGTCTCGCGCAACGACTCCAGCCGCTGCTTCAGCCGCCCCCCAAGCTGGTTGGCGCGGTTGCAGAGATCTTCGTCGGCAATGACGTCGAGCACGGCATGGGCAGCGGCGATCCCGAGCGGATTGCCGCCATAGGTGCCGCCGAGCCCGCCCGGTCCCGGCGCATCCATGATTTCGGCGCGGCCGGTGACGGCGGCAAGCGGAAAGCCGCCGGCCAGGCTCTTTGCCATCGTCGTCAGGTCGGGCGCCACCTCGTGGTGATCCATTGCGAACATCCTGCCGGTGCGGGCAAAACCGGTCTGCACCTCGTCGGCGATCAGCAGGATGCCGTGCTGGTCGCAGAGCTCGCGCAGCGCCTTCATGAAGGCGGCGGGGGCCGCATAGAAGCCGCCTTCGCCCTGCACCGGCTCGATGATGATGGCGGCGACGCGCTGCGGATCGACATCGGCGGCAAAGAGCTTCTTCAGCGCCGCCAGCGACTGATCGGCGGTGACGCCGTGCAGCTCGATCGGGAAGGGAACGTGGAATACGTCGCCCGGCATCGCGCCGAAGCCGACCTTGTAGGGCACGACCTTGCCGGTCAGCGCCATGCCCATGAAGGTGCGGCCATGGAAGCCGCCGCCAAAGGCGATGACGGCCGAGCGGCCGGTCGCGGCGCGCGCGATCTTGACGGCGTTCTCAACCGCTTCGGCGCCCGTCGTGACGAAGATCGTCTTCTTCTCGAAATCGCCAGGCAGCAGCGCGTTCAGTCGTTCGGCAAGGTGCACGTAGCTTTCATAGGGCACCACCTGATGGCAGGTGTGGGTGAAGCGGTCGAGCTGATCCTTGACCGCTGCGATGACCCGGGGATGGCGGTGGCCGGTATTGAGAACGGCGATGCCGGCGGCGAAATCGATGTAACGTCGGCCTTCCTTGTCCCAGATCTCCGCATTCTCTGCGCGATCGGCATAGATCTGAGTGGTCATGCCGACGCCGCGTGAAATAGCGGCGTTCTTCCGGTCGGTAAGGCTTGTCGCGGTCATCGATGGCTCCTGCGCTGAAAGGGTTGGAAAGCTATCTTGTATAATTTCTGCAAGATGTATATAAAACTCCTTCATTTTTCCTGCAAGAAAACAAGAGGCATTTTTTGCTTCAAACATCACGCTTTTTGATGGAGGTTCTGGGGCGATTGGAATCGGGGATAGTTTCGAATGAACGATAACGGGCCTGTACGCTACAAGGTGGCGGAAGCCGCGCGGCTGGCGGGTGTTTCGGCCTCGACGCTGCGCCTCTGGGAAAGCCAGGGCCTGGTGGTTCCCGGTCGTTCCGAAACCGGCCATCGGCAATACAGCGCCGACGATGTGGCGCGGTTGAAGCGCATCTCCTGGTATCGTGTCGAGCGCGGGCTCAATCCCGCGGCAATCCGCGAGGCGTTGGAGAGCGAGGAACCTTCCGCCGATGGCGCCGAGGCAAGCCAGGATACCGGCCTCGGCCGCAAGCTGCGCAGCCTGCGGCATGCGAGCGGCAAGACGCTCGATCAGGTGGCCGGCGACATCGGCGTCACCTCGTCGACGCTCTCGACGCTGGAGCGCACCTCGCAGGGCGTCAGCTTCAAGACGCTGCATGATCTCGCCGAATATTACGGCACCACCGTCTCCCGCCTCTCCGGTGAGGAAAGCGGGGAGGTATCGGCGCATGTGCGCGCCGGCGAATGGCGCGCCTGGCCGGAAACGACGCCGGGTGTCGCGGTGCAGCTCCTCGCCGAAGGTCGCCGGATGATGGATTGCCATCGTTTCGTGTTGGCGCCGGGTGCTGCCAGCGAGGGCGCCTATCGCCACGAGGGCGAGGAATTCATGCATGTTCTGTCCGGCCGGCTCGAACTGGTGCTCGACGGCGATCAGTTCTTCGATCTCGGCCCCGGCGATTCACTCTATTTCGAAAGCCGCCGCGATCATTCCTGGCGCAACCGTCACGACGGCGAAACCGTGCTTCTCTGGATCAATACGCCGCCAACATTCTGATGCGGAGATAAAAGAGGGAGAGCGTCCTATGTGCGCCCAAGAGGACGCACGGCGCTCTAGCGGCAGGAAAGCGGTTTCGCGCTCTGCGCCTTTGCGCTATAGCGCTGCTGCATAATTCCTTAAATCGGAATCGATTTAAGGATAAAATAATGCAGCCATTCAAAGTGCTACGGCGCTGTAGGGGATGCATCGAACGAAAGACAGTCTCATGGCGGCGACCATACGTTATCACGAAGGCGATATTTCCGCGGCCGATGCCGCCCGCTACACCGGCGCGATTGCAATCGACACCGAAACGCTCGGCCTTGTGCCGCGCCGCGATCGGCTCTGCGTCGTCCAGCTTTCGCCGGGTGACGGCACCGCCGATATCATCCGCATCGCCGCCGGCCAGAAGCAGGCGCCCAATCTGGTCGCCCTGCTCGAAGACCCCACCCATCAGAAGATCTTTCATTACGGCCGCTTCGATATTGCCGTGCTCTTCCATACCTTCGGCGTCACCACGACCCCGGTTTTCTGCACCAAGATCGCCTCGCGCCTGATCCGAACTTATACGGATCGCCACGGCCTCAAGGATAATCTCAAGGAGATGCTCGATGTCGATGTCTCCAAGGCGCAGCAATCTTCCGATTGGGCGGCCGAGACGCTGTCTCCGGCCCAACTCGAATATGCCGCGTCCGACGTGCTTTATCTGCATGCGTTACGCGATAAGCTGACGGAACGCCTGATCCGCGACCGCCGCTACGATCATGCGACGGCTTGCTTCGAATTCCTGCCGACCCGCGCCAAGCTCGACCTGCTCGGCTGGGAAGAGGCCGATATCTTCGCCCATAGCTGAGCGAATTGCTTTCATTCCGCGTTTGCTAACAACCGTGCGGCAGACTTGTCCGCGGCCGTTAGCGATTCATTAACGCCTGTTTATTAACATTCCTGTTAATTTTTATGCATTCGATGACGCCGAAACGCGTCATGCGGATAGGAGGATCTGCTGGGATGCAAGGGGATCGGATGAGCGCGGTCCTTTTCTAGAGCCTGCTTTCATCGTCACTTTACGAAAGGAGCATGCCATGTTGACTCCCGTTCGTGCAGCGTCCAATGCAAGCTTTTCGTCCCAGGGTCAGGCAGCGGCGATCGTTGCCAGTGGTCTCGGCCACTCCGCGATTGCCCCCCCGCCTGTCAACGCCGTCGAAGCCGCAGACCTCAATTCCGCCATTGCCGGCAAGCTCAATATTCTGCTCCTTGCGGCGCGTGAGCGCATGGTCGAAGCCCTTTTCGATGTCATCGATGCGGCAGGCCGCTCGATCTCGCTGGATCGTGGCGAGGACGAGAGCAATCTTGCCTTCGCCTCTCGGCTGGCCGATGCCATCCGGCAGCTGCCAACCGCTGGGATCGACGAGGTTGGGCGCCAGCTCACCGAGCAGGGGCATAGCGTGCCGCTCCGGACGATCGCCGAGGCCCTGAAGAACCCGACGGGCCCTGAAGCCGCCCGCATCGTCGCCTATCTGGAAATCGTCCGCTACAAGGATCGCGACCTCGCCGCCCGCGCTGTCGTCCGCTCCTATGGCCAGAACGATGCATCGCCGATGCGCGCCGAACCTCGCCCCGAGATCCGGCTGCCCGAGATCCGGCTGCATGAGGACAGCCTGCCTGCCGCCATGCGCCAGCCGGCAGACAAGCTGCCCGCGCCGGCCGATTCGCTGATCGAGGCCGCAGCTCTGACGACCACCGAAGAAGCGGTTATCGCCGAAGCGGTGGAAGCTGCCGATGCGGAAACGCCGCAGGCTGAAAACCGGGCTCAGTCCACTCCGGCGACGGCAAGGGAGGTCGCCCCGGAAAAATCTGCGCCGCAGGAGATCGAAGCCGGGCAACCGCTGCCGACGGAAGCCGCAGCGGCCGACGATACGCAGGCAACGCCGGAGCCGCCTGCCATCCAACCCCGCGCGATGTCGGAAAAGGTCGATCCTGTCATTCCCAGGAACTGGGCAGGAATCGTTGCCTCCATGACCGAAGAAGTCTCCGAGCTGATCGCCACGATCATCCGCGAGCAAGACGTCGAAACCGTGCTGGAGGATGTTCCCGTCGAGGCGGCAGTGGAGATTGATGCGATCCTCGACGACGCCGTCATCAGCGATGCGACCGAGACCTTGAGGCAGCCGGCCGAATTCACCGCACCCGATCCCCGCCAATCAGCAGCACTCCGCCCACCGCAGATGGATGAGGCCGCGGCGGCGGCAGCCCGTCAGCCGAAAGAAATCTCCGCGCAACCGCAGACGATGCCGATAGCCGAGACCGCCGAGGCTTCCTATCTGCCGCTGGCGGCAAAGATGCCGGAGGGACTTGCCTATAGCCAGCTGCCCTACCAGTTCGCCAAGGATACGCCATCGAACGAGGAGGCGGGCGAAACGCACCACCAGCATCAGCACCACCGCGATGATGCGTCCGAGGATCAGCAGCAGGCACAGTCCGGTGGCGAGGACGCCGAGCCCGATGCCGAAACGACCGACACGGCACCCGAGCGCAGGACGCCGAGGATGATTGATACCGAGCCGTCGGCTTATCAGCCCGGCCGCCCGGCCGACGACCCGGTCTATACGCTCTATCAGCGCATGGTCGGCTGGGAATAACATTTTCATCGCCTGAAAATGAAGAACCCGCCGGATCGCTCCGGCGGGTTCTTCAATTCAAAGGCGGATGCGAGGCTTATTCGCCGCCGCGGTTCTTCAGGGCTGCGCCCAGGATGTCGCCGAGCGAAGCGCCGCTGTCGGACGAACCGAACTGGGCAACGGCTTCCTTCTCTTCCGCAATCTCCAGAGCCTTGATGGACAGCATGATCTTGCGGTCCTTCTTGGAGAAGTTGGTGACGCGGGCGTCGAAGACCTGGCCGACCGAGAAGCGCTCAGGGCGCTGCTCGTCGCGGTCGCGGGCGAGATCGGCGCGACGGATGAAGGAAGTGATGTCCTCGTGGTTGACGAGCTTCACTTCGACACCGCCGTCGTTGACCGCGATGACTTCGCAGGAAACGACTGCATTCTTGCGCAGGTCGCCAGAAGCAGCGGCGTCGCCGACTGCATCCTTGCCGAGCTGCTTGATGCCGAGCGAGATGCGTTCCTTCTCGACATCGACGTCGAGAACGACGGCCTTGACGACGTCACCCTTGTTGAACTCCTCGATGACCTGTTCGCCCGGACGGTTCCAGTCGAGGTCGGAGAGGTGCACCATGCCGTCGACATCGCCGTCGAGGCCGATGAACAGGCCGAATTCGGTCTTGTTCTTGACTTCGCCTTCGACTTCAGTGCCGGCCGGGTGGCTGCGGGCGAATGCTGCCCACGGGTTTTCCAGCGTCTGCTTGAGGCCGAGCGAGATACGGCGCTTGGACGGATCGACTTCGAGAACGACGACTTCGACTTCCTGGCTCGTGGACAGGATCTTGCCGGGGTGAACGTTCTTCTTGGTCCAGGACATTTCCGAGATGTGGATCAGGCCTTCGATGCCCGGCTCCAGCTCGACGAATGCACCGTAATCGGTGATATTCGTAACGGTACCGGAAATCTTCTTGCCTTCCGGATACTTGGCCTGGATGCCATCCCACGGATCGCTCTCGAGCTGCTTCATGCCGAGCGAGATACGGTGGGTTTCCTGGTTGATGCGGATGATCTGAACCTTGACCTGCTGGCCGATGTTCAGGATTTCCGACGGATGGTTCACACGACGCCATGCCATGTCGGTGACGTGCAGCAGGCCGTCGATGCCGCCGAGGTCAACGAACGCACCGTAATCGGTGATGTTCTTGACGACGCCGTCAACAACCTGGCCTTCTTCGAGGTTCTGAACGATTTCAGAACGCTGCTCGGCACGGGATTCTTCCAGAACCGTACGGCGCGAAACCACGATATTGCCGCGGCGCTTGTCCATCTTGAGGATTTCGAAGGGCTGCGGATTGTGCATCAGCGGGGTCACGTCGCGGATCGGGCGAATATCGACCTGAGAACGCGGCAGGAAGGCGATCGCACCGTCGAGGTCGACCGTGAAGCCGCCCTTGACCTGGTTGAAGATCACGCCTTCGACGCGCTCGCCAGCTTCGAACTTGGCTTCGAGCTTGACCCAGCTTTCTTCGCGGCGAGCCTTCTCGCGCGACAGAACGGCTTCGCCAAGCGCGTTTTCGATGCGCTCGACATAAACTTCGACTTCGTCGCCGACCTTCAACAGGCCGTCCTTGGCGCGCGCGCCGAATTCCTTGAGCGCGATGCGGCCTTCAACCTTCAGGCCGACGTCGACAACGGCGACGTCCTTCTCGATGCCCGTGACGATGCCCTTGGTGACATAGCCTTCGGCCAGGTCGTTCTTGGCAAAGGACTCTTCGAGAAGAGCCGCGAAATCCTCGCGGGAGGGGGTAGCTACTGACATAAAATCTCCTGCGTGTCCTGATAACGGAAGCGGACACGTATGCGCCGGTTGGTTTGCGTTGAACGGGCCTGAACCCAGTCCGCCCTCTCACGAAGGCAATCCGGCGCTTGGACGGAATTTCAGGCTTGCTATATTAGAAGCGATCCATGCTCAGAGCACGCAAAATCGCTTGAATTTAGGCATTTCGGCTCAAGACCGCATCGATGATCGATTGAGCAGCTTGAAACGCGGCCTCTATACTCATTTCCGACGTATCAAGCAAGTGCGCATCATCAGCTGGTTTCAAAGGGCTGTCGGCCCGTCCCATGTCGCGTTCGTCGCGCCGCTTGACGTCCTCGAAGATCGCATCGAAATCCGCCGTCAGGCCTTTGCCCAGGATCTCGTCATAACGGCGTCTTGCGCGGACTTCCGGCGACGCCGTTACATAGAATTTCACCGCCGCATTCGGACAGACAACCGTGCCAATATCGCGCCCGTCGAGCACAGTTCCCGGCGCTTTTGCCGAAAACCGCCGTTGCGCCTCGACCAGAGCCCGGCGCACCGCCGGCATGACGGCAATCTTCGAGGCGGCTTCGCCGATCTCATGTTTGGAAAGTATATCGCGATCCAATCCAGCGAGTTCAACCTCTAGCGCGATCTTTTCCGCTACCGCCTCCTCGTCGAGCGGCAGGCCGGCATCGAGCAGCGCCTTGGCCGTGGCGCGATAGGTCAGGCCGGTATCAAGATGGTGATATCCGTAGCGCTCTGCGATGAGGCGCGAAAGCGTCCCCTTACCCGCTGCGGCGGGGCCATCGATGGCGATGGTGAAGGTCTCGTTAGTCATGTGATCAATCCTGCGACAGCGCGCCGAAACGGCAAATGAGTTTGGCTTCGCGGAATGCGGAATGGTGGCTGGCACATCATTCCGGCACCGCCTCGATCTTTGCGCCAAGGCCGGTCATCAGCTGCATGAATTCGGGAAAGCTGGTCGCGATCATCGCCGCGTCGTCGATCGTGACAGGATGCTCCGAGGCAAGCCCCATGACAAGGAAGCTCATGGCGATGCGATGGTCGAGATGTGTGCTGACCCTGCCGTCGGCAGCATTGCCGAGGCCCTTGCCGTCTGGCCTGCCGCGCACGACGAGAAAATCCTCACCCTCGTCGCAGTCGACACCATTGAGTTTCAGCCCGTCGGCGACAGCGGAAAGACGGTCGGACTCCTTGACGCGCAGTTCCTCCAGCCCCTTCATGATCGTCGTGCCCTCGGCGAAACAGGCAGCGACGGCGAGGATAGGATATTCGTCGATCATCGACGGAGCACGATCTTCGGGAACGGTCACGCCCTTGAGCTCGGAATGGCGCACGCGCAGATCCGCCACGTCCTCGCCGCCGGCAAGACGCGTGTTCAGCACCTCGATATCAGCCCCCATCTCCTGCAGCGTCAGGATCAGCCCCGTACGGGTCGGGTTCATCAGCACGTTGACGATGGTAATGTCGGAGCCGGGGACAAGCAGCGCAGCAACCAGCGGGAAGGCGGTGGAGGAGGGATCGCCCGGAACGTCGATCACCTGGCCCGTCAGCTTGCCGCGGCCTTCGAGCCGGATCGTGCGGACGCCGTCCTCGTCGGTCTCGACGGAAAGGGCGGCGCCGAAACCCTGCAGCATCTTTTCAGTATGGTCACGCGTCATCACCGGCTCGATGACCGTGGTGACACCCGGCGTGTTGAGGCCGGCAAGCAGCACGGCCGATTTCACCTGGGCGGATGCCATCGGCACCCGATAGCGGATCGGGCTCGGCGTTCCCGGGCCTCTGAGCGTCACCGGCAGCCTGTCGCCCTCGGAGGCGCTGACCTGCACGCCCATTTCGCGCAGCGGATTGAGCACGCGGCCCATCGGCCGTTTCGAAAGCGAGGCGTCGCCTGTCAAGGTGGAGCGAAAGTCGTAGGTGCCGACGAGGCCCATGGTCAGCCGCACGCCGGTGCCGGCATTGCCGAAGTCGAGCGGCGCGTCAGGCGCAAGCAGCGCACCGTTGCCGGTGCCCTCGATCACCCATTGTTCGCCCTCCTTGCGGATCCTGGCGCCCATTGCCTGCATTGCCCGGCCGGTATTGATCACATCCTCGCCCTCGAGCAGGCCGGTGATCCGGGTTTCGCCGGAAGCAAGCCCGCCGAACATGAAGGAACGATGCGAGATCGATTTGTCGCCCGGAATACGGACGCTGCCCGAAAGGCCAGCGGATTTGCGGGCGGTGGCGGGCCGGGGCGCAGAGCCGTGCAGCATGCGTAATCCTTTGCAAACACAGTCTATTTTTGCCGCAAGACAGGCTTGGCGGGTCGCAATTCCCGTCCGCTTCTGCAGCTGTTGCGGCTCGTTAACATAAACGCGCCGGGCGGTCATCCGTCGGCTTGCCAAAAACCCCGCGCTCCGATCTCAAAGTTTGGCTTTGACATGGGAAGCCACAGCGATTAAGGGGACCGGCTTATAAATTCCGATGGAACGCCGGCTTGGTCGGCATTTGCCGAATCTCGCATTCGGTCATTCACACGAGGCTCATAGTGGCGAAAGCGGAACTTGGAACCAAGCGTACCGATCCGGAAACCGGCAAGAAGTTTTATGATCTGAACCGGGATCCGATCGTCTCTCCTTATACCGGCAAGTCCTACCCTCTGTCCTTCTTCGAAGAAACCTCGGCGATCGCCGAAGTTGCCGAGGAAGACGAGGTCGCGGAAGTCGATACTGAAAACACTGAAGTCGAACTGGTTTCGCTGGAAGATGCCGATGACGCCGCCAGCGGCGACGACATCCCCGATATCGGCGATGACGATGTCGAAATCGAAGGCGATGACGACGACGATACCTTCCTCACACCCGACGAAGATGACGATGATGACGACATGAGCGACATCATCGGCGTGACCGGCGACGAAGACGAAGTCTGAGACCGCATTTCGGCCCGGTGAGGAAAAAATTCTCCGGGCCGGATTTTTTAGGCTTGCTATCTCCGAAAACCGGAAGTAATAAGCCGCCACTCCGCAGGGCACGCCTTGAGGAGTATCCCAGGACCGGCCCTGAGCCGGACCACCTTGATGGGGCTATAGCTCAGCTGGGAGAGCGCTTGCATGGCATGCAAGAGGTCAGCGGTTCGATCCCGCTTAGCTCCACCACGCTTCGCCCTTACGGGCTTCGCGTGGCACCGCCGCGAGAAACCGTTAGGCCGAAGCAGTGCCCGGCATAGCCCGAAGGGCGACGACGGGCAGGAATATACCGGGTCTACCGCAGATCTGAAACAGCGGCTTGCGGCTCACAATGCCGGAAAATCCACCCACACTGCCAAATTCGTACCATGGAATTTGCTCTGGTATTGTGCCTTTCCCGACAAGCACAAAGCTCTTGAATTCGAAAAATTTCTAAAATCGCATTCTGGCAGGGCTTTTGCCAGCAAGAGATTGGTCGAGCCGAGCCTGGATCCGGGTCGCCTCGCCAATTGGAAGACCGATTCCGATTAAGTACCGCCTGCTGCCCTGCGAGAACCGAACAGCTAAATCGTGCGGATGTGCTTGGTGCATTCGCAAAGAAAAGACTCTAGCCGCCCCGACCTCAACTCCGGCAGGCCACTTGCGCAGCCCGCCGGCCGCCTTGCACTCACATCTCGACTATAACAGCCGTCAGCCGCTTGACCACCGGCAGCACCAAGAGCAGGACGGGAAAGGCGATCGCCCAGGAGAGCGCCCATGCGGAGGGCCACATGGCAAGGGCAGGTGCGGTCAGGCCTTGTGCTCTCACGATGCTGATCGCTGAGACGACTGATGTCATCAACAGCGAGAGGATGAGCGGCATGACGATTGTATTGTAACGTTTGGGGAGTTTGCCTTTGGGCATTTTGATCTCCGTAAGGTGCCGATCCGACAATTGCGCAGCGCCGATCGGCGGGTTGCGCGTTGATTGACGTAAACGCTTACGGAGCTTCGATCTGAAGCAACACCATTTCTATGGGCGAAAATGTCTTGCCGTTCAAGACCGCCCCCATCCCTTCCGATCGCCTTTGCCAATTCCTCAATGAGAGGATGTATGTTCGGTGCTGGAATCTCAGCGATTCGGCTCTAGGACCCTCAGCCAATGACCAGATCAAGACGCCGCCGCATCATCCGGACCCGACGAACCTTAACCGGGCTCGCCCTCGTCGGCTCGATCTCGTTTCTTGCCGGCATGACCGATGCCACCGGTCTTCTGCTGACCGGCGATTTCGTCTCCTTCATGACAGGCAACACGACGCGGGCGGCACTGGCCTTGAGCGATGGCAATGTTTACCACGCGGCAGTCCTTGTCTGTGCCATCATCGTCTTCGTCCTTGGCAATGCGGCAGGCATCGTCATCTCTCATGTTTCGCAACGCCGCATTTTCGTGGTGCTCGGCTGCGTCGGTCTCGTCCTGGCTTTCGCCTCGATGATGACGGTGCAGAACATGCTGTTCGCGCGGTTCTACATGATCGTTTTTTCCATGGGCATGGTGAATGCTGCCGTCGAGCATATCGAAGGCCTGCCGATCGGCCTGACTTATGTCACAGGCGCCCTGTCGCGCTTTGGCCGCGGCATCGGCCGCTGGATCATCGGCGATCGTCATGTCGAATGGACGATCCAGATTGTGCCTTGGGGCGGCATGGTGCTCGGCGCGATCGTCGGCGCCGTCCTGACGCGGCTGACGGGCGCGCATGCACTGTGGCTGGTCTCCCTCTTCGCCATGGTGCTTGCACTTGCCGCCATGCTCATCCCGCGGCCGCTTCAGCGCCGCTTCAACCAGAAGATCGCGCCGCATCGGTCGGCCGTTGCGCGGATGAAATAGAACCGTCGCATTCCTGTTACCGTCGAATCGGATAGGAAGCACCGCTGCCAATCCTCGAGGAGTAGGTCTTGTTCCTGATTTCGAAGCTTGTCTGGATTTTCGCTCAGCCGCTGTCGCTGGCATTCTTCCTCGTCTTCTTGGCCCTCATTGCCGGCTTTCTGCGCTGGCGTACCTTAACTATCCTCGGTGCAACGGGTTCGGCCCTCATCCTCTTCGTCACGCTCTACACCACGACCGGCAACCTTCTGATGCAAGGTCTCGAGCAGCGCTTCGCAAAGCCCGCCGCCGATCCAGATAGGCTGCAATGCATGATCGTGCTCGGCGGCGGCTTCGAAAACGAGGTGAACACGGTGCGCCACGGCATAGAATTCAACGGCGGAGCCGACCGCTTCATCGAAGCCTTGCGGCTTGGGCAGAAATTTCCGCAGTCGCGCATTCTGGTATCGGGCGGCGACGGCTCCATTTCGGGCATCTACGAAGGCGATGCGGCGGCATCCGAGCGCTTCTTCCCGCTCTTCGGCGTTGGCAGGGATCGCCTGATCGAAGAGAGGCAATCGCGCACGACCTTTGAAAATGCCGTCAACACTAAGGAATTCCTGGCAAGCCAGGGGCTTTCCAATTGCCTGCTGATCACCTCGGGTTTCCACATGCCGCGGTCCGTCGGCATCTTCCGCAAGCTCGGCATCGATATCGTGCCCTGGCCGACCGATTATCGCACCGACGGCCAGGTGAGGCTCGGGCTCGATTTCACTCAGCCGAACCTCAATGCGCAGAACCTGGCGACGGCGATCCGCGAATGGTACGGCCTGGTGGGATATTATCTCGCCGGCCGGACGTCGGAGCTTTATCCGCAATAGAGCAATTCCAGGAAAAGTGCGAAGCGGTTTTTCCGTCCGGAATTGCGTAAGAACAAGAGGTTAGAGCGCCGCGCGTCCAACAGGACGCGCCAAGGACGCTCTATCACTTTGAATTTGCGCATGACTCGAAAATCGATTCTGATTTCGGGTCATGCGCTGAGAGCTATTTCTTCGAGATGGTGACGAATTTCGTGCCGCGGACGCGTGCCGTCACGATGCAGGGATCACCTTCAGTGCGGTCGCAGAAGCGCGGATGCATCTTCATCGCCAGCACCATGTTGCCGAAGCGCTGGACGAAATCGTAGCCATAGATCTGCGCCGTCGCGATCATGAAATAACCGCCCTCGGCAACCTGCAGATAGAAATTATAGGTGCAGCCGTCGTCATTGCATTGCGGCCCCTTCTGCCCGTCACAGGTCAGCTGGCCCTCGTTGACCACGGCGTCGATCAGGCCGTCATTGTTGATGTCCTGCCGGATGATGAAGCCGTCGGCAAATTCGGCCGTCTTGCACTGCTCCTGGAAATGTTTCTTCTCGTAGATCTCGGGATCGGAAATCAGCGATTGCTGGCCGAAGGCGACAGCCGGCATGACAAGCAGCAGGACGATATTCAGAACGGCGAGCACCAGCGTTTTCACGGCTTTCCTCTTTTGGATAAAGGCTCTGTGGCCCAATGCATGTCGCCAAAAGTGTGCAGTGGTTCTAGGACAACGACGTGCATCACGTAAAGACCTTCGCTTTATGGCGCCGCCGCCTTGCGCCGCCCTTGCCGCCGTGGTTCTTTCCCGAGAACAGGATGATTTTCGGCCTAATTGGCCTAAAATCTGAATCCTGTTCTCAATTCAAGAGTTAGAGCATGATGTTATCCGAAAACCGCTCACACTTTTCGGCATCATGCTCGGAACGTCTGCCGGTTCCGGGGTTCGCATGTCCTTGCTCGTCTATCTCGATTATGCCGGCATTGCGCTGTTTGCCGCGACAGGCGCGCTCGCCGCCTCGCGCAAGCAGCTGGACCTGATCGGTTTTTTGTTTTTCGCCATGGTGACCGGAACCGGCGGCGGCACCGTGCGCGATATCGTGCTCGGCCGCGTGCCGGTCTTCTGGGTGCTGAACCCCGCCTATATCCTCGTCTGCTGCATCGTGGGCGTCATCGTCTTCTTCACCGCCCATCTGCTCGAATCGCGCTATCGCCTGCTGATCTGGCTGGATGCGATCGGCCTTGCCGCCTATTGCGTGCTCGGCGCCGCCAAGGGCCTCGCCGCCACCGGCTCGCCGACCATCGCGATCGTCACCGGCACGCTGACGGCGACCTTCGGCGGCATCCTGCGCGATCTGATGGCAAACGAGCCTTCGGTATTGTTGAGGCCGGAAATCTACGTGACGGCAGCCCTCATCGGCGCCGGCGTGTTCACGCTCGCCAATGCGCTCGGAATGCAGCTCTATCTGGCGTCTGCCTGCGGCGTCGTGGCGGCCTTTACGGTGCGCGGTGGAGCCCTGTGGTTCGGCTGGACCTTCCCGACCTACAGGCACAAGCCTGGCCGGCATCCTGACGATGTCATGTAGCGCTGCGGCGTCGTCAGCCCTGCTTCGCCCGCAGGCGGATCACCACGTCGACATGGGCGATCTCCATGCCTTCAGGCGGTTCCGGCAGATTGGCGATCGTCAGGTTGCTGACGGGAATGTCGAGAACCTCGTTTTCGCCTTCGACGAAGAAATGGTGATGGTCGGAAACATTGGTGTCAAAATAGGTCTTGGCACTCTCGACGGCGAGAACCCGGATGAGACCGGCTTCCGTGAACTGGTGAAGCGTGTTGTAAACGGTTGCCAACGACACCGGCACGCCAGCGGCAACCGCCTCCTCATGCAGTTCCTCGACGGTCAAATGCCGGTCGCCCTTGGCAAACAGGAGGTCGCCAAGCGCGACACGCTGGCGAGTAGGGCGCAGGCCCGCACCGCGCAGCCTTACCTCTATTGCGATCGGGAGTGCACCCGTCATCAAAACCAACTCCGGTTATTCTGGCATAAAGCAATCATGTTTCTTTAAGGGGTATAACTTTTGCATCGGAGCCTTTCAATAGTTCAATGGGGACAGGAGCCTGATAAACGCGGCAAAAACGGGCTTTTGACGCAAATAGGTCTGGTCCCGGCCCTAGCCTTCCTGTATGCGACCACCAAATAATGGCGCAAGCCTGGTCCGGGGAGATGAATGAAGCTGCCTTGCTTGTGCTTCATTTTCTGAAGAACTTGGACTACACGTTCACATCCATCGGCTTGATGCGGGGGGAAAAGAAACTTTATGACGACCAGACAGTCCAGCTTCTCGTATGAAGAACTCATCGCTTGCGCACATGGCGAGCTGTTCGGCCCCGGCAATGCGCAGCTGCCCCTGCCGCCTATGCTGATGGTTCACCGCATCACGGATATTTCCGAAACAGGCGGCACCTTCGATAAGGGCTACCTCCGGGCCGAATATGACGTTCGCCCCGACGACTGGTATTTTCCCTGCCATTTCGAAGGCAATCCGATCATGCCGGGCTGCCTCGGTCTCGACGGCATGTGGCAGCTGACCGGTTTCTTTCTGGGCTGGCTCGGCGAGGCAGGCCGCGGCATGGCGCTTTCAACAGGCGAAGTGAAATTCAAGGGCATGGTCCGGCCACAGACGAAGCTGATCGAATATGGCATCGACTTCAAGCGTGTCATGCGCGGCCGTCTGGTCCTCGGCACGGCCGACGGCTGGCTAAAGGCGGACGGCGAGACCATATATCAGGCGGCCGACCTTCGCGTCGGTCTATCGAAAGACAAGACGGCCTGAAACCGCATTTCGAGCGGCTGACGAAAACAACAAAGGTTTGATCAGATGAGACGGGTAGTTGTCACGGGTCTGGGTGTCGTGTCCTCGATCGGAAACGACGCGGCCGAAGTCACCGAATCCTTGCGGCAGGCAAAGTCGGGTATCTCCTTTTCGAGCGATTTCGCCGAACATGGGTTCAAGTGCCAGGTCTGGGGCAGTCCGAAGCTCGGTTCGGCGGAACTTGCCGAACTGGTCGACCGCCGCGCCATGCGATTCCTGTCGCAGGGCGGCGCCTGGAATCATGTGGCCATGAAACAGGCACTTGCCGATTCCGGCCTCGAAGAGAAAGACTACGCTCAGAACGAGCGCACCGGCATCATCATGGGCTCCGGCGGTCCGTCCACCCGCACCCTGATCGAAGCTGCCGAAATCACCGTGAAGAACAACAGCCCGAAGCGCATCGGCCCCTTCGCCGTGCCGAAGGCGATGTCCTCGACCGCATCGGCCACGCTCGCCACCTGGTTCAAGATCCACGGCGTCAATTATTCGATCTCGTCGGCTTGCTCGACGTCGGCGCATTGCATCGGTAACGCCGCCGAGATGATCCAGTGGGGCAAGCAGGACGTGATGTTCGCCGGCGGCCACGAGGATCTCGACTGGACGATGTCCAACCTCTTCGACGCCATGGGCGCCATGTCCTCCAAGTACAACGACACGCCGGACAGCGCCTCGCGCGCCTATGACGTCAACCGCGACGGTTTCGTCATCGCCGGCGGCGCCGGCGTGCTGGTGCTCGAGGAGCTGGAGCGCGCCAAGGCCCGCGGTGCTAAGATCTACGCCGAAATCGTCGGCTATGGCGCAACCTCGGACGGCTACGACATGGTCGCCCCCTCGGGCGAGGGCGCCATCCGCTGCATGCGCCAGGCGCTCGCCACCGTCAAAGGTGACGTCGACTACGTCAACACCCACGGCACCTCGACGCCAGTCGGCGACAGCAAGGAAATCGGCGCCATCCGCGAGGTATTCGGCTCGAAGATTCCGCATATCCAGTCGACCAAATCGCTGACCGGCCATTCGCTTGGCGCTGCCGGCGTGCAGGAATCGATCTATTCCCTGCTGATGATGCAGCAGGGCTTCATCGGCGAAAGCGCTCATATCACCGAGCTCGATCCCGAATTCGAAGGTGTCCCGATCGTCCGCAAGCGTATCGACGACGCCAAGATCGACATTGCCCTCTCCAATTCCTTCGGCTTCGGCGGCACCAACGCCACGCTCGTCTTCCAGCGCTATAACGGATAATAATATGACGGGAATTATGCAGGGTAAGCGCGGGCTCATCATGGGCGTCGCCAACAACCACTCGATCGCCTGGGGGATTTCAAAAGCTCTCGCCGCACAGGGTGCGGAACTCGCCTTCACCTATCAGGGCGATGCGCTCGGCAAGCGTGTCAAGCCGCTTGCTGCCGAGGTCAGCTCGGATTTCGTGCTGCCCTGCGACGTCGAGGACACCGCCTCGGTCGATGCCGTGGTCGACGCGATCAAGGAGCGCTGGGGCAAGCTCGATTTTATCGTCCATGCCATTGGCTTTTCCGACAAGAATGAGCTCAAGGGTCTCTACGCCGATACGACGCGTGAGAATTTCAGCCGCACAATGGTCATTTCCTGTTTCTCCTTCACCGAGATCGCCAAGCGCTGCGCTCCGTTGATGGAAGATGGCGGTGCGATGCTGACGCTGACCTATAATGGCTCGACGCGCGTCATCCCGAATTACAACGTCATGGGGGTTGCCAAGGCCGCGCTCGAGGCTTCGGTGCGTTATCTCGCCGCCGACTACGGCCCGCGCGGCATCCGCGTCAATGCCATTTCCGCCGGCCCGATCCGCACGCTTGCCGGCGCCGGCATCTCCGATGCGCGCGCGATCCTCTCCTGGAACCAGCGCAATGCGCCGCTGCGCAAGACCGTAAGCATCGATCAGGTCGGCAACTCGGCTCTCTACTTGCTCTCCGACCTTTCCTCCGGCGTCACCGGCGAAATCCATTTCGTCGACGCCGGCTTCAACGTCACCTCCATGCCGACGCTGGAAACGCTGCGCAAAGCGGACGTCGAATAAACACTATTCGATCGAAACTCAAAGGCCGTGCGCAGATGATGCGCACGGCCTTTTCTATCGATAAGAATAATCGTATCGGGCCGCTTGAGCCCTATTTCTTCGCCCAGAGAACCTTGAAGCGGGCGTTGCGGCAGGTTTCGCCGCTTTCCCTGAAATTCGCCGCCAGAACCGGCTCGTAAGGCAGCCCGCGATTGGCCACGAGCATCAGGCGGCCGCCGCCGCGAAGGGCGGATGCGGCAGTCTTGATCATTGCCTGGCCGAGCGCCGGCTCGGCTGCGTGCCCCTCATGGAAGGGCGGGTTCATGATGACGAGATCGTATTTGTCCTTGACCGGTTCACCCGCCAGATCGTGCCAGAAGAAGCGCGCAGGCGCGTTCGGGCAATTCTCCGCCAGATTATCCCTGGCAGCCTCCAGAGCCGCGTGATCGGCCTCGTAGAGGTCGAGGCGCGTCAGTCCACGCGACTTCTGGGCCAGCTCGACGGAGAGATAGCCCCATCCGGCGCCAAAATCCGCAACATCGCCGGTGAAATCCTGCGGCAGGCGTGAGGCCAGCAGTTCCGATCCGGCATCGATCCGGTCATGCGAGAACATGCCGGCGGTTGCATTGAAACGGCCGTCGACACGCACCGGCGCCTTTGCCAGCTTGGAGATGATCTCGTCGGCATCCGCCGGCCGGCCGAACCAGAAGGCGACGCCGTGATATTTCGGCATATAGTCGACTGCGAGATTGAAACCTTCCATCCGCTTGCGCAGCGGCTGGATGCCGTCTTCCTTCGCACCGGCAACGACGATCAGGCCGCCGAGCCGCGTGCGGGCAATCGCCGCAGCGAGATTGGCCTCGTTCTCGCCCTTGTGCTTGGTGCAGAGCACCAGAGCCGCATCGTAGTCCTCGCCGTCGATCTCCGGCTTCGCTTCGATCCGCTGCGCCAGCAGCTGCCGATAGAGCGGCCGGAAGCTCTGGACGGCGCTGAGCGAGGCGGCAAAGCCTTCCGGCAGCGCAAAGCCTGCCTCGGCGCCGAGGAAGAGCACGCGCTCGTCGTCGCCGGGCGCCTCGACTGTGCCGCTGGCAAAGGGATGGAACAGGGTCTTCAGCGTCTCGCTGCTCATGGTCTCGTCTCGTCTTAAAGCATGTCGCGCAAAAGTGTTCAGCGGTTTTGCGAGCACGACATGCACAAAACCAAAGACCTGAAGTGCGGCAAGCGATCTGAAAGATCGCGCCGCGCTTTAGGATACAAAAAAGGGCGCGGAAGCATTCCCGCGCCCGATATCAAATTTGGAAGGCGGCTTATTCGGCCGCTTCTTCCTTCTTCTTCTCGTTCGGGATTTCCTGGCCGGTGGCCTGGTCAACGACCTTCATTGACAGGCGAACCTTGCCGCGTTCGTCGAAGCCGAGCAGCTTGACCCAGACCTTGTCGCCTTCCTTGACGACGTCCTGCGTCTTGGCAACACGCTCGGAAGCAAGCTGCGAGATGTGGACGAGACCGTCGCGGGCGCCGAAGAAGTTGACGAAGGCGCCGAAGTCGGCGGTCTTGACGACCGTGCCTTCGTAGACCTGGCCGATCTCAGGCTCGGCGACGATCGAGTGGATCCACTTGCGGGCCGCTTCGATCTCCTTGCCGGAGGACGAAGCGATCTTGACGGTGCCGTCGTCCTCGATGTTGATCTTCGCGCCGGTCTTTTCGACGATTTCGCGAATGACCTTGCCGCCGGAGCCGATGACTTCGCGGATCTTGTCGACCGGGATGTTCATGACTTCGATGCGCGGAGCGAATTCACCGAGCTGGCCGCGGCTTTCGGTAATGGCCTTGGACATTTCGCCGAGGATGTGAGCACGACCGCCTTGGGCCTGGCCAAGGGCGACCTTCATGATCTCTTCGGTGATACCGGCGATCTTGATGTCCATCTGCAGCGAGGTGATGCCGTCGGCGGTACCGGCGACCTTGAAGTCCATGTCGCCGAGGTGGTCTTCGTCACCGAGAATGTCGGAGAGGACAGCGAAGCGATCGCCTTCCAGGATCAGACCCATGGCGATACCGGCCACCGGCTTTGCCAGCGGAACGCCGGCGTCCATCAGAGCGAGCGAGGTACCGCAGACAGTCGCCATCGAGGACGAGCCATTCGACTCGGTGATCTCGGAGACGACGCGCAGCGTGTAGGGGAACTGCTCGACGGTCGGCAGCATCGGACGGATCGCGCGCCATGCGAGCTTGCCGTGGCCGATTTCGCGGCGACCCGGGGAGCCCATGCGGCCGGTCTCGCCAACCGAGTAGGGAGGGAAGTTGTAATGGAGCAGGAAGCGCTCCTTGTACATGCCCGTCAGGCTGTCGACATATTGCTCATCTTCGCCGGTGCCGAGGGTGGCAACGACGATCGCCTGCGTTTCACCGCGGGTGAACAGCGCCGAACCGTGCGTGCGCGGCAGAAGACCGACTTCCGAAACGATCGGACGAACGGTTGCGAGGTCGCGGCCGTCGATACGGCTCTTGGTGTCGAGGATGTTCCAGCGGACGATCTTTGCCTGCAGGTGCTTGAAGATCGCGCCGACTTCTTCGGCCGTGTACTTGGCTTCGCCTTCCTCGGGGAGGAAGTGGGCCTTCACCTTCGCCTTGACGGCGTCGACGGCGGCGTAGCGATCGGCCTTCTGGGTGATCTTGTAGGCTTCGCGAAGTTCCCCTTCGGCAAGGCCGAGCATCTCGGTTTCGAGAGCGGAGTAGTCTGCCGGCTGGAAGTCGCGCGGCTCCTTGGCGGCCACTTCGGCGAGCTTGATGATCGCGTCGAGAACCGGCTGGAAGCCCTTGTGGCCGAACATGACGGCACCGAGCATGACGTCTTCGTTGAGTTCCTTGGCTTCGGATTCCACCATCAGCACGGCGTCATAGGTGCCGGCGACGACGAGATCGAGGCTCGATTCGTCCATCTCGTCGAGATGCGGGTTGAGAACGTATTCGCCGTTGATGTAGCCGACGCGCGCACCGCCGACCGGGCCCATGAAGGGAACGCCGGACAGCGTCAGCGCTGCGGAGGTAGCGACCATCGACAAGATGTCCGGATCGTTTTCGAGGTCATGCTGGATAACGGTAACGACAACCTGCGTGTCGTTCTTGTAGCCCTCAGGGAAGAGCGGGCGGATCGGGCGGTCGATCAGGCGGGAAACCAGGGTTTCCTTTTCGCTCGGACGGCCTTCGCGCTTGAAATAGCCGCCGGGGATCTTGCCGGCCGCGTAGGTCTTTTCCTGGTAGTTGACGGTGAGCGGAAAGAAGTCCTGGCCGGGCTTCGGCGACTTGGCCGAGACGACGGTGGCGAGAACGACGGTTTCGCCGTAGGTGGCGAGAACCGCGCCGTCGGCCTGACGGGCGATCTTGCCGGTTTCGAGCTTCAGCGGGCGGCCGGCCCACTCGATTTCCACTGTGTGTGTATCAAACATCTCTTGTCCTTCAATGCGGGAGCACGCGCCATCGCCGATATCAAGGCGCAGCGCACAGTCAACCGCAATCAATGTGACGTATCACGGGCAAGACAACGGGAGGCTTTTCATCCTCGGTTTCCTCGGGCGTTCCTGAGAAACCGGGCCAAAGCTCATTGACAAGCCTTGGCCGAAAGCATCCGGCAATCCTGCCCCATGACAGGTCAACGGTTGGTTTGGCAGATCCGGCCCATCCGGGTCTGCCGGTCGTTCCACCGCTAAAAGATAGGGCGCGGCTGGAACATTTCATCGGGAGCCTTGTCCCGAAACAGATCCGGCGGGCGCTCGGAAAGCGCCCGCCGGACAATCTTAGCGGCGGATACCCAGGCTGGTGATCAGCTTGGAATAGCGGCCTTCATCCTTCTTCTTGAGATAATCAAGAAGCGAGCGGCGGCTCGAAACCATCGTCAGCAGGCCACGGCGGGAATGGTTATCCTTCTTGTGGTCCTTGAAGTGTTCGGTCAGGTTGTTGATGCGTTCGGTCAGGATCGCGACCTGGACTTCCGGAGAACCGGTATCGCCTTCAACGGTCGCATATTCCTTGATCAGCGCAGACTTGCGCTCAGCAGTGATCGACATCGGGGGATCCTTTCTAAGAGGAGGAGATAGAGTCGCCAAAAGCCGGGATGTCGTCCAGCTTTGGCCGTGAATGCGAGCAGGCGAACCTGACGCTGGCGCTGCCTATAAACCAAATATGGATCGATGGAAAGAGGGGTCGTCCTTGGCGGCTTCAACGGCCCGCCATGGCGCCCCGGATCATCCCGTCATAGGCTGCAGGATCCTGCAGCATGGCGAAATGGCTCACATCTTTCAGGATGACGAGTTTGGCGCCCGGAATCTGTTTTGCCATCATTTCCGTATGGTCGAGCTTTACGGCTTCATCATGATCGCCGATGGCAAGTGTGACCGGCACCGAGATCTTGCCAAGATCGGCGGCCGTCCAGGCCGGCTGGGTTGCCCACATTTCGGAGATCTGCTTGACGAAGGCGTCGTATTCGTTCGGCGTCGGCGAAAGCTTCCGGTACTGCTCGCCGGCGACGTTGATGTAGTCGTTGAAGGTCTTATTGTCCATGACGTCAGCCTTGACGCCGTCTGTTGTGACGTTGGCTGCCTGGGCAATGACGCGGGTCAATTTTTCCGGGTGTTTCATCGCCATGTCGATGCCGATGATGCCGCCGTCCGACCATCCCACCAGCGTCACCTTGTCGATCTTCAGATAGTCGAGAAGCGCGGCGTAGTCAGATGTCATCAGGTCGTAACCGAAGGGCTGCTGGCTGCGCGTCGAGCGTCCATGTCCGCGGCTGTCGGCAACGATGACCAGATGGTCCTTGGCAAAATCGGCGACCTGATGACCCCAGACCTCGGCATTTCCCAGTCCGCCATGGATGAAGAGGATCGGGTCGCCTTCGCCGTATTCGGCGTAATACATCTTGATGTCGTTCACATCGGCCATGCCGCTCTTCTTCGCCACCGGCATCGAAGGAAAGGCTGGAAGCTCGGCCCAGCGCTCGGCAGATTGAGCGTTGGCCACGGTCAGGAACATCGAAAAGAACGTCAGTATTCCGATAGCAGTTACGCGCATATTCTTTCCCCTGTCGGGCCACCATGGCCCCTCGGGCCGCTATGGCGGCCCGACAGGGAAGATATCGCATCGTTACCGGCTGACAATCGCCGTCGTTGTGGGCTCAGGCGAAAACACGCTTCGGGCGAAACTCGCCCTGGCCGATCTCGCCGATCGCGATCAGCCTGCCACGGGCGGTCGCATAGGCTTCGCTTTCGGCAACCGGCGCATCGCGGCCTCGCACCAGGATCGGGTTGCCCATCTTCAGCCGGTGCGCCTGGTCGTCATTGATGACGAGATGGGGCAGGGCCGATAGCGCTTCGCAGGTGTTGATCAGGAGCGCGTCGAGCGCCGCCAGCCGCTCGTCCATATCCTCGATCGCCTCCAGTGCGACGAGATTTGCGAGCGGCACCATGGCCTCTTCCGCGAACGGCGCAACGAAGGTGCGCCGCAGCCCGGACACATGGCCGTAGCAGCCGAGCTCGCGCCCGAAATCGCGCGCCAGCGCCCTGACATAGGTGCCCTTGCCGCATTCCACTTCGAAATGCGCGCTATTGGCGTCCGGGCAGGCGAGTAGGGTCAGCCGGAAGATATCGACCTCACGCGAGGGGATTTCGACGGTTTCGCCTTCGCGCGCCAGATCATAGGCGCGTTCACCGGATATCTTGATAGCGGAAAACTGCGGCGGCACCTGGCTGATGGTGCCGATATATCCGGGCAGGATATCACGGATCTGCTGCTCACTCGGGCGTTTATCCGAACTCTCAGTCACCTCGCCCTCGAGATCGTCGGTCGCCCGCTCCTCGCCCCAGCTCACCGTGAATTCATAGATCTTGCGGCCGTCCATCACGTAGGGAACGGTCTTCGTCGCATCGCCGAGCGCGATCGGCAGCATGCCGGAGGCGAGCGGATCGAGCGTGCCGGCATGCCCGGCCTTCTGCGCCTTGTAGAGCCACTTGATCTTGGAAACGGCTTCCGTCGAGCCGAAATCCACCGGCTTGTCGAGGATCAGCCAGCCGGAAATCGGCCGGCCCTTGGGTTTGCGTGGTTTGGACATGCGTCTCTTCTGTTTATCGTTCGTCATTATCACCGTCGAGGTCGCGGCTCACCTCGGGCGAACGCAGCAGCTCGTCGATCTTCTTGTAGTTGTCGAAGCTGGTATCGTCGCGGAAGCGCACCTCCGGCATGTATTTCATCTGCCGAAGCTGCGGCCCGAGCCGGCCGCGGATGAACCTTGCATGACGATTCAACGCCTCGATGACGATGCTGTGGTCGGAAACGCCGAGCGGTGTCACATAGGCGGTGGCGATCTTGAGATCCGGCGACATGCGCACTTCCGAGATCGAGATCACGGTCGCCTCGATGACGTCGTCACGCACTTCGCCGCGCTGCAGCACCTGAGTGATAGCGGCGCGAACCTGTTCGCCAATGCGCAGCATGCGCTGCGAAGGCGCGGAAGAAGTTGGTCTGGTCATTGTTATCTCTATTTGCCGATGCGGCTGGGAATCGAACCCGTCAAAGGAGAGCGTCCATGACTCTTTTGGTCGAAAAGGTCAAGTCGGCAGATGCCCGAAAGCCATCCGCCGGCTGGCGGATGGCTTTCGGAAAAGTTCAGGCGCAGTTGTTTAGAGCGTGCGCGTGATATGCTCGACGCGGAAGCACTCGATGACGTCGCCGGCGCGCATGTCTTCGTAGTTTTCGAAGGCCATGCCGCATTCCTGACCCATCGGCACTTCGGACACTTCGTCCTTGAAGCGCTTGAGCGTCTTGAGCTTGCCTTCGTGAACGACGACGTCGTTGCGGATGAGGCGGACGCCCGCACCACGTTCGACCTTGCCTTCGACGACACGGCAGCCTGCGACCTTGCCGACCTTGGTGATGTTGAACACCTCGAGAATCTCGGCATTGCCGATGAAGGTTTCGCGCCGCTCCGGAGACAGGAGGCCCGACATCGCTGCCTTCACGTCATCCACGAGGTCGTAGATGATGTTGTAGTAGCGGATTTCGATGCCTTCGCGCTCGGCGAACTGGCGTGCCTGCGTATTCGCACGAACATTGAAGCCGATAATGGCCGCGTTCGAGGCTTCGGCGAGCGAGATATCCGACTCGGTGATGCCGCCGGCGCCCGAATGGACGATGCGGGCGCGGACTTCGTCGGTGCCGAGCTTCTCCAGCGCGCCGGCAATCGCTTCGATCGAGCCCTGCACGTCACCCTTGATGACCAGCGGGAACTCCTTGATGCCGACGCTCTGGCGCTGCATCATCATCTGTTCCAGCGAACCGCGCTGTCCCGACTGGCGGGCAGCCGCCTTGTCGCGGGCCAGACGCTGACGATATTCCGAGATTTCGCGGGCGCGGCTTTCGCTTTCGACGACGGCGAACTTGTCGCCGGCCTGCGGCGTGCCGGAAAGACCGAGAACCTCGACCGGCGTAGCCGGACCGGCTTCCTTCACATGGTCGCCCTTGTCGGTGACGAGAGCACGCACGCGGCCCCAGACGTCGCCGGCGACGATGATCTGGCCCGGACGCAGCGTGCCCTTCTGGACGAGCACGGTCGCGACCGAACCACGGCCACGATCGAGCTGGGCTTCGATAACCGTTCCTTCCGCGGTCCGGTTCGCATTGGCCTTCAGATCGAGAATTTCCGCCTGCAGCAGGATCGCCTCGAGCAGCTTGTCGAGGTTCTTGCCGGTCTTGGCCGAAACCTCGACGTCAAGCACTTCACCGCCCATGGATTCCACGAAGACTTCGTGCTGCAGCAGCTGGTTACGGACCTTCTGCGGATCAGCCTCGTGCTTGTCGACCTTGTTGATCGCCACGATGATCGGAACACCGGCCGCCTTGGCGTGGTTGATCGATTCGATCGTCTGCGGCATCACGCTGTCGTCGGCTGCGACGACCAGGATCGCGATATCGGTCGCCTGCGCACCGCGGGCACGCATTGCCGTGAAGGCAGCGTGGCCGGGCGTATCGATGAAGGTGATCTTCTGACCGTTCTGCTCCACCTGATAGGCGCCGATATGCTGCGTGATGCCACCGGCTTCGCCGGAGACCACGTTGGCATGGCGGATGGCGTCGAGCAGCGAGGTCTTGCCGTGGTCGACATGGCCCATGATGGTAACGACCGGCGGACGCGAAACCAGTTCGCCATCATCGTCGGAGACGTTGAAGATGCCGAGTTCGACGTCGGATTCAGACACGCGCCTGACCGTATGGCCGAATTCGCCAGCGATGAGTTCGGCAAGGTCGGCGTCGATGACGTCGCCCGGCTTCATCATCTGGCCTTCCTTCATCAGGTACTTGATGACGTCGACGGCACGTTCGGACATGCGCTGCGACAGTTCCTGAATGGTGATGGTCTCGGGCAGAACCACCTCGCGGGAGATCTTCTCGCGGGTTTCCTGCATCTGACCGCGGCGGAACTTCTCCTGCCGGCGACGCATCGCCGAAAGCGAACGACCGCGGGCATTGTCCTCGCCGTCTACGTTGGCAGTGGTGATCGTCAACTTGCCGCGACGACGCTCTTCATCGGTCTTCGGACGCGTGGTGACCGGCTTTGCGGGTTCCGGGCGAACGACGCGGCCACGGACCGGACCGCCGCGCGCTGCGCCACGATCGTCGTCTTCCTTTTCCTCGCGACGGCCGCGAACGGCGCCGGGGACGGCAGCGCCGGGTGCCGGACGGGCAGCAGGTGCTCCAGCCGCATCGGCCCGGCGCGCGGCCGGTGCCGGCGATGCAGGCTGCGGCGGCCGTGGCGCGTCGGAGCGTGCTTCGGTCGGAGCCGGTTCTGCGACTGCGGGTTCTGCGACAGCGGGTGCCTCAGCCTGCCGGATAGCCTCTTCAGCGGCCCTGCGGGCAGCTTCTTCAGCTTCGGCGGCCTTGCGGATCACCTCTTCGGCGGCACGGCGCTTTTCTTCCTCGGCGCGGCGGATCGCATCCTGGGCGTCACGCGCCTGGGAGTCGGCAAGCGCGCGGCGGCGGGCGTCCATCTCTTCCGGCGACAGATGGTTCAGCACCACCGGGCGCGGACGATCATTCTGGCGCGGCGGCTGGTGAGACTGCTGCGGCGGACGCTGGTTCGTCTGGTTGTTGTTGCCCTGCTGAACCCGCGGAGCCGGCGTCGGCTGCTGCGGACGCGCCTGCACGGGTGCGGGCGCCGGTTCGGCTGCGCGGACGGGGGCCGCCGGAGCGACGGGCGTGATCGGCTTTTCATCTTCCGGGCGCATCGGGCGCCGCTTACGGGTCTCGACGACGACCGCCTTGGTGCGACCTCGACCCATATCCTGGCGAACGGTGCCCTGGCTCATCCCCGATGGTTTCAGGGTGAGTGTCTTTTTGCCCGCTACGCTGATTGTCTTGTCGTCGTTACTATCGGTCATTCGTTCCCGTTCCTTCGGACAGGGAGCGATGACTAGATCAGACCCTGTCGTTCAATACTGTCGATCAATGAGTATGGACCGGCCGATGCCGGTGACCGCCTCATTGTTTTTGCCGGCCAGCGCCGCCCGCTGCCCGGGACTGACCGCCAATACGGTACTGTTCGAGCATCTTTGCGCGCTTCACTACACCTTCACCCGCCTGCCCTGCAAGCACTGCGGCATGGATAAAAGCATTCTGGCCCATCAGGCCTTCCATTTCGCTCTCCGAGAAGAGACGGAAGGAAGGTATCTCCTCCTCGGTCTCCATTCCGAGGTGCCAGGCCTTGCGGGCCTGGTCGATTTTCCGGACGCCGTCGTCCGCTGCACCAGTCGCGTGGAACACCGCAAGGGCTGCTCCGCTTCTGACCGCCGCATCCACTTTCGAGGAGCCGCTGACGAACTGGCCGGCTTTCCGCGCCATGTTCATCATCTGCATCAGTTGCGCCGCGAGCAGCCGATCGACACTCGCGCCGAGATCGTCCGCCGCCTTTACATCTGTCTTCAGCGCGCGGGCGAAGAGCTTCTTCGCCACCGCCCTGTCGACCAGCGACCGGTCGATTTTCACCCAGCATCCGCGTCCCGGAAGCTCGCGCTTCAGATCGGCGACAACTGTTCCATCGGGAGCGGCGACGAAGCGGATCAGCTCTTCCGGCGATCCGCTTTCGCGCGTCACGATGCACATGCGTTCGTTCACGTCATAACCTGCAAGATCGTCGTCCTCGAGAGGAGCGTCCGGTTCATGCGCGGTCATCATGCTTCTTGTTCGGCTTCGGTGACCTCTTCTTCGGTCCCCTTATCCAGGTCCTCTTGCGTGATCCAGCCGGCCGAAAGGCGGGCCTGGACGATCATCTGTTCTGCTTCGACGCGCGAGACGTCGAACTTCGAGAACAGACCCTCGAACTTCTTCGTTTCGCCGTTCTTGCGCTCCGACCAGCCGACGAGATCGTCGGCAGCGCAGCCGGCAAAGTCCTCGATCGTCTTGATGCCGTCTTCGCCGAGCGCCACCATCATCTGGGCGGTCATGCCGTTGATTTCACGCAGTTCGTCCTGGACACCGAGCGCCTTGCGCTTCTCGTCCATCTCGGCTTCGAGACGCTCGAGGAATTCGCGGGCGCGCTGCTGGATTTCCTGCGCTGTCTCCTCGTCGAAACCGTCGATCGAAGAGATTTCGTCGAGATCGACATAAGCCAGTTCTTCAACCGCGGCAAAACCTTCCGAAGCCAGAACCTGGCCGACCATCTCGTCGACATCGAGCGAATCCATGAACAGGTTGGTGCGCTCGTTGAATTCCTTCTGGCGGCGTTCCGATTCCTCGGCCTCCGTCATGATGTCGATATCCCAGCCGGTCAGCTGCGAGGCGAGGCGCACGTTCTGGCCGCGGCGGCCGATCGCAAGCGACAGCTGCTCGTCGGGAACGACGACTTCGATACGCTCGGCATCCTCATCGAGAACGACCTTGGCGACTTCGGCCGGCTGCAGGGCGTTGACGACGAACGTCGCCGGGTCCTGCGACCACGGAATGATGTCGATCTTCTCGCCCTGGAGCTCGCCGACGACGGCCTGAACGCGCGAGCCGCGCATACCGACGCAGGCGCCGACCGGATCGATCGAGCTGTCGTTCGAGATCACCGCAATCTTGGCGCGCGAACCCGGATCGCGGGCGACAGACTTTACCTGGATGATGCCGTCGTAAATCTCCGGCACTTCCATGGTGAAGAGCTTCACCATGAACTGCGGATGCGTGCGCGACAGGAAGATCTGCGGACCGCGCTGCTCGCGACGGACATCATAGACATAGGCACGGACGCGGTCGCCATAGCGGACGTTTTCGCGCGGGATCATTTCGTCGCGGCGGATGATGCCTTCGCCACGGCCGAGATCGACGATGACGTTGCCGTATTCGACGCGCTTGACGGTACCGTTGACGATTTCGCCGACGCGATCCTTGAATTCGTCGAACTGGCGGTCGCGCTCGGCTTCGCGCACCTTCTGCACGATCACCTGCTTGGCCGACTGTGCGGCGATGCGGCCGAAATCCATCGGCGGCAGCGGATCGGCGATGAAGTCGCCGAGTGCGGCATCCGGGTTGCGGTCGCGGGCAAGCTCCAGCGGGATCTGCGTCGAATAATCCTCGGCCTTCTCGACGACTTCAAGCAGGCGCTGCAGACGGATTTCGCCGGTCTTCGGATTGATGTCGGCCCGGATGTTGGACTCGGTGCCGTAACGGGAGCGTGCCGCCTTCTGGATGGCATCGGCCATTGCGGCCAGCACGATCTCGCGGTCGATGACTTTTTCGCGCGCCACTGCATCTGCGATCTGCAGAAGTTCGAGCCGGTTCGCACTGACTGCCATTGTCTTGTTTCTCCGTCTTTACTCGCCGGGTTCCCGTCCCTAGAGCGGTCTGTTGATCGGTTATTCTTCGTCTTCTGCTTCGTTCTGGTTGGCGGCCTGGGCTTTCGCCAGCTTGTCGGCGCGCAACGCATCGCGGATCAGGTCGTCGGTCAGAATGAGCTTCGCATCGCTAAGCGCCGTGAAGGGAATGGTGACCTTCTGCTCTTCCCCATAGGCAACCTGGTCACGCTCGAGCGTGAAACCATCTGCGCCTGCTTCGACGATCTTGCCGCGGAAGCGCTTGCGATTGTCGATCAAGATCGACGTCTCGCATTTCACAAGGTGGCCCTGCCAGCGGACGAAATCGGATTTCCGCACCATCGGACGGTCGATGCCGGGCGAAGACACTTCCAGATGATACTCTTTATCGATCGGATCTTCCACATCGAGGACGGGAGAAATCGCCATCGAGACTTCTTCGCAATCCTGAACCGACATCGTGCCGTTGTTGCGTTCGGCCATAACCTGCATCGTCGCGCCGTTCTGGTTCAGCATACGGACGCGGATAAGCCTAAAGCCGATGCCGACGAGAACGGGTTCGATGATATCGGCAAGACGCTGGTCGAGCCCGGTTTCAGTAATCAGCCGCGGCTCAAGTTCGTTGTCTGCGTTTGTCATGTCCGACAAGCGGTGCGCTCCTCGCAATTTCATGCTGTTTAAGCGATCGCGGTAATAAAAAAGAGCGGGTCCTTGCGGCCCACTCTTCATCAAGCGATCAAGAATTTGAGAGGCATATAGTCGGGTTTTTCCGAAATTGCAAGGTCTGCGACCGATTCGGCCAATTCGCTTCCGGCGACGTGAACAGGCCTATGGCCGGCGCCGGTCTTGCGCATATATTGCCATTGGCGCGCAATAACAAAAGCGGGAGAAATCGTGGCCTACACTTCGTCGACATTGGCGCCTTTGCGGCACGATACCTACCGCACCATCTGGTTTGCGAGCCTTTCTTCGAATTTCGGCGGCCTGATTCAGGCGGTCGGCGCCGCCTGGATGATGACGACGATCACCGCCTCGGAGGACATGGTCGCGCTGGTGCAGACCTCGACGGCGCTGCCGATCATGCTGTTTTCGCTGATATCGGGCGCTCTGGCCGACAATTATGACCGCCGCCGGGTCATGCTGACGGCGCAGTGCATGATGCTCACCGTCTCGGCGCTGCTGACGGCCTCCGCCCTTCTCGGCTGGATCACGCCCTGGCTGCTGCTCTTCTTCACCTTCCTGATCGGTTGCGGCACCGCGCTCAACAATCCCTCCTGGCAGGCCTCGGTCGGCGACATGGTGCCGCGCGCCGATCTGCCGGCCGCGGTCACGCTGAACAGCATGGGTTTCAACATCACCCGCAGCGTCGGCCCGGCAATCGGTGGCGTCATCGTCGCCGCTGCCGGCGCGGCCGCGGCCTTCGCAGTGAACACGCTGAGTTACCTCGCCTTGATCTATGCCCTGCTGCGCTGGCGGCCAGCCGCGCCCGTCTCGACCCTGCCGCGCGAGGCGCTCGGCAGCGCCATCTTCGCCGGCCTGCGTTATGTCTCGATGTCGCCCAATCTCGAAAAGGTCCTCGTCAGAGGGCTGCTCTTCGGCATCGGCGCCAGCTCGATCCTGGCGCTGCTGCCGATCGTTGCCCTCGATCTCGTTGCCGGCGGGCCGCTGACCTATGGTTTCATGCTCGGCGCCTTCGGCATCGGCGCGATCGGCGGCGCGGTGCTGAATGCGAGGCTTCGCCAGGTGCTTTCCAGCGAGATGATCATCCGCCTCTCCTTTGCCGGCTTTGCACTGAGTGCTGTTATCGCCGCCTTCAGCCCGAGTGCCGTCCTCACCTCTGCCGGGCTGCTCGTCTCCGGCGCCTGCTGGGTCTCTGCACTTTCGCTCTTCAACACCATCGTCCAGCTTTCGACACCGCGCTGGGTGGTCGGCCGTGCGCTGTCGCTTTATCAGACCGTCACCTTCGGCGGCATCGCCGGCGGCAGCTGGCTGTGGGGCGTCGCCGCCGATCGCTATGGCGTTGCCGATGCGCTGCTGATGTCATCTGTCGTCATGCTGCTCGGCATCGCCATCGGCCTGCGTTTTTCGATGCCGGCCTTCGCCTCGCTCAATCTCGACCCGCTGAACCGCTTCACCGAGCCGGCCCTCAGTCTCGACATCACGCCGCGCAGCGGGCCGATCGTCATCCAGGTCGACTACGAGATTGCCGATGAGGACCTTGCCGAGTTCATGGAATTGATGGGCGAGCGCCGCCGTATCCGCATCCGCGACGGCGCCCGCAACTGGGCGCTGATGCGTGATCTCGAAAATCCCAGCCTCTGGACGGAAACCTACCATACGCCGACCTGGGTCGAATATATAAGACACAACCAGCGGCGCACGCAGGCCGATGCCGAAAACACCGACAGGCTTCGTGCGCTTCACCGCGGCGAAGGTCCGCTGCACGTCCACCGCATGATCGAACGCCAGGCCATTCCGCCGGGTGACGACGTCTTCCACAAGGCGCCGATCGACCTGCATCATTGAGACCAGCTATGCAGAGGTCAGGCATGTATAGATTCAGGCTCGCCCGTCCGTCCGATCTTGCCGCCATCGTCCGGCTTCTGGCCGATGACGATCTCGGCGGCACCAGGGAGATCGTTTCGGATCCCGTCGACGCGCGTTATCTCTCGGCCTTCGCGGCGATCGAGGCGGACGCCAATCAGCTTCTGGCCGTCGCAACCGATGCGGCCGATCGGGTCGTCGGCTGTCTGCAGCTGAGTTTTGTTCCCGGTCTTTCGAGGACGGGCATGTGGCGCGGCCAGATCGAAAGCGTGCGTGTCGCAACCGATCTTCGCGGCTCGGGCCTCGGCTCGCACTTCATCGAATGGGCGATCGCCCAATGCGCCGAGCGTGGCTGCGGCCTCGTGCAGCTGACATCGGACAAGACGCGGGGGGATGCGATCCGCTTCTACGAGAAGCTCGGTTTCGTCGCCAGCCATGAAGGTTTGAAACGCAATCTCTGAAGCCGCCTACTTCAGCTTGCCCTTCATCGTCGCCTCGGGAAAGCATGTCGGCTTCATGCCGTTCTTTGCCTGCCACTGGCCGATCGAACGCCGCGTCTTGTAGCCCGGCAGACCGTCGGAACCGCCGACATCGTAGCCCTGCCGTTCCAACGCCTTCTGCATGGCGGCGACATCCGAGCGCAGCATCTTGCCGACATCGCCCCATCTGCCCTGGAAGGCGCCGCCGTTATAGGCGATCCGGTCGGCAAGATTGCCGATATAGAGCGCGTAGAGATCGGAATTATTGTATTCCTTGATGATGTAGAAATTCGGGGTGACGATGAATTCCGGTCCGTCGCGGCCGGCCGGCACCAGCATCATGCCCTCAGCCTTCATCTCGCCGGAGGGAAAGCCCTTGCCGGAGATGCGGTCGATGCCGAGCGAGGCCCAGTGCGACAGCGGCTTTGCCAGATCGGGTCCCTCCTGTGCGCAGGAGACCGCCGCCGGTATCGACACCTCGAAGCCCCAGTCGCGGTCGCGCTGCCAGCCTTTCTTGACCAGGTAATTGGCGATCGAGGCGAGCGTATCGGGCACCGAGGTCCAGATATTGCGGTGACCGTCGCCATCGAAATCCACGGCATATTTTAGATAGCTGGTCGGCATGAATTGCGGCTGGCCGAGTGCGCCCGCCCACGAACCCTTGAAGTTGGCAGGTGTGACGTCGCCGCCGTCGAGAATATGGAGTGCGGCCACCAGCTCGGTGCGGAACATCTCCTTGCGCGTCGACATGAAGGCCTTGGTCGCCAGCACCTCGATCGCCGAATTCGGGATCTTCGCGGCGCCGAAGCCCGTCTCCCGGCCCCAGATGGCAAGCACGATCGAGCCCGGTACGCCATAGGTCTTTTCGATCCGCTTCAGCGTCGAGCCATATTGGGCGGCAAAGCCGCGTCCCGTCGCGGCAAGCTTTTTCAGCTGATCCTCGTTGAAATAGGGAGCGGGCGAGGAAAATTCGGCCTGCGTCTGCTTCTGCTCCTTCGGCGGCGGGAAACCGGGCGGGGCAAGATCGGGCAAGTTCCAGTTCAGCGTGATGCCGGAGAAAGCGGCTTGAAAGACCTTCTCCGAAATGCCGTTCGCCTTCGCCTCCGGCCAGAGGTCGCTCTGCACCCATTTTTCGAACTGCGCCTCGACATCGGCTTTCGAAGGGGCCGCGTAACAGGAGAGGGGCAGGAGAGCTGCCGCCAATGCGAGTGCGAATATCCCCGTGCTCTTCGGCATAGACAAACCCCTCATATCACCGTCCGCGCCCGAAGTGCTGCCGCAAGCGTGCCCTCGTCGAGATAGTCGAGCTCGCCGCCAACAGGCACGCCGTGCGCCAGGCGCGTGATCTTCACGTCGAGCCCCTGCAGCTGGTCGGTGATATAATGCGCCGTCGTCTGTCCTTCGACGGTGGCGTTGACCGCGATGATCAGTTCCCGGATGCCGCCTTCGCCGACCCGGTCGATCAACCCGCGAATATTGAGATCGTCGGGACCGACCCCGTCGAGCGGCGACAGCGTGCCGCCGAGCACGTGATAGGCGGCGTTCATCGCGCCCGCCCGCTCCAGCGCCCAGAGATCCGAGACGTCCTCGACGACGATGATGACGGATTGATCGCGTTGCGTGTCGGTGCAGACAATGCAGGGATCGACCGTATCGACATTGCCGCAGCGCGAGCAGATCTTCACCTTGTCATAGGCCTCGCCCATCGCATTCGACAGCGGGCCGAGCAGCTGGTCCTTCTTCTTGATCAGATGCAGTGCCGCCCGGCGCGCCGAGCGCGGCCCAAGACCCGGCACCTTTGCCAGAAGCTGGATGAGTTTTTCGATTTCGGGGCCGGTGACTCGTTTTGCCATGCGCCGTTCTTAACTGATATGGAACGGAAACGGAATCGCGGAAGGATTGGCCATCCCATGAAAATCCTGGCCTTGTGCACCGGCAATCCCGAAAGACTGCCGGGCAAGAGCTACAAGACCGGCATCTTCAAACATGCCGTCAACGGCGCGGTGATGATCGATGCCGAAGGTCTGGTCGGCGATGGGATCTGCAACCGCAAACACCATGGTGGCGTCGACCAGGCTGTTTATGTCGAGGGATCGCTGACGCTTGATTGGTGGGCCACGGAACTCGGCCGGCCGCACGAGCCTGGCACCTTCGGCGAAAACATGGTGATATCGGATCTCGACAATCGCGACGTCGCCGTCGGCGACCGCTTCGTCGTCGAAAATCTCATCCTCGAAGTCACCGCATGCCGTATCCCTTGCGCGACCTTCGCCGCTAGGATGGCCGATCCGAAATTCGTCAAGCGCTATACCGTCGCCGCCCGTCCCGGCATCTATTGTCGCGTTATCCGGGGCGGTGTGGTCAAGACGGGAATGCCGGTGAGCCATCAACCCTTTGCGGGAGAGAAGGTGACGATGCCGGAGCTGATGGAAACTTTCGGCCGGCGGCTTTCGGAGACGGATCGGGCGCGATATCTTGCCGCTCCAATTCACTACAAGCTGCGGGCCTTGCTGGAAGCGTAACGCTAAGAGCGGTTTCTACCGCAGCGCCATCATGTCGGCGTGGGCGCGCCAGTTATTTCAAGCACGGAACCCGCCGTACGAAAGGCGGCAACACGAACATGCCGTTACGTTCGTCTTCGACCAGCAATGCCTTCCGCTCGACGTGGATATCCAAGTGCTTTCTGCACGCTAAGGAAAGAGCAGTCAATAAGCCGAATGCGATATGCGACGTTTCATGCTTTGTGGAAATCTCGGTGACGGGGATCACAAAGGCTATCTTTGTTGTCGGCGTATCCTGCTGCTGCTCCAACTCCTTGAGGCAGTCGTTAATCGCGGAACCAGGGGCACTTTTATTGGAGGAGGCCAAGGTCAAATCGCACATCGGAATGACATCGCTGCATATTACGGAGCCATCGATAGACCAGACCAACTTAGATTTTCGCCAGGTTTCAAATCTTATCAGCTGGGCATAGAAGGGGTGTTCACCATCACGCACCTTGTAGAAAACCTTGGTGTCGTCGCCTGAATCAAACTGGTCAAAGATATAAACAGGCTTGCTGGGATCGCACTGGCCTGCATTGACAGCCGTCGGCGCGGCCAGAGCAGCGGCGAGGCAAAGGCGAAAAACGCCGGCGATCTTCATGAAAAACCTTATGAGATCTATGAAATTAGTTGCCGAAAAATATGAGAGCAATTCCAGCAAAAGTATAGCGCGGTTTTGCGCCGGGAATTGCTTGAAAACAAAGAGATAGAGCATTTCTGTCCGAAGAAAACGGAAATGCTCGAAGGATCGAGCTATTCGCCCCTCAGAATGGCAGCTTGAAGCCGGGTGGGATCGGCAGGCCGGCCGTCAGCGCCTTGGTCTTTTCGGCGGCCAGCGCCTCGGCCTTGTCCTTGGCGTCCTTGTGGGCGGCGACGATCAGGTCTTCGAGGATCTCGACATCGTCTTCCTTGAACAGTGACGGATCGATCTTCAGGCTCTTCAGCTCGCCCTTGCCCGATATGACGACGGCGACGAGGCCGCCACCTGCCTTACCTTCAGCCGTGAGCTCGGCGATCTCCGCCTGCATCTGCTCCATCTTGGCCTGCATTTCCTTGACTTTGCCCATCATACCCATGATGTCGCGCATCGTCTCGCTCCTTGTTGAAACCTAGAATTCTATATCGTCGCCGGGCAGGATGTCACCTTCCTCGGATTCAGCGGCGGCCGGCGGCGTCGCCTCGCCTTCCTCCTCCGGTTCGGGCGCCCGTACGCGCACGTCGATGATCTTGGCACCCGGAAAATGCGCAAGGATTGCCGCCACGTCAGGGTCCTGGCGCGCGTCGATCACATGCTGTTCCCGGGTCCTGGCCTCCGCTTCGACAAGCGTCGGCTGGCCCTCGTCGCGGCTGAGGCTGACGATCCAGTGGATGCCGGTCCATTCCTTCAGCTTGACGGCAAGCTCGTTGAGCAGCGTCGTCGGCGCACCGGGAGCCAGGCTGACGTCGAGCCGGCCGGCTTCAATCCGGACGGGGCGCAGGAAGGTGCGCACCATCGCCTTCAGCTTCGGATCGCGTTTCTCGGTGGCGAGGTTGACGATATCATTGACCGAATTGACCGGGACGAGCGGCTTCAGGGCTTCCGCCGGCTTTGGCTCGATCCGCCCGACAGACATGGTCTCGGGCTGGCTGCTCGGCACGGCACGCAGCATCGCCACCGGCGCGGAAGGCTGTGGCGGGCTCGGTGCGGTTTCCGCGGCACGCGCCACGACACTGTTCTGATAGGAAACCCGTGTCCCGTTGCCGCCGCCATTGCCGGACGGCGGAGCCGCGGGCCGGGGGCCGGCATTGTCGCCGGTAAATTCGGCAAGCCGCCGCGCTGCGTCTTCGGGCGCCGGCAGATGCGCGGCATGTGCAAGCCGGATCAGCACCATCTCGGCTGCCCCTGCCGTCCGCGACGAGCCTTCCGTTTCCGGAATGCCCTTGAGCAGCATCTGCCAGATGCGCGACAGCGTCGTCACCGCAACGCCCTTGGCGAATTCCGCCGCCTTGGTGCGCTCGACCTCGCTGAGCGAAGGGTCGTTGGCCGCATCAGGCACATATTTCAGCCGCGTCACCAGATGGGTGAAATCGGCAAGATCGGTCAGCACCACCACCGGATTGGCGCCGGCTTCGTATTGGTTCTGGAATTCGCCGAGTGCGGCGGCCACATCGCCTTTGACGATATGCTGGAAGAGATCGACGATCCGGGCGCGGTCGGCAAGGCCGAGCATGCCGCGCACGGCTTCCGCCTGCACGACGCCCGCGCCATGGGCGATCGCCTGGTCGAGCAGCGACAGGCCGTCGCGCGCCGAGCCTTCGGCAGCACGCGCGATCATCGCCAGCGCGTCGGCTTCCGCCTCGATGCCTTCCTTTGCCGCGATCGTCGTGAACAGCCCGACGAGATCGGAGGCGCTGATGCGGCGCAGGTCGAAACGCTGGCAGCGCGACAGCACGGTGATCGGCACCTTGCGGATCTCGGTGGTGGCGAAGATGAACTTCACATGCTCCGGCGGCTCTTCCAGCGTCTTCAACAGGCCGTTGAAGGCCTGCGTCGACAGCATATGCACTTCGTCGATGATATAGACCTTGTAGCGCGCCGAAACCGGCCGGTAGCGCACCTGCTCGATGATCTCGCGGATATCGTCGATACCGGTGTGGGAGGCGGCATCCATCTCGATCACGTCGACATGGCGGCCTTCCATGATCGCCTGGCAATGCTCGCCTGGCGTGCGAAGGTCGATCGTCGGCTTGTCGATTTCCGATGTCTTGTAGTTCAACGCCCGCGCCAGGATGCGCGCCGTCGTCGTCTTGCCGACACCGCGCACACCGGTCAGCATATAGGCCTGCGCGATGCGGCCGGTTTCGAAGGCGTTGGTGAGGGTGCGGACCATCGGCTCCTGGCCGACCATCAAGTCCGTGAAATCCTTGGGGCGGTATTTGCGAGCCAGCACCCGGTATCCGGTGCCCGTCGAGGCGGCATCTTTTGATTGTCGCTCGGTGTCGCTCATCGCCCTGCTTGTCGCCCGGATCGTCGGGCACTTCGTGGAGAGAAGGTGGGAGGCTGGCACGATGACCCGTGCCGGGCTCGTTAGGGCTGCTTCCTTCCGGACCTGACCCGGTTGGCGAGTGGCTCGTCCACCACCAACCTCCCGGATGCACATATCGGCAATATCGTCATCAAAAGCAAGCCAACATGCAAAAAAACTGCTAGTCGTTGGAAAACATGAGGAGAATGCCCTTTGAAAGGTTTCGCGCTCGACCCTCGGCTGGAAAACGACAGCGTCAGCATCATGGTCACCGGTCTCTGCGATCTGAGATTGTCGAGGGATGGCCGCTGGCCCTGGCTCATTCTCGTGCCGCGCCGGGCTGGGATCACGGAAATCTTCGAGCTGACGCCGCTCGACCAGGTGCTGCTTGCCTTCGAGACGGAGCTGGTCGCTAAGGCGCTGAAGGAGATCACCGGCGCGACAAAAATCAATGTCGGGGCTCTTGGCAATATCGTCCGCCAGCTTCATGTTCATGTCATTGCCCGCTTCGAAGGCGATGCGAACTGGCCGGGTCCCGTCTGGGGCTTTGGGCGCGCGGAGCCCTACGAGGACGGAAAGAGAGACGAACTTATAGCGAAGCTGCGGGAAGCCCTTTCATCATGAGTCATTCGCTTTTCGATTCGGATGTGCCGCATCCGGAACCCAGCAATCTCACGGCCTTTGCCGCCAACGACCTCAATCGCGATTCCGAACATCGCGATGAACAATCCGTCGAAAAGGCGCTGGCTAAGGAAGGCACCCATATCTTCGCCTTCGCGGGGGATAAGCTGGTGCTGAAGCATGACGGCCAGGTGCTCGACCCGCTCTTTGCCCGCTATGAGCTGCAGGGATTGCAGCCGGATTGGGATGAAACGGTGCTTCTCGGCTACCGCAAGACCGGCGAGCCGCGCCTTGCCGTTCCCGTCGGCATCGATGTCGACGACCTTACCAGCCAGTACAAGCCTGCCGACGGCCGCACGCTGTTTCGCGAAATGCTGATCGACGAAGTGTTGCTCGGCGAATTCGCCCAGGCCGCAAGCCTCATCCGCTGGAACGGCGACAACCGCTTCTGCGGCCGCTGCGGCTCGGCAATGGAGATCCATATCGGCGGCTACAAGCGTGTCTGCGCCGCCTGCGAGCACATGATCTTCCCCCGCACCGATCCCGTCGTCATCATGCTGACGGTCGATGAGCAGCGCGACCTCTGCCTGCTCGGCCGCAGCCCGCATTTCGCGCCGGGCATGTATTCCTGTCTTGCCGGCTTCCTCGAACCCGGCGAGACCATCGAGAACGCCGTGCGTCGCGAAACGCTGGAGGAATCGGGCATCCGCACCGGCCGCATCCGCTACCACGCCTCGCAGCCCTGGCCGATGCCGCATTCCCTGATGATCGGTTGTTACGCCGAGGCGAAATCCACCGAAATCAGCCGCGACGAGACGGAACTGGAGGATTGTCGCTGGTTCACCCGCGAGGAAACGATCGAGATGCTGGAACGCCCGAGCGCGACAGGCAAGGCCTCGCCGCCGAAAGGGGCGATCGCCCATCGCCTGATGCGCGACTGGGTGGAGTGGAAGCGGTAGCGTCATGCCGGTCGCCCGCTCAGAACGGCTGCTGACGCTGCTCCAGACGCTCCGGCGTTACCGGCGGCCGGTGACTGGCACGGTGCTGGCACAAGAGACCGGGGTGAGCCTGCGCACGCTCTATCGCGATATTGCCAGCCTGCAGGCCCAGGGCGCGATGATCGAAGGCGAAGCCGGCATCGGTTATGTGCTGAAGCCCGGCTTCATGCTGCCGCCGATGATGTTTTCCGAAGAAGAGCTGGAGGCATTGGTGCTCGGCTCGCGCTGGGTGGCCCGCGCCGCCGAGCCGCGCCTTGCCGGCGCCGGCGCCGACGCGCTGGCCAAGATTGCCGCCGTGCTGCCGGCCGATATGCGAGAGATGATCGATTCGGCAGCACTTTTCGTCGGTCCCAAACGCAGGGACGAGGACAAGGCTGACGTCTCGGCCATCCGCAGGGCGATCCGCCTGGAGCGTATCCTCGAACTGCATTATGGCGACGAGCAGGGCCGTATCTCGCGCCGCCGCGTCTGGCCTTTCGGGCTCGGCTATTACGAGCATGTGCGGGTCCTCATGGCCTGGTGCGAACTGCGCCAGGATTTTCGCCATTTCCGCACCGATCGCATCATCGACATGGCCTTGCACGAGGTGCGTTATCCGCGCCGCCGCACGGTGCTCCTCAAGGAATGGCGCGAGACGCAGGACGTGCCGATGGAGAACTGAACGCTGCTGCCATAAACTGTCAGCAGGAGGGGTTATTATCAGTACCAATCCAACAGGAAAGGAGAACTGATCATGGTAATGCCTCCAGCCATTCATTTCGCGAACGACCGTTTTGCTGCCGAGTCCTTTGCCGATGTCATTTCGGCCGAGACTTTTGCCGATGTCCGCCAGTCAGCGCGCTCCGGCCTGCTGGACTTGTTGATGAACTTTTTCCGATTTCGCAGGGGAGACCGCACCAGCCTCGACCTTGAAACAACCCCGGACTACCTGAAGCGCGACCTTGGCTTCATGGATGGACGCGACCCGCATTGCGAGGACCGTTTCCCGCGCTAAAGCATGTCGCGCAAAAGTGTGCCGCGTTTTTGCGACAACGACATGCGTAAAAACAAAGACCTAAAGCGCCAGGAGCGAATCTGAAGATCGCGACCGCTTTAGGCCACCCTGGCCTTATCAACATTCCACCCGACGAGAACGGGGCGTTGCGATCGCTGCGCCCTCTGCACTCTGCTGCCATTTATTGTCAGCAGGTGATTCTGGCGGCCCCATTCTACAACAACGGGAGAACCGAAATGACCAGCCCTAATCTCATTATTCTTTACGTCAAGGACCCAGGTGAAAGCGCGAGCTTCTACCGGAACCTGCTCAATCGCGAACCGGCCGTGGAAGCGCCGAATTTCGTCGCTTTTCCGCTTGAGGGCGGCTTCACACTCGGCCTTTGGCGGCGCAGCAAGGTCGAGCCGCAGCCCTCCGCCATCGGCAATCGAGGCGAAGTGGCCTTCATGGTCGAAGGAGAAAATGCCGTCGCCAGGCATTATGAAGACTGGCGCCAGCGCGGTCTGCCGATCGCCCAGGAACTGACCGAACTGGATTTCGGCCCGACCTTCGTCGTGCTCGATCCGGATGGGCATCGGCTGCGTGTCTGTGAGCCGGATAAATAATTCAGGCGACTTGCGGGGCTTGCCTTACAGCAGGCCTCGCATCGCATGCCCCTTGTAGACGCCGAGGATGCGGACTTTCTCGGAAAAGAACCGCAGTTCCTCCAACGCCCGGCGCACGTTCGGATCGTTCGGATGGCCTTCGATATCGGCGTAAAACTGCGTCGCCACGAATTTTCCGCCGAGCTGATAGCTTTCGAGCTTCGTCATGTTGATGTTGTTGGTGGCAAAGCCGCCGAGCGCCTTGTAGAGCGCGGCCGGAATGTTGCGGACGTTGAAGACGAAGGTAGTGACGACCTTTTCTTCCGCCGAATTCCGCTGCGCCCATTCCTCGTCGCGGGACAGGACGACGAAACGGGTCACATTGTTTTCGGTATCCTCGACATTTTCGGCAATGATCTCGAGCCCATAGAGATCGGCGGCAAGGCGTGGTGCCAAGGCGGCCATCGAGCGGTCGCCGGTTTCCTTGACGAGCTTTGCCGCCCCTGCCGTATCGCCGGCGATCACCGGCTTCCAGCCATTGGCGCGAACGATCTTCCGGCACTGGCCGAGCGCGTGGATATGGCTGTGCACCGTGCGGATTTCGTCCTTGGTGACACCGGGCAGCACCATCAGCTGGAAGCGGATCGGCATGAAATATTCGCCGATAATGTGCAGCCGCGACTCCGGCAGCAGATGGTGGATATCGGCGACGCGCCCGGCGATCGTGTTCTCGATCGGGATCATCGCGATATCGGCGTCGCCGTTGTCGACCGCCGTGAACGCATCCTCGAAGGTCTGGCAGGGCAGCGGCTCCATGGTCGGAAACATGTCGCGGCTGGCCATATCGGAATTGGCGCCGAATTCGCCCTGGAAGGCGATCCTGTTGGTCTTGATGTTCATGATGGTTCCGTCAGTTCGACTTTGCGGAGAGGATGCGCCGCGCTTTTTCGAGGTCGGCGGGAGTATCGACACCGAGCGGAACCGTGTCAACGATCTCGGCGTCGATGCGCATCCCGGCTTCCAGCGCCCGTAGCTGCTCCAGCGATTCGCGCTTTTCGAGCGTCGAAGGACCGAGCGAGACGAACCGTTCGAGCGCCGTGCGCCGATAAGCATAAAGGCCGATATGGTGGTAGAGCGGCCCTTGGCCGTAAGGGGCGGTTGCCCGCGTGAAGTAGAGCGCGTGCAGCCGGGCGTCGGAAATCGGCGAGCCGACGATCTTGACGATGTGCGGCGCGGTCTTATCCTCCTCATTGTCGATTTCGGTCGTCAGCGTCCCGATATCGACCGCCTCGTTCTCGAGAGGGCGCAACGCCGCGCGCACCGTTTCCGGATCGATCGTCGGCAGATCGCCCTGGACGTTGACGATGATCTTCGCCTTTCCGTCCGGATCGACTTTCGTCAGCGCCTCAAAGATCCGATCAGAACCCGATTGGTGATCCGTGCGGGTCATGACGACTTCGAAGCCGGCGGCGGCCACCGCATCGAATACCTGGCTGTCGTCGACGGCGACGACGACGCGGCCGATGGCCGCCTCCCTGGCCCGCAGCGCCACCTGGACGATCATCGGCAGGCCGCAAATATCGGCCAGCGGCTTGCCCGGAAGCCTAGTGGAGGCCATGCGCGCCGGGATCAATACGAGCACGCCGTCTAAATTTGAATCACTCATTGTTCGGGCCTTCTATTCCGGGCTGAAAAGTGTCAAAAAGTCTCACGCACAAGACCATTTAGACAGTTGCAACGATCAACCAAAAGACATAGGTTCCGCGCGATTTCAAGATGGTCCGGTTTATGGTCTGCCGGCTGCAAGGGGAGCATTGCAGATGAATTCATACGTCAATACGGCCGTGGGGGCGCTGCTCGGAACGATTTTCGTTCTGATGTCGGTCTCCATCGCGTCCGAAGGGATCTTCCATTCCGAAGCACCGGAAAAGGAAGGTTTCGCGATCGTTGCCGAAGAGGCGCCCGCCGCTGGCGGTGAGGCTGCGCCTGCCGTTGCTGTTCCGATCGCGCAATTGCTCGCTTCTGCAGATGCCAAGGCCGGTGAAACGGTCTTCAAGAAGTGTCAGGCCTGTCATGACGGCACCAAAGGGGGGCCGAACAAGGTCGGTCCCAACCTCTTTGGTGTCGTAGATCGCCCGATCGCCTCGCATGCAGGCTTCGCCTATTCCGCTGCCATGAAGGACTTCTCCAAGGGCAGCAGCGAGAAGTGGACTTTCGAATTTCTCAACAAGTTCCTGCTGGCGCCGAAAAAGGACGTTCCGGGCACCGCCATGGGCTTCGCCGGTCTGGCGAAGGATCAGGACCGCGCTAACGTAATCCTCTACCTGCACACGCTCGCCGATTCGCCGGTGCCGCTGCCAGATCCGAACGCCGCGACGCAGTGACGCGGCAGACAATCGCGTGACATCGAAGCCCGGCCCGCAAGCCGGGCTTTTCGTTATGCGCGGAGCCGCTTAAAGCACGCCGCGCAAAACTGTGCAGCGGTTTTGCGCTAACGACATGCGTAAAACAAAGACCTCAAGCGCGAGGAGCGAATCTGAAAGATTACGACGCGCTTTAGAGCAATTCCAGGAAAAGTGCGAAGCGGTTTTCCGTCCGGAATTGCGTAGAAACAAAAGGCTAGAGCGGTTCTGCGTTTCCATGAAAAGCGGAAGCGTTCTAGGCGCCGAGGAAATAGGCCCAGAGCGAGACCGTGATGGCGCCGAGCGCCGTCGTCACCGTGATCGTCGAGGCGGCGAGGCTGTGACCGACGCCGAAGCGATTGGCGATCAGCCAGGCGTTGACGCCTGTCGGGACGGAGGAAGTCAGCACGATCGCTGCCGTCCATTCGGGACTGAGACCGAGGAGATGGCTCGCCGCCCACACGCAGCCGGGCAGCAGCAGCAGCTTCAAGGTCGAGGTGACGCTGGCGATGCCGAGATTGCCGGAGATGCCGTATCTCTCCAGAGCCATGCCGAGCGATATCAGCGCCGCCGGACCGGCAATGCCGGCGATCTGCCCGACGACCGTGGCCACCGTCGTCGGCATGGTGAGACCGGAAAGGTGCATGGCCATACCGGCCGCAAGCCCGATCACCAGCGGGTTGCGCACGAGATTGACCGCGATCTGGCGAAGCACGAGCACCATGCTGCGATCGCTTTTGCCGGCGATCTTGCGCTCGGCATGCTCCATCAGGACGGTTCCGGCGACCATCATCACGGGTAGATGTACGGCAAGCAGGATCGACAGCGCCACCAACCCTTCGTCGCCGACGGTCCGCTCGACCAGCGGCAGACCGATGAAGATATTGTTGGCGAAGGCCGAGGAAACGCCGGCCAGCACGCCGATCCGTTCGTCGCGGCCGAAGAGGCGTGTGGCGGCGATATGGCCCGCCGTCCAGGTAATGGCGACGCCGGAAAAATAGACGATCCAGAGACGAAAAGGCGAGGCGCCATGAAAATCCGCCTCGGCGATGGTGCGGAAGAGCAGAAGCGGTACGGCGATCTTGAAGACGAATTCGCTGAGCGCTTCGCCGACATTCGACGCCATCAACCCGCTGCGGACGATCACCCAGCCGATGAGAATCAGAATGAAGATGGGAAGGACGTCGAGAATGATGGCTGACATAGGGGAGGCTGCTCTGCGCGGGGGAGTATTCGACGTCTACAGCGCCGCGCGTCTTTTCAGGCGCGCAAAGGACGCTGTAGCACTTTGAATTGCTGCATAATTCCTTAAATCGATTCCGATTTAAGGAATTATGCAGTAGCAGCAAACTGTTTGGATTGAAAAGGCAATCACCGTCCAATCAGGCGCATAGGCAAAACAAAAAAAGCGGGCATAGCCCGCTTTTCCGCTCCGGTCTTGCCGGAAACCCGGATCACGAAGCTGCCAGTTCATCCGTGGTCAGCATCGCGCCGGTAAGATCGAAGGGATCATCCCTCGTGCGCCCGGCTGCAACTGAAGCTGCTCATGCCGGTCTTCTTGCGAGTATTTCTAGATTTGGAAAATGACAGGGACATGACGAATAGGCGGCACTTTTGCGAAGAAATAGATGCGCCATCCACCATTTATCCTTCCAAACCGCGGAAATTTCGCTAAGACCAAACCCCGGCTATCACAAAATCCGGGACCCCCCATTTCATGACAAGATTCGATGTTCTGACAGTCGGCAACGCAATCGTGGATATCATTGCCCGTTGCGACGACCAGTTCCTCATTGACAACCAGATCACCAAGGCGGCGATGAACCTCATCGATGCCGAACGTGCCGAACTCTTGTATTCGCGCATGGGACCGGCGCTCGAAGCCTCCGGCGGCAGCGCCGGCAACACGGCGGCGGGCGTGGCTAACCTCGGCGGCAAGGCTGCCTATTTCGGCAATGTCGCCCAAGATCAGCTTGGTGACATTTTCACGCACGATATCCGCGCCCAGGGCGTCCACTACCAGACCCAGCCCAAGGGCACCTTCCCGCCGACGGCACGTTCGATGATCTTCGTCACCGAGGATGGCGAGCGCTCGATGAACACCTATCTCGGGGCTTGCGTCGAGCTCGGCCCGGAAGACGTCGAGGTCGACGTCGTGGCTGACGCCAAGGTCACTTATTTCGAAGGTTATCTCTGGGATCCGCCGCGCGCCAAGGAAGCCATCCTCGATTGTGCCCGCATCGCCCATGAAAACGGCCGTGAGATGTCGATGACGTTGTCCGACAGCTTCTGCGTCGACCGCTATCGCGGCGAATTCCTCGATCTGATGCGCTCCGGCAAGGTCGATATCGTCTTCGCCAATCGCCAGGAAGCGCTGTCGCTCTACGAGACCGACGATTTCGAGGAGGCGCTGAACAGGATCGCCGCCGATTGCAAGATCGCCGCCGTGACGATGAGCGAGAATGGTGCCGTCATCCTGAAGGGCCGTGAGCGTTTTTACGTCGATGCGATCCGGATCAAGGAAGTCGTGGATACGACGGGTGCCGGCGATCTGTTCGCCTCCGGCTTCCTCTATGGCTACACGCAGGGACGTTCTTTGGAGGATTGCGGCAAGCTCGGTTGCCTGGCTGCCGGCATCGTCATCCAGCAGATCGGCCCGCGCCCGATGACCTCGCTTTCCGAGGCCGCCAAACGGGCAGGGCTTATTTGAACGCTTCGCCGGGATAGGCGCCCCAGATCTCCGACTGCGCCACCCAGCCTGAGGCGCCGTCGGTTTCGGCGCGGCACCAGTCGCCGTTGCATTCGCCGATGGTGATCATCACGCCGGGTTCCAGCTTGGCAACGATCGAGGCGGAGGGCTGCGCCTCGCGGCGCAGATTGACATAGACGCCTTTGCCCTTGGTCTTCATCCACGGGGCGGCAATCGCCGCGCGTTGGCCGGACAGCAGCGACTGGTTGACCCAGCCTTCGGTGCCGTCGGCATCGCGGATGCGGCGCCAGTTGTCGTATTCCTGAATGATCTCCACCGGCAGACCGGATTTCAGGTACATCCACGAAACGGCGTAATCCGTTCCCGGACCGATGCGCAGGTTGACGCGCTTGGATTTCAGCGTGACGAAACGCGGCAATGGCAGTCCGCTTGGTCCCTTGGCCGCCTGCGCATGGGCGAGCTCGACGCTTCCCACGGATGCAGCCAGAGCGATGGCAAGGGCGAGGCAGGACTTCAGGACTTTGCTGCGCATGGAAGTTTCCGTTTGCTCGAATTCGCGGGCAGGCCCGGCCTGCTCGCGGTCCGGGCTTTGACATTCCCCGGCTGCACCGCGAGTTTTGTTTGTCTTCGCGTGCGGGTCTGGTAGAAAATGCCCGGAATGGGAAAATTATCACCCCTCTTGGTTAAAGACCTCTGAACAAGGCACCACAGGCAGCCATGACAGCGAAGAAAAAACCGAAGGTCTACATCACCCGCAAGCTGCCGGATGCCGTCGAAACCCGCATGCGCGAACTCTTCGACGCCGAGCTGAATATCGACGACGCGCCGCGTTCCGTTCCCGAGCTTATCGCCGCGGTCAAGACCGCCGACGTGCTGGTGCCGACCGTCACCGATCGCATCGACGCGGCGCTGATCGAGCAGGCGGGACCGCAGATGAAGCTGATTGCGAGCTTCTCCAACGGCACCGATCACATCGACGTCGAGGCGGCTGCGCGCAAGGGCATCACCGTCACCAACACGCCGAACGTCCTGACCGAAGACACCGCCGATATGACCGTGGCGCTGATTCTCGCGGTCCCGAGAAGGCTCGGCGAAGGTGCGCGCGTGCTGACCGACAAGCCGGGCGAATGGGCAGGCTGGTCTCCCACCTGGATGCTCGGCCGGCGCATTCACGGCAAGCGCATCGGCATCGTCGGCATGGGCCGCATCGGCACGGCGGTGGCCCGCCGCGCCAAGGCTTTCGGCCTGTCGATCCACTACCACAACCGCAAGCGCGTCAATCCGGCCGTCGAGGACGAGCTGGAGGCGACCTATTGGGAAAGCCTCGACCAGATGCTCGCCCGCGTCGACATCGTTTCGATCAATTGTCCGTCGACGCCGGCGACCTTCCACCTGATCTCGGCCCGCCGTCTGGCGCTGCTGCAGCCGACAGCCTATCTCGTCAACACCGCGCGCGGCGACGTGGTCGATGAAGCTGCGCTGATCAAGTGCCTGAGGGAGGGCCGGATTGCCGGCGCCGGCCTCGACGTCTTCGAAAACGAGCCTGCGGTCAATCCGAAGCTCATCAAGCTCGCCAATGAGGGCAAGGTCGTGCTGCTGCCGCATATGAGTTCGGCGACGATCGAAGGCCGGATCGACATGGGCGACAAGGTCATCATCAATATCCGCACCTTCATCGACGGCCACAGGCCGCCGAATCGCGTGCTGCCGGGGCGTTGAAGAACGCTGTAAATCAGGTGACGCGGATCGGAGCCGCAAGGACCTTGCGCATCTCGACAAATGTCGTCCTGGCAAAACCGGGATGCGCCTTTTCGGCGGTTCTGGAAAATCCCCAGGCGGCGAAGACGGCGTGATTGTCGGTGAGTTCAATCCGCGTTTCCAGCCGCAAAGCGGAAAGACCGAGCGCCGCAGCCGTCTCCTCGGCAATCGCCAGCAGCCGCTTGCCGAGGCCCTTGCCCTGCATCTCAGGCAGGACGGCGAGCTTGCCGACATAGAGACAATCGGCCTCCGGCCGCAGGAAGAGGCAGCCGATCAGCTTTTCGCCGTCGATGGCGACATGGCCGATCTCGGCCCTGGCCTTTTCGGCCAGTGACTCGGTTGTCAGCTTGAGCGCCGAAGATGGCGGGTCGATCCTGCCATTCATCGAGGCGAAGGCAGAAAGGATCAGTGCCAACAATTCGTCCCAGCGCGTGAAGCTATGATCAAGATGAATAATCGTCATCCGGCCGGTCTTTATGTTGTACGGCGTCGTTTGTAGCGAACCGTGTCGAAGCGGGCCGAGAGCGCGTCGTAGAGCAGCAACCGTCCGACCAGCGGTTCGCCGGTGCCGGTGACGAGCTTGATCGCCTCCATCGCCATCATCGTGCCGATGACGCCTGTCAGCGCGCCGATGATGCCGGCCTCGGCGCAGGCGGGAATCAGCCCCGGCGGCGGCGCTTCCGGAAATAGGTCGCGATATCTAGGGTTGGACGTTCCGTCCTCAGCCGTCTCATAGGGCTTGAGAACCGTCAGCGAGCCGTCGAAACGCCCAACGGCGCCGGTGACGAGCGGGATGCGCGCTTCTTCCGCTGCATCGGCGGCGGCATAACGCGTGTCGAAATTGTCGGAGCCGTCGATCAGCAGATCGAAGCCGGAGAGCTGACGGCGGCCTGCCTCCGGGGAAAAGCGTTCCTCGAAGCGGATCAGTCGGACATGCGGATTGAGCCTGGCGATGGCGAAGGCGGCACTCTCCGTCTTCAGCTCGCCGATCGTGCCGGAATCATGGATCACCTGGCGCTGCAGGTTCGATAACGACACCCGGTCGTCGTCGACGATACCGAGCGTGCCGACGCCGGCTGCGGCCAGATATTGCAGGACCGGTGCACCGAGGCCGCCGGCGCCGATCACCAGCACGCGGGCGGCTTTCAGTTTCTGCTGGCCGGCGCCGCCGATCTCGGGGAGCAGGATGTGGCGGTGATACCGCGCTATTTCTTCCGGGCTGAGCGGTTCCATGGCGCCGATGTTATCATGATGCCGGACGCCGGGAAAAGCCGCCTCGGTCATTCGAACACCCTTCCGTCGGCAACCGTGAAGAACTGCGCCCTGTCGCCGAGCGCTGAAAACATCGCGCGATCCGTTCCGGTCATGAAGGCCTGGCCGCCGAGCCCGTCGATAAGGTCGAACAGCGCGGCGCGGCGGCCCTCGTCGAGATGCGCTGCGATCTCGTCGAGCAGCAGGATCGGCGCATGGCCGGTGAGATTGCCGACGAGCCGCGCATGCGCAAGCACCAGGCCGACAAGCAGCGCTTTCTGCTCGCCGGTGGAGCAACGTTCCGCCTCCATCGCCTTTTCGCGGTGATGCACGATGAGATCGGCCCGGTGCGGCCCCTCGAGCGTGCGCCCCGCGCCGGCATCGCGGTAGCGGCTCTCTGCCAGCATCGCCGCGTAGTCATCTTCGAGGTCGACCGAGGGGCGCGAGAACTGACCGTCCATGAAGCCCGAGAGCTGCAGCGATGCCGAGGGGAAGGGCGAGCTCTCCCGTGTTTCCTCGATCAGCCGGGTCAGTAGGCCGAGCATCTCCTGCCGGGCGAGCGCCATGGCGATGCCGAGGCTTGCCATCTGTTCCTCGATGCCGGCAAGCCAGGAGGGGTCGAAGCGGCCTTCGTCCAGCAATTTGTTGCGGCTGCGCATGGCGCGCTCGAAATCGCTGGCGCGGCGGCCATGGGCGGGATCGAGTGACAGCACCAGCCGGTCGAGAAAGCGGCGCCGGTCGGAAGAGGCGCCGGTAAAGAGGCCGTCCATCGCCGGTGTCAGCCAGAGAAGGCGCAGATGGTCGGTCAGTTCGTCGGCAGTCTTTGCCGTCGTGCCATTGATGCGCAGCCTACGGGCGGTGGTCTCCTCGCTCGTTTCGATGCCGGTGCCGATCTCGACGTCGCCCTCCATGCCGTCGAGCGCGGCAAAGATCGAAAAGCCGCCGGCCGCGCCGACGCGGGTAATATCGCCATAGGCCGCACGGCGCAGGCCGCGGCCGGGCGAAAGCAGAGAGACTGCCTCCATGAGATTGGTCTTGCCGGCGCCGTTATCTCCCGTCAGCACGGCATGCCGACCATCAAGGGTAAGGGCCGCCGCCGCATAGTTGCGGAAGTCTGTCAGCTTCAGGCGGGAAAGAGAAACCTTGTGCGGCATCGAATGTCCGGAATCGTAAAGCGTGACAGCTAAGCCGAAGCGGCGCTGATGGCAAGGCTGGCAGCTTTCTGGCCGTGGATCGTCTACCGTCGGTGCTGCCGGAAGTCAGGGACGCGGGAGCTGGCACCACACAGGACATATATTCCAGATGATCCGTGACCGAGGTCCTGGTATCCGACATCCTCCCGGTGTAACTGCAGCCATGACACTTTCGAAATTCTGCTAAAAATACAACCATCGGAGACGGTCTGACATCGCCAGGCCGATACCGCCGACAGGCACTGTCAATGCCTCCAAGCTCCGGATATTCAGGGTTTGCTGCCATCCTTTAAGGCTATTGACGTAACGTAAAGCCCAAAAAAAGTCGGTTGAATTTTGCAACTGCAGGATTGAGTTATCCGGTGCAAACGATATGGTAAACGGAACGTTTATGTATAAGAGAGTGATGAAGTGCCAGATCCGGTTGATATTATCGTCGGTCGCAACGTCAGACAGTTTCGCGCCCTTCGCCGTGTTTCCCAACTTGAGCTTGGCGAAGCACTCGGACTGACTTTCCAGCAGATCCAGAAATACGAAAAGGGAACGAACCGCGTTTCCGCCAGCAAGCTGCATCAGATCGCGGTTTTTCTCGACGTTGAGATCTCTGCTCTTTTCGAGGGTGCCGGCATGTCACCATTCGGCAGCCGTGTCGAACTCAGCCCCGACGCCTATGCGCTTGCGCTGAGCTACGACAAGCTGAACTCACCGGCGGGCAAGGAAGCGGTCAAGACCATCGTCACCCTCATGACTGGCGAAGTGTCCGAAACCGCCGCCTGATTCCACGACAGCGCCACGCGTTCGAGCGCCGCAAGGACGCTGTAGGACTTTGAATTGCTGCATGATTTTGTCCCTAAATCGGTTCCGATTTAAGAATGTATGCAGCGGGCAATCAGGATTCCCACGGAAAAGCACGACCTGTTCGAGGTCTGGATGATCTCGGACCAATGCGGGCAGCGGTTTTGGGAGGACGGTGTGCATCAAGACAAGACCAGGAAACAGGTCGCCTGGCTCAGGTTCGATGCGACGCGCTTTAGTGAATCTCTCGGTCGTGCAGCGCCATCAGCAGATCGTCCTGCGTCTGGTGGCCGGCATGATAGAGGTCGATCGCGATGTTGGCGATTGAAAGGCCCTGCTGGCTGCGAAGCTTGATGTTGCGCTCGGCGCACCAAGTATAGATGGCGCCGGCGAGAACGTCGACGTCTTCGGACTGAGAGGAAAAGGCTGGCGCCATGGTCGATACCCTTGGTTTGGTTGTCCCCCGCTAGAGCGCTAAGGACGCTCTACGCTTTGATTTGGCGCATAACCCCAAAAACCGATTCCGATCTTCGGGGTTATGCGCTGACCGCAGAGACTGAATTCATTTGGAAAACTTGCAAGCGGCATTATCTGGCTGCGTTAACGCAAGTCGTCTTCCCGTCCGCCGCCGTGTCGATCCGGGACAGATTGGCCGGCGCGGGCGGCGAATGTCGCAAATCGGGATTCCGGGAACAAAAAAACCGGAGACATTTCCGTCCCCGGCTTTCGAAATGGGCGTGTCGATCGCGGCTCAGCCTTCGAAGAATTCCTTCATCCGGGCAAAGAAGCCCGTCGATTCCGGATTGTTCTCCTTGGAGGAAAGCTGCTCGAATTCCTGAAGCAGTTCGCGTTGGCGCTTGGTGAGCTTTTGCGGCGTCTCGATCTGAATCTGGATGTAGAGGTCGCCCGTCTGCACCGAACGCAGCACCGGCATGCCCTTGCCCTTGAGGCGGAACTGTTTGCCGACCTGCGTGCCCTCAGGCACGGTCACGCGCGACTTGGTGCCGTCGAGCGTCGCCACGTCGAAGGTGCCGCCGAGCGCGGCCGTCGTCATCGAGATCGGAACGGCGCAATAAAGATCGGCTCCGTCGCGCTGGTAGAATTCATGCGGTTTGACGGACAGGAAGATATAGAGGTCGCCCGCCGGTCCGCCGCGAGCGCCGGCTTCGCCTTCGCCCTGCAGCCGGATGCGGGTGCCGTCCTCGATGCCGGCAGGAATATTGACCGAGAGCGAACGCTCTTCCGTCACCCGGCCCTGGCCGTGGCACTTCGGGCAGGGATCGGGAATGATCTGGCCGCGGCCGTGGCAGGTCGGGCAAGTCCGCTCGATCGAGAAAAATCCCTGTGCCGCGCGCACGCGCCCCGTTCCCTGGCAGGTGCCGCAGTTCTTCGGCTGTGTGCCGGGCTTGGCGCCCGAACCCGAACAGACGTCGCACGTGATCGAGGTGGGAACGCGGATCTGCGCCGTCTTGCCGGAGAAAGATTCTTCCAGCGTTATTTCCATGTTGTAGCGAAGATCGGCGCCACGCTCGCGACCACCCGACGAGCGCTGGCGCGCGCGCCCGCCACCCATCATTTCGCCGAAGATATCTTCGAAGATGTCGGAGAAACCGCCGCCGGCAAATCCGCCGCCACCGCCGCCGCCCATGCCGCCATGTTCGAAGGCCGCATGGCCATAGCGATCATAGGCCGCCCGCTTCTGCGGGTCCTTGAGCATCTCGTAGGCTTCGTTGATTTCCTTGAACTTCCGCTCGGCGTCCTTGTCATCCGGGTTTTTGTCCGGATGAAATTTCATCGCCAGTTTGCGGAAGGCGCTTTTCAGCTCTTTTTCGTCCGCCGACTTGGCTACACCCAGAGTTTCGTAAAAGTCCGCTTTTGCCATTAAGGATTAAACCCCGGAAATGGATTTTCCGGCTGCCATGGTGAGCAGCCGGATCAGGTGTTGAAGCATAACCACGCCGTCGCGGATTACGCGGACTTCTTGCGGTCGTCGTCCTTGATTTCCTCGTAGTCGGCATCGACGACATTGTCGCCGCCTTCCGCGGAGGCATCGCCAGCAGCGCCGCCTTCGGCCTGCTGTGCTTCATAGATCGCCTGGCCGAGCTTCATCGACACTTCCATCAGCGTCTGGGTCTTGGCCTTAATGTCGTCGGCATCGGGCTCCGACGCTTCCGACGCCGTCTTCAGCGCGGCAATCGCATCCGAGATCGCGGTGCGGTCGGCCTCGGAAACCTTGTCACCGTAATCCTTCAGCGACTTTTCCGAGGAATGGATCAGGCTTTCAGCCTGGTTCCGGGCTTCGACCGCCTCGCGGCGCTTCTTGTCTTCGGTGGCATGGGCTTCGGCATCCTTTACCATCTTCTCGATGTCGGCGTCGGAAAGACCGCCGGAAGCCTGGATGCGGATCTGCTGTTCCTTGCCGGTGCCCTTGTCCTTGGCCGAAACCTGCACGATGCCGTTGGCGTCGATGTCGAAGGTGACCTCGATCTGCGGCATGCCGCGTGGCGACGGCGGCAGACCGACGAGGTCGAACTGGCCGAGCAGCTTGTTGTCGGCAGCCATTTCACGCTCGCCCTGCGAAACGCGGATGGTCACGGCCTGCTGGTTGTCTTCGGCGGTCGAGAAGGTCTGGCTCTTCTTCGTCGGGATCGTCGTGTTGCGTTCGATCAGGCGGGTGAAGACACCACCGAGGGTCTCGATGCCGAGCGACAGCGGCGTCACGTCGAGGAGCAGGACGTCCTTGACGTCGCCCTGCAGAACGCCGGCCTGGATGGCAGCACCAAGCGCCACCACTTCATCCGGGTTGACGCCCTTGTGCGGCTCCTTGCCGAACAGCTGCTTGACGACTTCCTGTACCTTCGGCATGCGGCTCATGCCGCCGACGAGAACCACTTCGTCGATTTCGGCAGCGGTGACACCGGCATCCTTGAGCGCTGCCTTGCACGGCGCGATCGTGCGCTGGACGAGATCGTCGACCAGGCTCTCGAGCTTGGCGCGGGTCAGCTTCAGCGTCAGATGCTTCGGGCCGGAGGCGTCGGCGGTGATGAACGGCAGGTTGATTTCGGTCTGCTGCGAGGACGAAAGCTCGATCTTTGCCTTTTCCGCAGCTTCCTTGAGGCGCTGCAGGGCAAGCTTGTCGTTCTTCAGGTCGATGCCGTTGTCCCTCTTGAATTCGCCAACGAGATATTCGACGAGGCGCATGTCGAAGTCTTCACCGCCGAGGAACGTATCGCCGTTGGTGGACTTCACTTCGAAGACGCCGTCGCCGATCTCGAGGATCGAAATATCGAAGGTGCCGCCGCCAAGGTCGTAGACGGCAATCGTCTTGCCTTCTTTCTTGTCGAGGCCGTAGGCGAGGGCTGCTGCGGTCGGCTCGTTGATGATGCGCAGAACTTCAAGACCGGCGATGCGGCCGGCATCCTTGGTTGCCTGGCGCTGCGCGTCGTTGAAATAGGCGGGAACGGTGATGACGGCCTTCTCGACCTTTTCGCCGAGATAGGATTCGGCGGTTTCCTTCATCTTCTGAAGGATCATCGCGGAAATCTGTGCGGGCGAGTAGCCCTTGCCATTGGCTTCGACCCAGGCGTCGCCATTGTCGCCCTTGACGATGGTGAAGGGAACGAGGTGCTTGTCCTTCTCGACGGTCGGATCTTCGTAGCGGCGGCCGATCAGGCGCTTGACCGCAAAGAGCGTGTTCGTCGGGTTGGTGACTGCCTGGCGCTTGGCCGGCTGGCCGACGAGGCGTTCGCCATCTTCGGAAAATGCCACCATGGAAGGGGTCGTGCGTGCACCTTCCGCATTCTCGATAACCTTCGCGTCCTTGCCGTCCATGACTGCGACGCAGGAATTCGTCGTTCCAAGGTCGATACCAATTACTTTTGCCATGTCATTCTCTCCTTGAAGCAAGCTGTCGGAACCCCGAGAAGGCATTTCCCTGACAGCCCCTTACGGGATGGGTCTACTTGAGATTACGCAATCGTGATTGCGGTGATGCGGCGTATATAAGGAGCGGTTTTCTGGACTGCAAGGCGAGAAATGCCCCGGAATCCAGCAAAACGAATGTGTTGCGTTCAATTTTTACAGTAGCCGGGAAAGAGGTCGCCCCATGTCCGGAAAGCGGCCGATTTTTAGAGCATGTCGCGCAAAACTGTGAAGCGGTCTTGCGACGACGACATGCGTAAAACGAAGACCTGAAGCGCGAGGAGCGACTCTGAAAGATCACGATGCGCTTTAGAGCATCGGGCTTGTGTTGGACATGCAGCAAAGTCTCACTGGCCCATGATCAGATCGAGCAGCGTCGTTCGCCGCGGCTGGACGGAAGAGGTTGTCTGCGCCCCCCCGACATCCCCGGGCGGCACCACGCCCTCATAGCCCGAACCGCCGCCTTCGGCAATGTCTGCGGGCGGAACCGGGCCATTGCCGGAGCTTGCCGCCTGCTGCCGGACAGGCGCTTGCGGATAGCGGTTTGCATTGTCGCCGCCGCCGAAGACGCCGGAAATGATACCGCCGATCGTCGAAGGCGGCGCCTCGGCCGTCATCGGTTGCCCGCTGCCCAACTGGCCATCGCCCGGTGCCTGCGCCATCGGCTGACCATTGTTCGGATCGGCGATCAACTGGCCGTTGCCGAAGAGCGGTGCCGGCGAAAGACCCTTGTGGGCGGCGATCATGAATTCCTTCCAGGCCTTGGCGGGCAAGCCGCCGCCGGTCACCTTCTTCATCGGCTTGCCGTCGTCATTGCCGAACCAGACCCCCGTGGTGAGGTTGCTGGTGAAGCCGACGAAGAGCGCGTCGCGCGAATTCTGCGTCGTGCCGGTCTTTCCCGCCGCCTGCCAGCCGGGGATCTTGGCGCTCTTGCCGGTGCCGTTGTCGATGACGCCCATCATCATTGCATCCATCTCGGCGACGATCTGCTCGGACAGCACGCGCGGCGGGCTGTCATAGGTATTTTCGTAGAGAACCTTGCCCTCGGCCGTCGTCACCCGGCGGATGACGTGCGGCGTCGCCTTGTAGCCGCCGTTCATGAAGGCGGCATAGGAGGCGGTAAGTTCCATCAGCGACACCTCGGACGTACCGAGCGCGATCGAGGCGTTCGGCTGCAGCTCGCTTTCGATGCCGAGCCGGTGGGCAAGCTTGATCACCTGATCCGGCCCGTCATACATCACCAGCTGGGCGGCCACCGTGTTCAGCGACTTGGCCAGCGCGGTCGCCAGCGTCACTTCGCCATTGTATTTCTTCTCGTAATTTTCGGGCGTCCAGTCGCCGATCCGGATCGGCGCGTCGTTGAACACGGAATAGGGCGTCAGCCCCTTCTCGAGCGCTGCCGCATAGACGAAGGGCTTGAACGAGGAACCCGGCTGGCGTTTGGCCTTGACGGCGCGGTTGAACTGGCTCGTCGCATAGTCTCTGCCGCCGACCAGCGCCCGAATCGCGCCGGTGCCGTCGATCGAGACGAGGGCCGCCTGCGAGGCGTCGAGCTTCCCGCCCTCCTTGTCGAGCACGTCGACCAGCGATTGCTCGGCTTTCTTTTCCAGCGACTTGTCGATGGTCGTATCGACGATGACGTCTTCCTTGACGTCGCCGATCAGACCCGGCAGCTCGTCCATCACCATGTCGGCGACATAGTGCCCGGCGCCCGACCAGTAGCTCTTGGCCGAGGCCGGGGTCTGTGACATCGCGGTCTTGACCTCGGAATCGGTGATGAAGCCCTGTTCGCGCATGGCTGCGAGCACGAGTTGGGCGCGGGCATTCGCCGCATCGGCATCGCGGGCCGGCGAAAGCCGCGACGGCGCCTTGAGCAGGCCGGCCAGCACCGCGGCCTCGCCGAGGTTCACGTCACGCGCCGATTTGTTGAAGTAGCGGCGTGATGCCGCCTCGACGCCATAGGCGTTCGATCCGAAGAACACCCGGTTGAGATACATGGCAAGGATCTGGTCCTTGGTGTATTTCTGCTCCAGCCAGAGCGAGAGCAGCACCTCCTGGACCTTACGTTCCAGCGTCCTCTCCGGGGAGAGGAAGAGGTTCTTGGCAAGCTGCTGCGTCAGCGTCGAGCCACCCTGCACCATGTGGCCAGCCGTGAGGTTGGTCACAACAGCCCGGCCGAGGCCGAGCGGATCAACGCCGAAATGCGAATAGAAACGCCGATCCTCGATGGCGATGACGGCTTCCGGAACATAGGGCGACATGTTTTCGAGCGACAACGCCTCGCCGCCGGTGGCGCCACGATTGGCGATGACGCTGCCGTCGACAGCGGTGATCTTCACATTCGGCGGCCGCTCCGGGATCGCCCATGTGCTGGCGCTCGGCATGCGCGAGCCATAATAGACCACAAGCCCGGCAACGCCGATGCCGGCCCAGATGAAAAGCACGACGCACCAGTAGATCACGCGGCGCAGGAAGCCGAAAAAGCCGCCGCCTTCGCGCTCCCGTGGCTCGCGCCGTCGCCGGGGGGCGGCACGTTGCGGCGGGGGTTTCGAGCCGCCGCGGCGCTGGGATCGCCCTCCGGCAATGCGATCGTCGGCATCGAGCGAGAATTCGTCATCGTCGCGTGCCGGGCGGCCGCTGAAGGACGGTTCTATTCTGTCGCCTGATCTGCCTCTGCCTGCCATCGCGGACCGGTCACACCCCATGTTCGATCGCGAAGCCAGCTTCGCATAACGGTGCTCTTCTCCAGCGCCGCGCGTCTTTTCAGACGCGCAAAGGACGCTGGAACACTTTGAGTGCCGCCGTGATCATCCGACTGAACTGTAAATGCGGCGATTTAACGGGGTATTAATAATGGAAAGTAAAGCAGATCGCGCCGGGCGACAGCATTGGCTTTCAGAACTGCCGGGCCTCGTAATCGTCGAGCGTTTCCGGGTCCTGCTTATATTCCCACTCGCCCAGATGAAAGCGGCGCCAGATCTGGCCGGAAGGGTTGAGGCTCGCCCCATCGGTGAGGCGCACAGGCAGAACAGGGTTGTGTTTATGCCAAACGGTAACATCTGTGGCGGCTGCCCGAGGGGCGAAAAGCCCGAAGAAAGCCAGGTAGTCTTGCGTCATCAGGGTCCAGCCTCGAACGGATTAAAATCAATCCGCAACGCCACAAAACTGCAACAAAGAATCTCGCAAAACAAGAGCCTCGCGATGCTCTCACATCAAATTGTCGGTGACCGCATTCGAGGGTCGATGCTTCCCCCGCGGCTCCTGTCTTGCGCTTTCCGGCGAAGCGGCGCGCGTCGTGAAAACAAAGGCCCGAAGTGCGTGGGGTGAATTACACGCGAGACGACGTAGATTACCGCGCCGCGCGTCTTTTCGAGAGGCGCAAGGGACGCCGTAACACTTTGAACTGTTGCATATTTTATCCTTAAATTCGATTCCGATTTAAGGAATTAATGCAGGAGGCGGAACCAATAGGCGTCGCGATTGTTTATGGAGAAGCGGGACAACCCCTCACGTCCCGCGCATGATCGGCCGTCTCCCCTCAACACGCGCCGATCGACATCAGGCCCGGTGCATCCCTCATGGGAGCGCCGGGCTTTTTCTTGGGTGTTTGCCCCCGGCTTCAAGCCTCGGAGAGGACGGCGCTGCCGTCCCCTTTCTGTTTCATTCGTCGCAGGAGGGATCGCCGGGGCGGCAATCAAAGTCCCTGCGGTCCGGCCTGCGATCATCGCCTCTCCGGTCGTCCCTCTGCCGTTCACCTCTTTGCCGATCGTCCCTTTGCCGATCGTCCCTTTGATTGTCGTCGCGCCAGTCACGATCGCGGTCGCGCCCATCTCGGTCGCGATCCCGCTCGCGCCAGTTGCGGTCGCGATCCCGGTTATCCCGATCTCCATCGCGATCCCGATTGTCGCGGTCGCGGTAGTAATAATCCGGGCCGCGGTTCCAGCGGTCACGGTCGCGATAGAAATCGCGGTTGCGGTAGTAGCGGTCCCAATAATTGTCGACGCTGAAGCGAATCATCGGAATGCCGAGCGGACGGTAATATTGCGGGCCGACATAGACGCGGCGCTGTTGGTAGAGGGCCTGGACGTACTGGCCGGAAACCCAGCCGCGGCCGCCATAGAATTCGACGTCGCACCAGTTGACGTCGGAAAGGCATCCGCGGATCTCGACGGAAGAACCGGCCGGGATGACCGCGACGGCAGGATAACGGGTGCTCGGACCCGCACGCATGTTGACGTTCGCCGTCGAGTAGCCCTCGGCAGCCTGCGCTATGGCAGGCGCCAGCATAAGCAGGCCGACCGCTGCGATTTTAACAAAGAGTTTTTTCACGCTTCCCAGTCCTTGTTGGCACGTTTTTCAGGCAGCGCTTGGCCGCGTTTCCCTGGCATATGCCACTGAAACAAAAGATAGAAGGATCGCCCGCAGGTGTTTAGGGCGTCATCATTCGCGTTATCTTTCAATGGCTTATATGTCGCTGACGATGAACGTAGCTTGAACGGCGAAATGTCTGTCAGCGCCCTTGGAGCCGCGAGTGGTGCCTCCGACAACGGCCGGTACTGTTAACGGTCCGTTAACCTTTCGGCGGCAGTCTCACTGCAATACCCGCTTGCTCTTTGACCACGGATGAACTGGCACTGAGGTGAGCGGATGACGAAAGGCCGGGTCGAACCGGCCTTTTTGTTTGTCGCGATCTTGCGTGGCGCATCTTGATGGAAGGTGCGCCTTTTCCTTCAGGCAGCGAGCGCCTGAAGAATCCGCACCCAGGAGCGGATGCCCTTGTGGTAGGAGATAAGCTCGTATTTCTCGTTCGGCGAGTGGATGCGATCATCGCTGAGGCCAAAGCCGACGAGCAGCGATTCCATGCCGAGCATCTTCTGGAAATCGCCGACGATCGGGATCGACCCGCCCATGCCGATGACGATGGCGGGTTTCGGCCACTCGTCGGAAAGCGCGTTCTTCGCCTTTGTCAGAACAGGGGAATCATAGGAGAGATGAATTGCCGGCGAGCCGCCATGCGGATGGAACTCCACCGAGCAATCGGCGGGAATCTTCGCGCTGATATAGCTGCGGAAAGCTTCGCGGATGGCGGTTGGATCCTGCGTGCCGACAAGTCGGAACGAAACCTTGGCCGAAGCCTTGGCGGCGATCACCGTCTTGAAGCCTTCGCCGGTATATCCGCCCCAGATGCCGTTGATTTCGGCGGTCGGCCGCGCCCAGGTGAGTTCCAGCACCGAACGGCCCTTCTCGCCGGATGGAATCGAAAGGCCGACCTCGCCGAGGAAGCTCTCCGCGGTCTTGCCGAGCGTCTCCCATGACGCCTTGATGTTGTCAGGCGTCTCCTCGACGCCGTCATAGAAGCCGTCAAGCGTGATGCGGCCGGTCTCGTCATGCAGGCCGGCAAGAGCCTCGACGAGAATATGGATCGGATTGGCCGCCGCGCCGCCGAAGAGACCGGAATGCAGGTCGCGGTCGGCGGCCGTCACGATCACTTCCTCGCCGACGAGGCCGCGCAGCGCTGCGGCGATCGCCGGCGTGTCGCGGTCCCACATGCCGGTATCGCAGACCAGCGCATAATCGGCCTTGAGCTCTGCGGCATTGGCTTCGAGGAAGGGCTTCAGGGACGGCGAGCCGGATTCCTCCTCGCCCTCGAAGAGAATGGTGACGCGGCAGGGAAGCGCGCCGTTGATCTCCTTATAGGCGCGGCAAGCCTCGACGAAGGTCATCAACTGGCCCTTGTCGTCGGAGGTGCCGCGGCCGGTCAGGATCTTGCGGCCCTCGCCGACATCCTTGATCGACGGCTCGAACGGGTCGTTTTCCCAGAGCTCGATCGGGTCGACCGGCTGAACATCGTAATGGCCGTAGAAGAGAACATGCGGCGCATCGGCGGAAGCGCCGGCATGGTGGGCGACCACCATCGGATGGCCTGGCGTATCGCGCACCGAGGCCGTAAAGCCGAGCGTCCCGAGATAGGCGACGAGCCATTCCGCAGCCTTTCGGCATTCGGCTTTGTAAGCGGGATCGGTGGAAATCGACTGGATGCGCAGAAGCTCGAACAGCTTGTCGAGGCTCGATGGAAGGTTCTGGTCCGCGCGCGCAAGCACCTGGCTTACATCGGTCATTTTCGACTCCTTTTTTGAAATTCGGCCGGACGATAGACCAAACCAGAAAGGCAGGCGAGGCGGAAAAACAAAAAATCGGCGGCGCGAAAGACCGGTGGGGCATGGATTAATATCAGGAAGATTTGCTGGATAACATAGAAGAGAGTTCTAATTCAATTTACAGTTATTTAGCATAACCTAAATAACCTGACCGAATTCAGCTGTGGGAGGGGCAGATGTTTTCGGTCATTACATGTATTCGGGACAACCACGATTGGCGGCTGGTGCTTGCGGCGGCCGTGGTCTGCCTGGTCGGCGCTATGGCGGCTATGCTGCTGCTTTCCCGCGCTCAGGAATGCGATGCCGGGCGGCGCAAGCTCTGGATCGGCGCCTCGGCTTTCGCTTTCGGCACCGGCGTATGGGCAACGCACTTCATCGCAATGCTGGCCTATGACGGCGGCATGCCGATCGGCTACCAACTGGGCCTGACGGCGCTTTCTTTCCTCCTGTCGGTTGCCGGTTCGTGGGCGGCGATCCTCGTCGCTTCGGAAAGCCGCGGCAGGTTTTCTCGCATCCGCGGCGGCGTCCTGATGGCGCTCGGCATCGCCTCCATGCACCTGACCGGCATGCAGGCGATCGAAACGCAGGCGGCAATTCTTTATGATCCCTTGATGACGCTGAGTGCGGTTCTCGCAGGAGCACTGTTGTCGAGCGCCGCCTTCCACGCCTTTTTCCAATTGAAGGGACCGAGGCGGCTCCTCGCCTCGTCAATCACTTTCGTCCTCGCGATCTGCACGCTCCATTTCATCTCGATGGCTAGCATCACGCTCGTGCCGGATCCCGGCAAACAAGTTCCGGCAACGGTGCTCGACGCCAGCCTGCTTGCTGCGATCGTCGTTGTGGCGGCGACGGCGCTCATTCTGATCGCGCTGGCGGTAGTCTTTATCGAAAGCCACCTGACGGATCTGAGGGGGCTCGCGAATGCCTCACAGGAAGGGCTGCTGATCCTGCGGAAAGGCCGAATCATCGATGCCAATGAACGCTTCCAGGGGCTTTCCGGCTGGAAGCTTGCCGGTCTTGCCGGCAAGGCGCCCTCGGCTGTTTTGACCGCTATTCAGGGGACTGGGCAGAACAGACCCAGCGAGACGCTGCTCAACACCAGGGACGGCAGGGAGATCGCCGTCGAAGTGACCGCGAGCAGGATCGTCTATCGCGGGCACAATTGCGAGGTGCTGGCGGTGCGGGATCTCACCGAGCGCAGGCAGGCCGAGGAGATGATCGAGCATCTCGCTCACCACGATGTGCTCACCGATCTGCCGAACAGGTCGCTGTTCGATACCCGCATCCGGCAGGCGCTGCAGATGGCCGAACGAAAGAACGGCGAGGTTGCCCTCTTCTATCTCGACCTCGATCGCTTCAAGGCCGTCAACGATATCTTCGGTCATGCCGAAGGCGACCGCATTCTCCGCAAGGTCGCCTCGATCCTGCGCCGCGTGGCCGATGAAAGCGATACGATTGCCCGCCTCGGCGGCGATGAATTCGCCATCATTCAGCCCGCCGGGCAGCAGCCGGCGGCGGCGCAAAAGCTTGCGGCTGATATCCTCGCCGAATTCGCCGCCGAGATGGACACGGCGCGCGACCCGACCGCCGTCGGCGTCAGCGTCGGCATCGCACTCTATCCCGCGGATGGCGCTGCTGCTGAAGAACTCTGCAACAATGCCGATACTGCACTCTACCGCGTCAAGCATGACGGTCGCGGCAAGGTTTGTTTCTTCGACGCGGAAATGGATAAGGCGGCACGGAACCGCCGCCAGATCGAAAGCGAACTGCGCCATGCGATCATCCGCAACCAGATCCATGTCAGCTATCAGCCGATCCTCGATGCGCTGAGCGGCGAGATCGGCGGCTACGAGGCCCTGATGCGCTGGAACCGGCCAGGTCACGGCTTGACCGAGCCCGATATCTTCATCCCGATCGCCGAGGAAAGCGGCTCGATCGTCCAACTCGGCGAATGGGTGTTGCAGCAGGCCTGCAGGGAGGCTGTGCGCTGGCCGCTGCCGTTGATGATCGCCGTCAATCTCTCGCCGGTGCAATTCATGCTGCCGAACCTCTGCGAGCGGATCGAGGCGATCCTCGCCGAAACCGGGCTTGCGCCCGGCCGGCTGGAGCTCGAGATCACCGAGGCGGCCCTCATTCGCGATCGCGACCGGGTGATGACGACGCTGCTGCGGCTGCACAAGCTCGGCGTGCACATCGTCATGGATGATTTCGGCACCGGTTTTTCCTCGCTTTCCAACCTGCGTTCATTCCCTTTCGACAAGATCAAGGTCGACCGCAGTTTCACCGGCGTGCTGGAACATGATGCGGGGGCGCGCTCGATCGTGCGCGCCATCATCGGCCTTGGTCATAGCCTCGGCATGCCTGTCGTCACGGAGGGCGTGGAAACCGAGATACAGCGCCGGATCGTCGTCGAGGAAGGCTGTGCGCAAGTGCAGGGCCTTTTACTCGGCAAGCCGGATATCGAGCCGAGCATCAAGCTTGCCGCCCACGAAAACGTCCTGACCGCGCAGATCGAAACCGGCGTGTCCTCATTGCGACGCGCTCAGCGTGTCGGCGAGTGATCTTACAGCGCCGCGCGTCTTTTCGGACGCGCAAAGGACGCTGTAACACTCTTGGACTGCTGCATAATTTTATCCTTAAATCGATTCCGATTTAAGGAATTATGCAGTGGTCAGAGCGCCTTGGCGTTTTCCAGAAGCCGGCGGATATATTCAAGCGTCAGCTCGCGCTCGAAAACCCGAAAACCTTTGAACAGCGCAAGGTCGGCCTCCCGCGCCGTCTCAATCGCCTCGGCCTCCATGGCGCGCGCCCTCGGCGTCAGGAAGAGCAGTTGCGCCCGCTTGTCGGACGGATGCGGCCGGCGTTCGATCAGCCCGTCGCGGACCATGCGCGAAAGCGTATTGGCCATGGTCGCCTGCTCGATATCGACCCGCTCGAGAAGCTGTTTCTGGGTCAGCCCGTCCTCGGCCCAGAGTTCCAGCAGAATGGGGAACTGGCCCGGAGAAAAACCAAGCCCGACCGCGCGCTGGTGCAGCGAGCGGGCAAAACCCTTCGCCAGCTGGCTGGCAAGGTAGGCTCCCGAATCCATGCGGTTAAATCCCATGATTGCAAGTTAGGCTCAAAACCATGCCGGAGACAATGCAGCAAATCGCATACGATGCTCCTAAACATGCAAGCCGTGATGATAATTGCGAGGGCCTGGAAAAAACAAAAGTCGCCATGGCCTGGAGGTTGGCCATGGCGACTTTAAAGTGGGGACAAAGGCCCGGAGAGGGGGATAAGGCCTTTGTCCAAGCCTGACGCGGCGGGGGACAAGCCGGTAACCAGACCCGCGGCGCGATCAAGCGCCGGTGACATGGATTTGTGCCTCAGAATGTGGTTTTTCAAGGGAGGGCCATCGTTACAAATCGGTAACAGTTTGGTGAGCCGGAATCCCGGCTGCACGATTCCCGGAATCGGAATCGATTGAAGGATAAAATTATGCAGCAACGCCAAGTGCTCAGCGTCCTTTGCGCGTCCGAAAAGACGCGCGGCGCTGTGTGACGCTCCGAACGCCATAATCCTTTTTACGCGCCGAACTTTATGCCGATCTCTATATGGACCTCGTCCCATGCCCGCGCTATCCATGCACGCATGAAAAAAGGCGATCACCTCTTCCTAGTCGATGGTTCCGGATTCATCTTCCGGGCGTTTCATGCATTGCCGCCGCTGACCCGCAAGACCGACGGCCTGCCGATCGGCGCCGTTTCCGGTTTCTGCAACATGCTGTGGAAGCTGCTGAGGGATGCGCGCAATACCGATGTCGGCGCGACGCCGACACATCTTGCCGTCATCTTCGATTATTCCGCCAGGACGTTTCGCAAGGATCTCTACGACGCCTACAAGGCGAACCGCTCCGCCCCGCCGGAAGAGCTCATCCCGCAATTCGGCCTTATAAGACAGGCGACCCGCGCCTTCAATCTGCCCTGCATCGAGACGGAAGGCTTCGAGGCCGACGACATCATCGCCACCTATGCCCGCCAGGCCGAAGCGACCGGCGCCGATGTCACCATCGTCTCCTCCGACAAGGATCTGATGCAGCTCGTCAGCCCCAATGTCCATATGTATGACAGCATGAAGGACAAGCAGATCGGCATTCCCGATGTCATCGAGAAATGGGGTGTGCCGCCGGAAAAGATGATCGACCTGCAGGCGATGACCGGTGATTCTGTCGACAACGTTCCCGGCATTCCGGGCATCGGCCCGAAAACCGCCGCCCAGCTGCTCGAGGAATACGGCGATCTCGACACGTTGCTCGAACGCGCCACCGAGATCAAGCAGGTCAAACGCCGCGAGACGATCCTCGCCAATATCGACATGGCCAGGCTCTCGCGCGACCTCGTGCGGCTGCGCACCGATGTGCCGCTCGATCTCGATCTCGACGCGCTGGTGCTGGAACCGCAGAACGGTCCGAAGCTGATCGGCTTCCTGAAGACGATGGAATTCACCACGCTGACGCGCCGCGTCGCCGAAGCCTGCGATTGTGATGCCGGCGCCATCGAACCGGCGATCGTCCGCATCGAATGGGGTGAGACGGCCCGCGGCCCGGATCTCGATGCGGCGGAGCCCGAGCCTGTTGCCGGCGGCATCCCTGACGTCTCGGGCGAATCCGTGCCGGTGCCGCCGCGTGCGAAAGCGAAGAGCGCGGTCGAAGGCGCCTTTTCGCCCGCCGATCTTGCCAAGGCACGGGCCGAGGCCTTTGCGACGCTGCCCTTCGATCATTCGGCCTATGTCACGATCCGCGATCTGGCGACACTCGACCGCTGGATCGCCGAGGCGCGCGCGACCGGCCTCGTTGCTTTCGATACCGAGACCACGTCGCTGGATGCGATGCAGGCCGAGCTTGTCGGCTTTTCGCTGGCGATCGCCGACAATACGGCCGATCCCACCGGCACGAAGATCCGCGCCGCCTATGTGCCGCTCGTCCACAAGAACGGCGTCGGCGATCTGCTCGGCGGCGGCCTTGCCGAAAACCAGATCCCTATGGGCGATGCCCTGCCACGGCTGAAGGCATTGCTGGAAGACGAATCGGTTCTCAAGGTCGCCCAGAACCTGAAATACGACTACCTGCTAATGAAGCGCTATGGCATCGAGACCAGGAGTTTCGACGACACGATGCTGATCTCCTACGTGCTCGACGCCGGCACCGGCGCGCATGGCATGGACCCGCTCTCGGAAAAATTTCTCGGCCATACCCCGATTCCCTACAAGGACGTGGCGGGTAGCGGCAAGGCGAACGTCACCTTCGATCTGGTTGATATCGACCGCGCCACCCACTATGCCGCCGAAGATGCCGACGTCACGCTGCGCCTCTGGCTGGTGCTGAAGCCACGGCTGGCGGCGGCAGGGCTGACCAGCGTCTATGAACGGCTGGAGCGGCCGCTATTGCCCGTACTGGCGCGCATGGAAGCGCGCGGCATCACCGTCGACCGGCAGATCCTGTCGCGGCTCTCCGGCGAGCTGGCCCAGAGTGCAGCAAGGCTGGAGGACGAGATCTACGTGCTGGCCGGCGAACGTTTCAACATCGGCTCGCCGAAGCAGCTGGGCGATATCCTGTTCGGCAAGATGGGCCTTTCCGGCGGCAGCAAGACGAAGACAGGGCAATGGTCCACCTCCGCCCAGGTGCTCGAGGATCTGGCCGCCGCCGGTTTCGAATTGCCGCGCAAGATTGTCGACTGGCGCCAGGTCACCAAGCTGAAATCCACCTATACCGACGCGCTTCCGGGTTACGTTCACCCCGAGACAAAGCGGGTCCACACCTCCTACTCGCTGGCATCGACCACCACGGGGCGCCTGTCCTCGTCCGAGCCGAACCTGCAGAACATTCCGGTACGCACCGCAGAAGGCCGCAAGATCCGCACCGCCTTCATCTCGACGCCTGGCCACAAGCTGATCTCTGCCGACTACAGCCAGATCGAACTGCGCGTGCTTGCCCATGTGGCCGAGATCCCGCAACTGACCAAGGCCTTCGAAGATGGCGTCGACATCCACGCCATGACGGCATCGGAAATGTTCGGCGTGCCGGTGGAAGGCATGCCGGGCGAGGTGCGCCGCCGCGCCAAGGCGATCAATTTCGGCATCATCTACGGCATCTCGGCCTTCGGCCTCGCCAATCAGCTTTCGATCGAGCGTTCGGAAGCCGGTGACTACATCAAGAAGTATTTCGAGCGTTTCCCCGGCATCCGCGACTATATGGAAAGCCGAAAGGCCATGGCGCGCGACAAGGGTTATGTCGAAACGATCTTCGGTCGCCGCATTAACTATCCCGAAATCCGCTCGTCCAATCCATCCGTGCGCGCCTTCAACGAGCGTGCGGCGATCAATGCGCCGATCCAGGGTTCGGCTGCCGACGTCATCCGCCGGGCGATGATCAAGATAGAGCCGGCGCTTGTTGAAGTCGGCCTTGCCGATCGCGTCCGCATGCTGCTGCAGGTGCACGACGAACTCATCTTCGAAGTCGAGGACCAGGATGTCGAAAAGGCGATGCCGGTCATCGTCTCGGTCATGGAAAACGCCACCATGCCGGCGCTGGAAATGCGCGTGCCGCTGAGGGTCGACGCACGCGCCGCCACCAATTGGGACGAGGCGCACTAAAGCATGTCGCGCAAAACTGTGCAGCGGTTTTGCGACAACGACCTGCGTGGAAATAAAGCCTAAGGCGCGGGGAGCGAATCGAAAAGATTGCGACGCGCTTCAGAGCGCCTCCCCAAAATTGGCAAAGATTTTTCTCACTGCCAGAACTCATTGAAAGTGCAGCGATTTATCCCAAGGGATCGTATCGGAACGATACGGCAGGAAGGAACTTATTAACCTTCCTTTTCTATCCCGGTAGGGTCGTAATTTGCAAAGCATGAGTGAGTAGCGGACGCATGCGTTTTCCCAGAACCAATTTGACGGATGCCGGAGATTTTTCCAGCGAGATTGAAACGGACCTTCCGGCGGAAAACCCAGGGGAGAAGCCGGCGCCACCCATCTGGCAGAGCAACTTTTCCCTCGCGCCGAATGTCCGTTTCACTCGCACGCCGGAAACGCTGATCAGCAGGCGGCGCGCGCCGGATGAGCCCGTTCGCGATGATTCGCAGATTGGACAGCAGGCGATACGGATTGAGCCGGTCGCCGTCGACGTGCCGTTCGATATCTATCTGCCAGAGCCGGACGAAATTTCCCCAGCACCGCAGAGGGTCGAACGGCAGCAGTCACCGTTGCCTGACGAGCCCGGCGCGCCGGCTTTCCGTGCCGCAGCCGAGCTTTCCTCCATTTCGGATTTCGCCTTCTGGGAAGTCATGGCCTTCGAAGAGGCGCCGGTTCGCGCGCCCGCCTTGATCTCGTTCCCGAAGACCGAGACCTCGCCCGAGTCGATCACGTCGCTGTTCCGGGTCATGGAATGGCGTCCTGGCCGGCCGGCTCCCGCTCCCGTCATATCCCGCCCAGTCGCGCAGCCCGCTGCGATGATCTCCGCAAAGGTCGCCGTGCGCCCTGCGGCCGCCCCGTCCCTGGAAAGGCCCAGGCGCATCGCTGTCGAGGCACCGGTCATGCCAGCCCCTCAGGCGGCGCCAACCTCTCGGGTCGCGCCAGCCCCTCAAATTGCATCAGCACCTCAGGCAGCACCAGTGCCGCAGCGCACACCGCCGGTCGCCGCGGTTCTGCCGTCTCCGCGCTTGGCCGCGAGGCCTGAAAGGATCGACGCATCCGGCTATGAATTCCCACCGCGTGCCCTGCTGCAGGAACCGCCGGAACGCCTCGGCGAGATCATGTCGCAGGAGACGCTGGAGCAGAATGCCGGGCTTTTGGAAAGCGTCCTGGAAGATTTCGGCATCAAGGGCGAAATCATCCATGTCCGTCCCGGTCCTGTCGTCACCCTCTATGAATTCGAGCCGGCGCCGGGCGTGAAATCGTCGCGCGTCATCGGCCTTGCCGATGATATCGCCCGCTCGATGTCGGCGCTTTCGGCCCGTGTTGCCGTCGTCCCCGGCCGCAACGTCATCGGCATCGAATTGCCGAATGTCACGCGTGAAACCGTCTATTTCCGCGAGATGATCGAAAGCCAGGATTTCGAGAAGAGTGGTTACAAGCTGGCGCTCGGCCTCGGCAAGACCATCGGCGGCGAGCCTGTCATTGCCGAACTCGCCAAGATGCCGCATCTGCTCGTTGCCGGCACCACCGGCTCCGGCAAATCGGTCGCGATCAACACAATGATCCTGTCGCTGCTCTACCGCATGACACCGGAACAGTGCCGGCTGATCATGGTCGACCCGAAGATGCTCGAACTTTCCGTCTATGACGGCATCCCGCATCTGCTGACGCCCGTCGTCACCGATCCGAAGAAGGCAGTGATGGCGCTGAAATGGGCCGTGCGCGAAATGGAGGAGCGCTATCGCAAGATGTCGCGCCTCGGCGTGCGCAATATCGATGGCTATAACGACCGCATGGCACAGGCCCGCGAAAAGGGCGAGACCATCCATGTCATGGTCCAGGTCGGCTTCGACAAGGGCACCGGCACTCCGATCGAGGAAAGCCAGGCGCTGGACCTGACGCCGATGCCTTATATCGTTGTCATCGTCGACGAGATGGCCGACCTGATGATGGTCGCCGGCAAGGACATCGAAGGGGCAATCCAGCGCCTCGCCCAGATGGCCCGCGCCGCCGGCATCCATCTGATCATGGCGACACAGCGTCCGTCGGTCGACGTCATCACCGGCACCATCAAGGCAAACTTCCCGACACGCATCTCCTTCCAGGTGACCTCGAAGATCGACAGCCGCACCATTCTCGGCGAACAGGGCGCCGAGCAGTTGCTCGGTCAGGGGGATATGCTGCACATGCAGGGCGGCGGGCGGATTTCCCGCGTCCACGGTCCTTTCGTTTCGGATGTCGAAGTGGAAAAGGTTGTCGCCCATCTGAAAACCCAGGGCCGCCCGGAATATCTCGACACCGTCACCGCCGACGAGGAGGAAGAGACGGAAGAGGAAGAAGCCGGCGCCGTCTTCGACAAGAGCGCCATGGCCTCGGAGGATGGCAACGAGCTTTACGAGCAGGCGGTCAAGGTCGTCATGCGCGACAAGAAGTGCTCGACATCCTACATCCAGCGCCGCCTCGGCATCGGCTACAACCGTGCCGCCTCATTGGTGGAACGCATGGAAAAGGAAGGTCTTGTCGGCCCGGCCAACCATGTCGGCAAGCGCGAGATCGTCTCGGGGCGGGGCGATAGCGATTAATCGGTAGTGGCATGGAGTGCGCTGCGCACTCCATTTCATGTCCTCAAGGCAGCCAGCCGAAACCGTCTCGCTGACAAAAGCGGTCTTTCCGCCGGTGTAAAAATCCCAATCGCCGCCTGCCTCCGCAGCCAGCCGGCGTTTCAGCTCGGCATAGGCCTTGGCTCTCTCGGGGTGAACCCTGAGATGATCGCGAAACAGAATGCGGTCTCGATGCGCGCGATTATTGGGTCCGCAAAGATAGAGCTTGAAGCCATAAGCGTGATGATCGCGGGTGAAAGCCCATCGTTGCTCTCCAGTATCGCCGTGGAAGACGAAATCGGCAGCGCGCACCACCTCGATCGCCGTCGGTAGGAACTCGTCGGATATCGTCACGGCATCAAGGTCGATCTTCGGCTTGGCCGCCAGGCCAGGCACTGATGTGCTGCCGATATGATCGATGGAAAGCAGGCGGTCACCGAGCAGGATCGAGATCTCGGCGCTGATTTCGGCAAACAGCCGGGGCCAGCAAGGATCGTAGTCGACCACTTTGATGGCCCGCATGGCCTTCCTTCCTGCCGATCTTGTCAATGCGCCTTGGTCAGCAATCCGTCGAGGATCTCGATCATCTTCTGCTCGGCCTCTTCGAGCGAGCCGCTATTGTCGAGCTCCACCACGTCATATTCGCCACGCACGGTCAGCGGTCCGCGGGCGAGCCGGGCCATGATATCCTCATGCGTCTCGCGTCCGCGCGCCTCCAGCCGGCCGGCGAGCACCTCGGGGCGGGCGGTGACGTTGATGACTTTCAGCCGCGGGAAGGCGGCCTGGAAGCGATGAAGTGCCGAGCGCGAGCCGTTGGCGACGACGACATGGCCTCTCGACAGCGCCACCGAGACCTCGGCCGGAATACCGTATCTCAGGCCGTGCGCCTCCCACCAGACGGCGAAGGAGCCTGATTGCTCCATGGCGGCAAACCCTTCGAGGGAGACGGAAAGATGATCTTCGCCGCCGGCGTCGCGGTGGCGGGTGATGACGCGGCGGACGAAATGCACGTTCTCTCGGCCGACAAAACGCCGGGCGGCGAGATTCATCAACGTATCCTTGCCAGCACCGCTCGGGCCGACGACAACCACCATGATGCCGCGCTCGGCTCCGGCTCCTGCGTGGGGTTCGTGCGGCATCATGCGACACGGCGTCCCTGGCGCCAGACGGAGCGTGTCACCGGCACGCCGTGCGAACGATGGACGCGGACAAGATCGGCGCGCAGCCCGGTTGCGATCCGGCCGCGATCGTCGAGGCTGACGGTGCGGGCGGGCGTCGACGTCACCATGGCGATCGCCTTCGGCAGGCTGATGCTCTCTACCTCATCGGCGAGGATGAAGGGCGCATGCAGCAGGCTGAGCGGCACGTAGTCGGAGGAAAGCACGTCGAGCACGCCCATTTCGGCAAGGTCGCGGGCGGCGATATTGCCTGAGTGGGATTTGCCGCGCACGATGTTCGGCGCGCCCATCAGCACGCTCATGCCATGTCCGTGCGACGCCCGGGCGGCGTCGAAGCTGGTTGGAAATTCGGCCAGGCGCACCCCGTTGTCGATCGCCTCGTCGACATGGGAGAGCGTCGCGTCGTCATGGCTTGCCACGGTGATGCCGCGCTCGGCGCAGACCTTGGCGATGGCGTTGCGATGCGGCGTCGAATTGCGCGCCGATTCTGCCTGTCGCTTGGCGACGAAACGGGCGAAGGCCTCGTCGCTCAGGCCCCGCTTCTTCTGGTAGTAGAAGATATATTGGTCCATCGTCTGGAACTGACGCTGGCCAGGCGCATGGTCCATCAGCGAGACGAGCCGCACATGCCGGTCGTTTTCGAAATCAGCGAAATGTTCGAGCACGTTGTCGGCCGAGACCTCGCAGCGTAGGTGGAGCAAGTGCTCGGCGCGCAGCCTGCCTTCCTTCTCCGCCGACTGGATGGCGTCCGCCATCTCGCGCATCTCGCCATGTTCGAAGCCGCCATCCTCGTCCGCACCCATGCGCAGGCAGTCGAACACCGTGGTGATGCCTGACGTGACGATCTGGGCGTCATGCGCCTGGACTGCGGCGGTCTTGTTCCAGCGAATGCCGGGACGCGGCTGATAATGCCCTTCGAGATGATCGGTGTGCAGCTCGACAAGGCCCGGGATGACGTAGTCGCCTTCGAAATCTTCGCCGGCTACCGAGTTACCCTCGGAGATGTCGGCAATCTTCCCGTCGCGGATGAGGATCGAGCCTGAGAGGATGTCATCCTCGAGAACGATGCGGGCGTTGGAAAACACGGTCTCTTTGCTCATGTCGTCAGGTCTTTCAGCTTTTGGCGCCGGCAAGCGGCAGCCAGGAATGAATTTTGAACGGGGCACCGCGCGTCTCCTCGATGAAGACGGCAAGGCCGGAAATCGAAAGCGGCCTGCCGGTGAAATCGGCAAAACGCTCGGTCAGGATCGCTTTCATCGCCTGAGCACGTGTCTCGGGCACTTGGCCGCTCAGCGTCATGTGAAAGCCGAAATCCTCCATGACGTAAGGATAACCCCAGCGCTGCAGATGGGCGCGCTGGCTGTCGCTGAGCTTCTCCGGATTGCGCCGCGCCATATCGGCCTCGGAAAGCGCTGCGCGGAACGGTTCGAAGGACCTTACCACCTTCGCGGCGAAATCCTGAAGAGGTTGATGAAGCGAACCGGGAACGAGGGCAAAAAAACGGCCGAGCTGGCCGAGCACGAGCTCAGGAATCTCGAAGGCTTGCGTGCGCTGGGCAAAATCCTCGGCAACGGTCATGAGATCCCTCTCGGTGACCGAGGAGGCGAGGGAAAAGGGCGCCTTGATCGTGGCGTGAAAGCCGTAGCGGCGCGGGTCGGCGGTCAGCTCGAACTGTTCTGCCGCACCAAGTTGCCCATATTCCGGCGCAGGGTAGGTCTCGCCGGTGAAAGCATTGCGGCCGAGCCAGAGCGAGGCCGCGCCGGTCAGGGGATCATCCTTCGGCGGCGAGAAATAGAGAGCGTAGCGCAAGGCTTTTATCCTGGAGATCGTCCAAACGGGGAGGGCACTGTGCAGTGATTTGGCGGCGAACCGCAAGCAGGATCCCGGCTAAAAGATTTCCGTGACAGAATGATGATGGCGGCAACGCCGCCACTGCGTTGACGGATGGATCAGTGGGCTTTCGTGCCCATCAGCCGGTGGCGCAGCGCGTTCGAGGCGGTGTCGAAAATGAAGACGACGATCAGGATCAGAATGACCATGTAGGCGACGTTTTCCCAGTTGGCATTGGTGCGCATGGCCTCCCACAGTTTGAGGCCGATGCCGCCGGCGCCGACGGCGCCGATAATGGTCGCGCCGCGCACGTTCGATTCCCATTGGTAGAGCGTCTGGCTGACGAAGACGGGAACGATCTGCGGCATAATGCCGTAACGATGAACGAGCACGGTCTGAGCGCCTGTTGATTTGATGCCTTCCCGCGGCTTGTTGTCGATATTCTCGAGACCTTCGGAATAGAGTTTGCCGAGCGTGCCGGTCTCGGTGAGGAAGATCGCGCCGCTGCCGGCAAGCGGGCCGGGTCCGAAGGCGCGCGTCAGGAACAGCGCCCAGATCAGCATATCGACGGAGCGCAGAAAATCGAAGAAGCGCTTCAGGACCTGGTTCAGCAGGCGGTTCGGCGTGATGTTGCGCGCTGCCAGGAAGGCGAGCGGAAAGGCGGTAAGCGCGCCGAGCAGCGTTCCGAGGAACGCCATGACGATCGTCTGGAAAAGCTTGGTCCAGACGTCGCCGTGCTGCCATTCGCTGTTGTTCCAGATATCGTCGAAGGCGAGCGACAGGTTGGATTGGTCGGGCTTGATGCGCGGACCGGAGACGATGAGGCTGACGACCTCGCCGACCGGCTTGTCGAAGAAGGATGATTGCGTGTCGAAGATGAAATTCGCCCAGCCGATGAAACGTTTGCGGATCTTCACCCGGTCGACGGATATGCTGACATTGCCGGCAAAGCCCAGATCCGCCAGCACGTTGTCGTCATAGACCGTCATCCAGCCGGGTACCGGTCCGACGACTTTCGGCGCACCGCTCGAAACTTCCACCGGGACGCTGACGTCATGCGCGGTCACGATCGTCTCGCTCTTCGAGACGGTGACGCTGCGGCTGGTGCCGCTGACCGAAACGGTGATGCTGCCGTCGGGATTGTTGACCAGCCAGTCCGGATGTGGATTGTCGCCGAGCGGCGAGAAGCGCGGATAGCGGATATCGATCGAGCCGTCATCCTCGATACGGAATTCCGGCTGAACGTCGTAGCTCACCCATTGGCTGAGATAGATGCCGACGCGCTCCCAATGGGCTTCGGCAAAAAGCTTGGGCAGGTCGAAGAACCAGACGGCATAGAGGCTGTAGAGCAGCGTCGCGACGAGGATCATCAACCCGCCGAAACGCTGGCGGAACGACCGGTGGAAATATTCCGGATAGCGCGTTTCTATCTCATGCATGCGGTTTGCGTCGATCACCGTCATGGCGGCCTCAATGTTGCAGGAGGAAGGCGTGCTCGCCGACCAGGCGGCGGCGCAGCCATGCGGAGAACTGGTCGACGGCGACGATCGTCACGAACAGCAGCAGAACGAGCGCTACCGTCTTGGCGCCGAAGCCGCGCGAAATCGAAAGCTTCAGCTCCTCGCCGATGCCGCCGCCGCCGACGGCGCCGATGATCGTCGAGGCGCGCACGTTGATCTCAAGGCGCAGCAGCGCATAGGAGGTGAAATTCGGCAGCACTTGCGGCAGGGCGGCAAAGCGCACGCGCTCCCACCAGTTGGCGCCGACGGCTTTCATGCCCTCGTGAGGCTTCATGTCGATATTTTCGGCCACCTCGTAGAAGAGTTTGCCGAGCGCGCCGATCGTGTGCAGGGTGATGGCGATGATGGCGGCGACCGGCCCGATCGACAGGATCGCCGAAAACAGCCCGGCAATGACGATTTCAGGGAAGGCGCGCAGGAACTCCATCAGCCGCTTGGTGAAGATGCGCAACGGCCATGAATTCGTCAGGTTGCGCGCGGCAAAGAAGCTCAAGGGGACGGCAAAGAGGAAGGCGATGATGGTCGAGATCAGCGCCACGTTGATCGTGACGATCATCAGCTCGAAATATTCGGGAATGTAGAAGGCACCCCAGACATAGACGCGGCCTTTGTCGAAATTGAATTCCTCGCCGCCCTTGTCGTTGACGCTCGCTATATCAAACAACGCGCGCCACACGTCGTGCCAATCCTTGGGGATGAGCCAGCTCAGAAAGTCGAAGAGATGCGGCAGCCGCTCGAAGAAATGGCCGGCATTGCTCTCGTCGGCGAAGCGGACGGAGCTGACGAAAGCCGCAATCAGGATAACCAGGCCGAGGATGGTATAGAAGCGGCGCTTGGCGACCATCCGCTCCCAGGCGGTGCCGATCTCCTTGGCGCTCTGCATGTGCGGCTGTGTATCGGCAATAGTCATCAACGCCTCGCCTACTTCATAATTCTATCCTCAAATCGGAATCGATTTGAGGATAGAATTATGCAGCAATTCAAAGTGCTGCAGCGTCCTTTGCGCGTCTAGGACGCGCGGCGCTGTAGTCAAAAGATAGAGGGCGGCCGTTGCCGGCCGCCCCCATTCGAAACGGCTCGATCAGCCGCCGATGGCAGCTTTACGGACGTCGACGACGGCATTGTAGAAGTCGTGCTTCACGGGGGCGTAACCCTTGTAGTCGCCGCCTTCGATAGCTGCGAAGCACTTGTGATCCTTTTCCGGCAGAGCCGTGAAGAAGGCTGCAAGCTTCGTCTGCCACTCTTCGCCGAGAGCGTTGCGAACGACGAGCGGGCCGTTCGGGATCAGCGGCGAACGCCATACTTCGACCAGCTTGTTCGGATCGACGGCGCCCTTGTCGACTTCCTTGCGGAAGGTGCCGGAGGTGTAACCGTCCTTGAAGTCGCCGATGCCCGAGCTGTCATCGACGGCAATATCGACCTTGCCGTCATAAGCAGCGAGAAGGTTGTTCTCGTGGCCGCCGTTGAACTGGGTCGAGGCGAAGAACTTGTCGTTCGGTGCGCCGGTGTCCTTCGGGATCTGCGTCAGCGGAACGAGGTAGCCCGAGGTGGAATCCGGATCGGCGTAGCCGAGCTTCTTGCCCTTGGCGTCCTTGATGGACTTGATGCCGGAGGACTTCAGAGCGAGGCCGATCGAGTAATAACCCGTCGAGCCGTCCTTCTGCTGCGTCGTCAGGATCGGCGTGACAGCCTTCGAATCCTTGATGTAGACGGCGGCATAGCCGGAGGCGCCGAGTTCGGCGAAGTCGAGCGTGCCACCGAGCAGGCCCTGGATCACGCCGTCATAGTCGGCGGCCGGGAAGAGCGAAACCTTCTCGAAGCCGAATTCCTGCTTCAGGTGGTCGGCAAGGCAGGCATAGTTGCGCAGGCGGTCGGTTTCGTTTTCGCCGCCGAGGATGCCGATGCGGAATTCCTTGAGATCTGTAGCATTGGCAGCGCCGGCGAGCGCGAAGAGCGCCGTTGCCGCAAAGAGTGCTTTCTTCAACATGTTCTCTCCTATTGACCGGTGTCCCCGGCCTTCCCGTTACGAAGAAGTGTGCCCTTGACGCGGGCGCTCGATCGCAGCCGCCTCTCAGAGGCCGGCCAGCGCCAGCGGCTGTGTGCCGGCGGATTGATTGTCTGCCCGTTCGGGGGCGATATTGATCGATGTCGAGGTCACCGTTTCGTCGATGCCGGCGCCGTCCTTGTCCGTCCCGTAGATTTCCTTCACCGCTTCGGTGGTCAGCTCCGAGGGCTTGCCGTCGAAGACGACGCGGCCGCCGGCCATGCCGACGATGCGCTCACAATAGTTGCGGGCGGTGTCGAGCGTGTGAAGGTTGGTGACGACGGTGATGCCCTCACGCTCGTTAATATCGCGCAGCGCATCCATGACGATCTTGGCGTTCAGCGGATCGAGCGAGGCGATCGGTTCGTCGGCGAGAACCATCTTCGGGTTCTGCATCAGCGCGCGGGCGATCGCCACGCGCTGCTGCTGGCCGCCGGAAAGCGTGCCGGCTGCCTGCAACGCCGTCTGCTCGATGCCGAGGCGTTCGAGTGCCGCGATGGCATGCACGCGTTCCTCGCGGGTGAAGATGTTGAGCAGGCTCATAAGCGTCGAGCGATGGTTGAGGCGGCCGAGCATGACATTGGTGAGAACGTCGAGGCGCGGCACCAGGTTGAACTGCTGGAAGATCATCGCGCAGTCGCGCTGCCAGTTGCGCAACGCCTTGCCGCGAAGCCCGGAAACCTCGACGCCGGCAAAATGGATGGAGCCGGAGCTCGGCTCCTGAAGGCGGTTGATCATGCGCAGCAACGTCGACTTGCCGGCGCCGGAGCGGCCGATGATGCCGACCATCTGGCCCTGAGGAATGGCGAGCGTGACGGAATCGACGGCGAGCTTTTTTCCGAAACGACGTGTGACATTCTTCAGCTCGAACATCATGCTCTTCCCTTGCGATCCAGGCCTTGGTCAGCATCGCATTAGTCCCGCTTGATGAACCCCGCATGTCATATTTGTGTAAGTCCTGTCACAATTCTCCGCCCCTATATCGGGGGTTTAACCGTCGTAACGGGACAGGAAATCTTCCGCGCTCAGGTTGCGGAAATCCTGGAGCGCCTGGCGCAGCCGGTCGTGCTCCCAGTCCCACCAGGAAAGCCTGTCCATCCGTTCGCCGACCTCTCTTGGAAAGCGCTCGCGGATGAGCTTGGCCGGCACGCCGCCGACGATCGTATAGGGCGCAACGTCCTTCGAGACGACGGCGCCAGCCCCGATCACCGCGCCGTTGCCGACGTTGACGCCGGGCAGGATCGTTGCCCCGTGGCCGATCCAGACATCGTTGCCGATCGTCACGCGGTTTGCGCGCCGCCAGGCGAAGAACTCCGTCTCCATGTCGCCGTCCGGCCAGTAGTCGGCGGCGCGATAGGTGAAATGATGCAGCGTCGCGCGCCAGGTCGGATGGTTGGTGGCGTTGATGCGCACGGCGGCGGCGATATTGACGAACTTGCCGATCGTCGCACACCAGACGGAGCCGTCCTGCATGATGTAGGAATAGTCGCCGAACGTGGCCTCGCTGATGCGGCAGCGTTCCGAGACCTCCGTATAGCGTCCGAAGGTGGAATCGCTGACGGATGTCGTCTCATGAAAATAGGGCTCGATACCCAGCTTGCGGCTCATGCAGCGATCTTTCTGGGTGAGAATTGCTGGACGTCGAGGATGCGGTCGGCGACGGCTTCGCGCACCTCTTCGTCGTGGAAGATGCCGAGAAGGGCCACCCCTGCCTTCTTCTTTTCCGCGATCATGCCGACGACGACGGCACGGTTCCTGGCATCGAGCGAGGCTGTGGGTTCGTCGAGAAGCAGGATCGTGTGCTCGGTGATGAAGCCGCGCGCGATGTTGACGCGTTGCTGCTCGCCGCCGGAGAAGGTGGCGGGCGGAAGCTGCCAGAGCGTTTCCGGCAGATTGAGCCTGGCAAGCAGGGCGCCCGCCTTTTCCCGTGCCGTGGCGGCGCCCTCGCCGCGTGCCACCAGCGGTTCGGCAACCACGTCGATCGCCGCGACGCGTGGCACGGTGCGCAGGAACTGGCTGACATAGCCAAGCGTATTGCGCCGCACGTTGAGCACCGTGCGCGGATCGGTGGAGGCGAGATCGACGATGCGTCCGTCGTGGCGGATGAGGATCTGGCCGGTGTCGACGGCATAGTTGCCGTAGATCATCTTGAGCAGCGAGCTCTTGCCGATGCCCGATGGGCCACCGAGCACGACGCATTCGCCCGATGCGACCGAGAAGGCGACATCGGAGACGACGGGTAGCTTGATGCCGTCGCGCAGATGCATGGTGAAGCTCTTCGAGACTTCGGAAACGACGAGAGGCGTTGCCATGATTTCTTCTTCCTTGTTTCGGACCTCAGACCTGCAGGATCGAGGAGACGAGCAGCTGCGTATAGGGTTCGCGCGGGTCGTCGAGCACGCGGTCGGTGAGCCCGTGTTCGATAACGTAGCCGTCCTTCATCACCATCATCCGGTGCGAGAGCAGGCGGGCGACGGCGAGATCGTGGGTGACGATGATGGCCGAGAGGCCGAGATCATTGACGAGACCGCGTACGAGATCGAGCAGGCGCGCCTGCACCGAGACGTCGAGGCCGCCGGTCGGCTCGTCCATGAAGACGAGGCGCGGTCCGGTGACGAGGTTGCGGGCGATCTGCAGTCGCTGGCGCATGCCGCCGGAAAAGGCGCGGGGCTGGTCGTCGATGCGGTCGGCGTCGATCTCGACACGTTCGAGCCAGTCGATCGCCGAAGCGCGGATCTTGCCGTAGTGCCGGTCGCCGATCGCCATCAGCCGTTCGCCGACATTGGCGCCAGCCGACACCGTCATGCGCAGGCCGTCGGCCGGGTTCTGGTGCACGAAGCCCCAGTCGGTGCGCATCAGGAAGCGCCGCTCGGCCTCGTTCATACGATAGAGGTCGCGGTAGCTGCCGTCTCGCATGTGATATTCGACGCTGCCGGTGCTCGGCAGCAGCCGGGTGGAGAGGCAGTTGAGCAGCGTCGTCTTGCCGGAGCCGGACTCGCCGACGATGGCGAGCACTTCGCCGGGCCAGAGCTCGAAGGAGACGTCGCGGCAGCCGATGCGGTTGCCGTAGAATTTCGAAACGTCATGGACTTTGAGAAGCGGGGTATCGCTCATTCTGCAGCCTCCCGGGCCAGCATCTCGCCGGCATGTCCGTGCGCGCGGCGGTCTTCGCAATGATCGGTGTCGGAGCAGACGAACATCCGCCCGCCCTTGTCGTCGAGAACCACCTCGTCGAGATAGACATCCTCGGCGCCGCAAAGGGCGCAGGGTTTATCGAAGCGCTGGATATCGAAGGGGTAATCCTCGAAATCCAGGCTGACGACGTCGGTATAGGGCGGAACCGCATAGATGCGCTTCTCGCGTCCGGCGCCGAAGAGCTGCAGCGCGTCCGACATATGCATCTTCGGATTGTCGAATTTCGGCGTCGGCGACGGGTCCATGACATAGCGGCCATGGACCTTCACCGGATAGGCGTAAGTCCGCGAGATGCGGCCGTTATGGGCGATGTCCTCGTAGAGCTTCACATGCATGAGGCCGTATTCTTCGAGCGCATGCATCTTGCGGGTCTCGGTCTCGCGCGGCTCGAGGAAGCGCAGCGGCTCGGGGATCGGCACCTGGTAGACGAGCACCTGCCCGACCCCGAGCTTTTCTTCGGGAATGCGGTGGCGCGTCTGGATGATCGTCGCATCCTGGGTATGCGTCGTCACTGCGACATTGGCGACCTTCTGGAAGAAGGCGCGGATGGAAACGGCGTTGGTCGTGTCGTCGGCACCCTGGTCGATGACCTTCAGCACGTCGTCCGGTCCGATGATCGAGGCCGTCACCTGCACACCGCCGGTGCCCCAGCCGTAGGGCATCGGCATTTCGCGCGAGGCGAAGGGCACCTGGTAACCCGGAATGGCGATTGCCTTCAGGATCGCGCGGCGGATCATCCGTTTGGTCTGTTCGTCGAGATAGGCGAAGTTGTAGCTGGCCAGATCGGTCATTCGGCGGCTTCCTTCATGTCTTCGCCACCGTTGCGGGCGGCTTCGAATTCGCGGCGCATGCGGCGGACGAGATCGAGTTCGGCCTGGAAGTCCACATAATGCGGAAGCTTCAGATGCTCGACGAAGCCCGTCGCCTGGACGTTGTCGGAGTGCGAGATGACGAATTCCTCGTCCTGTGCCGGCGCGGTGATATCCTCGCCGAGCTCTTCGGCGCGAAGCGCCCGGTCGACCAGCGACATCGCCATCGCCTTGCGCTCGCTCTGGCCGAAGACCAGGCCGTAGCCGCGGGTGAATTGCGGCGGCGCCTTGGCCGAACCCTTGAACTGGTTGACCATCTGGCATTCGGTGATCTGGATCGTGCCGAGCGAGACGGCGAAACCGAGTTCCGGCACGTCGAATTCCACCTCGACGTCGCCGATGCGGATTTCACCGGTGAAGGGGTGGTTGCGGCCATAGCCGCGCTGGGTGGAATAACCGAGCGCCAGCAGGAAGCCCTCGTCGCCACGGGCAAGCGCCTGCAGGCGGAGATCCCGGGTCATCGGGAATTCCATCGGCTCGCGGGTCAGGTCGCCGATTTCGTGATCTTCCGGCATGTCGCCGTCGGCCTCGATCAGGCCTTCCTCGCCGAGGATTTCGGAGACGCGCATGACGCGGCCGGTCTCGGCGGCGCGCTGGGCGGGCGTCTCGACCGCCTCGTCCGAAAGCAGCGAGGGGTCGAGCAGCCGGTGGGTATAGTCGAAGGTCGGGCCGAGAAGCTGGCCGCCCGGCAGATCCTTGTAGGTCGCCGAGATGCGGCGTTCGATCGTCATATCAGCCGTGTCGAGAGGCCTGGAATAGCCGAAACGCGGCAGCGTCGTGCGGTAGGCGCGCAGCAGGAAGATCGCCTCGATCATATCGCCGCGTGATTGGCGGATGGCGAGCGCTGCGAGCGTGCGGTCGAAAAGCGAGGCCTCGGCCATGACGCGGTCGACGGCGAGCGCCAGCTGCGCCACGATCTGTTCGATGCCGATCGCCGGCAGCGAACGGTCGCCGCGGCGGCGGTCGGCGAGCAGGCGGTGGGCATTGGCGATGGCGGCCTCGCCACCCTTGACGGCAACATACATGAGCTCAGATCTCCGTTGCTGTGATCTTGGTGGTGCGCGGCAGGCAGAGGAAACGCCTGCCCGCCGTCAGCACGATGTCGACGCCGCGCGGAAAGAGCGCACGGTTCTCGGTCCAGAGCCGCAGGAAGGTCTCCGGCAGGCCGATAGGCGCGATCTCCGTCACGCTCTGGATGCCCGGACCCATCAGCGCCAGCCTGCGGCCGCCCTCGAGTTCTGCGAGTTCGATGACAACAGTCGTCGAGCGGTCGGGATATTCCTGCGTGCCTGATGCAAAGAGGCCGAAGGAGGAAAGTGCGGTGCCGGCCTCGGCGAAGGCAAAACGCGCCTCGGCCTTCTCGCTGGTCAACGGCGCGCCGGTGTGGAAGCCGAGCCACTCCGGCACGGCCGATTTCACCAGTCCCTGGGAAAGCCAGACGGGCGTGTCGTGGTCGCAAAGCGTCAGCGCGATCGTGCCGGCGGCGATGCCGAGCGGTGCCGGCGGAGCGACATTGGGCTGAACGGTCTGGATCGTGCCGGGGCGGGCCATGCCGTCCATCAGCATCTTGAAGACGCTCTGGGCATGGAAGACCGGCTCGGCAAAGCCACCGGTCAGAGCTTCTGTGTTCAGGCCCATCAGTTGTCTCCCCGCACCATGGTGAAGAAATCGACACGGGTTGCCGCCGTCTCATCCGCCTTGCGGCGTCCGGCATCGGCGATCCGTTCGGCGATCGGTAAAAGCAGTGCCTGTTCGACGAAATCCTTGGTCGCGTCCTCTTGCCAGAGCGCGTCGAAGATCGCCGCAAGCCTGGCCTTCTCGCGGTCGGTGCCGAGCGCCTGTGCATGGCCGACCGAGCCGGTGTCGAGCCGGACCGTGGCCCGCGTCACGGTCACTTCGCCCAGATTGAACGGAGCGCCGCCGCCGCCGATGCGTCCGCGCACCATCACCAGCCCGGTCTCCGGTCCGCGCACCTGATGGGCCACAGGCTTTTGCGGCAGCGCATCGAAGACCGCTGAGAGTTCGCTGCGTTCCGCACGCGCCAGCAGATCGGCGGCGCGTTTGCGCCCGGATGCCGTCTGTGACGCAGCGTCTTTCCTGTCCGCTGATATCATCGCCGCTTCCCTTAAAATGTCTATTGATATAGACAACCATACAAGATACACTTAGCTCTAAATCGATGTCGTGACAAGCGTGTGACATCCTGCAGCGCCGCGCGCCTTTTAAGACGCGCAAAGGACGCTGTAGCAGAAGGCGTGAAATGGCGGGCAGGGGTGGAATGGCAGGATTGAAGCAGGTGCAAAGGCAAACCGGCGTGGCGCTCTGGCGCCAGATCGCCGATCGGATTCGCGAGGCGATCAGCACGGGAGCCTATGACGAAACGGGAATGGTGCCGCCGGAAACCATGTTGGCGCTGCAATTCGGCGTCAACCGGCATACGGTGCGCAGTGCGCTGGCGGCGCTGGCGCAGGAGGGTATCGTCCGTGCGGTACAAGGTCGCGGCACGCTGATCGAGCGCAAGGAGCGGCTGAATTTCCCGATCACCAGGCGCACGCGCTTCACCGCCGGCATCGGCGATCAGGCGCGTGAAATGCGCGGTCTGCTGCTCGATGAGGCGCAGGAGGAAGCGAGTGCCGAGATCGCCCGCTGGCTGGGCCTGAAGCCGGGAGAACAGGTGATCCGCCTGGAAACATTGCGCCAGGCAGACAAGCGGCCGGTTTCAAGGGCGACGAGCTGGTTTCCCGCCGAGCGCTTTGCCGGTATCGGTGCGGCTTACCGGACGGGGGAATCGATCACCAAGGCTTTCGCCGACCTCGGCCTGCCGGATTATGTCCGGGCGACGACCGAGGTAACGGCCGCCCATGCGAGTGCCGCCGATATGGCCGACCTCGAACTCACTCCTGGCGCGATCCTGCTGATCGCCAAGGCGATGAATACCGATCTTGAGGGTGTGCCAGTGCAATATTCGATCAGCCGCTTCGCGGCCGACCGGGTACAGTTCACCATCGAGAACTGAGTGCCTTTCCCCGCCGAAGCGGGGAAAGATCAACTGAGATCAATGTGCGCCCGACATGTCGCCGAGCACTTCCTTGGAAGCGACGGTGGAATCCGCTTTCAGCTTGTAGACCATCGGCACGCCGGTCGCGAGATTGAGGGCGAGCACGCCTTCGCGGCTCAGCTTGTCGAGCACCATCACCAGCGAGCGCAGCGAATTGCCGTGCGCGGCAACCAGCACCTTCTCGCCTCTGAGCACGCGCGGCAGGATTTCGGTGAGGTAGTAGGGCCAGACGCGGGCACCGGTGTCGCGCAGGCTTTCACCGCCGGGAGGCGGCACGTCATAGGAGCGGCGCCAGATATGCACCTGTTCCTCGCCCCATTTGGCGCGCGCATCATCCTTGTTGAGGCCGGAGAGATCGCCGTAGTCGCGCTCGTTCAGCGCCTGGTCGCGGATGGTCAGGAGATCAGGCTGGCCGACCTTGTCGAGGATCAGCTTCAGCGTGTGCTGCGCACGCACCAGCACCGAGGTATAGGCGACGTCGAATTTGATTCCGTATTCGGCGAGCGCCGCTCCGCCTGCATTGGCTTCCTGGACGCCGAGCTCGGTCAGATCGGGATCCTTCCAGCCGGTGAAGAGATTCTTCAGGTTCCAGTCACTCTGGCCGTGGCGAACGAGGACGAGGGTACCGCTCATGAATATGCCTCCGTAGTATCGTTATGAGGAAGAGAGCCCGAGCACGTCGAGCATGGAATAGAGACCCGGCTTCTTGTCGCGCGCCCAAAGGGCCGCCTTGATGGCGCCGCGCGCAAAGATCGAGCGGTCGGCCGCACTGTGCGATAGGGTGACGATTTCACCTTCTCCGGCAAAAAGCACCGAATGTTCGCCGATGACTGAGCCGCCGCGCAGGGTCGCAAAGCCGATGGTGCCCGCTTCGCGGGCGCCGGTATGGCCGTCGCGCACCCGGACCGACTTCGAAGCCAGATCGATGCTGCGCCCCTTTGCCGCGGCCTCGCCGAAGAGAAGGGCGGTGCCGGAAGGTGCATCTACCTTGTGCTTGTGGTGCATTTCCAGGATCTCGATATCCCAGTCATCAGGATCAAGCGCACGCGCTGCCTGCTCTGCGAGCACGCTGAGCAGATTGACCCCAAGGCTCATATTGCCCGACTTGACGATGCGGGCATGGCGGGCCGCCGCGGCGATCTTGGCATTGTCATCGGGCAAACAGCCCGTCGTGCCGATGACATGGACGATGCGGGCCTGCGCGGCGAGGCCTGAGAATTCCACTGTTGCAGCGGGCGAGGTGAAGTCGAGCACGCCTTCGGCATCGAGAAAGGCGTTGAGCGGATCGTCGCTGATGATGACGCCGGTCGGGCCGAGACCGGCGATCTCGCCGGCATCCTTGCCGACGAAGGGCGAGCCGGCACGCTCGACCGCGGCATGTAGCGTGACACCTTCGATGGAATGGATGAGCCGGATCAGCGTCTGCCCCATGCGTCCGGCTGCGCCAACCACCACCAGTTTCATCGCAGCATCGCTCATGTCAGTCTCACCAGATCAGTTTGAATCGGAGGCCGAAGGCCTCTGCAGGTTGTTGAGGCGAGCGTAAAGACCGTCGCTGACCTTCGCAAGCGTCTCGTGATTGCCTTCCTCGACGACGCGGCCCTGCTGCATGACGACGATCTTGTCGGCGCGCACCACGGTCGAAAGCCGGTGGGCGATGACGACGACGGTGCGTCCGCTCATCGCTCCGTCGAGCGCCTTCTGCACGGCGGCCTCGGATTCGGTGTCGAGGGCCGAGGTCGCCTCATCGAGAAGCAGGATCGGCGCATTGCGCACCAAAGCGCGGGCGATCGACAGCCGCTGGCGCTGGCCGCCCGAAAGCGTCACGCCGTTTTCGCCGACCGGCGTCTCGTAACCTTGCGGCTGTGCTGAGATGAAATCATGCGCATAGGCAAGCCGCGCCGCCTCTTCCACCTCGGCATCGGTCGCTTCCGGCCGTCCATAGCGGATATTGTCGCGGATCGTACCCTCGAACAGATAGGGCTGCTGCGAGACATAGGCGAGCTGCTGGCGCAGCGACTTCTTGGTGATGTGGGCGATGTCCTGCCCGTCGATCAGGATTTCGCCTTCGCGCGGATCATAGAAGCGCGGAATGAGGCTGATGACGGTGGATTTGCCGGCGCCGGAGGGCCCGACCAGCGCCGTGGTCGCGCCGCCCTCGGCGGTGAAACTGACGCCGCTGAGTACGCTCTCATTGCCGTAGGCGAAGGAAACATTGCGGAATTCGATCCTTGCCTGCGTCACCGTCAGCGGCCGGGCATCCGGCAGGTCGCGCTGGCGCGGTTCCATGTCGAGCAACTCGTAGATCATCCGCGCATTGACGACGGCGCGCTCCATCTGCACCTGCAGACGGGCAAGCCGGCGGGCCGGGTCATAGGCAAGCAGCAGCGCCGTGACGAAGGAGAAGAAGGCGCCGGGTGGCACATTGAAGTAGATCGAGCGGTAGGCGGCATAGGCAAGCACGCTGGCGACGGCAAAGCCCGCGAAACTCTCCGTCAAAGGAGATGTGCGTTCGGAAAGCCGGGCAATCCGGTTGGCCCGGCTTTCGGCCCCCTTGATGAGTTTGTTGACCTTGCCTTCCAGTTCTTCTTCCATCGTGAAGGCTTTCACGATGGCGATGCCCTGGATCGTCTCCTGCATGGCGCCGAGAACATGGCTGTTCAGATGCACGGCCTCGCGGGTCGCCGAGCGCAGCCGCTTCGAAACATAGCGCAGTGCATAAAGCAACGGCGGCGCCATGATGAACACGGCAAGGCTGAGCAGCGGATCCTGGATGATCATCACGGCGAGCAGCGAAACGAAAGTCAAAAGGTCGCGCACCGTCGAGGTGATCGTCAGGTTGAGCACGTCGCGGATGCCGCTGACGTTCTGGCTCACCTGCGCGGCGATATGGGCAGAGCGCGCCTCGCTGAAGAAGCCGACCGAAAGCGTCATCAGATGCGCATAGAGCCGGCGCTGGTAGCGGGCGACGATATCGTTGCCGACCCTGGAAAGCGCCACCGCCTGACCATAGCTCGCAAAACCGCGCAGCACGAAGGCGATGAAGATCGAAAGACAGATGATCCAGACGACGTCGGCGCGCCGATTGGCGAAGGCCTCGTCGATGATCGCCCGCATGATCCAGGCGGTGAACGCCGTCGAAAGCGCCACCACGATGAGGCAGGCGATCGCAAAGACATAGCCCCACAGATGATCGCGGCCGTTTTCAGCGATGATTCGCTTCAGGATGCCGGTTACGGTATCGCTGCTGACGCCCTGCGTTCTGCTTTCCGCCGCTTCCAAATAGGATTTCCTGTCTCGGACCAAGCGCCCCGCGATGACGACGCGCACTTTTGCCGGGGTCTATAAAGAGTTGGGACTGGTTTGGCTAGAGCGCCGCGCGTCCGCCAGGACGCGCCAAGAACGCTGTATTTCTTTGCGCGCCAGGCTTAACGCCGCCAGCGGCGGCCTTCCGTCGAGACGCCGAAATTCGCCGGCATGCGCGCATAGGAGGAAAGCCCGGCAAGCGCTGCCAGCGGATGTGTCACCACATAGGTCGGGATGGTCCGAAGCAGCGCCGTATGCGGCGCCTTGTCCTCGAAGGCGATGCGGAATTCCGGCTTCTTCAGCGCCGGGATGATCTTCTGCGAGATGCCGCCGGAGAGATACACGCCGCCGCGCGCCATGAACACCATCGCCATGTCGCCCGCCACGCGGCCGAGATAGGTGGCAAACAGCGAGACGGTCTCTATGGCTGCCTTGTCGCTGCCGGCAAGCGCGTGCGAAGTGATGTCGGCGGGATCCTTCATCGTCGGCTGGATGCCGTCGACAATGCAGATGGCATGGTAGAGATTGACGAGGCCGCGCCCGCAGAGGATCTGCTCGGCCGAAACGCGGCCTTCGATCGTCTCGATATGCGGGAAGATTTGATAGTCGCGCTTGCTGCGCGGTCCGAGATCGACATGGCCGCCTTCGCCGGGAACCGGGATCCAGCTGTGCTGGGCATGCACGAGCCCGCCGACGCCGAGGCCGGTGCCCGGTCCGAGCACGACGCGGGAGGCAATCATGTCGCCGGTGGCGTCGCCGATGCGTTCGCGGTTTTCATCCGAAAGGGCGGCGATTGCCAGCGCCTGTGCCTCGAAATCGTTGACGACGAGCACGTCCTCCATGCCGAGGCCCTCGATCATCGTCTTTGGCCGCACCACCCAGTCGCAATTGGTCAGCGGGATCTCGTCGTCATTGATCGGGCCGGCGACGGCGAGGATCGCCGAGCGCGGCTGTACGGCGGTCTTGTCGAGCACGCCATGCTGGATCGCTTCGTCGATCGTGGCGAAATCCGCCGTGCGCACGTTCGGGAACTGTTTCGGCTCGGCATAGGCATCGGTGAGGATGGAGAAACGGGCATTCGTGCCGCCGATATCGCCGATCAGGATCGGGAAAGGCAGCGGAGCGGTGCTGTTGTTCAGTTTTGGCATGGCCGGTTCCGTGCTGATCAGGCTTCGAGTGTGGGAAGAAGTTTTATAGCGGTCGCGTGGTTGAGCGCCATCGGAATATCATAGACGATCGCCAGCCGCATCAATGCCTTCACGTCGACATCGTGCGGCATCGGCGTCAAGGGGTCGACGAAGAAGATCAGGGCGTCGACCTCGCCGGTCGAAATCAGCGCGCCGATCTGCTGGTCGCCGCCGAGTGGCCCGCTTTTCAGCCTCGTGACGTCGAGATCGGGGGCGGCGTCGAGCACGCGCCCACCGGTCGTGCCGGTGGCGACGATCTTCCATCGGGAGAGAATATCCCGGTTGGCGCGGGCGAAATCCGCCATGTCGTCCTTCTTCTGGTCATGCGCAATCAATGCAAGGCATCTGCCGCCGGCCATCAACCCCTCCGCCCGAGCAATTCAATCGATTTGATGGCTTCTATACCAAGAGTTTGCGATTTGAAAGACAACGCACCCCGGGCCTTGCTCATTGTATCGCCGGCTTGTCGTTCGGAACCGGGCCGACATCGGGCAAAGCGCCGTCGGCGTCGGCGGCAGGCGCTGCTGCCGGCGCGGCGGTGAGCGCGCTTGCAGCGGAAGGTCCGCCATAGGTGGCGGCCTGCATCGAGGCGACGGAAGCAGCATCGAGCACGGCGGCACAGGCCTTGGGCAAGTCGGAAACCATCATCTCGCGCGGCGGCTTCGGCGGCTTGGCGCCGGGCTTCGGCGGCTTCGGCGGTGCCCAGGGCGCCGGTGTGAACCACCAGGCGAGCGACTTGTCGCAGCCGTCGCCGGCGACGACGGGGGCCTGCGGCGTGCATCCCGCAGCACCTGGCGGGCATTTGATGCGGATGTGGAAATGCGAGTCATGGCCGTATTCCGGCCGGAGCTTGCCGAGATTGGTGCGGTCGCCCGTCCAGGTGTCGCACATCTTCTTCTTGATTGCCGGATTGACGAAGATGCGCTCCACCTCGGGATAGCTTGCCGCCAGCATCAGCAGCCGCGCGCGCGATTGCGTCCAAACCTTCGGGTCGACGGTCAGGAACTTGTCCTTCTGCAACATGGTGGTGAAGGGCAGGTTCTCGCGCTCCTCGGCGGTCATGCGGCGTGCGGGCATCGGCGTGAACCAGACGTCGGCATCGAGACCGATCTGATGCGAGGCATGGCCGTTCAGCATCGGCCCGCCGCGCGGCTGCGCAATGTCGCCGACGAGAATGCCCGGCCAGCCGGCATATTTGACCCCGTCCTCAGAAAGACGTTCGAGCAGCGAGATCATCGCCGGATTGCCCCAGCGGCGATTGCGCGAAAGCCGCATCGCCTCCCAGGTCGGCCCGTCGGTCGGCAGCGCCACCGCACCCGTCATGCAGCCCTTCGCGTAAAAGCCGATCGGCTGCGCCGGTCCCTGCGTCGGCAGGCTGACGGCGCCGAACTGCCCCTTGGCGCTGCCCGGGCTCGGCGTCTTCTGTTCCGCGCCGACGTCGCCGGCGGCAAGGCTTGCGCCGATTGCGCCGGCAAGCGTCAGTTTACCGAATGTCCTGAAAGCCTGAGCGAAGCCGAAAGCCATACTGTTCCCTTGAACCGCTGCCGAAGTGATTTGCGATCGAATCTATCGTGAAAAGCGATTTTGGTGAATCGATGTTTTGGCTGGCGGTGGGAGAGGAAGGCGGTGACGGATCGCCGCAGCGGCTCAGGCATTGGCGACGATCTCCGCGGTTTTCCGGATCCGCGCCAGCCGCGGCAGGATGTACCGGCAGGAAAAATCATGCATTTCAGGCGAAAAGCTGGTCATCGCATCCTCGGCGGCGATGACGGCGTAGTTATGCGCGAAGGCATCGCGTATGGTCGATTCGACGCCGAAATTGGTGGCGATGCCGGCAAGGATCACCGTCCTGACGCCGCGGCGGCGCAACTGCAGATCCATCTCGGTGCCAAAAAAGGCGCTCCAGTGATGCTTGACGATATGGACGTCGGCGGCAAGGGCCGCAATCTCCGGCGGCACCGCAAGGGCTGCGGCCGGCAGCCCGCCTTCCGGAAAGTGCAGCGCCTCGTCGGCCGGCTGGTTGACAGCATCGGCATAGTCCGGGGAGAATCCGACGGTGACGAGGATGACCGTTCCGCCGGCTGCCTTCAGGCTGGTGGCGATGGCGGCGGTGTTTTCGATGACCTGCTGGCCGGAATGGGGCGCCAGCGCCCGGCCAAGGACGAGGCCTTGCAGATCGATGGAAATGAGCGCGGTGGTTTTGGGATCGTAAAGCGGCATGAAAGGGCTCCATAAAATATGAGGATATCCTCACAATGAAAAATATGAGGGAGGCCTCACAAAAATCAAGCCCCGAGCCGCAGACCCGTATCCCGAAACGCCAGCGCGGCCATGAGCGCGTCGCCACACTGCTCGAAGCTGCCGCCGCGGTCTTTCTTGAAAAAGGCTACGAAGCCGCAACGATGACCGAAATCGCCGCCGCCGCCAGCTCCTCGATCGGCTCGCTTTATCAATTCTTTCCGACGAAGCTGCTTCTCGCCGAGGCGCTGCATGTCGATCGGCTGCAACATTTCAACGCGGCACTGGCGGTGCTCGAAGACGAATCCGCGGGAATGACTGCCGCCGAGATCGGCGATGCGGTCTTTACGAGGCTCGCGCGTTTCATCGAAGAGTTCCCGGAATTTCCTGTTCTGGCGGCCAGGCGCGACATTCCCAAGGAGCGCAAGACACGCTCACGCGCCGAAATGCGGGCCAGCATTGTCGCCCTGCTGAGGAGGGCCGATCCTCCGGTGGAGCCCGATGTGGATCTCCTTGCGGCCCTCATATTGGAGCTTCTGCGCATCGTCGTTGCCGCCGCCTACGATCCCGATAGCGCCGGCGACCCGCGCCTCGTAGCAGAGTTGCGCCGCATGTTGCGAAGGCGGCTCGAAGAGGGGACGCCCTGACACAGGCCCGATGGCTCAAAATTTCGCGAGCCCGGCAAAAACCAAACTCTCTCCTGTTTTTCGCCCGTATTTTTCGTATTGTCGGACCCATCAATAATCAGGGGAAAGCGTGAATGGCGTCTCTGTGGTCGAAAATCGGTTTGTTTCTATCGCTTGCGGGTGCTCTGGCACCAATGACGGCAACGGGTCAGGACCAGCCCTTTCAGATCGGAAGCTCGGTCATCAGCGAGATGAAGTACAAGCCGGGCTTTGCGCATTTCGACTACGTCAATCCCGATGCACCAAAAGGCGGAGACCTGCGCCTCTCCGCAAGCGGCGCCTTCGACACCTTCAACCCGCTGCTCGCCAAAGGCCAGGCGGCAGTGGGCTTGACGCTCGTTTACGACACGCTGATGAAGCCCGCCGACGACGAGCTCCTCGTCTCCTACGGTCTGCTTGCCGAGGGATTGTCTTTTCCCACCGACGTCTCGAGCGCGACCTTTCGCCTGCGCAAGGAAGCGAAATGGGCGGATGGTCAGCCGGTAACGCCGGAAGACGTCATCTTCAGTCTGGATAAGACGAAGGAATTAAATCCCCTCACGGCGAACTATTACCGCCACGTCGCCAAGGCCGAAAAGACCGGCGATCGCGACGTCACCTTCACCTTCGACGAGAAGAACAACCGGGAGCTCCCGAATATTCTTGGCCAGTTGGTGGTCGTGCCGAAACATTGGTGGGAGGGGCAGGGACCGGACGGCAAGCCACGCGATATCTCAAAGACGACCCTCGAGCCCGTGATGGGTTCGGGACCTTACAAGATTGCTGCCTTCTCGCCCGGCGCGACAATCCGCTATGAGCTACGTGACGACTATTGGGGCAAGGACCTCAATGTGAATGTCGGCCAAAACAATTTCCGCAACGTCAACTACACCTATTTCGGCGATCGGGATGTCGAGTTCGAGGCCTTTCGCGCCGGCAACAGCGACTACTGGCAGGAAACCACGGCTGCCCGTTGGGCGACGGGATATGATTTTCCCGCGGTGAAGGAAGGACGTGTCAAAAAAGAGGAGGTTGCAAACCCGCTGCGCGCCACCGGCATCATGCAGGCTCTCGTGCCCAACATGCGACGTGACCTCTTCAAGGACATCAGGGTCCGCGAGGCGCTGAACTATGGTCTGGATTTCGAAGAGTTGAACCGCACCGTTGCCTTTAACAGTTACAAACGCATCGACAGCTATTTCTGGAATACCGAACTCGCCTCCTCCGGCCTGCCGCAGGGTAGAGAACTGGAAATTCTGCAGGGCATGAAGGATAAGGTGCCGGCAGAAATCTTCACCACGCCCTATACCAATCCCGTCGGCGGCGATCCGCAGAAGAGCCGCGATAACCTCCGCAAGGCGATTGCGCTTTTCAAAGAAGCCGGCTGGGAGTTGAAGGGCAATCGGATGGTCAACACCAAGACCGGCCAGCCGATGAGTTTCGAGATCCTGTTGTCGAGCCCCATGTTGGAGCGCTGGGCGGTGCCTTATGCCAACAATCTCAGGAAAATCGGCATCGATGCGCGGATCCGGACAGTCGATGCGTCGCAATCTGTCAATCGTGAACGCAGCTTCGACTACGATATGATCTGGAATGTCTGGGCGGAGACCATGAATCCGGGCAACGAACAAGCCGACTATTGGGGATCTGGTTCGGTCAATCAGCAGGGTTCCCGCAATTATGCCGGCATAGCCAACCAAGCCGTTGATGAGCTCATTCGCATGATTATCTTCGCGCCGAACCGCGACGAGCAGATCGCAGCAATCAAGGCCATGGATCGGGTCTTGCTTGCAAATCACTACGTCATCCCGCTGTTCTACCGCGATACTTATAACATCGCCTATTGGAACACGGTCACGCATCCGGCCGAGTTTCCGGCCTACAGCCTTGGCTTCCCCGATGCCTGGTGGTCGACCTCGGTAAAATGAGCGGGCTTGCAATGCAGGGGCCCTCGGCTCCAAATGGCACGAGCGAATCACGACAAGCCGGCAGGGCCGGCAAGGGAAGGCTGGCGGATTGAGCGGCATGAGACTGGACGGCAGGCAGGCAGGAAAAACATTCCCGGAGGCTGAAGGCTGATGGGCGCCTATATTCTTCGCCGCCTGCTTTTGATGATCCCGACCATCGTCGGCATCATGGCGATTTCCTTCATCGTCATTCAGTTCGCGCCTGGCGGTCCCGTCGAGCAGGTGATCGCCCAATTGACCGGTCAGGCCGATAGTGCCGACCAGCGCCTGTCCGGCGGTGGTGATCTTCTCGGCGGCGGCGGCAGCGACGAGGGCTCGAAATATCGCGGTGCCCAGGGGCTCGATCCGGAACTGATCGCCAAGCTCGAAAAGCAGTTCGGCTTCGACAAGCCGCCGCTGACCCGTTTTGGCGAGATGATGTGGAATTACATCCGCTTCGATTTCGGCGAAAGCTTCTTCCGCAACACCTCGGTGCTCGAACTCATCAAGGAGAAGCTGCCGGTGTCGATCTCGCTCGGCATCTGGATCCTGATCTTCTCCTATGCCATCTCCATCCCGCTCGGCATCCGCAAAGCGGTCAAGGATGGATCGACCTTCGATGTCTGGACGTCGGGCGTCATCGTCGTCGGCTACGCCGTCCCGAGCTTCCTGTTCGGCATTCTTCTGATCGTGCTTTTCGCCGGCGGTTCCTTCTACGACTGGTTTCCGTTGCGCGGCCTGGTCTCCGACAATTTCGACCAGCTTGCCTGGTGGCAGAAGCCGCTCGACTATTTCTGGCACCTGACCTTGCCGCTGATCTCGCTTTCCCTATCCGCCTTCGCGACGACGACGCTTTTGACCAAGAACTCCTTCATCGAGGAGATCAAGAAGCAATATGTCGTCACCGCCCGCGCCAAGGGCCTGAACCAGCGGCAGGTGCTCTATGGCCATGTCTTCCGCAACGCCATGCTAATCATCATTGCCGGTTTTCCCGGCGCCTTCATTTCGGCTTTCTTCACCGGCTCGCTGCTGATCGAAAACATCTTCTCGCTGGATGGCCTCGGCCGTCTCGGCTATCTCTCGGTCATCAACCGGGATTACCCGATCGTCTTCGCCACGCTCTACATCTTCTCGCTGCTCGGCCTCGTCGTCAGCCTGGTTTCCGACCTGATCTACACCTGGATCGATCCGCGCATCGATTTCGAGCGGAGGGATGTCTGATGGACGCCGCCGCAAATCCTGCTGTCACGACGCCCGTCAAGCCGCCGCGCAAGGGCCTGCTCTCGCCGACCAATATCCGCCGCTGGCAGAATTTCCGGGCGAACGGCCGCGGTTACTGGTCGCTGTGGCTGTTCATGCTGCTGTTTATCCTCAGCCTGTTTGCCGAGTTCATCGCCAACGACCGGCCGATCATCGCCTCCTACAAGGGCGAGGTCCTGCTTCCGGTTCTCATCGACTATCCCGAGGAGAAGTTCGGCGGCTTCCTGGCCGAAACCGACTATCGTTCCTCGGTCATTGCCGACGAGATCAATGCCAATGGCTGGATGATCTGGCCGCCGATCCGCTATTCCTACCGCTCGGTCAATTCCAACATTCCGCATTCGGCGCCCACCGCGCCCTTCTGGCTGATGACGAAGGAGGAGCGCTGTGCCGGTTATCCGCAAGGGGTGAACGATCCGGACTGCACCCTCGGCAATCTCAACTGGCTCGGCACCGATGACCAGGCCCGCGACGTCTTGGCACGTGTCATCTACGGCTTCCGCATATCGGTGCTCTTCGGCCTGGTGCTGACCATCTGCTCAGCGATCATCGGCGTAACGGCGGGTGCGGTGCAGGGTTATTTCGGCGGCTGGACCGATCTGCTGTTGCAGCGCTTCATCGAGATCTGGTCGTCGATGCCGGTGCTCTACATTCTGCTGATCATCGCCGCACTCCTGCCGCCCGGCTTCTTCGTGCTGCTGGGCATCATGCTGCTCTTCTCCTGGGTCGGTTTTGTCGGCATCGTGCGCGCCGAATTCCTGCGCGCCCGCAATTTCGAATATGTCCGCGCCGCCCGCGCGCTCGGCGTCAACAATCGCACCATCATGTGGCGCCATCTGTTGCCGAACGCCATGGTCGCGACACTGACCTTCCTGCCTTTCATCCTCTCCGGTTCGATCACCACGCTGACCTCGCTCGATTTCCTCGGCTTCGGCATGCCGCCGGGCTCCCCCTCGCTCGGCGAGATGATCGCGCAGGGCAAGACCAATCTGCAGGCGCCATGGCTCGGGCTGACGGCCTTCTTTGCCATGTCGATCATGCTTTCCCTGCTGATCTTCGTCGGCGAAGCCGTGCGCGATGCCTTCGATCCGAGGAAGACGTTTCAATGAGTGACATGACAGAACCGCTGCTTTCCGTCCGCGATCTCTCGGTTGCCTTTCATCAGGGCGGCGAAACCTCGCTCGCCGTCGATCACATCTCCTTCGATATCGCCAAAGGCGAGGTCGTGGCCCTCGTCGGCGAATCCGGCTCCGGCAAATCGGTTTCGGCCAACTCGATCCTGCGGCTTTTGCCTTATCCCTCGGCAAGCCATCCCTCCGGCGAAATCCTCTTCAAGGGCAAGGACCTCCTGAAGGCGTCGGAGCGGGAACTGCGTGAAGTGCGCGGCAACGACATCACCATGATCTTCCAGGAGCCGATGACCTCGCTCAATCCGCTTCATACGATCGAGAAGCAGATCGCCGAGATCCTCGCCCTCCACCAAGGCCTCACCGGCCAGCCGGCGCGCCTGCGCGTGCTGGAATTGCTGAACCAGGTGGGTATCCGCGAGCCGGAGAAGCGGTTGAAGGCCTATCCGCACGAACTGTCAGGCGGCCAGCGCCAGCGCGTCATGATCGCCATGGCGCTCGCCAACCGGCCGGAATTGCTGATCGCTGACGAGCCGACCACCGCCCTCGACGTTACCGTGCAGGCGCAGATCCTCGAATTGCTGCGGCAGTTGAAGGCCGTCCACGGCATGTCGATGCTGTTCATCACTCATGATCTCGGCATTGTGCGCAAATTCGCCGATCGCGTCTGCGTCATGACCAAGGGCAGGATCGTCGAAACCGGCACCGTCGAGGACGTCTTCGCCAATCCGAAGCATGAATATACCCGGCACCTTCTCGCCTCCGAACCGCGCGGCGAACCGCCATTGGCCGATCCGTCGAAACCCATGGTGATGGAAGGTTCGGATATCCGTGTCTGGTTCCCGATCAAGGCTGGGCTGATGCGCCGTGTCGTCGATCACGTCAAGGCGGTCGACGGCATCGATCTTTCGCTGCGCGCCGGCCAGACGCTCGGCGTCGTCGGCGAGTCCGGCTCGGGCAAGACCACGCTCGGCCTGGCGCTCACCCGGCTGATTTCCTCGCAAGGGCGGATCGCGTTCGTCGGCAAGGACATAGCTGGCTATTCATTCAATGAGATGCGGCCGCTGCGCAACCAGCTGCAGGTCGTCTTCCAGGATCCCTATGGATCGCTCAGCCCGCGCATGTCGGTCGGCGATATTGTCGCCGAGGGGCTGAAGGTGCATGAGCGGTCGCTGACATCAGAAGAACGCGACCAGCGCGTCTGCTGGGCGCTGGAGGAGGTGGGTCTCGATCCCCTGACCCGCTGGCGTTATCCGCACGAATTCTCCGGCGGTCAGCGCCAGCGCATCGCCATCGCCCGGGCCATGGTGCTGAAGCCGCGCTTCGTCATGCTCGACGAGCCGACCTCCGCGCTCGACATGAGCGTCCAGGCGCAGGTGGTTGATCTCCTGCGCGATCTGCAGAAGAAGCACGATCTCGCCTATCTCTTTATCAGCCACGACCTGAAGGTGGTGAAGGCGCTCGCCAACGACGTCATCGTCATGCGGTTCGGCAAGGTGGTGGAGCAGGGACCGTCCTCGGAAATCTTCCGCGCGCCGAAGAACGATTACACCAGGGCGCTGATGGCCGCCGCTTTCAACATCGAGGCGGTGCCGACGCTCGCCGTGCAGCAGTAAAGAAGATCATGCCCGCCCGTCCTCCCGTTCTCGTCGATATCAAGTTCAATCCCGAAGGCGTCGCCCGCGTGCTGAAGACGGCGTTTGCCGACCGCGGCAGCATCAATCTCGCCGATCCGGCCAATCGAGCCAGCGATCTCCGCGAGGTCGAATACGCGCTTCTCTGGAAACCGGATGCCGACCTTTTCGCGCGGGCGCCGAACCTCAAGGCGATCTTCTCGGGCGGCGCCGGCGTCGACCACATCATCGGCATGGCTGGCCTGCCCGAGATCCCGATCGTCCGCTTCGTCGACCGCAGCCTGACGACCCGCATGAGCGAATGGGTGGTCATGCAATGCCTGATGCATCTGCGCGGGCAATACGCCCATGACAACCACCAGCGGCAACGGGAATGGGCCAAGCTGATCGCGCCGGAGGCGGCTGAGGTGACGGTCGGCGTCATGGGTCTCGGCATTCTCGGGCAGGACGCCGCCGCCAAGCTGAGGGTGATGGGTTTTAACGTCATCGGCTGGTCGCGCAGCCGCAAACAGATCGACGGCGTCGAAACTTTCGATGCCAGCGAGTTGGACAGCTTTCTCGCAAGCACCGACATCCTCGTCGGCCTGCTGCCGCTGACGCCTGAAACATCAGGTTTCTATAACGCCGGGCTGTTTGCGAAGCTGCGCCGCAACGGCGCGCTGGGGCAACCGGTCTTCATCAATGCCGGCCGCGGCAAGAGCCAGGTCGAGGCCGATATCGTTTCCGCCATCCGTAACGGTACCCTCGGCGGCGCTTCGCTCGATGTCTTCGAGGCGGAGCCGCTTGCATCAGACAACCCATTGTGGGACTTGCAGAACGTCTTCCTCACGCCGCACGATGCGGCCGTTTCCGAAGAAAACGCGCTGTTCCGTCATGTCGAGACGCAGATCGCCCGTTTCGAGCGTGGCGAGCCGCTGCAATTCATGGTCGACCGCGCCGCCGGCTATTGAGCTTTCGGAACCTTCCAGACAGCCACCCGTTTCTTTTGCGGAAATTCTTCGCGGCCGGATTGGCCCGTTAAGAACAGCGGAAGGAGACGATGATGGCGCATCAGACGGAAACACGCTGGGAAAAGTCCGATGGCAAGCTTCACAAGGAAGAGCTGATCCCGCCGGTGAAGGCAAAGCAGGGACGCACGGGTTATCGCATCCTGACCGTGCTGATCGTCGCGCTGGTGCTTGCCTTCGTGGTTTGGATACCGGTCGAGATTTGGGGCAAGCGCGAAGCGAACGAGGTGGCGCCGCAGCAGCCAGGCCAGCAGCTTCAGTCGCAGCAACCTGCTCCGGCCCCCGCGCCAGCGCTACAGAACGGTACTGCCGTTCCAACCGAAACGCCGAACACCACACCGGCCGCCCCGAATGTGGCGCCTGCAACGCCGGCCCAATAATCGTGAGTAAAACCATGTTCACGTCCCGCAGCCGTGCTGCTGCGGGACGTTTATTGTTTTGTCTGGACTTTAGCCGCCGATTTTTCGATAAGAAGGCGCACGAGCCGGTTCGTGCGCCGGCCCGGAACTTGGCAGTACCCGGGAATTTGGTAGCACCTGACCGGAGTGGACAGGGGCAGGAATTTCATGGCCAGGACTGATATCGCAAGACGCGTCTACAATCATGCCTGGAAGCTCGATCCGATCATCCGCAGCCTGATCGATACCGACTTCTACAAGCTTTTGATGCTGCAGATGATCTGGAAGCTCTATCCAGACGTCAACGCGTCCTTCACCCTCATTAACCGCACCAAGCGGGTGCGTCTGGCCGAGGAGCTCGACGAAGGCGAATTGCGCGAGCAGCTCGATCATGCCCGCACGCTGAGGCTCTCCAAGAAGGAGATGATCTGGCTTGCGGGTAACAGTTTCTATGGTCGCGCCCAGATCTTCGAACCGGAATTCCTCGCCTGGCTTTCCAATTTCCAGCTGCCCGAATACGAGCTGTCGAAGAAGGACGGGCAATATGTGCTGGATTTCCACGGATCGTGGAAGGAAACCACCATGTGGGAAATCCCGGCGCTTGCCATCGTCAACGAGCTGCGGTCGCGCTCGGCGATGAAGGCGCTCGGTCCCTTCACCCTCGATGTGCTCTATGCCCGCGCCAAGGCGAGGATGTGGTCGAAGGTCGAACGGCTGAAGGAACTGCCGGGCTTACGCATCTCCGATTTCGGTACCCGCCGCCGTCACAGTTTCCTCTGGCAGCGCTGGTGCGTCGAGGCGCTGAAGGAAGGTATCGGACCGGCCTTTGCCGGTACCAGTAACGTATTGCTGGCTATGGATTCCGATCTCGAGGCCGTCGGCACCAATGCCCACGAGCTGCCGATGGTGGCCGCCGCCCTTGCCGAAACCGACGAGCAGTTGCGCAACGCGCCCTACAAGATCTTGCGCGACTGGAACAAGCTCTATGGCGGCAACCTTCTGATCGTGCTTCCGGATGCCTTCGGCACCGCCGCCTTCCTGCGCGATGCGCCGGAATGGGTCGCCGACTGGACCGGCTTCCGCCCGGACAGTGCCCCGCCGATCGAAGGCGGCGAGAAGATTATCGACTGGTGGAAGAAGATGGGTCGCGATCCGCGCCAGAAGCTGCTGATCTTCTCCGACGGCCTCGATGTCGACGCCATCATCGATACCTACCGGCATTTCGAAGGCCGCGTGCGCATGAGCTTCGGCTGGGGCACGAACCTGACGAATGATTTTTCCGGCTGCGCGCCGATCGAGATCTCCGGCCTCAACCCGATCTCCGTCGTCTGCAAGGTCAGCGACGCCAACGGCCGTCCGGCGGTGAAGCTCTCCGACAACCCGCAGAAGGCGACCGGCGAACCCGCCGAGGTCGAACGCTACCTGAAATTCTTCGGCGCCGAGGACAGGATCGATCAGACCGTTCTGGTGTAGATCTGGGCCAATGTGCCGCCATCCCGGGGCATATTGATGTGTCCCGCCATCGCATCCTCGATCGACCAACCGAAGCGCCAGGCGTCGAACATCGAGTACCATTCCTGAAAATCGGTGATCGGCAGGATATCCGGCTTCGACATCGGATTGTCGGCCAGACTGCGGCCACGCGCACGGTCCCGTGCGCCACGCTCCTGCATCTCAAGCAGATTCTCGAACATCATTACCCCCGTCTTTATCCCGGCTTATGCAATCATGCTAATAAAGCATTGTCGAGTCCGGATGCGACAATTCGGGTTTTTCACAGGATTAGCCCCAATTCGCTAGTTCAGGGGGATGATTAGTTCGCAACCGGCCGGGTCATCTCAATCAGACTAGCAGAGCATAGCGGCGTCCGAGAACCGCTCATGCGCTTCGCCATCACGCACAAGGAGCACCCGTGACGGGGAGGCTCGACTTCCTGGCTGGGGTCCGCCGCCGAGCCTCCCGGCTGGCCGACCTTGAACAGGCCGGCAGCGCCGACAAGTTGCCGCTTTCCGGCAGGGGCGATCCAACCCAGATGATATCGAGGGCTAACAGCCGGTTAATATCCACCGGTCGCGTCCCGATCTCGCACAAGCTATCCTTCGGGTTTTTCAGGCTGCCAATCTGCGAAACCGGGTTCTGATCCGGTCGAGATAATAATGGCCGGGAGACGGCGCCACCGTCATCGCGTGCACTTCCGACGAGGGAACACCTGCAAATAGACGTTCCTCGCCATTCTTGAAACAAATCCTGAGCCGTCCGTCTTCCTGGCTGAAATAGACGGATTTGATGATCTTCGACGTTACCGAAAGTTCTTCCACCTGTTTTACCTCTGTTTTTTAGTTTGGCAGACGGTAAACCCAAACGTGCAAAGACGCGGTGAAGCCGCATGGTAAAAATTCAGGAATCTTGCTTAGGTCGTCGGGACGTCAATCGGTACCGTCGCCACACCTCGACACGGCCGATTGATGGCTTCTGCAGGGTTTCGCTACGGGAACTTGCTGAAAAGAAAGTTCAACGTTTGACAGCACCATGTTTTAATGACGATATCTTCCATCCAGAGGCGAGGGATGGCAGGGGTGCAATGTTAGGTGAAGCGATTTCTTTTGTAAGACGTAATCTGTCTTTTGTATGTGTTGTTGTTGCAGCCAATTGCGCACTGGTCGCTCTTGATGATTACAGCGGCGGAAACAAAAGTAATTCAGCGCAATTTTTCGTTTCTTTGTCTTTTGGATTCTTCATTCAGAGTGCAATATTAAATGGAGACGGGAAAGTTTCAAACCTGACCAGCGGCATGCGTGGGTTTGGTGGCTACATCTGGAAGAACTTGCTTATCATTCTCGTCGTCATTGGAATCGGGATTGGCGCCCCTGTCGCCTTCGGCGCCGCTTCTCTATCAAAGAACACATTTCTACTCATATGTCTTGCGGTGATTGCAATGATCCTTCCGCTGCTCCTTGCCCTTGTCGGAACCTGGCCTATTGCCGGAATTACGGGCTCTAAAAGCGGGCTTTCAGCTGCCTTCAGCCGGGGGAAACACGGCTTGGTTCCGACCTTTTTACGGCTGTTTGCCGGACTGTTTCTTCCCTTCATCGGTGCTTTGATGTTGATGACGGCAGCAACATCGATGTCATTCGCAGCCGATAGCATCTTCTCGGACGGAAAACTGAACCTCATCGCTTTGGCAATACTGGTGATTTGCCAATGGGCGTCGACATTCGGCCTGTGCTACGTTTCGATCGTCCTGGCTCGCAAACTGCTGAGTTCCGAGGCTCCGCGGCCTCCAATCGGAGGACGTCAAGGGAATGCGGTCGCAGCGACGAGCGTCTCGGAAATTTTCGAATAGGGCCTACAGCGCCGCAGGTCTTTTCAGACACGCAAAGGACGCTGCAACACTCTGAATCTACGCGTCGGCGATTCCGATTTTCGGGCCGACGCGCTAGTCGTGATCATGCTGAGCCGCCGCCGGGCATTCCAATATCTGCAAGTCCGGGAATCTCGGCAGGGGCGTTGAGGCTGCTGCCACACACAATAGATCGTCACGAAGGCTGGCACGGCCGTGCAAAGGAAGGATCGGGGGGTTTAAAGAGAAATGGCGGACAGGGTGGGATTCGAACCCACGGTACGCTTTCACGTACACACGCGTTCCAGGCGTGCGCCTTAAACCACTCGGCCACCTGTCCTTTTTTGGCGTTCGCGCCCGGATAGGAGCAAATCGTCGGAACGGCGCGATATATACCGATGAATTTTTGTCGATCAACCGAAATCTAACAGTTTTTTGACTTCTTGCGATAAAACTCGCCTCGGCCACTCCATTGTGCTTCACCTCATCGACGACTATGTAATTCTCTAAGGTGGAGAATGGCGCGGCCGGCCGGAATTGTCCGGCATATCGAGCGTCGGAGGAATTGATGCGTTTCCTGTTGCGTCTGGCGAGTCTTGTCGCGCTTGCGGCGGCCGTTATTGCCGGGACCATCGATTCGATCCAATCGGTTGCGGCGTCCTCCGTGGTGATGACGCCGATCTCCGATGCCTGGCAGGATGTCAGCCCGACAACCCTCACGTCGCTGCAATCCTCCCTTTCCTATTATATCCACCCGCGTTTCTACACCTTCATCTTCCAGTGGCTGATGCTCCAGCCGGCCTTTGCCGTTTTCCTGGTGATCGCGCTGCTTCTGTGGATGATCGGCTACAAGAAGCCGCCGGTGGCCGGTCGCTTCACCGCATAAAAAACGCAGTTAATCCGGTTGGCTGTCACCCCTCTGCTGCGTCGGTATTTGCCGCCGGATTGGCTAGAAAATCCGCACCCTGACGCAAATAATGTCCAAAAATCAGCCCCGAAGAGCTGATTTTCGGCAATCGCTGCAAATCTTTACCAGCTGAAAAATTTCTGGTGAATTTTTCCCTGAGCCATGCAAGGATGCGCGCAGCCAGGCCTCCGGGGGGAGGTCGGTGGTTCCGCAGACATGCCCGAAAAGGGCTTGCGGGAGGACCCCTAACGAATAGCAACAACAGGGCTGCACAATGAAAAAATCCCTTCTCACTCTCTTTGCCGTGGCTGCCATGTCGACGACGGCGCTTGCCGCCGATGTCAAGCCGGCGCTGGTTTACGGCACCGGCGGGAAGTTCGATAAGTCCTTCAACGAGGCGGCCTATAACGGCGCCGAGAAGTTCAAGGCCGAGACCGGCATTGCCTATCGCGACTTCGAGCCGACGGGCGACACCCAGGGCGAACAGGCCATCCGCAACTTCGCCAGCCGCGGTTTCAATCCGGTGGTTGCCGTTTCCTTCGCCTGGACTTCGGCCATCGAGAAGGTTGCAGCCGAATTCCCGGATACCAAGTTCATCATCGTTGACTCCGTCGTCGACAAGCCGAACGTCCGCTCGGTTGTCTACAAGGAAGAAGAAGGCTCCTACCTCGTCGGCGTTCTCGCCGGCATGGCGTCGAAGTCAGGCAAGGTCGGCTTCGTCGGCGGCATGGACATTCCGCTGATCCGCAAGTTCGAATGCGGCTACGAGCAGGGCGCACGCTCCGTCAAGGCCGATATCGAAGTCTTCCAGAACATGACCGGCACCACGGGCGCTGCCTGGAACGACCCGGTCCGCGGTGGCGAGCTCACCAAGAACCAGATCGACCAGGGCGCTGACGTCGTTTATGCGGCGGCCGGTGCCACCGGTCTCGGCGTTCTGCAGACGGCCGCCGATAACAAGAAGCTGTCGATCGGCGTCGACTCCAACCAGAACTACCTGCATCCGGGCTCGGTCCTGACCTCGATGGTCAAGCGCGTCGACCTCGCCGTCTACAATGCCTATAACGACACCAAGAACGACAAGTTCACCGGTGGCGTCCAGGCGCTTGGCGTCAAGGAAGAGGGTGTCGGCGCTGCGATCGACGAGCATAACAAGTCGCTGATCACGCCGGAAATGCAGGCCGCCGTCGACAAAGCCAAGGCCGACATCATCGCGGGAACCGTCAAGGTTCACGATTACACCTCGGACAACGCTTGCCCGAAGTGATCCGTGCCCGAATGTGATCGACGATTGAGATCGGGCGTATGGCGGAGGGGATTTTCGCCATACGCCCTTTTCTTATTTGGAGCCTGCAGTGACAGATAAGCCCGCTATCGAGCTTGTCGGTATCGACAAGAAGTTCGGTGCCGTCCACGCCAACAAGGACATCAACCTCACCGTTGCCAAGGGGACGATCCACGGCATCATCGGCGAAAACGGCGCCGGTAAATCGACCTTGATGTCGATCATCTACGGTTTCTACCATGCCGACAGCGGCGAGATCCGCGTCAACGGCAATCCCGTCACCATCCGCGACAGCCAGGCGGCGATCGCCACCGGCATCGGCATGGTGCACCAGCATTTCATGCTGGTCGACAATTTTACGGTTCTCGAGAACATCATGCTTGGCGCCGAAGGCGGCATGCTGCTGGCCAGGGGTGTTGCCTCGGCTCGCGCCGAGCTCAAGCGGCTGGAAACGGAATATGGCCTGGAGGTCGATCCCGACGCGCTGATCGAGGAGCTCCCGGTCGGCCTGCAGCAGCGTGTCGAGATCCTGAAAGCCATGTATCGCGGCGCCGAGATCCTGATCCTCGACGAGCCCACCGGCGTGTTGACCCCGGCGGAGGCCGATCACCTTTTCCGCATCCTTAAGGTGCTGCGTGATCAGGGCAAGACGATCATCCTCATCACCCACAAGCTGCGCGAGATCATGGCAATCACCGACACGGTCTCGGTCATGCGCCGCGGCGAAATGGTCGCGACCCGCAAGACGTCGGAGACGACGGTGGAGGAGCTAGCCGAGCTGATGGTCGGCCGCCGCGTGCTGCTGCGCGTGCAGAAGGGCGAGGCGAACCCGCAAGCCGCCGTGCTGTCCGTCCGCAACCTCACGGTCAAGGATAATCGCGGCGTCACCATGGTCGACAACGTCTCCTTCGACGTGCGCGCCGGTGAGATCGTCGGCATCGCCGGTGTCGCCGGCAATGGCCAGTCCGAATTGCTGGAGGCGATTGCCGGCATCCGCAAGCCGACTTCCGGTGAAATTCTTCTCGACGGCCAGACGATCGACAAGGCTGATCCCGCCCGCCTGCGTGATCTCGGCCTCGCTCATATTCCCGAGGATCGTCACCATATGGGCCTGGTGCTGAAATTCGAGGAATATGAAAATTCCGTGCTCGGCTACCATCGCCACCCGGCCTACAGCAAAGGCCCGTTGCTCGATCTCGAAGCGATCCGCAAGGATGCGATGGAGAAGATCGAGAAATACGACATCCGTCCGCCGAACCCGCGGCTGAAGACGGCGAATTTCTCCGGCGGCAACCAGCAGAAGATCGTCGTTGCCCGTGAGATCGAACGCGATCCGAAGATGCTGATCATCGGCCAGCCGACACGCGGCGTCGATATCGGCGCCATCGAATTCATCCACCGCCGGATCATCGAAATGCGTGACGCGGGCAAGGCGATCCTGCTCGTCTCCGTCGAACTCGATGAAATCCGCTCCCTTTCAGACCGTATCCTTGTCATGTTTGCCGGCCATATCGTCGGCGAGAAGACGCCCGATGCCGGTGAACAGACCCTCGGCCTGATGATGGCCGGCATTGCCGCGTGAGGCCTTTATGAGCACTGCTTCCGTTCCGCTACCAAACTGGATCAACTACGGCCTCATCCCGCTTTTGAACCTCGTCGTCGCCTTCCTGATCTCCGGCTTCGTCGTCTGGCTGATCGGCGAGAGCCCGCTCGATGCGCTGTCGCTGCTGATCCAGGGCGCGCTCGGCAATGGCGAAGGCATCGGCTTCACGCTATATTACGCGACGAGCTTCATCTTCACCGGCCTCTCCGTCGCGGTGGCGATCCATGCCGGCCTCTTCAACATCGGTTCCGAAGGCCAGGCCTATGTCGGCGGCCTCGGCTGCGCGCTGGTGGCGCTGGCGCTCGATCGTTACGTGCCGTGGTATGTGACGATGCCGATCGCCGTCGCCGGCGCTGGCCTGTTCGGTGCAGCCTGGGCCTTCATTCCGGCCTTCCTACAGGCAAAACGCGGCAGCCACATCGTCATCACGACGATCATGTTCAACTATATCGGCGCAGCACTGATGGTGTACCTCCTGGTGCATGTGCTGATCGTACCTGGCAAAATGGCGCCGGAAACCCGCACCTTCCTCGAAGGCGGCCAATTGCCGAAGCTCGGTTGGGTCATGCAGCTGTTCGGCGCCAAGCTGGGGGCCGCCCCGTTCAACGTCTCCTTCATCATTGCGCTCGTCGTCAGCTACCTCGTCTGGTTGCTCGTCTGGCGCACCAAGCTCGGTTTCGAGATGCGCACGCTGGGCGTCAGCCCGACGGCGGCCGCCTATGCCGGCATCCCCTATGCCCGCACCGTGATCATCGCCATGCTGCTCTCCGGCGCGCTCGCCGGCATGATGGCGCTGAACCCCGTCATGGGCTCGTCGGCGCGTCTGCAGGTGGAATTCGTCGGTGGTGCCGGCTTCGTCGGCATCGCCGTCTCGCTGATGGGCCGCAACCATCCGCTCGGCATCATCATGGCAGCGATCCTCTTCGGTATTCTCTACCAGGGCGGCGACTGGGTATCCTTCGAAATGCCGAACATCACCCGCGAGATGATCCTCGTCATCCAGGGTCTGGTGATCCTCTTTGCCGGCGCGCTGGAATATATGTTCCGGCCGGCGATGGTGCGTCTCTACCAACAGTTCAAGCGCGGTTAAGGAGCGGGCGATGGATTATTACGACATCTTCATCAGCGTTCTGAGCTCGACCATCCGCCTGTCGATCCCGCTGATCTTCACCGCCCTTGCCGGTCTGTTTTCGGAACGCGCCGGTATCTTCGATATCGGCCTCGAGGGCAAGATGCTGGGCTCGGCCTTTGCCGCAGCCTGCGTTGCCTATCTCACCGATTCGGCCTGGCTCGGGCTCGGTGCCGGCATCGTCTGTTCGGTGGCGCTGAGCCTGGTGCATGGCTTTGCCTCGATCACCAACCGCGGCAACCAGATCGTCTCCGGTGTCGCGATCAACTTCTTCATCGCCGGCATCACCATCGTGCTTGGGCAGGCCTGGTTCGGCCAGGGCGGACGCACGCCGCAGCTGTCGCCGGAATCGCGCTTCGCGCCGATCATCCTGCCGGGCGCCGATGCCGCCCGCGACATACCGATCATCGGCCCGATCTATGCCAATGTCATATCGGGCAACAATGTCCTCACCTACCTCGCCTTTCTCGCCGTGCCGTTTTCCTGGTGGGTGCTTTACCGCACACGTTTCGGGCTGCGGCTGCGCGCCGTCGGCGAAAACCCGGGTGCGGTCGATACGGCCGGCATCTCGGTCGCCTGGCTGCGTTACCGTGCCGTCATGTGTGCCGGCATTCTCTGCGGCTTTGCCGGCACCTATCTGGCAATCGCCCAGTCCGCCGCCTTCATCAAGGACATGTCGGCCGGCAAGGGCTACATTGCACTCGCAGCTCTGGTTTTCGCCAAGTGGAAGCCGGTACCCGTCATGTTTGCCTGCCTGCTCTTCGGCTTCCTCGATGCGCTGGCAAATTTCATGCAGGGAAAGCAGGTGCCGCTGATTGGCGAAGTGCCGGTTCAGGTTTTCCAGGCGCTGCCCTATGTCCTGACCTGCGTCCTGCTTGCCGGCTTCATCGGCGTCGCGACCCCGCCAAAAGCCGGTGGCGTGCCCTATACGAAGGAGCGTTGATATGTCTCACGATCTGTTCGAAGCCGCCCGCGGCGCCATGGCCTTTGCCCATGCGCCCTATTCGAAATTTCCGGTCGGCGCGGCGATCCGCGCCGAGGACGGCAAGGTCTATACCGGCGCCAACATCGAAAACCTCTCCTTTCCGCAAGGATGGTGCGCCGAGCCGACGGCGATCAGCGCCATGATCATGGGTGGCGCGAAGAAGATCGTCGAAATGGCCGTCATTGCCGAGAAGCTGCCGCTCTGCCCGCCCTGCGGCGGCTGCCGTCAGAAGATCTCGGAATTCGCCTCCAAGGAGACGAAGATCTACCTCTGCGATGAGGCGGGCGTGAAGAAGACCATGACCATGGAAGAGCTTCTTCCCTTCAGCTTCGAGACTGAACTCGGATGAAGGCGACGGTCAGCCTGCTCGCCGCACTGCTCGGCGGCATCAAGCCGCGCCACGGCATCGTGCTCGGCTCCGGCCTCGGCTCCCTCGTCGGTGAGCTGGACGGCGCCGTCCGTGTCCCCTATCGCGACCTGCCGGGCTTTCCCGTCAGCGCCGTATCCGGCCATGCAGGCGAAGTCGTCGCCGGCCGCCTCGGCGGCGTGCCTGTCGTCATGCTCTCCGGCCGTGGGCATTATTACGAAAAGGGCGATGCCAACGCCATGCGCCTGCCGATCGAGGTGCTGAAGGCGCTTGGCGTCGAAGCGCTGATCCTGACCAATTCGGCCGGATCGTTGCGCGACGACATGCCGCCCGGTTCGGTGATGCAGATCACCGACCATATCAACTATTCCGGCATGAATCCGCTGATCGGCGAGGAAAGCGATCATCGTTTCGTCGGCATGACCAACGCCTATGACGCCGGACTTGCCGCAGCGATGCAGAGGGCAGCGGCAAAGCTTAAAATCGAGATGGCGCAGGGTGTCTATATGTGGTTCTCCGGTCCGAGCTTTGAAACGCCGGCGGAAATCCGCATGGCGCGCATCCTTGGCGCCGATGCCGTAGGCATGTCGACGGTGCCCGAGGTTATCATCGCAAGAATGCTGGGCCTGAGGGTTGCCGCCGCCTCCGTTATCACCAACTATGGGGCAGGCATGACCGGCAATGAGCTCAGCCATGAAGAAACCAAGGACATGGCGCCCATCGGCGGCGCCCGTCTCGCCGCCATCCTGAAAGACATGATTGCGGCTGGAACAGGATGATTTTAGGCCGGGTCGGCCTAAAATCTGAATTCTGTTCTACATTTTATAGTTAGAGCATGATGTCGCCCGAAAACCGCTCACACTTTTCGGCGTCATGCTCTAGAGGAAGCAAAGATGAATAGCCATTCCAACCGGGAAACGGCGGCTGTCGCCCTTTCTCTTCTCGATCTCACCAATTTGAAGGATGATTGCACCGAGGCGCAGATCGACGCGCTCTGTGCCCGCGCGCAGACGCCCTACGGCAACAGTGCTGCGATCTGCATCTGGCCGCGGTTCGTCGCTCAGGCCCGCAATATCCTTGGCACCGGGCATGCCGTGCGTATCGCGACTGTCGTCAACCTCCCCTCTGGCGATATGGAAGTGGCCGATGTCGCTGCCGAAGCACGCGAGGCGATTGCCGATGGAGCCGATGAGATCGATCTGGTCGTCCCCTACCGCAAGCTGCTCGCAGGCAACGAGAAGGCGGTGACCGACATGGTCAAGGCCGTACGCGCCGAATGCGCCGGTCCCGTTCTTCTGAAGGTCATCATCGAGACTGGCGAGCTGAAGGATGCGGCATCGATCCGCCGTGCCTCCGAACTCGCCATCGAAGCCGGCGCCGATTTCATCAAGACCTCCACCGGCAAGGTCGCCGTCAACGCGACGCTCGAAGCCGCCGACATCATGATCCGCGCTATCCGCGAAAGCGGCCGCAAGGTCGGCTTCAAGCCGGCGGGCGGTATCGGCTCGGTGGCCGATGCCGCACTCTATCTGAGCCTTGCCGAAACCATCATGACACCGGACTGGCCGATGCCGTCGACCTTCCGCTTCGGCGCTTCCGACCTGCTCGACGATATCCTGGCGGTTCTAAGTGGAACACAGTCGGCACCGGTTGCGGCGTCGAGCTACTGAAATGATTCCGCAGGAGATCATTCGGCGTAAGCGCGATGGCGACGAACTCGATGCCGCCGATATCAGGTCCTTCATCGCGGCACTCGCCGCCGGTCAATTGTCGGAAGGCCAGATCGGCGCATTCGCCATGGCCGTCTGGTTCAAGGGCATGTCGCGGGCCGAAATCGTGGCCTTGACGCTGGCGATGGCCGATTCCGGCGACAGGCTGCAGTGGGTCGATATCGACCGCCCGATCGCCGACAAACATTCGACCGGCGGCGTCGGCGACAATGTTTCGCTGATGCTGGCGCCGATCGCCGCCGCCTGCGGCCTCGCCGTTCCGATGATCTCCGGGCGCGGTCTCGGCCATACCGGCGGCACGCTGGATAAGCTTGAATCCATTCCCGGCTATAGGATCACCCCGGACGCGGACCTGTTCCACAAGGTCGTGAAGGAGGCGGGATGCGCCATCATCGGCCAGACCGGCACCTTGGCGCCCGCCGACGGCAGGCTCTATGCCGTGCGCGATGTGACCGCCACCGTCGATTCCATTCCCCTCATCACCGCCTCTATCCTCTCGAAGAAACTTGCCGCCGGGCTCGAGACGCTGGTGCTCGACGTCAAGGTCGGCAACGGCGCTTTCATGGCTGACCGCGGCCAGGCGGAGATCCTCGCGCAGTCGCTGGTCGAGGTGGCCAATGGCGCCGGCGTGAAGACCTCGGCCCTGATCACCGACATGAACCAGCCGCTCGCCGATAGTGCCGGCAATGCCGTCGAGATGCGCAACTGCCTGGATTTTCTGGCAGGCAGGAAAAGGGACACGCGGCTTGATATCGTCGTTTTCGCCTTCGCCGCCGAGATGCTGGTGAAATCGGGCGTCGCCGCTTCGCCTGATGAAGCTGAGGGGATGGCGCGTCAGGCCCTATCGTCGGGAAAGGCGGCAGAAGTCTTCGCGCGTATGGTATCGATGCTCGGTGGCCCGGCCGATCTCATCGAAAATCCCGACCGATATCTGGCCAGGGCACCTGTGGAAAAGCCTGTCCCGGCCGCCCGGTCCGGCTGGCTCTCCGCTTGTGATGCGCGCGGTGTCGGCGTCAGCGTCATCGATCTCGGCGGCGGAAGACGCCATCCGGCGGACCGGATCGACCATCGCGTCGGCTTTTCCGAACTCCTGCCGCTTGGCACCCGCGTAAACGCGGGTGAACCAATCGCTCTCGTTCATGCCGCTGACGAAGCCGCGGCGGAGCGGGCGGCTGCGGCACTTGCCATGCATTACCGCATCACCGAGGACAGGCCGGAGCTGACACCGGTGATTGCGGGCCTGATCTGACGCAGTTTACTGCTTGAGGCTGAGCGAACCGTCGGCGACGGAATAGGAGGCGAGCTTCTGCAGGAAACTCATGCCGACCAGCGTCGTCGTCAGCGCATTGTCCCTGAGGACGAAGGCTTCGACATCGCGCACGCGAATGCCGCCGATTTCGACCCGGTCGAGTGTCACATGCGCGGCCTTCGTCTGGCCGTTCGCGGTGTTCACCCCGTAACGGAAATCGAGTTGGTTGGCGGTGAAGCCCAGCCGGCGGGCGAGCGTCTCGTTGAGCGCCACATAGGTGGCGCCGGTATCGATCAGGCCCTGCACCGGCTTGCCGTTGATCTTGAAGCTGCCGGTATAGTGGCCCTGCGCATCGGCCCGCAGGCGGATCGCATTGCTGCCGTAGACGGGCTCCGGTGCGGCCGGTTGGTCGGTTTCGGTCGATACGTAATTGGCGGAGAGGGCGTCAGCAGACTGCTGGCTGGTGCTTCCGAAGAAGGAAGGCACCTGTGTGGCGAGCACCGCGGCGATGCTGGCGAATAGGACGGTACGCACGAGCATGAAACAGAAATCCTTCCTGTATAAACCCCGCTTCATGCGGGGCCTCATGCTTCAGACTTCCTAAACCTCAAGTGCTGATAAGTTGCTAATATCGACGCCAAAAGGCCCGGAGCGAACCACCGGGCCTTAAAGTCTTTCGATTTGGTAAAGGAAGGCTGAAATTACTTGGTGCCGTACATGCGATCGCCGGCATCGCCGAGGCCAGGCACGATGTAGCCCTTCTCGTTGAGATGACTGTCGATCGATGCGGTGAAAACCGGAACATCGGGATGCGCGGCGCGGAAGTTGCGGATGCCTTCCGGGGCGGCAAGCAGGCAGAGGAAGCGGATATTGTGGGCGCCGCGTTCCTTGAGCTTGTCGATCGCCGCGATCGAGGAATTGCCGGTCGCAAGCATCGGATCGACGACGATGATCAGCCGCTCCGCCACGTCCTCCGGCGCCTTGAAGTAATATTCGACCGGCTGCAGCGTCTCGTGGTCGCGATAGACGCCGATATGCGAGACGCGGGCGGAAGGCACGAGATCAAGCATGCCTTCGAGCAGCCCGTTGCCGGCACGCAGGATCGAGGCGAAGACCAGCTTCTTGCCCTCGAGGATCGGCGACTCCATCGTTTGCAGCGGTGTCTCGATCGTTTCCATCGTCAGTTCGAGATCGCGGGTCACTTCGTAGCAGAGCAGGGTCGAGATTTCGCGCAGCAAGCGCCGGAAACTTCCCGTCGATGTCTCCTTGCGCCGCATGATGGTGAGCTTGTGCTGCACAAGCGGATGATCGATGACTGTGACGCCGTCCATGGGGAAGCCTTTCATTCTTTCTATTGAATGTTTCTTTCACGGAAATCGGCCTGACTGCAAGAGTGGCGGCCAATTTGCGTCGATCTTCCCCAGTCTCTGGAGACTTTTAAAGCCTGGCGAGCAAAGTCTTTCGTGTCTCATCGTCGACGAAGGCGGCCTCGATCGCAGTGCGTGTCATCGCGTCGATCTCCGCGTCGCCGAAGCCGAAGGCCCCGGCGGCAAGCTCGTATTCTCGCTTGAGCGAGGTATGGAAGAAGGGCGGATCGTCTGAGCTGATCGTCACCCGCACGCCTGCTTCCTTCAGATGGCGCAGCGGATGGGAAGCAAAATCGGGAAACACCCCGAGCGCGATATTGGAGCCCGGGCAGATCTCGAGCACGGTGCCGAGATCGGCAAGCCGCTTCACCAGATCGAGATCCTCGACGGCGCGCACCCCATGGCCGATGCGCGAGGGGCGCACCGCATCGAGCGCGTCAGCGACGCTGAAGGCGCCGCAGACCTCGCCGGCATGGATGGTCAACCCGAGGCCGGCATCGCGGGCGATATCGAAGGCGCGGGCATAATCGGCGACGCGCCCCATGCGCTCCTCGCCGGCAAGGTTGAAGCCGGTAATCAGAGGATTGCCGGCCTTTGCCGCATATTCGGCAGCACCAATCACGCTCTCCGGACCGAAATGCCGCTCGCCGGTGACGATCAGCCGGGCCTCGATGCCGCTCTTTTCCCTGGCCCGCCGGATGCCTTCGCAGATACCTGATATATAAGCATCGGCGCCTAGCCCGATGCGCTTGCCGTGGTCGGGCGAAACGATGAGCTCGCTGTAAATCGTATTGATGCCGGCGAGTTCGTCGAGATAGGTTTCGGTCAGAAGCGCATAGTCCTCCTCGGTCTTGTAGACCTCGGAAACCTTGTCGTAACATTCGAGGAAGCTTGCGAAATCATGCCAGACATAGGCTCCGTCACGAAGCTGTGCGCTGATGTCGACGCCATATTTCCGCGCTTGCGCCGCAGTCAGAGCTGGAGGTGCCGCACCCTCCAGATGGCAGTGCAGTTCGACCTTCTTCAAACGCGATGTCACAGAAAACTCCTTCCGTGTGGTCCGGTCGGGATGCCGAGATGCCGGGCGATGCTCTCGCCGATATCGGCATAGCTGCGGCGCACCCCGATCGAACGCGACCGGATGCCGGGGCCATAGGCGATAACAGGCACGCGCTCGCGCGTATGGTCCGTGCCGCGCCAGGTCGGATCGCAGCCGTGATCGGCGGTGAGTACGACGAGATCGCCGGGCTTCAGTTTCTTGTGGACTTCGGGCAAGCGCGCATCGAAGGCCTCGAGTGCCGCGGCATAACCCGGCACGTCGCGGCGATGGCCGTAGATCATGTCGAAATCGACGAAATTGGTGAAGACGAGATCGCCGTCCTCAGCCTCGTCAATCGCCGAAAGCGACGCATCCATAAGCGCCTCGTTGCCGTTCGCCTTGATGACCCTGGAAATGCCCTGATGTGCGAAGATATCGCCGATCTTTCCCACCGCGTGCACGTGTCGTCCGTGCTCGATAAGCCGGTCCAGCAGCGTCGGCTCTGGCGGCAGCACGGAGAAGTCGCGCCGGTTTCCTGTGCGCTGGAAGCTAGAGGCAGACTGGCCGTTGAAGGGCCGGGCGATGACGCGGCCGATATTGTAAGGATCGAGAAGCCCCCGGGCCAAATGGCAGAAGGCGAGCAGACGATCGAGGCCGAAATGCACCTCGTGCGCCGCGACCTGGAAGACCGAATCCGAAGAGGTGTAGCAGATCGGCCTGCCGGTGCGGATATGGTCCTCGCCGAGCCGGGCGATGATCTCGGTTCCCGAGGCATGGCAGTTGCCGAGAATGCCGGGCACATCAGCCTCCCTGCACAATGCGTCGATGAATTCCTGAGGAAAGGCGTCTCCCTCCGTCGGGAAATAACCCCAATCGAAACTGACAGGTGTTCCCGCGATCTCCCAATGACCTGATGGTGTATCCTTGCCGCGAGAGATTTCGGTGGCGGCGCCATAAATGCCGTAGACCTTCTCCGGGACGGGCATGCCGGCCGGAAACCGACCCGACGCCGACCGCGCAATGTGCATCAGCCCGAGTTCCGACATGTTCGGCAGGGAAAGCGGCCCTTCGCGCAATCCGGCGCGATCTCCGGCGCCGGCTGCGCAGAACTCGGCGATATGGCCAAGCGTATCGGCACCCTCGTCGCCATAGGCCGCCGCATCCGGCGCTCCACCGACACCGAAGGAATCCAGAACGAAAAGAAAGGTACGCGCCATTTTACACCCGAGAGAGCCGATCGCCGGCCTCTGGAATGTCGGAGGCGGCTGAGATCCAGCCATATAATGCTGCGCTCGGCTTGGCAAATTACAGCGCCGCGCGCCTTTTCAAGACACGAAAAGGACGCTGTAACACTTTGACTTGCTGCATGACTCCCTAAATCGATTTAGAAAGTTATGCAGCCGAGAAGGGCGGGAAGGGGGTCGTCAGCAGTCGCCGCAGGGGATCGAGTCGCCTTGCCGCTGGCGGTAGAAATAACTGCGGCTGATGGTGATCGTGCGCATGCCATCCGGCATGAAGTTCGGGGCGAACAGGAACATCGTATAGGGGATGCTCAGCTCAGTCCGGACCAGGAAACTGTTCGCCGTCTTCATATCAGACGGCACGTTGGTCACCGTGGCGTTCTTGGCATAGGGCACCGTCCCGTCCTGTGCCCAGGACCAGAGCACTTTCGCATTGGCGCTGGCATCGATGGTAATGCCGGTGATCTTCAGCGTCAGCGACGTCGAGTTGTAGGGCACGAAGATCGCCGTTGCGACCGACGGCATCTGCGCGAGCGCGCTCTTCGTGACGGATTGCTGCTGGGTGACGAGATCGGCCACCGTTCCTGCGGCGCGTGTCACGCGCTTGCTGACGCTGAGGCCGATCGTGATCTCGAAAGCGCCGATATAGAGCATGATCAGCACGGGAAAGAGGATCGCGAATTCGATCGCTCCGGCGCCCCTGCGGTCTCGGGCCAGTCGCCGCGCCCTCAGGACCAGTCTGGTGAACGGGTTGCGCAACGCCATTATGGATACTGCTCGTTCTGGAAGGCCGCGGTTGCGACAATCAGATATTGGCTCGGCATCGAACCGTCGGAGGGGCGTATCGTGGTGATATAGGGCCGGACCAGATCCGTGATGATTTCCCAGCGGTAATAGGCGCGGACCATATTGATCGTGCCGGCGCCGCCCGGAGCATATTTGAAGGCCGCCGTGTTGATATCGGCATATTTGTCGGTGGAAAGCTTGGGGATCGTCGTCGGAATGGCCGAGAAGGTGCTGAACGTCCGTACATCCAGGTAGAGCTTGCTCGGTGTGGCGACTTCGCTCGCCGAGCAGCGGACCAGGATCGAGATCTCGTCGCAGAAAGCCTGGCGGAATTGCGCCTGGTTCATATCGGTCGTGCGGCCGAGATTATAGGTGATCTGCCCGGTTCGCATCCGGCGGCTCATCGTATCAACGCCGTTGGAGACGAGCTCTTCGGCGGCGAAGGCGACGAAAGTTTCGAGGATTGCGAAAATCACCAGGAAATAGGGAATGGCGAGCAGGGCGAATTCGATCGCCGCAGCACCCTCGCGCGAACGGGCGAGAGCGCGAAACCGTGAGAAACGGAACGGGGCGAAGGCGCGCCCCTTATCCGTCTGCTGATCAATTGCCGTCATTGCCTGGACCCGAGCGATATTTTCCACGCGTCAGACTACGGTCTGTTCGTTGATTTTCCGTTTCACCCTGACACGACGATTTTAACGAATGGTCGAGGAAGCTCCCAGATAGTACTCAGGGTGAGGCCGTCGCGGTGGCCGCTTGCTGCGCATGCTGCTCGCAGTTCGGCGTGCAGGACAGAACGGAGCGCTCGGTCTGCCGGTAGACGCGCACCGTATTGCCCTCGTCGATCGACACCAGGATGCGCTCGTCGAGGATCGCATTGCCGTCGGCATCGAGAAGGACCAGATTTGTGGTGCCGAAGCTGCGTCCTGTCAGAACGATGGTCTTGGCGTCGGCGACGGTCGCATCGGCGACCTTGGCATTGCCGACAATCACCTTGCTGACGGGGCGGTCAAGCTTCAATACGCGCGCGTGATCCATATAGACGCGCAGCATGTCATCGTCTGCGGCCGCGGAAACTCCCGAAATACCGAAAACGGCGATCATGCCGGCAAAGAAAATGATTTTGCCGCTCGATGACATTTGGTCCTCTTTCACGATCACAGCGCAATATGCACATAGAATGGAAAAAAATGGTGAACGAAGCCTTAAGCCTGCCGCCCTGTTCCAGGATGAAGCGTAATGCTCCGATCTGGCACGGTCTCCGGGCGACGCACGCTTCGGTTGGAGATGGAATTTGTGCTATTTCCGGATGAATGCAGCGATTATTCCCGGAATATTGTTAAATATTGAGGTAAGTGCGTAAGAAAATACTGACTCTACAAAGGCCTGTTGTCTCGTTCACATCTCGTTAACTCTTTTCCTTAAGCCGATGGAAACGGCCATTCGCTAGGTTGCTGTCATCCGATCAACGGCAAACAGTTGGCGGACGTGCTGAACATCAACTGGAGTTAGGAGTTACCATGACCAAGCTTTTTAGCCGTTTTCTGAAGGACGAATCCGGCGCGACCGCAATCGAATACGGCCTGATCGCCGCCCTCATTTCCGTAGCGCTCGTGACTGGCGCAACTACGCTTGGTGGCAAGCTCAACAGCACGTTCAGCGCGCTGGGCACCAAGCTGGACACAGCTGTCACCCCCCCGGCCCCCTGATATAGGCCGCCGTCAAGCGGCGTCTGCATGATCCCGTCCGGATTTGATCTGGCCGATATATCGAGCGGGCTCACAGGCTTAACAGCCGTGAGCCTTTTCGTATCACGTTACGATCGGGTATACGCATGATCGCAGCTGCAGTCTTCGTGATATTGCCACTTTGCCTCGCCATGGCGGCGTTCTCGGATCTGTTCACCATGACGATCCCGAACCGCATTTCCGTGATCCTGATCGCCTCTTTCCTCGTTCTCGCGCCGTTCTCCGGCTTGGCACTGGAAATGATCGGCATGCATCTTGCCGGCGCCGCCGTCGTCTTCAGCGCCTGCTTTGCTCTTTTTGCATTCAATGTGATGGGCGGTGGAGATGCCAAGCTGTTGACAGCCACCGCGCTCTGGTTCGGTCTGAACCAATCCCTTGCGTTCCTCATGACCGACGTTGCCATGATCGGCGGTCTCATCACCCTGTTGATCCTCCTCGTGAGAGGGCAATCGGACACCATCCTCGCCATCGGTCTGCCGGTGCCGAACTCGGTCCTGCTCGCCAAGAAGATCCCCTATGGCATCGCGATCGCGATCGGCGGTTTCATGGCCTTCCCCTCCTCGCCGCTGTTCCTCGCCGCGCTGGAAAGCCTGAAATAACGGCATTTTAAATGCCCGTTAACTTAAAATGTAAGCGTTCCATTAACCATAATTATACCAATTGCTGAGCATTCTACAGGGCGAACATATCGTGCCCTGAGGAATGATCGATGAAACCGGCCCGCCTTATAATCCTAGCTGTCGCCGTGGTGGCAGCCGGCCTCGCCGGCCTCCTGGCAATGCAAATGGCGGGCAGCGGCGGTGTCGTCACCCAGGTTCAGTCGGTTATCGAGAAGGAACCGACCGTCAACATCCTTGTCTCGAGCGCCAATCTGCCGGTCGGCGCAAGGCTGGACGACAAGTTGGTGCACTGGATGGCCTGGCCGCAGGGCGGCGTCGTCCCGGGCCTCATCACCGAAGCCGATAAGCCGGATGCGATCAAGGATCTGCAGGGCGCAGTCGTGCGTCTGCCGATCTTCGAAGGCGAACCGATCCGGCCGGAAAAGGTCGCCGATTCCAGCAGTCGCATCCTTTCCTCGCTATTGCCGGCCGGCAAGCGCGCCGTCGCGACCGAGATATCGGTGGCAACCGGCGCCGGTGGTTTCATCCTGCCGAACGACCGCGTCGACGTCATCATGGTCCGCAAGGGTACCGAAGCCGACAAGCTCATTACCGAAACCGTGCTGAGCAATGTCCGCGTTCTCGCCATCGACCAGCAGATCCAGGAAAAGGACGATGGCTCGAAATCGGTGGTCGGCACGACCGCAACGCTCGAGCTCACCCCTGATCAAACGAAGGTTCTGGCTGTCGCCCAGCAGATGGCGGACCGGCTGTCGCTCGCGCTGCGCTCGGTCGCCGATGCACAGGAGCAAGATACCAGTGCCGCCGACTATCTCCTGAGCGGCGACAACGGCAGTGCGATCATCCAGGTCATCAAGTCGGGCGCCATCGTCACGGATGCCAGCGCAGCGCCGAAGGCGGAGTAAAAGGACGTGCAAATGGGCAATTCAACGCGGCGCGCCGGACCTCTCCTGACAGGCTGCCTTTCGCTGGCAATCGGTGTCTCCGGAATAGTGCCGACCTCTTTCGCCCCGGTTCTCGGTGCAGGCGAGGCGCGCGCCGATTCCGATAGCCTGGTCCGAATCTCTCAGACCGGCCCCAATGCCCATCGCCGGCTGAAGCTCGGGCTCAACAAGGCCGTCGTCGTCGATCTGCCGGACGATGCGCATGATATTCTCGTCTCCGATCCGACCATGGCCGATGCCGTGACCCGCACCTCGCGGCGCATCTACCTATTCGGCAAGAAGGTCGGCCAGACGAACATCTTCGTCTTCGGCGCCGGTGGACAGGAGATCGTCAATCTCGATATCGAGATCGAGCGCGACGTCTCCGGCCTCGAAGTCAATCTTCGCCGCTTCATTCCCGACTCCAACATCAACGTCGAAATCGTCTCCGACAACATCGTGCTGACCGGCACCGTGCGCACGCCGCAGGCTGCCACGCAGGCGGCCGATCTGGCGCAGGTCTTCCTGAAGGGTGGCGAGGCGACGACCAGAACAGAGACGGCATCCGGCACCGGCGGCGACAGTTCCGTGGCGCTCTTTGCGGAAGGCCGCCAGACTTCGCAGGTCGTCAACCTCTTGCAGATCGAGGGCGAGGATCAGGTCACCCTCAAGGTGACGATCGCCGAGGTCCGCCGCGAGGTGCTGAAGCAGCTCGGCTTCGACAATCTGGTTTCCAATTCCTCCGGCATGACCGTCGCCCAGCTCGGCAGTCCCGGCACCGACAGTGCCACCTCGACGGTTGGCGGCGGTCTGGCGGCGCTCTTCAAGAGCTCGATCGGCAAATACGACATTTCGACCTACCTCAACGCGCTGGAGCAGGCCAAGGTCGTCAAGACGCTCGCCGAGCCGACGCTGACGGCGATATCGGGCCAGGCCGCGACCTTCAATTCCGGCGGCCAGCAGCTTTATTCGACGACCGACAGCAACGGCAACGTCACCGTCACGCCGTTTAACTACGGTATCAACCTCGCCTTCAAACCGGTCGTGCTGTCATCGGGACGCATCAGCCTGCAGATCAAGACCAATGTCTCCGAACCGGTGGCCGGCAGCGGCAACGCCACCTATCAGCGCCGTTCGGCAGAGACTTCGGTGGAGCTGCCCTCGGGCGGTTCGATTGCGCTGGCCGGCCTTATCCGCGACAACGTTTCTCAGACGATGGGCGGCACACCAGGCGTCTCGAAAATCCCGCTGCTCGGCACGCTCTTCCGCCAGAAAGGTTTCGAGCGTCAGGAAACCGAGCTCGTCATCATCGCAACGCCCTATCTGGTGCGTCCGGTGGCGCGCAATCAGCTCAACCGGCCGGACGACAATTTCAGCCCTGAGAACGACGGTGCAACCTTCTTCCTCAACCGTGTCAACAAGGTCTATGGCCGCCGCGAGGCGCCCGTCGCCGATGCGCAGTTCCACGGCTCGATCGGGTTCATCTACAAATGACCGGGGCACGATCGGCAGCAATGGCACAGAACAGAGATCAGGCGATGGCCCATATGAATTCGACGACACCCCACCTCGGAATCTCGAAGGCGCTTCTGGCCGCAGCCGTCATTTCGGTGGCCGTCCTTTCCGGATGCGCCGGCCCGCACGACCAACTGACGACCGGCGGCATTCCGGATGACTACCGCGCCCGCCACCCGATCATCGTGACGGAGGCGGAGCAGACGGTTGATATACCTGTCGCCTCGACCGATCGACGCCTGACCATCGCCCAGCGCGATCTCATCCGCGGCTTTGCCGCAAACTACATCTCGCGCGCCTCAGGCCCGGTTTATGTGCTGTCGCCGCAAGGCTCGCCGAATTCGGCGGCAGCCTATCAGCTGCGCAATCAGGTCCGCGCCGAGCTGGCGTCGCGGGGGATTGCAAGCTCGAAGATCGTCAACACTTCCTATGCCGCCGCCAGTGCCGGCGATGCGGCGCCGATCCGGCTGAGTTTTACCGGCACCACCGCGATCACCACGCAATGCGGTCAGTGGCCGAAGGACATCTCGAACGATTTGACCAACCAGAATTACTATAATTTCGGCTGCGCCTCACAGAACAACCTGGCCGCCCAGATCGCCAATCCGGAGGATCTGGTGGCACCCCGCGGCATGACTCCGATCGACGCGCAGCGGCGCAACAATGCGATCCAGGAATACCGGACGACGACATCGACGATCGAAGATGTTGCCGACAGCAACAGCGGCTTCTGAGGCGGAACGGAACGATGAGCGCGATTGAATACGAAATCCGGAATCCCAGCGAGCTTCGCAACGCCGAGGAGGCCGTGCGCATGGCGGATCTGGAAAACATGCGGCCGCTGCCGCGCATCTCCGTGCATGCCTTCTGCGAGAGCGAGGCCCTGCAGCATGTCATGGAACGCTGCGCCAATGATCGGCGCGTCGCAAAGGTCAGCATGCGCATCACCAGCGGCGGCATCGCCGCTGCCGCCAATATGTTTTCGGGCGCCCCGACGCCGAACCTCATCATCCTCGAGACCAAGGCGAATGCCGCGAACCTGCTCGCCGAACTCGCGCCGCTTGCCGCCGTCTGCGATCCGACGACGAAGGTCGTCATTATCGGTTATTACAACGATATCGGGCTTTATCGCGAGCTCATCCGCAACGGTATTTCCGAATATATGGTCCAGCCCGTCGCCATGCCCGATATCCTTGCGGCGATGGCCTCGATTTTCGTCGATCCGGACTCCGAGCCGCTCGGCCGCAGCATCGCCTTCATCGGCTCGAAGGGCGGCACCGGCGCTTCGACCATCGCGCATAATTGCGCCTTCGGCATTTCCAATCTCTTCTCCACCGAGACGATTCTCGCCGATCTCGACCTGCCCTACGGTACGGCGAACATCGATTTCGACCAGGATCCGGCCCAGGGTATCGCCGAAGCGGTCTTTGCGCCCGATCGTCTCGACGAGGTCTTCCTCGACCGCCTGCTGACGAAATGCTCCGAGCATCTGTCCCTGCTTGCCGCACCCTCGCTGCTCGACCGCGCCTATGATTTCGACGGCCAGGCTTTCCAGCCGGTGCTCGATGTCCTGCAGCGCAGCGCGCCCATCACCGTGCTCGATGTTCCGCATGCATGGTCGGAATGGACGCGCTCGGTGCTGTCGAGCGTCGACGAGGTGGTCATCGCAGCGGTTCCCGATCTCGCCAACTTGCGCAACGCCAAGAACATGCTGGACGCGCTGCGCAAGATGCGGCCGAACGACAGGCCGCCGCATCTCATCCTCAATCAGGTCGGCATGCCGAAACGTCCGGAGATTTCACCGTCGGATTTCTGTGAACCGCTGGAGATCGATCCGATCGCGATCATCCCCTTCGACATCAATCTTTTCGGCAACGCCGCCAATAGCGGCCGGATGATCTCGGAAGTCGACCCGAAATCGCCGACGGCGGAAACCTTTTCGCAGATATCGCACATCGTCACCGGCCGGGTTGCGATCAAGAAGGCGAAGAAAGGCGGCCTGCTGGGCCTCCTGAAGCGCAAGTAGACGATGAGCAATTCCAGCAAAAGTGTGCAGCGGTTTTGCGTCCCGAATTGCGTGAAAACAAAAAGATAGAGCATTTCCTTGACTCGAAGAGATCGGGAAATGCTCTAGAACGAGCAGATTGGATCGAGTGGCATGTTTGGAAAACGCGGAAACGAAGGTTCCGGAAAGGTCGGAGGGGCGATTGCTCCGCCGCCGCCGGTTCCGGCCGCCACCCCTGCGGCCTCATCCCCCTCCATTCTGGTCGAACCCTCGCGCGAGCCCGTGCGCCAGCAGGTGACGCCACCGCCGATGCAGACGCCGCAGCGCAAGCGCCCGGCCCGCACCGATGAATATTACGACACCAAGGCGCAGGTCTTTTCCGCGCTGATCGATACGATTGATCTCTCGCAGCTCTCCAAGCTTGATGGTGAAAGTGCGCGTGAGGAAATCCGCGACATCGTCAACGACATCATCACCATCAAGAACTTTGCGATGTCGATATCCGAGCAGGAGGAACTGCTCGAGGACATCTGCAACGACGTCCTCGGTTATGGCCCGCTGGAGCCGTTGCTCGCGCGCGACGATATCGCCGACATCATGGTCAACGGCGCCGGCCAGACTTTTATCGAAGTCGGCGGCAAGACGATCGAATCGGAGATCCGCTTCCGCGACAACGCGCAGCTTCTCTCGATCTGCCAACGCATCGTCAGCCAGGTCGGCCGCCGTGTCGACGAATCGAGCCCGATCTGCGACGCCCGCCTGCCCGATGGTTCGCGCGTCAACGTCATCGCGCCGCCGCTGTCGATCGACGGGCCGGCTCTCACCATCCGCAAGTTCAAGAAGGACAAGCTGACGCTCGATCAGCTCGTCCGTTTCGGCGCCATCACGCCGGAAGGCGCAACCGTGCTGCAGATCATCGGACGCGTGCGCTGCAATGTCGTCATTTCAGGCGGCACCGGCTCGGGCAAAACGACGCTTCTGAACTGCCTCACCAACTATATCGACAGGGACGAGCGCGTCATCACCTGCGAGGATACCGCCGAACTGCAGCTGCAGCAGCCGCATGTCGTCCGTCTCGAAACGCGCCCGCCGAATATCGAAGGCGAGGGCGAGATCACCATGCGCGATCTCGTCAAGAACTGCCTGCGTATGCGTCCCGAGCGCATCATCGTCGGCGAAGTCCGCGGACCGGAAGTTTTCGACCTGCTGCAGGCGATGAACACCGGTCACGACGGTTCGATGGGCACCATCCACGCCAACACGCCGCGGGAATGCCTGAGTCGTATCGAATCGATGATCGCCATGGGCGGCTTTACCCTGCCGGCAAAGACGGTGCGCGAGATCATTTCGAGCTCGGTCGACGTTGTCATTCAGGCGGCACGCCTTCGTGACGGTTCGCGCCGCATCACCCAGATCACCGAGGTGATCGGCATGGAAGGCGATGTCATCATCACCCAGGATCTGATGCGCTACGAGATCGAAGGCGAGGATGCGAACGGCCGCCTGATCGGCCGGCACATGTCGACCGGCGTCGGCAAGCCGCATTTCTGGGATCGCGCCCGCTACTTCAACGAGGAAAAACGTCTTGCCGCTGCCCTCGACGCGATGGAAGCCAAAACCAAGGAATAGGTGAGATGTTCGGGTTCGATCCGATAGTGCTGGCAATCGTCGTCCTCGCCGCCGTCTCCGCGGGCGCGGTCGCCTATGCCTTGTTGTTTTCACGGATCGAGACTGACAAGAAATCGGCAAGCCGCATCAACCGCGTCAAGTCGGCCGAAAGTGACCGTGTCAAGGTCAAGGCTGCCCGTGACCGGGTGCAGGAGCTGTCGAAGCGCCGCAAATCGGTGCAGGACAACCTGAAGGACCTGGAAAAGCGCCAGCACGAAAAGACCAAGAAGACCGTATCGATGAAGGCCCGGCTGGTGCAGGCCGGCCTGACGATCACGGTGGCGAAATTCTATCTCATCAGCGCCATCTTCGCCTCTGTGCTCCTGTTTGTCGCCGTCGTCGTTGGTGTATCGTGGATGGTCATGGTCGGTACCGCCGTCGTCGCTGGTCTCGGTCTGCCGCGCTGGGTTCTCGGCTTCCTGATCAAGCGCCGCCAGAACAAGTTTCTCAACGAGCTCCCCAATGCACTTGACGTCATCATCCGCTCGATCAAATCGGGTCTGCCACTCAACGATGCGATCCGTCTAATCGCCACCGAGGGCACGGAGCCGGTCAAGAGCGAGTTCCGGCGCGTCATTGAAGCGCAGCAGGTGGGTCTCAGCATTCCCGATGCTTGCGCCCGCATGACCATCCACATGCCGCTCCAGGAAGTCAACTTCTTCGCCATCGTCATCGCCATCCAGTCGCAGGCCGGCGGCAATTTGTCGGAAGCGATCGGCAATCTCTCCAAGGTGCTGCGCGAGCGCAGGAAGATGAAGGCCAAGGTTACGGCGCTCTCGATGGAAGCCAAGGCGTCGGCCTACATCATCGGCGCTCTGCCCTTCATCGTCGCGACCCTCGTCTATCTCACCTCGCCGAGCTACATGATGATCCTTTTCACCGATCCGCGTGGCCATTTCATCATGGGTTTCTCGGCGATCTGGATGTCGATCGGCATTTTCGTCATGCGCAAAATGATCAGTTTTGATATCTAGCCGGAAGGAAGCACCATGTCGCAGGACCTTGCCGCAACGCTCACCAATCCGAGCATGCTGATCGCACTTTTCGTGGCGATTGCCGTCTTCGCTACTTTTTATACGATCGCTGTTCCCTTCTTCGAGCGCGGCGATCTCACTAAGCGCATGAAGGCCGTTTCGACCGAGCGCGAACAGATCCGTGCCCGCGAACGCGCCCGCATGAACGCGGAAACCGGCGCCGGCAAGGCTTCGCTCAGGAGCCAGAACAACCGCTCGGTCCGCCAGATCGTCGAGCGTTTCAACCTGCGTAAGGCGCTCGTCGACGACAATACGGTCAACAAACTGCGCGCCGCCGGTTTCCGCTCGGAGAATGCGCTGAATACCTTCCTCGTGGCGCGTTTCCTGCTGCCTTTCCTTTTCCTGGCGCTTGCTGCCTTTTGGGTCTTCGGCCTCGGCAATCTCGCCGAAAGGGGCATGGCCATCCGCCTCTTCGCCGTCATCGGCGTCGGTTATCTCGGCTTCTACGCGCCGAACATCTATATCTCCAACCGCATGGGCAAGCGCCAGCACTCGATCAAGCGCGCCTGGCCGGATGCGCTAGACCTGATGCTGATCTGCGTCGAATCCGGCATCTCGATCGAGGCCGCGATGCGTCGTGTGTCCGAAGAGCTCGGCGAGCAGTCGCCGGCGCTCGCCGAGGAGATGGTGCTGACTACAGCCGAGCTCTCCTTCCTGCCGGATCGCCGCGTGGCGCTCGAAAATCTTGCCATACGTACCCAGATCGAACTGGTACGCTCGGTGACGCAGGCGCTGGTCCAGGCCGACCGCTATGGCACGCCGATTGCGCAGGCGCTGCGCGTTCTCGCCCAGGAAGGGCGCGACGAGCGCATGAACGAGGCGGAAAAGAAGGCCGCCGCCCTGCCGCCGAAACTGACGGTGCCGATGATCCTGTTCTTCCTGCCGGTGCTGATCGCCGTCATTCTCGGTCCAGCCGGCATTCAGGTGGCAGACAAGTTCTGACGGCTGCGCCGGCGTCGTAAAGCGGATGCCGCTTCCGACAGAGGACGACGTGCATCAAGGACTGTCGGTCCGATCCGCCGCCGGCAAACACGCGTGACCGGCACCGGCATAGCTGGTAAACGGGATGGGCGACCATCGCGGGCGCGCATGCAACCGCAGTGCCCCTGGCGCGCGTTCAATCCAAAAGAGAGGTTTCCGATGTCTTCTGCGGGCATTTTCATTAGCATCATGGCAGCCTTGGCCGTCGGCGCGATGAGCCCCGGCCCGAGCTTCGTGGTCGTCTCCAGGATCGCCATCTCGCGTTCGAGGCTGGATGGCCTTGCTGCCGCACTCGGCATGGGCGCTGGCGGGGTCGTTTTTGCCGTGCTGGCGCTTGCAGGGCTGACGGCGCTGCTGTCGCAGTTCGAATGGCTCTATATCCTGCTGAAGGTCGCAGGCGGCGCCTATCTCGTCTATATCGCTGTCAATATCTGGAGGAGCGCCGGTCAGCCGATCGAGGTCTCCGACGCCGTCAACGGCAATCGCGCGCCGAGATTGAGCTTCATGACCGCGCTGCTGACCCAGCTCAGCAACCCGAAGACCATCATCGTCTATGCCAGCATCTTTGCCGCACTTTTACCGAGGACGGTGCCGCTCAGTCTCGTCGTCGCGCTGCCGCTCGGCGTCTTCGTCGTGGAGGCCGGGTGGTATTCGATCGTCGCCTTCGCCTTTTCGGCCCGCCACCCGCGGCGGCTCTATCTTGCCGCCAAGAGCTGGATCGACCGCACCGCGGGTGCCGTCATGGCCGGCCTCGGCCTCCGGCTCATTCTCGCCGGCGTAAGTGATCGATAGGCTGGCGCACGAGCAACTTCGGACAGTCTCAGGCTCAGAGGAGATCCGGTCAGTTGGTATTGCTGCCGTCCACTGCACCAGGGGTCTTGTCCTTGGCGGCGAGTTTCTGCCAGGAATTCTGCTGCGAGAGCATGCCTCTGAGATAGGCGACATTGGCGTCGGCCTGCTGCGGCGAAAGTTCGCGCCGCGCGATCTGCTCGGCTTCAGGGAAGCGTCCCTGAAGGCCGACGACGAGGGCAAGGTTCTGCCTGACGCGGCTGTCGGCTGTGGGTTGGCCGGCGGCGGAGCGCAGGTAGGTTTCGGCCGTGCGCAGATCGCCGGTCAGCACGTAGGACATGCCGAGGTTGGAAAGGATGGAGGGCTCGTTCGGCTGGATGTCGAGCGCGTCGCGGTAGCGCTGCCTGGCATCGCTTGCCCGGCCCATCTGGTCGAGGATCGCGCCTTGGGCCGAGATCAGCTTCCAGTCCGGACGGTCCGGCGTCTGGGCGCGGCCGATCGTGTCGAGCGCCTGCTGGAACTGGCCGGCCGCCGCCTGCGCCTTGCCGTAGGCGGCCAGCACGTTGCGGTCGCCGGGATTGGCGATCGCCACCTGCTGCATAACGGCGAGCGCCTGTGTGTCGCGGCCGTTCATGCGCAGCAGATTGGCATAGTTGACGCCGGTGACGGGATCGCGCGGGTTCTTTGCGTAGGCCTGGCCGAGCCGGTCCGTCGCCGAGCGCAGCTCCGTCGCGTCCATCTCTTCAACCGGCTTGGTGAGTTTCGGCACCGAACCCGTTGTCATCCGGTCCTTGGTCGTCGAGCAACCGGCAAGTGCCAAGACGATCAGCGATGCCGCAGCGCTCTGCAGGATACGATTGGTCAATGTACTGGTGAGCGAGGCAGGCATGGCGCGTTCCTGGATTCCGAAATCGGCGCCTGACCTCGAAGCGGAACAGGGAAAGGTTTGACGCGTAATCTTCGCTCCAGCAATAGTCTGTTAACCCTAACAGACCGTTAAGGAACGATTCCTTACGACCGCCGAAGGACAATCATGGCCCCCTATCAGTTCATCGAGAGACCGACCCCTTTCAACACGAAGGGCGGTTTGACGCTGCCGATCTTTGCCGTCACGCCTGCCCATATCGAGACCGGCACGATCGATCCGATCGCGCTCGATTGGGCGCGCAAGGCAGGCTACAAGGCCGAAAGCGGGTCGCTGCTGCTGATCCCGACGGCTGAAGGCCATCTCGGCGGCGCGCTTTACGGCCTCGGCACCAACCCATCCGAGCAGCCTTACATCACCGGCCGGCTCGCCCGTGCGCTGCCGGCCGGCGACTGGCACATCGAGACCGCGCCGCTGACGGCAAATCGCCTGGCCCTCGGCTTTGGGCTCGGCAGCTACCGTTTCGACCGTTACAAATCCGAAAAATCGCCGGCAGCGACGCTGATGATCCCCCGCGATGCCGACGCCGCCGACATCAAGCGCCAGCTCGCCGGCGTCTTTCTTGCCCGCGACCTGATCAATACGCCGACGAATGACATGGGGCCGAACCAGCTCGAGGCCGTTTTCCGTGGCCTGGCCGAACATTACAAGGCGGAGATATCGGTTATTACGGGCGACGACCTGCTCAAGCAAAACTTTCCGCTGGTCCATACCGTCGGCCGCGCCAGCGCCGATGCGCCGCGCCTTCTCGAGCTGCGCTGGGGCAAGAAGGGCCATCGCAAGGTGACACTCGTCGGCAAGGGCGTCTGCTTCGATACCGGCGGTCTCGACATCAAGCCTGCCGCTTCCATGCTGCTGATGAAGAAGGACATGGGCGGTGCGGCGAATGTCATGGGGCTTGCCTTGATGATCATGGACGCCAAGCTGAAGGTCGACCTGCGCGTTATCGTTCCGGTCGTCGAAAACGCGATCTCGTCCAATGCCTTCCGGCCCGGCGACATCTATCGGAGCCGCAAGGGCCTGACCGTCCAGATCGACAATACCGACGCCGAAGGCCGTTTGATCCTTGCCGATGCGCTGGCCTATGCCGATGAGGAAGAGCCCGATCTGCTGATCGACATGGCGACGCTGACCGGCGCTGCCCGCGTAGCCCTTGGCCCGGATCTCCCGCCCTTCTTCACCGACGACGCCAATCTGGCGCATGACCTGACCGAAGCGAGCCTGGAAACCGACGATCCGATCTGGCGCCTTCCGCTCTATTCCGGTTACGAAAAGGATATCCGCACCAAGTTCGCTGACCTCACCAACGCGCCGGCCGGCGGCATGGCCGGGGCGATCACCGCCGCCCTCTTCCTCAAGCGTTTCGTCAGCAAGGCGAAGAGCTGGGCGCATTTCGACATTTACGGCTGGGCCCAGTCCGAACGGCCGCATTCGCCGGGCGGTGGCGAGGCACAGGCGATCCGGGCGCTCTTTCACCATATCCGCGAGAGCTTGCGCTGATGCCATGCTAAAGCGCGTCGCGATCTTTCAGATCTGCTCCTTGCGCTTTAAGTCTTTGTTTTTACGCATGTCGTATCGCAAAACCGCTGCACAGTTTTGCGCGACATGCTTTAGAAATAAGCGCTGAGGCGCATCGCGTGATCCCTGTTCACGCGATGCGCCTCGCTGCCGATCGTTAAAATTTTATTCACCCTGACGGGCGGCAATTTCCAGCGCCCCTTGCATGTGCATGGCAACTACCGGAAAATGGAACGCTAGCGTAACGATCTTCCGGAGGGGCCGTGCCGATCGAACTGACCGCCTCGCAGGCGCTGGGGCTCTGGCATGGCGCGGCGCTCGATCAGGTTCGCCACGACGACCGCGATTTGACGTTGCGCCAGATGGCGATCCTGCTGCATATTTATCTGGTGCCGCCGCCGCACACGGTGCGGGGGCTTGCCGCCACGCTTGATGTCACCAAGCCGGTCATTACCCGCGCCTTGGATACGATGGGCGAGATGGGCCTCGTCGATCGTGTGCGTGACGATGCCGACCGGCGCAACGTGATCATCAAGCGCACTGTCGGCGGCGCGCTCTACCTGGAAAAGCTCGGCGATCTCATACGAGATCAGGCCCGCCGGCTGCCGATCTGAAAGGAATGCGAATGACGATGCTCGACCGCCGCCTGCATGCCTACCGGCCCGATCTCGCGGAAGCCGGCCTCGAAGGCAAGGTCGAGGCGTCGCGCTTTGTGAGAGGCGCGCCGGCGCGTGTCGCCGTTCCTGTCCTGGCCGTGCGCCCTGAACCGGACCTTGCCCGCGGCATCGATACGGAACTGCTTCTCGGCGAGGATGTGACGGTTTTCGATCGCGCCGACGGCTGGTGCTGGGTGAAAGCCGCCGCGGACGGTTATGTCGGTTATGTCGCGGCGGACGCGCTCTTGGAAGGCAGGCCGGCGCCGACCCATATCGTCACCGTGCAGCGCACCTTCGTCTATCCCGAACCGGAACTGCGCAAGCCCCACCAGGCCATCGTGTCGATGGGAAGCCGCGTCTACGTCGCCGGCGAGGCGGAAGCGCGGGGCAATCGCTACGTCGTGCTCGAGGACGGAACCGCGATCTTTGCCAAGCACGTTCAGCCGATCGGCGCTCTAGATGGCGCCGATTACGTGGAGATCGTCACCCGTTTCCTGGAAACGCCCTACCTCTGGGGCGGACGTTCCGGCCTCGGCATCGATTGCTCCGGCCTCGTCCAGCTGGCGATGCTGATGACGGGCAGAGCTGCGCCGCGCGATGCCGACCTGCAGGCGGCAGGCCTCGGCCAGCCGATCGATCGCTCCGAAATCCGCCGCGGCGACCTGGTATTCTGGAAGGGCCATGTTGCCGTCTTCGAGGATCCGGAAACCATCCTCCATGCCAACGGCCACAGCATGACGGTGGCGCGCGAGAATTTCGCGGCCGCGGTCGAGCGCATCGGCTGGCTCTACCAGCAACCGACCGGCTATCGCCGCCCGATCAGCTGATCAGCCGATCGGAGGCTGCGGCCAGGATCTCACTCCGCCGGTCCAATCCTCGAAGGCTTTCGACAGCCTCAGCACCCGCATGTCGTCGAAACGCGGCCCGACGATCTGCAGGCCGATCGGCATCCCTGACCGGGAGAAACCGCAATTGATCGAAGCGGCCGGCTGCTCCGACATGTTCCACGGCACCGTGAAACCGATGTGCTCGAACGGCAGGGCCGGATCGTTGGTCGGCGAGGCCCATTCGGCCGGATAGGAGATGATCGGATTGGTCGGCGAAAGCAGGGCGTCGATCTCGGTAAACAGCCGTCCGCAGCTCTTGCGCATCTCGATCGTCTGGTTGAAGCCCTTGACCGCATCGACACCGCTGATGTCGGCGCCGCCCATCGCCCAATCCCTGATATAGGGCAGAATGCTGTCGCGCCTGTTATCGTCGAGGTCGGCGATATCGCCCCAGAACCGGGACCGCCAGAAATTGTCGAGGCCATCCAGCATCGCGCGTGTCAGCACCGGCTGGACTGATATAATGGTCGCGCCGGCCTTCTCGAACTGTTGCGCCGCCGCTTCGACTGCGACCCTGATCTCGTCCTCCACCGCAAGCCCGCAGCCGGCATCGAGCATCAGCCCGATCTTCATGCCCGACACGTCGATGTCGAGATCCATCCAGTTGAAATCGTTCGGCGGCAGGCTGGTGCCGTCGCGCCAGTCCGGCCGTGACAGCGTCGCCATCGAAAAGGCGGCATCCTCGACCGTGCGCGCCATCGGCCCGACGCAGCGCCCGACATAATAGGGATCGGCCGGAATGCGCCCATGGCTCGGCTTGAAGCCGAAGATGCCGGTCCAGCCCGCCGGAAGGCGTACCGAGCCGCCGATGTCAGTGCCGATATGCAGCGGCCCGTAGCCGGCGGCCGCCGCTGCGGAAGCCCCGGCGCTCGATCCGCCGGGATTCTGCGCGGTGTTCCAGGGATTGCGGCTGAGAGGATGAAAGCTCGAAAGCCCGGAGGAAAGCATGCCGTAATCAGGGCAGGTGGTCTTGGCGAAGATCACCGCGCCGTCTTCGCGCAACCGGGCGGCAGCCGGTGCGTCGGCCTCCGCCGGCTTCAGTTCCACTGCCCTCGTGCCGAGCGGCACCGGCTGGCCCTTCGTGGCGATCAGCTCTTTCAGCGTCACCGGGATGCCGTCGAGGGGGCCTAGCGTTTCTCCCTTTGCCCAGCGCTCCGTCGACGCTTTCGCCTGCGCGCGCGCCGATTCCGGATTGTAGAGGTAGAGTGCCGAAATCGAAGGCTCCCAGGCCGCAATATGCTCTTCGAGCGAAAGCCAGTATTCGAGAGGGGAGAGGCTCTTATCGGCGAAGCGCCGCCTGAGTTCGCGAATGGTAAGGCCGGTTTCTGTCATGGCATGGTCTTTCGGGCTTTTCGTCTTGGGAGGACATCAGCGGCTCGCCTCGCGTGGGTCGAGCAGATCGCGCAAACCGTCGCCGAGCATGTTGAAGCCGAAGACGGTGAGCGCGATGGCAAGACCGGGCAGGATCGCCAGCCAGGGGGCGAGCGCCAGATAGGTTTGCGCATCGGCAAGCATCCGGCCCCAGGTCGGCGCCGGCGGCGCCATGCCGAGCCCGAGGAAGCTGAGCCCCGCTTCGGTGAGGATCGCCAGCCCCAGCTGGATTGCGCCATGCACGATGATCTGGCTCATGATATTCGGCAACACATGGCGCAGCGAGATGGTCAGGCGCGTATTGCCGATCGCGCGCGCCGCCGTCACATAGTCGCGGCTCCAGGCCTGCAGTGAGGTCGCAAGTGCGACGCGGGCAAAGACCGGGATCATGAAGACGGCAATGGCGGTGATTGCGGTGAACCGCCCTGGCCCGAGAAAGGCGCCGAGCACCATGGCGGACAGGATCGGCGGCAAGGCGAAGATGACGTCGCAGATGCGCATCAGCAACGCCTCGCAAGGACCGCGGATCGCCGCCGCCGAAATGCCGGCGATTGAGCCGAGCGTCCCGCCGATCGCAACCGCGGTAATGGCGATCGACAGTGAATTCCAGCAGCCTGCCATCAGCATCGAAAGCACGTCGCGGCCGAACTGGTCCGTGCCGAGCAGGCCGAAGGCAAGCGGTGGCTGTAATTTGTGGATGATCTGCATTTTCGCCGGTGGCAGCGGCGTCCAGACGAGCGACAGAAGCGCAACCGCGACCAGCAGGCCGATAATGACGGCCCCTGAAATCAGGTTCATTCGCCGGCTAAGTCTAAAGACACGGCGGCGGCTGACGATTGCGGTGGATACGATCGGTGCCATGCGTCAGGCCGCCTTTCTCATCCTGGGATCAATCGCCAGATAGGAGAGATCGACGATGAAATTCATCACGATGACAAGGCCTGCGAAGAACAGCACGACATCCTGCATCACGATGATGTCGCGCTGGGAGAGCGCCTGCAGCGCGAGCCGTCCGAGGCCGGGCAGGTTGAAGACGTTTTCCACCAGCACCGCGCCGGCGACGAGAAAGGTGAATTGCAGCCCGATCATGGTGAGGATCGGGATCAGCGCATTCGGCACGATATGGCGCCACAACACCGCACCGCGTGACAGTCCCTTGGCAACGGCGGTGCGGGCAAAATCCTCATGCATCGTATCGAGTACTGCTGAGCGCGCCACGCGCGTCAACACGCCCGCTTGCGGCATCGCCAGCGCGACAGCGGGCATAACCAGCGCCTGCAATGCCGGCAGAAGACCGGCGCCCCAGCCGGGGAAGCCGCCGGCCGGCATCAGCCCGAGCATCGTCGAAAAAAGGATGATCAACAGCAGCGCCACCCAGAAGGCGGGCACGGCGATGCTGATCTGCGAAAACAGCGTTGCGATGATGTCGAAGACACCGCCGCGGCGCGAGGCGGCCAGCACACCGAGCGGCAAGGCAATCGCCACCGAGAGCATGATCGCCATCAGCGCCAACGGCAGCGTCACCGCCAGCCGCTCGACGATCAATCCTGCGACCGGCACGCCATAGGTTAGGGAATTGCCGAGATTGCCGGAGAGCACGCCGGTCAACCATTGCCCGTAGCGAAAGAGCAGTGGTTGATCGAGCCCGAGATCGTGGCGCAGCGCCGCCAGCGTTTCCGGTGTTGCCGAGGTGCCGAGCATAATCGAGGCGGGATCGCCGGGCAGAAGGTCCATGACGGCGAAGATCAGCAGCGAGACGACGACGAGGGTGACGATGAGACCGGCGAAGCGGCGGGCGAGGAGTGGGATCATATGATACGTCCGCTCGCCGTTCTGGCGGCGAGTTTAGCTAGAACGCCAACTCCACTCTCCGTCATCCCAGGCCTTGAGCCTGGGATCCATGCCACTGCTGCTGATGGATGCGGTGTGGATGCTCGGCTCAAGGCCGAGCATGACGGAGGGTGGGGCGGGCGGAAGGAGCTATTCATGATGCAGGCGCCCGCACCAGGAATGCCATCCGCCAGCGAAACCAAACAATGTCGGCCCGAGCTGAACTGACTTGTGAGGAAGGGAGAGGGCTGTGCGTCATATCGGACAAATGCATGTCGGATTTCTCCAAGGCCATCACCTCATCGCGTCCTTCCCCGGTCCGCCACCCTCACTCGTCCCAGGAAACACCGGACAGCACATTCGAAGGGATCGGCTCGTTCTCCCACAGCCCTTTCAGCTTTTTGTCCCAGACGCCGAGTTTCGGCATGACGAAAAGGTAGAGCGCCGGCACGTCCTCGGCGAGGATCTTCTGCGCTTCGCCATAGATCGCATTCTGCGCGGCGGGATCGGTTGTCTCCTGAACCTTTTTCATCAGCGCGTTGAAAGCGGGGTTCTTATAATTGAAATAATAGGGATCGCGCGCATAGATGTCGATGTCGAGCGGTTCGGCATGGGCGACGATCGTCATGTCGAAGTTGCGGTCCTTCATGATGTCCTGGACCCATTTCGCCGGAAATTCCGTCGGCTCGATATTCATCGTCACGCCGATCTCGGCAAACATCGCCTGCATCACCTGAGCGCTGCGCGGCGCATAAGCCATCTGCGGCGATTTGATCGTGAAGGTGAAACCGTTGGGGTAGCCAGCTTCGGCGAGCAGCGCCTTCGCCTTCTCGATGTCGTAAGGCAGCACGCCTGTCATGTCCTGATAGCCCGGATCGTTCGGCGTGTAGTGGCTGCCGATCGGTGTGCCGAGGCCGGACCATGCGCCGTCGATTACCGTCTTGCGGTCGATCGCCATCATCAGCGCCTGGCGGACGCGTTTGTCGTCGAAAGGCTTCTTGGCATTGTTCATGCCGGCAACGACCTTGAGCTCGGTATTGCCGATCCTGGTGACGAGCCTCGCATCGCCGTCGAAAGAACTCATCAGCTCAGGCGCGGCAAATTCCGGAAAGGCATCGAGATCGCCGGATTTCAGCGCTGCCGCCTGCGCCTGCGGATCGGCGATAAAGCGGAAGGTCACCTTGTCGAGTTTGGCGGCCGCATCCTTGTTCCAATAATCGGCATTCCTGGCGAGTTCGACCTTGTCGCCCTTCGCCCAGCTGGCGAATTTGAACGGACCGGTGCCCACTGGCGTCGTCTTGTCGTCGGCAGCCGTCTTCGGTGCGACCATCACCGAGGCTGGCCAGCCGAGCCAGTAGATCAGGCTGCCGGTCGGTGCCGAGAGATGCAGCACCAGCGTTTCGGCATCGCGCGTATCGATCGAGGCGATCGAAGCGAAGAAGCGCTTCTGCGGATTGACCGAATCGGCGCCGCGGGCGCGGTCGAGCGAAAACTTGGCGGCAGTGGCATCGAAGGCCTCGCCGTCATGGAATTTGACGCCGGTCTGCAGCTTGAACGTATAGGTCAGGCCATCGGGAGAGATCTCCCAGCTTTTTGCCAGCTGCGGCTGGATCTTGCCGGCTTGGTCGATCGTCACCAGCCCTTCGAACACGTTCTGCCAGGTCACCTGGCCGATTGCGACCGGTGCCGCGATCGTCGGGTCGAGACCGGTCGGCTCGACGCTCATGCCGAGATTGAGCGTGGTTTTCGCCGCCTCGGCCGGCGTCATCGCCGTCATCACCAGGCCGGCCGAGAGCGCGGCACCGAGCGAAAGCCGCCGGGCGAAACGCGCTGAAGGCGCAAACGAAAGCTTGATCATCATGTTCCCTTGTCTGGCCGCGCGTCGATGACGAAGACCTTTTGCGAGGAGAGTGACACTATGCCGGTGCACACACAATGACGATTTTGTGTGCTCAGTGTAGCCGAAAAAGCTACACCGCAAATCTGCGGGCAATGCAAGCTCGAAGCGTCAGTCTTTCGTCTCGGCCCGGCGGTTCGTGCGCTCGCGCATGAACCTCTCGATGAAGTCGAGCAGTTTCGTCGCGGCAAAAGACAGCTGCCGGTCCGGCGCGACGCAGAGATCGACATGGGTGCGGATGCCGGTCTTGCCGGCCAGCGGAATGGCAAGGAGCTGACCCGCTTCGATCTCGCGGCGGACAGTCAGCGCCGGCAGCAGCGTGGCGGCAGCCCCGCTGAGCACAAGTTCCTTCAGCATTTCGAGCGAGCTGGTGACGAAGACGGGATCGAGGCTCAACCCCTCTTTCTCGAACAGCGCGTCGAAGGCCTGGCGGAAGCCGAAGGATTGATCCGGCAGCGCCAATGCGTAGTCTGCAAGCTTCCTCAGCGGGATCTCGGCATGTGCGGCCGCCGGATGCTGCGGCGTAGCGATGAGATCATAGGCGATCTCGGAGCGCAGCCGCACCTTGGTGCCGGACATCGGAGGCGCAAACAGCGTCACCGCAATATCCGCCTCGGCGCTGTTGACCGCGTCGACCGCCTGCCGCGCGCTGGTGATCGTCACGGTAAAACGCAGCTTCGGATATTTCAGACTGAATTCGGCAAGCGCTGGCGCCAGCAGATTGGCGACGGTCGCCCCATTGGCATAGATGCTGACACGGCCGCGCTGCAGGCCTTTAAGATCTTCGATCAGCTGCTGGACGTGATCGAGTTCGCGCAGCGTCCGGCCGGCGCGGGCGGCGAGCAGTTCGCCGGCGGCCGTCAGCTTGACGCCGCGAGCGCTGCGTTCGACGAGCGGCGCGCCGAAATGATATTCGAGGTTTTCGATCTGCCGGCTGATCGCCGTCGGCGCGACATTGAGGTTCTCGGCTGCCTGGCGCATCGAATTGGTCCTGACCAGTTCGTCGAAATACATCAGCGCCCGGATCTGCATTCACGTCTCTCCGCCATTCGGCACGTTGTGGGTTCCGGTTCCGACCCTAATGCATGTCGCCCAAAAGTGCGCAGCGGTTTTGGGACAACGACATGCATAAAAACAAAGATCCAAATCAACGACCATTCGGGTAGCAGTCGCGCCAGGCTTTTTGCGCGCCCTCGACCGGAAGGGCGGTCGCGGCATAGACGCCACGGGCGATCGCCCGCGCCATGACGATGGTCGCGAGGTGGCACAGCTCCATCAGGCTCGCCATGTCGTCTCTTCGATGCTTGCCCGTCGAAGCGGCAAAGACGGTGTCGCCGTCGAGCGGCAGGTGCGCCGGCAGCAGTGCTCGGGCAAGGCCGTCATGGCCGGCGAGCGAAAGCCGGTGCGCCTCGGCCTTCGTCAGTTGCGCATCGGTCACGACAGCGCCGATCGTCGTTGCCGGCGTGTTCATGCCCTTGAGCCGCATCCGGTGGTCGGCCACATCAGGCATGCCGAGCCCACCGAATTCCGCATCCTTTTCAAAAGGCGCCGCCCAGAAATGCGGCCCGTCGCCGATCGTTGCGGAGCCCAGCGCATTGACGGCGACGATCGCCGCGACGCGATGCCCGGTGCTGCTGACGGCGCTGGCCGAGCCGAGCCCGCCCTTGGCGGTGGCCGTCGTCGCCCCCGTCCCGGCACCTGTCGTGCCGAGCGCGAATGAGCCCGTCGCAGCCGCCTTCAACGCCGCATAGCCCATGTCCCGATAGGGAGAATGAAGGCCCCAATCCTTGTCGCCGCCATTCAGCAGGTCCATCAGGATCGCCTGCGGCACGATCGGAATGCGCACCGGCCCGACGGCAAAACCGCGGCCGAGTTCGCGCAGGCCCGCCTGCACGCCACCAGCGGCATCCAGACCGAAAGCCGAGCCGCCGGAGAGCACGAAGGCATCCACGGCATTGACGGTCATCGACGGATCGAGCAGGCCGGTGTCGCGCCCGCCGGGCGCACCGCCGAGCACAGTGCCGGATGCGACGGCCGGTTCGTCGAAGACGATGACCGTGACGCCGGAACCGAGCGCAAGGTCGGTTGCATGGCCGACGGAAACGCCTTCGATGTCGGTGATGAGGTTCAGAAGATCGGGCAAGGGCGGATCCTTATGCGGAAAGGCGGCCGATAGGACTGTACTGCATAATTCCTTAAATCGGAATCGATTTAAGGATAAAATTATGCAGCAATTCAAAGTGTTACAGCGTCCCTTGCGCGTCTGATAAAGACGCGCGGCGCTGTAATGCCCTCAAAAACAAGACCGGCCCCATTTGGCGGGACCGGTCGGACATCGGGAAAAGCCGCGAATGCTAATCGCGGCCTCATGCCCTCAGGCATGAAGCGGCTTCGGATGACGGCGGGTCATCAGGTCATGGATGGCCAGCCGCACCTCGTCGGGCGAGCCGAAACGCTGCTCGTCGAGGTCGTGGACATGAAATTTCACGGCGATGAACTTCAGCCGGTCTTCATCGGGAATGACGATCCCAACGGGAACGCCTGCATATTCGATAACTTGCTTCTTCATAGATAGAACTCCTGCCGCGCGACATGCGCAGCCATGGCGAATTGACTTGTCTGGTACCGTTGAAAGGAGGACGAACGTCACATTCGACAGTTCGGGCGGGAGAGGGCGCCCGGACGGTCATTGCCAAGCACAGATCGCCCAAGGAGATCGGCGAGAATATCGATGTCTATCATGCTCGTTCCCTGTGTTGGCGTTGCACTTGAGAGGTCCCGGTAGAGCCCGGGGCCGGTGATGGCTGTCTTCAATAATCTACTATCTTGGTAGAGATTACCCGATAGCCTGTCGGAAACATATTCCGAAACATGTCAAAATATCGACGATCCGAAAAAATTCATTCCGTCGTGGCCCGAACTTGCAGAAAGAAACATATCAGTCCTTCGTTAAATTCGCATGACAGAATCGGAAGTTCGATCGATCACAGCGGCAGACATAGGAAGCCTTGCTGTATCAGGCAATGGCCCGTTTCATTAAAAATCGACATGCCTCGAAATGACCGATTTGGTTAATGCTGGAAGCCCCGTGTCACCAGCCTTCTTCGAGCACCTTCTCCAGCATGTCCGCGAAAAAATCGGCGCTGTCGATGCTGAGGCAGAGCGGCGGTTTGATCTTCAGCACATTTTGGTGATCGCCGGTCGGCTGCATGATGACGCCGAGTTCGAGAAGCCGGTCGCAGATTGCAGCCGTCTCTTCCGTCGCCGGCTCCAGCGTCGTTCTGTCGCGGACGAATTCGAGGCCGAGATAGAGGCCTATGCCGTGCACGGCGCCCGCAATCGGATGGCGGTCGATCAGCGCGGCGAGCCGCGCCTTCAAATGATCGCCGACCGTCCGGGCATTTTCCTGCAGCTTTTCCTCGGCCATGATGTCGAGCACCGTCATGCCGGCGATGCAACTGACGGGGCTGCCGCCGGTGGAGGAAAAGAAAGTGCCCTCCTTCTCCAGCGATTGCGCAATCTCCCGCGTGGTGATGACGGCGCCGAGCGGATGGCCGTTGCCCATGCCCTTGGCAACGGTGATGATATCAGGCACGACGCCCTGCTGCTCGAAGCCCCAGAAATAATGCCCGAGCCTGGCATAGCCGACCTGCACTTCGTCGGCGATGCAGAGGCCGCCGCGAGCGCGTACCTGCGCATAGAGCTCTTTGAGATAGCCTTCCGGCAATGGTATGCCGCCGGCATTGCCGTAGACCGATTCGGCGATGAAGCCCGCAAGGCCTTCGCCCGCGGCATCAATTGCCTCCAGCACCGGCGTCGCCATGCCGAGATAATCCGCTGCCGTATCAGGACCACGGAAATCGCCGCGATAGGTGTTCGGCGAAACGACGGTATGCACCCAGTCCGGCCGGGTGGTCGGTGCCTGCGGATTGTCGGCGATCGAGGTGGAGACGGCGTCGCTCGCCGCTGACCAGCCATGATAGGCTTCGAGCAGGCAGAGCATGTTGCGCGCGCCGCTATGGGCTTGCGCCAGCCGAAGCGCCAGATCGTTCGCCTCCGAGCCGCTGTTGACCAGGAAGACAGCGTCGAGCCCGTCCGGCGACAGGGCGGCGAGGCGTTCGGAAAATTCCGTGATCGCCGCATAGTGGAAGCGCGAATTCGTGTTGAGCCGCAGCCATTGGGCGTGGATAGCCGCCGCGAACCTGGGATGGCCATGGCCGAGAATGGTGACGTTGTTGACCATGTCGAGATAGGCGCGGCCCTCGACATCGAACAGATGCTCTCGCCAGCCGCGCTCGATCTGCGGCGCCGCCGCGTAATAGTTCTTCTGCGGCCTTGCGAGATGCGCCCGCCGCCTGGCAAGCAGTTCGGCGGTATCAGATTTCGGTGCATCGGCTTCCGGGCTGAGAAGGAGCGAGGGTGAGGGGCAGAGCGCCGACCAGGCCGCGGCCGCGCGCGGCGTGGCAAAAAGCGGCGGTTCGAGACCTGCGACGCTGCAAAGCTGGACGCGCAGCCCGCCAAGCGACGCAGCCTCTCCGAAAACCGTGCCGAGCGGATCGCCGGCGGCCACCTCGGCTCCATCCTCGACCGAGAGATCGAGCCCATCGAGATGCAGGGTCATGCTGTCGCTGGCAAGCGTCAGATGTTGGTCCTTCCAGCCGATGCGGCCTCCAAAGGGTGCAGCAATCGTGTTGCCTGCCGCGAGACATATGTCGATATGCAGGGCGCAGGTCGCCTGTCCCGTCGCATTTCCCAAGCTCGCGCGGGAAAGCCGATATTCGCCATAGCGCGTCGCTGCGATGCCGTTTTCGGTTGCCACGCGGGCAAGCAGCCGCCAGTCCATGTCGGTATTCAGCCAGTTGCCGGCAGAAAAATGCGGGCTCCGCACCCCAAGGTCGACATAGGCGATCCCGGCGGGTTCGATGTCGGGCAGCAACGGCAGCCATCCCGATGCTTCCGGGGCGGCGACATTTGCGCCGGCCGCCTTGAGGATCGCGGCTTCCATGAGTTCGAAGGGAACGGACATGGCCGTATCGAAGATCGCCCGCTCGTGCTCGAGATTGCCGCGGACATAGTCATTATCGGGATCGACCGAAATCTGCTGCTCGCTGCTGGCAACGAGAATGACCGCGCGCGCGACGGTCAACGGCCAGAGCGCCTTCAGCTCCTCCCCGGTCAGTGGATAGATCGCCTGATAGGCGGTGACGGCTGGCAGGATATGAAAAGGGTCGCCATCCGCCTGATGCAGCAGCGAAGCGCATGTGACGGCGAGGTCGCCGACCAGCCAGCCGCGGATGATGTCGCCGAAATCGATCACCCCGTCGGGGATCGTATGGCCACGGGCGTCGCGGTGGCCGACGACATTGTCGCCGGTGACGTCATGATGCACGGCCTGCAGCCGAAGCGATGGCGCCAACGGCTGGATGCGGCGAATGGCCATGACCATGGTCTTGGCGATCCGGTCTCGCGCCGCACTGTCGGTGATCGCAGACAGCAGCTGCACCGCGACCGGCCCGGCGCGCCTGAGATCCCATTGCAGGCTGCGGTCGAGACCGGGATGGTTGAAATCGGCAAGCGCCAGCGCCAGCCTGGCGCAGAGCGCGCCCAGCGCCGCCACGGAAGCCGGCGCCAGATAGGTCAGCTCCGTCAGTCCCTGGCCTTCCAGATATTCCAGCAGCCGGACCTGATAGCCCCGCCCGCGCACGGTCAGGACGACGATCTCCCGCCCTTCATTGGTGGGGATCACCTTCGGAACGCGCGGCGCATCCTGCCGGCTTTTGAGGTGACGGATCGCCGCATTCTGCGCTTCGAGCTCGCGGATCTCGTAGGCGGCATGGCAGATCTTCAGGACGTAGCGGCCACGATCGTTATCGACGCGATAGTTTCGATCCTGCTGGCTGCCGAGTTCGGTAAGCGTGCCGGAGAGGCTGTAATGAGCAAGGAGGATCTCTTCCGCGTCGCTAGCGGTGACGTCGGGACGCGGCAGCGCCATGCGATCAACAAGCGCCTCGTCGGTCATGACACCCCTCCCCGCAGCATGATTCGATTACCTATTGAACGAGATAATCAAGTACTTGCCGCCGGCAGGCAACGGGAGATTGTCATTCACCAGCAAAAGAGATGCAGGGTCTGGGCGGCGCTCAACCCATGCGTTCGGAGGCGTAGCCGCCGGGGCTTGCCGGAAAGACCACGGTGCGGTTGCCGTTCAGGAAGGTGCGGTGGTGGATATGGGCATGGATGGCACGCGCCAGCACCTGGCTTTCGACGTCGCGGCCGATCGAGACGTAGTCGTCGGGCGACTGCGCATGGGTGATCCGCGCCGTGTCCTGCTCGATGATCGGGCCTTCGTCGAGATCGGCGGTGACGTAATGCGCCGTCGCCCCGATCAGCTTCACGCCTCGGCCGTAGGCCTGCTTGTAAGGATTGGCGCCCTTGAAGCTCGGCAGGAAGGAATGATGGATGTTGATGATCCGGCCGGACATTTTCTGGCACATCGCATCCGAAAGCACCTGCATGTAACGGGCGAGCACAATCAGCTCAGTGCCGGTCTGTTCGACGATATCCATGATCTGGCCTTCGGCCTGAAGCTTGTTCTCCTTCGTCACCTTGATGTGGTGGAAGGGGATGTCGTGGTTGACCACGACCTTCTGGTAGTCGAAATGGTTGGAGACGACGCCGACGATATCGATCGGCAGCGCGCCGATCTTCCAGCGATAAAGCAGGTCGTTGAGGCAATGGCCGAAGCGCGACACCATCAGCAGCACCTTCATGCGGGCGTTGCCGTCATGGATTTCGGCATCCATGGCGAACCGCTTGGAGATCGGCTCGAAGCCTTCCTTGAGTTCGGCAAGCGGCACGCCTTCCTCGGAGATGAAGCTCACCCGCGTGAAGAACTTGCCGGTATCCAGATCGTCGAACTGCGAGCTGTCGACGATGTTGCAGCCCTTGTCGGCCAGATAGCTCGAAATCGCCGCGACGATGCCGCGCGTCGATTTGCAGGATACCGTCAATACGTAACTTGTCATGTCTTACCCTCTTCCCTCTCCAAGGCCGCCGCCGTGCTTAAAACAAAGCCCGGGCCGCGAATAGGCCGTCGTGCTTTCATTCATGCGACAAATTGCAAGAGAAACCATCACACTTCTGCAAGTTCTCTCATTGCCAAGTCTGAAGCTTAGGAGAAGTTGCGCGAAAAACTGTACCGTCAGCGCCGCTTGGATGCGTATTCTCGCCTTCGACGCGCTTTAGGCCGGCGGGCGGCTCGCCACTGCGACCTTCCGGCGCGGCGAGGTGATCTCATGGATGATCGCACCGCCGATCGACGAGAGCACCAGCGAGAGGATGACGAAGAGCACCGGTTGCTGCAGGATGCCGATCGGCAGGCGATCGGCGGCGACCCTGAGAAAAGCCAGGGTGAAGGCGTGGGTGATATAGATGCTGTAGGAGCAGTCGCCGAGATAATTCAGCCATCCCACAACCGGCAGTCTGGAAAAGTCGATGGAGATCGCGCCGTAGACGATGAAGATCGCCGGGATTCCCCAGGCATAGAACCGGCTTTCCGGCGGCATCAGCGCCTCGTTGATGAAGAGAAAGGCGAAGCCCATGGCAAGGGCCGCCCAAGCCCAGCGGTTCGGCAGCAGGACCTTCTGTCCGTAGAGCCAGCCGAGCACGACACCGGCGAGAAACTCCAGCATGATCGGCTCGCGGTAGAACCGGGTCACAGTCGTTTCCGGCAGCAGCCGGCAGGCGATTAGGATGACGGCAAAGACGGCAAACATCGCCGGGATGCGGCGAACTTCCTGTAGCGGCAGCAGGAGCGCGAAGACGAAGTAGAAAAACATTTCGTAATTCAGCGTCCAGCCCGGAACGACCACCGGTGTGATCGTGCTGGGATCGGCGGGATTGGCCCATGGCAGGAAGAACAGCGAGGCGATGAGATGCGGCAGGTCGAACACCGTCGATTTCAGCAATGACGGGGCCACCAGCGCCACAGTCGCCGAAAACAGCGTCGCCAGCCAGTAGAGCGGCACGATCCTTTTGATGCGCCGGCGGGCGAAATCGACCGGGCTCATCGCGCGTCCGCTCGTCGTCAGCCACATCACGAAACCGCTGAGGACGAAGAAGATGTCGACGCCGGTTTCGCCATAGATGAAGGCGGTGGCGTCGACTGCGGGATTGACCTTGGCGAGCTGCAATATTGCGTGGAAATAGACGACCATCAGCGCCGCGATGGCGCGCAGATATTGAAGCTGGACAAGCATCGAGCGTCTTGCTCCCTAGAGCATGATGCCGAAAAGTGTGGGCGGTTTTCGGACGACATCATGCTCTTTTCTTTGATTTAGAACAGGATTCAGATTTTAGGCCGATCCGGCCTAAAATCATCCTGTTCTAGGGCTCGCGCGGACAGGCGCCGCTGCGGTCAATTCAATAGATCTGCCGGACGACCCTGCCGGATGCGCGGGCTGTCGTGGAAGCGCATATATCCGACGACGAACCATAGGAGACCGGCGATCTTCATCGAGAAGACCGCGGTTCCCCCGATCATCATATTCAGAAAAATGAAAAGAGAAAGTGAATGGGCGCAGCGCCGCTGTGCCGCCGTGCGCCCGGCGGGAAAGAGGCAGACGAACAGCCATAAGGCGATGACGCCGAAGATCGTCGCCGCGTAGATCAGGTAGACATAGCCGCTGTCGGCGAATTCGGCGACCCGGTCGACCGAAAGTCCAAGGATGGCAAGCGGATCGAGCTCCATGATCTTCTTCATCGTCAAGTTGATGCGGCCGGTGAAATTGTCGCCCGTCGCATTGGGTTTCATCACGTAGACGAGGAAGCCGGCAGCGACGATCAGCGGCATCAGCGCCAGATTGAAATTCTTCGGGATCTTCGGAAAGACGAAATAGCCGACGATGCAGGCAAAGCAGAAGATCAGCATCGTGCGCGTGTCGTTCGTCACCAGGATCAGCACGGCCGTGCCGATCATCAGCAGCCGGTCCCAGCGGCCGAGCCTCTCCCACATCGAAATCAGGTAGACCGCGATCACGCCGCAGAAATTGGCCAGCGACACCTGTTCGAGGAAGATCGACGAAGAACGATGGTCGATGATGCCGAAGGAGAAGCGCTCGGGAAAGCCGAGCGCGTTCTGAAAGAGGCCGGTTGTGTTGTAGCTCAGCGGCAGCAGCCCGCGCGTATTGGCGAAATAATCGGACGGGTGGACGATGCTGACATAGAACGGCACGCTGATGATCTCGAAGATCAGGAAGATCATGACGGCAAGACTTGCCCAGCGAAAGGCGAGTTTCATCGTTTTCTCGTTGCTCCAGCCGCCGAGCCCGGTAAAGCAGAAGATGATCAGCACATTGCGGAAATGATCGATGAACAGCATGCGGTTGAGCACGCTGACATAGATGGTCACGATGAGCGTGAACAGCAGGAACAGAAAGGCCGGCAGGTCAGTCTCGTAGATCCCCTTGTGCAGGATGTAGATGATGGCGCTCGCCATGATCAGGCCTTCGCTGGCGGCGACATGCGTCATCGAAAGCGGCACGATGTTGTGGTTGATGAAGGCCAGAATGCCGTTATAGAGCACGGAGAGCAGGCCGAGCCAGAGCACCGTATGATCGGTGCGTGATGTCTCGCGGGCAGCATCGAGCCGGTTGCCCGCTGCCGTGAATGTTGCTGTCCTGTGATCGACGACTGCCATGCTCATTTCCTCGCAGGCTTGACGGCGGAGCAAGTGCCGGCATCGGCTTTTGCCGCCTCGGCAAGAAGCCGCATCTGCGGCCGCTCGGGGCCTTTGCGCGGCTGGACGTTGAAGGGCTCGTCCGCCGGCCACCATTCGCCGGCCGCCCAGTAGGACCAGCCGAGCCAGACGTCGCTATTACCAGACATGGTGGCGTAGATTTCGGTCAACCCGCTCATGCAGTCCTTGTCGGCGGAGGCGCCGAATTCGCCGAGAAAGCCGCGTTTGTGGTTCCGCTTCAGCCAGGCAGTGACCCCGGCGATCGCCTCGACCGCAGCAGTCGAGCCTTCGCAGGTCGGATGGGTGCCGGAGGAATCGGCGTCGAGATACTGGTGAACCTCATAAGCGTAGAAATCGAGCGGATCTCGCACACCGAGCATCACCGTGCCGTTGGCGCCGCCGATCACATCCTTTTCCCAGCTGGCCGCGCCGCTCCACGCGGTGCCCGGCACGAGGATGAGGTTGCGCGCGCCGACGGCGCGGATGCTGCGGATCGCTGCATTGGCGGCATCCAGCCAGTCGGTCGCCTTGATGTCGTGCGGTTCGTTCATCAGGCCGAAGAGAACGCCGTCCTGATTGGCGAATTCGACGGCCAGCCTTGCCCAGAAATCACCGAAGGCGGCATCTGTTGCCGGCGCCGTGCCGACCTGGGTCTTGTCGTAGTAGCCGAAATTATGCGGGTCGAGCAGAACCGCCATGCCGTGTTTGCGGATCAGGCCAATGGTATCCTTGAGCCGCTTGAGCTCATCCTCGTCGAGCCGCCCGCCGAGTGCGGGCTGCAGCCGCTCCCAGCGGAAGGGCAGCCGGACGATCGTCATGCCCTTTTCGGCGAAATAGCTGATCGTGTCTTCGCCGGGATAGGTGTAGTTGGTGCCATAGGTGCCGCCGCGCTCGCCATATTCGCCGCCGGACAAATTGACGCCGCGATAGCAAGGGGCCTCAGCCGCAAGGGCCGGCGACGGGATCAGAGCGGCCGCAAGCAGCAGCGCTGTCAGATGTCGTGTCGTCCTCATGGCCATCCTCGCTATCGCGGCAATCGCAACATCGGCGTCGCTGAAGTTATTTTAACGGTCCGTTAGCTAAGAATTTCTAAAGTATCAGCACCTCGGCTTCAGTCTTTCACGCTGGGCGGGACACGAGTGCGCGTATGAACCAGTATGACAGGAACAGGGTAAGCCGGCTCCCTGGCTGGCGCAGTTTTGAGCCATCTCAGACTGCGCCGGAAGGCGTGCGCATGCGCAGTCCCGTCATCCGCCCGGATGATTTCGTCCAGCCGTCGCCCGAACCCGCTTCGCCCCCTTTCGTGCCGCCGGCAAGTATTGCGGAAACCCGCCAATATGAGCGTCCGGCACCTTCGCCTCCGCTTCCAAAACAACCTGTCGTCGAGGCGCCGCCGAACACAGCGTCCGCGCCTGCCGCACCGCTTCTCGACCTCCGCTCGAGTATCGCCGCGATCTGGAGCCGACGGCTGATTGTGCTGGGCCTGGCGCTTCTCGGCGCCCTCGCTGGCGGGGCGGTGGCGCCGCGCATCGCCCAGAAATTCACCGCCGTCAGCAGCCTCTATTTCGACCCGCGCCAGATCGGCCTTGCCGATGCCGGCGCGCAATCTTCGGGTCCTTCGCCGGAAATGATCTCGGCGCTGATCGATAGCCAGGTGCAGATCCTGACCTCGGGCAATGTGCTGCGGCGCGTCGCCGAAGCCATGAAGCTCGACCAGGATCCCGAATTCACCGGCGGCCGCACGGATGGCGCCGCCGTGATCGGCACTCTGCAGAAGGCGCTGGTCATCACCCGTGAGGCCAGCACCTATGTCGTCTCGCTTGCCGCCACGACCAACGATCCCGAAAAATCCGCAAGGCTTGCCAACCAGGTCGTTACCTCCTTCACCGAGGAGGAGAACAGCGCTTCGAGCGGCATCTACGAAAATACCTCCTCAACGCTCGACGGACGCCTCAACGACCTGCGCCAGAAGGTGCTGGAGGCCGAGCAGGCTGTCGAAACCTTCCGCGCCGACAACGACATGGCCGCGACCGAGGGCAACCTGATTTCCGACCAGCGACTCGTGTCGCTGAACACGATGCTGGTGACGGCACAGGAAAAGACCATCCAGGCGAAGGCGCGCGCCGATGCCGTCGCCAATCTCCGCGTCGAGGACATCGTCGCCGGCAACCAGGCGGAAGGCGGCGTCACCTCGCCGCTCGTCAGTCTGCGTCAGCAATATGCCACCCAGGCCGCCGCCGTCGGCAGCCTCGAAAGCCAGATGGGCACGCGTCATCCGCGCCTGCAGGCAGCCCGCTCCTCGCTGCAGAGCATTGGCGGCGAAATCAGGGGCGAATTGCAGCGTCTCGCCACCTCGGCAAGGGGCGAATACGAGCAGGCAAAGGCCGCCGAGGACAGCATCGCCAAGGAACTTGCCGTGCAGAAGGCGTTGCAGGCGAGTACCTCGGACAAGCAGGTGGAATTGAACGAATTGCAGCGCAAGGCGACGGCGGCGCGCGATATTTACGAGACGGTGCTGAAACGCTCCAGCCAGACGAGCGAGGAGCAGAACTTCAACCAGAGTAACATTCGCGTCATTTCGCCGGCCGAGCCGCCGGTCAAGGGAGACGGTCCCGGAAAGACGATTCTATTGGTTGCCGGCGTCATCGGCGGTTTTCTCGCCGGTTTCGTCGTCGGCGCCGGTTTCGCGATCCTTGCCGGTCTCTTCGGCCATCCCGTCATCAGAAGTTATTTCAGGAAGTCCCCCGCTGCGGCGGCTTGATGACGGTCGTCGGTTTTCCTACGTCGGAAGAGCGGCCTATCGCCGGCAGGAGAGTTCCCATGCGGCTGTTGATGATGCTTCTGATATCGATCGTTGCCGTCTCGAGCCTCGCACCGGCGTCCGCCTTTGCCGTCGACTGGACGAAATCGGTCGATTCGGGCGTTCAACCCCTCTATCCCTATAAGGGTCTTCCCGGCGTCAAGGCGCAGCCGGACAAGAAAGAGGAGGAATCCTACAATTGCCGCACCGAAACCGTGCAGATCCGCCGCCGTTATGACGAGATCTTCCGCTCCGGCGGCATGCCGACGCTGATGTATGTCTGCGAACGCGACGGCTTCATCTCGATGGACGACAAGGTTCCGCTGCGCGGCCATTATCAGCCGGTACGTTAGGCGCTTCAGCCGGCCGGCAAAGCCGCCGGATACGCCTGCCGGAAACGTTCGACCGGATGCTCCGTCCTCAGATAGTCGAAGCCGGCATTTGCCTCCGGTCGATCGACGACCGAATGTTCGACCATGCCTCTTCCTCGGCGCGCCGCAGCGGCAGGCTTTCGGCCGCCGCAAAGCCCAGCCGCTTGTATGGCCGATCGCCTTTTCATCGTGAGAGAAGACGTGCATCGCGGCCGGTTGATCCCAAGCCCGGAAAACATCCACTCCAGCATTGTCATGCCGCAATGGAACATGAGGTTGCCGATACCGCTCGCCCGGCCGCGGATGACGTTGTCGAATTCGGCCGAGCCGGGCCGGATGTTGCAGACGCCGAAATTGCCGAACCGGTTTCCGCCGGGATCGCAAATGACGAATTGGATGCGGTCGGCGGCGGGCAGCGAGATGGTTTCGAGCCACCGTCGCGTGCGGTCCTCGGTGCCGCTGAACTGGGTGAGGAAAAACGGCATCGACTGGTTGCGCCACGTCGTCAGGTCGTCGATCAGGCCGGGATCGGCAAGCATCGACCTGTCGATGCATTGCAGATCGTCCACATGCTTGCCGCTATCGTCCCTGGTCGGAAGTCGGAGCCGTCTGGCCGGATCCGCATTGTCCCTGAGACTGACGATATCGACCTGCGCCATGAACGACGATCCCTGATTGTCCGCTCACGCCTTGCGGCAGACACAGTAGCCGCCCGGCGAAGAGGACAGCACGAGCTTGCCGTTCAGAACCGGATCGACTTCGAAGCGGTCGGTTTCCGCCAGATAATCGGTGACGGCCTTCAGCGGCTCATTGCCGCGCAGCCAGACCTTGGAGCGTTTTGTGAAGGCCTGTTCCTCGGACAGGTGGCCGATGAACGTGTCGGCGACGACGAGGTAGCAGCCTTCCGTTACCAGCGGGCCGTAGGCGCGGCATTCCGCCAGAACATGCTCGTAGGAATGGTCGCTGTCGAGCACTACCATCACCCGGGCGCCCGGCGGGATCTCGGCCTTCACGGCGGCAATCACGTCGTCGTCGACGGAACCGCCCTGGATCATCTTGATCCGGCTCGACATCGGATGGGATTCGATCGACTCGCGATTATGGGCGCGGATGTCGATGTCGACGCCGACAACCTTGGCCGCGTCGTTGCCCATGGCGGCGAGGATCGACGCCATGAAGATCAGCGAGCCGCCGCGCGCGATGCCGGTTTCGATGATGACATCGGGCTTGGTCGCCCAGATGACTTCCTGGGTCGCCAGGATATCGACCGGAAGCTGGATGATCGGCACGCCCATCCATGACCAGAGATAGGAATAGTCGAACTTGTCGAGCCCGATCAACGTATTCAGCGATTGTTGGAAACTTGCCTCATCCTTGCCGAGCGCAAGCGACATTTCCCGCTTGTGGGCTTCGAATTCGAGACGATCGTCCTTCGTGGTCATGACTGTTCTTTGTCCTTCGCTGTAGGGCTGTCTTAGACCGACTGCCGCAATGCTGTGCTGTTGTGATAGATCCGCCCGGCCGCCACATCGAGCAGCGTTGCCGCTACCCGGTCGATATCGGCTTCGCTCATGTCGTGATAGCTGGGTAGGTTGATCGCGCGGCCCGGAATGCTCCAGGCGTTCACGTTCTCGGGCCGATCCTCGAACATGGAGAGGCTGGAGAGGGGATAGAAGAAGACGCGCGCGTCGATATTGGCGGCCTCGAAGGCCTGCTGCATCATCTCGCGGGTGGTACCCGTCGACGGATGGAAGACTGCGGTCGGCATCCACGCACCGTTGATCGTGCCGCTATATTCCGGGTTCATCGAGATGCCGGGCAGGGCGGAAAGCCGGACCATATAGGCCGCGAGGATCTCCCGCTTGCGGGCGACGAGCTCTTCGATGCGTTCGAGCTGTGCGCAGCCGATGGCCGCCTGGATGTTGGACATCTTGTACTTGAAGCCGATCTCGTCGGGCCAGAACTGCTTGGTTTGGCCGCGAGCCCGGCCGTGGTTGCTGAGCGTCAGCACCCGTTCGTAAAGCGCGGCGTCGTTGGTGACGAACATGCCGCCTTCGCCCGTCGTCAATGTCTTTGTGCCGTGGAATGAGAAGGTGCCGAAGGCGCCCATCGAGCCGGCGCGGCGGCCATTCCAGACGGAGCCGACCGCTTCGGCCGCATCTTCGATCACCGGAATGCCCGTCCGCTTGCCGATCTCCAGCAGTGCGTCCATGTCGCAGAGATTACCGTAGAGATGCGTGGCGATGATGGCCTTCGTCTTCGGCGTGATATGGCGCTCGACCTCGCCCGGATCGATGCACCAGGAATCCGGCAGCACGTCGACGAAAACCGGCTTGGCGCCGAGATGGACGATCGGCGAGACGGTGGCGACCCAGTTGGTGTCAGCGAGGATCACTTCGTCGCCTTCGCCGACGCCGAGCGCGGCCAGGCCCATCTGCATGGCGCCGGTGCAGCTCGATGTAGCGATGGCGAAGCCGCTGCCGAGATAAGTCTTGAAGTCGCGTTCGAAGCGGTTGATGTAGTCGTAGCAGTGTGCGCCCCAGCCGGTCGCTGCCGCATCCGTGGCATAATCGGTTTCAAGCTGGGTGATGGAAGGCTTGGTGTAGAAGATCCTGTTTGTCATGCCGCTAATTTCTGTTGAATTGAAATCAAGACGCAGGCGCCCGCCACGACGCTAGTTTTTGAAACTGGCGCGAGGCTCACATGATGATGTGCCGGACGAGATCGTGCTCGTGGAACACGAGATTGGGCAGGTAGCCCGAGTGCTACGAAATATTCCCGGTCGCTGTTGAGCGTGATCGCTCCAGCCTCACATAAGGTTCCGATGAAAGATGGAAAATGAGACATTTGTGCCAGCTTGCGCTTCGCAAGGACGTGCGCCGCAAATGCGCCACATGTTCAGGTAGGAAGGTTTGTAAGGTTCATGACCATCAAAGATGATAGGCAGGAGTTCGAGGCCAACAAGCGCGAAATGAGCCTCGCGCTAGGTCGTGACACGGATGTCTTCCGTCAGACGCTCGACACTCTGGTGAGCCTGGACAAATACGACTATTCCTATCTGTGGTCTTGGATGGGCATGCCAATCATTCAAATGCCCGCCGATGTGATGGCCACCCAGGAAGTTATCTGGGCCACCAAGCCAGACGTGATCGTTGAGACGGGCGTGGCGCGTGGCGGATCGATGATCTTCCAGGCTGCCATGCTACAACTGATTGGCAAGGGCAAGGTGGTAGGCGTAGATATCGACATTCGCGCCCATAACCGTCAGGCGATCGAATCCCATCCAATGGCGCATCGCGTCGAACTGATCGAAGGGCCATCCACCTCCGCCGAAACCATGGCGAAGGTCAAGGCGTCTATCCCCGAAGGGGCCTCGGTCATGGTCATTCTCGACAGCGATCATAGCAAGGCGCATGTACTGGATGAATTACGCAATTACGCGCCGCTGGTGACGGACGGCCAGTATCTCGTCGTTGCCGATACGATCCTTGGCCATTACGAACCTTCCCAGGTTCCGACCAAACGCTCCAAGGTTCTCTTGCCTGGTGATGAGCCCTTGGTTGCCCTCAATGATTACTTGCAGGAAACGGATCGTTTCGAGTTGGATACCATCATCAATGGAAAGCTCGTTCTCTCCAGTTCTCCGGGCGGCTATCTTCGATGTGTGCGGTCCTAAGCATGCCATTGATGCGATCAAATCAAAAATTCTCGTCGATTAGTCGATGTTCTTTGGGGCCGACGGAGTATCGAGGTATCGGATGCATTTAGGCTCGACATTTTACGACGAGACTGAACTGAGATCCCTGCCGTTCCGGCATCTTGGGGCGAACGTAAAGATTAAAAGAACCGCCGGACTTTTTTTCGTGGAGAATATCTCCATCATGGATGACGCGCGGATCGATGATTTCACCATCATTGTGGCAAGTAGGGAACACGTTGAGATTGGATGTAATGTGCACATCGCGTCACAGTGTTATATATCTGGGAGTGACGGCTTCGTCATGGAGGACTTTTCGGGTTTGGCACCAGGTGTCAAAATCTACACCTCAAGCGATGACTACACGGGTGAAAAGATGACCAACCCTACTCTGCCGCGCCATCTTATTGGCGGCCCTGCTGGGAAAGTCGTCCTCCGCAAACATGTGATTATCGGCTCCAACTCGGTCGTTTTGCCTAAGGTAACAATTGAGGAGGGAAGTTCTGTAGGTAGCCTATCCCTCGTAAATAAGTCTCTCCCTGCATGGGGAGTATACGCTGGTATCCCCGTCAGACGTTTACGCGATAGATCTCAAAATATTCTGATCCTTGAGAAAGAACTGGGAGCATCACGGGCCTGATAGGCAAGCTATCGCTCCCTTGTCCCCTGGCCGTAGCTGTCAAGCGCGGCGTCGCGCTCGCTGATGATGCTCGGCGTGAACGGCCAGGCGATGGAAAAGGCGGGATCGTCCCAGCGGACGCCACGGGCAAGTTCCGGTACGTAGGTTTCCGACATCTGGTAAAAGAGTTCGCAATCATCCTCGAGCGTCAGGAAGCCGTGTGCGCATCCGGCCGGTATGTAGAAGGCGTTGTGACTGGTAGCATCGAGCTCGACGGAGGCCCATTTGAGATGGCTTGGCGAATCCGGCCTCAGATCGAGCGCCACGTCGAAGACCCTGCCGCGCGTGGCGCGCACCAGCTTGATCTCCGGCCGCGGCTCGGCTTGGTAATGCATGCCGCGCAGCGTCCCGCGCCTGTGGTTCTGCGAGACATTGCACTGCGGGTAGACGGGCACGAGACCTTGCGCCGCAAAGGTCTGCGCGTCGAAGGTTCGTGCGAACATTCCCCGGTCGTCGGAGCGCGCGTCGACTTCCACGACAAAGGCACCCGAAACCGCGGTCGGAAGGAATTTCATCCGAGCACCGTCAGTTCCGGCACGGCAACGGCGAAGCGTCCGCCCCAGGCGCCGACCCTGCTGTTGGCCGCAACGACCTCGTTCTTGATGTTCCAGGGCAGGATGAGCACGTAATCCGGCTGCGTCTCGTCCATCTTCTCCGGCGCATAGATCGGTAGCTTGCTGCCCGGCAAGTAGTGGCCCTGCTTGTGCGGGTTGCGATCGACGACATAGTCGATGAGGTCGGTGCCGACGCCACAGAAGTTCAAGAGCGTATTGCCCTTGGCGGCGGCGCCGTAGGCGGCGACACTCTTGCCGTTCCGCTTGGCCTCGTTGAGGAAGGCGAGCAGCCCTTCCTTGATCGGCGCCACGCGGCTTTGGAAGGCCTCGTAGGTGTCAGTCCTGTCGAAGCCGGCAGCCTTTTCGTCGGCGCGCACCTTGGCAAGGCCCGGACCCGTGCCATGGGCGGTCGATGCCGCGCGGCAGGCGAGGATACGCAGGCTGCCGCCATGGGTCGGCAGTTCCTCAATATCGAAGACCTTCAAGCCGTGGGCGGCGAAGACCTTTTCGACGGCAAGCAGCGAGAGATAATAGAAATGCTCGTGATAGACCGTGTCGAACTGGATGTTTTCCATCAGCCGCAGCAGATGCGGAAATTCGACGCTGACGACGCCGTCCGGCTTCAGCACGGCCGAAAGCCCGCCGACGAAATCGTTGATGTCAGGCACATGCGCCAGCACGTTGTTGCCGATGACAATGTCGGCGGCGAGGCCGCGGGAGACGAGATCGGCAGCGGTTTCCTTGCCGAAGAAGCGCGCTTCCGTGGGAACGCCGATCTGCCGCGCCACTTCCGCAACGTTCTCAGCCGGCTCGATGCCGAGCACGGGCACGCCCGACTCGACGAAATGCTTGAGGAGGTAGCCGTCATTGCTCGCCACCTCGATCACTTGTGATGCCTCACCGAGGCCGAAGCGCTTGCGCGCCATGATCGTAAACTGGCGGGCATGCTCCACCCAGCCGTCGCTGTAGGAGGAGAAATAGGCATAGTGACTGAAGATATCCTCCGGTGGGACAAAGGCATCGGCCTGCACCAGCCAGCATTCAGAGCAGACGAAGGCGCGCAACGGATAGGAGGGCTCCGGCTTGTTGATCTGCTCTTCGGTCAAATAGGCGTTGGCCAGCGGCGTCGAGCCGAGGTCGACGAAACGATGCTTCAGCGGGGCATCGCAAAACCGGCAATTGTGCGCTGTCATGATACTGCTTCCTCATATGCCGCGATCTGGCCGAGCGAGAAGGCGCGCATGTCTGCGCCCTCGCGGTTGGCCTTGTACCAGGCGGCAGTCCAGTCGATGGTCTGTTGCAGGCTGAGGCGCGGGCGCCAGCCGATGGTGTCGAGCGCAAGTGCCGAGCTCAGCGTCAGCGCCGGCGCTTCCGGCAGATGTTCGCCGGGTGCAAGCCGCCATACGTTGTCGACGCAATGCGCGCGGCCGAGCGCTTCGGCGAGTTCGGAAACAGTGGCGAAGCTTTCGGGATGCGGACCGAAATTCAGTGCATCCGGCAGATCTCTGCCGCGCTGCTGCGTCAGCACCTCAGCGAAGCTGAGATAACCGCCAAGCGGCTCCAGCACGTGCTGCCAGGGACGGATCGCCGCGGGATAGCGCAGCATGATCGGCTCGCCGCCTTCGAAGGCGCGGATGAAATCCGGGATCAGCCTGTCCTTGGACCAGTCGCCGCCGCCGATGACATTGCCGGCACGGACCGTGGCGAGCCGGATATCGCGTCCCTTGAAGAAGCTGTCGCGATAGCTCTGGCAGACGAGTTCCGTGCAGGCCTTGGAATTGCTGTAGGGATCCTTGCCGCCGAGCGTATCGGTCTCAACGAAGGGTATGCCGCTGCCATTGTTGGCGTAGACCTTGTCTGAGGTGATGACCAGGATGGTCTTGACGGAAGGCGTCTGCCTGACCGCATCGAGAACATTCGCCGTTCCCATGACGTTGGTCGAGAAGGTCTCAGCGGGATTCTCATAGGAGCGCCGGACCAGCGCCTGCGCCGCCATATGGATGACGATCTCCGGCTCGAAGCTTCTGAAGCGGCCAAGAAACGCTTCGGCTTCGCGGATATCGGCGATGTGATGGCCACGATCGTTCCAGGGAGCGAGCGTCTCATAGAGCGACGGTTGGGTCTCGGGTGCCAGCGACACCGCGGTGACGTCTGCGCCGAGCCGCTCCAGCCAGAGGGAAAGCCAGGAACCCTTGAAGCCGGTATGTCCGGTCAGGAAAACCCGCCGCCCGTTCCAGAAGTCCGTCAGGCCCATAGTTTCCACGGTGCCTTTCCGGAATTCCAGAGCTCTTCCAGGTGGTTGCGCTCGCGAAGCGTATCCATCGGCTGCCAGAAACCGTCATGCTTGAAAGCGGCGAGCTGGTTGTTGGCGGCAAGCCACTCCAGCGGACCACCTTCCCAGATCGTGTCGTCGCCCGGGATGAGATCCACCACCGACGGATCGAGCACGAAGAAGCCGCCATTGATGCGCTGGCCGTCGCCCCTCGGCTTCTCGATGAAGGAGGTGATGTACTGTCCCTCGATATTCGTGGCGCCGTAACGTCCGGGCGGAGTGACCGCGCACATCGTCGCCTTCAGGCCATGGCTGCGATGGAAGGCGACTTCGGCGGCAATGTCGATATCGCCGACGCCGTCGCCATAGGTCAAGCAGAAGGGTTCGCCCGGGGTAAGATGGTCGCGAATGCGCCCGAGACGGCCGCCGGTCATCGAATGCATGCCGGTATCGACCACGGTCACGCGCCAGTTCGGTCGTTTGCCGCCGTGATAGTTGATGCTGTTGGAGCCGAGGTCGACCGTGATGTCGTTGTGGTGCAGAACAAGGTTTACGAAATATTCCTTGATCATATAGCCCTTGTAGCCGGCGCAGATGATGAAATCATTGAGCCCGTGATGAGCATAGATGCTCATGATGTGCCAGAGGATCGGCATGCCGCCTATTTCGACCAGAGGCTTGGGTCGGATACTGGTTTCCTCGGCAAGGCGCGAGCCAAGGCCACCGGCAAGAATTACGACTTTCATCCCAAGCGAACTCCAGAGTGTCTCGTCAAGCTCCGGCAGACCACCCTCAGAGCCGTCCGGGCTCTCGGCAGGCGGAACGGCCGTATGTTCATCCTTGCACTGGTATCCGATTTCGTTCTTGTGCGAGGCTTGCGGGGGTGTCTGAACCGACAGTCGCGCGTTTCGCAGGCCGTGCGTTGAGCAAGGGAACAGCTTGCCGTTCGGGACATCCCGTTTGGCCGAAGGCACGTCCTTCCAGTTTTACGCGGAGCGCCAAGCGGGCGCAATTGATCCGACCAGACGCGGCCGATCCTGATAGGAAAGCGTCAGATACGCCGGCCGATTGCCGCCGGGCAAAGGCGGGCGCGTCGGCCCGAAGAAAAAAACTTCGGAATCCCGAAATTCGCCGCCTTTCGCGGGCTGTCGCCGTGGAGAAACATCCAACGATTTCAATCCCGCAACCAATTTCGGGATTCCGAAGTGCTATATAGATTATGGTGGCAGTCCCTCCGCGCCGCCAAACCCTGGCTCGATCGCTTGCGGTTAAGCCTCCAGACTAAGCTGGAGGGAAGTGTCGTCTGCCTCGACGACCTTGGGCTTACGCTTTGTTGCCGTACGGCGTGCTGGCTTGGTGGTTTTCAGTCGAGTGTCGGAGCCGAGCTCGTCTGTCTCGGTGCTGGGCAGCAGCAGGCCGGCCGCAGGCACCGCAGCGGCTACCTCAATGACCAGCTTCGGGGGCGGCATTTCAATGGCTGGCTTGGCAGCTGACACCTCGCGGGCCTTTATAGGCTCGGGGTTGCTGGCTGCGGACGTGGCGTATCGGATCATCGCAAGACTCCATTATGTTCGCTATATGTTCCCATTTTGAAGTGAGGAAGTCAATGCAGGCCAGCAATCTCCGGCGGGGGGACGATCTTGGATATACAATCCAGTTAGCGCGGTTGATTCGGCCCATGCGCCCACCCCGAGGAGATAACTGTTTCGTGAGGGGATCACGATTGGAGTTGCGGGGCCGAGCATCTATGGCAGCCTTCGACAAGGGCGCGCTGTGACGCCGTTGGCCAACTGGAATTGAGTTCGCTCGGCCGATCTAGTCCCAACTGCTCGATGGCGGCATTGGATAAGAAATCTTACGCGCTTATCGTCCTCGGTCGCGAAAGAGCCTTGCCTGCCTTTTGCCCCTGCAGCTCGATGAAGTTGTAGCCGACCCATGCCAAGGCATAGACGATCGGAACCGTAATAATCAGCGTCACCGCCCAGCGGGAGGGGTCGGTCATCGGATAATTCTGGATCAATGTGGCTATGACTGGCAGCATGACCAGAAGGTGAATCAGATAGGCGCCAAACGAAAGCTCCCCCAAGTGATGGCAGAATCTGTTGCCCAGGAACGCGCCGACTGGGCGCGCAACGCCCGCCACCACTCTGGGAAGCCTATCAACATGCACCAGTCCAAAGAACAAGGCGACGAGACAAACACGAACGGCTTGGTGGAGTACGGTCATAGCGCCACCAATCGGAATCAGGACCAATAGCGTTGCAACAACAAATGCCAGATAAGCCCGCCTGTTCGGCTTCATCCATAAGGCGCCTGCAAGCAACATTCCTGCAGCGAAAACGTGCATTTTCATCGGCAGGAATGTTGGCATCGGAAACCGCACACCAAGTCGATGAACGGCTAGTGCGGTTACGACACTCAAGATTACGATGCCGACGATGCCCTTCAGCCACCCAACCCGACCAATGATGATCATCAGGAACGGGAGAGCCACGTAAAATTGCATCTCCAACCCGATGCTCCAATCCGGCAAGGCAGTGCGATACGCGTAGTGGGGGATGAGGCCGAATATAAATGTCAGGTGCGTTAGGTAGTTGGCGATGCTGCCGTCCACATAGCGCGTTGCTGCTTGCGGTGGTTTGCCGTTGAAGGCATCAATAATCATCCGGACATCGTAGAGGTAGGGACCTAGAGCGAGGGCGACCACCAGCAGGACATAGTACAAGGGAGCGATGCGGCAGAATCGCCTCGTCCAAAAAAATCGCCAGGTATCGGGCGATTCCCACGGCTCTCTATCTCTGCGCAACTGATAGTGAAACACCATCAGGAAGCCTGATAGCATGATGAAAAGGTCTACGCCGAGATCTGGGTCGCCAATGACCGGCACCTCGAAACCTGTCAAAAGGTGTGCATGACCGATCAAGACCCAAAGGGCCGCAATGCCGCGCATTCCATCCAAGCAGCCAATTCGGCCACCGCCTACGACGTTACCCATGTATTCTCCCGCTAAACATGTAGTCTTTGTGCATACCAAGGGCTGGATATGCAAGCGCAGGCGACGCCTTCAAAAAATTTTAGTCAATCCGGTTTTGCCTTGAGGCAGCGTAATATTATTATTGCTGAGCCAAATCTTTTGCCGGGAACGGCCGAGCGGGATGCGTCGTCATTTCATCGGCGCGGCTGTTGCGGCATCCAGCTCGAACCTCATCCGGTCGTAACAAACTAGTTTGCGCGAACCATCCGCCTGGGTGGCATTGAAGAACACACTGCAAAATCGGCGACCATCGAACTCGGTCACTTCGTCGTCGCTATTCGGAAGCCGAACCCTTTGCAGTTTCGATGTCGTGCCGTCCCCACATACCATCACTTGCCGCGCGGCATCCGGCCGACACTTTGTCTCGGGTCTGTCGTGCCTACGGTAGGTGATCTGCGAGCGTTCAAAAATTATATATGAGTGATCTTCTGAGAAGACGATAGGTAGGTAACAGCCTGAAAGAAGGCTTGCGCCTAGCATGACGGCAGGAAGCGTCATGGCCGAACCCAATTGCCTTCGCATATTGCTTACTTCGTCCCAAATTAGCCATGGCCCGTGAAATCGTAGCACTATAGTGTGGGCCGGTGTAGCAGTCGAGAACGGCCACCCCTTTGAAAGGGTGAATATTCAACAATTTAAAAGGGAATAAAATGGAACGGTGCCCAAAAGAGGACTGCGCATTCTTGCCCCTTCCAGATTGATTTCTTTGCATTGTTCAAACGTAGCACAGGGGTTGTTACAGGATTTCGTTACAAGCCCCTACTTTGGGGGCTCAAGCTCTTTGGGCAGCCGGATTCTCTCCCAACTGATTGGGGTCTCGTCGAGATCGAGTTGAAAGCCACGTAGCGCTTGCCCATCCTGCGAAATGCTCAACAGCACCCGCCGCTCGGACCCGATTGATGCGAGCAAAGAATTTGGGCTGTCGCCCCCCTCACGCTTAATGACGCCCTCGAGCGCCGATCCAAACCTGTTTAAGCTTACGGTTATCTTCACCGTCTCCTTGACCGTGGTGTCACCGAGGAGGCCTCTCCGAACCACATCCTTTGCGAGCTCGATTGTGCCCAAATAGCTGCCATTGCGGCTATCTACCAGCCGGAGAGGACCATCGGATGTTAGCCAATCGCCGGCAAGATCGGGTCCCTCAAACGAAATAGCTGAATTCCCAATAGCTTTCCTGAGTTTTTGACGAGCTTGTCCGATCTTCATTGCGTTCGACAGGCTTGAAGCTTCTTCTGCCTTTGCAGCCTGAAGCGCACTTAAAGCCGTGACTACACTTTGGTCGTGATCTTCTTTGGCTATCGCTACCTCGGCCTGCTGTTTCGCTTCGGCAAAGAATCCAGCACCAATCATCACATGCGCCAGATTCCCATCGGATAGCGTCTCGCCTTTTGCGGACCCTTCTTGATAAGCCGCAACCGACATACCCTTCATCAGAAGGCGCGAATACGCTACTCCTAAGTTATTCCATGCGACTCCGCTTCGCTCAGACTGCGGGATCGCGTCATAATGCAGCATTGAGAGCTGGTTTTGATTTGCCTCGGTGTATTCATAGGCCAACCTGAACCGGGCATTTGTATCCTCCGGCTGCTTTGCGACGGCAACCTCCAAGATAGATTTGGCAATCTCACGAAAGCCAGCATACTGCGCTATGCTTTCTAATGCTCGTAGGTACGCGAGTTCGGCCTCATGGCCGCTCCTTGGGACAGCATTTAGTCCGTGTAGTAGGCTCCGCGCTCTTTCCAGCGGGTCCCCAGCACTATCGATCTTCACGGCCCGTGTGACTATCACGCTCGCTAGTGCCATTTCTTTGGCGTGGGACAGGGCCTCTAAGAGCAGGTTGCCGGCCTCCTCGCTCGGTCCATAGCGCAACAGTGCTCGCGCCAATATTTCTTTCAGGGCGGCGTTCTTCGGAAACTTTTCGCTGTTGGCCCGGATGGTTGAGATGTCTCTCGACGTGCCGTAGGCAACCTCCGCGTACTGCTTGCTCGACTCCCAGAGAGCAACGTCTTCAACCGATGTGGCGAACTTCGATTGAAAAAACTGCTCACTGACATGTGCGGCCAAAGCGTTGTTTTTAGATATCGTCGCGAACAAGTAGTTCCATCGGAAATCGTCAGCGCCCCAATCCGTTGTTGGCGGAGAATTCTCCAATTCATCGGCTGTTGATGGTTCTGCTTCTGCCGTGGCCTCTTCCCCCGTGGCTTCGGCGATCTCGACACGGGAAAGTACCCCAAGCTTCGCCATTGCCCTCTTTATTCTGCTGCACGCTGGCCCCAATGCCGCCTCTGGGCTGGTGGGTAGTAGCGAAGCATCGTAGGTTTCGGGGTAGATCCCGGCGAGGTCAGAAGGGAGGTGGAGGTCCACCCCTCGCGGAGCAATCAAAAATGTCCGCTCACGGCCAAGGCGACCTATAGCCAAGCCGAGCTCAAAGATGATGTTATCACGCACCGCTTTTAGTTCTTTGCCCCGGATCACTGTATGGTCGTCCGCTTCGGGGGCGCATACGAGCACTGCAAAATCGGACTGCTTCAACCGGCCTTCGAGTGCTATGAGCGGATATTGAGTGGGCTCGAAGGTGTCCTGTGTCCACGGAATTGGATTAACGTCGTAGTCCAAGAGTGTTTGCACCAATTCGGCGACCTGCTTCTGTTCCACAGACGAGCCAATAAAGACGTTAGGTTTCGCCATGTTATGGGTGTGCTCCGTACAGTTAGGTGCCTACAAATACGAATAGAACGAAACCATTGGCTCAACTGCAAGTGAATAAGCGCCTGATCCACAACGAGTGGGCCGCGCGGGTCCATGCTCGAAGTTGGCTCGGGAACCCCCATTTTAAACAGGGGTCACATATCGCAGAGGTAATCACGTAGGAGCGGCGGCGCGGTTTGCCCCCGTGCCCCTGCAAGGGGTTCCATATGCCAGCATGATGCGGTCCCATTGGTCGTGGCTCGGCTACGGCAGAACAAGGGCATCGTATGTATCCATCAGCAGCGCGGTAGCGTGATGGAAGTTGTCATGTTGATCGTGCAGATCGTACAGCCACTTGTTTCCGTGGAAGAGATTGTTGCGGTATCGATAAACAATGATCAAGCTGGCCTTGAGTGTGTCGGCATCGCTCGGTAGAGGCGCAGCCAAGGTGTGCGCCACAAAGTCTGCGTCAGGCCCTGGTTGAAACCTTAGCATCGGAAAGTGGGCGCTTGGCTGACCATCTGGATAGTAGCGGGCTTGAAAGTACTGAAAGCGACCCCTGAGGTTGTGCACGCTTTCAATCCCGACGTGGCCGTTATCTACCAAGTGCCTGATGCAGGAGATGTTAAATGTACCCTCGCGCCCCATGCTCTCCATCGCACGCAACTCAAATAGACCCCATACAAGGCTGAAATCTGCAGCAGCACGACGCTCGGCTGGCGAGAGCTCGCCGTAACCGGGTTGTCTGATCGCAAGCCACTTTCTTGGACGAATTTGCCCCACCTCCGTGCTCTCTACAGCCTAAAGAGGTTGTTGCCAAAAGAGAAGCGGATGGCGTGGCTAGTGACCTCCTCAACATCGTCAACGAACTGAAGGCCAAGGACGTGGAGCTCCTTGTACTTGATCAGAGCATAGACACCAGCTCACCCGCAGGCCGCGCCATGTTGCAGATGCTTGCTGTGTTCGCTGAGTTTGAGACGGCCATCCGGGCAGAGCGCCAGGTGGATGGCATAGCGAAGGCCAAGGAGAACGGCACCAAGTTTGGCAGGAAGCCGCAAGCTACGGACGATGTGGTCTCCGATATCTGCCGCATGCGAGCAGAGGGGCTTCTCATCAAGGACATCATGAAGGCCACCGGGCTCAGTAAAGCCACCGCCTACAGGGCATTGGGCGGGGTGGAAGGTGAGCAGCAGGGCGCGCTTGCGTAGCCCACCGGCCGCTCAAAAGCATTACGCAGGGCCTCAACGTACTGCTCTACGCAAGACAACGCCTCAGCCTGTCGGACCTTCACCTCAGCCGGGTTGGCCGTGTGGAGCGAAAATCGTATGCTTTGCGTGCTGGGCGTGACCTTGAAGTCTACCGTGCCATTGGCAAGGGGAATGACCAAGCTGTGGCTTACCAAGCGTTTCCATAGATCGGCGGGAATACGCTTCACGAAGTGAGGATTTGGAGAGCCCTTAGGAGCCATTGGGCGGACAAGCGCTCAAGCGCATCGTGGCTGGCCCTTGCTACAAGGCCCCAAATGCACAACTCTAGTTGAAAAGGCTTAACTCCTTGATCTTGGTAGCGATCAAGAATGGAATGGTGCCCAGAAGAGGACTCGAACCTCCACACCCTTTCGGGTACCAGCACCTGAAGCTGGCGCGTCTACCAATTCCGCCATCTGGGCGACGGAGAGCGATGTAAGGGGGTGGCTCCTGACTGTCAACTGGGTTTTTGAAGTTTTTCTGACAGTTAGTGAAAAAGCAGCCGATCACATGGGCGGGAGCGCCGGAGGGCGGGCATAGCGCTCCGGCTGGTGCGCCCTATATAAGGGAAATACCCGAAAGGAATGCCTCATGCTTGCTCCCCGCACGCTTCTGCTCGCCGGCCTTCTCGCCATTCTCGCGCCCGCAATCGCCGGGGCTGATTCGCTGAAGCTGGGCAAGCCGGGGGTCGGGCCGCTCAATACGGGATCGACGCTCTGCGATTTTCGCGGCTGCTTCGGGTTCGGGCCGCAGCAATGGCATCGTCCCGCCTATGTCCAGCCGAACTACCGTCCGCGCGGCGCGGGGCCGACCTATTACCGGCCGGGCGCTGCCGGGCCGCCGCAGCTGACCTATGATCCGCCGCCGGTGCAAAGGGTGCAGCCGAAGGCGCGCGACATGAACAGCCATGCCGCCTGGTGCAGCAACGAGTACCGATCCTACAATCCGAGGACGGATCGTTTCCTCACCTATGAGGGCATCTACAAGACCTGCCGCTCGCCCTACCGCTGACTGTCGTGATCAGCTTTCGAGCGAGGCGCGGTCGACGTGGCCGAGATCGCGGCCGGGCTCGACGATGTCGCGGACCCGCTGCTTCAGCTCCTTCGGCCCGGGAAAGCCGCCGTCGCGCTTGCGCTCCCAGATGAGGTCGCCATTGACGCGGATCTCGAAATTGCCGCCGGTGGCGGGGATCAGCGCCACTTCGCCGAGACTGTCGGAAAAGGTATGCAGTAGTTCCTGCGCCATCCAGCTGGCGCGCAGCAGCCAGTTGCACTGGGTGCAGTAGAGGATCGTGACGCGGGCTTTTTCGGTCATGGCGATGTCCTTTCGTTTGTTGAGATTTAAGCCCTGTAGCGCGTGCGCGCAATCGCCCTCGCTAGAGCATGATGCCGAAAAGTGTGAGCGGTTTTCGGGCGACATCATGCTCTAACTATTTAAATAAGAACAGGATTCAGATTTTGGGCCGAACCGGCCTAAAGCCTGAATCCTGTTCTGGCGTCTTGCGCGCCGCTCTCCGCCATGGTCTCTTCCGCTGGTCGGCCATACCAGGAAGAGCCCATGCGCGTCGCAGTCATCGAAAATATGCGGAATACCGGCCTCGGTGCGCTTGCCGCAGCCCTCGGCGAAGCGGGCGCGGAGATTGAGTGGTTCCGGGTGTGGCAGGATGGCGTCCTGCCGAAAGATATATCCGGCCATGACGCGCTGGTCGTTCTCGGCGGCGAGCAGAGCGCGCTGGATGACGAAACCCACCCCTACCTGCCGGAGCTCGCCCGGCTCACGCGCCGCTTTGGCGATGCCGGCAAGGCGGTGCTCGGCATCTGCCTCGGCAGCCAGATCCTCGCCCGCGCTTATGGCGCCGACAATCACTTGGGAATCGCCCGCGAATTCGGCTGGCACGGGATCGGCGTCACCGCCGAGGGCCGGGCCGATCCGCTGCTGTCGGCGCTTGGCGGCGAATTCACCATCTTCGAATGGCATGCTGACACGTTTTCCCTGCCTGAGGGCGCGGTGCATCTCGCCTCGAGCCCCGTTGCCGAGAACCAGGCCTTCCGCATCGGCCGCGCCGTCTATGGCACCCAGTTCCATTTTGAGGCCAATTCGGACGTCGTCGCGCAATGGAAGGCCGAATTCCCCGATACGATTGCGCGCATCGCGCCGGGCTGGCTGGAAAACCATGCCGAACTGGCGGCAAGACATGGCGGAGCCGCCGATGCCGCGGGCCTTGCCATCGCGCGCGCCTGGGTTAGCCTGATCGAACGGGAAGGGGTCGAAATGCTGTCGCAGGCCTCGGCGTAAGGGGCGATGCGATGCCGGCGAGCGAACGCGACAAGATGGCGGCAGGCGAATGGTATTGCTGCCTCGATGACGAGCTCGATCTCTTGCGCCGGCAGGCGCGCTTAGCCGTCCATGCGCACAATACGCTGTCGCCGGATGAGCGCGGGGCGATGGCGCCTGCCCTGAGGGCACTCTTTGCGCAGGCAGCACCCACTGTCTTCATCGAAGCGCCGTTTCACTGCTCTTACGGCATCAACATCACTCTCGGCGAACGCGTCTATTTCAATGCCGGCTGCACCATTCTCGATTCCGGCCGGGTAACCATTGGTGATCGCACTATGTTCGGCCCCGGCGTGCAGATCTATTGCGCCGAGCATCACAAGGAGCCGGCACTTCGCAGCACGGGCATGGAGATCGCCCGGCCGGTCACCATCGGCAATGACGTCTGGATCGGCGGCAGCGCCGTCATCCTCGGCGGCGTCACCATCGGCGACGGTGCGATCGTCGGCGCCGGTGCGGTGGTGACCAGGGATGTGCCGGCCGGCGCAACCGTGGTCGGCAACCCGGCCCGCATGCGCTAGAGCAATTCCAGCAAAAGTTCGTAGCGGTTTTGCGTCCGGAATTGCGTGAAAACAAAGAGATAGAGCATTTCCGGGATTCGGAGAAAAACGGAAATGCTCTAACGCCAGCAAGGCCGCCTTTCCGCGATGATCGTGCCATCTCGACAGCAGCGATCATTCCGCTAGATGAGAGGGCAAAACGGGAGGGAAGCATGAGCGAACTGAATTTACCCATGGAAGGCGGCTGCCGTTGCGGCCGGGTGCGATTGAAGATCAGCGCCCCGCCGCTGCTCACCATGGCCTGCCATTGCACGGGGTGCCAGAAGATGACATCAAGCGCCTATTCGCTGAGTGCGGCCATCCCCAGCGAAGGCTTCAAGGTGACGCAAGGCGAGCCGGTGATCGGCGGCCTGCATGGCGTCACGAGGCATTATTTCTGTCCGCATTGCATGAGCTGGATGTTCACCCGGCCGGAAGGCATGGACTGGTTCGTCAATCTGCGCGCGACCATGCTCGACGATCCGAGCTGGTTCACGCCCTTCATCGAGACATGGACGAGCGAGAAACTGTCATTTGCCGAGACCGGGGCGGTATACAGCTACGCGGCGCTGCCTGAGATGGACGCCTATGAAGGGCTGGTGAAGGAGTATATGGGCAGGGGATGAGGGCTCAGAAGCCCTGGAAGAGAAAATCCATGGCGCCGATGATGGCATCGCTTTTGCCCGATAGATCTCCGACCGCTTTTCCTATTTCCGTGGTCGGGACCGATGCCATGCGCTGGGTGGCCATGACATAGGTTTCACCCTCGATGGTAAAGCGTGGATTCAATCGCGAGATTGACCAACTCAGTTCTTGCAGCGGATGCAGCGGAACCATGACGCGCGTAGGCAGATCGTCAAGCAGATTGGCTTGAAGATCGATGGCCAGAAGATTTCCGCTTTTAAGGCGATAAACGTGAAAGCGTGCCACTAGCTGACCGCTCTAAAACTGACGGTATTTCGCGAACGGCAAGCCGTGCTTTTCGACATATTCGTTTTCCAGCCGGATAGCCTCGGCATTCTCGATACGCCATAGCCGCTCGCGCTCGGCCTTTATGGCCTGCGCTATACCATCTTCCGCCGCTCGGGATATGTTGATCTTGAGCTCGCGCGCCTGGGAAACGAGACCTTCATCAAGAGACAGGTTCGCTGCTTTTCGTGGCCGCTGAGCCATAACGATCTCCCCAATCTTATGCGCAGATGATATGCGCATAAGATGTGCTTGAGAAGCGTTATTCGTCGCCCATCTTCAGCGCTGCGATGAAGGCTTCCTGCGGGATCTCCACCTTGCCGAACTGGCGCATGCGCTTCTTGCCGGCCTTCTGCTTGTCGAGCAGCTTGCGCTTGCGGGTGGCGTCGCCGCCGTAGCATTTCGCGGTCACGTCCTTGCGCAGCGCCGAGATCGTCTCGCGGGCAATGACGTTGCCGCCGATCGCCGCCTGGATCGGGATCTTGAACATGTGCTTCGGGATCAGCTCCTTGAGCTTTTCGCACATGTCGCGGCCGCGCTTTTCGGCGGCCGTCCGGTGCACCATCATCGACAGCGCGTCGACCGGCTCGCCGTTGACGAGGATCGACATCTTCACGAGGTTGCCCTCGCGGTGGTCGGTGAGCGTATAGTCGAAGGAGGCGTAGCCCTTCGAGATCGACTTCAGCCGGTCGTAGAAATCGAACACGACTTCGTTGAGCGGTAGGTCGTAGGTCAGCATCGCGCGCGTGCCGACATAGGTGAGTTCGATCTGGATGCCGCGCCGGTCCTGGCAGAGCTTCAGGATACTGCCGAGATAATCGTCGGGCGTCAGGATCGTCGCGCGGATCCACGGTTCGTGGATTTCCGAGATCTTGACGACATCTGGCATGTCGGCCGGGTTGTGCAGCTCGCGCTCCGTGCCGTCGGTCATAAACATCTTGTAGACGACCGAGGGTGCGGTAGCGATCAGGTCGAGGTCGAACTCGCGCTCCAGCCGTTCCTGGATGATTTCGAGATGCAGCAGGCCGAGGAAGCCGCAACGGAAGCCGAAGCCGAGTGCCGCCGACGATTCCATTTCGAAGGAGAAGGAGGCGTCGTTGAGGCGAAGCTTGCCCATGGCGGCGCGCAGATCCTCGAAATCGGCGGCATCGACCGGGAAGAGACCGCAGAACACCACCGGCTGCGCCGGCTTGAAGCCCGGCAGCGCCTGGGCCGTCGGCCGCTTGTCCTCGGTGATCGTGTCGCCGACGCGGGTATCGGCCACTTCCTTGATCGAGGCGGTGATGAAGCCGATCTCGCCCGGGCCGAGGCGGTCGATATTGACCATCTTCGGCGTCAGCACGCCGACGCGCTCCACCTGGTATTTCGCATCGGTGCCCATCATCCGCACCGTCTGGCCCTTGGTCAGCACGCCGTCGATGACGCGGACCAGAACCATGACGCCGAGATAGGCGTCGTACCAGCTGTCGACGAGCAGCGCCTTCAGCGGCGCCTTTTCGCCGCCGGGGCTCTTCGGCGCCGGTAGCCTGTGGACGATCGCTTCCAGCACATCGGGAATGCCGAGGCCGGTCTTTGCCGAAATCAGCACCGCCTCCGAAGCGTCGATGCCGATCACTTCCTCGATCTGTTCCTTGATGCGGTCGGGTTCGGCGGCCGGCAGGTCGATCTTGTTGAGGACGGTGACGATCTCGTGGTTGTTGTCGATCGCCTGGTAGACGTTGGCGAGCGTCTGCGCCTCGACGCCCTGGCTGGCGTCGACGACAAGCAGCGAACCCTCGCAGGCCGACAGCGACCGCGAGACTTCATAGGCGAAGTCGACGTGGCCGGGCGTGTCGATCAGGTTGAGAATGTATTTCTCGCCGTTGTTCGCCTGGTAATGCAGGCGCACGGTCTGCGCCTTGATGGTGATGCCGCGCTCGCGCTCGATATCCATATTGTCGAGCACCTGCTCGGACATTTCGCGCTCGGCAAGGCCGCCCGTCGTCTGGATCAGGCGGTCGGCCAGCGTCGATTTGCCGTGGTCGATATGGGCCACGATCGAAAAGTTGCGGATATGGGACAGCGGAGTGGTGGAATTGGTGCTCATGCGCGCCATATAGCAGCGCCGCCCCCTGCCGCAAAGCGGTAATTATCCCGCTGTTTACGCTATTTCGTCCTGTGTCGGGCGCGTATCAGACCGGCCACGTCTCCAGCCGCCAGGCCGAATCCCAGAACATCCATTCATATTGCGAGGCGCGCACGAAGACATCGGTCATCTGCGCCCGCTCCACCGGCGATGCGGCGCGGGCGGCGATGTCGGTCAGCGCGATCACTTCGCGGGCACCGGCGGCAAATTGCGGATCGCCATAGGTGTTGATCCAGGCCTGGAAGGCATTGCCCTCGATAACAGGCCGGTTCTTGATCGCTTCGCCGACGTGCCAGTAGATCCAGAAGCAGGGGAGGATGGAGGACAGCGCCACCGCGTAGGAGCTGTGATAGGCGGTGGCAAGCAGGAAGTTGGTATAGGCAAAGCCGGCGGGCGAGGGCTCGGCTGACGTGACGTCCGCAGACGTGATGCCGAACTGGGTGAGGAAGCCGGCATGCAGGCCCTGCTCGACGGTGATTGCCTTCTGCGCCGAACCGAGGAAACGCAGGACCTTCGCATTGTCGGGCGCCTTGGCCGCGACGATCGCAAGGCATCGCGCATAATGCTTGAGGTAGAGCGCATCCTGCAGGATGTAGTGCCGGAAAACCTCCGGCGGCAGCGTGCCGTCCGAAAGCCGCTGCAGCAGCGGCAACGCCTCGATTTCAGCCATGATCGGAGCGATCCTGTCCCAGGCGGCAGCCGTGAAGCTTCCCGTCGTTTCCGTGCTCTGCGTGCTGGCGTCCATCACTCTCTCCTCGGATTACGCCGCCATATATGGACGGCGCAGCGGCGAAAGCAAGGCACGTTTGGCCGCTTTTCGTCGGCACTTGATTCCAACATCAGATAATGTATTTCTCTTATAGTGGAATCACGGAACTGGAAAATGGAACCGGAACTCGAACAGGCGATCGGTATCCGCATCCGCAGGCTGCGGCAGGAAAAGGCTCTGACGCTCGATGATCTTGCTGCGGCCTCCGGCGTCAGCCGGGCGATGATCTCGCGCATCGAGCGGGCGGAGGCGAGCCCGACCGCCTCGCTGCTGGCAAGGATCTGCGCAGCACTCGGCCTGTCGCTGTCGGCCTTCTTTGCGGAAGAGGGGCAGGCCTCGCCGCTCGCCCGTCGGCAGGAACAGCAGGTCTGGCGCGATCCGGAGACCGGTTATATCAGACGGTCTGTTTCACCCCCGGGCACGGCTTCCGATGTCGATATCGTCGAGGTCGAATTCCCGGCCGGCGCCCGCGTCAGCTTTCCCCCGCATGCGAGCGCCCATGGCATGACGCAGCATATCTGGCTGTTCGACGGCGAGCTGGAGATGACGGCGGCTGAGATCGTCTACCGGCTGCGCCCGGGCGATTGCCTCTTCATGCCGGTCGGCGAGGGTCACGTCTTCCACAATCCGGGCAACGCGCCGGCGCGCTATTGCGTCGTGCTCGATCGCGGCGGCCGATAACAGCTTTCATTTCAGGAGAACAGCATGCCCGCTATTCGCACCCTTTCCGCCGAGGAGGCCCGCGCCGCCATTCCGGCCCTTTCGCAAGTGCTTGTCGATTGCGTCGCGGGCGGCGCCTCCGTCGGTTTCATGCAGCCCTATGGGCCTGAGGATGCCGAGCCCTATTGGCGTGATGTCGCCGATGCCGTTGCCACCGCCGGCAATCTGCTGCTGGTTGCCGAACTCGACGGCAGGATCGTCGGCACCGTCCAGGTGGGTGCCGCGCAGATGCCGAACCAGCCGCATCGCGGCGACCTGAAGAAGCTGCTGGTGCATCGCTCCGCCCGCGGCAAGGGGCTCGCCCGGCTGCTGATGGATGCCGCCGAGCGTGAGGCGGCAAGCCGCGGCAAGACCCTGCTCGTGCTCGACACCGCAACCGGCAGCGATGCCGAGGCGATCTATCCGCGCCTGGGCTGGCAGCGCGTCGGCGTCATTCCGGATTATGCGCTGTGGCCGGAAGGCGGCTTCTGCGCCACCACCCTGTTCTACAAGCGGCTCGCCTGATTGCGCCCGGCTCGCTCAGGCCGGCCTGGCGAAGACCGGAAGCGCGCCGCCAAGCGTCGCGCCCTCCGTCCATTGCGCCGCATTCCAGCCGAACTGCCGCGCCGCTTCGATATTTTCGGCCATATCGTCGATGAAGGCGATCTCGCCGGGCAGCACGCCGGCCCGCTCGGTCGCCAGCCGGAAGAAATCGGGAGAAGGCTTCCTGTACCCGAGTGCTGCGGAATAGATGATGTCGTCGAAATGCGCGGTAAGGCCGATCTGCTCCATCAGGTAGCGTGCCCGCCTATGCTCCTGGTTGGTCGCCAACAAGAGAGTGATGCCGCTTTGCCTGAGAGCGGCGAGCTCTTCCAGCAGATTGCGGTCGAGGCGGGAATCGTTTTCGAACCAGTAGTCGATCAGTGTTTCGGCGCTGAGGTGGGGCGCGATCTTTGCGAGAACGTCGCCGAGCCTCGGCTCCAACGCCTCGCGGCCGATGATGATATCGCGCCAGTGGGTCTGAAAGAATTCCTGCTGCAGCAGGTCGACACGCAGCCCGAGATCGCGCTCCAGATAGGTGAAGTGAGGCAGGCCGTCCACCGGACGACCATGAATGAGCACGCCGTCGACATCGACCATCAGCACTTTCATGCGGAAAATTTCCTCGTTCTCAAAACACCGGCGAAGGTGGCGTCATCCGCCTGGGCGTTCAAGACGTCGCGCCACTTTTTTGTCGCGGCCGAGCCGTGTAAATCTCCATTGTCAACCAAGGGCAGGATCTGAAATGCGCGTCATCTATTCCGAGGATCACAAGCTGCGCGATGCCAAGACGGAGCTGCACGCCGGCCAGCTGGTGACGCCTTTCGAGGCGCCGTTTCGCGCCGAATGGATCCTGGCGGCGGTCAAGGAGGCGGGCTTTACCGACGTGGTGGCGCCCGATGCGCACGGGTTGGAAACGGCTCGAAAAGTCCATGATCCCGCCTATCTGGATTTTCTTGCCACCGTCTGGGACCGCTGGGTGGCGGCCGGTTTCACCGGTGAGGCGATCGCCAATTCCTTCGCCGTTCGCCGCACCAGCCAGCGTGTACCGGACAATATCGTCGGCGCAATCGGCCACTACGCCAATGCCGCCGACACCTCGATCACCAAGGGCTCCTACGAGGCGGCGATCGCCTCCATGCGCTGCGCGATCACAGGCGCCGACTGGCTGAATGCCGCCAATCGTTTCGCCTTCGCGCTCTGCCGCCCGCCCGGCCACCATGCCGGCATCGATCTCTTCGGCGGCTATTGCTTCATCAACAATTCCGGTGTCGCCGCGCAGCGGCTGCTCGATCATGGTGCGAGGAAAATCGCGGTCCTGGATGTCGATTTCCACCATGGCAACGGCACGCAGGATCTCTTCTATCACAGAGGCGATGTCTTCACCGCCTCGCTGCATGGCGATCCCATGCATGCCTTTCCCTATTTCCTCGGCCATGCCGACGAGGAAGGCGAGGGGGAGGGCACGGGTGCCAACCGCAACTATCCGATGCTCCCGGGCACGCCTTGGGATGTCTGGTCTTCGGCCCTTGCCGATGCGCTCACCCGCATCAAGGCCTTCGGCGCCGAGGCGATCGTCGTGGCACTCGGCGTCGATACCTTCGAGCGCGATCCGATCTCCTTCTTCAGCCTCACCTCCGACGATTTCACCCGCATGGGCGCGATGATATCAGCCGCCGGCCTGCCGGTGCTCGCCTGCATGGAGGGCGGCTACGGCGTGCCGGAGATCGGCCTCAACGTCGCCAATGTCCTCAAGGGTCTGGAAGCCTGATCACTGCCGATGACCGACGAGACAGTTCCATCCGACATTCCGACGCCCCGTATGCTGAGCTGGGCGCGCAACTCCACCGTCTATCGCCTCGAGCGGCGGATGATGACGGAAAAGCAGCTGTTTGACGCCATCACCCGCAAGGCGAAGGAGAAATTCGAGGATATCAGCGCGGCACAACTCAAGGCCGTCGCCGATTTCGCGGTCAAATTTGCCTATGACAACAAGGTGCTCGACGATCACGCCTATGCGGAGGTCAGCACGCGCTCTGCCGTGCGCGGCGGTAAATCGAAGCGGGCGATCGCCCGGAGGCTTGCTGCCAAGGGCGTCTCCAGCGACAAGGTTGAGGCGGCACTTGAGGAGGCTGACGATCTCTATGCCGCGGCGATTTTTGCCCGCAAACGCGCCTTCGGCCCCTTCCGCCGGGTCGAGCTCGACGAAAAGCGAAAGGCGAAAGAGCTTTCGGCTTTCGCCCGCAACGGCTTCAGCTTCGACATCGGCAGGAAGGTCTTCGACATGAGCATCGAAGACGCCGAAGAGGTCATCCTCGCCGGCCGTCGCTGATATTGCATACGAGCTTTTTCTTGGCCGGTTCGCGCCGATGGCTGCCCCTCACCCTAACCCTCTCCCCGTAAAAACGGGGAGAGGGGACGTGCCCTGCGACAGGCGGGAGAGGAACGGAGAGGTTGCGGCTATCCCCTTCGCCCCGCCTGCGGGGAGAAGGTGCCGGCAGGCGGATGAGGGGCTCGCCGGCCGATCTTTGGCGCCTCAGCATCAGCGCTCTTGATCCCGGCATGAAAAGTTTGAATTTGGCTCTCACCCGTCTTCGGCCTAGAACCGCGCCAGGATCGGGGGCCACATGGACATCAAGAATATCGAGACCGGGACAGACGGCGCAGCCTTGATTGGGCAGCCGGGCGTATTGCCGACTTCGGGCGGCTTGGCGGCCGGTGTCGCGATGTGCCTGATGTCGATGTCTTCGATCCAGTTCGGTGCGGCGCTGTCTTCGTCAGCCATTGCGACCTATGGCGTTGCCGGTGCCACCTGGCTGCGGCTTGCTTTCGCGGCGATCATCCTTGCCGTCGTCGTCAGGCCTTCGGTGCTGCGTTATAGCGGCGCCCAATGGCGGGCGACATTGCTGCTCGGCACGACGACGGCTGCCATGACACTCTGCTTCTTCGCGGCGATCCAGCGGCTGCCGCTCGGCCTGGCGATCGCCATCGATTTCCTCGGACCGCTCTCGGTCGCCGTCTTCGGCTATGGCCTGACCTGGCGGCTCACCTGGCCGTTGATCGCTGCGGCCGGCATTCTGTTCCTCGCCCATGACGGCGAAGGCTGGGTCGGCAATCTCCCGGGCGTCCTCTTTGCCCTCGGCTCGGCTGTGGGATGGGCGGTCTATATCCTGCTGACGAAGAAGGTCGGCGCTGCCTTCAAGGGGCTGGAAGGTCTCTCGATGTCGCTGATCGTTGCCGGCCTCGTCGCAACCCCCTTCGGCCTTGCCGAGACAGGGGGCGCCTTCACGCTGAAGGGACTGGTCGAGGTTCTCGGCCTTGCCATCCTTGTGCCGCTCTTGCCCTATGCGCTGGAGATGGTGGCGCTGCGCCGCATGCCGTCGGCATCCTTCGGCATCCTGATGAGCCTCGAACCGGCGCTCGGCGCGCTCGCCGGCTTTCTGATCCTCGCCCAGCCGATGACCGCGTTGCAGATGCTGGGTACGGCGCTCGTGGTGGCGGCCAGCGCCGGCGCCACCGCCTCGGCGGCGAAGACCTAGAGCATGATGCCGAAAAGCGTGAGCGGTTTTCGGACGACATCATGCTCTAGGTCTTTAATTTAGAACAGGATTCAGATTTTAGGCCGAGCCGGCCTAAAATCATCCTGTTCTAGAAAAGTGTCAGCGTTTTTCGGGGAACACCGTCTCCACAAGATGGATCAGGCGGGTTTGCGCGCGGGATCGTCGAGTGCCGGATTGTAGAACAGCGACAGCACCAGGCTCTTGGCGATACGCTCCGCCGTTGCCATGAACCAGGCCTTGGCCTCCGGTGACGGGGCGATGTCGTCGAGCGTTGCGGCAAACAGCGACAGCCACTTCGGAAAGAGATCCGGCGTCAGGTTCCCAACATGAGTATGCGCCTGCACCGGCTTGCCGCCATAGGCGCCGCTGCGAAAGGCAACGGCCGACCAGAAGCTCTTCATCTTCGCCATATGCTCCGGCCAGCGGCCCGATAGCCTGGCGTCGAACACCGGGCCGAGATCGGGATGCGCAAGCACGCGCCCGTAGAAGGTCTCGACCAGCCTGTCGATGAAGGCCGCGTCGACGCCCATGTCCCGCATCTCGGCCTCCGCCCTTTCGCGGATCGCCGCGACATGAGCAGGGCGGCCCTGAATGTCATTGTCCATTCCAAACCCCGGCGCCGCGTGATGCGGCGCCCTCTCATATAGGTGTTTATGCCAGCGCGCCAAACTCGTCCGTGCCGCTTGCGGCAATCTGTCAGCGCTGTAGCACTTTGAATTGCCTCACGCACTTGACCGCAATCGCCGCGTTCTTTAGATTTAGAATAATTCTAAAAATTGGAGAAGATCATGCTGGCGCGGTTTTTCAGATCCTCGAAACGATCTTTCGACTCGCTGTCCGAGCAGGAGATCCTTGCCCTCGGGATCGCCTCCGAGGAAGACGATGCCCGCATCTATCTTGCCTATGCCGACAGGCTGCGCCGCGAATTTCCGGCCTCGGCCAAGATCTTCGAGGACATGGCCGAGGTCGAGGATACGCATCGCAAGTCGTTGATCGAGATCCATCGTCAGCGTTTCGGTGAGCGCATTCCGTTGATCCGGCGCGAGCATGTGGAGGGCTTCTACGAGCGCAAGCCGGACTGGCTCAGGGCAAACCTTTCGCTGGATGCGATGCGCCGGGAAACCGAGGCGATGGAGGAGCAGGCCTATCGCTTCTATGTCGAGGCGGCAAAGCGGACCTCGGACGCCTCGACGCGCCAGCTTCTCGGTGATCTCGCCCTCGCCGAACAGGGGCATGAGGATATCGCCCGCATGCTGGGCGACAAACATACGCCGGAAGACGTCAAGCACGACGAGGACGAGACGGTGCGCCGGCAGTTCGTGCTGACCTATGTGCAGCCGGGCCTTGCCGGGCTGATGGATGGCTCGGTCTCGACGCTGGCACCGATCTTCGCCGCCGCCTTCGCCACGCAGGATACCTGGCAGACCTTCCTCGTCGGCCTTTCAGCCTCCGTCGGAGCCGGCATTTCGATGGGCTTCACCGAAGCCGCCCATGACGACGGCAAGATCTCTGGCAGAGGCTCGCCGGTCAAACGCGGCCTTGCCTGCGGCATCATGACGGCGCTCGGCGGTCTCGGCCACGCACTGCCCTATCTGATCCCGCATTTCTGGACGGCGACGATCACCGCCGCCGTCGTCGTCTTCTTCGAGCTCTGGGCAATCGCTTTCATCCAGAACCGCTACATGGAAACCCCCTTCCTGCGTGCCGCCTTCCAGGTGGTGCTCGGTGGCGGCCTGGTGCTCGGCGCCGGTATCCTGATTGGGAATGGGTGAGTTGCGGTCGGGCGCAGCCCGAGCAATCGATCCAGTGTCGATTGCAGCAACGAACGCCCTGAGCCCAAAGCGAAGGGCCGGGAGATCGTCGACGCCAGCCCCTCATCCGGCTGCCGCCACCTCTCCCCGCAGGCGGGGAGAAGCGGATATGCCGCGACCTCTCCGTTCCCGCTCATCTCTCGCAGGGCACGTCCCCTCTCCCCGTCTTTACGGGGGTCCGAAGGACGGGTCGAGACGAGTGGCTCGACCCCGGTAGGTTAGGGTGAGGGGCAGCCATCGCGCAAACCGGACAGCAGCGGCACCAGGCCGAGGATGACGCCGAGTGAGAGCGAGGTTTGTTAACAAACAAAAAGGCCGGCAAATTGCCGGCCTTTCCACATTCTCTATTGGAACCCTTACCGCAGAGCGCCGACCAGGACGTCGCGGCCGTTCTCGATGGTGACCCAGCGGCCGGCATTGTAGCTCGACTGGCGCTTGACGAAGGAATAGGGCGTCGCAAACCACGGCTTGACGTCGGAGGCGAGGTTGTCGAGCACAAAATCGCCCTCGGCGGTGCGCAGCGTCAGCACTGCATGGCCTTCGCCATCCGGCTTGCGCACGACGGTCATCAGCAGATCGGCGGCCGAAAAGCCGCGCTGGATCAGCATGCGGCGCTTCAGCAGCGCGAAATCCTCGCAGTCGCCGGCAGTGGTCGGATAGGCCCAGACCTCATCCTTGCCGTAGATTTCCTTGTCGGTCATCGGCGTGATCGTGCGGTTGACCGTGGCGTTGACCAAACGGACGAGCGACCACTTCCCCGGGTTCATGGCGACCGGGCCTGCGTTGCGGTTTGCACCGCATTCACTGCGGTGGATTTGACAGAAATCGTAGTGGCCGATCGGCTGTGAGGTGGCATTGCCTGTCACCATGGAAGCATTTCTGCTGGGGGCCGGTATGGCGGCCGTCGCCATCGCAAACACGGCCATCATGGCCACAAAGATACCCTTGATCCGCACGCCCGCTCTTTCCTTGCATCGCCCCTTATTTATTAACAAAGTGTTAATGGAGAGGGCCGGAAAGAGTCAATCGTTACTTCTTGGGAGCACCTTGCGACTCGCGGACATGGTTAAAATGCAACGGGTTGGGGACCTGTATCATGCGAATTTATCCGCCGATGCCATTCAAGCGGGCATCTGCCTATTTGTTGATGAACGGATGATGCCTTTGACGGCGCTCACGAGCAGCGCGATATCGCCGGGGCGGGAAAGGCGATGGTCGCCGTCGCGAATGAAGGTCAACACCACGTCGTCGGCGGGAAGATGTTCGACCAGTTTCATCGCATGCGCATGCGGCACATCAGCATCTTTCATGCCCTGGAGGATATGCACTGGGCAGCCCGTTTCGATGATGCCGTCGAGCACCCGGTTCTCGCGGCCGTCCTCGATCAGCGCCCGTGTATAGATGTTCGGTTCCGGGCTGTATTGCGAACGCTCTTCGAAATAGCCGCGCTCGGCCAGCGATTTGCGCTCCTTGGCCTTCAGGTTCGGCTCGATCAGCTCGGAGGTGAAATCGGGTGCCGGCGCGATCAGCACCATCCCTGCGAGCTTTGGGCCGCCTTGCCGCGCAAGTTCTTGTGCCAGCCTGAGCGCGATCCAGCCGCCCATCGAAGAGCCGACGAGGATCACGCGTTCGGGCGCGACATGGCGGATGACGGCAAGCGCCTCCTCCAACCAGCGCGAGATCGTGCCGTCGCCGAAGCTGCCGCCGGAAAGTCCGTGGCCGGAATAATCGAGGCGGATGCAGGCGAGCCCAAGTTCCGCCGCCAGCCCGTCGAGTTCCACCGCCTTGGTGCCGCTCATGTCGGAGCGGTAGCCGGACAGCCAGACGAGTGCCGGTGCGCCATTGCCGGCCTGCGCCGGGCGGACCAGCATGGCGATCTCACGCGCCGCCTCACCCTCGCCGACCGTCAGGAACTGCGGCTGGGCATTGGACAGCTGATCGGACATCGGCGAAACTCCTGTTGTTTTGGCCTATAAAACAGATTCTTGGCAGGCTGACAGCGGGTGATTTTTCCGCTAAAGGATGATATTGACTCCGTTGCAGCGATGACGCGACACGTTTGTGCACCCCTGATTGGGAGCGCGATGCTGCAACGTTCCGAAACAACGCGAGGAGAATACGACCATTCGCAGACCTTTTAAAACCGACGCGCCCGTGAAGGACGGACCGCGCTCGAACCGTGAAATCCGCATTCCCAAAGTTCAGCTGATCGGGGCTGACGGCGAGAATATGGGCGTCGTGCCTACCGACCAGGCCTTGAGAATGGCGGAAGAAGCCGGCCTCGATCTCGTCGAAATTTCCCCCAATGTCGAACCGCCGGTGTGCAAGATCCTCGATCTGGGCAAGCTGAAATATGCTAACCAGAAGAAGGCTGCCGAGGCGCGCAAGAAGCAGAAGATCGTCGAAGTCAAAGAAATCAAGATGCGCCCGAACATCGACACCCATGATTATGAGGTGAAGATGAAGGCGATGGGTCGCTTCTTCGACGAAGGCGACAAGGTCAAGGTGACGCTGAAGTTCCGCGGCCGTGAAATGGCCCACCAGGAACTCGGCATGAAGCTTCTGCAGCAGGTCAAGGCCGATACGATCGAGTTCGCCAAGGTCGAAGCCGAACCCAAGCTCGAAGGCCGCCAGATGATGATGGTGCTGGCGCCGAAGTAAGCGTCAGGCAGTTTTTCGCCCAAGGCCGTCCGCAAGGGCGGCTTTTGTGCTTTCTGCCATTCTGCTTTGCGCCATTGTGTTTTCGGGTGAGCGAAGATTCCTCCGCGGCCCCGTTGCACTTTCATGACGCTGCGGTTATAAGCGCGCGTCCGAACTGACCGGCAGGGCATGCCGTGGCAGTTTCGAATGCTTGCGGAACGGTTCGTCGCCGATGCCGCAGATCAACAACAAACGCTCCCGCACCTTGTTGCGACGGCCGGAGAACCGGACTTCGCGAGAAGGGCTTTTTTGATAAAGCGCGCAGGGAGGACAGAAGGAGTAGCAAAATGCCCAAGATGAAGACGAAGTCCTCTGCCAAGAAGCGGTTCAAGATCACCGCAACCGGCAAGGTCAAGGCTGCCGCTGCTGGCAAGCGCCATGGCATGATCAAGCGTACCAACAAGTTCATTCGCGATGCACGTGGCACCATGGTTCTCGCAGAACCGGATGGCCGCAAGGTTATCAAGAATTACCTGCCGAACGGTCTCTGAGACTCGTCCGCGAACGCTAGATTTAAGGAGATCATGATATGGCACGTGTAAAAAGAGGCGTCACCTCTCATGCCAAGCACAAGAAGGTTCTGAAGGCAGCAAAGGGCTTTTACGGCCGCCGCAAGAACACCATCCGTACCGCCAAGGCTGCTGTCGATCGTTCGAAGCAGTACGCCTACCGCGACCGCAAGGTCAACAAGCGCAACTTCCGTGCGCTTTGGATCCAGCGCATCAACGCCGCTGTGCGTGAATTCGGCCTGACCTACGGCCGCTTCATCGACGGCCTGAACAAGGCTGGCATCGAAGTCGACCGCAAGGTTCTCTCCGACATGGCGATCCACGAGCCGGAAGCATTCGGCGCGCTGGTCAGCGCTGCCAAGAAGGCCCTTGAATACCTCAGGGAAGCCGGCACGGCGAACGAGTTTGAAGGCGCGGTCAAGTAACCAGCGCTTCCCAAGCTTTTGAATTTATGATTTTGGGAAACCCGCGCTGGTTTGGGCTAGCGCGGGTTTTTCTTTCTTTATATTCCTGGCGCCGGCCGGCGCCGCCAGCCTCCCGATCGCCCGCCTGATACTGGACGGAAAGAAGTGACAATGTCAGATATCGACCAGCTCAACACATCGCTGCTCGCCGAAATCGCCGCCGCCGATGACGAGACGGCGCTCGAAGCCGTGCGCGTTTCCGCCCTCGGCAAGAAGGGTTCCGTCTCCGAACTGTTGAAGACGCTCGGCGCCATGACGCCGGAAGAGCGCCAGAGCAAGGGCGCGGCGATCAACGTTCTGAAGAACGCGGTGACCGAGGCGCTTGGCGCCCGCAAGGCGACGCTGCGGCAAGCGGCGATCGATGCGCGGCTGAAGGCCGAGACGGTCGACGTCAGCCTGCCGGTGCGCTCTTCGCCGGCCGAGCGCGGCCGTATCCATCCGATCAGCCAGATCGTCGACGAGATCACCGCGATCTTCGCCGACATGGGCTTCTCGATCGCCGAAGGTCCCGACATCGAGACCGATTATTACAATTTCACCGCGCTGAATTTCCCCGAAGGCCATCCGGCCCGCGAGATGCACGACACCTTCTTCTTCAACCCGGATGAGAATGGCGAGCGCAAGGTCCTGCGCACCCATACCTCACCGGTGCAGGTGCGCACCATGGAAGCGCAGACACCGCCGATCCGCATCATCATTCCCGGCAAGACCTACCGCCAGGACAGCGACGCCACGCATTCGCCGATGTTCCATCAGGTCGAAGGCCTGGTCGTCGACAAGAAGGCCAATGTCGCCAACCTCCGTTGGGTGCTGGAAGAATTCTGCAAGACCTTCTTTGAGGTCGACAGCGTGACGATGCGTTTTCGCCCGTCCTTCTTCCCCTTCACCGAGCCCTCTTTCGAGGTCGATATCCAGTGCGACCGCTCCGGCCCGATCGTCAAGTTCGGCGAGGGTACCGACTGGATGGAAATCCTCGGCTGCGGCATGGTCCACCCGAACGTGCTGCGTTACGGCGGACTCGATCCGGACGAATATCAGGGTTTTGCCTGGGGCATGGGCCTCGACCGCATCGCCATGCTGAAATACGGCATGCCCGACCTGCGCGACTTCTTCAACGCCGACGTCCGCTGGATGACGCATTACGGCTTCCGCCCGCTCGACATGCCGACGCTGTTCGGCGGCCTCAGCGCTTGAACGGAGAATTGGGACGATGAAATTCACGCTCTCCTGGCTGAAAGAGCATCTGGAAACGGATGCCGCCCTCGATGAAATTTGCACGCGCCTCACCGAGATCGGACTGGAGGTCGAGGACGTCGACGACAAGGCGGCATTCAAGCCCTTCGTTATCGCGCGAGTCGTCTCGGCCGAAAAGCATCCCCAGGCCGATCGGCTGAAGGTGCTGATGGTCGATACCGGTTCCGGCGCCCCGGTCCAGGTTGTCTGCGGCGCCCCGAATGCGCGCGCCGGTCTTGTCGGCGCCTTCGCAGCGCCCGGAACCTATGTTCCCGGTATCGATGTGACGCTCGCCGTCGGCAATATCCGCGGCGTCGAAAGCCATGGCATGATGTGCTCCGAAAGGGAGCTTGAGATTTCCGACAGTCACGACGGCATCATCGATCTGCCCGAGGATGCGCCGGTCGGCCAGAGTTATGCCGCCTATGCGCATCTCGACGATCCCCTCATCGAGATCAACCTGACGCCCAACCGGCCGGATTGCACCTCGATCCACGGCATCGCCCGCGATCTCGCGGCCTCCGGCCTCGGCACGCTGAAGACGCGGCCCGCACCGTCCTTCGCCGTCGAAGGCGAGACGCCGGTGAAGCTGACGCTTAATCTCGACGATCCGAAGCTCTGCCCGGGCTTTGCGCTCCGCCTCGTGCGCGGCGTCAGGAACGGCCCGAGCCCGCGCTGGATGCAGCAGCGGCTGATCGCCATCGGCCTGCGCCCCATCAACGCGCTTGTTGATGTCACCAATTACATGACCTTCGATCAGGGGCGGCCGATCCACGTCTTCGACGCTGCCAAGATCAACGGCAACCTGACCGTCCGCCGCGCCGTCGAGGGCGAGACGGTGCTGGCGCTCGACCAGCGCGAATACAAGCTCTCGCCGAACAACGTCGTCATCTCCGATGAGGATGGCATCGAGTCGATCGGCGGCATCATGGGCGGCGAACATTCCGGCTGCGACGAGAATACCGTCGACGTGTTGATCGAATCCGCCCTCTGGGACCCGATGAACATCGCCAAATCAGGCCGCAGCCTCGGCATCATCACCGATGCCCGCTATCGCTTCGAACGCGGCGTCGATCCGGAATATATGGTCCCCGGTCTCGAACGCACGACGGAACTGGTGCTGGAACTTTGCGGCGGCAAGGCCGCCAAGGCCGAGATCGTCGGCTATCAGGGTTACGAACCGAAGATTGTCGATTTCCCCTATTCGGAGGTCAAGCGCCTGACGGGCCTCGACGTCTCGAATGAAGAAAGCGACACGATTCTGACGCGCCTCGGCTTCAAGGTCTCCGGTTCCGGCGAGCGCGTCTCCGTCGCCGTTCCCTCCTGGCGCCCCGATGTCGATGGCAAGGCCGATCTCGTCGAAGAGGTCATGCGCATTCACGGCGTCGACAATATCAAGCCGGCACCGCTCGAAAGCCATGCGGCCGTCAACGGCAAGATCCTGACGACGCTGCAGATCCGCACCCGCCTCGCCAAGCGGGCGCTGGCCGCGCGCGGCATGCTCGAAGCCGTCACCTGGTCCTTCATTCCGGAAGACCAGGCAAAGCTGTTCGGCGGCGGCTCGCCCGCTCTCAAGCTTGCCAACCCGATCGCCGCCGAAATGTCGGATATGCGCCCCTCGCTGCTGCCGGGCCTGCTGACCGCAGCCCAGCGCAATGCCGACAAGGGTTACGGCGACGTCGCCCTCTTCGAGGTCTCCGGCACCTATGAGAACGATCGGCCGGATGGTCAGCGCCGCGTGGCCGGCGGCATCCGCCGCGGCACAGCATCGCTTGCCGGCGCCGGTCGCGCCTGGTCGAACGTCGCCAAGGGCGGCGGCAAGCCGGTCGACGTCTTCGACGCCAAGGCCGACGCGCTCGCCGTCATCGAAGCCTGCGGCCTGCCGATGGGCAATATCCAGATCGAGCAGGGCGGGCCGGAATGGTATCATCCCGGCCGCTCCGGCACGATCAAGATGGGGCCGAAGGTCGTGCTCGGCTATTTCGGCGAATTCCATCCGCTGACGCTGGAAGCGCTTGATGTCTCCGGCGCGCTCTGCGGCTTCGAGGTCTATGTCGACGCCATGCCGGACGCCAAGCGCAAGGCGACGCGCACCAAGCCGGCGCTCGAACTGTCACCTTTCCAGGTGGTGCGGCGCGACTTCGCCTTCGTCGTCGACAAGACGGTGGAAGCCGGCGCCATCGTCAAGGCCGCCACAGGCGCCGACCGCAAGCTGGTGACCGGCGTCAACGTCTTCGACATCTTCGAGGGTGCATCGGTTGGCGAAGGCAAAAAGTCGGTGGCGATCGAGGTTCAGATCCAGCCGGTCGAGCGCACGCTGACGGACGAGGATTTCGAGGCACTGACGCAGAAGATCGTCGCCAGCGTCACGAAATTCACCGGCGGTGTCCTCAGAAGCTGAGTTTCACCCAGCGTCGTCAAATCATGGACCGGTCGCGAATAGCGGCCGGTCTTTTCACAGATGCAGATGGAAGAGTTTGCTGACGATCGTCCAGCGGCCGTCGATCTTCAGCAGCGAGAGATAATCGGTAAAGCGCATGCCGGCGAAATCGTCGGTGACCTTGACGCTTGCCGCATCGCCCTCGACGTCGACGCTCTGAATGTCCATGTAGGGCTGCGTGCCGGGCGGCGCCGGCTCCTCCGCCAGGATCGCGGCGATGAACTCGTCCCGCGTCAGCCATTCGACGGCATTTTCGTAATGGCCGATGATCGAGCTTTTCGGGTGAAAGGCCTTTTTCAAGGCTGCCTCATTGGCGAAGGCCATGCCTTCGACATAGAGATGAACCGTCTGTTCGACTGCCTGCCTGTCCGACATATTTTCATCCCGTTCTCCGAGATGGCGTTAGATAGTTTCGCCAGCCCCGAAGGCAAGCCCGGCCGGTTGTAGCCGACCGGGCTTTTCCAGGTTCAGATGTTCGTCATGGCAAGCGAGGCGTCCGAATAGCGCTTGCCGGCAACCTGCCCGGTCGGGATGACCTCTTCAAGCTTCGCAAGTTCCGCCGGGCTGAGCACGATATCGGCGGCCGCGGTGTTCTGTTCGAGATGATGGAGCTTGCGCGCACCCGGTATCGGCACGATATCGTCGCCCTGGCTCAACACCCAGGCCAGCGCCAGCTGTGCTGCCGTCACGCCTTTCTCGGCGGCAAGCCGCTCGAGCGTCGCGACGAGGGCGGCATTGGCGTCGAAATTTTCCGCCTGGAAACGTGGCACCTGCCGGCGGAAATCGTCCGCGTCGAGATCCTCCACCTTGCGGATCGCCCCGGTCAGGAAGCCGCGCCCAAGCGGGCTGTAGGGCACGAAGCCGATGCCGAGTTCACGGCATGTCGCAAGCACCTCCTCCTCGGGATCACGCGTCCAGAGCGAATATTCGCTCTGCAGGGCTGCGATCGGATGGACCGCATGCGCGCGGCGAATGGTGGCGCTGCCGGCTTCCGAAAGCCCGAGAGCGCGGACTTTCCCTTCCTTCACCAGTTCCGCCATGACGCCGACCGTCTCTTCGATCGGCACGTTGGGATCGACCCGGTGCTGGTAGAAGAGGTCGATGGTCTCGATGCCGAGGCGTTTCAGCGAGGCCTCGGCCACGACTCGCACATGCTCGGGGCGGCTGTCGACGCCGGCAATGGCGGCAGTACCCGGCTTGCTGGCATCGATCTTGAAGCCGAATTTGGTGGCGATCACCACGCGGTCGCGGAACGGCTTCAGCGCTTTGCCAAGAAGAACCTCGTTGGTAAAGGGACCATAGACTTCGGCGGTGTCGAAGAAGGTCACGCCGAGATCGATGGCGCGATGCAGTGTCTTGATCGATTCCGCATCGTCGCTGGCGCCATAGGCAAAGCTCATGCCCATGCAGCCAAGACCGACGGCAGAGACGGTCAGATCGTTTCCGAGTTTCCGGGTTTTCATGATGCGCTCCCTTTTGAGCTGTTTTGAACCGCCAGAGTATGATGCCGAAAAGTGTGAGCGGTTTTCGGACGACATCACGCTCTCTAACTATTTAATTCAGAACAGGATTCAGATTTTGGGCCGACCGGCCTGAAATCATCCTGTTCTGGGGTTGTTGCGGTACGGGCAGACCATATCGCTGCCGCATCAATCAGAAAATACATGCAGCTTCTAACAGGTTGTTCTATCATTTCGATCAATGAACAGAACACAGCTCTCGCAACTCGCCGTTCTCGCCGCCGTCTCGGAGCATCGCAGTTTCCGGGCGGCGGCGAAGGAACTCCTCGTCGCGCCCTCGGCCGTCAGCCATGCGATCTCCAGCCTCGAAGATAGTCTGGGGGTGCGGCTTCTGGCGCGCACCACCCGCAGCGTCGCGCCAACGGAGGAGGGCCGCCTGCTTCTCGAAAGACTTCGTCCCGCACTCGAGGAGATCGATATTGCCTTGGAGGCCGTCCGCGATACGCGCGGCAAGCCGGCTGGAAACCTGCGCATATCAGCGCCGCGCTTCGCCTCCGATCTGCTGCTCGCCCCGCGCCTCGGAGATTTTCTCAATCTCTATCCCGATATTACCCTGGAGATCGCCAATGAGGACGGCTTCACCGATATCGTCAAGGAGGGTTTCGATGCCGGTATCCGGCTGGAGGAGAGCCTGGAGGCCGATATGATCGCGGTCAGGATCTCGCCCAATCTGACGACGGTGATCGCCGCTTCGCCCGAATATTTCGAGCATCATCCAAAGCCCGAGCATCCGCGTGATCTCGTCCATCACCGCTGTATCAAGCGGCGCTTCACCAACGGCTCGATCTATCGCTGGGAATTCGAAAAGAACGGGCAGGAACTCGTCGTTTCGGTCGATGGGCCGCTGATCGTTAGCGAGGACCGGCTGGCCCTGCTTGCGGCGCTGAACGGCGCCGGCCTTGCCTATCTCTTCGACATGCGGGTCTATGACGAACTGGCGGGCGGCACACTTGTGCGGGTGCTGGAGGATTGGTGCGCGCCCTATTCCGGGCCGTTTCTTTATTATCCCACCCGGCGGCAGATGCGCCCGGCGCTACGAGCCTTCATCGATTTCTTTAGATACAGCGCCCAGGATACGGGCGGCCGGTAAGGAATGGGAACCGGGCCGCCCGTTCTCATTAGGGCGCCGTGTGCATCAGGCAGCCTTTGCCTTCTGGTTTGCCGCCGTGGTGGCAAGCTGGGAAAGGGTCTTGTCGGTGGCCGTTTCCTGCTGCAGCGTCTGGTCGAGAAGGCCGACAGCCTCCTTGAGACCGAGCGTTGCGGCCCAGGTCTTTAGCGTGCCGTAACGGGCGATTTCATAATGCTCGACGGCCTGGGCAGCGGAAATCAGGCCGGCATCGAGTGCTGATGTGCCTTTGAATTCCTCCATGATTTCCTCGCCCTCGGCGATGATGCCCTGGATCGCCTCGCAGGTCTTGCCCTGGGCGCGCTTGCCGATCAGTTCGAAAACCTGCTGCAGGCGCTCGACCTGGCCTTCGGTTTCCTCGCGGTGCTTTTCGAAGCCCTTCTTCAGTTCGGGGGATTGGGCGGCGCGCGCCATCTTCGGCAGGGCGCGCAATATCTGCCGTTCGGCAAAGTAGATGTCCTTGAGGGTGTCATAGAAGAGATCTTCCAACGTCTTTTCCTTGGCCATTTTCTCGATCCTTGTTCTGGGGAAAACCGCTAATGCGGCGACACATTAAGAAGAGAAGATCGCGCTAATTGTTCCCGATCGATTTCGGGTGGACTGGTAATCGGTGCTGGGCGATGATTCCTGCCGTCGATATGGGAGGAAGATAAAGTCATGCGAAAGCCGAATTCGATGAAGGGTCTGGAGGACCTTGGCCGCGTGCGGCTGTCGCAAAACTTCTTCCTTCGCGATTTCCTGCATTCCGAAATCGCCGATTTCTATCGCATCCCCAATATCCCCGAGGATCCCGATCTGGCGATCGAGGCGGGCAGGAGGCTCTGCGAGGAATTGCTGGAGCCGCTGGAGGCGACGTTCGGGCGTCTGCATATCCGTTCCGGCTATCGTTCGCCTGCGGTCAACAGGTTCGGCAATGAGAACAAGCTGAACTGTTCGACCAATGCCGCCACCGCCGCGCATCACATCTGGGATATGAGGGACGTTGACGGCTGCATGGGTGCTGCCGTCTGCATTGCCGTGCCGTGGATGGTCGACCATTACCACGATGAAAGCGACTGGCAGCGGCTCGCCTGGTGGATTCACGACCACCTGCCTTATGCCTCGCTCTGCTTCTTCCCGAAGCTCTGGGCCTTCAATATTCAGTGGCACGAACGGCCGAAGCGGGTGATCCAGAGTTATGTCAGCCCGCGCGGCATCCTCACCAAACCCGGCATGGCCAATTGGGAAGACGATCACGCCGCCTTTTACAAAGGATTTCCTGCGCTCAGAAGGTGATACGATAGCGGATGTGGCCGTCGCTTTCGACATAGCTGTCGTAAAGCGCTCGCGCGGTTCTGTTCTGCTCGCTCGTATGCCAGTAGAGCCGCGACCAGCCCTTGGCTCTGCAGGTCGAAACGAGATCGTCCATCAGCGCCCGCCCGACGCCTTTGCCGCGCCCATCGGCAGCGACGAACAGGTCTTCGAGATAGCAGTCCCTGCCGCGGATCCATGTACCCTCATGCGTGAGATAGAGGGCAAATCCCATCACCCTGCCGTCGCTTTCGGCGACACGCATCGCGATTGCCGACGCCGGATCGAAGACCCGGCGCCATGTGGAATCGGTGATATCGGCATCGACCGTGACGTCGTAAAAGGCGAGATAGGCGGCCCAGAGCTCGCGCCAGCGGGCTTCGTCTTCGGGGCGGGCATCGCGTATCGTAACAGTCATTGGGCTCTTTCTTTCAGGCGCCGGCTTCGTCGAGCAGCGCCATCGCCTCATCGGAAAGCGCAAGTGTCGCCGATTTCGCCAGGCTTTCAAGCTGCGAAAGGCTGGTCGCGCTGGCGATCGGCGCCGTCACGCCCTTCTTGCGCAGCAGCCAGGCGAGCGAAATTTCCGCAGGCTTGGCGCCTGTCTCGGCCGAAACCGTGTCGAGCGCGGCCAGGATGCGCAGGCCCTTGTCGTCGAGATATTTCGAAACCCGGCCCTCGCGCGCGCGGCCTTGCGTATCGGCCTTGCTGCGGTATTTGCCGGTGAGGAAGCCGGCGGCGAGGCTGAAATAGGTGATGACGCCGATGTCTTCCTTGACACAGAGATCGGCAAGCGGCCCCTCGAAGCTGGCGCGCTCATAGAGATTATATTCCGGCTGCAGCACATCGTAACGCGGCAATCCGGCCTTTTCGGCAGCGTCGAAGGAAGCCTGGAGGAGTTTCGCATCATAGTTCGAGCAGCCGATCGCGCGGATCTTGCCCTGCTGCTTCAGCTTGGCATAGGCGCCGAGCGTTTCCTCATGCGGCGTATCTTCATCCGGCCAGTGCGAGAGATAGACGTCGATATAGTCGGTCTGCAGCCGGCGCAGCGAATCCTCGACCGCCTTCAGGATATAGGTCTCCTTCAGCGTCTTTCCCTGTCCCATGTCGGAGCCGACCTTGGTGACGATCACGACCTTGTCGCGGGAGACCTTGGCTTGGCCTAGCCAACGCCCGATGATCTCCTCGGAATCGCCGCCCTTGTTGCCCGGAACCCACGAGGAATAGACATCGGCCGTATCGATCGTGTTCAGGCCCGCGTCGAAGAAGGCATCGAGAATGGCGAAGGATGTTTTTTCGTCGGCCGTCCAGCCGAAGACATTGCCGCCGATGACGATCGGCGCGACCGATAGACCTGTTTTTCCAAGCCGGCGCATTTCCATGACGCTCTCCAGAGGTGTGAAGGAATTGAAATTGCGGATACGGCAGAACGCCGCCCCGACAGAACCTAGCGCATTCCGGGCATCGGGGAAGGCAAACTTCCGTGATTTCCGACCGCGCCATTGCGCCGCAGCTAAGGCCTGAATATGGTTCGCCGAACTCAATTTCGGGAGGCTTGGATCATGCTGCGTTTCGGTATCATTTCAACGGCGAAGATCGGCCGCGACAATGTCGTTCCGGCGATCCAGGATGCGGAAAATTGCGTCGTCACGGCGATTGCCAGCCGTGATCTCACGCGCGCAAGGGAGATGGCCGACCGCTTCTCCGTGCCGCATGCCTTCGGCTCCTACGAGGAGATGCTGGCCTCCGACGTCATCGATGCCGTCTACATCCCACTGCCGACCTCGCAGCATATCGAATGGTCGATCAAGGCGGCAGATGCCGGCAAGCATGTACTTTGCGAAAAGCCGTTGGCGCTGAAGGCAGACGATATCGACGACGTGATCGCCGCCCGCGACCGCAACCGGGTGGTGGTCAGCGAAGCCTACATGATCACCTATTCGCCGGTCTGGCAGAAGGTGCGCTCGCTGATCGACGAGGGCGCGATCGGGTCGCTCCGGCATGTGCAGGGCGCCTTCACCTATTTCAACCGCGACCCCGCCAACATGCGCAATGTTCCCGAGCTTGGTGGTGGCGGCCTTCCCGATATCGGCGTCTATCCCGTCATGAGCACGCGTTTTTCCACCGGCAAGGAGCCGCTCTGGATCCAGGCGATCACCGAGCGCGATGCGGATTTCGGCACGGATATCTATTCGAGCGTCAAGGCCGATTTCGGGGATTTCCAGCTGAGCTTCTATATCTCGACGCAAATGGCCAACCGCCAGGTCATGGTCTTCCACGGCACCGAAGGCTACATCGAGGTCAAGTCGCCGTTCAACGCCAATCGCTGGGGCCCGGAAGAGATCGAGCTTGCCGACCGCAGCCACAGTGAATCGCGCATCTTCCGCTTCCAGGACAGCCGCCAGTACAAGCGGCAGGTCGAGGCTTTCGCCCGGGCGGTGACGAATGGCAAGGAAGAGATCGTCACGCTCGAAAATTCGAAGCTGAACCAGAAGGTGATCGACGCGATCTATCGGGCCAGCGAGAAGGACGGCTGGGAAGCCGTCTAGCGCATAATCCCGAAAATCGGAATCGATTTTCGGAAAGGATTATGCGCCACTTCAGAGGGTTAGAGCGTCCTTAGCGCGTCCCGTTGGACGCGCGGCGCTCTAGTCACTCGGCCCGGAAGACGAAGCGCGAATAGCCGAAAAAGCTGAAGATCATCGAGGCGAGGCTGGCGACCACCATGGCCGCAAGCGGCTGAAGCGCCGGCAGCGACAGCAGAAGGGCGGAATAGAGCCCATAATTGACGAGCGCTGCCGTCACCCCGACCGAGCCATAGCGGAAGCCTTCGGCGGCAAGCGAACGGCCGGTGCGATCGAAGGTGAAGCTCCGATTGAAAGCCCAGGTCGCGGCCATGGCGAAGGCGATCGCGATGAGCCGCGCCAGAAACGGCCCGAGCGGCGTCAGATGGAGCAGCGCCGACAGGATGCCGGCGTCGACCAGAAAGCCGATGCCGCCGGCAATGGCGAAGCGGATGAGCTTTCTCATGCCGCATCCGCCTTGCCGGGACGCGCGCGCGATACCGGCCCTGCGTCGCTGAGCGGCGCCTTCAACGCGCTCGGCCTCTCCAGGCCCATATAATGGATACGGAGCTGTTCGGCGCGGGCGCGCGCAACGGAATCAAGGATGACGCCGGCGGTGAACAGCATGAAGGAGATCATCATCAGCGCCGTCGACAGCACCCAGGTCGGCATGCGGCTGACGAGACCCGTCTCGAAATATTCCGCCAGCACCGGCGCCATGAAGCCGAGGCTTGCCAGCATGAAGGTGGCGCTGATCGCGCTGAAAAAGGCGAAGGGCCGGGTTTCCTTCATCAGCATCGCGAACATCCAGAGGATCTTGGCGCCGTCGCGGAACGTCGAAAGCTTGGAGTGTGAGCCTTCCGGCCGACGGCCGTAGTCGAGTTCGAGCTCGCTGACCGGCAGCTTCAACCGGGAGGCGTGCACGGACATCTCGGTTTCGATCTCGAAGCCGCCTGATACCGCCGGGAAACTCTTGACGAAGCGGCGCGAAAACGCGCGGTAGCCGGAAAAGATATCGGTGAAGTCGGGGCCGAAGATCATCCGGTAGAGCAGATTGAAAAGCCGGTTGCCGAGCGCATGGCCCTGACGGCCCGCATCGTCGTGCACGCCGCGGCGGGTGCCGACCACCATGTCGGCGCGCTCCGTCAGCAACGTGCGCACCAGCTCTTCGGCATCCTCCGGCGCATAGGTGCCGTCCCCGTCGGCGATGATGTAGATGTCGGCGTCGATATCGGCGAACATGCGGCGCACGACATGGCCCTTGCCCTGGCGCCGCTCGCGCACGACATGCGCGCCGGCAAGCATTGCCTGCAGCGCAGTGCCGTCGGTGGAATTGTTGTCGTAGACATGGATCGCAGCATCGGGCAGCGTCGCCCGGAAGCCCTGGACGACAGGGCCGATCGTCGCCGCTTCATTGTAGCAGGGAAGCAGGACGGCAATATTCAGATTATCGGTACGCGATCGGGCCATGACTCTACTCGTTACACTGAAAGCCGCGCTCAGCCTAAATCACGCGCCGTTAATAAGACCCTATGACGCAGGCAAAATCAGCGGCTGCCACAAACGGCTTTACACTTTCTTGATCGGCGGCGGCTAAGCTTCGCTATCTGGAAACGAACCGCTAACCACGATGAACGCTGTGCAGCCGATCACCCACGCATCATCCGCGATAGACGCCCATCGGGTCGGGCTACGCGACCTGCTGACGCGTCTCTGGCCTGTTGTCATCGCCTATAGCGTCATCCTTGCCGCCGCCATCCTCATCACCAAGCTTTCCGCTGCGACCGATTACGTCGGCCCCGACAATGACGACGGAATGCGTCTCGTCGAAGTTCGCGATTTTCTGGCTGGGCAGGGCTGGTTCGATCTGATGCAATACCGTCTCGGCCTCGATGTCGGCACGCTGATGCACTGGTCGCGGCTGATCGACCTGCCGATCGCCTCGCTGATCTGGTTCTTCGGCCTGTTTGCATCCCATGAGACGGCCGAGGCGCTGGCGCTCGCTGTCTGGCCGGTATCGCTCATCCTGCCCGCCATGCTCGCCATGGCGGTTGCCGGTCGGCGCATCGGCGGTGTTGCCGCCATGCACATCAGTCTCGGCTTGACCGGTCTTGCGATCTACACCGGAAACCGTTTCGCGCCGGGTGCCATCGATCATCACAATGCGCAGCTGGCTTTGGTCGCGACGATGATCGCGATGCTGCTGGATCCAGAGCGTCGTGCCTGGAGCTATGCCGTCGCCGGCATCGCGGCAGCGGTTGCCATCGCCATCGGCGCCGAGACGACACCTTTCGTCGCCGCCGTCTGCCTGACCATTGCCCTGCTCTGGGCATGGGAGGGTGAAGATTTCGCTGCCGCCGCGAGGACCTTCGGGCTGGCGCTGGCGATTGCGATCAGCATCCTCTTCTTCGCAACAGTGCCGCCCCGGCTTTATTCGATGGTCACCTGCGACAATCTCTCGCTCGGCTATTACAGCCTGGCGGCGATCGGTGGCGGGTTGTTGTTGTTTTCGGCGGTTTTTGCCAGCCACCTGCGCCGGCCCCTGCGCTTTGCCGCGCTCGCCGTCGTCGGCGCCGGTGTTTTCGGTTCGGCGATCGTGATCGCACCGCAATGCCTGAGCGATCCGCTGGCCAGTCTCGATCCGATGCTGGTCGAGCTCTGGCTGAGGAATGTATCGGAAGCGCAGTCGGTTTTCGTTCTCGGGCGCACCGATCCCTTCTCGATCGGTGGCTTCTATGCCGCCGGCCTGTTTGGTATCGCCGTCTGCATCTTCCGCATCGTTCAGCGTGACCGCGTGCAGATCCACCTGATCCTGCTCTTCCTGCTGATGACGAGCTGGGCAATCGCACTGGTCCAGGTGCGCGGTTCCACCTTCTCGAACCTGATCTCGATCCTGCCGCTTGCCCTGCTGATCATCGATATCAAGCGTATCTCCAACGGCGACAGCGAGAATGTCGCCGCCGCCTTCATCTATATCGTGACCGTGCTCGCCAGTGCTCCGGCCGCCTGGGCCGTTGGTGGCGGGCTTATCTCGCTGCAAATGGAGAATGCTGCCCAGAAGAAGGCAGCGAAGCCGGCAAAGGAAATTTCCTGCACATCGCAGGCGGCGCTGGCGCCGCTCGCCGGGCTTCCGGCCGGACTGGTCTCCGCCCCGTCGGAAATGGGGGTGCCGATCCTCCGCTTCACGCAGAACCGGGTTCTCTCCGCGCCCTATCATCGCAATCAGGGCGGCATGCTGACGGAACTGCATATCGGCATGGCGGAGCCGCAGGAGGCGGAAGCCTTCCTCAAGGGGACTGGCGTGATGGCGCTTGCCTTCTGCCCCGGCGATCTGCAGACACGCGAGATCGCCAAGCTGAAGCCGGATGGGCTCTATGCGCAGCTCGGCAAGGGGAATATCCCGCCCTATCTGGAACCGCTTCCGAAGGCGGCGGACGTGGGCGTGCAATTCTTTCGCTATCGGCCAGCAACGAATTGACGCCGGCCAATTTCAGGATGGAATAAAGCATGTCGAGCAAAACTGTGCAGCGGTTTGGCGATAACGACATACGTTTGAGATAGAGGCCTCAAGCGCGAGGAGCGATCTGAAAGATCGCGACGCGCTTTCAGTGCGAGACACGCGTGGCGCGACGAAGGCGCTGATTGGCATAGAGCCCGATCACGAAGAGCATAAGGCCGCCATTATAGCCGAGCACGGCATAGACGAATGCCAGAAGGGACACCGGGCCGGGCGAGGTTATCGCCGCCAGCGCGAATGTCATTCCGATCAACGCGGCGACCAACGCGATCACGCCAGCCGACCGCATTTGCCCGGCGCTGATGCCCAATGCTGCTGCTGTGAGAATAATCATTTCAGCACCTTCCCAGAGATAACGAGGGGAAGCATAGGAAGCGCCAACTAACAAAGATTTACCGGCGGTCCTCGCCGAAAAGCCTTTGTATTGCGGTGGTTAGCAATCCCTTTCGGATAAAACGCATATTCTAACTATCCGTTCCGTGACAAAACAGATTTACTCGATTTTGTTGTTAGTTCGTCCGGCTGCAACGAGTGCATGTGCAGGATGCCAGGAGATGAGCGCTCTTGATGCAAGGGCGACGAACCCCTCCCACAACGATTTCAACGGCTGGGAAAACCGATCCCAAAGCCCGTGCCACCCTTCCTGTTTCCAGCGGATGGACATAGAAAGAGGGGATGAGCAACGTCTTCGACGGCGATTCGCCGACCAACCTTGCCGAATATTCGGTTTCGGAACTTTCCGGCTCGATCAAGCGCACCGTCGAAACCGCCTTCGACCAGGTTCGCGTGCGCGGCGAGATCTCCGGTTACCGCGGGCCGCACTCCTCGGGCCATGCCTATTTCGCGCTGAAGGACGATCGCGCCCGCATCGATGCGGTCATCTGGAAGGGCACCTTCTCGCGGCTGAAGTTCCGCCCGGAAGAGGGCATGGAGGTCATCGCCACCGGCAAGGTCACCACCTTTCCGGGCTCCTCGAAATATCAGATCGTCATCGAGACGCTGGAGCCGGCCGGCGCCGGTGCGCTGATGGCGCTGATCGAAGAGCGCAAGCGCAAGCTCGGCGCCGAGGGCCTGTTCGATGCCGCCCGCAAGAGGCGGCTGCCCTTCATGCCGAGCGTCATCGGCGTCGTCACCTCGCCGACCGGCGCCGTGATCCGCGATATCCTTCACCGCATCTCCGATCGTTTCCCCGTGCATGTCCTCGTCTGGCCGGTGAAGGTTCAGGGTGAGGGGTCCGGTGAGGAGGTGGCGAACGCCATCCGCGGCTTCAACGCGCTGGAGCCGGCCGGCGCCATTCCGCGCCCGGACGTGCTGATCGTCGCGCGCGGTGGCGGCAGCCTGGAAGATCTCTGGAGCTTCAACGACGAAATCGTCGTGCGTGCTGCGGCCGAAAGCGCAATACCGCTGATCTCGGCCGTCGGTCATGAGACCGACTGGACGCTGATCGATTATGCCGCCGATGTCCGTGCTCCGACGCCGACAGGGGCTGCCGAAATGGCGGTGCCCGTCAAGGCGGAGCTCGAGGCGCAGGCCGCCGCTCTTGCCGCGCGCCTGCAGGGCTGCATGAACCGGCAGATGGATCAGCGCCGCCAGTCGGTGCGCGCGCTGATGCGGGCATTGCCGTCGCTCGATCAGCTTCTTGCCTTGCCGCGCCACCGTTTCGACGAGGCGGCGACCGGCCTCGGCCGCGGGCTGGAGCTCAACACCATCAACAAGCGCCGCGGCTTCGAGCGCGCCGGCTCGCATCTGCGCCCCGATCTGCTGTCCGGCCGCATCGCCGAGCGCCGCCAGACGCTGAACGAGCGCATGGCCCGGGCCGAACGCACGGTCGAGCGGTTGATCGACCGCTCGAAATCACGCGTTGACCGCGCCGAAGCAATCCTCGCCTCGCTGCCTGCCCGGTTGAAGACCCAGACCGACCGCGGTCGCGAACGCCTTGGCAATCTTTCGCGCCATGCCGATACGGCGATCCGCCACCAGCTGACCCGTGCGCGCGCCGAGCTTTCTTCGCAGGACCGCGTGCTGCAGTCGCTCTCCTATAAGAATGTGCTGAAGCGCGGCTACGCCGTCATTCGCGACGAGGATAACAGGCCGGTCTCGCAGGCTGCTCAACTCTCCGCCGGCATGGGCATCGCCATCGAATTCGCCGACGGTCGTGTCGGCGCCATGACCACGGAAGGTGGCGCACCGCCGGCCGGTGCCAAGAAGCGCAGCGTAAAATCCGCAGAGCCACCGAAGCAGGGAAGCCTGTTCTGACAATGCGGATCCTGCTGGTGCTTGCCCATCCGTTGCCGGAAAGTTTTGCCACCTCGGTGGCGCGGACGGCCCGCGACGCGCTAGAAGCCTCCGGCCATGTCGTCGATCTGCTCGATCTCTACCGAGAAGATTTCGATCCGCGTCTTTCGAAGGCCGAGCGCAGCGGCTATTTCGATGTGCCCTATGACACCTCAGCCGTCGCCGATATCGTTGTCCGCCTGAAGGCGGCCGACGGCCTGATCCTCGTCTTTCCGCAATGGTGGTTCAATTTCCCCGCCATCCTCAAGGGTTTTTTCGATCGTGTCTTCGCCCCCGGGGTCGCCTTCAGCCATGACGCCGCCGGCGGCCGTATCGTGCCGCAGCTTACCAATATCAGGCTGCTCTATGCGCTGACGACGACGGGCTCGCCGTGGTGGCTGGTGCGTCTCTATATGGGCGATCCGGTGCGCCGGCTCTTGAAGCGCGGCATCGCCGCCTTCTGCTCGAAGCGGCTGCATTTCAAGATGCTCAGCCTGCACGACATGGACCGCGCCACCGATGCAAAGCGGAAGCTGCATCTCGATCGCGTGCGCAAGCTGCTATCGGCAATTCGATAGGCGCTATTCGAAGTCCGCAAGAAACTTGCGCAGCAGCCTGTCGAGTTCCGCCTTGTCGGCCGCGCTCAAATTTTTCGACAGCCGGTGCTGATTGACGACATGCGCATCGACGGCGGTCTCCACCGTCGCAAGCCCTTTTTCCGTCAGCGCGATGAGCACGCTCCTGCGATCCTCCGGATTGAGGATACGTTCGACGTAGCCCGCCTTCTCCAACTGGTCGATGCGGTTCGTCATCGTGCCGGAACTGACCATGGTCATCTCCAGAAGCTCCCCCGGCGAAAGCCGGTGGGGGGCGCCGGCGCGGCGCAGCGTCGCCAACACGTCGAAGGCGGAGGACGAAAGCCCCTGCTTCATGAGCACGGTCTCCACTTCGCGGCCGAGATGGGTACTCAGGCGTTTCAGACGCCCGAGGATGCCCATCGGTTCGACGTCGAGGTCCGGCCGCTCCCGTCGCCATTGCGCCAGGATCTTGTCGACATGGTCCATCTTGCCGTCTTCGCTCATGCTCCATCGATATCATTCATTATCTTGACGTCAAGATAAAAAGGCGTAGAATGAATTTATCTTGAAATAGAGATTCTTGATATGAAGACAAATTCCCGTTACGCCGCCGATCTTGCGGCAACCGCGCTTGCACCCGCCGTCTGGGGCAGCACCTATATCGTCACCACCTCTTTCCTGCCGGCCGGATATCCGCTGACGGTGGCGATGCTGCGCGCCTTGCCGGCCGGTTTACTGCTTCTCTTCCTGGTTAGAAAGCTGCCTTTCGGCATCTGGTGGGCAAGGGCTTTCGTTCTCGGCGCGCTTAACTTCTCGTTCTTCTGGGCGATGCTCTTCGTCTCGGCCTACAGGCTGCCAGGCGGCGTTGCCGCAACGGTCGGCGCCGTGCAGCCGCTGATCGTTATCGCTTTGTCGCAGCTTTTTCTCGGCAAGCCGGTCCGGCCGCTTGCCGTACTGGCCGGTCTCGCCGGCATGGCCGGCGTCGGACTGCTGGTGCTGACGCCGACGGCGGGGCTCGATCCGATAGGTGTCGCTGCCGGTCTGGCCGGCGCGGTCTCGATGGCGTTCGGCACGGTGCTGACGCGCCGCTGGGCGCCGCCGGTCTCAAACCTCACCTTCACCGCCTGGCAATTGACGGCGGGCGGCATGCTGCTGGTGCCTTTTGCCTTTTTCTTGGAACCGGCGCTGCCGATGCCGACCGCCGCAAACATTGCCGGCATTGCCTATCTCGGGCTGATCGGCGCAGCCTTCACCTATCTGCTCTGGTTCCGTGGCCTGGCGCGCATCGAGCCCTCGGCGGTTGCCTCGCTTGGCTTCCTTAGCCCGCTGGTCGCGACCCTGCTCGGCTGGCTGGCGCTCGGCCAGAGCCTGACGCCGGTGCAGATCGGCGGTTTCGCTATGGTGCTTGCCAGTGTCTGGCTCAGTCAGCGCACGATGATGCCGGTCAGGCCCATTCGCCCTGCCGCATCACCGGAACCCGCGAACCATCCGGCTTGATGCCGTCGATATCGACCTTGTCGGAGCCGATCATCCAGTCGATATGGATCAGGCTGGAATTGCCGCCCTGCGCCTTGATCTGCTCCTGGCTCAGTGTTGCGCCATCGAGGAAACATTTGGAATAGCACTGGCCGAGCGCGATGTGGCACGAGGCGTTTTCGTCGAACAGCGTGTTGTAGAACAGGATGCCGCTGGCCGAGATCGGTGAGGAATGCGGCACCAGCGCCACTTCGCCGAGCCGGCGCGCGCCCTCGTCGGTATCGAGCACCTTGTTCAAGACCTCTTCCCCGCGCGAGGCCTTGGCCTCGACAATGCGCCCGCCCTCGAAACGCACCTGGATATTGTCGATCAGCGTGCCCTGGTGCGAAAGCGGCTTGGTGCTCGACACATGGCCTTCGACACGCAGCGCATGCGGCGTGGTGAACACTTCTTCGGTCGGGATGTTCGGATTGCAGGTAACGCCGTTCTTGGCGGTGGACGCGCCGCCATGCCATTCATGCCCGTCGGCAAGGCCGATCGTCAGGTCGGTGCCCGGTCCCTTGAAATGCAGCGAGGCGAAGCGCTCGCCGTTCAGCCAGGCGGAGCGCTTGCCAAGATTGGCATTGTGCTCGGTCCAGGCGGCGACGGGATCGCTGACATCGACGCGCGAGGCGGCAAAGATCGCCTTGGCGAGCTTGGCGATCGCGATCGGCTCCGGATCGTCGGGAAAGACCACCTTGGCCCAGGATGGGTTCGGATAGGAGACGATGTTCCAGTTGATGTCGAAATTCGAGATTTTTTCCAGCGCCGGCTTGTAGGCGGTGGAGTTGGCGCGATTGGCGCGGCCGACCTTGCCGGCATCCTGCTCGGACAGCAACATCGGATTGTCGCCGGCGACCGCAAGCCGGGCCGCCCCGTTGGCATAGGCTTTGGCCATGCCCTCGTAGAGCCAGCCGGAGGCGCGGTCGAAGCTCTCGTCGCTGCCATACTGATAGCGCGCCAGCGTCGTTTCCTCGTCGGAATAGAAGGCAGAGACCAGCCCGGCGCCGGCCTGATAGGCGTGTTTGGTGATCAGGCGAACCAGCGGCAGCGCCACGACAGGCGCGGTGATCACCAGGTCCTGACCTTTTTGCAGCTGCAGCCCGACCTTGATGGCGACTTCCGCAAGCTTTTCCAGCTTGACGGGATCAATTGTGTTCTGGCTCTGGGGCATGAAAGTCATGGTTCAACCTGCCTTCTGTCATCGACGGTGCGAGGCCGGAAGACTTAGACCCGTTTGCGGCGAAAATGAAGCGTATCGCCGCCGAATTGCAAGCGGCCGGATATATGTCCGGCCGCCGGGCGCGCTTCAGGCGGCGACAGGTTGCCTGAGCAGGATCGAGTTATGCTTTTCGAGGAATTCCATCAGCCGCCGCGGGTAGTCCGCGCCGACGGCGGCCTTGACGCTCGCCCGTTCGGAGAGCGCCTTGCGCCAGTGCGCCACCCGCTCGAGCCCTTCGAAGATGCCGCTGTCGCCGAGCGTCTCGAAGAGATCGAAATACCGAAAGACCGGCGCGAAGACGGCGTCGACGAGGCTGAAGTCGGTGCCGGCGAAATAAGGCCCATCCGTCAGCACACCCTCGAGCGTCGCGAATTTGGCGATGAGCGCCTTGCGCTTGGCCTCGAGCTGCACGGCATCCTCAGCCGTCTCGTAACCCCAGAGATCGGAAAGCACGGAGGAGCCGAATTCCATCCAGCCGCGATGGCGGGCACGCGTCAGCGCGTCTTTCGGATGCAGCGCGACGCCCGGCTGCGTTTCCTCCAGATATTCGCAGATGACGCTGCTTTCGAACAGCACCGCCTCGCTGCCGTCCTCCTCCTCGATCCGCAGCAGCGGCACCTTGCCGAGCGGCGATATCTTCAGGAACCAGTCCGGCTTGTTGGCAAGATCGATATTGATGCGCTCGAAGGGCACGCCCTTTTCGAGCAGCGCGATCGCGGCGCGCTGCACATAGGGGCAGAGATGATGGCTGACGAGGGTAAGCTTGCTCATGAGCGCCTCCTTGGCAATGATGATAGATGTAAGTGCATCTAATATCGCTTGCGGCGGAATTCAAGATAGATGTAATTGCATTTATGTCCGAAAAAACATCGAATCCAAGCGAAGCGGTCACCTCTGCCTGGACGAACATCATGCGCGCCCGCGAGCGGCTGCTCGCTGCCATCGAGGCCGATCTGAAAGCGGCCGGCGTGCCGCCGCTTGCCTGGTACGACGTGCTTTGGGAATTGGCGCGCTCACAAGACGGCAGGCTGCGCCCCTACGAGAATCGAAGAGCGGACATTGCTGGCGCAGTATAATCTTTCCCGGCTGATCGATCGGTTGGAAAAAGAGGGCTTGGTCCGGCGCGAGGCCTTCGCTGAAGATGGGCGCGGCCGCTGGGTGGTGATCACAGATGCCGGCCGAAAGCTTCGCGAGCGCATGTGGACCGTCTATGCCAGATCGATCGAGACCCATATTGGCTGCAAGCTTGCCGAAAACGAGGCGAAGACGATCGCCGGCCTGCTCGACCGCTTCCTCTAGATTCGACAGTAAGAGCATGATGTCATCCGAAAACCGCCTACACTTTTCGGCATCATGCTCCGATCAGGCAATCAGCGGTGCGGCGACAGCCTTCAGCGCCTTCAACGCAGCCTTCGGATCGAGCCGCACCTGCAGCCCGCGCTGCCCGCCATTGATATAGACGAGCGGTTCGGCAAGGGCGGCTTCCTCGATCGCCGTCGGGACGGTCTTCTTCTGGCCGAACGGGCTGATGCCGCCGACATGATAGCCCGTCAGCCGCTCGGCATCGGCAGGCTTCATCATATTGGCCGATTTGCCGTGAAAGGCGCTGGCCAGCTTCTTCATGCTGACCTCGCGGTCCGACGGCACGACGACGCAGACCGATTTGCCGTCCACCTCCGCCATCAGCGTCTTCAGCACGCGATGTGGCGCCTCGCCGAGCGCTTCGGCCGCCTGCAGCCCGACGCGCTCGGCATTGGGGTCGTAGTCATAGGCATGAACGGTGAAGGCGACGCCTGCCTGCGAAAGAAGCTGTGTCGCGCGCGTGGTCTTGGACATCTCTTTCCCTCGTGAGCTCAGCGGGCCGCCTGTCGTCAGCCTCCGAACGTACCGGCGTAAATCTCCGGCTTGAAGCCGATCAGCAGCTTGCCCTTCGCCTCCAGCACCGGCCGCTTGATCATCGACGGCTGGTCGAGCATCAGGGCGATCGCCTTCTCCCGGCTGAGGTTCTCGCGCTCGGCATCGGGCAGTTTGCGGAAAGTGATGCCGGCGCGGTTGAGGACGGTGTCGAGGCCGGCTTGGTCGATCCAGGTTTCGAGATGGGCGCGGTCGATACCGAGCGCCTTGTAATCGTGAAACTCATAGGCGACGCTGTGTTCTTCCAGCCAGCTGCGCGCCTTTTTCATCGTGTCGCAATTCTTGATGCCATAGATGGTGACGGCCATGCCCGATCGATCTCCCTGTGATAGCAGCGAGATAACATGCACGAAGGCCAGCGCAAACGCCGTGCGACGTTTTATCCCCGAGCGCGTCGACGATCGCAGCCGGACAAAACCGGCCCCGCTCAATTCTCCAGCGTGCCGGCCTTGCGGGAGGCCTTGCTGGGTTCGTCGCAGGCGATCTTCATCAGGTCGCCGCGCCGCCGCACCAGCCGGTCGGAGGTTCGGGTCAGGATCAGCCCGTCCTGCGGCGCGGTGAGCTCGATGCTGCCGCCCGGCTGCCCCGGCCGGGTGACGATCGTCGCCAGAAGGTCGCCTTCCGCAATCTTCTCGCCGATATTGCGATGGAAAAGCACGGCGCCGCCTTCTGGAGTGCGGATGATCTCGACATTATCGAGCGGCACGGCCGGACCGGAAAATGCCATTGCCGCTGGCTTCCCGTCACTGACGATCCCCCGTGCCGTAAGGAAGCGCCAGAGCCCGTCCGCATCCCTTTTCGCCAGCACCGGATCGACATCGCGCTTGCCGCGCAGCTCGACGGTGACGGAGAGTTTTCCGGGCAGCCGGGATTGGCGCTCGCCGGGAACTTCATATTTCCATGCAAAGCCGACGGCCTCCTCGAAGGCCGAGCTTTCGCCATCGGAAAGCAGCACCGCCTTCATGTCGAGCGCGGCGGCGAGATCGGCCGCCTCCGGCCAGAAGGCCTCGTCGATATAGGCATATTGCAGGGATTCGTCGTCGCAATGCAGGTCGAGCACGAGATCGGCCCCGAGCGCCATGTGCAGCAGCTGCCGCTTCAGCCTGTCGGTAGCCGGATAATCATCGAGGTTTTCGATCAGCGCGGCGCGATCCGCAACGGAGATCAATGGGAAATCCCGGTTGAAATTGGTGCGCGAGCCCAGGTCGAAACGGCCCTGCAATTCGCCGAAATGCGATTGCGCCGCACCGATCGGATTGGCCTGTGGCACGATGGTGATATCGCCGGCGATCGCGCCCTGGCTTTCCGCCTGCCGCAGCCTCTCGCAGAGGAAATGCAGCAGCACCGTTCCAGGCAGCTCGCCGGCATGCAGAGCCGCCTGGATATAGGTCTTCGGCGCCTTCAGGTCGCGGCCCTTAAAGCGCAGCACCGGCAACCGCCACTCCGTTCCCGGCGTATCTCCAGGGATGATGATCTCTGAAACGTCCACTGATGTTGTTCCCCATTTGCAATCCGACGCCCAAACAGGCTTTCCCGAGTCTTATGCGCGGAAATCAGGCAAGCGCAAGCCACGGTCGGGGACATCACTGCCCTCAGCCGAGCAGCGGCCAGCGATCGATGATCTGATATTCGGTTTTTCCGAGAACACTGTGGATGAGCAGGAACTCGGATGCCATCCATGAGACCGGACGGTCGAGGGTCGCCGGCGGCACGGCCCTGCGGTCGTAGAGAAGTGTCATATGCGGCTTGTAATCGCGGCCGACATTGTGCCGCAAGCCGGCATTGTACATGCCGACGCCCAGTTGGACGTGCAGCCGTGTCAGTGGTTTCCGTCCGCCTTCGCCGCAAAGCACAAGCGAACGCGCCTGCGGGAATCGCATGATCCGGTCGAAGCTTATTGCGATCGGGGCACTCTCGACTGTGGCGCCGGCCTGTCGTGCCGCGAAGACCACATCCTCCGGCAGCTTCGGATAATCGCCGACCCAGATGATCGACACATGCAATGTCGTCAAGCGCGGCATCCCGGAAAGGGAGAAGGCTCGACGATAGTCATCGGCGATTGCGGCCGCCTGCTGCTCGACGGCATTAGGAGGGCAGAGCGCAAAGAAAAGTCGGTGTCCGCTGACGTAGCTTTCGTTCCGCCGTCCGCGACCATTTTTGTCGTCTCCGAAGTCGAAGGGCATCTGGTTCATAGAGTTTCAGGTCGTCATGACCCGCCTCGTCGTTTTCAAAACGCGACGAAGATACTCTGCATGGAAGCAACATCAAGAACAAAAAGAGAACATAATTTCCCGATATGCTCGGGGTCACACTTATCCGAAACGTCGCTCAGGACCGGGTGAAGTGGATAGTCGGTCGACAATGCAGGGGTGCATCGCAATATTTCCCGGAAGCCCGGCGCGCGCAAGAAACGGGTTGAAACAGCGGCCGTCCCATACGATTTTGAGGTCATCGAAAACGCGGAGCTGTGTCATGGCTGAGACAACGCACCACTATCTCATCTTCGAAACCGCGGGTGGTTTCTGCGGCATCGCCTGGAGCGATGCCGGCATCACCCGCTTCCAACTGCCGACCAAATCAGCGGAAGCGACCGAACGGCTGCTGTTGCGCCGCCTGCCGGATGCCGAACCCAGCGCGCCGACGCCCGCTGTGCTGGAGACGGTCGCTGCGGTGAAGCGCTACTTTCAGGGCGAGGAGACGGATTTTTCCGGCGTCGAAGTGGATCTTGCCGGCCAGGATGCCTTCTTCAGGGATATTTATGCGGCGGCAAGGCGTGTCGGCTGGGGTCGCACCACCACTTACGGCGCGCTGGCGAAGGAGCTCGGCGTCGGGCCGGAAGCCGCCCGCGACGTCGGCCAGGCAATGGCGAAGAACCCGGTCGCTTTGATCATCCCCTGCCACCGCGTACTTGCGGCCGGCGGCAAGATCGGCGGCTTCTCCGCTCCCGGCGGTTCGTCATCGAAGGCCCGCATGCTGGAGCTCGAAGGCGTCAACCTTGCACCGCCGCCGCCTGCCCAGCAGTCGCTGGGTTTTTAGGCGGCGGCTTTTTCGCTTTCCGCAATTCCGGACGCAAAGCTGCTCTTTTGCTGGAATTGCTTCGGCAAAATCTCGGCCGATCAATGCGGGCCGGCTGTCGGCCGAATGATGACCTCGCTGACATCGACGTCATCGGGCTGGCTGACGGCGTAGAGGATCGAATTGGCGATGGCCTCGGGGCCGATGGTGATCGCCCTGAAAGCCTTCATGGCGTCCCGCGCCGTCGGATCGGTGATGGTGTCGGCCAGTTCCGATGTCGTCGTGCCGGGCGAGATGACGGTAACGCGGATACGATCTGTCTCCTGCCGCAATCCGTCCGAGATCGCCCGCACTGCGAATTTCGTCGCGCAATAGACGGCGGCGGTCGGGGAGACGCTGTGGCCGCCGATCGAAGACAGGTTGATGATCTGACCTGATCCCTGCGCCTTCATGATCGGAAGCGCCGCCGCGATGCCGTAGAGAACGCCCTTGATATTGACGTCGACCATCCGGTCCCACTCGTCGACCTTGAGAGCCTCAAGCAGCGAGAGCGGCATGACACCGGCATTGTTGACGATCACGTCCAACCGGCCGAATTCGGATTTGGCAAAGCCTGCGAAGGCTTCGACATCCGCCCGGTCGGTGACGTCAAGCTTTTGCAGGCGCACCGACCCGCCCTTTGCTGCGATGTCGCCGGCAAGTTCCTCCAGGCGCTCGGTGCGGCGGGCGCCGATCACGATATGGGCGCCTGCGGCAGCCAGCACCTTTGCCGCAGCCTCTCCGATGCCGCTGCTGGCCCCGGTGATGGCAATGACTTTTCCTTTGATATCAGACATTTCAAGCTCCATGTGCACGCCGTTCGCCTGGCGATGCGGCTGAGGGTTTTCTTGGTGGTCAGGCGGGAAAATCGGCGCTGAGCGTCGTCTCCGCCCAGGCATCGAATTTTGCGCGCAGCGCATCGTTGCCTTTCAGGCGGCACATCATTTGCTCCGAAGCACCATGCCGCCATGATGAAGGGTGTTGCCGTCGACGAAATCGCCGTCGGCCGTAAAACCCGTGTCATCCCAGTATTCGATATGGCTTCCGGTGACTTCGTAACGTCCTCGATAGGCACTTTCCCGGTTGCCGCGGGCTTCGTCGTAACGGCCATTTGGCAGAAGTTCGTGGCGGACGCGGCCATCATCCGTCATCCACATGCCGACATAGGGATGTTGCTGCATTCTGTTTTCGCTTGTTTGTTGCTGCTGATCTCGGCGGTTCACGGCATCGGTGGCGGACGAACTGGTCGCCGTGCCAGCCAGAGTGACCGCCGTGATAAACTGCAGGACCGGGCTTTTGAAAATCTTTCGCATTGCCTTGCCTTTCGAAGAAGATCTGCCGATGAGTGCGTCTTGGCGTTGATCTCGACTTGAAAGATAGCGTGCCCATCTGCGATGATTAAGTTGCCAATCCAGGATGCCCTGGTTAGAAATACTAACCAATGGTCGATGATCTCGAAGGCATTTCAGTTTTTCTTGCGGTGGCCGAAGCGCGGAACTTCCGGCTTGCCGGCGAGCGGCTCGGTGTCACCCGCTCGGCCGTCAGCCAGGCCCTGCAGCGCCTCGAGGATAGGGTCGGCGTCGCCCTGGTCCAGCGCACGACGCGCAGCGTCAGCCTGACCGAAGCCGGCGAAGTGTTCTTCGACGCGGTTCGTCCATCGGTCCGCCAGGTCAAGGATGCGATGCAGACGGTAAGGGAGATGCAGGCGCGCCCGAGCGGCCTGCTGAGGATCACCGTTTCGTCGATCGCCGAGAACTTCCTGTCCGGCACGTTGCTGGCCGGCTTCATGGAAGCCCACCCTGACATCAAACTCGATATCACCATCACCGATGACGAATTCGATATCGTTGAAGCCGGGTTCGACGCCGGTGTCCGGCTCGGCGAAGTGATCGAACAGGACATGATCGCAATTTCAGTCTCCGAAGAGCAGCGACAATGCGCGGCCGCATCCCCAGGCTATCTCGAGCGCCGCGGCCACCCCCGCCATCCCCGCGACTTGCAGAACCATGCCTGCATTGGATGGCGGCCGCGCCCGGATACGGCGCCTTATCGCTGGGAGTTCACCGAGAATGATCGCGACTTCGACGTCTCCGTCGATCCCGCCGTCACGACCAACGACATGGGAATGATGATCCGCATGGCCTGCGCGGGGGCAGGCATCACCTTCGGCATGGTGGAAACCTTCCAGCCCTATATCGACCGCGGCGAACTCGTGCCGCTGCTGGAGGACTTCTGTCCACCCTTCCCGGGCTTCCATCTCTACTACCCCAGGCGCCAGCGGCAGCCGCTGAAGCTGCGCGCATTGGTCGATTATGTGCGTAGATTTGACGGGCGCCAGATGTGATCCGTGCCGGCCCGAGCCGCCTTAACCAGAGGACGCATCAGCAAATAGAATGCGAAGACGTGGGTGATCATCAGCAAGGGCACGTAAATGATCGGGATCGCGTATGCGGCGCTCAATTCCGCCGCCCGCGCCGGCAGGCCGGCCTGGATCGCGTGATAGTAGTCGAGGGCGAGGTCGCCCGTTCCCACGAGATTGAAGGCGACGACGAACAGCCAGAAGATCGGACGTATCCTGATCGTGACGAGCGCCAGCATGGCGAGCAGCCCGGCCGCGAGGTCGCCAAAGGCAGCGAAGGTGGCGAAGCTGGCGGGCAGGTTGGGACCGACGACGCCGGGCAGAATGAAGACGAGCCCGAAAAAACGGAAGCTGTGCAGAGTGGCGATCGCGCGGTGCGCCTTGACCCTGTCCATCGATTTGAGCCAGGGCAGAATATACGCACCGAAGCAAAGCAGCCACGTGATATAGCCGAGCACGAGATGGGTTTGAAAGATCAATTCCGTCGACATCGGGGCACTCCTGATTTGTGGGGTCCAGATGTACGGCCGCTTCTCGCGATCGACTATTGGCGATAATATCGATGCGGTATGAAGCAGAACTTCACAGTCAGGCAAGGCGCGCTCGACGGCGTTGAGGCGTTTCTGAGCGTTGCCCATCACCGTAGTTTTCGCAGAGCAGCCGCGGAACTCGGGGTGATCCCATCGGCAATCAGCCAGGCCATACGCGCTCTTGAGGAACGTGTCGGCGCAGTACTCTTCATCCGCACGACGCGCAGTGTCGGTCTGACTGAAGCCGGCGAGCGGTTCCTGACGCGCGCAAAGCCCGCTTTCGAGGAACTGGTCGCGGCAAGCGAGGTTGCGCGTGAACTCGGCCAGAGACCGGCTGGACTGTTGCGTCTCACGGTGCCGCCGGCAGTGGTGCCGATCCTGCTGGAGCCACTGATCGCATCCTTCTGCCAGGCCTTTCCGGAGATCGAGGTGGAGGTCGCCGCGAATGAGGAGCTGGTCGATATCGCCGCCGGGGGATTTGATGCCGGTATCCGGCTCGGCCAGTTCATCGCAGCCGACATGGTCGCGGTCCGGCTGACGCCGTCCTTCCCGCTGGTGGTCGTCGGCAGCCCCGAATATCTGCACCGGAGAGGGCGGCCCGAGCGTATCGACGATCTGCGTCAACATGCCTGCATCCGCATGCGCCGCTCGAACGGCTCAATCGCGCCGTGGTCGTTTGTCAGCGGCAAAAAGCCGATCGAGGCTGTTGTCTCCGGGCCGCTGATCGCTCATGATTTTCCCACCATGCTGGGAGCCGCCGTCGAAGATATGGGGCTTGCGCAAGTGCCGGAGCCAATCGCCGCCGGACCCGTGAAGGCCGGAAAACTCGTCCGCGTCCTGGAGGCATTCGCACCGATGGCGCCGGGTGTGTTCCTCTACTATCCCAGCCGTCATCAAGTGATGCCGAAGCTGCGGGCCTTCATCGATCACGTGAAAAGCCGGGCGGACGCTGCCGGCAAAACCTGAATTCACATCGACGACAAGCAAACACCAGCCACGAAAATGCGTTGAGGTGAGGCGGCTGTTGTTGCGAAGATAATGCCGCATCCATTGATTTCGAACACCTAAATGACGCTCAAGATTGCCCATGACACGCGGTTTTGCTATTCCCGATCCTCAAGGGATCGGTCCTGGCGAGGCGGGCGTCTTCATCCCGGTTCTACCGGTCATGGCCCCAGTATCACGGCCTGGCGGCCGGAGCCCCACGATCATCAATCCCGTTGTCGGAGAACATATGCTGGACGAGGTCTTTCCCATTCCGACCAGGGCCTTGATCCGCCAGGGCGGGCGGGCCTGTTTTTTTCGTCTCGTCAATACGAGCCCCCTGTTGATACAGGTGCAATCGGGAACGAAGATTGTCATGACAGATGACAAGGCTTTGCGCCTTGGGGCGGGCGCCTATGGCTTGCTGCCCGACTATCGACCGTTGACGATGGAGAACATTCCCAAAGCGCCGCAGAAGTATCAGACCCTGGCGCTTCCTGTTCCGCGACAGCTCTTCGAGGAAGCCTACACCAGGATGGGATCGATCGCTGTTCCATCGAGGCCTGTCCCGGCAGGCACCTCGAAGCTGCCGGAGGAAGCCGCGGCATTGTTTGAATATTGCTGTCAGCCCGGCAATCTGACGAGGCTTCCCGGCGCCATTGCCAAGGCGCGTTTGATGGAGCTGATCACCTGGTTTGCGCTCTGCGGAGCGGTGTTGGGCCAATGCCAAAGCCCTCGGCTCGAAGACCGGCTGCGGCAGATGATCGAAAGTGATACGGCCTTTGATTGGACGCTGGGGCACGCGGCGCGCTCGTTCAACATGAGCGAAGCGACGCTGAGGCGTAAGCTGGCCGCCGAGAATACCGGCTTCAGTGAGATCTTGAGCGATACAAGGATGAACCGCGCCTTGGGCCTCATTCAAACCACAACTCTGCCGATGGCGCAGGTTGCGCTTGAGGTCGGTTACGATTCACCGTCGCAATTCGCGGCGCGGTTCAAAGAGCGGTTCGGCGTCAATCCACGCCATGTGCGGGGCGGGGCGGAGCGTTTTGAGCGGATCGGGGCAGAAGTTGAGCATAGCGGGGCAGATGCACTTGCTCCGTGACGATAGTTTTCCTGCATTATCAACCGCAGGAAAACAGAATGCGTTTTATCACAGCAGTACTTCTCGCCACATCCGTCTTTGGCGCGACGGCCGCACAGGCCGAAATGAAGCTCACTTCCAAGGATTTGACCGCCGGCAAGTCCATGGCCGACGCGCAGGTCTTCAACAGCTTCGGCTGCGCCGGCAAGAACATCTCGCCGGAACTGACCTGGTCGGGTGCGCCTGAGGCGACCAAGAGCTTCGCCATCATGGCTTACGATCCGGATGCTCCCACAGGCTCGGGCTGGTGGCATTGGTCGGTGTTCAACATTCCCGCAAATGCTTCGGAGATTGCCACTGGCGCAAGCGGTGACAAAAAGTTTCCCGCAGGCACTGTCGAAGGTCACACCGACTTTGGTACATCAGGCTATGGTGGTGCATGCCCGCCGGCCGGCGATCAGCCGCACCACTACCAGTTCACCGTCTATGCGCTCTCGGTCGACAAGCTTCCGCTTCCCGATACTGCGCCGGCCGCCATGGTTGGCTTCTATGTCAGGGCAAATACGCTCGACAAGGCCTCCGTCGAGGCCACCTACGGCCGCTGAAGCCGGCCGTGATCGAAGTCGTCATCATGTTCCATGACAAAGGGCCGGCCGAGCTAAGTGAACCTCGGCCGACCGTTTCCTGTGCGGGCTTCTCTGGCCTGTAAAACCTAGACAGTCATTGCTTGCCAGCAGATCAACGGACCGTCTTCAGCATCGACCCGCTCGCCGATTTGGACAAAGCCATTGCGTTCAAGGACACGCTGGGACGCGATGTTGTCGACGCCGGTCTCCGCAGAGACCAGAGCCACGCGAGGGTCGTTCCGCGCCCACTGCAGCAACTGCCCTATGGCCCGCGTGGTGCATCCAAGGCCCTGGCGGGAAGGCGCAACCCCATAGCCGATATGGATATTTCCATCTTGTGGAACCCGAACGATGGAGCAGAGGCCGACGATCTCGCCATCCTCCACGATCATCCAGGCGGACGGCGAGAATTCAGCGCCGATTTCAGCCGCGAGGCGGTTCAACATCTCCAATATCTCAGGAAGCGCAATTGCGCTGTCTTGGACAAGGCGCAGATTGCGAGGCGCGATGCCCTTCAGCAGCGCTTCGAAGTCACGAGTGGTTAGTTCGATGATCATAGTCTTCTCGACATTAGACATGCGCCAGCATTGGGCGCGCTAAGGCCGAGCGATAGAGTGAGGATCAGCTCTCGGTCACGATGCCGTGCGCCTTCATCCCTACCGCCGCAGCCGGTGAGTTCTGGATCGTTGCGACGGCAAACAAAGGCATTCTCCTCTAAGACGGAAATGCGAATAACAGTCCTGTGCGAGGATCGCAAGATACTCGGCGACCTCTCGCGCCGACCGATAGATCTGCGCCACCCCGCCCCCCGGAAAGGCCTTCGCGCCTATCAGCTTGAGAGGCATTGGCGCGGTGAGTTCGGAAAACAGCGGCAGGCCTTTGCCCAGCGCCACCGGCACCACGAACTGGTCGACCAATCCCTGGCGATAAGACTGCGGGCGAAGCGGACCAGATCGGCAATTTCCGACAGCTTGCGCTCTTTTTTTGCCGCGTGCCGTAGATAAGACTTGCCTGTAAGCGGTCGTCGGAAGTTTTCGGCTGATCCACGCCGAACCGCAAGATCGGCCGAGCCCGGTATGGCCGCCAGCGATTAGATGGAGCCGCCACGGAGGAGGGACGATGAAGACGGCGCTTCAAAACTATCAGGTCCGGATGCGGCGGGTGCTGGACTATATTGACCGGCATCTTGATCGTGATCTGGACTTGGAAACGGTAAGCCGTGTTGCGGCCTTTTCAAAGTTTCATTTCCACCGGCAGTTTACGGCGACCTTCGGATTGTCCGTGCATCGCTATGTCCAGCTTGCCCGTCTGAAGCGTGCATCGCACCGGCTGGCCTACAGGGACGCCCAAAGCGTCACTGACATAGCGATGGATGCCGGTTACGAAGCACCGGATGCCTTCGCCCGCGCCTTCCGGCAACGGTTCGGGCAATCGCCTTCGTCGTTCCGGAAATCTCCCGACTGGGAGCCGTGGCTTGCGGCCTTCGGGCCTCTCGACAACGCAAGGAGCAAGCTCATGCAGAAAACTTTTACCACTGACGACGTGAAGATTCGCGATGTGCCGCCCACGCCGGTGGCGATCATGGAGCACCGGGGCGACCCGGCGACGCTCGGCGCCACCATTCAGCGGTTCATCGCCTGGCGCGTAGCCGCTGGCCTGCACCCCAAGACAAGTCCGACCTTCAATGTCTGGCGTTCCGAGCGGCGTCCTGCGTCGCCTGCCGATTATAGCGTGGACCTTTGTGTCGGGACCGACCAACCGATCGAGGCGAACGGCGAAGAGATCAAAGCCGGCGAGATCCCTGGCGGACGCTGCGCGGTGCTGCGTGTCGTCGGCAACACCGACAATCTGGAGCCCGCCGCACTCTACCTTTATCGCGACTGGCTTCCGGTGAGCGGCGAGGAAGCACGTGATTTCCCGATCTATTGCCAGCGGCTGAGCTTCTTCCCGGAGGTGGCGGAGCATGAGGCGGTGGCGGAGTTGTTTCTGCCGCTGAAATAGCGCCCTGTGATGACGGCTTGTCCATTCTGATCGTTGGAAGCGGACAGGCCGTTGTCCACCCCAGACCGGCGGTTGGCGACCATCAGGTCGCGGATTTATGCGCACTCAAAAACCAATTGCGATATAAAACCAGTTGAGCTAACTTACAACCGATTGCATAATGCAATCAGGCCTGCGCGGATGTGCCGTTTGAGGAAAGGAAGTGAGTATGGCTAAGCTTGTGTTCGGAATGAACCAGTCCCTGGACGGCTACGTCGATCATATGGCGTTTGCGCCAAGCCCCACACTCTTCCGCCACTTCATCGAGGAGGCTCAGCGGCAGGCGGGCAGTGTGTACGGTCGCCAGATGTATGAGGTCATGCGTTACTGGGACGACGAACATCCTGAATGGGATGCAGAGCGACAGGCCTTCGCGGCAGCGTGGCGGAACCAGCCGAAATGGGTCGTCTCGCGCTCGTTGAAGTCGGTCGGTCCCAACGCCAGGCTCGTTGGGGAAGATCTTGAAGCCGCAATCCGCGAGCTGAAGGCGGAACGCGACGGGGAGATCGAAGTTGCCGGCCCCAATTTGGCGCAAAGCCTCACCGAACTTGGCCTGATCGATGAGTATCGAATCTACCTGCACCCCGTCGTGATCGGTCACGGCAAGCCATATTTCGCCGGACCCCGGCCGCCGCTCCGCCTGATGGCTCATGACCGGATTGGCGAGGATGTGATCAGGTTGACCTACGTTCCGGCTTGATCTCGCATCTCGCCAGATGAAAATCGCCGCTCGGCTTCCGATGGGATGACGGCAGGCGTCGCCGGCGACCCGCCGGGCGTCAGTCGCGCGATATGGAGAGCCCCGCGAGAAGCGGAGCGTAGGCGGAGAGCCTGCTGGATACGAACTCAGTGAAGAGCCGGACGCGCTTCGTCTTGCGTGTCTCCCCCTGTGTGAGAAGCCAGAGCGTTCCATGCATGTGCAGGTCGCTGCCCGGTACCCTCACCAATAGGGGGTCGGCATCTCCGACGAAGCACGGCAGCGTCGTCATCCCGAGCCCTTGCCGTACCGCAACGATCTGCGCCTCGCCGTCCGTGGTCCTGAACGGAACCCCCGTGGTGCGAACCTCACCCTCGCTGGCCCAATCAGGAATTCCATGAATGCTTATGACGATCCACCGGATGGGATCCGGCGCGCCCGCACGCCATGCGGCCAGTCGATCGCGAGACATGTAGACGCCGCTGAAGAGCTCCGGTCCCTTCAGGCCGTGAAGATTGAGCGGCAGGGTTTTGCGGTCGTAAACGACGCGGATCGCAACATCGGCCTCTCGGTTGGTCAGATTTGCCAGCTCGCCGGACGACACGATTTCCATCTCGATATCAGGATGCAGAAGCGCGAAATCGGCGAGATCAGGCATGAGCAGATGTGTCGCAAGGGTCGGCGCCAACGTCACCCGCAGAAGCCCGCGCACGCTCTGGTCGCGCCCGAAGACGCGCGTCTCCAGCTGGTGCGACGACGCTTCCATCTGGTTCGCGAGCTCGAGGACCTCCTCACCCGCAGCCGTCAGGCGGTAGCCCGAAGGCAACTTTTCAAACATCTGCGCCCCGAGGCGTTCCTCGAGCTGAGCGATGCGTCGCAGCACGGTCGAGTGATACACCCCGAGGCCCTCGGCGGCAGCCCGCACTGAGCCTCCGCGCGCCACGGCAAGAAAGTAGCGAATGTCATCCCAGTCGATCATGGTGCAATCCGGCACCGCGCGGTGCGCCTTCCAAAGCCCGTATCTAACGCATTCGTACAGCAGTACAGGCTGTCATCATAGCTTATGTCGACGAGCGCGGCCCAATTCCAAACGGCGGACACCAATCGTCGCGGCTGGCGTCAGTCGTCTAGCCGGATCGATTTTGCACCACCGATGTGCGCGCTTCCGCACTCAACGCCTGACCCCGGCGGACCCATCTTGAGGGTCTCGGGGGCGTCCCCGAACGACCAAAGGCAGAGCCTGGAAGGAGAAGTCATGGGAAAGCTTGAAGGTAAGGTTGCAGTCATCACGGGTGGGTCGAGCGGCATGGCGCTGGCGAGCGCCAAGCGGTTCGTTGAAGAAGGCGCATATGTTTTCATCACGGGCCGCAGACAGGAATCGCTGGACGAGGCCGTCAAGCTGATCGGCCGGAACGTAACCGGCGTGCGCGGCGACGCGTCCAATCTCGAAGACATCGACCGTCTGTTCGACACGGTCAAGCGGGAAAAGGGCAGGATCGACATCCTGTACGCGAGCGCCGGCACGGGCGAAGCCGTCCCACTGGGCGAGATAACCGAGCAGCATTTCGACGCGACCTTCAACCTGAATACGCGGGGCACGCTGTTTACGGTTCAGAAGGCGTTGCCGCTGTTCAACGATGGCGGATCGATCTTCATGACCGGGTCAGTTGCTTCGCTGAAAGGTTTTCCTGGTTACAGCGTGTATGCGGCGAGCAAGGCGGCGCTGCACGCGTTCGCACGCGGATGGCTCAACGAACTCAAGGGCAGGAATATCCGGGTGAACGTGTTGCATCCGGGGCCGATCGCCACACCGATGCAGGACCAAGTTCTCACCGAGGAGGCGAAGCAAATGTTCGAATCCCTGATCCCGCGGGGAAAGATGGGTCGTCCTGAGGAAATTGCGGCGGCCGCGCTGTTTCTTGCTTCAGACGATTCGAGCTTCGTGAATGGGGTGGAGTTGTCTGTCGACGGCGGCTTCTCGGCCATCTGAAATCGCGCCGGATTGCCGGAAGCCGCTGACCGTCCGGCCGCGCCGAAGTCGTTCACGGCGGGACGTCTACGCGAAGGTCGCCACACAGCGGAACGGATAACCCAGCGCCGTTGAAGGCCGGGGAATCAATATCAACACGGATCGGAGAAGCACTATGAGCTATGCGATTGTAGGATTCGGTAAGATAGGCCAGGCTCTCGCCCACGCCTTCGCCCGTAAAAACATCAAGGTGGCCGTCGCGAGCCGCCGGCCGCCCGAGGCGCTGGCGCCGCAGGCTAGGGCGATTGGGCCCACGGTCGTCGCCAAGTCGCTGCGGGATGCACTCGAGGCCGACACGATCATCCTTGCGGTTCCGTTCGGCGAGCATCGCGAGGTTGCGAAGGCCCTGCCGAGCTGGAAAGGCAAGACGGTCATCGATGCGATGAACGCATTTCCCGTCCCTGAAGAGCTGGACGGCCTCCCGTCCTCCGCCTTCGTCGCGAAATCGTTCACCGGCGCCAAGTTCGTGAAAGGGTTCAATCACTTGATTGCAGCTACCCTGGCTACCGATCCGGTCGTCGAGGGCGGCCATCGGGTCGTCTTTCTGTCGAGCGATGACGAGGACGCGATCGCTCCCGTGGCGGATTTGGCCAAACAGCTCGGGTTCGCACCGGTAAAGCTGGGAAAGCTCAACGAGGGTGGCGCGCTGGTGCACGCACGCGGCCGCACTTGGGGCCAGCTCATCTTCCAGGATTTGTTCAAGAAGGAGCAGTAATCGATCTACGGCCGTGTGATCGGCGCTGAGAACTGGTCGCGCGCGCTAACGTCTTCGAGCAGCGCGCGACCGAATACTTGAAGTCACAAAGTCGCGAAGGTTGGGGTGGGCTGACGGCGTATAGGCGCCGTTCGAAGAGCGGGGAGACGCCCGACAGGGTCGCATAGAATCTATCGACTGCTATCGATGACCTAGGACTCGCGCGAGTGTCCTCTACTATCCGATACTACTCCACGGTATTCCCCTTCACTCCCACTCGATCGTGCCAGGCGGTTTCGACGTAACATCGTAGACCACGCGGTTGATGCCGCGCACCTCGTTGATGATACGGGTCGCGGCGCGGCCGAGGAATTCCATGTCGTAGTGGTAGAAGTCCGCCGTCATGCCGTCGACGGAGGTGACGGCGCGCAGCGCACAGACGAATTCATAGGTGCGCCCGTCGCCCATGACGCCGACGGTTTGGACGGGCAGCAGCACGGCGAAGGCCTGCCAGATGGCGTCGTAGAGGCCGGCCTTGCGGATTTCGTCGAGATAGATCGCATCGGCCTCGCGCAGGATCTCCAGCTTTTCGCGGGTGATGCCGCCGGGGCAGCGGATCGCAAGGCCGGGGCCTGGGAAAGGGTGGCGGCCGATGAAGCTGTCGGGCAGGCCGAGCTCGCGGCCGAGTGCGCGCACCTCGTCCTTGAAGAGCTCGCGCAGCGGTTCGACGAGCTGCATCTTCATGCGCTCCGGCAGGCCGCCGACATTGTGGTGCGATTTGATCGTCACCGACGGGCCGCCGGTGAAGGAAACGCTCTCGATCACGTCGGGATAGAGCGTGCCCTGGCCGAGGAAGTCGGCGCCGCCGAGCTTCTTTGCCTCTTCCTCGAAGGTTTCGATGAACAGCCGGCCGATGATCTTGCGCTTGGTTTCCGGGTCGCTGACGCCTTCGAGTTCGCCGATGAAGCGATCGGCGGCATCGACGTGCAGCAGGTGCAGATTGTAATGCTCGCGGAACATGGCGACGACGCCGGCCGCCTCGTCCTTGCGCATCAGGCCGTGGTCGACGAGGATGCAGGTCAACTGGTCGCCGACGGCCTCGTGGATCAAGAGGGCTGCGACGGAACTGTCGACGCCGCCCGAAAGCGCGCAGATGACACGCTTGTCGCCCACCTGCGCGCGGATCTGCTCGACCGCCTTCTGGCGATAGGCCGACATCGACCAGTCGCCCTTGATGCCGGCAATGTTGTGAATGAAATTGCCGATCAGCTTGGCGCCATCAGGCGTATGCACGACCTCGGGATGGAACTGCACGCCGTAATATTTGCGCTTCTCGTCAGCGATGAAGGCGTAGGGCGCGTTGGAGGAGGTGGCGACGACCTCGAAACCATCCGGCAGCGCGGTGACGCGGTCGCCATGGCTCATCCAGACCTGGTGGCGCGAGCCGGAGGACCAGAGGCCCTCGAACAGCTGGCAGTCCCTGTCGACCTCAAGGAAGGCACGGCCGAATTCGCGGTGATGGCCGCTCTCGACCTTGCCGCCGAGCTGCATGCACATCGTCTGCTGGCCGTAGCAGATGCCGAAGACCGGCAGGCCGCTGTCGAAGATGATCTGAGGCGCTCGCGGCGATCCCTCGTCCACTGTCGAAGCCGGGCTGCCGGACAGGATCACGGCCTTCGGCTGCAGGCGCCGAAAGGCCTCTTCGGCCGATTGGAAGGGGACGATCTCGCAATAGACACCGGCCTCGCGCACGCGTCGTGCGATGAGCTGGGTCACCTGGCTGCCGAAATCGACGATGAGAACGGAGTCGGGATGTGCTGTCTGGGTCATGGCGAGGCTTTAATGAAAAGCGCTTCGCCTGGCAATCCGGGAAATCGGCGGTATCGGGTTTTTATTGTTCCAATTGTCCCGCATTCAAGGGCTCAGAACCAGAAAACCCCGTCCTCCAGCGCCGTGAAAAGGCTGTCGACGCCGTAGGAGAGCTTGCGGTCGACGATGTGCAGATATTCGGTCCAGCCCGAAATATGCTGCAGCTCGACGGCGCCGTCGGATATGCCGCGAAGGCCGATCAGCGGCAGCTTGTATCCCTGGCAGGCGCGCAGCACCGCATAGGTCTCCATGTCGACCATGTCGGCGTCGATATTGGTATAGGCGGCGCCCGAGATGATGTTGCCGCCGGTAGAAAGACTTGCTTCGGCAATGCCGGGAATGCGCAGCGGCAGCTCGAGCGTTGCGGGCAGGTCGAGAAAGGGTGTCTTGCCCTTTTCGAAACCGAGCGGCGAGGCGTCCATGTCGCGGTAGGAAACCGAGGTCACCTGATAGACTTCGGTCTGCTCCAGCTTCGCGGAGCCGGCCGAGCCGAGGGACACGACGAGATCGGGCAGCTCATCGACTGCATCCAGCCGCGCCAACGTCTTGCTCAGCGCGATGGCTGCCTCGACCGGACCGACGCCGGTCATCAAAGGTTCGATGCGCGAACGCAGGAACGGACCGTATTCGGCCTCTGCCGCCATGACGAAAAGGATGGATTTCCCCGCGACCGATTTCAGTTCGAACTTCATCCCGTAATGCCCTCTCTACCGCGGATCACCATCATCGTTCCGGTCATGGAGGCGATGAGTTTCGCCGGCCCGTCGCTGATCGCGTAGCCTCGTCCGTCGGCGACGATGATGGTGGAGCCGGGTTTGGTGATTTCCCCGCGAAACAGGAAACGATCGCCACGCCCCGGCGACATGAGATTGACCTTGAACTCGATCGTCAGGATCGAGGCTTCCGGGTCGATGACGCTATAGGCCGCAAAGCCGCAGGCCGAATCGAGCGCTGCGGAAATGATGCCTGCATGCAGGATTCCGTGCTGCTGTGTCAGTTTGACGTCGAAGGGTAGCTCGATCTCGACGACGCCGTGCTCGACGCGCGTCAGCTCCGCGCCGATCGTTTCCATCGCCGCCTGCCGCGCAAAATTACGGCGGATTCGCGCGCGGAAATCGCCCCTGTCAGTCTCGCTCATGTCTGCCCCTCTTGCAGCCGCGAAATTGGCATGGCGCGCCGCATTCGACAAGCTGGACATTGCTGAAATCGGTCTGGGCGGCGATGGAAACCCGGGACCGTGTCGCCGGGGCAACCTTTCACCTTTCCGTCGCCGTGCACGCTGGTACCGCTGGCCAGTACCGGCGGATTGTGGCGATCCGATGCGAAGACGATTGCAGCTTCGCGCGGCGCGCGTATTCTCCGCATCGCGTCGCGAAATGATGGAGTGCCGGCATGACGACGATATCGCAATCGGTCCGGAATTTCGAGACCTGGCTGGCCGGCGAACTCGGCGACGATCTCGTCAAGGACGATCTGCGGGAGAAGCACGAGAAGATGCGAAGCGGCGATTTCGTCTTCCTGCGCGCCACCTATTGGCGCTGGTGCGAGATCATCCTCGATATCTGCCCGGAACTGTCAGGCGCGCCTGAGGTGCTGGCGATCGGCGACACGCATCTGGAGAATTTCGGCACATGGCGCGATACCGAGGGCCGGCTCGTCTGGGGCGTCAATGATTTCGACGACGCGGCGATGATGCCCTATGCATTTGATCTCGTCCGCCTTGCGGCAAGCGCCATCCTGGCGCGCGGCGACGACGGTCCCTCCGTTCGCATGATCGGCGAATTGATCTTGAGCGGCTATCGCCGGGGCCTTGAAAATCCGTTGCCCGTCATCCTCGAGCGCGACCACAAATGGCTGCGCAAGGCGCTGATGCTGCCGAATTCCGAACGCCGGGAATTCTGGGAGAAATACGAAATGTTGCTTCCCGGCAGCAAGCCGCCGCCATCAGCCTATGTCCAGGCGCTCGCAGACGCTCTGCCGTTGGGGTCAGGATCCTTCGTGGCGAAGCCACGCAGTGGCGGCACCGGCAGCCTCGGCCGGCCGCGTTTCGTCGCCTATGCCGAATGGCAGGGTGGGCCGGTGCTGCGTGAGGCAAAGGCGCTGCTGCCGTCCGTCTGGTCGCTTCGCCACCGGCCGCAGGACGTGGCGATCCATGCAAGCGAGATCGCCAATGGGCGGGCGCGCTCTGCCGATCCGCATTACCGGGTCTCCGGCCGCATCCTCCTGCGCCGGCTCTCGCCGAACAGCTGCAAGATCGAAATCGACCGGCATCCCGAGATCCTGCTTTCGCCGACGATGCTGGAACTGATGGGCTTTGAGATCGCCAATTGCCATTGCGATGATGCAGTGGCGGTTGCGGCGATCCTGAAGGATTTGGCGGCGCGGGGAAACGACTGGCTGCACGAGGCGGCAAGGGCCGCGGCATCGAGCGTCAGCGCCGAGCAAAAAGCCTATTCCCGCGCCGGCTAAAGCAATTCCAGCAAAAGTGTGCAGCGGTTTTGCGTCCGGAATTGCGCTTCTCTGATTTAGATCCGTACGATGTGCTGATCCCAGGCGACGTCGCTGCGGGTCGACAGGAAATCGCCATCATAGGAAGAAACGGCAAAGCCGCTTCTTGCCGGGGCGATGCCCGCCGCATCCGGAACGGAAGTCTCGGCCAGCATCTTGCCCGTCCTTGCGTCGATGGTCACCGAGGCGCCGCCCTTCGGCGAGGTGATGCCGACGAGACCTTCGCTGCGATTGACGGCGATCGCCCCGACGTAATTGGCAAGCCGGCGCGTCGTTTCCTCCGGCAGGTCGATGAAGGAGAGATCTTCGCCCCTGGCGAAATGGCCGACAAGCGGCGGCAAATCCTTGCGGTGGCCTTCATACTGGCAGGCGAACCAGATGCGACCCTCGCCGTCGAGATCGACGTGGCGGGTGGAGAGTTCCGCCCATTCCGCCGGCAGCACATGTTTTTCGACCAGCGCACCGGTTGCCGCATCAATCAGCGCCAGCGACGGCTGCATCTCGCCGAGATTGAGCTTGGTACGGCCGAAATCCGGATGCGTCTCGATGCCGCCATTGGCGACGATGAGCAGGCGTCCGTCATCGGACACCGTCATGTCGTGCGGACCGATGCCGTAGGTCTCGAATTCGCCGATGCGGGTGAAGCGGTCAGTGGCGTCGTAGAGGCCGATCATACCGCGATTGCCGTCGAAGTTGTTCTCGCTGGCGTAGAGCAAACGGCCGTCAGGAGAGAAGGCGCCGTGACCGTAGAAATGCCGGTCCTCCCTGGAGTTGATGACGATCGGCTCGCTTTTGTTCCAGGGATCGAAGATCATTGCATAGGTGCCGGGCCGGCGCGCAAAGGCGACAGTCTTGCCGGTGGCGGCGCTGAAGGCCATGCCGTGGGCGCGGGCAGGGAGCGCTACCTGATCGACGATCTCGCCACGCTCGGTCACGGTCGCAACGGCAAAGGAGCCGTCGGCTGCACGAATGCCCGAGGCATAGACCGCATCGGCCCGCTCCAGTGCCATCAGCGACCTCGGCGTCAAGGCAGCAAGGAAGCCAAGGCCGGCCGCCTTGACGAAACTGCGTCGGTCGATCGCGGCACTTCGCATCATCGTCTCAGTCTCCGTCCGAAAAGGAAAAGCCGGCCGAAAGGCCGATCGCCGCGCCATATTCGTCGCTGATCCGGGTGATCAGGTCGCGGCTCTCGGCAAGCAGCGTATCGAGCTTGGCCTTCTCCGCATCGCTTGTGGCGACGTCGATGTCGGGATTGAGCTTCGGCACGCTCTCGAGCAGCGATTTGAAGTCCTCGTCGATCGAAGCGGCAATCGGCTGCTTGTCCGGCGGCAGAAGCTCGGCCATGCCGGCCTTCTGCCAGAGCGTGCGCAGGCCCTCCAGATTGGCGGCCATCGATTTCCAGGTATTTTTGGAGCGCCAGTAGATCGCCATGCGCGGCCGTGGCGCGGTGTCCTTGCCCTTGTAGAACTGCTCCAGCCGCTGGTCGCGGACATTCTCCGCACCATGGACGAGAATGCCGAGCAGCGCCGTCACCGCTTCCTTGTTGTCCATGAAATCGTTGCTCTGCGGGCCTGGATGTTTCCAGCTCGCCTGCACGCCATCCGGCTTTTCCCAGGCGGCGACGACTTCGCCGGCCTCACGCTGGATATTGCCGGCGACCGCCTGGCCGAAAAGGCAGCGGAAACTGCCCTTCTGCCCGACGAGATCGTCGGAGCCATTGCCGTAAAGCACGTATTCCAGCGCCGTCAGGCCTTGCAACGCAACACTCTTGCCGGCGATCGCATCAACGGTCGCATCGTTCGGATCGGCCTTGGCGATCAGCGCCTGCACCTGCTTGAGGCCGACGCCCTTGCGGTCGGGATAAAACAGGATGTGCTCGAAGAGATTGTCCTGGATAACAGGTCCGGTCTGGACGATCTCGATGATCGACCAATAGCGGATCGTGTCGTCGAAGGTGGACTTCGCCTTGTCGAGCGTCTGCTGCGTGCCATCGGCGCAAAGATCCTTCATCGCCGTCGTCAGCCGGGCGGCCGATTGCTGCATGTTGCGATAGCCGGGACGGATCACCTCGTCGACGGCGCGCTGCATGACGGCGGGAACGGCATCCTCGTTCAGCCCTGCCGGGGGAGTGGCCGTCTGGGCGGCCGCTGATGTAGCGAGGCCGATCAGAGTAAGGCAGAGCAGGGGGTGCCAAAGGCGCATCAAAGTGACTCCAGGAATGTAATCAGGGCCGCCCTGTCGTCTTTCGGCAGGGAGGAGAAAGCTTTGCGGGCCTTTTCAGCTTCGCCGCCATGCCAGAGGATCGCTTCGGTGAGGCTCCGCGCACGGCCGTCATGCAGGAAAAAGCTGTGTCCGCTGACAGTCCGGGTCAGTCCTATACCCCATAGCGGCGGCGTGCGCCATTCACGTCCGCTTGCAAGACCGACCTGCTGCCCGTCGGCAAGGCCGTCGCCCATGTCGTGCAGAAGAAAGTCGGAATAGGGCCAGATCAGCTGGAAGGACTGTGCCTTGTCCGGCGTATCCCGCCGGGTGACGAATTTCGGCACATGGCAGGAAATGCAGCCGGTTTCGTAGAAGATCCGCTTGCCCCGCAGGGTCTCGGGGAAGCTTGCCTTGCGGCGCGAGGGAACGGCGAGATTTTCGGAATAGAAGGTGACGAGGTCGAGAATAGGACCCGGCGCCTCTTGCCTGCCCAGCCGTTTCTGCACCCCGGTCGGCATATCAAGGCATTTTTCTTCCGCCTTGGTGCAGTCGCCCTGCGCATTCGGCTGATCGGGCGTCGAGATGCCGATATCATTGGCGAAGGCATCGGCACTCTGGTCGCGCACAGTGGCATTCTGTGCCTTCCAGCCGAATCGTCCGAGCGCGATCTTGCCGCTGCGGTGGTCGCGCACAATCGCCGCCTTCCCCGAAATGCCGTCGCCATCGGCATCGTCCGGATCGGCATGGGCGAGGATATCGGCTTCGGGAATGGCCTCGATCAGTCCGAGGCCGATCATCGCCGAGGCGACACGCGGCGAAATCGTCGTCGCGGGATCGAGCGGTCCATAAGCGGGATTGACAACTGCATAGCTCGGCCGGCGCAGCGGCACGGTCTCGCCGTCGCCGAGCGTCACCCTCTCTTCGTGGTAGCTGATCGCCATCTTCCCCTCGGCAGCAAGGCCGGGAACGGCGAGGTCCTGCAGCTGATGGCCGTAAACCGGATCGGGAAAATTGACGACATCAGCCTGCGCGATCGCCTTTTCTTCCTCCGGCGTCCTGGCCGCACGGGAAAGCCGCAGCAACATCGAGGTGGCGCTCGGGCCTCCCTCCGGCGGTCTGCCGCGGCCATCATTGACATGGCAGCTCATGCAGGAGCGGGCGTTAAACAGCGGCCCGAGACCATCGGAGGCCTGCGTCGAGGAGGGAGCAGAAACCCAGAGCTTGCGGAAGAGCGCGTTGCCGAGCTTGAAATTCTGCTCTTCGTCGAAGGGGATGTTGGCCGAAATATGCGAGAAGCTGTCCTCGGTGACAGGGTCGATCGAGGTCGTAGCCCCTGCCTGCATCGCTTCGTATTGTTCTGCCTTGGAAAAATCCGCCGTCGGCCGGGTGACGTCGGCGACACGTTTCAAATCGGCCTCGGAAAGGTCGGTGCGTTTCGTCGGCAGATCGAAACCGGCGGCGATGCTGACGGAAAAACCGGCAAGCGTGGCGCAGAGCACTGCGCTGGCGATCAATCGGCGGGCCGGGGCATGCGACATTTTAGGGTCCGGGCCGCTCCGGCTTTCGAAGCGGCCCGCCTTTTTGCTTATTTGAAGACGGCGTTAGGATTATCCAAGCTGTCGGAACCTTCAAGCTGAACCGTGCCGAGATCGAGTGCGGCAATAACGCGCTGCACCGATTTCGTCTGGTCGATCAGCCCGTCGATGGCGGCCTGGACGACGGCATTGCCTTCCTTGTTGCCCTCGGCGATCATCTGGTCGTACTTCTCGACCGTCTCGCCGCGCTTAGCCATGGCATTCATCGCGTCGAGCGTCTTGTTGAGCTTGCCTTCCACTTCGGCATCGAGCGCCTTGTCCTTGGCGGCCACCAGATCGTGCAGCGACGGGCCGCTGAGCTTAGTGCCGTCGACGCGGGTATAGTTGCCGGTATAGGCGGCGGCGATGCCGATCGCGTCGTTGAGATGTGAGTTGTAGGTATTGTCCGAGAAGCAATCATGCTCTTCTTCCGGATCGTGCAGCAGCAGGCCGAGCTTCATGCGCTCGCCGGCAAGCTCGCCGTAGGAAAGCGAACCCATGCCCGTCAGGATCGCGACGAGGCCGGCCTTCGGATCGGCTTCGACGTTCTTCGTCGCAGCACCGTTCGGCGTCCAGTTGTCGGTCATTTCCTGCAGGTCGGAAACGAGCAGGGTGGAGGCGGATTTCAGATATTCGGCGCGGCGGTCGCAATTGCCGTGCGTGCAGTTCTTGAGATCGTAATCCGTTGCCGGACGGTCGCCGGCGCCAGGCCCCGTGCCGTTCAGATCCTGACCCCAGAGCAGGAATTCGATGGCATGATAGCCGGTCGCGACATTGGCTTCGATGCCGCCGGCCTCGGCCAGTGTGCCGGAGAGAAATTCCGGCGTCAGCTTGGAAGCGTCGACATCCTTGCCGTCGATCTTGATCGTCTTGTTGGCGATGACATTTGCCACATAGAGGGAATTTTCGTCGCTCTCGGTACCGTAGGAGGCATCGACATAGTCGATCAGGCCTTCATCGAGCGGCCACGCATTGACCTTGCCTTCCCAGTCGTCGACAATCGGATTGCCGAAGCGATAGACTTCCGTCTGCTGGTAGGGAACGCGTGCCTTGATCCAGGCCTCCCTGGCGGCTTTCAGCGTCGCGTCGGTCGGCGCTTTCAGGAAGGCGTCGATCGCGGCGTCGAGCGCCTTGGCCGTCGTCAGCGAGTCTTCGTATTTTGCATGCGCCACGTCGGCATAGTGTTTCACCACGCTAGCAGCATCGGCCGCGGCATGCGCGGGAAGGACGAGCAGGGCGGCGGGGGCGATCGCCAGCACGGCTGCGCGGAATTTGCGGTTGAGCTTCATGATCCTCTCCTGTGACGGGATTTTCCGTCTAATCGGGCTCCGTCTCTTCGCGCAAAAGCAAACTGGTGTCAAACACTCTAGTTTGGAATGATTTTAAGAATGGACAGGCGTGGCTAACCGGTCATTTTTGAACGGCATCTGCTTGAAAAATCGGCAGCAACCGCGCCATTTCGCCGCGGCATCGCTATCCGTTGCAGGCCTCCGCTAAACCGCGTCAGCCCCTCCGCTGCATACGGCAGAAGAAGAAGCCGTCCGTGTCGGTGGAGGCGGGCGTCAGCGTCACCGTCAGGCCGTCGGAAGAATGCGGACGCGGGGCGTCTTTCCCGAAAAGCTGATCCCAGGCAGGCAGGGCGCTGACGATTTGAAAATCAGGATTGTCAGCCGTGAAGCGGCGCACCTGTTCCTCGTTCTCCTGGGGCAGGACCGAGCAGGTGACGTAGATCAGTTCGCCGCCTGATTTGACGAAGCCGCTCGCCTGCGCCAGCGCGTCCTGCTGCTGGGTGGTGCGTTCGTCGAGGTTCTTCGCCGTCAGCCGCCATTTCGTATCGGGGCGCCGCCGCCATGTGCCGGTGCCGGTGCAGGGCGCGTCGACCAGCACCTTGTCGCAGCGTCCGGCAAGGGCGGAGAGCGCCCTGGCATCGTCATGCACCTGGACATTGCGTGTTCCCGCCCGCTTCAGCCGCTCGATGATCGGCGCCAGTCGTTTGCGATCGGCGTCATAGGCGTGAACCTGTCCCTTGTTCTGCATGGCCGCCGCCATGGCGAGCGTCTTGCCGCCGCCGCCGGCGCAATAGTCGAGAACCTGTTCGCCATCATGGGCGAGCACCAGGTCGGCGACGATCTGCGATCCCTCATCCTGAACTTCGAACCAGCCTTTCTGGAACGAAAGCTCGGCTGTCACGTTGGGAAGACGCGAGGCGCCTTCGCCGGCGGCAATCCGGATGCCGTGGCGGGCGATCTTCGCAGCATGCGCGTTGGCTCTTTCGAGTGCCTTGACGACCTTGTCGCGGGAGGCCTTGAGCAGGTTGGCGCGCAGATCGAGCGTCGGTCGGGCGGCAAGTGCCTGTGCCTCGGCAAGCCATCCGGCGCCAAAGGCCTGTTCGAAGGAGGGTTGGACCCATTCGGGGATATCGCCGCGAATATGCAGCGGCGCATCGTCGAGCGAGCGGCTTTGAAAGGCCGCAACAGCGTCGGCTGAAAGCGGTGCTGGCGCAAACTTGTCATCCGCCAACTCACTGCCAAGACTGTCAGGTGTGAAACCCCATTGGCGGAACATGACGGCATGGGCAATGGCAGCAGGACTGTCGTCATCCATCAGCCAGGCATGGGAAAGCCGCATGCGCAGTGCGTCATAGACGATGTTGCCGATCGCAGCACGATCGCCGGAGCCGGCGAAGCGGTGCGCAAGGCCCCAGTCCTTCAGCGCGTCGGCGACAGGCCGCTTGCGGGCATCGATGTCCGCGAGCACAGAAATCGCCCCTTCGAGGCGGCCGCCCAGACGCATTCACATGTCTCCTATTGCCGTGGCGTGTGAACGATCAGCGCAAACGCGAGTGTCACGTAGTCGTTTGTTCACGAGTCTCAACCGGGTGGTAACCGCGATTGACGGCAAGAGCAAGCGCCGCTTCCGGCGCAGTCAGTGTGGCCTCAGCTGACGACCTGGTAGCAGACCTTCGCAGTGCCGGAGCTCACCATGCCGATATTCTGCGCGGCGGCGCGCGACAGGTCGATCACACGACCACGGATGAACGGACCACGATCGTTGATACGAACGACGACGGTGCGGCCATTGTTGCGGTTGGTGACCTTCACCTTGGTGCCGAAAGCAAGCGAACGATGTGCGGCAGTCAAGATGGCAGGGTTCATACGTTCCCCGGAAGCAGTTTTGGAGCGAAGTGCGTACCATGAAGCACCGCCACAACCATTGCCAGCAAAACCCTCCGCCGGAAGCATGGAAGAACAGGCTGCAATAGTTACAGCGGCGATAATAGAACGACGAATGTTCTTCAAAACAGAGTATCCCTCAACTATTGAACTCACGCCCTTGCAGGCGGCGGGGCTTAAATCTGTGAAAAAGTGGCGAAAAAGTGCCGCTGCTGTTCACGGAATATTACAATCGGTAACATTCGTGAGTGTGATGTCGGGATTCCAGGAATGTGCGCGACGCCGAAGCGTGGAAAAAACCTAATAAAATCAGTTAAAATCCGAACGAATTTTCCGAAGGGATAGTTAACGTCATGGCGTTCACGAAAATCGCGAAAATATTTTTCCGGTTTTGCCATATTTGCTGCCACATTTGGGCAAATTCAAGGGCCGTTAACCATAAGATATGGCGAAAATTGTCCGCCCAAAGCGGGAAAGTAGGAATTTCCTACTCATTTTGGGTGAACGTATCCGTCGCAAACAGGACTGAGTTCTACTCCCCACGCCAGCGTCCATCCCGCCATAATTGCGCAAGCGACATGGGATAGTTCGGGAAGGAGAATTCGAATCCGGCGGCCTTCAGTTTCGCGTTCGAAACCCGTTTGTTCTCGCCGTAGAAAGTGCGCGCCATCGGCGTCAGTTCGGCGGTCTCGAACGCCTGCTCCGGCGGCGGTTCGACGCCCATCAGCCGGGCTGCCTCGACGATCACATCCTGCGGCGGGCCGGGCCGGTCGTCGGTGACATTATAGATGCCGCCGAGGCTGTGCTCCGACAGAAAGCGTGTCGCAGCGCCAATATCCTCGACGCGGATGCGGTTGAACACCTGGTCCTTCTTGATCAGCCGTCGCGCCGTGCCCTTGTCCAGATTGCAGAAGGCGTTGCGGCCCGGCCCATAGATGCCGGAAAGGCGAAGCACCGCCGCCGGCAAGCCGCGCTCCCGGCCCATGGCCAGCCAACCCTCTTCCGCCTCGAGCCGTTCGGTGGACCGTCCGGAAACCGGCAGGCACGGCGTTTCCTCACTCACCCAGGCGCCCTGGTGATCGCCATAGACGCCGACGGTGGAGAGATAACCGATCCATTCGAGCTTCGGCAGCAGGCGTGCGCCGTCTTTGTCAAGCAGCCGCAGCAGCGGGTCGGCCTTTCCAGGCGCGATCGACTGGACCAGATGCGTTACACCAGTCAACGCTCGGCGCAGTTCCTCATCCATGTTCTCGCCGTCGAAAAGGAATGCTTCGATGCCGTTCCGGCGGAGCGCTTCGACTTTGTCTGGCGAACGCGTGGTGCCGGAAACCCGCACGCCGTCGCCGGCAAAGGCCTTGGCGATTGCTGTGCCGGAATAACCGCAGCCAAAGATCATCACATGCATCAACCCACTCCCGCCAATCGCCATTCGTTCAGGACGTCGTCATCTCTCTCATTCGCCCTTTGTGCGGCAAAGGCCGCAAATTCGCCAGCCTCCATCAGCCGGGAAAGCGCCCAGACCGCCATGCCGCGCACCACGGGCGAGGGATCGGCCGAAAGCGCGCGACATTGCCCGATGAGCGCCGTCTCGCCGGAATTGCCGGCGGCGATCAGCACATTGCGGACGAAGCGGTCGCGGCCGATCCGCTTCACCGGCGAGCCGCTGAAAAAGCCACGGAAGGCGGCATCGTCGAGCGTCAGCAGAAAGGCGATCGACGGCTCCTTCAGATCTTCCCGCGCCTTGAGCTTCATCTCCGAGGCGGAGCTTGCGAACTTGTTCCAGGGACAGGCGGCAAGACAGTCGTCGCAGCCATAGACGCGGTTGCCGATCAGCACGCGCAAATCGGCGTCGATCGGTCCCTTGTGCTCGATGGTGAGATAGGAGATGCAGCGCCGCGCGTCGATCTGGTAAGGCGCCGGGAAGGCAGCCGTCGGACAGATGTCGAGACAGGCGCGGCAGGAGCCGCAATGATCGCTCTCCGGCGCGTCGACCACAAGATCGGCGGTGGTGAACATCGTGCCGAGGAACAACCAGGAACCATGCATGCGGCTGACGAGATTGGTGTGTTTGCCCTGCCAGCCGAGCCCGGCCGCCGCCGCTAAGGGCTTTTCCATCACCGGCGCCGTATCGACGAAGACCTTTACATCGGCGCCCGCCCGCGCCGCGAAGCGCGTGGCGATCTCCTTCAGCCGGCCCTTGATGACGTCGTGATAATCGCGGTTGCGGGCATAGACCGAAATCGCTGCCTTGTCCGGCTTGTCGAGGATAGCGCGGGGATCTTCCTCCGGGGCGTAATTGAGGCCGAAGACGACGACGGAGCGCACCTCGCTCCAGAGTGTGCGGGGATCGCCGCGCCGGTCGCGCGTCTCCGCCATCCAGTCCATCGTCCCGTGGCGCCCGGCATCGATGAACTGGCCGAGACGCTCTTTCGCTTGCGGGATCGCGTCCGGTCGCGTGATGCGGCAAAGATCGAAGCCCTTGGCGGCAGATTCCGCCCGGACGAACTCGGTCAAATTGTCGCGGCGACGGCGCTCTTTGTCGGCATTGTCAGGTTCGGGCATGAAGAGCCCTCGTCAGAAATCCAGATCGGCATAGTGTGAAACCGGTGTCAGGCCGCGCACGCGCTCGGTCAGCATCGGCCGGAAGGAGGGACGCGACTTCAGCCGCTGGTACCAGTCCTTGACGACCGGCGAATCCGCCCATTCGATCTCACCGAGATAATCGAGGATCGAGATCGAGGCTGCTGCGGCAAGGTCGGCATAGCTCATCCGCTCGCCCGCCAGCCATTGACGCGAGCCGGCAAGCCAGGTGAGATAGCGCATATGCTGGCGGATATTCGCGCGGGCCGTGCGCAAAACCTTGGAATCCGGCGCTCCGCCGCCCTGATCGGCGGTCATCTGCAACTTATAGACACGCTCGCGGGCGAGCGGCTTGGTCACGTCGTTTTCCATCTTCTGCATGAACCATTCGGTCAGCCGGCGGATTTCCGCCCGCTGGAAAGGGTCTTCGGCGAGCAGCCGCCGGTCGCGTTTCAAGACGCCGTGCGTCTCGTCCAGATATTCGGAAATGACGCTCGCGCCGCAGAGCGCGCGCATGCTGTCGTCGACATAGACCGGCAGCGTGCCGGCCGGATTGAGCGCCAGGAAATCCCGGCGCTTCTCCCATGTCTGCTCCTCGATCAGATCCGCCTGATAGCCGTATTCCGCCAGGATCAACCGGACGAAGCGAGATGCGGATGACATGGGATGATGATAAAGCGTGGGCATCGATACTCGGGCGTTGTGATTGCTGTTACAGGACTGTGTGGCAGCTCAATTGTAGCGCCCTAGTCATGACTCATTGGTTGAAGCTATAGGAGCTTGGTCCCGCCAATACAAGCGAATCGGATTTTTCAGGCCATCTGATAATGGCGAAACACGGTCTAACGAACGAATGGAAGCGGCAGCCTGATCGGCCCAAGCGCTCAGGCCCGACCGAACTTTAAACCGGAGACAATGTATGGATTATATAAATGCTGCAATTCTCGGTGTCATAGAGGGGATCACCGAGTTCCTGCCGATCTCGAGCACCGGCCACCTGATCATTGCGGAGCAATGGCTCGGACATCGGTCGGATATGTTCAACATCGTTATTCAGGCGGGCGCCATCCTCGCCGTCACCATCATCTACTGGCGTCGTCTGCTGGATCTGGTGCTCGGCTGGCGCGATCCCGTCAACCGCGATTATGCCGCCAAGCTGATCGTCGCATTTCTGATCACCGCAATTCTCGGACTCGTGGTCAAGAAGCTTGGCTTTGAACTTCCGGAGACCGCAACACCGATCGCCTGGGCGCTCATCATCGGCGGTATCTGGATGATCTTTGCCGAATGGGCCGCCGCCCGCAGGCCGCCTCATAAAGAGATCACCTGGCTTGTCGCCATCCTGGTCGGCATCGCCCAGATCATTGCCGGCGTCTTCCCGGGAACGTCGCGCTCCGGCGCCACGATTTTCGTCGCTATGCTGGCAGGCACCGGCAACCGCGCCGCGGCGACGGAATTCGCCTTTCTCGTCGGCATCCCCACAATGTACGCCGCCAGCGGCTATGAATTGCTGAAGACGTTCAAGGATGGCGGAGCGGCGGGCGAAGACTGGACGGCGCTCGGCATCGCCTTCGTCGTTTCCACGATCGTCGCTTTCATCGCGGTCAAATGGCTGCTTGCCTATATCAGAAGCAACCGGTTTACGCTGTTTGCGATCTACCGCATCATTCTCGGTGTCTTGCTGCTCGGCATGGCCGCGACCGGCTTGATTGCCTGAGACATCCGTCCCGCATTGCATTCGCGCAACTCCCGGCGCGAATGCAAATGTCCCGTCGGACTTCGCGAATAGATACTCGATTACCGGCAGGGCGCCGATTTTTCAGATTAGCAATATTGAGAGGATAAGCGTCCGCCGCCGTTTTTGATGCAGGCGAGACTAAACATTCATTGTGGAGCGCCTCTTTCAGGCGTTCCGATCGCTGCTTGCTTGGAGCAGGATGCCGGCGCAGGGCCGGGCTTTCGTCAATGGATGATCGAGGCCGTAGAGCAAGGATCGACGCCATAGGCTGGCGAACAATCGCCCTTTACCGCCGCGACCGAACCGGGCGCAACGAAAGAGCCTGCAAGGATAACCAGCGCCGCACACGCAAACAGGAGCGCGATTGACTTGCCCATTGAGAATTGCCTTTCACAGTGATTGCCGCACGCGACCGCAGGCGTTGAGTCCGTTGGAAGACGCGCGGGTTTGGTAGTCAGTGGAATGGCAAATAGCAATAAACGTTCCTGCTAAATTTCGCGTTAATTCCACAAAAATTCCGATGCGTCTTTTATGCAACGCAACTCAATGTGGTGGACACCAAAACATCCCAGACTTGCGCCGGGCTTTGCATGACACGGCAACGTCAAAAGGCCGCCCACGGGATCCGCAGACGGCCAAGTCGCATCGGTTGGAAAAGATGGTCAGGCAGCCTTGCCGGTGCCGGTGTACTGGCCGTGCGGACGATAGTGCACGAGGTAGGAGCCAAGCACCGATGCCACCATGGTGGGCGCAATGCCGAGGCCCTTCAGCGTGCGGCCTTCCGCCTCGGCTTCCCTGGAGACGATGTTGTCGCGCTTCAGCAGGCGCACCTGATCGGGCGTGATCGGCGGCGTTATGAAGGGGACCAGCGAAGCGATGCTGCCGATCATCGAAGCGATGCCGAAGGGCAGGGATACCAGCGGGTTCTTGCGGCACGTTACCTTCAGCATCGTCTCGAGACATTCGCGGAAGCTGAGCAGCTCAGGCCCGCCAAGCTCATAGACCTTGCCGCCGGCAACCTTTCCGTCGACGGCGCGGGCAACGGCCTCAGCGACATCCTCGACATAGACAGGCTGGAATTTCGTCTTGCCGCCGCCGACCAGCGGCAGGATCGGCGACATGCGCGCCATCTCGGCGAACTTGTTGAAGAAGCTGTCCTCCGGTCCGAAGACGATCGACGGACGGAAGATCACGGCATCGGGCTTGACCGAGAGGATGGCCGTTTCGGCGCGACCCTTGGAGCGGCCATAGTCTGAATCGGATTTCGCGTCGGCGCCGATCGCCGAAATATGCGTCAGCGTCGCACCCGCGCTACGCGCCGCTTCGGCGACCGCACGGCCGCCGAATTCCTGCACGGCGTCGAAGGTGTTGCGGCCGGCCTCGTGCAGAATGCCGACGCAGTTGACGACGTGGCTCGCCCCGTCGACGGCGCGGTCGATCGAGCTGCGATAGCGCAGGTTCGCCTGCACGAAGGAAATCTGGCCGACATTGCCGAGCGGCTGCAGGAAGCCGGCGAGATCGGGACGGCGCACGGCGACGCGGATGTTATAGCCGCGCTTGGCCAGCGCCCGAACCACGTGCCTGCCCACGAAGCCGGACCCTCCGAACACGGTGACGAGCGGCGGCAGGTTGGCAAGGGTCATGGCAGGCTCCTCGAAAGGCTGTGCGGGATGCTTGATTGGCTCTCGTCTTAGCCGAATCCCGGCGCGACGGGAAGGCCCATCAGGCCGTCAGTTTTTTGGGATGTGACCGCGCTCTAGACGCCTTCGACGACGACCATTTCCGCATCCGCCACTTCCTGGCGGATTTTCGCGGCGATCTGGTATTCCGGCGAATTATAGCAGTCGACGGCATGTTGCATCGACGGGAATTCGATCACCACGTTGCGCACACGCGCCTTGCCCTCGAGTTCGGTAAAGGCGCCGCCACGCGCCAGGAAATTCGCGCCATATTTTTCGAAGGCCGGCTTGGCGGCGGTCACATAATCCTTGTAGCGCTCGACATCGCGAACATCGACGCGGGCGATCCAATATCCCTTGGCCATGGTCTTCTCCCTTTTGTCGTTGAAACTATTAGCGGTTTGCCGGCCAGAGTGCCGTCACCATCTCGCTGAGGATCGCACGGGCGGCATCTCGGGGATCCGGCGCCTTGACGACAGGCCGACCGACAACGAGATGCGTCGCTCCCGCCTTCAGCGCGTCGAAAGGCGTCATCACCCGCTTCTGATCGCCCTTGTCGCTACCATCAGGGCGAATGCCGGGGGTGACGATCGCCATCTCGGGTCCGACGATCTCGCGCACCGCAGCTGCTTCCTCCGCCGAGCAGACGATACCGCCCATGCCGGCTGCGCGCGCCTGTTCGGCGCGGCGCAGCACCAGGCTGTGCGGATCCTGGCTGTAACCGGCCTCGGCAAGGTCATCGGCATCCATCGAGGTCAGCACGGTCACGCCGAGCAGGCAGAGGCCGGAGCCGGCCGCGGCCTCGACCGCCGCCTTCATGGCTTTCGGATAGGCATGCAGCGTCAGCATCGACATGCCCATCTTGGCGATGTTCTCGACGCCGGAGGCAACGGTGTTGTCGATGTCGAGCAGCTTCATGTCGAGAAAGATCTTCTTGCCGCTGGCGGCAAGATCGCGGGCGAATTCCAGGCCGCCGGCAAAGACCAGCTGATAGCCGATCTTATAGAAGAGAATGTCGTCGCCGAGCGTGGAAACCAGTCTTTCCGCCTCGCCGATCGTTGGAACATCCAGGCCGACGATCAACCGCTCGCGTGCGTCCATCTGAAGTCACCCTTGCCAGTCTTCGATGGGTGTCCAGTCGCATGATAAGCGGCGATCCGCAAGACCGAAAGCATAGAGATTGCCGCCGCCGCCGGGCTGGTCGCGGTCGCGCGCGATCGGGCTGCCCGCCAGATGGCATTTGAGCAGCGTGCCGACGCCGCCATGGCCGACAAAGGCGATCGGCGCCGTCGCATCATGCGTGGCAAGAACGGCGTTAACAGCCTCGACGATGCGGGCCTGCGCGTCGACGGCGCGCTCCCAGCCCTTGAAGCTTTGTTCCGGATGGGCGAAGAACCAGTCGGCCGCCTCTTCGAATTGCGGCGGCGGCAGGAAGCCAGTGGCCGAGCGGTCGTTCTCGTGCGTCGCGTGGACGATCTCGACGGTCACGCCGGATGCCTCCGCCAGGATTTCGGCCGTCTCGATCGCCTTCGTCTCGTCGCTGGAGACGATGCGCCGCAATTGCTTGGCCCAGCCGCTCTCAGCCGCTTTGCGGGCCCGCGCCGCGCCGACATCGGAAAGCCCCCATTTCGGCACCGGCACGTTGGCGTCGATCCTGACCTGCGGATGGGTGATGTAGATCCCGAACATCTCAGCCGCGCCTGTAGATCCAGAGCTGCGCCGGTGGAATGTTGCGCATGACGAAATCGAAATGCTGGATATGGTAGCGGTCGGGATTGGCGGCGATCGGCGAGATCGCGCCATAGGAAATCTGCACCATCGGCCGGCCGGCCGGCAGCCGATCGAGCAGGCTTTCGAGCAGCGAGATGCGCTTCGCCATCGGGAAATTCAGAAGCGGAATGCCCGAGACGACGGAATCGAAGGTGAGACCACTGAAATTGCCAAGGGTGGTCTGAAGATCGAAAGCGTCGCCGTTGATGAAGTGCACGCCGGGATAGGTCCGCAGCAGATGTTTATGAAAATCTGTCGAATATTCGATCGCAACGAGATTTTCCGGACGAACGCCGCGGCCGAGGATGGCCTTGGTGATGGCGCCCGTGCCCGGACCGAGTTCAAGCACCGGCAGCCCGGAATGGATATCGACGACGCTTGCCATGCGCTTCGCCGTGATCGAGGAGGTCGGCACGATCGAGCCCACCGTCTTCGGCCCCTGCATCATGCCTCGGAAGAAGCGGATCTCGTCGTCGAACCTCTTGCCCAGCCGTTCCTTCACCTTGACCCGTAAGCTCATTCTCCACCCATCCGCATGTTGATCGAATGCCTTAATATGCCGCTTGTCGCTTAAGGGACAAGGATTTTCGCAACAAGGACATCGGCATCAACAGGTCATGCAGCTTCGGGCGCTGAATGAGGCATGAGATCGGCGAGCCTATGGCTCAGGTGATCGGCATCGATAGGCGCGCGCAGCTTCACGTCGGTATTGTCGAAGTATAGATAAACGTCTCGGCTCTTGTTGCGCACTGGCACGGGCGCCAGCACTCGCGTCGCATTCTCAGGTTCTCCGCCCGTTGCCCAAGCGCGGATACGTTGCGCCCAGATGTCGAGGGCTTCGTCCTCGTAGCCGCTGACATAGAGCTTTTCGGAGCCATGCAGGCGGCAATAAACAAAGTCGGCGGTGATATCCATGAGCAGCGGCCATTTCACCGTATCGGCGCAGACGAGAGCGACCTTGTGGCGCCTGAGCATCTCGATGAAGGCGGGGGAGCGGAAGCTCTCGTGGCGAATCTCCAGCGCATGCCGGATCGGCTGATGCCCGTCGCATTTAAGCCAGGCCGGTCCCTTGATATGCCAGTCGTGCCGCTTGGCAAGCGCTATCGCTGCGTCGCGGTCATGCGGCAGCAGCGACAAAAAACTTTCGAAAAGGGATGGGTCGAAGACCATGTTCGGCGGGAATTGCCAGAGGATCGGCCCGAGCTTGGGGCCAAGCCGCAAAACGCCGGAGGCGAGGAAATTGGCGAGCGCCGTCTGGATATCCTGCAGTCGCAGCATATGGGTGATGAAACGCGGTCCCTTGACGGCGAAGACGAAATCATCCGGCGTCTCGTCGCGCCAGCGGCCGAAGCTTTCGGGCCGCTGCAATCCATAGAAAGTGCCGTTGATCTCGATCGAAGGGAAGTGCCGGGCGGCGTAGGAAAGCTCCTGCTTCTGCCGCAGGTCCTTCGGGTAGAATTGGCCGCGCCAGGGCGCATAGGTCCAGCCGGATATGCCGATGCGCACCGTTCCCGTCTTTTTGGTCATGGGATCCTCCGTTTTGACAGGAGGAAACGGCAAGCGGCGGCCTTCGTTCCGTCAGACGCGCATCGGCATCAGCACGTAGAGCGCATCGTCACCCGCCGTGTCGCGGATCAGCGTCGGCGAGCCGGCATCGGCAAGCAGGAAGATCGCTTCCTCGCCGGAAAGCTGGGCGGTGATGTCGAGCAGGTATTTCGCGTTGAAGCCGATTTCCATCGCGTCCGTGTCGTAGCCGACGGCGACTTCTTCGGTCGCGCTGCCGGAATCGGGATTGTTGACGGTCAGCATCAGCTGCCCCTCGGAAAGCGCCAGCTTGACGGCGCGTCCGCGCTCGGAGGAGATGGTCGAGACGCGGTCGACGGCCTGTGCGAAACTCGTGCAGTCGACGCGCATTTCCTTGTCGTTGCCTGTCGGGATGACGCGCTGATAATCCGGGAAGGTGCCGTCGATCAGTTTCGAGGTCATGACGATCGAGCCGATCGTCAGCCGTATCTTGGCGTCGGAGACCTCGACGGTCACCGTCGTTTCGGGATTGTCGACCAGCTTCTGCAACTCGCCGACCGTCTTGCGCGGAATGATGATGCCGGGCATGCCCTCGGAGCCGGGGGGCGCATCGACGTCGGCGCGCGCCAGCCGATGGCCGTCGGTCGCAACCGCCCTGAGTTTCAGCTCGCCATTGCTCTCGATCGTGTGGAAGAAGATGCCGTTGAGATAATAACGCGTCTCTTCCGTCGAAATCGCGAACTGGGTGCGGTCGATCAGCATTTTCAGATCGGTCGCCTTCAGCTTGAAGGAATGCGTGAAGGTGCCGGCGGTGAGATCAGGGAAGTCCGATTCCGGCAGGCACTGCAGCGAGAATTTCGAGCGGCCGGACTGCACAGTCATCGCGCCGCCATCGGGGCTGGTGGCCAGCAGCACTTCCGAGCCGTCGGAAAGCTTGCGCACGATGTCGTAGAGAAGATGGGCGGGAACGGTGGTGGCGCCGGGTTGCTCGACGCTTGCCGGTGTCGCCTCGGTGATTTCGAGGTCGAGGTCGGTCGCCTTCATGTCGAGCTTCTGGCCGTCGGCCTTGAGCAATACGTTGGACAGGATCGGGATCGTGTTGCGACGTTCGACCACGCGGTGGACGTGGTTCAGCGATTTCAACAGGTTTGACCGCTCAATAGTAATACGCATGGGATGCTACCGCTTTCGACCGTGACTGTCCGGGCGCGTCGAGCACCCGAAGAATGCTGTCCCGGCTTGAGGCCGGGGGAGTGGACGGGCAAAATGGCAGACTTCAGCATTGCTTTGCAAGAGGCATGGACGCCGGCACCCCTGCATTTGCGGTTTTCCAGAGCAATGCTCACAGAAATCCGAACCCTTGCCGAAGCGGTGCGGCTCGCCCATAAGGGTTCGATGCCGGCGACGAGCCGGCGGGACGAAAGCAAATGGCATGAATGAGGAAACGACAGCGGACGCCACCAGCCGGCGAAGCTTCCGCCTGCACAATGCAACGGTGCCGGCGCGGCCGCTGGAGCCGGCGCTCTATCTCGTCGCCACCCCCATCGGCAATCTCGGCGACATTACGCTGCGGGGGCTGGAAACGCTGGCCGGCGCCGATGTGCTCGCCTGCGAGGATACGCGCGTCACCCGCGTGCTGCTCGACCGCTACGGCATCCAGAACCGCCCTTTCGCCTATCACGAGCACAATGCCGACGAGGCCGGTCCAAGGCTGCTGCAGGCGCTCGAAGCCGGCCGCTCGGTGGCGCTGGTTTCCGATGCCGGCACGCCGCTGGTCTCCGATCCCGGTTATCGGCTCGCGCAACAGGCGATTGTGGCAGGTTACCGTGTCATTCCCATTCCCGGCGCCTCCGCGCCGCTCGCAGCCCTTGTCGGCTCCGGCCTGCCGAACGATGCCTTCCTTTTCGCCGGTTTCCTGCCGGCCAAGGACAAGGCCCGCCGCGACCGTCTCAGTGAACTTGCGGCGGCACCCGCGACGCTGATCTTCTTTGAATCGCCGCATCGGATCGGCGCAACGCTTCTGGCCGCCGCCGATGTGCTGGGCGGCGCTCGGCCCGCCTCCGTCTGCCGCGAGCTGACCAAGACCTATGAGGAGTTCCGCCGCGGCACGCTTGCCGACCTTGCCGCGCATTATCAGCAGGTGGAAAACGTCAAGGGCGAGATCGTCCTCGTTATCGGTCCGCCGGAGCCGGTCGAGACGGATGAGGCCGATGTCGAAGCCATGCTGGCCGACCTGTCGAAGACCATGCCGACGGCCGGCGCCGCCACCGAGGCGGCCCGCCTCACCGGCCTGCCGCGCAAGGTGCTCTACCAGCGCCTGCTGGAGATCAAGAACGCCGATGGGCGATAGCGATCTCACCGCCATCAGGAGGAAGGCGCTGCGCCGGGGCCGCATGTCGGAATATGTCGCGGCCGCCTTCCTGATGCTGAAGGGCTATCGCATCCTGGCTCTGCGCCACCGCACCAGGCTCGGCGAGATCGATATTATTGCCCGCAAGGGTGATCTCGCCGTCTTCGTCGAGGTCAAGGCCCGCCATGGCGAGGCCGCGGCGGTCGACGCCGTCTCTGTCGCCGCGCAGAAGCGCATACGGGCGGCAAGCGATCTCTGGCTCGCCCGTCAGGCGGATCAGGATCGCCTTTCCCAGCGCTATGATATCGTGGCGATCATGCCGGGCCGGCTGCCGCGGCACTTCATTGATGCGTTCTGACCTCCTTTCGACCCATTGGATTTCCGGATCGTTAAACTTTTAGTCCCCGCGTGAACGAGGTTCTTACGACTCTCTGCTACGTCAAATCTCGGTAGGGATAACAATTGGGGGTTGTTTCATGGCCTGGAAGCTGATGCTTGCAAGTGCGGTCGCCATGGCCGCGCGGTCCGCGCCTTATGCCGTGGCGAAGCCGGCCGGGAAATCCTTCGTGGCGCATGCGAGCGACCTGCTGCCATTGAAGCCGACGCCGATCAATCCGGACTGGATCGTCAGCGGCAATCCGCAGGCTCGCACCGCCGAACATTCGCGCGGCCATGACGAAGCATCGCTGACGGCGATCTGGGACTGCACGGCGGGCGAATTCCGCTGGCGCTTCGGCTGGGACGAGACTGTGATGATCCTCGAAGGCGAGGTTCATATCACCGCCGAGGACGGCACGGAACGAACCCTGCGCGCCGGTGACGTCGCCTTTTTCGCCGGCGGAACCTGGGCGAGCTGGCGGGTCGACAATTATGTCCGCAAGGTCGCCTTCCTGCGCAAGCCTTTCCCGAAGCCCTTGGCGATCGCCTACCGTCTCCGCAACATGCTGCGCAACAGCGGCAACCAGGGTATCGCCGCCTGAAGATCGACTTCGATGTTCGGGCCTATGCGCTAATCGGGCTGAGGCGGGGCAGTTGTTTCGCCCTTCAAGACCTCGCAGGCGAATAGGATCGGATTGTCGAGGTCGGGCGCGGTTTGCTTGTTCAACAGAACGGCCACCGCCGCTGCGGCTATGTCTTGAATCGGCTGTTTCACTGTCGTCAGGCGTGGCGTTGTCATGCTTGCGAGCGGGATACCGTCGAAGCCGAGGATCGAAAGGGCTGCAGGTATCGGGATTCCCAGATCATGCGCTGCCCGCATGCAGCCGATTGCCTGCTGGTCCGAACTTGCAAAGATCGCCGTCGGCCGCTCGTTTCGCGCGCGGGCCAGAAGATAATTTCCAGCCGAACGGCCGCTCTCATAGTCGAAAGCCGCCTCGGCGATCAGCGGTGGCCCCGCCATTGGCGTTCTGTCATCCGCCTGCTCGATTGCATCGAGATAGCCCCTGAGGCGATCGTTGGCGGGGACGGAGTGCCCTGGCCCCGAAATGAAGCCGATGCGGCGATGGCCGAGCTGCAAAAGATGCTCGACGCCAAGCCGAACCCCATTGCGGTGATCGGCGGCTATGCCGGAATATCCCGGCATGAGACGGTCGACGACGACGATCGGCAATCCCTTCGGCAGCTTGAGTGTGTGGAAATCATTGCTGGGAACGAGCATGATGCCGTCGACCTTTCGGCTGGTCAGCTGCTTGATGCGGTCAGCCTCCTTGGCCGCGTGATCAAACGACGTCATGACGATGATATTATAGCCGTGATTTGCCGCCGCCTGTTCCGCCGATTGGACAAGCTCCGCGAAGAAGGGATTGGTCAGATCCGGAATGACGATGCCGATCAGCCGGCTGACCTTGCCGCGCATGCTTCGCGCCGACGGGTCGGGCGTATAGCCGAGGTCTTTGATGATCGCTGTGACGCGCGCCCGCAATTCCTTCGTCACGGAGGGATGATCATTCAAAACCCGCGAAACGGTCCCGGTGGAAACTCCCGCAAGCTTGGCAACCTCTCGAATCCCGACCTTTGACATAACGGAAACAGTGGCCCTTTCTCTGCGCCTTCGGAAGGCACCGAAGAGCGCCTGATCGAAGCTTCCAGCTAATGGTCTTTACCGCCCTCGTCAAAGGGCTGCATCGCAATTTTGACCGCCAGTCTGCATAGCACGAGCGCGGGCCACCGCTCAATGGAAACGGTTCATCACATGCACACCGATACAGGCAAAACCTAGGAGTCAAAGCTGACGTTTGGCTCGATTTCGGCAGCTTGACAATTTTTAAGGGCGTGTTACCCAGATGTCGTTGGAAACGGTTCATTGCCGCAGGCAACTCAGGTGGAGCTGAGCCCAGGGCCGTTCGGGAGGAAAAAATGTCCAATTCTATGAAGCGTGAATCCGTCTTGATCAATGCGCCGCGCCGCGCGGCATTGAAGCTTGGACTTGCCGGCACCCTGGTGCTTGCGCTGTCCTGTGGCGTGTCGCCCGCCTTTGCGGCCGGCAAGCCGAAGGTCGGCCTGATCATGAAATCCTTGTCCAATGAGTTCTTCAAGCAGATGAAGGCCGGCGCCGACAAATATGCGGCCGAAAACAAGGACAAGTTCGACTTCAAGGCCGTCGGCATGAAGGATGAGCGTGATTTCGCTTCCCAGGTCGATGCCGTCGAAAACTTCGTCACGCAGAAATACGATATCATCGTTGTTGCGCCGGCCGATTCAAAGGCAATGGCAACCCCGCTGGCAAAGGCAGTCAAGGCTGGCGTCAAGGTCATCAACATCGACGTACCGCTTGATGCCGATGCGAAGAAGAAAGCCGGTATCGATCTCGCTTTCTTCGGGCCTGACAATAAGGGCGGGGCGACGCTTGCGGGCGACGCGCTTGCCAAGGATCTGGGACCCGGCGCCAAGGTCGTCATCCTCGAGGGTAACCCCGAGGCCGACAATGCCAAGGAGCGCAAGGAAGGCTTCATGAACTCCGTCAAGTCTGGCAAGCTTGAGCTTCTCGACAGCAAGACGGCCCATTGGGAGACGGAAGAAGCCAATACCGTCATGACGAATTTCCTGACGAAATATAAGGATATTCAGGGCGTGATGGCAGCCAACGACTCGATGGCCCTCGGCGTTGTCAAGGCGCTCGATGCGGCCGGCCAGAGTGGCAAGATCAAGGTTGTCGGCTTCGACAACATTCCGCCGGTTCAGCCTCTGATCAAGGATGGCAAGATGCTTGCCACCGTCGAACAGTATGGCGCGCAGATGGCGGTTCTCGGCATCCAGTATGGCATGCGTGAACTTGCCGGCGAGAAATTCACCGGCTGGGTCAAGACCGACATCAAGCTGGTCACCGCAGCGGATCTCAAATAGTCGGGATCGCCCGCATCGCGCGTCTCACAAGACGCGCGGCACTGTACAGGAAGCGTCGGCTGCGGCCGGCGCTCACCGCTACCAACCGATTGACGCGTTGATCGCTTCAGGTGAGGCTCGTTTCCGAGCTCCTGGGATGCGTGCTGCGTGGAGTTCGAACAGAGCGTGCATGAGGTCGCCATGTCAGACGCAGCAGATGACGACATTTTGAGGCTGGAAGGGATCGGCAAGCGCTTCCCGGGCGTCGTGGCGCTCAAGGATGTCTCTATGCGGATCGGCCGCGGCAAGGGGCACGTTCTTCTGGGCGAGAACGGTGCTGGAAAGTCGACCCTGATCAATCTGCTCGGCGGTGTCTTCAGGCCGGACGACGGTCACATTCTATTTGACGGCAAGCAATACCATCCGGCCTCGCCGTTGGAGGCGTTCAAGGCGGGCATCCGGGTCATTCACCAGGAGCTGCACCCCCTTTCCAACCTGACGGTGGCTGAAAACCTGCTGTTTGAGCATCTGCCGCGGCGCTACGGCCTGGTGAACTACAAGGAAATGAACAGCAGAGCGGCTGAACTCCTGGAAGAGGTCGGCCTCGACGTCGCCCCGACGACACTGGCGAGCCGCCTCAGCGTCGCCCAGCTTCAATTGGTCGAGATCGCCAAGGCGCTTTGCTACGAAAGCAAGCTTCTCGTTCTCGACGAACCGACGGCAACCCTGACCTCCAAGGAGGTCGATCGCCTCTTCGAGATTCTCAAGCGGTTGAAGCGGCGTGGCGTGACCACGCTCTACATCTCCCACAGGCTGGAGGAGATCTTTGACGTCGGCGACGATGTGACGGTGCTGCGCGACGGCCAGCATGTGATCACGCGTCCGCTGTCCGGACTTGCTATTCCTGACATCGTCGAACTCATGGTCGGACGAAAGCTCTCGGATCATGGCATTTTTCGCAGCGACAGCACCGTGTCCGGCGAGGCGCTCGGCGTGTCCGGCCTGAAGGTGACGCGCAATAGCCCGGAACTGTCATTTTCCGTGGCAAAGGGCGAAATCGTCGGCATTGCCGGCCTTGTCGGCAGCGGCCGGACGGAAGCGGTTCGCGCCATATTCGGCGCCGATGCCAAAGCGGCCGGCGAAATTCGCGTGAATGGCGAGCCGGTCAAGATCCATTCGCCGAAAGAAGCCGTTGCTGCGGGGCTCTGCCTGGCAACCGAAGACCGCAAGATGCAGGGCTTGATGCTCGACATGAGCTGCGCTGAAAATGCCACCATAACCGATCTCGGCAAGATCTCCCGCAACGGCTTGATCATGCGGAGGGCGCAGAATGATCATTCGCAGCGCCTCGTGCGCGAACTGCGCATCAAGACCCCGTCGATCCATCAGGCGGTCAGGACCTTTTCCGGCGGCAATCAGCAAAAGGTCGTCATTGCAAAATGGCTGTTCCGCGGCCCCAAGGTGTTGATTTTCGATGAGCCGACCCGTGGAATCGACGTCGGTGCAAAGGCTGAGATTTACGAGCTTCTGTGGAAGTTTGCCGCCGAAGGAAAGGGCGTTCTGGTCGTATCGTCGGATCTGCCGGAGCTCATGGGCATTTGCCATCGCATCATCGTATTCTCCGACGGCAAGATATCGGGCGAAATAGTTCGGGAACAGTTTGACGAGAGCAGGATCCTTTCGCTCGCCTACAAGGAGTACAGTCGTGTCCGCCAACATTGAAAAACAGACCGAGGCGAAAGAGGTGAGCGTCTGGGACAAGCTTGTCCGGATCTCGCTGAAGGAGGCGGGCGTCGCCATTGCCCTCATTCTGATCCTGGCGTTTTTCTCGGCGACGGCGCCCTATTTCGCAACGCCGGAGAACTTCCTGAAGATCTTCGTGCAGATTGCCATCAACACCGTGCTTGCTGCGGGCATGACCTTCGTCATCCTCGTTGGCGGCATCGATCTCTCGGTCGGGTCGCTGCTTGCCCTTTGCACGGTGATCGGTGCGACGATCATGATCAATCCGGCGTTTTCGCCATGGCAGGCGATTGTTCTCGCATGCCTTGCGTCGATGGGCACAGGTGCCATCCTTGGCGCCGTCAACGGCTGGATTTGCGAGAAGTGGAAGCTTCCATCCTTTATCGTCACCCTTGGCATGCTGAACGTCGCAAGCGGCCTGGCGCGCGTGGTCAGCGACAATTCCACCATCACCGGCCTGCCTCAGCCTTTCGTCGATTTCGGCAACCTGATCTTCTGGGGCATATTTCCCTCGATCTTCCTGATTGCGATCGTCGTCGTCCTCATCGGCTGGTTCGTGCTGCGCTACACTGTCTTCGGGCGCTTCGTCTTCGCGATCGGCACCAATGAAGAGGCTGTCCGGCTGTCGGGGCATGAGCCGAAACGGTACAAGATTGCGGTCTTCACGATCTCAGGGCTGACGGCCGGCATTGCGGCCATGGTCTATCTGCTCCGTCTCAATGTCGGCAGCCCGGTCGCGGGCATCGGCTATGAGTTGAATGCGATCGCCGCCGTCATTATCGGCGGCACCAGCCTTTCGGGCGGCAAAGGCTCGATTGTCGGCACGCTGGTCGGCGCCTGCATTCTGCAGGTGCTGTCGACGGGGTTGCAGCTCTTGGGCGCCGACGACAATATCAAGCCGATCGTCATCGGCGCCGTCATCGTGCTCGCCGTCATTCTCGATAGCTATCGCGGCCGGCTGATGCGGAAACTCGAAACGCGGTGAAAAGCAATTCCAGCAAAACAGTGCAGCGGTTTTGCGTCCGGAATTGCGCAAAAACAAAAATGCTCCAGTGCCGGAAGCCCTTGATTGACCGTTGCGTTTGATATCTGGCCGACCTACATCTGTCCGGCATTCAGCGAGGGATGGAAATGGCCAAGATCACCAATGTAGCGGTCCAGATGGACCATGTCGCAGGCATCAATATCGCAGGTGATTCCACCTTCGCCATGAGCCTGGAGGCGCAGGCGCGCGGCTACAGGCTCTTCCATTACACCCCCGACCGCCTGAGCTTCCGCGACAACAGGCTCTATGCCAGCGTCGAGCCGATGGTGCTGCGCGACGTCAAGGGCGATCACTACGAGCTTGGCGCGCCAGAGCGCGTAGACCTCGCGACCATGGATGTCGTGCTGCTGCGCCAGGATCCGCCCTTCGACATGGCCTATATCACCTCGACGCATCTGCTCGAGCGCATCCATCCGAAGACGCTCGTCGTCAACGATCCGGCCTGGGTGCGCAATTCGCCGGAGAAGATCTTCGTCACCGAATTCTCCGATCTGATGCCGAAGACGCTGATCACCAAGGATGCCGCCGAGATCCGCCGCTTCCGCGACGAGATGGGCGATATCATCCTGAAGCCGCTTTACGGCAATGGCGGCGCCGGCGTCTTCCATTCGACCCGTGACGACCGCAATCTCTCTTCGCTGCTGGAGATGTTCGGCCAGCTTTTCCGCGAGCCTTTCATCGCCCAGCAATATCTGCCCGACGTGCGCAAGGGCGACAAGCGCATCATCCTGGTCGACGGCGAATTCGCCGGCGCCATCAACCGCGTGCCGGCCGAACACGACAGCCGCTCCAACATGCATGTCGGCGGCCGCGCCGAGGCGACCGAGCTGACGGCGCGTGAACAGGAAATCTGCGCCCGCATCGGCCCGGCGCTGAGGGAGCGCGGTTTCCTGCTCGTCGGCATCGATGTGATCGGCGATTACATGACCGAGATCAACGTCACCTCGCCCACCGGCATCCGCGAGGTGAAGAAGTTCGGCGGCGCCGATATAGCAAGCCTGCTTTGGGATGCGATCGAGCGCGAGCGCAGCTGAGCCAGCCGCCCACGACCGTTCTGGTCCCGCGACCGAGCACAACCAAGGTCACAGCGGATGCTTGACTACGTTCTTTGATTGTTCTTGTTTTATTCCTGCGTCCATGCCAGATTGCAACCGCTGGCCTTAATGCATGTCGCCCAAAACTGTGCAGCGGTTTTGGGACCACGACATGCATGGAATAAAGGCTGCAGGGCGGTATATAGAGTTTGCGGCAAGGGGATGGGTCGATGGTCGCGCGTGTCAGTACGGTTGCATTTCAGGGTATCGAAGGTGTGCCGGTCGAGGTCCAGGTCATGGTCGCTCCCGGAAAAGTCGGGATGCAGATCGTCGGCCTGCCTGACAAGGCGGTTGCCGAAAGCCGCGAGCGCGTGCAGGCGGCCCTTCACGCCTCCGGCCTGGCGCTGCCGGCCAAGCGCGTGACGGTCAATCTGGCGCCTGCTGACCTGCCGAAAGAGGGTTCGCATTTCGACCTGCCGATCGCCCTTGCCCTGATGGCCGCCCTCGGCGCCATTCCCGCCGATGCCCTGTCGGATTTTATCGTCGTCGGCGAGCTCAACCTCGACGGCACGATCGCCGCCATATCAGGCGCGCTGCCGGCTGCGATCGGCGCCAATGCGCTCGGCAAGGGGCTGATCTGCCCGGCCGAAAGCGGCGCCGAAGCCGCCTGGGCGGGTTCGGACGTCGATATCCTCGCACCCCGCAGCCTGATCGCCCTTGCCAATCATTTCCGCGGCACGCAGGTCCTATCTCGGCCGGAGGCGTCGATCCGCGCCAATGCCGCAAACCTGCCGGATCTTGCCGAAATCAAGGGCCAGGAAAGCGCCAAGCGGGCGCTCGAAGTGGCCGCGGCCGGCGGTCATAACCTTTTGATGGTCGGTCCTCCCGGCTCCGGCAAGTCGATGCTTGCGGCAAGGCTGCCGTCGATCCTGCCGCCGCTTTCCGCCGCCGAGCTGCTGGAGGTGTCGATGGTCCATTCGATCGCCGGCCAGCTCTCCGGCGGCAAGCTTTCCGATCGCCGGCCCTTCCGCACCCCGCATCATTCCGCCACCATGGCAGCCCTCGTCGGCGGCGGTCTGCGCGCCCGTCCGGGCGAAGCCTCGGTTGCCCATCACGGCGTGCTGTTTCTCGACGAGTTTCCCGAATTCACGCCGCAGGCGCTCGATGCGCTGCGCCAGCCGCTCGAAGGCGGCGAATGCGTCATTGCGCGCGCCAATCACCGCGTCTCCTATCCGGCAAAATTCCAGCTGATCGCGGCGATGAACCCCTGCCGCTGCGGCATGGCGGGTGAGCCCGGCCATAGCTGCGCCCGCGGCCCGCGCTGCATGAGCGATTACCAGGCCCGCATCTCCGGCCCGTTGATGGATCGCATCGATATCCGCATCGACGTGCCGGCCGTCTCCGCCGCCGATCTGATCCGGCCGATGGCGGCTGAAACCAGCGCCGACGTCGCACGCCGCGTCGCCCGCGCCCGCGAGATCCAGCAGGAGCGCTTCGAAAGCACCGGCGCAAAGGGCATCGGCACCAATGCCCGCTGCTCCACCGCGATGATCGAGAAACTGGCCGAGCCCGATGCCAGCGGCCTGCAGCTGCTGCGCGACGCCGCCGAGAAGATGAAATTCTCCGCCCGTGGTTACCACCGCGTGCTGAAGGTCGCCCGCACCCTCGCCGATCTCGACGGCAAGCCGACGGTCGGCCGCATCCACCTCGCCGAAGCAATCTCCTACAGGATCGCTGGCGAGAGGCTGACGGCGGCTGCGTGAGAGGCGGGGCGCCGAAACGCCCTGAACGGAACGGTGATCTGAAGGAGAGGTCATGCAGGGGATTGAGTTATCGTGTCGCTTCTACGCGGACGTTGTCAGGCCCTGGTTGACCAGTGTTGCGCCGGAACTCCCACATTCGGCGGCGTTAATTGGATTTGGATCGGAACTGCTTGGTTTAGACGACGAGGTTTCCAGGGATCACAACTGGGGCCCTCGGGTCCACGTCTTCTTGCGCACAGATGGATTCAGCGACTATGCCCGACGGTTGGTGATTGAGTTCACGCAGGTGGCACCCGCCAGCTACCTTGGTGAACCTATTGGGTGGCGGAGCCGCCCACATCCTCCTGCAAATGGCCCGGAGGTGGCAGGCGCGATTGAGCATGGACTCGAATTCCACACCCTTGAGGCTACGCTGGAACGGCTTCTGGCCGTTCGGTCCGCCGACAACCTTGCTCCCTTGCAGTGGCTGGGCTTCGCCGAACAGCGGCTGCTCGCCTTCACGGGAGGTGCCGTTTTCCATGATGACGACAAACGGCTAACACGCGCCCGAACGGCACTGGCCTATTTCCCTGACGACGTGTGGCTTTACAAAATCGCCTGTCAGTGGCGGCGTATTGCCGAGGAGCAGGCCTTTGTTGGCCGGGCAGGACAGGTCGGCGACGATCTGGGGTCCCGCGTGGTTGCGAGCCGGCTCGTGCGTGACATCATGCGGATGGGTTTCCTGCTCGATCGCCGCTATGCGCCGTACGCGAAGTGGTTTGGCAGTGCGTTCGGAAAACTGCCGCTGGCCGAAACCCTGTCACCGCTGTTGCAGCGGGTCTTACTGGCCGAAGGATGGCAGCAGCGCGGAGAGGCACTCGCTTCGGCCTATCTTGCGCTGGCACGTCGCCAACTGGCGGACGGCATCGGCGGCAAGGTCGAGCCGGTCATTGGTCCATACTTCGAACGCCCCTTCATGACGATCAATGCCGACGACCTGGTCGAGGCAACCCTCAAGGGGATACGGGACCCCTTGGTCAAAGAACTTCCGGTCGTCGGCGCCCTGGACCAGGTGAGCGATCTAACTCCCGTGCTCGAGGATCCGTCTGGGTCACAACGGATGATCACCGCACTGCTGGGCTGACGCGCATGGTTGCAGCCAGTCTCAACTCAGCTTCCGCCGATGCCGGCCGAAATCAACGCCGATGTCGACTGTTGACGCACCGGGACCATGTATCAACGAGGCTTTTCAAGTTGCCACTCGAGATTGGAGCGCACTGCGGGCCATTCAGATGGAATGATGCTGTAGACACAAGTATCGCGAAGGGTACCGTCGCGCATGCGCATATGCTGGCGCAAAATTCCGTCTAATTTCGCCCCAAGGCGCTCAATTGCGCGGCGGCTCTGATGGTTGAGGAAGTGCGTACGAAATTCGACGGCCAGGCAGCCGAGGCTGTCAAATGCGTGCGATAGCAGCAGCAGCTTGGCTTCAGTGTTCAGCGGAGTCTGCTGAGCGCGTTTGGCATACCAGGTGCTTCCTATTTCGACACGCGGGCCTGCAGGATCGATATTCATGTAGGTGGTCATTCCCACCAGGCTCTCGCTAGCTCTATCAAATACTGCAAAGGGCAGCATCACGCCTGTCGCCTGAAGGCCTAGACACCGATCAATGTGGGCTGACATAGCTTCAGGTGCAGGAACGCCCGTGTACCATAGCTGCCAGAGGTTCCCGTCTTGCACGGCTTTAGCAAGTCCTTCGTGATGCTCGTGCGCCAATGGAACAAGTTCGACGTGCCGGCCAGATAATTTGATCGCTTCTAAAGCCATAACGGTGACCTCCGCGCCGGGGGGAATTCATATTTCAAAACTTATGCATCTTGCTTTTGGCCCGGCAATACCAATGCCCTTAGCTGGCGCGTAATTCGGCACGAAAGTCGATGTTGGCGACAAGGCTGCCGTCGATCTACCGCCGCTGACGGCTGCGGCGTAACAAGAAGGGGCGCCGAAGCGCCCCGATACTCTGCGAAGATGATAGCCGGGAAAGCCCCCGCCAAAGCCCTGCCTCAGCTCCCGAGACCCTCGAACAGCGCCGTCGAGAGGTAGCGTTCGGCGAAGGAAGGGATGATGATGACGATGTTCTTGCCGGCATTCTCGGGACGGATGCCGACCTTGATCGCCGCCGTCAGCGCAGCACCCGAGGAGATGCCGACCGGCACGCCTTCGAGCCGGGCGACGAGGCGCGCCTGTTCGAAGGCCTCGTCATTGGTCACGGTGACGACTTCGTCATAGATGCCGGTATCGAGGATCTTCGGCGCGAAGCCGGCGCCGATGCCCTGGATTTTGTGCGGGCCGGGGTTGCCGCCGGACAGGATCGGCGAATCGGCGGGCTCGACGGCGATGATCTTGATCTCGGGCTTGCGGCTCTTCAGCACCTGTCCGACGCCGGTGATCGTACCGCCGGTGCCGATGCCGGAGACGACGATATCGACCGTGCCGTCGGTATCGTTCCAGATTTCCTCGGCCGTCGTCTTGCGGTGGATCTCCGGATTGGCCGGGTTTTCGAACTGCTGCGGAATGACGGCATCGGGAAGGGAGGACGCCAGTTCCTCGGCCTTGGCGATGGCGCCCTTCATGCCCTTTGGTCCCTCGGTCAGCACCAGCTCGGCGCCGAGCAGCGCCAGCATCTTGCGGCGCTCGACCGACATCGTCTCCGGCATGGTGAGGATCAGCCGATAACCCTTGGCGGCGGCGGCAAACGCGAGCGCGATGCCGGTATTGCCGGAGGTCGGCTCGATCAGCACCGTCTTGCCCGGGGTGATCTTGCCTTGCGCTTCGAGGCCCTCGATCATCGCAACGCCGATACGGTCCTTCACGGAGGCGATCGGGTTGAAGAATTCGAGCTTGCCGATCAGGTTCGCCACGACGCCCTTTTCCCGCGCCAGCTTGTCGAAGCGCACGAGCGGCGTGTCGCCGATGGTCTCGGTGATCGAGGAATAGATGCGGCCGCGGCCGGGCTTGTGCGACATGGGTGTTCTCCCTTTGAAATCCTGCTCCTGAAATCGAGGCGGAGAATAGGGTCAAAGGCCCGTCTAGGCCAGACCGCGTTCGACCTGAAGGAGTGATCAGGAGAGAAAAAAACCTTTGAAAACCGTTTCTTGCCGAATGTTTATTTCAGGCCGCCCGCGTGGCGATGAAGGCGGCCGTACCGGCGAGGATGCCGGCCGCAACCCGGTTCAGCGCCTGCAAGGCCCGCGGCTGCTTCAGCATCGTGCGGGCTCGCGAGGCAAGCAGCATATAGGGCACGAGCACGACGATCAGCACCACGAAGGTGGCGGCGAGCAGGAGGGCATAGTCTCGCAGGCCGATATTGCCGATATCGATCAGCGTCGGCACCAGGGCGACATAAAAGAGCATCGTCTTCGGATTGCCGAGCGTCACCAGCAGGCCGGAGAGGAAGGATAGGCCGATATTGGTGGATTTCCGCGCCGCGATATCCTGCGGCAGCAGCCCCGCCGTCCAGAGTTTCCAGGCGATGTAGCCGAGATAGAGGACGCCGGCGATCTTGATTGTTATGAATACCTCGGTGAAGGTTTGCGCCACGAAGGCAAGGCCGAGAATGACCGCCGTCAGATAGGTCATGTCGCCGAGCACCAGGCCGAGGCCCATGAAGAAGGTCTCGCGGAAATTCGAGCCGAGCGCACGCGCGACGATCGCGGTAATCCCGGGTCCCGGAATGGCCGCGGCGATGAACAGCGCTCCGGCATAGGTCAGCAAGGCGGCTAGGCTCATGGGACGCTCCCTTCTTTTTGCCCCGCTGTTTTATATCCGGTGCCTGCAACCATCAATCCGCCGGCGTTGATGGATGCATCACCGACAAGAATGCTTGGCCGTCACACGCCCGTGACCTTGAAGAACCGCGCGCCTCCCGTATCTCTTGCGGTGAAGAACTCCTGTGGGCACCCATCGTCACGGTCGTCTTCATCAGGATGTCATCGCCGCCCTATCAGGTCCCCAATATCGCTTCGTCACCCAAGGAGAAAACGGATGTCCCCCTCACAGGCCGAGAAGACCAGACTTGCGCCCCTGAAGACGCCTTCGGATTTGCCGACCAATGCCATTACCGATATTTCGGCAGCGCTCACCACGCTGCTCGCCGATATGTTCGCGCTCTATCTCAAGACCAAGAATTTCCACTGGCACATGTCCGGCCCGCATTTCCGCGACTATCATCTGCTGCTGGACGAGCAGGGCGAGCAGATCTTTGCGACCACCGATGCCATCGCCGAGCGTGCCCGCAAGATCGGCGGGGTGACGCTGCGCTCGATCGGCCATATCGCCCGCCTGCAGCGCATTCCCGACAATGATGCCGATTACGTGACGCCCGAGGATATGCTGGCCGAGTTGCGCGACGACAACGGCCGTCTCGTCTCGCTGCTGCGCGAAACGCACGAGGTCTGCGCCGAGCACAATGACGTGGCGACGACCAGCCTGCTGGAGGTCTGGATCGACGAGGCCGAGCGTCGCACCTGGTTCCTGTTCGAAACGACGCGCCGGCAGAAATAACATCGGCAGACCGGGCATGTCCGTCATGCCCGGTTCTCAGCTCTCCAGCGCCCGCGGCCGCAGCCACCGCGGCGTCCAGCCGAGATTCATGCCGGCGGCGGCAAGGAGAATGATGGCCGCGCCGGCGATTTGCATCGGCTGCAGTGCGTGGCCGAAGGCCAGCCGGTCGACGAGGATCGCCGCGATCGGATAGATGAAGGACAGGGCGCCTGTGAGATGCGTCGGCAGCCTCTGGATTGCGCCATAGAGCAGCACATACATCAGCCCGGTATGGACGACGCCGACGGTGACCAGGATCGCCCAGGACCCGACATCGCCGGGCGGATGCGAAAAATCCGTCATCGGCGCCAGCATCAGCATGCCGGTTGCGACCTGGATGAGCGCAATCAGATGCGGCGGCGTACCTTTCAGCCATTTCGCGGCAAGGGCTGCGAGCGCGTAAAAGAAGGCCGCACCCAGCGCCATCAGGATGCCCAGGCCGTAACCGTCAGATGTCGCCCCGCCAGTCTCCGGTTTTGCCTCGACGATGGCAATCATGCCGGCGAAGGCGAGTGTCAGCCAGAACAGCTTGGTGGCGGTGATCTTCTCGCCGAGAAAGAGCGCGCCGAGCACGAGCAGCATGAAAGGCTGGGTGTTATAGACAGTCGTCGCGATCGAGATCGTCGCATGCGAGTAGGAGGCAAACAGCAGCAGCCAGTTCAAGACGATGGCGATACCGCCTGATATGGCGATGCCGAAGGCGCGCAGCGTGATGATGCCGGGCCGCAGCAGCCCGAGAGCGCCGCAGATGACAAGCAAAGTGAGCGCGCCGAACAGGCAGCGCCAGAAGACCACGCCGCTGACAGGCTGGCCCGACATGACGACGAACCAGCCGATCGTCCCCGAGATCAGCATCGCTGCCGTCATTTCCGCCGTGCCTCTTTTGATGTCGCTGCCCATGATTGCCTCCATTTCGGTGGCATAATAATATTGCTGCGAGAGGCGATTTTATATAATAATAAGAAGGAAAATGGCCGGTGTCGCCTAATCATACGAGGAGAATGTCTCGCTGTGGCTAATGATGTGCAATCGCTCGACGAAATCGATCAGGCCATTCTGGAGGCGCTGGCCGGCAATGCGCGGATCTCGCTGAAGGAGCTGGCGCAGCAGGTCGGCCTGTCCTCGCCGAGTGCGGCCGAGCGTCTGCGCCGGCTGGAGGAGCGCGGCGTCATCAAGGCCTTTACTATCGATCTCGATCCCGCCGCCGTCGGTTATCCCCTGCAGGCCATCGTGCGCGTGCGTCCGCTGCCGGGACAGCTGCACATCGTCGAGCGGATCATCCAGGAAATTCCCGAAATCATCGAATGCGACAAGGTGACGGGTGATGATTGTTTTATCGCCCGCCTGGTCATCCGCTCGATGGCCGACCTCGACGGCATCCTCGACCGGGTTGCCGAAAGGGCGGAGACCAACACCGCGATGATCAAAGCCTCGCCCGTCAAGCGCCGCCTGCCGCCGCTGTCCCGGCGGAAATAGAGGGATCTAGAATTCCGCCATCGGCGACAGCATCGCCGGAAAATTCGGGGTGGCATCGCCGAGCCCGCGCAGCATCAGCCTCGTGCCGCTTTCCAACGATTGCGGAACACCCTCCCAGCCGAGCTTGTCAGGACGGAAAAGCACTTCGACGGAGGCGGGGGCGATTTCCAATCCGGCGAGGATCGCGGCAAGCGGCGGCATATCAGCCGCCACGACGTCGAGAAGGCTGAAGCGGCCAGCCTCGTCGATCTTCCAGGCGATGGCCGCCTGCCGCTCTGCCAGAAAGCTGATGCGGATATCGGGATCGAGCTGGGTGTTGATCAGAAACATCGCCGCATTGACCGTGACCGCCAGCGACGTCGAAACCGGGCTTCGTCTTTTCAGCAGCGATTGCAGCAGGGCAAGATCATCCGCGTTTGTCGGCAAAAGCGGCCGGGCGGGCGCGGCGGAAGATGAAGGGGCGGGTGCCGCTCCCTCGTATCGGTGCAGCGGTATCGCGTGGAAACCATAGGGCTCGTAAAGCGACGGCTTGTCGGTATAGAGGATGACGGCTTCAAAGCCCTGCTTCTCGCACCAGTCGAGCGCTTTCACCGTCACGTCGCGATAGAGCCCGCGGCCGCGCCATGGCGGCCGCACGGCGCCGGATTGCAGCCCGGCGGCATGGACGATCCTGCCGTTGAGGACGAAGGGCAGCGCAAAGGCTGAGATATTGGCCGCAAGCTCACCTTCGGCATCAAACCAGCCGAAGGGCATGCTCGTCGGATCGGGTCCGCCGAGCTGTTGCAGCGGTCCGATATCGATGCCGAAAATATCCCTGAGCAGACAGACCAGAGCCGCCCAGCCGGCGGGGTCGCCGAAATAATCCTGCCGGAAGGTCAGGCCCGCGCTGTCGAGGCGCTCTGCCATCAGACGCCGGTGGAGCCGAAGCCGCCTGCGCCGCGCATCGTTTCGCTTGCCTCGGTAATCTCCGCCACCCGCGCCTGGGTTACCGGCGCGATCACCATCTGGGCGATACGCATGCCGCGGGAGATGATGAAGGCTTCCTCGCCGAGATTGACCAGCAGCACCTTCACTTCGCCGCGATAGTCGCTGTCGACGGTGCCCGGCGAATTCAGGCAGGTGATGCCGTTTTTGAAGGCAAGGCCGGAACGCGGCCGCACCTGTCCCTCGAAACCTTCGGGGATCTCGAAGATGAAGCCGGTCGGCACCAAGGCCCGTTTGCCGGGCAGAAGTGTCAGCGGTGCTGTCTCGTCGACGGCAGCGCGCAGGTCCATGCCGGCTGCTCCCTTGCTTTCATAGGCGGGCAGGTCGAGGCCTTCGCCATTCGGCAGGCGGATGAGGTTCAGCGTCGGGCTGAGATCGTGATGAATGGTCATGGCCCATTACTTTGCGCCGGAAGGCCCGAGGTCAATTGCAATGCCGGGCTTTAATCGCTAGATACGCGGCAATTCCACAGGATTCACAAGTATGGCCGAAAGTCTCGCCGAGGCGGTCTCCCGCCGCCGCACATTCGCTATTATCGCCCACCCGGACGCGGGTAAGACGACGCTCACCGAAAAGCTGCTGCTGTTCGGCGGCGCCATTCAGCTTGCCGGCGAAGTCAAGGCGAAGAAGGATCGCATGCAGACGCGCTCCGACTGGATGAAGATCGAGCGCGAACGCGGCATTTCCGTCGTCACCTCGGTGATGACCTTCGAATATAACGATAATGTCTTCAACATCCTCGACACACCTGGCCACGAGGATTTCGCAGACGACACCTATCGCACGCTGACGGCCGTCGACGCCGCCGTCATGGTTATCGATGCCGCCAAGGGTATCGAGCCGCGGACGCTGAAGCTCTTCGAAGTCTGCCGCATGCGCGATATCCCGATCATCACCTTCATCAACAAGATGGACCGCGAAAGCCGCGATCCCTTCGAGATCCTCGATGAGGTGGAAGAGAAGCTGGCGCTGGATACGGCGCCGATCACCTGGCCGATCGGCCGCTCGAAGACCTTCTGCGGCTCGTACAATATCGCCGCCAACACGGTGCGCGGTTCGGATACCGAAATCGAGGGAACGCCGGTCAATGGCCCGCAAAGCGTGGCCGGCAGGCTGCCGGAAAACGAGCGCCAGGTCTTCGTCGAGGAGACCGAGCTGGCGATCGAGGCCTGCCGTCCCTTCGACCGCGAAGCCTTCCTGGAAGGCCATATGACGCCTGTCTTTTTTGGCTCGGCGCTACGCAATTACGGCGTTCGCGACCTCATCAACGCGCTCGGCGATTTTGCCCCGCCGCCGCGTGACCAGGTCGCCGATACCAGGACCGTGCATGCGACCGACGACAAGATGACGGCCTTCGTCTTCAAGATCCAGGCGAACATGGACCCCAACCACCGCGACCGCATCGCCTTTGCCCGCATCTGCTCCGGCAAGCTCGAGCGCGGCATGAAGGCAAGGCTCGCTCGCACCGGCAAGCAGCTCGGCCTGACGGCGCCGCAATTCTTCTTCGCCTCGCAGCGCCAGCTCGCCGACACCGCCTATGCCGGCGACGTCGTCGGCATTCCGAACCACGGGACGCTCCGGATCGGCGATACGCTGACCGAAGGTGAATCGCTGGTCTTCCAGGGCGTGCCGAACTTCTCGCCGGAGATCCTGCGCCGCGTGCGCCTGGAAGATGCGATGAAGGCAAAGAAGCTCAAGGAAGCCCTGCAGCAGATGGCCGAAGAAGGCGTCGTCCAGCTGTTTTCGCCGGAAGACGGCTCGCCGGCGATCGTCGGCGTCGTCGGCGCTCTGCAGCTCGACGTCTTGAAGGAGCGGCTGATGGCCGAATACGGCCTGCCGGTCTCCTTCGAAATGTCGCGTTTTTCCGTCTGCCGCTGGATCTCGGCCGAGCAGCCGGCCGATCTCGAGAAATTCCTCACCGTCAAACGCGGCGATATCGCCCGCGATCTCGACGGCGATCCGGTCTTCCTCGCCCAGGACGGTTTCTCGCTGCGTTACGAGTCCGAGCGCCATCCGGCGATCAAGATGGTCGCCATCAAGGAATATCACGCCGCCAAGGCGGCGTGATCGCTAACCGCTAAGCCGCTCGGCCAGAAAATCGACGACGGCGCGCACCGCCGGCAGTTGGCCACGCCGGTGCGGCATGAGGATCGTCGTCTCGATACTGCCCGCCGTCCATTCCGGCAGCACCCGCACCAGCCGCCCGTCTGCCAGCGCCTTTCGGCAGACGGATGTCGGCAGGCAGGTAATGCCAAGCCCCGACATGGCCATTTCCATCAAGACATAGGGCTCATCCGCGGCCATGACGGATTGCAGCGTGACGAGAGCCTCATCGCCGCCCGAATAAAGCCGCCACTGATCCTCCGCCAGGCCCGTCATGATCGTCGCATGCTGTGCCAGCTCCTCCGGCCGGCGCGGTTCGCCAAGGGTGCTGACATAATCCGGCGAAGCGAGGATGTAGAAGGGGTGGCTGGCGAGCTTCCGCTGCACCAGCGCGGAATCCGGCAGGGCCCCGCGGTGGCTGCGCAGCGCGATGTCGAAGCCTTCCTGCACGATATCGACGAAACGGTCCGTCACATGCACGGAAAGCCGGAGCTTCGGATATCGCGCCGCCAGCGCCGGCAGATGCTCCGTCAAGGTAAACTGCGCCGTCGGCACCGAGGCGGTGAGGCGAACGCTGCCGGCGGGTTCAGCCAGATGCCGCCGCACGATGCCCTCGGCCATCTCCGCCTCGATGATCGAGGCCTGGGCGTGCTGAAAGAATTCCCGGCCGAGTTCGGTTAGCGCGAAGCTTCGCGACGTGCGCTGGATCAGCCGCACACCGAGCCGTCCCTCCAGCTCAGCTACCCGCTTGCTCACCGTCGATTTCGGAATGCCGAGATGTCTGGCCGCGGCGGTAAAGCTGCCGCTGTCGACGGCCTGGACGAAAAGATGGAGGTCGTTGAGGTTGAAGAGTGCCATTACCATCTTCCAGATATGTGGACATTGCGATGCATTTATAGCCTCTACCGCATGATCGTCCACATCTGCACATTCAACGTGTCCAAACGGGTTCAATTCTGAAAGGAACGATTGATGTCACCCATATTGTTTTACGGCGTGCCGGAGGGCTGCTCCTTCGGCTCGATCGTCGCGCTGGAATGGTCCGGCCTGCCTTACCGGCTCTGCCGTGTCGAGATGCCTGATGTGGTCTCCTCCGAAGACTACATCAGGATCAACGCGGTCGGCGAAACGCCGTCGCTGCTGCTCGAGGATGGCAGGACGATCAGCGAAAGCATGGCGATCCTCCACCATATCGGCGCCCACGCGATCGGCAACGGTCTGGGTTTTCCGCAGGGGTCGGAGGATTTCGATCGGCTGAACCAGATGCTCGCCTTTCTCAACACCACCTTCTTCAAGGCTTTCGGCCCGCTTTGGTATGCGTTCGAACACCCGCTGGAGCCGCAGCAGAAGCAGGCCCTCACCGCCTATGGCATTGCCGCGGTCGAAAAGGCGCATCAGACGCTGGAGCGTCTGCTCGATGGCCGCGAATGGCTTCTCGGCAACGGGCCGAGCCTGGCCGACGCTTATTTCGTCGGGATCGCCCGCTGGAACGATTTCCACAAGGTCGTCGACCGCCGGCAGTTTCCCGACCTGCATCGCCTCTATGAGCGCATGCAGCAGGAGCCGGCCGTGCGCTTTGCCCACGCGATCGAGCATCGGCAGGACGCGAAAAGCAGCGGCGGTTTCCGCGGCGAGGTCGATCTGGCCGAAGCGCTTGGCCTGTTGAAACAGGCGGCCTGATCGCCGCCGCCGTCGCACCCCTGCGGTGCGACGGCCAATGTGCCTTAGCCGGCAGCGATGATCTCGATCTCGACCAGCCAGTCGTCGCGCAGCGTTTCGACGATGATCGCCGTGGTCGGCACGGCGCGGCCGCCAAGCGCCCGAAGACGGGCATTCTGGTTCGCCTCCATAAAGGCGCGGTCGCGGAGATAGCTCGTCAACCGCACGATATTGTCCACCGTCATATCAGCGGAAGTGAGGATGGCGCGCAGATTGGACCAGATGAGCTCCAACTGGCCTTCCAGATCGGCCGCGGCCATTCCCTGTTGATCGAGACCCATGGTGCCGCTGACGAAGAGCAGCCGGGACGGTCGCCTGACCTCCAGCGCATGGATGTAATCAGGGCTGGCCGCATAGATCCCGTTTGCCGGATTGCGCGCGATCATCTCCATGAAACTCTCCTGTTCCGAATATTCTATTGAATAATGGCAGTATCGGCGATTATTCTTCGGCAGAAAGGGGGTTTTGCGGAATGGCGAAAAATACAGAGGATCTTCGGCAAAGACGCCCACAGCAGCCGGTCATCGATGGCTTCGACCGAAAAATATTAGCCGCGCTCGCCGCCGACAGCAGCCAGAGTTATGCCAGGCTTGGCGAAGCGGTCGGCCTGTCGGCGCCGGCCGTGCATGAGCGTGTGCGCCGCCTGAGACAATCCGGCACCATCAAGGGCGTGCATGCCGCGCTGGATGGCGCAGCCCTCGGCAAACCGCTGCTTGCCTTCGTGCATGTGGAAGCGGCCGGCTGGGGCAAGAGCGAGCGGCTGATGCAGGTTCTGCGTTTTCCCGAGGTCGAGGAGATGCATTCGGTCGCTGGCGACGCCAGCGTTCTTTTCAAGGTCCGCACCGCCAGCCCGCAGGCCTTGGAGGCTTTTCTGGCGCAGATCCATGCCGTTCCCGGCGTCACCGGCACCCGCAGCTATATCGCGCTTTCCACCTATCTGGAGCGCCCGGTACAGGCCGGCGTCACCGACAGCTGGCCTGATATGCCGCTGCCGGAATAAGGGCGGGATGTTAAGCCGGCGCCAGCCTAATCCTCACCCTCGAAGCGCGGAAGTGGTTCGATATTCTCCACCCCGGGCAAGGCCGAACGGCACCATATCTGTTTCTTCGGTGTCAGTTCCCGCCGCTGGTCGATGCCGCCAACGCGGATGCCGATCGCGCCGCCTTCGCCATCCGTGCGGTAGAGCGGCGATCCGCAATTCGGGCAGAAGAATTGCCGGCTGAGACCGCCGCTGTCGCCATATTTTGCGTAGCCTCTCGGCTCGCCTGATAGGAGTGTGAAACTTCCCGGCCGCGCCGGTGCGGTGATGCGATAGGCCGAACCCGTCAACCGCTGACAATCGGTGCAATGGCAGATCGAGATCCGCTGCGGATCGATCTCCGCCTGATAGCGGATCGCGCCGCAATGGCATCCTCCGGTGATATGCATCGGCAAGTCCCCAAAGCGTGTCGCGCAAAAGTGTACAGCGGTTTTGCGATGATGACATGCGGAAAACGAAGAACTTTAGTCCGCCGGCTGAGCGGCCGGGCGTGTGGCGTAGAAGGCCTTCGCATCCGCGGTGAAGGCGGCCCGCTGATCGGCTTTCGTATAGAACATATGCCCGCCGCGATAAAGTTTTAGCCCGACGCGGCCGCCGGCGAGCGAGGGCGGCAGATGCTCGACCACGTAGCGGCTGACGCTGTAAGGCGTCACCACATCGCTGTAGCCATGCGCAATCAGCAGATGGAAGGCCGGGTTCGAGGCGAGCAGCTGCCGGATGTTGTCGGTGGCGCTGGCCTGGAAGCGCGATCCGCCGCCGCGCCCGCCGCCCCATTCCCAGCGTCGGCTGATATCGCCATCGAGCAGCGAATAGGTCATCTCCGTCCTGAAGCCGAGCTCGTTGCGGGCATAGTCGGCAAAGGCCCCGCCATAGGCGCGGGTGAAGCCGTCGAGGATGGCGTCGTCGCCGCGGTCGTAATCCGATTCCGGATAGGGATCGGGGGCTGCAAAGGAGGCGTCATAGGCGCTCATCACCTCGCCGCTGCCCGCGTCCGAATGTTTGACGAAGGAACTGCCGAGGAAGCCGCGGTTGCGGGTGACGATATCCTCTGGAATGCCCGTCAGGCGAGCGATCCTGCCATAGAAGGCGGCGGCCTCGGCGCCCGTCGGCGGTGGTCCGGCCAGCGTCGTCAGATAGTTGCCGAGCGCGAAGGTCTCTGCCTCCTTCTGCTTCTCTTCGTCAAAGGCCTTGTGCCGGTCGAGTTCGGCCGCCGCCAGCGATGGCAGCTCCAGCGCCGCGCCGAGCGCGAACTGATCGGCATTGAACATCAGCTGGCCCTCGAGCAAGGGGGAAAGCATCACCGCGCCGGCGACGATGATGCCCTGGCTTTCCTGCAGCGTCGAGGCAACCTTGGCCGCGCGGAAGCCGCCATAACTCTCGCCGAGAAGATATTTCGGCGAGTTGGAACGGTTGTTGTGGGCGACATAGAGCGCGATCGCCTTGGCGATGCTCTGGGCGTCGGCACCGACGTTATAATAATTGGAGGCGTCGTCGGCCTTTGCCGTCCGGCTCCAGCCGGTGCCGATCGGGTCGATCAGCACGAGATCGGTGAAATCGAGCCAGCTTTGCGGGTTGTCGACGAGTTTCGCATTGGCGCCGTCGCGTCCGTCCGGTCCGAAATCGAGTACCTTCGGCCCGACCAGCCCGAGATGCAGGAAGGCGGAAGCAGCACCCGGCCCGCCGTTGAAGGCAAAGGTCAGAGGCCGGTTCGGCCCGCCATCCCGCGCGACATAGGCGGTGTAGAAGATCGCGCCGGTCTGCGCCCCGTCCTGGCCGAAGAGATCCAGCGTGCCGGCAGTCGCCGTATAGGCGAGCTTCCGGTCGCCGATCGTCAGCGCGTGCTCGGTGACGGAATCGGCTGGCAGCAGCTTCAGCACGCCATCGCGCGCGCCGCTCTGGACATTGGTCCTCGGTTGATCGCTTTCCTGCGCATAGGAAAGGGCAGGGGCCAGCATTGCTGCAAGCGCGGTAAGCAGAAACAGGGTTCGTATGTGCAAGATGTCTCCTCCGGCGGTCGGGAATGAGAGGCTGAGATAGCGTAACATCCGCGGCCGACGACCGGCATCAAGAGATGGTGATGAGCCAGTGAACCTGCGAGTGAGCGAGCGGCTCAGCCGTCCTTTTCGACCGCATGGACATTGATCTCGACCGCCCGCCCGGCCTTCCAGCCGTTGATCGCCGCGCCGAGCCCGAGCGCGACGAAGAGCGCTGCGCACCAGGAAAAGCTTCCGGTCCAGCCGCGGATGAGGCCGACGATGAGCGGGCCGATGGCAGCGAGCAGGTAACCGACGCATTGCGCCATGCCGGAAAGATGGGCGGCGACATCGGGATCGCGCGAGCGCAGCACGATCGTCGTCATGGCCGCCGCGATCAGCCCGCCCTGGCCGATGCCCTGCAGCACCGCCCATAGCCAGACCGTCGAAAGCGGTGCGAAGAGCAGGCCGAGCAGGGCGATGACGGCGACGCCGCAGAGGCTCGCATTGATCAGCCGCTGGTCGCGGCCGCGCACGGCGATATGCGGCACGATCAGGCAGGATGCCGCTTGCACCATCACCGACAGGGAAACGATCGCCCCGGCAGTGACGCCGTCGAGCCCGCGTTCGCGCAAGATTGGAACCAGCCAGCCGAAGACGCAATAGGCAAGGGCCGATTGCAGCCCCATGAACAGCGTCACCTGCCAGGCGAGCCGGTCGCGCCAGAGGCCTTTGACGTGGAAGCCATTTCGTCTTGCCTGTCCGCCGCTGCGAAGAACTTCAGGCAGCCAGAGCAGGCTGACGATGAGGGCGGGCAGGGCCCAGATGGCGAGCGCGCCCGCGAGAGAGCCGCCCAATCCATGCTCGATCGGCAGCGTCAGCCCGGCCGCACTTGCCGCACCGGCACAGAGCGCCATCGTGTAGAAGCCGGTCATCAGCGCGGCGCGCCCGGCGAAATCCCGCTTCACCAGCCCCGGCAGCAGCACGTTGCCGACGGCGATGCAGGCGCCCGCAAGGGCAGTGCCGATGAAGAGCAGCGGCACGGAAGAAAGCCCGCGCAATGCGGTGCCGAGGGCCAGAAGCAGGAGAACGCCGAGCAGCGTGCGTTCGGTGCCGAGGCGCTGGGCAAGACGAGGCGCAAGCGGCGAGAAGGCACCGAGGCAAACAACAGGCAGCGTTGTCAGCAGGCTGGCGCCCAGCGCGCTGAGGCCGAGCTCCGAGCGGATTTCCGGCAGAAGCGCCGAGGCGCTCGAGAAGACCGGACGCAGGTTGAAGGCGATCAGCACCAGGCTCGCGCCGAGCAGGAAACGACCCGCAGCTCCCCGCACCGGCGTTGCCTGCGGCGGCGGAAGACTGCCGGCCTCGGCGTCTACAAGCAATTCGTCGGCCGCCTCGAGCGTGCTGGCGGCATGATTGGCAGGCGTGTTCATGACAGGATCATCCGGTCGAGTGCGGCAAGAACAGGCGCCATGAAACGGCGCACCGCCGCATCCGCCCTGTCGGGATCGCCGGTTTCGATGGCGTCGACGATATCGGCATGCGCCTGCATGTCGGGTTCCGGAATATCCTTGCCGAGCGTCGCCGCGATGGTGTCGGCGATCGATGCCGAAAAGAAATCGTAGATCTCAATCATCGCCCGGTTGCCCGAAGCGGCGATGATGGCCTTGTGAAAGGCGAGGTCGCGTTCGATGAAGGCGGCCTGATCGCCGCCATCGTAATTGCCGCGTTCGGCAAGCAGCCTGCGAAGCCCGGTAACCGTCTCCGGCGTCTTGCGGATCGCCGTCAGTCGGGCTGCCTCGACGTCGAGCGCCAGGCGCGCCTCGAACTGGTCACGCAGGCTGGCGCGGCGCGCCATCGTCAGCGGTCGGCCGGCATCGCTGGTGGCGCGGACATAGGTCCCCGAACCCTGCCTGGTTTCGAGATAACCTTGGGAGACGAGAACGCGCACCGCCTCGCGCACCGTGCCGCGGCTGACGGAAAGCATGGCCGACAGCGAGGCTTCATTCGGCAATTTTTCGCCGACCGCCCAGCGTTTGCCGAGAATGTCGCCGCGGATCGCCTCGATCGCCTCATCGGCGAGATTGGTCTTGCTGAGCGCTCGCATCTCACTACTCATAAAGTCATCAGATGACTTTATGAGTAGTGAGATTTCGATCTTTCGTCAACGCCTGAGATCAAGACAAAAAATAAAGACATCAACACAATAAAAAAGGGCCGCCTCAGCGACCCTTTCCATGAGTTTGGCCTCAAACTGGCCTGGACTGTCTATGCAGCCCCAGGAAGGCGGGGATTAGAGCGAGGGCTGCCTCGCCTTCATCACCTCTTCCATGCCCGTTACGAGGTCCGAAATCTCATTAGACATTGGATCACCTTCCTTTCGTTCTGTTGCTGATGGCTTAAAAGTAGGCCGATTCTTCGCAGATGCAAGAGAGAAATGCGTTCAGTGCGCAGCTTTGATGAAGGTGCCGTTCTGCAGTTCGCGCATCGCCTGCATGATTTCCTCGCGCGAATTCATCACGATCGGGCCGTGCCAGGCAACCGGCTCCTCGATCGGCTTGCCGGAGACAAGCAGGAAACGGATGCCCTGGTCGCCTGCCTGCACCGTCACCTCGTCGCCGCTGTCGAAGACCACGAGCGTGCGGTTGCCGGACATGTCGCGGATATTCAATTCCTCGCCGTCGACTTCCTTCTCGACGCGCACGCCGAAGGGTTTCGATGCATCGCGGAAGGTGCCGGAGCCGGCGAAGATATAGGCGAAGGCATTGCGGTAGGTATCGACCGGCAGGCGCTTCTTCCGGCCGGGCGGCACCGAAACGTCGAGATAGATCGGCTCGGCGGCGACGCCATCGACCGGACCGGCCTTGCCCCAGAAATCGCCGCAGATCACCCGCACCGCCGTGCCGTCATCATCGACGACGACAGGAATATCGGTGGATTTGACGTCCTGGTAGCGCGGCGCCGTCATCTTCAGCGAGGAGGGCAAGTTCGCCCAGAGCTGGAAGCCGTGCATACGGCCGGCAAAATCGCCCTTCGGCATTTCTTGGTGCATGATGCCGCTGCCGGCTGTCATCCACTGGATGTCGCCGGCGCCGAGCAGGCCGCTATTGCCCAAGCTGTCGCCGTGCTCGACGGTGCCGGCGAGCACATAGGTGATCGTCTCGATGCCGCGATGCGGATGCCAGGGAAAACCGCGGATATATTCCGCCGGATTGTCGTTGCGGAAATCATCCATCATCAGGAAGGGATCGGTCATCGCGGGATCGCCGAAGCCGAAGACGCGGTGCAGCTTGACGCCGGCGCCTTCCATGGTCGGTGTGGCAGTACTTTCATGCTTGACGGGGCGGATCGACATGGCGTCCTCCTAGAGGTTCAACTTGGCGGCGACTATAGCCGCCCGGCTGCCGGGCGCGAAGTCTGCGGGGCAGACAACGCAGTGTTCACAAAAGAACACAGCGTTTCGCCGAATTTGAAGAGGTCGGGCGTCAAGAAATCGTCATGTTTCACTTGCAAACCGGCCGGGCGTTAAGCTGTTATTAGCGACGACATTCGACAATTCAGTTGCGTTTCAGCATTTCCCGCCGATACGGCGGGTTCGGGAGCAAAGAGCCATGTGTCGCTGGGCAGCCTATCGCGGAGACCCCCTCTATCTCGAGGAGTTGGTATCCTCGCCCGCCCACTCCCTGATCGAGCAGTCCCATTGTGCCACCCGCGCCAAGACGGCGACGAATGGCGATGGCTTTGGCATAGCCTGGTATGGCGACAGGCCTGAGCCCGGCCGTTACCGCGATATCCTGCCCGCATGGTCGGATTGCAATCTGAAGAGCCTGGCACGGCAGATCCGTTCGCCGCTCTTCCTCGCCCATGTCCGCGCTGCGACCGGCGGCGGCACGCGCCGCGACAACTGCCACCCCTTCACCCATGGCATCTGGTCCTTCATGCACAATGGCCAGATCGCAGGCTTCGAGCGCCTGCGCCGGCCGATGGAGGCGATGCTCGACGACGACTTGTTCAATGCCCGCGGTGGCACCACCGATTCCGAATTGATGTTCCTGCTGGCGCTGCAGTTCGGCCTGCGCGAAGCGCCGATCGCCGCGATGGCGGAAATGATCGGTTTCATCGAGGACCTGGCGGAAAACACCATCGGCTCGGTGCTGCTGCGCTTTACCGCTGCCTTCTCCGACGGCAAGGCGCTTTATGCCATCCGCTATGCGACTGATCGCAAGGCGCCGACTCTTTATGCCTCGCCGGTCGGCAAGGGCTATTGTCTTGTGTCGGAGCCGCTGAACGACGATGGCGATGCCTGGGCCGAGATCCCGAACGGCAGCGCCGTCACGGTCGGCGAAGGAGGAATCGACGTCACGGATTTTCGACCGGGCAAACGGGCGGCCGTCAAATCGCAGCGCGTCGTCGTTCCAGCCTGATCCCTCGGCGTTAACTGAACTGCTTGGCGATCAGCGCCGCGAGTCGTTCGGCAACCTCTTCCTTCGCCAGGTCAGGCCATTGCTCGACCCCGTCGCGGCGAATGAGTTTGACGCTGTTGCGGCTGCCGCCCATGATGCCGGTCGCGGGAGAAACGTCATTGGCGACGATCATGTCGGCGCCCTTCCTCTCGAGTTTCGCCTTCGCATTGATTTCGACGTCCTGCGTCTCGGCGGCAAAGCCGATCACCAGTTTCGGCCGCATCGTATGATGGCCGACGGTTTTCAGGATGTCCGGATTCTCGGTCAGCGCCAGCGTTGGAATGGATTCGCCGGGATGTTTCTTCAGCTTCTGGTCGGCGGCCGAGGCGACGCGCCAGTCCGCCACCGCTGCCACCATCACCGCGATGTCGGCCGGCAGCGCCGCAAGCACGGCATCACGCATTTCCTCAGCCCGTTCGACATGCACGACGGTCACGCCGACGGGGTCGGCGATCGCCACCGGCCCCGATACGAGCGTCACATCAGCCCCGAGCTTTGCAAGGGCTGCGGCGATCGCATGCCCCTGCCGGCCGGAGGAGCGGTTGGCGATATAGCGCACCGGATCGATCGGTTCGTGCGTCGGTCCTGACGTGACGATCGCCTTGCGACCCTTCAGCGGCTTTTCTCCATCGTCGAGCATGGTTTCGGCCGCAGCGACGATCTCCAGCGGTTCCGCCATCCGGCCAAGCCCGGCCTCCCGGCTCTCTGCCATCTCACCGGCCATCGGCCCGATGAAGCGGATGCCGTCGGCTCTGAGCATCGCCGCATTCCGCCGCGTCGCCGGGTGCGCCCACATGGCGGGGTTCATCGCTGGTGCGGCCAGCACCGGCCTGTTCGTCGCCAGAAGCACGGTCGAAGCGAGATCGTCGGCAAGCCCGTTCGCCATCTTCGCCATCAGATCGGCGGTGGCAGGGGCGATCAGCACGAGGTCGCAGTCGCGCGCCAGGCGGATATGGCCGATATCCTGTTCGTCCTGCCGCGAAAACAGATCGAGGAAGACATGGTCCGCCGCCAGTGCACCGACGGCAAGCGGCGTGACGAATTCCTGGGCGCCTTTGGTCATCACAGGGCGCACGCTCGCGCCGCGCTCGCGCAGCCGGCGGATCAGATCCAGGCTCTTATAGGCCGCGATGCCGCCCGAGATGATGAGGAGGATGCGTTTGCCGCTGAGAGCCATGGCCTTCTACCCGTCGCCTTTTCTGACCGCCCTCGACCCTAAGCCTTTGGCGGAGAACATGCAATCGCGCCGACGCCATGCCGAAGCCGGCAAGCAGCGCGGCAGCTGGTCTCCGCCGCGCTCGTGGGGTCAGAGGTTGCTCATCCCGCCGTCGATGATGAGTTCGCTGCCGACGATATAGGCCGCCTCATCGGAGGCGAGAAAGACGATCGTCTTGGCGACTTCGCTGGGGTTCCCGAAGCGGCCGACGGGGATCTGGGACTGGATCTGCGCGGTCATCGCCTTGGAATCCGCTTCCGACGCCCCGAGCTTGCTGTAGAGCGGCGTGGCGATCGGACCCGGGCTGACGGCGTTGACGCGGATGCCGCGGCCGATGAGTTCGCCCGACAATGTCTTGGCAAGCGTCAGCAGTGCGCCCTTCGTCAGCGAATAGACGCTGGAGTTCGGCATGCCGATATGGGCGTTGATCGAGGTGTTGAGCACGATCGCGGCCTGCTTCGAAAAAATCGGCAGCAGCGACTGAATCAGGAAGAACGGTCCTTTGACGTTGATATCAACCGACTTGTCGAAGGCGGCTTCGCTCCACTGTTCCAGCGGCCCGAACTCGGCGACCCCGGCGTTTACGAAGAGGATGTCGAGCGTGCCGAAAGCCTCTCTCACGCTATCGGCGACGGCCTTCTGGCCGACCGCATTGCCGGCATCGGCCTGGATGACGGTGGCTTTGCAGCCAAGTTCGGCGCGGGCCGCCTCGACGCTTGCCGCGCTGCTGCCGGTAACGACGACGCGGGCGCCCTCGGCGATGAATTGGCGGGCGGTCTCGAGACCGATGCCGCTGGTGCCGCCGGTGATGAGGGCTGTCTTGTTTTGCAGGCGTGACATGATGACGTTCCTTTGATCGAATTTTGGGTCGCGGCCCGTTGTTGGGAGAATGCCCTGAAAAAGGCGGCGCGATAAGCCGGCGCGTTGAAGGATCATCAACCCGCAGCGGATAATCGCGCCGCGCCGTCTCAGGTGCGGGTGATCGAAGCGCCGCCGTCGACCAGCGAGGCCGTGCCGGTGACGAAGCTCGCATCGTCGGAGGCGAGATAGAGAACCGAGCGGGCGAGTTCTTCGGGTGTCGCGACACGCTTCAGCGCATGCAGATTGGTAACGAAGGCCTGCTTCTCAGGCGTATCGTTCATGTCCCGATACATGTCGGTATCAACAGCACCCGGCAGGATGGCATTGACGCGCACGCCCTGCTGGCCGAATTCGACGGCGAGCGCCTGCGTCAGGCCGATCAGGCCGGATTTGCTGGCGGCATAGGCGGCAACGCCCGGAAAAGCGAAGCTGTAGCCGACGAAGGTCGAGGTGAAGATCACCGAGCCGCCGCCATTCTCCACCATTGCGCCGATCTGGTGCTTGGCGGCGAGGAAGGAGGCCGTCAGATTGATCGCCAACGCCTCGCTGAAGCCCGCTTCGGAAACGGCGGTGCTAGGACCGGCTTCGCCGAGCGTGCCGGCATTGTTGAAGGCGATGTCGAGCTTGCCGTAATTTGTCACGGCGGCGGCGACCAGCGCCTTGTGATAATCTTCCGAGCGCACGTCGCCGGCAACGGCGATGGCGTCGCCACCCTCTGCCTTGATCTCCGCGACGAGGCTGTCGAGTTCGCCCTGGCGGCGGGCGCCGACGACGACCTTGGCGCCTTCGGCGGCAAAGAGCTTTGCCGTGGCGCGGCCGATGCCGGAGCTTGCGCCGGTGACGATCGCGACCCTGTTGTTCAAGCGGTTCATGGTTCCATCTCCTGCGTTTAAGGTGAGGCGGCCCCTGCCGTCCCTTTCGATGAGTGGAAGATGGCATTTTCCATTCGTTCGGATTAGTCTCCAGATCGGGGAACTCGAATTCGGAAAAGCCGAACGATGATCAGGATCGAAGGTATTGCGGCTTTCGTCGCCGTGGTTGAGGCGGGCTCGGTCAGCGAGGCGGCCCGGCGCCTGCGGGTGTCCAAATCCGTCGTCAGCGAAAGGCTGGCGGAACTGGAAAAGTCGCTGGGCGGCATGCTGCTGCATCGAACGACCCGCAAGCTCACCTTGACGGAGGATGGCGCGGTTTTCCTGGAACGCGCCGCGCGCATCGTACGCGAGATCGAGGAAGCCGCGGCAGATATGGCCGAGCGGCGCGGAACGCTGTCCGGCCCGATCCGCATCGCCGCCCCGGTCACCTTCGGCCGCATGCATCTCGGCCCGGCGCTTTATCCCTTTCTTGCCGAACATCCCGAGATCGAACTGACCCTCGATATCGATGACCGGCGCGTCGATGCCGCCTCGGATGGTTATGATGCCATTATCCGCAACGGCCCAATCGCCGACAGCCGGCTGGTCGCCTGGAAACTCACGCGCAGCCGCCGTCTTCTCTGCGCCTCGCCGGATTATCTCGCCCGCCAGGGAATTCCGTCGTCGCTGGCGGATCTCAACAACCATCGCGGCATCTTCTACACCAACCGCGGCGTTGCCGACTGGCGCTTCCAGACGCCCGACGGTGCGATCGTCGTGCGCGCGAAACTGGCGCTCGGCATCAACAATGGCGACATGCTCCGCGACGCCGCGATTGCCGGGCTCGGCATCGCGCTGCTGCCGGCCTTCATCGCCGGCCCGGCCATCCGTGAGGGCCGGCTTGCCGAAATCGATGTCGGCCATAGGCCGGAGGCCGAATTCATCTATCTGGCCCATCCCGAGGGCCGAAATCCATCCGCCAAGCTCCGTGCCATCGCCGACCACCTGAAGAAGAGCTTCGGCGATCCGCCCTATTGGGATCCGGCGGGCTAGAGCATGTCGCGAAAAAGTGTGCAGCGGTTTTGCGAAAACGACATGCGCAAAAACAAAGACCTAAAGCGCGAAGAGCGAATCTGAAAGATCGCGACGCGCTTTAGTTCAGCAAACTGATCAGGTTCTCGGTGACCGGCGAGCGATGTGTTTTCAGGATTGCCAGCGCCAGGCGCGCCACGGCCGGCGGCCCCTCGATCGGCCGGTAGGCGACACCTTCGAGCTTGATCTGCGAAATAGAGGCCGGCACGATCGAGACGCCGAGATCGGCCGCCACCAGATTGACGACCGAGGAAATCTGCGGCGCCTCCTGCGCCACGGTCAGCTCGAATCCCGCCTTGCGGCAGGTGAGCACGACATCGTCGTAAAGGCTCAAGCCCACGAGTCGAGGAAAGAGGATGAAGGGTTCGTCCGCCAGCGCCGCAAGCGGTAGCTTGCTGCGCTGTGCCAAGGGATGGCTGGCGGGCAGGGCAATCACCATCGGCTCATCCGGCAACCGCCGTAGCCGGATGCCGGCGGGATCGTCCAGGCTGGGGCGCATGAAGGTGGCGTCGAGCTCGCCGCGTTCGAGCTTCTGCATCAACGCCAGCGTATTCATTTCCGTCAGCGACAACTGCACCTCCGGCCAGCGCGCGCGAAAGCGGCGGATCGTCGTGCTGACCACGGGGTTGAAGGCGGAGGAGGCGGTGAAGCCGAGCGACAGCCGGCCGGTCTCGCCGCGATTGGCGCTTTGCGCCGCAAGCTTCGCTTTTTCCGCGGCCGCGAGCGAAGCCTTTGCCTCGCCGAGGAAGGCTGCGCCCGCCGCCGTCAATTCGGCGCCGTGCGGCACGCGGTGAAACAGCGCCGCACCCACTTCCCTCTCCAGATCGCGGATCTGCTGGCTGAGCGGCGGCTGCCCGATGCCGAGCTTGCCGGCGGCACGGGTGAAATTGCCTTCTTCCGCTACCGCGAGAAAATATCGCAAGTGCCGCAGCTCCATCGCCATCTCCAAAACATATCGAAATCGCCAGTGTCATATATTGGACAAATGGAGCGGCGTTAACTAGATCGGAGGTCGGAGGGATGAAGAGATGCCGACGTCAGCGCATGCAGTGAAGACCGCCGAGACAGCCGCGATCCCAGGACAAAAACACTATCTGACCCGGGGGACCGGTGCCTATCGCCGCGCCAGCCTGGCACTCTTCCTATCTGGCTTCTCCACCTTCTCGCTGCTCTATTGCGTCCAGCCTCTGCTGCCGATCTTCTCGCAGCAATTTTCCGTCAGCCCGGCCGAAAGTTCACTATCGCTCTCGCTCTCCACCGGTTTCCTGGCGGTCGCCATCGTCTGTGCCGCCGCCGTCTCGGAAGGCCTTGGCCGCCGCAGCCTGATGTCGATATCGCTGGTCGGCGCGGCATTGCTGACCATTGCCACCGCCTTTGCCCCGAACTGGCATCTGCTGCTCGTCATCCGCGCCCTGCAGGGTCTCGTTCTCGGCGGCGTGCCTGCTGTCGCCATGGCTTATCTCGCCGAGGAAATCGATCCGCGCGGCCTCGGCGCCACCATGGGCCTCTATGTCGGCGGCACGGCCTTCGGCGGCATGTCCGGCCGTGTGTTGACCGGTATCTTCGCCGAATATCTCACCTGGCGTCCGGCGCTTTTCATCATCGGCGCCATCGGCCTTGCGGCCGCGATCGGCTTCATCGCCCTCTTGCCGCCGTCACGCAATTTCGTCCGCCGGCCGGGCCTCGATCCGCGCTTTCATGCAAAAGCCTGGCTCGGCCATCTCACCAATCCGGCGCTGCCGTTCATCTTCGCCATCGCCTTCCTGGCGATGGGTTCCTTCGTGACCATCTACAATTATGCCGGTTTCCGCCTCCTGGCGCCGCCTTACGACCTCAACCAGACCGAACTCGGCCTGATCTTCACCGTCTACCTCTTCGGCATCGGCGCCTCCTCGATCGGCGGTCTGCTTGGAGACCGGATCGGGCACTTTTCCGTGCTTCTCTTCGGTCTGGCGCTTACCGCCGCCGGCAGCGCACTGACGCTCGCAGCCTCTCTCCCGGCCATCATCCTCGGCATCATTGTGCTGACGACCGGCTTCTTCATGAGCCATTCCATCGCCAGCGGCCTTGTCGGCAAGCTTGCGCATGGCACCAAAGGCCACGCCTCGTCGCTCTATATGCTCGCCTATTATGTCGGCTCCAGCCTCATGGGTTCGGCGGGCGGCTGGTTCTTCGCGGTTGAAGGATGGGCCGCCGTCGTTATCTTCACGCTTGCCATGCTGGCGCTGGCCTTCGCGTCCGCCTGTCTTGCCCAGCACCTCGCGAGGAGAAAAGCATGATCCGCATAGACCGTCTCGACCATCTCGTGCTGACCGTCGCCGATATCGCCATCACCTGCGATTTCTATTCCCGCATCCTCGGCATGTCGGTCGAAACCTTCGCGGAAGGCCGAAAAGCACTGAAATTCGGCGGGCAGAAGATCAACCTGCATCAGGCCGGCCGCGAATTCGATCCCAAGGCGCGACATCCCACACCCGGCTCCGGCGACCTCTGCTTCATCGCCGAGACGCCGCTTGCCGATGTCATCGTCCATCTGCAGGCCTCAGGCGTTGCGATCGAAGAAGGTCCGGTCGAACGCACCGGCGCGACCGGACGTCTGCGCTCGGTCTATTTCAGGGACCCCGACGGCAACCTCATCGAAGTCTCCAATCTGATCGCCTGACGTCCGCCTCCCGCACATCAACCAAGCCGGATATAGGGAACCTCCTTCTTCGCCACCTCATCCAGCGCCTCCTCGTAACCCGCATCGGCGTAACGCATGACGCCAAGCGCCGTATCGTTGGTCAGCGCATGGTCGAGCCGTTCGTCAGCGGCATCCGTGCCGTCGGCGACGACGGTGACGCCACAGCTCGTCATGTAGCCGGCATAGCCGCCGCCGCCGGAATGGATGACGACCAGATCGGCCATCGACGAGCAGAGCATCATCGCATCGATCAGCGGCCAGTCGGCGATCGCGTCGGAGCCGTCCTTCATCCCCTCGGTCATGATATTCGGATGCGCCATGGCGCCTGCATCGAGATGGTCGCGAGAGAAGGCGACGGGGCCTTTGAGTTCGCCGCTCGCAACCAGCGCATTGACGCGCCTTGCGAGTGCCGTGCGTTCGCCGTGACCGAGCCAGGCGATACGGGCCGGCAGCCCCTCGAAGGGCACTTGCTCGCGCGCCAGCCGGATCCAGTTGGTGATGATCTTGTTGTCGGGGAACATTTCGAGCAGCAGATCGTCGATCCGGGCGATATCGCTCTCCTCGCCTGACAGAGCCATCCAGCGGAACGGGCCGATCGCCCGGGCAAACAGCGGCCTGAGATAGGCTTCGGTGAAAATCGGAATGTCGAAGGCATTGGCAACGCCGCCCTCTTTGGCCTGCGTGCGGATCAGGTTGCCATTGTCGAAGACTTCCGAGCCACGCTTCTGGAACTCCAGCATCGCCGTCACATGGTCGACGATCGAGGCCCGGCTTGCCGCCATCAACTGCCCCTGGCCATCGTCGCGCAGGCCCTTGACCTGATCGAGGCTCATGCCCTTCGGCACGTAGCCATAGACGAGGTCATGCGCCGAGGTCTGGTCGGTGACGATGTCGGGCACGATGCCGCGGCGGGCGATCTCCGGATAGACTTCCGCCGCATTGCCGACGAGCCCGACGGACAGCGCCCGCTTGTCCTTTACCGCCGCATCGATCATCTGAAGGGCGGTATCGAGATCGGGGGCGATTTCCTGGAGATAACCGATCTGCTGGCGCTTGCGGGCCCGCTCCGGATCGATGTCGATGCAGAGGATCGCCGCCCCTGCCATGCGGCCGGCGAGCGGTTGCGCCCCGCCCATGCCGCCGAGGCCGGCCGTCAGCACGAACCGGCCGAGGAGATCGCCGCCGAAGCGCCGCTCGGCGATGCGCATGAAGATCTCGTACGTACCCTGGATGACGCCCTGGCTGCCGATATATTGCCAGGCGCCGGCCGTCAGCCCGCCCCAGCAGATCAGTCCCTTGCGCTGCAGCTCGTAGAACACTTCGGCCTTTGCCCATTGCCCGACGATATTGCAGTTCGCCATGATGACCAGCGGCGCCTTGGCATGCGTTCGAACGAGGCCGATCGGCTTGCCGGACTGGATGAGCAGCGTCTGGTCCTCTTCCATCTCGGTCAGCGCCTTGACGATGCCCCTGTGCGCCGCCCAGTTGCGAGCCGCCTTGCCGAGCGCGGCATAGACGATCAGATTGTCGGGGTCCTCGCCGACGGAGAGCACGTTTTCGAGCAGCCGCAGCAGCGCCTCCTGCCGCCAGCCCTTGGCGCGCAGTTCCGGCCCGCCGGGAATCGGAAATTTCGGATGACGTGGATTGGCCTTCGGCATCGTGGGTTCCTCGTTTTACTCTGGCTTCGTTCGTTATTTGCTGGGCAGCGATTCCACATAGGCGAGTGCCGCATCGAGCAAACGCCGTCTCAGGGCATCGTCGCCATAAACCTCGGCACCGCCTCGCACCCAGCCATGCATCACCCGCTCGCCCGACAGCATCTGGATCACGCCCGGCAGTGCCAGCGCCCAGCCGTCATTGCCCTTGCCGAGACGGATCAGCATGCCGTCATGGCGCGCGCAGCAAAGAAGATTGCCGTTCAGCATGAAGGCCCAGCCGCCGAACATGGATTTTTCGGCAAGGCCGGGCCGATCGCCGAGTTCCTCACGCATCAGTTCTTCGAGACCCGGATCGCGCGCCATGGTTCAGGCCTTCGTCGCCAGTGCATAGCGTGCGATCTCGATCCCCATCGCCTTTTCGACGACGGGATAGACGGTCGGATCGAGCACGCTTGCCGACAGCGGAATGATATCCATCGGCACATGCAGGATGAAGACATGCATGCCCTCCTTGAGCTGGCCGACGCTGAGCGGCTCGCCCTCCGGTGAAAGCGTGGTGATGACGGCGGGAAAGGTCGCAAGTCGCTCACCATCCGCGTCGTCCACCGCCATATATTCGTTCATCACATGCAGCGTCACCGATGTTCCGCCCGAGCCGACGGTGATCGTGCCGATGTCGAAGGCTTCCTTGGTATAGACGACGTCCTTGCGGCTAATGACGCCCTCGGCAAGGATATGCCCGCCCGTCGCCTTGCAGATCGCGTCGATGACATCGGATCCGCCGCGCTTCTCCGCCGCGATGATCGCTTCACCGAGCGCAAGCGCCATCGAGATGCCGCCGAGCGCCGCATGGCTGCGGACATAGGAGGCGCGGAGCGGATTGCGGCAACTGGCGATGAAGCCGCCGGATTGATCGGCAGCGGCCCGCAGCACCGGTGAGATCTTCGCCGTCGCTCCCTTCACCACCAGTTCGATATAACGATTCTCGGAGCGATTGCCGCCGACGGCGGTCTGGATCATCTGCTCGGGCGATCCGGCCATGCCGATCGAGCCCATGTCGCCTGTGGGATGCGCGCGGATATCGCCGACCGCGTCGACCACCTTGGTGCCGAGGATCGCCGAGGGCAGCCAGCCGTTCAGCGTCGAGGATTTGCCGTTCTGGCCGATGATCAGCCCGGAAAGCTTTTCGCCGAGCGCCTCCTGCAGCAATTGCACCGCCTTCACATAGTCGATGCCCTGCATTTCCCAGGGGGTGGTGGAGGCCGGTGCGCCGATCGCGGCCGCGGTGGCGATCCAGTCCTCGTCCTTCAGCTCGTCGATCGAGACCAGCTCGGGCTTGCCGACATTGACGGCGGCAAACCCAAGCATCCGCCCGTGATCGGCCCAGCCGCCGCCGCCGGCGGCATAGACGGAGCCGCCCTTGACGGCAGCTTCCACGTCCTTCTCAACGAGTATGCGTCCCATTCGCCTTCTCCTGATTCAAGCTTTTGTCCATCTCGCGCACCGCCTCGAACAGCACGGCCGCTCCGAGCGCGATATCGTCGTTTTCAGCCCATTCGTCGGCCGAATGGCTGCGGCCTTCGCGGCACGGCACGAAGATCATCGCCGCCGGCGCCACCTTGGCGATCCAGGCCGTGTCGTGCCCCGCGCCGGAGGCCATGCGCCGGTGTTTCGCGCCGACCCGCTCGCAGGCAGCCTCCAAGGCCGACAGCAGCCCGGCATCAGCAGGCGTCGGCTGATTGTCGGAAACCCGGTTGGGCGCCTTGATCGTCACGCCGTAGGCCCCCGCCAGCTTTTCGACATGGCCATCGAGCCAGCGGCAGAATGCCTCCATGTCGGCCCGGATTTCGGCACGGCCATCGATCAGCAGCACCACCTTCGACGGCACGACATTGGCGGCATTCGGCTCGATCCTGAATTCGCCGACCGTCGCTGCGAAATGCCCCGGCGATTTGGCAAGTTCGGCGGCGGCATTGCGGATGTCGAGCACCAGCTGTGACGCCGCCACCAGCGCATCCGCCCGCCGGTCCATCGGCGTCGTGCCGGCATGATCGGCCCGCCCTTCGACGGTGATCTCGATTCGGGTGATGCCCGAGATTGCGGTGACGACGCCGACATCCTCCTTTTCGGCTTCGAGCACCGGGCCTTGTTCGATATGAAGCTCCAGAAAGCCGGCTATATCGGGTCGCTTCTGCTGCATCAGCACGTCAGGTCGGCCACCGACCTGGGCGATGCCCTCGGCCAGGTCGCGCCCGTCGCTGACGCGCGAAAGCCATGCCTCCGGCAATTGGCCGGTCATGCCGCGGCTGCCGATGCAGGACACGCCGAAGATGCTGACCTCCTCGGCAAGGAAGTCGATGATTTCGAGATCGTGATCGAGCTCGATATTCTGGTCACCAAGCGCGCGTGCCACCTCCAGCGCCGAGATCACGCCGGCAATACCGTCGAAGCGGCCGCCGTCCGGCACCGTGTCGGAATGCGAACCGATCATGATCGTGCCGAGCCACGGTTTCCGCCCTGTCCGCCGTCCGACCAGATTGCCGGCGGCATCGATCCGCGTTTCCAGTCCCGCCGCCTTCATCCGCGCTTCGATATAGGCCCGGCCGTCGAGAAAGAGCGGCGAGAACGCCCGCCGCGTCCAGGGATGCCCCGGCTCGGTAATCCCGGCCAGTGTCTCGATATCTGCAGCGATCCGGTCGGCATTGACGGGAAGATTGCGGCTCATGCTTCAGCTCCCGCAATAAGCTGGCGCGGCAGCGGCCGCACGAAGCGCCCAGTGCCGGGCTCGGCCAGCACCTTCGCGCCCTCGGCTATCTTTTCACCGCGCAGATAAGTGGCCGAGACGGTCCAGGGCAGGCGGATGCCGTTATAGGGGCTCCAGCCGACGACGTTGTTGCCGCTCGCGGCGGCATCATAGACGCTGTCGCGCGGCTCCAGCACGACGATATCGGCGTCCTTGCCCGGCGTCAGCGCGCCCTTGATATGGTCGAGCCGGAAATGCTTCGCCGGGTTCTCCGCCATCAGCTTGGCGGCCCATGTGAGCGGAATGCCGCGTTCGACGGCACCTTTGACGAAAAGCGGCACCATCACCTCGAGGCCGGGAACGCCGGAGGCGTTGGCGAGCATGTCGGGATTGGTCTTGCGGTTCTCCGACCAGCTGACGTGATCGGTCGAGACCAGCCAGACATCACCCTCCGCCACCTTCCGCCAGAGCCTCTCCACCTCGGCGCGCGGCCGCACCGGCGGATTGATCTTCGCCTTGCCGCCGAGGCGCTTCACGTCGTTTTCCTCGTCGAGCGTCAGGTAGTGGATGCAGCATTCGACCGTCGCCGCAAAACCGTCGCGGCGATAGGCGCGCGCGATATCATAGCCGCGCCCGAGCGAGCAGTGCACCACATGCGCAGGGCAGTGGGTCACAGCACCCGTCTCGAAGATCGTGTGCATCGCCAGCAGCTCGGTGATCGGCGGTCGCGACAGGCCGTGCGCCCGCCAATCGGTGATGCCGCTTGCCTTCACCTGCTCGATGTAGCTGCGCACCGCCTCGTCGTCTTCATTGTGCACGCCCGCCGTCAGCCCCGTCGGCGCGATTGCCGCAAAACAGGCGTCGAGCAGGGCCGGCGGAATGCGCGGAAAGCGCTTCGGGTCGGTGCCGAAGGTCGAGAATTTGAAGGCCGCGACACCTGCCTCCACCATTTCGCGGATCCGCGCCGGGCCTTCTTCCGGATCGACGGTGCCGTAAAGCGCGAAATCGACGCGCGCCTGCAGGCCGGCATGGTCGATCTTCCGCTTCACTGCCGCTGCCGAGCAGACGAGATTGCCTTCGTCATAGGGCATGTCGACGATTGTTGTCACGCCGCCGGCCGCCGCCGAGCGCGTCGACCAGATGAAATCCTCCTGGTCCTTCTGGGAAAGCGAATGCACCTGTGCGTCGATTGCGCCGGGCAGGATCAGCGCTTTTCCGAGCAGGTGCCGTTCGCGGCCCGCAGGCGGCACGCCGAGGCCGACCTCGGCGATCTTGCCGTCGCGCACGGCGACATAGCCCTCTTCGACAATGCGGTCCGGCAACACCACCGTGCCCTGCAAAACGAGATCGAAGTCCATGCCGCTTCCCCCTAAACTGGATCAGACTGTTGCCGGCTGGAGCATGATGCCGAAAAGTGTGAGCGGTTCTCGGACGACATCATGCTCTAACTCTTTAATTTAGAACAGGATTCAGACTTTAGGCCGACCCGGCCTAAAGTCTGAATCCTGTTCTAGGGGCCTGTCAGCCGCTCCTCGATACGCTCCAGCGAGCCGAGGGCGAAGAAATCGTCGAAGGAGGCAATTGGAACCTGCTCGGTCAGCTTCGATACGAAGTCGTCCGAACCAAGTTCTTCCTCGATCGCCTCAACCTCCGCCGAAAGCGGCCGGTCGACCGTATAGAAATCCGCATGTTTGCGCACGACCGCGTAGAGCATGGCGGCGACGCCCTTCGGTTCATCGCCGAGAATGTCGATCGCCTGGGCCGACAGCAGCGCCTCGAGGGCTGCGAGGCGCTTCAGCGCTCGCATCTGCCGGTCGAAGCGCTCGATGACGAGCGGCAGGAAGGCCGCCTCGTCCTCGAGCCCGGCCGCAACCACCAGCGACTGCGCCGACACGGGATTGGACATCGACAGCACGCGCGAGAAGATCTCGCCGGCAAGTTTGATGATCGGCCCGAAACCGGTGGCGATCCGCCCCGGCGGCACCAGATTGACCGGCAGGTCGCGCCGCTGGCCGTTGCCGAGAATGACGCAGCGGTTGAAGGCATTGCGTGCCGCATGCGCCATGCAGAGCGCGGCCGATTCGAGCAGGATCGTCACATCGAGCGGAAGAGAGCCGCCCGACGTCATCACCCGGCCTTCGACCACGACGGGATTGTCGTCCGAGCGCCCGGTGGCGGCAAGGATCTTATGGCCGGTCGATAAAAGGTTTTCGATCACCGCGCCGAACACCTGGGCGATCATGCGCAGGCTGAGTGGATCCTGCACATGCGTTGCGACGGGCCAGTTCCATTCGTCGGAGGCATTGCAGAGCCAGGCGCCGATCAGCGCTTCGCGCGCCGTTCCGACATGCCGGACCGCCTTCCAGGGATCGCGGGAAGCGCCGAGCGCGCCGGCCGCCATCATCGCCGTTGCCAGCAGGACGCGGATCGAGGCCGCGGCGTTGCGGGTCGTTTCCGCCGCGGAGGCAAAGCTGACCGCATTGACGCTGAGCGAGGCGAGGCTGTCGCGCGGCGCCATCCGCATCGGTTCCAGCCCGGCGGCCCGGAAGGCCTCGGCCGCCTGCATCCGGTTGCCGCGATAGATCGCTTCGCCGACACCGGTCAGCACTGCGCCGATTTGTCCCATCAGGCCGATATCCGCACAGCCGATCGAGCCGGTACGGCGCACGACCGGGATGAGATCGGCCTCGAGCATCCTGATATAGGCCCGAATCAGCTCGGGCGTGCAGCCGACCTGGCCGGTCAGCGCCGTATTGATGCGGATCGCCATGGCATTGCGCACGATATTGCAGGAAAAGGGTGTGCCGGTGCCGAAATGATGGGCGCGCACCAGGCCGAGATTGAAGGTGTCGAGTTCGTCGGCCGACCACTCCACATCTTTCATGGCGCCGACGCCTGTCGTCGAGCCGTAGACGGGCATGCCGGAGGCAATCGCATCCTCGACGACCTCGCGGGCGATCGCGATGCGGGCCATGCCTGTCGCCGAAGCCGAAATCTTAGCCTTGCCCGCACCAATCGTCACCATCTCGGCAAAACCGAGCGGTTGTCCGGAAAGTTCGATGCCAAGGCGTTCGTGCTTCATGTGCCTATCTCCCCAGAACAGGCTGATTTTAGGCCGTATCGGCCGAAAATCTGAATCCTGTTCTAAACTAAAGAGTCAGAGCATGATGTCGCCCGAAAACCGCTTACACTTTTCGGCATCATGCTCGGAATGCGAGACTAAGCGAGCCCTCCGTCACATGGGATATCCCAAATGCCGAACACAGCATGTTTTTGGCAGGCGGTCAGCTCAGCATCCAGGCAATATAGACAAGCGTCAATGCGATGATCCAAAGCGCGATCCTGGCCGAGCGGTTGTGCCGCGCTTCGGCCTTGCCGATCGCCTCCGCCGTCTCAGCATCGAAGCGCAGCCCGTGCTCGCTCATATGCAGGAGCTGATGGTGGAATTTTTCGGTCTTCGCTGCGATTTCGGGCACGGCTTCGGCGAGCTTTACCGCCGCCTTCAGCCCGTCCTTGAGATCGGTGGCGATCCGCTTCGGCCCGAGATTGGTGCGGATCCAGTCACCGACGACAGGCTCGGAGGCCTTCCACATGTTGAAGCGCGGATTGAGCATGCGCGATACACCTTCGACCACGACCATGGTCTTCTGCAGCATCACCAGCTCCGGCCGCGTCGCCATGTCGAAGAGTTCGGTCACTTCGAACAGCAGCGTCAGCAGCTTGCCCATCGAGATCGTCTCGGCCGGCTGTCCATGGATCGGCTCGCCGATCGCCCGGATCGCCTGGGCGAAGCTTTCGACATTGTGATGTCCGGGCACATAGCCGGCCTCAAAATGCACCTCGGCGACGCGGATATAGTCGCGGGTGATGAAGCCATAGAGGATTTCGGCGAGGAAGCGCCGCTCCTTCTTGCCCAGCCGCCCGACGATGCCCATGTCGACGGCGACGATCATCCCGTCAGCGTCGACGAAGAGATTGCCCGGATGCATGTCGGCATGGAAGAAGCCGTCGCGCAACGTGTGGCGCAGGAACGACTGGATCAGCGTATCGGCAAGCAGGTTGAGATCGTGGCCCGCCGCGCGCAGGCCCTCGACGTCGGACATCCTCGTGCCGTCGATCCACTCCATGGTGATGACGTCGCGCCCGGTGCGCTCCCAGTCGACCTTCGGCACGCGGAAGCCGGGATCCTTTTCGGTATTCTCGGCGATCTCCGAAAGGGCAGCCGCCTCCAGGCGAAGATCCATCTCCACCTTGGTCGTCTGCTCCAGCGTCTTCGTCACTTCGACCGGCCGCAGCCGCCGGCTGGACGCCAGGAAACGCTCCTGCATATGGGCAACGAGATACATCGCCTCGATGTCATGGGCAAAGCGCTGGCGCACGCCGGGCCGCACGATCTTGACGGCGACCTTCTTCCGGCCCTCGGCACTATCGACCTCGGCCGGATGCACCTGCGCGATCGAGGCGGCGGCGATCGGATCGCCGAAGCTCGCATAGAGCTCGCCGATCGGCCGTCCGAGCGAGCCTTCGATATTGGCCTTGGCCGCTGCCGAGGGAAAGAAGGCCATCCGGTCCTGAAGCTGCGACAGGTCGTTGGCGAATTCGACGCCGACCACATCCGGCCGCGTCGCCAGGAACTGCCCGATCTTCACATAGGAGGGACCGAGCCGCTCGACCGCCTGGGCCAGCCGGTCGCTACGCTTCTGATGCCGCGCCTTGCTTCGCTCGAAAATCGTGACGAAGGATTTGGCGAGTGCCACCGGAGGCGGCAGCCCTTCGGAAGGAAGAGCTGATACGACGCCCTCACGCACGAGCACCCAGCCGACGCGCCAAAGACGGAAATATGCGCCGAAAGTACTCATGTTCTGCTTGATTCTCGCGCGACGCTATTCGAAAACCGCTCTACACTTTTCGGCGTCATGCGTCACAGCTTCCAGCCGGAATGGAGTGCGGCGATGCCGCCGGTATAATTGGTGTAGGTGACGCGCGAAAAGCCGGCCTGGCGGATCATTGCCGCGAAATTCTCCTGGTTCGGGAACTTGCGGATCGATTCCACCAGATATTGGTAGGGTTCGGCATCGCCGGTAATCGCCTTGCCGAATTGCGGAATGGCGTTGAACGACCAGGCGTCGTAGATCTTGTCGAGAAGCGGCATATCGACTTCGGAAAATTCCAGCACCAGCAGCCGTCCGCCGCGCTTCAACACGCGATAGGCCTCCGACAGCGCTACGTCGATCCTCGGTACGTTGCGGATGCCGAAGGCGATCGTATAGGCATCGAAGCTGCCTGCCTCGAACGGCAGTTCCTCGGCATTCGCCTCGACGAAGGTGAGATTGCCGGAAAGCTTCTTCTTTTCCGCCCGCTCGGCTCCGACGCCGAGCATCGAACCGTTGATGTCGAGCACGGTGGCATGCGCCTGTCTGCCCGAGGCCTCGACGATGCGGAAGGCGATATCGCCGGTGCCGCCGGCAACGTCGAGCACCTTGTAGCCCGGCTCCTTGCGCGGGTTCAGCGCCGAGATCATCGCATCCTTCCAGGCGCGGTGCATGCCCATCGACATGACGTCGTTCATGATGTCGTAGCGCTTGGCGACCTTGTGGAACACCTGGTTGACCAGGCTCTGCTTCTCGCCATCAGGCACCTCGCGGAAGCCGTAGGAGGTCTCCATGCCGCCATCGGCGGAAGTGCGGCTTTCTGACATCAGACTGCTCCGTTCCTGAAGATTCGGGCGCGGCGGCCATAGCGAAAGACCGCGCGCGACGTTATCTATGGGCCGCATTCTCCGCGGCACACTGGCGCTATAGCGCACATCGTCGCCGGTTGAAACACGTTAGATATAGATGGGTTAAGATGCCGGAATTGCCAGAAGTCGAAACGGTGAAACGCGGCCTGACGCCGGCGATGGAGGGCACCCGCATCACCAAGCTGGAGCTGCGCCGCGGCGATCTGCGCTTCCCCTTTCCCGACGCTTTCGCGGACAGGGTTTCCGGCCGCACCATCGTCAGCCTCGGCCGCCGCGCCAAATATCTGCTGGTCGATCTCGACGACGGCAACACGCTGATCTCCCATCTCGGCATGTCCGGTTCCTTCCGCATTGAGGAGGGCCGCATTGAGGAGGGCCGCATTGAGGAGGGTGCCGTCTCCGCCGCGCCGGGCGAATTCCACCATGTCCGCTCGAAGGACGAGAAGCACGATCACGTCGTCTTTCATCTGGAGGGCGCAAGCGGCCCGCGCCGTGTCGTCTACAACGATCCGCGCCGTTTCGGCTTCATGGATATGGTGGGACGTGCCGATCTCGCCGCCCATCCCTTCTTCCGCGATCTCGGCCCTGAGCCGACAGGAAACGAGCTTGGCGCCGCCTATCTGGCCGAACGCTTCCGCGACAAGGCGCAGCCGCTGAAGAGCGCGCTGCTTGACCAGAAGAACATTGCCGGTCTCGGCAATATATATGTCTGCGAGGCGCTGTGGCGCGCGCATCTTTCGCCGATCCGCGCCGCCAGCACGCTGGTGACGGCAGGGGGCCGGCCGAAAGCGCAGCTTGACCTGCTCGTGGCCTCGATCCGTGACGTCATCGCCGATGCGATCGCCGCCGGCGGATCGTCGCTGCGCGACCATATCCAGACCGACGGATCGCTCGGCTATTTCCAGCATTCCTTCTCCGTCTATGATCGCGAAAGTCAGGCTTGCCGCACGCCCGGCTGCGGCGGTACGGTCGCCCGCATCGTCCAGGCGGGTCGCTCCACCTTCTATTGTGCCACCTGCCAGAAGTAAGAGTGAGAAACCGGGAGAACAGCATGGCTTATGAGACCCTGATCGTCGAAACCCGAGGCAATGTCGGCCTCGTCACGCTGAACCGCCCACAGGCGCTGAACGCGCTGAATTCCACCGTCCTGAAGGAACTGAAAGAGGCCTATGCCGCCTTCCACGCCGACGAGACGGTCGGCGCGATCGTGCTGACCGGTTCCGAGCGCGCCTTTGCCGCCGGCGCCGATATCAAGGAGATGCAGCCACTTGAGTTCGCCGATATCTATCAGAGTGATTTCATCAGCGGCTGGGATGAGGTCGCCAAGGCACGCAAGCCGGTGATCGCTGCCGTCAGCGGCTTTGCGCTCGGCGGCGGCTGCGAGCTCGCCATGATGTGCGATTTCATCATCGCCTCGGAGACGGCGAAGTTCGGCCAGCCGGAAATCACCCTGGGCGTCATTCCCGGCATGGGCGGCTCGCAGCGGCTGACGCGCGCCGTCGGCAAGGCGAAGGCAATGGACCTCATCCTGACCGGCCGCATGATGGATGCGGCGGAAGCCGAACGATCGGGACTCGTTTCGCGTGTGGTGGCGCCCGAGCGTCTGCTCGACGAGGCGCTGGCGGCGGCCGAAAAGATCGCTTCGCTTTCGCGTCCCTCGGTGATGATGGCCAAGGAGGCGGTCAACCGCGCATTCGAGACGACGCTGGAGGAGGGCTTGCGTTTCGAGCGCCGCCTGTTTCACAGTCTCTTTGCCACGGATGACCAGAAAGAAGGCATGGCGGCCTTCGTCGAGAAGCGCAAACCGGCTTTTACGCACCGTTGAATGCTTTTAGGCGCCTGCCAGTGGTAAAGCGTAAAAATCCGCGTTGACGTGGGCCGGCTTTAGAGTTATATGCCCGCCCACGGTTCGGAACGCCGGTTTGGTTTTCCGCGATTGCTCCCGCATTGCTGGATTTTGTGGCCGCAGGGCCCGCGGTAATGGCGGAGTTTGTTCGAATTCTTGAGAGAGGCATCCATGGCCAATACAACTTCGGCGAAAAAAGCGACCCGCAAGATCGCCCGCCGTACCGACGTCAATAAGGCTCGTCGCTCGCGCGTTCGTACTTTCGTTCGCCAGGTCGAAGAGGCCATCGCATCCGGTGACGCCGCCAAGGCGAAGGAAGCTTTCCTGGCTGCTCAGCCCGAGCTTGCCCGCGCCGCCAGCAAGGGCGTGCTGCATGCCAACACGGCATCGCGCAAGGTCTCGCGTCTGGCCGCTCGTGTGAAGGCTCTTTCGGTCACCACGACCGCGTAATCTTCCATTAAGGACTTCTTCTTTATGATTAGCCCGGTAATTTTACCGGGCTTTTTCGATTCCACCGATCAGCCCCTGCATGGTTAATCTCACGACTGTTTCGTGTCAGCGCCATGACAGGAAAAATCGTTTAAAAACAATGGCTTGCGCAAGGATGCTTTCACGCCGCGCGACTCTGCCCCAAGCTTCCGGGACCACAGGCGAGTCAAGAGGATTTTATTTTTTTTCTTTCAATGCGTGTCAAAATAGCCCGAACGGGGGAATCTCTTTGATTCAACTGCGATTCTTTTTTGACGCTGGTGTGACGCCCGAAAAGGGCAGGCGGAGTCAATGCCCGCTTCTTAATTTTGCGTAAAATTCATCGTTGATATTGCCTTTTGATCCTGCCTAAATGGCTTTCAACAAAGGGCGCGGACATCACCTGCACAGGCTCGGTCTTAACTGCCACGTCGGCAGGGCGATAAGTTTGTGCCGTTTGTTACGGAGCATTGCGCTTCCGTTTTTTCAAGCACTCGACGGATTTGAGCCGTAACGTGGCTGTTACGGAGCGGGGATGTTTTGTGCCTTCAGTGGCCACACGTTTAAGGCGAGGCCACCGGAGAAGTTAAATTAATATTGCGTTCGGGCTGGTCGGCCGAAAACGAGGTTCGACCGCCAGCTTGGCACGGAAAGCCGATGAAGGTTGCTGCATGAGCGCGGCCCCTGCAACGGAGTTCTGCGTCGGTTCCTTCGGGAGCAGTGTTTGAGTGAACCGGCAGGCGAGCGGCTCATGAGGATCCGTCAGCCCGCCAAAGCGGGGAATGATCGGGCGGCCGTTTTAGCGGATGCCGCCCGGTGGAATTGAAAGGCGGCATTATGCAGATGAATACGATGACGACGAGCGGGCTCGACAATGGGGATGCGGCACCGCAGGCGTTCGGCTCAATTCGCCTGGAAGCGGCGGAAGTAAAGGCGGAT
>NZ_CP025013.1 GCF_002953715.1 Rhizobium leguminosarum
ATGCAGCCGAGTCTTGCTCTTCAGGACGATCAAGAGCACCTCCCATCGCTTCTGGCAACAGATGCGAAGGAGTTGTCCTATCAACTTCAGCAGCATCAGGCAAAAATCTTTCCCCCGCTGTCGCAAAAAACCATCAGAACATTTTCGCCGGCGGAAGCTGCGGCTTTCATCGGTATCGGCGAAGGTTATCTCCGGCAGGTGGCCGCCGACGGCCATGGGCCCGATCCGCTCGCAAACGGACGGCGGCTTTACAGTGCAACGGATATGGACCGGATTCGCCGGGTTCTCGACGAGCGAAACGGAACGCCGAAATATGTGCCGGCCCGCAGGCCGGGCGAAAAGCTCCAGATTATCTCCGTCATGAATTTCAAGGGCGGCTCAGGCAAGACCACCACTGCGGCCCATCTGGCGCAGTTCATGGCGCTCAGGGGCTACCGCGTGCTCGCCGTCGACCTCGATCCGCAGGCCTCCTTGTCTGCCTTGTTCGGCCATCAGCCGGAGTTCGATGTCGGAGAGGGCGAAACGATCTACGGCGCGATCCGATATGACGATCCGCGCCCCATCGCCGACATCGTGCGTGCCACCTACACGCCCAATCTCCATCTCATTCCGGGCAATCTCGAGCTGATGGAATTCGAGCATGAGACGCCGAAGGCGATGGCGTCGGGGACGGCGGAGACGATGTTCTTTGCCCGCATCGGCGAGGTCCTGACGGAGATCGAAAGCCTTTACGACGTCGTGGTTATCGACTGCCCGCCGCAGCTGGGGTTCCTGACGATGTCGGCGCTCTGCGCGGCAACCTCGGTCTTGATCACGGTCCACCCGCAGATGCTGGATGTCATGTCGATGTCGCAGTTTCTGACGATGACGAGTGAGCTGATGTCGGTCGTGGAAAAGGCTGGCGGACGTACCAGCTATGACTGGATGCGCTATCTCGTGACCCGGTTCGAACCGAACGACGGACCGCAAAGCCAGATGACCGGCTTCATGCGGGCGATTTTCGGCAATCGAATGCTGCACAATGCCATGGTGAAATCGACGGCGGTCGCCGATGCCGGCGTCACCAAGCAGACTCTCTACGAGGTCGAGCGGTCGCAGTTCACACGCGGAACCTATGATCGGGCGCTGGAATCCCTCAACCTCGTGAATGGCGAGATCGAGGCGCATATTCGCTCCACCTGGGGGAGGAAATAGATAGATGGCGCGCAAGAACCTCATCGAAATCTCCGCTCCGAACCCGGAAAGGATGGACGCAGTCGCACCGCGCGACAATCGTCCGATCGCCGGATTCGTGCCGCAGGAGCGCAGTGCCGCGCCGGTCGGCGGCATTACCAAGACGCTCGGCAACATTACCGAGAAAATGGAGCGGGCGAGTGAACTGGAACGGCAGCTCGCCGCCGGCCAGACTATCGTTGAGCTCGATCCCGGCCTGATCGACGCTTCCTTCGTCAGCGATCGATTGGCGATCGATGCGGCCGAACTCGCGCAGCTTGTCGAACAGATCCGCGAGCACGGGCAGCAGGTTCCGATCCTTGTCCGCCCGCATCCTGAAAGCAGGGGCCGCTACCAGGTCGCTTATGGCCATCGACGCCTGGCAGCCACCCGAGAAATCGGCATCCGGGTGCGTGCGGTCGTCCGCGATCTCACCGACGGTCAGCTGGTCGTCAGCCAGGGGCAGGAAAACAGCGCTCGAACCAATCTCTCCTACATCGAGCGGGCGCTCTTCGCATCGCGGCTCGAGGAACGCAGCTTTGGCCGCGATGTCATCATGGCGGCTCTCGGCGTGGACAAGGCGGCGCTGTCGAGAATGCTGATCGTCATACGACAGGTCCCCCTGGGGCTCGTCAACGCCATCGGTGCAGCACCTGATATCGGCCGCCGGCGATGGTTGGAACTCGGCGAGCGGCTTGAGAAAGCCGACGTCGAGAAGATCATCGCGGAGTTGTCCGCGGACGACGCGCGCAAAATTTCGAGCGACGAGCGGTTTCAGCGGGCACTCGTTCTGGCAACGAAGAAGACGGCCGCGCCGAAGCCGGCTGTGGCCAAATCTCAGATCAGCGGTGTGCCTGTCATGATCAAGAAGACAGCATCTGGTGCGACCTTCGTCTTCGACGGCAAGACCGCGCCCGGTTTCGATCAATTCGTCCAGGAAAGGCTGAAGGGCCTGTTCCAGGAGTTCAACAAGGACAGAGGAGCGTAGCGCGCAAAAGAAAAAGGCCCCCAACGACGCCGTCGTGGAAGCCCTTCTCAGATCTTAAGCACATCGAGAATCGCATTTCCCCGAATCACAGTCAAGCGTCTTAGGCACCAAATTGGTGGATGGTTTTCTTTTGCCTGAACGAAGGTGAAGGCAAATGGAGAGTGGATATGTGACGACGCCCTTTGGGCGGCGGCCGATGTCGCTTGGCATGCTGGCAAGCCAGCAACTGGCCGAGACCATCGAACCGGGAATGAAACGCAGCAAATGGAAGCTGTTCAGGGCGATCTGTGAGGCGCGGCCTGCGCTCGGCGTGACCGATCGGGCGCTGACGGTGCTCGACGCGCTTTTGACCTTTTACCCAGACGACGAGATTTCCGAGGAGAAGGGGCTGATTGTCTTCCCGTCGAATGCGCAGCTTTCGTTGCGCGCTCGAGGCATGACGCCAGCCACCCTCAGGCGGCATCTTGCCGTCCTGGTCGAGGCCGGCCTGATCCTGCGCAAGGACAGTCCGAACGGAAAGCGCTATGCGCGCCGCGACAGGGCAGGGGCCATCGGCGAGGCCTTCGGCTTCAGCGTCGCGCCGCTTCTGGCGCGTGCTGTCGAGATCGAAAGCCTGGCCGCCCAGGCGGTTGCTGATAGGGAGCTGTTGCGGGTGATGAGGGAACGTCTGACGGTGTACCGGCGCGATATCTCCAAGTTGATCGCGGCGGCGCTCGAAGAAGGGGTTTCCGGCGATTGGGAAGGCATTTCGGCGATGTTTCGAACGCTCCTTGCTCGGATTCCTCGCGTGGCGACCGCAGAAGAACTGGCACCATTGCTTGATGAGATGGGGCTGCTGCGCACCGAAATCGTCAACGTGCTGGAAAGACGGATAAAAACACAAAAAATAGACGCCAATGAGTCTCAAATTGAGCATCACAAACAGAATTCAAATCCCGACTCCATTTATGAACCTGAACCAAGCTTCGAAACGAAGCAGGGCGAAAAGGCAGCGGCCGATCATGAACCGAACGCCGGGCCGCCAGACGAACGAAGATTGAAACAGCAGAAGCCGTCCGGCGGGATGAGCAACAGGGCGGGAGGCGCGGTCGATCCAGGGGCCGGGCCAAGCCTGAAATCCTTCCCGCTCGGCCTTGTCCTCCAAGCCTGCCCCAGTATTCTCGACTACGGGCCAGGCGGAACTATCGGCAATTGGCGAGACCTGATGTCGGCCGCCGTCGTCGTGCGCTCGATGCTCGGCGTCAGTCCCTCGGCCTATGAGGAAGCCTGCTCCGGCATGGGGCCGGAAAACGCCGCAACCGTGATCGCCTGTATCCTGGAAAGGGGAGGGCACATTAACTCGCCCGGCGGTTACCTCAGGGATCTGACCCGAAGGACCGAAAGGGGCGAGTTTGCGATCGGCCCGATGCTGATGGCGCTCGTTCGGGCGAACGGGCCGGCAGCAAGGCATGCCAGTTGATCGTAAGGAAGCTACGGCCGTGACAATCGTGTAACGAGGCAGTGCGCAATCACCTCTTTACAGCTAACATGTTAGTCTGCTACATCTGACGCGGTAATTGGGAGGAAGCATATTTGACACAGAAATTCGGGCTCTCGGTCGCGCTTGCGACACCGTTCGACAGTAATGGCAATATCGCGATCGAGGCGATGATCGAGCAGGCGCGGCGCAGCCTCGCGGTCGGATGCTCGAGCGTTACGCTGTTCGGGACGACGGGTGAAGGCTCTTCCATCGGCACGCAGGAACGTGAACGTGTCCTCGCTTCCATGCTCGATAGCGGGATAGCAGCAAAGCAAATCATCGTCGGCGTGCTGGTCGACGCGGCCGAGGATGCGGCGATGCTGGCGGATCACGCGCTTTCCAAGGGAGCGCGCAATATCCTTCTTGCTCCCCCTTCCTATTTCAAGAACGTCAGTGATGACGGCGTTTTCCAGTGGTTTTCGGCTGTCTTCGCAATCCTCGGCGACAAGGCGCGAGACATTATCGTCTACAACATTCCCTCGCTCACCATGGTTCCGCTGACCGTATCGTTGATCGGCCGGCTGCGGACCGCCTTTCCCAACATCGTTATAGGCGTCAAGGATTCCTCCGGCGACTGGCCTTTCACGGAAACGCTATTGAAGGTGCATGGCGATCTCGTCATCCTTGTGGGGGACGAACGTCACCTCGCCAAGGGCGTGCGGCTTGGCGGCCAGGGTGCGATCTCCGGCATGGCGAATTTTGTGCCACGCGAGGTCAAGCTGATGGCGGAGGAAGGCAAGGACGATTCTCGCGTCGAGGGTTTCGTGGAGGAACTGCTGAAATTTCCGGTGACTGCCGCCGTGAAAACCATGGTCACCCACGTGACGTCGGATGAAATCTGGCTTGCGGTTCGTCCGCCACTCGTCTCAATATCCGCAGAAGGGCAGGCGCAACTCTTTCTTGCCTTCGATACTCTTTTCCGCTCGAAAGCGGCATAGGGCGGACATGTTTCTGGGAGAGGCGATGGACGGAACCGACGAGCAGCCGACACTGCGGGAAAAGGCGTATGAAAGCTTCACACGCCACCTTCTTGCGCGTGATGTGCGCCCCGGCCAGTTCGTTTCGCAGCGCCGCCTCGTCGAGCTGACGGGGCTGACGCTTGGCGCCATCCGCGAACTTATCCCGAGGCTCGAAGCCGAAGGTCTGATCAAGACAGTGCCCCAGCGGGGTTTGCAGATCGCTCATATCGACCTTAACCTCATTCGCGAGGCGTTCCAGCTGCGCGTCTTCCTGGAGAAGGAAGCCGTCGCGCTTTTCACCCGCTCTGCGTCTGACGAGACGATCGCCAAGCTTTTGAAACAGCATCGTGATATTGCCGACGCCATTCGAAACGGCGATGGATCGCACGAATTGGAAGTGCACGCGCAAGCTGTCGATTGGGGCATGCATGATGCCTTTATCGATGCTTTGGGAAATACCATCATCTCGAACGCTTACCGGGTGAACTCGATCAAGATGCGCCTGATCAGTCAGGATCGTTTTCGCATCGATGGTCACGTCGGACCCGTCATGGGCGAGCACCTCAAGGTGCTCGAGGCGATCGAACGACGATCGGCGGAGGACGCCGTCAACAGCCTTGTCGCACACATCAATCATGCAAGAGATCGTGCGCTCAGGATATAATCGGAAATAGGCAGCCGGGGGTGAGGAGACCGCCGGCAAAAGGAGGAGGAATCACATGTCATCGTTTTTAAATCCGACGAGACGCGGCTTTCTGGCGGGTACGGCCGCTTTTGGCGCCAGCAGCATGCTCGGCGTGCGGCTGGCATCGGCTGCCGTCGATTGGAAGCGCTTTGCCGGCACGACGCTCGAAGTCAACCTGGTCAAGAGCCCACGCAGCGAAATACTGCTGAAGTACCTGTCCGAATTCGAGGAGCTCACCGGCATCAAGGTCAATGCCGAAGCGACGCCCGAACAACAGCAGCGTCAGAAGACGACCATCGAGCTGAGCTCGGGCAAGCCGAGCTTCGATGTCGTGCACATGAGCTATCATGTCCAGAAGCGACAGTTCGAAAAGGGCGGTTGGCTTGCCGATATCAGTGGTTTTCTCAAGGATCCCTCTCTGACCGACCCGTCTCTGGTTGAAAGCGACTTCGCCGAAGCCGGCCTGACTTTTGCCAAGGATCCGGACGGCGTTCTGCGTTCGCTCCCGTTCTCGGTTGACTACTGGATCATCTATTGGAACAAGGCGCTGTTCGAGAAGAAGGGGCTTGCCTACCCGACGACGTTCGAAGAACTCGCCAGTGCTGCGGAGGCGCTCACCGATCCTTCCACCAACACCTACGGCTTCGTCGCCCGCGGCCTGAAGAACGCCAATACGCCGGTCTGGACGTCGTTGCTGCTCGGATATGGTTCGAGCCCGCTCGGCCCTGATGGCAAGCTGCGCACGACATCGCAGGAAGCGATCGATGCGGCCAAGCTTTACCAAAGGCTGATGACCAAGACCGCCCCTCCCGGCGTCTCCGGCTTCAACTGGGCCGAGGCGCAGTCGGCCTTCCTGCAGGGCAAGATCGGCATGTGGCTGGACGGCGTCGGTTTTGCGCCGCCGATCGAGAATCCGGAAAAGTCGCGCGTCGTCGGCCAGGTCGGTTACGGCATCATGCCGAAAGGCCCGAAGGCACAAGCCGCAGGCACCTTCGGCGACGGGCTTGGCGTCGTCGCGGCAAGCCAGAAAAAAGAAGCTGGATATCTCTTCTGCCAATGGGCGATTTCGCATGAAATGGGCGCACGCCTGCTGCAGGCCGGCGCCGGCGTTCCTTTCCGCCAGTCCGTCCTCGAGGATGCGAAGGTCCGCGAAGGCGTCAAGATGCCGGGCGCATGGCTTGATGCCGTCGTTGGTTCCGGCAAGATCTCGCGGCTCGCGCTGCCGGTCATCATTCCGGTCACCGAGTTCCGTGACGTCTATGGCGTCGGTCTCACCAACATGATCGGCGGCGCCGATCCCGAAACCGAACTGAAGGCCGCGACGGCGCAGTTCGAACCCGTCCTGGCGAAAAGCGAGGGATAATGGCCTCGACAAGCATCGAAACGGCCGCAGTGGCAAAGACGTCGAAAGGAAGGAGCAAACCGGATCGGTTTGCTCCCAACTACTGGCCCTTCGTCATCCCGGCGCTCATCGTCATAGCTGCCGTCATCGTCTTCCCGTGGGTGTTTACGATATGGATGAGCGTCAACAGCTGGACGCTCGGCCAGTCCCAGATCTTTGCGGGACTGGACAATTACGTGCGGCTCGCCTCCGACATGCGCTTTTGGGAGTCGCTGTGGCATACGGTGCTTTATACGACGCTCTCCGTGGTGGTTCCCCTTTTTCTGGGGACGCTTGCGGCGCTGATCTTCGATGCTCAATTTCCGTTGCGCGGTCTTATACGCGGCATATTCGTGATGCCGATGATGGCCACACCCGTCGCCATCGCCCTCGTCTGGACGATGATGTTTCATCCGCAGCTCGGCGTCCTCAACTATCTCCTCTCCTTCATCGGCATCGGCCCGCAGGAGTGGATCTATAATCAGAGCAGCGTCATCCCGTCGCTGGTGTTGGTCGAGACCTGGCAGTGGACGCCGCTTATCATGTTGATCGTGCTCGGCGGTCTGGCGGCGGTTCCGCGCGAGCCCTATGAGAGTGCTGAAATCGACGGAGCCAATGTCTGGCAGAAATTCCGCTATCTGACGCTGCCGATGATCGCGCCGTTCCTGATGATTGCCGTGATCATCCGCAGCATCGATGCGGTGAAAAGTTTCGACATCATCTATGCCATGACCCAAGGCGGTCCCGGCACGGCGTCGGAGACGATCAACATCTATCTCTACAACACCGCTTTCGCCTACTACGATATCGGCTATGGCTCGGCCATGGCGGTTGTCTTCTTCATCCTCATCGTCCTGCTCTCCTTCGTCCTTATGATGCTCCGGCAGCGCGTGAATTGGTCCGACGGGGAGGCACGCTGATGAAGCGCAAGACGCTCGATCGCATTGGACTGCTGTTTGTTGCTTTGGTGATGATCTCGCCGGTCGTCCTGTTCTTTCTCTGGATGATCTCGCTGTCGCTGAAATATGAGATCGACAACGGCGCCTATCCGCCGATCTTCATCCCGGAGCGCTTGGCCTGGTCGAACTATCTGAAGGTCTTCGAAGAGAACAACTTCTTCCTCTATCTCTGGAATTCGGTGCTGGTGACGGGTGCGGCCACGCTTCTGGCGCTGCTGATCGGCGTGCCCGCCGGATATGGCATCGCTCGGCTGAAGGCGGAGAAGTCCGCGATGGTCATCATGATCGCGCGCATGACGCCCGGCCTTTCTTTCCTGATCCCGCTCTTCCTGCTGTTCCAGTGGCTGAACCTGCTCGGCACGCTGATGCCGCAGATCATCATCCATCTCGTGGTCACCGTGCCGATCGTCGTGTGGATCATGATCGGTTATTTCGAGACGACGCCGATGGAGCTGGAAGAGGCTGCAAGCATCGATGGCGCAACACCCTGGCAGGTTTTCCGGCTGGTCGCCTTGCCGATCGCAAGGCCGGGCATCGTGGTCGCCTTCATCCTGTCGGTCATCTTCTCGTGGAACAACTTCGTCTTCGGCATCGTGCTTGCCAGCCGCGAGACGCGCACGCTTCCTGTCGCGGTCTACAACATGCTCTCCTTCGAGCAGGTCAGTTGGGGTCCGTTGGCGGCGGCGGCGTTGATTGTCACCTTGCCCGTCCTGATATTGACGGTGTTTGCGCAACGGCAGATCGTGGCGGGCCTGACGGCCGGAGCCGTCAAGTGAACGGGTGAGACAACGGTTTTGACGACTTCTGCCTTCGACCCGCCTCCCGGTCAGGCGCGCCGCGTTTTGTGTGTTGGCGCGGCGGTTATGGACACGTTGTTTCGCGTGCGCTCGTTACCGACCGGCCAGGGCAAAATTCTGCCTTACGATATGCTGCAGATTGCCGAAGGCATGGCATCGAGCGCTGGCTTTGCGGTCACCCGGCTGGGCGGCAAAGCCAGCCTCTGGGGTGCGGTCGGCAATGACGCCATCGGCGAACGCATCATCGCCGACCTCAGCAAGAGCGGCATAGACACGGGCGGTATGGTGCGCGTCGAAGGTGCCCGCTCGGCCGTCTCGACGATCCTTATCGATGATCAGGGCGAGCGCTTGATCGTGCCTTTCTACGATGCAGGCCTGCACGAGACGGTCAAGCCGGTCACAAAGCAGGATGTTTCCGTTTTCGATGCGGTGCTGGTCGACGTCCGGTGGCCGAAGCTTGCACTGCGAACGCTGTTGGCAGCCAGAGACGCGGGCAAGCCGGCCATTCTCGATGGCGACGTTGCAGGTGATGGCGTGATCGAGATGCTGGCACCGGCCGCCAGCCACATCGTGTTCTCGCAGCCGGCCGCCGAGCGGCTTGCCGGAACAGCCGAGCTAGTGAAGGTCGTCAGTCTTCTGAAGCGAAAGTTCGAGCATGCCTTCATCAGCGTCACCGCAGGCGAAAATGGCTGCTTCTGGTTCGATGATCGAACCGGCGAAATTGTCCATCTTGCCGCTCCGAAGGTGAGAGCCGTCGACACGCTCGCAGCCGGCGATATTTTCCATGGCGCTTTTGCGCTGGCTACTGCGGAAGGCTTGCCGATCGAAGAGACGATGCGTTTGTCATCCATGGCGGCAGCACTCAAATGCCAGGTGTTCGGTGGACGTATCGGTGCGCCCACCAGAGCCGAGGTCTGCGATGCCCTGCTGGATTGGAGCGCTGGGCGGTAGTCTTGGCGGGCAGGCAGAGCGGAGAAGTGATCTGCCTGCAGTATGCGTTTTCAAAGCCAGTTTAGGATCAGCGCTCCATCAGCTTTTGACGGAGCCGGCGGTCATGCCTGCCAGGAAGTAGCGTTGAGCAACCAGGTAAAGGACCAGAAGAGGAAGCGAACCGAGCACGCTCATCGCCATCATTTCGTTCCATTCGAAGGCGTGCTGGCCCATCAGAAGCTGGATACCGATCGGAACGGTTCTGAGGTCCATTGATTTCGTCAGCGTCAGCGCGAAGAGGAATTCGTTCCAGGCCAGTAGAAACGTGTAGACCGCCGTGGCGACGATCCCAGGGATGGAGACCGGAACGATGACGCGCCAGAGTGCTGTCCAGCTCGAGCCGCCGTCGACAAGGACGGCCTCGTCCAGCTCTTTCGGCAAGGTGTTGAGATAGCCTGTCATCAGCAGGATGGCATAAGGCAGTGTGAAGACCATGTAGGTGAGGATCAGCGCCAGATAGGTATCGAAGATCCTGAAGGCGACCACCATTCCGAAATAGGGGATGAGAAGGGTGATCGGCGGAACAGTCTGGGTGCTGATGATGAATATGTTCAAGGTGTTCTTGAATCGGAACTGATAGCGGCTGAAGCCGTAGGCGGTTACGATCGCGACGACGAGGGTCAGGCAGGTGACGACGCCGGCGACGAAGTAGCTGTTGATGAAGAACCGCACTTTCACCGGATCGTTGAAGATCGTCAGATAGGCGGCCACCGTAAAATCCTGCGGAAAAAGCCGCGGCGGAAGGGCGAAGATTTCCGTATTCGATTTCAGCGAACTGAAAAACATCCACACGATCGGAAAGGCTGAAAAGACCAGGCCGATCGCCAGGCCGAGATAGGTCAGGATGGTCGGCAATACCGAGCTCTTGAAGGAACGCTTTGCCATGGCGATCACCTGCGCTGCTGGTGTTTGATGTAGAAGTAGGTGACGCTCATCGAGATGATGAGGATGATCATCGCGCTCGCCGAAGCCAACGAGAATTCGTACTGCGAGAAGGCGAGCTTGTAGGTGAAGGTGGAAAGCACTTCCGTCGAATAGATCGGCCCGCCCCCCGTCGTCATCCACACCAGCGGAAAAACCTGCATCGTCCAGATGAAGTCGAGAAGCGCGATGCTGATGATGATCGGCATCAACTGTGGAATGGTGATGTACCAGAACTTTTGGAGTTCGTTGGCGCCATCGATACCGGCTGCCTCGTAGAGCTCCTTCGAAATGCCCTGGAGACCGGCAAGCAGGCTGACCATGTATAGCGGATAGCCTGCCCAGATATTTGCGAAGGTCAAAGCGTGAATGGCGGTGCGCGTGGAGGAGAACCACTCCACCTTGAAGTTGATGATGTGGAGCGCCATCAGCACGCTGTTGACGACGCCGTTCGGGTCGAGCAGCAGGCGCCAGATGATGGCGATGATGACGGCGGTGAACAGCCAGGGCAGTATGAAGAGCACACGCAGGATGCTGCGAATGAGCGGATCGACGCGGTTGGTGTTCAACAGCAGCGCGAATGCCAAGCCGATGATGAAGTGGAAGACGACGCTCATGATCGTGAAATAAAGCGTCTGTACGACCGACTGCCAGAAGACGGGATTCTCGAAGATGGTCACATAGTTCTGGACCCCCGCGAACGCAGCGCCCTTTTTCATGATGGCGCCGTCCATCAGAGAATATTTGAAGACCATCATCATCGGGAACAGCATCAGCAGAACAAGCAGCAGGGTCGCCGGCGACACGTAGAAATACGGCACCAGCTTCCTCAAAGTGCTGTAACGAAGCCATCCTTTTCTTCGCGTTTTGGCATGCGCGGCGACCAGAGCCGTAGCCGAATGATTCATGAGCTGTGACTTTCCATTCTGCCGAGATTTGACGACTTGCACCGGCAGCGCCAGATGGCGCTGCCGGTGATCGTGAAAGCGACGTGCTTAGAACTTCGCGAGCCACGCCTTCTGGGTATTGGCAGCCGCATCCTTGGCTGACTGCCCACCATCGAACATCTTCTGAACTTCGACGTTCATGTCGCGCATCAGCTCTTCGGCAACCGGAAGGCCGACGAATTCGTTTGCAGGATAGCCGCTCTGGAAGATTTTAAAAGCTTCCGCGAAGATCGGGTCCGATGCCACGAAATCCGGCTTGGCATGGACGTTGCCGGGGAAGGCGTTGGCAATCGAGACGAGACGGCCGTTGACGTCAGGGCTCATCAGGTATTCGACCAGCTTCCAGGCCTCTTCCTTGTGCTGGCTGCCCTCGCTGATGCCGATGCCCCAGGAGGCGTAGGGCATGCCGCGCTTGCCGGTGTAGCCGTCAGTGGCCGGCAAGGCTGATATGCCGAAGTTGAGCTTCGGATTGCGCTCGCGGATCAGGTTCACATGGGCGAGGGAATCCACCATCATGCCGACGCGGCCGTTGACGAATTCCTCGACCTTGTCCTGTTCCTTCTTGGCGAAAATGCCGGGAGAAATCACGCCTTCCTTGTTGAGGGAGGCGATATAGTCGAGCGTGCCGACGACGGCGTCGTTTTCGAGGTCCGGCTTGCCGTCCTTCAGCATCGAGGCGCCGGAGGCCCAGACCCAGGACATCACGTCGTTCTGGATGCCGCTCGGAGACTGCAGCGAGAGCGGCAGAACCCAGCCGTACTGGTTCTTCGAGGCGTCGGTCATCTTCTTCGCGGCGTTTGCAAATTCCGTGCGGGTCGTCGGCAGCTTGTCGACGCCGGATGCCTTGGCGATATCGAGGTTTACGAAGACGGGATAGACGAAGGATGCCAGCGGGAACATCACGCTCTTGCCATCGACCTTGACGATATCGGTGATCTGGCTCTTGTCGTACTTCGCCTTCTCCATCATTTCGTCCATCGAGGCGATCGCGCCCTGCTTGGCGAGCCCGTTTACCCAGGCACCATCCAGCCCCACCACGTCGCTCAGCGTACCGGAGGCGGCGCCGACGACGATTTGGTCACGCGTCGTGGCGTAGGGACCGCTGACCAGCGTCACCTTGATGCCGGGGTTTTTGGCTTCGAAATCGTTCATGATGCCGCGCAAGGCGCCGGACGGCATTTCGGGTTCCCACCATTGAATGAACTCGATGGTGGTGTCGGCAAACGCCGATGTGGCGCAGAGCGCCCATACCGCTACGGCCGCCCGCATGGTCACGCCGAATTTTCTGATATTCATCTGTGCCTCCCAAAGATTGTCAGTTAATCGATCCTCCTCAAGATCGTAGGCAAAGTAGGTTCCCTGAAGCCCCTATCTGTCAATGAAGAACTGCGATCGGGAAAGGATGGGAGGCCGGCATTCACGGCGTATGTTGAGTTAAATCATTGATAAAAAATAATAAAATTGATTGACATCATCAGTATTTTTCTGCAGCATTTGTGTTGCTTGTGACGCATTTTTTCTTTACTTTCGTAAACAAATGAAAGGTTACCCAACAAAGCGAAAAGCGTGGCACCCGGCGTCTTCACTGCAAATTTTTCGGATTTTGGTGCTGAAACAAGCGCCTTTTGCAACCACGCGGCGCAGACTGCGCAAGTCGCAGATGAAGGGAATATTTCGATTTTCGAAAGGGAGGGGATGGTCCGCACCAAAAATGACGGATCACACCGGCTACGCGTTGATTTTCGACGATTCCGGAAAACGAATATCACCCTGTACAAATTTTCGAATGCGTGATTTGGCGCGTCAGTGGATCTTCCGTTGAGTGCGAAATCAGTTGTCGTCGTCCCGCGAGTAAGGAATTGAATGGCCAAGAAAAGTTATAAATCGATGGACGACTTCGCGACCGCCGCCGGCGTATCGCGTCCGACATTGTCGAAATATTTCGACGATCCCTCGCAGATCAAGGAAGTGACCCGCAAGCGTATCGAGGCTGCTCTCAAGAAGTCGAATTTCGAGCCGAACCTGTTCGCGCGGCATCTCAATCGCAAACGGACCAGGAATATCGGGATTCTGGTCCCGACCATGTCGGATCCCTTTTATGTGCAGGTCGTGTCGCTGATCGAGCTGGAGTTGCGCGAAAAGGGATTCTGGCCCGTGCAGATCTCATCGCATACGCGGCCGGAGCTGGAGGCGGAGGCCGTGCGGACCTTGCTCTCGCTGAAGGTCGCAGGTGCGATCGTGGCGCCGCTCGGGGCCGGTTCGCGCCGTTCCGCACTGGAAAGACTAAGCGACGCAATCCCTGTCGTCTGCTTCGACAACCCTGCCAGCGCGGATCTTCCTTATGTCGGCAACGACAACGCGCAAAGCATGGCAGCCATTGTGCAATATCTCTGCCGGTCCGGTGAGCCACCGATATTCCTGGAAATTCCGCATTTGACCGAAAATGCCGGCGAGCGGCAGGCGAGCTACCGCGCGACCATGGCGAGGGAAGGGCATTCCCCGCTGGTCATCGATTGCGACGCACCACCTTCCTGGGAATTCGAGCGTCTCGGATACGAGCAGATGCAGAGAATTCTTGCGAATGGCGGTCTTCCCGGCAAAACGCTCCTATGCGCCAACGACCGCTTCGCTTTCGGCGCGATGGCAGCCGCATTCGCGTCGGGACTGAAAATCGGCCGGAACGACGCCTGTGATGTACGCATCGCCGGGCACGACGATCACCCGCTGAGCCGATATACCTGTCCGTCGCTGACGACGATGGCCCAGAACGCGCCCGAGATCGCCGCGAAATCCGTGGAGCTTTTGCTGGCACACATCGAAAGCGAAGATGATGGAACGACCCCTGTGACGAACAGGGTGATCCTCGAGGCGACGCTGGTCATGCGCGACTCGGCGTGAGTCAGTCGCGGTTGCGCCTCAACGGGCAAGCGCAGGGTCCATGGTGCGCCAGGCCATTGCAATGGCTTCAAGGGCCTCTTGCGCCTCCGGAATGGCTCGTCGCTTCGATACGAAGCCATGGATCTGTCCGGGCCAGGTCCGGCTTGTGGCCTGCGCTTCCAAGCTGAGCCGCTCGGCATAAGCGGCCCCTTCGTCGAACAGCACGTCGTATCCGGCAAGGATCACGAGGGCCGGCGCCACGCCTGCCAGCGACGCCACGCGCAGCGGCGAGGCGCGCCAATCCGGCCTGCTCGCGGCTTCTGGCAGATAGTGGTCTCGGAACCATTTCATGGCTGCGGCCGTCAGGCCGAAACCCTCCGCATAACGCAAGTAGCTGTCGCTTGCCTGCAACTGGTCGGTCACCGGGTAGATCAACACCTGTCCGATGACAGCCGGCACCTGTCCGTCCCGCGCCAGAAGGGCGACGACGGCGGCCAGATTGCCGCCGGCGCTATCGCCGGCGACGACAATTCTCGCTGGATCGATGCCGAGCGCATCAGCTTGATCGGTCATCCAGACGAGTGTGGCGGCGCAATCATCGATCGCTGCCGGAAAGGGATGTTCCGGGGCCAGGCGATAGTCGGGCGAAACCACGACGGCGCCTGCCATATTGGCAAGCGTCCGGCAGATATCCTCATGGGTTTCCGGTGCGCCGATCACAAAGCCGCCGCCATGGAGATAAAGCAGGGCCGGTGCGCCCTGGCGCGGCGCGGCGCGGCCGCGCCATATCTTCATCCTGATGGCGCCCAGATGCCTTTCCAACATCTCGGCCACGTCTTCGAGCGGCCGCTGGATGCCTGCGAAACCATCCAGATATTGCTGCCGCGCCAGCGCCGGCGTGCAGCTTTCGACCGGCGTTTCCGGATCGCCAGGCCAGGCAAGGGCGCGTTTGGCGGATTCATCCAGTTCTGTCATGCCGGCAAGCTCCTCGCTTCGTCTTCCCGCAATTCCCTTGGCTGTGCGACGATACCCGCAATGGTCTGTGCGACACCAGTTTCACCGGCACGCAGGATCGCTTCCATGACTTCGAGCACATGCAGCGCGAGATTGCCCGAAGCGCGTGGAGCACGGCCTTCGATGATTGCGCGCGCGAGATCGGCAAGCCCAAGCATGCGGTAGTTGGCGCGATCCGGCGCTGCGATCGGCCAGTTGATGGCACCGAAGAGTTCGCCTGATGTGTCCGTTTCCTGCCAGGGAGCGCCACGGCTGGAGAGCGCGACGGAGCCGCCGAAATTGTCGGGGTCGGGCAGGCGCAGCGAGCCTTCGGTACCGTGGAGCTCGATGGGGTGGTTGGAGTGGCGGAATACGTCCCAGGAGCTGCCGAAGGTGACCGTGGCGCCGCAATCGAATTCCAGCAGCGAAAGCACGCTGGTCGGCGTACCGACCCTGAATGTGGTGCCCTGTTTCGGCCCCTCGGCGGTGATGAGCCGCTCTTCCTGCCCGGTTGTGGCGACGGCCTGCACACGGCGGATCGGCCCCATCAGATTGACCATCATCGTCAGATAGTAAGGCCCCATATCCATGACCGGGCCTGCGCCGGCCTGGTAGTAGAAGCTGGGATCGGGATGCCAGTGCTCCATGCCGCGCCCCATCATGAAGGCTGTTCCAGTCACCAGCTTGCCGATAGCGCCGGCTTCCATCTGTCGCCGGGCATGGCGTCCGGCCGCTCCCAGGAACGTGTCTGGCGCCGAGCCAAGCATGAGGCCCTTCGCGGCGGCGGCATCCACCAGCCGGCGTCCTTCTGCGGCCGTGACGCCGAGCGGCTTCTCCGTGAAGACATGCTTGCCTGCCGACAGCGCCCGCATCGAAACGTCAAAATGCGCAGCCGGGATCGTCAGATTGAGGATCAGGTCGATGTTCCTGTCGTCAATGAGGCTATCGACGTCAGCCGCACGCAGATCGAACTCCGCTGCGCGGCGCTTGGCGGCGTCTGCGTTGAGATCTGCACAGGCGATGATTTCGACACCGCGGAACAGCGGCGCGTTGCGCATATAGGCGAGCGAAATATTGCCGCATCCCACAACGCCGATCCGGAGTTTCATGTCATTGGTCTGTGCCATCGAAGAACCTGATTTTGCCGTTGCGGGTGCGAAGGTTGAGGGGCGTGTTACATTTTAATCGCAAGGAATAAAATATATTGACGCACGGTAACATTTGACCATAGGTAATGGCAAGACGCTGGCGTCGCAATCCCCGCTGAAGAGCCTGCCGTTCCGGTCTTCGGCCGCCTCTCCAGGCGGAAGGGGCTTTCGGCAAGGCTAGCGAAGCTCCGAGGATTGCCCGCGCGGGGAAGCCGCCGACTTCGGTATCGGCTGCCATCAACGAATAGGTCAGGACCGAGATATGAAAAATGCTGAGCTGCAGATCGGCTGCCAAACATTCACCTGGGAGATGCTGGGTACCGATTGGAGCGGCGGTCCGGACGATCTGGTGCGCGCCATTGCCGATGGCGGATATGCCGGTATCGAAATCACCGACACGATGATCGGTCACTACGCGCTCAAGCCTGCCGACTTTGCCCGCACCCTGACGGATGCCGGCTTGGCGCTGGTTTCCTTTGCCTTCGGTTCCGCCAGCGGTTTCACGGTGGCGGAAAAGATTGCCTCCGATCTCGACATGGCGCGCCGATGGGTCGATTTCGCGGCGAACTTTCCCGGTGCGCTGGTATCGATGGGATCGGCGACGGTCGTCTCGGATGGTCCGCGTGATGAGAAATTCGCCATTGCGGCCGAGTGCTACAATCGTGCGACCGAGATCGGACAGTCGGCTGGCGTCGCCGTTGCCGTCCATCCTTCCTCGCACCACAATACGCTCCTCTTCACCCGCAACGACTATGATCGCCTGTTTGCTCTCATGGATCCAGGCGTGGGTTGGGTGCCGGATACCGGCCATATCCTGCGTGGCGGCCAGCAGATCGGCGACACGCTGGCGGCCCACCGGGACCGAATCCGCTACGTGCATCTGAAGGATGTCGACGCCGGCGGGACCTGGGCGATGCTCGGCGAAGGCGTCTGCGACGTGCCTGCCGTGATTTCGGCCGTTCGGGCTGCGCCGAAGTTTATCGGCTGGATCGTCGTGGAAGAAGAATCGGACCATGCCGGAACCGATCCTGCCGCAGCCGCTCGCGCCAACCGCGAGACGCTTCGCGGTCTGGGATTTTAGCCCTTCTCGTATTCCATGGCGTCGGCCAAAGCCATCTGTCGACGCCAAAGCCTCTCCTGTCTCTCTTATAAATTGGAGAGGTGGACTGCAGGTCACGCGTAGCGAACCTCGACGCCCAGCTTGTCCAGCCGGTGACGGATGCTGTGCGGCATGTTGCTGTCCGTGATGATCAGGTCGACGCGCGATAGCGAGAAGGCTTTGGAGGAGGCGCCAATGTCAAATTTGCTCGAATCCGCCACGAGAACGACACGCCGGGCCATGCGAACCAGGTTGCGCTTTGTCCGCGCAATATCCTCCGAGACATCGACGACGTCGAAGGCCTGATCGATCGCGTGGGCGCTGACAAAGGCCTGGTGGGCGACGAGGCCGCCGACCGCCTTGTCGGAGTCCGAGACGATCGTGCTCACGGTGCTGGGAAATACGCGGCCGCCGATCATGTGCACGTCGAGCCCTGGCCGGTACATCAGATGCTGCGCGATGTTCATCGCCGTCGTCGCAACCACGACGTTGTTGACCGGGGGCATCTGCATGGCCACTTGCAACAGCGTCGAACCGCTGTCGAAGACGATCGACTGATTGTCGATGATCTGCCGCGCAGCCATCTGGGCAATGCGTCGCTTCGCATCGAAATTGCGCTGCATACGTTCCTCGAATGCCGCTGCCGGCGAGTCGGACGGCAGGGCGATTGCCCCGCCATGTGTTTTGATCAGTTGCTTCTTCGCATCCATGATTTCGAGGTCGGAGCGGATCGTCACCTCCGAGACCTCGAAGAATTCCGCGAGCTGGCGGGTGCGTGCCTGACCGACACGTTGAAGTTCCAGCATGATCTGCTGCCGCCTCTGCTCTGCAAGCATTTGTGATCCCGACCTGTCGCCCTTTGCGACCATATGACTTTTGAAAAACGAAAGTTCGCCGCCTTATCCTACGGCTCTTGCTACAAAAATAGCCGCATGATGACGAAAATGCACGTCAAAAATTCATCATCCATGTAAAAACGAAAGAAATCGAAATATTGAATATTTGTTTGTTTTCGAGTTAGGGTTTCCCCAGCATCGGCGCCAGCAATCGCAAAGCCGGCAATCACAAAGGAAGTATCGCCATGGGTCTCGGAACCAAAGTCCGCCTCGCACGCCTGTTCTCGAACCCATCGGGTCATCTGTTCGGAGGCGCCGTCGATCATTTTGTCGGTTATGGCAATGTGCGTGAGGGCGGGCTTGCCGACCTGCCGGGTGCGCTCAGACGCGTCATGGCGGGGGGGCCTGACTACATCAGTATCCAGCCCGGCGCGGCGCGCCACCTCTGGTCGGAATATGCAGGAAAGGCAGCGCTCGTCATTCAGGGCGGTTGCTTCACCGCCGACGACCGCATTCGCCAGCTCATTGCGACCCCGGAAGATGCGGTGCGTTATGGTGCGGACGCTCTGGCTGTCGCCATTCCCGTGCGTGGCGCCACCGAAGGAGAGTACATTCGCTGGCTCACCGATACGGTCAACGCTGCCGCCCGCTTCGAGATGCCGGTCGTCGCCCATGTCTATCCCCGTGATTTCTCCGACGGTGGCAAGATCGTGTTCACCCCGGATGAGATTGCCTATGCAGTGCGCATCGGCTTCGAGGCCGGCGTCGACGTGATCAAGGTCGGCTACACCGGCGATTTCGAGTCCTTCCGCGAGACCGTTGCGACCTGCCCGATTCCGGTCGTGATCGCCGGCGGCCCAAAGACCGATACGCTGCTCGGAGCGCTCGTCCAGACCTCGGAAGCATTGCGCGCTGGAGCCAAAGGCGCCGTCGTCGGTCGCAACCTTTGGGGTCACGGCGATACCACCATGGCCGCGCGCGCCTTCAAGTTCGTCATTCACAACGGGATGGCGCCGGAGGATGCGCTGGCGGCGGCCGGTGCTTGAGACGTGTCGCGCCCTTTCCAGGTTCTGGGCTTCGGCGCCCTGGCAATCGATGACATCATCTATGTCGATCGGGGGCTGACGGCCGGCAAGGGGAAAGTGACGAAGCGTGCCACGGACCATGGCGGCAACGTGGCGACGGCCCTGGTTGCCGTCGCCCGGCTCGGCGGGCGCGCCGGCTTCATCGGCTGGCTCGGCGATGAGCCAGCAGCCGATGTGGCGGGCAGCGAGCTCGAGCGGGACGGCGTCGACATATCGCTGGCTCCGCGCCACGCGGATGCCGCGCCGATCCGCTCCGTGATCACGGTTGGTCCCGACGGCGACCGGTTCATCGCTTATGACGACGATGTGCTGCACGGCACGTCGGATGCACTGCCCGACGATGTTCTGATGCAGACCCCGGTATTGCTGATCGATGGCTATGCCACGCACTCGGAAAGTGTCGTGGCGCGCGCACGCGTCTTGGGCCTGGCCGTGATTGCCGATATCGAATGGACAGTCGGTGCCGCGACCGACCGGATCCTGGCTTTCGCCGACCACCTGGTGCTGCCGCTTACCTTCGGGCGGGAGTACACCGGCGAGGGTGATCCCACTGTGATCCTGGACAGGCTCTGGTCCACGGATCGATCCGCGGTTGTTCTGACTGATGGCGAACGAGGGACCTACCTCCGCCAGAAAGGCGATGCCACCCGGTGGCATGTGCCGGCCTATCAGGTTCAGGCGGTCGATACGACCGGCGCCGGGGATTGTTTTCACGGTGCCTACGCCCTTGCCCTCGCGGAGGGGAAGAGCCCGCTTGATTGCACTGCCTATGCCACGGCGGCGGCGGCCATTTCCGTGACCGCACGGGGAGGGCGCAGAGGCCTGCCAGATCACCGGACGTGCCTGGCATGGATGGCGGCGGAGAATGCGCCCGCGCCGCTCCCGCTACCGGCGTGCCAAAAATGAGCGCGGGCGGCGATGGGTGCCGGGGCCGGTCGACCGCCCCAACAGAGCCGCACGGGTGACGTGTCATTGAATCGCATTGAGCGATCTCTCAACAGCTGTGCTTCGATCAAAAAATTACGCGCGATAAAAAATATAGTTCCGCAATTGATTTTTAATTTATTGAAAAAGATATTTATTTTTCAAATAGATATGAAAAATTGCTGGTGATCTATGGCGACTTCAATTCGATTCGTCTGTTGACTTTGAAGCTCAGTCCTGAGCCTTCTTGTCGAAAGGATCGGAGACGGCGGGGAGCGCCGTCTGAAGATGTGATCCGGACTGGTACGGGAGGACGAGACGTGGCTGTGGTTGTACTCGACAAAATCTGCAAGACCTATGGAAACAGCTACCATGCGATCAAGGATCTGAGCCTGACGATTCATGATGGCGAGTTTCTGATTCTGGTCGGCCCATCCGGATGCGGAAAATCGACCGCTCTGCGCATGATTGCCGGGCTCGAGGAAATCAGCAGCGGAACGTTGAGCATCGGCGGTCAGGACGTCGTGGATCTCGCGCCCAAGGACCGGGACATTGCCATGGTCTTTCAGAGCTATGCGCTCTATCCGCACATGACCGTGTTCGACAACATTGCCTTTTCGATGAAACTGGCCGGAAAGAACAAGGCCGAACGCACCAAGCGTGTCCATGAGATCGCCAAGATCCTGCAGCTGGAATCCTTGCTGGGCAACAAGCCCGCACAGCTTTCCGGCGGCCAGCGCCAGCGTGTTGCGATGGGCCGCGCCATGGTCCGCGAGCCCGCGGCATTCCTCATGGACGAACCGCTCTCGAACCTTGATGCGAAGCTGCGTGTTCAGATGCGGGCAGAGATCGCCAGCCTGCAGAGACAGCTGGGCGTGACGACGATCTACGTGACGCACGACCAGACCGAAGCGCTGACCATGGGCGATCGGGTCGCGGTGCTGAAGGGCGGTGTGCTTCAGCAGGTGGATACGCCCAAGGCTCTGTATCACCGCCCGGTCAATGCGTTCGTCGCGGGCTTTATCGGTTCGCCGTCGATGAATCTTTTCGAAGGGCGTCTGGAGGGCGGGCGCATCCATCTGCCGGGCTTCTCCATTCCCTTGTCCGACGGCGCTTTCGAGCGCTCTCCCGGTCTTTCCGCCTTCGAGGGAAAGGCTGTGATCTTTGGGGTCAGGCCTGAGGACCTCTACGACAGCCGGTTGCCGTCAGGCGCCTCCCATCCGACGATCCCGGTTGTCGTGAAGTCGATCGAGGAGCTCGGCTCCGAGTTGATCGTGCATTTGAAGATCGACGCAGTCCGGATCGACTCGGGCGACCCCGATGCCGTCGAGGATCTGAGCGGTGCCGCCAACGCCGTCGCGCGGTTTGAAGCTGTCAGCGCGGTCGAGACGGGCCAATCGATCAACCTGGCGATCGACCCGGCGAAACTACACTTTTTCCATCCTCAAACGCATACGGCGCTCTGATGTGACGAGGGAGAGCCAGCCGGCGCTGGTGGTGATCCGGCCAGAAGACGTCGACGACGTTTGAAAGCATTCCATCCGACGCCGAAACCAGCATTCATCTTCAATATCCGACCCGAAGGGCTTATCGATGCCAGCAAAACAGGAACGACGTCTCCGCATCGGCGTATTGGGAGCGGGCCAGATTGCCCAGGCCGCGCACTTCGAGAGCTGCACCAAGGCAGCCAATGCCGACCTCTATGCGATTTGTGACGTTGCCGAGGATCTCCGCGAACGTATGGCAATCACCCATGGGGCGGAGAAAACCTATGGCGACTACGACAAGATGCTGGCCGATCCCGACCTCGATGCGGTGATTATCGCGACCGCCGATGCTTTTCACGTCCCGGCTTCCATTCGTGCCCTCCAAGCGGGCAAGCATGTCCTGTGCGAGAAACCCGTCGGTGTCACCATCGAGGAATGCCTTGAACTGAAGGCCGCGGTCGACAAGTCGGGAAATGTGTTTCAGGTCGGCCATATGAAGCGTTTCGACGCGGGGCTCCAGGCTGCCAAATCCTTCATCCTCGATGAAATGGGCGAGATGGTCGCTTTGAAAGCATGGTATTGCGACAGCACGCATCGCTATCCGATGACCGATGCGGTCCAGCCCCTGATCGTCACCAGCGCCAATGCGCGGAAGCCCTCCGCCAATCCGAAGGCCGACCTGCGGCGCTACTACATGCTTGCCCATGGTTGCCATCTGATCGACACCGCACGTTATTTCGCCGGCGACATCATTTCCGTCAGCGCTCGCCTGTCGGAGCGAGCTGGCATCTGGTGCTGGTTCGTGGACGTGGAATTTGCCTCCGGCACGCTCGGCCATCTCGATCTCACCGTCCAGGTGCGCATGGACTGGCACGAAGGCTTCCAGATCTATGGCAAGAACGGCAGCATTTTGGGCAAGACCTATAACCCATGGTACTACAAGACCAGCGAGGTGGACATTTTCCGCGAAGCGGATGGAGCCACCCATCGCGTTCTCGGTGCTGACGGCCATTTCTATCGCCGTCAGGTCGAAGGCTTCGCCCGCACCATTCTGGATGGCGCGGTGATGGAAGGCGCCGACATCGATGATGGCCTGGCATCCGTACGGGCCATGGTCGCGGTTGCGCGCTCCGTCGAAAGCGGCAAGGCGGTTGCGCTGGCCGACGTCACGGGTGGCGTGTGATGAAGCTCGGCATCTTCGCAAAGACCTTCGAGGGAACGGAACCCGCAACCGTTCTCAACTCGGTCGCCGCGGCCGGGTTCACCTGCGCCCAATATAATATGGCCTGCTCGGGCCTTCCGCCGATGCCAGAGATCATCACGGAAGCCCAGGCTCGCTCGGTCGCCGAAGCGGCGCGCGCGAGCGGCGTCGAAATCGTTGCCGTTTCCGGCACCTTCAACATGATCCACCCGGATCGCTCAGTGCGCGAGGCCGGCCTTCGTAACCTCGCGACGCTGGCCGAGCGCAGCACCGGCATGTCGACCGCCCTGATCACGCTCTGCACCGGCACGCGCGACCCCATCGACCAGTGGAAGGCGCACGCCGACAACGATACGCCGGAGGCCTGGCGGGACCTCCTCGAAGCCCTGGGAACGGCCATCGAGATCGCCGAGCGTTATGATGTTGATCTTGGCATCGAGCCCGAGCTTGCCAATGTCGTCAACTCGGCTGAGAAAGCCTACCGGCTGATCACGGCACTGAAGAGCCCCCGCATCAAGATCGTGCTCGATCCGGCCAATCTCTTCGAGGTCGCGACGCTGGATGAGCAGCGGAGCATCGTGTCTTCCGCCATCGACCTTCTGGCCGATCGGATCGTCATGGCGCATGCGAAAGACCGCAATCCCGACGGCAGTTTCGCGACCGCCGGCAAGGGTGTCCTCGACTATGGGCATTATCTCGGCCGTCTCAAGGCGATTGGTTTTAACGGCAGTCTTGTCACGCATGGTCTTTCGGCCTCGGAGGCGGCCGGTGTGGCGGCCTTCCTGAAGAATAGCCTCGACGGTAATTCTGCGGGGGCAGGCAGATGAGACGGGCTCAACCGTTCGAAACCAGCGACGGGACCATTCTCAATGTGGATATGGCGGACGAGGGCGCGTCCGTCATATTCCAGCATGGCTTATGCGGAGACGCGGCGCAGACCGACGAAGTCTTTCCGCTCGAAACGGGTTTTCGCCGGGTAACGATCGAAACGCGGGGCCACGGCCACTCCCAAGCCGGCAATCTGGAGCAGTTGTCGATCGCGACCTTCTGCGATGATATCGCCGCCTATATCGAAAAAAACCTTACGCTGCCGATCGTAATCGGCGGCATCTCGATGGGTGCTGTGATCGCCTTGCGTCTGGCGGTCAAGCGGCCCGATCTTGTCAAGGCTCTGATCTTTGCAAGGCCGGCCTGGCTGACGGCACCCGCGCCTGAGAATATGGCACCCAACGCCGAAGTCGGGCGGCTTCTGAAAACTCTGCCGCCGGATGACGCAAAGACCGCGTTCCTTGCCGGGCCGGTGGGCGTGCGGCTCGCCACTGAGGCACCGGACAATCTGGCCTCGCTTGCCGGCTTTTTCTCCCGCACGCCTTTGGATGTGACCGCCGAACTGCTCACCCGGATCTCAAATGACGGTCCTGATGTGACCGACGAGGACGTCGGCAATCTCACCGTACCGACGCTGGTTATCGGCCATGATCGGGACAGCATTCATCCTCTCAGCCATGCGCGTGCTCTTGCCGAGCGAATTGCCGGCGCGCGTTTCGTGCAGATCACGCCGAAGACCGAGAGCCGCCCGCGATACGTCGCCGACTTCCGGCTTGCCATGGGCCATTTTCTGAAGGAGCTCTGAAACAATGACGACCCCCTCCAAGTCCTGGATCGCCGATCTTCCAAAGGATCGCCTGATTGCCGAATTCTCGGTCTGGTCGGCCGATCTCGTGCGTCTCGCGGATGATCTGGCGCGTGTCGATCGTCACGTCGACATCCTCCACATCGATGTCGCCGATGGCCATTTCGCGCCGGCCATGTTGTTTTTCCCTGATCTGGTTGCCGGCGTGCGCAAAGTGTCCTCGCGCCCGATCCATGTTCACCTGATGGTCGCCGACAGCATCCTCCTGTCGCAGATCGAGCAGTTCGCCGATGCGGGCAGCGACCTGATCAGTCTTCATGTTGAAAACGACAGCGTCGCCGCCGAGGCGCTCGATCTTCTCGATCGCCGCGGTGTCGCAGCCGGCATGGTGCTCAAGGTCGATACTCCCGTCGAACGCGTCGAGAAATATGCTTCCCGGCTGCGCTTTGTGACGATGCTCGGTACGGCGATCGGCGTGAAGGGCCAGGGCCTCGACGAAAAGGCCGGCGCGCGGCTTCAGCATGCAAAACAGATCATCGCCGGCTGTGGTGCGGCTCATCGGATCGTGCTTGCGGCCGATGGCGGTATTCGCGAGCACACTGTGCCTCTTCTGCGCCAGTCGGGCGCGGAAACGGTCGTTCTCGGTTCCCTGGCTTTCAATGCGCCGTCGCTCGACGAGCGGATGGCATGGGTGCGCGCACTCTAACTCATGGTCTTCACATGCAGCAGGTTGCCATTGGAATCGACCTCGGTGGGACGCAGGTGCGCGCTGCCCTCGTCGACGAGCAGGGCAAAATTCTCGCCCGCGCAGCCGAACCAACGGATGCGCGGGCAGGGCCTGACCGGGTGCTCGACCAAATCTGCGGCCTGACAGATGGACTGCTTGCAGCATCGAACCCCGCTTCTGTGGTGGGCGTCGGCGTATCCGCTCCGGGCCCGCTCGATACGGTCGCCGGTGTCGCCTCGAATATCCCGACCCTCTCCGGCTTTGTCGACTTTCCGCTGAAGGCGGAGTTGCAGAAGCGGTTTCCGTTTCCGGTCGACCTCGAGAATGATGCTATAGCCGCTGCCATCGGCGAGTGGCAGTTCGGAGCCGGCAAAGGACTCGACAATTTGGTCTATGTTACCGTGAGCACCGGCATTGGCGGTGGCGTTGTGTCGGACGGTCGCGTGGTGCGCGGCCGCAAGGGCATGGCAGCCCATGTCGGGCACATGTCGGTCGTGCCGAACGGAGAGCTTTGCCCCTGCGGCAACAGGGGTTGTTTCGAGGCCTACGGATCCGGAACGGCTTTTGCGCGCCGCGCCCAAATCAGGGCTGTGGAATCCAGCGGGACGACAATAGGCAGCGATGGCGGCGCCATCGACAGCCGCAGCGTTTTTGCGGCGGCAAGAAATGGCGATCGTCTCGCAAATCAACTGATTGACGAGGAAGCGGAAATTCTCGGTCGCGGCTTCACCAGCCTGATCCATATCTTCAGTCCCGATATCATCGTGATGGGAGGCGGGCTTTCCCACGAGTTCGACCGGCTCCGACCCGGCATTCAAGGCTACATCACGCAATGGGCAATGCCGGCATTCAAGGATGTCAGAGTAGTGCTGGCGGCGTTGGATCAGAACTCGGGCCTCGTTGGCGCAGCAGCTCTGGCGTTTCTGACAGGGAAGGGCGTTCGGACCTGATCCAGACGTGCAAGGCGACAGGCTTCGTTAAATGCGCCGGTTCAGCTCATCTTCGCTGATCCCAAAGTGGTCGAGAATGATGCCGACGTTTCGGCGATGAGATTTGAAATAGACGTCGAAGAGATCGCCAAGCAGCGGAACCGTCCCGCCGGCGGCGTCGATCCCGAGATTGACGGCCATGCGTGCGAGCTTGTGGGTGGGAATGCCGAGGCGTCTTGCCTCATCGATGATGAAAAGACCGATCAGGGATCCGGCAATGTCGCCGACGGCCGGGATAAGGCCGAGAATTGAGTCGGCGCCGATACGCACGCCGATGACAGGCAATCTGACCGCGGTATCCATCAGGCGCGCTATGCCGACGGCGCGCCGAATTCTTCCAAGTTCAATGGACGTCAGGTGTTTCGTGGTGGCGGAGGCTGGCATCAGCGACCTTTTAGCGCAAACGACCGTTCCGCCTCCTCGAATGAGGGCGCGGGAAGGATGTCGTCGCATTGCTGCGAAATATTCCGACGCAGCGAAAGCCCGGTGCCATCATGATTTTCCATGCCCGTGAAACGCTGCAAACCCGATAAGGTTCGCCCGCGAAAGCAAGGATCATTTCGCGTCGGGAACCACGACCAGTTTGCCGACGAAGTTCTTCGCCATGAAATCGGTCTGCGCGCGGTGGAATTCCGACAGCGGATAGACGCCGCCAACGAGAGGCCGGATTTTCCGGCTTTCGATATAGCCGACGATCCGACGAAAGTCGGCGCGGCTTCCCTGACTCGAGCCGTGCAGTTCCAGCTGCTTCAGATACATGGTCCGCAAATCGAGCTGAACGACCGGGCCGGCGATGGCGCCGGCTGTCGTGTAGCGGCCTTCGGGGCGCAGGATCTTCAGGAGATCGTTGAACAGCGGTCCGCCGACGAGATCGGCGACGACATCGATCGGCTGGCCACGGCTGGCGGAATGGACGGCTTCGACCAGATCGCCCTTGCCGCGGGTCACCACCGCCTCGGCGCCGATATCGAGCATCGCCGCCTCCTTGCCAGGACCTGCGACCGCGATCGGGATGGCGCCGCGGGCCCGTGCGAGCTGGATGATCGCCGAGCCGACGCCACCCGAGGCGCCGGTCACGAGGACGCGTTCGCCGGCGACAAGCCTTGCCCGTTCAACCATGCGTTCGCCGGTCAGATAGGCGCAGCAGAAGGTGGCGAGTTCGACGTCGGTCAGATCGGTTGCGACGACATGGGCGTTCTCGGCCGGCAGTGCCATGTATTCGGCATAACCGCCGTCGCGGCCATGGCCCATGTAATCAATGTCGGCGAGGCTGTCGTCGTCGCGGTTATAGATCGAGAAGTCGACCATGACGCGTTCGCCGATGCGCGCCGGATTAACGCCGGCGCCGACGCCGACGATATGGCCGACCGTATCTGTGCCCTGAATGCGCGGGAATGTCAGCGTATTGCCTTGCCTGCGCCATGTGGAGACGGCGGACGGGTCGTCCTCGGTGCCGTAAGCGCCTTGGCGGACCCAGACGTCGGTATTGTTCATGCCGCAGGCCGTGACGCGGATCAGAACCTCGCCGTCCGCGGGTCTCGGGACGGGCACCTCCCTGTTATAGACGAGCTTGTCCAACCCGCCATGGCCGGTGAGCAATACGGCCGCCATCGTTTCCGGGATCGTCATACCGCTCTTCTCCCTCAGATGTTCTTGAAGACGGTTTCGATCGCATCCGCCGCGGCCTTGACCACGATGTCGGCCTCCTCGCGTGTCAGGCAGAGCGGCGGGGCGAAGCCGAGAATGTCGCCTTGCGGCATGGCGCGGCCGATGACCCCTCGTTCGAGGAGGGCGGATGCGACTTGCGGACCGATCTTGCGGCCGGCATCGAAGAACATGCGGTCGTCCCTGTCCTCGACGAATTCGATTGCCGCCATCAGTCCGTCGCCGCGGACTTCGCCGACGTTGCGGTGGCCGCCGACCGCCTTTGCGAGTTCCGAACGGAAATAGGCGCCGGTGGTGCCGGCATTCTCGATAATGCCGAGTTCGTCGATCAGTTCGAGATTGGCAATGCCTGCGGCGGCACAGATCGGATGGGCGGAATAGGTCCAGCCGTGACCAATCGCCCCCAACTGATCGGAACCCTGCACCAGGACTTGCCACATCTTGTTCGAAACGATCGTGCCGGAAAGGGGAGCGTAAGCCGAGGTCAGCCCCTTGGCGATGGTGATCAGGTCCGGCTTCATGCCGTAATGATCCGAGCCGAACATCGTGCCGAGACGGCCGAAGCCGGTGACGACTTCATCGGCGACGAGCAGGATGTCATATTTGTCGAGCACGGCCTGGATCTTCTGCCAGTAGCTTTTCGGCGGCGGCACGATGCCGCCGGTGCCGAGGATGGGTTCGCCGATGAAGGCGGCGATCGTTTCCGGGCCTTCGGCGATGATCATCTCCTCGAGCTTGTCGGCGCAATATTGCGAGAACTGCTCCTCGCTCATCGACCGGTCGGGGCGGCGGAAATAATAGGGTGCTTCGGTGTGCAGCACCGGCGCCCGCGGCAGATCGAAGGCATTATGGAAGAGCGCCAGGCCGGTGAGGCTGCCGGTCATGACGCCGGAGCCGTGATAACCGCGCCAGCGCGAGATGATCTTCTTCTTTTCCGGACGGCCGAGGATGTTGTTGTAGTACCAGATGAGCTTGATGTTGGTCTCGTTGGCGTCCGAGCCGGAGAGACCGAAATAGACGCGGCTCATGCCGGCGGGCGCGCGGTCGATGATCATCTTCGACAGCGTAATCGAGGCTTCCGTGCCGTGGCCGACATAGGCGTGGTAATAGGCGAGGTTCTTCGCCTGTTCGGCGATCGCATCGGCGATCTTCTGGCGGCCGTAGCCGACATTGACGCAATAGAGGCCGGCGAATGCGTCGAGGCTTTTGCGGCCTGTCGTGTCGGTGATGTAGACGCCTTCGCCGCCGGCAACGACACGGGTCGGTGTCTCGCCGCGCGCATGCCCGCCCATATGGGTCGATGGGTGGAAGAAGTGATCGCGGTCCCAGGCGGTGAGTTCGTTGCTTCTGTCGAGCATGTCTAGCCTCTTTCTTGAAATGGGGCGGCTCAGGCGGCCGTGTCGATGCAGAGATATTTGAGCTCGGTGAAGGCCTCGAGCCCATGGCGTGACCCCTCGCGGCCGAGGCCGGACTGTTTCCAGCCGCCGAAGGGAATGGGAGCGCCGGTGATCTTCACCCTGTTGACCGCCACCATGCCGTATTCCAGCGCACGGCCGAGCCGCATCTGGCGGGCGCCGTCTTCTGTGACGATATAGGCGACGAGGCCATATTCGGTATCGTTGGCGCGGGTGATGACCTCTTCTTCCGTGTCGAAAGTGGTAACCGCCGCCACGGGCCCGAAAGTCTCCTCACGCATGATCAGCGCATCCGCCGGCACATCGGTCAGCAGCGTCGGCTCGTAGAAAAGCCGGCCGGCCTTGTGGCGCTTGCCGCCGGTGACGAGCCGCGCGCCATGCGCCAGCGCGTCGGCGACCTGCTCCTCGACCTTGGCGACGGCGCGTTCATGCATCAGCGGCCCGATCTCGGCGCCATCCTCAAGCCCCGCACCAACCTTCAGTTCGGCAATGCGGTGGGCGAAGGCCTTGACGAAGCCATCGGCGATCCGCCGCTGGACGAAGATGCGGTTGGCAGCAAGGCAATCCTGGCCTGATGTGGCAAACTTGGCGTTGACGGCGATCTCGACTGCCTTTGATATGTCGGCGTCATCGAAGATGATCAGCGGGGCGTGGCCGCCGAGTTCCATCACCAGCCGCTTCAGGGTCGTCGCGCACTGGGCGGCAATCAGCCGTCCGATCCCGGTGGAGCCGGTAAAGCTCATGGCGCGCACGCGGGTGTCGGTGCACATCCGCCCGACGATCGTTGCGGCATTGCCGGTGACCACGTTGAAGACGCCGGCGGGAATGCCCGCCCGTTCGCCGAGCTCGGCAAGCGCAAGTGCCGAAAGCGGCGTCTCGGAGGAGGGGTGGGCGACGACCGTACAGCCGGCGGCCAGCGCTGCGGCAGCCTTTCGGGTGAGCATGGCAGAGGGGAAATTCCAGGGCGTGACGATGCCGACGACGCCGAGCGCCTCGCGCCGAACGATCATTTCCGCACCGGGCAAATGGCTGGTGACGCTCTCGGCGTTCAGCCGTTTGCCTTCCTCGGCATACCATTCGACGAAGGAGGCGGCGTAATCGATCTCGCCACGCGATTCCGCGATCGGCTTGCCCTGTTCGAGCGTCATGATCAGCGCCAGATCCTCTTTGGCCGCAAGAATCAGCTCAAACCATTTGCGTAGGATCGCCGCGCGGCTCTGCGGCAGCATCGCGCGCCAACCGGCGAAAGCCTCTGCCGCTGCATCGATCGCCACCGCCGTCTCATGGGCGCCAAGGCTTGCAACCCAGGCCAACGTCGTCGATGAGGCGGGATCTGTGACCTCGAAACTTTTCCCTGATTTGCCGGCGATCCATCGGCCGCCGACATAGGCGAGATCGCGCAGGAGATGACGGTCGCCAAGCCGCGACAGCGCGTCATGATAGGCGGGGCGGGCAAAAACGGCGGTCATGTCCATTCTCCTCGTGGCGGTTGACGTCAGTCTTCCATAGGAGCGGGCGAGAGATTGTCTGTTGGCGGATGCGAAAAGAGAGAGATGGTCTAAAGGACGGCGGCCTGGCAGAGAGATTGTCTACGGCGCGGTCTGTTCTTCGCCGGCGGCAGTGAAGGAAGAGACCGGAAGGACGGTTTCCTCCTTCACTGTCTTGGTGACAATGTAGGTGAAGTAGCGGTCGATGCCGAGTTCGCGGTCGAGAAGCCCATCGACCAGCCGCTGATAGGCGTCGATATCGGGTGCGATGATTTTCAGGATGTAATCAACGCCGCCGCCGACCGACCAGCAGGCAACGATCTCCGGGATTGCGCTGATGGCGCGCTCGAAGCGCTCGAAATCCGCCTGGCGATGGTTGGCGAGCGTCACTTCCATCATCACGCTGGCGACCGGTGCGATCCGCCGCGGCGCGATGCGCGCGTGATAGCCGGTGATGACGCCCGCCTTTTCGAGCTTGCGCAGCCGCATCCAGCACGGCGTCGGCGACAGTCCGGCCTTTTCGGCCAGCGCCAGCTTGGTGATGCGGCCGTCGCGCTGGACGGCGTCGAGAATGCGCAGGTCGATGGCGTCGAGCTTCATGGTGCCTTCTTAAGAAGAAATCATTTCAAACGCAGGGAAAAGACAATGGGAGCGCATTTTTGCATTGTCAATTGAACTGATTTTCAGCAGTGTTGAAATCATGACAAAGTGGCGCCCCGATCCCTCGCAACTTCGCCGTCCGGCCTATCTTTCGCTTGCCGAACAGATCGCAAACGCGATCACCGACGGCAAGCTCACCGACGGCACACAATTGCCGCCGCATCGCAAGATGGCGGACGATCTGCATCTTTCCGTGCAGACGGTCAGCCGCGCCTATGACGAGCTGATCCGCCGGGGGCTGATATCAGGCGAGATCGGGCGCGGCAGCTTCGTTCAGACCAGGCCGCGCGAGCCGGAGCCGCCCTACCTGCCGGAACGGCTGGGCGAGGTGATCGATTTGTCGATCCTGAAGCCGGTCTGCGAGCAGATCCATTTGGAAAGGCTGCGGCAAGCCTTTGGCTGGCTTTCGGAAAACCTGCCTTCCAGCTCGGCCCTTTCGTTCAGGCCGAACATGGTGTTTCCGCGCCACCGCGCAGTCGCCACGGAATGGCTGGCGCGCTGCGGGTTGGAGGTGTCGCCGCTGAACATCAGCGTGACGAACGGAGCGACATCAGGCATGACGGTGGCCCTGATGAGCGTCGCCCCGCCCGGCTCGACGGTTGCGACCGAAGCGATCAGCCATCATACGCTCGTTCCGCTCTCCACCTATCTCGGTTTGCACCTGGAAGGGCTGGCGATCGACGAGGAGGGCATGATCCCCGAAGCGCTGGACGAAGCCTGCCGAAAGGGACCGATCCGGGCCATTTTCCTGCAGCCCTCGGTGATCAACCCGATGGCGGCGCTGATGAGCGCGGAGCGCAGGCAGGCGCTCGCCACCGTCGCTGCCAAGCATGATATCGCCATCATCGAAAACGATATTCTCGGCCCGATGGTCGAGGGTCGTGCGCCGCCGATGGCCGCGTTTGCGCCGGACCGGACACTCTACGTTACGAGCTTCACGAAAATTACCGTTCCCGGCCTGCGGATCGGCTATCTCACCGCGCCTGACCGCTATGTCGCCGCCGTCGCCAACCGGCATCTCGTCTCCAACTGGATGGCGACGCCTGCCATGGCCGAGATCGCCACCCGCTGGGTCAGCGACGGCACGGCGATGGAACTGGTCAACTGGCAGCGCCGCGCCCTTTTGAGCCGGCACGCGATTGCGGCGGAGATGCTGGCCGGCCTGCCATACCGGGCGCATCCGCAAAGCCTGCACGTCTGGCTGCCGCTCTCCGGCAACCATACGGAAGACGGGTTCGTATCGCAGGCAAGGCTGCGCGGCGTGGCGATCGCGCCCGGCAAATCGTTCCACACCACCGATCAGGGCTGGACGCCGGCCGTGCGCATCTCGCTGGGTTCGACAACGGAAAGCGAGTTGCGGACCGGGCTTGGCATCGTCGCCTCATTGGCGCAAGGAAATCCGGAAGAGCTGCTGCTTGCGATCTGATGCCGCTGCCTTGTATTTGAGCGTGCGCAGAATAATTGTCATGATATTATTTTACGAATTGACATGATTTTGATGGGCCGTCATCGTTAGGACATTGCTTGTCTCAACAGGGAGAGACATGAATGCTTCCGCCCATCATCCGCATCGACAACATCGTCAAGAAATACGGCCCGCTGACCGTGCTCGACGGCCTGTCGATGAATGTCATGCCGGGCGAGAAGCTGGCGCTGATCGGGCCATCCGGCTCCGGCAAGACGACGATCCTGCGCATTCTGATGACGCTGGAGACGATCAGCGGTGGCCATATCGAAGTCGACGGCGAACAGCTCTACCATATGCCTGGTAGCAGTGGGCTGGTGCCGGCCGACGAACGGCATCTGCATCGGATGCGCGAAAAGATCGGCATGGTGTTTCAGCATTTCAATCTGTTCCCGCATAAATGCGTGCTCGACAACGTGACGCTGGCGCCGATGCTGACGAAAGGCATCAAGCGGCCGCAGGCCGAAAAGCGAGCGATGGAGCTTCTCGACATGGTCGGCCTGGCCGACAAGGCAAAGAGCGTTCCGGCGCAGCTTTCCGGCGGGCAGAAGCAGCGCGTCGCCATTGCCCGGGCGCTGGCGCTGTCGCCGAAGATCATGCTGTTCGACGAGGTGACCTCGGCGCTTGACCCGGAACTGGTCGAGGAGGTGCTGAACGTCATGCGGCGGCTCGCCTCCGAGACCGACATGACCATGCTTCTCGTCACGCATGAGATGGGATTCGCCCATGATTTCGCCGACCGTGTGCTCTTCTTCGATCGCGGCAAGATCGTCGAGGAAGGCAAGCCGGGCGACATCTTTCGCAATCCGACGCAGGAGAGGACGCAGACCTTCCTGCGCAAGATCATTGCGGCGGGGCACCGCATCTGACCTCAGACATTGCCCGCAAGAACAAAACTCAAGGAAAATCAGAGGAGTTGGGAACGATGAAAATAAGATATCTTTTGAGCGCCGCCAGCCTGTCGGTGCTTCTGGTCACAGCGGCCGCCCCGGCCTCCGCCGCCGATGACAAGCTCGAGCAGCTGAAGGAGCAGGGCTTTGCGCGTATCGCCATCGCCAACGAGCCACCGTTCACCGCTGTCGGCGCCGATGGCAAGGTGTCCGGGGCTGCACCCGATGTGGCGCGCGCAATCTTCGAAAAGCTGGGCGTCAAGGAAGTGGTTGCCTCGATCTCGGAATATGGCGCAATGATCCCCGGCCTGCAGGCCGGCCGCCACGACGCGATCACCGCAGGTCTCTTCATGAAGCCCGAGCGCTGCAATGCCGTCGCCTATTCCGAACCGATCCTTTGCGACGCCGAAGCTTTCGCTCTCAAGAAGGGCAACCCGCTGAAGCTGACGAGCTACAAGGACATCGCCGACAATCCGGACGCCAAGATCGGCGCGCCGGGCGGCGGTACCGAGGAGAAGCTGGCGCTCGAGGCCGGCGTGCCGCGTGATCGCGTCATCGTCGTTCCGGATGGCCAGAGCGGCATCAAGATGCTGCAGGACGGCCGCATCGACGTCTACTCGCTGCCGGTTCTGTCGATCCACGATCTGATGGCCAAGGCAAACGATCCCGATCTCGAGACCGTCGCCCCTGTCGTCAATGCCCCGGTCTATTGCGATGGCGCGGCCTTCCGCAAGCAGGACGTTGCGCTCCGCGACGCCTTCGATGTCGAGCTGAAGAAGCTGAAGGAATCCGGCGAATTCGCCAAGATCATCGAGCCCTACGGCTTCTCGGCCAAGGCCGCAATGTCGACGAGCCGCGACAAGCTCTGCGCCGCGGCGAAGTAACAAAGGGTAAGCAGCCGGCCATGCCATCGGCATGACCGGATTGTCCCCGAACGATCTCCTAAAGCGCGTCGCGATCTTTCAGATTCGCTCCTCGCGCTTTAGGTCCTTGTTTTTACGCATGTCGTTATCGCAAAACCGCTGCACAGTTTTGCGCGATATGCTCTAGGAAGCGAGTTGCCGATGTCCGTATGGTCCGGCTATCTGACACTGATCCTTCAGGGCGCCCTGGTGACGCTCGAACTGACGATCATGGGGTCTGCGCTGGCGCTGGTGATGGCCTTCCTGGCCGGCCTCGGCCGCCTGTCGCGCTTCTTCGCCGTGCGGGCTCTGGCGACGGCCTATATCGAGTTCTTCCGCGGCACCTCGATCTTCGTCCAGCTTTTCTGGGTCTATTTCGTGCTGCCTTTTGCGGGCTTGACCCTGACGCCGCTACAGGCGGGCGTGCTGGCGCTCGGGCTGAATGTCGGCGCCTATGCGGCGGAGGTGGTGCGCGGCGCCGTCAAGGCTGTCGGGCGCGAACAGTCGGAAGCCTGCATCGCGCTCAACCTTTCGCGGTACCAGCGCATGCGCCACGTCATCCTGCCGCAGGCGCTGCCGCTGATGCTGCCGACCTTCTGCAACAATGCGATCGAACTCTTGAAGGGCACGGCCGTCGTCTCGCTGATCTCGCTGACGGATATGACGTTCCAGGCGCAGGTAGTGCGGGCGCAGACCGGCAATACGCTGGTGCCCTTCGCGACGATCCTCATCCTCTATTTTCTCATGGCCTCGGCGATCTCCGCGACGATGCGCTGGCTGGAGCGGCGGATGGCGCGCAGCCTCGACGGCATAAGGACCTGATCAGATGGAATGGGATTGGGACTTCGTCTGGCAGATCATGCCGACCCTTCTCGAAGGGTTCAAGATCACTCTTCTCGCGACCATCCTCGGGGCTGCCGTCGCCATGATCGTCGGCCTGGGGCTCGCCATTGCGCGGCGCTCACCGGTCGCCGGCATTTCCAGGACGGTCGCCTTCGTCTCGGAATTCATCCGCGGCACGCCATTGCTGGTGCAGCTCTACTTCATCTTCTACGTGCTGCCGGATATCGGCATCCGGCTGGCGCCGCTGGTCGCAGGCGTCATCGGCATGGGCATCCACTATGCGACCTATACGGCCGAGGTCTATCGCGCCGGCATCGAGAACGTGCCGCGCGGACAATGGGAGGCGGCTAAGGCCACCAATCTGTCGACGCGCCAGGCCTGGATCCACGTCGTCCTGCCGCAGGCGATCCCGCCGATGATCCCGGCGCTCGCCAATTATTTCATCGCCATGTTCAAGGAGACACCGCTGCTTTCGGCGATCACCGTGCTCGAACTCATGAACCAGGCAAAGAGCATCGCCAACAGCAACTACCGCTACATCGAGCCGATGACGCTGGTCGGCATCTTCTTCCTCGTCATCAGCCTGATCTCGGTGGTGGGATTGCGCTGGCTCGAGGAACGCTACGCCAGGATGGATGACTGACCATGACCGTAGAGATCGAGATCATCGCTGCCGGCCGGCCGCCGCGGCTGGAGGAACGGCCGCTGGAAAAGCGCATCGGCTTGGTCATCCTCGCGACGGACCATACGACGGAAGTCGACTTCCGGCGTATGGTCGCCGGCGATCGCCTCGGCGTCTATGCCAGCCGCATCCATTATGCCAATCCGGTCACACCGGAAAACCTGTTGAGGATGCAGCCGTCGCTGACGGAAGGTGCGGCACTGATCCTGCCGGACGAGGCGCTCGATGCCATCGTCTATTCCTGCACCTCCGCCTCGGTGGTGATCGGCGACCGGAACATCGAGGCGGCGATTCATGCGGCCAAGCCCGGCGTTCCCGTCGTGACACCAACGGCTGCCGCCGTGACCGGCCTGAAGGCGCTGGGCGCCAGACGGATTTCGGTGCTGACGCCCTATACGATCGAGACAAGCCGGCCGATGGCGGACTATTTCGCGGAGCTTGGCTTTGCGATCGACCGCTTCACCTGTCTCGGCCTGACCGATGATCGCGAGATGGCGCGGATCGCGCCGGACGAGATCCTTGCCTTCGCGCGCCAGGCGCTGGCGCCGCAGTCGGACGCGCTGTTTATCTCCTGTACGGCGGTGCGGGCAGCAGAGGTCGCGGCCCGGATCGAGGCTGAAATCGGCAAGCCGGTGGTCACTAGCAATCTCGCGACCGCCTGGGCTTGCCTGCGGCTTTGCGGCGATGATCGGGCGCGGCCCGAACTCGGTCAATTGATGACCAAGCCCTATCGGGAAGGCTGAGATCATGGTGAGCACCTTGCCCGTTTCGCTGGAGGATATCCGCGCTGCGGCGGGCCGGATTGCCGGCCGCGTGATCGGCACGCCGATGGTGCAGTCCGCTTCTCTTGGCGAATTGGTCGGCGTCCCAGTCCATCTCAAGCTTGAGCATCACCAGACGACCGGCAGCTTCAAGCTGCGCGGGGCAACCAATGCGGTGCTCTCCTTGTCGCCGGCCGAGCGCTCGCGCGGCGTCGTCGCGGCCTCGACCGGAAATCACGGCCGGGCGCTTGCCTATGCGGCAAAGGCGGAGGGTGCTGTCGCGACCATCTGCATGTCGCGGCTGGTGCCGGAGAACAAGGTTTTGGAAATCCGCCGCCTCGGTGCCGATGTCCGCATCGTCGGATTATCGCAGGACGAGGCGCAGCAGGAGGTTGACCGACTGGTCCGCGAGGAGGGGTTGGTGATGGTCCCGCCCTTCGACCATCCGGATGTCGTAGCCGGGCAGGGGACGCTGGGGCTTGAAATCATCGACGCCTTGCCGGCGGCGGCAATCGTGCTGGTGCCGCTCTCGGGCGGCGGCCTTGCGGCCGGCGTTGCCGCTTCGGTCAAAGGCATCAGTCCGAAGACCAAGGTCATCGGCCTGACGATGGAGAAGGGTGCTGCAATGAAGGCGAGCCTCGATGCGGGGCAGCCGGTGCAGGTCGATGAAATGCCGAGCCTTGCCGACTCGCTCGGCGGCGGCATTGGCCTCGACAATCGCGTGACCTTTGCCATGTGCCGCGAACTTCTCGACGAGGTCATCCTGCTGACCGAGGCGGAAATCGCCGCCGGCATGCGTCATGCCTATGCGGCCGAACGCCAGATCGTCGAGGGCGCGGGCGCGGTCGGCATCGCCGCGCTGCTTGCCGGAAAAATCAACGGCGGCGGTCCCATCGTCGCGATCCTGTCCGGGGCGAATGTCGACATGGAGCAGCACCGGCGGGTGATCAGCGCTACGCAGCCGCTCGACGGCGAGGAGGGGCGATGAGCCGGATGAGCATTCTGACGGAAGCGGAACTGAGGAAAGTCATCGGGCTTGACCGGGATACGGTCACTTGCATCGAGGAGGCTTTCGCAGCGCTTGCGACCAAGGCTGTCGCCATGCCGCCGATCCTGCGGCTCGACATTCCGGAATATCGGGGCGAAGTCGACGTGAAGACCGCCTATGTGCCCGGCATCGAGGGCTTCGCAATCAAGATCAGCCCCGGTTTCTTCGACAATCCGAAGATTGGTCTGCCGAGCACCAACGGCATGATGGTGCTGCTGTCGAGCCGAACCGGACTGGTGCAGGCGCTGCTGCTGGACAACGGCTATCTCACCGACGTGCGCACCGCAGCAGCCGGCGCTGTCGCGGCGAAACATCTGTCGCGGGAAAATGCATCCGTGGCCGCGATCTTCGGCGCGGGCATGCAGGCGCGACTGCAACTTGAAGCGCTGACGCTGGTCCGGCCGATCCGCGAGGCGAAGATATGGGCGCGCGATGCCGCCAAGGCGCAAAGCGTGGCAGCCGAATTGGCCGCAAAGCTCGGGTTTCCCGTCATCGCGATAGCGGACGCCAGAGGTGCAATGACCGGCGCTGATCTCATCGTCACCACCACGCCGTCGGAAATCCCGATCATCGAGGCCGGATGGCTGGAACCCGGACAGCATCTGACGGCCATGGGCTCGGATGCGGAGCACAAGAACGAAATCGATCCGGCCGCCATTGCGGGTGCCGACCTCTACGTCGCCGACAGCTTGAAGCAGACGCGGCGCCTCGGCGAATTGCATCACGCAATCGATGCCGGGCTGGCCGCAGGCGATGCGGTCTTTGCCGAGCTCGGCCAGATCGTTGCCGGCCGGACGCCGGGACGAACGCGCAACGACCAGATCACCATTGCGGACCTGACCGGGACCGGCATCCAGGACACTGCCATCGCCACGCTTGCCTTTGCCCGCGCCGGCGCGGCGAATGCCGGGACCACGTTCGAAAGCTGACCGGCGCGGCGCCGGAAAAGAAGGGAAGAAACATGACCCAGCCCAAACTCAAATTCTCGCTCGGCGAATATGCCGCGCGGCTGGAAAAGACACGGCGTGCCATGGAGGCGAAGGGCGTAGATCTGCTGATCGTCAGCGATCCGTCGAATATGGCTTGGCTGACCGGCTATGACGGCTGGTCCTTCTACGTGCACCAAGCGGTGATCGTGCCGCCGCAGGGCGAGCCGATCTGGTTCGGCCGCGGCCAGGATGCCAACGGTGCCAAGTTCACCGCCTATCTGAAGCACGACAACATCGTCGGCTATCCCGATCACTATGTGCAATCGACCGAGCGCCACCCGATGGACTACCTCTCGGGCATCCTGACCGAGCGCGGCTTCGGCAAGCTGACGATCGGCGTCGAGATGGACAATTACTGGTTTTCGGCGGCGGCCTTTGCGGCGCTGCAGAAGCACCTGCCGAATGCGCGCTTCGTCGACGCGACCGCCCTCGTCAACTGGCAACGCGCGGTCAAGAGCGAGACCGAGATCGGCTATATGCGCAACGCCGCCCGCATCGTCGAGGCGATGCACGCCCGCATCTTCGACAAGATCGAGGTCGGCATGCGCAAGTGCGATCTGGTCGCGGAAATCTATGATGCCGGCACCCGTGGCGTCGACGGCATCGGCGGCGATTATCCGGCGATCGTGCCGCTGCTGCCATCCGGCGTCGAAGCATCCGCACCACATCTGACATGGGACGACCGGCCAATGAAGAAGGGCGAGGGCACCTTCTTCGAGATCGCCGGCTGCTACAATCGCTATCACCTGCCGCTGTCGCGTACCGTCTTCCTCGGCAAGCCGACGCAGGCCTTTCTCGACGCCGAAAAGGCGACGCTGGAGGGCATGGAAGCCGGTCTTGCGGTCGCCAAACCCGGCAATACCTGTGAGGATATCGCCAACGCCTTCTTCGCGGTGCTGAAGAAATACGGGATCGTCAAGGATAACCGCACCGGCTACCCGATCGGCCTTTCCTATCCGCCGGACTGGGGCGAGCGCACCATGAGCCTGCGGCCGGGCGACCGGACGGAGCTGAAGCCCGGCATGACCTTCCACTTCATGACCGGTCTCTGGCTCGACGACATGGGTTTCGAGACGACCGAGAGCATCCTCATCACCGACAGCGGTGTCGAGTGCTTCGCCAATGTGCCGCGCAGACTGATGGTCAAGGATTGAGGCGGCGATGACAGAGATTGGCTTGCGGCCGTCGCCGATCAGCGCGACGGTCAATTTTGCCGCCGAGGGCGTCCAGCACGGCTTCCTGCGCCTGCCTTACAGCCGCGACGATTCCGCCTGGGGATCGGTGATGGTGCCCATAACCGTCGTCCGGAACGGCAAGGGATCCACGGCCCTTTTGACCGGCGGCAATCACGGTGACGAGTATGAAGGACCGATCGCGCTTTTCGATCTTGCCCGCTCGCTGAAGGCCGAAGAGGTAAGGGGCACTGTCATCATCGTGCCGGCCATGAATTATCCGGCATTCCAAGCGGGAACCAGGACCTCGCCGATCGACAGGGGCAACATGAACCGCAGCTTCCCGGGCCGGCCGGACGGCACGGTGACCGAGAAGATCGCCGACTATTTCCAACGTGTGCTTCTGCCGATGGCGGATGTCGTTCTCGACTTCCATTCCGGCGGCAAGACGCTTGATTTTCTGCCGTTTTGCGCAGCCCACATCCTGCCGAACAAACAACAGGAGAAAAAAGCCTTCGAATTCGTGACGGCTTTTGCCGCTCCCTATTCGATGAAAATGCTGGAGATCGATGCGGTCGGCATGTACGACACCGCGGCCGAGGAGATGGGCAAGATCTTCATCACCACGGAACTCGGCGGCGGCGGCACCGCCACGGCCAAAAGTGCGGCGATCGCCAAACGCGGCACCATGAACGTGCTGCGCCACGCAGGGATCGTCGCGGGCGCCGTCGATGCCGGTCCGACGACCTGGCTCGACATGCCGGACGGTCGCTGCTTCTCCTTCGCAGAAGAGGGCGGGCTGATCGAACCGGTCATCGATCTCGGTGAAGCCGTCACAGACGATGCCGTCATCGCGCGCATCTATCCGACCGGGCGGACCGGGGTGGCCCCCCGCGAGATCCGCGCCGGCATGAACGGCATTCTCTGTGCCCGGCATTTCCCGGGGCTGGTCAAGGCTGGTGACTGCGTTGCCGTCGTGGCGATCGTTGACGACTGAGGTAGAGAGACGAGCTTCAACGATCGCTCGTCAAGCCGCTTTCTGCGGTCTGCTGCTGGCGGCCGCGTCGATCTGAAAGCGGTTGACCACCCCTTCCAGCGTCTGCGTTTGGCTGCCGAGTGCCCGGCAGGCCGAGGCGGTTTCGACGGCCATGGCTGCGTTGCGTTGGGTTACCTGATCGAGGGCGTTGACGGAGGCGTTGATCTCGCCGATCGCTACCGCCTGTTCGGAAGACACCGAAACGATGCGGGCGATCAGGCCGGCAACTTGCTCGACCTGCCCTTCGATTTCCAGGAGCGCCTTGCCGGTTCGGTTGACGAGGTCCACACCGGTGGAGACCTGGGCCGAGGAGGTGGAGATCAGAGATCTGATCTCCTTGGCGGCGTTGGCCGAGCGCATGGCAAGTTCACGCACTTCCTGGGCGACGACGGCAAAACCCTTGCCTGCTTCGCCGGCGCGCGCTGCTTCAACCCCCGCGTTGAGCGCCAGAAGATTGGTCTGGAAGGCGATTTCATCGATGACATTGACGATGGCGCCAATCTGGGAGGATGAGCCTTCGATCTTTTCCATGGCGGCGATGGCTTCGCGAACGACGGCTGCCGAATGTTCGGCGCTGGTGCGGGTCTGGGCCATCATGCCTGTCGCCCTGCCGGCATGGTCGGAGGCATCTTTGGCTTTGATATTCATTTCATCGAGCGCGGCTGTCGCCTCTTCGAGCATTGCGGCCTGCTGTTCCGTGCGCGACGCAAGACTGTCGGCTGCATCTGTGATGCCGGCCGAGGAGCTGCCCACTTGCTTGGAGGTCTGGGCAATCTCAGCCATCGAAGCGCAAAGCGCGTCCATACTGTCGTTGAACTTCGCGCGCAAAGTCTCGTAGGCAGCGGCGAAGGGTGTCTTGATCCGGCAATCGAGATTGCCAGTCGATAGCTGTTCCAGCCCGTATGTCAGCTGATCGATCACCGTTTCGCGGATCTGCTCCTCGGCGGCCTTTTCGGCCAGCTGGCTGCGTTCACGCTCGAATTCCGCATCGCGAAGTGCGGTCTCACGCTTCTGTGCGTCCTGCCGCTCGAGCGCGTTGCGGCGGAATACCGCGACGGCCTTGGACATGGCTCCGATCTCGTCGGAACGGTTGGCATAGGGAACGTCGGTCGAAAAATCGCCTTCGGCAAGATTGCCCATATAGGCCTTCATGCCATCGAGCGGCACGATCGCCCGGCGTCGCAGGAGATAGAGCCCCACCAGCAACAGCCCGAACGATCCGAAGCCTGCAGCACCCGCATAGATCGTCCAGGTCACGATCTCCGAGGCTGCATTACGCTCCTCGCCCTTCAGGAAGGCGTCGGAATTGGCAACGAGTTTCTCGACCGCGTCCTGGTGCGAATGAAAGGCGACGCGCAGCTGCTCGATCGCACCATGCGCCTTGTCTTCATCCTTGGCATTCAGGGCCGGGATGATCTCACGGTTCATCACCCCCCAAAATGCGTCGCCTTTGGCGATGACATCGTTTTCAAGCTCGTCCTTCAAAGCCTGCGGCAGCCGGGTGGTTTTCCAATAGGCGCGGCGGTCGTCGTAAGCGGCTTTGAGATTTGCGATCTTGGCAAGATTGGTGTCGGTGAGTTCGGGAAATTTGCTCGCCTCAAAGGAGAGCATGTAGGATTCGACCACAAACAGAGGCGGCGGTAGAATATCGGCGATCAAATCCTTGCCATAGACAACCTGTTCGTAAACCGGACCGTTGACTTTCAGCCGTTCGAGCGCCGATTGCTGCAATCCAATGGACATGAAAAGGCCTACCGAAACGGCGACACCGAACGCAACCAAACTGCGAGCAATAGTGAATGCCAAGGATTGTCTCCCACATGATATGGCCTCTCCGTTTCGAGATGCCTGATCCCTGGTGAAGTATTATGTCGAAAGAACACTGAAATATGGTTAATTCTTTTTGACATCGGAACAAAATAAGGGCCGTGAATACTTGTGGTATCCAGCCATCATCTGCCATCTTGATGGCTGGCGGACTGTTGCTACATGCAGATGAAAGGAGACCGACATGGCCGAACCTCAACTTTCCGTGCGCAGTGCGAAGGCACACGATCTTGCACATCGGCTTGCTCGGCGCCAGCTGCGCAACGTCCATGTCTGCGCCGCCGTCCTGCTGCTCGCTGGAAGCGGACTGACCGGCGAGGCCGTTCATCGTCAGCGACATCAATTGCGACATGAGTTTCTCGGCGCTGTTGGTCGCGTCTTCGCTGAGCTGCTGGCTTGCGGTTGATTTTTTTGCCGAAACCGTATTACAGGATAGGGTGTCCTGGGATGCCGAGGTCGAACTCTTGCTATAGGAATAGGAAGAGATTGACGTTGCGGCAGAAATGGTCGTCATAAGCGCTCCATCGGTAGAGGGTGAGAGATGCAACGCATTACAGAACTGATGAGTTCTCTAAATCGAAATTGCTAATGCCACAACCGAAAAAATCGTCCCTCAGAAATCGTAGTCGCCTTTCTGCGGCCTTCGGCTTGTGCCTCGATGAGGCGGTCTAGATCATCATGGATGTTGTCGACGAGCCCGCAGATGAGCCGCGCAAGCGCGGCCGGCCGAAAGTCTCCAGTGACGAGGACAAGCGGGTGCATATCGTTGAAATTGCCCGCCGTGTTTTTGTAAAATACGGTTACGCCGGTAGCACGACCGCAGTCGTCGCCAGCGAGGCGGGTGTTTCAAAACAGACGCTTTACAAGCTGTTTCAGAGCAAGGAAGAGCTGTTTGCCGCCGTGGTCGGCGCGCATCGGCGCCTGATGCTCGACCTGCCTCGGCCTGCTGAAGATCTCTCGATCGCCGAGAGCCTCGAACGTATCTTCATGATCGATATGGATGAGGACAAGGATGCGGACCGTGCCGGTTTCCTGCAACTCGTCTTTCGAGAAGCGGGGCAGTTTCCCGAACTCGTCGACATTCTGCAGCGTGACGGCATGCTTGCCAGCCGGCAGGACCTCGCCGATTGGCTGAGCGACCGTAGGGCGGAAGGCAGGTTGTCGCTTGATGATCCGGACAGCGGGGCCCGGATGCTGATGGATATGATCTTTGGCGGGATGGGTCCGCCGGAAGGGCGCGCTCAGGCCTGGCCTGACCGGGCGGCATTGCTCACCCATCTCCAGCGCTGCATTGCAATCTTTGCCGCGGGCGTCGGCGCCGCGTGACCCGGTAAGGCGGCGATCCCTCGACTTTTGACGTCCAATTGCATTTTGAAATAATTGAAGTACCATATAGTTCTATTAAGTTGATTCGGCCGCATGAATGCGGCCCGCATGCGCCATGAGCGGCGGCAACATCCCAGCAAACATCAGAAGTTTCACCCGTGGCTGCCGGCAGGCTTTCGCGCGCGCCGCCGTGCTCATGAAAGGGATAGAAGTTGGTTTCCACCTATGTGAGCTATCTCGCGGTCGCGCGAAATCTGGGCGCCAGCCTCTCGAGCGTGGCCTCACAGGCAACGGTTGCCCGCGACAGCAGCTATTACAAGGAAAACATCGGCAAGGTCACGACAGTCGATGAATTCATGGGCGACTACAAGCTCTATTCCTATGCCATGAAGGCCTACGGCCTTGAAGACATGACCTACGCCAAGGCGTTCATGAAGAAGGTGCTGGAAAGCGATCTCAGCGATTCATCCAGCTTTGCCAATAGTCTGAGCGATACCCGCTATGCCGAGTTTGCCGCTGCTTTCAAATTTTCCGGTGAGACGAAGACGGCGCAATCCGAAGTGCAGCGGGACAATCTGCTCGATGCTTATGAGGAGTCTTTCGACACCGAGGCTGACGACATTGCAGACGAGACGGACTATTTCGAAGAGAATATCTCGTCGATCACCTCGGTCGACGATCTCCTGTCGAGTTCGAAGCTGAAGAACTATGTGCTGACGGCTTTCGGTCTCAGCACCGAATACACCTCAACAAGCTTCCTGAAGAGTGTTTTGACGAGCGATCTCGACGATGCCGATAGTTTCGTCAACCAGCTCGACGATGATGTCTATGTCAATCTGGCGAAGGCCTTCAACGTCAACGAGGATGGCTCGACCGACGGCGACGTGATGTCGGAAGATCAGCTCTCGCTGGTCACAAGCGCTTATGCGGTGGCCTCGGCGACGATCGCTTCCTCGGAAACCGGGGAGGCCTATGATACTTATTTCGCTGCGCAAATCGGCAACATCACCTCCGTCGATGAGTTGATGAGCGACGACAAGCTGGTTTCCTATCTGAGAACTGCCTACGGGCTTACCGATAGCGAGACCGATAATTTCATTTCGGCGGCGCTGAAAAGCGCCGACCTCGCCGACGCGATCGGCTTATCCGAACTGCACGATGCCTTTAATTTCGATGAGGACGGCGCGCTTGCCGATGGCGACACGGCCCAGACATCGGAACAGACCGCCGCGACCACGGCGGCCTTCGATGAAAATTATCAGGTGCTGATCGCCAATACCGACACCGAAGACGCCGCCGACAACTATACGACGCGCATCGCCAGCGTCACCTCGATCGATGATTTCCTGGTGTCGAACGATGACGACGACGATGACGACAACGACGATCTCCCGGAACTGTGGGAAATGGCGTTGCGAGCCTATGACATAGACCCGGACAGCGTTTCGAGAAGCGAGGTCCGGAAAATTCTCGAAAGCGATCCGTCTGACTCGAAAAGCTATGTCAACAGCCTCGACGACGATCGGTTCGTCGCCTTTCGCAAGGCCTTCAACTTCGACAGCAATGGCGACGTGACCGTTCCGCTGCAGGCCATGTCGGAATCCGTCGTCGACGACTACGCTGCCTATTACAAGCAGAACAAGATCCGATACCTCGAAGGCGACGAGTTGACGGAAGCGACCGACGCGGCGGACGAGGAGATTACCTATTTTCGCGAGCAGATGGCGACGATCACCACGGCCAGCGAATTTCTGGCCGACGATCGCCTGGTTTCCTTCGCGCTCGAGGCGAAGGGGCTCGATCCTGATGATGTCACGTCGGACGAGTTGGAGAAGATGTTTTCTTCCGACCTCGACGACGAAGATAGCTATGTCAACAAGCTGGACGACAATCGTTTCGCCGAACTCGTCGGCGCGTTCAATTTCGATCAGGACGGCAATATTTCCGCCGATCCGACCGGGACTGTGCAGCAACGCGGCGATGTGCTGGAGACGATCGACGCCTATGTCAGGCTGACGCTCGAAGACGACCAAGGCGACAGCAACACCGGCGTGCGCCTTGCCCTTTACTTCCAGCGCAAGGCGCCGGAGATCTCGAGCGCCTATAACATTCTAGGCGACAGCGCGCTCTTCGAGTTCTTTACGACGACCTTCAACCTGTCCAGTTACGTCTCGAACATGGACGTCGACAAGCAAGCCGAGATGATCGACAACTTCATCGACATCAAGGATCTGTCGGATCCGGAAAAAGTCGACGATCTGATCAAACGCTTCACCGCCATGTATGACATGGCCAATGGCACGGGCACCACCTCGACAGCTCTCTCGATCCTGACCGGTTCAGCGACGATAAGCGCTGACACGCTGCTGGCGATGGCGCAATTGAAAAGCGGTTGACTGGCCGGTAGGCCGCCGGTCGCAGAGAACCTGACGTCAGTGCATCACCCCCATCGCAGGCTAGGGGATCGGCCCTTGCGCCGACGCGCCTTACCGATGCAGCGCTCATTCAAAACGAAAACATACCTGCTGCTCTTATTCATAATTAAATATCCATTAATGATCATAAGCGAATATTCTGGGCATGGCTGGATACACAGCAGTGAAATCTAGGGGGTTGCCAGTGAATATTCTTGATCGTGGTGCAAATGCTGTCGCGGTTCTTGCCGCTTTGTCGAATTCGCAAGCCATGATCGAGTTTAACTTATCGGGGCAGATCCTCACTGCGAACGAAAACTTCTGCAGGGCGCTCGGCTACGAGTTGAGGGAGATTGTCGGGAAGCATCACAGCATGTTTGTCGAACCTTCCTATGCATCCTCGGCAGAATACAAGGCTTTCTGGACGAAGCTGTCAGCCGGGAAGTTCGATCAACAACAATACAAGCGGGTCGGAAAAGGCGGGCGCGAGGTCTGGATCGAGGCATCCTACAATCCCGTGTTCCGACGCGGGAAGCCGGTTAAGGTCATCAAGATTGCAACCGATATCACCGCGCAGAAGCTGAAATCTGCCGAGGATGCCGGCAAGATCGACGCATTGTCCCGGGCTCAGGCGATCATCGAATTCACGCCGGCCGGCGAAGTCTTGACTGCGAACGATAATTTCCTGGCTGCGCTTGGTTATTCGCTTGCCGAAATCCAGGGCAAACATCATTCGATGTTCTGTGAAACCGATTATTCGAGGTCGGAGGCTTACAAGGAATTCTGGCGGAAACTTGCGAGCGGCCAGCTGGTTGCCGACGAATTCACGCGTGTGGGCAAGGGCGGACGGAAGGTTTACATCCAGGCTTCCTACAATCCGATCTTTGACCTGAACGGCAAAGTGTTCAAAGTCGTGAAGTTCGCAACCGATGTGACGGCGCGTGTCGAGAATGTTGAACAACTCGCCCTTTGCCTGACGAATTTTGCAGACGGCGACCTGTCGCAGACGATCCAGAAACCTTTCATCCCTTCATTGGAAAGGCTGCGTGCCGACTTCAACAGCGCCTCGGAGAAGTTGAAGGGCGCGATGGCAACGGTTGCCGAAAATGCCAAGGCGATATCGGCCGGTTCCAACGAAATCCGCACCGCGGCCGACGACTTGGCAAAGCGTACCGAGCAACAGGCGGCATCCGTCGAAGAGACTGCGGCCGCCCTTGAGGAAATCACGACGACGGTCAAGGATTCGAGCCGCCGCGCCGAGGAGGCCGGTCAACTCGTGGCGCGCACCAGAGATCATGCGGAGCATTCCGGCCAGGTGGTTCGTGACGCGATCGGAGCGATGGACCAGATCGAAACCTCGTCGCGCGAAATTTCCAACATCATCGGTGTCATCGATGAAATTGCCTTCCAGACGAACCTTTTGGCGCTCAATGCCGGCGTAGAGGCGGCACGAGCAGGGGAGGCCGGTAAAGGTTTTGCGGTCGTTGCCCAGGAGGTTCGTGAACTGGCGCAGCGGTCGGCAAAAGCTGCGAAGGAGATAAAGAGCCTGATTACCGCGTCCGGTTCTCATGTCGCAAACGGCGTCGCCCTGGTCACGAATGCCGGATCCGCACTTCAGGAAATCGCCAGTCAGGTTCACGAAATCAATACCAACGTCACTGCGATCGTCGAGGCGGCGCGCGAGCAATCGACTGCACTCGGCGAGATCAACCAGGCCATCAACACCGTCGATCAGGGTACGCAGCAGAATGCCGCGATGGTCGAGGAGCAGACCGCGGCCAGCCATGGGCTCGCACGAGAGGCCGCCGCGCTTTTCAAGCTTCTTGAACAGTTCCGTTTCGACGATGCACCGAGATCGAGGTCTTCGTTCGCGCAGGCGGATCGCCTGGCCGCCGCGCCGACGGCTTTGAAAGTCGTTCGTACCTCACCTGCCGCGTCCGTCCAGCGTGGGTCGGCAGCCCTCGCGCTGAAGTCTGATTGGGAAGAGTTCTGATCCACCCGAATTGAGCCCATGTTTGAGCGGTGTCGGTGACGGCAGAACGTCAGCGTGGTCGAAAGACCGAAGCGGCACATGATCACAAAGAGGGTCGAGGCCTGGTTACGGGTCACGTTCGAGACGCTCGCCCGGCAGATCGTCCTGCTGCTCGATGGCTCGTTGCCGTCGTTCTGTTGCATCGCGACCCGACCTATATGGAAGCCGCAGGCGAGGCGGCTGGTTCACTGATCCGCGCTGCGACCGCAAACGCGTAAGGCGGCCGGATCCTGAGGCGCTGGCGCTGAGGGCCGCATCTTCCGCCCCCCGGCTGCCGGGTCACTGAGCGGGAGGGGCATGATAATGAACCTCGGAAACAAGAGAACAATGCTGCACTGCCGAAAAAATCGCCACGCGCGCCACTGCGCGTTTTTTCAGCATGACCCATTGACAATTCACCCTTGATGGCACTTGATAACATTGTTCCAGTAAAGCAGACATGCGTCCATTATACTGGAATGATAGGAACCATCCATAAGGGGAACGCCATGACCACTTCCTTCCGCACCGCCGTGATGTCGCTGGCCGCCGCCGCCCTGCTGTCCACGCCTGTGCTGGCCGACGGCAGCAAGCTCGATGAAGTGCTGGCCCGCGGCCACCTCGTCCTCGGCACCGGCAGCACCAATGCGCCCTGGCACTTCAAGAGCGCGGACGACAAGCTTCAGGGCTTCGACGTCGACATGGGCCATATCATCGCCAAGGCCCTCTTCGGCGATCCTGAGAAGATCGAGTATGTGAACCAGTCCTCCGACGCCCGCATCCCGAACATCACCACCGACAAAGTCGACATCACCTGCCAGTTCATGACCGTTACCGGCGAGCGCGCTCAACAGGTTGCCTTCACCATTCCCTATTATCGCGAGGGTGTGGGCCTGATGCTCAAGGGGGACGGAAAATATGCCGACTACGCCGCCCTCAAGGCGGCCGGTTCTTCCGTCACCATCTCGGTTCTCCAGAACGTCTATGCCGAGGCGATGGTGCATGCGGCATTGCCGGAGGCGACCGTCGATCAGTACGATTCCGTCGACCTGATCTATCAGGCGCTGGAATCGGGACGCGCCGATGCAGTCGCCACGGACCAGTCGTCGCTCGCCTGGTACATGACGCAGAATCCGGGTCGCTATAAGGATGCCGGCTACGGCTGGAACCCGCAGACCTATGCCTGCGCCGTCAAGCGCGGCGATCAGGATTGGCTGAACTTCGTCAACACCGCCCTGCACGAAGCCATGACCGGCGTTGAATTCGACTTTTACGCCAAGTCCTTCAAGACCTGGTTCGGCAAAGATCTGACACCGCCGCAGATCGGCTTTCCTGTCGAGTTCAAGTAACAGCCATGAGGAGCGGGACTTTTGTCCCGCTCCTCTAGCAGGACGATTTCAGGCCGGGTCGGCCTAAAATCTGAATCCTGTTTTCAATTGAAGAGTGAGAGCATGATGCCGAAAACCGCTCACACTTTTTGGCATCATGCTCTGGTCTGAAAGGGTGGCCCGTATGGGTTACACGTTGAATTTCGCTGCCGTCTGGCGCAATTTCGATTTTCTTTTGAGCGGGCTTGCGCTCAGCCTCGGTCTTGCGGTGATCTCGATCCTGATCGGGGCCGCGATCGGCCTCGTCGTGGCCTTCGCGCTGACGTCCAAAAGCCGCTTTGCGATCGTGCCGGCGCGGGTCTATGTCACGGTCATTCGCAACCTGCCGATTCTCGTCCTGGTGCTTTTCGCCTTTTTCGCGCTGCCGCAGATGGGCTTGCGCCTCGACAAGATTAAAAGCTTCGTCCTGGTTCTATCCCTCTATTCCGGCGCCTATCTGGCCGAGGTGTTCCGTGCCGGACTGCTGTCGATTCCGAGAGGATTGACGGAAGCGGGTCTTGCTATCGGCCTGACGGGGATGCAGATCCGCAGCTCCATCATCGCTCCGCTGATGCTGCGCAACGTGCTGCCATCGTTGTCCTCGACGATTATCTCGCTCTTCAAGGACACCTCGCTCGCCGCCGCCATCGCCGTGCCGGAACTGACGTTTGCTGCCCGCAAGATCAATGTCGAGAGTTTCCGCGTCATAGAAACCTGGATGGTCACATCGGCCCTCTATGTCGCGACCTGTTTCCTCATCGCCGCCGTGATGCGCTTCGTCGAGCGCCGTCTGGCCCTGCCGAGATAAACCCGGATGTCCCACACTTTTCTCGAACAACTCTGGATCGCCCGCTACGTCATCATGAACGGCATTGGCGTGACCGTGTCGATCTCTCTGCTGGCCATCCTCGCGGGTTCCGTACTCGGCGTATTCGTCGGTTTGGCGCTCGTCTATGGCGGCGTTGTTTTGCGTCTGGCCGTGCGCGCCTATACGGATATCATCCGCGGCACGCCGGTGCTCGTGCTCGTGCTGGCGAGCTACTATGTCTCTGCCGCCGTCGGCCTCGATCTCGGGCCGTTCTCGGCCGGCGTGCTTGCCCTTGCCATCTTCTGCTCCTCCCATGTCGGCGAAATCGTGCGCGGAGCGCTTCAGGCGATCCCGAAGGGGCAGACCGAAGCCGCCAAGGCGATCGGCCTGACCTTTACCCAGACTTTCACCTCGGTGCTGTGGCCGCAGGCCATGCGCCAGTGCCTGCCGGCCTGGGTGAATACGGCGGCCGAGATGGTGAAAGCCTCGACGCTGCTCTCCGTCATCGGCGTCGCCGAACTTCTGCTGCGCACGCAGGAGATCATCTCCCGCAATTTCATGAGCCTCCAGTTCTATTTCCTGGCTGGCGGTCTCTATTTCATCATCAACTATGGCATCGAGCACTTCGGCAAATATGTCGAGCGCAAGACCGCCCTGCCGTCCTGAGGAGTTCCCCCGATGGCCAAGACCATTCTCGACATCAAGGGTCTGCGCAAGACTTACGGCATCCACGAAGTCCTCAAGGGCGTCGATTGCGCCGTGCAGGAAGGCGAAGTCATTTCCATCATCGGCTCGTCCGGCTCCGGAAAGACTACCTTGCTGCGTTGTATCAACATGCTCGAGGAATTCCAGGGCGGCACGATCAGCCTCGACGGCGAGGAGATCGGTTACCGCGCCGAAGGCGCAACGCGGCGTCGCAAGGGCGAGAAAGAGATTGCCCGCCAGCGCGCGCTGACCGGCATGGCGTTTCAGCAGTTCAATCTTTTCCCGCATATGAGCGCCGCTGAAAACGTCATGCTCGGCCTCGTCAAGGTGAAGAAAATGACCAAGCCGGATGCGCGCGCCATCGCGGAAAAATGGCTCGATCGTGTCGGCCTTTCCGCCCGCTCGAACCATTATCCCGGACAGCTTTCCGGCGGCCAGCAGCAGCGCGTCGCGATCGCCCGCGCCATCGCCATGTCGCCGAGGCTGATGCTGTTCGATGAAGTGACCTCCGCGCTCGACCCCGAGCTGGTGGGCGAAGTGCTCCAGGTCATCAAGGGGCTTGCCGCCGACGGCATGACCATGCTGCTCGTCACGCACGAGATGCGCTTTGCCTATGACGTTTCGTCACGCGTCATCTTCATGAACCAGGGGGTCATCTGCGAGGAGGGCGATCCGAAGGACATGTTCGTGCATCCGAAGACCGAACGACTGGCGGAATTCCTCAAAACCTCGAGTTTCAACTAGACGAAATGAAAGATCCCGTGACCGTCCGCTCTGCGGATCGTCACGGGCGCTCGGCCCACGGGTCGACAAGCTCGATCCCCAAGCCCTCGAAATCCTTTATATTGCGGGTGGCGAGGGTGAGATCGTGGGCAATCGCGGTGGCGGCAATCAAGCTGTCCATTGACGATAAGCCGTGTCCGCTTCGCTTTGCGAGCCCCATCAGGTCGCCCCAGGCTATCGCAACCGGCTGGTCCACAGGGATGACGCGCTGCTCGAAGCGCTGCGGCAGATCCTGGGCAAGCCATTCGGCCAGCGCGTCGCGCTTCCGACCGCTTTCCATCAGTGCAACACCACGCCGGATCTCCGCGATCGATACGACGCTGATGAATGAGCGATCCTCGTCGAGCCCATCCAGCCATTCTAGGACACGTGCATCGGGACGCGGTCTTGTCACCTCGGAAAGCACATTGGTGTCCAGCAGAAGTCTCACAGCTGGAGATCACGCGGTTCGTCGCGTCGACGTTCGAGATCCATATCGGCGCCACGCAGGGGCGATTGCATCAGAAACTCTGCAAGGGTGCCCTTGCGCGCCGTCTTCCGCTGCCATTCCTCGGCCGAAACGACGACGACGCTTGGTTTACCATTGCGCATGATCGTTTGCGGTGTTGCTTGCGCGCGTTCGATAACCTCAGACAGCTTGGCCTTCGCACTGGCGACGGTCCAACTTTTATCCTCTGGTCGTGATGGCTGCATTCGCTATATCCTGACTATAGTGACTATCATGACTATATGAGCCGAAGCGGTCTAGCCGCAAGCAACTTTTCGAGAGGGAAGGGGCTTTGCCGGCTTTGGGCGGCCGACGCTGAGGAGTTTGCAAGGAATTGCGGGGGGACTCGCACAATTTACGCTCAGTTTGCATTCCGAGCGTGCAAATTCCAGGGGGAGGGATCCGAGACATCTTGGAAATCCTGAACGCAGAATTTTTGGCACGAGCTTTGCTTTCCTGTCTTGTATGCAAGATAGCCAGACATCTGAGACCACGCAGAAGACCATCGAGGAGACGATCGTCTCCGGGATTCTTTCAGCCAAAATTCGGCCTGGGACGCGTCTCAGCGAAAACCAGTTGGCAACGCTCTTCAGCGTCTCTCGAACCCGCGTTCGTGAAGCCATGATGCGCCTGGAAACACGCGGCATCGTGCATGTAAGTCCACGACGAGGCTGGTTTGTCGTCGAGCCGTCTGCTGAAGAGGCGATCGCGGTCTATGAGGCACGGCGCGTCATCGAGGCCGGATTGCTGCGCGGCATGCGCGCCCTGACAGACGAGGGACGCAAAGCTCTCGACGCGCATTTGAACGAGGAAAAAAGCGTAATGGCTGCGGGCGATCGCCAGCGCCTGACTTATTTGATGGGTGATTTCCACATCCGCATCGCAGAATTGAGCGGGAACGCCATCATCGTCGATATCCTCCGCGATCTCACCGCGCGGACGATCCTCATCTCGATGCTCTATCAGTCTGAATTTCACGCAGCACAATCCCATGACGGACACTGCCGCATCTTCGAGGCCATGCAAGCGGGCGATTTCGTCAGAGCTGCGGAACTCTCCGTCGAACATCTGGACGAAGTGGAAATGGGCCTCGACCTGACCACGCGCCCGGACCCGCTCTCGGAATTGCGCAGTTCGCTGTCACTCCCTCCCAAGGCCGTGCCCTCCGGCCCAACTGTCAGACCCAAGAAACCACAACTTCAAAGGAGCAACTAAAACATGCTGACAAGACGAGTATTTTTCGCAATCGCGACCCTGGCCGCAACCTTCGGCTTCGGCTCCGCGTCTCACGCCGATGCTCTCGCCGACATCACGGCGCGCGGTACGCTGCGTGTCGCCGTCCCGCAGGATTTCCCGCCCTTTGGTAGCGTCGGCACCGATATGGCGCCGATGGGCTACGATATCGATGTGGCCAATCTCATTGCCGAAAAGCTGGGTGTCAAAACCGAACTCGTGCCGGTCACCAGCGCCAATCGCGTCCCCTATCTGCAGACGAATAAGGTCGATCTGGTTATATCAAGCCTCGGCAAGAATCCGGAGCGCGAAAAGGTGATCGATTTCTCGTTAGCCTACGCTCCCTTCTTCAATGGCGTGTTCGCGCCGGCTGACCTTTCGATCGCCAAGGTGGAAGATCTCGCGGGCAAGAGCATCGGCGTCACGCGCGGCGCTGTCGAAGATCTCGAGCTGACGAAGATCGCGCCGGCCGACGCGACGATCAAGCGTTACGAGGACAATAACGGCACCATCTCGGCCTTCCTGTCTGGCCAGGTCGATACCATTGCGACCGGTAACGTCGTGGCTGCTGCGATCCTCGCCAAAAATCCCCCCAAGCGCCCTGAGATGAAGTTCCTCATCAAGAACTCACCCTGCTACATCGGTCTCAACAAGGAACAGGCAGCTCTTCTGGAGAAGGTGAACGGCATTATCGCTGCTGCCAAAACCGATGGCGCGCTGAACGCCATATCGCAGAAGTGGCTCGGCACCGATCTCCCGTCGGATCTGTAAGGAAGCCGGTCTCACGGATGTCATCCCGCGCCGCGCGCGGGATGACATGACGCTCCGTCACCGCAAGAGGGGACAATTCCTTGAGTTATCATTTCGAATTCGGCTGGCTGCTTGAATATTATCCTGAGATCATCAAGGGCATACTGATCACCCTGGAGCTTATCGCGATCGGTGGAGTGCTCGGCACTTCGCTCGGCATCTTCTGTGCCTGGGTGCGCGCACTCGGCCCGGCCTGGCTGAAGCCTGTCGTTGCGACCTATGTCGAACTGATCCGCAACACGCCGTTTCTGATCCAGCTCTTTTTCATCTTTTTCGGTCTGCCGTCGCTCGGCCTCAAGCTTTCCGAACTGACGGCCGCCAACCTCGCGATGGTCGTCAACCTCGGCGCCTATAGCTGCGAGATTATCCGCGCGGGCATCCAGGCAACCCCAAAGGGCCAGTTCGAGGCAGGCGAGAGTCTTGCCATGACGCGCTTCGAAACCTTCCGGCATGTCGTTCTCGTGCCGTCCCTGCAGCGCATCTGGCCGGCGTTGTCGTCGCAAGTCGTCATCGTCATGCTCGGCTCATCGGTCGTGTCGCAGATCGCCGCCGAGGATCTGACCTTTGCCGCGAACTTCATACAATCGCGAACCTTCCGCGCCTTCGAGGCCTACATCGTCTCGACAGCGATCTATCTTGTGCTGGCGATCCTGCTCCGGCAGGTGCTGGCGGTGGTCGGCGGGTTCATTTTCCCGAGGAGGGCGGCGTGATGATCGAGTTCACACTCTGGGACATCCTGCGCAACCTGCTGCTCGCCACCCGCTGGACCATCCTGCTTTCGCTCGTCTCGTTCATCGGCGGCGGCGCGGTCGGACTGGGGCTGCTCTTCCTGCGCATCAGCAAGCGCAAGGCATTCACGACACTCGCGAAATATTATATCGAGCTCTTCCAGGGCACGCCGCTGCTGATGCAGCTCTTCATCGCTTTTTTCGGTCTCGGCCTCTTCGGGATAGATGTGCCGGCCTGGCTTGCCGCGGGATTGGCGCTCACCCTGTGGAGCGCCGCCTTCCTTGCCGAAATCTGGCGAGGCTGTGTCGAAGCGGTCGCGAGGGGGCAATGGGAAGCCGCCGCCAGCCTCGGCATGGGCCGGTTGCAACAGATGCGCTACGTCATCTTGCCCCAGGCGCTGAGGGTCGCCATACCGCCCACGGTCGGTTTCTCTGTTCAAATCGTCAAGGGAACGGCGCTAACCTCGATCATCGGTTTCGTCGAATTGTCGAAAGCCGGCACGGTGGTCACCAATGCCACCTTCCAGCCCTTCACCGTCTACGGGCTTGTCGCCCTCATCTACTTCGCCCTTTGCTGGCCCTTGTCGAAAAGCAGCCAGATCCTGGAAAGGAAGCTCAATGTCGCTCATCGAAATCACTGAAGTCCGCAAGAGCTTCGGCACCACCGAGGTGCTGAAAGGCATCAATCTCGATGTCGAGGCGGGCGAAGTCATCGCCATTATCGGCAAGAGCGGCTCGGGCAAATCGACCCTGCTTCGCTGCATCAACGGCCTGGAGACCATCACTGACGGCTCCATCTCCGTGGCCGGCGCGCAACTCCTCGATGACGAAGTACATCTGAAGGCACTGCGCCTCAAGGTCGGCATGATCTTTCAGCAGTTCAACCTTTTCCCGCACCTGACCGTCGGCGGCAACGTGATGCTGTCGCAGACCGTGGTCAAGAAGACCCCGAAAGCCGAAGCCGAGGCTACCGCCCGCAAGATGCTGGAGCGGGTAGGGCTGGGCCACAGGTTCGACGCCTATCCCGACGAGCTCTCGGGCGGCCAGCAGCAGCGCGTCGCCATCGCCCGCGCGCTCGCCATGCAGCCGACCGCACTTCTCTGCGACGAGATTACCTCCGCGCTCGATCCGGAACTGGTCGCCGAAGTTCTGGCCGTCGTGCGCGAGCTTGCCGCCGAGGGAATGACGCTCCTGATGGTAACCCACGAGATGAAGTTCGCCCGCGACGTCTGCAGTCGCGTCGTCTTCATGCATCAGGGCCGTGTCCACGAAGTAGGCCAGCCGGAGGACGTCTTCGCCAATCCGCAGACGGCAGAGCTGAAGCAATTTCTCGGCGTCAGCTAGAGTATCCGTGTGCTTTCCATGTGAGCGACAAATCGCTGTTATCTATCGCAAGTCGCGCTTCAAACTTGAACCCACCAGATCGTTTCGTGGCTGACCGAGATCGGATGAAGCTCCAGCCGCATGCGACCAGCGATCTGCTCGGGTGACCAACGCGCCTTCAGCCGGTCGATGACGAGGTCGCGCAGATGCGGATGGCGTCTGAGTTTGCGCAACCGTCGTCGGCGCTCCTTGCTCATGTCGTTGGCGATACCGCTGTAATAGCCGCTAGCGATGACGGCCGAGCTGGTGGGCAATCTCCGAGACGGGAACCTTGCGTTCTCTGAGGTGAAATAGGCGTCTGCGGTCAGGCAAGGTGAGCTGCGAATAGCAAAGGGACATGCATATATCTCCAAGGCGAAGCCATTGTTTTTATAAGCATGTCGCACTTGGAAATAGAATGTACCCGGCTACATGCATTGTGGCGGGGAAGTTGGAATGTCCGGATCGGTGCAAAGTAGAAGTGTCACTTTCGGCTGCTGCACGGCACGACGACCAGCCCCGATCTGAGCGGCTGGTCCGGGCTGCAAGGGAGGAGCGGGGGCAGGTGAGGGGCACCTTTCGGCTTTAGCTTTGACAGTTGCAGCAGCCAATCATTCCGCCGCATCGAGGCCAGAGAGCGCCTTCTGCCGTCGGGCAATGACGGCGGGATCGTTCATGAAATCTCTGCCTCGTCCCGGCTTGCGGCCCCGCGGCGTGTAGCCGTTCTTCTCGCTGTTGGTCTTCACCTTCGGCGTCGGCAATTGCTCCTGGCGCTCCTTGATGTAGGCCAGCACATCGGAAAGCCGCTTGTTCTCGGTGATCGCCGCATGCGTCACCCGCTGGTCCTTATCGAACGTCCTGTAGGGCAGGGAATGCCCCTTCCACCGCACATCCAATCGACCGTCCGCATAGGCGTAGGTCTCGACATAGCGACCCGCCAAACCGCGCGTCACCTCGCTCTCCTCCAGCATGATCCGCTGGCGCTCAAACGAAAACGTCAACTGCGATCCGACATAGCGCTGCTCGCGCTTGCACAGAATCTCGCTGAGCCGATCCGGCGCCAGATTCATCGGCCGGTGCAGGTCATCGGACCGGGCAGGGACAATCGCAAACCGGGCATTGTAGTCCTCCATGAAGCCCGGCAAAAACGCATTGCCCGCCTCCATATCGCCGATATCCGCCAGCCGTAATTCCTTGACCAGTCGATCCTGCAGCGTCCGGTTCATCCGCTCGACGCGACCTTTGGCCTGACTGGAATTTGCGCAAAGAATCTCGATGTTTAGCTCGCAAAGCGCACGCCCGAACTGGGTCATGCCCTGGCCACCCTTGGCGTCCTTCTTCGCCACCCGGAATACCGAATGCTTGTCGGAGTAGAAGGCCACAGGCGCGCCGTGACGCTTGAGGTAAAGCGCCAGTGCCTCGAAATAGCTGAAGGCACTTTCCGAGCGTACAAAGCGCAACTGCATCAACCTGCCGGTCGCATCGTCGACGAACACCAGCAGCGAACACGGATCACCGCGGTCCTCAAACCAGCGGTGCTCGGATCCGTCGATCTGCACCAGCTCGCCATAGGCTTCACGCCGCAAGCGCGGCTGATGGAACGTCCGGCGCTGCTTGCGCGAGAGCCACAGGCCCGCATCCACCATCCAGCTGCGCAACGTCTCGCGCGACACACGCAATCCATCGCGCTCGGCAAGCTTCTCGGCCGCCAATGTCGGCCCGAAGTCCGCATAGCGTTCGCGAACCAGCGTCACCGCGTAATCTCGAACACCATCGCTGATCCGGTTGTTCGACGGCCGGCCGATCGCCTTGTGCCGGATCGACGCCGCACCACCCGTGCTGATCCGCTCCAGCAGCCGGCGCACCTGGCGCGTACTCAGATCAAGCACATGCGCCGCCGACACCATCGTCATCCGGTCGGCGATCACCTTCGACAAAATCTCGATCCGCTGCAGATCGCGCTCGCTCATCGCTATCAATCCCATCCGCAATCTCCACCGTCATCAAACCCGGGGAGTGTGACATTCCAACTTTGCAGAAACAGGACACTTCAACTTTGCGGCTACATGCATGTATCGCATAAGGTAGTTTATGGAACTAGAGTAGAGGGCTCTTTTTAGCTCGCTCATCCTGTCTCCGACCCGCCGTGTCCAACCCGCAGAGTCGAGGTGGAAGCAAAACCCTCGAAAATCGACAGACAGTAGCGCCTGCGCCGAAGGTCGGGCTGTTATCGCGGGTGTTGAACCGCCACAGCCGGTTTAAAAGTGCCGCGCCTAGCGCGCAATCGCGGTCACAGCCAACATTGGTGGGGACCGCGCCACTCTTCTCAGTTGATTGGCAAATGCGCATCGATGTGACCGGACGGCAAACTTGGCTGACCGATCCCGAAGAACTCGCGCGCGGTCAAGCAAGCGCCATCCCCTGGGACGCAGGCGCGGCAGACGTCAGGCCGAAGATCGTACACTTGACAGGATGTCTCTGAACCGACGCGACCGACCAGTGCGGAGCAACGCGCACCGTCGCAACGCATTCCCTGCTCGTTCGCGGCTACGAAGTGCGCCGGCAGCAAATCGAGAGCAGCTTCTGTCTCGGTGGAAAATCTGGGCCAGGTCGACGAATAGGAGCAGCAGGCTCCGCAGCTTCGGCAATCAAAATCGATCAGTGATGTCATGAGCCGCTCCTACCACACAGCCTGCCAATGATAAAGCTGCCGGCTAACTTCTTCTCTTGGAGCGAGCGCATCCATCTTCATCAGGCTCCTCGTCCTGACGTTGGGCCTCAAGGCGATCTTGCCGATGCTATCGAGCGCCGCCGATCGCTCGACGATTGAGGCTTACCGGAGCGGCGGTTCGTGCGTCAGGACCATGTCGATCGGCTTTCGGGCCGATACCGGCACGCGAAAATCCTCGCGCATCTCACCGAAACCGATCAGCGTGATGATGATTTCGTTGTCGGGGATGCCGACGCAGGTCCGCATCTTGATATCCTGCTCGCGCGCAGCACTCCAGTTCAGCATACAGGCGCCCAGCCCCTCCGCGTGGAGGCCGAGCGCCAGCGTCATGGCGAACATGCCGCCGTCCACCCATCCCTGGTTTCGTTCGCCGACCGTATTCCAATGCGACAGGTCCACCGTCACGACGAATACGCCGCCGAGTTGCTCGCCGAAGCCGCGATTGCCATCATGATGGGCGAGAACGCGGGCGATCGACGGCTTCTCGGTGAAGGCGTAGACGCGGCATGTCTGTCGGTTGCAGCTCGAAGGCGATTGCTGGGCCGCACGGATGGCTCTTTCGATCTTCTCGAACGCGACTGGCCTGTTGCCGTCATACTGGCGCACGCTGTGGCGTGTCTCCATGAAGGAGACAAAATCCATCCGCGCGTGCCTGACGATCTCGGCTGCACTGACCGCCTCGCTGCCGCCGGGCCGAATATTGTGCCCGGCGCCGGCGACGACGAGCAGATCGTCCAGCAGTGCCTGTGCCTCGCTGACATCGCCCTGCTCCGCATTGAAGGCGACATAGGCCGAGAGCACGGAAAGACCGATATCGGCCGAGGCGTCGCGGCCGTGCTGCTCGATATAGCGGCGCGTCTCTGCTGCCAGCAACCGCACCTTGTCCATGCCGAAGCCATTGCGCGGATTGGAAAGCGACATGCCGTATTCCAGCATATGCGCCAGGAGATGGATATGTGCCCGCCGGTTTTCGCGCGACTGCGCGCCATCGATGAAGGAGGCGCGGCGGAAACGGCGATAGTCGTAAGCGAAATTCGCAAACAGGCGCCACGCCGTTCTGGCGCGATTCTGGAAGGATGATGCGGAAGGCGCGGCTTTGGCCGAAGGCATGGCACGATTCCCCGAGGATGAGCAGGCGGTCTTGAACCTGCTGTCGTCGATGCAGGGTTATTCGTCTGCTCGGCCTCGTCAAACCCCCTGCCTGCAGCGGATTTTCATGCCGGGATGCGATGCCTCTAGAATCGGAAGATCGACAAGCATTTGTTTCTAAATGCTTTTTTCTAAGCATCCCTATCCATTCGGATAGGTTCTCTGCCATCCGTACCGGCCGATGACCCATCCGAATCACATCGGCACCTACTCATTTCCGAACTTCCAAGCCGGGGCGGACTGCGGCACCGTAAGCCCATGAATTGCCCAGAGCGAATTGCGCATCAAGGAGGCCGGCCGTGCAGGATAGCGTCGTAGAAATTCGCGTGGTGTCACCGATCGTCACCAAAGGATTTCGCAAAGTCGCCGATCTCCGGGCGTTGGAATATCCCGGAATCAAGATCAGCCACGCGCAGATTACGGCCGGACCTGGATCGATCGAGAGCGAGTTCGAGGCTGCCCTCTCGGTGCCGGGAACAATCGCCGAAGCGATCAAGGCGCAGAATGAAGGCGTCCATGCCGTCATCATCGACTGCATGGGCGATCCGGGTCTCAGGCCGTCGCGGGAAGCCGTGACGATCCCGGTGCTTGGTCCCTGCGAGACCGGCATGCACCTTGCGGCGATGCTCGGCCACCGGTTTTCCGTCCTCACCGTGATGCGCCGGCTGCGCGCATCCTTTGAAAACACCGCGGCCGTCGCCGGCCTTTCGACCAAGCTCGCCTCGGTGCGTAGCGTCGATATTCCCGTTCTGGAATTGGAGGAAGATCTCGACCGGACCAAGGCGATGCTGATCAAGGAAGGCATCCGGGCGGTCGAGGAAGATGGCGCCGAGGCGCTCGTCTTCGGCTGCACCGGCCTGATGGGTTGCGCCTTCGCTTTGCGCGAGGGACTTCTGGCGCACGGGATCGACGTGCCTGTCATCGATCCCATTCCCGCCGCTGTTTCCGTTGCCGCGGCGCTGGTGCGTTCGAACCTTGCCCACAGCAAGCTGACCTTCCCGCAGCCGCCCGAAAAACAGTTGCTCGGCTACGACTATATTCATCTGCCCATGCCGCTTGCGGCCGAATGAGAGAACGCTGGACGTTCCATTGAGAGGACAGAGATGGCGATTGCGCAAACGGACACCATGACACAAACGGAAGAGCGGAAAGGATCGACCACCGCCCTTCAGGATTTCCGCCTGTGGTGGCTGGTCATCCCGGCGTTCCTCGTCTTCCTCGTCTTCTTCGTGATCCCGACCGCATCACTGTTCGGGCTCGCCTTCAACAAGTCCGTCGCCGGCGTCATCGCCCTCAACAGCCAGATCACCTTCGACAATTTCGTCCGCATCTTCACACGGGCGAGCTATTATGAATCGATCCTGCGCTCGATCTGGATTTCCGCCATCGTCGGCGCCGCCTGCCTGTTCTTCGGCTATCCCCTCGCCTACGTCATCGCAAAAACGGTGAAGCCGAGCCGCGCCACGCTGTTGATGATCCTCGTGCTCTCCTCCATGCAGCTCGACATGGTGATCCGCATGTACGGGCTTATGGTGCTGCTCGGCGATAACGGCCTCATCAACGGATTTCTCTTGAGGGTCGGGGCGATAACGACGCCGCTGCCGCTGATGTATAATGTCTTCGGCGTCATCGTCGGGTTGGTGCAGATCACCCTGCCCTTCATGGTGCTGTCGCTGATCGGCATCATTAAGGCGATCCATCCCTCGCTCGAAGAGGCAGCCCGAAGCCTCGGCGCCTCGCGCTGGCACGCCTTCGTCACCATCGTGCTGCCGCTCTCCATGCCCGGAATCCTGGCCGGCACGCTTTTGGTCTTTGCGCTTTCGATCAGCTCCTACGTCGTTCCCGCTTTGATGGGTGGCTGGAAGGTGATGGTGCTGCCCATCCATATCTACCAGCAGATCGCCGAGGTCGGGCGCTGGCAGTTCGGCGCCGCCATCGCCGTGGTGCTCTTCGTGACGAGCATCGCAGCCGTTGCGGTCTATCACCAGGCAGCGGTCAGAACTTCGGGAGGGCGCACCTGATGCGTGAAGAATCTGCCATCCCCTTTGCCTTCAAGGCCATTTCGCTGCTGTCGCTGGCGATCCTTCTGGTACCGGTCTTCATCGTGGTGCTTGCCGGCCTGAACTCGGGCGACTACCTGACCTTTCCGCCGGAGGGCCTGTCGCTGCGCTGGATACAGGCCTTCTTGACCTCGCCGGTATTCCTCTCGGCCTATGGCGTCAGCTTCATGATCGCATTGGTCTCGACGCTGATCTCGACCGTGATCGGCACGATGGCGGCGATCTATCTGACACGCTCGCAGAGCCGTACCTCCAGCATCCTGCGCGGCTTCTTCATGCTGCCGATCGTGCTGCCCGGCGTGGTGCTGGGGCTTGCCCTCTACGTCTTCTACGTGACGACGGGCATCGGCCTTGCCCGCACCATGCCGGGGCTGATCATCGGCCACGTGATCGTCACCTGCCCCTTCGTCATCGCGACGGTGACGGCGGCGCTGGTCGGTTTCGACCGCTCGCTGGAGGAGGCCGCCCGCAGCCTTGGCGCCTCGCCCTTCACCGCCTTCCGGCTGGTGACGTTGAAGATCATCGGACCGGCGATCTCGGCGGGCACGATCTTCGCATTCATCGTTTCGTTCGGCCAGTTCGAAGTCACGCTGTTCCTGTCGACGCCGAACCTGCAGACGCTGCCGATCGCGATGTATGTCTCCATGCGCTACCAGTTCGAGCCGACGGCCGCCGCCGCGGGCATCTTCGCCATCGCGCTCGTCATTCTCTCCACCGTGCTGACTTCCAGACTCGTCAACCTGAAACGCACCTTCGGGGGATGAATACCGCCACGCCTTCACATCAACGATAGAGCAAAAAAGGGGAACTTCATGACTGAGAAAACGACAGGGCATACCCGCCGCACGATCCTGAAGATGGGCGTCGCTGCCACGACACTGCCCCTGTTCAACATCAATCACGCCTGGTCGCAGGATGTCGCCTTCGACGGCAAGGTCTTCGATGCCGGCGGCGCGGTGCTGCGCGTCGGCGAATGGGGCGGTCCCTGGGGTGAACTGGTCAACAAATACCTGCTGACCGATTTCCAGAAAGAGTTCAACTGCAAGATCGAGTATGACTCGACTTGGCCCTGGTTCCCGAAATTCGTCGCCGGCGGCGCCGAGAAGCCGCCGCTCGACATCACCAACTGGAACCTGCCGGAGATGTTCAAGACGGCAAAAGCCGGCGATTTCTTCCTGAAACTCGACGAACTGCTGCCGAACGTACCGAACGCCAAGAACCTGTGGCCCTTCGCCACCGCCAACGGCGTCGGCGTCACCTGGGCCTTCAACCAGTATGGTTATGCCTATCGCACCGATCTGGTTTCGCCGCCGCCCTCGTCGTTCAAGGATCTCTGGAAACCGGAATTCGCCGGCAAGCGCGGCACCTACATCACCTCAAACACGCTGCAGATGGACTTCTTCCTCGTCGCCTGCGGCATCTTCGGCAAGGACCAGTACGATCTCGATGCCGGTTACGAGGCGATGAAGGCGCTGATGCCGGCCAAGATCTCCGATTTCACCGGCAACATGCAGACACTGATGGACCGCGGCGAAGTAATAGTCGCTGTGCTCGACGATGCCGAGCCGATGCAGGCCCGTGACAAGGGCGCGCCCTTCGCCTTCTGGTACTGGACCGAACAGCAGCCGATCCTGACGCAGACCTATACGATCAGCCGCTACGCCGAGCCGGTGCAGAAGAAGCTCGCCTTCGCGCTTCTTGACCGCGCCCTCGATCCGACCTTCATCGGCAATATGGGCAAGGAATTCTACCTGCGCCCGACGGTCAGCAATGCGGTCCTGCCCGACAACCTCGCCAAGGCCGGCGTCGTCAACAGTGCCGACGCCATCAAGGGCTTCTGGGTGCCGGACTGGAATTCCTATCTCGAAAACGAAGACGACATCGTCGAAACGGTCAACGGCATCTTCGCCAGCTGATCCCACGGCAGCGGGCGGCTTCCACGCCGCCCGCTATTCATCTTCATAACAGGAGAGCCTTCCCCGCATGTCCGATATCCATCTGAAAAAGCTCGCGAAATCCTATGGCGACAGCGTCGCGGTCGCCGGTATCGACCTCCATATCGCCGAAGGAGAGTTCTTTTCCCTTCTCGGCCCATCGGGATGCGGAAAATCGACGACGCTTCGGATGATCGCCGGCTTCGTGCCGCCGAGCGGCGGCGAGATTCTCATCGGCCGCGACGACGTGACGAGATTGCCGCCGGAGAAGCGCGACATCGGCATCGTGTTCCAGAACTACGCGATCTTCCCCCACATGAATGTTGCCGACAACATCGCCTTCGGCCTGAAGCTTCGGAAGCTGCCGAAGGAGGAGATCCGCAAGCGCGTCACCGCCGCGCTGCGCCAGGTCGGGCTTTCGGGATATGAGGAGCGTTTCCAGCGCCAGCTGTCGGGCGGCGAGCAGCAGCGTGTCGCCCTTGCCCGCGTGCTGGTGACGGAGCCCCGCATCCTCCTTCTCGACGAGCCGCTCTCGGCGCTCGACAAAAGCCTCAGGGAGGAAATGAAATACTGGATCAAGGATCTGCAGAAGAAGCTCGGCATCACCACCGTCTATGTGACCCACGACCAGGACGAGGCCTTGACGATGTCCGACCGCATCGGCGTCATGCAGAAGGCGCACATCGTCCAGGTCGGAACGCCCGAGGAAATCTACGAGCGACCGAAGACGCTGTTCGTCACCACTTTCATCGGCCATTCGAACGTGATCGACGTCACGGTCGGCGCCAATGACGGGCAAGGCATGACGGTGCTGCTGGAGGGAAGCGTGTTGCCGACGCGTGGCCCCGAAGGCCTGGCCGCCGGGCAAGCGGCAAAGCTGGTGGTTCGTCCCGAGAATGTGATCATCGGTCCGGACAGCTCATCCGGCGTCAGCCTTCCCGCAACCGTTCTCAGCGAAACCTACCAGGGTGCGCTGGTGCGCTACCGGCTGGCAGTCGGTTCGCAGGAGATCGTCGCCGAGCGCCAGAACCAGTCTCGCACCGAACGATTTTCCCCCGGCGCCGCCGTCACGGTCGGCTGGGATCCCGACCGATCCGAGGCGCTCGCCTGAAGCAACCCGGAAGCAAAGATCATCGCCAGCACCGGAGCCATCCGCTCCGGCGCCACGGCCAAGCATATTCTCACGGAGGTCATGATGCGTATTGGAATAGATGTGGGCGGCACGAATACCGATGCCGCCCTGATGGACGGCCCGCTGGTGCTCGGCGCGTGCAAGAGCCCGACGACCAGCGATGTCGGCTCAGGCATTGTCGCCGTGCTGAAGCAGGTGCTGTCGATGACCGGCGTCTCGGTGTCGGAAATCCAGGCGGTGATGATCGGTACGACGCATTTCACCAATGCCGTCGTTGAGCGCAAGCGGCTGCTCGAAGTCGCCGCTATCAGGCTCGGCCTGCCGGCGACCAAGGCGCTGCCGCCGATGACCGACTGGCCGAAGGATTTGGCCGATACGCTCGGCCGCCACACCTTCATGGTGCGCGGCGGCAACGAATTCGACGGCCGCAAGATCGCGCCGCTCGATGAGCCCGAAATCCTGCGCATCGCCGGCGAAATCCGCAGCCGCGGCCTTAAGGCAGCCTCGATCACCTCGGTGTTCTCGCCTGTCACACCCGACATGGAACTGCGGGCCGCCGAGATTCTCGGCAACGAGATTCCCGGCCTGTCGATATCGCTCAGCCACGAAGTCGGTCGGGTCGGTTTCCTCGAACGCGAAAACGCCTCGGTGATGAATGCGTCGCTCGCCGACCTGTCGCGCAAGGTCGTCAACTCCTTCCGTAACGCCCTGAAGGAGTTGGCGATCAATGCGCCCTTCTATATCAGCCAGAACGACGGGACGCTGATGGTGCCTGATTACGTCGAGCGTTATCCGGTGCTGACATTCGCCTCCGGCCCGACCAATTCGATGCGCGGCGCCGCGATGCTTGCCGGCGAGAAGGAGGCGATGGTCGTCGATATCGGCGGGACCACGTCGGATGTCGGCATGCTGATGCAGGGCTTCCCGCGCGAATCCGCCGTCGCCGTCGATATCGGCGGGGTCAGAACCAATTTCCGCATGCCCGACGTGCTTGCCATCGGTCTCGGCGGCGGCTCGATCGTGCGCGACGACGGCGCCCGGATCGGCCCGGATTCGGTCGGCTACGAAATCACCTCCCGCGCCCTGATCTTCGGCGGCGATACCCTGACCACGACAGACATCATCGTCGCAGCCGGCCTCGAGGATATCGGCGACCGTTCGCGTGTGGCCCATATCCCGGCAAAGACGATCGACACAGCGCTCGACACCATCCACCGCATGGCCGACGAGGCCGTCGACCGGATGAAGACGAGCGCCGAGCCCCTGCCGGTCATCCTGGTCGGCGGTGGTTCGATCCTGATCTCGCGCGACCTGCCTTCCGCGTCGCGCGTCATCCGCCCTGAGAACGCCTCCGTTGCCAATGCGATCGGCGCTGCGATCGCGCAGGTCGGCGGCGAGGTCGACCGCATCTTCTCGCTCGAAGGTACCTCCCGCGACATCGTGCTCGGCGGCGCCAAGAAGGAGGCCGAGGAGCGTGCCGTCAAGGCGGGCGCGGAGGCCGGAACGGTCAAGATCATGGATATCGAGGAAGTGCCGCTCGCCTATCTGCCGGGCAGTGCGACGCGCATCCGCGTCAAAGCCATCGGCGATCTCGTGATCGGATGAGGACCCTATGAAGCTCAACAGTCAACAGCTCTGCGACCTCGCCGTCGGCGCGGCATTTCTCGGGACCGGCGGCGGCGGCGATCCCTATGTCGGCCGGCTGATGGTGCAGCAATGCCTCGATGAGGGGCTCGAGGTGAACATCATCGACCCGAGCGAACTGGCCGACGACATGCTGGTCATACCAACTGCCATGATGGGCGCGCCGACCGTGCTGGTCGAGAAGATCCCGAGTGGCGAGGAGGCGATGTTTTCGCTGCAGCGGCTTGAGCGCCATCTCGGCCGCAAGGCGCAAGCGACGATGCCGATCGAGATCGGCGGCATCAACTCGACGATCCCGCTCGTCGTCGGCGCCCGCCTCGGCCTGCCGATCGTCGATGGCGACGGCATGGGCCGCGCCTTTCCCTTTCTCGAAATGGAGACCTTCGGCGTCTATGGCGTGTCCGGCAGCCCGATGGCCGTCAGCGACGAATATGGCGATTGCGCCATCATCGAAGCGGTTGACAACCGCCAGATGGAATGGCTTTCACGCGCCGTCGCCATCCGCATGGGCGGCTGCGCCTATATCGCCGAATATCCGATGTCGGGCGCCGACGTCAAACGCACCGCCATCCCGAACACGCTGAGCCTTGCCATCCGCATCGGCGAAGTCCTGCGCAACGCCAAAAGCTCGCACGAAAATCCGATCGAGGCACTGCTCGGCTTTCTGCCTTCGACGCTCTATCGCTACGGGCGCATCATCTTCGGCGGCAAGATCACCGATGTCATGCGCGAGACGAAGGCCGGATTTTCGATCGGCCGCATTACGATCGGCGGTCTGCCGCCCTTCAGCTCGACGATGGAGATCGAGATCCAGAACGAGAACCTGATCGCCCGTGTCGACGGCAAGGTGAAGGCGATCGTGCCCGATCTCATCTGCATCATGAACACGGAAACGGCCGAACCCATCACCAGCGAAAACCTCCGTTACGGGCAGCGCGTCACCGTGCTTGCCGTCTCCGTTCCCGAAATCATGCGGACACCGGAAGCGCTCGATGTCTTCGGCCCTGCCTGCTTCGGGCTGAAGGAACCCTTCATTTCCATCGAAGAGATCGGCTGAACACATGGCAATCATCACCAACGAGGATATCGACGATCTGGCGGTCGGCGCAGCCCTTCTCGGCACCGGCGGCGGCGGCGATCCCTATATCGGTAAACTCATGGCAAAGGCGGCGATCGAACGCCACGGCCCGGTCGATCTTCTGGCGCTCGACGATGTGCCTGACGGCATCGAGGTCGCCGCCTGCGGTGCGATGGGGGCGCCGACGATCCTGATCGAGAAGATGCCGAGCGGCGAAGAGATCGGGCTTGCACTCAGAGCCTACGAGAAACGTGTCGGCAAGGCGATGGGGGCGATCATCCCCTTCGAGGCCGGCGGCATCAACTCGATGGTGCCGATCATGCTGGCGGCGGAATGCCGGCTCCCGGTTATCGACGCGGACGGCATGGGCCGCGCCTTTCCCCAACTCGAAATGGAGACCTTCAACGTTTACGGCGTGCCCGCCGCACCGGTGACAGTCGCCGACGAGCAGGGCAACGTCGTGATCATCGAGACGGAAAGTGCCGCCAAGGCCGAATGGCTCGCTCGCGGCGTGACGATCCGAATGGGCGGCCAGTCCTATATCGTCAATTACGGCATGGATGGCCGCACGACCCGTCGCGTATCCGTTCCCGGAACGATGTCGCTTGCCATCGGCATCGGGCGTACCATCCGGCTGGCGCTTGCCGCGCATCACGATCCGCTCGCCGACCTGATCGAATTCTTCTCCGGAACGCACTACGAGACCGCGCGCCTTCTGGCCTCGGGAAAGGTGGTCGACGTCTCGCGGCGTGAGCAGAACGGCTGGTCGGTCGGTGTCGTGACGATCGAACCTTTCGACACAAGCCGCAGGCCGGTGCGCATCCAGATCCAGAACGAGAATCTGGTGGCCGAGGAAGACGGCAGGGTGCTGGCGATCGTGCCGGATCTCATCTGCATCCTCGAAGCCGACACTGCCGAACCGATAACCACCGAACGCCTGCGTTATGGCCAGCGGGTCAACGTGCTCGGCGTCAAGGTGCCGCCGATCATGCGCACACCGGAGGCATTGGACGTCTTCGGCCCCGCCGCCTTCGGCCTGACGCAGAATTACGCACCGCTCGAAGCCGGGTAGATCTAGGCTGGCACGGGATATGCTTCTTAAAGCTCGCAAGTCAGGATGGTCGAATGAGCGAGGCGTTTTTGGATGCATCACAGTCGTTCCGAAGGCAAAACTGCAACCCGCCCCGGCGGGCGTGAACCGAAGACGCTAGGTTCCCGTTTTCGCCCGCCGCGCATGCTGTTCACGGCCATCGACCGTCCTTTTCCCCTTTCGAAGATCCGCGACGGTCTGGCGCGCCAGATCGTCGTCGTCCATGCACCGTCTGGCTTCGGCAAGACGGCGCTGCTCAAGGCAGGATATGAGGCAGTCACTTCCGGCTCCGATTATTTCCAGTCGCTGTTCGATGGCGGCGTCGGTCATTGCGGCTGGATCACGCTGGACCCCTCGCATGGCCGGCCTGCCGAACTGCTGGCCGATCTTTGCCTGGCGCTCGGCATCCACACTCCACGGCCTCCCGCGTCTCTGAGGGAACTGTTCGACATTGTCGCCGACCGGGAAAGCGGCGCAATCCTGTTTATCGACGAGCTCGATATTGCTTCCTCACCCGACGTGCAGGCTTTCCTCGACGGATTTTTCTTAGGTGCCCCCGACAATCTGAGGATCGTCTGCGCGTCGCAGCAGAAACTGCCGCTGCCGCTCGCCCGGCTCAGGGTGCGCGGGCTCGTAACAGAGATCAACGCCGTCGACCTCGCCTTCAGCCGCAACGAGATCCGCAGCCTGTTTCCACGTAATATCAACACTGGCGACGTCGCAAATTTCGTACGCGCCACTCGTGGATGGCCGGCCTTGACGCAGATCGCGCTCGGCGTGATGGAGAGCGGCGGTACAGACGAGCGCGACAGGCTGCTGGCCGGCGAGCATCCCGACCTTTTCCGCCATATCGACGAAGCAATCCTGCGTCCGCTGTCGCCGGCGCTTCGCCGAACGCTCTGCGTCACGTCGATCCTGGAGGAATTCCCGCTGGAGCTGGCAAGCCATCTCTCCGGCACCGATCTGCAGGCAGATGATCTTCGGCTGCTTGAGGATATGACCCCGCTGATCGAAAGGAGCCAGACGGGTGCGGCCTGGTACAGGCTCCATCCAATCGTCCGGAAGTGCCTGACGACCGAACTTGCCGGCGATCCTCAGATCGACGAGGCGAAGCTTCACTCCATGGCAGCAATCTGGTTCGCCGAGCGCGCGTTCCTGGAAAGAGCCGTTGCGCATGCGGCGCGTGCCGGCAATTATTCGCTCGCCGCGCAGACGATCCGGCAAGCCGGCGGCGTCAATCTCTTCATCCGCGCCGGCCACACAGTGCTCGAACATCTGATCGCCGACCTGCCCGCTGGCGTCATCCACGAATCTCCGAGCCTGTCACTGTGTTACGTGCTGGTGCTCGCGAAGAAGGGGCACATCAAGGCGGCGCGCGAGCGGATGGAAGCGATCAAGCAAGGCCGGGCCGTGCATGGCGACGAGTTCCTGACGATCGAGGCATCGACGCTCGATCACATCGACGGGCTGGTTGATATCTATGAGGATCTTCATCTCGACGATGCGCAGATCCTACATCTCGAACGAATGGCATCAGGTTTTTCGCCGCAATCGACCTGGGAGCTCGGCTGGATCTACAACCATCTGTGCATCGCTTATACCAGGCGCGGCAATCTCGACCTCGCGCGGCTGAGTGCCTTGAAGGCATTGGCCTATTATCGCGAGGAAAAGACGGCCTATGCCCAGATCTTCATGCTGATCCATCTGGGGTTGGTCAATACGCTCGCCGGCAACTTCTCGGCGTCGCTGACTTTCTGCCGGGAGGCGCAGGACCTGATCCAAAGCGCGCAGTGGACTGACGTCAATCTCGAAGCGATCTGCCGCGTGGCGACGGCGGATGTTCTCTACCTCCAGGGCGAGATGGCTCTGGTCGAGAAGAGCCTTGGCGAGGCGGTCAATGCCGTGGTCCAGGGCGAAGGTTGGGTCGATATCTATTCCCGGATGTTTTCGCTGCTGGCCCGCAGCCGGCTGCGGTTGAGCGGTCTCGATACGGCAATGGCAGCGATCGACAAGGCGGAAGAGGTCGCCGTCGAACGCGCGCTGCCGCGCCTGAAGATTGCGGCCGACATCATGCGCGTCGATATTTTCTCGAAGACCGGCCTGATTGAATCGGCGGTGCTTCTGGCCGAGCGGCTGGTTTCATCCTTGCGCGATCCCGAACTCGGGCACTTCTGGACATGGCGCGAGGAAAGCGATTTCCTCGTCGCGCGAGCGCGACTTCTCAAAGCCCAGGGACGACCGGGCGACGGGCTCGCCAATCTGGAGATCGTGATGGCGCGAAGCCGCGCGAACGGCAGCGGTTATCACCTGCTGGCGGCGGAAATACTGGCAACGGTCGCCGCCTGGAACGACGGCCGGCATGCCCAGGCGCTCGAATATTTCCAGTTTGCGATCGCGCGTGCTCGCTCGCACGAGGTAACCCAGCTTTTCGAGGACGAGGGGCTCGAATTCTCCACGGTCGTGCGGGCGATCGTGCGGCGTTTCGGCCTGAAGGTCTTCAGTGCCGATGCCGTCGACTTCATCGGTCGCATCATTGGCCAGGGTGAAAAAAGCGTCTTCGGCAAAGCCGCCGACAACGGCCGCCGGATCAAGGGTCCTCTTGCCGGCGGCAAAAGTCTTCTCAGTCAACGCGAGCAACAGGTCCTGCTCTGCCTACACGAAGGTAAGAGCAACAAGGAAATCGCCCGCGCGCTCGGGCTTTCCGAGCCTACGGTGAAATTCCACCTCAAGAACGTGTTTTCTAAATTGGGGGTCAGTCGCCGGGCAATGGCCCTGGCGGTTTCGGCTAAATTGAACCTTAGATAGCACGACGAAGTGCCGGCACTGTCAGCACGAACGATCTATAATCCACATAAGACAATCCGAACCGGGCAATCATGAAATTCTGCCAGCTGGTGATGGTCGGCCAGTGGTATCGGTGTGTTGAGGGTCACGAGATGCACGCTGCTATATCATGAGCGTGTTAGAACAGCCGCAGCCTGGTCGGCGGCCCGTAACCCGCTTTCCCATGCGCCATGCGCGGTCGAAAAGTCGGACTGGTGCGTCGCCTCGCCGGCGAAAAACAGCCGGTCGCCGACCGGTCGCGCCAGGACTGGGCGTGCACCCGCATGGCCAGGCAGTGCATGGCTGTAAGAGCCGCCTATCCAATCGGTGCGACACCAGGAAGAGGCTGCCAGGGGCCGCAAGTGGCGGCGAATGTTGCTGCCGAGCAGCGATGACAGCTGGTCGAGTGCGAAGGCAAATGCGTCCACCAAACCCGCGCGTTCGATGACGACAGCGCCGTTTCCGCCAAAGAAGCCTTCGATGATTGGCCGGCCGAGCGGCCGGATATAATAGCTCCCGGTCTCGGCATTTTGCGGGTCGCCGAGCAGATGGGTTTCCGGCTCTAAACCATGATTGCCATGGAGTTCCAAAAACAGCTTGTCTGCGAGGCCAAGTGGCAGCTGACTTGCGGCATGGAGGTGATCGTCGGCACCCGGGTCGAAGACAATGGCTCCGCGGGCCAGAACGGTGGTCGATACCGTGATGATCGCGGCACCTGATGTGACAGGACCGCGGTCGGTCTCCAGTCGGATGCCGTTTGCGGTCAATGCCACACGCCGAACGGGCGTCGAAAGGCGCAAGGCCACGTTCGAAACGGCCGCGCTGATCAGACTTCCATAGCCTTCGTGCACCCGCCAATTGGCGTCGGTCGCCGCATTGTCATAGGCAAGAAAGTCATCGATCGACAATCGATCGAGCGGTGCGCCGTTCAGATATCCGCTTAAGGACTGGCAGTAGGCGTTCCATTTGCCGCCAGGCTCCAGCACGTCTGACGCCCTGTCGCTGGCGGGGGGGCTGGTCCGCATCCGCTTCTTAAGTGCGTTCCAAGCCGCCGCCGCCGCCGCGCGCTCATCCTGTGTGAAGCCGAGATCGCGCCACTGGCCTTGCCACGCCGTCGGCCCGCGCTCGATATTGAACCCGGCTGCACGGCCAATGGCGACGAGAGGATTGCGCTCGGCAGAATGCAGCCAGCCGCAACCCATATCCAGCGGCATTCCGGCCAGCTCGATTGTCCAGGCTCGTCCGCCCACGCGATCGCTGGCCTCCAGGATGATGACCGAGCGGCCGGCATCGGCCAGCCCTTTTGCTGCTGCAATACCGGCCGCGCCAGCGCCGACAATCGCAACCTCGTAGTCCATCGTCGCCCTCCGCCGCTGCGTCAGCAGCTTGATACGACACAAGCTTTACATCGGGGCTGCACCCGCTTCAATGTGCCCGAAAGCCTGCTAGTATGCTCAAATGACGTTCTTCGAAACACTTGTCGCATTGCTGGCGGTTGCCATCCTGTTGCTGCAGGTGACGCGTCGCACGCGCCTGCCCTACCCCGGCATCCTGGCTGCCGCCGGCGTCGCCGTGGCGATGCTGCCCGGCGCGCCCGCGATCCCGATCGATCCACCGACGGCGCTGGCCTTGTTCATCGCCCCCGTTCTTGTCGACTCGGCCTATGATTTCCCGGTCGGCGCGGCGCGGCGCATGCTGCTACCGCTGTTCTTCTATGCGGTCGTCGCCGTTCTCGTTACGACAGGCGTGGTCGTGTCGATCAGCATGCTGACTGTCGGGCTTCCGATTGCGGTTGCGGTCACGCTGGGGGCAATCGTTGCGCCGCCCGATGCCGCAGCCGCCACGGCGGTCCTTTCCAATTTGCCCGTTGCCCGCCGTGTGGATGCCCTGCTTAAGGGAGAAAGCCTGTTCAACGACGCGACCGCGCTGCTGCTTTTCGGGGCCGCGCTGACTGTCCAGGCGCGGGGTGGGCTGGATGCCGGGACGGCGCTTCAGGTGGGGTTCGCCGCACCTGGAGGAATCCTGTTCGGTATCGCCTTCGGCTTTGTCGTCTCGCGGCTTCGACAGATAACCGAAAATACGGTCGGCGGGACCCTGCTTCAGTTCGTCTACGCTTTTTCGACCTGGTTGATTGCCGAGCATCTTCACCTGTCGGCTGTCCTTGCCACCGTGGCGAGCGCAATGACCATCGCTAGCCTTTCTTCGGTCGAGGATTCGCCACGGATGCGGGTGCATTCCTTCGCGGTCTGGACGACGGTCGTCTTCCTGTTGAATGTGGTGGCTTTCCTGCTGATGGGGCTGCAGGCGCGCCGCATCCTTGAGGCGATGTCGGCTGAAGAGCTTCAGCGGGCGATGGGATTTGCCGCCATCGTGGTGGTCGGCGTCATCCTGGCGCGCATGGCGATGGCGTTCCTGCTTCACGCCGTCGTCGCGTCTCGCCACCGAAGCGGCCATGAATTGGCGCCTTTCACATCCGGGGAAACCTTGCTGGTGGGTTGGGCCGGTATGCGCGGCCTCGTTACGCTGGCGACGGCCTTCGCACTGCCCGCCGACTTTCCCGAGCGAGACCTGGTCGTGCTCACGGCCTTCACGGTGGTGCTCGCGACCCTGGTCATTCAAGGGGCGACCCTGGCGCCGATGATCCATTTCCTGAAACTCGGTCGGCAGGCAGAAGTCCGCGATGAACTCAAGGCGGCCCGAAAATCGCTCGCCGAAGCGGCCTTTCAGCGGCTCGAGAAGGAAGGCGGCACCGAGGCCGAAGCGATCCGGACGATCTGCAAGGATCATTGGACCGCATCAACCGATGCAAACAAGACCTCGCCGCTCGATCGCCGCCGTCACCTGACGATCGCCGCCGTTCTCGCCCAGCGCCAGCGCCTCGAGGAGTTGCGCGACACAGATCAGATCGGCGCGACGCAATATCTCGAGCTGCAGGAGGACCTGGACTGGAAGCAGCTCTCCGTCGGCTCCGATGAAGATCGCCGCATCACAGAAAGCTAGGACGCTACTCGATATCCCTCAGTGCATCGAGCGGGCCGATCAGCGCCGTGCGTTGGGGCACGAGGGTCGGCTGCACCAGATGCGTGATTGGCGGCCGCGGTCCGCATCGAGGATCGTAAACCCCTTGGTGATCATCGCGTCGCTGTCCTGCCGGATCATGAAGACGGGGAAAGGCAGGAAGGAGCCGAAGGGATCGTAGTCATAGCAGCCGACGATGATGTCGGCGAAGATCTCATGCGGGTGCAGCGCTAGAAGCGCACCAGCCCTTCGCGCTCATTTGCAAATGTTGCCGAAAGAAGTTTCTGAAGTCGCGAAAGCCGCCGAATCCTAATGCGCTGGACACGCGCAAAACGGTTGACGGAGAGACCGAGCATAACCTAGCGACGGATGCAGTCGTGCCAAAGGCAACGACATCCGGCCTTGCAAACACCGCTCTCGCGACGAGCTCCTGTTGCGCTGGGAGAGCCAGCCGGTTTGCCACGACCCACTGTTTGAGATCAATAAGATTCGCTGGTCGCGGTGTGTCCAAACGTTCTGTCATTAAAAATCTCTGACGTGGAGTGACCGACATAGAGGTAAGACGTGCCGCTCCTGGCGCGTCCTATCTGTTGCTCTCAATGGCAAGGTCGTTCTGATGGAGGACCAGATGGCTGTCGATTTCTGCTTCCAACTCGGCCATTGCCTCGCCGCCTGCCATCAGGTCTGTGATCTCTTCACGGGATTTCTCACCCCTGCGGAAGTCAGCGGCCTTTGCCCCTCGGATGAGCACGGCGAAATGGTCCCCAACCGTTAAAGCATGAACCACGTTGTGGGTGATAAAGATGACTGCCAGACCTCGCTTGCGGGCCTGAAGAACGATCCGTAGAACATGAGCCGCCTCCTTCACTCCAAGAGCGGCGGTCGGTTCGTCCAAAATCAGGAGACGAGCGCCGAAGTGCACAGCTCGAGCAATAGCCAGTGATTGTCGTTCCCCGCCCGAAAGGCCGCCCACAAGTCGATCACCATCGTCGATACGCGTGATCCCAAATTCTCTGACGGCACGAACAGCGATCTCGTTCGCCGTCCTTCGGTCGAAGACTTTCAGCGGTCCAAAACGCTTAGTGGGTTCAACGCCAACAAAGAACGATCGGCCGATGCTCATGAGGGGAAACGTCCCACCGAACTGGTGGACGGTGGCAATGCCACGTTCACTGGCATCGCGAGGACTGGTAAAGGCGACCGGCTGGCCGTCCATTTCAATCGTCCCGGATGTCGGTTTATAAACACCTGACATTGTCTTGATCAGGGTCGATTTCCCAGCGCCGTTGTCTCCGAGAAGACAAAGCACTTCACCCGCCCGCACTTCAAGCGAGATGTCGTGCAAGACGTCGATGGGACCAAAAGATTTGTTGACGCGTTCGAGTTTCAAAATTGGAGTAGCCATGGTTGCACCTCACTTCTTCTTGCTGCTGTAGGACAATGCCATCGTGCGGAATGTGTTGTTGAGCAGAACCGCGAGCAACATCAGTACGCCGATGATAAGGCTTGCCAGGTTGGCATCGAAGGACGTGAAGTAGATCCCCTGGTTGACGATTGCGAACGTGATCGTTCCCATCACCACGCCAACGATGGAACCATATCCGCCCGTCAAAAGGACACCGCCCACGACCACGCTGATAATGGAATTGAAGATAAAAGAGCTACCTGACGAGACCTGAGCGGAATTGAACAGAATTGCCTGGCTGACGCCGACGAACGATGCCGACACGCTGCTCGCCACGAACAATGCAACGGTTATCTTGTCTGTCGGGATGCCGGCATTCCTTGCGCCGACCTTGTCACCCCCCAATGCGAAGATCCAGTTTCCTGCCGGGGAGAAATGCAAGATGAACGTGTAGATCGCGGCGATCCCGATCCACCAGAAAATCGTAACCTGGAACATTCCGCCGACGAATTCACCGAGAATCGTCTTCACGAACGGAGGCACGTTTACAGCCACGCTTGTCGTCCCAGTGATGAAAACCGAGAGACTGAGGGTAAGGCCAGCGACAGCAAACAGCGTGCCAAGTGTTACGATCAACGATGGGACCGATGTCTTGAGAACGAGCAATCCATTGATCAGTCCCACGATAATTCCAAGTAGCAAGGCGGTGGCAATCCCGGTCCAAACCGGGAAGCCATAATAGCCAGTGATAATAGCGAAGATCATCGAGCCTGCGGGGATCATCGAGCCGATCGAGATGTCGAGTTCGCCCGCGATCATCAGCAGCCCGACAGGCAGCGCTACGATACCAAGCGTCGACGCGACGTTTAGCCAACTTGCGACACCCGCCGCGGATGTGAAGTTGGACTGACCGAAGACGACGAAGAATCCGAAAACGGCTAGCATTCCCAGAAACGATCCTGTTTCCGGCCGGCGGAGCATACCGCCGACCGAGGACACCTTGCTACGCTTTGATATTGGAGTGGCAGCGAGAGCAGCGGTCATGTCAGCGTGCTCCTTTTTGAACGCCGCCGAGTGTCGCATCGATGTTGGCGCTGTCTACAAAGCCCGGACCTGTAAGAATGGGAGACGTGGGAAGTTCCAGACCGTACTCCAGGTAGCTGTTCATCAAACTCACGGCGAGATAGCTTTGAAGATAGGGCTGCTGATCGATGGCGAAGGTCTGGGTTCCAGCCTTGATGCGGCTCAAGCCGGCTTCGTTCATATCAAACGATCCCAGCGCCACTTTCCCGTTCATGCCTGCCTGCATAATACCGCTTGCAGCCCAGTCGGCGACTGCGGGGTTAAGCGTGAGAATGGCGTCAATTGACGGGTCCGTAAGGAGTGTCGCCTTGATTGACTGTGCTACAGCCGCAGCGTTGTCGGCTTGGGTTGACGGCAGCGGAAGTTGCTTGCTTTTCCCACCCTTCGGCGAGATTGCGTCCACAACGCCCTTGCATCGTTGCTCCAGAGGGAACGATCCAGGCACGTGGTTTACACAGAGGACGTTCTTAAAGCCCTTGTCGAAGAAGTATCCTCCGGCTGCTTCCCCGGCGACATATTCGTCGCTTCCGACATAGTTCATTGCGCCGAGTTCTCGTGCCTTATCGATATTGCCGGCATTGTACAGGATGACTTTCACGCCCTTCGCGATTGCGTCCTTGATCGCAGCATCCATCGCGTCAGGCACCCAATTAGCAACGACGATCCCGTCGACACCCTGACTGACAGCGGTTCTGACCATGTTCGCGGCGTCCGGACCGAGGTTGTCATAATTCGCGAGTTGGAGAAAACTCACGGTCCCCTTTGTGAGCTCGATCACCTTTCGCGCATCATCGACGCCTTTCTTGACCGGCTGCCAGAATGTATCATCTGGTTTGCCAGCGATGACGGCAATCTTTGCAGCCTTGGCAATTGTTGCCGAACCTGAAACTGCAATGGCGACGGCAAGGAGCCCCCCGACCAACTTTGAATAAGTCATCATTTCTTTCCTCCTCCAGAGTAAACGGCCAGGTTTCACAACAGGATATGGCCGAAGCATCCTGCTGGCAGTGTCTACGGGATCGGATCAAACCTTCAGCTACGGGGTACTGCTCATTCTCAACCGTTCGCCGTTGGACACCCTAAAGATCGTGGGCCGCCAGAAAGGTAAGTGCGGCCGCGATTATTCGGTCTCGATCCAAGTCAAGCTGCGACACATGGTAAGACTGCTCGAGCCAAAGAACTTCCTTGCTCGGGGCTCCACTGCGAGCCAAGATTTCGTCAGCGCTAGCCTTGGGCACAACGGGATCCAAAATGGATTGCACGACCAGCATTGGAGAGGTGACGAGCGGGAGCAATTCGCGCGCCAGACCGCACATCGAATACAAGTCCGCGCCGCTCTTCTTGTATCTTTTAGGATAGCTTATCTCTTCGACCGGCTCACCGAAGAAGCTCGGAACGTTCCAGCCTTCCAGATAGGGATCTGCTGAACTGGCGACTATCTCGCTTGCGAATGACGAATTGCCCATGAAAATGGGCGCGTTGATAGTGACCAGTCCGTCGATAAGCTGCGGAGAAGTCGCGGCAAGTTGGATAGCCAGCGCTCCGCCCATCGAGACACCCATCACGACAACGGACTGAAAATTGTCTCGCAGTGTTTTGGCAGCATCGCGCGCTGCCTCGTTCCACTCCACAGGCCCGACGGTCAACATCTCTAAGTTAGATGAACCATGTCCTGGCAAAGTCGGGGCGAGCACAGCATGCCCTGCCCCAGCAAGTCCCGATGCCAGGAACCTGACACTCTCGGCACTGGCGGACCACCCGTGAAGCAATAGAAACGCGCTACCCGACGATCCTTCAATAAAATAAGGGGCTGCACCGGAAATAGTGACCATCTGCCCTTGCCGGGCAACGTAGTCCAACGGGTTCTGCAAATTTAAATGCTGATTCATATCGCGCTGGTCTGCAATGCCTGCAACGACCGCTGCAGGCGAGCCAGACCTCCTCCTCGTCCATCCTCCGAGCGCCAGTTAAAGCGCTTTACCTTCGTTTAATTGAAGCGCTTTACCTTGCTTTGTCAAGAGGTGATTGCTACAGAAATTCACGACGCATTGTCGTTTGATGAAAGCTTGATCCGGGGATCGGAAAACAAAATGGCTACGATGGATGACATTGCCGCTCGAGCAGGTGTATCCAGGGGGGCAGTCAGTCTTGCCCTCAGGCGCTCCCCCAAGATTTCAGCGAAAACGACAGAGCACATTTTCAAGGTTGCAAGTGAGATGGGTTATCGACCCAACCTCAATGCCAGTCGTCTGGCGGCAAAGGATTTCTCCACTTTCGGGCTTCTCGTTTCCGATCTTCATAACCCCATTATGGCGGACATCTTGGATGGTTTCGTCATGACAGACGATGGGGACATACCGGATACCTACCTCGCCTCGGGCTTCAACTCGGCCAAAACAGAGCGTGCAATGATCGACTCGTTTCTTTCGCACAGGGTGAAAGGTGTGGTGCTTTTGGGGTCGTTGCTGCCCGACGACGAAATCCGGAAACTGGCCCAGCAATTGCCTACCGTAGCGGTGGGTCGCAGCATCGACAGTGTTGACTGTGTGCTTGTCGACGACGTTCTGGGGGGGCGATTGGCGGCAGACCATATCAAAAAGGCCAGACACACACATGTAGCGCATATCGATGGCGGCGATGGAGCGGGGGCGGCACCACGAAAAACGGCCTTTCTAAACGTCTTTGAATCCAACGATGCTGTCGATCTAACGATACTGAAAGGTGACTACACGCAGGAAGGCGGCTATCGGTGCGCACGCGTGCTTTTCTCGGGACCGCGGCCACCAAGCGCCATATTCGCCGCAAATGATCTAACCGCTCTCGGGGTGCTGGGCGCCGCCAGAGAATTTGGACTGATCGCTGGAAAGCATTTCGATCTTGTGGGTTTCGATGACATCACATTGGCGGCCTACGACTATATCTCACTGACGACAATCTCTTACTCACGGGCCGACATGGGAAGGATAGCAAGAGAACTCGTACAGCGACGTTGTTCCGACGTTCATGCGCCTTTTCAAACTATCGAATTGCCGCCCCAGCTGATAGTTCGGAAAACGTCAAATTCGTCACTGGATTGACTGCCGCGAGGGAAGCTGAAAGCAGCGTCACATTGAAGGAAGCTTCGTCGTCCTTCATTGGCTGGGACTGGAACAGGCATGCGTCTGGATCGATACCAGCGTCAATTAGGCCGCTAAAAGAGGGTCGTCCCTAGCAGAGGGGGCTCCAGCGTTAAGCCGTGCGCCAAAAGACGCTCTTGAAGGACCGCGAAACAATGCCGTGACGCGTGTCACAGAAAGCACACTGAAAACATATCGAATACCAGGTGCAACCGCGATGACTGCTTAGAATAGTCGATGGGTATCAAACGCTCACGCAGTCCCGCGCCGAACAGCCAACGGTGTTGTTCCGGTCCACCCCCGGAATGCTCTCACGAAAGAATTCCCATCCTCAAAACCGAGCAGCAAGGCTATTTCGGCGCTCGACATCATGGTCTTGCGCAAATAGTGCTCGGCCAATGAGGACCGCACGTTATCCAGAGTCTGCTGAAAGAAAGTACCCTCCTCGTGCAGTCGGCGCTGAAGCGTACGGGTTCCAACCCCCATTCGCTTGCTGACAGACTGCATGGAAACTTCGCCCGCTGGCAGAGCTTCGATCAGGGCGCTTCTGACCCGCTCGACCATGCTTGCCGTCCGATCCAAATCCGCCAAGCGCTGGCGCAGCGAAGGTTCGAAAAACAGCCAGATCTTGTGGTTCTCGGTCAGAAATGGGCGTTCGACATCCGCCGTGTCAAACACGAGGGTACCAAGCACCATGTTCTCGACGGGCACACCGAAGAACTCCCGGTACAAGCCGGCGTCCGTGTCCGGCACATCATCCGTGAGTGGCCAGCCGACTTTCAGCGGTTTCATGGCCGTGCGAGTTGCAAGACGTGCAAGCTGGACAAAGAAAACCAGCTTGAAGGCTGAAAAGACATTCGGCGGCGGCTTTGTCTGATCCAGAAAGTCGATGGTAAGAGTTGTCTGAACCGGAGTTCTGTCGAGCGTGATCACCATCGGAGCGATCAGCCGCACATACTTTCCAATGCGCTCTATGGCATTGCCCAAGTTGGCGCTGCACAAGGCGGCAAACAACTCGGGATCAAACCAATCGCTGGTCATGGCCTGCGCAATTCGCAGCGGCGCCGGCAACGCGGCGTCCAGCGATCGCGCCTCCGCCTCGATCGCCTCCCATAGATGAAAAAACTCTAGCGACGTTAGACGAACCTGGTCGCGGGCGAACAGATCCCCTGGCAGCTCCGCGCGCCGCAATATCGGAGGAGCCGCCAAGCCTGCATCCTGCATCAGCAGTCGCCAGCCTGGCCAGACCGCATAGTCCAGAGCTGAAATGGATCGGCCAGCAGCCGGTGCGTGCGTCTTTGTCATACCCGAATTTTAACGAGCAGATCATGCCAGCACAATCGCAGATGACGCCAATCTACACTGCTGGCTTAGTACCTAAAGATGCAGTTGAATATAGGACGCGCGCCCACGGATTGGCGTCTTTCGAATTTCCTTTGGCATGTTTCGCTAGTGAAAAGACGCCCCCTGCAAGGCATATTCCGCCTCACACAAAATCTCATCCGCAGCCACACGACGGAGTAGCCATGACTAAGACAGTTCTCATCACTGGGGCATCATCGGGTTTCGGCCTCATGCTCGCCAAAAAGCTTTATAGCCAGGGTTTCAACGTGATCGGCACAAGCCGCGAGCCCGAGAAATACGCGGGCAAGTTTCCCTTCAAGCTTCTGCGCCTCGACATCGATGACGACGCGTCCATCCAGGCATTTCCGGTTGAACTGTTTCAACATGTCAAGCAGCTGGATGTCCTCGTCAACAATGCCGGCTACATGTTGACAGGTCTTGCCGAAGAAACACCGCTCGACTTGGCCCGGAAGCAATTCGAGACCAATTTCTGGGGAACCGTGAAGGTCACGAATGCGATCCTGCCGCATTTTCGCAAGCAGCGCTTCGGCAAGATCATCACCGTCAGCTCGATCGTTGCCCTGATCGGTCCACCCAATCTTTCCTTCTACACGGCCTCGAAGCACGCCATCGAAGGGTATTTCAAGTCGCTGCGTTTCGAGCTGAACGCATTCAACATCAAGGTCAGCATGGTCGAGCCGGTCTGGTTCAAGACCAATCTTGGCAGCAATGCTATCAAGGCAATTGCCGGAACTATCTCCGACTACAATACCTATCGCAAACAGGCCAATGCCGTGACGCAGAAAGGCATCGATGATGCTGAAAAGCCGGATGCCGTCGTCACGAAGATCGTGGATCTGATCGCGGCGAAGGATCCGAAATTCAGCAACCCCGTCGGAAAGATGACCGGAATGTTCCTCTTCCTGCAGAGCTACGCGCCGAAAATGTTCGAGGGCTCGATCCTGAAGAGCGTCTCCAAGGTAGCCTGAAGGCAGCGTACCGCCAGCAACCCAACCATGGGATCTCGAAAATGAAAAACGATCTCTTACAGGACAGCTCTGGGCAGCCCAGAGGCAGTTCACGCCGCGACGCCTTGCGCGCAGGCGCTGCTGCCCTCACCGCCCTCTCCTTGTCTGGACTTGGCTTGCCCGCCGCCGCACGGGCGAAATCGCAGCCCGCATCGGAGGCGGCCACTCAGTTCGTAGAGGTGGGTGGCCGCAAGCTCGCATACCGATCCGTCGGAAAGGGCAAGCCGATTGTCCTGGCACACCGCTTTCGCGGCGTTCTGGGTCTGTGGGATCCGGCATTCATTGATGCTCTGGCGTCTCAAGGCCGTCAGGTCGGGACCTTCGCAGCCTTCATCAGGAATACCCACAAGGCCTGAAGCCGATGGGCACCGATTGAACACCAAGCAAAATCCGCCGATGCCAAAAGCGCGCGGATTATGGAGCAAGTCAATGAAATGTTACCTTTGCAAATACATCCCGCCACGCGACGATTTCCTGGCGACGATGAGCGCCGACGAAAAGACATGGATGGCGCAGCACGGTGCCTTCCTCGACGACTTGCTCGAAAAGGGAGTGATCGTTGCGCATGGCCCCGTCATGGATCCGGCAGGTGGCTATGGCGTCTCGCTTTACCGGATCGCCGATGATCAGGACATCGCGACGATTACCGCGCGTGATCCCATCGTGGCGAATGGCGCCGGCCACTACGAGCATCACCCGATGCTGCACCTGAAGGCGCGCGACTGACATCGGTAAGGTCGGCGAAAAGGAGCAGCAGGCTCCGCAGCCTCGGCAATCGAAATCGATCAGTGATGTCATGACCCGCTCCTATAACACAGCCTGTCAAGAGCAAAGCCGTTGGCTATCCGCTTCGCTTGGAGCGAGCGCATCTATCTTCATCAGGCTCCTCTGGTCGGCGATCAATTTCTCGAGGTGGCGCGTGCTATGATCGAATCCTCCGCGCGGCACCAGGATCATCAGGCGCGCCTATGTGGTGCAAGCTGCACGCCAAGCATCCTCCGCCATCCTTGATCGTAGCGAAACGAGGCGGGACGCATTACTCGATATCCTTCAGCGCATCGAGTGGGCCGGTCAGCGCCGTGCGCGGTGGGACGAGGGTCGGCCGAACCTGATGCGTGATTGGCGGGCCGCGGTCCGCATCGAGGATCGCAAACCCCTTGGTGATCATCGCCTCGCTGTCCTGCCGGATCATGAAGACGGGGAAAGGCAGGAAGGAGCCGAAGGGATCGTAATCGTAGCAGCCGACGATGATGTCGGCGAAGGTCTCATGCGGGTGCAGCGCGAGGAAGCGCATCAGCCCTTCGAGGTTGATCGAGGAATTGACGAAGAATGTGCGTGGCAGCTTTCCGTGGCCTTCGTAGAAGGCTTCGAAGGCGCGGGCCGTCATGGCAGGGGAATAGCCGGTCGGCTGGATGCAGACATCCGGATCCGCGCCCAGCAGTGCGCGCTTTACGTCGCGGAAACCGCGAATTCGCTCATGACTGGCATGGTCGTTACGGCCGCCGAACAGGTACAGATCGTCAGGCGAAAGCGGTCCATCTTCCTGCGCGCGTTCGATGATCGCCTGTGTCAGCATGCGCGCACCTTCATAATTGTCGCTGATGACCGACGGCGCCAGCGTGCCGGGCAGATCGATGTTGACGTGTTTCAGCCCTGCCTTTTCGCAGACCTTGTGCACACCATCGGGATCGGTTGCGCCCGCGATGAAAAGTTCGTCGATCGAATAGGAGATCAGTGTCTCGACGACCTGGCGCTCCTCGTCCGGATCGCGACAGGCGCTGACGACGAGGGGGCACTGGCCGCGGCTTCTGACTTGAGCCTCGAAAGATTGCGCCATGGAGGAGAAATAGCGGTTGTCGTGCACCGGCAGCAGAAGACCGACGAGGCCGGAGCGGGACGAACGCAGGCCGCGGGCCTGAAGGTTGGCCGTATATCCGTGCTCGTTCGCCAGGTTCTGAATGAGCTGGGCCGTCGCCTCCTTGATACGACGCTTCCGCCAGCTTCCGTTCAGCACGGCGCTTACCGTGGAAGCCGACGCACCCGATAGGATCGAGAGGTCGTAGATTGTCGCCTTCTTCTTGATGTCTGCCATATCTCGCCTTTTCCGCTGTCGTTCCCTTAGAAACAAACCCCTCTTGACGAAAGCCCCACCTTGATCGATAGTCATTGCACCATCGATTGTGCAAAAAAGAAAGATCGATTGTGCAAAGATGGTTCGCCGGAGGAGGCGGGACGGGAGGCAAGGGTATTCCCTCGCCGTGAAGCAACAAGGAACAACCTGCCGCAAAGCGGCCGGTGGTCGTCGTTCGCCATGAGCGACCTTGAGGAGGAGTGAAGATGAGGAGACTTATCGTAGCGGCATTTGCCGCATCGCTGTCGCTTGCCGGGGCGGTGGTCGCGTTTGCGCAGGACGCGCCGAAGGTCGGCGTTGTCGTCAAGATCGGCGGCATTCCATGGTTCAACGCGATGGAGGCCGGCATCAAGGAACAGGGCAAGAAATTAGGCGTCGATGCCTTCATGATCGGCCCGACCAGCGCCGACCCTGCGCTGCAGGTGCGCGCCATCGAAGACCTGATCGCCCAGGGCGTCAAGGTTATCGGTGTGGTTCCGAACGATGCCAAGGTGCTCGAGCCCGTGCTCACCAAGGCGCAAGCCGCCGGCATCAAGGTCATTACGCATGAATCGCCCTCGCAGAAAGGCGCCGACTGGAATTTCGAACTCGCATCGTCGACCGGTTTTGGTGAGGCGCATGGCAAGCTGCTCGCCGAAAAGATGGGCGGCAAGGGCGAATATGCCGTCTTTGTCGGCTCGCTGACCGTTCCGCTGCACAATGCCTGGGCGGACGCCGCAATCGCCTATATCAAGGCGAATTACCCGGACATGAAACTCGTAGGCGACCGTTATGGCGTCGCAGAAGATGTCGACAAAAGCCGCTCGACGGCGCTTGATCTCATCGCTGCCCATCCGGATCTGAAAGGCTTCCTCGCCTTCGGCAGCCAAGGCCCGATCGGAGCCGGGCGCGCTGTCGAGGAACGCCGCAAGACGGGCAAGATCTTCGTGCTCGGCCCGTTCTCGCCCGGCCAGGGCCAAAAGCTGATCAAATCAGGTGCGATATCGGGCGGCTTCATGTGGAATCCGAAACAGGCCGGCGAAGTCTTCGTCACGCTCGCCGATCGCCTGATCAAGGGCGAGAGCGTCAAGGAAGGTGATGACATTCCGGGTCTCGGCGTGATCAAGCCCGTCGGCAACGACATCATCGTCGATCAACTGCTGCCGATCAACAGGGATACGGTCGACGACCTGGCCGCAATGGGCCTCTGAAGAGGCCCCCTCCCCGGGTGTCGGGCCGGTCGACATGGACCGGCCCGACGTTCGGGAAAAAGAGCGGTTATCCGGCCATGGCTGGACCATTGACCTTTCATGGCATTCGACTGGACAGGCAACCGGCATGAGCATGGCAACGGATGATGGTGTGAAGGCCCAGCCGCTTCTTTCGCTTCGCGGCATCAACATGACATTCGGCGGTGTGAAGGCGCTGAAAAACGTCTCCTTCGAAGTCTTGCCTGGCGAGGTGCATTGCCTGGCCGGCGAAAATGGTTCCGGCAAGAGCACCCTTATCAAGGTGATATCAGGCGTCTATCGGCCTGCAGACGGCGCCGAGATCGTCTTCGACGGCGAGACGATATCCCACATGACGCCAGGCATGGCCCAGTCCCGCGGCATCCAGATCATCTGGCAGGACCTCGCGCTCTTTCCGGAAATGAGCGTGGCGGAAAACATCGCCTTCCAGACCCTTGCCGGTTCGCGCCCGCGCTTCGTCAATTATGCCGCGATCCGCAGGATAGCCGAGGAGGCGCTCGCCCGACTCGGCATCACCCTCGACGTCGACAGACCCCTCAAGGACTTCGCCATCGCGCAGCGTCAGATCGTCGCCATCGCCCGCTCGCTGGTCGGAGAGGCCCGGATCGTCTTCATGGACGAACCGACCGCCTCGCTCACCCAGTCTGAGACCGATCATCTGCTGGCGATCGTGCGCACGCTGTCGGCTTCGGGCGTTGCCGTGGTCTTCGTCAGCCATCGTCTTGCGGAAGTGCTGGAAATCTCCTCGCGCATCACGGTGCTGCGCGATGGTGCGCTGGTCGGGATCTATCCGGTGGAGGGCATGACCCAGTCCAAGATCACCGAGCTGATGACCGGGCGTACCTTCGACCAGAATGTTCGCACCCGCGACCTATCGCAGAACCCGGTCCTGCTTTCTGTCAGCAAGCTTTCCCGGCCCGGCGAGTTCGAGGACATTTCCTTCGATCTGCGCCGTGGCGAGACGCTCGGGATCACCGGCCTGCTCGGCTCCGGGCGCACCGAACTTGCACTCACGCTGTTCGGCATGCGCAAGCCCGCCGCCGGCACGATCGTGTTGGAGGGAAAGCCGGTGCGCTTTGCCTCCAACCGCGAGGCGATTGCCGCCGGCGTCGCTTATCTCTCCGAAGACCGCCTTTCGCTCGGTCTCAACCAGCCGCAATCCATCGCCGACAATCTGGTCATGGCCTCGCTTAACCGTATCCTGAGTGGCCGGCTCATTTCGTCGGAAAAGAAGCGCTCGCTGGTTGCGCGCTGGATCGCCGATCTCGGCGTCAGGATCGGCAAGCAGGACGATGCGATCTCGACGCTGTCGGGCGGCAACCAGCAGCGCATTGCGATTGCCAAATGGCTCGCCACCGATCCCAAGGTGCTGATCCTCGATGCGCCGACGGTCGGCGTCGATGTCGGCGCCCGCGCCGGCATCTTCGAAATCGTTGCACGCCTCGCCGAGGCGGGGCTTGCGATCATCCTGATTTCGGACGAGGTGCCGGAGGTCTATTTCAACGCCGATCGGATCATCCATATGGAAAAGGGCCGCATCGCCGGCTGGCACGATCCACGCGCGACCACACTGAAGGACCTGGAGACGGCGGTCTATGCGTAAGCTGTTCCTGTCCCATACCACCGAATTCGTGCTGTTTGCCGTCATCATCGCGATGAGCGTTGTCCTGGCTTTCATGACCGACCGTTTCTTCACGCTCGGCAATGTCTTCGACCTGCTCAATATCAGCGCGGTCAATATCATCTTCGCCGTCGGCCTGCTCGTGGTGCTGATATCAGGCGGGATCGACATCTCCTTCGCCGTCGCCGCCTCGATCGTGCAATATGTCACTGCCCTTGCGCTCGAGCGGATCGGCGGGGGTGGATGGGTATCCGGCTTCCTGATTGCTGCCGGCATCGGCATCGTGCTCGGCATGATCAACGCCTTCCTGATCCACCGCTTCCGGATCATCTCGATCGTCGCGACGATCGCGACCTTCAACGTCTATTTCGGCCTGCTGATGTTTTTCACCAAGGGGGTGTCGATCTACAATCTGCCCGACTGGCTGACGAGCCGCGTCATCATCTACGAGCGCGAAATGGCCGATGGGAGCTGGGCTGAGATCACGTTGCCGGTTGTCGTCATGGCCGTCTGCACCATCTCCACCTGGTTCTTCATTACCCGCACGACGACCGGCCGGCAGCTCTATGCCTTCGGCGACAATCCGGAAGGCGCGCGCCGCTTCGGCATCAATATCGGCGCCATGCAGTTCATCGCCTTCGGCTGGCTTGGGTTGATGGCAGGCATCGCCGGGCTCATGCAGGCGCATTATGCGCAGGAAGTCGTGCCGAACGCACTTTATGGCCGCGAGCTCGATGTCCTGGCCGCAGTTGTGCTCGGTGGGGCGCGGCTGGGCGGCGGCAAGGGCTCGGTGCTCGGTTGCGTGCTGGGCGTGCTGCTCGTCTCGATCACTCAGAACGGCCTCAACCTGATGGGCGTCTCGCCGTTCGCATTCAAGATGATCGTCGGCGCGATCATCCTCGTCGCGATCACCTTGTCGAGCGCCCGCATCGGCAATCTGGTGCCGGTGTTTGCGACCCGCAAATCGACCGGTGACAGGCCTGCAGACAGGGGAGAGAGCTGATGAACGCGCTTGCCGCCCGCTTCAACGCCATCTTCGGGGCCGACATGGCCGGTCCCCTCGCCGCGCTGGCGGCGGTGCTTGTCGTCTTCGGTTTCGCCTCGCCGCATTTCCTGACGGGCGCGACCTTCGGATCGGTTGCCTTTCAGCTTCCAGAGCTTGGCGTTCTGACGCTTGCCATGCTGATGCCGATCCTCACCGGCGGCCTCAACCTTGCGATCACCTTCACCGCCAACATCGCCGGCCTGACGCTCGCCTGGACGCTTCAGGCCAATGGCGGCATCGATGCCGGCCCGGGCGCCTTCCTCCTGGGCTCGGCTCTCGCTCTTGCCGTCGGTGCGGCCAGCGGCCTGGTCATGGGCCTGGTCATCGCCTTTACCCGCGCCCATCCGATCCTCGTTTCGCTGTCGATGATGATCTTCCTGCGCGGCCTCGGCGAGTTCCTGACGCGCGGCGGCGATATCTCGGGCTTCCCCACCTTCGTCGCTCCGATCGGCCACGGCAGCATCCTCGGCATCCCGGTACCTTTGTTGATCCTGATCGCCTGCGTGATCGCCAGCCACGTCCTGCTCTCGCGCTCCAAGCTCGGCTTTTCCACCTACATGATCGGCTCCAATATCGAGTCTGCCCGCTATTCCGGCATCAACACCCGCAAGGTTCTGGTGCTGGTCTATATGCTCTCCGGCGTGATGGCGGCGGTTGCCGGCATCATCATGCTTGCGCGCTTCAATTCGGTGCGCGTCGGCCACGGCGAGTCCTATCTGCTGATCACCGTGCTTGCCTGCTTTCTCGGCGGCATCAATCCCTTTGGCGGCTTCGGCCGCGTCCTGCCCGTCTTCGTGGCGCTTATCGTGCTGCAGCTTCTCTCTTCGGGGCTCAACCTGCTCGGCGCCAACCAGCACCTCACCACTGCCGTCTGGGGCATCCTGCTCATCGTCGTGATGGTGCTGCGGTGGTTCTCGGCCAAGTTCATCAGAATCGTGAAATAGGAGATACGACCATGGAAGGTTTCGGCGTTCACACCAGCATGTGGACCATGAACTGGGATCGCGCAGGCGCCGAGAAGGCGATTGCCGGAGCCGTGCACTACAAGATGGATTTCATCGAGATCGCGCTGCTGAACGCGCCTGCCGTCGATGCCAAACATACCCGCGACCTGCTTGAAAAGAACAAGCTGCGCGCCGTCTGCTCGCTCGGCCTGCCGGAACATGCCTGGGCCTCGGTCCGCCCGGATGCGGCGATCGAGCACCTGAAGGTTGCGATCGAAAAGACCGCAGAAATGAACGCCGAGGCCCTGTCCGGCGTCATCTTCGGCGGCATTGGCGAGCGCACCGGCGTGCCGCCGACGCAGGGCGAATACGACAATATCGCCAAGGTGCTCGACGCAGCGGCAAAGCATGCGAAGAAGTACGGCATCCAGCTCGGCGTCGAGGCCGTGAACCGCTATGAGAACCACCTGATCAACTCGGCGCAGCAGGCCGTCGACATGGTGGAGCGTGTCGGCGCGGACAATATCTTCGTTCACCTCGACACCTACCACATGAATATCGAGGAGAAGGGCGCGGCAAACGGCATCCTGATCGCCCGCGATCATCTGAAATACATCCATCTTTCCGAAAGCGACCGCGGCACGCCGGGCTACGGGAACATCCCGTGGGATCCGATCTATGCCGCGCTCGCCGCAATCGGCTTCAAGGGCGGACTTGCGATGGAAAGCTTCATCAACATGCCGCCTGAGGTGGCCTATGGCCTGGCCGTCTGGCGCCCCGTTGCACGCGATATGGAAGAGGTCATGGACAAAGGCCTGCCGTTCCTGCGCAATAAGGCGGAACAATACGGTCTCATCTGACCCGGTTTGCCCGATATTCTGGATTCAACGGCCGCACGGGCGTCTGGCCGAAGAGTTCTTGCTATCACCGGCAAGGGGGATGACGCCTCATCTCTTCAGCACAGGCACTGAATTTCATTCGGCCCGTGCACGCGGAATGACTCTTGAGAAATATCACGTCGTTTGTGATATTGTTATTGCTGCTTGTTACATTCCTGCTCCTATGCCATTTTGCCGATTAAAATAAGACGCTTGAACGGCTCACGCCCGGGCTCTAGTTTCGAAGAGATGGCGGCGTTTCGATCGACCATCGATATGGGGGAATCTTGGATGGCACGCATTACGCTGAGGCAACTGCTCGACCATGCTGCGGAGGAAGGCTACGGCGTTCCCGCTTTCAACATCAACAACATGGAGCAGGCGCTCGCCATCATGGAGGCCGCGGACGCGTGTCAGGCGCCGGTTATCATGCAGGCGTCGCGCGGAGCCCGCGCCTATGCCAATGACATCATGCTGAAGCACATGATGGATGCCGTCGTTGAAATCTATCCGCATATCCCGGTCTGCGTGCATCTCGATCACGGCAACGATCCGTCCAACTGCATGACGGCGATCCAGGCGGGTTTTACCTCGGTGATGATGGATGGTTCACTGAAGGCGGACGCCAAGACGCCCGCCGACTGGGCCTATAATGTCGGCGTCACCAAGATGGTGACTGATATGGCGCATTTCGGCGGCATCTCGGTGGAAGGCGAACTCGGCGTTCTCGGTTCTCTCGAGACCGGCATGGGCGAGGCCGAGGACGGCCACGGCGCCGAGGGCAAGCTTTCGCATGACCAGTTGCTGACCGATCCGGACGAAGCCGTGAAATTCGTGCGCGAAACCAAGGTCGACGCGCTCGCCATCGCGATGGGCACATCGCATGGCGCCTACAAGTTCACCCGCAAGCCGGACGGTTCGGTACTGGCGATGAACGTCATTGAAGAAATTCATCGTAAGCTCCCGAACACACATCTCGTCATGCATGGCTCGTCCTCGGTCCCGATCGAACTGCAGGAGATCATCAACAAGTACGGCGGGGAGATGAAGCCGACATGGGGAGTGCCGGTCGAGGAAATCCAGCGCGGCATCAAGAACGGCGTTCGCAAGGTCAATATCGATACCGACGGCAGAATGGCGATGACCGGCCAGATCCGCCGTGTGCTGCAGGAGGACCCAAGCGAGTTCGATCCGCGCAAATATCTGAAGCCGGCGATGACGGCGCTGACCAAGCTCTGCAAGGAGCGCTTCGAACAGTTCGGCACCGCCGGTATGGCCGGCCGCATCACGCCCCTTCCCGTTTCGGAAATGGCGAAGCGTTACAAGTCCGGTTCCCTCGATCCGGCTTTCTCCTGAAACTGGGTTAGCCTGACGCCGGGCGCGGTGCCTTTTCCGGCTCGGCGGCAACCTTGCCTGTCAGTGCCTGGCCGTGGAAGCGGCTCAGCTGGCTGACAACGTCCTGAATTTCGCTCGCCGTTCGTTCGGCATTCCAATCGAGCGCTGCCCCGGCAACGCCGGCGATTTCCTGCAGGCCTGCCAGCGTCAACCGGCCCTCGATCGCAAGCGTCGTGCGGCGCATCACGATGTCCGACAGGTGGACGACAATTTCGTTCCGGACGATCCAGTCGATCTCGCGGAGACTGTAACGCGGCGCACCCGTCAGGCGCTGCTCGTCGGTATAGCCTGAAACAGAAGAAAGCAGGGCTGCGGCCGTCGTGCCGTAGCGGCGGAGCAGTTCGTCGGCACGCTCGGCGGCAACGCCGCTGCGTGACGCGGTATCCCTGATCCAGGCGCTACGTTGCTGGGCATCAACCGGAAAGACCTTGCCGCCGCCGATCGCCAGATAACGTGTCGACTGGCTGCGGCTGCGCTGCAGCCGGGAGAGAACGGTGTCGGCGACCTCTTCCGCAAAGCCGCGGAACGTCGTCCACTTGCCTCCGACCAGCGAAATGATCGGAAACGGTCTGCCGCTCCCTGGCTCCTTTACCGGCGCGGAGTGATCGCGGCTGATCAGCCCCGGTGCGGTCGCATCCGATGCCGGCAGCGGGCGGATGCCGCTATAGCTGAAGACGATCTGGTCGCGATCGAAGCGGAGCGTCGGCAGCAGCGAACGGACGCTTTCGAGGAAATACTCGGTTTCCGGCTCCTCGCAGCGGACATTGTCCGGATCATCCGCCGGAATGTCGGTCGAACCGACCAGTGCCAGCCCGAGATAGTCGTAGACCAGGCAGATGCGGCCGTCGTCGGCCTCGAAATAGATCATGTGGCCGTTGAGGCTTCGCACCAATTCGGGATGCTCAAGCAGGATATGGGAACCCTTCGTGCCGCCGATCAGCCGCGATGGAGCGCCGAGCAAAGTGTTGACGTGATCGATCCAAGGACCTGCCGCATTGACGACCAGCTTGGGAGCAACGGTGACATCGCGACCATCGGGCTGCCGGAAGGTCAAATGCCCTTCGGAAACGGCAGCCAGTGTCGCGAAATTTGCCGCGAGGCTCCTCGCATTCGCATCGAGACCATCGCTCACGAGCTCATAGACGAGCCGCTCCGGCCTGCTGATCTTGGCGTCGTAATAGATGCCGCCGGCGACGATGGCGGGGGTGACATGCGGCATTTCCTTGCGCGCCTGTTTCTTCAGGATCAGCCGGTGGCGCGGCATGACCTGGTCGCGCGAACCGAAAAAGTCGTAGAGCCGAAGCCCGATCTTGATGAGCACGGCACCACGGCTGCGTGGCGCCGTCTTCGACCCGAAGAGCGTCCTGATCGCTGCCCAGATACCGCGGGTCCAGGAAAAGACAGGAATGAAGGTCGGCAGCGGCTCGACGCAATGCGGCGCGTTCTTGAGCAGGAGGTTGCGCTCAAGCGTCGACTGCGCAACCAGTCCGAACTCACCCGTTTCCAGATATTTCAGGCCGCCGTGGATGAGACGCGATGGTGCGGCGCTCGTGCCGGAACCAAAGTCGGCCTTGTCGACGATCAGGCAATTGACACCCTGTATCGAGAGGTCACGAAAGAGGCCGGCGCCGTTGATGCCCGCCCCGATGATCAAAACGTCGATATCGTTCTCGCCGAGATTCGAGAAGCGCTGCTGCAAATCGGGGGTCATGCTCATCGTCCTAAATCGCCCGCCGCAGCAGACATCTGTCTTTTCAGTTTGCCGATTGCTCCGGCGCAAGCGCGGAAATCCTAGGCCAAAGGGGGATCATCGCGTCGGCAATGTCGCGGAACACCTGGTAACGCTTCTCATAATCCGCGCTGCGCGCCGCATCGGGCCGGCAAGTCTTTGCGATGGAGGCCGTGTCGCGCGGATCGCTCTGCGGATCGGCGAAGATCCCGGCGCCCGACCCGGCACAAAGCGCAGCACCCCAGGCGGCCGCCTCATCCATCTCGGTTACCGTGACCGGCATGCCAAGCACATCGGCAAACATCTGCACGACGGCAGGGTTGCGCGAGATGCCCCCGGCGAGCCGCGTCTGATCGAAGGCAAAGCCGTCGCGAAGCGCGTCGACATGAATGCGATGATTGAAAGCGATGCCCTCTAGCACGGCGCGCAGCATGTCGCCGCGGTCGTGCCATCCACCGAGCCCGAAGAAGCCGGCGCTGGCCGCCGCGCCATAAGGCGAGCCGAACAGATAAGGATGGAAGAGCGCGGTCGAGGGGCGCTCGAAAGCGGCCGCGATCTCGGGCGCCAGCAGGCTGTGGATCGAGTTGCCTTGCACCTCGCCATTTTTCCGTTCGGCGGCGCAGAGCGTGTCCAGAAACCAGTCGTAATTCGCTGTCGATGCAGGCGAGATCGACATGCTGTTCCAGATGCCGGGCGCAATCCCGTTGCGGCAGAACCAGCGCCGGTCGACACGCGGTTCCGACGAAAGCGTCTCGTTGATCGAATAGGTCCCGGCAATGACCGCGACAACGCCCTTGGCATAGCCCCCTGCCCCGAGCGCCGAGGCCGTGACGTCGTGCAGACCGGCAACGACAGGCGTTCCCTCGGCAAGGCCCGTCAGCTGCGCGGCTTCACGGGTCACGCGTCCGACGATCTGGTCGGAGCGTGAGGCCGGCGGCAGGGCGTGGACGAGATCCTGCAAGCCAAACAGCCGCAGGGCATCCTCACTGTAGTTCTGCGTCTTGACATTGGTGAAGGAGGTGCTGGCTTCGGTGCGGTCCGTACCGATGGTCCCGGTCAGGCAGAACCGCAGCCAGTCCTTGCAGCTGATGAAATGGCCGATGCGCTTGTAGCGCTCAGGCTCCATTTCGCGGATCCAGGCAAGCAATGCCGATGGCGCGGAGACGTGTGGGATCTGCCCCGTCAGTTCGATCGCCAGGTCGGCGACGTCGCTTTTCGTCCACCGGTCGACGATCGCCCCTGCCCGGCTGTCCAGCGAGAGAATGGCCCGGCCAAGCGGCTTTTGGGCGTGATCGAGTAGGTAGATGCCGTCTCCATGCGCAGTAGCGGCAATGCCCTCTATGTCGCTTGCCGGCCGCCCGCTGAGCGAAATCGCTTCGCGGATGGCATTGGCCGTCGCGCTCCACAATTCATCCATGTCGCGCTCGATATGGCGGGCCTTCGGAATAAACTGCGTGACGCGGCGACGCGCGGCTGCAAGCGGCGTGCCGTCGATATCGAAGATGACCGCCTTGGTGACTGTCAAACCACTATCGATCCCGAGCAGTGTCGGCATTCAGGTTTACCTCATGACGAGCAACTGGCCCACGCCGTCAGGAGCGCCCTCCGGCGCCCTTGGCGATGACCACGTTGATATCTCTGGACCGCATGCGGTCGATGTGCACCGGCTGGGTCTTGTCGTCGACGATCACGACGTCGAACTCATCCAGTGCTGCGAAACTGTGGAGTGCGCGCCGTTCGAACTTGGTATGATCGGCAAGCAGGATGCGTTTTACGGAACTGTCGAACATGGCGCGCTTGGTATCCACTGTCTCAGGAGACTGGTGCAGCACCGTGCCGTCGCTGATCGCCGACATCGAGATGAACGCGACATCGGCCCTGAGAGCCTTGATCTCGTTGATGGTCATGCGACCCATGAAGGCATTGCACCAATTGTAATACTGGCCGCCGAGGGCGAGCAGCGTCACGTCGTGCAGACCCGTCAGCGCATTCATCAGCGTCAGGGAATTGGTAATTGCGGTAACCGGCGCCTTCGAAGGCAGATGCGCCGCCATCTGAAGTACCGTGGTCGAGTCATCGAAAAAGATCGCCTGTCCCGGTTCGACGAATTGCATGGCCGCCTCGGCAATTAGCTTCTTTTCGGCCGACTGACGGTTCGAGCGATAGACGTCGCTGGATTCGATGAGATTGGTCGCCGCCGCCGTGACAATGCCGCGCGTCTTCCTGAAGAGGCCGCGGCTGACGAGTTCATCGACATCGCGGTGAGCCGTCATCAGGCTGATCCCAAAGCGGTCGGTCAGGTCTTCAATCCGCATCGAGCCTTCACCCATCACGGCCTCTGCAATCATGCGGCGGCGCGCGATCTGGCGCGTCTGCCGGCTGTCGCTGGTGAGCTGGTCCAACAGATCGTCGTCCCGGCTGGTCTTCTGTGTCACGGGTCACCCCTGTCGCTGAATTATGGATCCCAGCTTCGTACAGTGATTGCCGCGCCAAGGCAAAAAGGAGAAACGCAACCGGCGATTGAACGGCCGACCATCGCTTCCAGCATGAAAATGAGGGCGCTCTTGCGAGCGCCCCTTTACCGTTTACTGCGCTAGAACGAACGGGCCAGTGTACTTGTCGATGTTGTCCTTGGTGATCAACAGGCAATCGAAGAGCTGTTTTTCGCTCTTGGCACCGGTGTTACCCGTCTTGATCAGATTGTCTGCCTGCTTGACGGCTTCTTCGGAGAAGACGGCAACCGGTTGGAGGACGGTGTACTGGAGTTCGCCCGCCTTGATGGCAGCAACGGCATCCGGCGAACCGTCGAAGCCGCCGACCTTCACATTGGCGAGCTTGCCGGCTTCCTTGAGTGCGGAGATCGCACCAAGCGCCATTTCGTCATTGCCCGAGATGACGCCGACGATATCCGGGTTGGCCTGCAGCATGGACTGCATCTTGTTGTGGCCCTGGGTGCGGTCCCAGTTGGCAACTTCCTTGGCGACCTTCTTCAGGTCCGGATACTGCGAAAGGACGGTCTCGTAGCCGTTCGAACGCGTTGCGGCATTGTTGTCGGACGGCGCGCCGAAGAGTTCGGCATAGTTGCCCTTGTCGCCGATCGCTTCGACCCATTGCTGTGCGCCGAGGGCGGCACCCTGTGCGTTGTTGGAAACAAGCTGCGCCTTGGCCAGGCCTTCCTGGTTGATTTCGGCGTTGACGAGGATGACCGGGATGCCGGCAGCAACGGCCTTCTTGACCGCACCGACGGAACCGTCAGCGTTTGCCGGGTCGAGGATGATCGCAACCGACTTGTTGGTGATCGCCGTATCGATCAGGTTGCTTTCGGTATTGGTGTCACCCTTGTGGGCGTTGACCGAGGCCGTGTAGCCCAGCTTTTCGGCAGTTGCCTTGGCGACATTGCCTTCCGTCAGCCAATAGGGATTCGACGGATCATTGACGATGATCGTCATCATGCCCGCTGCCCAAGCCGAGCTTGCCAGAAGCGGTGCTACGGCCGCGGCGGCCAGAAGTATGCGCATGCCTTTCTTAAACATAGTCTCTCTCCCATTTGTGAGCTCAGTTATTGCCGGGGATCCGGCAGTGCTTTCCCCAATCGGCTTCGTGGATTCCAGCCTGCCGTCGTGGATAAGTTTCAGTCTCAGCCGTCAGGACGATTTGACCCGGCGACCGTATTGGATGCTGTTCATGAGGACGGCGAGAACGATCACAGCGCCGGTAAATACGGTCTGCCAGTAGGCCGAGACACCGATGATCACGAGGCCGTCCGAAAGGAAACCGATGACGAAAGCGCCGAGCATCGTGCCGCGAACCGTACCGCGGCCGCCGGTCAGCGCCGCGCCGCCGATGACCACGGCTGCGATCGCCGTCAGCTCGTAGGTTGTGCCTGCCGTCGGACCGGCGGAGGTCAGCTGCGAGGAGAGGACCAGGCCGGCGATCGCAGCACAGACGCCGGAAAGCACATAGACGATGATCTTCACGCGCTTGACCGGGACGCCGGAGAGGTCAGCGGCCCGCTCGTTACCGCCTGAGGCGTAGAGCCAGCGGCCGAAGGCGGTGCGGCTCAGCACGATGCCGCAAATGATGGCGAGAACCGCAAGCACGATGACGCCGATCGGAATGCCTGCGAGGCGGTTGAAGCCGAGCCAGTCGAAGCCGGTATTGCCCAGTTCCGGACGGCCACCGAGATTGTTGTAGGTCAGGCCGTTGGTCATCAAGAGCGCGATACCGCGGGCCACGTAGAGCACGCCCAGCGAGGCGACGAAGGCAGGCACCTTGAGATAGGCGATCAACACGCCGTTGACCGCACCGACCAGCGCACCGAGCGCACATGTGATGACGACGACGGCCCAGACCGGCGGATAGAGGATGACGCCGAAATAGGTGAGCGTGACGCCGTGCATCAGGAAACCGGCGATGCAGCCTGCAAGCCCCAGTGTCGAGCCGACCGACAGATCGATGCCGCCATTCAGGATGACGAGCAGCATGCCGATCGCCAGAATGCCGAAGATCGCGACGTGCGACGCCATGATCAGGAAGTTGTTCAGCGTGAAGTAATAGGGCGACAGGAACGAGAAGACCGCGATGATGACGATCAGCGCGAAGAAGGCCCGGCCCTCCAGGATGAGACGCACGATATTGGTATTGCGCTTCGGCCCGCTGGAAACTGATTTCTTTTCGGTGACGTTCGTGACTGACATAATCAGTGCTCCATAATCCAGGCTAGTGCGCGATCACGGCTTCGCCGGAGGCGGCCATGATCTTTTCTTTGGTAACATCCGAGCCGAACTCGGCCGATATCCTGCCGCGATGCATGACGATGATGCGGTGCGCGATACTCAGGCATTCATTGACTTCGGACGTCGAATAGATGACCGCCAATCCCTGCTTGGCGCGCTCCGCAAGCAACTTGAAAACTTCCGCCTTGGCGCCGATGTCGATGCCGCGGCTTGGCTCATCGAGCAGGATGACCTTCGGCTGGGTTGCCAGCATCTTGCCGATGACGACCTTCTGCTGGTTGCCGCCGGAGAGCGAGCCGATCGAAGCTGCACCGCCATCGGTTTTCACATGCACCCGCCGGATCGCGTCATTGACGAGATCGCGCTCCCGATGGCCGGAGGTGAAAAGCCCTTTGGTGAAGGCGCGGATACTCGCAAGCGACAGATTGGAACCGACCGTCATCGTCTGGACGAGGCCGTCGCGCTGGCGATCTTCGGGAACAAGCACGAGACCGCTGGCAATGCGCCTGGCGATGCTGAGCCCACTGACGTCCTGTCCTTCGAGCAGAACCTGTCCGCCACTTGCGCGCAAACGTCCGGCAATGCATTCGAGCAATTCCGTGCGCCCGGCGCCCATCAGCCCGTAGATGCAGACGATCTCACCGGCACGCACCTTGAGAGACAGACGATCGACTGCATTATAGGCAGCGCCGGAGGGGCCGGGGACACTGAGGTTTTCGATGGAAAGCGAGACGTCACCGAACGGGTGACCTTGCGGCGGGCTGCCAAGGTCGAAATTCTCGCCGACCATGTTGCGGACGATCCATTCGAGATCGATATCCTTGCGCTCGGCATAGGCCGTCATGTTTCCGTCGCGCAGAACGACGGCGTGATTGGTGATCTGCAGCGCCTCTTCCAGATGATGCGAGATGTAGACGATCGACACGCCGCGGCTCGTCAGGTCGTGGATGACCTTGAAGAGCACTTCCACTTCCGTCGCGCTCAGCGCCGAGGTCGGCTCGTCCATGATCAGGATGCGCGAATTGACGGAGAGGGCTCGTGCAATCTCGACGATCTGCTGCTGGCCGAGCCGAAGATCCTCGACACGCGTCAGCGGATCGATGTCTTCCTCGAGCTCTTCCATCAGCGCCCGGGTCTGACGCTCCTCTTCAGCGAAGTCGACGACACCGCCCTTGATGATCTCCCGGCCCATGAAAATATTGTCACGGACACTGAGATTGGGGGCGAGGCTGAGCTCCTGATGGATGATGGAGATCCCGCACTCGCGCGCATGGGTAGACGAGGTAAAGCTGATCGGTGAGCCGTCGAGAATGATCTCGCCCGAGCTTGGCTGCGCCACACCCGAAAGGATCTTCATCAAGGTCGACTTGCCCGCGCCATTCTCCCCGAACAGGGTTGTGACCTGGCCGCGATGGATGTCGAAGTTCACTCCCTTCAGGGCGTGAACGCTGCCGTAGGATTTTGCGATGTTGCGGGCTGCGAGGACGACCTCGCCTTTCGCCCCGTTGCTGCGTTGCGGCTGGCTCATTTGAGCTCGACCTTCACCGGCGTGACCAGCCAGTTCTTCGGGTTGATGAGCTTGAAGACGCCGACCACGGTCGCCTGCTTTCCGTCCAGGGCGTCAGCATCCAGGCCCGCAAAAACCGCCTTCTTCATCTCGTTATTGATGGCCGAGCCGGCATCCTGATATTGGATCTGGTTGGTAAACTGGCCGAATTCGATGGTGCCGGTTGCATCGCGGAGGTCCGTGCCGTTGACCGCAGGGCCGGTCTGGACACGGACCACCGTCTCGGGAGGCAACCCATCAATCTTCATTTGGTTGGTGTTCGACTTGCGGGCGCCGAAAACGCCAGTCAGCGTGACGGGAATGACCGGTCCGGTGCTCGTCGCAGTGCCGTATTTCTCGGCCGCCGCCTTCTTGTCGGCGGCAATGGCGGCCGCGAGATCGGCGGCCGCAATGGCCCGCTCCTCGACATTTGCCTTGATCTTCGGGAACTGCTCGGCGCCGAAGGTTTCCGGAGAGAATACCTGCTGGCGGACATCGTTTTCGGAGCCGATCTTGACGACCGTCGTGTCGAACGCGATCGCTGCAACGACGATGACCGCCAACGCCGCGCTGACAAGGAGCCCGCGATTGCCGCTGCTCGGCTTTGATGCTGCATGATCGAGAGAGGTACTCATGTCGGACGGCCTTTGGCTTGGAATGGCAAGACGGGAGGGCTAGCGCGATGATGATCGCAGGCGCGCTGAAGCATTGCGTCGCACCGGAACAGAAGCCGGCGGGCCACCCGCAAGAGCACAACTCTGGACGAAAATTCCCATTGGAAGCCTCCTCAACAAGACCGGCGGCTGTCTCCTCCAACCGCCTGGGCCTGCAAATTCTCCATCCGGAAGCCCACTTCCGTGATAGAAGTATGTTACTTATGCCGTAAATGATGTTATATATTTTATAAGCTGTCAACGGCACTTTCACGGCAATCCGACTGAAATGCACGATCTCACATCTTGTTCCTCACGCTGCGGTGCAGCAAAAAATGACAGCAAATGCAGGCGCCTTAACACTTGTCATTCTACCGAATTATGGCAACATCTATCTGTTTTTCATGCAAAATGTTACAGATCGAGCATCGCGCGCATTGCCGTTTTCGATGTTTTGTGCCGATAGCTCGGTGGCGCGGAAGTAAGCTCCTTGCTCTCCTATTTTAAATGAAAAAAATTACATCGCTAGAAAAATCTTACTAGCATTGTGGTATCTTTATGTTATCTTTTCGAGCGAGCTTAGGGAGGTTTCGGCTGCACGCCATCTGGGATTTGTCAAAGGCGGTGCGCTTGCCGTTGCCGGTGAAAGGACCGACGTTGGCAGCCGGATGCATCATCCCAGAGAGAGTTTAGGGATCGGGAGGACTTCAGATGAATTTGATGCGCGTATTGCCCGCCGCGGCGCCTGCGGTGGTAGCGAGATAGGCCTGCAATGACATCGACCCAGAAGATCATCATTGGCATAGATGCCGGCACCTCGGTCATCAAGGCCGTTGCTTTCGATCTGTCCGGACGCCAGATTGCCTCGGCCTCCGTTCGCAACAGATACACCACCGGAGACGATGGCTCGGCAACGCAGTCGCTCGATCAGACCTGGCTCGATTGCGCCAGTGCGTTGCGTGGTCTCGGCGAAAATGTCCCTGATCTTGCGTCACGCACCGCAGCCATCGCCGTCACCGGACAGGGCGACGGCACATGGCTCGTCGGCCGCGGCAATAGGCCGGTTGCCGATGCCTGGCTGTGGCTCGACGCGCGCGCCGCGCCGACAGTCACGTCGCTTGCCGGCGGAACGCAGAACCGTGCCCGCTTCGAAGCAACCGGCACCGGCCTCAACACTTGCCAGCAGGGCGCGCAGCTTGCCCATATGGACCGCTTCACGCCGGATCTTCTCGATCGGGCGGAGACGGCGCTGCACTGCAAGGACTGGCTCTATCTCAACCTCACAGGCGTGCGGGCAACCGATCCATCGGAGGCGAGTTTCACCTTCGGCAATTTCAGGACGCGCCAGTATGATGCCGTCGTGATCGACGCGCTCGGCCTTGACCACAGACGCAGGCTCCTGCCCGAAATCATCGACGGCAGCGAGATCAGCCACCCGCTGACGTCGGAGGCGGCGAAGGCCTGCGGGCTTCTTGCCGGAACGCCGGTCTGCCTCGGCTATGTCGACATGGTGATGACGGCGCTTGGTGCAGGCGTGCGCAGCGGCGCTCGCAACGCCGCCTGCTCGACGATCGGCTCGACCGGCGTGCATTTGCGCGCCAAGTCCGTTGCCGACGTTCAGCTCAATCGTCAGGGTACCGGCTATGTGATCGCCCTGCCCATCCCCGGCATCGTCACTCAGGTCCAGACCAATATGGGCGCCACGATCAACATCGACTGGATCCTGGATGTCGCCGCCTATCTCATGGCCGAGGCAGGCAAGCCTGCTTCGCATGCAGACCTCATTGCGCGCATCGACGGCTGGTTTGCAGAAAGCCGACCGGGATCGGTGCTTTACCATCCCTACATTTCCGAAGCGGGCGAACGTGGGCCTTTCGTCAACGCCAATGCGCGCGCGGGCTTCACTGGGCTTTCGATGCGTCACGGCTTCCCCGACCTGCTGCGCAGCGTGGTCGAAGGGTTGGGGCTTGCCACCCGCGACTGCTACGCGGCGATGGGTGCGATGCCCGAAGAGCTGCGGGTCACGGGCGGGGCAACACGCTCCGTCGCTCTTCGCCGTTCACTCTCGGCCGCCGTTAACGCACCGATCCGCCAGTCGCGCCGCGAAGAGACGGGGGCGGCTGGCGTGGCGATGATGGCCGCGGTGGCTGTCGGCGTCTATTCCAGCATGGACGATTGCATTGCAGACTGGGTGACGCCGCTGCTCGGCGATCCGGAGACACCGGATGCCAGCGAGGCCCACCGGTTCGACCGGCTCTTTTCTGCCTATACCGATGTGCGCCAGGCAATGGCGCCCGCCTGGGACAAGCTTGCCGAAGCCGCAACGACGTCGCCGGTGGGCGCGTAATTCTGATGCAGCAGGCATCGAAGGAGCATGACATGACCGAACCCGAACTCCTGGATCTCTTCGTCATCGGCGGAGGCATCAACGGCGCGGGGATAGCACGCGATGCTGCCGGCCGCGGCCTGAAGGTCGTGCTGTGCGAAAAGGACGATCTGGCACAGGGAACCTCGTCGCGCTCGGGTAAGTTGGTGCATGGAGGTCTGCGTTACCTCGAATATTACGAATTCCGCTTGGTGCGTGAGGCGCTGATCGAGCGTGAAGTGCTGCTCAATGCCGCGCCGCATATCATCTGGCCGATGCGCTTCGTCCTGCCGCACAGCCCTGAGGATCGCCCCGCATGGCTCGTGCGGCTCGGCCTCTTCCTCTATGATCATCTCGGCGGCCGCAAGAAGCTGCCTGGGACCCGCACGCTCAACCTGCTCCGTGACCCGGAAGGCACGCCGATCCTCGATCAATACACACGCGGTTTTGAATATTCCGATTGCTGGGTCGACGACGCCCGCCTTGTGACCTTGAATGCGGTCAGCGCAGCGGAAAACGGCGCCCTGGTGCTGACACGCTCGCCGGCCGTGTCGGCCCGCCGCGAGAATGGCGGTTGGACCGTGGTCTCGAAAAACAACTCCACGGGAGAAACGCGAACCTTCCGCGCCAAATGTCTGGTGAATTGTGCCGGCCCCTGGGTGATGGACATCATCAATCGCGTCGCCGGTTCGAACTCCGGTCGCAATGTCCGCCTCGTCAAGGGCAGCCACATCATCGTGCCGAAGTTCTGGGCGGGCGCCAATGCCTATCTGGTGCAGAACCACGACAAACGCGTCATTTTCATCAATCCCTACGAGGGCGACAAGGCGCTGATCGGGACGACCGATATCGCGTACGAAGGCCGGGCCGAGGATGTTGCCGCCGACGAGTCGGAGATCGAGTATCTGCTCAAGGCGGTCAATCGCTACTTCAAGGAAAAGCTGCGTCGGCAGGATGTGCTGCACAGCTTCTCCGGCGTGCGCCCGCTGTTTGACGACGGCAAGGGTAACCCGTCGGCCGTTACCCGCGACTATGTCTTCGATCTCGACGAGACAGGCGGTGCTCCGCTGCTCAACGTTTTCGGCGGCAAGATCACCACATTCCGCGAGCTCGCCGAACGCGGCATGCAGCGCCTGAAGCACATCTTCCCGAACATGGGAGGCGACTGGACTGGGAAAGCGCCGCTGCCGGGCGGCGAAATTCCGAATGCCGATTATGAGAGCTTCGCCAATAGCCTGCGCGATATCTATCCCTGGATGCCGCGCAAGCTCGTGCATCACTACGGCCGTCTCTATGGCGCCCGCGCCAGGAATGTGGTTGCCGGCGCGACAGGCATGGAAGGGCTCGGGCGGCATTTCGGCGGACAGCTCTATGAGGCCGAGGCCCGTTATCTCGTCGCCACGGAATGGGCCGAAACGGCCGAGGACATCCTCTATCGCCGCACCAAACACTACCTCCATCTGAACGAAGCGGAGCGCGTGGCCTTTGGCGAGTGGTTTGCTTCAACCCGCCTTGCCGCCGCCTGAAGGATGCCGCCATGCAGCTGACCCTTTCGCTCAATACCAATCCGCTGGTGAACCGCTTCGCCGACCCAGACGACCTCATCGACACGGTGGCGCGTGATTTGCGGATCCGCGACCTCCAGCTGACCCACGAGTTCATCAATCCGAGCTGGCAGGCGCCGGTCATCCGCCGCCTGACGCGCACGATGAGCGCTGCGCTGAAGCGCACGGGGGTGCGGGTCACTTCGGGCATGACCGGCCCCTATGGGCGTCTCAACCATTTCGGACATCCGGATGCCGATGTCCGCCGCTACTACATCGAATGGTTCAAGACCTTCGCCGATATCACCGCCGATCTCGGCGGCCACTCGGTCGGCACGCAATTTGCGATCTTCACCTATAAGGATTTCGACGATCCGGCCAGACGCGAGGAACTGATCAAAATCGCGATTGATTGTTGGGCCGATGTCGCCGAGCATGCGCGCGCCGCAGGCCTCTCCTACATGTTCTGGGAGCCGATGAGCATCGGTCGCGAGTTCGGCGAGACGATCGGCGCCTGCCTGTCACTGCAGGAGCGGCTGACATCGGCCGGCATGGCCATCCCGATGTGGATGATGGCCGACATCGATCATGGCGACATCACCTCCGCCAATCCCGACGACTATGACCCCTATGCCTGGGCACGCGCCGTCCCGCCGGTATCGCCGATCATCCACATCAAGCAGAGCCTGATGGACAAGGGCGGGCACCGGCCCTTTACCGCCGAATTCAACGCCAAGGGCCGCATACAGCCGGCACCTCTGCTGCAGGCGCTGGCCGAAGGTGGAGCAAAAGACAATGAAATCTGCCTGGAACTTTCCTTCAAGGAACGCGAGCCAAACGATCGCCAGGTCATCCCGCAGATCGCCGAAAGCGTCGCCTTCTGGGCGCCGCATATCGACACCGGCGTCGCTGACTTGAACATCTGAGGCGGAGATCCTTAAAAGGCAGCACTGCGATACGGCGGAATCGCCGCATGACATTCGAAAGGGAGCCGTGATGACGGACGCCGATGATACGCTTGCCGTGCGTGCTGCCTGGCTTCATTATGCCGGTGGCCTGACGCAGTCCGACGTTGCTCGCCGCCTCGGCGTGCCGTCGGTAAAGGCCCATCGCCTGATCGCAAGAGCGGTTGCCGACGGCGTCGTCAAAGTCACCATCGACGGGGATATCGTCGAATGCGTCGAGCTGGAGATGCGGCTTTCGGAACGGTTCGGGCTTCAATATTGCGAGGTCGCACCCGATCTCGGCGAGGAAGGCTTGCCGCTGCGCGCACTCGGCCATGCCGGCGCCGGTTATCTCAAGCGCGAGATCGAGCGCGGCGACAATACGGTCATCGGCCTTGGTCATGGCCGCACGCTTTCCGCCGCCGTCCAATATATGCCGAGGGTGAGCGCGAAGAACCTGCGCTTCGTCTCCTTGCTTGGCGGGCTGACACGAAACTACGGCGCCAATCCCTATGACGTGATGCATCGCATCGCCGAAAAGACCGGCGCCCATGCCTATGTCATGCCGGTTCCCTTTTTCGCCAATACCGGCGAGGACCGCGAAGTGCTGAAGGCGCAGCGTGCCGTCAAGGAGGTCTTCGATCTTGCCAATAATGCCGATCTGAAGCTCGTCGGCCTTGGCACTGTCGATGCCGAGGCGCAGCTGGTTTTGTCCGGCATGGTCGAATCCGGTGAAATCGACGACATTGCTGCGGCAGGCGGCGTCGGCGAAATCCTCGGACACTTTTTCGACGCCGACGGCCACATCCTTGACACCGCGCTGACGGCGCGCACGCTCTCTGCGTCTTTCCCCAAGACCAAGAAAGAGCGGCTTGTGGCGTTGGCGGGCGGACAGTCGAAAGTGCCGGCTATCCGGGCAATTCTGAATAGCCGCCGTCTTTTCGGGCTGATCACCGACGAGCGAACCGCGCAGGCATTATTGAAGTAGCGATCGAAAACAACAACATTTGATCGCAAAATAACATAAATGATGTTGATTATCACGTATGCTCCGTTATCTTAACATCAAACGAGGGTGGAGAGCGGGATGAGGCGGGAAGAGCGGCAACAGTTGATCGTCAACCTGCTCGTCGAAAACAAGACCGTCGATCTCGACGACCTTGCCGATCGCTTCACCGTGTCAAAGATGACGATCCATCGCGATCTCGACGATCTCGAGCAGGCTGGCGTCCTGCGCAAGGTTCGCGGCGGCGCGACCATTGACGCCGGAACGCAGTTCGAAAGCGACTTCCGCATTCGCGAGCGCCAGGGCAACGAGGCCAAGCTGGCCATGGCGCAGACCGCGTTGGAACTGGTCGAGCCGGGGATGACGGTGATGGTAAACGATGGCTCGATGGCGGCCGTGCTCGGCGAAATGCTGCTGCAGAAGCGGCCGTTGACGTTGATCACCAACAATGCGGCGATCATGGAGCGGCTGAAAGGCGAAACCGGCATCACCCTGATCGCGCTTGGCGGCATCTATTCGGCGAAATTCAACGCCTATCTCGGCGTCGTTACCGAGGAGGCACTGTCGCGGCTGAGGGCCGACCTTGCCTTCATTTCCACGCCCGCCGTCAGCGGCAGGCTCGCCTATCATATGGACGACAATGTCGTGCGCGCCAAGCGGGCAATGATCGCATCGTCGACCAGGACCTGTCTTCTGGTCAATCACCAGCGCATCGGCCACACCGCCCTGCATGTCATGGCGGATCTGGCCGACTTCGACGCCGTTATCACCGACAGCGCACCCGATGCTGCTGTCCTGGAGGAATTCGAGCAGGCGGGCATTACGCTCACCATTGCATCAACGCAGGATCCGACATGACCGAAAAGCCGCGTTTCTGGATTGGCACCAGCTGGAAGATGAACAAGACGCTTGCTGAAGCCGAGCATTTCGCACGCGGCCTCGAAGCCGCCGATGCCGCGCGCGACCCGCGCATCCAGCGCTTCGTGATTCCGCCCTTCACGGCGGTGCGCGAGGTCAAGGCGATGCTTGCCAAGACCTCGGTGAAGGTCGGCGCGCAGAACATGCATTGGGCCGACCAGGGCGCCTGGACCGGCGAAGTCTCGCCGGTGATGCTGAAGGATTGCAATCTCGATCTCGTCGAGCTCGGCCATTCCGAGCGGCGCGAACACTTTGGAGAGACCGACGAGACAGTGGGTCTGAAGACCGGAGCGGCGGTTCGCCACGGTCTCATCCCGCTGATCTGCATTGGCGAGACGCTTTCCGACCGCGAAAGCGGAAAGGCCGCCGACATCCTCGCGACCCAGGTGCGCGGCGCGCTTTCGAAACTTTCGGACGCCCAAAAGGCTGCCGAAATCCTGCTGGCCTACGAGCCGGTCTGGGCGATCGGCGAGAAGGGCATCCCGGCGACCGCGGATTATGCGGATGCCCGCCAGTCTGAAATCATCGCCGTTGCCGAAGCTGTGCTGGGCCGGAAGATCCCCTGCCTTTATGGCGGGTCGGTCAACCCACAGAACTGCGAAGAACTGATCTCGAGCCCGCATATCGACGGGCTCTTCATCGGCCGTTCGGCCTGGAATGTCGAAGGTTACCTCGACATCCTGGCCAGATGCGCCGCCAAACTCTGAGGAGAAAGACAATGAAACTTGCCATTGCAGGAGACAGCGCCGGCGAAGGCCTCGCTAAGGTTCTGGCCGACCATCTGAAGGACCGCTTCGATGTGTACGAAGTCTCGCGCACGAGCGCCGGTGCCGATCCTTTCTACGCGAACCTCTCGGACCGCGTTGCCTCAGGCGTCATCAACGGTACCTACGACAAGGCGATCCTCGTTTGCGGCACCGGCATCGGCGTCTGCATCTCGGCCAACAAGGTTCCGGGTATCCGCGCCGCCCTGACGCACGACACCTATTCTGCCGAGCGTGCCGCGCTTTCCAACAATGCGCAGATCATCACCATGGGAGCCCGCGTCATCGGAACCGAGCTGGCAAAGTCGATCGCTGATGCGTTTCTTGCCCAGACCTTCGACGAGAACGGCCGTTCTGCCGGTAACGTCAAGGCCATGGACGATCTCGACGCGAAGTACAGCGCCCGTTGAGGAATGCTGAGGGTGATGCCGGGCCGGAGTGTGTTCGATGCCACAGAGGCCGCACCGGGACGACCAACGCGACGACTGCTCGGCCCAATCCAGTTCCGGCAGCGATGTCGGGACTTGGAATACGGGAGGCATCGACGCGTTAAGTCCTTGAATTGAGATTCGTTTCGAGTCGGAACAATCAGCCGAGTGATTTGGTTGAGTCGCGTTGTTGCCATCGACGCGAAGAAGAAGCAGATGAAAAAGCCGAGCAGGGCACCCGGGGAGGTGTTAGACCTGATCATGAAGCACCCGCGCCGCCCAATTCTGCCCTTGCTTGGCGAGTCACACTCGAAGCTGCAGTCTCGTCCGATCCGCAAGCGCGATCCTGACCAGCCCAGTCTGCCCTTCGATCCAATGCCGCTGCGCGTCGAGCCCTGCCTCGCGCTGCTGAAGCCGACCGTGCCTGTGGGGCCGGACTGGCTCTACGAGGTGAAGTGGGACGGCTACCGATTGGCAATCCACATCGAGCCGAAGGGCGTGCGGGTGATCACCCGCGGCGGCCATGACTGGACCCACCGCTTCCCCGCCATCGTCGCGGCAGCAAAAGAGCTTGGAGTAACCACTGCCATTCTCGATGGCGAGGCGGTTGTGCTCGACGATCATGGCCGGTCGCATTTTGGCGCCCTTCAGCGTTCGCTCGGCGGGCGGGGAGGCAAGCGAGTGTCGACCGAGTCGATCCTCGTCGTCTTCGATCTTCTCTATCTCGACGGGCACGATCTCACTGGCACAGAGCTTGACGTGCGCCGGCACCTCCTTAGGGACCTGATACCGGAAGACGGCGATCAGGCGATCCGCATTTCCGCAGAGATAGAACTGCCGGCCGAAGACCTTCTCGAGCACGCCTGCCATCGTCATCTGGAAGGCATCATCGCCAAGCATCGCGACCGGCCCTACCGCAGTGGCCGCACGGGCGACTGGCTGAAAATAAAATGCGTCCAGAGCGAGAGCTTCATGATCGTCGGCTATGAGCAGTCGGCATCCGCCCGTGGTGGCATCGGCAGCCTGCTGCTGGCCGGCAGACAAGGCTTCGACTGGGTTAACGTTGGGTCGGTCGGGACTGGTTTCGGTGCCAGGGATGCTGAAGACCTGAAAAGGGCGCTCGACCGTTTGAAGACGAGCCGGTCGGCCGTTCCCCTGAAGGGCAAACACCTCGTCTTCGTACAACCGACGCTGATCGCCGAAATCGAGTTTCGCGGCTGGACGGATGACGGCAATCTCCGTCATGCCTCCTACAAGGGACTGCGCGAGGTTCAGGACAATGCCGCTGTTTTCGACATGAAGGGCATCTTGGGCCGTTGAGGACCACGATTTGTCATCCTGGACCGCAGTGCCTGGGCGGTCTGGCTGGATCCGGCCGTCTCTGCGAGGTCGCTGATCGGTCTCTGCCGCCGGCACGCTGGCGATCGAGCAGGTCGGCTAAGTCGCCGTGTCGTAAAACAAGATAAATGGTCGACGAAGCAGCAGACATCACGTATGCCGCTCATATGTCGCTCCGACAGGCAATAGAAAGTGACAACGATGACAAACCCGCCCCGACGACCTGTCAATCCAATGGATGCCGCCGAAGCGTTGTTCAAACCCGCAAAGAAGAAGCTGGAACCAGCTGTCGAGCGGCCGGCGCTGCCGAATACCAAGGAGCTTGTTTCGCTCAAGATCGACAGCGATGTGCTGGCCTTTTTCCAGGAAGATGGCGCTGGCTGGCAGGATCGGATCAATGATGTATTGCGGGCCGCGATGAAGAACAGGGTCTGACCCTGTTGCACCCGAGCCGCGCCGCCGGCCGAGGTGTGGTCAGCTTTACCTATCCAAATATACTGTTTGAAAGCAATTCGCAGCCAATCCTACGCAACGGTTCGAGCCGCGGATCGGCACTCCGCATGCCAGGCCTTAGAGGCGCTCGCAAATGATCGTGTTGATCGACAGGCTGGATTTCCTCGTCTTCCTGGCGCCTATCCATCGCTACGGGTGGCCGCTGTGATGCCGAATGCACTGCACCGGCTTCTCCGCAGCGGCGTTGTCCATGTTCTCTTCGCCTTTTTGGCAATGGGCAGCTGGGCGGTTTTCGCCAATCGCGCACACGCCATGCCATTGCCGCTCTATGCCGGCCTTGTGCAGGGTACGATATCCGCCTGCCTGACGCTTTTCCTGAAATCTGTGATCCACTGGCTTTCAAAACGCTTCGTCGGATCGGTACGATTTTGGGCGCCGCCTCTCATTGCTTGTCTCGGCTCAGCCAGCATTCTCGTGGCGATCCATGCGGCGACCGGCACACCGGAAATACTCAAGACCATCGCATTTCCGCTGCTCGTATCGACGAGCTACGCGGCAATTTACAATTATTCGATCTCGGCAAGACGAGGTTTCGATACATGATGGGACGGCCGCTGATCCCATCTAAGCTGCGGACACGCCTATCATTGCTACTGCGCACCGGTAACACCCAGTCGCAGCTGCTGCGGGAAGCAAGGGCGTGCCCGCGGTAGGTGTCACTCCTTCACCGCCCCGGTCATCGATGAGACGTAGTAGTCCACGAAGAACGAGTAGAGGATGACCACCGGGAGCGAGCCGAACAGCGCGCCTGCCATGAGTGCTCCCCATTCAAAGACATCGCCGCGCACCAGTTCGGTCAGCACGCCGACCGGAATGGTTTTGTTTTCCGACGACTGGATGAAAGTCAGCGCATAGATGAATTCGTTCCAGGACAGCGTGAAGGCGAAGATGCCGGCTGAGATCAGCCCTGGCACCGCGAGCGGCAGGATGATCTTGGTGAGAATCTGCCATCTGTTGGCGCCATCCACCAGCGCGCTTTCCTCCAGCTCGAATGGGATCGAGCGGAAGTAGCCCATCAGCAGCCAGGTGCAGAAGGGAATGAGGAAGGTCGGGTAGGTGAAGATCAGCGCCAGCCGCGAGTCGTAGATCCCGAGCTTGAAAACAATGAAGGCAAGCGGGATGAAGAGGATCGACGGCGGTACGAGATAGGCGAGGAAGATCACCAGGCCGACTGAACGCGAGCCGGTGAAGCGGACGCGCTCGATGGCATAGGCGCCGAAGACCGAGGCTACCAGCGAGAGAAAGGTGGAGCAGACCGCAACCAACATCGTGTTCCACAGCCAGCCCGGATAGGACGTCTCGAAAAACAGATATTTGATGTGATCGAGCGTTGGCCCGACCACCCAGAAGGGGCTGTAGTTGTTATAGTCGGTCAGCTGATCGTTCGGCTTCACCGCGGTGATCGCCATCCAGTAGAACGGGAAGAGCAGCACGACGACGAAGACGGCCATCGGCAGGTAGAGCATCACGATCCGCCGCGGCAGGCGGTTCAGATAGCTCATGCCTTCGGCATTGTCGGTCACGACCTGATCGGCGGCGTTTGAATTTATCGACATCGTCACTCTCCCTAACCCTGGCCTTAATCCTGGCCGCCCTGTTGCCATTTGCGCCGTTGCAGGCCGAAGAAGCTGAACATGATGGCGCCGAGCAGGAAGGGCACCATGGCGACTGCGATGGCCGCACCTTCACCGAGCTGACCGCCGGGAATGCCGCGCTGGAAGGATAGCGTCGCCATCAGATGCGTCGCGTTGACCGGTCCGCCCTTGGTCAGCACGTAGATGAGCTGGAAGTCGGTAAAGGTGAAAAGCACCGAGAAGGTCATCACCACGGCGATGATCGGCGTCAACATCGGCAGCGTCACATAGCGGAAACGTTGCCAGCTCGTGGCGCCGTCGAGCGAGGCGGCCTCCTGCAGCGACGCCGGAATGGTCTGCAGGCCCGCAAGCAGCGAGATCGCCACGAAGGGAATGCCGCGCCAGACATTGGCGACGATGACGGATATGCGCGCATTTATGGGATCGCCGAGGAAGTTGATCGGTCCGCTGATCAGCCCCAGCTTCATCAGCGACCAGGAGATGATCGAAAATTGGGAATCATAGATCCACCAGAAGGCCAGCGCCGAAAGCACCGTCGGCACGACCCAGGGAAGCAGCACGATTGCCCGGAAAAAGGATTTGAACGGCAGGTGCTGGTTGAGCAGCATCGCCAGCCAGAGGCCGAGCGCGAATTTCAATACCGAGGCAACGGAGGTATAGAGAATGGTGTTGAAGACCGATAGCCAGAAGACGCTGTCGTCCATCAGGAACTGGTAGTTCTCAAGCCCGATGAAGATGCCGTCGCGGCCGATCCTCGTATCGGTGAAGCCGAGCCAGACGCCGAGCCCCAGCGGATAGGTGAGAAAGCAGACGAGGAACACGGCCGCCGGCAGCATGAACAGGAAGCCGAGCACATTGTTGTTCTGCAGGAGCGAAGAGATCGGCCCACGCCTGTCCTCCGAATTCACCATCGACATTGCCTATCTCCCAGATTGCGTTTGAACTCGCGGAGGACTTGCGGCATGCCGAGGGCCGGCACGCCGCTTGTTTTGAGGCGTGGCTCAGACGCGATAGTAGCGGTTTGCCCGGCGTTCAGCTTCCTTCATCGCATCTTCGGGCGACATCTGGCCGGTGACGGCGGCCGCATACATGTCGACCAGAACGTAATCGGCCATGGTCGCTGCCGAGGCATAACCGAGTGGGCCGGCATAGCCGTTCGGACGCAGCTTTTCCGAGGCACGTGCATAAGGCGCGTGGATCGGATCGGATGTCCAGATCGGGTTCTTGGCGAAAGCCTTGAGCGGCTGGCAGCAATAGGCGCTGGAGCCCTGGATCCAGGCATTCATCTGGTCGGCTTCCATCATGAACTTGATGTAGGCCTTCGCCGCTTCCGGATACTTCGTATGCTTGAAGAGAAGCAGTGAGCTCGTCTGGAAAAGCTCGACGCTCTGGCCAACCGGGCCGACGGGGAAATTCGTCGTGCGGATGTCCTTGGCGATCTCGGCGAGCTTCGGGTCGTTCTTGGCCGTGTAATAGACCGAGACGCCGTTGGCTATCAGCGAAACCTGGCCCGCGAGGAAGGCGCGGTTGTTGTTGACGTCCTGCCAGCTTTCCGTGCCCGGAATGAAGGTCGCATAGAGCTCCTTGGCATAGTTGATCGACGCCAGCGTTTCCGGGCTGTTGATCGTCACCTTGCCGCCTTCGTCGACCATCTTGCCGCCGTGGCTCCAAAGCAGCCAATGGGCGTAGTTGTTGCCGTCGCCGACGGCCTTGCCGTGCGGGAAGCCGGCCGGCGTGCCCTTGGCTTTCATCGCCTTACAAAGCTCGAGGAAGCCTGCCGTATCCTTCGGGAACTCGTTGAAGCCGGCAGCCTTCACGTGAGTGTCGCGATAGACCACCGCATTGCCGATTGCCGCCAGCGGCATGGCGATGAACGTGTCGCCGCGCGCGGCATAGCCCTTCACACCATCATACCAGCCGCCATACTTGTTGCCGAGATAGTTGGCGAGCTCGGTCAGGTCGACCAGCTTGTCGGGATACTGGTGAGCGTCATCGAACCAGCACATGATGAGGTCCGGGCCGGAGCCGACATTGGCCGCGACGGCCGCCTTTGGGCGGATATCTTCCCAGCTTTCCTTGTCGATGCGTACCTGGACGCCGGTCGCGTCTATGAATTTCTTGGTGTTTGCAAGCCAGGCTTCCTCGTCGCCCTTGACGAAAGGTGTCCAGCGCAGCAGCCGCAAGCTAGCGCCGCTTTCCGGTGTGTAGGTCGGTTCGGCCTGCGCAAGGGATGGCCGGATGCCGAAGCCGGCGGCGCCGGCGACGGCAGCCGAGGCGGCAAGAAAGTCACGTCTCTTAATCCTCATGATATTCCTCCTCTTCAAAACAGCGGGTGCGAACTCTCCGCCATTCACCTCCCGCTTGGCGAACGGCGGTCCTTGCATCCCTGAACCAGGGTGCAGCCGACCTGCGGCTGACGGGGCTCCTCCGCCCCGCGCAGCCGCCGGACGGCGTCAGTCGGTCAATCTCCGGCCGCTCTCGGCATCGAAGAGATGAACATGCGCGGCGTCGATCGCAACGCGCAGGGTCTCGCCTGGGCGCGCGCTGACGCGTTCGCGGAAGACGCAGCTGAGATCGCTGCCGCCGAGCCTGAGAATAAGATGCGTCTCGTAGCCGGTCGGCTCGATCACCACGATTTCGCCGGGCAGGCCATTGGCGTCGAGCAGGATGTATTCCGGGCGAAGCCCGTAGACGAGGTCGCGACCCAGGGCGTCGGCAGGCGGATTGGAAACCGGGAGCGCCGTGCCGTCCGGCGCCTTGAAACTTGTCGGGTTTTCGGGGTCGAGCCTGCCCTTGATCATGTTCATCGCCGGCGAGCCGATGAACCCGCCCACGAAGAGATTGGCCGGCTTGTCGTAAAGCTCGAGCGGCGTGCCGATCTGCTCGACGACGCCGTCATGCATGACGACGATCTTGTCGGCCATGGTCATGGCCTCGATCTGGTCGTGGGTGACGTAGACCGTCGTCGTTTTCAGCCGCTGGTGCAGTTCCTTGATTTCGGCGCGCATGGCGACGCGCAGCTTCGCATCGAGGTTGGACAGCGGTTCGTCGAACAGGAAGACTTCCGGATCGCGCACGATCGCCCGCCCCATGGCGACGCGCTGGCGCTGGCCGCCGGAAAGCTGGCGCGGATAACGGTCGAGCAATTTGTCGAGACCGAGGATGCCGGCGGCATATTTCACCCGCTTCTCGGCTTCCGCCTTCGGCGCCTTGTTCAGCATCAGCGAGAAACCCATGTTCTCTTGTACCGTCATATGCGGATAGAGCGCATAGTTCTGGAACACCATGGCGATGTCGCGGTCCTTGGGCGGCAGCGTGTTGACCACGCGCCCGCCGATCTTGATCTCGCCGCCGGAAATATTCTCAAGTCCCGCCAGCATCCGCAGAAGCGTGGATTTTCCACAACCCGACGGGCCGACCAGGATCACGAACTCCCCGTCGGCAATGTCGATATCCACGCCTTTGATCACCGGAAATGCCCCGAATGATTTCCGCACATCCGCGAATTGAACGCCTGCCATACCCACTCCTCCCAGAAATCGAGCGCTACATGCTATGTATTCGTATTTTCGTATATCTTGCCGGCGGCCTTATCTTCTCAAGTCCTTCTGCCGCTGCAATCCCGCATATGCGGGTGTGCCCGGGCGGTACTGTCCTCTTATGGGGCGGTTTTAGCCCGGTTCAATCTCATCCGGACGCACCCGGAGCGTCTTCGGCGAGATAGACCTTGATCAGCTCGTCCACCGTGGTTTCGGCGACGAAACCCAGTTGCGTCGCGCGTTCGGGCGTAAAGGACTTCGGCCATCCGGCGACGATCCCTTCAATGACCTCGTCGCGGCGACGATCGATCAAGTCCGCCGCCTCGGGACCGGCAGCACGGCGCAAGGCTGCGATCTGGTCGGCAACGGTGGCGGCGACGCCCGGCATGGTGAGCGTGCGCCGAACACCCAGCGCCGCCGTGTCGAGCGTGGCCGCATGGATCAGGAACTTGATGGCGGAACGCGGGCTTGCCAGCCAGTGCTTGACCGTTTCTTCGACCGGAAGAACAGCCCGCTGGCCTGCAAGCGGTTCACGCAGGATTCCCGAAAAGAAGCCCGATGCGGCGGCATTCGGCGCACCCGGCCGGATCACGATGGTCGGCAACCGAATTCCGACGCCGTCGATAAAGCCGCGCCGCGAATAGTCGGCAAGCAGAAGCTCGGATATCGCCTTCTGGACTCCGTAGCTGGTGAGAGGTGCGAGCACGTAATCGTCGGGAATGGGATCGGGAAACGGCGAGCCATAGACCGCGATCGACGAGGAGAATACGAACCGGGGAACATAGGCTTGGCGGCTTCCTTCCCGGCGGATCGCTTCCAACAGCAATCGCGTGCCGTCCAGATTGACCTTGTAGCCGAGGTCGAAATTGCGCTCGGCTTCGCCGGAAACGATCGCGGCGAGATGGAAGATCACGTCGGCCCGGCGAGCCGCCAGGGCTTCCGCTGCGCCGCTTTCGGAAATATCGGCAGCCAGCGCTTCCGCCGGCACGGAGACGTCGGTGGGCACCGGCGGAGGCGTTACATCCACAAGCGTCATGCGCGTGATTGTATCGCCGCCGAGTGACCCGCTGCGCCCCAGTGTGGCGGCGAGCTTCCGGCCGATCATTCCTCCCGCCCCGATAATGAGAATATGCATCGTGTTTCGCCTCCCTGCGAACTACGAGAAGAGTAATTTGGTCGTCGTATAAATACGGGTTTCGTGGATTGCGAAGGCCGCGCATGCGGCATCCGGGTCCCGCGTCTCCAAGCCAGCGAGGATCAACCGGTGATCGGCAATGCTCGTGGCGATCGTTCCGGGCTGCGATACGACGCGCCTTCGGTGGCTCAGAAGATAGGAATAAAGGTCGGCGGCCATATCAGCCAGCACCGCGTTGCCGCTGGAACGGTAGATAGCGGTGTGAAATTCCCGGTCGCAGATCAAAAAACGCACAGGATCGTCACAGGCGGCCTCCTGCGCTGCGATCGACTTGCGGAGATAATCAAAAGTTGAAGGCTCCATCTTGAGCGCGGCAGCCCTGACGACCTGTGCTTCGATAAGAAGCCGGGCCTCATGAACATTGTCGAGACTGTAGGCCGCGATGTCGCGATACCGCGCAGCCTGGACGGCCAATTCGCCGACGTCCTCCGATGCCACCACCGTGCGCGTTCCGTGCACAACCGAGAGAATCCCATGGGTGGAAAGGATAAGGATGGCCCCACGGACGGTCTCGCGGCTGACCGAGAGTGCGGAGGCGAGTTCACGTTCGCTTGGCAACGGATCGCCCACCTTGAGAATGCCGGTGGCAATGAAGGTCGCAATCTTCTGGACGACGAAGTCTTTCATCGACTTCTTCGGCGCTCCACCGAGCGCCGCAACGTCGTCTTCGAGCATCGCTCGAACGTCCATTGCTTTTCCCTCCCCGCGCTCAGGTCTACTGGTCCGGTAAGTGGACCAGTAGACCTGAGCAAAAGAGGATTGTCAACGTGATGGCACGCGATTTGCCCAACCGTTATTTGGAGCAGTTTTGTGAATGGCAATATCAGCACGCCGAGAAAATTCACGCCGAGAAAACCAGCTGATCACAGTGCCGGATGGAGTGTAGTCCGACGCTCAAGCCACTTTGGAGACTTTGCCGAGGCGCTTGATCGCCTGTTCCAGCGGACGCTTGCCGTCACTGCAATCTTCCCAGGCGGAAGATTTTGACAGCAGGGTCGGAACGGTGCGCGGGCGCCGGCGGCTCCGCGGTCATCGACGTCGGAGGCTTTCGGGGTATCGGCGCGAAGCCAGTTGCAGTTCCGATCTCGGATCTTGAGTTCATGCGCGATGAAGACGGCGACGTTCATGCCGTTACGAGCTGGACCAAGGACGAGCTCAAGCAGATGCCCGAGCACCGCGACTGAGCGTAATCACATGATGCCTTCCGTCCTGGGGTAGTCGTTGACGCTGCAGAGCGGAAGGCCCATCTACTCGTACATGGCAAAACCCAAGACCACCGACGATGCGGAGCTGATCAAGGAGTGGCCCCTATCGACCGCAGCCACGCTCGGATCATCCGTTCGCGCGAAGGGGATTCTGCTGGAAATTCGCGCACGTCTGCCTTTGGCGGTGAGAAAGTCGCTCGAAATCGAGGCGGGTGCTCTGACATTGGCGATGGCTGAAACGGCTAAGAGTGCGTTCCGTGCTGCTTCGTCAGTCGTTTCCAACGCGCTCGAAGACATCGAAACCTTGCCTGTGATCCCTCGTGAAATCCAGGATATCCTGACGATCTCTACTACCGAGAGACATCGCTGGCTCACCGACGGGCGCTTGCGCAGCGCTGGAACCCGCACGGTGAAGCTGCATGGGCGGGCGAGGAAAATTACCTTCCACGTATTCGACCCGCGCGTGGTGGAGGACATCCTCGACCGAGACCTGGTGACAGTCTGGCGCGAAGAGGATGCTGAAGCTACCGCCGAGAAACGACGACGGGCAGCCTTGAAAGCGAAGTTGACGCGTTCGCTGAAGACCAAGGCCAAGACCCCTTCGAAACCTGATGCCGACCCCGACGATGCGTCAGGTTCGAAACCTCTCGGCTGGGAAGAGTTCAGTCGCGATGGGTTGCTCCGCTAAGGCGGCGGAACCTCTGCAACGCAGTCTTCGATCCCTTCCCAATAGTCGCCGAAGGCATTTCTGCGACCTTGAAGATCGGGTCGGCATCACAGACGTGGAGGCCTCCACCCCTCCACCGGCATGCTGCAATACAGCTCTCCGGATTTCTCCTTCGCGAGGGACGAGACAGTTAAGACCGTCACCGAGGGACTTCCGTCTCATCGGCGACTTGCGGACGCCGATGAGGGATTTTACATTCCCTGGATGAAAATCTTCGAATCCGGCGACAGCTCTCAGCGGAATTCGCTTCGTCAGGGTCCTAAGGCCGGAGACACTTTTTGGCGGCGTCAATCCGAAACTCTGTCTAACGGTGTCGATCCGCTGATCAATTCTCGCAAAGCTTGGCCAAGTTTTTCTCCAGACTTCGCCGGAGGGCGCCAGAGATTTCAGTCTCAAGTCCTTTGACGATATCGCCGAACCGGCCACCGGTCTTCACGATCTCGATGGAGGTCTCGGTCATCTTGCAGGTCGTAAGGTCGACCTTCAGCCGAACCTCTGCGGTCGCTGAAAACCCTCCTTCTACCAGCGCTTCGTCCGAGGTCTTGCAAGCAAGCGTGCCACGGGCGCTCGCCTCCGCGGAGTTGCCATTCACCGACAATTGCAGGTTTTCGATCTTCACGGAATCGAGCTTGTCGACGCCTACCTCCACACTGATGCCGAAGCTCGATACCTTGGTCTTCAACGACCTGCATGGCTGCGCATCTCCGATGGCCCTCTCCAGGGCATTCGGTGCCTGTGCGTTGGCGAAGGAGCATAGCTGGAGGAGAAAGACTCCTGCAGCTAGCAGGCTTAAACAATTCCACATCGCTCTCCCATCTCCCTGGATTTCATGCAGGCGCCTCAGGATGATAGGGCGGGATCGGTCTGCGGGAAAGGCAATGACGGTTGCCCGACCATGACCGTCGCATAAGGAACTTAGACGTCAAATATTGTTTTACGACCGATGGAAACTACGTCGTTTGCAGTACGAGCTCGTGGCCGTGGCGAATGGCGAGCCACATATCCCTCGCATTCCGATCCGATTACCGGCCCTGATTGATCCTGTGTCGTCTTTCGAGCCGCTCGTCGATCTTCCCCCGACAAGTTTCGGAAACTGTAAGCACAGGAGACCGCAGCTCCGCGTATCGCTCTTAGAACACTGATCTGTTCGAAAGAAAATGATGATTTTTCAAACCGGTATTGGCTTCATGAGCGGCGACTGTGTTCAGGAACCGGTCGAGTATCGAGTTGAAGCTCTCCGGCTTTTCCCAGAAGGGCGCGTGACCAGCACCTTCCATTACATGCGCTTTGCCTTCGAAGAGCAACTGGATGTTCAGGCCCGAAAAATAGCTGAGTTTGACAAAGGGGTCATGAAATCCATTCACAAAAGCAATGGGTATATCAGCCTGTTCGACGGTGCGGCGCTGATCCACCCCCTGCCCCCGCAACATTGCGCGAGAAAAAACGCTCCTTAGTCTCCCGTCTGCGCGCGCTATAGCATCGCGAAAGGAGGGGTTGCTCATGTCTCCAAAGCAAAGAGACTGAAACCGCTCCACGTCACGCGATGTAAAGTTCTCTTTTGATGCCAGAAGAATATCAAATGATGGATGGAATCCCCGCAGCATTCCGAGGAGACCGCTGGGGACCGGTGGCGTGCCGCACAACATCAGGCCCGAAATGCCGTTGCCGCTGCCCGCCATCTCAATCGCGACGTGACCGCCAAGCGACCATCCCAGCACGGGAAAGCGATGAAGCCCCAGGCGGGCTGCCACCTCTCCTATGCAGTCGGCAAGACCGGTGACAGTGTAAGTCGACTGCGGATCTCGAGCGTCGCTCGATTCGCCATGTCCCGGAAGATCGAGCGCAATCAGACGCCAATTCCGTGACAAATGGCTGTGTAGTTGCCGTGAAAAGACCGTCCGTGAGCTGCCGGAGCCGTGTATCATAACCAGTGGTGCAGCGCCATCGATAGTGTCACTGATGCGCACAGCGCCGTGGCTAGTGTCGATTGTACAGTGAAATACGTCCATAAGCTGCGACCCCTAAAGCGCAGCCAAAGACTTGCACGAAAATATCTACGGCAGGTGCATGATCATCGTAAACCAGATCTAAACCAGGTCGTGCAATCACGACACGTTTCGGTGCGGTTACGTATCATACATCAATCATTTGCCTTGGCGTTTTATACGGGTTAGGTCTGTCGCAGCAGCAATTGTAACCAACCTTTCAAGCTGGGTATCGAGATGCAATTTCTTCTGGACTTCATTATTTCGATCACCAGCCTGACTATCGTCGCGTCCTACGCGTGGTCGTTGCGAGGCCACTTCAACTCACCGAAGATGGAAGCCGGAGCAAAGCTGATCACCGTCGGCGTCATCGCGACGACGGCGTTTTTCCTGTACCTGGTTTGGTCCGGGACGCAGATGCTATGGGTACAGGTAGTAGGACTGGGATTTGAAATCGGGTCGGCGGGCTTGTTCTGGTGGGCGGTGTCGGCCTCGCGACAGGCCAGGTTGCGCTTTGTGTTCACCCTCGATCATCCAGATAGTCTTGTCACCGACGGTCCCTATCGCTACCTGCGGCACCCTTTTTACACGTCCTACCTGCTCTTCTGGTCGGGGTGGGCGCTGGCATCTTGGTCGATATGGTCGATCCTGCCGGTCTTATTTTTTACGGTTGTCTACGTGATTGCAGCCCGCAATGAGGAGAGGAAGTTCTCCCTATCACCGCTGGCATCCGAATATGAAGCCTATCGGCGCAAGACGGGCTTGCTGACACCGTGGTTCGATGGGCGGTAAACCTGCCTCCGAGGGAAGCAGCCACGTGGCTGTTGAAGGGCCAGGTAACACTGGCATGGCTGCTGGCTCTTCCGGTAAGGTTCGCGAGATCGAGCTCAACGCGTCCGCGCTGATCATGCGGCGACGCGCGCCTTGCCGAGGCGCTTGATCGCCTGTTCCAGTGGCCGTTGGCCGTCGCAATAGTCTTCCCAGGCAGAGGACTTCGGCAGCAGCGCCGGAACGGTGCGGATGGTGAAGCGCTTGGGGTCCAGATCCGATTTGACCTGCGTCCAGCTCAGCGGCATTGAGACGGTGGTTCCCGATCGGGCGCGTGGCGACAAAGGGGCCACGGCCGTCGCCATGCGGTCGTTGCGCAGATAGTCGAGGAAGATCCGACCGTTCCTCAGGCTCTTGGTCATCTTGATCAGATAGAGATCGGGATTGTCGCGCGCCATCTGCTGGCAGACATCGTGGGCAAAATCCTTCGCTTGCGCCCACGAGAGCGGCTTGCGCTTGTTGACCGCAAGCGGAGTGACAACGTGCAGACCCTTGCCGCCAGTCGTCTTGCAAAAGCCGACTAGGCCCAACGCATCGAGACGGTCCCGCATTTCCCGAGCCGCTGAAACGACCGCGGAGAATGGCACGTCTGGACCTGGATCAAGATCGAAGACGAGCCGGCCGGGCACCTCAGGCCGATGCGGTTCACAATTCCAGGGGTGCAGCTCGACGGCGCCGATTTGCGCGACGGCAGCCAAGCCTTCGACCCGGTCGATTTGCAGATAGGGCTTTTTATCGCCGAAGACCTTGACCAGTTCGAGAAGGTTCGAGGTGCCGGGCATCGCATGGCGCTGGAAAAACTGCTCACCGCCGATCCCGTCAGGCGTGCGGATGATGGAGCATGGCCGTCCCTTGATGTGCTCGATCAGCCAGGAGCCGACGGCTTCGTAGTAGCGGGCCAGATCTTCCTTGGTGACGGGTTTGCCGTCATTGGCATCGGGCCACAGCGGCTTGTCCGGGTTGGAGATCAGTACCCCCATGACCTCGGCCTTGGCGCCTTTTTTGCGGGTGGTTCTGGCCTTCGCCTCCACGGCCGGCAGCGGCACGTCTGTTTGCGAGGGCGTAGCCGGCCGTTCGGCTTTGACCTCTTTGGCCGGCTTGTCTTCCCGCAGTCCCTTGAAGGCGGCCTGCCGGACAATGCCGTCGGCGGTCCAGCCGGCGAATTCGATTTCAGCCACGAGCTCCGGCTTCAGCCAGGTGACCTCAGCCTCCTTCTTCGGCGCGCCGATGCCGGTGAAAGGTGATTTTGCCGTCTCGAGCGCTTTCAACTTCGAAAGCAGCGTTTCAACCTTCTTCGCGCCATATCCTGTGCCGACGCGGCCGACATAGACGAAGTGGTCGCCGCGGTAGACGCCGACCAGCAGGGATCGGAATTTCCCGTTGGTCTTGGCATAGGCGCCGATCACCACCTCGTGGCCGGCGCGGCATTTCGACTTCGCCCAGCTTTCGGTACGGCCGGATTGATAGGGTGCATCCGCCTCTTTCGAGACGATGCCTTCCAGCGAGAGCTTGCAGGCAGACCGGAGAACTGCATCACCGCCGGTGTCGAAATGCTCGACGAAACGGATGCGCGGATCATTGCCGGCGTCGGACAGAAGGCTTTGAAGCCGCGTCTTGCGCTCGACGAGCGGCAGAGATCGCACGTCCTCGCCACCCTCATAGAGAAGATCGAAGGCGAAATAGACGAGCTCCCCCGTCTTGCCTTCCGAAAGGGCCGCCTGCAGGGCCGCGAAATCAGGAACGCCGTGATCGTCGAGGGCGCAGATCTCGCCGTCGATGATCGCATCGGGCAGTGTCGATGCCGCCTCGGCGATCTCGGGATATTTGGCCGTCCAGTCGAGCCCTTTCCTGGTCTTCAGCGTCGCCTCACCATCCATCACCCGCATCTGGATCCGGTAACCGTCGAACTTGATCTCGTGAATCCAGCCGGTGCCGGCCGGAGGGCGTTCCAGGGTCTGGCAGAGCTGCGGCACAATGAAATCCGGCAGATCGATTTTTGTGGCCGGTTTCGATTTCCGACCACCTCCGGCGTTCTCCTTTCGCTCTTCGGCAGCCAGTCCGTGATTGCTGTCCCAGACGGCATCAGCCTGAACGTCACCACCCTCGACCATGAAAGGCTTGGGCTTTCGTCCCTTGCCGGCGGCAATCATCTCCATGGTTCGGCCTGAGGCGACAGAGGTGTCGTTCTTCTCGAGGATCGCTTCGCCATTATTTTCGACAGAGAACTGATCATGGTGTTTGATGAGCAGCCAATTTGTCCGGTTGCCGCCGTTGCGATCATTGCGCATGCGCACCAGCACGAAGCTGCCGTGCAGGCGTTTGCCTTCCAGAGTAAACTTGAAATCGCCTTTTGCCAGTGCCTGCTCCGGGCTCTTCTTTCCTTCCGGTTCCCAATAGCCCCGATCCCAGAGCATGACCGTGCCACCGCCATACTGCCCTTTCGGAATGGTGCCTTCGAAATCACCATAGTCGAGCGGATGATCCTCCACCTCGACGGCCAGCCGCTTGTCGTGCGGATCGAGGGACGGACCTTTCGTGACAGCCCAGGATTTGAAGATGCCATCGAGCTCGAGTCTCAGATCGTAGTGCAGTCGAGTGGCATCGTGTTTCTGGATGACAAAACGACGGCGATTGCTGCGCGCGAGGCGCTTTTCACCGGTCGGCTCGGCCGTTTTCTGAAAGTCGCGCTTCGATCGATAAGTCGATAGTTTGTCACTGGCCATGGTCGTTCCCGAAAGCAACCCCGATAGCGAAATGCCGCCTGACGGCTGGAAGTTCCATCAGGGTGCTCCTCCAGCCGTCAGCGGACAAAACGGCTGGGAATAGACGAGAAAAAAATGTCTCCGCCTCGCCGCATCGTTCTCTCGCTTGAAACGTTAATCGCTACCACCGGGATGCAAATATGCGCGCTGATCAATGGCTATCTCTTCTCATCATCGCGCTGATGATGGGCGCGTTCCTGTGGGGGCGTTATCGATACGATATAGTCGCTGTGAGTTCCCTTCTCGCTGCAATCATTGCCGGTATCGTCCCTGCCAAGAATGCTTTTTCCGGCTTTTCCGATGACATTGTCATCATCGTTGGCAGCGCGCTCATCGTCAGCGCGGCGATATCCAGATCGGGGATCATGGATGTCGCCTTGCGCAGATTTTCTCCCGAACGACGCGGGTCACGGATGCAGCTGATCATTCTGGTTGCCATTGTCGCAGCCCTGTCGGCTTTCATCAAAAACATTGGTGCGCTGGCGATCATGATCCCGGTCGCTGTGCAAATGGCCCGGAAATCACGCGTATCACCGTCGATGTTCCTGATGCCGATGTCTTTCGCCTCTCTGCTCGGAGGGCTTATGACGCAGATCGGCACGTCGCCAAACATCATCGTTTCCCGGGTGCGCGAGGAGATCACCGGGCAGCCGTTCATGATGTTTGACTATACGCCTGTCGGCCTGGCGCTCTCGGTCGCCGGGGTTGTCTTTCTGGCGCTCTTCTACAAGCTGCTGCCTGAAAGATCACGGGTCGAAACGTCGATGGATGAGGCGGTGGCCATCAAAAACTACACAACCGAGGCCAAGGTCACCGCGCCATCAGGGGCGATCGGGCGGTCCGTCAGCTGGCTGCAGAAGCCGGCGGGCGGCGATGCGATGGTGACTGCGATTATCGGTGGCAACGGCCAAAGACGAACGCCCCTTCCCGACACGGTGCTTAAGGATGGCGACCTTCTTATTATCGAGGGGGAGCAGAGCGCCCTCGACAAGATCGTCAGTGAAGCCAAGCTTCAACTGTCCGACCGTAAACACGAGCCCGAGATACGCCAAGACATCAGTTCTGTTGAAGCTATCGTTGGCGAACATTCCCGATTGATCGGCGTCAGCGCAAAAGACGTTTCTCTCTTCCACAATACCGGGCTCAACCTTCTTGCCGTCAGCCGCCGCGACAGGCGCTTCACCGAGCGCCTGGGCGAGATCAAGATCCGCAATGGCGACGTCGTAGTCTTGCAGGGCGACTTGCAGAAACTGCCGGATCTTCTACGCGAATGGGGATGTTTGCCGCTGGTCGAACGAGATATGAAGCTCGGCAACGCCCGCAATGGCATGATCCCCGTCATTATCCTGATGGCAACGATGGGGGCGACAGCCTTCGGCGGCATTCCCGTCGCGACAGCGTTTTTCGCCGCCGCTTTTCTGATGGTGGTCACCGGATCCGTTCCTTTGCGGGAAGTCTATCACCATCTCGATGCGCCCATTCTGATCATGCTGGCCGCTCTCATTCCGATCAGCGACTCGCTCAGGACCACAGGAACCACCGACATCATCGCGGACCTCCTCTCGCGAACCGCCGAAATGCTCCCGCCCTTTGGTGCTTTGGCTCTCATCCTGGTTGCGGCCATGGCCGTAACCCCGTTTTTGAACAACGCAGCGACGGTTCTGGTCATGGCACCGATCGCCGCGACCTTTGCCGAGAAGCTGGGCTTCAGGCCCGATGCTTTTCTGATGGCGGTGGCAATTGGAGCCGGCTGTGACTTCCTCACGCCCATCGGACACCAATGCAACACGCTTGTGATGGGACCGGGCGGATATCGATTTGGTGACTACGCCCGACTGGGTCTGCCGCTCTCGCTCATGGTGGTGGTCGTCAGTGTGCCGATCCTGCTGTTGGTTTGGCCGATCTGATTGCACCTGACACCGGGCGTTGCGGTGACCGATAGAAGTTTCGAAGCAGAGATGTGTTCCTCACGCGGCGACGTCGGGAATAGGCAAGCCTAGGATCTCGGCATGTTTGCAAAGCTTTTGCCAAGCTGCATCGCCGACCGGCACGCCCTCTTCCAACGCCGAGCGGCGCTTTCGCGCTGCGCTGTCGCCCGGCATGCGAACGGCGCCATTGTTCCAGGGCGCCGGAGGATTGCTGCGGCATGCAGAGGCGAGAAAGTCAGACTGCGCCGTAAAGGCATCGAGCCCGGCAAAAAAGGCGGGATCGATGACCTGAAGGAAAGCGCTTTGCGAAAAGACGCCGGACGGCGCGTTCGCCCGTCCCTTGCCGGAAAGCCCCTGCCCCAGCAATTCGACGATCAGCCCGAGCCCAAAGCCCTTGTGGCCCTTCAGCTGACCGCCGAGAGGCATCATCGTTCCGCCACGTTCGGTCACCTCGCGCGGATCATTGGTCGGCTCGCCTGCGGCGGTGAAAGCCCAGGCCTCCGGAAATTTCTTGCCGGCCTTGGCCAGGTTTTGCGTCATGGTCGTGGTGGTGATCGAGGCCGAGACGTCTATCAGGATCGGATCCTGAGATGTCGGGAATCCGGCAGCCATCGGGTTGGGCGTCAGGAGCGGCTTCGTGCCGCCATAGGGCGCAACGCGGCTTGCAGCGGGATGCGATACCGACAACTGCACGATGAGGCCCCGTTCGGTCACTTGCCGCATGAAGGCTGAAAGAGCGCAGGTATGGTGGCAGTTGCGGATCGCGGCGGTGACGACGCCATGATCGCCGACGCGTTCGCAGGCCTGTTCGATCGCCTTGGTCAGCAGCCATGCGCCAGGCAGGGATTTGCCGTCCCAAACAAAGGCCGCGCCGCGGTCATTGACCACCTCATAGCTGCCTGACTTCGCCAGCGAGCCGTCTTCCAACGCCTCGACATACCAGTTCAGAAGGCTGACACCATGCGTTTCGTGGCCGATCATGTCGCCCTCGACCAGGACGGCGGCAGTCGTTTCGGCCTTGTCGGGCTCCATGCCCGCACGGGTCAATATCTGCTCGGCGAATTGGGTCAGGGCAATGCGGTCAATCAGGGGCATAGGTATCCCTCCGTCACGTCATCGAAAGCACGGGCCGCTATTTGCGGGCGACCCGTGCTTAAGTTCTGCGAACCAGCTTACTTGAAGCGGATTTGCGAGAGCTGCAGTTCGGAATTCGTCGCGATCGTCGGCTTGAAGTCGAGACGCGGCGAGACGCGGGTGAAACCCACCATATGAAACATCGGGATGTCCGCGATGATTTCGGTGTTCACCTTGGCGAACAGCTCCTTCCAGAGTTTTGTGCGCTCGTCGCCGGTGGCAGACGTCGCCTTGGCGATCAGCGCGTCGACAGCGGGATCCCGAACCATGGAGTGGGAGCCGTCGGTCGCGTATTTCACGAATGCGGTGAAGACGGGATCGCCGGTCGCATTATCGTGCTGCGACTGGGTCAGAGTCGGACCGGAATCGGCGACAAAGGGTGCAACGAAATAGCCGTTCCACACGGAGACGTCATACATGTCCAGCTTCACGTTCAAGCCGGCTTCCTGAAGCATCGCCATCATCGCTTCCATCGCTTCGGTGGCGTTTGGATATTGCCCGTTGCGACCGATGATCCGGATCTCACGATCGACCGGGACGCCATCAGCTTTCGCCGCTTCGACCAGTGCCTTCGCTTTTTCGGGATCATAGGGCCAGGCGGGGATATCGGCATTGTAGCCGATCGTGGTGGGTACGACGAGCTGCGTCGCGATCTTCGCCTGTTCGGGGAACAGCGTTCCGAGCATCGCCTGACGATCGATGGCGAGGTTCATCGCTTCGCGGATGCGCCGATCGTTAAGGGGTGCTGCGCGCGTATCGATGCGCAGCGATGTCGTTTCGGAATTCGGATAGGCGAAATCGGTTTCCTTGTTGGTGGCATCCTGTACGGATACGGCCGGCACGATATCGGCTTCGCCGGCATCGACCATGGCCGCAGCAACGGCGCTGTCAGAGCGGAACAGATAGGTCGCCTGTTCCACCTGCGGCTTCTCTCCCCAATATTCCGGGTTACGCTTCAGCGCGATCGACTGGCCGATATCCCATTTGTCGAACGTATAGGGTCCGGTGCCAATCGGCTTGCGGGTGAATTCGTTTGCTGATGTCGCCTCGGCCGATTCCACGGCCATTACCGTCATCAGAAGCGGAAGAATCGGTTGCGCCGGTTTTGTCGTAATCCGGATGGTGTTGGCATCCGGCGTTTCGAAGCTGAACTCCGTGCCGCCGAAATATTTGCCGCCGGTTTCACAGCTGAGCTTCTTGTTCTTGTTGCGCTCGATGGTGAACTGGACATCTTTGGCGGTGAACGGCTTGCCATCGTGCCATTTGACATTCGGGCGCAGCTTGAACTCCCAGGTGTCGTCGTCGATCTTCGACCATTCCGTCGCCAGGCGGGGTTTGAGGCCGCCATTGACGTAGTCGAATTCCACCAGCATCTCGTTGACGTTTTCAGAAATGACCCGGCCGACGTCCTGGCGCGCTGCCATACAGGGCTCGACGACATCGACGGTTTCGGCAAGCACAACGGTGACGTTGCTCTTGGCATCCTCAGCATGAGCCGAGCCGGCGCTCAGCGCGAGCACCGTTGTTGAAAAACAGGCAGCTAACAAATGCAATTTCATTTCGTTCTCCTCCCATGCGCCTTTGGCGCTCCTCACAGTGAACTGCGTCCCGTTTCCGGTGCCCCGGCATCTATCTCCTCAGTAGTTTCTCAGAAGCACAAGTGCACTAATATACTAGTTAACGACAGTCTTCAACCCTGGCGCTTCGAAGCGTGAAGCCTTCAACCTTGGCTAGGATGCGAAATTTTACCTTGCCGAAGCAATCAGTTCGCGCATCATCTCGACTTCCTCGTCGGTAAGATCCGTCAGTGGCGCCCGTACCGGTCCCGCCTCAAAGCCGCGCAAACGCACACCTGCCTTGACGGCGGAAACCGCATAACCGGCCTTGCGATCGCGAATACGGGCAAAGGGATAATAGAAATCGCGCAGCATCTGTTCACAGGCCGCGTCGTCACCGGCAAGGAATGCCTTGTGAAATTTCAGTGCCGTTTCAGGCACGAAATTGAAGACCGCCGAGGAATAGGTCGGCATGCCGGCTCCGCGATAGGCCTGGGCAAACAGTTCATGTGTCGGCATGCCGCCAATATAGGAAAGCCGATCCCCGAGCGCGATCGTGACACGGCGCACCGTATCGATGTCACCGGTACCGTCCTTGAAGCCGATCAGATTTGGGCATTCGTCGGCAAGCTGAGCAAGCTGCTCGGCCGAAACCCGCGCCTGGCCACGATTATAAACGATAACGCCCATACTGGTGGCCCTGCAAACGGCTCGTACACGCGCGGCAATGCCATCTGCCGGCGCCTCGGTCAGGTAATGCGGCAGCAGAAGAATGCCGTCGCCACCTGCCGCCTCGATCTCGCGAGCCATGTCGCAGGCAATGCGCGTGCCATAGCCGCATCCGGCAATAACCGGCGCATCGCCGGACACCGCGCGGGCGGCCTTTACCACCTCGACCACCTCGCCCGGTGTCAGCGAGAACAGCTCGCCGGTGCCGCCGGCAACGATCAGGCCGGCAACGGGGTAGGATGACAGCCATTCCAGATGCGCTGAAAACGGCCTGGGGGCAAATCGGTCCTCGGCATCGAAAGGAGTGACGGGAAAAGACAGCAGGCCGTTGCGAATGATCTCGCGAAGTTCCGTCGGGGCGATCAATTTGGTACTCCTCGGTTTCAGTTGCGCAGGTCTTGCGGCAACAGGTCGGCGGGGAAATTCTGATAGGCGACGGGGCGCAGAAACCTGCGGATCGACATGGTCCCGACGCTGGTTGCGCCGAAATTGGTCGAGGCCGGATAGGGTCCGCCATGCACCATGGAATCGACAACCTCGACGCCGGTTGGGAAGCCGTTGACCAGCACTCTGCCCGCCCTCCGTTCGAGGATCGGCAGCAGGTCGCGGGCAAGGCCCAGATCGGCGTCGTCCATATGGATCGTTGCAGTCAGCTGCCCCTGAAAGCTTTCGGCAAGGGTGAGCAACTTTTCAGGCGAGCCGACGCGCACGACGAGGCCGAGGGGACCGAAGACCTCTTCGCTGAGCGAGTGATCGGCAAGCCAGGCCGAGCCGTTGGTCTCGAACAGGTTCGGCGCTGCGTCGCGGCCGGCGCTCTGTGCCGCGAGAACCGGCGCGACGGCATTGCTTGTCCGCATCCGCTCGACACCTTCGTGATAGGCCGTGGCGATGCCTTTGGTCAGCATCGTCTGCGGCGCCACCTTTTCAAGAGCCGCCTTGGCGGCACTGGTGAACTTGTCCGCCTCCGGCCCGTCGACGACGACGGCGATACCGGGTTTGGTGCAGAACTGGCCGGCACCAAGCGTCAGGGATCCGGCCCAGCCGGAACCGATCGCCTCTGCCCGGGCAGCGGTAGCGGCCGGCAGCAGGAACATCGGATTAACGCTGCCGAGTTCCCCGAAAAAGGGGATCGGCTCAGGGCGCTGGGCGCAAAGGTCAAAGAGCGCCCTTCCGCCGGCAAGCGAGCCGGTAAAGCCGACGGCTTTGATGGCGGGATGCGTCACCAGGGCCGTTCCGACATCACGACGGCCGCCCTGGATCAGGCTGAAGACGCCGGCCGGCATTCCAGTGCGCTCGATAGCGGCTGCAATCGCCTCGGCAATGATCTCACCTGTGCCGGGATGGGCTGAATGTCCCTTCACCACGACCGGGCAGCCCGCGGCAAGCGCGGCCGCCGTATCACCGCCGGCCGTCGAAAATGCCAGCGGAAAATTCGAAGCGCCGAAGACGGCGACGGGGCCGATCGGCCGTTGCACCAGCCGGATTTCGGGGCGCGGCGCCGGTTGCCGGTCCGGTTGGGCCGCATCGATCCGAGCGTCAAGATGCGCGCCCTTGCGGATATGGTCGGCAAACAGTCGGAGTTGGCCGGTGGTGCGGGCGCGTTCGCCGTTGAGCCGGCCCTCCGGAAGCCCGGTTTCCTGCGTTCCAATGAGGGTGACGGCCTCGCCGCGCTTGTCGATCTCCTCGGCGATTGCCTCGAGGAAAATGGCGCGCTCCTCGCGTGTCGTTGCTGAAAATGCTGCAAAAGCAGCTTCGGCAGCGCGGCAGGCGCGGTCGACCAGTTCCGTTGTGCCGACAGCAAAGTCATGTGCCTGCCCATGCGCCGGCTCGGACTGAAATGTCGTCGTTCCGGCAATCCACTCGCCGGCGATGAAATGCTTGCCTGAAGGGGTCCAGCTCATTGTTATTCTCCTCGGCGGAGCCTCGCTCCGTCCTGATGCGTGAAGTGTTGTCCAAGGTGCGCCGCCTTAGAACAGGATGATATTAGGCCAAGTCGGCCCAAAATCTGAATCCTGTTCTAAATTAAATAGTTAGAGCATGGTGTCGTCCGAAAACCGCTTACACTTTTCGGCATCATGCTCTAGCGGCCATTCACCTTCCGCCATTCGGCAAAGAGCGTCAGATTGCTTTCGTCGGTGGCCGGGTAGAGGCCGATGATCGTATGACCTTGCTTGACGCGTTCCGTCACGAAATCCTCGTAAGCGGTCATCTCTACCGCTTCATCGGCGATCTCGTCGGCGATCTCGGCAGGGATGACGATCACGCTGTCGTCGTCGCCAACCATGATGTCGCCCGGGAAGACCGCAACATCCCCACAGCCTATCGGCACATTGATGTCGATTGCCTCGTGCAGCGTCAGGTTGGTCGGGCTGGAGGGACGATGGTGATAGGCGGGGATATCGAGGCCGCCGATGGTCATGGCGTCCCGGAAGCCGCCATCCGTGACGACGCCGGCGCCGCCGCGCACCATCAGGCGGGTAATCAGGATGTCGCCGGCAGAGGCTGCGCGCGGATCCTTGCGGCTGTCCATCACCATAACAGAGCCTTCCGGGCAAGTCTCGATGGCAAGCCGTTGCGGATGTTTCGGGTTTCGAAAGACGTTCATCGCGTTGCGGTCCTCGCGCGCCGGCATGTAGCGCAGCGTGAAGGCCGGTCCGACCATATTGCGGCCCTTCGGCTGCACCGGCCGAACATCCTGGATCGTCTGGTTTCTCAGGCCGCGCTTGAACAGCGCAGAACAAAGCGTCGCGACGGAGACACCCATCAGTTTTTCACGGGTTGCGGGGTTCATATTTCCTTCTCCTCGTTCCAATTCAGACGCCGAAACTGCGCGTTTCCACGGTCCAGTCACGGGCTTTGCCCGTCAGGCTGCAACCAAGCCCCGGACGGGCCGGCACGATCATCCGACCGTCCTTGATCTCGAGTTGTTCGTTAAACAGTGGCGCCAGCCAATCGAAATGCTCTACCCACGGCTCATGCGCATAGGCGGCCGCCAGATGCAGATGGATTTCCATGGCGAAATGCGGCGCCAGGCGCATGCGTTTCGCCTCGGCGTGTGTGCAGATGCGCAGAAAGGGCGTGATGCCGCCGACCCGCGGCGCATCCGGCTGAATGAAGTCGACCGCATCGGCCCGGATCAGCGCCATGTGCTCGTCGGCGCTTGCCAGCATTTCGCCGGTGGCGATCGGCGTGGCGAGTTCGCGTGCCAGTGCCGCATGGCCCTCGGCATCATAGGCATCGAGCGGCTCTTCGATCCATTCGAGATTGAGCGGCTCGACCAGCCGGCCGAAGCGCAAGGCCGTCGTTCGATCCCATTGCTGGTTTGCATCGACCATCAGCGGTACACGGCCATCGATATGGCTGGTCACCGCATCAAGTCGGCGAAGGTCGATCATCGGGTCCGGCTGTCCGACCTTGATCTTGATGCCGCCGATGCCGGAGGCGATCGAGTGGTCGATGGCATCGCGGATTTCCTCGATGCTCGATGACAGGAAGCCACCGGAGGTGTTGTAGCAGGCAACACTGTCGCGATGGGCGCCAAGTAATTTTGCAAGCGGCAGGCCGGCGCGTTTCGCCTTCAGGTCCCAGAGGCAGATGTCGATGGCGGCGATTGCCTGGGTCGCGATGCCGGAGCGGCCGACCGAGGCCCCGGCCCAGCAGAGCTTGTCCCAGATGCGCGCTGTATCGTTGGGATCTTCGCCGATCAGATTGTCGGCAAGCTCGCAGGCATGTGCATAAAGGGCAGGTCCGCCTGCCCGCTTCGAGTAACTGAAACCGAGCCCACTATGGCCGGCCTCGGAGACGATCTCGCAAAACAGAAAAGCCACCTGGGTCAGCGGCTTCTGTCGGCCCGTCAACACCTTGGCATCGCTGATCGGTCGCGCCAACGGCAGGTAAGCAAGCGACAGGGTAACCGATCGGATGGCGTCCAGTTTGGACGGACCGGCAGCGAAGCCAGCCTTGGGAGGCTGTGCGGGGATCGTGCGTCGATTGGGATCAAACATCGTGGTGCCTCAGTTGATAGCCGGTTCCGGCGTCTTGCCACCGAATTCCGTCGTCAGGAAATCAAAGTCGCAGCCTTTGTCTGCCTGCTCGATATGGCTGGAGAACATAAAGCCGTAACCGCGCTCGTAATGCCGCGTCGGCGCCACCCAGGCGGCCCGCCGCGCTGTGATCTCTTCTTCGGAAACCAGCATATTGAGACTGCGTGCCGGAATATCAAGCTCGACCATGTCCCCCGTTTTCAGCAGTGCCAGAGGCCCGCCTACATAAGATTCCGGTGCGACATGCAGCACGCAGGCGCCGAAACTGGTTCCGGACATGCGGGCGTCCGAGATGCGCACCATGTCGCGCAGACCGAGCTTCAACAGCGCCTTCGGCATCGGGATCATGCCCCATTCCGGCATGCCCGGTCCGCCCTGGGGGCCGGCATTGCGGAGAACGAGAACAGTGTCCGGCGTCAGCGGATAGTCGGGATCGTCGATGATCTTCTTCATCTCCGCATAGCTATCGGCGACCAAGGCCGGGCCGCGATGGCGGTGGAATTTGGGGTCGCAGGCCGCCGGTTTGATGACCGCGCCGTCGGGACACAGGTTCCCCTTGAGCACGGCCAGCGAACCTTCGTGATAGACCGGGTTCGACAATGGCCGGATAACGTCGTCATTGTAGATCTTCACCTGGTCGAGACCGTCCACCAAGGGTTTGCCCGTGACGGTAATCGCGGTTGGGTCGAGCTTGTCGCCGAGCTGCTTCATCAACGCACGCAAGCCGCCCGCATAAAAGAAATCCTCCATCAGGTAGGTCGAACCGGAAGGCCGGATGTTGGCGAGAACCGGCGTCGTGCGACCGATGCGATCGAGATCATCGAGCTCCAACGGGACGCCGGCGCGCCGCGCCATGGCAATCAGGTGAATGATGGCATTGGTGGAGCAGCCAGTCGCCATGGCGACCGTGACCGCGTTGTCGACGGCCGCCGGAGTGATGATCTGATCCGGCGTCAGATCCTCCCACACCATATCGACGATACGGCGGCCACAGGCCGCCGACATGCGCTGGTGGTTGGCATCGGCTGCGGGAATCGAGGATGCGCCCGGCAGCGTCAACCCCATAGCCTCTGCGATCGCCGTCATCGTCGACGCCGTGCCCATGGTCATGCAATGGCCGTAGCTGCGGGCAATTCCGCCTTCAATGCCCTGCCACTCCTCCTGGGTGATCGTGCCGGCGCGCCGTTCGTCCCAGTATTTGAAGCCGTCGGTACCGGAGCCTAGCGTCTTGCCGGCATAGTTGCCGCGAAGCATCGGGCCGGCGGGCAGATAAATGAAGGGAATGCCCATGCTGGTTGCGCCCATGACAAGGCCGGGTGTCGTCTTGTCGCAGCCACCCATCAGAACGGCGCCATCGACAGGATGGCTGCGCAGCAGTTCCTCGGTCTCCATCGCCAGCATATTGCGATAGAGCATCGTGGTTGGCTTGACGAAGTTTTCGGAAAGGGAAAGAGCAGGCAGTTCCATGGGGAAACCGCCCGACTGAAGAATTCCGCGCTTCACCCATTCGGCGCGTTCACGGAAATGCATGTGGCACGGCTGGGCATCGGACCAGGTGTTGATCACGGCAATAATCGGCTTTCCCTGCCAATCCTCGGGCGCATAACCCATCTGCATGGTCCGCGACCGGTGGCCGAACGAGCGCTGATCATCCGGAAGCATCCATCGGGCAGACCGCAATTGCTCGTAGGTTTTCCTTGCGGTCACGGCTTTCTCCCAGCTTTTCGCTTGCTTATCCCGGCGTTTGCACCAACTGATATTTTAGTTTGACATATATATCAATGGAAAGTTTGCGTTCTTGTGCATTAGGTCGTGCAAAGCTATGAATGGACTGAAAAGGATGCCTCACATGAATTCCCAGTTCGCCTCCACATTCGGCCTGACTGCACCCGGCTTTCCGGTCGTCGCCGGCAGCACGGTCCAGCGGGTCTATGATGATCTGCGAAAGCGCATCATCACCATTCAGCTGCCGCCGGACACCACACTGTCGCGCACCGAGCTCACCGAGACTTATGAAGTCAGCCAGACTCCCATCCGCGACGCATTGCAGCTCCTCAAGCAGGAGGGTCTGGTTCGCATTTATCCGCAGTCCCGCACTGTGGTGACCAGGATCGACGTCCTGCAGATTTACGAGGCACATTTCCTTCGCGTGGCGCTGGAAACGGAAGTTTGCCGCCGCCTCGCAACCGATCCGGATCCGGATCCGAGCGTCATTACCCGCGCCCGGTCGATCATCAAGATGCAGGCGGCAGTCGCCGACGACGCCGATCAGATCGCGATCTTTCAGGAGCTCGACGAGCTCTTTCACCAGACATTGTTCGCAGGCGCCAAGCGCAGCAGCCTCCACCAATTGATACGCGAGCGGTCCGGCCATCTCGAGCGCATTCGTCGTCTGCATCTGCCCGAAAAGGGCAAGATCGTCAGCATTCTCGATGGACACCATGCCATCATCGATGCGATTGCCGCTCGCGACGAACAGGGTGCGGTCGATGCAATCCGTGAGCATCTCAGCCGCACCGTCGCAAAAGTGGAAGACCTGCGGAAGGAGTTCCCGGACTATTTCGTCTGATCTGCCGCGCCGCGGGTTTTTGCCGGAGTCAATTGACCGGCGTCAGCAGCGGCCTGCCTGCGAAGAAGGCGGCAAGGTTGTCGACCGTCAATTGCGCCATCCTGTCGCGCGTTTCCTCGGTACCGCTGGCATGGTGGGGATAGAGCACAACGTTGTCGAGCGCTGCAAAGCGCGGATCTGGATTGGGTTCGTTGAGGTAGACATCGATGCCGGCCGACGCGATTCGCCTTTCCTGCAAGGCCTTAATCAAGGCCGGCTCGTCGACCACGGTGCCCCGGGCAATGTTGATGAAGCTGCCCGTCGGTCCGAGCGCATTCAGCACGTCCGCCGAAATCAACCCCTCGGTCGAGGGGCCGCCCGGGGTCGCGACGATCAGGATATCGGCCCAGTCCGCCAGTTTTACCGGCGCGTCGAAATAGGCAAAATCGTTGCCGGCTTTCTTCGTCCTCCCATAATAGCCGACCGTCAGCCCGACAGCCTCGCATCGCTTGGCAATCGCCATCCCTATGCGGCCGAGGCCGACGATCCCGGCCTTCTTGCCCGAGGTCGACGTCGTCAGCGGCATCATGCCCTTCTGCCCCCAGTCGCCGGAGCGCACATAGCGATCGCCTTCCGGCAGGCGCCGGCGTGCCGCCAGCATAAGAAGCAGTGCCATGTCGGCAACGTCGTCGCAAAGCACCTCGGATGTGTTGGTGAGCTTGATGCCGCGCCGTGTCATCGCCTCGACGTCCATCTGGTCGTAGCCAGCCGACGAACAGGCGGCGAGCTTTAATGCCGGCAATTTCGAAAGCAGGGCTTCGTCGATCGTCACATGGCCGTTGCAGACCAGCGCGGAAGCGATCGGGCCAGCTTCCCGCAAGAGAGCATCCCGCTCTTCGCCTTTGACGAGATCCAGCCGGTGCAGCGTGTAGGTCTCCTCCAGCATCGCCATCTGATGGGGCCGGAGCGGATAGGCGACGATGACATCGGGCTTCATGCGGAAACGAGTCCTTCCTGTAGTTGGCGGGCGGCGCGTCGGGTGGCCTGGATCTCCGGATCGGGATCGAGGCTCGCGGCAAGAAGTGCCTGCGTGTAGGGGTGGGAGGGCGCGGTGAAGATCTGTTCGACCGGCCCCTCCTCGACAATCTCGCCGGCCTTCATGACGATGACACGATCGGCGAAATCGCGAACCACCGGCAGGTCGTGCGCAATGAAGAGGTAGGACAGGCCGAATTCGCGACGCAGGCCCTCAAGCAAGGCGATTACCTGGGCCTGGATCGACACGTCGAGCGCCGAAACCGCCTCGTCGCAGATAATCAGTTTCGGCTCCATCGCCAGCGCTCGCGCAATCGCGATGCGCTGGCGCTGGCCGCCGGAAAACTGATGTGGATACCTGTCGGCCATATGCGGTTTCAGGCCGACCTTGACCAGCAACTCGGCCACTCTCTCCTTCCATTTCGCTTTCGGCAGGATATCCGGGTGAATGACCCAGGCCTCGGAAATCAACCGGAACACGCTCATCCGGGGGTTGAGGGACTGCGTCGGGTCCTGAAAGACCATCTGCAAATCGCGACGCAGCCCGAATATTTCTCTCGGGGTCATCGCAAGCAGATCGTTGCCGCGGTAGAGAACCTGGCCCTCTTGCGGATCGTCGAGGCGAACGATCGCCCGGGCAAGGGTTGACTTGCCGGAACCGCTCTCGCCGACAACGGCAACCGTCTCGCCGGGCATGATGACGAAATCCACGCCCTTCAGCGCCTGAAATGCGCCAAAACTCTTTTTCAAGCCGATGGCGCGCAGCAGCGGTTCGCCCTGTCGGTCACGCTCTTGCGCCATCGCACCCTTCCCCGGTGCAGCAGCAATCAGCTTCTTCGTGTAGGCGTTCTGAGGGTTGCGATAGACTTCGGCCGCATTGCCGGTTTCGACGACGCAGCCGGAATTCATCACCACGACCCGGTCGGCGATCTCGGCAACGACGCCCAAATCGTGGGTGATCAGCAGCAGGCCCATGCCGGTTTCCTGCTGCAACTCCTGCAGAAGTTCGAGCACCTGCGCCTGCACCGTAACATCAAGCGCGGTGGTGGGTTCATCCGCGATCAGGATATCGGGCTTGCAGGCGATTGCCATGGCGATCATCAGGCGCTGCCGCTGGCCGCCGGAGAACTGGAACGGATATTTTCGCATCGCCGCCTGCGCATCGGTTATGCCGACGCGCCCGATCAATTCGAGCGCCCTCGCACCGGCGCGCTCCGCCGACTGGCCATGCGTCGTCATCATCTCGGTGATTTGCCAGCCGACCGGATAGACCGGGTTGAGGTGAGCGAGCGGGTCCTGAAAGATCATGGCGATCTTGGCGCCGTTGATCGAGCGCCGCTCCTCGGGCGTCATTTTCAGCATATCGCGGCCGTTGAGGAGAATGGTGCCGCTGGTGATCTTGCCGGGCGGCATGTCGATCAGGTTCATGATCGCCGAGGCCGACACGGATTTGCCCGAACCGCTTTCCCCAAGGATCGCCAGCGTCTCGCCGCGATCGAGATGCCAGCTGACATCCTGCACCGCCTTGACCGTCCCGCTGACGGTGTGGAACTCGACCGAGAGGTCACGCACTTCCAAAAGATGTTCAGCCATTTTTCCTGCCCCTCATTTCAAGGCGCCAGCGTTGTGTCGGATCGAGCGCAATGCGCAGCCAATTTGACAGAAGGTTCAGCGACAGCGTCGTCAGAATGATTGCAAGACCCGGCCAGAAGGAAAGCCACCAGGCATTGGTGAGATAGGGTCGGCCTTGAGCAACCATGAGACCCCAGGTGATCTCCGGCGCCTGAATGCCGATCCCAAGGAACGACAGCGAGGATTCCGCCAGCATGACGAAGGCGAAATCCAGCGTCGCGATGGTAACCAGCGTGGGGAAGATCACTGGCAGGATGTGATGGAAGACAATACGCCAGTATGATGCTCCCATGACCTTCGCCGCCTGCACGAACATCCGCTCGCGCACTTCCAGCACTTCGGCGCGCGTGGTGCGCAGATAGATGGGAATGCGGGTGATCGCCAAGACGAGGACGATATTGGTGACCGAGGGCTCGAGCATGTAGAGCACGATCACCGCCAGAAGCAGCGACGGAAAGGACATGATGACGTCGCCGAGGCGCATGATCCATTGAGCCGCGGAAGAGCGGCTGTAACCCGCGATCAGACCCAGCGCCGTACCGACGACAGATGATGCAAGCACGGCTGCCGCGGCAACCAGGATGGTGTTTTGCGCCGCCACGATGACGCGGGCAAGAAGCGGCCTGCCCAGTGCATCGGCGCCGAGGACATAAAGCCATCCGCGGGTGATATCGAACGGCGGCGCGTTCCGGCCCCGCAGGTTCTGCTTGGTGGCGATGCCCTCGAGCAGGAACGGGCCAAACAGCGCACAGAGAAGAACGATCAAGAGGAACAGAGCGGCGAAGAAAGCGAGCTTGTCCGCCCACAGCATCGTCAGCCAGCGCCCGATCGGGCCGCTCGGTTTTTTCTCGGCGAGGATTTGTGTGTCGGTCATCGTCATCGCTCAATACCGGATACGCGGATCGAGCAGCGCATAAGCGAGGTCGATCAACAGGTTCATGATGAAGATCGCCAGCGCCGAGACCATGATGACGGCCAGCACGACGGCAAAATCGCGAAGCAGGATGGAATCGATCATCAGCTTGCCGATGCCCGGAAAGCCAAACACCGTCTCGACGACGACGGCACCGTTCAAGATGGCGGCCGCCTGGTCGCCGATGACTGTGATCACCGGCAGCATGGCGTTGCGCAGTCCGTGAATGAAGATGATTGAGTTCGAGCGGACCCCCTTGGCGCGGGCCGTCTTCACATAGGCGGAAGACAGAACGCTGATCATCGAGCCGCGGACCACCTGCAGGATCAGGCCGAAAGGCCGGATGAACAGCACGCTGACCGGCAGGACCCAGTGCCAGAAAGTTCCCGTTCCCGATGTCGGCAGGACATGCAGTTTAACGGCGAAAATGACGATCGCGACGATGGCCAGCCAGAAATCCGGCGCCGCAGCACCGATCAGCGAGAAGAAAGTGGCAAGACGGTCGAAGACGCCGCCGACGCGAAACGCCGCCAGAGAACCGATGACGATCGCGGCGACCGTGACCAGCGCCATGGTGATGGCAGCCAGCCAGAAGGTCCAGACGAAGGCCTCCAGCACGACATTCATGGCCGGACGGGCCTGCCGCAGTGACTGACCGAAATTGCCCTGGGCAAGATCCGAGACATAACGGCCGAACTGGATGATCAACGGATCGTTGAAACCGTTCATCTCACGGAATTGCTGGCGCATTTCGGTGGTCGCATCGATCGGCAGATAGAGGTCGGTCGGATCGCCCGTCAGCCGGGACAGGAAGAACACGATGACGATAAGCACCACGAGCGATACGCCACTGGCGATCGCGCGTTTGCCGATGAAACTCTTCATGCCACTCCTCCCGAGTGAACCCCATGGGGTCGTGATTCCGGTTTTTCGTCTTCGTTTGTGCTACCTGTGATACCCCTCCGGCAACAGGCACGGCTCGACGACCAGTCGCTGTAACTGAAATATTAGTGCATCTAGAATTTTTGTGAACCCCAAAAATGATCGGGGCTTATCGCGGCGGCTTGCGCCGCCATGTCATGCCGCGGGTTCCAATAATGGCCGCGCCGAAGATCACAGCCGCGCCGATCCACGTCTGTACGGCCGGAACTTCCGCGAAAAATGAGAAGGCCATAAGGGCCACGACGGGCAGTCGGAGAAAGTCGAGCGGTGCCAGAACGCTTGCGGTCGCCATACTGAAGGCGCGCGTGATCAGCGTCATGTTGAGTGCGCCGAGTGCCCCTTGGAGGGCAAGCAGTCCGAGTTGGCTCCAAGTCGGCATCGACCAGACCGGCAGCATGACGATCAGGCCAAGCGGTACCGTCGCTATCAGATTCCATGCAACCAGCCGGTCGGCACTATCCCTCAATGCCATCCGCCGCAGCATCAATTGGCTGGCCGCCGTCAAGACCGCTCCTGCCAGCGCAAAAAGCAGCCATTGGTCGAAACCGGACGCTCCAGGGCGAATGATGATCATGACGCCGATAAAACCTGCGACAATTCCCACCACGCTGGAGATGCCGACATGTTCCTTGAGCACCAGCCACGCACCGAGAACGAGAAACATCGGCATGGTGAAATTGATCGCCGTGGCATCGGCGAGTGGCGCGTGCGCAAAGGCGACGAACAAAGCAACCAGTGAGGCAAGCTTCAAAGCCGCACGCACGACATGCAGAACACGATAGGGAGAGGATTTCAGGTCGACCCGCGACACGATCCAGGGCGTGACGACAAGAAGTCCGAAAAACGACCGGAAAAAGCCGATCATCAATGGATGCACCTCGCCGGCCAGCAAACGCACAATGACTGCGTCGAAACTATTTAAAATGGAGGCAGCCACCATCAAGCAGACGGCAAGGCCTGTGCGACCAGGCTGCATCACGCTTCTCCTGACCAAACCAAGGTGAACCCCGCTATATCGGCCATTCGATACAGCTGCGCGTTGAACCGGCAATCCATTGGAAATAAAGCCTTCCTGGCGTGTCTGCTAATCTCCGGGCCTCCCAACGGTTTGCCGCGGCTGAGACCGCTCGTTCTTGCCAGGGGCCGGCAGCATCCATTATCTCCGGCGCGGATTAACGGCTTTACCTCAATCCATCGGCCGCCGTCCACACTGACAGAGCGCATTGCTGACAGGGCCGCCCTCGCCCTCGGCTAGTGGAGCACTCCGTTCGTTTTCGCCCGGTTGGAGAATTGGTGGACGAGCATGATGCCCTGCTCAAGGAGCAACTCGGCCGCCTGCAGATCGCGCGGCGTGAGATCGCCGGATAGTCCGCGAATCGTATTCGCGACGCAGATGGAGTTGGCGACGAAGCGGGCGTCGCCCTCACCTTCTGCCTCCTCGGCCGTTGCTTCCAAGGCGTCGGCGACGGTGTCGAGCAGGCTCGAGCGTTCGACAAGCGTCATGTCGTTCAGGGTTTTGGAAATGCCGTTCATGATTGTCTCCTCGCGCGTGCCCAAGGCGGATCGCAGCTCCAATTTCTCGATTTCAGTCACATGGCGGTGACTGTCAGATAGGATGGTTGTCTTCAGAAGCAACTCATGGCTGCCGCGCATCTGACGCATAGTGCAGCCAGATGGGACGGCTTAATCAACAACTTCGGGCCGTAGGAGGCCGGTAAGCATTGGTCGCTGCCCTTTCAAGAGCTTTACGGCTGCGTCGGGCAGGGAAAACCAGCCCGCGCGATCAACCTCCGGAAAACTCTTTACCCGGCCTGACCGTGGCGGCCATTCCATTTGAAATTCGGAACTCTGTATCGCATTCACGTCCAGTACCGGATCGGCTTCGATCGACCACGCGATAACTATCTTTCCGCCAGGTTGTCGGTATTCGCCCAACGGTGTGAACCTGCCATCGACTGCTACACCCAGCTCTTCGGCAGTCTCCCTTATTGCCGCCGCGAGCTCGTCTTCTCCAGGCTCGACCAGCCCCTTCGGGATCGACCACGCAGCCTCGTCTTTCCCAGCCCAGAAAGGACCGCCCGGATGGACGAGAAGGACTTCGATGTCCCCGGAAACGTGCCGGTATATCAGAAGTCCGGCGCTACGGACTACCATCGCCTTGTGCCCTTCTTGCGTCGATCACGAGGCCAGGCATTCCTCACAGATGCCGCAGCCGTCATCGTCCATCCACCGACGCCGGCGCTTGCAGCAAAGGCAAGCAGCATAGTCCGGTTGTTCTGTTGTGTCTTCCGGAGGAATGATCTCGATCGTCGTGTCGAATAGAGTGTCGGCCACAAGCTCCGCCATCTCGTTGCTCCATTAGTCTGTTCTAAATAAGATAGGAACGGCGATCGATACCGGCAAGCTCTCGACGACGTCAGGCGGTGCAATGAAAGGGTCAACTTCGACGCCGGTCGGAGCGGCAAATGCCATGCCGAACCACATTCGGCGATCTCAGCATCGAACGCTGGGCCTTCTTGCGACACGTGATATAGTTAAATTTCGGTCGTCCACCTGGACGATGCGACAAAGGAATTATTCCATGGGAGACCAGAAACGCCCGCTGCAACCAGGAGAAACTGCCCCAGCCTTCGCACTAGCCACGGCCAACTTCGACGGAACCGTCTCTTTCGCCGACTTGAGCGGTCGCCCGTTCGTAATCGGTTTCTTTCGCGGGCTGCACTGCCCGTTCTGCCGGCGCCAGTTAGAACAGCTTGCCGGCGTACAGCCGACCCTGCGCGCTGCCGGGGTGGAGACCGTGGCCGTTATCAACACGCCGGTGGAACGTGCCCGGCTGTATTTCCGCCACCGGCCGACGCCAATAACGCTTCTGTGTGACCCGGACTGCCGCACGCATCGAGCCTACGGTGTGCCGCATGGCGAGTTCCTGCCCGAAGGGAGCTGCGAGCAGCCCGAATGGCCCTATGGCGCAACGATGGCGCAGTTCCAGGCGGCACGCATCAACCCCACGGGCGAGCTGCCGGAACCGCTGCACCCGATGGAAGCCAACACGATACTCAACGCCAAGGACGGCTTCGAGCTTGACGAAGCCGACAATGCGATCTTCGCGAACCACGCTACCCAGCTCGTCGGGCACTTCCTGGTCAATGCGAACGGCACCATCGGCTGGACCCAAATCGAGGCGCTCGACGGACCGAACAGCCTCTCGATCTTCCCGACCGCGGCGGAGATCATCGCCGCCGCTGGTAGCCTTGGACGCTGACCTGCCGCGAACCGTCGGGATGTTGCGTTCCGCCGGTCCGGAAAAATCATCACGTTAGACGGACCTCAACCGCTTTTCGGTTTTTGCGTCGAACAGATGCAGTTTGCTGAGATCTGGGGCAATGACGATCTGGTCGCCGGCGCGCAGATCAAGGCGTTCTCTTACCGTCGCAACGAGGTGATCGGCGCCAAACTTCGTGGTTATCTGGATCTCAGCACCAGTAGGCTCAACGAGGACGACCTCAGCTGTAGCAGGACCTTGTCCGATTGTGAGATGCTCAGGGCGAATGCCGTAGATAATCTGCGCGCCGCGTTCCAATGACGCTGCTTCGGGCAATGGCAATCTACCTCCGCCGTCCGCAATCAACTCCAGCGGTCCCGAGGTGCTGACCTGCCCTCGAATAAGGTTCATCGCCGGCGAACCGATGAAGCCCGCCACGAAAAGGTTTGCCGGCCGGTCGTAGAGATCCAGCGGCGAGCCTATCTGCTCGACGAAGCCGTCCCGCATCACAACAATCCGATCGGCCATCGTCATGGCCTCGATCTGATCGTGGGTGACGTAAATGGTCGTTGTCTTCAGTCGCTGATGCAGTTGCTTGATTTCGGAACGCATCTGGACACGCAGCTTCGCGTCCAGGTTTGACAATGGTTCGTCAAACAGGAAGACCTGCGGATTTCTAACGATGGCACGGCCCATCGCCACACGTTGGCGTTGGCCACCCGACAGGTTTCTCGGATATCTTTCGAGCAGATGTTCGAGCCCGAGAATTTCAGCGGCCTCCCGAACACGCTGCCTGGTCTGTGCTTTGGGTGCTTTGGCCAGCTTCAGCGAAAAACCCATATTCGCCTCGACTGTCAGGTGGGGGTAGAGCGCATAGGACTGGAAAACCATTGCGATATCGCGTTCTTTTGGCGCGACATTGTTTACGACCTTGCTGCCGATCGAAATCCGACCAGCCGAAATCTCTTCGAGGCCGGCGATCATCCGCAACAATGTCGACTTCCCGCACCCGGAAGGACCGACCAGGATAACGAATTCGCCGTCTTGGATATCAATATCCACACCATGCAGAACTTCGAAGTGACCGTAGCTCTTGCGGGCATTCGCCACACTTACTGACGCCATAACTTTCTCCGGCTGAATATTGATATCCTCGGGACGCAGCCGCTCGTCTGATACGGCTGTCGATTGCTCATCGGCTTGCCGTGGCGGCTGAATAAGGCGCCAATGCCGCGTCGACCGCAGCAAGGCAGAGCTCGCGGGCCTTCGGAGCGACCCGCTTTGAGACCACGTTAGAATATAGTCGGCCGAGATATTGGCTGATCAGAGTTTCGGGAATTTCATCAGGAAGCCGGCTGAACAATTCGCCGACTGCGGCGGATGCTCGAGGATCCGGCCAGTAATAGCGAATTCGATCACTATAGCTGAAATGCCGCTGCAGTCGCTGCTCATCGGGACTGCCGCCATAGTGGCCCGCCCAGCTTGCCGGTTGCTCAACCATGATTTTTTCCATGGTCGTCACCAGTCCTGTTCGTGGCGTCTTCCCTGCAAGTAGATCAGCGATCGCATCGAGACCGTACAGCGCTTCGCGCAGCGCGAAAGTCAGCCCTGGTCCGACCTTGAGGATTGCAAAGCCGCTGTCAACGAGAGCAGACAAGGCTTCGGCCGGTTGGTAGTCGGTGGAATGTGCTTCGAAAACCAAGCCCGGCATGTCGTCCAGCGAACGAATGAGGCTCTCGGCCCGTTCAGGCTTGTAGAGCGCCACGTCCGTGTTGCCAAACTCCACACCCGGCTGAACCACTATCCCAATGACCCGCTCCATCGCCGACGCCAAACCTGCTTCGGCAAACGACGCCCGGTGAACCGCCAGGGTTTTCATCGCCGCATCGGCCCGCGTAATTTCGATTTCTTCGAGTGCGTGCGTTGCGCCACCTGGAGGCGGCACCTCGGTTCCGATGATATAGACCGGCGGACGGCGGCCTGAACGAAGAGCGGCCTCTTCCGCGGCCTTTGCCAATCGAGCGGCCCGCGCCGCGGTCAGTTCGTCATCGAGCGCCGCTGGTTCACCGGCACAGCCCATCGACGTGTCCAGGTGAATCTTTTCGAACCCTGCCTCGACATAGGCCGTCACCATAGCCGCGGCGCGCAGCATTGCCTCCTCGGCCGCCAACGTCCTCCATGGGTTGGGGCCGAGATGATCGCCTCCCAGGATGATGCGTTCGGCTGGAAAATCAGTCGCTGCGGCGACGTTCTCGATGAACCGGCGAAAGTCCACCGGCGTCATCGCGGTATAGCCGCCCTCCTGATTGACCTGATTGCAGGTGGCTTCGATGAGGACCGCCCGGTGCTCCATGCCGGCACGCCGAAGGGCTGCCTCAATGACCAGCGGATGAGCCGAGCAGACCGAAGTGACGCCATGGGGAAAAGGCAGGTTTCGGACGCCGAAAAGCTTTCGCAGCGCGATCTGCCGGTTCTCTTCGATCCTCGTCATGCGAGCGTCACAACCTTCGTCAGGTGACGGGGAGAGACCGTGTCGATTTGCCGAGTCTGCGCGGCCCGTTCGCCGAGGACCTGCAGCGCCGGAAGGACAACGAGACCCGCAAGCGAAAGATCGACATCAACGGCGAGTTCCAGATCGCCTGGACCACCTACACCGATAACAACCGCGCCTTTTTCTCTCAGTTCTTCCACCAGTTTCATTTCCGCCTCCCTCTGGTCGGAGCTATACAGCATGACCGCAACCGTCTTCCCGTCAACGAGGCTGATCGGCCCATGCCGGTATTCCAGCGGGTGGAAGGCCTGGGTCATGATCTGGCTCATTTCCATCAGCTTGAGCGCTCCTTCCAGGGCGACGCCGAAGAGGGGCCCGCCGCCGAGAAAGACGAAGTGCGATCGGTCGGCGATAATTCCAGGCAGCGCGGCATCGAGAGCGCTCGCGAGCTGGCGGGCCGAATTCACGACAGAGACAGGAACCTTCTGCCCGATCATCTGCAAACCGAGAAGGACCATGAGGCTCGCCGATACCGTCATGACGATACCTTCGTCCGGATGGGTTTCTGCCGCGACCATCCGATCGCAATTTTTCGCAAGAGAGCTTTCCGGTTCGACGGTTATCGCCGTCACGAAGGCGCCGGCGGCCCGGCTTGCCTTTGCTGCGGCGACCGTCTCTGTCGTCTCGCCGCTCCGGGAAAGCGCGACGACGTGCGTGTTGCGCCACTCCGGCCAGAACGCCGAGGGGCGGTTTTGCCATTCGGCGCCGGGGACCGCGATTGCCTTTCGTCCGGCCATATTGGCATAGGCTGCCAGCGAAAGTGCAAGATTGAAAGACGTGCCACAGCCGACGAAGACGAGCAGCTCCGCCCTATCGGCAGCTGAATTCGAGCCGATCGCCTTCTCCCAGTAGGGAAATTGCTCGAAAATAACTTTTTCGGTCGTGTTCATGAAGTCTCCGATTATTTGACTGAACCAGCCAACAGGCCGCTGACGAGGTAACGGTTGAGGAAAATGACAACGAGGGCGGGGATGACGATGGCGATCGAGCCGCTCGCGGTGATGAGCCCGTAGTCGATGAAGTTCTTCGTGACGAATTCCGGGATCAGAACCGTTAGGGGCTTCGTTGCCTGCGGCGAAAAAATGAGCGGCACGAGATACTGTCCCCAGGCACCAAGGAAGGTGAGGATCGCCGCTGCCGTCAGACCCGGTCCGGCCAGCGGCAGGACGATATTGAAGAAGATGTAGAGCCGGCCCGCTCCGTCTAGTTGCGCCGCCTCTTCCAGTGCGATCGGAAGAGCTTCGAACACGCTCCGCAGCAGCCATAACGACAGGGGCAGGAAGGCCGAGACATAGATCAGCGAGACGCCCACATAGGTATCGACGAGATGCAGCTTGATCATGATCTGATAGAGCGGGATCAAAACTGCGTAGGCGGGAATAGCCAGCGTCGCGACGACGGCGATAAAAAGCACTTTCCGGCCAGGAAACTGAAGCCTGGTGAACGCGTACGCTCCAAGAGAGGATATCGCGACGCAAAGCAGGGTGGCGGCGATTGATGTCACCACGCTATTGAGCAACGCGGCCCGGAACTGTTTGAATACCTCCACACCTCCGATCCGGGCAATATTGATGCCGAGCAGCCGTGAGTAGTGATCCAGCGTAAAGTGCTGCGGGAAGAAGTTGATGGGTCGGGTCGAAAAGTCGTCGCTTGGCGTAACCGAACTCGCGATGGTCCAGTAGATCGGCCCTAAAGACCAGATCAACAGGACGACGACGCCGGCCCAAATCATCATTCGATAGGCAGTCGTGGATTTCATCAGTCGAACCGTGTGTTGCGGTAGACACGAAGGACGTAGACCAGCGAAATCAGCAAAGACACGAGAGTGATCACGACCGATAGCGCCATGCCATACGAGAAACGGAGATTCTGGAAGGTTTCGAGGTAGATCTGGACGAGCACCGGTCGGGTCTCGAGACTGGCTCCCGCCAGAACCCAGGCCTCGTCGAAGAGATTGAAAGCGTTCACGGTTGCGTTCGTCATGGCGACAGCGATCGCACTGCGAACCAGGGGAAGAGTTACCAATGTGAACATCTGAACGCGCGTGGCTCCATCGATCCGCGCAGCCTCATAGAGATGGGCAGGGATACTCTGCATCGCGGCAAGGACGATGACGATCGTCAAAGGCATCATGCGCCAGACGTGGACGATTGTTACGGCGACAATGGCGCTGGTGCGATCGTTGAACCAGACGTGATTTTCGAAGGGGAGCCCGAGCGCCGAAAGAATGCCGTTCAACAGACCCGCGCCGGGTTGATAAATCCAAAGCCAAATGACCGAATTTACAACGCCGGGCAGCGCCCAGGGCAAGATCACTGCTGCGAGCACCCACTGCCGCCCGACCTTGATCTGATTGATGAGAGCAGCGGCAAGAACGCCGAACACGGTTTCGGCGACGACGGCCAGAACAACGTATGTGAGCGTGTTGCTCCAGGTCGTCGCGAGCTGGCCATCCGATAGCATTCGGCTGTAGTTTTCTAGGCCGACGAATGGAGTGCCGGCCTGCATGGGGTTGACCCTGTGCAGGCTGTCCCAGACGGTTCTTCCCATCGGGTAGAAGACCAAAGCTACCATCGTGATAACGATGGGCGACACCAACAGCAAGCCGAGCGTGGCGTCGGCGTTGAAGCCGACCCCACGCTTGCTCGTGGCCCCTTCGGACGCCAAAGCTGTCATTGCGCCATCGCCTGCTTGGCGGCGGAAGCGATAGCCTCCATCGCCTGGTCGACGCTCATCTGTCCCTTGGCAGCGCTATTGATCGCTGTGTTTACGCCGCTGGAAAATTGCGGATACCAAGGCGGCGTGCCTTGCGGGAAGAGCGGCTCAACGGTCTTCGACTGTGCCACGAGAGCGTCGCCGCTGTTCAGCTTTCCGGACTCGTTGAGTTCGGAAAGCGCCGACGTGCGGGTCGGCAGGAAGCCGTTCACGGCATTCTTCTTCTGGAAGTCCTTGCTGGTGAACCATTTGACGAAAGCGATCGCCGCCTCCTTGTTGGGAGAGACGTTTGGAATAGCCAGCGCTTCTGGAAGGCCGAAACTGCGCGTTTCACCACTCGCCGTCGGCACGAGGATCGCTTCAACCTGGCCCGCGACTTTCGACTGCTTCGGGTCGTTCATCTGGCCGAGACGACCGGGCTCACCGGAGATCATGATGCTGGTGATGCCCTGCCCGAACATGCTCTCATTGATCTGGCTGTCTTTCAGGCCGGTAGACGCCGGATCGACCAGCCCTTCCTTGAGGAGCATCAGCTCGAAAGCAAGCGCCTTGTAACCAGCTGAATCCGGCGAGGTGAAGAGCGGATTGAAGTCCTTGTCGAAGAGTTCGCCACCGAAGGCCTTGGTCAGCAAGTACCAGCTTGTTGACGCGCCTTCGGTTGCTGAAACCGGCAGGCCGATCGGATACTCGACAATGCCCTTTTCCTTGATTTTCTTGGCTGCAGCGACCAGGGCGTCCAATGTTTTCGGCATCTCGGTGATGCCTGCATCCGCGAAATGCTTCTTGTTGACGAGCATCACCCGGAAGTCGTTGGTGTAGGGAATTCCCAATAACTTGCCGTCGACGGTGAAGATCTTAGCAACGCCGATATCTTTCACGGTGTCGGCGTCGATCACATCGTCAAGCGGCATATACCAACCAGCGGCGCTGAACTGACCGGTCCAGGACCAATCGAACTCGGTCACATCAGCCGGCGCTGTACCGGCAACCAAAGCCGTCACCAGCTTCGGGCGGATGTCGTCCCAGGACAAGGTCTGCAGGTCGACGTGAATGCCGGTTTCGGCCTCGAAGTCAGAGGCGATATTCGGTCCCTGCGGCGATGGCATGAGCACTGTGATCGATTGGCCGGCAAGCGGCTTTGCGTCCTGGCCAAGAGCGGGTACGGCGACTGCCAGAGCTGCTGATGCAAGTAGAGGCAAGATCAATTTATGCATGTTCCCATCCTTCATTATTCTTGAGCTCAATTCACTGGGGTGCGCGGTCACCGCCTTCGGCCGTGGCCACGATTTGCCCGAACCAGCCGTCGTCTAACGGCCAGTCGAGAAGCTGGGCGGCAGCCAGGAGCGCGCCGCCAATGGGGGGAAGTTTCGGCAAAGCCGGAGGCCTGCCAATTCGGCGTTCAAGCGCCTCTAAAAGAAGCCGGCTCGAAAAAGTACCGCCGGCATAAGTCCAGTCGGCATCCGGATCACAATGGCCGGCAATTGCCTCATGATGCTTCGCCAATTCATCGGCGGCCTGCTCGATCAACGCGATCGCCCCTTTGTCGCCGCCAAGTGCGACCTGATCGACGAGGGCCGAAATTGCTGCAATGTCTGCCCGTGGGTTCGCCAAGGAGCTGGCCCAATCGCCGAGGCCATTCATGGGATTGCTCGGGTCGATGCGAAGGTGGTCAAACAAGGCCGTTGCGAGAGCCGTTGCCGGAGCACGCCCGTCCATGCTTTGACTGACGAGGTTGAGCGCCCTCCGGCCGATCCAATGGCTGCTGCCCTCATCGCCGATGAGATCTCCCCACCCGCCGGTGCGGGCTGACTGGTCTTCAGAGTTGCGCGCCCATGCCATTGAACCCGTGCCCGAAAGAATGAGGATGCCCGGCTCGCCCGCAAAGGCACCAAGGTGTGCCGCGTCGACGTCGTTGAGGACGCGCCGGTGGACGTTTGGGAACGCGCGCTCGATCGCGTCCCGTTGTTGAACCGACAGGCGCTCAACCTCCCCGTAAGCGGGTAGTGCTGCAGCGACCGCCGCCAGATTTCCTTCATCGCGAAAGGGAAGGAGATGCCGCTCCAGCTCCTGGAGCCAATTGGGATTATCCATGGGGTTGACCCCGTGGCCGCGGGAACACCGCAATATCCGGCCACGCTTGTCCGTAAGGGCAACCAGCACCTTGCTTCCGCCACCGTCGATGCCGAGGATCAGCGCGTCGCTCACTCTTTCGCCCTCAAGTCGGCGATCGTTGCGTCGACGCCGAAGTTGACAAGCTCGTCGCGCCAATGTCGCGAAAGCCCGGAATCGGTAATGACTTTCGCAGTGTCCAGCGGCGCGACCTTGTAGGTCGCCGTGGTTCCGAATTTCGAGGAATCGGCCAGGACGAAACGATTGGCCGACCGAGCCAGCATGCGCCGGTTGAGGCTCGCTTCCGCACTGTCCACGCTGTAGATCGCACCGTCGGCGCTAATGGCGCTGGCGCCAAGAAAGAGCTGGTCGAACCATAATGTTTCCAGCATTGCCTCCGCCTGAGGTCCGACAAGCGACGCATTCTCGCTACGCAGCTGACCGCCGAGAAGCACCACCTCCAAATTCGGAATATTCAAGAATTCCTGCGCTACCGTCAGGCCGTTGGTGAATATTCTCAGCGGCATGGGGTTGATGCGAACGAGGCGCGCAAGCTGCAGGACGGTGGTTCCCGCGTCGAGAAAGATTGCCGTACGCGGATGAAGCAGGTCGTAGGCCGCGGTGGCAATCGCCCGTTTGGCCGATAGATGGCGCTTTTCGCGCTCCTGAAATGCAACCTCAACCGACGATCCTTCGGCAATGCGCGCTCCACCATGCACGCGATCAATGGCGCCCTCCTGCTCAAGGATCTGCAGGTCTCTACGAACCGTGGCAAGCGATGCTCCGATCGCATCGGCAAGCGCCTGAATGGTCGAAAAGCCGTTCGCGTAGAGGTGGCTGCGAATGGCATCCAGCCGATCGACCTTCACTCCAACTGCCTGGCTCAACGAAAATCTCCCTCACGGCCGATCCCAATTTCGATCATGCTTTCATTTCAAATGATCAGTGTCAATCAGTTTTCTGACGTTTTATGATTTATTGGATGGGGGCTGGAATGAAAAAGACGCGCCGTGAATTCACGGCGCGTCTATGACGAATGAACTGCCATCCGCTTGTGGCTGGCTTATCCGCGGGATCTCACTGATATCTCGGCAGCAAATCGCCGTGCGCGTCGATCAGGTCGTCGACGAGGTTCCAGATTTGGTCTGGAGACAATTCCGCAGACGTATGCGGATCGAGCAGAGCGGCCTGGTAGACGCGCTCGCGGTTTTTTGTAAGAGCCGCCTCGACCGTCAACTGCTGAACAGAAACGCTCAAGTTCATGACGGCGGAAAGCTGAGAGGGGATCCGACCGACCCGGACCGGCTGAATTCCGTTTCTGTCGACATGGCAAGGCACTTCCACGATGCATTCATCGGGCAGATTCTCGATCAGGCCGTTGTTTGGGACATTGCCGTATATCAGCGCCGGGTTGCCGGTGACCGCGGCATGAATGATGCCGGCCGCATATTCATTGCTGCGGCACACCTCGATCGGCTTGTCGCCTTCCAGTTCCTTCCGCAGGGCATGCCACTCTTTGATCTGCACTTCGCAGCGCCGGATGTATTCGTCCAACGGGATATTGAGCTGATCGATCAGATCCCCGCGGCCCTCTTTGATGTACCAGGAGGTATACTCGGAGAAATGCTCGCTGGATTCGGTGACGAAGTGGCCGAGCCGTTTGAGCACATCGAACCGCACCCGATCGTCCGGCGGGACGCGGCCATCGGCGGCGAGAGCGTTCAGTCTCGGATAGAGATCTTCCAGCCGTCCGTCGCTGTGAACTTTCTCATATTTTAGGAAGAAGGCGACGTGATTGATGCCAGCCGAAACGTAGTTCACGTCGGCAACGTCCTCGCCGAGGCATTGCGCGAGATGTCCGGCTGTGTGCTGCACACTATGACACAAGCCGACGGTCGGGATTTCCGGGGCCAGATCCTTGATCGCCCAGCAGTTGATGGCCATCGGGTTGACGTACTGCATCAGAAGAGCCTGCGGGCAGACCTCCTGCATGTCTCGGCAGATCGCCTCAAGGACTGGTATCGTCCGCAAACCGCGGAAAATGCCGCCGATGCCAAGGGTGTCGGCGATCGTCTGACGCAAGCCATATTTTTTTGGAATACCGAAGTCCGTGACGGTCGCCGGCTTGTAGCCACCGACCTGCATCATCAGGATGACGAAATCAGACCCGCGCAGCGCTTCCCGCCGGTCGAGCGTGGCGTCGATCCTGACGCTTGAAAGCTTAAGCGACTCGCAGATCCGGCGAGCGACGATCTCTGACGTCATCAGTCGCTCTGGATCGATATCAAAGAGGCTGATGACGTAGTCGCCGCCTCTCTGCGAGGACAGGACGTCTCCCAGAATGTTCTGGGCAAAAACGGTGCTACCAGCGCCTACCAGGCAAATCTTCGGCATTGCAATCTCCCTATCGGTTGTGATTGCTTATTGCTCCTTCTGGGTCGGAATTTCTTCCTGGCATCGGCCTATTAATTCCGGAATTCGAGTCTCAGACACATGAAACATACCCAAAGCCGCGGCGAATGGATCGGATCCCGAGGGCAGTTCCTGATCGAGCGCCACATCGCCGATGCGATGGCGGCACCGCATTGGCACGACCACGTTGAATTAAACCTGCTCATGGCAGGCCAGATGACCTACCTTTTTAATGGAAGGCAGGAACAGGTTGAGGCCGGCCGTCTGGTTTTATTCTGGGCCGCAATTCCCCATCAGACGATCGCTGTTGCCGACAACGCGCCGCTCGTATGCCTCTATCTTCCCCTTATCGATTTCCTTGGCCTGCCGGTGGACAGAAAGGCCAGGCAGTCGATCATGCAGGGGAGGTTTCTGGCGCAGGCAAATCAGGAAACGATGGATGCTTTGACACTCCCACGATGGGAAAAGGAATGGCAATTCGGCAGTGCGGCAAGACGGAAATTGGTCGTGGAGGAGGTTCGATTGCGAATACGGCGCCTGATCCTGGACAATGCTGAAATCGACAATTCGCCAACCCATGTCTCTCTGACATCGTTGGCTGGCCACGCGGTGCGCCACGTCGAGCTGCTGATCGATCTCATAAATTCCCGCTACGCAGATCCGATTAGCGTACCCGATCTCGCGAAGCTTGCGGGCATGCATCCAAGCACCGCCAACAACGCTTTCCGAAAGGTTCTGGGAATATCAGTCAACGAATACCTGACCCGACATCGGATTGCCCGGGCGATGCAGCTTCTGACAGACACGGAGGACCCTGTGCTCCAGATCGGTTTTGACTGCGGGTTTGGTTCCAGCAGTCGCTTCTACGAGATTTTCAAGGAGCGAACGGGTACGACCCCCCGTCATTTCCGAGAAGCGGTGAACTCCAGGAACACTCCGGCGCCTTGATGGGATTCAAACCGACGAGGGTGAGATCGCTCTTGTGACCCTGGCCTCTGCTGCCGAAGTGACCGCCGATCCGGAGCGGAGTTGCAATTGACGTTTGGCCGGTACGACGCGCCGTCCGGCAAATGATGGCTCTAGTGGAGCGTGCCGCTGATCACCATTTTTGACACGAATGCGGAAAGAAGCTGGCTATCGAAATGGCCCGGCGAATTCATCATCATGTTGATCGCCTCCGCTTGAGAGAATGCGCGCTTATACGGCCTGATTGTGGTCAATGCTTCGTAAACGTCACAAATCGCCGCAAGCCGGGCTACGTAAGGGATCTTCTTTCCGGCGAGCCGACCAGGATAGCCAGAGCCATCGAACTTTTCGTGGTGGTAGCGACAAATGTCGAGCACCTGCTTAGGGACATGCGCGACATGAGAAACCAGCTCATATCCCCGCTGAGGATGCCCGCGCACAAGATCCATTTCCTCGGCCGTCAGCTTACCGGGTTTCGTCAAAATTTCGTCCGGCAGCGCCATTTTTCCAAGATCGTGAACCAGTCCACCCAATCCCAATACCCGTACCTCCTCTTCTCCATGACCGAGGCTGCGCCCCAGGGTGATCATCAACGCGCTAACTGCAAGCGAGTGGAGGAACGTCAGCTCATCTTTTTCCTTCAGCTTCGCGACTGCGATCAGCGCTCCGGCATTGTCGAAGGCTGCCGACATGATCCGCTCCACAGCCGAGCTTGCCGCGTCACTGGCAAAAGAGGCTTTGATCCTGGCGTGGGCAAGCATCTGGCGGATCTGCGGTCTCGTATCCTCTACGCATTCCCTCGCCTGCTTGATATCCTTCGCCGAAAACACGGCACGAAGCTGGGCGTCAAACGCAGCCCGGTCGATGTCCTGTGGCGCACCTGAGTCGACATCCGCGCCTTTTCCGACGTCGATCACGACCGTCATCAGGCGGCTTGCCATCAAACTCTCGACCTGACCGGCGGCCGAGATCAGGAACGGCTTGAACCGGCGTGTCCTGTCTTCCCCCTCAATTTCGACGTCCTCGACATACATTCCGACCCGCAATTGGCTGACATGTATCCGTTTTCGCATCTCTGATCCGTTCAAAATGATCTTGGTACTTATGCGTTGTCTCAGGTGTCGGGGGCTGGCCCGAGCGCGAAAACCTCACTCAGGGAGGCTATAGGGCTCCGGCACGGGTCTTGTCTTTGTTGGGCCGTTGTCCATGCTGCTCTAAAATGGCTGCGGCAACCGTTCGATCGACTGCTTTCGAAAACAGATAGCCCTGTCCGAGCTTGCAGCCGAGCCGGCTCAACTGAGCAGCTTGGGATTCTGTTTCAATCCCCTCTGCGACAACCCGGATTCCCAGCTTGTCTGCTATTCCGATCAGGCCCTCAACGATGAAAGTCCCTGCGTCGCCCGGCACCATGCGATCGATGAAGGACTTGTCGATCTTGATAATATCGACCGGCACCGTCAGCAGGTGGGTCAAAGACGCGTAGCCCGTGCCAAAGTCGTCGAGGGCAACCAGTAACCCCTTGGACCGAAGAGCTTTTATCTCGTCCGCTACGACATAGTCCCGTTGTCCGAGATAAACCGATTCCGTCACTTCGAGGATGATGTGCTTAAGAGGAACCTCCGCTTCCCCGAAAATGCGGCACAGCCTGTCTTGCAGATTACCGCCACGAAAATCTGCGGCGGACAGGTTGATGCCGACATGTTGGAGAGGAAGGCCCCGGGCGAGCCAGCTACGGATGTCCCTCGCGACCCTCAGCAACATCCGTTGGGTGAGCTCAGCAGCAATATGCGCGTCTTTCGTCGCCTCATGGAAATGCGCTGCGGCTATGATTTCGCCGGAAGGCGTGGTCATCCGACATAAGGCTTCGAAACCGACAATTTCCCGAGTATCCAGGCGCAATATCGGCTGGTAATGCGCGTCGATCCGATCGTCCTCCAGGGCGACGCCCACATCGCGAACCGCCCTGAAGCGGCGGGTCAGGGCGGTGCCCAGGCCGGGATAGTGTTGCACGTACCGGCCGCGGTTGTGTTCTTTCGCATGATAGAGCGCCACATCGGCGTTCTGGCGGATCTGGTCTGAGTTCGTTTCCATCTCAGCCAGCGCGCCGCCAATCGTCGCGGCGGGAAAGACCACATGACCGTCGCACGTTGAAGGAGAGGACAGTGCTTTGAAGATGTCGGTTGCCCTCGCATTCAGATCAAGCTCTTTGTTGTCCGACACAATGACAGCAAACTCATCTCCACCGAGCCTAAACGTGTTTCGGGAGCCTGCTGTCGCGGCGATCCGGTCTGCAACCACTTGAATCAATGCGTCGCCGGCGGCGTGCCCGAACGTGTCGTTCACGAGTTTCAAGTTGTCGATGTCCACCAGCAAGATACCCCAGGCACGCCCGGATCGAGGCAGCTCTTCGGCTAGAAGCTGGTTGAAACGAGCGCGATTCGACAGTCCTGTTAAAGCGTCGCTGTATGTCAGCCGCTGACGTTCCATTACACGTTCTTCGCGATCGATGGCGATTATGCAGAGATGGACACAAGCGTCGACGAGGTCCCGTTCGATGGCCTTCGGACCGCGGTGGTCTCGATAGTAGAAGGCGAAGCTACCAATCACCTGCTCGCCACGTTTGATCGGGCTGGACCAGCAAGCCTTCAACCCTAGCGGAAGGACCAGGGACTTGAAGTCCTGCCAACGAGGATCAGTCTCGATATCGGTGACAACGACCGCTTCTCCGAAATAGGCAGCAGCGCCACAGGAGCCCGCAAGAGGACCGGCCTCAAGATTGTCGACAGCCGCCGAATAGTGAGGCGGTAGGGAAGGTCCAGCGAGTGTGTGAAGACGGCTCCCGTCGAACGTCAGCACCGAAGCGATGATCCTAGGAACGGCGGCCTCAACCTTGAGGCAAAGTTGCTCCATCGTTGCTGCCAGCGGTTCCCCTTTGGCAATCATTTCCAGAATGGCATTCTGCAACTCAAGGATCATGACGTCACTTCCCGGAAGGAGACCTTCCCTAGCAAACCGACTTTCAGATCAGGTTACGCCGTTGATTAGACTTTGATCGAATAGACGCCGGATGATCAGTTCTGGACCCTTCGTGCCGAGCTTCGCGTGCGAAAGGTTTTTTCCACCATTCGGATCTCCTTCTCGAACGAAGTGGGATTGACCGAATGTCACGGTCATTCTCTAAAGGTGACTGTGAATATACAATCCTCAGTCGTACTTTTGAGGACACCGAGTCGGTGAGCACGGCATAATTTTCGAGAGTCAGAAATCAGCTTATCGGATATGGTTCGGAATGCGTTGCAATGTCCCCATTTGGCCGTCGCCGCACAATGGAAATTGGCCTGAAAGATGATCGGTGGCGATAAATACGTTGGCTCCGTAGGAAAAGCATCGCTCGCGATCATCGCGCTGATGTTTCTGTCACTGACCACCCTCTTGTCGCTCTGGCTCATATCCAGTTACGAGACAGCTGTTCGCCGGGGCGATGAGCGTGTCAGCGCCGCTTCCAAAATTGTTGCAGCGAACGCGAACTGGTTGAATTCCCTTGCTCGGGAGACCCTGCACCGAATTGATGATGCTCTGGGGCCGAGTACATCTTTGCCCGGCCCGGAGCGCGTGCGCGATCTCGACGCTGCCGTCTATGACCTTCCTCCTCAGGCGACTGCCTATGTCATCGGAGCGGATGGAGAAACGCTCTATTCAAATGATCGCAATATCCGGCCGATCAATGTTACGGACCGCGACTACTTCGTTCGGCTGAGAAACGGTGCTGACGAATATACGTCCCCGCTGATCATCAGCCGCCTTTCCCAGCGGCAGATATTCGTCTTCAGCCGCAGGCTCGAACGAAATGGCGTGTTCGCCGGCGTCGCCGTGATTGCCTTCGACGCAAGCATCCTAAGGCCAATATGGGACGCGGTCGCGATAGGCGAGAACTCGATTGTCAGCCTCATAAGGCGCGACGGGCAACTTATCGCCCGATACCCGGAACCCGCCGGACCAGTCGATATGCGAAACCACAAACTGTTTACCGACTACATGAGGAAGGCGACATCCGGCACATATCGCTCCGTGTCGCCAGTCGACAATGAAGATCGCCTGGTCGGATACCGAATTCTCGAACGCACCCCTTTTGTGGCTATTGCTTCGGCAGATATCCATGTGATCATGCAGCCCTTTTGGGAGGATGCCAAAATCGCGGCTTTGCTGGTCGCTTTCGCCCTTGTTGGCGCTTTAGCCGCTGCATTGTGGATTCAGAACCTAATCAAGGTGGACACATTGCACACCAGGCAGCTTGCGGATGCGTTGCGATCGAATGAAACGCTCATGCGCGAGATACACCATCGAGTGAAGAACAACCTGCAGACGGTGATGGCCCTGCTGCGCTTGCAGGGTTTTGAACCGGAGGCCGTTCAAAAATTAAATGAGCGCATCTCTGCAATGTCCGCAGTTCACGAGCAGATGTACGGCTTCGACCAGTTTAGCGGAATATCTGCTCGAGAATTCATTCCATCATTCGTTAAGACGCTTGTCGATGTCCATGGTCGCGCCGTTTCCGTTGACTTTGAAATCGACGACATCGTGATTGCAGCCGACAAGGCAACACCGTTTGCCCTCCTGCTCAACGAGTTGATCGCCAACAGCATGAAATACGCGTTCGACGGCCGAGCATCCGGAAACATTCGCGTCATGCTGCACGTGACCGAAGGAGAGGAATCCCAACTGACTGTCGCTGACGACGGGATTGGATTTGATGGCCGATCGGACAGCGCCGGGATGGGGACGAGGCTGATTAAAGCCTTCGTAAATCAACTGCATGGCGAGGCGAGATACAATCGCCTGGAAGGGACGCAGTTTACGGCAACACTCAAGCTTACCGATTGAGCGAGAGAAGCCAGCTCCCTCCGCAAAGCAAACCTTCGGTTATCCCCGTCGCATCGGCACTTTTCATTGGGCTTGGGGCGACACATCTTCCAGATGCCCTGCCGCTCGTGCGAGATTTCCTCGCCCTCGGCTTGTTCAATTCAGATATCACTGGGAAGCAGAACATGACGAAAGTTCCAACCATAGCTCGTATCTGGCGTGGCCGCACCAAGCCGGAATTCGCTGATGAGTATGAAGCCTACAACCGCGCGGAGGGAATTCCTCCACTGCTAAAGACAGCGCTCGACGTTCAGCTATTGCGCGAAGACCGTGAGGATGAGACATGGTTCACGACAATTTCGTACTGGGCCGACATGAAATCGATGACCGCGTTTACGAAAGGCGATCCACAGCAGGTTCATCATCTGGAGCGGGACGCGGAACTGCTTTGCGAACTTCCCGAGCGTATCCAGATACACAAGATAGTGGTCCCGCCTAGGCTGCGCTGAGAAGACCCCGCCGCCTTCGCATATCTGTGTCTCTGCTCGTCTTGAAAGATCATGCGCGCTACCTCGGCACGAATCCAAAACGTTTTGGCTTGACTCCCAAAACGTTTTGGAGAATCTTTTTCTCACTTCGGGAGGAAGATCTTGGCCAATCTCAAACAGCTCGCGCAATCGTTGGGACTGTCGATCACCACGGTGTCGCGCGCGCTCGATGGTTATGCCGATGTGTCGGCTTCCACGCGCGAGCGGGTTCGCGAGGCCGCCGACAAGGTCGGCTACCGGCCGAATGCTTCGGCCCGCCGCCTCCGCAGGCAGCGCGCCGAACTGGTCGCCGTCACGCTGCCGAGCGATCCTGGCCATATCGGTCCTCCCCATTTCCTCGATATGTTGTCCGGCTGTGCCGAACATCTTGCTGCTGCCGGCCTCAATCTGGTGATTGCGCCGGTGCCGCGCGGCGAGAGCGAGCTCGACATCTGCCGCCGCTTCGTCGATGGCCGCCGCGTCGACGCCATGCTTCTCGTCCGCACCAAGCGGAAGGACGAGCGCGTCGAATTTCTGCAGTCGCGCGGCATTCCTTTCGTCACCAACGGCCGCACGGAAAGCCTGCTGCCCCATCCCTATATCGATGGCGACGGCTTCGCCGGCTTTCGCGCCGCGACGTTGCGCTTCCATGCCGCCGGCCACCGCCGCATCGGCCATATCGCCGGCCCGCAGGAATATTACTTCGCACATGACCGCTGCCGCGGCTGGCGGGCGGCAATGGAGGAATGCGGCCTTGCAACCGACCTCTGCGCCGAAGGTGCCCCGTTGGAACAGGGCGGTTATCTCGCAGCACTCGAACTTTTGCGCCAGCCATCGCGTCCGACCGCACTCGTCTGCGCGACCGACGAAATGGCAATCGGGGCTCTGAGGGCGCTGCGCGAAGTCGATGGCGGCAACCAGATCAGCATTGTCGGCCATGATGACCTGCCGATGGGCGCCTTCACCAGCCCGCCGCTCTCGACCATGCGCATGACCGGCGAAAATCTCGGCGCGAGCTTCGCCTCGCTGCTGCTGCGCGCCATTGCAGGCGAACCCGCCGAAGAACTCCAGGAGCTTCATGCGATCGAATTCGTCGATCGCGACAGCCATCGCCGTCCCGCCAAGGCGGCATAGACAGAAGTGCATCTCAAACAAAGAACAATGAAGGAGGAGAAGATGAAACGTATCATGTCATTTGGAATTCTGGCTTCCACCGTGCTGGCCTTCGCCTCGCCGGTGCTTGCCCAGACGGTTTTCGTGTCCACTCAGCTTCGTCCGATCGAAGAGGCGACCGTCGTCCGCGAAGAGCTGTTGAAGGATGTCGGCTCGGTTGATTACGTGGTCGAGGAGCCGCCACAGTTTGCGGTGCGCATGGAGGCCGAACGTCAGGCCGGCAAGCGCACTGTCAGCCTCGTCGGTGCCCTGCACGGTGAGCTCTCGCCGCTCGCCGACAAGGACACGCTTGAGCCGCTCGACGATCTCGCCAAAAAGCTGGCAGCGAGTGGCATGCCGCAGTCGCTGCTCGACCTCGGCAAGCTCGGCAAGCCGACCCAGCAGTATATTCCCTGGATGCAGGCGACCTATGTGATGGCCGCCAAGAAGGAAGCGCTGCAATACCTGCCTGCCGGCGCCGACGTGAATGCGCTGAACTACGATCAGTTGATCGAGTGGGGCAAGAATATGCAGGAGGCGACGGGCCAGCCGCAGATCGGCTTCCCGGCCGGCCCGAAGGGGCTGATGGCGCGTTATTTCCAGGGCTATTTCTATCCGTCCTTCACGGGTGGTGTCGTGCGCACCTTCCAGAGTGCCGATGCGGCCGCTGGCTGGGAGAAGCTGAAGGCGCTGTGGGCCTATGTGACACCGAACTCCACCAGCTACGACTTCATGCAGGAGCCGCTCGCTGCCGGCGAAGTCATGGTCGCCTGGGATCATATCGCCCGGCTGAAGAATGCCATTTCCGCCGCACCGGATGATTATGTGGTTTTCCCTGCTCCCGCCGGTCCCAAGGGTCGCGGCTACATGCCAGTCGTTGCCGGTCTCGCGATCCCGAAAGGCGCGCCTGACAAAGCCGGCGCCGAAAAGATCATTGAACACCTGTCCATGCCGGACACGCAGCTCCTGACCGCCTCCAAGGTCGGCTTCTTCCCGACCCTGAACGTCAAGCTACCGCCGGATCTCGATGCGGGTGTCGCCCTGCTCGCCGGTGCGGTCACGGCCACCCAGGCCTCCAAGGACGCCATCATCTCGCTGCTCCCGGTCGGCCTCGGCGACAAGGGCGGCGAGTTCAACAAGGTCTATATGGACAGTTTTCAGCGCATCGTGCTCCAGAACGAGCCTGTCGCCGACGTGCTGAAGACCCAGGGCGCCACGATGGCCAAGCTGATGGCCGATACGAAGGCTGCCTGCTGGGCGCCCGATGCCAAGAGCGACGGCCCCTGCCCGGTCGAATAAATCCGTCCGAGACGCGTCCGGGCGAAATGCCCGGGCGCTCCTTCACCACTCTGCTCGTCAAGGCGGGAGCTGATGACCAATAGCCGACCCTGGATCCCCTATCTGCTGATCCTGCCATCCGTCGCCTTTCTGGCGCTGCTGTTCGTCGTGCCGCTGGTGCAGACGATATGGCTGGCAGTTTCGGACAATGGGGCGCCGTCGCTTGCGAATGCCGAGCGCATGATCACCGACATCAATTTCACCCGCTCGGTGAAGAACACCTTCCTGCTGACGATCGCGGTCGTGCCGGTGCAGATCGCCGTTGCGCTTGCCATGGGCACCATGGTCGCCAAGGTCGGCCGCGGACGCGAGACGATCCTGTGGATCTGGACGATCCCGCTCGGCATTTCCGATCTCGCCGCCGGTCTCGTCTGGCTGTCGATCCTGCAGAATACCGGCTATCTGAATTCGCTGTTCTTCGGCCTCGGTATCATCAGCAGGCAGGCAAGCTGGCTTTCCTACCAGACGCCGGTCGCGCTCTTCATCGCCATTGCGGTTGCCGAAATCTGGCGCGGCACGGCCATCGTCATGGTCATCATCGTCGCCGGCCTCAACCAGGTGCCGAAGGAATTCAAAGAAGCGGCCGAAATCTTCGGCGCAGGTCCGTGGACGCGCTTCTGGCGCATCACCCTGCCGCTGATCCGCCCCGCCCTGCAATCGGCGCTGATCCTGCGCACCGTGCTCGCCTTCGAAGTCTTCGCGGTGGTCTATGCGCTCGGAGGGCGCAATTTCCCGGTCCTCGTCGGCGAGGCCTACAACTGGCAGAACCAGAACCAGAACTACAGCGTCGCTGCCGCCTATGCGGTGCTGATCATGATCATCTCGCTTGCCGCCACGCTCATCTATCTGAAGGCCCTGAAAGTCGATCCGGAGCGCCTGCCATGACCACGGACACCATCAGCACGGCCGCAGACACACCCAAAGCCGCCGGCTTCGTCTCTTCACGCCGCTGGCTGCTCTGGAGCGGCATTGCCGCACTCTGTGCCTGGGTGCTGGTGCCGATCTATCTGGTGGCACTCGGCGCACTCGGCGGTCGCCAGGGCGTCTATGTCTGGCCGAAAACCGGCCTTCCCACCGGCATTTCACTGGAGCCCTTTTTGCTCTTCCTGAAGACGGAAGGCGTCGTCCAGTCCTTCCTCAATTCGCTGGGTGCGGCAGGCATCACGGTGGCGCTTTCGATCCTGCTCGGCGCGCCGGCCGGTTATGCGCTCGCCCGCTACGATTTCCGCGGCAAGGACAGCTACCGCCTCCTTGTGTTGCTGACCCGCGCCTTCCCGCTGGCGATCCTGGCACTGCCGCTGACGGTCTCCTTCATCCGGCTCGGCCTCTACGACACGATCCTCGGCGTCGGCCTCATCCACACGGTCCTGGCGCTGCCGTTTGCCGCGCTCGTCACGCAAGGGATTTTCCTCGGCGTGCCGAAGGAGTTGGAGGAAGCCGCCTGGGTGTTCGGCTGCACCCGCATCCAGGCCTTCTTCAAGGTGGTGGCACCCTTGGCGCTTCCCGGCATCGTCGCGACCGCGGTCTTTGCCTTCGTCATCTCATGGAACGAGGTTTTTGCCGCCTCGGTGCTGACGGTGCGCAACCGCACACTAACGGCCTACCTGCTGACCGTGCTGTCGGAAAGCCCGATGCATTACCGTTTTGCCGGGGGCTTGATGCTCATCCTTCCCTCGGTTGTCTTCATCTTCGCGGTCAGACGTTACCTCTTCGCGATCTGGGGCATTTCCTCCAAATAACGGGACCAGAGATATGGCCAATATTGTCATCGACCGCATCCGCAAGAGCTTCGGAGCCTTCCAGGCGCTGAAAGAGGTTTCGCTGACGATCAACGACGGCGAATTCGTCTCGCTGCTCGGCCCGTCCGGCTGCGGCAAGACCACGCTGCTCCGCATCATCGCTGGCCTCGAGACGGCAACATCGGGAGATGTCCGTATCGGCGACAAGTCGGTGATCGGCCTGCCGCCCAAGGATCGCGGCCTTGCCATGGTGTTCCAGAACTACGCCGTCTTTCCGCACATGACGGTCTATGAGAACGTCGCTTTCGGGCTGCGGATGCAGAAGGCCGACGACACACGCGTGAAGGCGCAGGTCGAGAAGGCCGCCGGCCTCCTGCATATCGAGCAATATCTCGACCGCTACCCGAACAAGCTTTCCGGTGGCCAGCGCCAGCGCGTCGCGGTTGCTCGCGCCCTTGCCGTCGAACCGAAGGTGCTGCTGATGGACGAGCCGCTTTCGAACCTCGACGCGCTGCTCCGCCTCGAAATGCGCACCGAACTCAAGACCGTGCTGCAATCGGCAGGGACCACGACGATCTATGTCACCCACGACCAGACCGAAGCGATGGGCCTTTCCGACCGCATTGCCGTCATGCATGGCGGCGTGGTCGAGCAGGTCGGCCATCCGGTCGAGATCTACAACCACCCGGCAACACGTTTCGTCGGCGGCTTCATCGGCAACCCGCCGATGAATTTCATCAAGGTGCCGGTGACGAACAGCCAGGTGGCGGCAGGCGCCGAGCAGCTTGCCGCGCCGCAGGGGTCCGGCAATGAAGTGATCCTGGGCCTGCGCGGCGAAGCCGTCGAGCTTGCGCCGCTGCCGCAGGGTCTCGAAATGAGGGTACGCGTTGCCGAACCGATGGGCTCGCACCTGCTTCTGACCGGCTCCATCCACGACCAGCCGGTGCGCGTCATCCTGCCGGCCTCGGAAACCGTAAAGAGCGGCGACACGATCGGTCTGAAGCTCGACCAGAAGCGCATAACCTGGCTTTCGCCCGAAAGCGGCAAGTCCTTTCCGGCCGTTTTGGCCTAAGAATACCGGAGTACCCGAAATGAATATGCATATCGACCAGGCGAAGCGCATCCTCGCCGCCAACGATCGCGGCGGTTATACGGTGCCGACCGACCGGCTCTATCCCTTCCAGTGGAACTGGGATTCCGCCTTCGTCGCCATGGGCTTCGCGCTCTACGATATCGATCGCGCCTATCGCGAGCTGGAACGGCTGGTCGAGGGCCAGTGGGCTAATGGAATGATCCCGCATATCGTCTTCCACGCGCCAAGCGAAACCTATTTCCCGGGGCCGAACGTCTGGCGCACGAAGCACACGATCCCGACCTCCGGCATAACCCAGCCGCCAGTCTTTGCGATCGCACTGCGCAAGCTGCATGACGCCGCCGGCAAAGGCGCCGAAGAGCGCACCTTGCGCCTCTACGAGGCGGCGCTGAAATGGCACCGCTGGTGGTATTCCGCCCGCGATCCCGATGGCACCGGGCTCGTCGCGCTGCTGCATCCCTGGGAAAGCGGCAGCGACAATTCTCCCGCCTGGGACATCGCGCTCGCTCGTGTACCCACCACCACCGATACCGCCGTCGTGCGCAAGGATACCGGCCATGTCGATGCCGACATGCGCCCGCGCGACGAGGATTACCGCCGCTTCATTCATCTGGTCGATACCTATGCCGCCTGCGGCTGGGATCCGGCGAAGCAATGGCAAAAGGCGTCCTTCAAGGTCGCCGAGATCCAGACAACCGCCATCCTGCTCAAGGCCGGCGAGGACCTCGAGCACCTTGCCCGCCTGTTCGGCCGGACCGAGGACGCGATCGAGATCGCTGCCTTCAACAACCGCACTCGCAAGGCGATAATGACCCAATGGCGGCCGGACCTCGCGCGCTTCGTCTCCCGAGACCTGATCTCGGGCGAAGATGTCGAAGCCGCAACGCAAGCCGGCTTCATCCCCCTCCTCTCGCTGGATCTGGACAAGCAGGTTGCCGACGCGCTGGTTTCGGAAATGAAGGCCTGGTCCAAGGATCTCAAGGTCGCCTTTCCCACCACGAAGCCGGGCATCGCCAGCTGGGAGCCGAAGCGTTACTGGCGCGGCCCCGCCTGGGCGATCATCAACTGGCTTCTGATCGACGGATTGAAGCGCAATGGCCAAGCGGATGTCGCCGAAGAGCTGCGGCGATCCACCATCGCAGCGATCGAAACGGAAGGTTTTGCCGAATATTTCGACCCGGTCACCGGCCAAGGCTGCGGTGGCCTCGGCTTTTCCTGGACGGCTGCCGCCTATCTGTGGCTTGAGCGAGGCGTCGGCGTCGCCTGAGCATCGATCCCAATCAATCCGGCTGCCATGGCTGCATGGTGAGCACATTGCCGCCCAGCTTGGCGAAGGCGCGCTGGCGACAGGAGAAGACGAGGATCTGCTGGTCGCGCGATTGGCGGTGCAGCGCATCGAACATCCGCTCGATCCGTTCGTCGTCGGAATAAACAAGCGCATCGTCGAGAATGACAGGCGCCGGCCGGCCGTCGCGGGCAAGCAGCCGGGCGAATGCAAGGCGGGTCAGCACCGAGAGCTGCTCCCGCATGCCGCCGCTCAGCCGGTCGACATCCTCGTCCAGGCCGTTGCGGCGCACGATCTGCGGCAGCAAGGTGTCGCCGTCGAAGGTAATCGAGATGTCGTCGAACAGCAGGCCGAGCAGCGGGGCGAGTTCGTTCATAACAGGCTTGAGATAGAGGTCGCGCGCCGCCGCCCGCGTCGCCGTTAGCGCCTTGCGCAAGCGATCGAGCACACCGACCTCCGTCTCGAATCGCTTCACCTGCTCCCACGCCGCTGCAAGCAAATCTCGGCTTTCCAACCAGTTTTCTTCCACCGCACTGTCCGAGCGGGTGCGGATCTGACCGCCGAGATCGGCAAGCTCTTCGCGAAGCCTGGCAATTTCGCGGCCTGCGGCATCGGCGACCGAGCGCGCCCTGGCAAGGGCGGCCTCTGCACCTGCGAGGTCCCGCCCTGTCCTGCGCAAAGGCCCGGCCCGCAGTTCAACCGCATCGATCTGCTCTTTGGCGCTGGAAAGTTTTACGGCAAGGTTCTGCTGCAATTCAGTTCGACCGGCCTCCGGGCCGATGACCGCCTCGATGGCCTCGAGTTCCTGGCCAAGCTTGGCGTGCTCCGTCTGCGCGCGCAATATGGCCTCGCCCGCGTCCGTGCGCATCACCGACGCCTCCCGCGCCCGATTGCGCGCCAGTTCGATGCGCCGCGTCGCATCCGCGAGACGGGCGCGCACCTCTTCCGGGTTGGCGTCGAGTTCGACCGGACCCTGGCTGAGTTCGGCAAAGCGTGCGGCGTCGAGGTGAAGCTCGTCAATGCCATTCGGGGCGAGATCCGCGAGCCGCTGGCGCGCCCGCACCAGCTTCTCCTGCTTGTTCCGCGCGGCAATATCGCGCTGTCGCGCCGCCCGCAGACTGTCGACACCGAGCTTGGCAAGCAATGTTTGGCGCGCGGCTTCCGCGGTCTCCAGCGCCCCGTCCTGGTCTGCCTGCCGGCTGGAATGGATGGTCAGGGTGCCGACGCCTGTTATGTCGAGCCTCGCCATCCCGGCAAAGCTCTTATCCTCGCCCCCAATCAAGGGCTGGCGGTCCATGCTCACCAATCCGGAGAAGGCTTTCAGGTAATCGATCCTGAGCGTGGGAAGGCCGACTTCGGCGGCTGCGCGCAAGCCGACGATCTTGAGATCCAGCGCTTCGAGCCGTTCGATCGCATCGGCTGGAATGGCAAGCAATGCATGCGCCGCCTCCCCATCCTCGATCTGCTGGCGCGCGGCTTCCGCCTGTTCGAGACGCAGGCGGACCTCGGCCAGACGCTCGGCGGCGTGGCGCGAACGCAGCGCTGCCTCCAGCCGCGCAAGCAGTTCGCGGTTTACCCGCTCCTCCTCTTCGGCCGTCTGCACCTCCGCCGTTGCGGCCTCGCTTTCGGCCAGCGATGCCGTGCGTCGCTCGGCTGCGTTTGAAAGTTCTTTCTCCGCCAAGGCGAAACGCCGCGCGAGTTCGCCGCTGCGGTTCAATGCGGTGAGGAAGCGGTCGAATGCCTGCTGCGCCTCATCGCGACGGCTGGCGGCCAATGCAGCCTCGGCATCGAGGGCTTTGAGTTCCCTGTCATGCAGTTTAGCAGCTTCGAGCACCGACTCGGCATTGGCAATCGCCGTCTTCCGGCCGGCCTCCTCATCAGGGTCTTCCAGTTCGCTGAGTCTCGCCTGCACTGAGCGGCGGCGGTCGAGTGCGCCGTGCAGCATCTCCACCTCCTTGGCCAGCCGCGCCTCCTCCTCCTGCAGCCGGTCACGCTCCTCGAGAGCGGCGGCAAAGCGGCCTCCTGCCTTCGGCCGGAGCGTCGCGGTGACCAGGCGATTGAGTTCGTCCTCGCAGGCTTCGAGCACTGCCGACATGCGCCGTCCGCCCGTCAGCGCCTCCACCTCGCCCTGCACCGAAGTCAGCAGGCTTTCACGCACCCGCTTGTCGTTCTCTTCCTCGCTCTTGCTGCGATTTTCGATGCCGGTGACGCCCTGGCGCACCCAGAGCAGTCCTGCCGGGCCGGATGTTCCGCCGGAAATGAGATCGCTGATGAACGCCTCGGCCTCGTCGGCCTGGGCGACGATCCGGCCGCTGCCGAGATCGGTGACGCTGGCGCGCCGTCCGCTATGGAACTGCTTGGTCAGGCGGTAGCGGCCGGCTTCGATCGTGATATCGGCCTCGACGATCGGATTGCCGCCGCTATAGGGGCGCAGCATCTGCACGCTCTTTGGATTGCCGCTGTGCGGCTGGAAGAACAGGGCATGCAGCGCCTCGAAACAGGTTGATTTGCCATGTTCGTTGGCGGCGCTCAGCACATTGACGCCGTCGGTGATTCCTTCGACTGATATGCCGCGGCCGGCGAAGCGTTTGACATTGTGGAGGCGAAGGGCGGTCAGTTTCATCGATCGATCGCCTCGCAATAGGAAAACAGGCGGATCAACGCTTGACGCGCCACGTTCCTGTCGTCGCCGGAACGGGCCTCGTCGAGGCTTTCGGCAAGAAGCAAGTCCGCAGCATAGCGCAGCGCACCGGCTCGGTCGATGGTCTCGAGATCATCGCTCTCGCAGTCGGTCCCCAGAAGGTCGGTATCGATCTCCAGATGCGCAAATTCCGGCGCAACCTGCTCCAGCAGGCTGATCATTGCCGTTCGCCCGTTCAACCGGGCACGGCCGGACAGCGCGACGCGCAACAGGGTTTGTCTCCGCGCGAACGGTTCCGGTAACGCGGCCTTCAGCACCTGCGCACCGTCTTCCGATGCCAGTAATGGAAGGTGCAATGTCTGCCAGGAAAAGCTGGCGGTCGTCACCCCCGTCGTTGTTGGCATCGCCCCCTGCCCGGCAATGGAAACGACCATCGCCTGCCCCGGCCGTTCATGCTTGAAACGGTCCGGCTCGGGCGCGCCGCTGTAATATGTTCTGGCGTCCACCGCCACCGATCCGTGCCAATCGCCGAGCGCCATGTAGTCGAGGCCGGCCAGCGCCGCGCGGTTTGGCGCAATCACGTTCGTGGCCGTGGCATCCTCCGAAAATTCCTGGATCGGGCCATGGGCGAGGCCGATGCGGATAGCGCCGTCCGGTGTGGCGGCACCCGTCATCCATTCGGTCAGGTCGCGGCCCGGCCTCCTGGTCGTGCAAGGCGCCGGCAGCAGGATGACATCAGGTCCAAGCGGAAGGGGCACCGCTTCCGTCGCCAGGATGACATTGTCGGGCACCACGCCGCGCGCAGCACTCCAGAGCTGATCGGCCAGCAGCGAGTCGTGATTGCCTGGAAGCAGGACCCAGCGCAGCGGTGAATTCCGGGCCATCTCACCAAGCGCCTGACGAAGCACGGCTGGCGTCGGCGTCTCGGTATCGAAAGTGTCGCCCGCGAGCAGGATGACAGCTGCCCCATGCTCTCGTGCCGCACCGGCAAGCCTGGCGATCACGCCATGCCGCGCCTCGCGCAGGCGCCCTCTCAAATCCTCCGGAAGATTGCCAAATCGTTTGCCAATATGAAGGTCCGAACTGTGCAGGAAGGAAAACATTAATCAGCCATGTTTGCGATGCGCTGCGAGCTTTCGAGCATGGCCAAGGACCTCTCGTCCGTAGTTTCGTGATTCCGTTGTTCCGTGACAGACCATGCCTCCCGATAACAGGCGAGGCAAGTCGATCCTGGCTGAACGAGCTGTTATCCAATGCTTGTCTAACTCTCAGCGGTACTCGACATCGCATCGCCCAGCAGTCTCGATGCAAATGCCGCTGGTCCGGCACGCCTCGCGAAAGCGTCGTCCATTGTCCAATATTGTTGGCTGCCAACGGCGACGGAGTGCCGACCGGTCTTAAGTAACCTGGTTGAATACCACCATCTTGTCGTCAGCCATTTCTTCCATCGTCCAGGGAATGCCGCCGACCCCGTATCCGGACTGTCTGCGTCCGGCGAAAGGCATCCAGTCGGTGCGAAACGCCGTATGGTCGTTGACGAGAACGGCCGATGCATCCAGATGTTTTGCCGCCCTGAGAGCAACCGCGATATCGGCGGAAAAGACGCTTGCCTGGAAGGCATAGGGCAGCGAGTTGGCGATGCGGATCGCTTCGTCGAGCTCGCGGTAGCCGTAGACGCAGGTCAGCGGTCCGAAGACCTCGAGCACCGACACTTTCGCGTCGGCAGGCGGGTTCAGCAAGACAGATGGCAGCAATGTCGTCTCGGACATCCGCCCACCTCCGATCTGTCTGGCTCCGGCATCCGTCGCCTCCCTGATCCAGGTCGTGACGCGGTCTGCCTCGCGTGGCAGGATGAGCGGCCCTACCTCGGTTTGCGCAAGCTTGGGATCACCGACATGCAGGGCTGCAACCTTGGCGGCGAGGGCTTCGGTGAAGGAAGCCAGAATATCTTCGTGCACGAAAAGACGCTGGGCCGATACGCAGACTTGCCCGGCGTGATAGTAGCCGCCTTTGACGATGGTGCCGACGATCGCATCGACATTGGCGCTGCGGTCGACGATGACCGGTGCCACTCCGCCATGCTCCAGCGCGCATCGGGTGCCCGGCGGCAACTTGCTCTTCAGGTACCAGCCGACCTTTGCAGAGCCGATGAAACTCAGAAACGCGACGCGACGATCGGTTGCGAAGGCTTCGGCAAGCGCATTGTCCTCGGTGATGAGGGTCTGGCACCAGCGTTCGTCGAGACCGGCCTCCCAGAACAGCTTGACGATCTCGATGCAGGAAATCGGCGTCGTTGCCGCCGGCTTCACGATCACAGGGCAACCGACTGCTATCGCCGGCGCGATCTGATGGATGATGAGATTGAGCGGATGGTTGAAGGCTGATATCGCCGCCACGACGCCGATCGGCTCCTTGGTGGTGAAAGCCCATCGGTTGGCGCTTGCCGCAGTCAGGCCCATGGGGATTTCCTTGCCGCCGAAATTGCGCAATTCGTCCGCCGCGTTGAGGAGACCGTCGATCCCGCGCGTCACCTCGATGATCGCGTCGGTCAGCGGCTTGCCGCCTTCGCGCGCGATCATCATCGCAAAGCGGTCGCGATGTTCCTGCAGAAGCGCCGACGCCTTTCTGAGGATTGCAATCCTTTGATGGGCGGGCAGCCAGCCATCGCGATCGGTAAAGGCTTTGGCGGCGACTTGAAGCTTTCGTTCGAGCGCGGCCGCGTCGTCTGCCGGCAGCTCCGCAATCGGTTCACGGTCAAACGCCTGGTAGACCTTCATGGCAAGCGGCATCTCAAACCTCCAATATCTGGGGGAGCCGTTCACGAAGCTCCTTCACCAGCACGCGTTCATTTTCCGAATAGTCGACCGGGACGTTCACCAGATGGACCCCGCCGCCGGAGAATGCCTCTTCGAGAACCTGTTTGAATTGGCTGATATCATCGACCCTGGTTCCCCTAGCGCCGTAGGATTCGGCATATTTCACGAAGTCGGGATTGCCGAAGGTCATCCCGAAATCCGGGAATTCGTCCACCGCCTGCTTCCAGCGGATCATGCCGTAAGCATTGTCCTCGATCACGAGGACGAGGATGTTGAGTTTCAGCCGGACGGCCGTCTCGAGTTCCTGGGAGTTCATCATGAAGCCGCCATCCCCGCAGATCGCCATGACACGCCGCTCCGGATAGAGCATCGAGGCAACCATGGCCGACGGCAGCCCTGCTCCCATCGTTGCAAGAGCATTATCAAGCAGTAGCGTGTTCGCCATTCGCGTCCGGTAGTTTCGCGCGAACCAGATCTTGTACATGCCGTTGTCGAGCGCCAGGATGCCGTCATGCGGCATCACCTCCCTGATATCGTGGACCAGCCGCTGTGGCGTGAAGCGATCCTCCGTTGCCCGCGCGGCGATGCGCTCGAGGATGCGCTCGCGCAGGTGGAGAAGCGCCTGCGCGTTTGGCAGCTTGCCCTCGAGGCGATCGGCCAGCGCCTTCAGAGAGGGGCCGATGTCGCCGATGACCTCGGATTGTGGAAAATAGACCTGTTCGACGGTCGCCGGCTGATATCCGATATGGACGACCTTCGGACCACCCTTGCCCATGATGAACGGCGGCTTCTCGATCGTGTCATGGCCGATCGTGATGATGAGGTCGGCCTGTTCGATGGCCTCATGGACATAATCCCGCTCCGACAGTGCGGCGGTGCCCATGTAAAGTTCGGTTCCACCTGGAACCGTTCCCTTCCCCATCTGGGTCGTGAAGAAGGGGATGCGCGTGCGGATGACGAATTGGGCGATGTCGGAGGTGGAGCGAGGACGGGAGGCGGCGGCCCCGAACATCAGAAGCGGACGTTTGGCCGCGGCGATGAGGGCGGCGGCACGGTCGAGCGCCGCATCGCTTGCCGTCGGCAGTTCGAGTTGGTGCGGCGCAATCAGCGCCACCTCCTGGCATTCTTCGGCCGCGATATCTTCCGGAAGCTCCAGATGCACCGGCCCCGGCCTTTCCTCCTGGGCGATGCGGAACGCCTCCCTGACCGTCGTCGGGATCATCTGCGGCGACACAATCTGCCTTGCGAGCTTGGTCAGCGGCTTCATCGACGCGACAACATCGACCACCTGGAAACGCGCCTGGCGGGACGAGAGTATCCCTTTCTGACCGGTTATCATCACCATCGGCATCGCGCCGAGCAAGGCATAGGCGGCACCCGTCGAGAGGTTCAAGGCGCCAGGCCCGAGCGTCGTCAGGCAGACGCCCGGCTTTCCTGTCAAGCGGCCATAGGTTGCGGCCATGAACGCCGCCGCCTGCTCGTGCCGGGTGAGCACGAGCTCAATCGACGATTTACGGATGGATTCGACGACGTCGAGATTCTCTTCGCCGGGAATGCCGAAGATGCGCTCGACGCCTTCGTTCTCAAGCGCTGCCACTAGAAGATCGGAGCCTTTGGTCATGGATGTGTGCCCGTGCTGTTTGGTTTGAGACTTCCAGAAAGGAAGGTCCCTCGAAGATATGTTCTTTTCCGGGGCTGTCCATGCGTTCGGCGGCTTCAGCCACAGTTCCAGCTTGATCTCGGATCGTGACGGGTGCTTGCGCCGTCATTGAGCGCTGGCTGATATGGACGTTCCCGAGCGCTCCCTGAGGATGAAGCTCGCTGGAGCACTACGGGCATTCGTAGCCAGCGCTCAGTCGAAAAATACGACTTGGTCTTCACCTGCGAATTTGAAGTCGCCTTAAGACCAAGAACAAAATTGAAGATATTTGCGCCGCTGGCGTCGCGCGTGAAGCTGAGATAGGAGCCGAATCGTTCGGATTCAACGTTTTGAAGGTTTCGGATCGAGGCAAGAGTATCCTCGAAATCACGCCAGCACGCCTGCTTCACTATGATCTCGAAAATGCGAAGGATGGCCGGGGAGAGACGTCCCTGGGCGTCGGTCGTCGGCCCGATGATCTTGGCTCGGATCTCAAGGATATCGCCCATTTCATCTCCACGAACCTTAACGAAGGTCGAGCTGAGCGGACGCACCTGGTCCCGTTCGTAGATCCGCTGAAAATAACATTCATAGCTGCGATTGCGCATCGATGCGGCTTTCCATTCGCTCATATCAATGCCGGCTTCTCGAAGAGCACCACAAAAGTTCGACCCCGAGACGCGCCACATCCGCAGAAACTGACTTGCTAACTCCAGCTTCGGGGCCTCGATCAACTGCAGCGGTATCGACGTCGGCGGGAGGGGAGAAGGTGCCGCCGGATCCGGACGGGCGGCGATGCGAGATGATCGGGCAGCCTTATTGAGAGCTCGATTTTCAATGGGGCCGACCGGATCTTCGAGGCGATGGATTTCACGGTAAAAAACGACGATGCCTGCAAGAAGCAAAATTGATATCAAAAGCCCTGGCCAAAGCAGCGACCAGCGGTTCCTCGGCATCGGGAAATTCCGGTGCCAAGGCGGGCTGTCTCGAGGAGGATCGACTGCTGATGGCACTTTATCCACGGCGCGACCTCACAAGCAAATAGGAGCGGCTGCGAGTTCGAGCTCAATCAATCTCGATCCTATTTGCGATCAACCGGTGTCGGTCGGCGCGTGGACCAATCAGCCCTGCTGAACGACTCCCCCTCAGATGAGCAACGGATGCGAAAAACGGTACAGTCTGTCCGACTCACCTTCGACGCTGTGAGTGTGAAGTCGCGTGTGTGGAGCGTCAAGCAGCAACCCCGGTGGATGGCGCTCGTCCCCTAGTATTCCCGTGGCGGCTTTGCAATGTCGGCAGCAACGTCGAGCGTTTCAAAAGAACGAACGCACGGGTTAATCTGCGAGCAGACGGCAGCCTGTGACAATGCTTTGAAGCAATTGTGTCATGCCGTCATATGACGCGCTTGGCGCCAGGCCTCATAACGCTCCAGGGTCTCCTGGTTTGGCGGGTATACGCCCAAGGTCGACTTGCCTGATTCGATTTCCAGCTTGAGAAACTCTTCCTGCTCCTCCATCGCGACGGCTTCTTCGGCAATGTCATCGACATATTCCCGCGGAATAACGATCACCGCTTCGCTGTCGCCGAAGATGATGTCATCGGGGTAAACGGCAACGCCGCCGCAGGCGATTGGCTGGTTCATGTCCGAGGCATGGTGGGCAACCAGGTTCGCCGGCGCTGCAGGTCCCAGGCAGTAGGTCGGGAGGCCCAACTGCGCGATATCGGCCGTATCGCGGACGCCGCCGTCGAGCACGAGACCGGCGGCACCACGATAGACGAGGCGACGGGCGAGCATGGCGCCGATGCCGGCGACTTCCGCCAAGGAGCGGCAATCGAAGACGAGAACATGGCCGTCGGGGATCGTATCGATCGCCTTGCGCTGCTGATTGGATGGATCCGAACTGTAAGTCGAACCGTCGATATCCTCCCGGGCGGGAATGTAACGTACGGTGACGGCTGGGCCGATCATCGGCTTGCCGGCGCTCGCCAGCGGCCGGACGCCGCGAACCGCGGTGTTCTTGAGGCCGCGCTTCAGCAACAGAGTGCTGAGACTTGCAGAATTCGTCCGCAAAAGTTTTGCGTAAACTGATGGGTCCAAAGCCGTCATGAGATCCTCCATTGTCCGGTGGAAGCTCTAGCACAGGGAACAGATAGTTCAATAAAGAATTTTATGTTTCTTATTTGGATAAAGGCCGCTTGCCGTTGATCGCCTTTGTCAAGATGGCGGCGCCCTCCACAACCTCGCGCTTGATTGCGCGCGCCCTGTCCGGCGTCGCTTCACCAATAAACGGGACGCTGATCGTCGCGACGAGTCGACCTTCGGAATCGAAGACGGGCGCGGCAAAGGCCCGGAGGCCAAGGTTGGATTCCTGATTGTCCTCGGCACATCCATTGCGCCGAATTTCAACAAGTGCTTCCTTCAGCGCCTCCGGATCGGTAATCGTGTATGGCGTCTTCGACTCCAGTCCGCCGCTGCAATAGGCCTCGATGTCACCGTAGTCCGAATAGGCAAGGGCGAGCTTACCGGCCGCGCCGACATGTTTACGCGACCGGCTGCCGACCTTGATGAAAAGCGAATAATCGCCGGGACTGGAGGCCGCAAATATCGTCATCATCTCGTTGCCTTCGGGGGCGGCCAGCCTGAAGGATTCGAAAATGCGGTCAGCCGCTGCCGTCAGGATCGGCCTTGCCGCCTCGATCACCGTTGCCCTGTCTGCGCCGGGCGAGATGCGCCGCGCAAGCTCGACGAATTTTGGCCCCAATTCGTAGGACGCTCCACCATTCACTCGCGCCACGAGCCCGTGCGCGGCCAATGAATTGAGGATCCGATAGACGGTCGAACGCGGAACTCCAAGCTGATCAACCAGCGCGGCCAAGGAAATTCCCGTCTTCGCATCGGCGACTGCCTCGAGCAGGTGGGCGGTCTTTTCGACGACGGGTGATCCATGCTTTGGTTCAATCATGAACTTTGAATTCCATATTAGAATTATAATATTGACTTCGCCGGACTGAGCGAGCATGCTCAATGGTGTGAGTGTCACATTTGACACTACGCGCTTGCCGGAGGAAGTAAAGCCATTTGCATACCCGCCGAGGCGGTGCGCAACCGGATGGTTTTCACACAGACGGCACTGCGATGGACGGGATGCCGCTCGTTTGGATCTGGAGGAGGGATTTCATGAAGAAGATGAAGGGAATTGGTGCGCTGGGCATCGGACTGGCATTTCTGCTGGCTCCGGGCAGCGCAATTCGCGCCGACGCTGCCTCGGATAAGCTGACGGTCGTGGTGACCGACGAACCGAAGTCGCTCGATCCCTGTGACACCGACCTTTCCGGCAATTCTCGCATTCTGCACAACAACATCACGGAAGCGCTCGTCAATCTGAGCCCGATCGACGGATCGGTCGTCCCGAGCCTTGCCACCGGCTGGCGGCAAGTGGACCAGCTGACCTGGGAATTCAAGCTCCGCGACGACGTCACCTTCCACGACGGCAAGGGCTTCGATGCCAATGCAGTCGTTGCCGCTCTCAAGCGGGCACAGGATCCGGCACTGGCCTGCGAAGTCGGACTTGCGACGCTGAAGGGCGTCAAGTTCAATGCAGAAGCGGTGAACCCGACGACCCTCCTCATCAAAACGGATATCGTCGAGCCGATCCTGCCGAACAAGATGTCCGCCGTGGACATCGGTTCGCCGGCGACCCCGAACGACGGCAAGTCGCGCTCCCCGGCCGGAACCGGACCTTACAAGTTTGCAGCGTGGACGCCCGGGCAATCGGTCAACCTCGTGGCCTATGACGGCTATTGGGGCGACAAGCCGGCGATCAAGAACGCGACCATCATCTGGCGCGCCGAATCCGCTGTTCGCGCGGCAATGGTCGCCACTGGTGAAGCGCAGATCGCATATGAAATAGCGCCCCAGGACGGCACCACGGAACAGGATCATGCTTTCCCGAACGCCGAAACCTCCCTGCTGAGGATTGATGCAGAAATCCCGCCACTCAACGACAAACGCGTCCGTGAAGCCCTTAATCTTGCGATCGACCGGGACGGCCTTGTCGGCACCATCTTCCACCAGGATGCCCAAAAGGCGATGCAGGCGGTGCCGCCGTCCGTCTTCGGCTTCAATCCCGATATTCCCATCTGGACCTATGATCCCGAAAAAGCGAAATCCCTGCTCGCCGCGGCGAAAGCCGACGGCGTGCCGGTCGACAAGGAAATCGTGATCTACGGCCGCATCGGCATCTATCCCAATTCGTCCGAAAGCCTGGAAGCCATTCAGGCGATGCTCGCCGATGCCGGCTTCAATGCCCGGCTCGAAATGCTTGAAACAAGCCCGTGGTTGAAGAAGCTTCTTAAGCCTTGGGACAAGGAACGTCAGCCGTCGATCCTCCAGACGCAGATCGACAACACCGAAGGCGACGCCGTATTCACGCTGCCGAACCGTTTTACCACCGACGGCAACCAGTCGACCATCGCCGATGCCAAGCTCGACACATTGATTGCCGACGCGTCGAAGGCAACCGGCGACGAACGCAAGAAACTGTTCGAGGAGGCGTTCAGCTACATCGCCGTCGATGCGGTCAATATCGTCCCGCTGTTCCACATGGTCACGATCGCCCGCGTCGCCGAGAACGTCGCCTATACGCCCGATGTGCAGGCCGGTAACGAGATCAAGCTTACATCGATCAGCTACCGCTGACGGCGCAGACTGGTTGCCGAACGTCCCTTGAGGAGAGCGGATGTCCTTCACCTACTTCCTGAAACGCGCGGCCTTTGCGGCACTCGCACTTGCCGCACTGATGACATCTGCCTTCTTCCTGGTGCGGTTGACGGGCGATCCCGTCAATCTCTACCTGCCCGTCGATGCCTCGGATGCAGCCCGCGAAGCCATGCGTGTCCGTCTCGGCCTCGATCGCTCCCTCCCGTGGCAATTCCTCGATTGGGCCGGGGACATGCTGAGCCTCGATTTCGGCACGTCGCTTTGGCACAACCGCCCGGCCATGGACGTTGTCCTGGAGGCGTTGCCGAATACGCTGGCGCTCGGTGCCATTGCCTTGACCCTGGCTTTCATCACTGCCGTCATCATCGGATCGATTGCGGCTGTGAACGCCGGAGGCTGGATCGACCGGGGTATCAACTTGCTGTCGCAGGCAGCGGCCAGCGTGCCGGATTTCTGGCTCGGGCTGATGGGCGTCCTGCTGTTTGCCGTCACCTTGCGCATTCTGCCGACATCGGGTTTCGGCGGTCCGATCTATTGGATCCTGCCGGTTGCCTGTCTTTTTGCCAGGCCATTCGGGACGCTGGTGCAAATCGTCCGCGGCTCGATGATCGAAGCACTGAACGCGACATTTGTCCGGACTGCGCGGGCCAAGGGCGCGCGCGGCGGCCGGGTCACCTTCGTGCATGCACTGCGCAATGCCCTCCTGCCCGCGGTGACCGTGACCGGTGACCTCGCCGCCCAGTTCGCCGGTGGCGGTGGCGTCGTCGAGGTTGTTTTTGGGTTTCCCGGCATCGGCAAGCTACTGATCGACGGCATCCTGAAGCGCGACTTCGCGATCGTCCAGGCATCGATCTTCGCGGTCGCCGTCGTCATCTTCTTCATCAATATCCTGGTCGACATGCTCTATGCCTCGATCGATCCGCGTGTGAGGGTTGAATGACCAGCACGTCCGCCGACGTCCTCCCCGCCCGCGAGCGCCGAAGCCGCCGCGTTCTGTGGTTCATGCGCGCGCTCGCGGGTGACCCGATGGCGGTCGCTGCGACGATCTGGCTGCTGATCGTCGTCCTTGCCATTCTTGCGGATGCATCGTCGCTGCTCGGCGAAAACCGCATTTCGCTGAAGGCGCGCAACCTGCCGCCCTTCGACTTCGGCCAGTCCTGGACGTTGTGGCTGGGCGCCGACGCCCTCGGGCGCCCGCTTCTCGTTCGCCTCATCCAGGCGGCATCCACGACGATCGGCATAGCGCTGGTGACCGTGCTGACGAGCCTGATCGGCGGAACGCTGCTCGGCGTAATCGCCGGTTACTTCGGTGGCATCATCGGCAACCTTGTCATGCGGGTGTGCGATATCATCCTGGGTTTCCCGACGCTGCTGGTGGCGCTCTTTGGCCTTTACCTGTTCGGCCCGAGCGTCGGCAACCTCGTGATCGTGCTCGCCGTTACCCGCATGCCTGCCTATATCCGCGTCGCAAGAGCCGAAACTCTCGAAGTCCGGGAGAGGCTTTTCGTTGATGCGGCGCGCGTCTTTGGCGGCGGGCCTGTCTGGATATTGCGCAATCACATTCTCCCGAGCGTCGCTCCCACGATGCTGACACTCGCCTCTGTCAATCTCGCCATGGTCATGCTGTTCGAATCCGGGCTGAGCTATCTCGGCCTCGGCATCCAGCCGCCTGCAGTGAGCTGGGGTCTGATGGTGGCGCAGGGCCAGGGATATCTGTCATCCGCTTGGTGGCTGGGCTTTTTCCCCGGCATGGCGGTGATGCTCACCACCATGTCCTTCAATCTCCTCGCCAACTGGTTCCGGATCGTCAATGACCCGTCGCAGCACTGGCGTCTTGTCAGCCGGAGGCGCTGATGGCTCTTCTCGAAGTTGAGGATTTGCAGGTCAGTTTCGATACGGCAGCCGGCCGCATCCTCGCGCTCAACGGCGTCTCCTTCTCGCTCGAGCGCGGAGAGGTGCTGGCGCTTCTCGGCGAAAGCGGCTCCGGCAAGTCGGTGACCGCATCGGCCATCATGGATCTCGTTCCCAATCCACCGGGCGAAATCAATAGAGGATCGATCCGTTTCGACGGTGTCGAGCTGTTGCAGCTCTCGCGGAACGAACGGCGCGATCTTTGCGGCGACCGCATCGCCCTGATCTTTCAGGATGCGCTCGCAGCGCTCAACCCGGTCTATTCCGTGGGTTGGCAGATCGCCGAAATGTTCCGCATCCACGGCCGCACTCCGGAAGGCGGTGTCGAAAAGGCCGTGATCGACCTCCTGACGGCTATCGGCATTCCTGATCCTGAAAGCCGTGCCAGGCAATATCCGCATGAGTTTTCGGGCGGTATGCGCCAACGCATCATGATCGCCATGGCCGTGGCACTGGAACCGGATGTCATCATCGCAGACGAGCCGACGACAGCGCTCGACGTCACGATCCAGGCGCAGGTGGTCGATCTTCTGGAGACTATCCGCAAACGCAGCGATGCCGGCATGATCTTCATCACCCATGATCTCGGCGTCGTCGCCGAACTCGCCGATCGCGTCGCCGTCATGTATGCCGGCCGCGTCGTCGAGACCGCAAGCGTCTTCGAACTGTTCGAGGATGCCCGGCATCCTTACAGCGTTGGATTGCTTGCCTCGCAGCCGCGCATGGACACAGATGAAGACGAATTGGTGCCGATCCCCGGCTCCGCCCCCAATCCTGTCGCCCTGCCTTCCGGCTGCGCATTCAGAACCCGCTGTCCACGCGCTGAAGCGCTCTGTGCCGAGTTCGTCCCCCATCTCGAAACCGTTGGGCTGGGCCGCCAGGCCGCCTGCCACTTCCCGGTATCTCCAGTATGATCGAACCTCTGCTCAAGGTCCAAAACCTCTCCCGGCACTTCGGCAGCGCCTCGGCGCCGGTGCGTGCCGTCGATGATGTCAGCTTCGAGATTGCCAATGGAGAGACGCTCGGCCTCGTCGGAGAAAGCGGTTGCGGCAAAACCTCGCTGGTTCGGACGCTCTTGAAGCTTGGGCCGGCGACAAGCGGCAGCGCTTTGCTTGACGGTGTGGACATTACGACAGCCAGTGGCCGGCGGCTGCATGAATTGCGCCGCAAGATGCAAGTCGTTTTTCAGGACCCCTACCAGTCGCTCAATCCCCGCATGCGGGTCGACCGGCTAATTTCCGAACCGTGGGCATTGCACCCGGGGGTCGTGCCTAAGAGCAACTGGCGTGAAGAGACGGTCAAGCTGCTCGAATCCGTGGGGCTGCGCGCCGAGCATGCGGACCGTTATCCCTCGGAATTTTCAGGCGGCCAGCGGCAGCGCCTTGGCATTGCCCGTGCTCTCGCCCTCAATCCGACACTTCTTGTCTGCGACGAGCCTGTCTCGGCCCTCGACGTCTCGGTCCAGGCGCAAGTGATCAACCTGCTCGCCGGACTGAGGCGCGAGCGCAATCTGGCGATGCTGTTCGTCGCGCATGATCTCGCCGTTGTGCGGCATGTCTCGGACCGTGTCATGGTCATGTATCTCGGCAGGATCATCGAAACGGGACCAAAGCAATCGATCTTCGGCGCGGCGGCCCATCCCTACACGCAGGCCCTGATGTCGGCGGTCCCGACACCGGATCCGAGGCGTCGCGCGCAGCGCAAGCGCATCGTTCTGCAGGGCGATCTGCCGAGCCCCGCAAATCCGCCCAGCGGATGCCGTTTTCGAACGCGTTGCTGGAAAGCAACCTCGATCTGCGCAGAACAGGAGCCGGCCCTAATCGCGCGAACGGAAGCCCCTGGTCTTCTGACCGCCTGTCATCACGCCGGTCCAGAAATCGCCAACGAGATCCCTCGCCTTGAGGAAACCTGAACCCAGGTCCACTATGGCGAGGTGATCGCAAAGCTGCGCATGCCGTTGCGCAGGTCGGGTATAATTATTTTCCGTCCGTTTTTCCCGTTTGTTTCGTGGCTGCCTTCAGCACGCCTTGCTGCAGATCCGCCTCGTCGGCAAGAATGGCGGCCGCCTCATCCAGCAGAACGTCCTTTGCGTTCTTGCGGGCATTCTCGATGGCAATATCAGCGCTCAGGCTGCGCTCGCCGGCCTCAAGGCCATCATCTCCAAGATCCTCGCCATCCCCTGCTTCCGCTCGATCCTTGAAGCGTTTCTCACGAGCCGTCGCTTCTTTGCGACGTTCGGCTTCGTTGAGGGAGATAACCCCTTTCTCGCGCTGCGCCTTGAGGTCGGCAATGTCTTTCAACAGGCGTTGGAAGTCCGGATCGCTGCCGACCCGCGCATCATGGCGGCTTTGCAATGTCGGCAGCAACGTCGCGACTGTGTCGGCGCGCGCGTAGTTCGCGGGCTTGATCTCAGCCCACGGCAGCGCATTGTCATAACTGGTTTCCCCGAAAGCAGTCGGATCGGACAGTCCCGGCAAGCTGATATCAGGCGTCACGCCGTGCAACTGCGTCGTACCGCCATTGACCCGGAAAAACTGGGCAATCGTCACTTTCAGCTCCCCGAATTCGGGTTTGCTGTTGCGAACGATCTGGTCAAGATCGACGACGGTCTGAACCGTGCCCTTCCCGAAACTGGGTTCGCCGACGATCACGCCTCGACCATAATCCTGGATTGCCGCGGCAAAAATCTCCGAAGCCGAGGCCGATCCGCGATTGATCAGGACACCCATCGGGCCTGTCCAGACAGGCTCTGCAAACTCAGCGCTTTTGACCTCGATCTTGCCGTTGCTGCCACGTTGCTGAACGACCGGGCCGTTGCCGATGAACAGACCGGTCAAATCAATCGCCTCGTCCAATGAACCGCCGCCATTGTTGCGCAGGTCGATGAGAACGCTGTCGACCTGTTCTTGCTTCAGTTCGTCGAGAAGCTTGGCGACATCGCGGCTTGCACTTTTGTAATCCTTGTCGCCTTTGCCCTTGGCTTCGAAATCCTCGTAGAATACCGGCAGCGTGATGATCCCGATTTTACGCGTGGCGTCGCCCGCCTTCACGGACAGCACAGTCTTCCTGGCGGCCTGCTTGTCGAGACTGATTTTATCGCGCACCAGGCTGATGACGCGATGCGTGCCATCTGCTCCGGCATCTGCCGGCAGGATGTCCAGCCGCACGACGGAGTCTTTTTTTCCGCGTATCATCTGCACGACTTCGTCAAGGCGCGTGCCCACCACTTCTTTGATCGCCCCATCCTTGCCTTGACCAACGCCGGTAATGCGGTCTCCGACCGCGAGCTTGCCGGACAGTTGCGCCGGTCCGCCAGGCACGAGCTCACGGATCGTCGTGTAGTCGTCGCGTTCCTGCAGCACAGCACCGATACCAAACAGCGAAAGCTTCATCGAGACATTGAAGTCGGCTGAAGCGGCCGCGCCGAAATAGTCCGTGTGCGGATCGATCGACGTTGAATAGGCGTCCATGAACGACTGGAAAACGTCGTCGCTTTTAAACTTGTAAGCGCGCTCGAGCGTGTTTTCATAACGTTTGTCGAGTGTTTCGCGAATGGCCGCGTCGTTTTTACCGCCCAGTTTCAACCGCAACCAGTCGCTTTTGACGCGCTTGCGCCAAAGCTCATTGCTCTCGGCTTCCGACTGCGGCCACGGCGCTTTGTCGCGCAGCACCGAATAATTTTCCTGCGCACTGAAATCGAAGCCCTGCTTAAGCAGGCTGCGCGCGTAATTCATGCGGTCGACAACGCGCTGTTCATAGGTGTTGAAAATCGCAAACGGGATCTTCAAGTCCTTCCGTTCTATCGCATCGTCGATCTCGTTGCGATCGGACATAAACCTGTCGATATCCGCTTGCAGGAAGAGCATGCGGTCCGGATCAAGTGACTTGATGAACCCATCCATGATCCTGGCCGACAAGGCGTCGTCGAGTGGAACGGGCTTGTAGCTATACCGCGAAAGAAATTGTGCGCTCAACTCAGCGGCTTGCGCCTGTCGCTTTAGCGGCGCCAAAACAGGCGGCGATGCGACTTCAGCATATGCGGACTGTGCAATTGCAAGAAATGCACCAAGGAAAACGTAGGCTATGCGCATTCAGCGTTGATCCAATTCTTAATGCCGAGTCTCGATGTGCGATCTATGTGACGCAATCATGGTTTTTTGGCAACCAAGTGGCAAACGACATCGTTTGCAAAGCCGCGGAAACATATCCGGCGCGTGGTCGGCGTCTCCGCAGCCGGCGCTCAATCCGCCTGTACGTCTTGCCAGGAGTCGAATGTCGCAGCCTGACCGCGACGGTGTCCGCTGCGGTCGACGAGATCCCAGACGATGGCTTTCTCGATATAGAAACGCCGCCCTGACTTGGCGATGCGAAGTCCTCGGTAGTCGGCGATAAAGCCGTTGGCCGCCACGGCATTCAACAACCTGTCACGTTCCGCGCGATCGGGTGCCTCCGCCGAAAGACGCGATGGCAAAGTGATGAACTCGTCCCACGAATATTCAAAGCAGGCCTGGGCAGCGCGGTTTGCGTAGATGAAGCGCGGATCGGCATCGATGTTGTGGGCAAGGACAACCGCCGGCGACTGGTCGTAAAGCCATTCAGCACCCTGGCCTTCCGGCGTCAGGCTGCGTCCTACGCTTCGTTCGAAGCTTTCCGCCATCAGTGCGTAAAATTCGAGATCGTAAGACAAGTCGAGGCCGGCGTCGGTATAGTTGGCAATCATGCTGCGCATCCTGAATTGCGGCGAGAGATCTTGAAGTGATCTTCTCGCTTGAAAAGGGCTACAAAATCCTTTTGCGCTACAGAGAGTGCAAGCTCAAATGCGACCCGGTCAAGCCGGGCGACCGGGACTTCAGGCGTCGTCCTGGAGGTAGCGCTCCGCGAGCCTAGCCCACATAGCTGCACCTACCGTCAGGCTGGCATCGGCGAAGTCATATTTGGGGCTATGCAGGGTGGCGGAATTCATGCCGTTGCCGAGACGCAGGAAGCTGCCCGGCTTGTGCTCGAGAAAGTGCGAGAAATCCTCGCTGCCGGGAATGAGCGGGCAGGTCGCGACCTTGTCTTCGCCGATCAGTTCTGCCGCGACGATCCGGGCAAAATCCGTCTCACCAGGCGAATTGACGACGACAGGATTGCCGCGATCGTAGTCGATCTCGATCGAAGCATCATGACCGTCCGCCACCGAGCGGGCGAGCTTGGTGATGCGCTCCTGCAGGAGGTTGCGAATGCCAGGCTCGAAGGAGCGCACGCTCAATGCGAGCTTGGCATATTCCGGAATGACGTTGACGGCATCGCCGGCATGGATCGTGCCGACGGTAATGACCGCCGTCTGGGTCGGATCGAGGTTGCGCGAGATGATCGTCTGCAGCGAGACGACGAGGTTGCACGCCACGACCACGGGATCGATGGTCAGGTGCGGCCGCGAGGCATGGCCGCCTTTGCCCTTGATGGTAATCTCGACGGTATCAGACGCCGCCATCATCGGGCCGGATCGCAGCAGGATGGTGCCTTCGGGAGCGCCGGGGTGATTATGCAGACCAAAGATGGCGTCGAACAGAAACCGCTCGAACAGGCCGTCGGCGATCATCGCCTGGGCGCCGCTATTCTTGCCCGCCTCTTCCGCCGGCTGGAAGATCAGCGTCACCGTGCCGTTGAAGCGGCGGGTGCGGGCGAGATATTCGGCTGCGCCGAGCAGCACGGTCGTGTGACCGTCATGGCCGCAGGCATGCATCTTGCCGGGGGTGCCGCTGGCATAGGCAAGTCCGGTTTCCTCGACGATCGGCAGCGCATCCATATCGGCGCGGATGGCGATGCCCTTGCTGCCCTTGCCGGCGCTGAGCCGCGCGACAACGCCGTGACCGCCGACATTGCGGGTCACGTCATAACCCCAACCTTCCAGCTTTTCTGCAACGTAACGTGCCGTTTCCGCTTCTTCAAAGGAGAGTTCCGGATGGGCATGCAGGTACTGACGGATCGCCTTCAGCTCCCCCTCCATCGCTTCGAAGTCGGAAAGGCGGGCATAGGCATTGTCGAGCGTGGGCATGAAAACATCCAGTATTGGTCGAAAAGAACGATTGCTCCGGCCCGAGGGTCGAAGCAGCGAGCTGACACCAGTCAGAGAAAACGGGCGAGAAAAGCCTGGGTTCGGGGATGTTGCGGATTGCCGATGACATCCTCGGGCTTGCCCATTTCGACGACATTGCCGCCGTCCATGAACACCACCCGATCGGCCGCCTCACGGGCGAAACCGATCTCGTGGGTCACGACGATCATGGTCAGGCCCTGTTTGGCGAGATCGCGCATGGTGGACAGAACTTCGCCGACCAGCTCCGGGTCGAGCGCAGAGGTGGGCTCATCGAACAGCATCAGCTTGGGCTTGATCGCAAGGGCGCGAGCTATGGCGACGCGCTGCTGCTGACCGCCGGAGAGTTGGCGGGGGTAGCTACCCGCCTTTTCCGATAGGCCGACCCGCTCCAAAAGCCGCATGGCGTTCTCGGTTGCGGCCTTGCGGCTTTCTCCGTGCACACCGATCGGGGCTTCGATGATGTTCTGCAGCACCGTCATGTGCGGATAGAGATTGAACTGCTGGAACACCATGCCGATCTTGCGCCGCTGGCTGGCGATCCCGTTGCTGGACAGCTTTTCCAGCCGGTCCTTGCGAAGGCGATAGCCGATCTGTTCGCCATCGACTTCGATGAACCCCTTGTTGATCGCTTCGAGATGGTTGATGCAGCGCAGGAAGGTCGATTTTCCCGACCCGGACGGGCCGAGCACCACGACGACTTCACCCGGCATGACGTCGAGGTCGATCCCCTTCAGCACTTCGAGCTGGTCGAAGGACTTGTGGACGTTACGGGCTCTGACGAGAGGTTTTGCAATTTCGGCACCGGTCAATGGCTTGCCTCCTCTGCAAGGGTCTCGGATTTGACGGCGGCGGTATTGTTTCGCCGTTCGCTGCGGCCGTAATAGGCCTCGATATAGCTCTGGCCGAGATTGAGGATGGAAGTGATGAAGAGGTACCAGAGGACGGCGACCAGCAGCATCGGCACAATCTCGAAGGTGCGATTGTAGATCGACTGGACGGAATAGAGCAGATCGGCCATGGCGATGACGCTGACGAGCGACGTCGCCTTGATCATGCTGATCAGCTGGTTGCCCGTCGGCGGCACGATCGAGCGCATCGCCTGCGGAATGATGATCCGCCACAGCGCCCTCGCCTTGGTCATGCCGAAGGCTTCCGCCGTCTCGAACTGGCCGCGATCGACCGAGAGCAGGCCGCCGCGGATGATCTCGGCCATGTAGGCCGCTTCGTTCAAGGCAAGGCCGACGATCGCCGCCGTCATCGGCGTGATCACCGAATTGGTCTCCCAGCTCGCGAGCGCCGGGCCGAACGGAATGGCGATCGAGAGTTCGGGAAAAAGGGTCGAGAGATTGTACCAGAAGATCAGCTGCACCAGGAGCGGCGTGCCGCGAAAGAACCAGATGAACAGCGATGCCAGCGAACTTGCGAGCCGGTCATTCGACAGCCGGGCGATCGCCAGTCCGAGGCCGAGAACGATGCCGATGGCCATCGCGATCACCGTCAGGCCCAGGCTGACGTAAAGGCCACTAATCACCGTCGGATCGAAGAAATAGGCCGCGACGACAGGCCAGCCGAAATTCTCGTTGTGAGCGACGATCCACAGGAAGTTCGCGGCAATGAGGAGCACGGCCATCCATAGGATGAGCCGGCCCGTTTGAAAGGGCTTGTGGGCGTGGGCAACGTCCCGGAAGTCCGCACCGCCCGAAGGCGGCGCGCCAGTCACGCCGTGAGTGCTCATTTCGGCAAGGCTCCGCCGAGATTGAGGCCGGGCTGCTTGATCATGTTGTTCTCAAGACCCCACTTCTTCATGATGGCGGCATAGGTGCCGTTATCCATCAACGCCTTGATCGAGTCGAGCAGAACGGGGCCGAGCGGCGAGCCTTTCGGCACCACGGCGCCCTGATATAGATCGTCGAAGCCATTCTTCTGGCCGACGCCGCTCAGTTCCAGCTGGCCGTTTGCCTGAGACACGAAATAGGTCAGCGGCGCCTGCGAGGAGAAGAAGGCATCGGCGCGTTTGGAGCGGACCGCCAGGATCGAGCTCGGCTGGTCGGTGTAGGACTGCACTTCGGGCGCGGGCTTGCCCGCCGCCTTGCACTTTTCGACCTGTGCCTGGATCACCTTTTCGGCGGAGCCGCCGGCCATGACGGCAATGCGATTGCCGCAGGCGCTTTCGAGCGAATCGATGGCCTTCGGATTGCCCTTCTGGACGGAGAAGACCACGTATTCCTGAACCCAGTCGACGAAATCATTGGCCTCTTCACGGGTCTTGAAGTCGCCTATCGGGCCGAAGGCGAACTGGTATCGGCCGGAATTGATGCCGGCGAGCAATGCGGTCAGTCCGCTGACGGTTTCGTGCTCGATCGTAACGCCGAGCATCTGGCCGATCGCATCGGTCAGATCGGCGCTGGCGCCGGTCAGTTTAGTGCCGGTGACGATCTCATAGGGAGGAAAGGAACCGTTGTTGACGGAGATCATCTTGCCGTCCGTGCGGAGCTTCTCCGGCAGGCGGGCGCGAAGCGCGTCGTTGACGGTCTGTTTTGGTACGCCCGCCTCCTCAGCGAACACCGAAGTCGTCATCATCAGACCGAGCAGAGCGGCGGAAGCGATCAGTTTTGAATGCATGTCATTCCCCTTTTTTGCGAAAATGGTAATTCAACATGACGCGAAGAATTTCACCGGGCCTTGGCGTGCCACGGAAACAGCTCGGCGGGTGTCAAACGGCGCGGCATGATCTTCTGTTCGTAAAGTTCCTCGGCAAAGTCGGCGATCATTGCTTCGTTCTCGGCAAGCCCGCTGGCCCTCCAGGTCTGCGGCAGATCGGCCGCGCAGCGGCGCAGTTCGTCGATCATCCAGGGCGTGGTGTCGGCATATTTCTCGCGCTTTTCCAGCCAGAGACGCTGGGACTCGTCGATCAACTCGCTGAGTTCATCCATGATCCAGGGATGCTCCTGGACGATATCAGCCTTGAAGCCGATCAGATGCATGCCCGGGATATAGCCGACCCCATGGAAGTAGGCGACTTCAGCGGCGCGGAAATCATCCAGCACCTGTCGCAGGGGCGATTCCTGATCGAAGAAACCCTTCGGCATGAAAGGCGTGAACACGGCATCGAGCTCGCCATCCAGCAAAAGATCGACCATCGGACGCTCGCCGGGAGCAGCCTCGATGCGGCCAGGCCGTCCAAAACCATCAAGGCGGTCGACGATCGGATGAGCCTCCGTCAGGCGCCCGGCATACCAGATGGCATCCTCGACGCCGACGCCTTCCCGGCGCAACGCAGCACGGGTCCAGGTATTTCCGGAATCGCGCCAGCCGGTCACGCCGATCTTCTTGCCGCCGAGATCGGACAGCTTGCGGATCGGACTGCCCTTGGTGGTGATAATGCAGCGATGGCGGAAGCCGCGCATGATGAAGTTCGGCATGCCGACGATCCGATCATCGCCATCATGACGCATCTGCGAATAGCGGCTGAAGGACATTTCCGCGGCGTCGTGCGCCGCGTCATCGGCGAGGCTGGAGACCAGCGTGCCCACACGATCCACTTTGATATCGAGACGGGAAGAACTGACATCACCGAGCACAAGCGGTGTCATGTAATCCCAGTCTCTAAGGGCGATGCGAAGCGTTACAGGCATGCAAAAAACTCACTGAAATGGCTCGACGAGGGGCAAATTAAATGTTCAAAATGGTGAGTACAAATGTTATTACGTTATTGAACATTTAAAGTGAGAGAAAAATGGGCGACACTGTCGAAGCCTCCTGGTTTGCTGAAAAAATAGCCGATTGCAGCATCAGGGGGATCGCCCTCGAAACGAGTGCGCTGATCCGCGCCGGTGTCCTGCCCATTGGTACGCGCCTGCCGGCGATCCGCGATATCGCCTACGAATTGCGTGTCAGCCCGGCAACGATCTCCCAAGCATGGGGCGAATTGCGGCGGCAAAAGATCATCAGCGGCCGGGGGCGCAACGGCACCTGGGTTAGCGGCGACCGTTTTGTCGCCAAGCCGGAGCGTCTTGCGAGCTCGGGAAACTATGCGGCCGGTGTTCTCGACCTCACCTTAGCCGGGCCGGATGCAGCACTTCTTCCTCGCCTGGCCGAAGCAATGGCCTACGGCGCGTCAGCTGCCGACCTCAACAGCTATGAGCGCAGCCGTATCGTACCTGAGTTGAAGGGCGCCGTTTCAGAGCGGTGGCCTTATGAGGCGGAAGCCTTTCTGGCCACCAATGGCGGTTACAACGCCGTCTATACGATATTGCATGCGCTGGTCTCCTCGGGCTCGTCGGTCGCGATCGAACATCCGACGGCCATGCGACTGCTCGATATTCTGGAAGATCTCGGCGTGAAAATCATCCCTATCGCCTGCGACGGCGAAGGCCCCCTGCCGGATTCGCTGCGCGAAGCATTGCGGCAACGTCCGGCGGCTTTCCTGTTCCAGCCGCGGCTGCATTCCGTGACCGGCGTAACGGTCAGTTCATCCCGCCTCGATCAGCTTGGAGATGTGCTGGAAGACAGCGACACGCTTGTCATCGAGGACGATGGCGTCGGCGACGTGTCGGCAGCGCCTCCGCAGTCGCTCGGCGGCCGATTTGCGGAGCGGACGATCCATATCCTCTCACTCTCTAAAAGCCTCGGCCCGGATCTGCGTCTCGCGGTTCTGTCGAGTTCTGCGCCTATCGTCGACCAGATCCAGTCTTACCGTTCCTTCAGCGCCGGCTGGACCAGCCGTATCCTGCAAAGTGCCACCGCCTGGCTACTGCGTGATCCGGCAACCTGGCAGCTTATCGGCGAGGCGCGCGAGATCTATCAGCAGAGGCGCGACGCTCTTGCCGATGCACTCTGCGAACGGGGAATACCGATACCGTCGGGCCAGGGCCTGTGCCTCTGGGTGCCCGTCGTCTCCGAACCATTCGCGATGGTGACGCTCGCCGCACGCAATATCGCCGTCAATCCAGGCAGCAAATTCTCCGTCTTGCCAAGCAGTCATATTCGAGTGGCCACCAGCACGCTCAGCGATCGCTGCGAGGAAGCCGCCGATGCGATCGCGCTGGCTCATACGCCGTGAAAGGCAGGCGGCCGCAGCCACGTCTCTGATCCCCAGCCATTCCACGAAAGTCCGGAAACTACTTTCCCTCCAGCCACTCCTGCAGCTCTGCTTCAGCTCGCTCCAGAGCGCTGTAATTCAGGAGTTTGCGCAGGAAAGCGACGGTGACGGCGCGGGCGCGGAGATTGAAGCGGCCGTCCTCATGGTCGTCACCGGCGCTCTGGTAGACGTCGAGCTTGTCGTAGAGCTGCTGCAGGCGGTTCTGCACGCTGCGCAGCGACAGGCCCCGACGTTTGGCGATGGCCCGGTCGGTGAGGCCGAGAGCGATATCGACGAGGATCTCGTATTCGGAATCGGTGAAGCCGTTCGTCTGGCCGAGGCTCTTTTGCTGCAGGCCCCGCACTTCGCGGTCGATGACGCATTGGCTCTCGATGAAGATCGAGCGCAGCGCAAGCTTCAGCCGCTCGTCGGAGGCGGATTTCAGCACATAGCCATAGGCGGCGCCATCCGGCACGATGCGGGAGACGCCGCGCACATAGGCCTCGTCCGAGTAATTCGACCAGAACAGGATGCGGGTTTCCGGCCGCTCCTTCCAGATGGTGCGCGCCGCCTCGATGCCGTTGCGGTTCGCCATCTGCAGGTCCATGACGATATGCGCCGACTTGTGGTCGCGGGCGAGCTTCTCGCCGACGGTTCCGTTCTCCGCCTCGATCACCGTGTCGCATTCCGGCAGGGCCGCGTTAACAGCCTCGTGCAGATAGGACCGGTGCAGCGGGTCGTCCTCGACGATCAGAACCTTCATGGCGCCCTTCTCCTCAGTTTGGCCCGATTGCCGGGTCGTGCGGTAAGAGCGGTAGCACGACGCGCACCGCAGTCCCGCGATTGTTGTGGCCGGGCCCGGTCGTGAACCGCGCCGAGATCAGCCGCGCCCGAGTCTTCATATTGTCGATGCCGCCGCCGATCCGTCCCCGCGCCTTGGTGAGGCCGGTTCCGTCGTCGGAGATTTCGATCGACAGCCGCTCCTCGTCGGCCTCGAGCCGCACCGTGACGGCCAGCGGGGCGGCATGGCGCACCGCATTGTTGATCGCCTCCTGCGCGATCCGGAACAGCGCGACGCTGACGGTCGGTTCCAGTCGCTCCAGTGCGCCGTGCGTCTCGTCGACAAGGCCCCATTCGATGCCCGATCCGGTGTCGCGGGTCGACCGGTCCAGATGATGTTCGATCGCCTGGGCGAGGCCGAAGAGCTGGAGCACGGAGGGTTTTGCCTGCTCGATGATCTGCCGCAGATCCTGCATGCAATGCTGCAGGGAACGGGAGATCGGTTCCAGCGCCTCGGGCGCCAGCTCTCCGTTGCGCGACAGCCGATCGATCCGGCGGGCGAGCCGCGTCAGGTCGGCGAGCGTCTGGTCGTGCAGGTCCATGCCGATGCGCTGGCGTTCCTGCTCCAGGGCTTCGGTTAGCTTCAGCGCGCCTTGCCGCAACCCCTCCTCGCGGGCACGGGCCTCTGCCTCGACAATGGCCGAGCGTTGCGCCTGTTCGGCCGCCTGCAGCGCGAAGAAATAGGGCGTCAGCAGGTCGGCGATGATGCGGGCGCGCTCGATATCCTCCATCGTATAGACGCCCGCCCTGTGCGACGAACAAGACAGCGCCGCGATGATCGTGCCCTGCACCTTCATCGGAACATGCAAGCGGCTCCTCAGCGACTGTTCGACGATCGGCCGCTTGAACGCGCCCTCGAAGTGGAAACGCGGGTCGATCATGGCGTCGTCCGCCAGCAGAAAATCCACCTCGCCGCGGAGCAGCGAGCGGATGGGGCTGTTGACAACAGGCGCACCGGCAAGGCCGCCCCAGGCGGTCTCGATGCCCGTCTCGTAGGCCGTGTGGTAGTTGCCGCCCTCAAGCAGCACGCATACATCGAGATGGTCGTGGGGGATGATATGGGCGACCTCGGCCGCGACGGAACGGATAGCCGAGCGGAAGTCGAGCTGGCCCGCGAGCAGCCGGGAAATGCCAAGATAATGGTCGAACATGGCTGCGGGTACGAGATGCAGCATTGTCAGTTCCTCCCCGAGACGGCAGCAGGCTCCTCAACCCGCAGCGTCTCCTTCCCAGTAAGCGCCCGCGGACGCGTCGCCGTCTTGCGTAAACCCGCAGCTTGTTGCGCAAATCCCGCAAACGACTTGCCGCCTTGCCCCTGTACAGGCCGATCGATCTCCCGCATCCTGCCCTTACTGAGAGGAGGAAGCTCAGTGCAAGAACAATTTTCACTCGGACCCAGTTGGGCCGGCAGGAGTGAAGCGATCCGCCGACCAGCGCGATCATCAGGGAGGAAGACATGACAATTCGTAAGATGCTTCTGGCATCGGCCGCTATTGCTTGCGCCGCGATGCCCGTTTCCGCCTTTGCCGACACGTCGGCCAAGAAGATCGCCCTTTCCAACAACTATGCCGGCAACTCGTGGCGCCAGGCCATGCTGACGAGCTGGGGCAAGGTGACGGGCGAAGCCGTAAAGGCCGGCATCGTTGCCGCAGCCGACCCTTTCACCACCGCAGAGAACCAGGCGACGGAACAGGCCGCGCAGATCCAGAACATGATCCTGCAGGGCTATGACGCGATCGTGCTCAACGCCGCCTCGCCGACGGCGCTGAACGGCGCGGTCAAGGAGGCCTGCGACGCCGGCATCACCGTCGTTTCCTTCGACGGCATCGTCACCGAGCCCTGCGCCTGGCGCATCGCCGTCAACTTCAAGGAAATGGGCCGCAGCGAGGTCGAGTACCTGTCGAAGAAAATTCCGGACGGCGGCAACCTGCTCGAGATCCGCGGCCTTGCCGGTGTCTTCGTGGACGACGAGATCTCGGCCGGCATTCACGAGGGCGTCAAGCAGTTCCCGCAGTTCAAGGTTGTCGGCTCCGTTCACGGCGACTGGGCGCAGGACGTGGCGCAGAAGGCTGTTGCCGGCATCCTGCCGAGCCTGCCCGACATTGCCGGCGTGGTAACGCAGGGCGGCGACGGCTATGGCGCCGCACAGGCGATTGCCGCGACCGACCGGAAGATGCCGATCATCATCATGGGCAACCGCGAAGACGAACTGAAGTGGTGGAAGGAGCAGAAGGAGGCGAAGGGCTACGAGACCATGTCCGTATCCATCGCGCCCGGCGTCTCGACGCTTGCCTTCTGGGTGGCCCAGCAGATCCTCGACGGCAAACAAGTCAAGAAGGACCTCGTCGTCCCCTTCCTGCGCATCGACCAGGACAATCTCGAAACCAACCTCGCCAATACCCAGGCCGGCGGCGTCGCCAACGTGGAATACACGCAGGCAGACGCAATCAAGGTCATCGAGTCGGCAAAGTAATTCTCCCGGCGACTGCCGCGCGGCCGCAGAAGGTCGCGCGGCATTTTTTGCAAGCAGGCATGGCGGGCAGCATGGATGACGTTTTGAAGGCGGTGATCGCCGTCGATGGCGCCAAGGTGAATTTCGGCGCAGTCAGGGCACTCGATGGCGTGACCCTTCGCGTCATGCCGGGCGAATGCGTCGGGCTCGTCGGGCACAACGGAGCCGGCAAGTCCACCATCGTCAGCGTCATCAATGGCGGCCTCACCCCGCACGAAGGAAGTGTGGCGAGCGACGGCGAACGGCTGGAGCGTTATGGCATCAACGCTGCGCGTGCCCGCGGCGTGCGCTGCGTCTTCCAGGAGCTCTCGCTCTGCCCCAACCTTTCGATCGTCCAGAATACGCGCATCATGCATCGCCATCTCGGTGGCTTCGGCTGGCGCAGGCGCGCCGCAAAAATCATCGAGACGAGCCTCGACGCCGTCTTTCCCGGCCACGGCATCGACAGCAGCCGGGCCGTGGGAGATCTTTCGATCGCCGAGCGGCAGATGGTCGAGATATCAATGGCCTTTTCCGACGCCGGCATTCCCCCGAGGCTGGTGATCCTCGACGAGCCGACCTCGTCGCTCGATGCAAGCCTTGCCCGCCAGATGCTCGACCATGTCCGCCGCTTCATTGCCGCGGGTGGGTCCGTCATCTTCATCTCGCATATCCTGCACGAGATCCTCGAAACCTCCGATCGCATCGTCGTCATGAAGGACGGCCGCGTTGTCGCCGAACGCCCGGCGCAGGGCTTCGACCATCACGGTCTCGTGGAAGCGATGGGCACCGTTGCAAAGGAGGAGACCAAGCAGCGCTCGGCCCGCGAACAGTCCACCGCCCCGCTCATTCTGTCCCATCAGGCGAAGGGGCTTCCCTTTGCGGCGCGCAAGGGTGAGATCATCGGACTGGCGGGTCTGGCCGGCCACGGGCAGACTGGGCTGCTGCTCGCCCTGCATGCCGCCCAGTCCAGCAACTGGCTGCCGGAGCGCGATCCGCTCGTCACCTTCGTCGCCGGCGACCGCCGCCTCAACGGCGTCTTCGAACTGTGGAGCATCCTGCGCAACTTCTCCATCGCCTCGCTCGGTGATCTCTCCCGGCGTGGTCTCATCCTCGCGGGCGAAGAGGAGGCGAAAGCCACCGACTGGAAGCGGCGGATCGAGATCCGCACGCCCGATATGGACAACCGCATCCTGTCGCTTTCCGGCGGCAACCAGCAGAAGGTGCTCTTTGCCCGCGCGCTTGCGACGCGCGCACCTGTCGTGCTGATGGACGACCCGATGCGCGGCGTCGATGTCGGCACCAAGCAGGAGGTCTACGCGATCATCCGCGAGGAAGCGGCGCATGGCCGCACCTTCATCTGGTACTCGACCGAAATGGACGAGGTCCGCCTCTGCGACCGCGTCTACGTCTTCCGCGAAGGCCGCATCACGGCCGAACTCGCTGGTGACGCCGTCAACGAGACGAATATCATCGCCGCCTCCTTCGAGGGGGTCGCCGCATGACGTTCCGGCTGTCGTCCGACGCCATGCGTCTTGCCATTCCCGCCCTGTCGCTGACGCTGCTGCTCGCCGCTGTCTTCTGGCTGCAGCCGCGCGCCATGAGCTATGTCGGGCTCAACCTGCTGTTCAACCTGGCTGTACCGATCGCGCTTGCGACGATCGCCCAGATGATCGTGATGGCGGTCAACGATCTCGATCTCTCGATGGGCGCCTTCGTCAGCTTCGTCGCCTGCGTCACCGCGACCTTTCTGCGAGATGCCCCGGTGACCGGCGTGCTGATCCTTGCCGGGGCGATCGCAACCTATGCAGCGCTCGGCATCGTCATCTATCTGCGCAACCTGCCGTCCATAGTCGTGACCCTTGGCATGAGCTTCGTCTGGGGCGGCCTCGCCGTCCTGCTGCTGCCGGCACCGGGCGGGCAGGCGCCGGACTGGGTGCGCTGGCTGATGACCGTCAAGCCGCCGCTGGCGCCGATGGCGATCGTCGCCAGCATCGTCATTGCCGCCGTCGCTCATCTTCTCGTCATGCGGTCGTCGCTCGGCGTGCTGATGCGCGGCATCGGCGGTAACCAGCGTTCGGTCGAGCGCGCCGGCTGGTCGATTGTCGGGGCGCGCGCTGCCGCCTACGGTCTTGCCGGCCTCTTTGCCGTGCTCGCCGGCATCGCCCTCGTCGGCCTGACCACCTCGGCCGATGCCAATATCGCGCTGCGTTACACGCTGCTGTCGATCGCCGGCGTCATCCTCGGCGGCGGCGAGTTCATTGGCGGCCGCGTCTTCCCGATTGGCGCCGTCATCGGCGCGCTGACGCTGACGCTCGCCGGCTCGTTCCTGTCCTTCCTGCGCATCTCACCAGACTGGCAGATCGGGGCTCAGGGCGCGATCCTCATCATTGTGCTGGCACTACGGCTGATGCTGAACCGCCTGGAGAAGCGGGAGAAACGCCGATGACCCCGCTCCTTCGCCTATTTCGTAAACCCTGGATCTGGTCGTGGCTTGCCGCCTTTGTCGTCTGGTTCCTGACGATCATGGTGACGCTCGGCGCCAGCACGCTTGGCCTGTCGCAGGCAGCCCTCACCTTCGCGGCCTTCTCGGTCATCGTCGGCATCGGCCAGATGTTCGTCATCACGCTCGGCCCCGGCAACATCGATCTCTCGGTTCCCGCCACCATGACGCTTGCCGGCACGGTGGCGCTGAAGTTGATGAATGTCGAAAACGGCATGATCCTGCCGGGCCTTCTCGTCGCCATCGTCATCGGTCTTGTCGTTGGTCTCGGCAACTATGCGCTCATCAAGGCGCTGCGCATTCCGCCGATCATCGCCACGCTGTCCATGAGCTTCATCGTGCAGTCCGCCGCGATCTGGACGAACCGGGGCTTGCGCATCAAGCCTCCGAGCGTGCTGGCGGAATTCACGACGTCGAACGCGCTCGGCGTGCCGAATGTGGCGATCGTCGCTTTCCTCATCTCGCTGCTTGCCTGGTTCCTGCTCGAGAATACGATCTACGGACGCTGGATCTCGGCGATCGGCCAGAGCATGCCGGCAGCGCGCATGGCCGGCATACCGGTCGACGGCACGCGTTTCGTCACTTATCTCTTCTGCGCCGTGCTCGCTTCGGTCGCAGGCTATCTGCTCGCCTGTTTCTCCGGCGGCGCAGCGCTCAACATGGGCTCGGAATATCTCTTGATGTCGATCGCTGTCGTCGTGATCGGCGGTACGGCAGTCGCCGGCGGCGATTCCAACGTGCCGGGGATCTGGGGCGCATCGCTCTTCATGTTCCTGGTCGTCTCCATGCTCAATACTTATGGGTTCGGCGCGGGCATTCGCCTGATCATGACCGGCCTCATCATCATCAGCGTCATCATGCTCGCCGGCGGTCGCCGGGCCGGCATGCGATAAACGGGAAGACCGCCATGGCCGAGGCCAGCATTTACGAAATCCACGACCCGCGCTTCCGGCAGATGATCGTGACCAGCGCCGGTCTCGACGAACTCTATTCGGGCTGCCGCTGGGCGGAGGGCCCCGTCTGGTTCAACGACGCCAACCAGCTGCTGTGGAGCGACATACCCAACCAGCGCATGTTGCGATGGACGCCGGAGAACGGCGTCTCCATCTATCGGCAACCCTCCAACTTCACCAACGGCCATACGCGCGACCGGCAGGGACGGCTGATCTCCTGCGAGCATGGGACGCGCCGCGTCACCCGCACCGAGGTCGACGGCTCGATCACCGTGCTCGCCGATCGTTTCGAGGGCGCCAGGCTCAATTCGCCGAACGACGTGGTGGTGAAGTCAGACGGCTCGATCTGGTTCACCGACCCGACCTACGGCATCATGTCGGACTATGAAGGCTTTCGCGCCGAGCCGGAGCAACCGACGCGCAACGTCTACCGGCTCGATCCGACGACCGGCGCGCTTGCTGCTGTCGTCACGGATTTCACCCAGCCGAACGGCCTCGCCTTCTCGCCCGACGAGACCATCCTCTATGTGGCGGATTCGGCAGCCAGCCATGACGAAAGCCTGCCACGTCACATCCGCGCTTTCGACGTGATCGACGGCATCAGGCTTACGAACGGCCGCGTCTTCTGCCTCATCGACAAAGGCATCCCGGACGGCATTCGCACAGACGTGAACGGGAACCTCTGGTCAAGTGCGGCCGATGGCGTGCATTGCTTCGACTCGACCGGCAAACTGATCGGCAAGATCCGCGTACCCCAGACCGTCGCCAACCTCACCTTTGGCGGCCCCCAACGCAACCGGCTGTTCATTGCGGCGACGCGGTCGGTTTATTCGGTTTATGTCGCGGTGAGTGGGGCGCAGGTGCCGTGAGGTTATCGCCTTGCACCAATATGGCGCGAGGCGAACAAAAGCTCGGCGGCCCACGTATGCTGGCCGCCGATCTCCACATAAATCTCTTCATCAGACGGGCTGATTGAACCCTCCGCTCGAGTCCGTAAGGCCATGCATGTCCCGGATCAGATCGGCCGCCCGCTCTCCGATGACAACACAAGGCGCCATCGTGTTGCCGGTGGTGATGCGAGGCATGATCGAGGAGTCTGCGATGCGAAGGCCATCAATACCGTACACTTTGAGCTCGTTATCGACCACCGACATTCTGTCGCGTCCCATCTTGGCTGTGCAGGATTGATGCCAATAGGTGACGGCCGATCTGCGGATGAAGTCAATCATTCCCGACCGATCGCGCGCGCCTGGCGCTGTCTCTCCTGTCACCAGCGGCGTGAACGCTTCGCTGTTTCCCAGTTCCCGGCATAGCTCCACCGCGGCCAGGGCAGCAGCCATGTCTTCTGGTTCACTCAAAGAGTTCGGTTCGATCAGGATGGGGTCATTTGTATCCGGGCCGGAGAGCCGTAGTCGACCACGGCTTTGCGGTTGGGCGAGACCGTTAAACATTGTCCAGCCATGTTCGGGCGTTTGGAGACCCGTCTCGATCGGCGAAGGCACGGCGAACTCCAACTGGCACTGAAGAATGTCCGGCTGGGCAAGACGCGAGTCGCTTTTCCAATATAGTTTTGCTTCGCAGCCGCTACCACCGATGGTTTCAGGCTTTCGATATGCCCAGGTGCAGCCGAATGCGAGGTGATCCTGATGATTGCGACCAACACCAGGTAAGTGCTGAACGACAGGAATGCCATGAGCGTGTAACTCATCTTCCGGGCCTATACCCGACTGCATCAAAACTTTCGGCGTGTTGATCGCGCCAAGCGACAGCACCGTCTCGCAACGCGCCGTGAATTGACGTCGCTGACCATCGACAAGAACCTGGACCCCAATCACCCGCTTGCCATCGAAGATGAGACGCGTGACCAGGGCATCGGTCAGCACCGTCAGGTTCGGCCGCGACATGAGCGGACGGACATAGGATCCGAACACGGATTCCCGCTTGCCATCCCGGATCCGCAGTTCAGCGATCGATGCCCCTCCTGGCCCCTCCATCATTTCACCGTTCGGGCTATCGTAGACGGGAATGCCGATAGCGGATGCCGCACGCAACAGGGCCTTTGCGATCGGTTGGGGCGCCTGCGGCTGCGCTACGTAGGCCGGTCCTCCCACGCCGCGCCGCGTTGAGTCCGGAGCGCCGCGCCAGTCTTCGACCCGGCGATAGTAGCCGAGGATCGACTGGTAGCCCCACGTCTCATCGCCGGCTTCAGCAGCAAAGTGGTCCCAATCTCGCTTGTGTCCTCTGGCCCACACCATGACATTGATGCTCGAACCGCCACCGAGCCCCTTGCCCATGCTGAGAGGAAGACGTCGACCATATAGGCCCGGGGCCGGTTGTCCAACAAAGCCCCAGTCCCGGCTCGAGCCGAGATTGAGCGGCCACTGCGCAGGGTTCGTAACGGTCTCGGCCTCATCGTCTCCACCCGCCTCGAGCAGCAGAACATTCGCGTTCCCACTCTCTGCCAGGCGCGCAGCGACAACGGAGCCGCTGGACCCGGCGCCGCAGACGATGAAGTCGAAAACATCACCGACCTCGCGCTGAGGAATGGGCGGATTTTCGAGTGCATTTTGGTCATGACTATTCAGCTTCACGTGACTACCTCCGTGAATGGATTCAAAACAATAGCGAATTTGCTGGGGATCCCCGGGGCGAATGCGGGCAATGGATCCCAGTCCGAGATCGTGCGGCCTTTTATGTGCTCGCTTTAGCCCGACCTCGCTCGGTTCGACAGCCCCTGCTCGTCGTCATCGGGATAGTGCGGAGTGTCCCGATGAGGCTGCGTCTGTCATTGCCTCTTCGCCGAGACGGCCTTAGCGGCCTGATCAATGGTATCCGCGACCACCTTCGGCTGCGTCATGAACAGGGCGTGGCTTGCCGAAACCTTGGTGATCTTCGCCTTGATGCGCTCTGCCATGTGGATCAGCATCGCCTGATCAAATGCCTTGTCCTCGGTAGCAATGACGGCCCAGCTGGGCTTGGTGCGCCACGCAGCATTTTCGAGCTTGGTGCCGAACGCCAACATGTTGATCGGCACCTGCGCGTCCCTCATGAACGCAACATCGGCGTCGCTGACGTCATGAGCAAAGCCAGCCTTGAACTTTTCCGGGCTGACATATCCGAAACCATCCTTGGTGGTCTCGATGACGAACTCCGATGCGGGAGCAAATCCTGCGTATTGCTGTGCCGTTGTCTCGCCAGCATCGGGGGATAGAGCAGAAACATAGACGAGGCCTGCAACCTTTGCGTCTATGCCCGCTTCCGTGATGACTGTGCCGCCCCAGGAATGTCCGACGAGAATGACCGGACCGTCCTGCCGCTCAAGCGCACGTTTGGTGGCTGCGACATCGTCTTCCAGCGAGGTCAGCGGGTTCTGCACGATGGTGACGCGATAGCCGCGCTTTGTCAGATTGTCGTAAACACCCCTCCAGCCAGAGCCGTCCACAAATGCGCCATGGACGAGAACAACATTTTTTACTGACTGGTTTTGAGGAATGGTGTCGGCGGCGTCCGCCGATATGGCGGCAGACAATGCGGCGGCGGCTGCGATTGCGGCAACGGTAGTCGTGGTCTTGAGTGTCATGGCTTTCTCCTATGAGCGATAACTGTTATCGCGATATATATAAGTTTGCAGACTTCAGCTCAGGCGTCAAGATAATTCTTATCGCGATATTTAAATTCCTGCTTGCATGGGCTATATGGAGTCTACAGGAGCTCACAATGACCAAACGCCATAACGACCCGCCCCCTCTGCACGAACAATTGTGCTACGCAATTTATACAGCTGGTATTGCCATCCAGCGCGCTTACAAGCCCCTTCTCGATGAGCTGGGTCTAACGTACCCGCAGTATCTCGTGCTCAACGTATTATGGAGCGAAGATGGACAAACGGTGGGTGCCATTGCCAACGCCCTTGCCCTGGAATCCAGCACGCTGACGCCGCTTCTAAAGCGCCTTGAGGTATCCGGCCTGCTACGCAGGACCAGAAACCTGAGCAACGAGCGCCAGGTGTTGATTGCGTTGACCGGCGAAGGCAGGGCGTTACAGCACAAGGCTGGTTGTCTGAGCGACACCTTGCTTGCTGCCTCGACCCAGACGCCACAGGAATTGGGCGCTCTGAACCGCGACGTCCGCCACCTCCGCAACGCGATCTATTCCCAGATCGGCGGGTGGGACGCACCCGTCTGATTTGCCGTGTATGTCGGCGCCTAGGCTGTTGGCACTGTCCCTCCATCGATCGTATATTCGGTACCAGTGATCGATGCAGCCCGGTCCGAAGCGAGGAAGGCAATCAGGTTTGCGACCTCTTCCGGCTTTGCCGGACGCCCCATCGGAATGCCGCCCAGCCCGTCCATGATGATCTTTTTGCCCCCCTCAAGGTCAGTTCCGGCCTGCTTCGCCAGGCGCTCTGCAAGGTGGATCGAAGCTTCCGTTTCGATCCAGCCCGGCGACACCCGAACGACCCGGACACCTTTGGGCGACACTTCTTTCGACATCGCCTTGCTGTAAGTGGAAAGTGCTGCCTTGGCTGCAGCATAGGCGGTCGTCGATTCTGGAAGCGGCAGGACTCCCTGGATGGATGTCACATGCACCACCACACCGTTTCCTTGAGCAACCATGTCCGGAACCAGTTGCCGATCCAGGCGAACGGCTGGAAAGAGGTTGAGCGACAGCTCCTTATGCCAGTCGTCTTCCGACAGTGCAGAAAATCCACCTCCGGCCGCTGAAGAGCCACCGAGCATATGGACGATGACGTCGACGCCGCCAAGGCGCCGCCGCGTGGCCTCTGCGACGATTGCACATCCCTCTTCCGTGGTCAGGTCCGCCTCGACGAACATTTCTTCCGACAGGCTTTCCGGACGGGCCCGCGCTGTCGTCAGCACCTTTGCGCCTAGCTCCCGAAACAGTCTGACGGTCGCAGCGCCGGTACCTTTTGTTCCAGCGGTAATGAGTGCGCGTTTGCCCCTCAGGTTGAGAAAGTCGGTCATGACCGGATCTCCAGCCAGACGATCCTGTCGTCCTTGAGGGTGAAGGCATGGGTGAGCATCACCGGGCTACCGGGAAACTGGCCGCTCACCCTCGCCCGGACGATTGCTTTATTGCCGTCAACCGCGGATTCCACGGGTTCTGCATGGTATTGGGTCGCCTTCTTCGCAGCCACCCACCACTCGCGGATTGCGGCGACGCCTTGATGGTGCGCTCCTTCGTCTTCGACGACGGCTTCGATCGCAAAGGTGTCCAGCAGCGCATCCGCGTCATTTCGACGGTCTGCTTCAAAGTACGTGTTTATGATACCGGGCATGTCCATTGTGTTCTCCTCATAACCTAACCGATACTTTATCCCTCGACCATTGCGTAAATAAGTGGGATAAACCGGCATGCGATGATGAACAGATCGGGACGATGGAGCTATCCAGCCTGAAGGAACTTGAAGCGGCCATTGCAATTGCCAGGCGCGGGACTTTTCGAGCAGCGGCCATTGATCTCGGTATGTCCACGACCGCGTTGAGCCATACGATAAGCAGGCTCGAGGCGGGACTTGGCGTGCGGTTGTTCAACCGCACCACCCGCAGTGTGTCGCTGACGGATGCCGGCCGGTTGTTTGTGCAGCAGGTCGCGCCCTCGCTTCAGGATCTCCATGCTGCTCTGGATCTGGTGCGCTCCCACCGCGAGACTCCTTCCGGGACAATACGGATCAACGCAGCGCCATTTGCGGCGCGCGCCATCGTCTCACCGCTCGTGCTGGAGTTCCTGCGCCGCTATCCCGACATGAATGTCGATATCGTTACCGAGGGTAAAATGGTCGATATCGTCAAGGACGGGTTCGATCTGGGCGTCAGGGTTGAAGGCCTCGTTCCCAGCGACATGATTGCCGTTTCGCTCGGCCGGCCTCAGCGACACGCAGTGGTTGGGTCTCCCGAGTATTTCGAGAAACATGGTAAGCCCACGGTGCCTCCGGATCTTCTCAGTCACAGGTGCATTCGTGTTCGCCTGCCAGACGGCTCCTTGTTTCGATGGCGGTTCGAAAAAGACGGCGAGCCGGTGCAGATAGATGTACGGGGGCCAATCGCACTCGATGAGGCCAGTCTTACGCGGACTGCCGTGCTCGAAAGCGCCGGCGTGGGCTACCTCTTTGAACAGGACATTCTCTCGGACATAGAGGCGGGGCGCGTTGTTCGTGTTCTAGAAGATTGGACGCCGCCCTATCCAGGCTTATGCCTCTACTATCCTGGACGCCGAAATCTATCGGCTGGCGTCAGAGCATTTCTCGACTTAGCTCGTGAGTTCTCCCGAAAAGCGGCTTAACTCACTGTCTTCCGCCTTGAACGGTTTCGAACCGTTGGCCGGTGAACCCTCCTGCTTCGTTTCTGTCTACCGCCCACCCTGCTACTGCGCCGGCTCCAGCATGGCGCAATCTTCCCCGCCGGTGCACTCGCCCGAGAGGGTACGCTGACCGAGCGCAATGATAAGGACGGTCGCGGCCCCGGCCGCCGCAGACACCCAGAATCCGCTCTGGGGACCGTAGCTGTCGACGACCCAGCCCGTGACGAAGGCGCCAAGCGCCATACCGATGCCTATGCCGGTCATCACCCAGGTGACGCCCTCGGTCAGCACCGATTCCGGCACACGACGCTCAATCAGTCCGAAGGCCGTTATAAAGGTCGGCGAGATCGCGATGCCGCTGACGAAGACGGCGATAGCAAGCAGGGTTACCGAGCTGCCGGCGGCGAGAAGAGGCAACGAGGTTAGTGCGAGAGTCGCAACAGCGATCAGCAACTGACGATGTAAGGGGATGCGCAGATTAAGCGCGCCGAGGGTCAAACCCAACAGGAAGGAACCGAGCGCATAGACACCGATGACCAGGCTTGCCGCATTCGGCTGACCAAGCTCCTTGGTGATGGCGACAACACTCACTTCAGCGGTTGCGAAGATCGCGCCGACGAAGATCAGCGCGAGCGTAATGATCTGCACCGGACGCTGCCGGATCGCGGAGCCAACCGAAGCCGCGCCGGCGACATGACGCACCTTCGGCTCGGTGCCGCGCTGCACGATGAAGGCCGCGGTCCCAAGCGCTAGAAAAGCTGTGCTCACCATCATGCCGGCTTCCGGGAAAAGGGCCACTGCGAGCCCAACGGACAGCGAGGCGCCGGCGATATAGACCAGTTCGTCCGCGGCACTTTCGAACGCGAATGCCGTGTTGAGTTCTGGCTGGTTGCGAAACAGTTCCGTCCAGCGCGCCCGCATCAGCGCCGGGATGCTTGGCATGGCTGCCGCAAGGAAGGCTGAGGCGAAGAGCGTCCACGCCGGCCAGTTCTGATTGGCCGCGGCGATCAGCGCGATGAACGCCAGCACTGATACGATGGTTGTCGGAACGACGACTGCCGTCTGGCCCTGCCGGTCGACTGCTCGCGAAATCTGCGGTGAAATCACCGCATTGGTGAGCGCATAGGTCGCCGACACGGCGCCTGCCAGCCAATATTCGCCATGTGCCTGGGAGAGCATGGCGACGATGCCAATCGGCGCCATGGCGATGGGAAGCCGTGCGAAAAAGCCGGCGACGGAGAAGCCCTTGGCCCCAGGTGCCGCGAATATTTGTCTATACGGATTTGACATGGGACGAACCTTCCAGCTATCGGATAGAACACTTATATACGGAGCGTATGTGTTTACATAATGCATACGCCACGTATGTCAATGAAAAAGATACGCGGCGTATGCCAAAGGAGAAGCCATGCGCAAACCGCGCCGGGAGATGATCGCAGAGACCCGCGGCAAACTTATCGCAGCCGGGCGGCGTGCCTTTGGCACGATCGGCTACGCGGAAGCGTCGATGGACGATTTCACCGGCGAAGCGGGACTGACGCGCGGGGCCCTCTATCATCACTTCGGTGACAAGAGGGGCCTGCTCCAGGCCGTGATCATGGAAATCGACGCTGAGATGACTGAACGGCTGAACGAGGTCTCGGCCGCCGCGCCCACACGCTGGCAAGGCTTTGTCGACGAGTGCTCCGCTTATATCGAAATGGCGCTTGAGCCCGAAATCCAGCGCATCATGTTTCGCGATGGCCCGGCTGTCCTCGGCGATATCTCGCAATGGCAAAACACCCCCGGCTGTATCGCCGCCCTCTCCCGCAGCCTCGACCGTCTCAAGGCCGATGGCGAGATCATCGACATCGACACCGAAACTGCCGCTCGCCTCATCAATGGCGCCAGCAGCCATATGGCGCTGTGGATCGCCAATGCCGAGAATCCGGAGGGGGTTTCGAAGCGGGCGGTCGCGGGGTTCAAGGCTATGCTGGGGAGCCTCCGCAGACAGGAATGAGGTGTTTGATTTCCCGCTCAGGCGCCGCGGCTTAACAATTCCCGTCCCAGCGGCACCAGACGGGTCGAGTGCCGACCCTTCCGGCCCAACGTGCGTTCTCGATTGCCGCCTTCTGCTGCTTCCTGTTTTTGAGGACGTGGCGGATCTTCCAGGCAAACACTTTCCACGTCGAAAGCTTTGATAGCAGCTCGACACCGGGGCCAGGCCGTTCCCTGATGATCGCGTTCCCCCCTGCGAAGCCGCCACTCCACACTCTGATACGTTTTTGGCATTTCTTGAAACATGTCAGATACGCAGACCCGTCAGAGATCACTCCGTCACGAAATGTCGCCCTGGGCGACAAGAACATGGAGTGCCTCATGAAGAAGATTGAAAATGTTCTCGCCTGGCGCCGCCTTGTCCGCGGCGCGATGGTGATGGCGGTTGGACCAATGTTGCTGTTCCCAGCCGGCTATCTTTTGCCAGCGAGTGCCGCCGACGTCACATCGGAAGGGCCGGCGACGCCGATCGGGGCCGATGAAACTATCCGCCCGTTCCAGATCCACGTTCCGCAGTCACAGCTTGACGATCTGCGCAAGCGCATTGCCGAGACGCGATGGCCAGATAAGGAAACCGTGAGCGACGCCTCGCAAGGCATTCAGCTTTCGCGCGTCCAGGATCTGGTCCGTTACTGGGGCACTGATTACGACTGGCGCAAGGCGGAGGCCCAGCTCAATGCACTTCCGGAATTCATCACGACGATCGACGGGGTCGATATCCAGTTCATTCATGTGCGCTCCCGTCATCCTAACGCTCTTCCGGTCATTCTGACCCATGGATGGCCGGGTTCAACCTTCGAGTTCATCAAGGCGATCGGCCCTCTTACAGATCCGACTGCTTATGGCGGTAAAGCGGAGGACGCATTTGATGTCGTCATCCCCTCGATCCCGGGTTACGGCTTTTCGGGTAAGCCGGCAGAGCTTGGCTGGGGGCCAGATCGAGTTGCGCGGGCATGGGATGTACTGATGAAGCGGCTCGGCTACGCGCACTATGTTTCCCAGGGCGGCGACCACGGTTCCGTTATCTCCGACGCACTGGCGCGCCAGGCACCGAAGGGCTTGCTTGGTATCCATCTCAATATGCCGGCGACCGTTCCGGGCAACCTCACGAAGGCCATCAATAGTGGCGACCCGGCGCCTGCAGGGCTGTCGGCGCCCGAGCGGGATGCATTTGAATCCCTGAGCACCTTCTTCGGCCGGAATGCCGCCTACGGGGCCGTGATGGTGACGCGTCCGCAGACGATCGGCTACTCGCTTTCCGACTCGCCGTCGGGCCTAGCTGCATGGATTTACGAAAAATTCGCGCAGTGGAGCGACAGCGAGGGCATTCCTGAACGCGTTTTTTCGAACGACGAAATGCTGAATGACATCACGTTATACTGGCTGACCAACACCGGGGCATCCTCGTCGCGGTTCTATTGGGAAAACAACAACAACAACTTCAGCGCAGACGCCCAGAAGACCAAAGAGATCAAGATCCCGGTGGCAATCAGCGTATTCCCAAAGGAGATCTACCAGGCGCCGGAGAGTTGGAGCAAGCAGGCCTATCCCACGCTGCATTATTACCACCGTGTCGACATGGGCGGTCACTTCGCCGCCTGGGAACAGCCCAAGCTCTTCGCTGAGGAATTGCGAGAGGCGTTCAGGTCGGTGCGTTGATACGCCGGTAGAACGACAGGTCGGCACATCCGCGGCTGAGAGTGACAAATTCAAAGCCGGGGAGAATGCAGTTCGAATCATTTCATCAAATGATCCTCACCTCGCTGTCTTTTCCGCAGGTCAGTTCATTGCGCCACCGGCTGCCAATACCCGCGTGTCGACATCCAGTGGGCGGTTTCGCCCACTGGATTGTGATCCGTCTTCGCGGTACAGCCAGGATGTATTTGTTGCTGAGTCCATCCCTTTAGGTGCGAATTTATGACAAAAAAAGTTTATCTCGCCGGTCCGGAAGTCTTCCTTCCCAACGCCCGTGAAATGCTCGACCGCAAGGCGGCACTTGCCCGTGAGGCGGGACTTATCCCGCTCTCGCCCGGCGATCTGGAAATCCCGCACACGAACTCGAAGCGCGAGCGGGCGGCGGCGATAAACGCGGTGGACGAGAAGATGATGATTGAGGCTGACGCGATCATCGCCAATCTGACGCCATTTCGCGGCATTGCCGCCGATACAGGGACAGCCTTCGAACTGGGCTTTATGTGCGCAAGTGGTAAGCCTGTATTCGCCTACACCAATGTGGCCCGCGATCACAGCGGACGGGTGAGCGATCTTTATGGCGGGGCCGTCGCCTATGATGGCGAAGGTCGACTGCGAGACCCGAACGGGATTGCGATCGAGGATTTCGGCCTGGCCGACAATCTCATGCTGCACGCCGGGATTGAGCGGCGTGGTGGCGTCCTCATCATCGGAGACGCGGCGCGGGATGCGCTCTATACGGATCTTGCCGCGTTCAAGGCGTGTCTTGCCGTCGCCGTTGAGAAACTGCGCTAAGGCGCTCGATAATCGGCGATCCCTCGCCGACGCGAGAGCTTGCAGCTCGCTTCACGCCGCCCGAGGGGATCGCCGCTCCAGCCGCGCGTTGTGTGGGTGGACAGGTTTGAGAGTTAGCCAGACGGCGACCAATGATCGGTATCGTGGTCAGGATGCTGATGATTGGTGCTGCTGATCCGGTGCAACATCTGGGGATTGTCGGCATAGGTCGGTCGCTCGCCCGGCACTTGAGCCAGGTTGGCGTACCAGGACACCCGGCTCTCGTTGCCGTATTGGTTTTCGGGCGGCGCGCGATCGGGCTGGTCGAGGGTACCGACCAAAACTCCGATGTCGTCACCATCGGGATAGTCGAAGGTGAGTGGGGTGCCACAGTCACGGCAAAAACCACGTCGGCCGACGTCCGAGCTGCGAAAATAGCTGATCGCGCCACGCGTCAGGCGAAATGCGGGCTTCAGCACCGGGCAGATGATCGCGAACGGACCGCCCACAGCCTTCTGGCACATCCGGCAGTGGCAGATATGGACGTTTTGCGGGGGCTCCTGAAGCGCGTACCGCACGGCGCCGCATTGGCAGCCACCAGTTAGAACGACTATTTGCATGCGGACAAACCATGGAAGGATCGCGCTGGAGCATTTCCGTTTTTCTCCGAATCACGGAAATGCTCTATCTCTTTGTTTTCACGCAATTTCGGACGCAAAACCGCTACGCACTTTTGCTGGAATTGCTCTAGCTCAAAAGCGCGTGAGTCCACGGCGGAGGCGCCTTGCCGGTACAAAAAGGTAGCGTCTTGGGTGAGCAAAGAGCACGTCCCCACTTCTACATTTGCTGCACGGTGACGAATGCTCGCCAACTGGCTCGACAAACTATGCATCCGCGAGGCCCGAGACGTCAATCTTCGGCGGTTGATTGTCGTGAGAGGGCGATGAACGCCGCCGAAGAGGCTTGGTTCGAAGCCAGTCGTTGATCTCCCATGAAAGCGTTTTTCTCAATTTCTGTGATCGGGGCATCAACGGTCTCCAAGTGTGCCGAAACAGGGCTCGGCACACTTTTCGCTGGGAGCAGCCGCCGGCCGTCAGACCAGCCCAGGCACGACGAACACCAGCCAGGCAACAATCGGGCCGATGATGGCGATCAGGGCGCTGTAGACAAGCAACTGTCGCAGCACCTGCTCGCGGCTGTCGTCCGGCGCATTGGCGACGACAAGAGCACCGTTGGTGGAGAATGGGCTGGTGTCGACGATCGTCGTCGAGATGGCGATCGCCGCGACCACACCGATGGCGCTGATGTGCCCTTGCAGGAGGAACGGAACGGCAAGCGGGATGATCGCGCCGAGCAGCGCGGTCGAGGATGCGAAGGCCGAGACAATGGCACCTGTAAAGCAAAGCAGGAGCGCTACCAGCAGCGGCATGCCGAGACTGGATATGCCATTCGCCACGTAGTCGACCGTACCGGCCTTCTCCATGACGCCAACATAGGTGATGATGCCGGCAATCAGCAGCACGGTCGACCAACTGACCTTGTCGATTGCTGCCTTCTGGGTCTTCGGTGACAGCAGCGCGAGGACGACGGCGACGGTCATTGCGACGAGGCCAACGTTGAACTTGAAAACCAGGGCGCCGATGCCGAGCGCCGTCAGGCCGATCAAGGTGGTTATTCTCTCATTGTTCAGGCGCAACGTCGCCGCCGTATCAGCTGCCGTACCGTAGGCATGCTCCCTGATCGGTTTTGCCGGCGTGCCGCCGTGACCTCTGATCGACGCCGATACGCCCTCGGGATGGAGTTCGGGCAAAGGGCCAAGTGATGTGGGATCTTGCTTCATCATCCTGGCGCCGCCGAAAACGAAGAAAACCAGCACCGCGATCGCCAGGTTGAAGAAGAAGCTGGAGAGAAACAGCGAGGTCGGAGCGAAAGGCAGGCCGGCCTTCGCAACGATCTGGTTGGTGATTCCGCCGTAGATGCTGATCGGCGAAAAGCCGCCTGCCTGCGCGCCATGGATCACCGTCAGCCCCATCATCACCGGGTGAATGCGGTACTGGACGGCAAAACTCAACGCGACGGGTGCGAGAATGGCCACCGCAGCCGGCCCAAGTGCACCGAAACCAGTAATGATGGCGGCGACCAGGAACATCACCCAGGGAATCAAGCCGATGCGCCCGCGCACCAGGCGGACGGCACATTCGACGAGCCAGTCGATCGTGCCGTTGATCTGCGCGATGGCGAAGAGGTAGGTGACGGCGACGAGCGTCAGGAAGAGATCACTCGGAAAGCCGGCGAAAATGTCGGTTGTTTTCATCCCGATGATCATCGAGCCGAGCACGAAGGCGCCGGCAAAGGCGAGCGCACCCATGTTGATTGGCTGGATCGTCGCAATGATGAACATGGCGACCAGCAGGCCTATGGACAATATTTCAATACCCATGATTCCCCTCCCTCCGACGCCTCCGCGTCGTAGTTGCTGTTTTCAAGATTGATGCGGAATGTCGGCGCACCCTCCTCCCAGAGAGCGCGGTCGCCTTACGTCTTGGTGTAAAGATCGGCGTATTGCTGCCGCAGGATGTTTTTCTGAACCTTACCCATCGTGTTGCGGGGCAAGTCCTCAGCAAAGATGACGCGCTTGGGCTGTTTGTAGCGTGCGAGACGGTCCTGGAGGGCGCTGACGATGCCCTTTTCATCGAGGACAGCGCCGGGCTTGCGCACGACGATGGCGGTCACGCCTTCTCCGAAATCGGGATGCGGCACACCGATAACGGCGCTCTCGACCACACCCTCGATCTGGTCGATCTCGCCCTCGACCTCTTTCGGATAGATGTTGTATCCACCCGAAATCACCAGATCTTTGCCGCGGCCGACAATGTGGACATAACCGTCCCGGTCGATCTTGCCGAGATCGCCGCTAATGAAGAAACCGTCGGCGGTGAACTCGGCCGCCGTCTTTTCCGGCATGCGCCAATAGCCCTTGAAGACGTTCGGCCCCTTGATCTCGATCATCCCCGTTTCTTCGGGCGGCAGCACCAGCCCGGTGGCGGGATCGGTGACGCGCACCGACACATCAGGCAAGGGAAAGCCGACCGTTCCGGCAATCCGTTTCCCCTCAAAGGGGTTGGAGGTGTTCATATTGGTTTCCGTCATGCCGTAGCGCTCGAGAATGGCGTGACCGGTGCGGGCCTGGAACTCGGTATGTGTCTCTGCAAGCAGGGGAGCCGATCCGGAAATGAAAAGGCGGATGCTGGCGACCGCTCGCTCGTCGAGGCGCGGGCTTTGCAGGAGGCGCACGTAGAACGTCGGCACGCCCATCAGCATCGTTGCCTGCGGCATCAGCGACAGTATCTCCTCCGGGTCGAACTTCGACAGCAGGAACATCGAGGCACCGGCGAGCAATGTGACGTTCGTGGCGACGAACAGCCCGTGCGTGTGGAAGATCGGCAAGGCATGGATCAGTCGATCGCCGGCGGTGACGCGCCAATAATCTCGCAAGGTCAGGGCGTTCGAGAGCAGGTTCCCATGCGTAAGCATCGCCCCTTTGGAGCGTCCCGTCGTTCCCGATGTGTAGAGGATCGCAGCCAGATCATCGGCGGAGCGGGAGGCATCGACAAAGTCGGCCGGCTCATCGCGTGCGAGATCAAGCAACGAGCCGCTGCCATCAGCGTCGAGCGTTTCGATGATTGCGCCGTGGGGCTTGGCGATTTTCTCCACGCCCCCTCGATCAGCCGACGCAACAACCACCAAACGCGGCTCCGCATCGCCGATAAAGTAATCGAGCTCAGCCAGCGTATAGGCGGTGTTGAGCGGCAGGTACACGGCGCCGCTTCGAAGACAGGCGAGATAGAGGATCAATGCCTCGGCACTTTTTTCGACTTGCACCGCCACCCGGTCGCCGGGGCGAATGCCGAGCGTGTCCATCGCGCTGGCAATGCGGCCGGAAAGAGCGAAAGCGTCATCATAGGTCCATGTGCGGGTGCCATCGATCCGGATGAACGGTGCGTTACCAGGCGCGGCGGCCCGCATGGCGTCGAAAAGATGGTTGCTCACTTTCGCCCTCCTCCAAGCGTTGAGTTCATTATCTGTGTAAATGGCCGGGAGCCTTGCTGGCCATTGCCGCCACGGCCGCTCTCGTCGTTCTGGTTGAGCAAGCTTTTGACAGCAGGCGAGGCAATCACTTCGCCGCGCTGCGCCAGAGCCTCGTGGTTGGCCACGATGTCGTCGAGCTTGTAGAGATAGTTGACCATCAGGCCGTGTGCCTGCTGCATCGCCTTTGCCGAGCGGTCGCCAAGAAAATTCAATCTTTCAAGTCGGGCGCCGTTGCCGAGATGGAAGCGGGCGACAGGATCGACGGGGCGGCCCTCTGGCGTCCGTTCGATCAGGAAATAGCGCGCCGCAAGAGGCAGCAACACGCGCTCCACTTCAGTCGCCGCCTTCTCGTTGTCAGGCCAGTTCGGATCTTCCAGCGACATCAGCGTTTCGCGAGCCGCTTCGGATAAGAACCGGTCGGCGGCCGAGGCGCGCGCCTTGGCAAGCCAGCGGGCAAAGCCTGGAACGGGCGACAGCGTGACGAAATTCTTCAGGCCGGGCAGGTCTCTGCGCAGGTCTTCCACGACCTGCTTGATCAGGAAGTTGCCGAACGAGATTCCACGCAAGCCATCCTGGCAGTTGGAGATCGAATAGAAGACAGCCGTCGTCGCCTCGTCGGCGTTGATCTGCTGCCTGCCCTCGTCGAGCACATCTCCGATCGCGCTGGGCACCGATCGTGTCAGCGCCACCTCGACGAACACCAGCGGCTCGTCGGCCAGTCGGGGGTGGAAGAAGGCAAAACATCGGCGGTCGGCCGGTGCCAAACGACGGCGCAACTCCTCCCAGCCGGCAATCTCGTGCACGGCCTCGTATTTGATGATCTTTTCAAGGATGTAAGCCGGCGTCGACCAGTCGATGGGCCGCAGCGTCAGGAAGCCGCGATTGAACCAGGAGCCGAACAGATGCGTGAAGTCGGCGTCAAGCGCGTGATAACCTGCGGATTGATCTTTTGAAGCAAGCAGCTGCTGGCGCATCCGGACGAGCTTGGCGGTGCCGTTCGGCGCGTGATTTAAACGACGCAGAAGCTCCTGTCGCCGCGGCTCAGCTGCCTGGTGGAGAGCAATGATCGCGGCAGAGCTTTTGTCAGCGCGGTAATTTTCAATTGCCTGGTCGAGCTTGGTCGTATCGGGCCCGAACTTTTCATGAAGCATAAGGAGGAATTTCTGCGCGCCCTCGCTCTCAAGCGCGCCCCAGCGATCGAGTATCTCGGCGGCAAGCGCCATGCCCGAGGCCTCGCCGCGGCTCGACAGCAGCATTTCACAGAGTGTCTGGAGATCGACCTTGGCTGCGACCTGCGTGGGGCGCGCGCCGGAAAACAGAAGCTGGCGTCCGCGATCCGTGATGCTCTGCAGCATGTCGGTGAAGAAGGAAGCCTCAGACATGCCATTTCTCCTCTCTTCTGCCGGCCGGCTGGGTGACCGTTTTTGACGGCTGCTTCCCATCGTCGGGTTTCACCGGTAGTATGTAGAATGCCACTATTCGTACACGAGGTCAACAATCGTGTATACAAGAATAGCATTTTTGTATGAGGAAAGCGAAACTAAATGTCCGAGAATGTCGGCCGATGGCTTCGGGATGAGATTGAAAATTCAATTCTTTCCAACGAGTTCTCCCCCGGTGAGCGGCTCGACGAAACGGTGCTTGCGACGCGTTTCGGGGTCTCCCGCACGCCGGTGCGTGAGGCGCTGATGCAGCTCGATGCGATCGGCCTCATCGAAATTCGACCGCGCAGAGGCGCAATCGTCATCGATCCGGGGCCGCACCGCGTCTATGAGATGTTCGAGGTTATGGCAGAGCTGGAGGGCCTGGCCGGCTCGCTCGCCGCACGGCGGCTGGACAAGGCGTCCCGAGAAGCAATCACGGCCACCCACAGCCGCTGTGAGCAATCCGCCGCTGCCGGTGACAGCGATGCCTATTATTACGATAATGAGGAGTTCCATAAGGCCATCTACGCAGCCGGCCGAAGCGATTTCCTCGAGGAGCAATGTCTGCAATTGCATCGGCGCCTGCGACCTTATCGCCGCCTCCAGCTGCGCGTGCGCAACCGCCTGTCGACCTCCTTCTCAGAACATTGCGCCATCGTCGATGCGATCTTTGCCGGAGATGGAGATGCGGCCCGCCGGCTGCTGCGGGGGCATGTCGGCATTCAGGGAGAGAGGTTTAGCGATCTGGTCGCGAGCATGGCCGCCAGGTGAGGCTCTTGGGCAATTCCAGGAAAAGTGCGAAGCGGTTTTCCATCCGGGATTGCGCGAAAACAAAAAGTTAGAGCGTCTTTTGCGCGTCTGAAAAGACGCGCGGCGCTCTAGGCGTGGTGGTTCCAGATCGAATGCAACGGTCATCAGATAGGGAACCGAACCATCTCGCTGCCATCTCGTGAGTTAGTTCTTCATTGCGCCGCCGGCGGCCACGATATCGTCCGGCGTATCGACGTCGAGGCAGGCCGCATCGCCGACATCGACATCGAGCACGGGCAGAGCTGACGTCGCAATGATATCGCGCGCGCCGACGTCGCCCTCAAGTCTCCGCACCGCGGGATGGAGCGAACGTGGCAGGATAACGGGATTGCCGGGCTTGCCGCGTGAGACGGCGCGCACGATGGCCTCACCGCCCGCGTTGCGAAAGGCGAAAATCAAGGCATTAAGGTGTGCCGTGGCAATGCCGGGCATATCGGCCAGCATGACGAGAATGCCGTCGGCGCCGTCAGTGCGCTTTGATGAGAACCCTGCCATGAGCGACCTCGCCATGCCGCTGGGGTAATCGGGATTATCGACGAAAGTTAGAGCGAGCCCCTGGAGCGCAGCTTCAATTTCGCTCCTGCGATGGCCGACTACAACAGTTACAGATGCTGCATCCGCACAGAGCGCCGTCAATGCTGACCGCCGCACGAGCGGTACGCCGTCGAACTCGGCCAGCAGCTTGTGTTTCCCGCCTTCACCCATCCGGCTTGCCTTGCCGGCAGCGAGAATGACGATCGCGACCGACGCCTTAAGCATAAGCAGCCAGTCTTGCCGCAGCGACATCCGCCAGAACCGACAGGGCGAGCGACGTCGCATCCCGCGTCGGGCCGAACATCCCGATGGGCGCCTTGATACGAGCGATGTCGTCCTTTCTGAAAGCCATGGCTCTCAGCCGCTCGACACGTCGACGATGCGTCCGGGTGCTGCCGAGCGCGCCGATGTAGAACCCGGGCGACCGAAGCGCGGTCTCGAGAATGGCAGCTTCGGCGTCAAGATCATGATGCAGGAGCACGACGGCCGTGAAGGGGTCGATGATGCCGGCTGCGACCCTGCCCCCCTCGCCCTGCCCCCTGACGATCACGTCGTAGCCGGAAGCTTCGGCCAGTCGTGCGACGGCCTGCGCTTCGATCGTCTGCCCGGAAAGGACGACGCGGGTGCGGGGACGGTAGACGCTCACGAAATCTCGCTCGAGCCAGCATGCCCCTGGCAGGGGGTCTACCGGTTCGAGCGTCTGCCGCTCTGGCGAATAGGCAAGGCCGGCTGCCTGCCTGCGTTCGAGACGCTCCAGAACATGCCGCAAAGCTCCGACATCTTTCAGGACATGGATTGCGACTGAGATTCCGCCGCCGCAGGGAAGGACAATGTCGAAGAAGGGCGAGCCGTCGCCGAACTTGACCGTGCGGTCCCGTCCTTCCGCCATTGCCAGAAGCGCTTCGGAAGCGACGGCGGCTTCGACGCATCCGCCGGAGACATAGCCGCAGAACCGCCCGTCTGCGGCAACCGCCATATGAGCGCCGAGCGCACGCGCCGCTCCGCCTCGGATGTCGACGAGGGTCGCAAGTGCCGCCGCGCCGAGACCATGGGCGTCTATCGCGAAGCGAAGCAGTTCCGCCGGATCGTCGGTGGACGAGGCCCTGACGGGAATTGGCGCCGTGATGGGCGCAAGTGTCTGATCCATCGGAAATCCTACAGGACGTGACGGCGGTCCGCTTTCGAGACCGCCGCCGAAATAATCACGCCACGTCCGGCAAGCCGCCGATGAGCTTGTCAAGCGTCAGCGGATAGTGCCGAACCCTGACGCCGGTCGCGTTGTAGACGGCGTTGGCGATTGCTGCCGCGACGCCGCAAAGGCCAAGCTCGCCGACGCCCTTCGCCTTCATTGGCGAGGACATCGGATCGGTCTCGTCCATGAAGATCACCTCCTGGTGCGGAATGTCGGCATGCACCGCCACTTCGTAGCTGGCGAGATCGTGGTTGACGAAGAAGCCGCGGCGGGTGTCGACCGCCAATTCTTCGGACAGTGCGCCGCCCGCCCCCATCGTCATCGCGCCGATGACCTGGCTGCGGGCGGTGATCGGGTTGAGGATTCTTCCCGCCGCGCAGACTGCGAGCATCCTGCGAATGCGGCTTTCTCCCGTGGCAATGTCGACGCCAACCTCCACGAAGTGCGCGCCGAACGTCGATTGCTGATGCGTCTCGGTAAGCTCACCCCATTTGATGGTGTCCTCGCCGACAAGACCATCCGGACCGGCGGCCTCGGCAAGAGGCACCGAACGATTGCCCGAGCGGACCTCGCCATTCTCGAAGACGATGTCTTCGGAGTTGAAGCTGAGCTTCTTGGCGATGGCCTCACGCAGCTTGACACAGGCTGCATAGACGCCAGACGTGGAAGAGTTGGCACCGAACTGTCCGCCGGAACCAGCAGAAACCGGAAAACGCGAGTCGCCGAGTTGGACGGCGACCTTGTCGATCGTAACTCCCATCATCTCGGCGGCCGTCTGGGCGATGATCGTGTAGCTGCCGGTCCCGATGTCGGTCATGTCGGTTTCAACAGTCACGACGCCTTCCCGGTCGAGCTTTACCCGCGCGCCGGAGGGAAGGACGAGGTTGTTGCGGAAGGCAACGGCAACGCCCATGCCGACCAGCCAGTTGCCCTCCCGCCTGGAACCGGGCTTCCCGCGTTCACCCCAGCCAAACCGCTCTGCACCGAGCTTGAGGCAGCCGATGAGATTGCGCTGGGAAAAAGGCCGCTGCGGCTTTTCCGGATCGACCTGCGTGTCGTTGACGATCCGAAACTGCACAGGATCGATCCCAACTTTTTCGGCAATCTCGTCGATGGCAATCTCGAGCGCCATCAGTCCGGGCGCTTCGCCCGGAGCGCGCATGGCGTTGCCCTCGGGGAGGTGAAGCGTCGCCAGCCGCATCGCCGTCATGCGGTTCGCCCCGGCATAGAGAAGACGCGTCTGGTTGACTGCTGTCTCCAGGCCTCCGCCAGGAAGATCCCCGGACCAGCTTTCGTGGGCAATGGCGGTTATCTTGCCGTCACGCTCGGTTCCAATGCGAATCCGCTGGATCGTCGCCGGCCGGTGGGTGGTATTGTTTATCAGAAGGGGTCGCGGCAAGGCGACCTTGACGGGCCGTTTTACCGCACGCGCGCCGACAACGGCCAGCACGGCGTCGGCCCGCAGAAATAGCTTGCCACCGAAGCCGCCGCCGATAAACGGCGACATGAGGTGGATCTTCTCCTTGTCGATATCGAGTGTCGTCGCAAGGTCGGAACGCCACCAGTCGATCATCTGGCTGGAGGTCCAGACGGTCACCTCGTCGCCGTTCCAGGCTGCGATCGATGCGTGCGGCTCCATCATCGCGTGAGACTGGTCGGGCGTCGTGTAAGTCGCGTCCAGAGTAACGGGAGCCGACGTGAAGGCAGCCTCGAAGTTGCCGGTCGCAGTGTCGGGCTGCTGCGATTCATCCGGCTTGACGGCCGAATCCTTTGCCTGCCCGAGGTCGAACGCACCCTTTTCTTCGGCATAGTCGACCTTGACCAGAGCGGCTGCGGCGCGCGCCTGCTCGAAGGTCTCGGCGACGACGACCGCGATCGCCTGATGATAGTGCTGAACCTCGTCGCCACCGAAAAGCCTGGCGGTGTTGAACTTGCCCTTCTTCCGCTCGCCGATGTCGAGCGTCGTCACGACGGCAAGCACACCCGGAGCCTTTTTGGCGGCAGAGACGTCCATGGCCTTGATGCGGCCCTTGGCGATCGCCGCACCAACGGGATAACCATAGGCGTAGCGCATGTTCGGATCGTGCCACTCATAGGCGTACATCGCCCGGCCGGTGGTCTTGAGCTGGCCGTCGATGCGGTGGATCGGCTGACCGACGACCGTCAGATTGTCGATCGGGTTGGTTGTCGCTGGCGTATCGAACTGCATGGCTCAACCCCTTGCTTCGGCAATGACCGCGCCGAGCGTGCGCTCGACAAGATCGACCTTGAAACGGTTCTGTTCAGTAGGACGAGCACCGGCAAGAAGGACGCCCGCCGCCGCCCGCGCGCCTTTCGGCAGCTCGGCTTCGGCTGCCTCGATGCGCCACGGCTTATGGGCAATGCCGCCGACGGCGACGCGTCCTGTCCCATCCGGCTGGATCACGGCTCCGATCGAGACGAGTGCGAAGGCATAGGAGGCGCGGTCGCGAACTTTACGATAGATGTGCTTGCCGCCGATCGGGGGCGGCAGCAGGACCGCCGTGATGAACTCGCCGCGCTCGAGAACGGTCTCGATATGGGGCGTATCGCCGGGCAACCGGTGAAGGTCGGCGATCGCAATCGAGCGACGACTGCCGTCGGCCTTGACCGTCTCTACGGCGGCATCGAGTGCCCGCATCGCGATGGCCATGTCACTCGGATGAGTGGCGATGCAGCTCTCGCTTACCCCGACCACTGCATGCTGGCGACTGAAGCCGCCGATGGCGGAACAGCCGCTGCCCGGCTGCCGCTTGTTGCACGGCTGGTTCGGGTCATAGAAATAAGGACAGCGCGTGCGCTGCAGAAGGTTGCCGGCCGTCGTCGCTTTGTTGCGCAGTTGCCCGGAGGCGCCCGCGACAAGCGCCCTGGAAAGCAGGCCGTAGTCGCGGCGAACAGTTTCGTGAGCTGCAAGATCGGTGTTGCGGACCAAAGCGCCGATGCGCAGCCCGCCCTCCGGCGTGGGCTCGATCTTGTCGAGGCCGAGACCGTTGACGTCGATCAGATGCGCCGGCGTTTCGATCTCGAGCTTCATCAGGTCGAGGAGATTGGTGCCGCCGGCGATGAACTTGGTTTCAGGATTGGAGGCTGCCGCCTTGGCCGCGGCCTCGACGGACGAGGCACGTTCATAGGTGAAGGCTCTCATGCTTTAATCCCCGCGACTTCCGAAATGGCATCGACAATGTTGGAATAGGCGCCGCATCGACAGATGTTGCCGCTCATGCGTTCGCGGATCTCGGCCGGAGTGACAGCCGCCTCAGCCGTAAGATCGCCGGTGACGTGGCTCGGTATGTTCGCCCTGATCTCGTCGAGCACCGCCACGGAGGAACAGATCTGTCCCGGCGTGCAGTAGCCGCACTGGAAGCCGTCATGCTTGACGAAGGCCGTCTGCATCGGATGAAGGTTTCCAGGCTGGCCGAGGCCTTCGATCGTGGTGATTTGATCGCCTTCGTGCATGACCGCCAGCGTCAGGCAGGAGTTGATGCGGTGGCCGTCGACCATCACGGTGCATGCGCCGCATTGACCGTGGTCGCATCCCTTTTTCGTGCCTGTGAGATGAAGGTGCTCGCGCAGCGCGTCGAGCAGCGACGTTCTGTTGTCGACCTCGAGATCGCGGTTCTCGCCGTTAACCGCGAAAGAAACTTTCGATGTATAGGCCATTTCATTTCCTGGGGACTGTGCCGCCGCGGGAGCGACGGCTCCGGTTACCGCAATCGTTGCGGCCGACGAGATAAGTAGATCTCGACGGGAAAGTTCCAGTTGTGTCTGGCTTGGCATGAGCTGTTCCACCTTGCTCGTTGGACATGGGCGCGCGTCAACGCCGTCTGCTGAGGTAGTGCAACTCCGCCTCCTGATTAGACCCCTTCCGTTGCATACGGTTATCGATCTGGCTCATGAATTCACCAAGCCGCGGTCGTATGATGCTGCGAGCCACAACTTCAACGAAGTTGCCTTGGACGCGGAAGCGCCAGCGGAGTAACGCCCGCCGATGCGCGCGAAAAAAAGCAGCGCCATGCGCAAAAAATGATGCTTTTCCGGCTTATCTTTATTCCCTACTCCCTTTCGAAGCAGGTGACGAAAAGGGATGACCGCATGCCCACGCCGTTTTACTGGAACGAGCTCAACACATATGATTTTGCCGGCCTCTCCCCCGAGACCACGATTGCCGTTCTCCCCATTGCCTCGACGGAACAGCACGGCCCGCATCTGCCGATCGCAACGGATGTCGCCATCGCGACCGGCATGCTGGCGGAGCTGAAGAGGCAGCGGCCGGAGGATCTGGACATTCTGGTCCTTCCGACACAGGAGATCGGCAAGGCCAACGAACACATCTACGGCCCCGGCACGCTGTCGCTCAGTGCCGAGCTGCTCATCCCCGTCTGGACGGCGATTGGCGCAAAGGTTGCTGAAGCCGGGCTGCGGAAGATGGTGATCGTCAATTCCCACGGCGGCAATGTCGACATCATGAGCATCGTCGCGCGCGAACTGCGCGTGCGCTATCAAATGGCGGTGGTCTCCACGCAATGGGGCCGTTTCGGTCATCCGGAAGGCATGGTCAGCGATCACGAGAGCAGATACGGCATCCACGGCGGCGATGTCGAGACGTCGTTGATGCTGCAGTTCCGCCCCGAACTGGTGCGCATGGACAAGGCTCAAAACTTTGCCTCGAAGGCCGAATGGATGCGGGAGCAGTCCAAATTTCTTCAGCCTCTGCCGCCGCATTCGCTGGCCTGGATCGCCCATGACCTCAATCCCCTCGGCGTGGTCGGCGATGCCTCGATCGCCAAAGCCGAAAAGGGCGAGGCGATCTGCCGCCATCAGGTCAAGGGATTTGTCGAACTGCTCCAGGATCTCAAGGCCTATCCGCTTTCGAATCTCTATGTGAAATAGGCTCAGCCGCGGGTTTCACATCCGGTGGGATATGACCCTTGGCCTGTAACTCCTGCACCAAGCCGAGCAGTTCGGCGAGCAGATATTCGACGAAAAGGCTGGTGGCCGCGTCGAGGGGCGCGCGGGCGCGGGCAAACAGCTTCATTTGCTGGTAACGCGCGTGCGGCTCAGCGATCGGCCGGAAGACGAGTTCACCGCGCCGGCATTCGGTGATGACGTCGAGCGGATTGAGCAGCGTCAGCCCCGTGCCGCATTTGACGAGCTGTTTCAGCATCTCCGATGCATTGGTTTCCAGCACCGGCTCGACCGAGATGGGCAGGCGGGCAAAAGCAAGGTTGATCACCTCGCGCAGGCTGGTGCCCGGCTGCGCCAGAACCAGTTTTTCCTGGGTGACATCGGCAAGGTTGATCGGCCCAGGGCCGATCAACTGATGCCCTGGCGGCAGCACGACACCGATCGGGATATCGAAATTTCCGAGCGTGCGGATGCCGGGCATGGCGGGGATGTTGAAGCCCAGACCGATATCCACCTCGCCGGATACAACAGGGCTGGCCGTCGTGCCGCCGGTATCGTTGCGCAGTTGGACGAAGACGCGCGGATGCTCTGAAAGAAAGCGCGCGATGATTTCGGGCAGCGGCCCGGCGGCAAGCCCAACGGTCGTCACCATGCGCACCTTGCCTGCCTGCTGCATCTTGAGGCTGCGGATGCGCCCCTCCAGGCGCTCGTAATTCTTCAGCACGTCCCGAATATGCTCGATGCAGAGTTCGCCGGCAGCCGTCAACCGCAGGCCACGCGGCAGCCGCTCGAAAAGCGGCGCCCCGATCTCCTCCTCCAGCGCCAAAATCTGCCTGTTGACCGCCGACGACGCCACGTTGAGGCGCGCGGCCGCCTTGCGGATCGAACCGCAACGGGCGATCTCGTTGATGTAAAGAAGGCGTCTGGAGTGCAACATGATCTCTCCAATGCATAAATTTTGCGCAGGACGCACAAATTATCTTCAGCTTTCCCAGAGATGCCGAAAAGGCATCAATGCGAACGAATTTTGATGCTTTTCAAAGCGCATGGCAATGGCTCAAATTCCCTCAAAAGGGGGCCGAGCAAGGCTTCCCTCGGCTCAGAAGGGGAACTGCCAACCATGTTGAAAGCACAGACGAAGATGCAATTCCTGGGCTGCCTCGGCCTCGCCTCGATGCTTGCCGCCGCCTCGCCGGCGCTCGCCCTCGACAAGGTGAGCTACGGGACAAACTGGCTTGCCCAGGCGGAACATGGCGGCTTCTACCAAGCCGTTGCCGACGGCACCTATGCAAAATACGGCCTCGACGTCACCATCGTCCAGGGCGGCCCGAATGCTGCAAACAGCGCGCTGCTGATCTCCGGCAAGCTCGATTTCTACATGGGCGGCCCGCAGGGCGAAATATCCGCCGTCGAACAGGGCATTCCGCTGGTCGATGTCGCCGCGATCTTCCAAAAGGATCCGCAGGTGCTGATCGCCCATCCGGACAATGGCGTCGACAAGTTCGAGGATCTCGCCAAGCTGAAAACGCTGTTCCTCAGCAAGGACGGCTACCTCACCTATTTCGAATGGATGAAGGCCAACTTCAAAGGCTTCAAGGACGAGCAGTACAAGCCCTACAACTTCAGTCCCGCGCCATTCCTCGCAGACAAGGACTCTGCCCAGCAGGGGTACCTGACCTCCGAACCCTACGAGATCCAGAAGCAGGCAGGCTTCGAGCCGAAGGTCTTCCTGCTCGCCGACAACGGCTATTCGCCCTATTCGACGATGATCACGACGACGCAGGCGATGATCGACGGCAAGCCCGACGTCGTACAGCGCTTCGTCGATGCCTCGATCGAGGGCTGGTACAACTATCTCTACGGCGACAACACCAAGGCGAACGCGCTGATCAAGAAGGACAATCCTGAAATTACGGACGGCCAGATCGCCTATTCGATCACCAAGATGAAGGAATACGGCATCATCGAATCCGGTGACAGCGTCGACAAGGGCATCGGCTGCATCACCGACGCCCATTACAAGAAGTTCTTCGACGAGATGACTGCCATCAAGGTCTTCAAGACCGACACCGACTATACCAAGGCCTTCACGACGAAGTTCGTATGCAAGGGCACCGGAATTGCGCTGAAGAAATAAGCCTCCCAGGCCAGGTCCGCCGCTCGTCTAGCGGCGGACCGCACTCCTTCGATAAATGAGCGAGAAAATGTCCCTAGCCGAAACCAAGGCGGCGCCTTCCAAGGAAGCGAGAAAGCGGCCGCTGGTCGTCATGCAGTCAGTGTCGAAGGTCTTTTCCAGCGGCACCACAGCACTTTCGGGCATGTCGCTGACCGTCGAAAGCGGCGAATTCATTAGCCTGCTTGGCCCCTCCGGCTGCGGCAAGTCCACGGCGCTGCGCATCATCGCAGGCCTTGGCGACATCACCGCAGGCAACATCGATTGGCCAAGTTCACGCATCAATTCCAAGGGTCTGCCTGAAGGCGATATCGGCTTCGTCTTCCAGGAGCCGACGCTGATGCCGTGGAAGACCGTTTTCGGCAACGTCTACCTGCCGCTGAAACTGCGCGGGATCACCAAGATGGAAGCCCGCGACCGGATCGCCGAAGCGCTGGCGACCGTCAGTCTCCAGGATTTCGCCGATGCCTATCCGCGCGAACTTTCCGGGGGCATGAAGATGCGCGTGTCGATCGCCCGCGCGCTGGTGACGAAGCCGAAGCTGCTGCTGATGGATGAGCCTTTCGCCGCGCTCGACGAGATCACCCGCCAGAAGCTCAACGACGACGTGCTGCGGCTGTGGAAGACGACCGGGATTACGGTGATCTTCGTGACGCATTCGGTGTTCGAATCCGCTTATCTCTCGAACCGGATCGTGGTGATGAAGGCAAGGCCCGGCCGCGTGCATGCCGATTTTCCGCTGACCACCAGCCTTGAGCGGGATTCGCATTATCGAACCTCGGAACAATATCGGCAGGCCTGCGAAAAGGCGTCCCGTTCGCTGATCGAGGCGATGGGCGGATCGGAGGAGCACTGATGAGCGTCGAAAGCATCGAAACCGCCGAAGCCGCATCCCCGCGCGCCTCCCAACCGGCGAACGCCCTGCGGCATGAGCTGGCGCTGCGCATCGCCGTGCCTTTCCTCGTCATCACCGTGCTCATCATCGCTTGGGAGCTTTACGTGGTGCTCTCGGGCGTTCCGCCATACATCATGCCCGGTCCCGGCGCGGTGGCCGCGGCCTTCGTCAATGATTGGGGCACGCTGGCTCCAGCCCTCTGGGTCACGACTAAGATCACCTTCATCTCGCTGATGCTGGCGCTGATTGGCGGCGTGGGATTTGCAATCTTCCTCGTGCAATCGCGCTGGATCGAGATCGCCTTCTATCCGCTCGCCGTTATCCTGCAGGTGACGCCGATCGTGGCGATCTCGCCGCTGATCCTGATCTACGCTCCCTCCACGCAGGTCGCGCTGCTGATCTGCGCCTTCCTCGTCGCATTCTTCCCGATCCTGTCGAACATGGTGCAGGGACTGAAGAGCGTCGACCATAATCTCATCAACCTCTTCGAGCTCTATGGCGCCTCGCGCTGGCAGACGCTGATCCATCTGAAGATCCCGGCCGCCCAGCCCTATTTCATGACCGGTCTTCGCATCGGCGGCGGGCTTGCGCTGATCGCCGCCGTCGTCGCCGAATTTGCTGCAGGCTCGGCCGGTGCCGGCTCCGGCCTCGCCTTCCGCCTGCTGGAAGCGCAGTACCGGATGAACATCCCGCGGCTGTTCGCAGCGCTGTTGATGCTCTCGATGCTTGGCGTAGCGATCTTTGGCCTCACCACCCTCATTGCCTGGCTGAGCCTTCACCGCTGGCATGAAAGCAGCATCAAACGGGAAAACTGATGACCTATTCCTTCATATCCCCGCCAAATGCTGCCCGCTTCGTGCTGAGCAATGCGACAGTGCCCGCCGTCACCGTCGAGCATGTCGACGTGCCGGTCACGGAAGGGCTGGCCACGGTCGATATCGTCATCAGCGACGGCATGATTGCCGCCATCCGGCCGGCCGGCGCCGCACCCGCCGATTATGCCAGGACCGATCTCAGGGACGGCATGGTGTGGCCGTGCTTTGCCGATATCCATACCCATCTCGATAAAGGCCATATCTGGCCGCGCCAGGCCAATCCCGACGGCAGCTTCATGGGCGCGCTCGATGCCGTCAGGGCCGACCGGGAAGCCAACTGGTCAGCGGCAGACGTCAAACGGCGCATGGAATTCTCGCTCCGCTCCGCCTATGCCCATGGCACGAGCCTGATCCGTACGCACCTGGATTCGCTTGCGCCCCAGCATCGCATCTCCTTCGAGGTTTTTGCCGACATCCGGGATGCCTGGAAGGACAGGATCGCATTGCAGGCGGTCGCCCTCTTCCCGCTGGACGCCATGGCAGACAGCACCTTCTTTACCGATCTCGTCACAACAATCCGACGGAGCGGCGGCCTGCTTGGCGGCGTCACCCGGATGGGGCCGGAGCTTGTCTGGCAGCTTGACACGCTCTTCAGGACTGCCGCGGAGCATGGCCTTGATGTCGATCTGCATGTCGACGAGACGGATGATCGCGGCGCGGAAACACTGAAGGCAATCGCTGAGGCCGTACTGCGCAACGGGTTCGAGGGCAAGGTGACCGCCGGCCATTGCTGCTCGCTCGCCCGCCAGGACGAAGACACCGCCGCGCGCACCGTCGAGTTGGTCGCCAAGGCAGGGATCGCGGTCATCGCGCTGCCGATGTGCAACATGTATCTGCAGGATCGCAATCCTGGCCGCACCCCGCGCTGGCGCGGCGTCACGCTGTTCAAGGAACTGGCCGCCGCCGGCGTCGCGACCGCGGTCGCATCCGACAATACTCGTGACCCCTTCTATGCTTATGGTGATCTCGATCCAGTGGAGGTCTTCCGTGAGGCAGTGCGGATTCTGCATCTCGACCATCCGCTCGATACCGCCGCCCGCGTCGTCACCACCTCGCCCGCCGCCATTGTCGGACGACCGGACAAGGGCCGTATCGCCGCCGGCGATCCCGCCGATCTCGTGCTCTTCAGCGCGCGGCGCTGGAGTGAATTCCTGTCCCGTCCTCAGGCTGACCGCGTCGTGCTTCGCCGCGGCAAGGTGATCGACCGCAGCCTGCCGGATTACCGTGAACTCGATAGCGTCGTTGGAGCCTGACATGGCCGATTATCAGAAGATCAAAAAGGAACTCGAAGGCATCGCCGTTGAGGACAATCCGGCGCTGGTGCGCCAGAAGAGCCGGGATTTCTATTGGTACTCGCCGATCCTGAAGGCGCAGCTCGACAATGTGACGGCCGATCTCGTCGTCACGCCGAAGACCGAGGAAGAGGTCATCCGGACGCTGAAGGTCGCCTATGCCCATGGCGTGCCGGTCACGCCGCGCGGCGCCGGCACCGGCAATTACGGCCAGGCCATGCCACTTTCCGGCGGCATCGTGCTGAACCTTGCCGCCATGGACAAGATCAAGGAGATCCATCCTGGCCGTGTCGTCTGCGAACCGGGCATCGTGCTTGCCCAGCTCGACAAGCAGACCAAGGCCCATTCGGGCCAGGAGCTGCGCTTCCACCCCTCCACCGCCCAGACGGCGACGGTCGGCGGCTTCATCGCCGGCGGTTCCGGCGGCGTTGGCTCGATCACCTGGGGCGGCTTGCGCGACCTCGGCAACATCCTGCGCCTGCGCGTCGTCACCATGGAGGCCGAACCGCGCGTCCTCGACCTCACCGGCTGGGACCTGCAGAAGGTGAGCCACGCCTATGGCACCAACGGCATCATCACCGAGATCGAGATGCCGCTTGCACCTGCCTATGACTGGGTCGACGTGCTCGTCGGCTATGACGACTTCATGGAAGCGGTGCGCTTCTCCGATGCGCTGGCGAAATGCAACGGCATTCTCGTCAAGGAAATTGCCCCGATCGCCGCTCCCATCCCTCACGACTACTTCACCCGCCACAAGCCCTACATCCGTCAGGGCCAGTCGATCGTCGTGCTGATGATCGCACCACACTCGATGGATGCCTTTCTTGCCTTCACGGCGGCGCAGAAGGGCGAGATCATGTTCCGCTCCGACAAGGTGGAAAGCATGCGCGGCATCCCGCATGCCTACGAGCTTGCCTGGAACCACACGACATTGCGTGCGCTGAAGGTCGACCCGAGCTTCACCTATCTGCAGGTGCAATACCCGGGACCGGATCATGTCGCCAAGGTCCGGAAGATGGTCGAAATCTTTGGTGACGAAGTGCCGGGTCATCTCGAATTCATCAAATTCGACGGCCAGATCCAGTGCTCCGGCCTGCCGCTGGTGCGCTATACCACCGAGGAGCGGCTGGAGGAGATCATCAAGATCCACCAGGACAACGGATGCCCGATCTTCAACCCGCACCGCTATACGCTCGAAGAAGGCGGCATGAAGCGCACCGACGCGGTGCAGCTCGCCTTCAAGCAGGAAACCGATCCGAAGGGCCTGCTCAATCCGGGCAAGATGATTGCGTGGGAAAATCCCGATTTCGATTTCAACGCCGGCAAGAATTATCTTTTCCCCGGCCTGGCGGCCCTGATGGAGGCTTCATGAGGGTTCTCGTCCTCCACTCTCACCCGGTCGAGGAAAGTTACGGCAAGGCGCTTTACCGGCAGACCGTCGAGAGCCTTGAGAAGGCCGGGCATACAGTGGATGCATGCGACCTCTATGAAGAGCAGTTTGATCCGGTGCTCTCGCGCCACGACCGGCTCGTCTATCACGATTATCCGGAAAATCTGAAGCTGGTGGGATCGCATGTCGAAAGGTTGAAGGCGGCCGAGGGGCTGGTGATCTGCACCCCGATCTGGAACTTCGGATTTCCGGCGATCCTGAAAGGCTATTTCGACCGAGTATGGCTGCCGGGCGTTTCCTTCGAGCTGGTCAACGGCAAGGTGGAATCGCGGCTGCGCCACATCCGCAAGCTCGCAGCCGTCCTGACCTATGGCGCAACGCCCTTCCGGGCCTTCGCCGCCGGCAACCCGCCGAAGAAAATCGTCAAGCGCGTGCTGAGGGCGCAGATCAATCCGGTGAGGCCGGTGACGTTCCTCGCCCATTACGACATGAACAATTGCACGCCGGAGACGCGGGCAAAATTCCTCGCCCGCGTCGGAGACGCGATGGAGCACTTTTAGAAGATTTTCGCGGCCGTCGCCTCGACCTCGACCAGGAACTCCGGCCGGGTAAAGCCGCCGATGACGAGCAAGGTGGAAACCGGCTTCGGATCGAGCGTATAGCGATCCCGTACAGCCATATAGGCCGGGAAATCCTCGCGGCGGGTAACGAAGCCCGAAATGCGGATCACATCGGCAAAACTCATCTCCGCCTCCTGCAAGATCGCCTTGATCGCCTCGAAGCAGAGTTCCGTCTGAGCAGTGATGTCGCTCGGAACAGTATCGTCGAGACCGATACCAAGCTGGCCCGACGTGACGAGCAGCGCTGCGCCGGGCGGCACCAGCAGGCCGTGATTGTAATTTCCGAAAGGCCGGCGCACCGAGGCCGGATTGAAGATCTTCTTCATCGATCGCTCTGAAATTTTCCCATAGGTCGGCAGATCCCGCGACCCTACAGGATGCGGCAGGATATGAGAATATCGCTGCCGCTCATGATGTCTTGCGACGATTGATGCGGGACAACCGCCTTGAAGGCCAGTTCAATATCTTTCGGTATCTGATCTGACGTTAGCCGCGCGTCATCTTTGCGTCACGCGCCGCGAAGCGACCAAGTGGATTGGCCTGTTGCCTTCGAAGGCCCGTCCGCTGCTCTGCCCGTCCGCTGCGCTTTTGTCGCCGTCCAATTGAAACTGGTTGACCAGATCGCGCAGGCGGCCTGCCTCGGAGGACAATGAGGCAACGGCAGCCGTCGATTGCTCGACCATCGCCGCATTTTGCTGGGTCGCCTGGTCCATCTGATTGACGGCCGTGTTGATCTCAGCAAGTCCCGTCGACTGCTCGCGCGCCGATGTGGCTATCGCATCCATGAGTTGGTTGATCTGTACGACGTACTCACCGATCGACTTGAGCGACGTTCCGGTTTCGAGAACCAGTTTCACGCCATTTTCCACATCAGTTGATGACTTTTGAATGAAGCCTTTGATTTCCTTGGCCGCTTGAGCTGCGCGCTGGGCAAGCTCACGAACTTCCTGGGCGACGACTGCAAAACCTTTGCCCGCCTCACCCGCGCGGGCAGCTTCAACGCCGGCATTCAACGCCAAGAGGTTTGTCTGGAAGGCGATTTCATCAATTGCACCAATGATGTTCGAAATCTGCTGTGAACTGTCTTCGATGCGTCGCATGGCCTGTTCCGCCTGCGAGACGACAGTTGCCGACCGCTGAGCGCTGATATCGGCTTCTTTGGCCACATTGCGTGCCTCGTCGGTGCGTTTGGTCGACATCGTCACATTCGACGTGATCTCGTCCAAGGCTGCAGCCGTCTCCTCGAGAGAGGCTGCTTGTTGTTCGGTGCGCTTGGAAAGATCTTGCGCGGCAGATGCAATTTCACCGGTACCATTATCGATGCTGTGCACTGTCTGGAGCACTGCGCCGATCGTCGCACCCAATTGCCGGAGCGAAGCGTTGAAGTCTTCGCGCAAGGCTTCGTATTCGGCCGCAAATTGCTCCGAAAGCTGGAAGGATATGTCCCCTGCTGCAAGTCGCCGGAGGCCTCCGCCCAATGTCGTGGTCGCGAAGCGCAATTGTTCCGCCTCGCGTTCGGCGCGCTGCTGGGTTGCGGCGCGCGCCGCCTCGCTCTCGCTGCGGGATTCGGCGGCTTCCTTCTCCAGCCTGACGACGTTGAGGGCATTGTGACGGAAGATTTCAACCGCACCGGCCATTTCGCCGACTTCGTCGGCGCGACCGGCATAGGGAATATCACTGTCAAGATCACCATCCGACAAGCGCCTCATGGCGGAGGCGATGCTTCGGATTGGGTTGGCGATGCCGGAAATCGCAAAGAAGATGCCGGCTACGGCAAGAAGCACAGCCAGCGCTGCGATCGCGGCCGTCAGCATGAAAGCGGATTGTGCGGAATCACCGCTCGCAGCCACGAAGCCTTCGGCCTGGCTGAGAATGAAAGCGACCAGATCCGCCACCGCCTTGTTCACCAACTCGGCTTGTGGCTCCATATTTTCCTTGAAGAGGCGGATTGCTTCAGGCGTCTTCCCGTCATTTTCAGACGCGATCATTTGCTCTGCCAGCGCGCGATATTTGGCGAGTTCCGGCTTGATCTGATTGATCAGTTCGCGCCCCCGCTCGGTGCGGACGCCTTTTTCGTATTCGGTGACAACTTTCTCGACCGCGGCGACGGCGGCATCGATTTTTTGCTGTCCGACATTCCGCTCCTCCGCTGTATCCTCCAGGAGGTACTGAGCATAGACCAATTTCAGGTCGAGGAAGTTATCCTTGATCTCGCGAGCCGTCACAAGCCGCTGCATCCAGAAGGTCCCGATCTGCTCAGTATTGGCACGAAGTGTCGAAATCGTGCTCAGCGAGACATAGGAAAGGCCAACCATGAACAGGCTGATGATCGACAGCTTTAAGATCAGGGCTTGCTTGATACTCGGGCGCTTCATGCGGGTCTCCTCGAAGGTAGCTGGGACGACCGGTGTGCCGGCTGATGCAAGATTTCGCGCCAGATTCAATAATTTAGTATTAACTAAACAATGATCCCGCTCTATTTCCTAAGATCTTCTGAGAAGATCCACACTTCTGCGATCAATTAAACGCCCTGCGACTTAGAGTTCCTGGAAATCCAAGGAAATAGCAGCCATGCCGAGCGAAAATGTCAGCGCCATCAGGTCTCGATACCAAGAAATGGATCGGTCGACATTGATTCGGATCGGCACGATTTGTTCATCTTCGCCATGGAGAACGAGCGTTGGAATGCCAATCGCCTTCAGGGCGGGAAACGGCAATCCGCTCACGCAACTCTCCTGCCGTCTGCGACGTCGGCAAGCACCTGCATGCTTGCCAATCGGTCCACGGAACACATACTGGATCCATGCAGCAATCAGAAAACCAACCTGCCGACATTGAAATCGCGCTCTGGCGGTATTCCGAGAACGAAGGCAACTGGAACCGCTGGATGCGGTCGCTTTCATCGGATGAACGGGATCGCGCTGCGACCTATCGGTTTGAACGAGATCGGGCCTCGTTCATTGCCGGCCGGTATCTCTTGCGGCAACTGTTAAGCCTGCAGACCGGGATATCGCCGGGCAAGGTCCCATTGTCTCCAGACAGGCACGGCAAGCTGAGGCTTGAGGGTGGTGACAGGCTGCAGTTCAGCCTCGCCAATACCGACGGGCTTGTGGCGGTCGCTGCCGCTTCAGGATGTGATCACGTGGGAATAGATTGCGAACGCGCCGACATCGAGATCGAGGAGGCGGCAGTGGATAGCTATTGCAGTGCAGAGGAACGGCGCTGGCTGATGGAATTGCCTGCGCGCGAACGCGCACGCACGGCCATTGCACTTTGGACGCTTAAAGAGAGCCATCTGAAGGCACTCGGCGTCGGGCTGCGCGAGGATCCCCGCAACATTGCCTTTTCCTGGAAGGATGGCATCCCTGTCATGGTCGATGGTGGCGATTGCGATCGGCGCTGGCATCACCGTCTGGTCGAAAGCGGCAGCCAGCATGTCGTTGCGCTGGCTGCTTGCGCTCAATCCGGGCTCCCCGGCATTTCGACAAGCCTATTTCAGAACGATAGCATTCCGTCCGAATAGCCGGCTCGGAGCTGATGAGGCATTGCGGAAGCGGTCTCCGTCGCCCAGGCCAGTTGCCCGTTGTCGGGTTCCGCATCGAAATGCTCCCGGCCGAGAAGCGTATTGACAATGGTTGCGCTGCGCCAGGCCATGAGGCTGAGCTGGGAGTCGGCGATACCGTGCGAATATCGCCCGGCATTCTGCGCAAACACCCGGTTGTTCCGCGGACCCGTCCACTGCATCGTGTAGTCGTCATTGAGAAGCGGATAGCCGTTTCTGTCGAGCGTTATCCTTTCGCCCAGTGAGCCGAGAGCATCCGGCAACCGGAACCGGTAGCCGGTTGCCAGAACTACCGCATCTGCATGAAGCACCTCGATTCCACCATCGAATTGGTTCCTGACGATGAGCCGATAGGCATTGCCGTTTCTCTCCATCTGGATCACATCGCGATTTGGCGCCAGAGAGGCATTGAGCGTGCTCGGCTCGAGATAACGCAAGGCGTAGAGGCGGCGGTAGATCGAGTGAATCGTCGAAATCGACAGGCCGTCGCTGGTCAGGATCGAGTTCTTCAAAGCGGCCTGCTTCTGCTCGCCGCCGAGCTTCAGATAGGCCTGCACGTATTCCGGCGAGAAAACCTGGTTCGAAAACGGCGTATCGTTGATCGGCTCGAAATTATGACGCCGGCTGATCCATGTCAGCTCCGTCATGGCACCGGGATCGGTCAGCAAGGCTTCGACGACCTCGCCGCCGCTTTGACCGCCGCCGACCACGACGATGCGGGCGGCGCCAAGATCGCTGAGACGCGATTTGGCCTCGCTGTTATGAAAGCAATCGGGACCCAGAAACGGTTTTGCCCAGTCGGGCACGAAGGGTGAAGAACCCGTGCCGATCACCAGGTTTCGTGCTTCTTCCTGCCCATTGTCGAACCGCAGGAAGAAGCGGTCGTCGCGATGCTCGACGTCGCGGATCTCCGTGCCAAAGCGCAGGCCGTCCACGCCGTTGGCGACCCAGGCGAGATAACGTGCAAACTCCTGCCGGGGAACGGCCTTATAATTGGCGTTCAGGAAAGCGTAGAGCCTCTTATGGGCAACCAGATAGGAGACGAATGACCAGCGGCTGGTCGGCAGGACCGGGGTAACGAGGTCTTTCAGAAAGGACGATTGCAGCTCGACGCCGGGCATCATCATGCCGGGATGCCAGTCAAACGAGTCTCGTCGCTCGAAGAAACGGCTTCTGATCTCGGGCACCGACTCGAACAGGCAGGCGAGGCTCAGATTGGAGGGACCGATGCCGATGCCGGCAATGTCCAGCGGCTCGGCATCCCTGCGGCTAAAAGCGACGGTCATGCAATATCCTTCTCTGTTTCCTTGAGACGCAGGGCGAGCCTTGAGTGGAAGGCGGGAGACCCGATCATGTGCAGGTGGTTGGTGCCGGTGATGATTTCGGCCGCACGCGCCCGCGGCGACAGGCGGCGCCAGTCGATCAGGTTGAGGCCGCGGTTGAGGCTGTCGTCGGCAGCCCAGGGATAGATCGGCACATCGTGAGGAACGAGCCGGTGCCTGCGGAAGATCAGGGCATTGTCGATCAGCACCCAAAACGTATGCTCACGACTGCTGATATCGGGCCCGTCGTTTGGAAGCGGGTCCTTTTCGTCGCCGACAAAGCGCAGGAACTGATCGTAGGTATCCGTATCCATCGTCGATAACAGCCGGTCCCATTCGGGACGCATCGCCGTTCGTCCAAGCCATGCCTGCACATCTTTATGAAGTGCGTCGCGTTCGCCCGACCGGAAGCGCGGCTTCGCGCCGATCGCAAATTCCGATCCGAGATCGCAGACGTCGACCATCGCCATCATCCTGACGTCGACCTGATCACCGAGGGCGCGGGCAGCCTCGTAGGCCAGAAGCCCGCCCCAGGACCAGCCGAGGAAATAGCAGGGCGCGCCCTGACTATGTGTCCTGATATAATCGACATAGCTCTCGATGATCTCTTCGACCGGAGCGCCGACTGCCTTTTTCTCGGAAAGCGAGTGGCATATGAAGCCGGTTGCCGGCTGATCGGCTCCGAGATAGTCGACGAGCTTGACGTATTCACGGGTGCTGACGAGAAGCCCCGGAAAGCAATAGAGCCGCGGCTTGGCGCCGGAAGCACGCAGCACGATCACCTCAGACAGATCCCGTTGGTCCCCCTGCTCCATCACGCCGGCAAACGAGCGCACGGTCGGGTTGTTGAAGATATCGGCGACGATGAGCGGGGTTTTCGGCCGGCGCTGCCGGAGCAGCGAAAGGATGCGGATCGCTCCAAGCGAATTGCCGCCGATCGCGAAGAAATTGTCCTCGACGCTGATTGCTTCCAGCTTGAGTACCTGCCGCCAGACATCCAGCACCTCATCTTCGAGCACGGTTGCCGGCTCGACGATTGTGCGTTTGACCGGTTGTGGCGCCGGCAGCGCAAATCGATCGAGCTTGCTGTTCGGATTGGTCGGCATTTTTTCCAGTTCGACCACGGCAGCCGGCACCATATAGGACGGCAGGCTGCGCTCGAGGCCGGCGCGGATCGTCTCGACATCAAGCGTCTCGTCTTTCTTCGGAACGACGTAGGCAACGAGCGCCTTTTCGCCACCGGCATCGTCATCGCGCAGGACGACCAGGGCCTCGCCGACGGCCGGCTGCTGGAGGAGAGCCGCTTCGATCTCACCAAGCTCGATCCGGTAGCCGCGAAGCTTCACCTGATGGTCGACACGGCCAACGAATTCGACGGTTCCGTCATCACGCCAACGCGTCAGATCACCGGAGCGATAAAGCCGGCCGCCCTCCGTGAAGAACGGATCGGGGATGAAGCGGTCCGCCGTCGTGTCCGGCTTGCCGAGGTAGCCGCGTGCGATACCCTCACCACCGATATAGAGTTCGCCGGTGACGCCGATCGGGCACGGATTGAGGTCAGGGTCGAGCACGTAGACGCGCCTTAACCCGACAGCGCGACCGAGCGGAGCATAGACCCCCTGGAACTTCGTGCCGGCCCTCACCTTCCAGACCATCGGCGTCATGATGGTTTCGGTCGGCCCGTAGCCGTTGATCAGCCATTCCGATTTCAGCGCTCGCGATAGAAGATCGAAGGTCGGTTGCGCCAGCCCCTCGCCACCGAAGGAATAAAGGCGCATCGGCGGCGCTCCGTCTGAAATATCAGCCCATTCCGCCAGTTGCTGCAGATAGGTTGTGGGAATGCTGGCATTGTTGGCGCCGTGCTTGCGCATGGCCGTCAATGTCTCTTCCGGCGTCCACAGCGGCTGATCGGGAAGAATGATGCTGCCGCCTTCCATCAGCGGGTTCATCCATCGCTCGTGCCCGCCATCCGAACTGAAAGGTAGGAACGGCAGCTCGCGGGATGCCGAGCTCATACCGTAGACACGCGAGGTGTTCTGCAGATGGTGCGTCAGCGGACCGTGCTCGACGGCCACGCCCTTCGGCAGTCCGGTCGATCCGGAGGTGTACATGACATAGGCGAGCTGATCTTTGTGAGTGGGAATATCAAGCGGCGTATCCGGCTCGCCGTCGAGGTCGATCTTGTCGAGTTCGAGGATAATAGTGTCGAGCTCTTCTGGCAGCCGATGGTGAAGCCAGCTGTGGGTCAGAACGATTTTGACACCGCCATCGCGCAGAATGTGATGGTTGCGCACCGGCGGATGGTCGGGCTCGACCGGGATGTAGGCGCCGCCCGCCTTCAGCGTCGCGAGGATCCCGACGATCGCCTCGGGCGAGCGCTTGATGAAGATGGCGACCGTCACCTCGGCGCGAACGCCCAGCTGACGCAAGCGATGTGCGAGACGGTTGGTGCTGGCCTCAAGCCAGCCATGGCTCCATTCCTCGTCGCCGTAGACGATCGCCGTCTTCGCCGGCGTCTGGCGTGAATGGACTGATATCAGCTCGTGGACCGGCCTGTCGTCGTTGACCACCTCGTCTTCGTAGGGCGCCGACAACCAGTCGAGCTCGTCGCTGCCGACGAGTTCGATATCCTTGATCCGCACACTGTCCCGCGCGACGATCTGCTCGAGCACGAGGCTGAAATGCCGGGAGACACGGGCAATCAGGGCGCTGTCATAGAGATCCTGTGCATAATCGATCAGCCCGGATGCGACCCCATCCAGACCCGCTTCGATCACCAGGGAAAGCTCGCTGTCAGCGCGCGCGCCCAGGGGTTCCAGATTGGTTGCGTGCCCGGGGATCGAATACGGCTCGCGGAATTCGAACAGCGCCTTGACCACGGCTTCCTGGGCAGCCGCTTCGTCGACCACCAGTTCCTGCGTGATGCGTTCCAGCGGAACGAGCCGGCGAAGGCCCTCCTCCGTTACAGATGAGATTGCAGTGATGACATCGTCGAGCGAACTTCTGGATGTCAGCGACAGCATGACGGGAAGGACCTGTTCGGCACGGCCACGGTCAGCAAGGTGCTCCCTCTGGGGCCGCGCGATCAGGAGCCCGGTCAACAAGGCATAGCTGCCGCTGTAGCGCGCCAGCAGCGCGCAAAAGGCGGCATGCAGCACGCGCTCGACCTGAAATCCCTTTTGCTGCGCATGTCGATCGAGCTTTTCCCAGAGATCAGGCCCGATCGAAAATCGATACTGAGCGCGTGCCACACCTGCCAGCCCGCCACTGTTGAAGCGGGTTGGAAAGGTCGAGGCCGCGTAGTCGAGACCGATCGTTTGCCGCCAGTATGAGAGGGACTGCTGCGCCTGCTCTGTCTGCAGCCACTCAGCCTCTCGCGCACCGGCCAAGATATCTGCCCGCTGCGTGTCGCCGGCGGGTGCGCCGTCGAGAATTCGCGTCAGGGAACCGGCGAGAACGGACTTCTCGCGATCGTCGCCGATGATTGGATGAAGCACGATTGTCAGAAGCGACTGTCCATCGGCAAGCAAGACAATCTGAACACGTGCCGGCGGACCGCCGAGGAGATCGAAGCGTCTGTCGCGGAAGGCTTTCTGTGCGGCCAAAGCATCCGGCTCGGCGAGAGCAGCACCTTCACCGACAATCTCGATCGGTACTGCGTTCAATACGCCGCAGTGCTGTTCGACGCGACCGCCCGCCAGCCGTCGGAATCGGGTGGCAAGGGAGGGATGTTGCGCCACGAGCGTCCGGCAGGCGCCGGCAATCGTCTTGACGTCGACCGCCGGGTTCAATCGCAGCCAAATGACCTGGTCGGGAAAGACCGTGTAGTTGCCGATCTGCTCCAGCGACCAGATACGCTTCTGCGCGATCGTCAGTGGAAAGCTCTCGAAGCCCGCGTCCGTTGCGACATCGGTCGGGTAGGCATCTGCGAAATTTGTGATCTGCTTGTTCATCCGTGTCATCCAGCCGGTTTCAGAGACGCGCGTCGCCGGCGATTGCCGAGCGCAAGGAGAGAGGGCGCGGATCCGCCCAGACGTCGCGGATATGCGCCAGGCAATGCTGGCGCGACCCGGCAAAGCCCGCCGGCTCCCAGCCCACGGGAATCCGCTTGTCCTGCGGCCAGATTGAATAGCGACGCTCGGTGTCGATGACGGCGATCCAAAGATCGTCGTGAGGTTCAAGATTATCCATTCGCAGCTCCTGCGGTGATGATGGTCATGCGCAAGTGACGGATCGGGCAGGCTGCAGTTTAGAAAATTTATGAGAATTTTTTTCTTCGCGTATCCCTAAATCTGGCGGGAGATGGATCGTCATTCTACCAAATCGGCGCAGGAGCAACCTTCATGCTCGTAACGCCAAAAGCCCGACCTGCGCCCGACCGGCCAAGGAGAACTTCATGGATTTCGACGCCGTCAAACAAAGGCGCGCTCTGCAGTCGCGCAGCTACATCAGCCTCGCACCTAATCTCATTCACCTCAGGACCGCTTACGGCCACCACGAAGCGGCGTTCGAGGTCGATGCCGGCATCGCGTCCGTGACCTTCTACCACGGAGATCCGGTGCAATCGGCAGAACTGTTGATGGCGGCCGCCGAAGCCGTGACGGCAAAAGATCGCTCGATCACCTCAGTCGTCTTCGAAGGGCATCAAACAAGCCTGCCCAGACATATTGCGGATGCCGGCGGACGGCTCGATTCGGCGATCCTATGGCAATGGCCCTCGCTGTGGCTGCCGCAGATGTCCTATCCGCTGCCGCCCGTCCAGGAGATGACGGCGGGGCGATATCATCCGCGTCGACCCGCAAAGCCGAAGGGCACGATCTATCGGCGTTTCATCCCCTGGCTAGAACGGGAAATCGCCTTCACCGTGGCCGATCCCGAGACCGATCTTGCAGCATTTCATCGCTGGATGAACGACGAACAGGTCAACACGATCTGGGAAGATTCAGGCTCGATCGACAAGCATCGGGAGATTCTGGAGGCAAGGATCGCAGATCCGCATGTCCTGCCGCTGATCGGCAGTTTCGCGGACATCCCCTTCGGCTATTTCGAAGTCTACTGGGCAAAGGAGGACCGTCTCGGTCCCTTTTACGACGCCGACGACTATGATCGTGGATGGCATGTCGCGATCGGCGAGCCCGGCTATCGCGGCAAGAAATGGATCAGCGCATGGCTTCCTTCGCTGATGCATTTCATCTTCCTCGATGATCCGCGCACGAAACGCATCGTCGGCGAGCCGCGCGCCAGTCATGAGCAGCAGATCCGCAACCTCGATCGTTCGGGTTTTGCCAAGGTCAAGCATTTCGATTTTCCGCACAAGCGGGCGCTCCTGGTGATGCTCGGCCGCGAGCGTTTCTTCGGTGACCGTCTCTGGGTGCCGGCATCATGAACGACATGAGCGACGCAAGCGGCAGCTTCCGGAGACGGCAGCGCCTCGCCCCGGAGGACCTTGCCAGTCCTGAGCTTTTCAGGCTGCTGCTTCGGCTTGGGTTGCCGGCGATGTTCGGCCTGTCGATTAACGCCGCCCATCACACGATCAACATGATCTTTATCGGAATGATCGGTGAAGACCAGATCGCGGCGATCATGATCGTCCTGCCGGTCCTCATGCTCGTCGCCGCCTTCGGCGAAGGGATCGGCGTCGGTGTCGCAACCGAGGTCGGGCGGATGCTCGGAGCCGGCAATCGATCCCGGGCCGGGGCCATTGCCTCGATCAGCCTTGCTGCCGGCGTTGTCTTCGGCGCGGCAAGCGCTCTCGCAATCCTCGCATTTCCAGATTTGCTGCTGTTCGGCGCCACGCCTGCCCTTCAGCCGCTCGTGCAGCAATATCTGATGATCATTGCGGTCTCGGTGCCGCTGACGATGGCGCAGATCATTCTCGATTTCCTGGCGATCGCAGAGGGCAATGCTCGCTTCAGCATGTGGACGCTGGTCGCCTGCTTTGCGCTGAACATGATCCTCGACCCGATCATGATCTTTGGCTTCGGCCTCGGCCTGCAGGGCGTTGCGATCGCAACCATCCTGTCCCAACTCGTCGCGCTTTGCATCTATGCTGCTTACCACGCCAGGCGACTTGGGACGGTCCGGCTGACGTTTGGCTGGCGGTTGGGAGATATCGGCTATCTCAAACCTGTGCTTGCAGTCGGCGCACCGACGACGCTGACCAGTCTCGCAACCGCGGGCGCGATTGCGGCGATGGTATCGCTCGCCGGCACCTATCACGGAGAAGCCGGCATTGCCGGCGTTGGGATTGCCTTGCGGCTGCTTGCTGTGGGAACGCTCCCCGTCATCGGTATTTCACTCGGGGCCCAGTCGATCCTGAGCTTTGCCTGGGGTCGAGGCGATACGGCCCGAGTGCTGTCGGCAGCCCGCATCCTGACAGTGGTCACAACTGCGGTGAGTGGCACTTACGGGCTGGCGGCGCTCGCTTTCTCCGAAGAGCTTGCATCATTCTTCACCGACGATGCGACGGTGATCGGGATTGCGGCGCAAGCGATCATCGCAACCCATCCTCCCCTTCTGCTGTTCGGCCTGCGGCAAACGGTGCTGATCCTCTTCCAGGCTCAGGGCAGACCGAAAGCGGCGGTTGCCATCGGCCTGGCGCAGAATGGCTATCTTCTCTTTCCGCTGCTGGCGCTCCTGCCACCGTTCTTCGGCTTTTCAGGCTTGCTGGCAGCAATGTTCCTGGCCTCTGCACTGACCGGCCTGCTGTCGGCCGTCTGCCTGGTGAGGACGCTCAGCGCGCTCCGGCAGCGCGCCGCCGACCATCTGACCTCCATCCGTCCATATCCCAGCTTTTGTCCATGAGAGGATGACCATGAACCAGTCGATCAACCCGCACGACCTTGGCGCCCATGCGGCCGCTGACGATCTCTTTACGCCTGTCGATCCGGCGGCATTCAACGCCGTGTCTCCGCCGATTTTCCAGACGTCGCTTTTCACCTACGACAGTTACGAGGCGATGGAGGATGTCTTCGCCGGCCGCACTCGCAACTACATCTATTCGCGCGGTGACAATCCGACGGTCCGCGAATTCGAACTCCTGGTGGCCCGCCTCGAGGGCGCAGAGGATGGACGGGCTTTCTCGAGCGGAACGGCCGCCATTACATCGACAATTCTCAGCCTTGTTGAGGCGGGAGACCGGGTCGTTGCGGTCCGCCATCTCTACAACGATGTCTACCGCCTTCTGGTGAAGCTGCTCGGCAGGCTCGGCGTCGCGGTGGATTTCGTCGATCCCGCCGACCACGACGAGGTCCGCAGGGCGCTGTCGGGTGCCAAGCTGCTCTACCTTGAAAACCCCACATCCTTCGTCTTCGAGCTTCAGGACATTGCGGCGCTGTCGGCCATGGCGAAGGAGGCCGGTGTTACCACAATCATCGACAATTCCTGGGCAACGCCGCTCTTTCAAAAACCGATCCAGCATGGCGTCGATATCGTCATTCACGCCGCCTCGAAATATCTCGGCGGTCACAGCGATACGGTCGCCGGCGTCGTCGTCGGCTCGAAAGAGGCCATCGCCAGGATCAATTCAACGTCCTACCCCTATGTCGGCGCCAAACTGTCACCGTTCGAGGCCTGGCTGCTGCTGCGCGGCATGCGCACGCTGCGTGTCCGTCTCAAGGAGCATGAGCGCAGCGGGCTGTTGCTCGCCGGGCGGCTGAAGGCGCATTCTGCGATCGCACGCGTTCGTCACCCGGCATTTCAGGAGCATCCCGGACGGGCAACGCTCACGGGTTATGCCGGGCTGTTTGCCTTCGACCTCAATCCCGATATCGATGTCGCACGTTTTGTGAATAGCCTTCGCGATATCCGCCTCGGCGTCAGCTGGGGGGGACCAGAAACGCTGGTGGTCCCCGCCAAGGTCGCGCTGCAGATCCCCGACCGGATGACCTCCTTCATCCGGTTCGGCGTGAGCGAGCAGACGGTTCGTTTCGCCGTTGGTCTGGAAGAGCCGGAACTGTTGTGGAGCGATTTGCAGCAGGCGCTGCACGCAGCGAAACGGTAGGGCCCTGTCGGTGCGCATGATCGGGGCGGGAAGGTTCGGCGATCGCCAGATGGCAATGTTCCTCTGCCGCCTTGATCATGAAGTTGACGAGGGTCCTTGAGACGCCGAGTTCGGCTGCAATATCCTTCTGCGGCACGCCGTTGAGGCGATGGCGAATGAAGGCATCGTTGGTTCGCTTCGGCAGCGCCTCGAGCGAAGCAAGCACATTGCGCAAAGTCTCGGCGGCGACAAGCTGGTCGAGCACGGTGGGGATGGGTGCTGTGATCTCCTGAACCTGGTCAATCGACCTATAGTTGTTCATCTGCTGACGTCGCCGGCGGCTCTCGTCGAGTGCCAGATTATAGACCATCCGGAAGGCGTAACCGATCGGGCAGCGAATGCCATCGGTTTTGACGCCATAGGCTTTAATGACTCCATCCTGAAATATATCCTCGGAATATGACTTTGATTTGACAACGCTTTCAATCGTTTTAAGGAGTTTGTCCTTGTTTTCGATCATGGCGTTGACCACGGCATTTCCGTTCACATCACGATGCAATGTGTGCATTGTCCTGTACCCTTTTTACAAATGGAAAATCAGGCTCTGTCGTTGCTGGTCGATGCGGTCTTGGCGTCCCTTTTTCGAGGAAAGTACACGATTTGATTGCAGTGTCTATTTTAAGGTGATAACGAGAGTCAAGTTTAAATCGACCGGATGAAAGCGAGAGAAAATGGGAAGGACAGTGGAGATCCTGACCGGCAAGGCGGAGCTCTGCCGATCGATCATGGGGGCTTTGCCCGACTGGTTTTCAGAACCTGAGGTCATCGAAGCGAGCGCCCAGGCGATCGAAGACCTGCCGGTGTTCGGCTATGTTGAAGCCGACGTCGTGACCGCGTTGATGGCCTTGAAGCCGCACCCGCCCGGCGCCGTCGAAATCGCGCTGATTGCGACACGACCCGAACATCACGGTCGCGGCGCCGGACGCCATCTCATCGATGCGGCAGAACGTTTCGGCCATGAATCGGGTGCGCGGCTGCTGACGGTCAAGACGCTCGCCCCGCGCGGCTGCGACGAACCGCAGTTCGAGGCGACGCGGCGCTTCTATGACCGGAACGGCTTTGTGCGGGCGGAGGTCTTTGCAAAGCTCTGGCACGAGGACCATCCATGCCTGTTCATGGTCAAGCCACTCGCCGACGTCGAGGCAGGTGAGGCTACGCTTTGAGACGACGAGACTTTCTGCTTGGCGCGTTGGCAATGACCAGCGCGCACGCTACATCGGAGCGGCCCTTCTCGTCATCGCCGACTGCCATCCATCGTCTCTGCTCGCGTCGGACGATAGGAGCTAGTGGCGCCCGTCCGGCAGCGGGCAGGCTTCGCCGCAGCCGCCGACGCCCGGTAGGTTGTAGCGCAGGCAGCAGACTTTCCGGCGCACGAATTCGAGTCCGCATTGCTGGCGCGCAATGCGGATCATGCCGAACATCGGGTTGCGCCCGCCGCCCGGCCATTGAGCTTCTTCCAGCAGCGCCAGGCCTCCTTCGACGAGGATAGGCTCATGGCGATGAGCGATCTCCTTCAGAATCCAGGAGAGATAGGCCGCGACATTGTTCCAGAGAAGCTTCGGCGCGACGCCGGCGTTGGCGGCGATCGCCGCGATGACGGGCTCGGCGTGACCGAGCATCAGCCGGTGAAGCTCGCCGGCCGGGTCACTTGTCACCTCGGGCCTGCCGGACATCACGAATGCTTCCGGTTCGCCTGTCTGCTCGTTGCAGACGAGCAAAAGCCGGTCGACCTCCATCGGCAGCGCGATGCGGTTCACGAACATATGGACGCTCGGAGCGATCGTCAGCATGCTGAAATAATAGAGCGTCCACATGGAGACGATCGCACGACGGTCGCTGCCCGGAAATTTTTGCGCATATCGGCCAATGATCTCGTCGAAGATCGCTCGGTCGCAAAGATCCCTGCAGGAAACAACAAAGCCCGTCTGCGGGAGAGCGCTGAGCAGCTTGCCGCGGCAATAGGCGAACGGACCGTCGCCCACCAGACCGTCGAGGTCGACGGTTTTGTGGGCGACAGGATGGTCAGCGATCAAGGTCGGGCGCTGAAACGCCCCGGTTGTCTCCATTGCCGTGCCTTACCACCGGTATTTCAGGGTGCCGGTCATGTTGCGGCCCTGGCCGAGATAGCAGAAGCCTTCGTTGCAGACAGTGTCGCGTTCGTCGGCAATGTTGCGGATATTGAAGGCGGCCGTCAGGCCCTCATATTTCTTGTCGACCGCGCCGAAATCATAAGCGGCGGATGCATCAACATAGAAGCTCGAAGGGTTCTTCGAGGTATTGGCGGTATCCGTCCAATTCTCGCTGACATAACGGACGCCCGCGCCGACCGACAGGCCGTTGAACGGATTGGTTTCCTGGAAAGTATAGTTGGCCCAGAGGCTTGCGACATGCGCGGGCGTTACGGCCGGGGTGTTGCCCTCGTTATTGCCGCCGGTGACCTCGGAATGATTGTAGGTGTAGGCAGCAATGAGATCGAGACCGTCAGCGATTGCCGCGCGGGCTTCAAGCTCGATGCCCTTTCCTGTCACTTCGCCGAGCGAGTCATAGGCAAGGGTCAGCGGATTGACCAACACCGGCTTGTTCTTTTCGACGATGTGATAAGCGACCGCCGATAGCATGATGTCGGAGCCGGGAGGCTGGTACTTTACGCCGAGCTCGTATTGTTCGCCCTCGGTCGGCTCCAGGATCTTGCCGGATGTCGACCGGTTGGTCACCGGGTCGAACGAGGTCGCATAGGAAACGAAGGGCGCAATGCCGTTGTCGAAGAGGTAAAGCGCACCGGCTTGCCAGGAGAAGGCGTTCTTGTTGACGTCTTCCGAGTCGTTCAACCCAAAGGAGGGATAGGTCGTGTCACGCGTCTGGTTCACCCAGGTCTGGCGGCCGCCGAGGTTGAAGCGCCAGTTTCCGGCCTCGATCTGGTCCATGGCGTAAACGCCGACTTGGCGCATATCGGCATCGGCAACGATGAAGTTATAGGCCGGCGTAGCGCCCGAGACCCCATAGGTCGGGTTGGCGATATCGAAATCGAAGGCCGAGTTGACGGCGCCGATGCCGTAGCCCCAGTTCGACTGGAGATTGGTGTAATCGAGCCCGAACAGCATCGTATGGCCAAGCGGGCCGGTATCGAACTTCGCCTCGAGCTGGTTGTCGACCTGGAAGACATTCATCTCATCCCGGATCGAACTTGCGTTGCGATGGGCGACTGTCCCGGTCCAGCTGGAAACGCCGAGGTAACGAGCCCTGAGATCGAGATGCGAATAGCGCAGGTTCTGGCGGAACGTCAGGCCGTTGTCGAATTCGTGCTCGAACTGATAGCCGATCTGCTGCTGCTTGACCTTCTGGTAGTCGTAGTCGGGATCGCTCTGCCGGATGTCGAGGATTTTGCCGTCGACGGTCGTGATCGCGCCGACATTGGCATCGGTCTCGTCGGCCTGCGCCAGACCGTACAGCGTGAAGGTCGTGCCTTCGTCAGGCTTCCAGGTAAAGGACGGCGCCAGAAAATAGCGGTCGTCGGCAATATCGAAATTGGTGTCGCCGTGGCGCGCAAGGCCGACGATGCGATAGAGGAAATCGTCGTTGTCTTCGCTGATCGATCCGCCGAAATCGAACATCGCCTGAGCCCGATCCTTGGTGCTGTAGGAGATACCGACTTCGTGGATCGGCTCTTCGGTCGGAAGCTTCGATATCTTGTTCACGAGGCCGCCCGGCGATCCCGAGCCGTAGAGAACGGATACCGGTCCCTTGATCACCTCGACGCGTTGCAACTGATAGGGATCGGTGCGGAACATGCCGTAATTGATGTAGGGCTGGCGCAAGCTGTCACGATAGTCGCCAACCGTCGTAACGTTGAAGCCGCGAATGAAGATCTGGTCGAAGCGCGGATCGAAGCCGTTCGGCCCGGTCGTCACGCCGGCCGAATAACGCACGGCCTCGATAATGCTCTGGGCGCCGCGCTGCTCGATTTCCTTCTCGGTGGTGACCGAGACCGAACGCGGCGTTTCGACGAGCGGCGTGTTGATTTTGGTCGCGGCCGAACTGTTCTTGGCAGCAACGGACGTCCGGTCAGTCTTGCTATCAGAGGATGCACCTTGAATGACGATCGGCTCCAGCGCTGTCGCACTGGCATCCGTGGACGCGCTCTGGGCTGAAGCCGGCGATGCTGCAATGCCGATCAGGACGATCGCTGTCGTGACAAATAGGCTATCTCTATAAATTCGCGATACATTATTAGAAACATTCAAAAAAACACGCGCCATTGCTTGGTCCCTACGCCACGGATGCGGGCGGAACCTATGCAGCGAAATTGGCCTTGTCAACTTAAGATGATTATTTTAGTCACCTTTTAATCGACAAAAATCCACGCCTTCGACACTCCCGAACAGGTTGCACGTAGGATTGGGGCCATAACGTCCCGTGCGGGTAAATTGCCAACGGAGGCGTTCTGTCGTGCGAGAGCCCAACTGCGGACCGCGACGACTGTCAACTTGCCGGTCTTGACGGGGATGGACCCGACGATCCCGTATTGTTGCTGATGCAATCTATGGCTGATTTACGGGATCGCTCGGCAATCATCTGACGCTTTGTCGCTGCTATGTTGGTGCGTACCAAGGGTTGATAACGTTAAGTCCTGCGGCTTCGAAGGGACTAGAGTCGCGGGTAGCGACAATAAATCCGTTCGCCGCGGCAATTGCGGCAATATAGGCATCTGCTTTACCGATTGCCCGACCTGCTGCGCGTGCTCGCGCCATTAATTCCGTATAGCTCTGTGACGCAGCCATGTCGAAGGATAGAACGCGTCCTGAAAATAGAGGCAGAACTTCCTGTTCTAGTCGATCGTAGAGGACTGTCTTTCGCCTTCCTCTAGGCATCGCGGCAATGCCGAACCGTAATTCAGCTACTGTAATCGCTGAAACGAACAGCGTTTCCACTGCTTGGGCATCGATCCACGCCAGCACCTGATTATCGGGTGTGGGCTTCCATGGCTCCGAGATGACGTTGGTATCGATCAGGATCATTCGAAACTCATAGGTTCCGCAGGCGTTTTGTCTCGGACGAGCTGCAGATTATCCACGTCGTTGTTGGAAAGCCCTGCCTCGCGTCCGATTGATGCTAGCAACGAGCCCAACATCACGCGCTCAGCTGGCCGTACCGCTGTTTCTAGGATGTCACGGATTTCTGCTTCGGTACTGCGGCCGTGATGAGCTGCCCTCACTCTCAAGGCACGATGTGTCTCCTCAGACAAATTGCGTATTGTAACTGCTGCCATCGATTGCACTCCCTTAATGCTGATGGTCATGCTATCAATATATGGAAGGTGATATCACCTGGCAACTCTTCGAATTGGTTTGGAATGACGCTTTTTGAACTGCGACAAATTGCAACCGTCATCCACATCCATGCGCAACCTTTGCCACTCGACCGTGGTCAAGCAGTATCAACGGACGGAGTAGGAGGGGTATTTCGACCGCAAATGCCGCTGAAGTGGCTCGCCGGATAGGTCGGCCAGCGGACTTGCGCAAAACCCCATCGCCCTCACTTGAGCAACTGCCACTCCCATTAGAGCCGCCGGCCAATTACGGGATGAGACCCGTGGTCCGATAGGCCCGTATTGTCCGGTCATAGATGCCGATGTCCCGGCAACCGCGCGCGACCAGCTGCGCGCCTTCGATAGCAGCAAAGATCGCCATCGCGCACTCCTGCAGATCTTGCTCGCCCGTCGAGGGCCTCGCGCGTGAGAGGATCTGGGTGAGCCATCCGACGTTCATCTCCGCGAATCTATCGACCTCGGCTCTAACGTCCGCAGGAAGGCCGTCGAGTTCCGCGCTCATAATGCCGCACAGGCACATGCGATTATCGTTGGCCAGGGCGGCGCGAAAGATCGCCGCGTATCTGTCCATACACCAACTCGCATCGTTGGAAGTCGCCAGCAGCTCCGCCAGGTAGGCTGCGCCCTCTTCGGTATAGCGACGCGCCAATGCGGCGCCGAGGTCGCCCTTGGTTGGAAAATGGTAGTGCACGCTGGCGCTTTTGATCCCGACCTCTTTCGCGAGTTCACGAAAGCTCAGCGCATTGTAGCCATGCGACTGCACCGTCGCTTTTGCGGCGGTCATGACCGCCTCGCGCATATCCGTCTTGGTTTTTGCCATCGTCGCTCCGTACCTATCACTCGATAGATAGTTGTTGACGTCGAAAAAGGGAAGAGTTAATCGATTGATCGTAGTCTATCTATCGATAGACAGATAAAGGAGTTTCCTATGAAAATCTTCGATCGCCCCGGCTTTCCCAATCCGGCCCGCATCCGCATCGTGCTCGCCGAGAAGGGGTTCGAACCGCAGGTCGAGTTCGTCTCCGTCGACCTCATCGGCGCCGAGCATAAGCAGCCGGCTTTCCTCGAAATGAACCCCTCGGGCGTGCTCCCGGTCCTCCAGCTCGAGGACGGCACCTACATCGCGGAGGCCACCGCCATCACCGAATACCTCGACAATCTCGACGGCGATCCGCGGCTCACCGGCAAGACGCCGAAGGAAAAGGCCGTCATCCACATGATGCAGAAGCGGGCCGAGACCGAGCTGCTCGATGCGGTCGGCAACTACTTCCATCACGCGACGCCCGGCCTCGGCGCCGAGCTGCAAGTGTTCAAGAGCCCGGAATGGGCTGGCCGTCAGGACTGGGGCAACCGCCAGCGCGATAAGGCGCTAGCCGGCATGGGGTATTTCGACACGGTGCTGCAGGACCGTTCGTTCGTCGCCGGCGATGCATTCTCGATGGCCGACATCACGGTGTTTGCCGGGCTGATGTTCGCGGACGCCGCCGGCATTGCCATCCCTGAAGATCACTCCGTGCTGAAGTCCTGGCGCGCAAAAGTCTCCGAGCTGCCGAGCGTCAAGAATCGCAGCGGCCAGATGTTCGTCGCGGAGGATCTGCGCAGGCTCGGCTTCTGATCCACCCGCACGAAAGCGGTGCGAACACGGCACCGACGCCCAACCACATTCGCCAATCGCGCCGCCCAGGCGGCATAATTCTCACGGAGTTTCCTCATGTCTACGATCCCAACACCCGACAGAACTTCCCGGCGCAACCTGCTGAAAGGGACCGCCATCGCCGGCGTCGGACTGGCGGCGGCCGGTGTCAGCGCGAACTCGGCGGCGGCAAAAACGCCCGCGTCAGTCCATGCCGGGAAGCCCACAGGCGATCGCTTGGTCACGAAAGACGGCACCAGCCTCTACTTTAAGGACTGGGGCACCGGTCCGGCCGTGGTGTTCAGCCACGGCTATCCGCTCTCGTCCGACGCCTGGGAAGACCAGATGTTCTTCCTGTTGCAGAACGGCTATCGCGTCATCGCCCATGACCGTCGGGGTTTTGGCCGGTCGAGCCAGCCGTCCAGCGGTTACGACTACGACACCTTCGCCGACGATCTGGCGCAATTGGTCGAGGCGCTCGATCTGCGCGAGGCAACTTTCGTCGGTCATTCGATGGGCGGTGGCGAGGTCGCACGCTATGTCGCGCGCCACGGTCAGAGCCGCGTCGCTAAGGTCGCCTTCGTCGCTTCGGTGACACCCTTCCTGCTGAAGACTGCGACCAATCCTCACGGTGCTCCCAAGGAGCTGTTCGATACGTTCCGCGCCGCCGTGCAGGCAAACCGGTCGCAGTGGAATCTCGACGTCACCATGCCGTACTACAGCTTCAATCGTCCGGGGGCGCATGTCTCGGAAGGCCTGCGGGAGAGCTACTGGCGGCAGGGACAGGCAACCGGCTTGCCTGCCGCCTACCATGCGCTCGGGGCGTTTTCGGAAACCGATTTCCGCGATGACCTCAGGAAGATCACCGTTCCCGCGCTGGTGGTCCACGGCAGCGACGACCAGATCGTGCCGCTGGAAATCTCCGCGAAGTTGACCGCGGGGCTCGTTCCACATGCCAAGCTCATTGTCTATGAAGGCGGCTCGCATGGGCTGCTGCACGTCGACAAGGACCGCTTGAACGCCGACCTGCTGGCGTTCCTTCGCGGTTGATGGCGTGCAAAGGCCGGGGGCCGGCCTAGCCCGACCCCCGGCCTTTGCGTAGGATCGAATGCGGGTCTGGCAATCAGGACGCCGCGATCTCGTTCACCGACGCGTCGTAAAAGAGATCGTCACCAAACTCCTCCCCGACGATGCCGCCCAGTTCTGCCGACAGTGACACCGCGGCGTCCAAAGGCGCAAACGTCATCGTCACCCGCTGCACGAGCCCGGTCTCGTCGCGCTCGATGACCCCCACCGCTTCCAGATCGAGGCCGGTGCGAAGTGTTGCCTGATATTGCAGGAAATGGCGCGGATCGATCGCACCGTAGAAGGTGAGCTGCTGCGAGGCGTAGAGCGTGCCGACGGCCTCGACCAGGCGCTTGATATTGTCACGGCCCGAAACCGGACGGCGCAGGACCGTCCCTCTCAGTTCGGCGTCATCGGCAAGATCATCGAGGAATGGGTGCTTTTCTCCGTTGCTTCCCGTCATGTCGTTTCTCCGGAAGGCGTGATTTCTGGGGTGGCCGCGTGAGCGCGTTCCAAACTCAACACCGACCTTGCGGAGCATAGTGTGTAATTGCACTTCAAGCAATGAGCCTTGGAATAGGGATGTGGTGAGCCTGCTACTTTGTCTGTCGAACGCCGAGGTTCGGGCTTGACACTGTGCAATTGCACATTTAGATGTACCCCATGCCGACACCTGCTGGTCCCCATCTCTGTTACGCCCTCGCCGCCCGCCAGAACGCTCGGCATCTGAGCCGTCTTTACGACAATCATCTGGCGCCTGCCGGACTGTCGGTCTCGCAGTTCTCCATCCTGTCGCTGCTAGAAGCCTACCAGAGCCTCAAGATTACTAGTCTGGCCGAAATGCTGAGCATGGAGCGCACGACTCTGGTCCGCGCGCTGAAGCCGCTGCAGATGGCCGGATGGGTTGTCGCCGGCAGAGCCGACAGCGGCCGCGCCTTCGATGTCACACTCTCCCCTTCGGGCGTTGCAAAGGTGGCGGAGGCAGTCCCCCTTTGGGAAAACGCCCAGGCCGCGTTTGAGCGGGAGGTCGGACAGGACCGTGCCGTGCGCATGCGCGATGAAATTCTGGAGTTGAACCTCGGCGGGTAGCTCCCTTTTTTACCTGAAAGTGTGTAATTACACATATCATGACGCAGCCAAACACAAGGAGATAGAAATGACTGACACGTTCCTCGTTACCGGCGCGACCGGTGAGACTGGCCGCTACACCGTCCAACGTCTGCTCGAAAAGGGTCATGCCGTCAGGGCCATGGTCCACAAGGAGGACCAGCGGGCCGAGGCGCTTCGCAGCGACGGCGCGGAGGTCGTGGTCGGCGACCTCTTCGAGCATGACGACGTTATCCGCGCCGCCGCCGGCACCGCCGCCGCCTATTTCTGCTATCCCGTCCGTCCCGGCATCATCCAGACGACGGCATATTTCGCCGATGCGGCCAGGCGCGCCGGCCTCAAGGCCGTAATCAACATGTCGCAGATCTCCGCGCGCGAGGACTCCAAGAGTCATGCGGCGCGCGATCACTGGATCGCCGAGCGGGTCTTCGACTGGTCCGGCGTTCCCACCATCCACCTGCGGCCAACCTTCTTCTCGCAATGGCTGCTCTATCCGTTTGCGCGCAAGACGATCGTCGAACAGAGCATCATCGACCTGCCCTATGGCGCTGGCCGTCATGCTCCCATCGCTGCCGAGGACCAGGCCCGCCTCATTGCTGCGCTTCTGGTGGAGCCGGCCGCCCATATCGGCAAGACCTACACGCTTCATGGGCCGACCGAGCTTGACCAGCCGGGCATCGCCGCAGCCATCAGCGAGGTGCTCGGCCGCAAGATCAGCTACCGGCCGCTGACCATCCCCGCCTATCGCGATCGGCTGGAAAAGTTCGGCCTGCCGGAATTTTTGATCCAGCATTTCTGCGCGATCGCCCTCGATTACCAGAACGGCATCTTCTCGGGCGCCGACAAGATCATCGCCGAAGTGACGGGCGTGCCGCCGATGACCGTTCAGGACTTCGTCACGTCGCACCGGGCAGCCTTCAATACGCCGAACGCTGCGGCGTAAGCCGCTCCAGCATTGCCGACAGGACATTGGCTTCACCGGGCCTGAAGCGCCGGCTCCGTCCAACACGCTGGTGGCGGCGCGATGCACGCGCCGCCCGGCCAACCTTCCAGGAGAAGCAAGTTGAACATCGACCTTTCAGGTAAAGTCGCCCTGGTTACAGGATCCACCGAAGGCATCGGATTTGCCATTGCCCGCGGCCTCCATGAGGCGGGCGCAGACGTGATCATCAACGGCCGCACCCAGCAAAAGGTCGATGCAGCGGTGGCGCGCCTCGGCGGCCGTGCGCGCGGTCATGCGCTCGACCTCGCCAGCGCCGAGGGATGCGACGCCATGATCCGGGCCGAACCCGCGCCGGACATCGTCGTCAGCAACCTCGGCATTTTTCTGCCTCTGGATTTCTTCGAGACCGACGATGCGATCTGGGACCGCCATTGGCAGGTCAATGTCATGGCAGGCGCACGCCTGGCGCGCGCCTACCTTCCGAAAATGGCTGCCAAGTCGTGGGGGCGCTTCATCTTCCTCGGTTCGGAATCCGCCTTCAATATACCCGTCGAGATGATCCACTACGGCGTCAGCAAGACCGCCGACGTCGCTGTCGCGCGCGGTCTCGCCAAGCGCATGGCCGGCACGGGAGTAACAGTGAACTCCGTATTGCCTGGCCCGACCATGTCCGAAGGCGTCGCCGAGATGCTCAAGGGGCATGTCACGGCCGAGCGGTCCCTCGAGCAAGCCGGCATCGACTTCGTCAAGACGCATCGTCCCACCTCCATCATCGAGCGGCCGGCAACCGTCGAGGAGGTTGCGAACATGGTGGTCTACGTCGCGTCTCCCCAGGCGTCCGCGACGACCGGTGCGGCGCTGAGAGTTGATGGCGGCGTCGTGGACTCGCTCGTCTAGCGCCCGATCGAAACGCACGCCCCGCCGGTTCTCCGGCCTTCAGATCGCAGCAGAACCGTTAGGCTACAGGGTCCCCGGACCTTCCCTCCTGGGCTCCTCGACCAGCTCGGTCGGCAGAGATCAAGGTGGCCGTAAAACGTCCAAATTCCAAACTATTTTCTACGAAATCATTAGAGAAAGAGAACGACCTGTCTTTCTTCAGTCCGTTTACATGCTTTATGTTTCAAACGTGGCCTCGTCGACCTCTTGGCGACGCCACACGCTAGTCCGCATTGGTCATAAATCAGATTTGGGAAGAGAGATGACACGATACGTTATCGTGGGGGCAGGCGCGGTGGGTGCGAGTCTTGCTGCGCAGTTCGAACTTTCCGGCATCACATACGCGCTCGTCGGACGCGGCGCACAGATCGGCCATATAAAGAGGTATGGTCTGAGCTACCAACGTCCCTCTGGCAAGCGACAGATCGGGCTTAACGCTTTCGACCTCAGCGACCCGCCCAAATTGACCCTCGACGATATCCTGTTGTTGACGGTCAAAACTCAGGACGCGGCAAGCTCCCTGGCCTCCTGGTCATGGCGTCAAGTGTCGGATTCAGCGGGTGCAACGGCTGCCAGTCTCCCCGTCGTAACCTTTCAAAATGGCTTGGCGACAGAAGCGATTGCGCTCAGAACTTTCGCCAGGGTTTACGGAGCGAGTATTCTGACGCCTGCACGGTTTACCGAAACGGGCTCTGTTGCGGTGGCGGGTGATCCGCAGGTCGGCGTGGTCACCATAGGGCGTTTCCCGTCGGGTTCTGATGAAACAGCTGAACAGATTGCGGCGGACCTCAACCGCGCCAATTATCTGGCGGAAACCAGCAATGATATCCGCCGTTGGAAATCAGCCAAACTTCTTCACAACGTTCGAAACGTCTTGGAATTGTTCGTTGGCGCCGAGGATCTCCGCGTCTCAATCGCCGACGCGCTGGTCAATGAAGCTCGCCAAGCTCTTGAGGCTGCCGGTTATAACCTCGCCTCACCCTCTGAGCGGACTGCAGATCTTTCAGGGTGGCGCATAGCTCAGGACAGTGGCATCCATCCCGGTCAACAGTCGACTTGGCAGAGTTTCACCAGAGGCGCTTCGAGTGAAGTCGATTTTCTCAATGGCGAAATCGTCTTGCTGGGTCGTTTGCACAATATTCCGACACCCTACAATGAGGTTGTCCAGAATCTTGCTGGCAGATTGGAGCATCAAGGCGACTTCAAGAAAGCACTGGCGCTTGACGCGATTCAATCACTTGTCGGCAGGCCCTATCAGGTGAGCAACACCGGTCTCGCCGCAACGACCTGATTTGTCGCCGCCTAATTGTTCAACAATGCAACCACCAACCTGAAGCGATCCAATGAGAGAACCCATATCAGATCAGATCCTCGCCGCAGCCGGCGGGCTATTTTACAGCGAAGGTATTCGGGCTGTTGGGATAGATCGCATTATCGAAGAAGCGAAAGTTGCAAAGGCAACGCTATATCGACACTTCCCGTCCAAGGATCATCTTGTTGCAGCGTATCTCCAGGATCGCCACGAACGTGTTGTTCACTCCTTGCAGGAGGCCTTGGACGCGACGGCTGCTCCGAGAGACCAGGTCAGAGTTATTTTCGAGCGCCTGTATGAAAAGGCCGACAGCCCGGAGTTCCGGGGCTGCGCATTTGCTCTTGCGGTGGCCGAGCATGGCGACTCAGAACGCGTCGTGTCCGTCGCCCGAACGCACAAGAAGGCCGTGAGCGACATCTTCCGCGCCATTATCTCCAAAGCCGAATTGGGGCCTGACCAGACTGCTGCTCATCTATCGCTTCTTTATGAAGGCGCGCTTGCGACGGTGGCAGTCGGACGTGATCCAACAGCGGTTCTCGTCGCCCGAGACTGCGCACTTTCTGTATTCGACGCCGCAATCCCACACGACCGGACATCTTGAGAGCACCAGAATATGACAAAGATCATTGACTATTTCTTCGGCATTGGCTCGCCATGGGCCTTCATCGGTCTGGACCCATTCGCGGCACTCGCTTCCGAACAAAACGCTACGATCCGCCCCTATGTCATCCCCCTGATTGAGGATAATGGCGCCATCTATTCTCGTAACCGGCCGGAGGCCCGTCGAGCCTATTGGACGAAGGATCTCAAGCGTTGGGCAGCCGTCCGGGGCAAAACGCTGAACTTCGAAAACCGTGCAGCCTTGTCGGATCCAACGCCCGCCGGCTTCATGATCCTTGCTGCAATCGATGCCGGCGAAGACTGGCTCAAGTTGACGAAAGCGCTGCAGGAGGCCTTCTGGTTGCGCGGAGAAAATATCGGTGACGCAGAGGTCGGTCGCGCGATCGCGGATGCCGCGGGCTTCGATAGCGCAGCGTTGGATGAGCGTGCCCAGAGCGACGCCGTGTTGTCGATTTGGAAGGCCAATTACGAAACGGCCAAGGACGCTGGTGTGTTTGGGCTGCCGACATTCCGTTATGAGGACGAGCTTTATTGGGGGCAGGACAGTCTGCCCTTCCTCGAACGCCACCTGAAGGGTGAAAAGCTCGTCGCCTGATCCATCGCGAAACATGTCATGAACCCGGAAAAATCCTTCCGGCCAGTCTGAAAACGGCTTGACCGCCGAGGATACTGTCAAATGAACAGGTTCAAGACCCATAGCTCCCATTGGGGAGCATTTTCAGGCCGATACGAAAACGGAGGCCTTGAGATTCGGCCACATCCCGGCGATCCGGATCCATCGCCATTGCTGGGCAACATTCCGGCGATCGCCCATAGCCCTATGCGTATCAGGCGGCCGGCGATCCGGCGCGGCTGGCTCGAAGGCACGCCGGATCACGCGCAGGATCGCGGAGCCGACGACTATGTCGAGGTCAGTTGGCCCCGCGCAGCGGACCTTGTCGCAAAAGAGCTGCAGCGCCTTTACGGAAACTTTGGTCCGGAGGCCGTGTTCGGAGGATCCTACGGCTGGTCGAGTGCCGGACGCTTCCACCATGCGCAAAGCCAGATCCACCGGTTTCTCAACGTGTTGGGCGGTTACGTCAGTTCCGTCAACACCTACAGCTCCGGCGCAGCAATGGTCATCCTCCCGCACGTGTTGGGACCATACGACCATTTCGACCGCAAGAGCGTCACCTGGGATGCGATCGAGCGGAGTAGCGAACTGATCGTCGCGTTCGGTGGAATGGCGACCAAGAATGCGGATGTGCATGGCGGCGGTATCAGCGCGCATATCGTGCGCCAAAAGCTGAACGGTGCGAGCGCCCGCGGCGCCCGCTTCGTCCTCATCAGCCCGCTGAAAGACGATTTCCCCGCTGAGGTCAATCCGGAATGGCTGTCGATCATACCGGGCACCGATGTCGCGCTGATGCTCGGCCTTGCGCATGCGCTCGTCAGTGACGGACTGCACGACCGCGGATTTCTCGACCGCTATACCGTTGGCTACGAGCGTTTCGAGGCCTACCTGCTTGGCCGGAGCGACGGTGTGGAAAAGAACCCGGAATGGGCGTCCCACATTTGCGGAATCGGCGTCGAAACCATCCGGGATCTAGCGCGTGCCATGGCGGGCGCCAGGACGTTGATTGCCGTCAGCCATTCTCTCCAGCGAGCCGACCATGGAGAGCAACCTGTCTGGATGGGCGTCGTGCTGGCAGCAATGCTCGGGCAGCTCGGACTGGATGGCGGCGGCTATGCCTATTCCCTCGGCGCTTTGGGGAATATCGGTAAGGGCCAGCTTGGCGTTCCATTGCCGACCCTTAGCCAGTTCAAAAATCCCGTGGCGGATTTCATTCCCGTCGCGCGTATCGCCGATATGCTTCTCAATCCAGGCGACATATTCCACTATAACGGCCACGCGATGCGTTATCCCGATATTCGCCTCGTCTATTGGGCGGGAGGCAACCCGTTCCATCACCATCAGGATCTCAACAGGCTGCGGGCGGCGTTCAAGAGGCCGGAGACCATCATCGTGCATGAGACGGCCTGGACGTCCTCTGCACGCCACGCCGATATCGTGCTGCCGGCGACGACCACGCTCGAGCGTGACGATATCGGTGCGGCGGACCGCGATCCGCTGATGGTCGCCATGAAGAAGCTGATCGAGCCGGTCGGCGAAGCACGGGACGATTATGAGATCTTCTCCGAGATCGCGCGCCGTCTCGGCAAAGTCGAAGAGTTCACCGAAAACCGCACCAGCCGGGAATGGCTAACCGTTCTTTTCGAAACAACGCGCAAGGCGCTCGTAGCCGGTGGACACGAAGCTCCCGACTTCGAGACGTTCTGGGAACGCGGGGAGATACGCCTGCCGCTCAAACCCGACGACGGCGGACCGGCGCGTGCCTTTCGAGATGATCCGCTTGCATCTCCGCTGCAAACGCCATCCGGAAAAATCGAGATCTTTTCGCAGACGGTCGAGAGCTTCGGCTACGACGATTGCCGCGGCCATCCGCGATGGTATCCTCCCATGGAGGCAGCGGGCGATGAAAGCAACTATCCGCTCCATCTGGTCTGCAATCAGCCGCATCAGCGGCTGCACAGTCAGCTGGACTACGGCGATTTCAGCCGTTCCACCAAGATAAAAGGCCGGGAACCCGTTCGCATCAACCCGGTTGACGCGGCCAGGCGCGGCATCTCGGATGGCGATATTGTCAGGCTGTTCAACGCGCGCGGCAGTTGCCTTGCGGCGGCGGTGATCAACGAAGGCGTGCGAATAGGCGTGATGCAGCTTGCGACGGGTGCCTGGTTCGAGCCGAACGACCCGACCGCCGAGAAGTCCATGTGCATCCACGGCAACCCGAATATCCTCACCCGCGATGTTGGAACCTCCCAATTGGCCCAGGGCTCGACCGGACAGCTTACCAGGGTAGAGGCAGAGCGGTTCGCCGGCGAACTACCTCCTGTGCGGATATTCGAGGGGATAACGTTCTTAGACGAGGCTGAGAGGTCCAGCACGAAGGCCCGCAACCAGTAGATCGGCTTCACAACCGCGGCGAAGGATGCACTGAGCCCGGAAAAGCTGATCCTCACACACCCAGAAACCGAACAAAATAATCCATAAATTTAGTAGAAAAAGAACAACTGGTCTTTCTCCCTCCTGTTGCCCTGCTTAGGCTATGCGTCGTGATCTACTTGGCAAACAATACAGGACCGCATTATGCTCGAACGCTCTTCCCCGTTCTCCCTTTCCCGGCGTCGTCTGCTGATCGCCACCTCTGCGCTGGCAATCGCCGCCTTGGTGGTAACGGCTGAGTTCAATCCGGCTCTGAGTGCCGATAGCCCACACAACGGCGGTGACATCACCTTCCTGATCGACTCGCTGGGCGATACCTGGATCCCGAACAACAGCGCGATTTCCAGCTTCCAGGGCCACATCTGGGGCCATGTGACCGATAAGCTCCTTTACGTCGATGCAGACGGCAAGGTCAGCCCCTGGATCGCCGAGCGCTGGGAACAGAACGACAAAGCCACCGAGTTTACTCTGCACCTGAAGAGCGGCGTGACCTTCTCCGACGGCACCCCGCTCGATGCGTCGGCCGTCGTCGCCAACCTCGATATCTGGTACGCCGGCCGCAAGAGCGAGGGCATCAACCCGATCGGTCTCTTCCCGAAGACTTACGACCACGCCGAGGCGGTGGACGCGAGCACAGTGAAGGTCTTCTTCAAGGCGCCGACGCTCGGCTTCATTCCGACGCTCGGTTACCATGGCTCGATCCTCATCTCTCCGAAGACCCTCGCGCAGCCCGCCGCCCAGCAGGCCGACCTCAGCAAGACCTCCGGCAGCGGCCCCTACGTGGTCGACTCCTGGAAGGAAGGCGACTTCGTCAAGCTGGTCAAGCGCAAGGACTACAACTGGGGGCCTGCGGCAGTCGGTCATACCGGTCCGGCCTATCTCGACACGATCACCTACAAGCTGGTTTCCGAGCCCTCGCTGCGCGTGGCCGCTGTCCAGTCCGGCCAGGCCGACGTCGCCTACAACGCCTCGCCGCAGGAGCTGGAGTCTCTGAAGGCAGAGGGCTTCACCACAGCGACACCGCGCTATCTCGGCTTCGTGAACGGCTGGGCTGTTAACACCAAGCTTGCACCATATGACGACGTGAAGGTCCGCCAAGCCCTGCAGGCAGGCATCAACCGCCAGGAGATCATCGACACGGTCTACACGCCCGACTGGAAGCTCGCGACGTCCTTCATCCAGAGCAACGTGCCGGGAGCGACCGATCAAAGCGCACTTTTGGCCTACAACCCCGACAAGGCCGAGAAGCTTCTCGACGAGGCGGGTTGGGTCAAGGGTGCAGACGGCATCCGCACCAAGAACGGGCAGCCGCTCGTGCTGACGCTGAATTCCAACCCCTATCTCGCAACCTCGAAATCGGTCGACGAACTCATCGCCCAGCAACTCGGCAAGATCGGCTGGAAAGTCGCTATCCGTGCCTACGATGTCGTCACCTTCGGCCAAAAGGTCAAATATGGCAGCCCGGCCGTACCGGCCTACGAGGTGACGCGCAGCTTCATCGACGCCGGCACCGTCGCCAGTATCCTGACGAACGCCAACAACGGCGAGAACTGGTTCGCCCTCGACGAGAGCGACAAGACGCTCAATGAACTCCGCGACAAGATTGCCAGCGCCGGTTCCATCGAAGGCCGCAAACCGCTCCTCGACGAACTGCAGAAGTACATTCTCGATCAGGGCTACTTCATCCCGCGCACGCAGATCGTCCAGCGGATCTACGTGCAATCCCCGAAGCTCAAGGGCGAAGTCTACAACGGCGTCGCCTATGCCAGCTACTACACGGCCACGAAAAGCGAATAACCCGCAATTTAACCGAGCAACGTAAGAAGGTGACGGCATGAGCAAAGCCTACCTAAACTACGCCGCAAAACGCCTCGTGCAGGCGATCGTCGTGATCCTGCTGGCTTATGTCTTCACCTTCGTTGTTGTCAGCATCCTGCCGGGCGACCCGATCACCAATGTCCTGAACAATCCTCAGAATGGGTTCACACAGGAGGAGATCAAGGAGATCATCGCCGCCCAGGGCCTGGATAGACCGATCCCGGTCCAGCTATGGACATCCTTTTCCGGCTTCGTGACCGGCGATCTCGGCCTGTCGATGCGGACCAACCGGCCCGTGTCGACGCTGATCGCCGAGGTGCTGCCGTCGACGTTGGTGCTTGCTTCCGCAGGCCTCGTCGTCGCGCTGCTGCTGTCGGCAGTGATCGCCTATGGCACGCAGTTTCTGCCAAAACACTTGGGCCAAGGCTTGCTGCGGGGCTTCCCGTCATTGTTCCTGTCGGTGCCCAACTTCGTGATCGGCCTGGTGCTGATCCATCTCTTCGGTTTCCAGCTCGGCGTCTTCCGCGTGATAGAGCCCGACAGTTTCTGGGCGACCCTTTTCGCGGCCATCGCGCTCGGCATCCCCATCTCCGCGCAAATCGCCGAAGTGCTCATCGCCAACCTCGATCATGAGTCCGGCCAGGAATACGCCGCCGTCGCGCGGGGCCGCGGCCTCGGGCAAATGCGCCTGTTTGCCAAGCACCTGCTCAAGCCGTCTTCGCTACCGGTCATTACCGTCATTGCACTTACCATCGGCGAACTGCTTGGCGGCTCGCTGATCACCGAGACGGTATTCGGACGCACCGGTCTCGGCAGCCTGGTGCAGCGGTCGGTGAGCACTCAGGACCTGCCCGTGCTTCAGGCGGTCGTCTCGCTGGCAGCGGTGGTCTTCGTGGTCGTCAACCTGATCGCCGATCTTGCCTACCCGCTGCTCGACCCGCGCGTAAAACTCCTCGGCACTCCCGAGCGTCGTCCAACCACAGCCGACGAAAGTTCCGCCGGCATTTCCAAGGCGGTGACGTCATGACCCTCGCCTCCACTTACTCTACCTCGCGCATCACCGCGATCGGGCGGTTGACGGCGCTCCGCGTACCGCCGGTCGTCGCGCTCTCTTTCGCGGTGGTCGCGCTGGTGATCGCCTGGTCGCTCGCCCCGAGCCTGTTCACGAGCTATGACCCGGTCAACGGCGTTCCCGCTCAAAAGCTGCTGGGCCCCAGTGCGGCGCACTGGTTCGGCACCGATCACCTCGGCCGCGACCTCTATACCCGCGTCGTCTATGGCACTGCCTCCTCGGTCGCCAGCGCACTGATCGCCGTGGTCATCGGCGTTTTCGCCGGTGGCCTCATCGGCCTGCTGGCCGGCTTCTTCGGCGGCTGGGTGGACACCGTGTTTGCGCGCCTGGTCGACGTGCTGCTGGCGATTCCAAAATTCTTGCTGGCCGTCATCGTCGTCACCGCGATCGGCTTCGACACCACGAACGCCGCCATCGCAACCGGCGTCTCGGCGGTGGCTCTCTTCGCCAGGGTGATGCGCTCGGAGGTCATCAAGACCCGCCAAGCGACATTCGTCGAGTCTTCCTTTCTGCTGGGCGGATCGCGCTGGCACATCCTGTGGCGCCACGTGCTGCCGAACGCGTCGCGCTCGGTGCTACCGCTAGCCGTGCTGCAGTTCGGCGACTCGATCCTGGTGATCGCCAGTCTCGCTTTCCTCGGCTACGGCGACCCTCCGCCCGCCTCCGACTGGGGCCTGCTGATCTCGATCGGCAAGGACTACCTCAAATGGCCGTGGCTGGTTTACGCACCCGCCTTCGTCACGATCGCAACCGTCCTCTCCGTGAACAGGATCAGCCGATGGCTTCGCAAGACAGACTGACTGAGCTTTTCGCCCGTACTGACGTCACCGGGTCGGCGCTCCGGCGATCGTCCCCCCTGCTCCGGATCGACGGGCTGTCAGTTTCCTACGGACCGCAGCAAGTCGTCAGCGACGTCGGGTTTGAACTCGGCCGCGGCAAGAGCCTCGCCCTCATCGGAGAGTCGGGCTCGGGCAAGTCGACCATCGCCCGCGCGGTGTTGCGACTGCTCGCCACTGGTGGACGCGCGACCGGCCGCGTCGAGTTCGACGGCCAGGAGGTATTGGGGCTCTCGGAGCGTCGTTTCCGGCCCTTGCGGGGACGTGCGATCGGGTTTGTCCCGCAGGACCCCGGCAATTCGCTCAACCCGGTGCGGACGATCGGCGCCCAGGCGATGGAGGCGGCAGCACTCGTCGACGAGCCCAATAGGGCAATCCGCAAGGCGCTCATACTGGAGACCTTCGCCCAGGTTGGGCTCGACAACCCCCAGCGGGTCTACGACTCTTACCCGCACCAGCTGTCCGGCGGCATGCTGCAGCGCGTGCTGATCGGCCTTGCGGTTCTTCCACGCCCGTTGCTGCTGGTCGCAGACGAGCCGACGTCAGCGCTCGACGTCACGATCCAGAAGCGCATCCTCGACTTGCTTTCCAAGTTGCAGCACGAGCTGGATATCAGCCTGCTTCTCATCACCCACGATCTGGCGATCGCCGCCGAGCGGGCGGACTCGCTGGTGGTGCTCAAGGACGGCATCGTCCAGGAAGCCGGCAGCACCACGGCTGTCTTCTCCGCGCCTGCTTCGGCATACGCTAGGAAGTTGCATGCCGACGTCCCCGCCCTCAACCCCGATCGTTACCGTAAGCTACGAGACCCCACCTTCCGTCTCCTCGGGACCAAGACCGACAAGGCACCGAAGATCGAGGTTAGCGGCGTCACGAAGACTTTCACGGTCGACGGCAAGGTTCTGACGGCCGTCAACGACATATCGTTTGCCGTCCAGGCTGGCACCACGCACGCGCTGGTCGGCGAATCCGGTTCGGGCAAGACGACGGCAATCCGGCTGCTGCTTGGGCTCGAGCAACCCGACATCGGGAACATTGCGGTCGCCGGCGTGCAGCTCAACGGTCGCTCGCCCGAGTCGCTGCGCGTGGTATGGCGCCACCTGCAGCTCGTCTACCAGAACCCGTTCACCTCACTGGACCCGACCTGGAAAGTCGAGCAGCTGGTACGAGAACCGCTCGACCGGTTCAAGATCGGAACCCGCGAGGAGCGGTCCGCGCGGGTCCGCGAAGCGCTGGCCAATGTCGGGCTCGGCGAGCACCTGCTCTTACGTAAGCCGGAAGCCTTGTCAGGTGGACAGCGCCAGCGCGTGGCCATCGCTCGGTCTCTGGTCCTCAAACCTGATGTGATCGTGCTCGACGAGCCGACCTCCGCGCTCGACGTCAGCGTTCAGGCCGACATCGTCGAGGTGCTGCTTTCGCTACAATCCAGGCTTGGCCTGACCTATGTATTCGTCTCTCACGATCTGGCTCTGGTGCGCCAGCTCGCCCACACCGTCTCGGTGATGCAGCGTGGGCGCATCGTCGAACATGGGACCGTCACCGACATCTTCGGAAACCCCCAGCAGCCCTATACTCGGTCGCTGCTGGAATCGATCCCATCGGGCGCCGCTGGTATCGCCCGTGCACCACACCCGCAACCTCGGCGGATCTTCAACGAGGAAAAGATCGCATGACCATCGCTGCGCCTGTAAATCCTCAGCCCGCGTCGTTCCGCCCAAAGCAGCGGCTCGGCTTCAACACCAGGGTATCGTTCAACGACGAAGCCGGACCGGCGCAAGGTCTGCGCGACGGGATCGAGTTGTTCAAGGAAGCTGAGCGGCTGGGTTACCAGTCGGGATGGGCCTATCAGCGACACTTCGACCATTATCTCTCCTCACCGCTTCCGTTCTTTGCCGCTGCCGGTCAGCACACCAAGCGTATCAACCTGGGATCGGCGGTCATCCCAATGCGCTATCAGGACCCGATCCTGCTCGCCGAAGCGGCCGGTACGACGGACTTGCTCATCGATGGCCGGCTGGAGCTTGCCATCTCGACCGGTGCCAACGCGGCGTTCGACGCTGTGTTCGGTACGGTCGACACCGACGCCCGGACGGAAGCAAAACGCCGCCAGGCACGCTTCCTCTCAGCGATCGCAGGCGAAGTCCTCCATACAGTCGTTTCGCCGGGCCAGGGTGCTCCGCAAGGTGCGGAATTGCGGGTAACGCCGCATAGCCCGACCCTGCGCTCGCGCATTCGGCAAGGTTCAGCCAGCCTGAGCTCGGCGGTGCAGGCGGCCGAGCTCGGGATCGGGCTTATCTCGGGAACCGTGCAGCACGACCAGGCGGAGGGCGAGACTTTCGGGCAGTATCAGGCTCGCATTATCGAGGCGTTCCGCGCCACCTGGCGCAGGACGTGGGAAACAGAACCGCCGTCAGTCGCCGTCGCCGCCTCCATCCTGGTTGGGACCACCGCCGAACTCCGAGAGAAATACGCTGCCTACGACCTTGAACGTCGCACCATCGGAATTGCCGCGTCGCGTCCCAAAGGTGCCCTCGCACCTGCCAGCCAGCCTGCCGGTGTTCAGATTTCGCCTGTCTTTCAGGGCGCGCCCGATCAAGTAATCGAGGCCGTATTCAATGATCCGGGCATCGCAGCCGCGGACGAGGTCGTGCTCTTTTTGCCACCCGGCTTCGGCCTCGCCGAGAACATACGGTTGCTGACCGATCTGGCCGAGACAGTCGCTCCAGGACTTGGCTGGTCGCCTGCCTCGTAACCCATGCGCAGGCTACACGTCTCGATGCCAGGATGCTTGAAGCCGGCCTGCGTCAACGCCATCGCGGGGAGCGGGTCCTACTCCATCCGCCACGATAGCGAATATTTTCTATAAAATCGATAGAAAGAGAATGACCTGTCTTCCTCGCGGTGCTGCCGCGCCTTAACGTCAATGCAATGGTCTGCAACCTGAAGGAGCTCACATGCCCGCGGAATTCATTAGCGTCAGCTTTCCCAACGCGTCGAACGACCTCAATCCCATTCCCGACGCGCCTGTGGATCCTCGTTTCCTGGAACGCTATGCACGCGCCCTCGATGACTACGGTTTCAACTACACGCTGATCCCCTATTCCTCCTCCTCCTTCGATCCGTTCACGCTCGGCGCTACGGTCCTGGCACACACGAAGCATATCAAGATCATCGTGGCCTTGCGCCCGAACACCGTCTATCCGACGGTCGCCGCCAAATCGCTTGCAACACTCGATCAGTTGAGCGGCGGGCGTGTTGTCGTTCACTTCATTGCAGGCGGCAGCGACGACGAGCAGGCCCGCGAAGGCGACTTCCTCAACAAAGAGGAGCGCTACGAGCGGCAGGAAGAATATATCCGGATCCTGCGTCTGGCCTGGACGTCCAAAGAACCCTTCGACTTCGATGGGAAATACTACCAGTTCAAGCAATTCCGCAGCGCGGTGCGCCCAACCGGTGGCCTGATCCCGATTTCCGTCGGTGGTTCGTCGGATGCCGCCTATCGCATCGGGGGTTCACTGGGCGACATTTTCGGGCTCTGGGGCGAGCCGCTTGCAGAAACAAAGCAGCAGATCGAACGGATATACGCGGAAGCGGCAAAGGCAGGCCGGACGGATCGCCCTCGCATATGGGTTACCTTCCGGCCGATCGTGGCTGAAACTGACGAGTTGGCATGGGAGAAGGCGCATAGAGTTCTCGACCAGTTGAATGAAAACCGTCAGAAAGGCTTGGCACGTGCCCCAATCAACGCGGCACGCCCGGCTAATGTCGGTTCGCAGCGGCTTCTGGATATCGCGGCACGCGGCGATGTCCATGACCGCGCTCTATGGTATCCGACGGTGACCGCGACCAATGCTGGCGGCGCCACCACTGCGCTGGTGGGTTCGCCGCGCACCATTGCAGATTCCATCCTCGACTACATCGATCTTGGCTGCGATCTGATCTCGATCCGCGGCTATGACAATTACAATGATGCGGTCGACTACGGCCGTTACATCCTGCCGCTCGTGCGTGAAGGCATTCGCGAACGGGAAGAGGCGAATAAGAAGAAGAGTGCTGCGTGATGCGTGCAGTCTGGCCCGAGCGCCGGACTGCACATCTCCATCTTCTCAACGCAGCCGGATCTGCTGTCCTTTGCCTGGGGATATTGCTCCCTTAACAGCCAGAAAGCGTCGACCCGCATGTCCCATGATGTAACCGTCCTCGATGAAACCGTGCGCGTTATCGCGGACGCCGCACCGGATGCGGATCGAACCGGTCAATTTCCCTGGATCGGTATCCGGGCCGTTCATCAGAGCGGCCTCCTAGAGAGCACTGTTGCAAACCGCTATGGCGGTCAAGGCGGAACACTCGCTGATGCGGCCCACATTCTGGCGGCGTTGGGGCGGGGTGATCCCTCCGTGGCGCTGATCAGCGCCATGACGATCTTCAATCACCTCGGCCAAGCCGCTAAGAACCATTGGCCTGATGATCTGTACAGGCGCCTGCTGGCGGAGGCTAAGCAGAAACCGCTATTGCTCAACGCCGCACGCGTCGAGCCGGAACTGGGGTCTCCGGCCCGCGGCGGCCTCCCCGCGACTGTCGCCCGCCGCACGGCAAGCGGCTGGTCGATCTCCGGTCGCAAGCGCTTCGTCACCGGCGCACACGGTCTTACGCATTTCCTTGTCTGGGCGCATACCGACGAAACGCCTGCGCGGGTCGGAACGTTCGTCGTGCCGAATGGATTGCCCGGCATCCACGTGATCGAGAACTGGAACAGCCTGGGCATGCGCGCCTCAGGTTCGCATGACGTCGAATATAGCGACGTCGAGATCCCGGCGGAAAACGTGCTGGAACTCGTCGATCCATCGGTGGCCCAGCAGGACAATCGTGCCCATGCGGCGATCACGCTGGCGCTGACCGCGATCTATCTCGGCGCAGCCGAGGCCGCGCAGGCGGCCTTCATCCGCTTCGCGCATGAGCGCGTGCCTGCCAATCTCGGCCATCCCATTGCCCGGACAGAGCGGTTCGTGGCGCTCTCGGGCGAGATCGACCTGCTCGTCTCCGGCGCCCGGCAGATCATTTTCGGCGCGCTCGAAGCCAACCATGGCGACGCGGAAAAGATGATAAGGGCTCGGCTGATCGCAGGCCGGCAACTGCGCGAAGCCGTGCAGATCGCGGTACGCGGCCTTGGCAATCCGGGTCTTGGTGCCGACCTGGGGCTTGAACGGCATTTCAGGGATATCCAATCCGTGCTCGTCCACGCGCCCCAGGAAGATACATCTATTTCGATATTGGGCCGTGCCGCCTTTGATCGATGGAATCGAGAGGAAAGTGCCCGCTCAAGCTATCCGGCAGGGCTGACGGTTCTCAAAACAGCATAGTGAACAGAGCGCCTCGCCCGATGACCTCCCTCCTCCCTCGCATGATCGAGGCGAACTCGCGAAAGGAATTTAGATGAGCAACGAACTGATCGTCGGCTTTTCGGGCAATCTCTCCCGCCCGTCCAGCACCAGGCGTTTCGTGGAGAGTGTCACGGAATCGCTAGCGAAGCAGGCCGGCCTGCAGCATGCGGTGTTCGACGTCGAAGACCTCGGCATCTCACTGGCGGCCGCAAGATCGGTCGCGGACCTCGATACGGCAGCAAAAAAGGTGATCCAAACAATCATCGAGGCCGAAGCGCTCGTTATCGGTTCGCCAACCTACAAAGGGAGCTACACGGGCCTGTTCAAGCACGTCTTCGATCTACTCGATCCGGCAGACTTGCGCGGCAAACCCGTCATCCTGACGGCAACCGGCGGGGGCGATCGACACTCCCTCGTTGTCGAGCATCAGCTTCGCCCGCTGTTTGCTTTTTTCGAGGCTTTTGTGCTGCCGACGGCAATCTATGCCTCAAGCCGCGATTTCACTGATGGCATTCCGTCAACGGCTATTCTCGGTCGCGTAAACCAGGCGCTGGCGGAGGCCTCCGTCCTTGTGAAGACCCGCTCGACAGCAGGCGCAATTGCCGCGGAATAAGTCGTCGGCTGGCAAAATGACAGCACAAAAGAAATACGTCGTCGGCATCACCGATCACATGTTCGGCGCCCCTGATCTCGAGGCCGAGGTGCTCGGTGACGATGTCGAGATCGATTTCTTCGCCACCACAGACGAAGCGCTTTTCTCGCCCGAGCGCTTGGCCCGGCTTGATGCCCTGATGGTCTGGGGCGCACGGCTCGGGCCGAAAAGTATCGCCCATCTTTCACGCTGCAGGGGCGTCGTCCGCTACGGTGTCGGCTACGAGAAGATCGATCTTTCGGCACTCGCGAGTGCCGGCATTCCGTTTGCCAACAATCCCGATTACGGCACGGAGGAAGTCGCCGACCATGCGCTCGCGATGATCCTGTCGCTGCACCGGCGACTCTGGGAGCATGATGCCCGCGCCCGTGGCTATACGACAGGATGGCAGGTCCATAGCCTCAAGCCACTTGCCCGCTCGAACCGGACCACGGTGGGTGTTATAGGTGTCGGACGGATCGGGACGGCTGTGGTCAATCGTCTGAAGCCCTTCGGCTTCCGCATCCTGGGCTATGATCCCGGCCAGCCGCGCGGCCATGAAAAGGCGATCGGCTATGAACGCACCGACCGGTTGGATGACATCTTCGCCCAGGCGGATATCGTCACCCTGCATTGCCCGGCAAACGACGAGACGCGCGGTATTCTTGGCGCGGATGGGCTTTCCCGGCTGAAACCCGGAGCCATCCTGGTCAACACCGCGCGCGGAGAACTGCTCGACGATCTCGATGCCCTCGAAGCCTCACTGCGAAATGGTCATCTCGCGGCGGCGGCGATCGACACACTGGCGCAGGAGCCGCCGCGCGATCATTCACTGCTGACAGCATGGCGCGATAGGAGTGACTGGCTTGAGGGGCGGCTGGTGATAACGCCGCACAATGCCTTCTACTCCGATCATGCAGCCATCGAGATGCGCCACAACGCAGCGCAGACCGTCAAGATCCTGCTCGACCAGGGCCGACTGCGAAATCAGATCACGGCGTGAGCGGCGGTCATTCGGAAACGAGACGCCAGGTCGAGCGCTTGCTGTCCCGCCTGACCGGAGTGCAAATCACGTGTAGGTCTACCGACTGACAGGTGATCGCCTTGAACGGATGTGAACCAACAACCCGCCTATTTACGAAACCTTAGTTTCTCGAAGATGCAGATATCGCCTTCGCGTGACCTGAAATCGAGCGAGACCGGTCGGGGCTTCCCGCCACTCGGGCCTCAGCGACCTTCCTCCGCGGGGTCATGCGCCTGTTGGAAACAATCGATCAGCATGTCGGTCAGTACACGCACCTTCCGCGCGGGATGCTGACCCGGCGGGCGAATGACATAAACGCCTGCCGGAGGGGGCGGATGGCGTGTCATGACCGGAACCAGCGCGCCGGAGGCGACATGATCATCGATGACGCCATCGGGGATCCAGGCGATGCCTAGCCCTTTCAAAGCCGCGGCAAGGAGAGCCATGGCGTTGTCGGCCTTGAAGCGCCCACGCGGGTAGACCGTGACAATCTCCTCGCCATCCATGAATTGCCAGGCCTCCGTTCCCTGCATGAGGGCCTCGTGGGTGGCGAGATCCTCCGGCTTTTCGGGAGACCCCTGCGCCCTGATATAGTCGGGGCTTGCGACCAGCTTCCCATAGATCGGCCCAACGCGCCTTGCGATCAGGTTGGAATCCTGCAGATAGCCGACGCGGATCGCGCAATCGAAGCCCTCAGCGATGAGATCGACGAAGCGATCGCTATAGACGGTTTGGATCTGGAGCTGCGGGTGGCGTTGGGCCATGTCAGCGAGCACGGGCGCGAAGTGGGTCGGGCCGAAGGACAGCGGAACGGCCACTCTCAGGCGGCCCCGAAGGTCGCCGGCGGGCAGGATCGTTTCCCTGGCGATATCGATCTCGGCACACACTCTCGCCGCATGATCGCGAAACGTGATCCCAGCCTCGGTCAGGGCCGCGCCGCGGGTGGTTCGTGCCAGAAGCTGGACGCCGAGGTCGGCTTCGAGCCGGGCCAGCCGCCGGCTGACGATCGACTTGGAGACGCCGAGCCTGCGCGCGGCGGGCGAAACGCCTCCGGCATCGGCGACCTCGACGAATGTCCGCAGCTCTTCGATCTCCATTTTAGCGTTCCCCGTTTCGCGACACAGCGTGGCCCGAAAGGGTACTACCGCATCACAGGTGGGAACGGCAATACTGCTCCCAGGCAACGTCACTCCTGACGCATGTCTCCGGAAAAACCAATGCCGCGCACAACGGCAGCAAAGGAAGTATTCATGACCTTTCGTAATGGCCTTGCTTCGCTTCTTCGTCCCGAAGATTCGGTACTCGTTTTGATCGACCACCAGCCCTACCAGCTCGCGAACCTGAACAGCCACGATCCGCAGGCGGTGGTCAACAATTCGACCGCCCTGGCGAAGGTCGCGAAGGCCTTCGGCGTCCCCACTATCCTGACCAGCGTCGTTGCCGATCGGGGCGGCCTGATCTTCCCCCACATCACCGATGTCTTTCCCGGGCAGGAGGTGATCGACCGGACGTTCATCAACACCTGGGAGGACCAGAAGGTTGTGGATGCGGTCAAGGCGACCGGCCGCAAGCAGCTGATCATCGCCGGCCTGTGGACCGAGATCTGCGTCGCGATGCCGGCAATCCAGGCGCTGGGCGAAGGTTGGGATGTCACGGTGATCACCGACGCCTCGGGCGGCACGTCGGTCGAGGCCCACGAGGTGGCCATCCAGCGTATGATCGCGGCCGGCGCGAACATGATGACCTGGCTGGCGCTGGCATCCGAGTGGCAGCGCGACTGGGCGCGCACCGAGCATGTCGGCCAGCTGACGGAGGTGCTCAAGCAACACGCCGCTGGCAGCGGCATCGCCTATCTGTGGGAGCAGCAGTTACTCAACACGCCGGTGCCAAGCACCGCGGGCTGATCTGGGCGGGGATGACGGGACCCTTGAGGTAAAACTCACCGTTTTGTCGATCCTCGTCATCCCCTCTCGATACGAAGCCGGGCATGCGCGGAGGCCAGTGGCCAGCATGATCAACGACCACCTGCCGCGCTGCTTCGTCAATATGCGGGTCGGAAGCCAACGCCCCTCAGGCCGACCTGGAATATTGCTTTAGCGTCGGATTTCAGCGGGCATCCTCCTCAATCTCGCTTCGGGCGAGCTTCCATCATTGGATGGCCCACCTCATCGAGGATGATTGGGGTCTTGAAAGGAATCGAACGTGAATTCGGCCTGGCACCAGTGAGACTTTGGCCCGATATGACACGTTAACGACATACTGTCGTCCCCTGGTACAAAATCATTAGGGCAAGCATATCGTCTTTTGGGGCGGAATTCGCGGCTCGTCTTGCCTCCGGTCGTCTGCTCCCTAGATCCGACACATGGATACCGAGCGAACCACAGCTCCTATCAAATCGGTAAGGGCGTCTTCGCGGAAACCTCTCCAGAGGTTGAGCCCGGCCATTGTCGAGCAGGTCGAGCGCCTGCTCGGTGGACGCACGCGTGATATCCGCTTCAATGGGGAACTGGCTCAGCTTTTTCGCGAACGCTCCTGGCCGCGGACTGCCAAGATCATCCGCGCGTGGATGGTTTGGGTTATCGTGCTCGATGTTCTGACGTTGGGCCTCAACGCGATCTTGCTTCCGACCGGAACCGTGATGTCGATGCTTTGGCCAGCGTCTATTCTTCCCCCCGCAGCTCTTGTCGCAGCGATAGCCTTCCTGCGGCCGCACGCTTTGTGGGTGCAGGGAGTTTTCATCCTCTCGGCTGTTTTTCTCATCCTCCTGTCGGTAGCCTTGGTGGGCGTTAACACCGGTGGCGAGTTTTACGAGCGGCATTTGACCATCATGCTTTTTGTGGCCGTCACTGCCATTATCATATTTCCCGTTCCACTCGGTTGGGCGATGGCGATCGGTGCTGCTGCCCTCGGTATCTACCTTGTGTTTCAGCTGCGCAATCCAGACATTGAAGCGGGGAGTGCTCTGGCCGGGACGCTGTTTTTCGCAAGCGGGGTGGCTGCAACCGTCGTTGCCCGACGCACCGCCACCATCTTCGCTCAGAAGACCTTCTTGCTTGAGTTACGAGATCGAAGTCGCCTCGCGGAGCTTACTGACGCCAATTCTCAGCTGGAATTGCTGGCGCGAACCGATCCGCTGACTGGTGTCGCCAACCGGCGTTCGATGATGGAAACGCTCCATCATTTCTGGAACGAGGACCTTAAACGAACGAACAGCGCGGCGATGCTGATGTGCGATGTCGACGACTTCAAGCGCCTCAACGATAATCTCGGGCATGCCGAAGGCGACCGCTGTCTGGTGAAAGTTGCCGGCATCATTCAGAGCAGCATGAGAGACGAGCGAGACCAGGTCGCCCGGTACGGAGGCGAAGAATTTCTCGTCTTTCTCCCAGGCCCTGATGAACACGAGGCCCGGGTGGTTGCTGAGAGAATTCGAAGCCGAGTAGAAGCTGCGTCTCTTCCAAATCCTACCTCCCGCGTCGGTCCCTGGGTCACTGTCAGCATCGGAATAGCGATATTGATGCAAAACAGCGGACTCATGTCAGCAGAGCACATGCAGCGACAAGCGGATACGGCGCTCTACCTTGCCAAAAAGACCGGCCGCAACCGCGTGGTGGTCCATGCTTCAGAGGTCGGTCAAGCCTCCGGCTGAAGTCACTCCAGGAAAACTGCGCTGTTTGCCTGTTGTCGTTCTGGCGCCCAGGAACGACAGCTTCAAACAGCTGCGAGCGGGGTTCGGTGTCAATCGTCCAAACCTGACCATTTGACAGATATCCTACAAGTGGATATGTAAAGTTCCTCCCATTGGCAATGCGAGAAAGTGGCCGGCATGACATTGAAATCGATGAAGCCGCTGGCGCGCGCGCCGCTGCTGCATGTCTCCGTGCAGGAAAGTCTGCGCGCCTATATCGATGATAATGGCCTTGCGCCTGGAACCCTTCTTCCGGCGGAAGGAGAGCTTGCCACCCAGCTCGGTGTCAGCCGCAATTCGCTGAGGGAAGGCATCAAGGCGCTGGAATCGCTCGGCGTCCTGGAGACGCGGCGCGGTGTCGGCATCTTCGTGAAGGCCTTTTCCTTTGAGCCGCTTCTCGACAACCTCGCTTACGGCCTCGGCGGCGCCCTGCGGCAGATCGAGGAAGTCCTCGAAATCCGGCGCACGCTGGAGGTGGGATTGATCAGCAAGACCATCGACGTGATCGGGGAAGAGGACATCGCCGAACTGCGCGCCACCGTCAATCGAATGCGCGCCCATGCCGAGCGCGGTGAAACCTTTGCGGAAGACGACCAGCTGTTCCACCGACTGCTGTTTCGCTGCCAGGACAATGAAACGCTCGTGCGGCTGATCGATGTCTTCTGGCTCGCCTTCTACAAGGCATCGGATTTCGTCAATCTGGAAAATGCCGATCCGATGGCGACGTGGCGCGACCATGCCGCGATCGTCGATGCGATCGAGGCAAAAGATCTGGAGGAGGCGCGCAGACGCCTGGATCGTCACTACGAGGGCATTGCCCGGGTGATTGCCAACAACAAGACAAGTTCAAACGTGGGAGGAACACATGAAAAGACTGTCTAGACTATCCGTTATTGCGCTTGGCGCCCTGCTGTCGACGGCTGCCGTTCCGGCTCTTGTCGTTCCGGGCGTTGCAGCTGAGGCTCGGGCAGCCACGCTGTCGGGCGGCTTCGACGTCGGCCCGGGGGGCTTCCAGGGCAACTTCAACCCGCTTGCCGCGACCGCAGGCTTCACCTGGCTCAGCATCTACTACGAACCGCTGATCGCCTATGACGAGAAGCTGCAGAAGGTCGTCGGCGCGCTGGCAAGCTCCTACGAGGTCAGCCCGGACCAGATGACCTACACGTTCAAGCTGGCGGATGCCAAATGGCATGACGGCAAACCATTCACCGCCAATGACGCGAAGTTCACCATGACCCTTGCCATGGATGCGAAAACCGGCTCGGTGCTCGCTGCCCGACTGAAGGGCATATCGTCCGTCGAGACGCCGGACGATCACACGGTCGTCATGAAGCTCAGCGCACCGAGCAGCAGTTTTCTCGATACGATGACCAAGGTGATGATGCTGCCCGAGCATGCTCTCTCCTCGATTCCGGCCGATCAGCTGGCGAAGAACACGTGGTGGTCCACCGCCCCGATCGGCACCGGCCCGTTCAAATTCACCAAATACGTCTCGGATCAATATGTCGAACTTGCCGCAAACATCGATTATCGCGGTGGCAAGCCGGCACTGGAACGCGTCATCAATCGGTATTTCGCCAACCCGGCCGCGGCGATCGCGGCGCTGAGATCCGGCGAAATCCAGTTTACCTATGTCGATTCCAACGACGTGCCGACCTTCAAGGACAACAAGGACTTCAAGGTCATCGAAGGCAACTCTTTCGTCGTCAACTATCTCGGCTTCAACCACGAATCCCCGCTCTGGAAGGATGTGCGCGTCCGTCAGGCGGTGATGTACGCGATCAATCGCGATGCCATCATCCAAAGCCTCTATGGCGGTGCGGCCAGGCCCGCCAACTGCGCCTATGTCGCCGAACAGCTGATACCCCAGGGCATCGACAGCTATGCCTACGATCCTGAGAAGGCCAAGCAGCTGTTGACGGAAGCCGGCTGGGACCAGATCAACGGCGGCAAGCCGATCACGCTTCTGACCTATTACACCACGCCGCTTGCCACCAACGTGCTTGCCGCAGTCCAGGCGATGCTGGCCCAGGTCGGCATCAACATCGTCCCGCGCGCCGTCGATGCGCCGACCTATAATAGCATCGTGCTCAATGCGACGCCGGATATTGCTCAGTTCCAGTTGGTTTATGCCGGGCTGCAGAACGGGCCGGATGCCGGAAGCATCAATGTCGGCCTCAACGAGAAGCAGATTCCGCCGGCCGGACCGAACGTCGCCAGGGTTCGCATGCCTGACCTCACCAAGGCACTCGATAGCGCGCTGGCCGAGCCTGATAGCATCAAGCGGGATGCTGCCTACCAGGACGTCTGCAAGGTGATGAACACGAACCTGCCCTGGGCGACGCTCTGGGTGGCAAACCGCTACGGCATCGTCTCGACCAAGGTGAAGGATTTCGTCTGGACGCCGGCGCCGGGCGGCGGCCCCTACCAGGCCAACCCGCAGAAATGGTCGATCGCCGAATAGGCGTTTTCCGCAAAGCCTTGTGGGTGGCTTCGGCCACCCTGACAAGACGGATGAACCATGCTCCAATACAGTCTCAGACGCCTGGTCATAGGAATAGGCATGCTCGTCGCCCTGAGCATGCTGATCTTCCTGCTGTTGCGCCTGACACCCGGCGATCCGATCGATGCCTATATCGATCCGAACCTGCCGATGTCGCCGTCTGATCTAGCCGATCTGCGCCGAAACCTCGGGCTCGATCAGCCCTTGCCGGTGCAGTATCTGGGCTGGTTGCAGCAGGCGCTGACCGGCAATCTCGGCTATTCGATCAAACGTCTCGATCAACCGGTTCTCGGTCTGGTTCTGTCACGGATTGGCCCGACAGTGCTCTTGATGGGCACCGCACTTGCCTTCGCCATCGTCGCAGGCATCGCCTGCGGGGTGATCGGCGCCGTCCGCCGCAATTCGCTGGCCGATCTCTCCTTGTCGGTGGTTGCGCTTGCCGGCATTTCGAGCCCGGCATTCCTCAGCGCGTTGATCGGCCTTTATATTTTCTCCGTCCGCCTGCACTGGATGCCATCAGGCGGCATGCTGACGCCGGGCGAGGAATTCTCGGTGGGCGATCTCCTCCACCATCTGATCCTGCCGGCGGCACTTCTGTCTGTCGCGCAAGCTGCATTGATCATGCGCTACATGCGCGCTTCGCTGCTCGAGGTCCTGAACCAGGATTACGTGCGCACAGCCCGCGCCAAGGGCGTTCGCGAGTTCTGGGTCATCACCAAGCATGCCTTGCGCAACGCGCTTCTTCCGATTGTGACGCTGATCGGTTCCACCATCGGGCTTGCAATTGGCGGCGCCATTTTCATCGAGAGCGTCTTCAACTGGCCGGGCATGGGGCTTTTGCTCGTCGATGCCGTGCAGACCCGCGACTACCCCGTCATCATGGGGGCGACGCTCGTCATTGGTACCTGCGTTATCGTCGTCAATCTTCTGACCGATATCACCTATGCGGTCGTCGACCCGCGCATCAAGGTGGGCTGACCATGCTGGCACGCTCTTCCGAACGCCGGAGCCCCGGTCCACTTGCCCGCGCCTTCAGCCGGTTTCTGCTCAATCGCGCAGCCGTTGCCGGCGTCTGCATTGCCATTCCGATGCTGCTGCTGATCCTCTCCTATCCGCTATGGTGGGCTTTCCGGCCGAACGACATCGATCTTCTGGCGATGAATAGCGGCCCGACGGCAACGCACTGGTTTGGAGCCGACGGCGTCGGACGCGACGTCTTCGCGCGCGTGCTCGAAGGCGGCAGAATTTCGCTCCTGGTCGCCGTCGCGTCGACCGCGCTTTCCGCGGTTATCGGTTTTCTTTTCGGGGCAATCTCGGCGCTTGCCGGACGTTGGACGGACGCGGTCTCGATGCGCTTCGTCGATCTGGTGATGACCCTGCCGCCCGTCATCTTTCTGCTTGTGCTCGCCTCCATTGCCGGCACCGGCATCTGGCCGACGGTCCTCGTCATCTCGCTGCTTTCCTGGCCGCTGCTTGCGCGCATGATCCGCTCGCGGCTGCTGGAATTGCGTGAACGCGACTTCGTCATGGCCGCCCGCGGCATGGGCGCCGGCATCGGACATCTGCTCTTTCGCCACGGCCTGCCGAACTCGATCGATATCCTCGTGGTCTATGCAACGCTGCAGATCGCCAATGCCATTCTGCTCGAGGCGGGGCTGTCCTTTCTCGGTCTCGGCATCGCCCCGCCGGCGGCTAGCTGGGGCAACATGCTGAACGCGGCCCGCTCGACCGCCGTGCTCGAGCAATATCCGTGGCAATGGCTCTTCCCCGGCGCCGCGCTCATCCTTGCCGTCCTGGCAATCAATTTCATTGGCGATGGCCTCAGAGATGCCTTCGACCCGCGTGCCGAACTGAACTGACAATCGAAAGAAGCGAAAATGACCAAATTCAAGGGGGTCGTCCCTCCCGTCGTAACACCGCTCAATCCGGATTTCACCGTCGACTACCCATCCTATACACGTGTGCTCGAGCATCTGATCGGTGCCGGCTGCCATGGCGTATTCGTACTCGGCTCGACGAGCGAGGTGATCTTCCATGACGAGAAGACCCGGCGGGAAATCATCGAACATTCGGCCAAGGTGGTGAATGGCCGCGTGCCGCTGATCGTCGGCGTCATCGATCCGACCACGGATCGCGTCATCGCCCATGCGAAGGTCGCAAAGGCCGCCGGCGCCGACGCGGTCGTGGTGACGGCCCCATTCTATACGGTCACCAGTCAGTCCGAGATCCTCGATCACTTCCGTTATATCCGCGACGCGGTGGATGTTCCGCTGGTCGCCTACGACATTCCGGTCTGCGTGCACGTCAAACTGCAGCGCCAGACCGTGGTCACGCTTGCCAGGGAGGGCGCCATTATCGGCCTCAAGGATTCCAGCGGCGACGACGGCAACTTCCGCTATGCGCTCCTCGACCTTGCCGAACACAAGGACGTCTTCCTGATGACCGGCTCCGAGATCGTCGTCGACACCGCCCTGCTGATGGGCGCCCACGGCGTTGTCCCCGGTATCGCCAATGTCGATCCGCACGGCTATGTCCGCCTTTGGGATGCTGCGCAGCGCGGCGACTGGGTCGCAGCGAGGAAGGAGCAGGAACGTCTCTGCCGCCTGTTCGAAATCGTCTGGGTCGCGCAGGGCCGCGTCAGTGGCGGCGCGGCGGGTATCGGCGCCTTCAAGACCGCCATGCGCAGCCTCGGCATCATCGATTCCGCCGTCATGCCGCGGCCGCGTGCCTCTCTCAACGATGCCGAAACGGCGCGGATCGACGAGATCCTGCGTGCAACCGGCCTGCTGAACTGAGCCGGCTGATGGAACAGACCGCCGAACCCGTACTCGACATCAAGGGATTGCGAACGATCTTCCGCATCCGCGGCGGCGAGATCACGGCGGTCAACGATGTCGACCTGGCCGTTGCCGCCGGCGAGACACTCGCGCTCGTCGGCGAATCCGGCTCCGGCAAGTCGGTCACCAGCCTGTCCGTCATGCGGCTGCTCACCCGCAACATCGGCGTGATCGCCGCAGGCAGCATCCGCCTTGCGACGAGCGACGGCGTGGTCCGCGATCTCGTCTCACTCGACGAAGAGAGCATGCGCAGGATCAGGGGCGACGACATCGGCATGATATTCCAGGAGCCGATGTCGAGCCTCAATCCTGTCTTCAGTATCGGCGACCAGATTGGCGAGCCGATCCGCATCCATCGCGGCGCGGACCGCAAGGTGGCGATGAACGCAGCCGTCGCATTGCTTGAAAGCGTCGGCATACCGGACGCTCGACGCCGTGCCGGACAATATCCGCACGAACTGTCGGGCGGCATGCGGCAGCGCGCGACGATCGCCATGGCGCTCGCCTGCGATCCGGCGCTGCTGATCGCCGACGAGCCGACAACGGCACTCGACGTGACGATCCAGGCGCAGATTCTCGACCTTCTTCTCAAATTGCAGCGCGAGCGCGGCATGGCCATGCTCTTCGTCACCCACAATCTCGGTGTCGTCGCCGAAATCGCCCATCGCGTTGCGGTGATGTATGCCGGCCGGATCGTCGAAGAAGGGCCGGTCGGCGAGGTCTTCCGCAATCCCAAGCATCCCTACACGATGGGCCTTCTTGCCTCGATGCCGCGCCTTGGCGATGCGGCGCGGATGAAACAGGCCGGCGAAAAGCTTGCGGCCATTCCCGGCATGGTCCCGAGCCTGATGAACATGCCGAGCGGTTGCGCCTTTTCCCCGCGCTGCAAATTCGCGATCGAAGCCTGTCGCGTCGCGGTTCCCGCGCTCGAACAGGTCAATCCGCAGCACCGCAGCCGCTGCATCAGATGGCAGGAGATCTAGATGAGCGCACCGCTGCTTTCCGTCCGCGGCCTTTCGAAACACTATACTTCCCGTGGCACGCGGCTGAACATTCTCCAGGGCATCTCCTTCGATATCGGCAAGGGTGAAGTCGTCGGCCTTGTCGGCGAATCCGGCAGCGGAAAGACCACGATCGGGCGTACCGTCCTTCGCCTCGTCGAGCCGTCGTCAGGCAGCGTCCGTTTCGACGGGACAGAACTCACAGCGCTTTCCGCCTCGGCGCTCAGACGGCAACGGCCGCGCATGCAGTATATTTTCCAGGACCCCTTCGCCAGCCTGTCGCCGCGTATGACGATCGGCGAGATCCTGACAGAAGGCCTGAAGATCCAGGGGATCGGCACCGCCCGTGACAGGCTCGAACGGGCGCGGTCGGCCTTGACCCAGGTCGACCTGCCCGCCGATGCGATCAATCGATATGCCCATGAATTTTCGGGTGGCCAGCGCCAGCGCATCGGGATTGCCCGGGCGTTGACCTTGTTGCCCGAATTCATCGTCGCCGACGAGCCGGTCTCGGCGCTCGACGTGTCGATCCAGGCGCAAGTGATCAACCTGCTGCGCGACCTGCAGCAGCAGCTTGGCCTGACCATGCTGTTCATCTCGCATGACCTTGCCGTCGTCGAATATATCTGCGACCGGGTGATCGTGCTTTATCTCGGCCGCATCATGGAAATCGCGCCGAGTGCCGATCTCTATGCGAGACCACAGCATCCCTATACGCGCGCGCTGCTCTCGGCGATTCCGTCGCCCGATCCTGACGCTCGCCGTAACAGGCAGATCCTGAAAGGCGATATTCCAGGTCCGGCCAATCCGCCGAGCGGATGTGTTTTTCGCACGCGCTGTCCGAGCGCGCTCGAGGCCTGCGCCGGTACGATCCCGCAATTGCGGGAAGTCGCTCCCGGCCACTTCAAGGCCTGCATTCGCGACGACCTCAACTGATCCGGCATCCATCGGAGAATAACAGATGAATGCGAAGACGCCGCATCCCGCCATCGGCGGAAATTGGGTGAGCCTGCTTTTGCCGATCGCAGCCGATGACAGCATTGAATTCGACAAGCTCGGCGAAGAGATCGACATCCTCGTCGATGCCGGCGTCGACGGTATCTATTCGAACGGCACTGCCGGAGAATTCCACAATCAGACGGAGGTGGAGTTCGACTGCATCCAGGCAATGCTGGCCGAGCGCTGCAAGGCGTCTTCAACCCCATTCGTCATCGGCGCCTGCCAGCCCGACCCGCTGATCATGCTCAATCGCGTCCGCCGCGCCGCCGCGCTCGATCCCCGCGCCATTCAGGTCATATTGCCGGACTGGTGGCCGCTCAACGATGCCGAGGCGGTCGACTTCCTGAAACGAGCGGCCGAGGCTGCCGACGGAATTCCGCTCATCCTCTACAACCCGCCGCATGCAAAACGCGTGCTGGCGCCAAGGGTGCTCGGCATAGTCTGCGCGGCAGTGACTGAGGTGATCGGCGTCAAGCTCGCCGATGGCGACACCTCCTGGTATGTCGAGGCACGCCGGCATTTGTCCGGGCTGTCGCTCTTCGTCCCCGGCCATCATCTCGCAACCGGCACTAAGGAAGGTGTGGCAGCAGGCTCCTTTTCCAATGTCGCCTGCCTTAGTCCCCGCGGTGCTCAGACCTGGACGGTCTCGATGCGAAACGAGATCGACGCCGCACTCGATCTGGAGCGACGCATCTGCGCGTTTATGGACGCGCATATCGTCCCGTTTCGCCAAGAATTTGGCTATTCGAACGCCGCTCTCGACAAACTCTTAAGTGCGATCGGCAATTGGGGACCCGTGGGCACCCGGTTGCGGTTTCCCTATCGCTCGATAGACACGGCAGAAGCGGTCAGGTTGAGACCCATTGCACGCGCCGAACTCCCCGATCTTTTCCCCTGAGTTTGCTCAAAGAGCGGGCTTGGCACGAAACAACCTGCGTTGGCTCGCCTCGATGGGCGTCGAGCCGAAGAGACAAAGCCCGATATGGCGCAGAACGAAAAGCTCTACCATCCCAGCCGAGCCGATATCTTGCTGGAGGCCTCCTTCAGCAGAACGATGAAGCGGTCGACATCGCTTTTTTGCGTGCGGAAAGCGGGGGCGCCGACATTCACCGCGGCGATCACGGATCCGTCGAATGCCAGAACCGGCACTGAGACGGAGACGAGTTGCTCGCTGACTTCACCATAACTCACACAAAATCCCTGGCGGCGGATTTTATCCAATTCAGCAACCAGCTTGCCACGATCCGTGATCGTGCGCTTGGTCAGCCGCGGCAAAGTCTCGGGGATCATTTGCAACTGCACCTGGGGCTGGAGATAGGCGAGAAGCACCTTGTACGAGCCGGCCGTGAGCGGCCGTCTTCGACCGATCATCGCCTGCACCCGCAAGTCGCGCATCGGTTCGAACTTTGCAATGCACAGGGATTCCCCATTGTCGATGATCCTGAGCTGGGTCGTTTCGTTCGCCTTCTGGCCGACTTCTTCAAGAATAGGATTGGCTATTCGCACCAGATCAACCTGTGTCGAGGCAGCAGTCCCGAGAATGATCGCAGTCGTCCCCAGCCGATAAGTGCCTGTATCGCTCTTCCGCACCAGGCCACGCCGTTCCAGTGTGCGTAACATGCGCAAAATTCTCGGCTTGGTTTCCCCGAGGTTCTGCGCCACCTCGGTCAGTCTGATATCCGGATTTTTGGCGACATTCAGCAATACGTCGATGCAGACATCAACAGATTGCACAATATCGCTTTTTGATGGTTGTCTTTTGTCCATGGGACCAGAATTTTCTCCGCGACAAAGGCTGAAGGATTGGCATAGTTTCAAGTTACGCCTATCGTAACGCGCTTGTTTTCCGTTTGACAGCCCCCTTGAGGCCCCCTTACCAATTTGTGTCAAGAGTGGACGGGAACCCGCTCGTACCGACCAAGCAAGGTCGGCCCAAAAACGCTAAACCGGGATGGAAGAAATGGCCGCAAAAATATTGACGCGGGCAGCGATCGGGCTGCTCGGAACGATCGCTATTCCTGCAATGGTCGCCGCACAGGAAACCCCGCTGACGATCGGGATGTCGACGACGCCGACGACGCTGGATCCCCATGAAGACAGTTCGGCGCCAAACAATGCGACCTCGCGCCATATCTGGGACAGCCTCATAAACCTCACTGGAACGTCGGCAAATGCGCCGGAACTCGCCACCGAGTGGAAAGTCGTCGATCCGACCCACTGGGAATTCAAGCTGCGGAAGGGCGTGAAATTCCATGACGGCAGCGAGTTCAACGCCGATGACGTCATCGCTTCGCTTCTGCGTGCCCGCGACAAGCCCAGCCAGAGCTTTGCTTCCTACACCCGCAATATTGTCAATGTCACCGCCACGGATCCCTATACCATCGTCGTCGAGACCAAGGTTCCGGATCCGATCCTGCTGAATTCCGTCAGCCGAATTCGCATTATCAGCGCCGATTGCAAGGAGGCGCCGGTCCAGGATTTCGACAACGGCAAGTGTGCAATCGGAACCGGGGCCTATTCCTTCGTCTCCTATTCGCCAGGCAGCAACCTGACCTTGAAGCGCAATGACAGCTATTTCGCTGGCCCCTCGCACTGGTCGAACGTCACGCTCCGCTTCCTGCCCGATGACGGCGCCCGTCTGGCATCGCTTCTTTCCAACGAGATCGACATTGTCGAAACCCTTCCTGCCGATGGAATGACACGCGTGGAAGCGAGCGATAATCTGCAAGTCATCAACGGCCTGTCTTCCCGCTTCGTTTATCTTGGCCTCGATGTCAGCCGCGATGTTTCACCTTTCGTGAAGGCTGCGGATGGCTCCGATCTCGACAAGAACCCGCTCAAGGATGAACGGGTGCGTCGGGCAATGCTGATGTCGATCAACCGGCCGGCAATCGTCGACCGCGTCATGCAGAAGAACGGCACGGTGGCCGACCAATTCGTCACCCAAGGCTATGCGGGCTATTCCGAAAAAGTCGAGAAGGTGGGTTATGATCCCGCCGCCGCCAAGGCGCTTCTGGCCGAGGCCGGTTATCCTGATGGCTTCAGCCTGACCCTGCACGGTCCCTCTGGCCGTTACGTCAAGGATGCCGAAGTTCTGCAGGCGGTCGGCCAGATGTTCACGCGCATCGGCATCAAATCGAAAGTCGAGGTCCTACCCTGGTCGATGTATTCGGAAGCCTATTCAAAGGGCACCTACAGCACCTATTTCGGCTCCTGGGGTGTGAACACCGGCGAAACCACCAATCCGACTGTCGCGCTGGTCGCCACGCGCGACGAGAAAAAAGGGACCGGCAGATATAACGGCGGCGGCGTGTCCGATCCGAAGATCGACGAGGTGCTGGCCAAGGCGAGTTCGACACTCGATGAAGATGCACGCGCGCCCCTTCTCGAGGAGCTGTCGACCGAGACCTTCAACAACCTCTGGCTCCTCCCGATGCATTACGAAAACGTCGTGCTGGGTGCAAAGAAGACCGTGTCCTACACCCCGCGCGGCGACAAATATACGCTCGCTTATGACGTGAAGCCGGCGGACTAATGCATGTCGTCCAAAAGCGTGCAGCGGTTTTGGGACAAATAAAGATTTGAAGTGCGTCGCATCGATCCAATCGATGCGGCGCGGTTTAAAACAGCAGCATGGGGCCGCACCAAGGCCGTCCCTTTCTTCATCTCCCAGGAGACATTCATGCAGGAACTTGGAACGGGCGAAGCCGTCGCCCGGGCGAAGGCCATTTATGACTATGGCCAGACGGCCATCTTCGCCTCTCAGGCCGATCCCCGCCTTCATATGGTGCTTTATGTGCCGCCGACGGCGGCAGATGGCCGCAAGCTCGACCTCCTGGTCGCGGTCCACGGCACCGGGCGCACATCGGCCATCGACTTCCGCGACGGTTTTGCCGAATTCGGGCTCTACAACGACTGCGCCGTCCTTTGCCCGATTTTCCCGGTTGGCGTTCTCGGCGATGGTGCGCGTTCAGGCTACAAGTTTCTTGAGGAAGGCGACATCCGTTACGATCAGGTCGTCCTTGCCATGGTCGCGGAGATGGCCGACAAATACCGCCAGGACTGGTCCAAATTCGCCATGTTCGGCTTCTCCGGCGGCGGGCATTTCGTGCACCGTTTCACCATCCTGCATTCGGAAAAGCTCTGGGCGGCATCGATCGGCGCACCTGGTTCCGTCACCCTTCTGGATCCGACGCGCGACTGGTGGGTTGGCATTCGGGATCTGGAGGCGCGCTTCGGCAAGGCCTTCCGGCCCGAAGACCTCGCCAAGGTGCCGGTGCACATGATCGTCGGCGATGCCGATCTGGAGACCTGGGAAATCACCCACAAGCCGGGTGGCAAATATTATATGGATGGCGCAAACGACGCCGGCAAAACGCGGCCGGAGCGTCTTGCCGCCCTGGCGAGCTCATTCCGCAATGCGGGTGTCGATGTGACGTTCGATCGTGTTCCGGGCGTCTCTCACGACCGGATGAAAGTTCTGGGCTACGTCAAGGCCTTCCTGGCAAAGGTGCTGGAGGGCCGTCGCGCGAAATGAGAAATGCAACGATCGTAGCGCCTCAGCCGGAGGCAGTCGAAGCCGGCGCGGAAGTTCTCGAACGCGGCGGCAATGCCATCGACGCAGCACTCGCCTGCGCTTTCGTCCAAGGGGTGGTCGACCCGCAGATGGCCGGCATCGGCGGCTTCGGCTCGATGCATGTCTACATGCCGAAAAAGGGCGTGCACGAGATCCTCGAATTTTATGCGCGCGCGCCGTTGAAGGCTGCGCCTGACATGTGGCTCGACAAGATCAAGCACCAGAGCCGCGACGGCTTCGGCTACGTGCTTGAAGGCAATATTTCCGATATCGGCTATCTTGCCGTCTGCACCCCCGGCTCGCTCAAGGGCTATGAGACCGCGCTGCGCGACTACGGCACCTTCGATTGGGCCGATCTCATCAAGCCGGCTATCCGCCCTGCCCGCAACGGTTTCATGATCCGAAACCACATGCACTGGTATTGGGCCAAGGACCAGTCGAATGACGGTTTTGCCAACACGCTCGACAAGCTGCGATTTTCTGAAACGGGCCGGAGAACCTATTTCCACGACGACGGCACGCTCAAGAATGTCGGCGATCTGCTCGTCAACAAGGACATGGCAGAGACCCTCGAACGCATCGCGCGAAGTGGCGGCTCGGACATCTTCTATCACGGCGAACTGGCCGAACAGATCGCCGACGATTTCAAGACACATGGCGGCCTGATCGATCGGCAGGATCTGGCGCGTTACGAATTGTCGAAGGTAGAGCCGGTTTGGGGCGACTACCGCGACAACCGCATCGCCACCTCACCTCCGCCAGGCTCGGGCTTCCCGATGCTGGAACTCCTGCATATCATGGAGCAGTTCGATGTCGGCTCGCTGCAGCATGGCAGCGCCGAACATGTTCGCATCCTGTTCGAAGCCATGAAGCGGATGACGATCGACAAGGACGCGCATATGGGCGATCCCGCCTATGTCGACGTGCCCTATGAAAAGCTGCTGTCGAAAGAGCATGCAAAGGCGCATGCCCGCGCGATCAAGGCGGGCGAGATCGCCAACGTATCGCGGCTTGATGGGTCGCAGCGCGACACAACCCACATCTCGGTGATCGACAAGGACGGCAATGCCGTCGCGATGACCCACACCCTCGGCAGTCCCTCGGGCGCGATCACGGACGGCCTCGGCTTCATGTATAATGGCACGATGAGCCGCTTTAATCCGCTTCCGGGCAAGCCCGGCTCCATCGCGCCCGGCAAGCGGCGTCCCAGCTCGGCGGCTCCGACGATCGTCTTCAAGGGTGACGAGCCCAGCATCGTCATCGGAGCGCCAGGCGGCAGCTATATCGCGCCGGCCGTTGCGCAATGCCTGATGAACATGATCGATTTCGACATGTCCGTGCTCGAAGCCGTCTCGGCGCCGAGGATCGTAGGGGTGTCAAACACGATCGACATCTGCAATCGCATTCGACACTCTGTCGAAGACGATCTGCGGGCGCAGGGCTACCAGGTGGCGCGGTCGCCGCAGACATATGCGTTCGCCGCAGTCCACGCGATCAAGATTGAAGGCGGCATCTCGAAAGGCGCGGCCGATCCGCAGCGCGACGGCATGGCGATCTCCGTCGCCTAAAGCATGTCGCGCAAAAGTGCGCAGCGGTTTTGCGACAACGACATGCGTAAAAACAAAGACGTCGATTCAAAATGTTACAGTGTCCTTTGCGGCTCTCGAAAAGACGCACGGCGCTGTAGGGAGAGGTTCAATGGTCACATCCATTATCAGGCGGTTGATACAGGCGCTGTTCGTCGTTGTCGCGATGACGATCATTGTCTTCATCGGCGTCAATGTGATCGGCAACCCGGTCGACATCCTCATCAACCCGGACGCCAATCAGGCGGAGCGGGCACTCGTCATCGCACATTACGGTCTGGATCAGCCGCTGTGGAAACAGTATCTGCTGTTTCTCCAGGGACTTCTGCACGGGGACTTCGGCAACAGCTTCGTTTATGGGCGGCCGGCGCTGGGTCTGATCCTCGAACGTCTCCCGGCGACGCTCGAACTGGCGATCACGGCTCTTGTCATTGCGCTGCTGTTCGGCTTGCCGCTTGGGCTGTATGCAGGGCTCTACCCCAATCGGATCTCCTCCAAGCTCATCATGAGCGGCTCAATTCTGGGCTTCTCGCTTCCGACCTTCTGGGTCGGTCTCATGCTGATCATGGTGTTTTCCGTCGAGCTCGGCTGGTTGCCGACAAATGGCCGCGGCCCAACGCGGGAACTGCTTGGCGCACAATGGTCGTTTCTGACCGGGGACGGCATCAGGCATCTTCTATTGCCGGCCTTCAACCTGGCTCTGTTCAAGACGTCACTCATTCTTCGGCTGACCCGCGCCGGTGTACAGGAGGTCCTTCCCCAGGACTATGTGAAGTTTGCCCGCGCCAAGGGATTGCGAGAGCGGCGGATCATTTCCGTGCACGTTCTCAAGAACCTGATGATCCCGGTGGTGACCATCATCGGGCTCGAGTTCGGCTCACTGATCGCCTTTTCGGTCGTCACCGAAAGCATCTTTGCGTGGCCGGGCATGGGCAAGCTCATCATCGACTCGATCAACCTTCTCGATCGCCCGGTCATCGTCGCCTACCTGATGATGATGGTGCTGCTCTTCGTCGTCCTCAATTTCATCATCGATATTTGTTATACCCTTCTGGATCCGCGGGTCCGGCTGGAAGGAAAGGCTTGACCCCATGGCCGAACCACAAACGCAAGACACCAGCGCTCCAGCGCCCGAACCCAGTCGTCTGTCGAAAGGGATCGCGGATTTCTTCAGCTCTCCGGCAGCCGCGATCGCCTTCCTCACGCTGGTGATCATCTGTTGCCTCGCGCTGTTTGCGCCATGGATCTCTCCGCAAAATCCCTATGACTTGATGCAGCTCGACATCATGGATGGACGGCTGCCGCCGGGGTCCGAATCCATGACCGGGCTCGTCTATCACCTCGGTACCGACAGCCAGGGCCGCGATATCCTGTCCGGCATCCTCTATGGCCTGCGCACCTCTTTGCTGGTGGGCGTTCTGTCGGCTTTCGCTGCTGCCATCATCGGAACCTCAGCCGGATTGTTTGCGGCTTACGTGGGAGGGCGCACGGAAACCGCGATGATGCGGCTCGTCGATCTGCAGCTCTCGTTTCCCACCATATTGATGGCGCTCATGATGCTCGCCGTGCTCGGCAAGGGCGTACCCAACGTCGTGATCGCACTGATCATCGCCGAATGGGCGACCTATGCCCGCACGGTGCGCGGCACCGCTCTGGTCGAGCGCGAGAAGGAATATATCGAGGCGGCCCGGATGCTGCGCCTGCCCGGATGGCGCATCCTCTTCAGGCACCTGCTACCGAATTGTCTTGCGCCGGTCATCGTCATCGCCACGATGCAGATCGCCCGGGCAATCGGCCTCGAAGCAACCTTGTCCTTCCTCGGTCTCGGTGCATCCGTGACCGAACCCTCGCTCGGCATGCTGATCTCGACGGGCTACCAGTATCTTCTGACAGGCCTTTACTGGATCAGCTTCTTCCCCGGCATTGCGCTTCTGGTCACGATCGCGGCGATCAATCTCGTCGGCGACCGGCTGCGCGATGTCCTCAACCCGAGGAACATGTCATGACCCCATTGCTGCAAGTGAGCAATCTCGTCACCGAATTCGGCGGCGGCAGGGGACGCCCCAGCCTTTGCGCCGTCAACGATGTGTCGTTCACGGTGGAGCGCGGCAAGGTCCTTGGTCTTGTGGGAGAATCCGGATCCGGAAAGTCGGTGACCGGCTTCTCGATCATGCGGCTCCTCGACAAGCCCGGCCGGGTTGTCGGCGGCAGGGTCATCTTCGACGGCGCCGACATCGCGAGATATTCGGACGAAGAGATGCGGCAGCTGCGCGGCAAGCGGATCGCCATGGTATTCCAGGATCCGATGATGACGCTCAATCCGGTCCTGACGGTCGGAACGCAGATGGTGGAAGCCGTCCAGGCGCACGAGCGAGTCTCGAAGGATGCCGCCCGGCAGCGGGCGCGGGATGCTTTGGCGCTGGTCGGAATACCAAGCCCTGAAGAAAGGCTTGCCGCCTATCCGCATCAGTTTTCCGGCGGAATGCGCCAGCGCGTGGCGATTGCCATCGCGCTTCTTCACAAACCGGACCTCATCATCGCCGATGAACCGACAACGGCGCTTGATGTGACGATCCAGAGCCAGATTATTTCCGAATTCCAGAAGCTCACCGAAGAGGGAAATACGGCGGTGATCTGGATCACCCACGATCTGGCGATCGTCTCAAGATTGGCCGACGAGATCGCCGTCATGTATGCCGGCCGCCTCGTCGAGACCGGACCGGTGGGCAAGGTTCTGACCGATCCTCACCATCCCTACACGGCCGGTCTGATCGCTTCCGTTCCTTCGCAAAACAGACGCGGAGAGCCCCTTCACCAGATCCGCGGCATGACGCCGGCGATCAACCGCCTCCCACAGGGATGCAGTTTTCGTACGCGCTGTGATCGGGCAACCGATGGCTGTCTGGTCATGCCGGCGCTCATGCCGGAAGGCGATCGCTCCTTCCGCTGCATTCATCCCGTAACGAAAGAGATAGCATGATGACCACGACCGCCATGCCCCTGATCGAAGCGAGGAACGTGTCGCAGCGCTTCGGAGCCAAACCCGACCTCGCCGCCAAGATCGCGCTCAAGCTCAAGCTGGCCAAACCGGCGCCTGTCGTTCACGCGCTTGATAATGTCAGCCTCAGCATCCGGCCCGGAGAGGTTGTCGGCCTTGTCGGTGAAAGCGGCTGCGGGAAGTCGACGCTCGGCCGCGCCATTGCAGGGATCACCTCGCCAAGCCAGGGCCACATTCTCTGGAAGGGGATGGACCGAAGCGCCATGTCGAAAGGCGAGCAGCATCAGTTTGGTCTCGCCAGCCAGATGATTTTCCAGAATGCGATGGCGGCTCTCAATCCGAGGATGACCGTCGAGCAGCTTATTTGGGAGGCGCCTCGAACGCATGGGCTTGCCCGCTCGACGGAACGCGATGCCTATGTCGACAGATATTTGATGCTGGCCGGTTTCGACCCGGCCATGAAAAAGCGATACCCGCACCAGTTTTCCGGTGGCCAGCGGCAGCGTGTCAATATTGCCCGCGCGCTCGCCGTGCAGCCGAAATTCCTCGTCTGTGACGAAAGCGTCGCCGCACTCGACGTTTCCATCCAGGCCCAGGTCATCAACCTGTTCATGGAACTTCGTGACAAGCTCGACCTGACCTATTTGTTCGTCAGCCATGATCTCGGCGTCGTGGAACATATTTCCGACCGCGTTGCGATCATGTATCTCGGCCGCATCGTCGAAGAAGCACCCGTCGAGGAGGTTTTCAGGCGGCCCAATCATCCTTACACGAAAGCGCTCTTGGCCGAGGTGCCGCGCATCGAACCCGGCAAGCGACAGTTCAAACCCGTCGATGGCGAACTCCCCAGCCCGATAAACCCGCCCAAAGGCTGTCACTTCCATCCGAGATGCCCGTTTGCGATGGACCGCTGTTATATGGAAGCGCCGGTGAAAAAGGAAATTGCACCGGGGCACTTGTCGGCTTGCCACCTCAACGATGAATGATCTCAAACGATAGGATCGCTGATTGCTTCAGGCCTAAAATCATCCCTGTTCTAATGTGCATGAGCGCCGCCCGGACGGGACACTTTTTTCAACCCGGCTCCCGCTGCAGCGGTGTCCGCCAGGGACGCATCGCCGAGCGAGATGACGCCGGTTAGGCGTTTGTCACGATTGACGACGGGAAGGCGGCGGACCTGGACCTGCCCCATATTGCGGGTCACGTCGTCGACATCTTCGTCTTCGAAACAATATTTGACATCGCGCGACATGACTTCGCGCACCTTTGCATCGCCCCCGAGTCCGTCGGCAAGCCCGCGCACGACGAGATCGCGGTCGGTGATCGTTCCGACGAGCCGGTCGTTGTCGCCGACCGGCAGGAAGCCGATCTGCCTGTCGGCCATGCATCTCGCGATTTCGGCTATCGTCTGATTAGGGTTGGCGATTTCTACATCGCGCGACATGATCTCTGACACTTTCATGGTCTTTCCTCCTGCTTGTGCGGTTAGCGGAACGTCAAACGTTGCGGTGAGAGTCGTTCCGAAAGGAGGCGGCTCCATTTATGCCCGCTCCTCCTGGTCACTCCTCGACCCATCTTCAACGGGGCTTATCAGGATCCGACCTGAGGGCCTGGACTTCTGCCGGCAGTCCGTGGCGCACTTTCCGCACCTTGCTCGGATCACTATAGTAACATAGGCCCCGAAAACCGACCTTACGGTTGGCGTCGATTGAACATGATGATGGTTCGAATCTATCAAACCAGCCAGGGAGACGAAAGTTCCGGAAGCCATCGTTAATTGCTCCGGCCGCATCGTCAGGAATCCGACGTGCCCTCCTCCTCCACGAATATCCCCCAAGCGGCGATGAAGAGAGCGGCTATCAGCGGCCCGATCACGAAACCATTGATGCCTAGTAGAGAAATGCCGCCAATGGTGGAAATGAGGACAACATAGTCGGGAAGCTTGGTCTCCCTGCCGACCAGGCGCGGCCGCAGAAGATTATCGACAAGACCGATGACGAGGGCGCCGACCGCAACCAGCACAATCGCCTTCACCCAAAAGCCGGCCAGGGCCAGGTAAATGGCCGTGGGCACCCAGATCAATGCAGCGCCGACCGCAGGCAGCAGCGACAGGAAGCTCATCAGTACGCCCCAAAGAAGGGCTGGCTCGACGCCGAGGGCCCAAAAGGCGATCCCGCCGATCGAACCCTGGATGATGGCGATGATAATATTGCCTCGCACGGTCGCGTGAACGACCGAAGTGAATTTGGAGGTGAAGCGAAGGGTATGGGCATCGCTGAGAGGCAGCGCTCGTCTGATGGCGCGGGCAACGGCGCGCCCATCCCGGAACATGAAGAATAGGAGATAGAGCATCACGCCGAAGGTGACGAAGAACCGCAGGGTGTTCTGACCGAGGCTCAAGGCGCGTCCGGCAAAAAAACCGCCGCCCTGCATCAATGCCGAGGAAACGCGGTCCTGAAACGTATCGACGCCATTCAGCTCGATGCTCCGGAGCCAGTCGCGGAGGAACAAGGGCAATGCTTCCTGCAGATTATGAATAAAGCTCCGGACGTCGATCTCGCCGCTGTCCATACGTTGATAGAGATGGTTGCCCTGCTGGACGAGTGAACTGAGGACGATCAGCCCGGGAATGATCACGACGCAGAGACAGATCAACACAGAGAGCGCTGCAGCAAGGTTTCCCCGCCCACCCAGCCGAGCCTCCATACGGGCGTGAAGCGGGAAGAAGATGATAGCGAGGACGACTGCCCAGAATATCGCCGAATAGAACGGTAGCACGACGGCGACGAACGCAATGGTCACGAGGACCAGAAGCACATAGAAACTGACACGCTGAAGGAGCATTCGATCGTTCCGCTTCGAGACCGCGATGATGGTAGCACAGATGCGGCGGCAGCGCGGGGCCTCCCCTCCACCCTAACGGCGCGATAACGCAGGCGCCGTCTCGCGTGATTTCACCGAACTGGCATATCGATTGGCTTTGCAGGAAGCATCCGGGGCGATCGTCAGATTGCTGAAAGGTGTCGGGCATTTGCCCCATCATGTGGTCCCTGCCGTGGCGCGACGGATGCTTGGTGATCTTGTGGAGGCATCCGCACAAGAAACGGAACTCCCGCGTGTGAGGAGCATCGGCTCGTAGGCGGTTGCGGAAGCGCCATCTCGCAAAGAGTACATGCCGGACTTCAGAGGAGATGAATCCCCGGCCCTTTAATTCGAAGCGCCGCGGCATTCCAGAGCAACGATGGGGCAATACCAGACACAGGAGGCCCGCGACCCGATCTCTGCCTTTAGGGTGGAGATGATTTTTCTATTGTGGCAAATGAAAAATCTGATTTACTGACGCTTCGCTGCTTGGCTTTAAGGGGGATATTGCCGATGCCGTGGACACGCAGAAATATTGTGCTTGGTGGATTGGCGTTACTTGGCGCCGGTGCAGTCCGGAAACCGGCATTCGCCGCCGCGTCTTCCTTTTTCGACGGCACCATCGTCGACAATGGCGTGACGTTCCGAAGAACCAACTTCGCCAAGATCGACAAGAAGTGGCACCGCCAGGTCGTCAAATATTTCAGCAGCGAGCCGATCGGCACCGTCGTCGTCGATACGAGGCACCATTTCCTCTACGTGATCATGGAGAACAAGACGGCCATCCGCTACGGCGTCGGCGTCGGCCGCGAGGGCTTCAAATGGTTTGGCCGCGCGACGATCGACAGCAAATCGCTTTGGCCGCGCTGGACGCCGCCGCCTGAGATGCGCAAGCGCCATCCCGAACTGCCCGAATTCGTGGCGGGAGGCTCACCGAAAAATCCACTCGGTCCCCGCGCCATGTATCTGCATCGCGACGGCGTCGACACCGGCTATCGCTTCCACGGCACGCTGGAGCCGTGGAGCATCGGCAAGGATGCGTCGAGCGGCTGTATCCGCATGTTCAATGAAGACGCCATCGATCTTTACCAGCGTTGCCCGATCGGCACCGCGGTGCAGGTTCTGCCGCATATTGCCGATCAGGCTGAGAATGCCGCGCAGGTCAGCCAAACAACTCCGGTCGAATGAGGAATATCACCCTGATGTCTGCTCCGACCGGATATGTGAGGCGCCTTGCCGGCGCAGCCATGCTCCTGGCGCTCGCCGCCTGCAGCACCACCGATATCGCCTCCGTGGAAGAACCTGCTGCGGCGCCGATGACCGGCCAGACCAACGATCCGGCGCCTGGTTTCGAGAATGTTGCGATGGGCAGCGAAGAGGATTTCATCCTCAATGTCGGCCGGCGGATCTACTTCAAGCAGGATTCCGCAACACTCGATTCTGTCGCCATGGCAACATTGGATAACCAAGCCGCCTGGCTCAACAAGAACCCGTCCTGGCTGCTCAAGCTGCAGGGATTTGCCGACGATTCCGGCTCCGCATCCAAGATGGAGACGCTGTCGCAGAAGCGCGCCGATGCCGCGATGGCCTATCTCGCCTCGAAGGGCGTGGAGGCCAGGCGCATGTGGGCCAAGGGCTACGGCAACGACCGCGAAGTCCGCGATTGCACGGAGCGCTCTTGCAAGGTCCAGAACAGGCGCGTCGTCTCCAATCTGCGCGCTCAGCCCGACGCGGTCTGATCGCAGATCGAACCACTCAACGCTTGGCGCGGACGCGCCAAGCGCTATCGGCCGGGCTCAGCTCGAATACGACATGGATCTCGCTAGCCTGCGTTTAATACGAAGGTGGCAGTACATATTCGAGTGGTGACGGCAGATCGATGATGAACCTGATATCCGCGGCATTCGACGCCACAATCAGCTGGTAATCGCCGGGTTCGGCGCGGAAGGCCCCGGCCTCGATGTCGAAATAAGCGAGATCGCGCGGCAGGATCTTCATTTCGGCCGTCCCAGTCTCACCGGGCAGCAGCGAAAGCTTTGCGAAGGCGCGCAGTTCCTTGTCCGGCCGCTCCACCCTGGATTTTGGCGAACGCACATAGAGCTGGACCAGTTCCGATCCGGCCCGATCACCGATATTGGTCAGATCGATGCTGACAGTCAGGCCCTCGGTACCCATGTCGCTCGCCGACAGGCGCGGCTCACCCCAGCTGAAGCGCGTATATCCAAGGCCGAAACCGAAGGGGAAGAGCGGCTCGACAGCGCGTGTATCGTGGTGACGGTAGCCGACGAACACGCCTTCGGCATAGCGCACATGCCCATCCTTGCCGGGATAAACGGCTGTATCGCCCGTCATGGCGGAATTGTCGGCAAGCGCCTTCGGGAATGTCTGCGGCAGGCGCCCACCGGGCTCGACATCGCCGAACAGGACATCGGCAACGGCATTGCCCAGCTCCTGCCCGGGATACCAGATCTGTAGCACGGCGCGAACCTTGCCGAGCCAGGGCATTTCTAGCGGACCGCCGGTCTGCAGCACGACCACGGTGTTGGCGTTGACGGCCGCAACCCGCTCGATCAGTTCCTCCTGCCGGCCCGGAAGCCGCATGTCGGGCAGGTCCAAGCCCTCGGTGTCCCATTCGCCGTCGCGGCCGACGAAGAGAAGCGCCACATCGGCATTCAGCGCCGTTTCGACGGCGTCCTCGATATCGGCCTCGCCCAAGGGCTTTTCGACGCCGAACCGAATGGCCGTGAGGTTGATCCCCTCCCCGTTCGCCACCGGCGGATCGTACTCGACGGTGACGGCATGGGCTCGGCCCGCATCGAGCGCCACCGTGCCGCGCTGTTCGTCATTGGCCGTGCCGAAATAGTTTTCGCCGCGTGTCCAGCGGTCATGGCCGTCGACGGTGAGCCTGCCATCGACGAAGAGCCGGGCCAGTCCGGCATTGGTCATGCCGAAGACATGATCGCCGCTCTCCTCCGGCACGAATTGCATCGTCATCCGTGCCGAGAAATCGGTGGGGTCGAGCTCGGTCGACGGCAGCTCGAACCAGAAGAACTCACCCTTGTCGACGGTCTCGACATGAAGCGGATTGCCCCGGCAACCGCGCCCCTTGAAATATTCGACGGTGATCTTTCCCTTGGCCACCTCGATCAGACGGTTATGGCGGCAGCCGACGGCGTGGCTGACGCTGTTGGCATTGGAAAGGGCGGCTCGAATGCCTTCGAGTGGGCTGACCGTATAATGCGCCGCGATCTGCGCGCTGCCGCCGCCCATGACACGCGCGCTCGCGGCGTTGGGTCCGATGACGGCGATCCGGTCGAGCGATGCCTTGGCAAGCGGCAGCATGCCATCGTTCTTCAAAAGGACCGCGCCTTCCGCGCCGAGACGCCGGATCAGCGCTCGGTCTTCCGGCAGGTCGACCGCCTGCTCCGTGAGGTCGGGCCTCTTCTCGAACGCGCCGACCCGCTCGAGCAGCAGCAGGATCCGCCGCGCCGCCGCCCGCACCGTGGCGGCTTCGACGCTGCCCTCGCGCACGGCCGCAACCAGCTTCTCGCCGCGCTCGCGCGCCGGGCCGGGCATTTCGAGATCGAGACCGGCATTGATCGTCTCGGCCGTCGAATGCGAACCGAACCAGTCGGACATGACGATCCCGTCGAATCCCCATTCCTCGCGCAGCACCTTGGTCAGCAGCCACTCATGCTCGCTGGTATAGGTGCCGTTGAGGCGGTTATAGGAGGACATGACGGCCATCACGCCAGCGCGCCGGACGGCCTGTTCGAAGGGCGGAAAGTAGATTTCGCGCAGCGTCCGCTCGTCGATATCGGAAGACATGGTCTGCCGCTCGATCTCGGATTCGTTGCCGGCGAAGTGCTTGATCGTCGCCGCGATCCCCTGGCTCTGCACGCCTTTGATATAGGCGACCGCGAGTTCCGCGGTCAGCATCGGATCCTCGGAATAACATTCGAAATTTCGCCCGTTGAGCCCGGAACGATGGATATTCACCGTGGGCGCGAGCAGTACGGCGGCACCCTTGCTCTTCGCTTGGCGGGCAAGCGCCACACCCATGCGCTCGACCAGGTCGGGATTCCATGTGGCGCCGAGCGCTATGGCAGTGGGAAAGCAGGTCGCCTTGACGCCGCCGACCAGCGAACCCGCGCCGCGGGCGCCATTCGGGCCGTCCGTCACCTTGATCTTCGGCACATCAAGACGCTCAACGGGAACCGTCGTCCAGAAGTCGGCGCCGGACAGCAGGGAGACCTGCTCCTCGAGCGTCATCTTGTCGAGAATGGAATCGATCATGCAAACCTCCCCTTCAATCGAATTTCGGGTGCCGCGAAGTATTGCCGGAGCGTGCGCGGTGCTAACTCCTCCGGCGGCAAACGCGAACTTCTCAGCGCGTAAGGCAGCTCTTAAACCTACCGATTACTCGGTATTTTTAAGATGTCAACTGGCGAAGCCTGATGTATGGATAAAGAGCGCCGGAGAAACCGGCGGGAGAGACGATGGCAGAGTTTTCCGAATCGATGACCGGACAGGACGAAAAGCGACGACGCAGATCCCGCAAGGGCGAGGCGCGCCGCGCGGAGATCCTGACGGCTGCGATGCGGCGCTTCGCCGAAGACGGCTACCAGAATGCCGCCATCGGCGATGTGGCCCGCGACGTCGGCCTGTCGCTGCCCGGCCTGCTGCACCATTTCCCGACCAAGGTCGATCTGCTGCTCGCCATTCTGGACAAGCGCGATCTCGAAAGCGAAAGCTTCATCGGGCCCTATCGTTCCGATCTCCGCGGCCTGCTCAAGGGCATGGTCGAGGTCTTCCGCCGCAACGCGGAAATGGTCGAGGTCATCAGGGCTTTCGCCATCCTGAATGCCGAGAGCCTCATGAAGGATCACCCGGCCAAGGCATGGTTTCTCGATCGCGCCACTCAGCTGCAGAATGACATCGCCGCGACCTTCGAAGAGGCCGTCGCCGATGACTCGATCGACGGCGAGATTGATGGCAGGGCGATGGCGGCCGAACTGATCGCCGTGATGGACGGCCTTCAGATGCTCTGGCTGCGCGATCCCGCCCGCTTCGATATGGTCGGCGGGTTGGAAGCCTATATCAGCCGCCTGCTGGTGAGCCTTGGTTTAGAGGGCTGAATTGAGTTGAGCGCCGCGGATCATTCCGCGGCACCGAAGTGAAAGAGAGCCGTCGGCCAAGACATAGCCTCAGGCTTTCTTCAGCTTCCAGGTCCGGATTTCGAACGGCATGATGTCGGCAGGTCCCTTTCGCTCCATCGGCTCTTCGAGAATGTTCAGCGGCTGGGATGCTGCCCATCCGGAAGGCAGGCCGAGGGAGAGGTTACCGCGCCGGCCGGCCGGTTCGTAAAGGCGCAGGATGAGACCATCGCCCTCTTCCGCCGGCTTCAGGCCTGAGAACGCGACGGGGATGCCGGTGACCGCAAGCGGCGCAAAAGTGCCGGCGGAGAGGCCGCTGGCTTCGGCTGAGACGAGCGGTTGGTTGAGATCGATCGCCTCGTCGAGAACGCCGCCTTCATGCCAGGTGCCTTCATGCGGCATCAGTGCATAGGTGAAGCTCTGTTCACCTTCGTCGGCCAGCGGATCCGGATAGATCGGCCCGCGCACGAGGCTCATGCCGATCACATTGCCACGGGCGCTATGGCCGTATTTGGCATTGTTGAGCAGCGCGACCCCGAAGTCCGGCTCGCTGATATCGACGAAGCGATGCGCGACGGCCTCGAACATCGCCTGCTCCCAGGACGTATTCGTGTGCGTTGCCCGCTCGACGATGCCGAAGGCGCATTCGAAGGTCGCCTTGCGGGCCTGCGCGGCGACCGGGTTCAGGGTTCGAAGCAGTGTGCGGCGATCATGCCAGTCGATCGTCGTTTCGATGTCGAGCCGCCTGGCGTTGGCCGTCAGCACATAGGTCTGCGTAACGCTCGAATTCCGGTAGCGGTAAACGACGCGGATCGCCGCGCGGTGCGGCCCGTCTTCAACGAGGGTGATACTCTCAGGCGCATCGAGGCGGACGGCCTTTTCGGCATAATCCGCATCGATGTCCCAGGCGTCCCAGTTGCGCGGCTTGTCGGCCGGATAGACCCAGAGCTGATTTGCCGAGCCGTCGACCGCTTCCCGGCCCGTTGCCTTGTGAAGCAGGCTCGAAACCGCCCCGTCCTTGCCGATGGCGACCGAGAGGTGGTCGTTTTCGAGACGGTCGGGGCCTGCCTTCAGCCCGCCTGCCGGCCTGAGCGAGCCCTTGTCGAAGACCGCGACGGACAAGGGGGCAACGAGATCCGCGGCCGCGACGACCGTGCCGTCGGAGAGCGTTGCGCTGAGCGGCCTGGCCGCAAGAGACGGATTGACGACGACGAGGGCATCGCCAACCCCGCCCTTCGGTAGCTTGGCCGACAGCGCCTGCAATGATTTTGCCTGCTCGGCCTTGGCATGGTCGATGACGCCGCCCAGTTCCTGCTCTGCATCCTGATAGACTTCACGGATGCTCGAGCCCGGCAGAATGTCGTGAAATTCGTTCTTCAGCACCACGCGCCAATCCGCTTCGAGGTTTCGGGGCCTGTCTGCTCCAAGCATATGCGCCAGCGAAGCGATGGTTTCGGCGGTGATCAGCGCACGTTCGGCCTGGCGATGTTTGCGCTTGACGCCGCTTTGCGACGTCAGCGTGGCGCGGTGCAGTTCGAGATAGATTTCACCGTCCCACACCGGAAGGTTCTTTTCCCCAGCGGTGCGGTGCGCCTGCTCGTAATAGCTTTTGACGGTGCCCCAGCGTGCCTGCGGGATCGCCGGGAAATCGCGCAACTGCACCTCGCGCTCGACCATTTCCGGCGTGACGCCGCCGCCGCCATCGCCGTAACCGACGGCCAGCAGCGAGGTATCGTGTTGCGTCTTGCCGCGGAAATTCTTCCATGTCGGCACGTAGCAATCGGCTTGCACGAAGCCGTTGTAACCCTGCATCGGATTGTCGAACGTATGGGTCAGCACCTGGCTGCCATCGAGACCCTTCCACCAGAAGAGATCGGAGGGGATATGGTTGGTCTCGCTCCAGTTGACCTTGATCGTGAAGAAGCTGTCGATGCCACCCTGTCTCAGGATCTGAGGCAGCGCGCCGGAGAAGCCGAAGCAATCCGGCAGCCAGCAGACCGTATGGCGCGTCCCGAAGGTCTTTTCGAAATAACGCTGGCCATAGAGAACCTGACGGGCGAGGCTTTCGCCGGTCGGCATGTTCGTGTCGGGCTCCACCCACATGCCGCCGACGGTTTCCCACTTTCCGTCCGTGACCTTCTTCTTGATGCGATCGAGAAGCTTCGGGTCTTCCTCTTCCATCTGCGCGTAATAATGGGCGGTCGATTGATTGAAGCGGAAATCGTCAGAACGCTCCATCAGCGAGAGGGCCGTATTGAAGGTGCGCCGCATTTTCCGCCGCGTCTCGCGATAGGGCCAAAGCCAGGCGAGATCGATATGCGCATGGCCCGTCAGCAGCAGTTCTCCATTCGGCGGGAAGCGCTTCTGCAGCTCCTTCAACCGCGCCGTCAGAGCCTCGAAGGCCGTGGCTGCCGAGCCGCTCTGCTCTTCCGTGAGGCCCGCCGGATTTGCCTCAAGCTCCGGCAGTTCCCAGATCTTCTGCTGCATGACGGCGCCGGATGTGCGGGAGATATAAGCCGCCGTATCCGACGGCCAATCGAGACTGCGCAACGCGTGCTCGGCGGCATCCATCAGATGCGGCACGACTTCATGCTCGCCGAGCACCTCGATTGCCTCGGCAACCTGCTTCAACAGAAGATGCAGGCGGTGAGCGGGACCGTCGAGCCAGATAAACCGGGCCTTGTTGAGCCTCGGAGCGCGATTGGGCTCGCCGAACGGAAACCGGGCGACGGTTTCCGTTGCGATCGAAAAGCGGTGACCCTTCACCGGGAATTCTTGATGATAGGGATCGAGACCGAATGTTTCGGTCTCACCGTCGGGATAGCTCAGCGTAATCAGGCTCTCGCCGCCGAGATCGAGCTGCAGGCGAATATCTGCCAGAGGCCACGCCTCCGGCGCTTCAGCGGTCACGGCGAATTGCACCATCCCCTGGCGGTGCGGCCAATTCTGCTGATGTGCGATCGGCTCGCCCTCGAAAGTCCAGCCGTCGATCGCAGCGCTTTGTCGATCTCGCCAATGAGCCAACTCGGCAATGCGAACTTTGAGACGATCGAGGCGCTGGGCAATGGTCAGAGGCATGGCTTATCCTGTTTAAAATCGACGGCTGACAATTTTGTCGTCAAGCTTTTGGGGCCGTGGTCATGGTTTTGGGGGAGATGACGCGACCGACATCGCGACTTGCCCGGTCCCGCTCCTCCAACAGTCCCGATGCTCTTAGATTAAGTAACTTTGATTTGGCGTCAAGTCCGTAAGAAATTCATTGCGGCAGACGATGGCGTGATACAAAAGCGTCGTATAGCTCTAAGGACGGCGACTATGCGGTATCTTCGATCAGGGCCGCGTCGGCTTCAAACCCAGGACACAGGCGCTCCGCGCGCCAAAACAGTCGGCCTGCGGTCCGGTGAAATCGCCGATCGAAATATTCGCGTCATTTTGGAAGCCATCCGCCGCCACGGCCCGCTGACGCGGATGGAGCTTGGCCGGCATTGCGGCCTGACCGGCCCGGGGATTACCAATATTCTTCGTCGATTGGCCGAAGAGAAGCTTGTCACCTCCAACCGCCGCAACGGGCTCAGCGGCGGTGCGAGCGCCTCCGAGTTTGCCTTGCGCCCGGAAGGCGCTTTCTCGATCGGCGTCAAGCTTCGCCAGAGGCGCGGCGAGGCCGTGCTCATCGATCTCAGCGGCCAGGTGCATGACCGGGTCTATTTCGGCCTGGACCCCGCAGACAAGGTCAAGCTGGTGCACACGGCCGTCAGGGACATGGTCGATCGCCATGCCGCCATGCCGATCATCGGCCTTGGCATCGCCGCCAACGACTGGACGGACGCTCAAAGCGATCAGATCGCCGCGATGTCGACGATCGCGCGTCCTTATGTCGAGAACGAGTGTACGGCGAGCCTTCTCGCCGAACGCACGATCGGCAGCTCCGGCAGGGAAGGCGGGCTTGCGATGATCATTATCGACGACGACGTTCAGGCAGGCTTTCTCATTCGCGGTATTCCCTATTCCGGCGTGCATGGTCGGGCAGGCAGCATCGGCGAAATGCTGACCGGCCCGGACAATGTCCAGCTGAACACCGTCGTTGGTTTCGAGTCGCTGCGATCACGGATCGGCGACCAGGCATTCACCGACCTGCTGAAGGGCGAGGAAATCTCCTCGCCGTCACTGTCGCAATGGATACGGGAAGCCGCTGGCCATCTGCTCGACCCGATCATCGCCATGGCTGGATTCCTCGCTCCGAGCGTCGTCATGATCGGCAGCGATCTGCCGCAGGGCGTGATCGAAGCGCTGATCCATCAGCTTTCCATCGAGCGGCGCGACACGTCGACGAGACCGTTGCTGACCCCCTGGATTTCGCCGATGAAACCCGCGAGCTTCAGCGGTGGCGGCGTTGCGCTCGGCGCCGCCCTCCTGCCCTTCCTCAACACTTTGCTGCTGCCGCCAGCTTCGGCTTAATGCATGTTGCCTCAGCCGAGCGCTTCATCGGTGTGGCTGAGATCGGAGGCCAACGCCTTGTCCAGGACTTTCTGGATATTGGCCGCCCGCCGGAACGAGGGTTCCTGGGTCCTGCCCGCCCGCACGGCCTGGACGAAACGCTGATAGTTCGTCTCGACCGGATCGAAGGGGACGTCACGCCACGTCGCGGTGTGCACGTCTTCTCCAAGGCAGGCGCGAAGTGTCGATTTTCCGGTATCGTAGATCATCTCGATCGAGCCGGTTTCGCCATAGACCCTGAGGCGCAGCTGATCCATCTGTCCGGCCGCCGTGCGCGTCGCCTGGATCGTCCCGATCGCTCCGCCGGTGAAATCGACATTCATCGTAAAGCTGTCATTCGCATCAAGATCATATTCGCCGATCTTGTGTCCGGGCGCCTTGTCGAAGGTCTTCAGCCGCGCGAAGACATGAGCAACGTCGAGGCCGGAGCCGTAGGATGCGAAATCGACGATGTGAATTCCGATATCGCCGAGCGCGCCGTTGGATCCATGCTTCTTGCTCAGCCGCCACAGCCATTTGCTTTCGCTCTTCCAGTCGCCCCAGTGACGACCGACCAGCCAGCTTTGCAGATGCGACGCCTCGACATGGCGCACTTGCCCGATTTCGCCGGCGAGAACCATCTGCCGGCCTTTCTGAAGGGCAGGCGAATTGCGATAGGTGAAATTGACCATGCCGACCTTGCCGGATCGCTCGATGGCCTCGGTCATTTCCATGGCCTTGATCGCATCGGTGGCGAGCGGTTTCTCGCAGAAGACGTGCTTGCCGGCTGCGATCGCCTGTAGCGTCGTCGGGTGGTGAATGCGGTCCGGCGTGACATTTGCGACAGCGTCGAATTCGCCCCAGGCGAGAGCTTCCTCAAGGGTCGTGAAATGGTTGGCGATGCCATGTTCGGTGCAAAAGGCCGCGAGCCTTTCCGGGACGACATCGACGCCGCCCACGACGCTGACGCCTTCAATCGCCTTGAAGTTGGCGGCATGCTGGTTGGCCATGCCGCCGGTACCGAGAATGAGTAAACGCATCTTATCCTCCATAGAATTAACTCCCCCGCCGCAGTTCAGCCAGGGCAAAACCGCACTCACGCCACCGCGGCCATCCGCGATTGCCTCGTGCTCTTCTTCAGGAAAATTGCGGTGGGTGCGCCGCGCGGGACGCTCCATCACTTTCATGGCGCAGATCCTTTTCCGGAAATCGATCTCGATTTTCCGGAACTGTGCGCTAGCTGCTGTTGATTGTCGCCAGCATCTCAACCTCCCAGGTCTGGCCTTCCAAGCTGTGGCTTGACATCAAATCAAAGTAACTTAATCTAATTAATGCAGCACGGAAATGAGGAGAGGTCAACCGACCGCCAGGCTGTATCCGTTCAAAATGGGGAGGAGACCCATCATGAAGAGCGCCACCGTCAGCGCATTTGCGCTGAGCACCATGTTATTTTCAGCATCTACTTCATTTGCCCAGGAACTTGCCACGAAGGACAGGATCGGCCTTGCCGATGCGCCGAAGTCCCTCGTCGTCCGTTTGACGAACGACAGTCCCAACAATTCGGATCCGGCGATCGCCGAGGGCTATCAGAAGCTCTTCGTCGATTTCATCAAGAAGCATCCGGACTGGAAATTGCAGATGCAATTCATGTCCTCTGACATCGGCACCGAACAGGCCAAGATGCTGGAGCAGGCCAAGGCCGGCAACGCGCCTGACTGCGCTGCTGTCGACTCCTTCGTCCTCTCGCAGTTCATGGTCAATCATGTTCTTGCGGACTTCACGCCGTATTTTTCGAAGGAGGAAGTGGATGACCTTTTCCCCTTCATCCGCAGCGGCATCACGGATAAGGACCAGACGGTCCGTGCCTGGTGGTGGGATACGGACCTTCGCGTGCTCTACCGCAACAAGTCGATCGTTGCGGAGGCGCCGCAGACATGGGACGACCTGAAAAAGGCCGCGCTCGCCTCCACCAAGGAAGGCATGGAGGGCGTTCTCTTCAATGGTGGGCGCTGGGAAGGGACGACATTCGACTGGCTCGCGAATTATTGGGCGCTCGGCGGCAAGCTCGTCGACGACTCGGGCAAGCCAGTATTCGGCGAAGGCGAGAACAAGGAGAAATTCCTGAAGGCGCTGAATTATTTCAAGGATCTCGTCGATTCCGGCGCCGCGCCCAAGCGCGTCAGCACGATCGCGAATTACGACGATATGAACGCTGCGGCCGCAGCGGCGACGACGGCTCTCTTCATCGGCGGCAATTGGCAATATGCGCAGCTGAAGGCCACGCTCGACGAGGACGAGTTCAACAACTGGACCTTCTCGCCGATCCCCGGCCCCAGCGCCGATCAGCGTTCGACCGGCACCGGCGGCTGGACGATCGCCTCCTTCAGCAAGGACAAGGACAAGGTCGAGATGTGCGCCAACCTCGCCCGCGAGGTCTATATGGGGCCGGCAAACGCGCTGCAGCAGCAGTTGCCGACCAGGAAATCGCTGTTCGACAAATATGAGGTCTTTTCCACCGAAGCCAACAAGACCTTCGCCAAGGCTCTGGTCGACGGACAGGCACGCCCGGGTGTGCCGATCTATCCTGAAATCTCCAACCAGATCCAGATCATGATGGGCGACGTGCTTTCGGGGACCAAAAAGCCGGAAGACGCTTTGAATGCTGCCTTCAACGCGGCGCTGGAGGCTTACAAGCGTCTCTAGTGCTTCTGAGCGTGACGGCGCCTGCTCCCAGGCGCCGTCGACCTACAGTGCCGCGCGTCTCTTCAGACGCGCAAAGGACGCTGTAAGACTTTGAATCTGCGCATCGTGCTTTCCGATGCGCTAGCGAAACCCCGGACAGAGAAGCTAATGAGCCCCATTGCCATCGAGGCCGACAGCCCGCCTCAAAGCAGAACGTTCATGCGCCGTTTTGCCGGTGCGCCCCTGCCCTGGATCATGCCTGTGATCGTCGTCATCGGCATCTTCTATCTTTATCCTGTCATCGACGTTTTCAGGCTTTCATTCACCAATGCCACGCTGATCGGCGACAACCAGGATTATACGCTGGGGTCGATCACCAATGCGTTGAGCTCGCCGCAGCTGCCCGACATTTTATGGGCGACCCTCATCTTTGTCGGCGGCAGCGTCATCGGTCAGCAGATCTTAGGTCTTGCGGTGGCTGTTGTGGTCATCCGCGGCGAAAAGCGCGGCCTGTTCGGCACCACCATCCTCAGAACGACGGCGCTGGTTGCCTGGGTCGTCCCCGGAATTGCCGGCGGCATCATCTGGCAGATGCTCTTTTCCGAAGCGCCTTATGGCGCGCTGAACAGCATTCTCAGGCTGATGCACATGCCGACGGTCGCGTGGCTCTCGGACCCTGCTATTGCGCCGTGGTCCACCCTCATCTCCAACATATGGCGCGGCACCGCATTTTCGATGGTCGTCATGTATGCGGCGCTGAAGTCGATCGATCCCTCGCTCTATGAAGCGGCCGAGGTCGACGGCGCGACGGCATCGCAGCAGTTTTTCTTCGTCACGCTTCCGCAACTGCGCGCGGCGATCCTGGTCAATATGATCCTCATTACGATCCAGACGGTGAATACCTTCGATGCGATCATCACGCTGACGGGCGGCGGTCCGGGGCGTGCGACCGAGGTCATCTCACTCTACGTCTTCAATATCGTCTTTAGAAACTACGACCTGTCCGGCGGCAGCGTGCTCTCCGTGCTCATGCTGATCATCAGCCTCGGGCTTGCCTTCATCTACGCGTCGTTCCTGCCGAAGGAGGAAGAGCAATGAGCGGACGGACCGGAACGCGGCTCGGCGATGCGATGAGCTATCTGTTCATGCTGATAATGTTCGTGTTCTTCGCCGGCCCCCTCACCTATCTCCTGTCGATGGCAATGCGTGACAAGCGCGAGATCTATCGCGGCGCTGCGCGATATATTCCAAACAATCCCACCATCGATAACTTCATCACCGTTTTGAACAACAGCTACTTTCCGATCTATCTCTGGAACGGTCTCAAGCTTGCCGCCCTCAGCGGACTGGGCGTCCTGATCGTCGCACTGCCCGCGGCTTACGCCTTTTCCCGATTTCAGTTCCGGGGCAAGGGCCTGTCGATGATGGGGCTGCTTCTCTTCCAGATGATCTCGCCGCTCGTCATCATGGTGCCGCTCTATCGCTACATGAACCGACTCGGCCTGCTGGATACGCATTTTGCCGTCGTTATGGTCTACATCGCGCTGGGCGTTCCGCTGGCGACCTGGCTGTTGAAGAGCACGGTCGACGGCATCCCGCGCAGCCTCGACGAAGCGGCCATGATCGACGGCTGCAACAGGTTTTCCGTCTTCTGGCGCATCGTTCTACCATTGTCGGCGCCGGGCATAGCCTCGGTCTTCATCATCACGGTGATTGCCGGCTGGTCGCAATTTCTGGTGCCTTTTCTGTTGCTCACGAAAAATGATCTGATGCCGATCGGCGTCGGGATCTTTAACTTCCGCGGCATGCAAACCGACTCGTCCATACAGCTGCTTGCCGCCGCCTGCCTGATCGCGGTCGTTCCGGCGATCGTCGCCTTCCTGTCACTCCAGCGGCTGATCCTCGGTGCGATGACCAGCGGCGCGGTCAAGGGATGAGCGGTTCAGTCTATGCGCACGGAAGGATTTCGAGCATGAACCAGACACTCGGCGCCAGGCTGTCCCCGGATCTGACCGGCGCCAATGTCGAAGATGCAGGCGAGCACAACAGGGCCGTCGTCCTGCGCTGCATTCATCGCCAGGCGCCGATTTCGCGCGCCGAAATTGCCAGGCGGACGGGTTTTACCAAACCGGCAATCGCCCGGATCGTCGATCGCCTGCTGGACGAGGGGCTGATCATGGAAGCCCGCCGGCGGCACGGGTTGAGAGGCCAGCCGGCAATCGAACTCGAAATCAATCCGGATGCCTGTTTTGCCATCGGCATCAACATCGATCGCGACCATCTGACAATCCTGGCCGTCGATGCCGTCGGCAATGTCCGCGCCCGCGTGCATCACGAGAAACGTTTCATCCTGCCGACGGAATTCCTGCAGCTCACGGCCGATGCTATTTCGCATTTCCAGCGCAGCCGGCTCATCGACGACGCGCGCCTCGCCGGCATCGGTCTGGCGATGCCGGATTGGCTTGGCGAGATTTCGCTCCTCGGCAAGCCCAAGACCTATCAGGAGTGGACGGCATTCGATGTGCGCGCAGCACTGGAAAACCTGACGCAGCATCCCGTCTTCATCGAAAACGAAGCCAATGCCGCCGCCCTTGCCGAACTCGATTACGGACTGGGCGCTGAAAGCAGCAGCTTCTTCTACATCGCCATCAATCCTTGCCCGGGTGGCGGCCTCGTGCTCGACGGCAACGGTCATCGTGGCGCCATGGGCCTCAGCGGCGAAATCGGCTGGCTTCCGATCGCCGACGGCGGGGACGGCAAGGCCCATAAGGTCCAGCTCCTCGGCGAGATATTCTCGCTGTTCTTCCTCTATGATTTCCTCGCGCAGCACGGCGTCGAGGTGAGTGTTCCGCACGATCTCCTGACGTTGGATGCGCATGGCAGGCGCCTCGTTTCGCAGTGGCTGAAGGAAATGAGCGCGCATCTGGCAGTCGCCGTCAAGCATATCGGCATGATCGTCGACCCCGACGCCGTCCTCGTCGGCGGCAGACTGCCGATCCGCATTGTCGATGAATTGCTTCGCTACGTGCACGAGCATCTGGATGCCGAGGATACCAGTCTCCCCTCGCTTCATCGCGCTTCGCTCGGAGAGGATGCCTCGGCCATGGGGGCGGCGGCCATGCCGATGGCAGCAGCCCTGATGCTCGCATCGGCGGACGCTGCGCAGCGCACACGTTCGCCACTCAAGAACATGGATCGCCTGAACAGTTGAAACGGCCGGCAAGGCCCACGGATTTTGGTGAAGAACGGATTTTGGTGAAGATGGGAGGATTTTGGTGAGGATCGGCTTTTACACCTCGACATTCAACGATCGCCCCCTGGAGGAAGTGGTGGATTTCGCCGCATCGGCAGGTTTCGACGCAATCGAGATCGATGTCGGCGGCCATATCAAGACGCCCGATCGGGTGGAGGCCGCCGTTGCGCTCGCACGCAGCCGCGACCTCTTCGTGTCGTCGATCACCTATTTCGGCAATCAGCTCGATGCTGACCGCGCAAAGCGTGAGGCACTTCGGGCGAAGACCGCCGAGTTTGCCGGCGCGATCGGTGAGGCGGGTGTGCCAATCTTTGTGATCTTCCCAGGCCGGGACGACACCGCAAGCGACGAAGCCAACTATGATGACTTCGCCGATTTCGCCAACGGGCTGATCGCGCAGACACAATCCCAAGGCCTGACCTTTGCAATCGAGAACTGGCCGGGTCCGAAGGATAATTTCATTGGGACGACGCCAAGAGGCTGGCAGGAGCTCTTTCAGAGGATCAAGGATCCTCGCTTCGGGCTGGAATTCGATCCCTCGCATCTCATTCGCATTGGCGTCGATCCCTACCAGGCGATGGAGGCGGTGAAGGATCGCATTGCCATCCTTCACGCCAAGGACACTGCAATCGATCCGGAGAGCTTGCAGGCCGTCGGCTATCACAGCAAGGGCTGGTGGCAGTACAAGCTGCCGGGGCTCGGCCTGATCGATTGGCCGCGTTTCCTGCGCCAGGCTCGCGGGGCTGGCTTCGACGGTACGCTGTCGATCGAACATGAGGATGCCGCCTATGGCTGGCCGGGCAAGGACTTAGCCGCGCGCAAACAGGGCGAGCGCCTCGGCCTCGATTATTTGAGAAATGTCCTGAGCGGACTTTGATAGCGATTTCGGGAGGACTGTAATGGCCCATGTTTCGGTCAACAATGCGCGCAAGGATTACGGCGCGTTCAAAGCCATCAAAGGCGTATCAGTCGACATCGGTGACGGCGAGTTCGTCGTTCTGGTCGGCCCCTCGGGCTGCGGCAAATCCACGCTTTTGAGGATGATTGCGGGCCTCGAGGGCATCACCTCGGGGCAGATCCAGATTGGCAAGCATATTGTCAACGAGCTTGCGCCCAAGGACCGGGACATCGCCATGGTGTTCCAGAATTATGCGCTCTACCCGCATATGACAGTTGCGAAGAACATGGGGTTTTCGCTGCGGCTGAAACGAATGCCGCGGACGGAGATCGATCAGCGGGTCGGCAACGCCGCGAAGATTCTCGGCCTCGAAAGTCTCCTGGAGAGATATCCGAAGCAGCTATCGGGCGGCCAGAGACAGCGCGTGGCGATGGGGCGGGCAATCGTGCGGGACCCGGCCGTCTTTCTCTTCGACGAGCCCCTGTCGAACCTCGATGCCAAGCTCAGGGTGCAGATGCGCTCGGAGATCAAGGAACTGCATCAACGGCTGCAGACGACGACCATCTATGTCACTCACGACCAGATCGAAGCCATGACCATGGCCGACAAGATCGTCGTCATGAAGGACGGTCTGATCGAGCAGTCGGGTTCTCCGTTGGAATTGTACGATCGTCCGAACAACCTTTTCGTCGCCGGATTTATCGGCTCTCCGGCAATGAATTTCATCAGCGGCACCATGACGGAAGATGGGTTTCGAACCGCCGATGGCCTGCTCCTGCCGAGCGAGCGCCGTCCGCCTGAAGCCGTGACCTACGGTATTCGTCCCGAGCATCTCCGGTTGGACCCGGGCGGTATCGAGGTAACAACGGTGGTCGTCGAGCCCACCGGTTCGGAAACGCTGCTCATCGCCCGGCTGGGAACGCAGACGCTCACTTGCGTTTTCAGGGACCGGATCAGGGCAGCCCCCGGCGAGGTGCTGAGGATCGCGCCAATCCACGATGCGGTTCATCTGTTTGCCGGAGACGAGCAGCGGATCACATCAGGCGAAGCCCCGTTGAACTGACCCGGCCGATTGCCCCTCCCCTTCGGCCGGCGCCAGCCGGGGGCGCGTTTTCCGCGCCCCCGGCCCCGAAAGCTCTCAGTCCTGCACGGCCGGTTTTCGCGCTCAGTTCAGGCTGCGTCGCGATACGTTCGGGTGTCGGGCTGCGCCACGCCCAATTCGAACTGCGTGACCAGTTCGCGCAGGCGCTCGGCCTCGCTGGCGAGCGTGATGCTGGCTGCTGTGGTTTCCTCCACCATCGAGGCGTTCTGCTGGGTCACCTGGTCGAGCTGGCCCATCGCCGAATTGACCTCCGACAGGTTCGTCGCCTGTTCCCGCGCCGAGGCCGCCAGCGCTTCCATGCGCTGATTGATATCGGTGATGAAGCGGCCGATGTCGCCAAGTGCAGCGCCGGTGTGGCTGACCAGTTCGACGCCGCTGGCGACGTTGGCGGATGCCCGTCCGATCAGGTCCTTGATCTCCCTGGCGGCCTGGGCCGAGCGTTGGGCGAGTTCCCGCACTTCCTGGGCGACGACGGCGAAACCCTTGCCGGCTTCGCCGGCGCGGGCGGCCTCGACGCCGGCATTGAGCGCCAGCAAATTGGTCTGGAAGGCAATTTGATCGATGACGCCGATGATGTTGTTGATCTGCTTGGAGGATTCCTGGATCTGATCCATGGCCTCGACCGTCTGGGCCACCACCTTGCCTGATGCCATGGCGCTGCGATTGGCGTCGTCGGCGACGCCGCGAGCCTCTTTGGCGATCTCGAAAGCTTCCGTGACTTTGGCGGTGACGGCGCTCAGCGCCGCGGCGGTCTGTTCGAGTGTCGCCGCCTGTCGCTCGGTGCGACCGGAGAGTTCGTTGGAGCCGTTGCTGATCTCGCGAGTGCCTGAATTGATGATCGATACACTTTCGGAAACGGAAAGGAGCGTGTCGCCGAGTTGCTTGACGGAGGCGTTGAAGTCATGCCTGAGTGGTTCGAATTCCGGTGCGAACGCGTCTGCCAACTTGACGGCGAGATCGCCCTGGGCGAGCCGCTTCAGCCCGGCGGCAAGGCCCGACGTGGCGACCGTCAGCCGCTCTGCCGCGCTTAGCTCTGCCTGCTCCTGGTCTGCCAACCGGTTTGCTTCCGCCAGGCGACGGTTCTCCTCGGCCTCGCTTTCGAGCTGGGCGCGGGCGATGGCGTTCTGACGGAAGACTTCCACCGAACCGGCCATCAGGCCGATTTCGTCGCGGCGCCCGGCATAGGGGATCACCTTATCCGTCTCGCCGGCTGCGAGTTCCTGCATGGACTGGGTGATACGCTGGATCGGGCGCGACACATGCCGGGCGATGGCGATGAGAATGCCGAGGCCGACGATCGCGGCAATGCCTGCCAATGCCAATTCAGTTTCGATCTTCGATTCCAGCGCGCTGCCGGCGGCGGCGACGCTCTCGGTTGCTATTTTGTCGACAATCGCGTTGACGGCGGCAATCCCGGTCAGGATCGCCTGCTGCGAGCGCGCCAGCTTTTCGGTTGTCGGGACTTCGTCCGCCTGTTGCAGCCCGAGACTGATCCTGACGTCTTTTTCCCAGGCATCATGGGCCTGGCGGAGCGACCGCACGCCGTCGGTCAGCGAACCGGCGAGATCGACGCTGCCAAGCTCGTTGAGCGACTGCACCAGCGCGCCGTTGCTCTCTTCGAACTCAGCCTTGATCTCAGCCGCCGGGACGAAGTTCGTCATCGACAGCACCCGGTCCACCACGGAGGTCGCTTCCTTGAACTGCTGTTCGATATGGGCGGAGGCTATCTTGGCGTTCACCGCCTCCTGCACCACCACTGCGACCTGGGTCTGGCCGACGATCGCCTGGTAGCCGATCAGGAATGCGCTGCCGAAGCCGACGACGATCGTGACCACCATCGGAGCGAGAATCTGCATGCGTATGGAGAGTTTCATTGCCTGCACCTCAGTTCGGCAGCGTCGGCAGGGGGATGTCTTGCTTTTCGGCGGTCAGAGTTCCCAAGAACGCGATCAGATCTTTGCTCTCCTGGTCCGTCAGCAAGAAGGGCGACATCGCCCGATCGAGCGACGGACGGCTGACGCCGCCGCTTTCATAATGGACGATCACCTCGTCCATGCTCTTCAGGCTGCCGTCATGCATATAGGGGCCGCGGTAGAGCGTGTTGCGCAGGCCCGGCGTCTTGAATGCATATTTGTTGTCAGGGCTGCTTGCATCGATCTTGTAGCGGCCGATATCGTCGCTCGGCAAGCCAATGTCATGGAACTTGTTGTCGGTGAAGTTCCAGCCCGTGTGGCAGGAGGAACAGCCGGCGGTGCCGGTGAACAGCTCGAAGCCCCGTTTGGCGCTGTCGGAGACCGCCTTCTCGTCGCCGTCCACCCAGCGGTCGAAAGGCGACCAGTTGGAAACCACTGTCCGCTCATAGGTGGCGATCGCCGTCAGCATCGTCTCCTTGGTGACACCCTTGTCAGGGAATACCTCGTCGAACCACTTCTTGTAGTCAGGTATACCCTGCATTTCGGTCACGGCGGTGTCGAGCTTGCCGTTCATTTCGGCGGCAGCCGTGATCGGACCTGCTGCCTGCTCCTCCAGGTTCGGCGCGCGGCCATCCCAGAAGAAGGGCGAGACCCAGGCAACATTCAGGACCGTCGGCGCCTGACGCGCGAGCGCGGTATTGGCCGCGCCGATCGGCGTCGTCACCGGTGTCTCAAAGCCGAAGGAAGGGTTATGACAGCTGGCGCAGGTCATGTTCTTGTTGCCGGAAAGCCGCGGGTCGAAGAACAGCATCTTGCCGAGCGTCGCCAACTGAGGGGAGTAGGCTGTCACGCCCTCGAAAGGGACTGTCAGCGGCCGCTTATACGCGGAAAGATCGGCGGCCGCGCCAGGCTGGACGACGGCCAATGCGAGTAAGGAAGCTGCAATCAGGAAACGCATCGTTCTAGCAAGTCCGAACTTGGTTCTGGATTATGCTAAAATTAGCGTCATTACGTTAATTCTATGTAAAGCAATCAATACTTGAGTTATGCGCGAAAGTTTGAGAGCTAACGTGACGCGGGCGGATATTAATCGCTGCGAAGTACAATATAGGGCTCCTATTAAATTGCCCTCGTGGATGACGATCACGGTACCGGCCTTGCTTGGCGCACTCACGAACGGCCGAGCAAATGTCGAAATATGAGGCTTTGAGGAGATCGACCAGCTGGAACCAACGAAACGGTCTATGGCGAACCCGGAAAGTTCTTCGAACCATCACGCAGCAGGATTGTGCAAACGACTTCAAGGTTGCTGGTGAGCAAAACTCATCCCCGCTCTAGCTGACGGCGTTCCTTTTGCCGAGGAGGGCTGCGCGGATCTGTTCGCTTTTGCTCAACGAGGGAGGAGGGACCGGTGGTGTCGGCTCTGGCGCGTCGGCTTTGCCGGTGGTCTGCTTGAGGCTCAGGAAGCGCTTTTGCGCGACCAGCCGGTCTTCGGACGACAGTGGTTCGACGGGTTCGCCGTCAAGGCCGTGGCGCATGGAATCGGGCTGGGCGCTGGCGAAATAGTAGCGTCGGCCGTGGACATAGGCCGCGGTCGCCCGCCGCAGCGTCGTGACGCCGGCATCGGGCTTCAGGAGCGGGCGGAGTTCATTGAAAAGGCCGACGGCAAAAGGAAGGACCGGATCCCCCGCCTTGGCCGGAAGGACGCCGACCGGCCGGATCAACAGCATGTTGATCGCGTTTGCCTTTTCCACGTCGAGCTCGGTTGCCGCAATCGGTCCGCGGCTGATCTTCCAGGGCTTGTCCATGCGTCCTCCATGTAACGTCCATAGCGACCGACTGTGATGGTATCTTGACGGACAGCGCGAGTAACGGAAGTCGCATATCGTCGGTTCCACTGCAAGCCGGTGGGACGCGGTACTGCCGCCGTGTGGCAAAAAGCCGTTACCCCCAGCGCTGCTACAGCCCGGCGTCCTCGGCTGCCGTCGCATCTAATCGTTTTTATCGAGAAATATGCATTGACCTGCCGCATCGATTACACTTCATATCCGCGCCCAAGATGGAGTGACCGGCCGGGGAGGATATATGCGGGTTTTCTCGAGCATTGACGAGCTGCGCCATACGCTCGATGCACTGAGGCGGCAGGGGCGGACCGTCGGCCTCGTCCCGACGATGGGCTATCTCCATGCCGGTCACATGGAACTTGTCTCGCGCGCTCGCGCCGAAAACGACATTGTCGTCGTCTCGATTTTCGTCAATCCATTGCAGTTCGGCCCAGCGGAAGACCTCAGCAAATATCCGCGCGATCTGGAACGCGACGCCGCCATGCTGAGGCAAGCCGGCGTCAATTTCCTTTTTTCGCCTGGCGTCGAGGACATGTATTCCCGCCCGATGCTTGCTGTCGTTGACGTTCCCGATCTCGGGCGCGAACTCGAAGGGGCGGTACGGCCGGGGCATTTTGCCGGCGTCGCCACTGTCGTCTGCAAGCTTTTCAACATCGTCCAGCCGCAGACCGCCTATTTCGGAGAGAAGGATTACCAGCAAGTCGTCATCATCAAGCGCATGGTGGACGATCTGGCTGTGCCGGTGCGCGTGATAGCAGTGCCGACGGTCAGGGATAGCGACGGTCTCGCATTGTCGTCGCGCAACGTCTATCTCAGCGAGGCGGAGCGGCGTGCCGCGGTGATCGTCCCTCAGACGCTTGACGAGGCGGAGCGTCTGGTTGCCGGCGGCCTTACCGATCCGGGGGAACTCGAGGCAAAGCTCACGGCATTTCTCAATCGCGAACCTCTGGCAAAGCCGGAGGTCGTCGCTGTCAGGGATGCTTCGACGCTGCAGCCGGTCACTTCGATCGCAGACCCTGTCGTTGTGGCGCTCTTCGTTCGGGTTGGCTCGACACGGCTTCTCGACAATAGGGTTATCGGCGGGCGGGGCTTGCCAGGAAAGGGAGTGATCAGATGAGCGCGGCCGGAATTCAGAAGCGCCTGACACCAGCGCGCATCTCAGCCATGAAGGGCGGCAAGCCGATCGTCTGCCTGACCGCCTATACGACGCCGATGGCGCGGCTGCTCGATGAGCATTGCGACCTCCTGCTGGTCGGGGACTCGCTCGGCATGGTGCTCTACGGGATGGAGAGCACCATCGGCGTCACGCTCGATATGATGATCGCGCACGGTAAGGCGGTGATGCGCGGCGTCGACAAGGCCTGCGTCGTTGTCGACATGCCGTTCGGCACCTATCAGGAATCGAAGGAGATCGCGTTCCGCAACGCTGTCCGCATCCTGCAGGAAACCGGCTGCGATGCCATCAAGCTCGAGGGCGGCGAGGAGATGGCCGAGACCATTGCCTTTCTGACGAAGCGGGGGGTCCCGGTCATGGGGCATATCGGTTTGATGCCGCAGCAGGTCCAAACCGCAGGCGGCTATCGTTCCGTCGGTCATTCCGAGCACGAGACGTCGAAGATCCGGCGGGACGCGCATGCTATCGGCGGCTCTGGCGCCTTTGCCGTCGTCATCGAGGGAACAGTGGAGCCGCTCGCCCGCGAGGTGACGGCCGCGATGCACATCCCGACCATCGGTATCGGCGCCTCTTCCGCCTGCGACGGTCAGGTTCTGGTCTCCGACGACATTCTGGGGCTCTTCAACGATTTCATCCCGCGTTTCGTCAAGCGCTACGACGAACTCGGCAAGAGGATTTCGGCCGCCGCCGCCGCTTACGCCGGCGAGGTCCGGTCGCGACAGTTTCCGGCAGCGGAGCATACGTTCAAGCGGCGATCCTGAGGCGAGGCGATGTCAGGTCCATCACCGCGCGATATACTGTTCGCGCATGCTGTCGGCTGAGCGGCGAACCGCCTCGGAAACCTGCACGAGCTGTTTGGCCATGGGCGTCGAATGGCGCCAGATCATCCCGATCGTTCGCGACGGCTGCGGAGATTGGAACCGCGAAATCGAAACATGCGCCGAGCGCGTTTCGAGGGGAACAGCCATCTCGGGAATTAACGTGATGCCGATCCCGGCGCTGACCATCTGAACCAGGGTGGATAAAGAGCTGCCTTCCATGACTTCCCGGGGGCGGGCCGGCCCTATCTTGCAGAACGACAAGGCCTGATCGCGAAAGCAATGGCCTTCCTCGAGCAGCAGCAACCGCATTTCGCGCAGCGCCTCGCGTTCGGGCACCGGCTTGCCCTCGTCTTCGGGCCGCCGGACCAGCACGAATTCTTCCTTGAAGAGCTCGAGCTCGGTCAGCGAGGGCTCGGACACCGGCAAGGCAACGATTGCCGTGTCCAGCTGGCCTTGCGCCAGCTCGTGAACCAGCTTCGACGTCTGGGTCTCGCGCACCTCGATCTGGATGCCGGCAAAGCTCCTGTTCAGATCGTTGATGATCGCTGGCAACAGATAGGGCGCGATCGTCGGGATGATGCCGATGCGCAGCCGCGTCAGGAATGGATCGCGCGCGGCACGCGCCAGATCCGCCAGCTCGTCGACGCCACGCAGGATATCGCGGATCCTGAGTGCGACGCTTTGGCCGAAAGCGGTCAGCTTCACCTCACGCGCGTTGCGCTCGAAAAGCTCACCGCCCAATTCTTGCTCAAGTTCTTTGATCTGCATTGACAATGCCGGCTGGGAGATCGCACAGGCGTCGGCGGCACGTCGGAAGCGGCCATCTCTAGCCAGTGCTTCAAAATAACGTAGCTGTTTCAGGGTAAGGTTCTTCATAAGTTCAGCTTATCGCAACGATCAGTAAATCCAACTTAAATTTATTACATGCTTCCGATATGAAGACTGCAAGGGGAGAGTGGGGCACCAGCTCGGCTCATCTTTTTTACGCGCAGACAGATCAAGCAATGAAGGAGACGATCATGGACAACCCCACTGACAGCGCAGGCAAATGTCCTGTGCCACACGGCAATACGCCTCGCAGCAGCCGATCCAACCGCGACTGGTGGCCGGACCAGTTGAACGTGCAGATTCTTCACCAGAATTCCGGCCGCGCCGACCCGCTCGGCCAAGCCTTCGACTATGCCGAGGAGTTCAAGAAGCTCGATCTCGACGGCCTGAAGAAGGATCTTCACGCGCTGATGACGGATTCGCAGGATTGGTGGCCGGCCGATTTCGGTCACTATGGCGGCCTGTTCATCCGCATGGCCTGGCACAGCGCCGGCACATACCGCATCACCGATGGCCGCGGCGGCGCCGGGGCTGGCCAGCAGCGTTTTGCGCCGCTCAACAGCTGGCCTGACAACGTGAACCTCGACAAGGCCCGCCGCCTGCTGTGGCCTATCAAGCAGAAATACGGCAACCGTATCTCCTGGGCTGACCTGTTGATCCTCACCGGCAACGTCGCGCTCGAATCCATGGGTTTCAAAACCTTCGGTTTCGCCGGCGGCCGCGCCGACGTCTGGGAGCCGGAAGAACTTTACTGGGGTCCTGAGGGAACCTGGCTGGGTGACGAACGCTACAGTGGCGAACGCGAACTGGCAGAGCCGCTTGGCGCCGTGCAGATGGGCCTTATCTATGTCAACCCGGAAGGCCCGAACGGCACTCCGGATCCGCTGGCATCCGCCCGCGACATCCGCGAAACCTTCGCCCGTATGGCGATGAACGACGAAGAAACCGTGGCGCTGATCGCCGGCGGGCATACCTTCGGCAAGACCCATGGCGCTGGCGATCCGTCGTTTGTCGGTGTCGACCCGGAAGGCGGCGAGCTCGAAGCTCAGGGCCTGGGCTGGACCAGCAAGTTCAACACCGGCGTCGGTCGCGATGCCATCGGCAGCGGCCTCGAAGTGACCTGGACCCAGACGCCGACCCAGTGGAGCAACTACTTCTTCGAAAACCTGTTCGCTTTCGAATGGGAGCTGACCAAGAGCCCGGGCGGCGCGCATCAGTGGAGCGCAAAGAACGCTGAAGCCTCCATCCCGGATGCCTATGATGCGTCGAAAAAGCATCTTCCGACCATGCTGACCAGCGACCTGGCGCTGCGTTTCGATCCTGTTTACGAGAAGATCTCGCGCCGCTTCCTGGAAAACCCTGCCGAGTTCGCCGATGCCTTCGCCCGCGCATGGTTCAAGCTGACCCATCGCGATATGGGACCGAAGGTGCGCTACCTCGGCCCAGAAGTTCCGGCCGAAGACCTGATCTGGCAGGACGTGATCCCGGCCGTCGATCATCCGCTCGTCGACGACAAGGATATCGCCGACCTCAAGGCAAAGGTGCTGGCAACCGGCCTCACCGTGCAGGAACTGGTCTCGACCGCCTGGGCGTCCGCCTCGACCTTCCGCGGCTCCGACAAGCGCGGCGGCGCCAATGGCGCGCGCATCCGCCTTGCCCCGCAGAAGGACTGGGACGCCAACCAGCCGGCGCAGCTCGCCAAGGTGCTCGGTGTTCTCGAAGGCATCCAGAAGGACTTCAACGCTGCCCAGACCGGGGCGAAGAAGATCTCGCTGGCCGACCTGATCGTTCTCGCCGGTGCAGCCGGCGTCGAGAAGGCGGCGGCAGAGGGCGGCAACGCTGTCAGCGTGCCCTTCACGCCAGGCCGTACGGATGCCTCCGAGGCACAGACCGACGCGCATTCCTTCGCAGCGCTCGAGCCGCGTATCGACGGCTTCCGCAACTACGTGAACGGCAAGCGCCATCAGTTCATGAAGCCGGAAGAAGCGCTCGTCGACCGCGCCCAGTTGCTGACGCTGACCGGACCTGAAATGACCGTTCTTGTCGGCGGTCTGCGTGTGCTGAAGGCCGGCGCGCCTGAGCATGGCGTCTTCACGTCTCGTCCGGAAACGCTGACGAACGACTTCTTCGTCAACCTGCTCGACATGGCCACGCAGTGGGTGCCTGCCGCCGGCAAGGAAGGCGTCTATGAAGGCCGCGACCGCAAGACCGGCACTGCCAAATGGACCGGCACCCGCGTCGACCTGATCTTCGGCTCGCACTCGCAGCTTCGCGCCTTCGCCGAAGTCTACGGCCAGGCCGACGCCAAGGGGAAGTTCGTCAAGGACTTCGTCGCCGCCTGGAACAAGGTCATGAACGCCGACCGCTTCGACCTCGTCTGATCGGCAGCATTTTCCCCGGGCGCAGTCTCGGCTGCGCCCGGGCATTTTCTATTTTCATCGTCTTGCGCTTCCACCGCATCGCTTCTTCTCCCTCATCTCTGTGCTTGTTGTCACAGAGATCCAGTGCGCCCAAGTCCTTGGGCGCGGGAGACTTCCTTGCTTTGATAGGAGTCATTCACCGCGCAGAAGCGCGGTAGCTGGATTCCTATGACAGGCATAGGAAGTGACGAGCGCCGGGTGGCGTCGCATGATCGCAGCACTTTAGCGAGGCAGAATGCCGAAAGGCGAAAGTGACAGCAGATCGGGATCAGTCGTCGCCGTTACTGTCGCTACCTGGGCATGGTTTATGCTGTAGCCGTAGGTGAGGACGCGGTCACCGTCGATCATGAAGAATTGCGCCCGATCCAGGCCGGGCCGCAGAGTACCCGTCACGGTGACGGTCTCGTACATTCTTGCCAGGTGCAAAGGCTCTTCCGGAACGACACGAACCAGTTGGTTGGGCGGAGGGGACGGCATGTGGCTGCAGGCTCCGGCCCAAGGCACCAGCATGAATTCGTAGACAAGATCGCCGTCCTGGTCGATCGGCAGAACGAAGCCCGTCAATTCGATCGGATGCGCCTCGCCATGCCAGGCGAGTGTTTCGCCCTGTGGGCCGCTCACCGCCTTGCCCGACAGCGGAACTGTCGCTTTGGGCTGATCGGCCGGCCGTAAAGCGTTCCAGAAGATAGGCTGAGCTGCAGCGAAGGCGTTGGAAATTGGCCATGCGGAACCAAATGCCAGCGCCGCGAACGTCAGGAGGAAAGGTTTGTGTTTCATCATTGCATCTCCACCGGGCCGGCCGCTTTGACTACCTTGCCGCTGCCGCGTGGATGCTACTCTCGATCCCGTTCGGCCGTCAAAGCTTCCGGCGCGCTCGAGTCCGTCCTGGACGGCAGTGCCGAGGATCTGTTGCGCATCGACCGGAGGCAGATGCTTGGGGCACAGGCCCGAGCATGACGAAAGAGACGTCGGCGTGCTTCGTCAGCAGTCAAGAGACCCCGCGTGGGGTGAACACGGGGTCTCCCTGCCGGACCAACAGAACGATGAGGCCTTACGTCTCCGGCATCATCGAAGAGTGGTGCGAGGTGATCAGCCAGTTCCCGTCCTTGAACTCATAGGTATAGGTGTAGCGGGCGGGAACCTTCGAGCCGTCCTTCAGGCTGAAGGTGTAGGTGCCGACGTCGACGGCCCAGTTGCAGCCGATCTGGATGTCGCGGCTGTCGATGTGGCCTTTGGGCTCATTCGCCAGGAAATGCTCGAAATAATCGATCCGCTCCGCCTGGGTCAGGCGAGGCTTGTCCGACAAGGTCGCGAGAAGCACTGAGTCCTCGCTGTAATTCTTGGCGACTTCCTGCGGGCTGAGAGATGCAAGCGAGGTATTCCAGCGGTCAAAGAGCTTTGCGATCTCCTGCTCGCTGACCGGCGCGCAGGTTGTTGCTGTTTCGGCCGCTGCGGCGGATTGGACCTGAACGAAACCGAGGGCGAGGGCGGCGGCAATGATGGTACGCATTTTGACTTTCCTATGTGGCGGTTCCGGCGGACATCGCATCGGTCAACCGCATGACCAGCAATTTAAGTGTCCTATGCTGCCGCCACATCTGCCGGCTGGCTTCGATCCGATCTGCCAAACGGCATAGATGACATTCCCGCCGGAATGACTATCGTGCCGGCGTCATTCATTTTCGGAGCAGTCCTGTTGGGCATGGAGCACGATACAAGTTCGACGCATTCGCCAAACGTTGCGGAACTGCGGGCCCTTTACCGGGCGGCGGAAGCGCGGGCGGCTCGTCTGCGTTTCATCATCGAAGTGCAGAACCTGCTCGATGCCGCTGCATTCGAAACGGCTGCCCTGGAAGTTCTGTCCCGGCTTGCAGACTTCGCGGGAGCATCGCTTGCCAGGCTCGTTTTTCCGTCGTTCCAGGGAAAAGCGCCCGTGCAGCTGACGGTGGGCAAGTCGACGAGCCCCGAAAGCGATAACATCTTGTTTGCCTCGCAGGACGGCTCCGATCTCCGTTTGACGATCATCGGATCTTCGAAAGCGCGCGCCATCGATGCCGACGACCGGCAGACATTGGAGGTGGTGGCGGGGCAGCTCGCCGACGCCTACAATCTTAACCGGCAGGCGGCAGAAAATCAGGCGCTACTCGGCGATCTCCAGCGGCAGCGAAGTGAACTCGCGGCCCTTGTCGCGCAACTGATCCAGGCGCAGGAGCAGGAACGGCAGCGGGTGGCGCTCGATCTTCACGACGGCTCGGCGCAGCTGGCGGCAGGCCTCAGCTATCGCCTGCAGGACCTTGCGGCCCGCATCGGCGAGGCGCATGCCCTAAAGCCTGAGATCGACCAGCTCGCGACGCTCGCGCGCCATTCCGTTGCCGATCTCAGGGCAGCCATCGCCGATCTTCGCCCGCCCGAGCTCGATGATCTCGGCGTCGCCGCGGCCCTGCGCACGCGTCTCGATGCGATCGATGACCTCGAGGTGATCGCCGATCTCGATGCCGCCGCCGATCGCTGGCCGGCATCGACGGGGATCATCTTCTATCGTGTCGCGCAGGAAGCGATCACCAATGTGATCAAGCACGCTGAGGCGAGCCGGCTGGTCGTCCGTCTCTTTGAGGATGGCGCGGGCGAAGCGCATCTCGAAGTGATCGATGATGGCAAAGGCATCGGCGAGGTGCGCCATCCCCAGATGCGGGGCGGGCGGCTCGGCATCGTCGGGATGCGTGAACGGCTGGCGCTGCTCGGCGGCCGGATCGAGATCAGCGCGGGGTCTTCAGGGGGCACACATGTCCGCGCCGCGGCCCCGCTTGCGCGGGAGACGACATCAGAATGACGGCATCGATCCTTGTCGCCGACGATCATGACATCGCCCGCGCAGGCCTTATCGCCATGATCGGCGGTGAAGACGATTTTCATGTCGCCTGGGACGTGCGCGACGGCGTGGAAGCGGTGGAGGCCTGTAGGCTGCACAAGCCGGATCTCGCTCTCCTCGACATCCGCATGCCGCGCCTGGACGGCCTCGCCGCGACGAGGGAGATCCGGCGCGTGTCGCCGGGAACACGCGTCATGATCATCACCATGCATGACAGTCTCGACTACCTGGAAGCGGCGATCGAGGCAGGCGCTACGGGCTATCTGCTCAAGGACGCCAGCCGGGAAGACATTCTCCGCACGATCCGGCGGGTCCTTCAGGGCGATGCCTTCTTCGACGGCCCGCTCGTCGCAAAACTATTGCGCCGCGCCGCCACCAAGCCGCAGACCAACAGCAGCGCTCTGGAGACGCTGACGATCCGGGAGCGCGAAGTCCTGTCGAAGGTGGCCGAGGGCCTGACCAACAAGGAGATCGCCAGGATACTGAAGATCTCGCCCGGTACCGTGAAGATCCACGTCGAGCGCATTATCGGCAAGCTGGGCGCCGGGGATCGGACGCAGGCTGCAGTCATGGCCGTTCGCGGCGGGCTCGTCGAAACATCGAAAGAGCAGCCACAATGACCCCGACAGGACGTCTGACGGGGTGGCGTTTCGCCGACCTTCCCCTTCGAGCGAAGGGCATCGTCATCATCACGGTGCCGCTGGCGCTGCTGCTCGCAGCCCTCGCCTCGGTGTTCGTGGCCGACCGGCAAAGCCGGATTGCCGAGGATCAGGTGCGAGTCACGCTCGAGATCCAGTCGGGCATTCAGGAGATCCATGCCTCGATCGCCGAGGCCGCCACCGCAATGCGGGGTTATCTGTTGACCGGCAGAACCGATTTTCTTGATCCCTTCAACCGGGCCGAAGACAGGCTGCCCGTCGTGCTCGACGAAGTCGGTCGCCGGTTGCGGGATGAAGAGCAAAAGAACCGTCTCGAATGCATCCGCACCCTCGTCGTCGCGAAAGTCGATCGTCTCCAACTCCTGAAACAGGCCGACATCCTGCGCGCCGGCGGACGCGAGGACCTTGCGGCCAAACTCATCGAAGGCAAGCAGGTCCTCGATGTGCTGAGACAGGAAATCGACGCGATGAGCCGGCGGGAGGCGGATCTGCTTCACGCGAGGACCGAGGCCGCGGACCGGGTTCGCACTCTATCGCGAAGCCTGATGATCGCAGCCGGCTTTCTTGGTTTTGCCGGCGCGCTCGTCGCCGTCTTCCTGTTTTCGGCAAGCATTGTCCGCCGTGTACATGCGCTGAAAGCCGAGGCGCATCGGCTGTCGCAGGGCGAGGTCGTGACGGTGGCGGATCCCTTCCGCGATGAACTCGGCAGTCTCGGACAGGCGCTCGAAGATGCGAGCGTGCTTCTGAAAAAGCGCGAGGCCGATCTGACCGAAAGCGAGGAGCGCTTTCGGCAACTGGTTGAAGGCGTCAGCGACTACGGCATCTTCGGGCTCGATACTTCAGGACGGGTGATAAGCTGGAATGCAGGTGCCGAGCGGATCACCGGTTATGGCGCCGAGGAGATCGTCGGGCAGCATTTTTCCCGCTTCTATCCCACGGAAACCAGGGACACATTTCCGGCAGAAGAGCTTGCCAAAGCAGCCCTTCACGGACGAGCCGAGGCGGAAGGCTGGCGCGTTCGCAAGGACGGGTCTCGATTCTGGTCTCACGTCGTGGTAACCGCCCTGCATGATGAGACGGGCCGCCTGCGCGGCTTTTCCAAAATCACGCGAGATATTACCGAGCGCAAGCAAATCGAAGAGGCCCTGCTTGCCGCCCGCGAGGATGCGGTTCGCGCAAGCAACGCCAAGAGCGAATTCCTGTCGCGCATGAGCCACGAACTGCGCACGCCGCTGAATTCCGTGCTCGGTTTCGCGCAGCTTCTGGAAATGGACGTCACCGATACCGAGTCCAGGGAGAGCGTCGCGCAGATCTTGAGGGCCGGCCGGCATTTGCTCAGCCTCATCGACGAGGTTCTCGACATGGCGAGGATCGAGGCCGGGCACATGGATCTTGCCATCGAACCGCAACGCGTCGCCGATGTGATTGATGAAGCGGTGTCGCTTGCGAGGCCGCTCTGCGGCAAGCAGCAGATCCGGATAGAGGTCCTCGAGCCCGAGCGAGATCTGTCGGTCCTGGCTGACCGGCGGCGTCTCCTCCAGGTGTTCTTGAACCTTCTCTCCAATGCGGTGAAATACAATCGTCAGCTCGGAAGCGTGACCGTCAGCCACCGCGAGATTGGCGACGACACTATTCGGATCGAGGTCAGCGATACCGGCCCCGGCATCCCGGCGGAACGCGTTTCCCGGCTCTTCACCCCATTCGATCGGCTGGGAGCAGAACGTATCGGTCAAGAAGGGACCGGTCTCGGGCTCGCGCTGTCGCGGCATCTGATCGACGCCATGGGCGGCGCGCTCGGCTTCAGCAACCGTCCGGAAGGTGGCGCCACCTTCCATGTCGATTTGCCGCGCCCGCCCGCGTCGGCGCAGGAAACCCGAAGACGAGGCCTCTCCGTCGAAAGTCCGCCATAGAAGACGTTGCCTATGATTTGATTGCGCGCTTGATATCCTCCAACGCCTTAGACGAAATGTTTGGCCCATGACAGACCCCACCGACATCGTGCGACGATCGACGATCCTGATCGTCGACGACGAGCCCGCAAATGTTTCGCTGCTGGAGCGCATACTCAAACGCGAAGGCTTCAAGGAACTCATCAGCACCACCGAGCCACGCGAGGCGTTGCGGCTCTTTCGCGAACATCCGGTGGATCTCGTTCTTCTCGACCTGATGATGCCCGATCTCGATGGCTTCGCTCTGCTGGAGACCTTCGCAAGACTTATTCCTGAAAACAGCTATCTGCCGATCCTGGTTCTGACCGCCGATGCAACATTGCCGACGCGCCGGCGGGCGCTTTCTCTCGGTGCGAAGGATTTTCTGACGAAGCCGTTCGATGCGATCGAGGCCATCCTACGCATCTTCAACCTTCTCGAAACCCGTATCCTGACCCTGGAGCTTGCCAAACACGGGCTGGCAACGCCGAAATCAGAGCGTCCCCGGATTGATTGATCGGGATCGATTGATGGCACCAGCCATCTTGGCGCATGGGCGTTGGGCCATCGGCAAAATCGACCGCGCAGTGCGGCGGAAATCGGCCGCAACGAGAGAGACGGCGGTACCAAGCGCGCTGCGCCGATAGTGGGGCCAGCGAGGAAACCGGCCCCACTCAACTCAGAACATGGTGTTCTTGTTTGCCGCCTCTTTCGGAACGGCCTGGATCACGTCCCAGTGCTCGACGATCTTGCCGTCCTTGACGCGGAAAATATCGACGATCGCCTGGCCGAGGTCGCCTGCGCCGTTCGTCGCGTGCACATGCAGCCAGACCAGATCGCCATCGGCGGCGCTGCGGACGATCTCGGCCCGCGATTGGGCATTGTCCTTGAAGAAGCCGGTGAAGAAGGAAATCAAAGGCTTCTTCCCATCGGGAACTTGAGGATTGTGCTGCCGGTAGTCGTCGGCGACGACCGAAGCGGCGACGATATCGTGCTTGTTGAAGAACCGATCGTAGAACTCCACAACCAGCTTCCGGTTGGCTTCCTCGATCTTCAAATCCCGCGAGGCCGATTCAGCAAAAGCGCCGGCTGGCGCGGCGACGCCCGCCAAAATGACGAGTGCGAAAAGCGATTTCCCGAATTTCATGCATCAAGCTCCTTGGTATGGATTCGCGATCTAGTCTAGAAAGCAGACTATGAGAGCTGGTCTATGAAACCTCGACATGCCTAGCAAGAAGGCACGTTTTAGTGGCGAGGTCAGCCGACGATGACCGAGGATGGAGCATGCCCAAGGAAATGGACGAGCCGAAACAACAGCCCGGAGCGGGATGCCCGATCAGAGGCGTGCTCGATCGTATTGGCGATCAATGGAGCCTGCTCACCCTGGAGGCATTGGAAGACGGAAAGAAGCGCTTCAACGAGCTGATGCGCGAGATCGGGGACATATCGAAACAGATGCTGTCCAAGACGTTGAGGCATCTGGAGCAGGACGGCTTCGTGCGGCGCACCGTCTATCCGCAGGTTCCGCCTCGCGTGGAATATGAGCTGACGGAACTGGGGCAATCCTTCCTCATTCCCATGAAAACCCTGATCGGATGGGCCGAGCAGAACCAGCAGGCAATCATTAGCGCGCGGCAACGACACGAAAACGCCTAGTGGCCGTGTTCGTCAGGCCAGCAGAACCTTGCCGCCCGTTCGGAAGGGAAGCGCGGACTGCAGGGCTTGCCGGACATTTTCTAAAGGAAACACCTCCCGTATCTCGGTCGCGATGACCTTCGAAACGATGTGCGCCGCGACCTCGGAATAGGCCTGTTGGACGTCGCCCATAGCTTCGGAATGAACCCATTCCCGCAGGTGAAAATAGGAAAAGGCGATATCGGGATGGGACGCCCAGAATGAATTCGGGATGCTCTGCCCCGAGAGCAGACCGTAATGCACGAAGCGTCCGCCCGGCCGCAGCGCACCGGCGAGGGTCGCGGCGCGCGCACCTCCGACGCAATCGAGCACCGCGTCGAGCCCATGCCGGCCGGCGAGCCCGGCAACCAGATCGCTTTCGCTTTCTTCCCTATCGATGATAACAGCCTCGACCCGGCCGCGCAGGCGCTCAAGTGATCCTTCGCTGCGGACGATCGCCACCGGCTCCACGCCCGCGGCATTGGCGAGGCCGATCAATATTGCTCCGATCGAAGAGGCGGCGGCATTGATGGCGATACGCATGCCGGGCCTCAGCCCGATCTTGGCATGCAGCATCAACCAGGCCGTCATCGGATTGACGTAGCTCGTCGCAGCCTCGAAGTCGGTGAGCTCGTCAGGAACACGAAGGCACCAGCCGGGATCGGTATCCTTGAATTCCTGCCAGCCGCCGGCGCTGCGAACCGGCAGCACGCGTGTTCCCGGGGAAAGCCCATGAACCTCTTCACCGCACTGTTCGACCACGCCGAACGCTTCGAAGCCGGGAATGAAGGGCAATGTCGTGCGCCCGCTATAGGCTCCCGATATGGTTATGATATCGGACGGATTGATCGCCCGTGCCAGCAGACGCACCCTCACCTCGTCGCGCCGCAGCGGCGGCAGCGCAGCCTGCTCGAGTTCGACGACATCCTGAGCCGGGCCGAATTTTCGCACGACTGCCTGATATTGCATTGCATCCCCCACACACTGCGGTTAGATCACCCCGTCGAATTTTCGGTGATCGAATGAGCGTTGACGACAGGCCTTTAGCATCGTTCCGGGTCTCGATGCGAGACATCGACATCTATGGTCATGTCCACAATTCCCGTTATCTCGATTATTGCGAGGATGCGGTCGTCGAGTTTCTGCGACAACGGCAAATTCTCAGCCATTTCCGTCACACCTCCTCCGGCGTCGCCTATCACGTGAAGAAGGCGGAGATCACCTTTCACAGCCCGATCGATCTCGACGATGTCGTCGAGGCGAAGGTGGACGTGGAGAAAATCGGGCGCACGAGCCTGTCCTTTGCCATAGAACTCTTTCGCCAGCGCGATGGCGCTCATTGCGCATCGGCGCATTTCGTCTGGGTCTGCGTCGGCCTCACCGACAGCCGCCCGACGCCGATTCCGGAAGCGACCAGAGCCGCTCTGTCTCCAGGCTGACGGCCGATCCATTCAACCCGCGGGTGTCCATGCCGATTCATGCGCAGCTTCTTCGACATGCAACGGAGACACCGGACAAGCCGGCGCTGGTGATCGACGGGCACTCGCTCAGCTATGGCGAGCTCTATGTGCGCGCCAAGGCAATCTATCGGTTTCTCCAAGATCTCCCTCGCTCGAAGCGCCGCATGCTCGATCTGCCCGGTGTGGAGAAGCTTGCCGCTCTCAGCCTTGGCAACCATATCGGCTTTGCCGAATATTTTGCGGCGGCCACCGCTTTCCCGAATGCTTGCGCGGTCATCGACCCGATGATGCCGGCGGAAAGGATCGAACGCATCATCGAGCGGCTGGCGCCTGATATCTTGATCGCCGACGACAATGCCGGGCCGAGCGCTGAAATTGCCCGGAGACTCGGCATTCCAGTGGTCGCCGCCGGAGCGGAGGCCTTCGACCTCGCCTCGACGGAAGGTGAAGTCGAGCTGCCGGTCGATGCCGACAAGATCTTTCTGATCGGCTTCACGTCAGGGACCACCGCCGAGCCGAAAGCCTATTATCGCTCGCGCGAACAATGGCGCCGCAGCCTCGATCGCGGACGCGTCGTTTTCGAGCTCGAAGACGCGCCGTCGACAATGTGCCCGGGAGCCCTCGCGCATGGCCTGGCGCTTTATGCATTGGTCGAAGCTTTCGATGCCGGGGCAACCTTTCATTCAGTCCGGAAATGGGATCCCGTCGCGGTGGCACGCACGCTCTCCTCCGGGCAAGTCGAACGGCTGGTTGCCGTGCCCACCCATATAGCCGGAATTGCAAGGGCCTGGGCAGGCGAACCCGCTCTGACCTCCCTGCTCGACGTTCTGACCGCCGGCGCAAAGCTCGACAGGAACGGGGTCGAGTCCATGCGCCGACTGTTTCCGAATGCCCGTATCCGCGAATACTACGGCGCGTCCGAGCTGGGTTTCATGACGGTCTCGACCCTTGTCGGCGGCGAGATCGATTTTCCGATCGACCGGGTGGGACAAGCCTATCCCGGCGTGGCAATCTCCATTCGCGATCCCGATGAAAACGATGTCGGGACCGATGTGCCGGGAACTATATTCATCGACAGCGACCTGATCGCGGATGGATATCTCTGGGGCGATGACGGTCAGGCGTTCCGGGTCACAGAAGCTGGAGCGACGGTCGGAGATCTCGGCGAACTCGATGCCAATGGCATGCTGCGGGTGATCGGTAGGGCGGGCGGCATGATGATATCAGGCGGCAACAACGTTTATCCCGCCGAAGTCGAGAGTGCGCTCAAGGCCTGCCCCGGGGTAGAGGATGCCGTTGTCTTCGGGCTGCCGGACGCCTATTTCGGTCAGCGGATCGTCGCCGTCGTCTCGGGAGAGACGATGGACCCGAAAATCCTGGCCGGTCATTGCGCGCAGATGCTTGGGAAGTACAAGATCCCCAAGCAATTCTACCATATAAAGTCCTGGCCGATGACGAGCAGCGGGAAGATCTCGAGGGGGCAAGTGGAGCGGGCCGTGGTTTCTGGAGACGATCTTGTCCTACGCCTTTCAGCCTGACGAGGATTGGCAGCCAGTCGTGGTTGCAGCCTACCGGTCGCCGATCGGCCGGGCTTTCGGGTCGCTTGCGACTGTCGCGGCGGAAGACCTGCTTGTGCCGATCATTCATCGGATCCTTTCGGAAACCGGAATTGCACCCGACACCATAGACGACGTTCTGGTGGGTAACGCCGCAGGCGGCGGCGGAAACATCGCGCGGCTGGCAGCCCTCACCGCAGGTCTGCCCATGGCGGTTCCGGGCGTGACCATCGATCGGCAATGCGGTTCGGGCCTGGAAGCGATCATCACGGCAGCCCGGCTGATCCAGGCGAAAGCCGGTTCGTGCTTTCTGGCCGGCGGCGTGGAGAGCGTCAGCACCGCGCCATGGCGCGTCGAAAGACCAAAGGCGAATGGGATGCCGCCGCGATTTTACGGGCGCGCCCGGTTTTCTCCTGAAACGATCGGCGATCCGGAAATGGGAATTGCCGCCGAAAACGTTGCGCGTCAATTCGGCATATTGCGCCAGAGACAGGATGAATTCGCCCTGCGCAGCCACCGGCTCGCCGTGCAGGCGGCCGAGGCGGGCATCTTTCGGCCCGAGACTGTCGAAATTTCCACCGGCCGTGGTCTGGTCGAACGGGACGAGTGCCCACGCGTCTCCACATCTCTTGAGGCTCTCGCAAACCTCCGGCCGGTTTTCATGGCCGATGGTTCGGTGACAGCAGGCAATGCCTGCCCGCTGAACGACGGCGCCTGCCTGGTGCTTGTCATGAGCCGCGCAATGGCGAGAAGCATGGGCATCGAAAAGGGTCTTGCCTTCATCGACAGCGCCGCTGCCGGTGTGGATCCCAATCTGCTCGGCATCGGGCCGGTCGCTTCGACCAGGAAGCTGCTGCAGCGTCAACCCGGGCTCTCGCTTTCCGACATCAATGCCATCGAATTCAACGAGGCCTTCGCGGCCCAGGTTCTGGCATCGCTGGATCAGCTCGAGATCCCTGCCGACACGATCAACAGGAACGGCGGAGCAATTGCCTTGGGCCATCCGTTCGGCGCCTCCGGCGCAATCCTCGTTACCCGACTATACAGCCAGCTGATCCGCGACCTCAGCGGATGGGCGCCGGGCACGACCGGCCTGGCGATGATCGGTATCGGCGGAGGCATCGGGCTGACTGCCATGTTCGAGGCTACCCAGCTTTCCTGATCCGCCGAAGGCGCAGACAGTCAGGCGGCGGCGCGTTTGTGATCTGCCGGATGCTGAAGCCGAAAGCCGATCGCCAGCCTGTTCCACGCGTTGATCATCGCAACACCGATCGAAAGGGCCACGAGCTCGTCATCCGAGAAGTTGGCGTGCGCCTCTTCATAAACATCATCCGGCGCATGGCTTTTCGCGATCTGAGTGAGAGCCTCGGCCCAGGCGAGTGCGGCCCGCTCCCGAGTGGTGAAGAGCTGCGACTCCCGCCACGCGTTCAGAAGCAGCAGCCGGTCATCCGTTTCGCCGAGCTTCAGCGCGTCCTGGCGGTGCATGTGCAGGCAGTGAGCGCATCCATTCATCTGGGAAACGCGCACTTTGACGAGTTCGAGTAGCTTCGGATCGAAGCTTTTGGCAATCCAGCCTTCAACGGCCACGAGGCCGTCGATGCCGCTGTTCTTATGGGCCATGAAATTCAGACGCTTGATCATTCTTATCTCCATCGTGAGAGGATTGATGACGCAAGCCTCGGCTTGCAGGCCAGTGAATACGCCTCGCCTTCCGGGTCGACTATCTGCCCCAACGGTACATCAGGCCGATGCCTGTCGACGTGATGTTCCGCCATTTCGGCCGACTGCCTCGACCGCAGAGCCAGCTGGCCTACTACGTTCGCATAGGGTGACAGCGACCGAGGAAGAATAGTTTGGGGCCGCGATCCGGCGCATCCTCCTGCCCATCGGTTACATCGGCCGCACCGGCGACGGTCCCGATGAAGTCGCTTCGCTCATCGAGGACGGTGGGCATGCCGAGCAGTTGCCTGCTCGCTTTCAAGTCAACAACGGCAAGTCACCAGAGGACATCCTCGTAAAGGACAAGGAGACTACCCATGAAAATCGTCGTTATCGGCGGCACCGGCCTCATCGGCTCAAAGACCGTGGAAAGATTGCGCAACAAGGGGCACGAGGTGTTGGCGGCTTCGCCGAACTCGGGTGTGGACACGATCACCGGCAAAGGCCTGGCGGAAGCGCTCGCCGGGGCACAGGTGGTTCTCGATCTCGCAAACTCGCCCTCGTTCGAGGACAAGGCCGTCCTGGAATTCTTCCAGACGTCGGGCCGCAATCTGCTCAAGGCAGGGGCTGCCGCCGGCGTCAAGCATCACATCGCTCTGTCGATCGTCGGCATGGAGCGGCTGCAGGGCAGCGGCTACATGCGCGCCAAGATGGCCCAGGAAGAGCTGATCAAGAGCTCCGGCATACCCTACACCATCGTGCACTCCACCCAGTTCCATGAATTCATGGCTGGCATCGCCCAGTCGGGTACCGTCGGCCAGACCGTGCATCTGTCGCCTGCCTACGTGCAGCCGATCGCCTCGGACGACGTCGCCGACGTCATGGCCGAGGTGGCGCTCGGCAAGCCTGTGAACGGCACGATCGAGATCGGCGGGCCGGAGAAAGTCCGCCTCACCGAAATCGTGACTCGTCTCTTCAAGGCGACGAACGATCCGCGGCAAGTGGTGGCGGATCCGCACGCCCGCTATTTCGGCGTGGAGCTCGAGGATAATTCGCTCGTGACCGGCGCCAAGGCGCGGCTTGGCCAGATCCGCTTCGACGATTGGCTGAGCCGGCAGCCGCCTCAGAAAAAGAGCGCCTGATACCGGGCGCCCGACCCATTCCCATCAACGCAGGAGACCAGACATGCTCAGAAAAATCATCTCGGCGGCGGCGCTCGCCATTGTCCTTGCCGCCGGCACTCAGGCTCACGCCGCGGGCGGCGACGCGAAAGTAAGCGTCGTTTTCGACCAGAAGCTTCCGAATGTTCCCGGCAAGAGCATGCGGGGGGTGCTCGTCGAATATGCGCCGGGCGGCTCCTCGCCCGGTCATACGCACCCGGCTTCGGCCTTCATCTATGCCACTGTCCTCGAAGGGGCGATCACCAGCAAGGTGAATGACGGGCCGGAGAAGATCTACAAGGCCGGCGAAAGCTTTCCCGAATTTCCTGGCGATCATCACAGCGTCAGCAAAAACGCCAGCAAGACAAAGCGGGCGCGCCTGCTTGCGGTGTTCGTGCTGGATACCGACGAGACGGAACTGACGATCGACGACAAGTGACGCCATGCTCGATGCCCGGCGACGCCGGGCATCGATTTCCCGCCGTGTTTCAGGCCGCCTGCAGCGCAAGTTCCAGGTCGGCGATCAGATCGTCCGGATGCTCGATGCCGATCGAAAGGCGGATGGTCGATTCCAGAACGCCGATGCGCTGGCGGACATCGGCGGGCACGCCGGAATGCGTCATCGTGGCCGGATGGCTCGCAAGCGATTCCGTGCCGCCGAGGCTGACTGCGAGCTTGAAGATCTGCAGCGCATTCAGGAATTTGAACGAGGCGGGCTGGCCGCCGCGGATGTCGAAAGAGAAGGTGGAGCCGGCACCGGTGCATTGCGCGACGAAGGTCCGGCCGGCCGGCGATTCCGGATCGTGGTAGGGCAGGTAGTGAACCTTCTCGACTTTCGGGTGATCGCGCAGATAGTCGGCGACGGCACGCGCGTTGCTGTTTGCCCGCTCCATGCGCAGTTGCAGCGTTTCCAGCGAACGGCCGAGCATCCAGCAGGAATGTGGATCGAGCTGGGTGCCGATCGCGCCGCGCAGGGCCTTGATCTGCTTGATCACCGCCTTTCGACCGAGAACGGCGCCGGCGATCAGATCCGAATGACCACCGACATATTTCGTCAGCGAATAGAGCGAGATATCGGCGCCGTGCTCGATCGGCCGCTGGAAGACTGGTCCGAGCAGGGTGTTGTCGCAGACGATGATCGGCATATGGCCCTGTCTTGCACCAATCATGTCGGCCACGCGTCGGATCATTGCGACATCGACCAGACTGTTGGTGGGATTGGCAGGCGTCTCGATCAGGATGACGGAGACGCGGCCCTTGGCCATCGCCTCTTCTGCCGCCTTTTGCACCGATCCTTCGCTGACGCCGTCGGCAAATCCAATGGCGGCGACGCCGAAGTTCAGAAAAGTCTTTGCCAGCAACGTTTCGGTTCCCCCGTAGAGCGGCTGCGAATGCAGGATCGCATCCCCCGGCCGGACGAAGGCGAACAGAGTGGTGGCGATCGCCGCCATGCCGGATGAAAACAGCACGCCGCTTTCCGTCCGTTCGTAGACGGCGAGCCTATCTTCGACGATCTCGCTGTTTGGATGGTTGAATCGCGAGTAGACGAGGCCTGCCCCCTTCCCCTCGGGCGGCTCGCGACGGCCCGACACGTAATCGAAGAAGTCGCGTCCATCCTCGGCTGTCTTGAACACGAAAGTGGAGGTGAGAAAAACCGGTGGCTTGACCGCCCCTTCCGAAAGTTCGGGATCGTAGCCGTAGTTCAGCATCTGCGTCTCGGGATGCAGCGCATGATTGCCGATATGAGTTTTGGAAGGATGCGGGGCGGTCATCATCGTCTCCTGTGTCGGGACTGCAGAAATGCCAGAATACATCAAAACCATATGAGGGGAGCAATCATCGCGGTCAGCTCATAGTCTTGCCCAGAGTGTCGGCGACATGGGCCCCGCGCGATCCCATCGGCAGCGGCGCTCCCGTCGTCGTGTCCTTCGCGGTCTGATGCTCCAGTTCGGCGTTAAGCTCTCCTCCGATGATGAGAATGACGACGGAAAGCCAGATCCAGATGAGGAAGCCGATCAGTGCGCCGAGCGTGCCGTATGTCGCGTTGTAATTGGCGAAATGATCCAGATAGTAGGAGAAGCCGAGGGACATGGCGGTCCAGGCGACCGTGGTTAGAGCAGCGCCCCACGTCATCCACCGCAGCTTGGCAGGCTCCCGGCTGGGCCCGAAGCGGTAGACTGATGTAACGGCCACCGCGACGACCAGCAGAAGCAGCGGCCATCGCATGAGAAGGGCCATGTGCTCCTTGAATTGATCGAGCCAGAGATAGGAGAGGACAATGGGCATGATCCCGACGAGCGCCACCATGACCACCGTCAAAAGCACCGCGCATAAGGTGAAGCAGAGGCCGATCAGGTTCAATCGGATAAGCCCCCGCTTCTCCTCCTCCTCATAGGCCACGTTCATCGCGTCGAAGATCGCCAGCGTGCCGCTATGCGTGCTCCAGAGGGCGATGCCAAGACCGACGAAGAAGGTGATGCCGAGCGTAGCGTCGCGCCGATTGACGAGTTCCTTGATCTGGTTGGCAAGAAGATCGAACGCTCCTGATGGCAGGAGGCCGGCCAATTCGCGAAGATGTTCGGATATGGTGGCCGGATCTGCAACCAGCCCGTAGAGTGATACCAAAGCCGCCATGGCTGGAAACAGCGCCAGCAGCAGATAAAAGGTTACGCCCGCGGCAATCAGCGTGACCCGGTCGGCGAGGACCTCGTGGAAGACGCGCCAGAACACGTCGCGAAGGCCGCTGAGAGGGATGGCCTCGGGCGTGCTGGCGCTGCGGCCATGATCGTCACCTGCGCGGCCGGTATCCGCAGAAGGAGCGACCAACCTGCGCTCAGTTGCCTGCATCAAGACAAATACGCCAATCGCGGCGGCCATCATTGTCGCCGCAATGGGGAATTTCTTGAGGTGAAGTACATCTGGCATGAGGATGTTCTCCGATCTGGTGCGGAGATAACGCAGGGTGCCGCTAAAGGATGCAAGCCCTTGCTTTCCTGCGGACATTTAAGCCGGAGCCCGAGATCAGTCCGCTTCCCCCCGGTCGAGTCAGGCGGCAGGGATTTAAGGGTGATTGAGGGCTCGTCAAGCCGCGCCGCCACTGCGGTCAGTATCGCCTAAATCAAAGGATCTTAAGTAGCTCTAAAAATTATAACTCATTGATATAATGACGATCGTCTCCTGCTACGGAAGCGAACCTGGACTTTAGTTTCGTTACTGCGTTGCTGGGTGTTTTTTTCACAAGTCTACCGATAAGGCGGCTTGGCGGCCGCGAGGCGGTAGATTGGTTGCGCGACTCATATCGGAGACGCGACTTGGACCCGAATTCCACCTGCTGCCATCCGATACCAGCGCCTGTCGGCGACCGCCACCTGCGGCCGACGCGCTGTGCAGCAAGCCCGCTAAAACAATAGCGCCGGTGACAATGGCGTGCAATAGCCGTTTACGTTATCAACGGGCAAATGCCAGGTTTGCCCCTGCGAGCCGATTGCACTCGCTCGCCGCGCCTCATGGCTAAGCGTCGTCGAGACCGAGACCGAGACCGAGACCGAGACCGAGACAGTGCCCTGCCCGCGGGCGCGATCTCGATGGCCACGGTGGTTGCTTGATAGCGTCTCGGTAATCGGCAGAACGCGCATCGCGACCGCCAAGTCGCCACGCGATAGCAACTGTGTGGCAAGGCGGTGGCGACAGGATGCGCGCTGCTCCGGACGTCGGTCAGCCCGCAGCCTGGCGTTACGTGCCATCGGCGCCCCTCCCCGACTGTCACTGGCAGCGCTGCTCCGGCAGTTCATTGCCGGGTATCTCCAGCACCCCTTTGTAAGGCGCAGGATCATCTCCTGCCATAGCAGATCGGCGATGGTCGGCGCTGGGTCATGTGCGCTGACGGACTGCCGGTCGATATCAGCGGCCACCCGTTCGCAATGAGCTGATGCGTCGGAAAGCCTCGGCTGTGACCTGCCGATCCCGTAGGTCGCAAGGCAGCCCCTCCCCTGGCGCGTGATCCTTCCGCTCGGTCGCATGAAGAGCCGAATGCGGTGGCAGCGAGACAGCCGTCCTGTCGATCGGCTATCGCGCGGAAGGCGCAGCTTCAATGACGTGAGGACAGTCGACTCTCCGGTCTTCCCTCTGGCGATTACGTGAATCCTTGCAGGCCGAATGTGGCCTGACCGTACCGTTGTCCGCGGACAACCGGATGATCAACCTGGTGGCTGTCAGGTCGCTTGCACCCGAGCCGATCTCCGCAGCAATTGGTTCGCGCGGCCAGGAGAATATCCCTGATATCGCCCTGCTGATGGATGCCATGGACTTGCGGCAATACGGACGCCTCGATGGCTCTGCCCGGTATTGTAGGGCAGCGGTCCCATGCGCCTTGCCGAACAGGCGTGGCGCATTTGGCTCCAAGAGTTTCGAGGATCTCTGTCGGGTCTGCGGACAGGTCCGCGATACCAAGAACTTGCCCGGCGTTTAGGGAGGAGCAGAACATTGCCAATTCGAAGAGATGCGGGCTGCGGCTTCGGTCACCGAAAGGGATTCGCGGCAAGGATGGCATGGCGCCGCGGTGGCGTCATCCTTGTCGCTCTTGCGCCTCCTTGATTAGGCGGTAATCGAGGCCGCCCGTCGCCCGGCCGAGGTTGTTTGGCCAAGCCTCGGCCGCAACGCCGGGGCAAATCGGGCAAGCGGGGCGGCGGTCAGCACTGTCCTTCGAGGCCTCTGGGGCTGGAGAGAGGGCGGTAGGTGACGGCGGCGAAATCAGCAGCGTGTCAGCCCGCGGGGCATCGATCGGTTTGTCCGTCCAAGCCTGCCGATGGGTCCTCCTTCCTGAACTTTGCAGGTCAAAGGCCGAGGCCTCGAATGATGCAGCGGATGGCGGAAAGCCGGTGGCGGCATCCGCATGTGGTGGGCGGATGGTCGGATGTTCTGGTCGTCGTTGGTCGTTGACGCCAGATCGCCCAGCGTAGCGATTGCCTTGTTCGATATCTCGGTCAATTCGAGTTCAGTCAGATGGAGACAAGCGAGGCCACGCTCGGAGCGGGCGAAGGGTTGGGCAAGTGGATTCCAGGGCGGATCGTCGTCGATCATCGAGGCAATCTCCATTCGCTCGTCCGGGTTCTTGGCGGACCAGCAGTGCTGTCCCCTGCCCTCATCGATCAATTCGTGTGGAGCAGGTCGGCCCGCTGAAAGCTGTTGAACTCCCTCCGCCGCATCACTGGCAGCAAGTTGTCCGCGGACAACCCCTCGTCTAGCCCTGATCGCGTGCGAGTTAGGGCGGTACTTACCTGACCCTTCGTCTGCGACATCCGCGCAGCCGCCAGGCTTGAATTTGCCGCATTGCGACATTACCTCGTGATGGACCGAAGCGCTTTCCCCTCCTAGCCGCTTCGGTCCGACGGACAGTACGTCTCCTCCCAGGCTGTCGGTCACTTTCGAAGCCCGGCGCATCTCTCCCGCGCCGGGCTTTTGTCATTCTGGCAACTCGCCGTCGGACAGGCAGCCATCCTCACCTTCCATTCGTGCAGATCCGACCTCGCGAGATGTGTCGAGATCAGGGACGCTCGGGCCGGCGATTGGTTGTCTGTGCCGCCGATTTGTGCCGCGGCCTCCGTATCGCCTCCAGCAGGAGGGCCGCGCGTGGTGCCTTGTGAGGTCGCTGGCGAGCAAGCCGCGCGTCTAGAGCGCCGCCGACCGACGATGGCGCGGTCGCCGCGCTTGCTGATCTCAGCCGCCGAGTGCGTTAGCCAGGGTCGCGCCAGCCTATTGGAATCGATCAAGTCAGCTGTTGTGCGCCATATCTGACGCATGTTGGCCACAGCATTTCAACACGCCGTCGACGCCCAATCCGATCTCGATCTCAGTCGGTATAACGTGGCTCCGATCCTTGCCGCGCGCTTGCTGGCACCGAGAGATGATGGATGTTGATTCCATGCCCTCCAGCACTGGGCAGGGTAGGGTGCCGCTGGTTCGACTAGACTAGGTTTCGAGATGGCTGGATTCGAGGGTGGGGCTCTGAGCGCGTTGTCGCCCATGCCTTGCGCCGGTTGTTGGGCGTTGCGACGTCATCGTCGGTCAGAAGTACGGCTAGCTGATTGCGTCGGTCGAAGGAAGGATGGCGTCGGGGACGTCAAGCTCTTCAGTGCCGCGGCGCGCTACGGCACTCCCGTTCCCCGCAGTGATGGGCGGTCGGTATTGCGGAAGCGGCGCTGATGGCTCAGGCGTCGTCATAGCAGAGCGCCCATTGGTCGCCGATATGCCAGCAGCGCCCTATCCGCGGCTCCGTCTTCCAGAGCAGGCTTTTGACGAACTCGATGCCGCCGCGCCTGAAGGCGGCGGTCAGCGCTTCGATCTCGCTATCGTCGATTGCCAATCCACCGTTGGCGCAGACGAAATAGGCTGTGCCGATCCAACGCGCCGGAAATCCACCCTCACCGCGCTCAATACGAAGTGCAGCGCCATGGGACGCATGACGGCCGCCTTTCGGCGGTCGGTCCTGGCGCGGTACGCCGAGTGGCAGCACCAGACGCCCTCCAGGTCGCAGCCTTTCGATCCAGGGTGCCGCGGGGCGCGCGACGGCGAAATTCACATAGATCGCATCCACCTCTTGCTGCGGCCATTGACTGCCGTCGGCGTTAACGACGCTGATATTGGCCCGATCAGCAAGCGCTGCTTGAGCGTGGGCAGCCAGATCGGGATCCATCTCGACGGCATAGACGTGACCGGAAGTGCCGACAAGCTCCGAAAGAATGGCGCTGTAATAGCCGGTGCCGGCACCGATATGGGCGATGCGATCGCCGATTCGTATGTCCAGCTCTGCCAGGAGTCGGGCATGCAGTGAGGGACTGCCATTGTTGACACCATTGTGGGGCTGCAGGGCGAATAGCACGTCCTGATAGGCCAGAACCAAGTCGGAGGAGGGGAGGGGGCGATATCCTCCGCCCAGGTTGGCGATCTGCCATGGCGGCGCCCCGAGGAATTTTTCGCGCGGGACGGTGGCAAAGGCAGCTTCGATCCGCGGGTTCGTCGTTGCGGCGGTTGCCACCACCTGATGGGCGTAAGCGCGGCGGATCACCGCCAGTTCGTCGGCCGTGAACATCGCAGTCGGCATGGGCAAATCTCCCGGCATGCTTTGACCTGTTCCTTTTTTACGTCTTTGCGGCTCCAATTCCATCACTATCCCGATGCTTGATCTCTATGCGTGGTGGATAGCCTTCTCGGAGAGGGAAACTCGTGACGGAAGCTAGTCGCTAATTCGCTTCCATTACAGAAAAGTATGCTGTTTCTTCATGAGGTTAATATTCCCCCGGCTGCGAATTGGACCGGGCGACGCTGAACCGGTCCAGCCCTTGGATGCCAAGCACTCCCACAGCGCCATCGACACGTTTCAGGCGTCGGGTTTCTTGTGGTGCCCAGCCTCTACTCTGTAACGCTTCTTGATCCTATCGACGGGCGTCCCGTCCCGAAGCGGAACCTGGACCAGCCGATCATAGGTCTCGAAGCCCATCTTTGCGTAATAGCCAAGGCCGCTGACGTTGTCGGCGCGAATGGTGGCATTGATGAATTCGAGCCCGAATTCTTCCGCTGCCGCTCGGGTTGCGGGGAAGAGAGCGGTGCCGACGCCCGCGGCCCTTGGGTTCATGCGGGCAAAGGTCGCGATGTCGGCGAAACCTTTCGGCGGGTCGCCGTATAAGCTCAGCGACTGAAAACCGACGAGCGACTGATCGTGCTCTGCAACATGGCAGGTCAGAGGAAACTCGCCATCGATGAACCAGTCCGCGAACTCGGCAGCTGAAAGCGGTGTCTCGAGTGCGGTCGTTCCGCCGGCTCGGATGATCTCGTTCAGGAGACTGCTCAGCTTCTCCGCGTCGGCGGAGACGGCTCTTCGAATGTGCATGTCTCGGCTACCTCGTCTTCGACCAACAGCCTGGTGGCGAGGCTAGAGAGTATAAGTCAGCGTTTCGTCTGCAAGGGCAAATTCCGGTTCCGCGTTCGACGGACTACTCCGGGCGTGTCGTCTTCAGGCGTTCAGGCGCTGCTGCGTCTCCCGGTCGAAGAAATGAACCTTGGCGGTTTCGAAAGAGAGCTTCACCCGCTGCTCCGGAGCCAGTTCGACACGTTCGCGAACGACCCATGTCAGCTCCCTGCCTTCGAGCTCCACGGCGACATGGGTTTCCGATCCCGTCGGTTCGACCACCTTGACGACTGCATCCACGCCGTTCTCACCGCCGAAGGTGATGTCTTCGGGACGAATACCCAGCGTCAGCGGTCTGTTGGCGGAATTGGCCGGAGCCCGCGAGAGGGGTACACGGGAACCGCCCGGCAGCGACAATAGAGGCGTCCCGACACCGTCAATCGTCCCCTCGAGAAAGTTCATCGCGGGGGAACCGAGGAAACCTGCGACAAAGATGTTGCGTGGTCGGTCGTAGAGTTCGAGTGGACTGCCGATCTGTTCGACGCGACCGCCGTGGAGCACGACGATCTTGTCAGCCATGGTCATGGCTTCGATCTGGTCGTGGGTGACGTAAACGATTGTGGTCTTCAGGCGCTGGTGCAGAGCCTTGATCTCCGCTCTCATCTTCACGCGCAGTTTCGCATCCAGATTGGAGAGTGGTTCGTCGAAGAGAAAGACTTTCGGATCTCGCACGATGGCGCGGCCCATCGCGACGCGCTGTCGCTGTCCGCCCGACAGCTGAGCCGGCTTTCGATCGAGAAGCGGCTGCAATCCGAGAATTGCTGCGGCCTCACCGACCTTCTGTTCGATTTCCGGTCGCTTGACCCCGGCGAGCTCGAGCGCAAATCCCATGTTCTGGGAGACCGTCATCTGCGGGTACAACGCATAGTTCTGGAAGACCATCGCGATATCGCGATCCTTCGGCTGCAGATTGTTCACGACCCGGCCGTCGATGCTGATTTGACCGGCGGTGATATCCTCGAGCCCCGCAATCATGCGCAGCAATGTCGACTTGCCGCAGCCGGAGGGACCGACGAGAATGGTAAATTCACCATCGGCGATCTCGACGTCGACGCCATGAATGATGTCGACCGTGCCGAAGGACTTCTTGACGTTTCTGATGCTCAAGCCAGACATTTCGTACCCCTTGCCATCTTCTAGCGCTTCCTGCGCACGCGCAGCGCCTGGTACGGCTTGCGCGGGATCTTGACGCCGAAGGCAGCGTCCGGCTTGCCGCCGCGCACGACCGAGCCATGGCGCGTCGGATGCGGAATGGGAGCCGCCACCTTCTCGACCGGCGTGATCGTCATCTCCCACGTGTCGATGAGATCGACATCATAATCGTCGCCGTCGACCGGCAGGCCCGTGGACCAGATCACCGGCTGATGCTCGCCGAAATAGATCAGGCGAAAATCGCCGTCGCCGTCGCGGGCGCCCGACACGCGAGACCAGGGCCATTCGCCGATGATGCCGAGCGGCTCGAGGCCGTGCCTGACATCGGCTTCCAGGAGCTCCCGGAGGAAGGCGATGCGCTTCCACGCTTCGCCGCGCAGTTCTCCGCCCTTGGCCCACCAGATCAGATCCTCAGGATGGGAATAGGTTTCCCCATGACCGGCATAGCCGCCACGCGCCATGGTGATCCAGAAGCGATGCACGAGCTCTTGCGCGTTGAGATTGCCCCATGACTGCAGGATGTCGCCCTCATATTCCGGCTCGTCATTGACGACGGGCTTGCCGTAGGCGTCGCGCCATTCCTGCGTCCGCTTGACGTCAGGGTTCTGAATGCAGGTGTGCGTCACCCATGGCTTGCGATGGTCGAAATTCGCCGTCACGTCGCCATTATGGATGGAGCGAAGGTGCTGGTAAGGGTCGTTCTCTTCCAGAATGTGGAAGAAGCGATCCCACTGCTCCATCGGCTTCGTATCGATGAGGAAATCATATTCATTGGCAAGCGACCACCAGACGTTCCGGTAAGCGGCGAGACGAGCGGCCAGATATTCGACATAGCGAAAATCCTGTTCGGCCGACATGTCGGCATAGCCCCACCGGTCATAGGGGTGGAAGATGATGATATCGGCTTCGATCCCCAGCTGGCAGAGTGCTGCGACCTGCTTCTCGAAGTGCTGGAACGAGGCGGGGTTCGGGCGGTCGAAGTCTTCCTTCCCGTCCGCTCCGCGTTCGAAGCAGGCGTGCAGCGGCTCGTTGACGTTATAGGGATAATCCTTCGGAAACACGCCCATCCGCATCTTGTTGAAGCGGGCCTTCTTGAGGGTTTCGAGGGTCTGCTTCTGCATGTCGAGCGGCTGGTGCGTCCAAGCGTAGCAGGTCGTTCCGAAGGACAGGAACGGGGTGCCGTCGGCATAGGCGAAGTGGAATTTGTTGCGCACGCGCACCGGGCCGTGATTGCCGGCCGAAGGCACGGTCGCAGTCAATGCACCGGCCTTGCCGTCGAGTGCAGCAGTCTTGGAACGGGTCAGGAACGACCATTCGCCCTCGCTATCCGGCATGAAGCGGATGCGGTAGGTGCCATTGCCGTCATAGAAGCCCGGCACGCGGACTTCGCGGCTCTTGTGGGTGAACACGGCATCGAATGCCACGTCGAGATAGGGATTTCCGCCGGAGGGTCCATCAAAGGAGGCCTCGAACACGCCCCATTTTTCGACTGTTGCATCAGACATAGAATATTCTCCTCGTGAATGCTTTTGTGGTCGCTAGCCTTTGACGGCGCCGGAGGTCAGGCCAGAGACGAAGTAACGCTGGAAGATGAGATAGACGATCGTCGCCGGCAGGACGGTCATCACGATGGCCGCATTGAGCTGGCCGTAATTGCTCGAGAACTGCCCCTGAAACGACATCAGGCCGAGCGGTAAGGTCCACATGTGCTGATCCTGGAGCAGCACCAGCGCCATGGCGAATTCGTTCCAGGTGGAGACGAAGTCGAGGATGAGCAGTGCGGCAAGCACGGGCAGGCACACCGGCAGAAAGATCCGTCTGAAGATGATGAAGTGGCTGGCACCGTCGATCAGTGCTGCTTCCGACAGCTCCTTGGGAATGCTCTTGAAGAAGCCGTGCAGGATGAAGACCTGATAGGGAACGCCGAAGGCGATGTAGGGAAGGATGACGCCGGGGTAGGTGTCGATCAGGCCGAGGGAATTCACCAGGGTAAAGAGCGGCGCAAGCATCACCTGGAAGGGGATCATCGTGCCGAACACCACAAGCAGCAGCAGGGCCTTGGTGATCTTCAGCTTGATCTTGGCAAGGGCATAGGCGGCCATCGCCGAAAGGAACAGCCCGAGCGGCACCTTGATGATCGTTATAATGACGCTGTTGAAGAAGGAGCTTGCGAAGTTGCCGCGGCTCCATGCAGCGCTGTAGTTTTCGAAAGCGAGATCGGTTGGCGGCACGAAGGCGCCCGTGCCCGTCACCGCCGCCGGCGTCTTCAACGAGGTGAAGACGATGAAGACGAATGGCGCGACCCAGACCAGCGCCACGATAACAAGCGTGATCCAGAGGCCGATCAGAATGGGATCCCGCTTCATCGACGATGGTTCGACCTGCAAATGCACTGCGGTCTGGTCGCTCGGCACTGCTGTCACGATTCAACCTCCTCGTGCTTCTGGGTCCATCTCAGATAGGGAATGACGACGGCCATGGTGATCAGCAGCAGCACGACAGAAATTGCCGCACCTCGTCCGAAATCGAAGATCTGCATGGCCTGCGTGAACGCCCAGAGCGCCAGCATCTGAGTAGACTGCGCCGGCCCGCCGCCCGTCAGACCGTAGACGATGTCGAAAGCCTTCAGGGAGGAGATGACGGAAAGAACGAGGACGATCGTGATCGTCGGGCGCAATGCCGGCAATGTCACATGCTTGAACACCGCCCAGCGGCCGGCGCCATCGATGCGCGCGGCCTCCACGAGTGTCTGAGAGACATTCTGCAGGCCCGCCAGGAACAGGACCATCGAGAAGCCGACCGTCTGCCAGAGATAGGCGACGAAGACCGAATAAAGGGCGATATCCCTGTTGCCCAGCCAGTCCTTGATCCAGCCCTGCATGCCCCACGAGGTGAGCAACTGGCTGAAAAGGCCGAAGAAGGGATCGTACATCCACTTCCACATGGTGGCCACCGCGATCGGCGCGATGATGACGGGCAGATAGAAGATGGCCCTGAGGCCATTGCGGCCGAATATCTTCTGGTTGAGACTGAGCGCCAGCAGCAGTCCCACCATCGGCGGAAAGATCAAGCTCATCACGGTCCAGATTACGGTGTTGCGGAAGGCAACCCAGAAAACCGGATCTCTCGTGAAAATCGCCGAGTAGTTTGCAAGCCCTACAAATTGCCGCTGCGGATCCAGCCCGTTCCACTTCTGGAAGCTCAGGATGACGACATTGAGCATCGGATAGAGGGCGAACACGGCATAAATTGCCAGGGCCGGAACGAGCAGGATGAGCGCTTGCACGCGCGGATCATGTGTCGACTGTCGAAGTGACATGCTTTCCTCCCAGAGCGCCGTGCGTCCTCTCGGACGCATAAAGGACGCTCCAACTCTTTGAACCTAGGCATCGTGCTTTCCGAAAATAGATTCCGATTTCGGGCCGATGCGCTGGCAGTGAAGCCGCCGCCAGCTCATGAAAAGGTGTGCCAGCCGCCGACACGAGGATCGGCTGACTGGCGCCTTGGAGGAATCAGGTTCTGCTTGCGATGAAACTCTGCAGCTGCTTGGCCGCGTCGGCCGGCTCGGTGTTTCCGGAGGCAACGTCGTTGATGACGCGGAAATACTCCGTCGTGACGTCGAGCGGGAACGCCTGATCGCCGTTCATGTACACCTTGCCATACTTCTGGAAGATGCCCAGCCATTCCGCCTCGAGCGGCTTCTGGTTGGCATATTGTACATTCTTGTTGACGGAGGTCGAACTCAGCTGGCCGAGCAGATCCTGCTGCACCTTGGTCGAGAGGAAATAGTCGAGAAACTTCGCGGCTACGTCAGGGCTCTTGCTCTTGGTGCTGATGTAATTGTACTCGGCAAAGCCATAGAGACGGTCGGTATTGGTCGGGAAGGGGAAAATGCCGTAGTCGTCGAGATTGGCGCCGGAGCCGTCGAGCTGACTGACCAGCCAGTCGCCTTCGAGCATCATTGCCGCACGACCGGCGGTGAAGAGGCTGTAGGACTGTTTGTTGTCGATGCCCATGAATGGCTGCAGCGTATAGTCCTTCGCCCACTTGGCGAACTCCGCGAAGGATTCCGCCGCGCAGGGTTCCTTGGTCCAATCCAGCGTCATCGCCTTCAGCGCATCATGCTTTTCAGCACCGCACTTCGTTTCGAGGATGACGTCCATGAGACGCATGACGTGCCAGTTGACCGTGCCACCGAACGTGAAGGCAGGAATGCCTGCGGCCTTCAGCTTATCGGCCGCGGCAAGCAGTTCCTCGTAGGTCTTCGGCTCTTCCTTGATGCCGGCCTGTTCGAAAAGCTTCTTGTTGTAGTAGACGGCCTCACCCTTGAAGGTGAAGGGAACGCCATGCTTGCCGCCGGGATAAAGGTCGGCGAAAGCCGCCGCTGAGGGCAACAATTCGTCTTTCCACTTATACTCGGCATAGTACTTGTCGAGGGGCAGGGACAGGCCGGCCTTCACATATTCGCCGCCGAGGCCGAGGCCCGCCCAGCTGAAGTAAATGTCTGGCCCCTTGTCGGAGCCTGCAGCGACGCGCAGGGCCGTCTTGTGCTCGTCGACGGCGCGCTGGACGATCTCGACATGCGTTCCGGGGTTTGCGGCTTCGAAATCGGTGGCCACCTTTTTCAAGGCCGTATTGGCGGCATTATTGTCGAAGTTGAGGGTCCAGAGCGTGATGTCTTCAGCAAGAACCGGCGTGGCCGATAGTGACGCCACGGCGATCGCAACGAGGCTGGCAGTCTTCAATTTCGCAGAAAGGGTCAGCATTACCGTCCTCCTCTTGTAAAGCCGGGCCCCTTGTTGCAGATAGTCATCGACATGTCAACTGGTATGACGAGCTAACCATCACGACGCTGAGCAAATTTGGCCATGGCGGCGATGATGATGACGGCGGACGCGGCGCCGGGATCGATGTGGCCGATCACGCGGTCTCCCAATCGCGAAGCCCGTCCCTTGGCCGCCGTCATGTTGCTGGTCGCTTCACAGCCTGCCCGCGCTGCCCGCTCGGCGGCCTCAAAACATTGGGGGAGGGGCTTTCCCGACCGCCAGGCATCGAGTGCCGCGTCAGCCGCGGGTTTCCAGGCGTCAACCATCGTCTTTTCACCGGGCTCGGCCTTTCCGCGCTCCTGGATTCCCTGCGCCATTGCCGCAAAGACGCTGAGGAAGTCGTCATCGCTCAATGTCTGCTTGTCTTTGGCGGCCGCTCCGGCGCGCATGAAGGCCGTGGCATATAGCGGGCCGGACGAAGCGCCGACCGCATTCAGGAACGCCTTTGCCGCGATGTTGAATGCGGTTGTCGGGGCAATTCCGGCGTCAAGTTCGCCGACCGCTTTCGCCGCGGCCTGGCAGCCTGCATCCATGGCAAGGCCGTGATCTCCATCGCCGATGGCACCGTCCAGCTCGCAAAGACGATCTCGTTCCGCCGCAATATCCTCGGCAATCCCAGCAAACAAGCGCTGCAGGTCTTCGGTCGTAAACGTCATCGATTACCTCGCAAACATCGCGCAATCACAGGGGTGGTCGATCAATCGCTGAAGTTCGTCGTCAAGATGCACGATTGTGATCGACGCGCCGGCCATTTCGAGCGAGGTGCAGTAATTCCCGACGAGCGACGTATGGAGGATGAGCCCGGCATCGTCGAGCCGGGACTTCACGCGCCGCATCATGATGTAGAGTTCCATCATCGGGGTCGAACCCAGCGAATTGACGAGCACGGCGACACGATCGCCCCGGTCTGCTTTCATTTCGCGAAGAATGCTGTCCATGAGTTCGTCGGTCACCGCGTCGGCCGGCCTCAGCGGCTCGCGCGCCACGCCAGGCTCCCCATGGATGCCCATTCCGATCTCCATCTCCCCCTCGCCGATCAGGAAATTTGGCCGGAGGGTCTGGGGCAGCGAACAGGGGGAAAGCGCCACACCCATCGTATAGGTTCGCGCATTGGCATGGCGGGCGACACGCTCGACGTCGTCAAACGAGTAGAGAAGATCGCAGGCTGCGCCGGCGGCCTTGAAGATGAAGACGTTGCCTGCCACGCCCCGTCGTCTTTCCCTCTGATCAGGAGGGGCGGACGCCACGTCATCCGTGGTCAGGACGGTACGTACCTCGATCTCGTCAAGCGCCAGCATCTCGGCAGCCATGTCGAAGTTCATCACGTCGCCGGCATAATTGCCATACATGAACAGGACACCGGCGCCGCCGTCGACCGCCATGGCGCAGGCGATGATCGGATCGGGCGGCGGCGACGCGAACACATTGCCGATTGCGGCCGCGTCTGCGAGCCCTTTGCCGACAAACCCCAGAAATGTCGGTTCGTGCCCGGATCCACCGCCGATGACCAGCCCGACCTTTCCCTTGCGCGGCCCGTTTCTGGCAATGATCGCGCGGGGCATGTCCTCTACCGCGTAGAGATGGCGCGGATGCGCCGCCAGGATACCCTGCAGCATCTCATCGACGGCATCTGCGCCGGAATTGATAAGCTTCTTCGTCTTCACATCGATCCTCCCGAGAGCGAGTTCCGATCGCATAGATGCAGCTGCACTGCTGGAGGTCAATCCGCCAGCACGTCGCGCTGCAGCGGCAAGACGGCGACAGCCAATGGGGCAAGCAGCAGATCCCCGCTTGAGTCCTTCCCGGTCGGCCCGCATGCGCTGCAATCGACCTTTCGTTCTTCGCTCGTCAGATTGCCGACATAAAGCCTGGCGCCTGTACTATCCGTTGCAACGAAAGACAGGACCTCGGCAGGAGAGGAGGAGACGCATTCCCGCCAGGTTGCGCCAGCCAATTGACACAGTGTCCGCACGGTTTCGAACAGCGGACGACGCCCGCCTGGTTCGGTCGGTTCCCCCGGACCGGCGATCAGACCGAACGGACCTGATAAGGCTGATAGCGTCAGGCACTCCAGATCTGCATCCAGCACTCGTATCGCATAACCGAGCGCGAAGGCCTGCCCGAAGCGTCCATTGTGGCGCGGGTCGCGGTTGGCCATCGGTATGCGTGCGCCGGACGGATTGTCCATCGTGCGGCTGCCATAGGGGTTCTGCCGCATCGGGATCGTCGATGGACCGATGCGGTAAGGCTTGTCGCCGTAGATCGCACGCACCGACCGCGTGATGAAGGGCAGCGCTTCCAATGTCTGCATGACGCTGAGATCGTCGGCCGCATGCACGATCGGGTTGGTGCAGTGGCTGACGAAGTCGAGCTGTCCCTCCGGGACGCGCTTCCGGTTGAGCTCGGTGAAATAGCTCAGCATGCCGCCGCCGATGCGAATGCCGGGAAAGGCGGCGCGAGCGGCGGCATAGATCTCATCCAAAGGCGGGCAATCCGGCCAGGTGCTGCCGGGCGGCGTCGACTGCCGGTCAACCGAAGGCGAGATCATGATCGCATCGGGCCTGAATTCCGCAAGCTGCATCTGGCGAGCAATCTCGGCCGCCTCGATTGACGGCGACGATTTGCAGGCAAGGGCGATCTCCAGCGTCGAGCGGCCACGATAGGCGGCGGCGAGCATAGCGAACCGCCTGAGCGCGTCGACGCCGTGACCGGCACCCGGGTCGAAATGGAAGAGGAGTTCCTGGGGAGCGATCTCCGTCAGGACGGACTTTGCCGAGAGGGTCGCATCGGCTTCTTCGGGTGTGATGATGACGCCAATATCCGGCATGGTGCCGGTGCGCGCACCGAGTTCAAGTTTTATGGCGCCGCCTGACACCCCAGGAGGATGCCGTGTCGAACCGCTGATATCCCTGATAACAAGCGACGTTTTCTGCCGAACAGGCTGATTGGCGGCAATCTGGTAGGGCCAGGGCAGGGCGAGCGGCCTGACATATGTCTTATAGGATGCGTCCGACCAGTTCCTTTGATCTTCCATTTCAAAAGTGTCGCCCTCCATCCGGCATTCCGCCTGAACGTCAGGCATGACCGCGTGGGTGATGGCTCGCATGTCCTTGAACGGCTGCCAGGGCTCGATGAGATCAGGAAACCGTGTCGCCACGATCTCCCCGTCGACATGCTCGACCGTCGCCGCTGAACCCGCCAAACCGACGATCGGATGCAGGATGCAGAAGCCGCAGCGGTTGGTCTCGAAGCCGCTCGGGGCGATGGCCTCAGCCTCGAAGTCGAGCCGGTCCGCGCTTCCGGCGATACGAACGTCGATGACAAGCCTCGTATCGTCCGGTCCCTCGCAGCGGGCGAGATAGGCGACCTCGAAACGATCGTCATTCTGCTCGATCCGGAGCTCGGTGATTTCAGGGCTGTACGTCCCCCAGTCCCGGTCGCGGACAAGGTAGGAAATCGCTCGCAGCACCTCGGTCCCATCGTAGCGGATGGTGCGGAGGTTGCCGTTGGTGAGATCGGCTTGCAGTTTTCCGGCTCTCAGGCGAACGGGCGACGGATCGACGAGACGAGTGCCGTAGAGCTGGAACGCATCGACCGTCATCGCAGCATCGCTCCGACATCGATCGCCTGTCCCCTGGCCGCACTGTCATAGGCGGCCTCGACGAGCGCGAAAGTTTTCAGATTGTCGGCGCCTGACGTCGAGTGTTCCGCGCCGCGCGCCAACTGGTCGACCCAATGCTGCTGGATCGCGTAGACGCTCTCCTGGATGTTGTGCCAGGGCCGCGAGGCCCATGACAGCAGCCTCGGAGACACGTCCGTGGTCGTGGTGCCCTTGGCGTTGGTGACCTGAAGGCCGTAGCCCTGGGTCAGGCGGATGGTGCCCTCCGAACCGTCGAGCTCGATCAAGGTCTCGGGAAACGGTTCCCTGGAAAGCTTGGTGGCGTAGCTGACGTCGACGACCGACGTGGCGCCGTTTTCATGGTCGAGCAGAATGGTCGCGACATCCTCGCCCTTGATGGCGGGATTGACTCGCTTGGTGCGGGCCGTGAGCGATCGAACGTCGCCAAGGATATAGCGGGCGATATCGAGCGTATGGATGCCGAGGTCTTCGATGATGAACCGCTCGCCCTCGGCCAGATAGGGCTGGCCGGAGAAGACGTCGTAGGCTGAGCGGAAGGAGAAGCGGCCCCAGAAGGGCGTGCCGATGGCATCCGCCTCCAGCGCGTTGCGCACCGCCTGGATCGGCGTCTGCCAGCGAAAGTTCTCGTGCACCATAAGGGGTATGCCGGCATTGCGACACGCCTCGACCATCGCCTTCGCGTCCGACAAGGTCTTGGCGAATGGCTTCTGGCAGATGGCCGGCACCTTGTTTCGAGCCGCCATTTCGACGAGGGTGCGGTGGCTTTGGACGGTCGTAGCAATATCGACGAAATCAAAACCGCCATCGGCGAACAACGCCTCGGCATCGCCATAGCGGCGAGCGATGCCGAACTGATCGCCAACGACCTTCAGCCGTTCCGGGTCGCGATCGCAGATCGCGACGATGCCGGCACCCCGAACGTCGTTCCAGGCATGCATCTGGTTGACCGCAAAGAAGCCGCAACCGATCAAAGCCCCTTTCAATTCCGTCATCTCAACCTGCCTTTGCCATCTGCATGAGGGTAACGCGCTGCTGCAGGCGGCGCTGCGCCTGGTCGACGACGACGGCAATGATGATGACGAGGCCCTTGATGACCATCTGCCAGAAGGAGGAAACGCCCATCATCACCAATCCGTCGGAGAGGATACCGATGACGAAGGCGCCAATGATCGTGCCGCCGATCGTGCCGCGGCCGCCCGACATCGAGGTGCCGCCGAGCACGGCTGCGGCGATCGCATTGAGTTCGAAGCTTTCGCCGGTCGCGGGATGAGCTGCCATCAGTTCGGAGGAGATGACGACGCCGACGATAGCGGCGCACAGTCCGGAGAACATATAGACGAAGATCTTGACGACATCGACCCGGATACCCGACATGCGCGCGGCCCGCTCATTGCCGCCGACGGCGAAGATATGACGGCCGATCGGTGTCGAGCGGGCGACATAGGCAGCCAGCAGGGCAAGCACGATCAGAATCCAGATCGAAACCGGCAGGCCGAGGATGCGCCCCGCGCCGAAGAAATCGAAGCCAGTCGTTGCGTATTCAGGCCGGCCGACAAGGTTCGGAAATGTCTGGCCGTCCGACGACAGCAGGGCGAGACCGCGGGCGATATAGAGCGTGCCGAGCGTGGCGATGAAGGGAGCGACGTTGAGCTTGGTGATCAGCAGACCGTTGATCAGACCGATGAGCAGGCCGATCGACAAGGTGATCAGCACGATCTCGAAGAGGTTGAAAAAGATGGTGTAGCCGATCGGCAATTCGATGCCGTAAAGGATCAGGCCGCCGGCGACCATGCCGCAAAGCCCGACGATCGATCCGACCGAGAGATCGATGCCGCCGGTGATGATGACGAAGGTCATGCCCATCGCCAGGAAGGCGTTGAGCGCCACATGCTTCGACATCAGGATCATGTTCGCCGTCGAGGTGAAGTTCGGAGCGAAGATCGCGAAGAAGATGATGACCGCGAATAACGCGATGAACGTCCTGAGCTTCATCAGCGTCAGCAGCGCCGAGCCGTTGGCGCCCTTTGGCGCGAGAGTGGTTGATGTAGCCGCGATCATGACGCGAGTTTCCCTTGATGTCCGTGTCCCTTGGCAGAAGCCGCAATGATGGCTTCTTCGGTGGCCTCGTTCCGGTCGAAGACGGCGACCAACTGGCCGTTGCTCAAAACCGCGATGCGATCGGAAAGCGCCATGACCTCTTCGAGGTCTGAAGTCGAAAATAGAATAGCGAGCCCGTTTGCCGCCAGCCGCCGCATGGTGCGGAAGACATCGGCCTTGGCGCCGACATCGATGCCGCGGCTCGGCTCGTCCATCAGAAGCACCTTCGGATTGGTCATCAACGCCTTACCGATGACGACCTTCTGTTGATTGCCGCCGGACATCGATGTCACCTCGAAATCCGGGTTCGGCGCCTTGATCGAGAGATCGCGGATCGCATCACGAATGGCGTTCTTCTCCGCACCTCTGTCGATATGGAAGAGCCGGGTGAAGCGGCCAAGGCTCGCCAGCGTCAAGTTGGAGGCGATGGAAAGCACCTGGACCAGACCTTCGCGCTGCCGATCTTCCGGAATGAGCGCAAGGCCGCGGCGGATGCGCCGCGTGGTGTCGCGGGCGCGAACATGCTTGCCGTCGATGAAGATCTTGCCGGTCGAGTGTGTGTGACGGCCGATCACGCATTCGAAGAATTCGCTGCGCCCGGCGCCCATCAGACCGTAGATGCCGAGGATTTCGCCTGCCTTGACCGACAGGGAGACATTGTTGACCGAAAGCCCGCCTGTCGGCCGCGGCAGGCTGATATTTTCGGCGCGAAAGACCTCAGCTCCCACGGCGTGGTCCACGGATTTTGCAAAATCCTTGGCATCCGAGCCGATCATGGAGCGCACGATCCAGCGCGTGTCGATGTCGCGGACCATCGCCGCGCCGGTGACCTGGCCGTCACGCAGCACCGTGATGTAGTCGCCGATCCGCATCAGCTCTTCGAGCCGGTGCGAGATGTAGACGATCGCCACACCCTGGGCCTTCAGTTCCGCGATCACCTTGAACAGAATCTCGACTTCGGCCGCCGAAAGCGCCGACGTCGGCTCGTCCATGATCAGGATACGGGCATTCAACGACATCGCCTTGGCGATCTCGACGAGCTGCTGCTGGCCGATCGGCAAATCCTCGACCATCGTATCGGCCTCGATGCCGGCATCGAGACGCTTCAAAAACGCATTGGCTTGTTGCACCTGTGCCTTGTGATCGATGCCGAGGATGCCGCGGGTGATCTCACGCCTGGCGAAGATGTTCTCGGCGACCGACATGTTGGCGAAGAGATTGAGCTCCTGGAAGATCATGCCGATGCCATTCGCCTGCGCGTCGGCAGGGCTGTCGAAGGATACGGGCTTGCCATCCAGGATGATGCGGCCGAGCGTCGGACGCTCGACACCGGCGATGATCTTCATCAGGGTCGACTTGCCTGCACCATTTTCGCCGACGAGGACGTTTACCGCCCCGCGGCGCAGCTCAAGATTGGCGCGCTTGACCGCAACGATACCCGAATAGACCTTCGACACCTCGTCGAGGCGCAGGATGATGTCGTCCTGTTGTGCCTCTGCCGCCGTCATGAGCCGACCTTCAGTTCCGAAGGTGTTATGAGCGGAAGCTCACCGCTTTTCGGCAGCGGAAAGGCGCCGATCGCGGTCACCGTCTTGCCGACCAGACCTTCGCGCGGGACGGCCGACAGAAAGGCTGTATTGGCCTTTTCGTTGAAGGCCTTGCCGAATTGCGCCCACTCGATCTGGTTCTTGAATTCGTTGAAATTGACGAAATCCAGCGTGTCGCGCAGGGCCGTGCCGCGCAGCGCCGGCCCGATTTGGACCTTGGCGTCGGCCTTGCCGTCGCCATCGGCGTCGACATCGAGCGTTGCCGCGCGCGAGGCCGTATCGGCCGCGACGACCTTGCCGGTGATCTTCACCGCATAGGTCCATGGCGAGCTGCTCTGCTTGCGGGGATTGCCATATTTCTCGCCGGCGGCGTCGGGGCTGGAGGCGGAAAGCTGCATGACGTCTTTGAGGTCACCGGCGCGCTTTTCGAAGTAGGGCACTGCCTCGGACTGCCAGATCGCTTCGACCTTTGCATTCGGGTCGAAGGCGGTCTTGGCCGCTGCCGCAGCTTTTTCCTCAGCCGTCGGCGTCTTGATGATCTTGCAACCGGGCAAAGCTGCCGCCACGACGGCAGCGAGCAGGGCGCCCTTCATTCTCAACATACAGTGAACCTCGACGTCTTGCGAAATGCATTGCGGAGGGCGCAGCGCTGCGCCCTCCGCAATTCGCGGCTGATCAGTTCGTCAGGGCGAAGGTTTCGAGTTTGCCGGCATTGTCGGCATTGATGAGAACGCAATCCATCAACTGCTTCTCTTCCTTTGGTGTCGTCTTGTTCTTGATGTAGGCGTCGGCCTGTTCCACCGCCAACTGAGCCTGCGCATAAGCGGGCTGCAGGACCGTTGCCTTGATGCCGCCCGACTTGATGGAGTCGCGCACGTCGTTGGAGCCATCGAAGCCGACGACGATCACGTCCTTGCGGCCGGCCGCCTGCAGCGCTGCGATCGCGCCCATGGCCATGGTGTCGTTGCCTGAAATGACGCCCTTGATGTCGGGATTTGCCTGGAGGATGGTTTCCATCTTCGAATAGGCTTCCGTCTGGCTCCAGTTGGCCGACTGCTTGGCGACGGACTTCAGGTCCGGATAGTCGTCGATGACATCATGATAGCCTTGCGAGCGGATGCTGGCATTGGTGTCGGACTCCTTGCCCACCAGCTCGACGTAATTGCCCTTCTCGCCCATCAGCTTGACGAATTCCTGCGCCCCGAGCTGGGCGCCCTGATAGTTGTTCGAGACGATCTGGGCGACGGCAACGCCGGTCGCGTTGATTTCGCGGTCGATCAGGAAGGAAGGGATGCCTGCATCCTTCGCCTTCTTGACGGCGGCGACGGAGGCATCGGCTCCGGCATTGTCGAGGATGATCGCCTTAGCGCCGCGCCCGATTGCCGTATCGATCATTTCGGACTGCTTGTTGGCGTCGTCGTCATGCGTCATGAGCAGCGTCTCGTAGCCAAGCTCCTTCGCCTTGGCTTCGGCGCCGACGGCTTCGGCCTTGAAGAAGGGATTGTCATGCGCCGGCGTGATGATGGCGATGAGATCGGCCGAAAAGGCCGGAAGAGCCGTTCCGAGCGCCAGTGCGCCGGCAAAAGCTGCAAGTGTCAGTCTGCGCGTCAGTTTCATATTTTCCTCCCTGTTGTACATGAAGCCCCTTCTCCCTGGGGCGGTTGAGGGGAGGGCTTACCTCCCCAAGCCGGTTCAGGTGATGCGCCGGATGCTTTCGGCGATCTCCTGCGGTTCGAATACTTTTTTCCAGTCGTCGCGCATCAGCGCCGGGATGCCGAACTCGATCGCCTTGTTGCAGGCATCCGAGAATACGCCGTCGACTTCCTTGAAGATGACCGCGCCGAGCACGTTCATATGGCCGAGCAGAAAGTCGCGGGCCGCCTGTTCAGGCACACCACGTGCCACGCATTCGTCCATGGCCTGTCGCATGACAACGAGCAGCGATGCGCAGACGGTTTCCGACAAGCCCGGTTCGAGCATTGCAAGTTGATCGACCGTGACCCGGTGCGAGCGCATGACCGGGGCCCAGATCAGCTTGGCGATTTCCTCACCGAGCGCATAGGCGCTTTCGGGACCCTGCATTAGCGCCGAAACGATATGCTGCTTGGCGAAGAGGCCGCCGAAGTGGTCCTTTTTTGCCTGCATGTCCGTCTCGTCATTGAAGATCGGCGGATGGCAGGGATGGGTGACGAAATAGGTAAGATCATCACGCTTCGGCAGATGACCGGCAAAGGGAGCCGCAGCATCCAGCGCGATCACCATAGTGCCTGACGTGAGTTTGTCGACGATGCCTGCCGCAACCTTGCCGATCGCCGTGTCCGGCACGGCAAGTATCACCACCTCGGCGCCGTCGAGCCCGATATCGACGGGCACGCAATCGACCCCGAGATCATTCTTCAAACGGGCCTTGCCTGCGTCGCTCACCTCGATATGGCGGACCTCGAAACGCGAGCCTTTGAGATTTTTGGCAAGCCGGTATCCCATTTTTCCGCCTGCGCCGAAGAGGGCAATCTTAGTCATGTTTCCTCACCTTTTCCGTTTCTGGATAGGATCATATACTGGTATGATGAGTCAATCACCATATCACTTAATTCATATGATCCACACGTTTTTCTGCGCCAAGCCGGATCGGGGAAACCATTAGTGTTTCCTTCCATCGCGGATCTGCGTGAAATAGCCATCGGTCCCAACCTGCCCGCCTTTGAGGGCGATCTGCAGGCCGTTGGTCGGCTGATAATCGCCATGCGCAAGGCAAAGCGGAGAACCCGGCGTCTGGGGCAGCGGCAGAAGCGTCGTCAGCGCGTCGATCTTCAACTGCCTGAGGGCGTGACTGGACGTGTCGCCGCCGGCGACGACCGCACGTGAAAGCCCTTCATTCTCGATCAGGCGGCGCAAGATCGTGCCGAGCGCGCTGCCGAGACGGTGACGAGCGCCCGGAAGCCGGTCGATGTCGGCGCCGCGGTCTGCAGACGGTCCAAGCGCGGTGTAGAGGATGATGCTCTTGCCTTGCTTGAGCTTCTCGGTTCCCGCCTCTACCGCAGCACTCACCGCGCCTTCGCCATGCTCCGAGACCAGTGCCAGCGGATCGAGCGCGATGTTCTCGAAGCCGTTCTCGACTGCCGTCCGGATCTGGCGCTCGGTCGTCGGCGATACGCTGCCCGACACGACGGCAAGGCGGTCGACCGGGCCGACATCGGGAAACTCGGCTTTGCTTTCGCCGATGAAGCCGCTCCGCCGCCATGCGCTGAGCAGGGCATATTCGACCCCCGAAGAGCCGGCGACGAAGCTTCCCGAACGGCCGGTGACACGAAGCAGTTGTCGGCCCGCGGCCTCCTGCGTCGCGTCGGAGTCGACATCGATGAGCAGGATCCCCTCGGAACCCGACGCCAGTTCGTCGATCCGCGCATCGGCGTCGGCGCCGGTGATCGCGACGAGATCGGCGACCAAGACGGGGAGGTGGGTCTGCTTCGACAGGTGGACCGCAAGGTCCGCCTCGTCCATCGGGGTGACCGGATGGCGGCTCATGACGGGATGGCGGTCGATGCGAAAGATCCGGCCCTGGTAAGTGGCAAAGAGGTTGCCGAATGCCGTATAGCGCTTCAGTTGCGGCGCGCCGACGATGACGGGCACGACGGATTGCCCAAACACCGAGCGGCCGATTTCTATCGCCTTGCCGATATTGCCGATTTCGGGGCTGGAATCGAAGGTCGAGCAGACCTTGTAGTGGCAGATGTCAGCGCCAAGCGAATTCAGCCACTCGAAAGCGCGCGCAAGGTGTTCTTGCATCCATGCGGGGGTCTCGCTGCGGCTTGTCCCGGCAATGCCGATTGCGCGGCAATCCCTAAAGCGCGCAAGCAGTTCCGGCGTCGGAACGTCGAGGAAGAGCACGGTCGACACGCCGTTCGAGGCTAAGGCCTCCATGACATCGGTGGAGCCGGTGAAGTCATCCCCGTAATAGCTGACGAGAGGTCCATCCATCGCGGTCACGCGCCCTTGCCGTCGCTGAATTTTGCAATCGAAGCGGCGAGCTCCGGATGATCTTTCGCATAGGTCTCCAACGGGATGTCCGCGACCGCGGCCTGCCAGGCCTGCTGCACGGCCCGAACGCCGGCCGCCGGGCCGCCGGGGTGGCTGACGATACCCCCGCCGCAGAGATAGAGAAGATCGACTGTCCGGCCGGTCCGCTTGTAGGTCTCAGGCGCTTGTCCTCCCCACTGACCCGAGCCGGCAACCGGAAGCGGGCAATCGGAGGCATTAAACAGCGGCGTGCTGACGGCCTTGAAGGACGAGACGAAACTGTCGTCCGGTTCCCAATATTTGACCCTGATACCGTTGATCTGAAACTGGTCGACCCCGAGCAGCCGCCAGAATTGCTGATAGACCTTGAAGTCCATGCCGGCGCCCGGGTCGCGCGTCAGCACGTCCCAACCGTTTCGATGCGCGTGCAGCACCAGATTGGAGCGCTTGCGCAGAAAGCTCATGCCGCCGAAACCGATCGAGTTGATATTGACGACGGCGCAGTTGCCGCCGGCCTTGGCGACGATGTCGTGGTTGCGCATCATCTCGTCGGGGTCGGCATGAGAGATACCGAAGGCATACATGACCTTCTTGCCGGTCTTCTGCTCGTGATCGAGAATGCGCGGCATGATCGCCGCAACGCGGTCCTTGAGCGGCGAATAGGCCGGGCTCATCAGTTTTTCGTCATCCTTGATGAAGTCTACGCCGGATGAGATCAGCTCGCCGACGAGTTCCGCCGTCTCGTGCGGTCTGAGGCCAAGCGCAGGCTTGACGATCGTTCCGATGATGGGCCGGCCTTCGACGCCGGTGAGGCGGCGGCTTCCAGGGATGCCGAACTGCGGTCCGGGATGGGCGCTTTTGAAGGCGTTGGGCAGCGTCATGTCGACGATGCGGATGCCGGTCATGCCCTTGATGGAATAGACGCCGCCGATTGCAATGGTCATCAGTGCGGAGAGATCGGTTCCGATCGCCTCCAACGGAAAGGCAATGTCGACGTCGGCGCGATTGAGCAGCGTGCCGGGGGCGACCTCGGGCCAGGTCGGATGACGCGCATCTTCGAGTGGGCGGATCGCCAGCACACGGGCGGCAACACGGGACTTCAGCTCTTCGGTTTCACCGGGAACGGGCACGAAGGTGCCGGTCGACTGGTCGCTCGCGATCTTTTCCGCCATCGCCTCGACGCTGCCGGGCGTTTCGATACGGTAGGTCAGGGTAATCATCATGAAACGGACGGTTGCTCCTCTCGCCCGGCAGATTGCCATGGCGTCAACTCATGATCTGGTATAATGAGTATTCCAACTTATGAAAAGTAGAATCTTCGGATCCGCAAATTTTCGCCGACAGCTTTGTTCTCGACCCGGAAAACTGTTAGGAGGAGACATTTTGAGCCAGCGAGATGTGATGACCCAGCCCCTCGAACAAATCGTCCGCCGGAAACTCTCTGACGAAGTGTTTGATCGACTTGAGCGAATGATCACCTCGGGTGAGCTTCAGCCCGGCGACGAAATGCCCTCCGAGCGCGTGCTGATGGAACGCTTCGGCGTCGGCCGGCCGGCGATCAGGGAGGCCATGCAGTCCCTTGCCAACAAAGGTCTTGTCAGCATTTCGCACGGCGAGCGGGCGAAGGTCCTCAGGCTGACGGCAAAATCGATATTCCGCCAGGTCGATCTCACTGCCAAGATCATGCTGTCGCAATCGTCGGACTCGCTGGAATACCTCAAGAGCGCCCGCATCTTCTTCGAGCGGGGCATGGCACGCGAGGCCGCGCAGCGCGCCTCTGCAAGCGATATCGCCGATCTCAGGAACATTATCGAGCGCCAGCGCATGTCGCTTGGGCGGGCCGAAGAGTTTATCGATGCGGACATGGAGTTTCACACCCGCATCGCGCAGATATCAGGCAACCCCATCTACGTCGCCGTCAGCGAAGCGATGCTTGCCTGGCTGAAAGAATATCATACCGAGATGCTGATCTGGACCGGCAAGGAAAAATTCACGCTCGCCGAACACGACGAAATCGTCGACCGCCTGGCCGCAAACGACGTGGATGGCTCGGAAACGGCACTCCTCAAGCATCTCGAGCGGTCGCGAGCGCTTTACGCGAAATAGCTCGCGTGTGACCCTCACCTCGTTTCCCGGCTCCTTTTCACGCGTTCAACTCTCGGCTCCGTCTGGGGCTCGGGGGCGTAAGACATATTAGCAATGGCTGGGGAACAATGGTGTGTCGGCGAGGTTGTGGATAGGCAATCACGCAAGATCCCAAGGAGGACATCAGGATGCGTATGAAACTTGTAGCAGCTTCGCTTTTCGCTATCGGCATGGCCACATCAGCTTTTGCCCAATCGAATCCTGCGCCGGCTGGCGCGACGATGGACAAAAATCAGGCGGATCAAGGCGGCGGCGCCGCCAGCGACACGAAGGCCAAAAAGCCGATGGCAACGGACTCCACCACGACGAATTCCACCACCAGCGGCACGATGAAGATGGACAAGACGAAGTGCCCGAATCCGGTTAACAACTCCGCCAAACTCCAGACACAAGGCGGCACGAGCAACGCAACCCCGATGGATGAGGCCTGCGCCGCGCATAATAATTGATCGGCCACCGCCGCAAAGAACCCCCGCTTTTGAACTGACCCCGTAAAGTTGGACGGTTTACAGACTGGGAGGATTTAAGGGCTGAGTCCTGTATCGTACCGGGCTCAGCCCTTTGAGTTTCAGCCCGGTGTGCGGTCGTTGTTATCACAGCGGATATAGTCCTCAACCCCTCTTTCAGACCTCCCGATGCTGTCGAAGCGACTGGAGTTGAAAAACTCGGATTTGAGGATGGCGAACGTCGAGGCAATGGCCCTTGCGTGACATGCTCTGGGCGATGTTGCGGCTTTCGAGCATGCGGTTCCCGGCCGGCATCCGATCGTGCCATCCCTGATCGGAATGCAGGATCGGCTTCTCACTGTCGTCTATCTGATGCAGCCTTTGTCGGCATGTTCTGGACCAATTTGAAGATCGGTCGTCTCGCCGTTTCGAGGCGACGATTTCGCCGTTGTAGAGGTCGATGACCGGCGGTAGGTAGAGCTTCTCGCCGGCCACGTTGAACTCGGTGGCATCTGTCGTCCATTTCTGATTCATGCGCTCGGCGGTGAACTGTCGCTGGAGGAGGTCTGGTGCCACACGTCCGGGACTGGCCTTTGTAGGAACTGCTTGAACGATAGGCTGTACTTGGACATGAAAACCGCCGCGGCTGGATGTCCAACTTTCGGGGGTCAGTTCATCTCTGCGGGGTTTCGTGTCGGCCGAAATGAGCACGCCCTGGTTATAAGGCCTTGGCAGAGACTTATAACTTGACAGCGACAAGCGGAGTTATAAGGTCTTGGCAGAGACTTATAACGGGGATGAGCGAAGACGACTTCCTTCGCAGAAGGCGGGCGCGCCTCAAAGAGGCGATGGCCGAACTTGCCGACCAGGGCCGCCGGGCTCGAGAAGGAGATGCCAAGGATGAAAGAGATCGACATCAGTTATCGGACGATGTTCGCGGAGTTGGCGCAGCGGACGCTCGATGCCCAATTCGCGGCGGACTTCCCCTTGGAGGGATGGTTCGTGACCGTGACCGTCAAGAATCGCGACTATTGGTATTTCGATCTCCCTACCCCCGAGGGCAAGGACAAGCGAAGCTATGTCGGCCCCGCGAGCGACGAGGCGATCACGGAGCGGGTGAAGGCTCACAAGGAGATCAAAGACAATATCCGGGAGCGGAGACGCATGGTTAGCACGCTGCGCCGCGCGGGCCTCCCCGGTCCCGATCCATTCGCGGGTGACGTCACAAAAGCCTTAGCCGACGCCGGATTGTTCCGGCTGCGGGCCGTCCTGATCGGGTCGGTGGCATTCAGCACCTACGCGGGGATGCTCGGCGTCCGGCTGCCCTCGGCGGCAATGCAAACAGGCGACGCAGATTTCGCGCAGGACTTCGCGATCTCGGCGGGTGTCCAAGACAGCCTGCCGCCGATCGTCGAAATCCTCCAATCGGTCGATCCCGAATTCCGAGCGGTTCCGCACCAGGCGGACAAAACCAAGGTGGTCGCCTTCGTGAACAGCAAGGGCTACCGGGTGGAATTCCTGACCGGAAACCGGGGATCGGACGAATACACGGGCAAGCCCTCTCCCATGCCCGCTCTCGGCGGTGCGGCGGCGGAAAACCTGCGGTTTCTCGATTACCTGATCTACGAGCCTGTCCGCACGGTGCTTCTCTTCCGCGAAGGCGTGAACGTCCTTGTCCCGGCTCCAGAGAGGTATGCCGTCCACAAGCTGATCGTATCGTCCAGAAGGCTCACAGACACGCTAGGACGCGTGAAAGCGGACAAAGACCTATCGCAGGCATCCTTGCTCTTTGAAGCGCTTGTAGAGACGCGTCACGACAGCGAGCTGGCGGATGCTTGGGAAGAGGCATGGGATCGCGGAGATTCGTGGCGAGAAGGGCTTTGCAACGGCCTCTTGAGGCTGCCTAACAGCGGCGTGAAAGCGCTCGGAAAGGCTCTCGGCTCCGATGTGATGGAAAACCTTATGAAAAGGTGATCGGGCACGTGTCCAGCCCAGTTCCCTCTCAGAAGACAGCTTTCGGCTACATTCCTATAAGGAAATGATTCGCCGCGCCCACCGATAGCGCACTCCAGGTTCTAGGATCGCAAATCGTACGATTGTGCCTCCCGCCGAATTGCTTTTCACCAGATCGGGACACAGCTTCGCTTTGTGGATGCAATCCCGCTCCATGAGAAACGACACCATTTGTCGTCCTCGTAAGGCTCCGAAGGTCCGTCGCTGCCTTTCATGCAGCCCATAAAATGTAGAGTGGGCTACTCTCCTTATGAGTTTATGCGGCGGATTGACGCACAACTCAAGCAATGTTATTCAGGTGCTAATTGGTCAGGCCAGTTGACCAGCTGCGCGGCTTGAGGAGAAGCCGCCGGGGAGGCCCACGATGTTTTCGCCTGTTGAATCACGCCGTCTTTATAGACAGGTTGCGGATCAGATTCGATTGATGATCGCGAGCGGCGAGCTTGCCGTCGGCCAGCGGCTGCCGGCTGAGCGCGACCTCGCGGAGCAACTGTCGGTCTCACGCCCGACCGTCCGCGAGGCGCTGATCGTCCTGGAGGTCGAGGGCCTCGTCAACATCCGCATGGGATCCGGCATCTATGTGGTGCGCCAGCATGCTGCGACCGTCACTGGGGCCGAGCGCGAGCCGGTGGAGGGGCCTTTCGAACTGCTGCAGGCGCGGGCCCTCATCGAATGCGCCATCGCCGAAGAAGCTGCCGGTCGCGCCAAACCGGACGATATCGCTCTGCTCGATGAAGCTCTGACGCGCATGGGTGGTGTGGTCAACGATGCAATCGCAGTACTCGATGCCGATCGCGCCTTCCACACCGGCATTGCCGCCATCATTGGGAATGCGACATTGATCCGTGTGACGGGCGAGATGTTCGACATGCGCATGACCCCTTATTTCGCAAGGCTCGCCAGCCACTTCGAGGGGCCTACGACATGGCGTAGCGCCCTGAACGAGCATCGGGCCATTCGCGACGCGATCGCCGCCGGCGATGCCGCTGGCGCCAAGGCGGCCATGCGCGCCCATCTCACAATGTCGCAGAAGAGGTTTTCCGAGAGCTTCGGGGAGGAGTTCTCGGGGGAAGAGGAGCGCGGACGCAACAAGCGGCCGTCGAAAGGAACGACCAAGACTTAACCCAAGCTCGGGAGGAGAGAGCAATGAAAAGCAGACTGGCAACGATACTTTGCACTGCAGCCGCGATCATGGCGAGCAGCGCGATCGCGCAGGCCCAGACAGTGCTGAAATGGGCGCATGTCTATGAAACGTCGGAGCCCTTCCACACGGATTCCGTATGGGCCGCAGAAGAGATCAACAAGCGCACCGATGGGCGCTACAAGATCGAGGTCTATCCCGCGTCTCAGCTCGGCAAGGAAGCCGATATCAACCAGGGCCTCAAGCTCGGGACGGTCGACATCATCATTTCGGGATCGAGCTTCGCGGCCCGTGACTACAAGCCGATCGGCGTGACTTACTTCCCCTATATCTTCCGCGGTCCCGATCACCTGATCGCCTACACCAAGAGCGATGTCTTCAAGCGTCTTGCCAAAGGCTATGAAGACAAGACCGGCAACCACATTGCCGCCGTCAGCTATTACGGCACGCGCCATACGACATCAAACAAGCCGATTGCCAAATGCGCCGATATGCAGGGCTTGAAGATCCGGGTGCCTGACGTCCCGGCCTATCTCGCCATGCCGCGCGCCTGCGGTGCCAACACCACGCCGATCGCCTTTGCCGAAGTCTATCTCGCTTTGCAGAACGGCACGGTTGAGGCACAGGAAAACCCGCTGACGACAATCGAGGCGAAGAAGTTCTACGAAGTCCAGAAGAACATCATCCTCACCGGCCACATCGTCGATCACCTCAACACCGTGATCTCGAAGACGCGGTGGGCGAGCCTTTCCGACGAGGACAAGAAGATCTTCGGCGAGGTCATGCAGGAGGCGGCCGAGCGCACGAGCAAGACGATCGCCGGCAAGGAAAATAGCCTCATTGCGACCTTCAAGGAAAAGGGCCTGAATGTCACCGAGGTCGACAAGGCCGATTTCGAAAAGACCGTGATGGAAAAGGTCAACTTCGAGGATTTCGGCTACGAGAAAGCCGATTGGGAAGCAATCCGCGCGATCCAGTAAACTCCGCGGCGCGGCGCCTGACAGCGCCGCGCGTCTTTCAGACGCGCAAGGACGCTGTAACACTTTGGTTGCTGCAGACGCCGCGCTCCTTCATTCCGAACTGGAACAGGGCCGATCATGTCGCAAGAAATTCATACGCAAATCACGGCCGAAGACATCGGTCACGAGTTCGAAGGCCACGCGCCGACCGCAAACGTCTCAGATTACGCCATCGAGGACTGGATCACGCTGCTCGTCTTCTGGCTGATGGCCGGTTGCGTCTTCCTGCAGTTCTTCACGCGCTATGTGCTGAACGACAGCTACGCATGGACCGAGGAGATCGCGATCAATTGTCTGATCGGTGTCGTCTTTCTCGGTTCCGTCATGTGCGTGCGCACGTCGCGGCATATCCAGGTGGACGTGTTCTATCACTACATGCCTGCAGGCCTGGCGCGCGTGCTCGCCACTTTCGTCGATATCGTCCGCATCGGCTTCTTCGCCTATGGCTGCCATCTGATGTGGCGCTACGTCGACATCGTGGCGGACGAGCAGATGGTCACCGTCGACCTGCCGCGCAACATCGTCTTCTACGCCGTTCTCGTCGCCTTCGTGCTGATGTTGATCCGCGCGGTCGTCGTCTTTATCGCCAACATGCGCCGCGGCTACTCCGTTCTGGAGCGCCCCGAAGAATTCCAGACCATCGAGGATTGATCTGATGCTGCTGCTTCTTGGCTCGTTTCTGGTGCTGATGCTGGTCGGGGTGCCCGTTGCCATCTCTATGGCCGTCGCATCCGTGCTCTACATCGTCCTTTATGGCGTCGCGCCCGACATCATCGTCGCCCAGCGCATGATCGCCGGCGTCGAAAGCTTCCCGCTGCTCGCCGTGCCGTTCTTCATCCTCGCGGGCAACCTGATGAACTCGGCCGGTGTCACCGGACGCATCTATTCCTTTGCTGTTGCTCTCGTCGGCTGGATGAAGGGCGGTCTCGCGCAAGTCAACATCATCGGTTCGGTGATCTTCTCCGGCATGTCGGGCACAGCGCTCGCCGACGCAGCCGGTATCGGCACGATCGAGATCAAGGCGATGAAGGATCACGGCTATCCGGTCGAGGCCGCGGTCGGCGTGACGGCGGCTTCGGCAACGCTCGGCCCGATCTTCCCGCCGTCGCTGCCTTTCGTGATCTACGGCATGATGGCGAACGTCTCGATCGGCGCCCTTTTCATGGCGGGCATCCTGCCCGGCATTGTCATGACGCTCCTGATGATGATCACCGTCGCCGCCTTTGCCTATTGGAAGCGTTGGGGCTCCGACGCGCCGTTCGATGTGAGGCAGCTGCTGTCGGCAGGGATGGAAATCGTCGTCGTCCTGGCGGTGCCGCTGGCCATCTATCTGCTGATGCAGGCGGGCGTATCGATGAATGTTGCGGCGGGCATTGCCCTTGCCCTGCTTCTCGCGCTCGACTGGTATTTCCGCTTCTCCGCCGTCATGGCGCTGATGACACCCGTCATCCTGATCGGCGGCATGACGATGGGCTGGTTCACGCCGACGGAGGCCGCCGTCGCAGCTGTCCTCTGGTCTCTGTTCCTCGGTCTGGTGCGCTACCGCACGATGACGCCCTCGACGCTCGCAAAGGCAAGTTTCGATACGATCGAGACGACGGCATCCGTTCTCTTCATCGTCACCGCGGCATCGGTCTTCGCATGGCTGCTGACGGTGAGTCAGGCGGCGCAGTTGCTGTCCGATGCGATCCTGTCGATCACCGACAATAAATGGGTTTTCCTGATCCTCGTGAACCTGCTGATGCTCTTCGTCGGCTGCTTCCTGGACACGATCGCGGCCATTACCATCCTCGTGCCGATCCTTCTGCCGATCGTCCTGAAATTCGGGATCGATCCCGTCCAGTTCGGTCTCATCATGACGCTGAACCTGATGATCGGCCTGCTGCACCCGCCGCTCGGCATGGTGCTGTTCGTGCTGTCGAGGGTCGCGAAACTCTCCGTCGAACGCACGACCATGGCGATCCTGCCCTGGCTGGTGCCGCTCTTCCTGGCGCTGATCCTGATCACCTTCGTCCCGGCGATATCGCTGTGGCTGCCGCAGCAGCTTGGACTGTTGAGATAGGATGGACACGATGCGGACACGTCTGGCACGGCTTTACCAAAAGGGCGATCTCAGGATCGAGACCGATACGGTTGCGGCCCCTGGTCCCGGCGAGGTGCTTCTCAAAATGGCGACCGCAGGTATCTGCGGTTCCGACCTGCATTACTACCAGGATGGAGGCTTCGGGCCGGTCAGGGTGCGCGAGCCGATCATACCCGGCCACGAGGCCTCGGGGACCGTCAGCCAAGTGGGCGAGGGGGTCGATCTGAAGGCTGGGACGCTGGTGGCGGTCAATCCCAGCCAACCCTGCGGGCATTGCGAATATTGTGAGAAAAACATGCCGATCCACTGCCTGGAAATGCGCTTCATGGGCAGCGCGATGCGCCTGCCGCATGAGCAGGGCATGTTCCGGGAATGGCTGGTGGTGCCGGCCAGGCAGTGCTTTGAGGTCGGAGTTGCGACAACTGCTGCAGAAGCGGCCTGCAGCGAGCCGCTATCCGTCTGCCTGCACGCGGCATCGCGCGCAGGGGATATCACAGGCAAACGCGTGCTGGTCACCGGAGCCGGCCCGATCGGCGCCCTAGCGGTTGCCGTCGCAGCTTATTATGGGGCTAACGAGATCGTGGTGACCGATCTCGCGGATGCCGCGCTGGACAGGGCAAAAGCGATGGGCGCCACCCGCACGATCGATGTTTCCAAGCATGCCCCTGCGCTTGCGGAATACGAGGCGGGAAAGGGCTATTTCGATCTCGTCTTCGAATGCTCGGCCGCCGCTCCGGCAATCCGCGGCGCAATTGCCGCTATCAGGCCACGCGGAACGATCGTGCAGGTCGGCGTCACAGGAGACGTCCCGATCCCTCTCAACGCCATCGTCGGCAAGGAGCTTCAACTCCACGGAACGCAGCGCTTCCACGAGGAGTTCGGTACCGCCGTCGACCTGATCTCCAGCCGCAAGATCGATGTGCGGCCGATCATCAGCCACAGCCTGCCGCTCGAAGAAGCCACCGCAGCCTTCATTCTCGCCGGTGACCGTACGGCGGCCTGCAAGGTGCAACTGACCTTTTAGAGCGCGTCGCCGAACTCATACCTGTTGCCCGGTGGCCCGATGAGTGATCGGAGGTCTCCGGTCGACTTGCCGACGCAGCATTCGCTGCGCCGTGCGGCAGCAACTTTTCCTGACCCGAACCTGCTTTCTCGCTGACTGGGCGAGCGGATTCGATTCCGGATCTCAAGAAGTTCTTGACGTTTATCTTATGTCTACATAATGTCTTTCAAAAGGATTATGAGATGGACGATGGCATTGCCTCCGAGATCGGCAACCCCGATCGTAAAACGAATCTGAGCCTGACGCTTCGCAGACGCATCCTGACGATGGAGCTGCCGCCGGGTGCGGTGTTGGACGAAGTGGCGCTGAGCGAGGAGTTTGGACTGTCTCGTCCGCCGGTTCGCGAGCTGATGCGGCAGATGGCTGGCGAAGGTTATATCGACCTGGAAGCCAACCGGGCGGCGCGTGTCAGTTCGATGAGTTACCAGTCGCTGCGCGACTTCTTTCTTCTTGCGCCGATGATCTACATCACCGCCAACAAGCTGGCGGCCGAGAATGGAACTCGCGGGCAGCTCGACGTGCTCAAGCAGATGCAGCAGTCATTTCGAAAGGCCGTCGACAATTGCGACGTCGAGGGGCGCGTCTTCTACAACGACCAGTTCCACCGCCAGATCGGCGAGATGGCGCACAACGTCTATCTGGTTCCGAGCCTGCGTCGACTGCAGATCGACCATGCACGCATCGGCAAGGTCTTCTACAAGCACCCGAACACGCCTCGCATGCAGGAAGAGCTCGAACTCGCCGCGCAACAACATGACGAGATGATCGACGCCATCGGGAAGCGCGATCCCGATGCAGCCGGAGAACTGGCGCGGCTTCACCTCGAGCTTTCACGACGAAACATGGCCATGTACGCGGCCCCAGAGGGTCTGGAGACGCCGACCCTCTAGGACCATTTGGCTCGACCCTTCGGCAGCGTAACGCGGAACACAAAACGAATGTCTGAATTCCAATTTGCAGGCCTAAATCTTGCCATCACGACGCCGTTCGACCATGCCGGACGCATCGACTACGGCAGGCTCGAACACAATGTCGAGCGCTACCTCGCAGCAGGCGTCAGGAGCTTCCTGTTCAGCTCTGGCACCGGCATGCACGTCTACCTTTCCAAGGACGACTCCGAGGAACTGATCCGACGCGGAGTGCGGATCGTCAATGGTCGGGCGAAGGTGATTGCACAGACTTCCGCGCTTCTGGTGGAGGACGTCGTCGAGCGTACCACTCGCGCGCGAGACGCTGGCGCCGAAGGTGTCATGGTTCTTCCGCCCTTCTTCGAAGGGCCGACGGACGACCAAGGCATCGTCGATTTCTATAGCGAGGTTGCGAAGGCCGGTCTGCCGGTGATCGGCTACAACGTTCCCCAAGCGGTCGGCGTCGCAGTCACGCCCGAACTTCTCGACAAGCTGAGCGAAATCCCCGGCTTCTGCGCCGTCAAGGATAGCAGCGGCGATCTTGGAAAGCAGGCAGCACTTATCCGCACCGGCCGTCTCGTCATGAACGGCGCTGACCCTCTCGTTCCCTACGCGCTCTATGCCGGATGCGACGGCCTGATCTGGGGTGGGGCGAACTTCGCTCCGAGAACCTGTGTCGCCCTCGTCGAGGCCGCCGCCAAGCACAAGTGGGACGAGGTTCGCGCGCTGTGGAAAATCTTGGAGCCGTCGATGGGGCTGATCTGGCAAGGCGATTACGTGCAGTCCGTCTATGCGGCGGCAGATCTGGTGGGCTACGGCGCCGGCGTTCCGCGAAAACCGCTGCGCGGGCTTGCCCCAGAAAAGCTTCCGGCCATCCGGCGCTCCCTCGAAACGCTCATGGAGCGTGAAGCGATTTAACGTGATCCAGGCCGCAAAAAACGTTTTCATTGCATCCAAGCTTCCGAAACGCGCAGGCGTTTCGGGCTGGGTGGCCACACTTGCGCCGCGTACGCCACAGCCCGCGCTGAACGGACCGGTCATTGCGGATGTCACGATCATCGGCGGTGGTTTCGCGGGCCTCTCCGCAGCCCGGCGTATCTCACGCCTGGACCCGAACGCACGGGTCGCCGTCCTCGAAGCGGGTATCGTCGGCGAGGGGCCGGCGGGCGCGAACTCGGGCTTCATCATCGACCTCCCGCACGAGGTCTCGTCCGACGACTTCAGCGGAGAGTCGGAGGCCAAATTCAGGCAGTCCGTCCTCATACAGCGCTCGGCCATCGCTCTGGCGACCGAGATGGCGACCGAAAACGGTTGGGGTAAGGACGTGTTTGATCCCTGTGGTCGATACAGCGTCGCCATCAGCGCGGAAGGCGACAGGCACCTCGAGGACTATGCGCAGCAGCTCTCGAAAATGGGCGAAGATCATCGGCTCCTGAGCGCCAGCGAGATCGACGCCGTGACGGGATCGCCGGTCTACACCTCCGGTCTGTTCATGCCCGGCACGGTCATCGTGCAGCCCGCCGCCTACATTCGCGGGGTCGCCGACTGCCTGAAGGAGCCGGTCACCCTTTACGAGCGGTCGCCAGCCCTCTCGTTCGAGCGCCTCGGTACGGGATGGCTCGTCAAGACGCCGCAGGGTTCCGTGCAGGCGGCAAAGATCATCATGGCAAACAACGGACATGCGGAGAGCTTCGGCTTCTTCCGTGGGCGTCTGCTCCATGTCTTCACTTATGCCTCCCTCACCGAGGAGTTCGACCCCTCGCGCCTCGGCGGAGAACGGAAGTGGGCCGCCACTCCCGCCCTGCCGATGGGAACAACTGTCCGCCGCATCAGCACCGGCGCGGGCGACCGAATCCTGGTGCGCTCGCGCTACAGCTATAATCCTAGCATCGCAGTCAGCGACGCCGCGATCCAGCGAGCCGGCCGCCTCCACGACGGCAAGTTCTCCAATCGCTTTCCCACCCTTGGTGGCGTCGGGTTGCAGTACCGCTGGGCCGGCGCGATGGCACTCACACGCAATCATGTTCCGGCATTCGGTGAGATCGAGCGCGGCGTATTCGCGGCATGCGGCTGCAACGGCCTTGGAGCGTCGAACTCGACAGCGTCAGGGATCGCGGCTGCGGAACTGGCGCTCGGACACGATTCCGAACTCGGCCGCGTCTACGCGCGCCTGGCTGCCCCGACGGCATTGCCGCCGCAGCCGTTCACGACGATCGGAGCAAAGATCCACCTCGCCTATCGCGAGTGGAGTGCAGGATCCGAGTGATAGGCGGGTTCTCCAATCTGCGCCAGCGGCGCAGTTGACGATACAGCGAGGCTTGCCATGCGCGATGTGGATGGATGCGCGGGTGGTTCGCGGTTCAGCGCCTGCCCCTCGTGCGCGTCGCTAGAACATTGCGGATCGAGAAGCTGGAATGGATCCTGAGGACGCCGGGCAAGGTCGACAGGATCTCTTTATGGATCCGCTCGAACTCGCCCGCATTGGCAACCTCCACGCGCAGCAGATAGTCGGAACCGCCCGTCATCAGAAAACATTCCCGGATCTCGGGATGCCGGCGAACCGCCGCCTCAAGGCGGTCGAGATAGTCCTCCGTTTGTCGCTCTAGGGTGATGTTGATGATCACGGCGATCATCTCATCCGCATTGCCGGTGTCGACCAGCACCGTATAGCCGCGGATCACGCCTGATTTTTCCATGATCTTGATGCGCCTGAGGCAGGCCGAGGGAGAAAGACCGATCTCGGCGGCGAGCTTGGCATTGCTCATGCGGGCATCGAGGCGCAGTAGCCTCAGGATATTGCGATCGATGGCGTCGAGAGCGGGCATGATAGATCGTTCCAAATTTTTATCGATTATGCGGCTAATAAGCAAATCAAGCAATAATCGACTGCTGAATGATAGGCAATTTCGCTCATTATTTCATAAACTCCCTGAGATCAAAAAAAGGGGTGGACATGGATAGCGACATTTTGGTTTCCCGCACACGAACTGCCACGACCACGCAGGGAGCCACGGGCTATCTGACGATCGATCTTGCCGCCATCGGCCGTAACTATCGCAAGCTCGTTTCGATGCTGGCGCCGGTCCGCGCGGGCGCCGTCGTCAAGGCCGACGCCTATGGCCTCGGCGCCGAGCGGGTTGCGAGAACGCTTTACAGGGAAGGTTGCAGGCATTTCTTCGTCGCCCAATTTGTCGAGGCCGTGAGGCTTCGGCCGGCCCTTGCGCAGGACGCTCAGATTTTCGTGTTGAACGGATTGCAGCCGGGTAACGAGATCGCCTGCGCCGAGATGGGCATTGTCCCGGTTCTCAATTCGCTGGCGCAGTGGCGGCAATGGTCGGCGGCTGCGCGCGTTCTGAAGCGCAGCCTGCCAGCCGTCCTGCAATTCGACACCGGCATGTCGCGGCTCGGTTTTCCCAGGGAAGAGCGAGCAGAGCTGGCGGCGGCTCTTCGCGATGGCACCAATGTCGAAATCCTGTTCATCATGAGCCATCTGGCTTCGGCCGATGACATCGACAGTGAGCAGAACGGCGAGCAGTTTGCCGAGATGTCCCGCATTGCCGACAAATTTCCGGGGTTCGATATTTCCTTCGCCAATTCCGGCGGCGTTTTCCTGGGTGAGGCCTATCACGGCGTGCTCGCCCGCCCGGGCATCGCGCTCTATGGCGGCGCTCCGAACGCCGGCGAGAAGAACCCTATGGAGCCGGTGGTCAGCCTCAATGTCGCCGTCGTGCAGACGCGCACCGTGCCGGCGGGGGCGAAAGTCGGTTATGGCGGCGCGCATGTCACGCAACGGGAAACCCGTCTCGCCACCATTGCCGCCGGCTATGCGGATGGCCTGCCGCGATGCCTGAGCGACCGCGGCGCCGTCTATTTCAAGGGCACACGCCTGCCGATCGTCGGCCGTGTGTCGATGGACAGTGCGACCGTCGACATCACAGCGCTGCCCGAAGGGGCGCTGGCCTTTGGCAGCCTTGTCGAAGTGCTTGGCCGCCATCAGACGCTCGAGGACGTTGCCCGCGACGCCGGCACCATTTCTTACGAAATCCTAACCGGCCTGGGCGATCGTTACGACAGGCAATATCGCTAAGAGCCGGCGGCTCCATCATTGGGAACATCATGAAGGTCATCGTTCTAGGAGCCGGCATCGTCGGCGTCACATCCGCTTATCAACTGGCCAAGGCCGGCCATGACGTCACGGTCGTTGACCGGCAGTCGGGCCCGGCGCTGGAGACGAGCTTTGCCAATGCCGGAGAAGTCTCCTTCGGCTATTGCTCGCCATGGGCAGCGCCCGGCATTCCCATGAAGGCCATGAAGTGGCTGTTCATGAAGCACGCGCCGCTCATCCTGCGCCCGAAACTCGACATGGCCATGCTCTCCTGGATGGCAAGGATGCTGTCGAACTGCACCTCCGAGCGCTATGCGATCAACAAAAGCCGCATGCTGCGCCTTGCAGACTACAGCCGCATCGCGCTGGCCGATCTTCGCGCCGAGACCGGCATCGCCTATGACGAACGCATGCAGGGAACCCTGCAGCTGTTCCGCACGCAGCAGCAGCTCGAGTCCTCGGCAAAGGATGTCAAGGCACTGGCTGCCGACGGCATTCCCTATGAGGTGCTGGATCGGGACGGATGTGTCCGCTTCGAACCAGCATTGAGGCACGTGCGCGACAAGATTGTCGGCGGTCTGCTGACGCCGAAGGACGAAACCGGCGACTGCTTCAAGTTCACCAATGCGCTGGCGGCCAAAGCTGCGGCGCTCGGTGTCCGTTTTGCTTACGGGACGACGATCAAGGCGCTGGATGTCGAGGCCGGCCGGGTGCGCGGGGTCATCACCGATCGTGAGCGGATGAGCGCGGAGGCCGTGGTGGTCGCGCTCGGCAGCTATTCGCCACTGTTGCTCAAGCCGCTCGGCATCCGGCTGCCGGTCTATCCGGTCAAGGGCTATTCGCTCACCATCCCGATCACCGATGCGTCACGCGCGCCGGAATCGACCGTGATGGACGAGACCTACAAGATTGCGATTACCCGGCTCGGCGACCGCATTCGCGTCGGCGGCATGGCTGAAATATCAGGCTATACCAACGATCTCGGCCTGGCCCGCCGCAGCACGCTGGAACACTCGGTCACCGATCTTTTCCCCGGCGGCGATATTTCCAAGGCCTCCTTCTGGTCCGGCCTGCGGCCGATGACGCCGGATGGCACGCCGGTCATCGGCCCGACAAAGATCGCGGGCCTCTTCCTCAATACCGGTCACGGCACGCTCGGCTGGACCATGAGCACCGGTTCGGCGCGGCTCATCGGCGATCTCGTCGGCGGCCGCCAGCCGGAAATCGACGCGAGGGATCTCGCAATCAGCCGCTACGGCTGAAACGCCCGGGCAAAAAGAGATGAACATGATTGCACAAATCCATTATCACTTGTGTACATCGTCTACCGAGGTCACGGATGTCCGTTAATTCTCATATACATAACAATGGCGGCCTCACCGGAAATCTGGCGGCGCCGAGCATGCTATTTCGGGAAACGGCGCACAGCGGAACAGACCCGGACGAACTCTCGGAAATATTGTCGACGCCAAACTCCCCGATCAAGGTTGCGGCGGAAGGCAATATGCCGATTGCATACCGCTGCAATTTTGTCTCCGTGGGAGAAGAGGTAACCGTAGCCGACTGCACCTACGAAGGCACAATCTTGATCAGGCGGGAGGCGCCCAGCGACAGGATGATCGTTTTTCTACCGTTGGAAGGGAACGCGTCCTTCGACGGCATGCGGGAGCAAATATATTCGGTTCCCGCTCGTGGTACGATCCTTGAGGCAGGTCGTGCCGCAGGTGCCCGCCTGTTTGGGCCTCGCCGTCATTTCGGCCTGTTCGTCGATCAGGCGAAGATCGTCAGCCACCTCACGCATATGTTCGAACGAACGATCAGCGGCGACATCGATTTTCATCCTCACATCGATCTGACGACCGGTCCGGGGCTTGTATTGCAGCAACTTGTCTCGAGCCTCCATCGCGGCCTCAGCGGCAACGGACCGCTGCAACGGTCGCCGCTGGCAGCCAACTCGCTCTGCGACGCGGCGATCTATCTGCTTCTGGAGGCCTGCCCCAATCGCTATTCGAACGAGCTTGCGCTCCCTGCTCCGACACCGGCCCCACGCCATGTGAAGTGGGCGATCGACTTCATGCAGGAACACATCGCCGAGCCGATTTCGCTCAACGATATCGCGATGGCCGCCAAGATCAGCGTTCGGACTTTGCAACAGGGTTTCCGGCAGTTCAGGGATACGACCCCGATGGCCTACCTGCAGGAACTTCGGATGGTTGCCGCCCATCGCGATTTGCTCGCGTCTGACGCGAAGCAGGGCATTGCTGACGTCGCGCTCAGATGGGGATTTACGCATCTGGGGCGATTTGCAGCCGAATACAGGAAGCGCTTCGGCCAGCTGCCGTCACAGACTTTGAAGCGCTGAGCGCTCACCGGGTCTCACAGATCAGCCTGTCTGGAGCCGTCGACGAACAATCCCTGCGTGGAAGTTTGCTCCATGCGAGAGGCCGGCGTCGTTGAAGTCATAGGTCGGGTTATGGAGCGGCGGCGAGTGCTCGCCATTGCCCAGGAATACGAAACAGCCCGGCACCCGCGAGAGGAACTGCGCGAAGTCTTCGGATCCGGTCATCGGCTTGCGTGCAATGACGACATTCGAAGCACCGTAGAGATCGCGTGCCACAGTCAGGGCCTCCTCCGTCAAGGCAGGGTCGTTCATGAGAGGCACGAATTCCCTGGTGTAGACGACATCGGCCTTGACGTTGTAGGTCATGGCCGTGCCCTCAGCGATCAGACGCATCTGCTTCTCGATCGTCTCGCTGATCTCCGAACGGAAGCTGCGGGCATCGCCCAGAATGCGGGCGAGGCCAGGGAGCGCATTCCTCGTGCCGTCGGTGATCAGTTCCGTGACGGACACGACGCCGATATCGGCCGGATCCAGCCGCCTGGAGACGATGGTCTGCAGGTTGGTCACGAGCGCGCAGGCCGCGACGAGCACCTCGTTGCCCCAGTGCGGTCGTGCGGCATGGCCGCCGACGCCCGTTAGCGTAATCTCGAAATTGTCCTCGGCCGACATGATCTCGTCAGGACGCGTTTGGAAGCTGCCGACGCCGATCCCCGGCATGTTGTGGATGCCGTAGATTTCGTCGAACGGGAATCTTTCGAAGAGCCCGTCGGCGATCATCGCCAGCGCGCCTTTGCCCCATTCTTCGGCCGGTTGGAAGATGAAGTGCACGGTGCCGTCGAAACCGCCTTCACCGGCCAGGATCTTTGCTGCGCCGAGCAGCATCGTGGTGTGGCCGTCGTGACCGCAGGCATGCATGATGCCCGGATTTTGAGACCGGTGCGGGGTGTTCGTCTGTTCGTTGATCCTGAGCGCATCCATATCGGCGCGCAGGGCAACGGCGCGATTGCCGCTGCCACGCTTCAGCGTTGCGACGACTCCTGTGCCGCCGACGCCCTCGACGACCTCGTCGAGCCCGAATTCCCGCAGCTTGGCGGCGACGAAGGCCGACGTCCGCTGCTCCTCGAAGCCGAACTCGGGGTGAGTGTGAAGATCGTGTCTCCACGCCGTCATTTCCGCATGAAGCGCGTGCCTGTCGATGGTCATGCCGGCAATCCTTCCGTGGCAAGCCGGCGAACGACGTCAAGCAGGATATTCGTGCCTGCGAGGAGATCGTGGTCGGCGGTATATTCCTTGGGATTATGGCTGATGCCGCCGATGCTCGGCACGAAGATCATCGCCGACGGGGCGATCCTGGCGATCATCTGCGCATCGTGGCCGGCCCCGGAGGTCATCCGCCGGCAGGCGAGACCGCGGTCCCGTGCCGCGTTTTCGACCAGCCTCACGATCCCCTGATCGAACTTCACAGGCTCGAACCTGGCAAGCCTTTCCACCGATACGCCGACCTGTTCCTCGGCGGATAGCCCGGTCAGGAATGCTGCGAGCGCGGCTTCCTCTTCCTTCAGCCGCTCCTCGTCCGGGTCGCGGAGATCGACCGTGAACGTCGCCCGCGATGGGATCACGTTGATGACATCAGGTTCGAACCGCATGCAACCGACCGTCGCGACCGTCGGCGTGTTCGATGCGTTCGCCCGGTCGCGCAGGAAGGTGACGACCCGTGCGGCGGCATGGCCCGCGTCGCGGCGCATGGAGATCGGCGTCGTTCCGGCATGATTGGCGTCCCCCGTGATGACAACCCTCTGCCAGGAAATGCCTTGCAGATGTTCCACGGCGCCGACGGGAATGCCCTCGCGTTCGAGGATCGGCCCCTGCTCGATATGCAGCTCGATATAGGCATGCGGTCTGAGGAACCCCGGTTGATGCTCGCCGGCATAGCCTATCCGCTCGAGTTCATCGCCGAGCATCGTTCCATCGGTGCCGATGGTGGCAAGCGCCGTATCGACATGCAGGCCGCCCGCATAGACCAGGGATCCCATCATATCGGGTGCGTAGCGCACGCCCTCCTCGTTGGTGAAGGCCGCAACGACGATCGGACGAGATGGCGTCAAGCCTTCCGCCTTCAGCGTTTCGATCACTTCGAGCCCGGAAAGGGTGCCGTAGCAGCCGTCGTAAATGCCGGCGCCGATGACCGTGTCGATATGCGAGCCAAGCATGAGGGGCGCGGCGTCAACGGTACCTTCAGGCTTCCAGATGCCGAAGATATTGCCGATGCGATCGACGGCGACCTCAAGTCCTGCGCCCTCGATCCAGCCGACGAACCGGTCGCGGCCGAGCTTCTCCGTATCGGAAGCCGCCAGCCGGATCAGCCGGCCGTCGGCATCCCGGCCGATCTCGCCGAGCGTCCGGATCCGTCCGAGCAGACGCGCCGCATCGATCGATTGTCCGGTCATGTCAGCGCTCCTTCACGGTTCTTGGCAACGACTGCTGCGGGCGACAGTCCGACGATCTCTTGATATTTGCCCGGATCGGTCGCGCCTTCCGTATTCACGACGAAGATACGGGAGCGGCCGTCGATCGACAGGGCGGCCCTGACCGCCGGATCGGCGACGGCCTTCATGGCCCCTGCGAGGCCGACACCACCGCTTTCGCCGGCGACGACCGCGGGATCACCGGAGACCGGGTGGGCAAGGCGCATCATGACGTCGGTCGCATCTGCCTCGTCCACCGTCATGAAGGCGTCGGCGGCGCGGGAGAGAACCCGCCAAGCGACGAGAGAGGGTTCGTAACATTCGAGCATGGCCATGACGGTCGGTTCGCCATGGGCGATCGTGACCGGACGTCCGGCGCGCGCCGTCTCGAACAGGCATGCAGCGCGGGCGGGATCGACGACCGTGAAGAGGGGACGACTTTCGCCGAGTGCAATTGCTAGGTGGCCGGCCACCGCTGCGGCAATTCCCCCGACGCCGGACTGGATGAACACATGGGTCGGCGGCTCCGGCATCTGCCTGAGAGCTTCCCTGACGAGGGCGGTATAACCTTGCATAACCAGACCGGGGATCCGCTCATAGCCCGGCCAGGACGTATCCGAAACGATGATCCAGCCGTTCGCCTCGGCCACGCGGGCCGCCTCCCGGACGGAGTCGTCATAGGTTCCCTGGACACGGATCATCTCGGCGCCGAGGCGGGCGATGGCGGCGACGCGTTCGTCGCTGACGCCTGAGTGTACGAAGATTGCCGCGCGCGCACCGACCAGCTGCGCGCCTTGGGCCACCGAACGGCCATGGTTGCCGTCGGTTGCGCAGGCGACCGTCATCGCCTGCGCAACGGCGCGGGTATCAGGCGAATGCAGCTCCGCCATGTCGACGACGCGGCCGAGCCGCTGCTCGGCCTGTTCGAGGACAAGGCGGATCACCGCATAGGCTCCCCCGAGCGCCTTGAAACTTCCAAGTCCGAGGCGATGGCCTTCGTCCTTGACGTGGATCGCGGCGACGCCGATTTCGCTCGCCAATCCGGGCAAAGCCACGAGCGGCGTTACCCTATGGTCCCTCCGGCAAGCGAGGTGGCGTTCCACCTCCACGGCGGCGGAGGCGTCGAGCGTTTTCTCATCTCTCGGGTCAAGTGCCAGACGATAGTCCGCTGTGGTGTTCAAAAGAAACATCGCGCACCTTTATGTGTGGTTTCGCTGAACTCTATTGCAGCACTGACGAAAAAGGCGCTGATATTTGACCGTTCATTTGCAATTTTGTTTCATTGGAGCATCGATTTGCGCAGCCCCATTCACCAGCCGCATCTCGACGATTTCGACCGGAAGATCCTCGCCATTCTCCAGCGGGACAATATGACCCCGCAGCGAACGATCGGCGATGCGGTGAACCTTTCCGCGCCGGCCGTTCAGCGACGGATCAAGCGCATGCGGGAGGAGGGGGTCATCCGGGCGGATGTTTCGATCATCGAGCCGCAGGCGCTTGGACAATCCATCACGATCTTCGTGGAGGTGGAGGTCATCAGCGAAACCGCCGAGCAGATCGAGCAGGCAAAGACTGAGTTCGCGGCCGCAGCCGAAATCCAGCAATGTTACTACGTCACCGGCGAAGCGGATTTCATTCTGGTCATCATCGTGCCGTCGATGGCCGACTACGAGGCTCTGACGCGCAGGCTGTTCTTCGGGAACAACAACGTCAAACGCTTCCGGACCTTCGTCGCCATGGATAGGGTCAAGGTCGGGCTTGGCGTACCTGTGGGATAGGAGGATGCGGCGGCTGGTTTACCGCCGCATCGGGAGCGGGCCTATGCGGCGCGCTTCAGCGCATCACTGAGCGTCGAGACGATCGTGTCGATCTGAGTTTTCTCGATAATGAGCGGCGGGGAGAGGGCGATAATGTCGCCGGTCACCCGGATCAGCAGGCCCTTGTTGAAGCAGTCGACGAAGATTTCGTAGGCGCGGGTTCCCGGCGCGCCGTCACGAGGAGCCAGTTCGACTGCGCCGACCAGCCCGAGATTGCGGATGTCGACGACATGAGGCAGGCCCTTCAGTGAATGGAGCGCGTCCTGCCAGTACTCGGCCAAATCGGCTGCGCGGGTCAGCAGGCCTTCCTCCTCGTAGATCTCCAGAGTAGCGAGCCCGGCGGCGCAGGCGACCGGATGGCCGGAATAGGTGTAGCCATGGAAGAGTTCGATCGCGTTATCAGGTCCGACCATCAGGCCGTCATAGACCTTGCGGCTGGCAAAGACCGCGCCCATCGGGATCGTGCCATTGGTGATGCCTTTTGCCGTAGTGATCAGGTCGGGCACGACGCCGAAGTAGTCGGTCGCGAAAGGGGTGCCGAGACGCCCGAAGCCGGTGATGACCTCGTCGAAGATTAGCAGAATCCCGTGCTTGTCGGCGGTTGCGCGCAGTTTCTCCAGATAGCCCTTCGGAGGCAGGACTACGCCTGCCGATCCCGACATCGGCTCGACGATGACGGCTGCGATGGTTTCGGCGCCGTGCAGCTGCACCAGGCGCTCGAGATCATCCGCCAGTTCCACGCCGTGAGGGGGAAGGCCCTTTGAAAATGCATTGCGCCCGATGTCGAGCGTATGGCGCATATGGTCGGCCGGTATTTGCGGGAAGACCCGCCGGTTGTTGACGAGACCGCCAACGGAAATGCCGCCGAACCCGACGCCATGATATCCCTTCTCACGCCCGATGATCCGCGTGCGGGTGCCCTGACCGATCGCCCGCTGATAGGCGATGGCGATCTTGAGCGCGGTATCGACCGATTCCGAGCCCGAGCCGGTGAAGAAGATCCTGTCGAGCTTGGCTTGCGGGCCGCCCGGCGCGTTCGCAGCCAATTTCGAGGCGAAGTCGAAGGCGATCGGATGCCCCATCTGAAAGGTCGGTGCAAAGTCCAGTGTTGCAAGCTGTCGTTCGACGGCCTGGGCGATCTTCTTGCGGCCGTGGCCGGCGTTGCAGCACCAGAGCCCGGCCGTGCCGTCAAGCACCTGATTTCCATCGATGTCGGTGTAATACATGCCCTCGGCTGCTGCGAGAAGCCTCGGCGTGGCCTTGAATTGCCGGTTCGCGGTGAACGGCATCCAGAAATTTTCAAGTACGGGCGCGTTCGTTTTGCTGAGCTGGTCCATCCTGGCCTCCTTTGGGATGGCGCCGAGAATGGCAATTTCTCTCTTTCAAACAAGTCCTTTTCTTTGTCGGTGCAAGCTATTGAAATTGAATGGGCGTGAAGGTATGATTTTAGATATTCTGGACAACACAAACGAACCGCATCATGTCCGTCGATATCGGCAACCGCCTTCGCCATCTCCGCATCGCCCATAAGCTTTCCCAGCGTGAGCTCGCCAAGCGCACCGGAGTGCCCAATTCGACGATCTCGCTGATCGAATCGAACGCCTCCAATCCCTCGGTCGGGGCCTTGAAGCGAATTCTGGACGGCATCCCAATCGGCCTGGCGGAGTTCTTCGCCTTCGAGCCCGAGCGTCCAAGGAAGGCCTTCCATGCGGCCGAGGAGTTGGTGGAGATCGGCAAGGGCGCCATCTCCTACAGGCAGGTTGGGGAAAACCTGTTCGGGCGGAGCCTGCAAATACTCAAGGAATGCTACCAGCCGGGCGCCGACACCGGAAAGGTTCCCCTTGTTCACGAGGGGGAGGAAGGCGGGATCGTGCTATCAGGAAGGCTCGAGGTGACGGTCGATGACGAGCGGCGGATCCTTGGGCCCGGTGACGCCTACTATTTCGAAAGCAGGCGCCCTCATCGCTTCCGCTGCGTCGGACCGGTGCCCTGCGAGGTCATCAGCGCCTGCACGCCGCCGACGTTCTAGTTCCTGCCCTCGATCCGGGCAAGGACGCCGTCGAGTGCGGCGCTCAATGCGGCAAGGCCGCCCTTCTTCTCGAAGTCTGAGAAAACCTGCTCGTTCAGCCCGCCCTTGGTGGCGAATTCGCGGCTCAGCGCGCTGAACGGTTCGTTGCCGGGGCTGTTCGCTTTCTGCGCAAGGCTTGCAAAGAGCGGGGCAATGTAGGCCTGTCCCTTCGCCTTTTCGAGGCCGCTTCTCTCCAGCCAGACGGCAATCTGCTCCATGATGCCGAAATAGGTCGACATCATTGCGCTCGCTGCTGCGAGTAGATCATATTCCTTCCTCGACTGGCATTGGACAGCCGTTCCGAGCGCATCGAAAAGCGCTGCGACGGCGGTATCGGGCGGATAGATGGCAGTGACGCCTTGCCGGCCTGCGACGAAGGGCAGAGGAATCGCCTGCGCGAGATGCACGTCGGCGGCGATCCATTCGGAGAGGGCCTGGCGCTCCGTCGCCGCAACGAGGCTGACGACCATTTGCCCATCCCTGAACGATAGCGCACGCACGACCTCCTCGGCGACCTGCGGCCGTATCGCCAGGAACACCATGTCGCTGCGCTCGACGACGTCCTGATTGTCCTTGGCAATTCTCACGGCGGCGAATTCGTCTGCCAGAGTCGCGGCGATATGAGCGCTTCGTGGAGACACGTGGATCTCGGAGGCATAGGCCGGCTCAGTGAGAATCCCGCGAACCATCGCTTCGGTAATCGCGCCGGTGCCGACGAATCCGATATTGTTGATTTTCATTTGATTACTCCGCAGCCCGCAACGGCCCCAACGCGACATCCGTCGTGTAGTTCTCGCGCATGAAATTGATGAAATTGTCCTGGAACTGGCGCGTATGGGCGTGGGCGAGTTCGTCGGCGAGATCCACGTTCTTGTCCCTGACGGCATTGAGCATGAGCGTGTGCTCGTCGGTCAGGAGATAGCCCTCGTGGGTTCGTTCCAGATATTCGAAATGCAGGTGGAGCATGCGTTGCCCCTGCGACAGCAGCTTCTCGTAGAATGAGGCGAGATACTGGTTTTTCCCGGCCTGGGCGATTGCCATGTGGAATTCCTTGTTGGCTTCCGACATGGCGAGGTGATTGCCGGTTCTAACAGCCGCCTCGAACGACTTCAGCCGCTTGGCGATGATCTTCAGGTCCGCCTCGGTCCTGAGCGCGGCGGCAAGCCGCGTATTCATGCGCTGCGCGATGTCGAGCGCCTCCACATATTTGGGAAACGTCGCCACTTCGATCGGCGCTACGATCGTGCTCCGGTTCGAGAGTGTGACGACCAACTCGTCAGCGCCGAGCCGGATCAGGGCTTCGCGCACCGGCGAGCGCGACATGTCGAAGCGTTCGGCAAGCGTCATCTCATCGAGAAGCTGACCGGGCGGCAGAGTGAGCGCCAGGATCTCGTTGCGAAGCGTTTCGTAGACGTTCTTCCAGCCAGTCCCGCGGATTCGTTTCACTTCCGATTCTTCAGACACTTAGGTCCCTTTCTCCCGACGCGGGTCGCATTGGGCCAGAAAAGCAGCGTGTCGGCAATGTAATTTTTTCGCTTGACTTTGTCGACACGCTGTTGACATATCATTCTCAGTCGACACGCAGCCGACAAGAAAATAACAGAAACGGCTAGAGCCGACGAGTGGAACCGCGCGCTTCGCGCACAGCAAAGAGGAATGCCGATGCTTTCGAAGTTGATAACGTCCGCCTTGCGGGCGCTGCCCGCGCTCGCTCTCATGGGAGGTCTCTCCGCCACCGCCGCACAGGCTGAGACCGCTGAGGGATATTGGCAGGGTGTGCAGAAGGCGGGCGTGTTGCGCTGCGGCGCAGCCGTTGCCCCGCCCTATGTCATGCGCGATCCGGCGACCGGAGAATATTCCGGCTTCTTCGCCGATCTGTGCAAGGAATTTGCCGAAGTCCTGAAGGTGAAACCCGAATTCGTCGATACGACCTGGGACAATATCGTCGCCGGCCTGCAGGCCGGCAAATGGGACCTTTCGCTGGCGCTGAACCGGACGCCGACGCGCGCCATGGCCGTGCAGTTCTCGATCCCGGCGATGGAGTACCAGATCTCGCTCGCCTATAACAAAAACAATCCGAAAATTACGGCCGGTGCCGCCTCGGTGGCGGATATCGACAAAGCAGGCGTGACGCTTGCGGTCATGTCCGGCACGGCGCAGGACAAGGCAATTTCCGCATCGGTGAAGAACGCCACGATCATGCGTCTTCCCGGCAACGACGAGACCCGCCTGGCGGTAACCTCGAAGCGCGCCGACATTCTGGTCGACGCCTCCGACACCAACCAGCTCTTCACCCAGTCGAACCCCGACTGGGCGGTGGCGCTCAACCCGACGCCGGCGCTCGCCAAGCAGGGCGTCGCTTTCGGCCTGCCGCACAATCTTTCGGCTGCTGACGTCGAAGTGGTCGATATCTTCCTCGAAGAAAAGGTCGCGACCGGTCACGTCGATGAGCTGATCAAGAAGGCGGTCGACGAAGTCCTCAAGGGCGCAAAGTAACCTCGCCGGGCCGGTGCGAGGATCGCGCCGGCCCTCTCCAGCTTCGATCATCGGAGATTGGCATGACCACGTCCTTCAGCCTTCCCCTCGTGAAAATGCAGGCGCTCCACAAAAGCTATGGCAACGGAGCCATTCAGGTGCTGAAAGGCATCGACATCGAAATGAAGCCCGGCGAACGCGTCGTCGTCATCGGTCCGAGCGGCGGCGGTAAGAGCACGCTGCTGAGAGTGATGATGGGGCTGGAGCAGATCGACAGCGGGTCGGTCAATTTCGATGGAAAGCCTTATATTTCTTCCGAAGCCGTGGGCCGGAAGACCCAGATCGACACCAATGTCCGCCGTTCGATCGGCATGGTCTTTCAGCACTACACGCTGTTTCCGCATCTCAACGTCATTCAGAACCTGGTTCTCGCTCCCTGCAAGGTGCGTGGAGAAGCCAAGGCGAAGGCTGTGGCCCGAGCCCAGGCGCTGCTTGAGCGGTTCGGGCTTGGCGCCAAGTCCAATGCCTATCCGGCCCAGCTTTCCGGCGGACAGAAGCAGCGCGTCGCGATCGCCCGCGCGCTGATGCTCGACCCGAAGCTGATGCTGTTCGACGAGGTCACTTCGGCTCTGGACCCGGAACTTGTCAGCGAGGTGGAGCAGGTCATCCTGCAACTCGCCGCCCAGGACATGCCGATGATGATCGTGACGCATGACATGTGGTTCGCCAAGAACATCGCCTCCCGCGTCATCTTCTGCGCGGGCGGCGTGGTCGTCGAGGACGGCCCTCCCGAGCAGGTGCTCGGCGCCCCACGCGAGGAGCGGACGAAGGAATTCATCGACCGCGTCTTCCACATCAAGCAGTAGGCCACATCAAGCAGCCGGGAGAGCATCGTGAACTATACGTTCGACTTCAATGCAGTATCCATCGCTCCGCTTCTGCAGGGGCTGTGGGTTTCGCTGGAGCTGACGGCTGCGGCGAACGTCATCGGCATCGTGCTCGGCTTCGCGCTCGCCCTTCTGATCATGAGCCCCTACCGGGTGGTGCGGCTGCCGTTCATGCTGTTCGTCGAATTCTTTCGCTGCACGCCGGCCATCGTCCAGATTGTCTGGATATTCTACTGCGTGCCGATGCTGTTCGACGTCTTCCTCGACCCGGTGACGATGGGCATCCTGGCGCTTGGGCTCAATCTGATGGCGTTTAACGCCGAGGCCTACCGGGCGTCCATCCAGACGGTTCCACGCGAACAGCTTGACGCCGGCATAGCGCTCGGCCTCAATCCGCTGCAGCGGGTGCTCTACATCGTGTTCCCGACGGCATTCCGAGCATCGATCCCCGTGCTTCTGACCAACGGTATCGTCATCTTCCAGCAGAGCGCGCTGGTTGCGATCGTGGCCATCCAGGACCTGATGTACCAGGGCAAGACGCTGGCCACCGAGACCTACCGCCCCATCGAAACCTTTACCGTCGTGGCTCTCATCTATTTTGCCGTGTCCTTCCCGATAACCCAGATCGTCGGCCTGCTCGAGCGCCGCCGTCAAATCCTTGTCAGCTAGGAGGCCAGAATGACACTCGACTTCTCGATCCTGCTGCGCTTCGAACACGCACTCCTGCTCGGCCTGTGGATGACGATCAAACTGACGGTCATCTGCATCGTGCTCGGATGCACTCTCGGCTTTCTCGTCGGTCTCCTCAGGACGTCGCGCAACCTCGCACTTCGCGCGATCTCCAGCATATATGTCGAATTCTTCCGCGGCACGCCGGTGCTAATCCAGCTCTTCTGGATATTCTTCTGCCTGCCGCTCATCCTTGGTGTCGAACTCTCGAACCTGGCGTCGGGGGTCATCGCACTGACGCTCTATATGGGTGCGATCACCAGCGAGACCTTCCGGGCGAGCCTCAAGTCCATCGGCCAGGAGCAGTTGGACGCCTGCGTCGCCCTCGGCCTGCCGCGCAGGAGCCAGGTGGTGAACGTCGTGCTGCCGCAGGCCGTGCTGCGCGCAATCCCGACGCTGCTGTCGAACTGCGTCAGCCTCTTCAAGGAGAGCGCCCTGGTCTCTGCCGTCGGCATGGCGGATCTGATGTTCGTCGGCCAGAACATCTCCAACAACACGGCCCGTCCCGTCGAAGTACTGACGGTCGTCGCCCTCATTTACTTCGTGATCGCCTTTCCTCTGACGCGGGCCGTCTCGCTCGTGGAAGGCCGGATCCTGAAGAAACTCGCAATCTGAAGATAGTCGTTCCCAGACAGGAGAATTCCCCATGAAACTTTCCGGCGTCATGCCCGCGCTCATCACTCCCTTCGGCGCGAACAACAAGATCGACTTCAAGGCGTTCGAAAAGCACCTGACGGCGCTGCGTGCGGCGGGCGTCACGGGCTGGGTTCCGATGGGTTCGACCGGCGAATACTTCTCCCTCTCGAACGAGGAGCGCGACGAGGTGCTCAAGTTCGTCAAGGACTTCGCCAATGACGACGAGATACTGATCGCCGGCACCAACGCGCCTGCCACCCGCGAGGTGATCGAGAACACGACGCGCGCCAGGGAAATCGGCTATGACACGGTTCTGCTCGCCACACCCTTCTACACACGTCCGACGCAGGACGAACTGCTCGCACACTACCGCGCCGTACTTGACGCCACTGATGTCAATCTCATCCTCTACAACTATCCTCCGAAGGACGGCATCGAGATTTCGTTCGACCTGATGGATGCGCTCGCCGACGATCCGCGGGTGATCGGCATCAAGGAGAGCTCGGGCGTTCTGCAGCGCGCCGTCGACATCCACGCGCGCTATAGGGGTCGCATCGACCTCGTCTCGGGTTCCGATGATATCGCCCTCGACTTCATGTTCTGGGGCGCGGATTCCTGGATCTGCGGTCCGGCCAACTGCATGGCGAAAGCGTGCTGCGACCTCGACCGGACGTTCCGTTCCGGCGACCTCGAAAAGGCGCGCGAGATGATGACGGTTCTCTACAGAGCGCTGAACATCCTCGAGAGCGGCAAGTTCGTCCAGAAGATCAAATATGGCTGCGAGCTCCAGGGCACGCCGGTCGGTACCTGCCGCGCGCCGCTCGGCGAACTGACCGAGCAGGAGAAGGCCGAATTCAAGGCGGCGATGCAGCCGATCCTCAACTGGTAACAGGCCTCGAATGATAACAGTTACGGGGCGGGCCAGCCGCCCTGAAACCATTGAAATTGCGAGGTTGGCCGTGTCATCCATCGTGGTCGTCGGCGCCGGCATTATCGGCACCACAATCGCCTATGAACTGCAGCGCCGGGGAAAAGCCGTCACCTTGCTCGACAAGGCGGCGCCGGGCCGCGGCGCTTCCTATGGCAATATGGCGAGCATCGCCGTCACCGAATTCATGCCGGCCTCGCGTCCGGGCATCTGGGCGCAGATGCCGAAATGGCTGCTCGATCCGGAGGGTCCGGTCCGCATCCGCCCCGGCTATCTGCCGAGACTGGTGCCCTGGTTCCTGCGGTTTCTGGCTGCAAGCCGTCCCTCGAAGCTGCGGGAACTGGAGGCAGCCGGCGCCGTGCTTTGCCGACGCGTCTACGAAGACCTGGACGCGCTCCTGAAGGAAACCGGCCTCGGACACATGCTGACCGCCGAGGGATGCCTCAGCCTCTATGCCGATGACGCCGAGTTCAAAGCCGATCGGGAGCATATGGAAATCCTGGAGCGTTTCGGCTTCAGGCACGAAATCCTTGGCGGCAACGCCATCCGGGACCTTGAGCCTGTTTTGACGACGAAGATCGGCAAGGCGGTCCTCTTTCCCGACAACCGGTCGATTACCGATCCCTACAGGCTTGTCTTCGCGCTGTCGGAAAGGTTCGGGCGGCTCGGCGGCAGGATCGTTCAGGGTAATGTCGTCGATTTCGAGCAGGGCGACGCGGGCGTCTGCGCGCTTCGGTTGGCGGATGGGCGCACCATTGCGGCCGACAAGGTGGTGCTCGCGGCCGGGGCTTTCACCGCCCGGCTTTCCGCCCTGTTGCGAGAGCATATCCCGCTCGAAACCGAACGCGGCTACCACACGCAGATCATGGAGCCCGGCATTTCGATGCGTCATTCGATCATCTGGCCGGCGCGCGCCTTCATGGTCACGCCGACGGCAGGCGGCATCCGCGTCGGCGGCACGGTCGAGATGGCCGGTCTCGACGCACCGCCCGATTATCGGCGCGCGAAGATCCTGGTGAAGCGGGCTCAGGAGGCATTGCCGGATCTGCAGGTCCGGCAGGCGACGGAGTGGATGGGGCATCGCCCGGCACTGCCCGACACCGTGCCGGTCATGGGGCCTTCCGCCAAGCGCCGCAACGTTTGGTACGCGACCGGCCACGGACATCTCGGCCTCACCTATGCGGCGACGACCGGCCGCCTGATGGCCGATCTCATCACGGGCGTCCAACCGCCCGTGGACATGAAACCCTATCGCGTCGACCGCTTCTGAGAGCGGCGTCGGCGCAAGGCGAAGGGAGTGACTATGCGAAGCGAACTCTATATCGACGGACAATGGGTGAAGCCGGCCAAGGGCGGAACCTGCGAGGTGATCAATCCGGCGACCGAAGAGGTGATCCACAGGATCGCCGCCGCAACGGCCGAAGACGTCGACCTCGCCGTGAAGGCCGCGCGCCGCGCCTTTGACAAGGACGGCTGGCCGAAGCTGACCGGAGCCCGGCGCGCCGGATATCTCCGGGCCATTGCGGCCGGCATCCGCGCCCGTCAGGCCGAAATCGCCCGCCTCGAAGTCCTCGACAACGGCAAGCCGTTTCCGGAGGCCGACTGGGACGTCGCCGATGCGGCGGGCTGCTTCGATTTCTATGCGGGTCTGGCCGAACAGCTCGACAACAATCCCGAGGAGGCGATCGCGCTTCCCGATGCACGGTTCACATCAAAGGCGGTTCGCGAGCCGATCGGTGTGGCCGGCGCGATCATTCCCTGGAACTATCCGTTGCTGATGGCGGCATGGAAGGTCGCCCCCGCGCTTGCCGCCGGCTGCACCATCGTGCTCAAGCCCGCCGAACTGACATCGCTGACGGCGCTCGAGCTCGCGGCAATCGCAGACGAAGCCGGGCTGCCTCCAGGCGTCCTCAATATCGTAACGGGCGCTGGCTCGGTCGCCGGACAGGCAATCATCGATCACAGGCAGGTTGACAAGCTAGCATTTACCGGCTCCGGACCGGTCGGCTCGAAGATCATGGCTGCGGCTGCCCGTGACATCAAGCGCGTCAGCCTGGAGCTCGGCGGCAAGTCGCCCTTCGTCGTCTTCGAGGACGCCGATATCGACAAGGCCGTCGAGTGGCTCATGTTCGGCATCTTCTGGAACCAGGGCCAGGTCTGCTCGGCGACTTCAAGAGTCCTCGTGCAGGACACCCTCTACGAACGGTTGCTCGCGCGTCTGATCGAGGAAACGAAAAAGATCAAAATCGGCAACGGCCTGGACGAGGGCGTCCTCCTGGGGCCGCTGGTTTCCAAGCGCCAGCACGAGCAGGTCGTTGCGGCGATCGAAAAGGCCCAGCAAGCCGGCGCTACGGTCGCCTGCGGCGGAGTGCGCCCTGAAGGATTCGACAAGGGCTACTACCTTCAGCCGACCGTTCTGACCGACGTTCCGCTCGACAGCGCCGCCTGGGTGGAGGAGATCTTCGGGCCTGTCGTCTGCATCCGGCCCTTCAAGACCGAAGAGGAGGCGGTCGAGCTCGCCAATGACTCCCGCTTCGGCCTGGCCGCTGCCGTGATGTCGAAGGACGAGGCCCGCGCCGAACGGGTGGCGGCGGCCTTCCGCGCCGGCATCGTCTGGATCAACTGCTCGCAGCCCACATTCACCGAAGCGCCCTGGGGCGGCTACAAGGAATCCGGCATCGGCCGCGAACTCGGACGCTGGGGCCTCGACAACTACCTCGAGACCAAGCAGATCACCCGCTTCACCAGCGAGGATCCCTGGGGCTGGTACATCAAGCCGGAGGCGGCCAAATGAACTGGAACCGGACCCTCGATCTGCTGCAGGTCCACTGCCAGGGCGAGATCGGCAAGATCATCGTGGCAGGAGCGCCTGAAATACCTGGCGCGACGATGCTGGACAAAATGAACCACCTCAACACGGTCGACGACAATCTGCGCCGCTTCGTCACCTTCGAGCCACGCGCCAACGTCGCCATGTCCGTGAACCTGCTGGTCGCGCCGACCCGCAGCGATGCGGATGCCGGCTTCATCGTCCTCCAGGCCGACCGTGCCCACCCGATGTCCGGCAGCAACTGCATCTGCGTGGTCACAGCACTTCTCGAGAGCGGGCGGGTGCCGATGTCGGAGCCGGAGACGGTCGTCCGCCTGGACACGCCCGCGGGCCTCATCGTCGCGCGTGCCGCCTGCCGCGACGGCCAGTGCCTGTTCGTCAGCCTCGACAACGTGCCGAGCTTTGCCGAAGCGCTGGACAAGGAGGTGGAAACGCCAAAATGGGGCCGCATCAAGATCGACGTCGCCTTCGGCGGCGTCTATTACGCGCTCGTGGACGTCGGGCAGATCGGCCTCGATATTGCGCCTGCCAATGCCCGGCTGCTCGCGGAAGCCGGTATCGAGCTGAAGTCGCTCCTCGCCGGGCAGGTCTCGGTCGCCCATCCCGTGCTTAGCGGTATCGATGAGATCGCTTACGTGATGTTTCGCGGATACGAGGCCGATGGGGCAGTGCGGACCTGCACGACGCTGCAGCCCGGCCGCGTCGACCGCTCGCCCTGTGGGACTGGTAGCTCGGCGAACCTTGCTGTGCTCTACGCCCGCGGAGAAGTCTCGGTCGGAGACCGCAGGACGTCGCGGTCGATCATCGGCGGCGAATTCCTGGCGGAGGCAATCGGCGAGACCGAGGTGGGCGGCCGCCGCGCCGTGCTGCCGCGAATAACCGGCCGGGCCTATGTCTACGGTCGCGAACAGCTCCGCATGTCCGACGACGATCCCTTCGCAGCAGGATTTGCCCTGTCCGACACCTGGGGTCCCCAGGTCGGCCTACTCGGTTAGGAGCCCGACATGTCTCATGTTCAACCATTGGCCGGTCAGACCGTCCTCGTCACCGGGGCGTCGGGCGGTATCGGCGCAGCCATCGCCGAGCGTCTGTCTGCCGAAGGAGCCCGGCCCATCATCCATTACGGGCGCGACAGGCAGCGCGCAGAAGCTTTGCTTCGCAAGCTCGGCGGAAACGGCCTGATCGTCCAGGCCGATCTCTCCCGTCCGGACGGCGCCTTCACACTATGGCGCGAAGCCCTCGCGGTGGCGGGACGCATCCACGCCGTCGTCAACAATGCCGGCATCCGCAACGAGATCTCGATCGACGCCGATCCGTCCGAATGGCGGACCGCCTGGCAGAAGGAGTTCCAGGTGAACTTCTTTGCGGCGGCGGATCTCTGCAAGGAAGCGCTCTTGCATTTCCGGCAGAATGGCGGCGGGCGGATCGTCAACTTGGCAAGCCGGGCCGGCCAGCGCGGCTACGCGGCCGACGCCATGCCATACGGGGCGACGAAGGCGGCACTGATCAATCTCACAAAGTCGATTGCGCGCAGCTTCGGGCGTGACGGGGTCGTCGCCGTCTCCATCGCGCCGGGCTGGGTGCGGACCGATATGGCCGAAGACTTCGTGGCGAGACACGGAAAGGATGCGGCGGTCGGCGACATTCCGATCGGCGAGATGGCCGAGACGGCGGAGATCGCCGAGTTGGTGGCGTTCCTGCTTCGCCCTTCGCAGGCCTCGATCAACGGGGCGACGTTCGACGTGAACGGCGGCAGTTACATCAGATAGAGCATTCCAGCAAAAGCGCGCAGCGATTTTGCGTCCGGAATTGTGTGAAGACAAAGGGAAGAGGTTCCGAGATGAAAAGATTCGTCAACAAAGTCGCGGTCGTGACGGGCGGCGGAGGGGGCATAGGATCAGCCATCTCCAGGCGGCTTGCCGAGGAAGGCGCCTTCGTGGTGGTGACCGATGCCAACATGCAGGCGGCAAGCGAAGTCGCCTCGCTGATAGAAGCAAAGGGCGGAAGCGCAACCGCCATCGCGGCTGACATCTCCCGAAAGCCGGAATGTGTAGACCTCGTCGCTAAAGCCTTTGCGATCAGGGGACGCTTGGACGTGCTGGTCAACAATGCCGGTATAAACCGGCGCGGAAACCTGCTGTCGCTCTCGGATGAAGACTGGCAGACGAGCTTTGCGGTCAATCTGGATTCGATGTTCCATCTCTGCCGCGCGGCCCTGCCGCATATGATCGCTGCCGGCGGCGGCGCGATCGTCAATACCGCCTCGCAATGGGGACTTTACCCCGCGCCGAACCACATCGCCTACAACACGACCAAGGCGGCGGTTGCCGCCTTCACCCAGAACCTCGCCCGCGACTATGCGCCCGACAAGGTCCGGGTCAATGCCGTCTGCCCCGGCGAAATCCATACGCCGATGCTCGAAGCAGGTGTTACGCGCGCTGGCCGGACGATCGCCGATCTCGACAAACTCGTCCCTTACGGCCGTATCGGCAGGCCGGAGGAGGTGGCAGCGCTCGTTGCTTTCCTCGCATCGGATGAAGCGGCCTTCATGTGCGGCTCGCTCGTGGAAATCACCGGCGCGCAAGCCGTGGCTTGAAAGCGTCGGTCGAGTTCGGTGACGGCATGTCGGACGCACAATCCTGCGTTCGTTTCGGATTTCATCCGTTTATGAGGCGAGAAGGCCGTGAACGATCTCCGGCTTATTTGTAAGTGATCGTGTCGCCGACCCTCGGGCGATTGAAGTAATGGCGATCGAAGCTGTAGCCATTCTGCCCGGTGAAGTTTGAAAAGAACGCCGAGACCGGCGTCGTCAATGTATATTGCACCCTGGTCAACACCACCTGCACGCCGTCATCCTGGATCTCCGAAGGGACCTCGATTGTGCTCGCGGCGCCGGAATTAAGTGCGGAGGTGTTGAGTGCTGCAGACCAGTTGACCGTGGCACTGCCGCTTTTGGCGATATCGTCCACCGCGACGGTGATCGTCAGCCCTGTCGTCTCATAGGGCTGCAGGATGAAACTGGCGCCGGAGAGAAGCTTGGCGACGTCGGACTTCGTCCAGGCGCCCTGCTGTGAAATCATGTCGCCTGTGGAAGAGGCGATCTCGTCTATCTTTCGGCTGACCGTGAGCGCATGGCCGAGATCCACGGTGCCGAACAGGAGCATCACCAGGATCGGCAACACCAGCGCGAATTCCACGCCCGAAGCCGCCGACCGGTCGCGCATGAGATGACGGGCGCGGGATCGGGCAAAGCGGAAAAAGGACTGGCTCCGTTTCATGATCATGTCAGAAAGGCTCGTTGCGGAACAGAACGGAAGATCCGAGCAGGTAGCGGCCGTCGGAAAGCTTGGCGCTCGACAGGCTGAAGAAATTGACGACGGCTGTCCATGGCAGGAACGTCTGAACCAGGATGTAGTCGCTGCCCTTGCCGATATCATAGGTCTCGGTGACTGTGAGATTGCCGCTGTCGTCGATGGGGTCGGTGCTGGCGGCGGACGAGAGGTCGGAAAGCACGATCACCTTGACCAGGAGGTCGCTGGAGCAACTGAACGAGAGAAGCATGTCGTTGCAAATTCTGGCCTTGAAATCGGCCAGCGTGACCTTGGAGGACGCAACCTCGCCGGTGCGGATCATCCGGGAGATCTTGTGAACCGAAGCGTCCAGCGCCGAGTTGACGAAGAACATCAGCGACACTTCGATAATGCCGAATATCATGATGAAGAGCGGCAGGGCCAGGATCGCAAATTCGATCGCAGCGACCCCTTTGCGATCGCCAAGCAGGCGGTGCAACGATGCGAAGCGTTTCCCTCTCCTCATTGGGTCAGCCGGACAGATGCGAGATATTGGGTGAATAGCGCCGACAGGCCTGCCGTGATCTCCGCCGACGACGAGGCTGATAGGAACAAGCTCTTGGACGATGCGCAGTCGGAAAGCGCATAGGGGATGTAGTCGCGCCTTGTGATGCTGGTCGACACGCCACTTTGCATGGTGCCACCATAGGTGCCTTTCCAGTTGGCGCTTGCCATGGTCGAGCCGACGGTGGCGTTGTAGCCCCAATCCGAAGTGAGCGGCAGGTATTCGGTATAAAGAACCGCCATGGTGGCGGACTGGTTTTTGACGTAGCCGCACCAGTCCGGATTGAGAGGCGCCACCTTGTTCCAGTATGCCCCCGAAATTGCCTTGTTGTTCGACCATGTGACCTTGTCGGTCACCCATTCGCGCTGCGACTGGACGCCATCCGTCAGCAAGAGAACCAGCTTGAGCGGCGAGTTCGAGGAGGTTCCGTCCCCGCCGGTCCCGACCTTCTGCTTGAGCGTCGCAAGCGACACGTCAAAATAGGTGGCTGCCTTCGAGGTCGCGCTGGTTAGGCCGTAGCTTGAGTTTGTCAGGCGGTTGCGCGCCGTGTCCGTGCTCAGCGTCGGGGCCAGGACTTCCGTGAGGGTATCGCCGAGACTATATAATCCGACCTTGATGCGTTGATGATTGCTGTCTGAGGTGTCGATCAGGGCAAGCACGTCCTTGACGGCGTCGCCGGCGACATCGGCGCGCAGCTTTATGCTCTTGGCCGTGCTGTATTCATAGTTGTTGTTATATGTCTTGTTGCCGATTTTGTGCGCATCGCCCGTGTGGCAGGCGAACTGGCAGCCGATGCCGGAATACATGGTCGACTGGCCGGCCGTTGTTGCCGCCAGAAGCATCGACGGCGACGTGTCGATGACGATATAGACGTTAAGATAGGAGGTGGCCGGGCCCTTGACGGCGCTTGCCACGCTGACGGGAACGGTGTCGATGTTGGCGATCTTCATCAAAGTCGTCGGAACCGTGCCGCTCGCCGTCGCCGTGATCTTATGGTTTGATGTATCGATGTCGATGTCGCCAAGCGTATAGCTGTTTTCCACCTGCGCGTGGAACCAGTCGGAAACCTTTTGCTTGAGAGCGACGGCGTCGTCGGTATCGATCTCCTTGACTGCGGCGATCAGGGCTGTGTCGAGGTCGCTCTGCATCCTTTGGCGGACATTGTACGTACGAATATAGTCGAAGCTTGCGCCAACTGCGACGATCATCGGCACCAGGGTAAGGGCAACGACGATCGCGACATTGCCGCCCCTGTCCCTTCCGAGACCGCGAAGGGTTTTTAAGACCCGATCAAGTGAATATGAAAGACCCGAGCGCAAAAAAGACCACCGTCAATAAGTCATACTAATGTGCAAGAAGTATCCAAATTGCTTAAGGCTTTGTTAATTCCTGCGTTTTCCGATAGAATGCGGACCGCCGACGAATGGATTCCTGCGCAAATTGTATATGTTTGCGAATTATGGATATCCGCGAGATAATATATCCAAGGTGGCTGAACCTGCTTGGCTGGCATATGTTGTCCGGTCTGTCTGCGTTCGCGGAGTGGCCCGCTAACGCGGCGATCAGCGCATCGATCGGCCGCTGGAGCGGTCACCCTTACGAAAATTGCCCACAGGCAGCCGCATCTCCATTTGTTCTTATCGCAATCAAAGCCAACAGATCTTACGGAATTCCAGCAACCGCCGAGCAGGCTGCCCGTGCTACCAATCCGCGCCAATTTCGACTATACTTTGGTCCACCGAATATGTTGGCTTGTTCGTCGGTCGTTCCTTCGGGAGAAGGGCGCTTCGAAATGTGAGTTTGCAGCAATTAGCCGGATCTCATCATCCCACCCGTTATATGCCGTGGGTCAGCGAGGGGTGTTCGGATGAAACCGAAACGACGTCCCTTCCTCAAACTTGCAGTCGCGCTGGCGATGAGCTTTCCTGCTATCGCCGCCGCGCAGCAGACGTCGGCCAAGGCGCCACGGATCGGCCTTCTCGCCTGGTGGCCTTGCGGTATGCCGTATGCGAGCGAAACCAGTGAGTTCGGCATGTTCATGCAAGGGCTTCACGACCTGGGCTACACGCTGCACGAACTCAGCTTCGAATGCCGGAGCGCGAGTAAGCAAGACAGTCGCCTTGCGGCCGCGGCGAGGGACCTGGTGCAGCTCCCCGTGGATGTGATCGTGACGTCGTCTCAGCCGGCGGCGCATGCTGCCCAAGGAGCGACCGATGCGATTCCAATCGTGACCATCATCAGCGGTGACCCAGTTGCGGCAGGCTTGGCGAGAAGCCTCGCAAAACCTGGGGGCAATCTCACGGGCGTCACTTATTACGCCACCGAACTAGCCGCCAAACGGCTGCAGCTTTTGATGGAGGCCATACCGGGGCTTGCCACTGTCGGCGTGCTGGCAAACCCGGTGGTGTCATATCTCCCCTTCGAAACGGACACCAAGCAAGCTGCTCGCCACCTCGGAGTGGCTTTGAGCCTCCAGCAAGTCAGCGAGCCGGGCGAACTCGATGCTGCGTTCTCGCGCATGAAGGCCGATGGCGCTCAAGCTGCCTTGGTGCTTCCAGACCTCATGCTGGCCGACCAGTCGTCGCGAATCGCCGCCTTGGCGATCGAGCATCACCTGCCGATCATGGCTTGGGGCTCGTGGTACGTCGCAGACGGCTGCCTGATGGCCTATTCGGCGGACTATGGTGTAATGCAACATCGGCTCGCCTATTATGTCGATCGCATTTTGAAAGGAACCAAGCCAGGGGAGTTGCCGATCGAGCAGCCGACGAAGTTCGACTTGTCGGTCAATCTGAAGACGGCAAATGCACTCGGGATCGAGCTGCCGCAGACGGTTTTGCTGATGGCTGATGAAGTCATCGAGTGAGGATGGTGTGCGGCGTTCGGTCCAGCTTCAAGCCGCCCCGATGCGCCGATCGCTGTTCCGGAAGTACTTCCTCGCCTTCTTCGCTGCGGTCATTGTTCCGCTGGCTGTTAGCGGCATCGGCGACGCCTGGTTCGGCTATCGCGACCAGCGTGCAATGCTCAGCGCTCTATTGCGGGTGGAGGCCACATCGGCGGCCGGCAAAATTCAGAGCTTTCTCGACGGCATCAAGGATCAACTGGGTTGGACGGTCCAGCAAGCCTGGACCGCTGATGCCGAGGGACGCCATCGGCTCGATGCACTGCGGGTGATGCGCCAAGCCCCGGCGATCGTCAGCATCACCCTTGTTGACGCTGTCGGCGTCGAACGGCTGCATGTCTCCCGTATCGACTTGAACAGGATGGAAGGCGGATTGGATCGCTCTGGCGATCCTGCTGTCGTGGGAGTTCGTTCGAATGGCACATGGTTCGGACCAGTCACTTTTCGCGACGGCTCCGAACCGTTCATGACCATGGCCATGGCCGGAAACCGCAAGGCAGGTGGCATCGTCGTCGCCGAAATCAACCTGAAGCTTGTCTGGACGGTTGTTTCGGAAATTCGCGTCGGTAGTCGTGGCCGGGCGTTTGTTCTCGATCGGACCGGCCGGCTCATCGCCCACCCGGACATCAGCAAGGTGTTGCAGGGCACGGACGAGAAGACAGCGGCGGCCCTCACCAGATTGCGGGACGAGATCGCCGCCGCAGGCGGAGAGGCGACCACGGCGCGCAACGCCGAGAACGAACCGGTTGTGACCGCCATGGCGGCGATCCCCAATCTCGGTTGGACCGTGTTCGTGGAGCAGGCGCAGGCCGAGGCTTTCGCACCGCTGTATGCGTCATTGTGGCGGACGGGTGGCCTGCTGCTCGCCGCTGCCGTCTTCGCATCGGCGCTTGCCTACTGGCTTGCCAGGCGGATGACCGGACCAATCCGCCTGCTGGAGGAAGGCACCGAAAAAATCGGTGCGGGACAGTTCGAGCACCGGATCGACATCGCTACAGGAGACGAATTCGAACGGCTGGCGGACCGGTTCAATGAAATGGCGCAAGAACTCGCCGTATCGCGGGATCGTTCAGAGCGAATTGCACGGCTGAAGCGTTTTCTGGCGCCGCAGGTCGCGGAACTCGTCGAAAAGTCCGGCGACGAGAGCGTGCTCGCCGGACAGCGCGCAGAAGTCGTCGCTGTATTCTGCGATTTACGTGGCTTCACCGCTTTTTCGGCGCACGCCGAACCCGAGGAGATCATGCAGGTCTTGCGCGAGTACTATGAGGCGCTCGGCACGATCATCACACGCTACGAGGCCACGCTGACCAACTTCGCGGCAGACGGTTTGATGGTGCTCGTCAACGCCCCGGTACCGTGCGCAGACCCGGCACTTCGTGCTGTTGAGATGGCGATCGACATGCAAGACGCCATCCAGCGCCTGATCGCCGAATGGCGTCTGCGCAGTCATGCGATTGGCTTCGGCATAGGACTGGCGATGGGATGGGCGACAGTCGGCCGAATTGGTTACGAAGCCCGTGTTGACTACACCGCGATCGGACATGTCGTGAACCTGGCATCGCGACTCTGTTCGTCCGCCGATGATCGGCAAATCCTCGTGGATCACGCCGTGGCGCAATCCGTGCTTGGAAAAATTCTATTGGTCGCTCTCGGCCCGCGGCAGCTCAAAGGTTTCGACGAGCAAATACCTGCTTGGAAGGTCGGAACGCGACAGGGAGAGTGACCCCAGCGATCTTTCCGGTTTCTTGTCGTGGCCGGCGAAATGGCGATCGAGCGCCCAATGTGCCCGGCACGCGTCTCACCCTTCGCCCTGGATGCCGTGCCCTGGATTGGGGTGTCAACCGACTTGCCCTTGATAATTGATACGCAACTAAAATCGTCACTTAAAACCGTTGTCATCCGGCTCCGAACGAGGTCAGTTTCTCCAGAAGCCCTTCTGAAATCTCGAACTGGCGCGCTGTTCCGCGCCCCATCGAGTTCTTGACGATCGTCTCGTCCAACATTCCTCGTCTCACCAGAAGATCCACCGTCTCCTTGACGCCAGTGCGCGTGAGAGCCGTAATTTCCATGATACTGGAAAGGGTTAGCTTTTGATGAGCCTGGTTCATGCTGTAGAGGACCGTCATCATGCCGACCTGCTTCAGCCTTGCCTGAGGCGTCTCGTCTTCGAGGGGATGATCGAGGATCTCGTGCAGGATGAGACCTGAGAAAGCCAGATTCCGCCATTGGGTCGTGAGTGCTCTTGTCATGTTATTTTACTATGTTATATAATTCAGTATAAGTTGGTCTACAGACAAACCACCTCTTCCACAATGGGATGTCCGTTGAAGGGTCGTGCTCATGAAAAACCTTCTGTTCAACTCAGTCGTGGCGGCCTGCTGCATGTTGCCACCCTACCTTACTTCACCTGGCAGGGCGCAAGCAAATGATTGGGGTTGCGAGGTTATCCTGTGCCTCTCCAACCCTGGAGGCCCGACGCAGTTCGCGGAATGCCGGCCGCCGATCCAGAAGCTGTGGCGCGAGCTTGCCGAGGGGCATTCGTTCCCGACATGCAGCGGCGCCACCTTCCACAGTTCGCGCCCGGGCTATGAGCCGTACTACTGCGAATCCGGATACCGGCTGGAAAGCGATTATGCTCCGCGCGGGCAGGAAACAACCTGCGTGTCGATAGCCCTCCAGCCGGTGAGCGATGCATCCTGCCCTCATGTTGGGGACGGGTATAATTTCAGCAACGGTTCGGTTCAGTCCCCGCGATGGCAGCTGCTGGATGGACGGCGCCAATGCATGGGCTACCCGACGGCCCGCCCGAACGTCAGATCGCAGCCCCACTATGTCGACGTCACAATCGACGGGGCGGCGACGCAGCGGGTCTGGTACTGATCGATGGTCGTCGCTTTCATGGACCTCGCCCAGAGCTGCGCACCCATGGTGGACGTCAGGACGCTCGCCGCCGTCATCAGTCTCGAGAGCGGTTTCAGCCCCTTCGCCATTCGTATCAACAGCGGCCCACCGCTTGAGCGCCAGCCTGTGTCGAAGGCCGAAGCGATCGAAATTACGACCGCCCTTGTTGCCGATCGACAGGACATCCAGATCGGGCTCGGCGGCGTTGGCGAGGCGGAGTTGCGCAGGCTCAAGCTTTCGATTTCGGATGCGTTCGATCCCTGCCTGAACCTCAAGGCGACGGGCACTCTGCTCGACGGCTATTATCGCCTGGCCCTGCGCGCCGGCGCCGATGCGAAGCAGGCCGAAAAGGTGATGCTTCAGTCCTACTACGGACGTGACGATCCGTCCGTTGGCGAAATGATCAAATATGACGAGCAGGTTCGCCAGGAAATGGTCCGCCTGCCTTCCGACCTGGCATCTCTCGCTATCGCCGAGCCTCGTGAAGATGCCCCTCGCGCGGACCGGCCCGCCAGCCGGGAGACATCCCCGGCCGAACAATTCCTTCCCCAATCCAGTGAAGCCGCATCGTGGGACGTCTTCAACGCCCGGCGGTCATCCCAGGTTCTCGTTTTTCAGAACGAACGATCGGAGCAACGTAAATGATCTCAAAAGCAGCACTTCGCCCAGTCGCGGCCTCTCTCCTGATGGCAGCAGCCATCGTTGTCTGCCTGGTGGAGCCGGCCTTCGCCCAGGCAGCCGGGGTCGAAACCGTCCTGCAGAACATCGTCGACATGCTGACCGGCAACATCGCCCGGCTGCTTGCGGTCATCGCCGTCATCATCATCTGCATCGCCTGGATGTTCGGCTACATGGATCTGCGCCGCGCCGGCTTCTGGATCATCGGCATCGGCGGGATTTTCGGCGCGACAGAACTCGTCAATACGATCGTTGGAAGCTGATCATCATGCCGACAGCCGTCGCTATCGAGGAAGATTTCCTGTTCCTTGCCTGCACCCGCCCGGCGATGATCGCCGGCGTGACGATGGAGGCGGTGGGCGTGAACGTCATGCTGACGACGATCCTCTACATCACCGCGGGATCGATCGCCTACGCGCTTGTCGGCGTGGTGTTCCATCTCATATTCCGCACGCTCGTCAAGCACGACCATAACATGTTTCGGGTCCTGATCGCCTGGATCGAGACGCGCGGCCGGTCACGTAACGCCGCCTATTGGGGTGGCTCCACACTCTCACCCTTGATCCTCATCCGGCGCTATGACGAAAGGGATTTGAGCCTTGCCTAGCATCGCAACGCTTCGCTCGCGTGAACTCGGGCCGGAAACCTTCATTCCGCACGTCCGTCACGTCGACGAGACAACGATTGCGCTCGAATCCAGGGCGCTGATGGTGATGCTCGCGCTCGATGGCATATCCTTCGAGACTGCCGATGTCCTGGATCTCAACAGTCTGCACCGCGACCTCAATACGCTCTACCGCAACATCGCCGACGAACGCCTGGCGCTCTGGACACATGTCATTCGCCGCCGCGACAACGACTATCCGGACGGAGAGTTCGCCAATCGTTTTTCGCAGGGGCTGAATGCAAGATACCGCGAACGCATGATCGGAGAGGATCTGTTTCGAAACGATCTGTACCTCTCGCTTGTCTGGCATCCGGGCCGGGATCCGGCCGAAAAAGCAGCCAACCTTCTTTCGCGCCTGCGCAGGGCGCGCCGCACCGGCGTCGAAGTCGACGAGGATGCCCTGAAGCACCTGCAGGACAAAGTGTCGGACGTGACCGCCGGGCTGAAACGCTTCGAGCCTCGGGTGCTCTCCCTCTACCAGCAGGACGACATCATCTTCTCCGAACCGAGCGAGGTCCTGCATCAGATCGTCGGCGGCCGACGGGAGCGCATTCCGCTGACGGAGGGCAGGATCTCCTCGGCGATCTACTCGGATCGGGTGATCTTCGGGCGCGAGACCATCGAGATCCGTCATGAGGCCGAAAGCCGCTATGCCGGCATATTCGGGTTCAAGGAATATCCGGCGACCACCCGCAGCGGCATGCTCGACGGCATTTTGACGGCGCCGTTCGAGCTCATCCTGACGCAGTCTTTCTCCTTCGTCTCGAAAGCCGATGCGCGCACGATCATGGGACGCAAACAGAACCAGATGGTAAGCGCCGGCGACAAGGCGGCGTCGCAGATCGAAGAACTCGGCGATGCCATGGACGACCTGGAATCGAACCGCTTTGTGCTTGGAGAGCACCATCTGGCGCTGTCGGTCTTTGCGCCTTCGGTGAAGGAGCTGACCGATCATATGGCGAAAGCACGGGCGTACCTCACCAACGGCGGCGCGGTCGTTGCCCGCGAGGATCTCGGGCTCGAGGCGGCCTGGTGGGGGCAGCTGCCGGGCAATTTCCGCTATCGCGCAAGATCGGGCGCGATCACCTCGCGAAATTTCGCGGCGCTTGCCCCCTATCATTCCTATCCCACCGGTAAAAAGGACGGCAATGAATGGGGACCGGCCGTCGCCATGCTGAAGACTGCCTCCGGCTCGCCCTTCTATTTCAATTTCCATCACAGCGACCTTGGCAACACCTTCGTCTGCGGCCCGTCTGGCACCGGCAAGACGGTGCTCTTGAACTTCATGCTCTCCCAACTCGAAAAACATGATCCCCACATGGTCTTCTTCGACAAGGATCGGGGAGCCGACCTCTTCGTCCGGGCCGCGGGCGGCACTTACCTGCCGCTTCGAAACGGTGTTGCCACCGGCTGCGCGCCGTTGAAGGCGCTTGAACTCACGCCCGAGAACAAGGTGTTCCTCGCCCGCTGGGTCGGCCAGCTGGTCGGATCGGCAAAGCGCGAGCTGACCGTCTTGGAGCTACGCGACATCGCCTTGGCCATCGATGGCCTGGCCGACCTGCCGGTCGAAAGACGCTCGATCGGCGCCTTGCGCACCTTCCTCAACAACACCGACCCCGAAGGCATCGCCTCGCGGCTCAGGCGGTGGGAGAGGGGAGGGCCGCTCGGCTGGGTGTTCGACAACGGGAGCGACGACATCGGAATCGGCGCCAAGTTCATCGGATACGACATGACCGACTTCCTCGACAATGAGGAAATCCGCACCCCGTTGATGGCCTACCTGTTCTTTCGCATCGAGCAGCTGATCGACGGGCGGCGCATCATCATCGTCATCGACGAGTTCTGGAAGGCCTTGCAGGATGAAGGCTTTCGCGACCTCGCGCAGAACAAACTGAAGACGATCCGCAAACAGAACGGACTGATGTTGTTTGCGACCCAAAGCCCGCGCGACGCGATCGTCTCGCCGATCGCCCACACGATCATCGAGCAGTGCCCGACGCAGATCTTCCTTCCCAATCCGCGCGGCGACCATGCCGATTACGTCGACGGGTTCAAACTGACGGCGCGCGAGTTCGAACTTCTCTCCCGCGAGCTTTCGGTCGAGAGCCGCCGTTTCATCGTCAAGCAGGGTCACAACAGCGTCGTCGCCGAACTGAACCTCAGGGGCTTCGCTGACGAGCTCGACATCCTGTCCGGCCGCACCGCGAACGTCGAACGTGCCGAGGCGATCCGGGCGGAGGTCGGCGACCGGCTCGAAGACTGGCTACCGGTGTTTCAGCAAAGAGGGAGAACGGATTGATGGAAAGGGTCAGAATAGTGTTTGCGCTCGCGGCGATGGCTGCGCTGTTGCCTGTTGGAACCGCATTCGCACAGGGAATTCCGGTCATCGATGAGACGGCGATCGCCAAGCAGATCGAGAGCATCACCCAGCTGAAATCTCAGCTCGACACGCTCAATCGACAGCTTCAACAGGCGCAGCAGCTTTACGCATCGCTGAACAAGATCACCAACATGGCCGATGTCGCCAGCCTGCTGAACGATCCGTCGATCCGCAAGGCATTGCCGCAGGATTTCAAAGACATCGAAGGGTTGCTCAAGGGAGCGGGCACCGGTGTCTTCGGCAATTCCGCTTCGCAATTCCTTGAAGAGAATTCGACCTATCGCACCGATGCCAATGATTTCTATGCGCAGGAATTGGCCCGCGCCCAGAACCAGAATGCCGGCCAGATGAGCCTCGGCCAGCAGATCTACGATGCCGCCACCAAACGCATCGACGGCATCGATGAGCTGCGCCAGCAGATCTCAGGTGCCGCGGATGCCAAGGATATCGCCGACCTTCAGGCACGGCTGCAGGCCGAAACCGCCTTCCTGCAAACCGATGTGCTGCGCATGCAGGCTCTCCAGATGGTCCAGCAGGCACAGGTTCAGGTCGACGACCAGCGCAAGGCCGAGGATTGGCGCAAGCGCCTCGATGCCATGGGAGAGGCGCTCAAATGAAACATCTCCTGCTTGGCATCGTCATGCTCACCCTTCCTGGCTGCTTCGGCGAGGGCGACAAGATCCATACCGTCGACGAACTCATGGCTGATGAGGTCCTTCTGGCGAAGATCACAAGTGAATGCCGCAACAACCCGGGCGCCTTGCGTCAGACGCCCAATTGCCAAAACGCGGAGGCGGCGGACTGGAAGCTGCGCCTTGAACGCATGAACAGGTCGCTTGGAGGCTGAGCCATGTACCAGGTCTTCAGCTTCGTCGACGGCCAGTTCAAGGCGCCGCTAGAGAATTTCATCTCGTCGGGCACGTCAAACATCGCCAGCTGGATCAGCGGCCCGCTGACCGCGGCGCTGACGCTCTATGTCGTGCTCTATGGCTATCTTGTCCTGCGGGGCTCGGTCCAGGAGCCCATTCTCGAATTCGCGTTCCGGGCGATGAAGCTTGCGATCATCGTGATGCTGGTGCGCAACGCCAGCGACTATCAGACCTACGTCACCAACATTTTCTTCAAGACGCTGCCGCGCGAGATCTCGCAGGCGCTGAACTCGGGGACGGCACCCAGCGCTTCCACCTTCGACAGCCTGCTCGACAAGGGCCAGAAATGCGCCCAGGAAATCTGGGCGCGGGCGACCTGGCCGGCCGACATCGTCACCGGCATCGGCGGGATGATGGCCATCGGCGCGAGCTTCACCGTGGCGGCGATCGGCTATATCGTCTCCCTCTATGCCCGGCTGGCGCTCGCCATCGTGCTGGCGATCGGCCCGATCTTCGTCGCGCTTGCGATGTTCCAGTCCACCCGTCGTTTCACCGAATCCTGGATCGGTCAGCTCGCCAATTTCGTCATTCTCCAGGTCCTGGTCGTTGCCATCGGTTCACTACTGATCAGCTGCATCGACACGACCTTCACTGCAATCGAAAGCTATACGGATGTCATGATGCGTCCGGTCGCCCTTTGCGCGATCTGCCTTGCCGCTCTCTACGTCTTCTACCAGCTGCCCGGCATTGCCTCGGCGCTCGCGGCGGGCGGGGCGTCGCTGACCTACGGCTATGGTGCCAGCCGAGACGCCCATGAAAGCACGCTCGCCTGGGCCGCCTCGCACGGCACCAGAGCAGTTGGGCGGGGCGCCCATTTCGTCAGCCGCCGCCTCAGGTCTTGAGCGACCGGACGCTGCATTCTCCACGACAAACGTTTCAGAGGTTTGCATTTCAATGATCCGCATTATCGTCTCGCTCCTCCTTGCCATAGAGCTCACCGGCTGCGCATCGAGGTCCCACCCTTTGCCCAAATGCGATGGCTATTCGCGCCGGCCGCTCAACCGCGCCATGTGGCAGTGGGAGGATAACAAGCCCGCCAGGCACGGCGGCAATGACGCAGTCTCGGCGACGGCGACCGGCCAGGTGTCTTATCTGGAAGAGCCGCTGATGGAGAAACCTGCCGCCTTCGCGCATTTTGACGTCGTGGCCTCCTATCGGCCATGCCAGGAGGGGTGAGATGGTCAGTCCGGACAATCTGAAGAGCTATTTCGACAAGGCTCGCCGCTTCGATCAGGATCGGCTTATCCAGGTGGAGCGGTCGGCGCGCATCGCCTGGTCCATCGCGATCGCCGCAAGCGTGCTTGCCGCCACTTCGATCGTCGCCGTTGCCGGCCTCACACCCTTGAAAACGGTCGAGCCCTTTGTGATCCGCGTCGACAATTCGACCGGCATCGTCGACGTCGTCTCGGCGCTGACTTCGACGGCCGGCAGCTATGACGAGGCGGTGACCAAGTATTTTGCCGCCAAGTATGTGCGTGCGCGGGAAGCCTATGTCTGGAGCGAGGCCGAGGACAATTTTCGCACCGTCGCCCTGCTCTCGACACAGCCGGAGCAGGCGCGTTTTGCGGCGATCTACCGAGGCGGCAATCCGGACTCTCCGCAGAATATCTATGGCCGCGGTGCGACGTCCCGCATCAATGTCGTCTCGATCTCGCTGATCAACGCGAACGTGGCTTCGGTGCGCTATATCAGAACCGTCACCCGCGGTGACGACGTCAGGACCACCCACTGGGTGGCAACGCTCACCTTTTCCTATGTCAACGCGCCGATGTCCTCGACCGACCGGCTGACCAATCCGCTTGGTTTCGCCGTCAGCGAATATCGCGCCGATCCGGAGGCCATCAATTGAAGCAGAGTGTCCTGATCGCCCTGGCCATGGTCGCCGGCCTCTCCACGACGGCGCTAGCACTCGATATTCCGCGCGGCGCATCCCAGGATAGCCGCGTCCGTTTCATCGACTACCAGCCCTACAACATCACGAAGATCGTCGGCACCTTGCGGTCCTCGGTGCAGATCGAGTTTGCCGCCGACGAGGAGATCGCCCACGTCGCGCTCGGCAACAGCGTCGCATGGGAAGTGGCGCCGGCCGGCAATATCCTGTTCCTGAAACCCCGTGAAAACCAGCCGGTGACCAACATCTCGGTCGTGACGACCAGGCGGGACGGCTCGACACGCAGCTACCAGATGGAACTGACGGTGCGCGACGGCACGGTCGAGGCCGGGCAGAACACCTACTTCTATGTGAAGTATCGCTATCCCGCCGACGAGGCCGAACGTCGGAGGCTGGAGACTGCCGCCCGGGCGCAAGCGGCCCAAGCCGGCGAAGCGGACAAGGTTCTCGCCCTTCACGAAGCCTATGGCCCACGCAACTGGCGCTATTCGGCTCAAGGGTCCGCGGCACTCGAACCGCAGGCCGTCTACGACAACGGCAAGGTCACCACATTCGCCTTTGCCGGCAACCAGGAAATGCCGGCGATCTACATGGAAAATTCCGACGGCAGCGAGAGCCTCGTGCCGAAGTCCGTCGACAACAACCTGGTGCTGGTGCACGCGATCAGCCGCAAGTTCATCCTGCGCAGGGGAGGCGACGTGCTGTGCGTCTTCAACGAGGCCTATGATCGTATCGGCATCAATCCCGATACGAATACGACCTCACCCTCTGTCGAGCGCGTCGTGAAGACGCAGGCTGCGAGTGGACAATAGGAGGACGTCATGGCCGAGGAAGACAGCCCCCACATCCCAGGTGAGCGCGCGGAGACGACGACCCGCCGCGGCCTCGACAGTAATCCGACGGTGAGACGTGGTGCGGTGGCGCTGGCAATCATCGCCTTCGTCGGCTTTGCGCTCTGGTCGATGCGTGGCCAGGATAAGCCCGCCGACGGGGTCCAGCCCGAACGCGTCGTCATCCGGCAGACATCCGATTTCGAGCCGGCAAAGGAGCCGGTCCAACCCGTCGCCACGCCGCCGGAAACCATCCTGCCGACGCCCGGCATGCCCGAGCAGGCGGGCGAGGATGAGAAGCTCCTGGACGCTGCCCGCCGCGCGCCGGTCATCGCCTATGGTGGTGAAAAATCTCCCCAGTCTCATCCCCGAGACCAGAATGCCAGCACCGATGCCGCTTCGAACTACGTTCCCCTCGGGAATAATCCGGGCGGTCTCGGTGCCCAGGCGGAAAACGAGGACCAGCGCTTCAATCGGATGCTGACGCCGACACAACTGCAGGGCTCGCGCGCCGGAACCCTTGGAAATCGGGACTTCATCGTTGCCATGGGCACCTCCATTCCATGCGTCCTGGAGACAGCCCTTTCCTCCGACCAGCCCGGGTTCACGAGCTGTGTCATCAACCGCGACGTCCTGTCGGACAACGGCCGCGTCGTGCTGATGGAAAAGGGCACGCAGGTCGTCGGCGAATATCGGGGCGGCCTTCGCCGCGGTCAGAAACGCCTTTTTGTTCTCTGGAATCGGGCAAAGACGCCGAAGGGGGTGATCATCACCCTGGCGTCACTGGCAACCGATGCCCTTGGGCGTGCCGGTGTCGACGGCTATGTCGATACCCATTGGTGGGAACGTTTCGGCAGCGCGATCCTGTTGTCCATCGTCGGCGACGCCACCTCCTACGCCAACAGCCAGCTGCAGGATAGCGATGTCGAGGCAGACAACACGACGAGCGCCGGCAAGCAAGCCGCGACCATCGCCGTCGAGCAGTCGATCAATATTCCGCCGACGCTGTTGAAGCATCAAGGCGAGCTGGTCTCGATCTTCGTGGCACGTGATCTCGATTTCTCGAGCGTCTATCGGCTTCGCGTGAGCGAACCGCGCAATCGCATCTACGATCGGGCGGTTCTTGGCGACTTCCGTCCAGCCTCGACCCTGGTCACGAAATAGGCCCGCTCATGACGGAGGGAGCCGACTCCGGCGTCGTGCGCGAGTTGCTGGTACCGCTGTCGCCCTTCCTGCGCGACAAGTCTCTATTTGAGATCATCGTCAACTGGCCGACGCAGGTGGTCACCGAGGGGACGGCCGGGTGGCAAACCCACGATCTGCCGGAGCTGTCGTTCGACAAGCTGATGCGTCTCGCACGCGCTGTCGCCAGCTATTCCAACCAGGCAATCGACGAAACCAGACCCATCCTCTCGGCAACGTTGCCGGGCGACGAGCGCATCCAGATCGTCATCCCGCCGGCCACGACAAAGGGAACCGTCAGCATCACGATCAGAAAGCCGTCGTCGGTGTCTCTGAGCCTGAACGATCTTGATCAAGGCGGCTTGTTCGCCGAGGTGGCAAGGGAAGAGGCGGACGTCTCTGCAATCGACCGTACGCTCCTGGACCTCCATCGAACCGGGTCATACCAGGCATTTCTTCGAGAGGCTGTCCATGCGCGCAAGAACATCATCATCTCCGGGGCGACAGGATCCGGCAAGACGACGCTTTCGAAGGCGTTGATCCGCCATATTCCTTCCAGCGAACGCATCATCTCCATCGAAGACACGCCCGAGCTCGTCATCCCGCAGCCGAACCACGTCCGTCTCTTCTATTCCAAAGGCGGCCAAGGGCTGGCGAAAGTCGGGGCGAAGGACCTGCTCGAATCCTGCCTGCGCATGCGGCCGGATCGCATTCTTCTCCAGGAACTGCGTGACGGCACAGCGTTCTATTACATTCGCAACGTTAACTCAGGACATCCCGGTTCGATCACCACCGTCCACGCCGACTCGGCCGGGCTTGCATTCGAACAGCTGACACTGCTGGTTAAGGAATCGGACGGCGGGCGGGATCTGGAGCGGAACGACATACGCGAGATGCTGAAGATAGCGATCGACGTCATCGTCCAATGCAAACGCATCGATGGTCGGTTTCGGGTGACTGAAATCTACTATCGGGCCACCGCGGAAACCAAGGTCGATGATCTTGCGCGCTGCGATCGTTGTGATCGTTAACGCCGAAAGTCCTTTGGCAGCCAAGACTCACGACGCTGTGGGGGAATGGATCGCGATTCTGGATCAATTGCCGCGCATGTGGTTGGAGATCAGACGGAGCGAGATTCCCATCAAGGCGCTAGATAAATGTGCGCATGTGAAAGCCATCGTCATGCGATCAGGCAACTTTAAAAAACCGCTTGGGCTTCTATTTCCTCGGTAAGATAGAAGCGCGGCGCCGCCTCGCCTCTTCATGCATGTTGACAGGCGTAGTCGCGAGAACGCGCGTAATCAACGACGTCAGAAAACGGGCCGGCGAAAGGTCATCTGGGGTTCGCTCTTCGAGGATCGATACCTTGGGCAGGGCCTTGACGATGCTCTCGACCGTGCTTTCCGCAAGGTGCGCGATCTCATCGTCGGCTGGATCCGTTATCGGCTGCGGGCCTGGCTCCAATATGCCGTCGCTGGGTTCTTCCTCATCGGTTGTCGGTAGTATTGGATCAGTTGAATATTCCATCAAAACCAGGCATGTGGAGTGATACGCATCGTCCTCACGGCCAAGCTTGGACAAAAGGTCGAATAACCACTCTGCCGTCTTGGGTTCCTTTTCCAGGATGTCAGACCGCAGGCCGAACAAGAACCCCAGAGCCGCCAGTGGGTGGCGCAAGCGAAGATTCTTGGCGTCGCCATAGGATTCCTCGATGCGGTTCGGCGCATTCTTTCCATAGGACGAATCCATTCGCTTCGTCGAAATCAACAATTCCGGGCCGGTCACCCAATCGGCGATGATCACATCTACCTGTTTCAGGTAGTTTTTGCCGAGAATCGAAGCAGAGGAGGAGGTAACGCTGGGAATGGACGTGTTCGATATCAGATGGGTTTGGGCCTTGGCTCGAATCGCAATGGGAAGTGACTTGACGAATGCCGCGACAGGCGCGGGAAGAACGCGAGGGTTCACCGGCCTTGGCCAGACTTGGTCCGTGCCGAAACCAGCCCTGCGAAGCTCATAGCTGAGCCAGACATCAAGGGCGAGGGCGGGCACTCCCGTCTGCGTCCCCACTTTCAGGTGGAGCGGAACGCCGAGCAGCAGCGCGAGGGTCTTGTAGTCGGGCCGGAAGGACGGCTGGCCGTCTGATCCAAGAACCCACGGATTGCTGTGTTTCCCGCCAGGTGCGGCAGATGCGACGATGTGGTCGAAGATTTCCCAGGCTTCCGCTTTCGAACTTGGTTTAGCGGCCACTTGCTGCCCTCAAATTGCGGCGGTTCGCGAGTTCCGCGCGTGCATTCCGCACGGCTGCCATTTGCACCGCCGAAACCTCGCCGTCGACCAGCAGTACCTCGTCAACGAGCTTGACGGCATCGAGCAGCCGCCCTTTGTCCAGGAGCTTCCCAACGCTTCGCTTGGCCTTGCGAAGCTCATCGGCTCTGGAGGCAACCAGGGTCGGGGAAGGCATGGCCCAAACGTCGGCCTCCTTTGGCTCGATCTTCAGGATTCCGCCTCCGTAGGCGCGGCCGACCATTTCGGCATGCAACAAGGAAATTGAGTTCAAGCTGGCGACAGGGAGGAGCTCGCGGCCCAGGAGCGTATATGCCTCGTTCAGGTAAACCCCATGCACCGAATTAAGGTGACGGGCCTTGGCCGCGTTTTCCGTGATGCGGGGCGTGTCCGCATTCATGCATGTCAGCAAAAGGTCCGCGGGAGAAATGAGTGGCACCCGGTACCAGGTCTTGCGGACTCGGCATTTATAGGCGGTGTCGACGCCTGTCCTGTGGCCGTCGGCAATATATGCCGCAGCAGCCTTGGAAGGCGGGTCATTCGGATAGAACAGATGGATTGCGTTGCCCTCTTCACCGAGCTTCTTCAGCTGGGCATTCGAAAGCGAGAGGCCCCGCAAATGGGAGCTTCCGGGCGGTGAAAGGCTGAGCAACTCGTCCGGGCGTAGTCCGAGCTCGGCTACGCGCTGGGGGGGAAGCGTGAAGTATTTGTTGTTTCCAGTTACCATTCCGAGCGTCGTGTCGCCCCAGGTTTCCAGGTTCGTGTAGAGGCCAGCTGCCGAGAGAGCGTGCAAAACATGCACCGCGTCGACATCGACGAGACTGCTGGTCCACTTGCCCGCTGGGTCGGCCGGTGTCCAGCTCTGTCCCGGGCCTAAAGTGTCGAGCGTTGCAGCGTTCTTTGTTTGGCGGATCGTTGCGAAATCCGCCGGCCCCTCAAGGTAGCCATCAGCAAGGAGAAGCACGACGTCCGCTTCCGCCTCCGGGAACACTTGTTCGTCGAACAATACGAGTTGCACGTCGCGGAATCGACTGAACAGGAATTTGCGGACGGGAGCCGCATAGTTCACCGAGAGCAGTTCGGCGGGCAAGACGAAGGCCAGGCGGCCACCTTTCTTCAGGAACAACGCCGAGTGCACGGTGAATGCGGCCCAACTCGACGCGAGCCCCGTCAAGGAAATGCCGCCCCTGATGGCCGCCTCCCGGGCCCGGGCCCGGGCTTCCCCGGTAAAGTCCTGGTATCGAATATAGGGAGGATTTCCGATGACGGCGTCGAACGCTGGGTCAGGCGTGACGGCAAAGAAGTCGGACAGTTGAATATCGGCCTTGCCCCCGGCGTCAGCGACCCGCTTGCGGGAAACATCAGCGCTGTGGGCGTGTATCTCCACGCCATGAACCATCGGAGACGAGCGCCTGCGGGGAGCGAGTTCACGAAGGCGATCGACCGCGGAAACCAAGAATGCAGCGTCGCCAGCGGCAGGCTCGAGTACGCGATCCTCAGGCGCGCGAATGGCCCATTTGGAAATGAAACGGGTAATTTCCGGAGGCGTGAAGAACGCGCCTCTCTCCTTGCGGAGGACGGGAGTGTCGATAGGGTCGCGATGGGTAACGAAAGTCACGGCTAGCTCCCGAATCGTGCACGCATGGGTTCGCTGTCTTGCCGCTTACCTATCCTATAGAGATGAATTTCTGTCTACTCTTTGTTCTTATTTTCAAGCTGCCGATCCAGCGGAAAATTGTGGAAAGCCATTGCGTAGCATGGTCTACTTTCATCCAGAACTTTAGCCTTTGGGTCGGTGATCCTATTGCATTGAGATCAGGCGCTTTGCTTTGCGGGTCGATGGTTCGGATCCTTTCAAGGCGACCAAAATTCTGTCGGCGTTGTCACATATGGCGCGACCCTGGCGACAGGATCCGGCAAGATGACGCGCTCGAAGGCCTTGATCCGCCATATCCCTTCGAGCGAACGCATCATCTCCATCGAAGACACGCCCGAGCTCGTCATCCCGCAGCCGAACCACGTCCGTCTCTTCTATTCCAAGGGCGGCCAAGGGCTGGCGAAGGTCGGGGCGAAGGATCTGCTCGAATCCTGCCTGCGCATGCGACCGGATCGCATTCTTCTGCAGGAGCTGCGCGACGGCACCGCCTTCTACTACATTCGCAATGTGAACTCAGGTCATCCGGGTTCGATCACCACCGTCCATGCCGGCTCGGCCAGGCTTGCATTCGAACAGCTGATACTGCTGGTGAGGGAATCCGACGGCGGGTGGGACCTGGAGCGAAACGACATACGCGAAATGCTGAAGATCGCGATCGACGTCATCATCCAGTGCAAACGCATCGATAGTCGGTTTCGGGTGACTGAAATCTACTATCGCGCCGCTGCGGGAACCAAGGTGGATGGCCTTGCTCGGGGCGATCGTCACGCTGGTTAACGGTATACGTCCGTTGCACGCAAAAACTCACGCCGAGGGTCTGATGACAGCCCATGAGTCTGGATCAGATTGCTGCCCAACAAGACGTTTTCGAAGGTGAGCCAAGCAGGTTGGAAGCAGCACGATCCCCCCTTCTGGTTCCTAGTCGCTGTTGCGTTTCAGCTTTTCCAGATGCTCGGAGCAAACTGTCTCGACCAGATCGAGCAGCACTGTCGTTCGCTCACCAAGCCAGCCGAGTGCCTCCTCGCTGATCTCATAATGTTTCGAATAGCGCGCCTTCACATAGGCCTCGTTCAATGTGTTGAACCAGGCGCGTTCCTTGTGCTGATCACGCGGAAAGGCTTCGGCCAGGCGACGGTCCTGCTCCTCGGCGAGGGAGCGCAGAAATTTGATATTGTGCGACGGAGGGCCGTAGTTGGTGAGGCTCAATAGGACGCAAGAATACGCTTGTTCGAGTGACTGATGCAGGCTGAATGCGGACAGGTTTGACCAGGCATCGCCGATCCTCTCCGACTTGTTGAGCTGGAATTCAGCTGTTCCAAGAAAAGCGCTGGCTTCAGTAAACCTTTGCTCAAAATGCTCCTTCGCGACGCGGAGCCGATCATCCATCGAAAGTGGTTCGGGCTCAGCCAGCGGCTCATCGTCCAGCTCATAGAGAACAATGCCATCCTTGCGGATGTCGGAGAAGAAATACTGCCCCTCCTTGAGGTAGGTGTTCACCTCGCGCCTGGAATGGACGATGAAACTCACCGGCGTTTCGATCAAGGCGTCGTGGATCAGCCGGTCGGCGGCCTTGTACCAGTATTCGGCAAACTCGCAGAGCTTGCGGTTGTTGACGATGATCAGCAGATCGAAATCGGAACGGTACCCCTTCATGGTGAAAGGTTCATCGACCCATCCGCCCTTTGCGTAGGAACCGAACAGGATGATCTTCAGGATCCTGCCGCGCTTCTTGAAATCAGCGGTGCCTTCTTTCAGCGCATCCTCGAATTCCTCGTGGAGGATCTCGAGAACGCGGCCGAGTTCTCGCTGCTTGCGAAGCGGCATATGTTCAAGCGACGATTTCATAAGAAATCGATAGGCGAAAGATCTCGTACCGTCTACTCGCAGTTTTGAGAGGGAATCTGTAGGACTTAATCACATCTGAGATCACGTTTTTTCGAGGAGCGCGTTAATCGAAGACGACCGTGAACGCTGGTTCCAGGCAGGTCTTCGCATTCAGTAGGAACGGGAAGGAATGAACCGGCACCCGACGCGTTGGATTAGGTAATGCTGGAAAGTGAGATGGCCTCGCGTCTCCAAACGCGATTTGGCCAAAAGTGATCGTCTACCATCGATAAGCGATAGTTATCGATGGTTAGATCCTCGACCGGTAATGATACCACGTGAGGAATAGTAACTTTATATAGAGTTCGTTTAGTAAATCATTTACCATGATTTCAATGGCTTATGATCTCGCGAAAATCAGCATGACAGCCCTGATACGGCCCGCTTTCGACGCCGGTCTCGCGCTGACGCGTCTGGACGAGCGGATTGCGCGTTCGCCGGTCGGCACGGGTTGGATCGAACGGTCCCATTTCACCGACGCCTGCGCCTCGCTGTGGATCGACGGCGAACTCGTCCACCTGGAAGACCTCGTCCTCCATGACGCCACCCGCGATACTCGCACACCCACCCATGAGCTGACAATCGCCCACGACGTGTTGCGCACCCGCAGACGCGTCGCGGCCCAGTCACCGGACTGGGCGCTGTCCGCCGACGGTTTGCGGACGCTGCGCAAGACGGCGGAGATCGCGGCGGTTGGCACTGACCAGGTGGAGGCGGCGGGTGCCACTCGGCGCGCGATTGCGGACGATATGGAAGGGGAGGGGGGAAATGTCGACGACATCGAAAATCTTCCCGGATTGGACTATGCCGCCATCGACGCAGTGCTGGCCCGCTCCGAAGCTGCGATCGAGAACGCGACCCGGCCCGGCCGTGGCGGCGCGGCGGAAAAAGATCCGCTCGTCTATGATCTCGACTGGGACGAAGATTCCAGGCTTGAAGAATGGCGGGGCGTGCTGCGGGAGGCTGAAAACTTGCCGGTAATGCTGCAGGTCATCGTCGCTCTTGATGCCTGGAACGAATTGTCTGTCCTTCAGCATGCTCCCTGGCTCGGCCGGCTGCTTTGCGCATCAATCCTATGCCGGGGCGGTATCACTACCGGCGCTCATCTGGCCGCCTTCAATCTCGGCCTGAAAACCATTCCCGTTGACCGGCGCCGTCATCGCGATCGCGAAACCCGGCTGCTCGCCATCGCCCACGGGCTTTTGGCGGCCGCAGAGATCGGGCTGAAAGAACATGACCGGCTGACGTTGGCGAAAACAATGTTCGAGCGAAAACTGGAGGGGCGCCGGACGTCGTCTAAACTGCCGGAGCTAGTCGAGCTCGTCATGGCGAAGCCATTGGTGTCGGCCGGGATGGTGGCGAAGGCGCTGGATGTGACGCCGCAGGCTGCGCGGCGGATTGTTTTGGAGCTTGGCCTGCGCGAGATGACGGGGAGGGGGAGGTTTCGGGCGTGGGGGGTGATGTAATTACCATGTCCAGTGCACGCTCCGGCGTCTTTCATGCCGGCTTGGTTGTGGAGTTTGTGGCGGTTCTCGTGTAACTCCACAGTGCAACCTCCTGCCGAGACATCATGCACAAGCAAGCGCCGCCAAACGCCACAGTGAACAAATGGCTCATCAGCTATCCCGCGTTGATGAAGGGCTACGGTCACATTCTGCTGGAACAGATTGCTCCCGGCGATGCAACAATAAGAGAGGGCCTGCGTCCTTATTTCGAGTCTGCACATTCTGATGCACGCGATTACTTTCACGCCTACGCGGGAATGAGCCTCCATCCAGATGCTGGTGCCCCGGGGTTCAACGCGAAATATCCGAACTGCCTTCCTTCTAAGGCGAGACGGGGCGTGTTCGGCGAGGTGATGTCGGGGCTTATGACTGAGGCGCTGGACTTCGTCGGCCATCACCAATGGGTCGTCCCGGTCTTTCTCTTTCGCAACCAGGAAGACGCAAGGCAATATATCTATGTTCTCTCGCGTGACCCTCTCGCACGAGAGAGATCCTTGGCCGCAAGGGCGACGATTTTATCGGCATCGTCGTCAACGACGATGGCTCGGTCAGTCGTTTCATTGCCGGAGAAGCCAAATGGCGCAAGCAATGGATACCATCCATTCTCGACGAGGTCATGCTTGGCAAGAAGGTCGAGATACCGAAAAACTCGGGCAACCTTGTCCATGACGGCAAGGGCGTCTGGTTCGAGATCAACCGCGCCCTCGATGTGCCGATTGGCGTCAAACAGCTGCAGGACATCCTCCAGGAATTGGCGCCCGATGAATACGCCGACGTTATCCTCTCCCTGGACAGGATCCAGCAGCTGGAAAATCCGGGGCCGTCCCAGCGCACCGATCTCATTCTCCTGGTCGGGGGCAGCGCGGCTGGGCGCAGCCCGGGACAACCGCTGCTGGAGCGCGCACACAAACCCGCCCAGCACGAGAAGAACAGAGACCTTCAGGTCGTCGAAATCATCCTGTCCGACGGCGATGCCCTGATCGACGCGCTTTATGATAGCCTGTGGCCTTGAGGGACATTCATGCCCGTAACAGATCCAGAACGCATAGCCATCGCCACACGGACACGAAACGCGATTGGCCAGGATCAACTCCTTACACCGAGGCAGGCGAGGGCATTCGTCAGGGCGATACAGACCACATGGGAGGTTGAGACCATCCAGTGGTCGCAAAACGATTCCCAGGAAACCCTTGGGGAGGCATACAGGCTCGTCCATGCCGGCGGGGTGCTGCAGTCGGTCGCGGGCGGAAACCAGGTGGACGCGAGCCTTGCCTTCCGCCGGGCCGGCGAGCTGTTCGAATGGCTGGCCCGTTCGAACGACAGCCTGGCTGAAGTCGTGCCGCTGGCTCTTTTTGCGGCGGGATCCTATCAACTGGGCGGGCTGCCTGCGATGGCGGCGGGGCTTCTACGGCAGGTAAAGTCGAAGGACGATGGCATTCTCCTCTTCGCCGACTTCCTTAGTGGAGATTTCGATCGCGTGCTGGAAAGGGTTGCAGGCTTCTGGCACGCCAATCCTCAAGCGACCGTGCCGGATGCCTCGAACGCGTTTTTCAAAGAGGACGTCGACTCCGATCTCGCATGGTTGACGACGCTCGAACTCATCCGCTCGGTCGGGCTCGCCGCGGACAGTCTGCGGCGGGGTCAGGCCGACAGGCTGGAAGCTGCCATGACCCACCTACGTCAGGTAGAGCGATTTCTGATGCGTCTTGCCCCTGAAGATGTTGCGACCTTGGCCTTCTTTATCCGCTCCGCCTGCGAGCGCTATGCCAAGGCGACGATCTATCAACCTCTTCGGCGACTAGCCGCAGCCCGTCCGGGGCACCTGGCCTACCTGGACGGTTTTGCCAGGCGACAGTATGCCCGAGGGCGCGGCGTTCTCTGGCAGTCACAGCATCAGGGGATCGAGCGTCTGCTTCAGAACTCCTCTTTCGCGCTTTGCACACCGACCGGATCGGGAAAGACGCTCGTCGCAAACCTCGCGATCGTAAAAGAGCTTCTGCTGATAGGTGACGGCCTTCTGGCGCCACTTGCGCTCTACATCGTTCCCTCCCGCGCGCTTGCCGGCGAGGTAGAAGCTAAACTTGCCGTCGAACTCGGTCGGGAATTCATTGTTACCGGCTTGTACGGGGGCGCCGACTGGGGCATCACGGATGCGTGGTTAACTGCCGATATGCCGACCGTGCTCATAGCCACTGTCGAAAAGGCCGACGCCCTTATGCGCTATCTCGGTCCGATGCTGCTTGCGCGGTTGAAGCTCCTCGTGGTGGATGAGGCCCATCAGGTCGTCGTTGACGATACGGTTTATTCCCAGGAATCACTGGCGGGACATACGAGCCGAGCGGCGCGGCTCGAGGCCTTCATTTCAAGGCTCCTCGCCCGCAAGCCGGAGGTCGTCAGGATTGCCCTGACAGCCGTCGCGGGCGGGGCAGCCGATCCGGTTGCCCGATGGATCGAGGGAGATCACGCCGCAGAGGCAGTCGGTTCGTATTACCGCAGCACAAGACAGGCGATCGGCACATTCGAAGTTCGCCCGGGCGCTGCCCCGGAAATCCTCTTCGACATGCTCAACGACCGTGCCCTCGCGGTGAGAGGCCGGGCTGCGAATGTGTATATGCGACTTCGAATTGCGCCAATGCCTCAGGCACCGCCAACTGTCAGAGGTAGCCTCAACCGCAATACCCAACTGGCAGTCTTATGGACGGCACTTCACCTGACTGACGGCGACCGGCGTATTCTTGTCTCCGTTTCGCAAAGCCCGGAAGATACGATCAAATGGTACGCAGAAGCTTTTGCACTGAAGGGGTGGGACACAGTGCCCGCATTCGTGCCACCAGCCGAGGGCCGGGAAGCTGAGCTGTTTCAGTCTGCTAGAATGGTCTGCGCCGACTATTGCGGCCTGGATTCCCATGAGTTGAAATTGCTCGAGAGAGGGATAGCGACCAATCACGGTCAGATGCCGCAGCGCCTGAGGCGAATGATGGTGGCCCTGATCGAATCCTCGATCTGCCGGATCACCGTGGCAACGGCCACCTTGACCGAAGGCGTCAACCTTCCCTTCGATCTTATCTTCCTGCCGTCGGTGATGAGGAGTTCCTTCGACCCCGCCACGCGAACGCGGGCCGAACATCCGATGTCGACGGGGGAGTTTCGCAATCTCGCTGGCCGCGCCGGCCGCCCTGGCGCCGCCAAGGGAATGGAAGGCATGATTCTTGTTGCGCTTCCAGTGACGGAATCGACCACGGCACCCGGTCAGCGCCAGACGCAGCGTGATCAGATCAATGCGCGTCGGGCCGAATACGACCATCTCCTCGGCAGGTTGATTGCGGACGCTGCGGGCGGCGGCGAGCATCATAGTCCGCTCGCCGTGCTGATGCGTTCGATATGGCAGCGAGCGTTGCAGCTCGGCCTTGCGACGCCTGCCGACTTTATGAACTGGCTGGAAGCCACCCTGCCGCAGGAACTGTCCGGCGAGGCCGGGACCGCCTCGCCATCGCCGACTGCTCGACTGGCAGATAGCATTGACGAGCTGGATGGCATCATTCTGTCCGCGATCGAAGAGCTGCAGGCGATCGACCCGACCCGGCTGACACAAGCACAGATCGAAGCGGCTTTGGCCAAGGTGTGGCAGAACACATTTGCGCGGGTCGCTTCTGCGTACGAAGATTGGATGGAAGTGGCCTTCATCCAAAGGGGCAGAGGTCTTGTCGCGACGGTCTATCCAGACGCTGCGGAGCGAAAGGTTCTCTACAGCTTCGGCTATACGCCCTGCATTGGCCGGCGCTTTCGTCCCGCGGCTGAAAGGCTGCTGGACATACTGCACTATGCCGACAGCTACGGTAGCATGCAGGACGACGATCGCCTGGCCTTGTTCCGGCAGATGGGAGACGTCATTGCCGCTGACAGAGGTTTTGGCTTTGCCGTGCGCGACACAGTGATCGGCCGCGCGCTCTACGCCCGATGGTATGAGGTTCTTGCATGGTGGATGTCGGCTACCGGTGCTTCGCAGCCGCCGGTCGATGATCTCCGTGCGTGGCAGACATTTGTCGCCGACAATCTCGAATTCCGGCTGGGCGTTGCAATTGGGGCGGTCGTTGCACAGCGTTGGACCGAGGAAAACCGCGATCCCTTCGCGACCCCGGCCCTCGATACCTGGAAAGAGACGGCCGATCTCCCGTGGTTTGCATTCTGGGCGAAGGAATTGCTGCGCTGGGGGACGCTCGACCCGTTTGTGGCGTTTACCTTGTCGCAGGGAATTGCCCGCTCCCGCGATGACGCCACCCCGCTGAAACAGAACTTTCTGGATTGGATGGACGATCGCGAAGAGCCTGTAGGAGGCGACGAGGATCTGATCGATCCGCGGAATTTCCTCAAATGGTCGCGGGGCAGGCGAACAAGCCCGACGGAACGGGTAGTGGCCCGATCGTTACGGGCGTCCCTTTCCGGTACCGCTGGCGCCAGGGGAAAATATTCAGTCATCCCGATCCGGGATACCGGCGGCCTGCGCTGGATCGATCCGGCCGGCTTCGAACTGGCGGTATCAGCAGACAACCCGACCATGCTTGGCTCAACCATGTATGGCCAGGATTTCGATCTGCTGACCAGCGGAGGGCCGGAGATCGTCAGAGCCCTTTAGATCATTTTACAAAGATCGCCGGTGTGCCGGCACGCAGGTTCGCCAGGCGCCGATTATCACCAGCACGTTGTGCGGATGTATGGACGGGGCGGTTCACTTGCAGTTCGGTGATTGCGTGACCGGATCAGCACTGATGCAATCTGCGAGCGATGTATGCCGAATGTACTTATCGAGATCCCCATATTCCATAGGTGGTTAGGCGCGTAACTCGTCAACTTGGGAATTGTCCGGCTCTCCCTGGCACTCCCGACAGTACGATTTGCATGAAGTGATTCATTAGCCCGGCTATGCCCGCGCCGACGAAGTGCACTTTACCGTTGACATGATCAGCGACCATCGCCTTCAGAGCGGTAGGTACTTCATTTCCCAAGCCGTCAGCAATTCGCACGACCGTTTGCCTCAACCATAAAACAGGACGCACCGTGCGGCCAGCGAAAATGAGCTCCCAGTCACTTACGTCCCGATCCTTCGCTGCGGCATTAATAAGCCCTTGAATCTCGTTCGGCAGCGCGGTTTGTGCGGCTTGCAAGTCAGGCATCAATGTGCCGTATAGCTTCGCGTGGTCGAGTGCATCTCGTGTGTTTATCACGACCATGCCAACGTTCGCTTTGCATTGAGGCGAATCTATCTGTCGGCTGCCCTCGGCGATCCGTTCAAAAATCGTCTGTCCTTGTTTTGAGCGAATGGTCTTAATGGCAAGAGCCCACCGTAGCGGCGGATGGTTTTCGATCCCAGGCTCGTATGTGAACATAACGTCCGGATTGTCACCTTTGGAATTTGTTGGATGATCGAGTGAGATCTCACTCGCGAAGTGCGATACCAACGCAGCAATGTAAAGCTCGACCATCTTTCGGCCGGTATCATCATTGTATTGGCCTGGTGCCAGTTGACCTAGTGAGGCGACATCGAGCTTCTTCCCCGCAATCAAACCTAGGTGCGCGACGAACTGGTCGAACTCATCGATACCTTCAACAGCCAGGATCTTGGCCGCCATGTCGTGGACACCGGCCGCCGCTGCTAGGAGCGCTGCCTTGCGAGCGCCCGTTGCAAGGCTTGGGGTTTTTGTTACGTCGAGAAGTTCGACAAGCGAGAGGAGTTCTCCCTCCAGCATTGATCCGTTAGCCGGGTTAATCGAATGGCGCCGCAGCAAATCTAGAAAACGATCTGCAACTTTCTCCGCATGTGCGAATGGTACGATTGGCATTCTGGTTCTCGCTTCCCGACTCGGATAACTGCACTTGGTCATCGTCAGATGCACGGCTTAGCGTTTGCAATCGAATGTAACGGCAACATTTGCGGTTACTCCTGCCGGGCTTGCACCCTCAATTTCGCAGACAATGCACTGCCTGTCGCACTAGGTCTCGGGTACTTTCAACCCCGCTGGTCAGAATCGAATGCACGCAGGACGTTTTAACGAAAAGTTCGTCGACGATGCCGATTTCGGCAAGGTTCTTGGAAATGGAAATTTCAATCCCGGCAGAGCGGAATTCGGACACGTAAGGATCTTCGGAAAGTATCTGCGCTTCGACGATTCCGGCGCGATAGACCTTTGCGCCAAGAAGTAGCGCAAGCTCGGTTCTATGCGAATTCGTATGGGCGATGCCAAATTCGCTCTGAAACCTCGGAAGCGGTACATCCGGAGCCAAGAGTTGCAGTAGGTGACACAGGATATTGTAGTTCAGGCTAATCAAAGATCCGGTGCAGGAGCGCAGTATCTCGTCCAGACTAGCGATAAAGCCAGGCGCTATATCGTTATGGTTCGGATAAAAATGGCTGAGCATTTGGATATGCTTCCTTCTCCATAGCCGCTCCCCTTCGGAAATAAGGATACCACAGACGACCTGACCGCGTTCCCTGTTTATTGGGACAGTTATCCAGTGTCTGTTTAATGTTCGCTGATCGACGATTGTATTTCTGTTTATGAACGAGTTTCTATTGCGGTCGGGGGTCGGCGTAAGGTCAAGTATTATGCATTGATCAACCTCGGCGATTCTAGAAATATGGCTTAGATTTGGAAGATATCTCGTCGTCACGCATGAAATTATCATAAAATCCGCCACGCTTGATCTTAAGATCGGGGTGTACCGACGATATACATCCAGTCTGCTTGGCTTCCCCGCTTGTCCTTCATGAGAAAAACCACGTTGAAGCCAGCTTTTTCCACTTCAGCGCAAAACTCACTCGCAGTGGATCGGTAGTTGCTCACCTCGACCCCGTGATAATCTTCCACAATGTATCCGCTGCTCATGCCCGAATGCAGAAGATGGGACGAGCAAACCAAAATACCGCGCGGCGAAAGGGAAGCGCGTGCCATCTCCAAGACAATTCCACGTCTGGCAAATGGGCACAGGCTATCGATGACGTTGTGCATGAGGAGGACGGCGTCAACACTCGCCGGTGCAATCGTTAGGCCTGCGATATCGGCGACCTCGAATTCGCAGGCGGGATGCTTCGATCTCGCGGCCGCGATCATTTCGGGAGAGCCGTCAACTCCAGAATATGATCCAAACCGGTCACCAAACACATCAACCATCCGCCCTGCTCCACAGCCAAGGTCTAAGACCCTGGCATCGTCAGGCAGGTAGCGGTCGATCGCAAAATCTTCAGCTTCCGAAGTTGTTCCCCATTGCGCGTAGGCAGATACAATTTTAGCACGCGACATCGCTGCAATATAGGCGGTCTCGCGCGCGTCGGGGACGCCTTCCAGACTACGTGTTCCAACCGTCACAATTTTTCCTTCATGAAGTCGGCCAAATTGTCCGCCATTTGCTCCCATTCGTCACCCTCAGCGTACCAATGATCGGCGCCGTCGATTTCATGAATCGTTGCGTTCGGCATCAGTTTAACCAGATCTCTTGCATGTCTTATCGGTACGGCGGAATCTGCGGTTCCATGAACGAACCTGACCGGCGCTTGAATTTTGCTGGCGCGCTCGAAAGTGTTGTGCATCAGGGAATCCAAGACCGCCGAATAGTTCAGGCCAATCTCTTCCGAGAAGCCTTCTCTAGCCCACTTGTCCACCTCTGCGGCCCCATATTGGGCTACGTATCCCTCCGGCAAAAAAGCGCTAGCGGACTTTAAACCGATAGCTTTCACTGCTGGATAGTCCGCTCCCTCAAGTAGGATTACGTTACCACCGTAGCTGCTTCCAATCGCCCCTACGCGATTATGGTCATGGTCGCCGGCCTTCAGGAACTCCATTACGCCCCTGAAATTCAGGCAACCTGTTGAAAGGGTCAACTCCCTGTAGACACCTGGAGAGTTTCCCAAGCCGGAAAAATCGAAAAGGAACGTGGCAAGCCCTCGGTCGTTTAATTTCTTTGTTAAATTCGGCCACGTGCTGCTTTTGCTCCCATTTGGTCCATCACCAGTAAGAAGCACTACGAGAGGGCAATCTCTGACGGAATTCGGATAATGGTACCTGCCATAGAGCTTGTTAGTTCCGTCTGAGAATTCCAAAAGATTATCGTCAGCCAAGTCTTATATCTCCCATGAGTTTCGGTTTTATGGAGAAAGAAGTTTGATTTTGGACTCTGTTCGTTTTGCCTTTTCGGCCAGGGCCGACTCAACCACTCTCTTTAGAGTCTCCATTGAAGGAGCGAGAAGCTTTCCGTCCGCGATATGATGCGCGAGAAAACTGTGCGCTCGCCGAAAATAATATAGGCCGTAGTCACCGAGCAGAATCGCGAGAAGGGAGGAGACCCCCCCCATAGATACAATCGCCCAATTTCCTAAATTCATGGCATAAGCACTGGCGCATGCAGCGAGAGGGAGCATGAGTGCGGTACCCAATCTAATCTCTCCTTCCGAGCGGAACTGATCGTAGGGCGCCTGCAGCGGTGTGCCAGCTAATTTGCCGTCGAGCCACAGCACTTCGCGCAGAACCTGATCAACGAAAGCGTCTTTTGGTGGGAGTTGATAAGCCGAGTTAGCACCGATATCGGGTGAAAACTCCAGGTAGAAACGCTCGGCTTCTATCCGGATACGCTTCCGTGCGGATTCGCTAAACGGAGTAAACGAAAATACAATTCTTCGTACAACAGGAGATTTTATGTCTTCAAGTTTTACCGCTACATAATTTCTATGTAGCGTATCGACGACACCCTCAAGTCCCGTCATGAATAGAGAGCCAATAAGTACACAAGAAAGCGCCACCAGCAGAATTGGCATATATTGTGTCAGATGTACTATCTCTAGGGCAGAATCTTTAAGTTTTACATCATAAAATGATCCGTGGCCGAAAATGATATACAGGGAACCGAGTAGCAAACTTCCGATTAGGAGTGCGACGCGGAGATTTCGTAGGCCAGGAAGAAGAGCAGATGACATTCATTTCTCGACAATCTACACGTCAGCGTACTGTTGATATTTAATTGCAGGCGGTACTTACCCTTGTCAAGAGACGTTCGATGCTCGGGATGCGTGCCGTTCACGTTTGATTCTGCTGGATTGTGGCGATTGTGAAGAACGCTATTTGTTGGTCGAGACGGGCACCGATCCTTGGATCTGAATATACGATTCGGGCATTCCCAAGTCCTCGCATTCGTAAGCTTTATTGATGACGAAGGCTGCAACTTTCCTGCGTTTATAAAGCCATTCCGGAAACCTGCCTGGGGAGTCCGGGTTACCGCCTTCGGAGAGGTAATCGTAGACAAGTTTGAGAGTGGCGGCCTCGTATATATAAAAAGGCAATGCTCCCAGATCTGAGCTAGGTTTTGCGGGTTTTTCTTCCATATAGGTGATCCGCTCGTCCGTATCGATTTCAATCACGGCTGCATCAACGAGAACTGACGGGTCGCTCTCCCTTGCTGCGGCGATCCAGTTCCCACCTTTTTTCAAAAACCGTTCATACATATCTTTTAGAGGGAAGGTAAAATAGCAATCACTTGCAGCGACAAATATTGCGCTTGAGATCCCGCACTCGCGAACGGCGAACGCGAGATCTCCGATTGCCCCTAACCGCTTTTCAACGGATCGCGTCCCATTATTGATGATTTCTATTTTTCTTCCGTTGGTGTTTCTTTGCTCGGCCCACAGCGCGAATTTCGAAAAGAAAAGGTCGTTCGACACAATTTTTATTTCGCGGACTGAGGGCAATGTTTCAAGTTCGTCGCATAGTCGATCAAGAAGAGTTTCTCCTCGAACTTCTATCAGCGCTTTCGGAAACGTGCCAATCAGGGGGAGTATTCTCGTGCCGTAGCCTGCGGCTAATATTATCGCAATCATGTAGGCCATTCTCCAAAAAAAGCGATTTCCTTATCGTGATCAGTTTCGGGTCCACAACTACCCGTGATCACATAACAAATAATACCGAGCCCGATGTTGCGGGTCCAGTATTGGACCAGCTACAATCCCTCCGATTCCGCAACATCAAGCACTAGAACACAGTTTTCCAAGGAGTGTCATTGTGATCGATCAATCAGCCATCGCAGAAATCGGCGACGATACTGCTCCTGCCGATGAGCGGCTTTGGGTGAGTGTCGGTGCAGCCGTATACGACCAGATGGCTGATGCTTTCTTGCTGATCCAGAGAGAGGATAATGGCCGTTGGGAGCTTCCGGGTGGCTTGGTGGAAGCCGGTGAGCGGCTAACCGATGCTGTCATACGTGAGACGAAGGAAGAGACTGGAGCCGATGTTATTGTTGTTCGGCCAAGTGGACTCTACGAAAGCCCCTCACACCGGGTTATTTCAGTAGTGTTCGCATGCACATACATTGGCGGCGCTCTACAAACTTCCAGCGAGACGAGGGCGGTAAAATGGGTTCCGTCAGGAGAAATAGAGTCCCTGGTTAACGGGGCGTACAGTTGCAGGCTGCTCGATTTTTTCGCTAAGGAATTCGAGCTGAGAACAACTGATGAAGTGCGGCTCCTATGATGAGGCAGTCCAAAAAGACTGCGCTCTAAAAAATCACCATGGTGCGTTAGGATTGTCAACATGAGCATTGGCGGGCTGTACAATATGTTGGCAAATTGGTTGTTGCCCCGTCGCACGGTGGTTTCGGGCAATTAGATGCCTGAGCGGCGTCGGTCAGTCTCCTTCATCGTCTTGTCAAGAAGAAACGTGACGGCGTGAAGTTCGTCATGCTAAATGTACAACTCTATGGGGCAGGACTTGAACGATTCGACGGAGGTTAGCGACGATTGGCTTGGCCAGTCGCGCGATGTCTGTCGCGCGCGGATGTTGCGTTCGCACGGGGCTGATCGGATGGCCTTGCTGCGCAGCTACATCCGGCTGAATGATGGTCGAATTAGCCTTGGGGACGTAGGTTTAGACCTCTCTAGCGAGGAACTCGCGACGGCAAGCCGTTTCGGGATCCAGGTTGCCAATGGAACGGCCAGGCTTACCGTTGAAGAGTGGAAGGACAGTTGCGGGAACTTCCGACCGCTCATTGACCTAGACTCGCACCTGCGCCGCAACGACGAGAGCTGTCCTGCAGACGCCGTTCTTCTACGACACACAACCCATTCGGGGTATCGTTCAAGCACTCAGAAATCCGCTGTACGGGCAATGCTTACCATGCCAGACGCAAGCAGTCTGATGGTCTGCATGCCAACCGGCGCTGGAAAAAGCCTCCTTTTCCAATTGGCCGCTCTCGTGGAGCGGGCAGCAGATCCAGGTGCCTGCGTTCTCGTTATCACCCCGACCATTTCGCTCGCCCTTGATCACCAGCGCACCTTGCACGGGATTCCGGGGCTGGAAAATGCTCGCGCACTTGTCGGCGTATCAACCGCGGCCGAGAGAAACGCTCGCCTTGAGACGTTGAACGCTCTCCGTCGAGGCGAAGTCCCCGTCCTCTTCCTGTCGCCAGAACTCGCGCTCGGTGACGCTCGCGCTGATCTTCTTGATGCCGCTGCCTCAGGCGATGAAAAATTGTCGCGGCTTGCAGGCCGGATCACGTCCGTCTTTATTGACGAAGCTCATATCGTCGAGAGTTGGGGCCGAACGTTCCGGCCGGACTTTCAGCGACTTCCGTCTCTTTTTTCTGATCTCAGGCGCAGGCAACCGAAACTGAAGACCGTTCTGCTTTCGGCAACGCTTCCGCCGACCGCTCGAAAGGTCCTCCATCAGGCTTATGCGAGCGCCGGCGAGTGGCTGGAGATCGACGCGCGTGTGCCGCGCCGTGAGTTCGACATCGCGATCAAGTCTTTTCCCAATGACCTTGCCCCGTTGAAATAATCCATTTTGAAGTAAGCTCTGGCCCATTTGAGAGGACCAGAGGATGAAGCGCAATCGTTTCACAGACGAACAGATCATCGGCATATTGAAGGAGCACGAGGCAGGCACGCCGGTCTCGGAGCTTTGCCGCAAGCATGGCGTCAGCGATGCCAGCATCTATAAATGGAAGGCCAAGTTCGGCGGCATGGAGGTGTCCGAGGCCAAGCGGCTGAAGACGCTTGAGGACGAGAACACGAAGCTGAAGCGGCTTCTGGCGGATGCGATGCTCGACAATGCTGCCTTGAAAGACCTTCTGGGAAAGAAGTGGTGACGCCCGCGGCCAAGCGGAAAGCTGTCGCGCATCTGATGAGCCATCATGAGATGAGCGAACGGCGGGCGTGTAAAGCCATTGGTTTTTGCCGAATGACGGTCCGTTACGAGACCAGGCGCGACGATGATCATGAGCTTCGCGAGCGAATGAAGGCGTTGGCGCATGAACGTCGCCGCTTCGGATATCGACGCATTCATGTGCTGCTCCGGCGGGAGGGTCACCTCGTGAACCACAAGAGGCTCTTCCGGCTCTATCGGGAGGAGAAACTGACGGTGCGCAAGCGCGGCGGTCGCAAGCGAGCGATAGGCACGCGAGCGCCGATGCTGGTGCCGATGGTGGCCAATGATCGTTGGTCGCTAGACTTCGTGTCGGATCAGTTCACCGATGGGCGCAGGTTGCGGATTCTGACCGTCGTCGATGATTGCACGAGGGAGTGCCTGGCGCTCGTCTCCGATACATCGCTTTCCGGTCTTCGCGTCGCACGGGAGCTTGACCGGATTATCGAGGAGCGCGGCAAGCCGAGGATGATCGTCAGCGACAACGGCAGCGAGTTCACCAGCAACGCGATCCTGCAATGGGCGGACCGGACCAAAGTTGACTGGCATTACATTGCGCCTGGCAAGCCTATCCAGAACGCTTTTATCGAAAGCTTCAACGGGCGGCTGCGAGACGAGTTCTTGAATGAAACTCTGTTCTCGTCGCTTGCTCACGCCCGGTCCGCGCTTTCAAACTGGCGTAGCGATTACAACGATCAACGCCCGCATTCAGGCCTTGGCTGGCTGACACCGGCCGAATTCGCTCACCCAGAACGGCGCCACGGTGACCTTCGCCTATGGACCGGACGGATCACGGGTGAAGAAGAGCTGGGCCTTCGGTACGACGCTTTATCCCGACGCAAATGTCGAGATCGACCGAACGACGCCTGGCACGGACATCTACACCATGTATCCGCATCCCGACGTCAAGATCGTCATGACCAACGGCAGTGGGACGTCGGCAAACTTCTTCCTGCACCGCGACCATCTGGCCTCGGTGCGCCAGGTGACGAACGAAGGCGGCTATCGTGTCGAGCAGACCGGCTACGCCGCCTATGGCGAAGCCACCAACACCACGATGCAGGCCAAGAAGGGCTATATCGGCGAACGCTTCGATCCCGAAACCGGGCTGATGTATCTCAATGCCAGGTACTACGACCCGGCCTTCGGGCGATTTCTCCCCAGGGATGATCAAGGTCCTGCAACTGCGTCGGACTCGCGATGAAACAGCTTCGCTTTGCCATCATCGCCGTCGCAGTGCTCGGCCTGTTTGGAGCGGCGGCAGAGGCAGTCGCTGCTGACCTGCCTGCCGCTACCATCGAGGCATTATTTGCGCCTGGGCGCGATCTCGCGGATGTTAAACTCACCGTTGACCATCTGGTCGATGCCTCGGTGAATATCGAGACAGGTATTGCGATTATCGATCGAATGGCCGGGGAAGTAAGATCCATGCTGCCCGAAAACGCCGGTGGGGCGGAAGCGCTCGCGGCTCTGCGCCGCTACCTCTACAAACCCGGAGACTGGAACGGGGGCTTGGCGTTCAGCTATGATCAGGCTGATCCGCTCGGCACAAACCCCGTGAATCGCAAGCTGTCGCGCTATCTCGAAACGCGGCGCGGCAACTGCATCACCATGCCGATGCTGATGTTGTTCGTTGGAAAGCGCCTCGGCCTGAACATGACGCTGGCGCAAGCGCCTTTGCATCTGTTCATCAAGTATACCGATGACGACGGCAAGATCTGGAGCCTCGAAGCGACGAGCGGTGGCGGCTTTACGCGCGATGTCTGGTATCGCCAGAAATTGCCGATGTCTGACGAGGCTGTGTCGAACGGTGTCTATCTCAGGCCTCTGTCGCATGACGAGGCGGTAGCGGTCATCGGTTCGACTTTGGTTGAGCATGCGCTGGAAACGGGCAACTACGAAAACGCGATTGCGATCTCCAATGTGCTTCTCAAGCATTATCCGAACTTCGCATATCTGCTTGCCAAGACAGGCAGTGCCTATGGCGGGCTGCTGCACCGCGATCTGGCAGGCAAGTACACACACATGGAAGATATCCCGGTCGAGCTCAAGGCCAAGGCCGACGAATGGTACCGGCTGAACGGTGAGATCTTCGCCAGGGCCGAGGCACTCGGCTGGCGGCCAGACGATGGCCAGATTCAATAACGAATAGATTTAAGCGGGGGCTTATTCATGAGATTTTTTTCCAATGGGTTTCTGACCCGGGCTCTCAGTCTGATGCTCGTTTGCAGCATGCTGTCGGTATCGTTCGGATCGGGGGCGAATGCACGGTTTATTTCACCGGACGACTGGAATCCTACCAAAAAGGGCGTTGGTACCAATCGTTATGCCTATGCCGAGAACGATCCAATTAACAAAAGTGACGCTAATGGCCATGTAGCCATTGTTGATGACGCAATAGGGGTCGGGCTCGCGACGCTGGCGGTAGCAGCACTTTCCTATACCTATGCTGATGCCGCGGACGACGGCAAGTTGAATGGTTCGGTTGGCGATGGTCTCGGGGTCGCAATTACCGACAGCTTTAGTGGGTTAAGCGATCGCTTATTCGGCATTGCAAAGGTGGAGGCGGAAGACTCGGGCAGCAAAACGAAATCACCGCCTAATCCCAATGGAGCGAAGGGTAGGGAGGATCACCAACAAAAAGTCAAGGAGCTAGCGGAGCAAGCCCAGGAAGAAGCGTTACCGGGGCAAACCGTCGTTGTTGAGGGAAAAATCAGTGCTGATGGATCAAATCGCCGTCCTGATGTTCAAATTCAAGACGAAACTGGTGCAACCATTTCCGTGAAAGAAGCCGAGAGAAACCCCAATGGAAAAAGGAACAGAAATCGCGAAGCGGAGTATGATCGCCTTGGCATCAAAAATGAGACTTTTGGTGTGGGAAAAGGCGAGGGCAAAGGAAAAAGTGACAACAACGGTCGCGATTACGAAACGCAGCAAAAAAATCCGCGTCACTAACTAATTAACTGGATACCTGAATGGCTGAGACACAGTTGGTTGTTACAGAAGAACGCTTAAACGAACTCATGGCTTTGATTTTTGCTCGATGCCAGGTTGCTGTAGACGGTGAGAGCAAAGTTATTCCGAACTTTGATGAAATACGGCATAGCGTCATGAATCGTATGGTACAGTTATTCGTTAAAAATTCCGTATTTTCTAAAGACGATTTTACGTTTCGGGTCACTTCCAATAATGCTGCGAATCCAGGAGGCTATTTTGTAGATCAGTTTGCAGGTGGCGGTCACATCAAGATTCTGACGCTTCCACTTTTCCTTGAAGAGAGGATTATATTTAGACTGGCGATTGCTTACCAAAGCTTTTATATTGATAGAAATGGGAAACATGTCGAACCTTCGAGGGAACTCAAAGAGTTCTACAATTTTCTAGTCAGTTTGTCAGGAAAAATGACCAAGAGAACGAAGATATTCGAAAATAGGTTTATGAAAGTACAGGTTGTCTTGTTGAATGACGAGCGTAAATTGGTTGAAGCTGTAAAATGTTCATTCAAGAGACCCTAGCCGTTCTTTGGCTAATCGTGAGCTGCAGGGATCTCTATTTTAATTATAAATTTCGACTAAAAATTGTGGAAATTGCAAACATTTGGGAAGAGCGGGATGCACTCTGACAATCAGTAACGTATTATTTGCGTACAAGAAATGCGCGAGTCTTTCCATGAAATCTGTGGTGCCTGTTTGTCTGCTCGGCTTGCTGTTGCTTGCCGCCTGTAGCTCTACGGATTCTGTTGAGGATGTCCTCGCAGTAAAACTGAATGAGTTGGATTCCACCGGCAAACCTCTTCCGGTGTCTCGTTATTCCTCACGAGTGATCGGCGGATCGCCTTCCGACCAGAGCTTCAACGGCGCCATCCATCAAGGCAGTGGGACTTTCGTATCCTATGGTGGTCCGCCGGTCTCGGTCGGGCAGCTTGCCAAAGGCGGAGACGGTTACAGTCTCAATCTCGTTGGAGCATCGGTTGCCGCCGCGGCCAAAAGCGTGTTGGGAGACACGCTTGGTCTGAACTACGTTGTGGATCCACGCGTTTCGGGAGCGGTGACGCTGCAGACGACAAACCCCGTTTCGCGGGAGGCCTTGCTGGATATCTTCGAGGCGGCGCTGTCGGTCAATGGCGCCGTGGTCGTCAAGCGGAACGACAGCTATCAGATCGTTCCGTCACCTATGACGCCTACTGCCGGCCCTATGGCTATGTGAATGCCGGATCAGGCAATTACGTCAACACCCGCTACGAGAACGAGGGCAGCCCGACGACGCAGGCAGTGGTGACCTATTCGCCGAGGACCAACGCAACGGGAGACGTCTTCAGCCGCACTTATTATGACGGGCTCGGCCGACCCTAGGAGGTGGAGACGCCCGGCGCTTCTGCCACCGGCCCGGTTCGCATCACCGACACGGTGTATGACGCACGCGGAAACGTGCAGAAGACGTCATTGGTACGGTTCAAAGGCGAGACGGAGCAATGGACGGTCAACAGCTATGATTGGCTGGATCGAGTGGTGAAGTCGGTCAATCCCGACAACAGTCAAAAACTCTACCAATACGCGGCGCAGTCTGCTCTCGTCGCCGACGTCACCAGGCTGCCGGTTTCCCTGGCGGTGATGACCGACGAGGAAAACCATCCGCATCGCAGCTATGCCGACGCGGACGGCAATGTCATTGCGCTGCAGTCGCAGCTCGGCGCAAATTGGGTCACGGAAAACCGCAGCTATGACGTGCTTGGCCGTCTGCTGGGAGTGCGTGATCCCAAAGGCGCGCAATGGACCTACACCTACGATCTGCTCGGCAATCGTCTGACGGCAAGCGATCCGGATCTCGGCAACTGGTCCTATGCCTATGACGATGCCAACCGGCTGATCAGTCAGACGGATGCCCGCGGTGCCGTGACGACGATGGCCTATGACCAGATGGGACGTCTGATCCGCAAGGAGGTGACGGAACCGGGTGCGACGGCGGCAACGCTCATTGCCCAGAACAGCTATGACGAGCCCGCCGCCACCGGCTCATCGCACAATGCCGGCATGCTGACCAAGGCCGAGAATGGCAATGCGACGGTGACCTTCACCCGCTTTTATAACGGCGCCGGCGACAAGGTCACCACCCGCACGGTCATCGACGGCCTGGCGAGTTCGACCGCCGTCGAGCATGGGCCGACCGGCAAGACCACGGCGATGAGCTATATGCCGACCACCCTCGTCGTCGGCAAGAGGACCTTGCCCTGGCTTTATAACGACGCCGATCTGCTTTCCAGGATCCCCGGACTGATCGACTCGACCAGCTACGAGGTCGACGGCCAGACGAAGACAATCACCTACATCAACGGCGTGACGACCACCTTCACCTATTCGCCTGCCAGGCGCTGGCTGGACCGGGTGACGACGGCGAAGGGGACGACGGTGCTGATGGACAATCAGTACACTCGCGACCTGCTCGGCCGGATCAAGACGATCACCGGTCTGACAGCCAACGACAACTGGACCTACGGCTATGACGATCTCTCTCGTCTGACCGGCGCCGACAATGCCGGCGACAACACGCTCGACGAAACCTACAGCTACGACACCAATCACAATCTTCTCTCGCGCACCCGGATCGGCGCCTATGTCTATCCGACGGCTCCGACGGCGGTGCGTCCACATGCGGCAACGCAGATCGGCGCCAAGACCATCGACTATGACGCCAACGGCAACATGGTCTCGGACGGCACCCGCACGCTAAGCTGGGATGCGTCCAACCGGCTGTCGACGGTCACCCAGAACGGCGCCACGGTGACCTTCGCCTATGGACCGGACGGATCACGGGTGAAGAAGAGCTGGGCCTTCGGTACGACGCTTTATCCCGACGCAAATGTCGAGATCGACCGGACGACGCCTGGCACGGACATCTACACCATGTATCCGCATCCCGACGTCAAGATCGTCATGACCAACGGCAGCGGAACGTCGGCGAACTTCTTCCTGCATCGCGACCATCTGGCCTCGGTGCGTCAGGTGACGAACCAAAGCGGATATCGGGTCGAGCAGACCGGCTATGCCGCCTATGGCGAAGCCACCAACACCACCTTCCAGACCAAGAAGAGCTATATCGGCGAGCGTTTCGATGCCGAAACCGGGCTGATGTATCTCAATGCGAGATACTATGATCCGGCATTCGGGCGCTTCATCTCGCCGGACGATTGGGACCCGACCAAGGAGGGCGTCGGCACAAACCGGTACAGCTACTCCCAAAACGATCCGGTGAATAAGTCCGATCCAAACGGGCACGCATCGAACGGCTGGGGTCAACTCAGCGGAAATGGCTTCTTTAGCGATTTCATCGGCAGCCTTTATGGTCAAAATCCGCACAGTCGGCAAAGTGATCAAGTGCTGGCTGGCCGGGCCGGGAAAGACGTGAATGCAGCAACGATGAGAGTCGGGAAGGCAGTTGCAGACGAAACAGGTTTACCAGATATCTATGATGGAATACGCCAAAGGGATCCATGGCGGGTAGGTGTCGGTGTTCTCACAGCTGCTTCACTTGTTGGCGGACCAGAAGGTAAGGTCGCTGGAAAGGTGGTGCTCGAGGCCGGTGAGAATCTTGTTTATCGCGCGGTGGATGCCGCTGGAGTGATGAGGTATGTCGGCATCACGAACAATTTTGAACGACGCGCCGCCGAGCACTTGAGTTCAAAAGGCATTGCTATTGATGCGATCCCGGGATTAAGTAATCTGTCTCGCGCAGATGCAAAGGCGGTCGAGCAAGTTCTCATTGAGAAGTTCGGCTTGTTCAAGGATGGCGGAATGATAAATAAAATCAATAGCATCGCTAAATCGAATCCCGCATATTCCGGAGCACTGGATCGCGGGGGTGAGCTATTGAAACAGGTTGGTTATCCAGGGTACTGAAATGGCGAAGCTGAAGATAGGGGATGTTATAGAGATCAAAACCGTGAAAGGACTGGCCTACGCGCACTACGCGCATAAACATAAGCAATATGGAGCGTTGCTGCGCGTATTTGGAAGGCTCTTTCGTTCTCGGCCTGATAGCTTCACCGATCTAGTAAGCCAGCAACCGGCATTTATGTGTTTCTTTCCGTTAAACGCAGCGGTTGATCAGTCTATTGTGACAATTGTTGACAATGTCGCGCTGTCATCTGATGCCAAGGAATTCCCCACGTTCCGAACCGGTATTGTGGACCCCGCTACGCGAAAGGTGGGTGCATGGTGGCTTTGGGATGGTGAGAAGGAATGGCGAATAGGGCAGCTACCTGCCGAACTGCGTCACCTTCCCATTCGTGGTGTGTGGAACGATACGTTATTGATCGAGCGAATTGAATCTGGGTGGACTCCTGAAATAGACCCGACGTAGCGTGATGATGGGTGGATAAATTTAGGCAAGACCCTCGCGCCCAAGCCGCTAAAATCGCTGGTCTTTCTTGGGCACTTTCATGACCTGAATTGCGACCCAGTTCCATAAATCAACGTTACGCCGCGAAACTCGACTTACCAAGCACTTAGCTGATCTGCGTGGGATGTCGTCGGTTCCAATCCCTTCAAGGCGAGCGATAGACGCCAATTCCGCGCTCCAGCTGCATTTCCTCGACCAGCCGCGGGCTTAAGAAAATCGAAAATACAGCCACCCGCGCGAGCAATAGTCTGCGCCGGAAGCTATGGTTCCTATAGCTGATCGTGCGCGTGCTCATCTCGCCGCCACTATCCAACAGCCGTTAAGCCAACGACAACGTGACAGCGCCCTAATATGAGCGTCACATCACTGGGTTTTAGCGAAGAGGAATTTGCCGAGGCTCTTCTCAAGGTTTCGACGGTCGGCGCTGGACCCGTGGATGCAGTTGAACATCTTCTGGCACAGACACTTGCCGAAAATCTATCTGGGAAGAAGATGTGATCCTGCTGCAGACCGGGTTCGGTCGCTATTACAACCCATGTGAAGAACCTAAAAGCTTCCAGGGGCAGGTCCAATGGAATCCCGCAATACCAATGAAGTCGACACCGATCGCTCTCGAGTCTTCGCACTACTCGTATCTTGACCCACGGCCTCTTCAACAAATGCCATGACGGAATCGCCGATTGCCAGATAGGGCTGGGCGATCGAACTCAGAGCAGGCGATAGAAACTGGGCGATGCTGTCATCGTAGCCAATGAGGGAGATGTCCGACGGCACCTTCAAGCCACGCTCGTACAAAACCTGAAGAATACCAGCAGCCAGGATATCTGATCCGGCGATGATTGCGGTGACGGCGCAACGGTGATCGTCCAGTAACATGGTTGCGAGCCGGCGGCCCGGGAGGATATCATTCGGAGATCGGGGAAAATATTCGCCGAGCACGACCGGGCAGTCTTGTTCGTCAAGTCCGTACAACGAGACCGCTTGTTGAAACGCTTCGGCTCGTCGTTGTTCGGCGTGGCCAGGACCGCCGTCCTTTAAGCCGGTCGCGCGGGCACCGATGAAGGCAACTCTTCTGTGGCCTTCATCGGCCAGGGTCTTAACCGCTGCACGCATCCCTGGGTCTGGATCAATGGCGACGAAATATGCCTGTTCGATATCGTGGCGCTCGACCTGAATGACCGGGATACCCGCCTGGATCAAGGGCTGGATGTTCTGATTTTCTAGTGCATGGCAAAGAATCGTCGCATCAACTCCGTGCTCAAGGAACTGTTTTATCCCATTGACCTCCGCTTCGGGGGAGTAGCTGTGATTAACCGTCAGCATCGAGAAACCACGGTCGCTGGCGGCTGTGCGGATAGCGTGAGAAATGTGCGTGTAAAAAGGATTCTCACGCGCCGAAGAGAGCACCAGCCCAAGAGAATAGCTCCTTTGCATTCTCAAAGAGCGAGCCTGCAGATTAGGGCGGTACCCTGTGCTCTCAACCGCTTCTAAGACGCGTTTACGGTTCTCGTCCGAGACATAACCTCTGTTGTGGATGACACGGGCCGCCGTTGTTGGCGAAACCTGGGCTTCTCTTGCCACGTCCGCCATTGTCGCCGTTTGGGAACGCATCTCATCTCCTTCGAAATCTTTGTAGTCTCACTTGCATTACTCATATCAGTATGCAATGTGGTGACGTCACCACATGGCGTTTTAATTGATTATTGGCTGTGTAGCCCCGATTTCGCCGCCTAGGAGGGCGGCGCGGGAAGATCAATGGGAGGAGATTCCGTGCGAAACTTTTTACGCATTCTGCCGCTTGCCGCATTGCTTGCTGGAGCCGCTTCGAGCGCCCAGGCTCAAGTCGAGCTAAACTTCTGGGACCAGGTTTGGGGACCGGGATCCTACTCACAGCGCGCCCAGCAGCTCGTCGACGACTTTAACAAAAGTCAGGACGACATCCACGTGACCTACCGGTCGGTGCCATGGGCGAACTGGTATGAAACTTACGTGACAGCGATCGCGTCTGGTTCCGCTCCTGACATTTCGACCGGCGCTGGATTTCAAGCCGTCCAGTTTTACAGCATGGACGCCATCTACCCGGTTGATGATCTCGTCAAGGAAATGGAAGCTGACGGCAGCGCGAAGGATTTTGCCCCGGGTACATTGGAAGCAATGAAATACGACGGCCACTATGTGGCCTTGCCGTGGGCCATCGATCTTCGCGCGCTCTTCTACCGCAAAGACGTTCTCGAAGCCGCCGGGCAGAAGGTTCCAACCAATTGGGACGAATTCCTTGCCGTCAGCAAGGCGGTGACGAAAGACGGTATCTACGGCGTCGTTTCCTCAGGCGATGCGACAGGAATGCATTGGATATTGTCGGCGATGATCAACAACGGCGGGGGCCTGTTCGACGCAGACAAGAAGCCAAACCTCACCGGCGAAAAATCACTTGCAGCGCTCAATTTTCTGTCCAGCTTCGCGACCGAAAAAGTGCTTAACCCGGCGTCGGCCGGCTATACGAACGACGACGCGCTGGGAAGTTTCAACGCTGGCAAGGCGGCGTTTTACCTGTCGAGCCCGAGTACCGCAGACCAAGCAGGAAAAGAGAAGGACAAGGTCGGGGTCGCGCCGCCGCTTACATCGACTTCCGGCGAGAAGGGGACGATTGGCTGGATCAACAACATCATGGTCTACAAGCAGACCGAGCACCCGGAAGAGACCTTGAAATTCCTGCGTTGGTGGTCCGAAAACCAGAAGGTTCTTTGGACAGAGGGTAAGGCTGGAGGCATTCCGGCACGCGTCTCGTTCCAGCAAGATCCGTATTTCACTGAAAACGATCAAGTCAGCTTCGTGATCAAAAACTATCTGCCGATCGTCAAGCCGATGTCGGCTACCGCCGGTGGTACCTTTCCGCAGCTAAACGAGATCGACGGTGATGGTTTCATGATGAGCCTTGTTCAGAAGCTCTGGCAGGGTCAACCGGCGGGCGAGGTCGTTACGCCTGCTCAGGACCATCTTCAAGAAATTATGGAACAGTAACCGATGACGGCCTCGCTCGTGAAGCGAACTGTCTGGCGCTCCAGCGCCAGACAGTTTCTGACCCCTGACCTGCGCATGACGTTGCTCTTGCTTCTCCCGTCCCTGATCCTGATGCTCGTGGTCATCGGATACCCTATGATCCAAGGCTTCTGGTACAGCTTTACAAACGGCTCGCTGCTCAAGGCCGGCAAGTTCGTCGGCCTGAGAAACTACGGCAAGCTTCTGACCGACCCGTCGTTCTGGCATGCGCTTCGGTTTTCGCTGTACTTCGCCGTCGCCAATATCGTGGGTTGCTACAGCTTGGGACTCGGCCTGGCGCTTCTTCTGCAGAAGGATTTTCCAGGGCGCGGGCTGTTTCGCGTTCTGCTTCTGTTGCCATGGATCGTCCCGTCGCTCGTCGCGATCGTATCCTGGCGGTGGATGATCAACGACGACAAGGCTCTCTTCAACCAGATCATCGTATTTTTCGGGGGAGACCCCGTGTACTTCCTGTCCAGCTCCAATTGGACGATCGCAATGGTTATCGTCATCAAGATCTGGCGCTCATTTCCATTCATGCTGCTATCGCTTCTTGCGGCACTTCAGACGATCGACCGCACGCTTTATGAAGCGGCAGACATCGACGGTGCAACGAAGTGGCAAAGCTTCCGGCATGTCACCATGCCGGCGATAAGCGGCATCTCTGTCGTCCTTTGCCTTCTCATGACGGTCTGGACAGTCAACGACTTCGATACACCTTGGCTCCTTGCTCAAGGAGGACCTGCAAACGCCACCGAGAACCTGGTCGTCCTTGCGTACCGTTACACGTTTGCCCGCAACGATGTCGGCATGGGAGCGGCTGTTTCTTTCGTTACCCTCGCCATTTTGATGGTCATTTTCACTGTCGTCCTGCGTCTGCAAAGGGAGAAGCGCTGATGGCACGTAGACGAATGCATAAAAACTGGGCTCTGACCGGAACGATGACGTTGATTGCCATGGTCATCAACCTGCCCATCATCCTCATGGTTCTCAATTCGTTTCAACCAACTGAAGCAATCGTGGCCCGTCTGACGATCATTCCTCGCGACCCATCATTGCAAAACTATCTGTTCCTCATGGAGGAGACACCATTTCTCAGCTATCTCAGGAACTCTGTCGTGACGGCGCTTGGTGCTACCGTATTTTCCCTGTTTTGCGCCGTCTTCGCGGGCTATGCACTCTCCCGCTTCAAAAACCGCCTGCTGGATGTCTATTCTACCGGCTTGTTTGCAGTTCAGATGTTTCCAATCATCCTGGCTCTGATTCCACTGTTCCTGCTTTTCCGTCCCCTCGGGCTTATCGACACGCCTCTGTCTGTGATCATCGTATACGGGGTGATCAATCTGCCGTTCGTCACGTGGATGGCGCGAAGCTATTTTGACACCATTCCGCGGGAACTGGAGGAAGCAGCACTGATCGACGGCTGTGGTCACTTCGGCGCGTTTTTTCGGGTCGTGTTGCCACTTTCCGGGCCGGGGCTTGCTGCAGTTTCGATCTTTGCTTTCTTGCTCGCATACAACGAGTTTTTTGTTGCGAACGTGTTCCTTCGCACTAAGGCCGCAATGACACTTCCTGTCGGCATACAGATGTTCCTGCAGCAATTCTCGACCGATTGGGGAAGCCTCACGGCCGCGGCATCCGTGACCATGCTTCCAACCCTCATCCTCTTTCTTTTCGTGCAGAAATTCATCACCCACGGCGCGATTGCCGGCGGCGTGAAGGGTTGATCGGAGTCATTATGTCAAAAATCATCAACGTCGGCATCATCGGGTGCGGCGAGGCCTCGCAGATACTTCACATCCCGACGCTGCGCGAACTGTCAGACCGCTTTGCAATCACCGCTCTATGCGATCCCTCCCCAACTGTTCTCAAGGGCGTCGGCGCGGTCGTTCCGGGAGCGTCTCTCTACGATGACGGTTCGTCCCTGCTCGACGATCCTTCGGTTGACGCGGTACTTGTTGCCAACCCGAACACCTTCCACGCTCCGACGGCCATCGAAGCAATTCAGAAGGGCAAGCATGTCCTAATCGAAAAGCCGATGTGTATGACCTTGACAGAGGCCGACGCTCTTGCGGCCGCCGAGGCCGAAACCGGAATGACAGTTCAGATCGGCTACATGCGCCGTCACGCACCCGCCTTTGAGGATGCGGTCAAAATCGTCGCGGGTATAAGAGAACAGATCAACTTCGCGCGCGTCCACGCAATTATCGGACCCAATTCATCTTTCGTAGAGCCGACGTCATCAGTAGTTCGAGGCGATGACATCCCCCAGTCGGTGATCGATCGAACCCGGAGAGATACTGATGCCAAACTGATAGAGGCGATCGGCACCAGCGAACGTCCGCGCGCAATGGTCTACAATCTCCTGCTAGGACTTTCCTCGCACGACGTTTCGGCGATGCGGGAGCTTATCGGTATGCCCAAGCGCGTCCTCCATGCTGGCTTCCGTCGGGAAGGCATGTTTATCACCGCGGCGTTCGATTACGGAGATTTTATCTGCCATTTCGAAACAGGCATTGACGCAATCGCTCGTTTTGATGCGCATCTTGAGGTGTACGCGCAGGATAAGATCGTCCGCGTCGACTATGACACACCCTACATCCGACACCAGCCTGCGCGTCTGACCGTCACCACGCCAAACACGGCATTCGGCGTCACATCGTGCAGTGGCCACCAGACACGAGGCGATGCCTTTGTCGTGGAATGGAAACGTTTTCACGACGCCATCACTCTGGGGCTTCCCGCGAAGACGACGATTGCCGATGCGCGGCAAGATCTCGAAATCTTTCAACAGATGATGCAGGAGATGTGAAGGCGCCATGGCAAACGTTTCAATAGACCACGTCACAAAATCTTACGGCGCGCTTCACGTGATGCATGGCGTCACGCTCGACATTGAAGATGGCGAATTCATCATTCTCGTTGGTCCCTCTGGGTGCGGCAAGTCAACGCTGCTCAGAATGGTCGCTGGATTAGAGGAAATCACTACTGGCACCGTCTCGATCGGCGATAAGGTCGTCAACGACGCGCGACCAAAAGACCGAAACATAGCGATGGTATTCCAGTCCTACGCTCTTTATCCCCATAAAACCGTCGCCCAGAATATGGGTTTTGCTCTCATGCTGGCCGGCAGGCCGCAAAAAGAGATTGACGATCGGGTCGGGGCAGCGGCGGAGATACTCGATCTCGTCCCGCTTCTGGAACGCCTGCCGAAGCAGCTGTCCGGCGGCCAGCGTCAGCGAGTAGCCATGGGACGGGCGATCGTGCGCGATCCCGAAGTATTTCTGTTCGACGAGCCGCTGTCCAATCTCGACGCAAAGTTGCGTGTGCAGATGCGTACGGAAATCAAGGCGCTTCATCAGCGTCTCAAGACCACGATCATCTACGTCACGCACGATCAGGTCGAAGCGATGACCATGGCCGATCGGATCGTCATCATGAATGGCGGCAGGATTGAGCAGGTTGGGAAACCTCTCGACCTCTACGACAATCCAAACAGTCTTTTTGTCGCCGGGTTCCTGGGCTCGCCGTCCATGAATTTCATCAACGGTCGTGTCGAAGGCGGCCTATTTCAGACTGAACGTGGATTGACGTTTGCTTTGCCGCCGGGCTTGGCAAGCGCGGCCGACGGTCGGCCGCTCGTTGCAGGTATCAGACCGGAGCACATCGAACTTGCCAGTGAAGGAAAGCCCGCGATGGATGCCACAGTCATAGTCGACGAGCCGACTGGGGCGGAGACCCAGATAGCCTTGCGACTTCAAGGCGAAGAATTCCTCGCGACGTTCCGTGATAGGTTGGCGGTCAGGGCAGGAGACACTTTGCCTGTCCATCTTCCCCTCGAAAGACTTTACCTTTTTGACAAGGCCACCGGCCTTCGCATCTCATCAGGAGATAAGCTATGAAGACACTTGTTCAACTTTATTCCGCGCGCAACTTCACGCCGTGGGATAGAATCCTCGATCAGGTCAAGTCATCCGCATACGACGGAGTAGAAGGCTTTTTCGCTAACTACGAAGACCCGGCTGCGTTTCGGAGGCTGCTCGATGAGCGCGGTCTCATTATGCCTCAGGGACACTTCGGCCTCGACCTTCTCGAAAGCAACTTCGAAAAGGCGATTTCGATTGCTCGCACGCTTGGCATAGACACTGTGATTGCGCCATGGCTTGCCCCTGAAGACCGGCCTGCCGACCTTGCAGGATGGAAGATATTAGCGGCAAGGCTGGACTTACTCGACCACAAAGTTCGAGGCGAAGGATTCGACTTCGCGTGGCACAATCACGATTTTGAGTTTGTACCGGTCGAAAATGGACTTATTCCAATGGACATTCTGCTCGACGCTGCGCCTGAGATGAATTGGGAAGCAGACCTCGGCTGGATCTTGAGAGCTGGCGGCGATCCGTTGGATTGGCTCAGGGCTCGGGCAGAACGCGTCGTCGCGGTCCATCTCAAGGACGTCCAGCCCAACCACGCCACTGCCCTCGAAGACGGCTGGGCCGATCTTGGACATGGCGTGAGTGACTGGCGTCCGATCTTCGAGGAGTTCGAAAAACTTCCGTACCTCAAGGCTCATGTGGCCGAGCATGATAATCCCGTCGATTTGGATCGTTTCCTGCGTCGCTGGTCGCAAAGTTTCAAGACCCTTGCCTCCCAGAAATAGCGTTCTGACCCTGTGAGCGAGCTTATAAGGCCGCTGCTTAGGTTGTGGCTCAAACATTATCCAAAACAGGATCAACGACATGAAGACGATCAAAGGCCCGGGCCTTTTCCTTGGCCAGTTCGCGGGCGATACTGCTCCTTTCAACTCGTGGGACGCGATTACCAAATGGGCCGCCGATATCGGTTACAAGGGCGTCCAGGTGCCGACCTGGGCCAGCCAGCTGATCGATCTGAAAAAGGCTGCCACGTCCAAGGATTATTGCGACGAATTCGCCGGCAAGGCTCGCGAAAACGGCATCGAGATCACCGAACTCTCCACCCATCTGCAAGGCCAGCTCGTCGCTGTTCACCCGGCCTATGACGAAGCCTTCGACGGGTTTGCTGCACCGGAGGTGCGCGGCAATCCGAAAGCGCGTCAGGAATGGGCGGTCGAGCAGGTCAAGATGGCGCTGACGGCATCCAAGAACCTCGGGCTCAAGGCGCATGCGACCTTCTCCGGCGCGCTTGCCTGGCCCTTCATCTATCCCTGGCCGCAGCGTCCTGCCGGTCTGGTCGAGACTGCCTTCGACGAACTCGCCCGCCGCTGGACGCCGATCCTCAACCATGCGGACGAGAACGGTATCGACGTCTGCTACGAGATCCACCCGGGCGAAGACCTGCATGACGGCATCACCTTCGAGATGTTCCTGGAGCGGGTGAAGAACCATCCTCGCGCCAACATGCTCTACGATCCCTCGCACTACGTCCTGCAGGGCCTCGATTATCTCGACAATATCGACATCTACAAAGACCGCATCAAGATGTTCCACGTCAAGGATGCTGAGTTCAATCCGACCGGGCGCCAGGGCGTCTACGGTGGGTATCAGGGCTGGGTCGAACGCGCCGGCCGGTTCCGTTCGCTCGGCGACGGTCAGGTCGATTTCGGCGCGGTGTTCTCGAAGATGACGGCGAATAATTTCGACGGCTGGGCCGTGGTCGAATGGGAATGCGCGCTGAAGCATCCGGAAGACGGTGCCCGCGAAGGCGCCGAATTCGTTGCCGCGCATATTATTCGCGTCACCGAGAAAGCCTTCGACGATTTCGCCGGCAGCGGCACGGACCAGGCGGCGAACCGGCGGATGCTGGGGCTCTAACGCATAGGGGTGCTGTGATGCTGCCCCTCACCCTAACCCTCTCCCCGTAAACGGGGCGAGGGGACTTGCCCGACCAAACGTCGAGAGCGGAAAAGACGCCGCGGCATACCCGTTCTCCCCGAGAGCGGGGAGAAGGTGGCGGCAGCCGGATGAGGGGCCATATCCGCACTAAGTTTAAATTCCAGGAGGAATCAATGGCAATCGAAGCATCATCCGAACAGACACGCGAGCCGCGCATCCGGCTCGGCATGGTGGGCGGCGGCGCGGGCGCGTTTATCGGCGCGGTGCACCGTATCGCGGCACGCATTGATGATCAGTACGATCTCATCGCCGGCGCGCTGTCGGCTTCGCCCGAAAAGGCGATCGCATCCGGCCGCGACCTCGGCCTCGATCCGTCGCGGACCTATTCCAGCTATCGCGAGATGGCGATCCGCGAGGCGAAGTTGAAGAACGGCATCGAGGCGGTGGCGATCGTCACGCCGAACCATGTTCACTACGATGCAGCCAAGGAATTCCTGAAGCGCGGCATTCATGTGATCTGCGACAAGCCGCTGACATCCAACCTTGCCGATGCGAAGAAGCTGAAGAAGATCGCCGACGAGAGCGGGGCACTCTTCGTGCTGACGCATAATTACACCGGCTATCCGATGGTCCGTCAGGCGCGCGAGATGATCGCGAATGGCGAACTCGGTGACATCCGTGTCGTCCAGGCCGAATATCCGCAGGACTGGCTGACGGAAGCGGTCGAGCAAACCGGCCAGAAGCAGGCCGCCTGGCGCACCGATCCGGCGCAGTCCGGCGTCGGCGGCTCGACCGGCGATATCGGCACGCATGCCTATAATCTCGCCGCCTTCATCACTGGCCTGGAACTCGACAGCCTCGCCGCCGATCTCGACAGTTTCGTTCCCGGCCGCCGGCTGGACGATAATGCGCATGTCATGCTGCGCTTCAAGGCGAAGGGCTCGGAGAAGCCGGCCAAGGGTATGCTCTGGTGCAGCCAGGTGGCGCCCGGCCATGAAAACGGCCTGATGGTGCGTGTCTACGGCACCAAGGGCGGGCTGGAATGGACCCAGAAGGACCCGAACTACCTGTGGTACACACCTTTCGGCGAGCCGAAGCGGCTGATCACTCGGGGCGGCGCCGGTTCAGGCGCTGCTGCCGGCCGTGTCACGCGCGTGCCGTCAGGGCATCCGGAAGGTTATCTCGAAGCCTTTGCGACGATCTATACCGAAGCCGCGCATGCGATCAACGCCCGCAAAAAGAGCAAGGCCGTCGACAAGGCAGTGGTCTACCCCACAGTCGATGACGGCGTGAAGGGTGTGGCTTTCGTCGAAGCCTGCGTCGCGTCTTCGAAGAGGAACGGCGCCTGGGTCAAGGTTTAGAGACACGCCGTGTGGTTCCATAAATATGGGTTATCCCACACGATTGAGATCGCGCTCGTCGCTTCAGATACATTCAAGAGCAACTAAAGGAACGAGAACGGGCGAAGGCGGTCCTAAAAGCACTATGGCGTTTGTCATTCATTTGCATTATCATCTCGCCGAAAAGTGGAGATCGCTATGGCTGCAAATGCACTGGTACAAACTCGTATCGATGCCGAGGTTCGGGATCGTGCCTCCGCAGTGCTTGGAAATATGGGGCTGACCGTATCTGATGCGGTTCGTATCTTACTCACCCGAACGGCCAACGAAGGTGCGCTGCCGCTGGAGCTTCTTTCCGGCAGCGAGGCCCATGACGCTTGGTTTCGCACCAAGGTACTTGAAGCGCTGAACGATACTCGACCGGACGTCTCAGATGATGAAGTCGAGGCGCATTTCGCTGAACGTCGAGCGGCAGCCCGCCTTAACGCGGGTGCGCGCAAATCGTGAAGCTTACCTGGTCTGCGTTCGCGTTATCGGATCGCGACGCCATTTTCACATACATAGAAGCAGAAAATCCGTCAGCCGCCATACTGGTCGACGAACGGATCGTTGCTGCAGTCCGTAGGTTAGTAGATTTTCCCGCGAGCGGTCGTGTTGGCAGAATTGCTGGCACCCGCGAACTGGTAATTAACGGCACGCCGTACGTCGCGGCGTATGCAATTACCGAAACAGCGGTTCGTATTCTTCGCGTCCTCCATGGTGCGCAGGAATGGCCAGACACTTTGCCAACGCGCTAGGCTTTGTTCTCGATGCTGAGTATCAACGGGTCGGTGGTTCGAATCTTTTCAAGGCGGCCAGTGTGTATCGCACCTAACAGAAGCCATTGAGCTTCAGGATTTTATAGGCATCGATCGTCGCCTGCAGAATCTCCTCTGACGCGCGATCTCCATCGTTTGCGTCGGGATGGTGCATCTTAAGCTTCAGCTTGTACCGGCTTCTAATTTCATCCGGCGTTGCGTCCGGTGAGAGAGCGAGCGTTTCGAATGCTTTTGCTTCTAGCACCTTAAGTTTGCGGGATTGAAGGGCCACTCTTGCCGCTTGCCTTTGCGTGGCGTTTTTTCTTGCATTGATCGTCTTCGCGGTCCCGGAGCGAATTGAGGAGGGGAGGGGCGTTCCAGAAGAGTGATCGACTCTAACTCCCCAGCTTGGGCGGCTCCCACTTGCCGCTTCCCTCTGATAGCGGGCCGTGACGGGGTTCGACAGCTTCGTCACGTAATTGTAGCCTTCGCTATACTCTTTTGCGTGGCTACGGCAAAACAGCAGGTAAAGTCCCTCAGCATCCGCTCCCACGGGCGCGCGATGCATGCCTTGTTTGTCGCATCCGTCCCATTGGCATCTCGGGCCACTTGTTTCGCGATGTTCAGCCGGTTTGTTTCGGGTCGGTCTCAGGCGGACAAAAATCTTTGAATCAGACGTCATGGCGCGTTATACGACTTTGCTGCCGGACACGACAAGATTGCAGACGCCGATCCTTTGACCATCAGCAGCTCATGCTAGGCACGCACGTTTAGTCGACTGCGGCAAGTCCGCTCTTCGCAACAATCATCCGCATCAAAAAATCAGAAATTTTGCAGAAGCGCTATTTGTCGTTTGCGGCTGACACATGGTTTTCCTTGGTGAGAAAACGAATGCTAGTATCGAGTGTCTTAACAACCAAATCTTTGATGTTCTGGGCGCGTTCCGATGAGCAGCCATCGGGGCCAATTCCCTCAAGTGCGTGCTGCAATCTGCTGAGAAGTTCTTGATCGTCTATCGTCATTGCCGGTTCTCCTTTCGGGGGAGAGTACCGGCCCTTGGTATGGTCGCAACTGATTTCATCTTCAATCCGCGATGTCCACAAGGCGCGAACAAGCGAAGTCAAAACTGCGAAATGTATCCAAAATCACAAGTTGTGCGACACGCCATGGGGCTTATATACCGCGACGGAAGACATGGGTCGTATTCTCGCGCTCAATTGGGCCAAATCCAAGTGTTGGCCAGAACACTTCCGCCTCAGGACCATCGGCATAGAGTGCGATCTGGCGATCAAATGGTTTTGCATGTTCAAGGACGTAAAGCGCAATCTGTCGACCAACCCCACGCCTGCGGTAGGCTGGCCGAACGTAGAACCGCCTCATACGCAACCAACTGCTATCGACAAAATCCTGCGTGATGCCACCGATGCCGGCAATTTCATCATGGATGGTGGCTAGCGCTAGTATTTCGCCGGAGCGTTCGAAGCGGTTAGACCCGTCGAACCACTCGTTCTGAAGCGCGGACATGGTGTCGAAGCCCTCGGCATCGGCTTCAACAAGGAATTGATCAAAGTGGTCCGGCAACTCAATGATCCGCCTAACCACAACACCATTACCACTGTCACTCACCATCAGAACTCCACTTCCCGTCGCTCCCCGTCGCAAAAAATCCCGACATTTGCTTGATTTTCATAGCTGCCTTTTGCGGCGTCTGAAATTCGGGATTTCCGCGATATAAACATGTTGTCGGGGCCGAAGGCCGGCCCCGATCGCTGATGATCAACTAAAATAGGTTTCTGCCATCACTTCTTGGATCACCTTCTATGTGAAGAGTTGCGTAAAGATCGCTGCGAGCCTTTCTCCGCCACGGCCGCGCAAGACTCTCCGGGTTGTTTTTGATATCCGCGACAGCAATAGCGGGTAACCCGTTCTTAGGGCACTGCACCGCCCACTGGCCATCCGCCGAAGCGATCCCCGAGGGAGCGGCCGTGCTCTGGGGGGCGAGGGTGAGCAATGCCGCAATGTCCGGTGTCGGCGCAATGCGTCCATGGCGGCAGTCGGCGTAAGCAGCATTTTGGATTTTGATCCCCGTCGCCTAGTCTGGTACATATGATCTTGCGCCTCCAATAGTGCTGCGTTTTCTTCTGGAGCATCGATGTTACGAACGATTATTGCTAGCAGCTCCGCCCCAGCGGCCCCAGCGTCCTACAGCCAAGCGGTAAAGGCGGCCGGGCTAGTGTTCGTATCGGGTACCGCGCCGATCGACCCTGCTACGGGAAAAATTGTCGAGGGGCCGGTTCAGGCGCAGGTCGCGCAGTGCCTTACCAACATCGCGGCGATACTAGAGGAAGCCGGAAGCAGTTTGGCCCAAGCGGTGAGCGCCACACTCATCATCGCTGATGAGGAGGATTTTGCGCCCGCCAGTGAAGAGTGGGAACGCTGGTTCCCGACCGACCCGCCGGCGAGGCAAGGCGCTAAGATGCCAGTCCGCGTCCCCGGCATGAAGGTGTCGATTGCGATGATCGCCTTAGCCTGATCTGGTTTTAACGGCAGCAGTGCGCCCAAGGGCGAATAACGTCCTGCAAACGAAAGACAGAATTTGGCCCATTGCAGTCATGGCACGTGCCGCAAAGGCCGACCAGCGTTGCCGAATTCGGCCACTCGGCAAATCATCTCGCGAAGTAGCGTGTGGGTGTTGTGCCCAATGCCTTCTTGAACATTACGATGAAGGCGGTAGCCGATTCGTATCCCAAGTCGCTCGACACCCTCTGGACCGTCGCGCCGCTGGCCAGTTCGCGCAATGCGATGATTAGGTGCAGTTGCCGTCGCCATCGGCCGAAGGTCAGTCCCGTTTCCTGGACCATCAGCCGCTTCAAGGATCGCTCACTCATTGCAACGTGTGCCGCCCATTCTACGAGGGTGCGACGGTCGCTCGGCTCCGCCATCAGGGCAGCGGTGATCGCGGCGATTTTCGGATGGCTGGACGCGGGTAATTCCAGGCCCTGTATCGGCATTTGCGCGAGTTCATCCAGCAAGACCCGCACCATACGGCCGACATGGTCGTCTGGAGCATAGTTGACCGATACATCTGCCAGTCGCAGGATCATCTCGCGGAGCATCGGCGACACAGACAAAGTGCAGCATTCCTGCGGCAGCGTCGCGGCGCCTGGTTGAACGAACAGATAGGACAGGCGCGCGTTGGACGTGACCTGGTTGCTGTGGGGCACGCCGCCGGGTATCCAGACCCCGCAGTCCGGTGGGACAATCCAGAGGCCATTTTCCGTCTTGCAGGTGACCGCCCCGTGGAGGGCCAAAATGAGCTGCCCTTGCTGATGCTGGTGCTGGGGCACTTCAGCTTCATAGTCACTGAAGTCGAGGCGGACAGCGAAGGCCGGGCGATCTGACCAGTCGGGATCGAAGTCGTCGTGGCAGGAGCGCAGCAGTTTTGCGGATTGACCCGATTTGGAGATCATTTGGCATTATCTCCAGATTCGTGCGCACTGCAATAGTCTACTATCGGGCGATCAACAACCGAAAGGAGGTGGCATGAAAGAGGCCGCGCCCGTTGAGAGAACGGATCACTGAGATGCAGATGATGATCGAGGGACAGTCACACTTCCAGCCTTTCGGCTTATCCTATTGGGGTTTCGAAGATCTCAATAAGGGAGTTGGAAGCATGACTGCCTCTTATGAATACCATATCGGGGTCGACTATCACAAATCCTACAGCCACCTGGTGGTTCAGGACAGCAGCGGCAAGACGCTGAGATCCGGCCGGGTGAAGAACGACCGACAGTCGCTGGGCGGGTTTCTCGAACGCTATCGCGAGAACTCGCATGCGGTTGTCGAGGCGACGCGCAACTGGATGGTGATGTACGACTGGCTCGACGACATTTGTGATGATGTCGTTCTCGTCCATCCGCTGAAGGTCAAGGCGATCGCCGACGCCAAGATCAAGACCGACAAGATCGATGCGACAGTCTTGGCACATCTGCTCAGAGCCGATCTGGTACCCGAAGCCTGGGCGCCAAGCGAGAGATCGCGGGACCTTCGCGTCGCGCTACGCGAGCGGATGTTTTACGTGCGCCTGCGCACGATGACGAAAAACCGGATCGTCACGGTGTTCGACCGCTATCCGGAGCAGACGGCGCAATTGAAGAAGCTCGGTGACCTGTTTGGCAAGGCCGGCCGCGTCCAGCTGGCTCAAGTGAACGTCTCTGAGATCGACCGCATCCAGATTGACCGTGGTCTCGCCTTCATCGGCGACATCGACATGCGGATCAAACAGTCGGAAGCAACGATCCGGGCGATGACCAAGGCCAATGCCAACGTCAAGCTGTTGAAGACGATCCCCGGCATCGGCGAGTTCTTCGCCCGGCTGATCGATGCGGAGATCGACGACATATCGCGGTTCCGCCACTCGAAGAAGCTTGCCGCTTATGCCGGGCTTGTGCCCTCGACGTATTCCTCCGGCGGCAAGACCTTCCACGGCAAGATCATCAAGCAGGGCAACAAGTGGCTGCGCTGGGCCTTCGTCGAAGCCGTCGCTCCTGCCATCGCCAGCGATCCACAGCTGCGCGCCCAATACGAGCATCTGAAGATCAAAGGAATAAACAAGGCGCGGGTGGCGATTGCGCGCAAGCTTTTGACGATCACCTTCCAGATCCTGCGTGACCAGCGCGCCTACGAGCCGCGCGGCACCGCCACCATGGAAGGCGCGTCGACGATATCCCGGTTGTCCTGATGGCAGTCTAGCGAGCTCGGCAGGACTGGGCTGCGCTCCTCTAGGAGAATGGGAAACCGGGAGCCGAACGCCACTCTGTGACCGAAGCCAGAAGCGGCATCAGGTCACGCATTGGAGAATGGTTCAAGAACCGAAGGACGGAAACAACCTGTCCAGCGGAAGGAAGAGACTTTAGCCGATCGGCACGAACGCCGGTCAAGAACCAACCGAACCCAAGGAAAAGCCGCCAAATGCAGGTGTTTTGCCCCTTGAGTTCTTTCATTGGAGACTGTTATGCGAATTTCTGTCGTCGGTGCAACGGGACGAGTTGGCGCCAAGCTGACCCGGACTCTGCTGGGCGCCGGGCATCAGGTCAGAGCGTTGTCGAGAGGTGGCCCAGCGCTCGACGCACTGGTCGAGCTCGGAGCAGAGCCGTTCCTGGGAAGCTTTGACACAGGAGCGGGAGACCTTGACCAATTTTTCCAGGACGCAGATGCTGCGTTCCTGATGGTGAAGACCGATTGGAACAACATCGAGGGACACTACCCCGTTGTTGCCCAGCGCTTCGTCGATGCGCTCGAAAAATCCTCCGTCAAACTGGCCGTAAGCCTAACGGCCATGGGTTCGGACGTGAGAGGGAAGACGGGCCATTTCGAGTGCTTTCACCATCTGGACGAAAAGCTCAACGAACTCGACAATATCAATTTGGTCCACTTGCGCGCCGCCTGGTTCATGGAGGATGTGTCGGCGTGGACGGGGCCGGTTGCCAAATACGGTCGAATTGCCTGGTTCTGCAAACCTGATTTAAAGATGCCCTGGGTGGCGACCGATGACATCGCATGGCTGGCAGCGAAGGAACTGGCCAATCCGAGGGGCAGATACCGCGTCTATCTCGAAGTCGGCTCGGAAGAGGTCTCGATGAACGAACTGGCCGTGATCATTGGCAAGGAGATCGGCAGGCCGGTGGAGTACCGATACATCGAGACGACCCGCAAAGACGTGGAAGCTGAATTTCTGGCGCGGTTCGGGACGCTGGAGAAATGGCAGGACGACACCCTCAGTGCTGACGCTTTGAACAGTGGCATCGTAAAGTTCCATGGGGAGCACGAGTATCGTCCGAAATTGCCCACGACGATGGAAGTGTTCATTGGTGACGTTTGGAAGCCGCGTTACCTGGAGTCGGTCAGAGAGGGAGACGAACGAGAGACGTTTGCAATGTGGACCGCCAAAGACTACTAGATTTCGTGTTGGTTCTTTCGAATCATTCCAGCAATCTCCAGTCTTTATTGGGTGCTGCCGCAATTTAAGAATTGCGGCAGACCGCAATTGGCGCGTTTTTGCCATCAATGTTTTAGCGGTACCTCGGGAATGCTTTAGCGCTCTTGGTCAACGTTGGCCAGAGGAGAGTAATCCCGATGAAACGAAACGGTGAGCGATAACGCCATTGGACTCCCGCCATCTCCAGCCGTTGTTAAATATCGGAAATCATTGTTGAGCGGACGACATCTCCCACCGTGTCGACGGTTCGAATCCGTTCAAAGCGACATAACCGGTGTCTGTTGCGGATTTTGCTGACGGGAAAACACAGAAGAATCCAGTGGTTCTTATATCGGTGATTAGCTTGAAGTTTGTGGGCCTCTGCTCATAGCCTGTCGAGGCTTTTGCCGGATACCGCCGGACAGAACCTTAAAAAATTCGGACTCCCTTTATATCGCCATAAACCGGCATGTAAACCGGCAAAACATGGTCAGCTATATACTCATACAGGCTTGATTTTGATCACTTTACAAGCGGCACAGAAACCGGCATTAAATGCGGTATGGATATTGCATTTATGGAGCCGATGGTGCCCTCGGACGACAAGGGCGCCCTTGGAGATAAAGTTTTAACGCTGGTCGGCGAGGCCAATCAGCTGGCTGGTCGTGTTCACCCGATTTTGGCTGGTTCGATTGGTGACCTCGTACGTTCCATGAACTGTTATTATTCGAATCTTATTGAAGGGCACGACACGCACCCACGCGACATCGATCGAGCACTCGCGAACGATTTCTCGGAGGAGCCTGAGCGGCGAGAGCTTCAGCAGGAAGCGGTCGCCCATATCCATGTCCAGAAATTGATCGATATCGGCGACGATCCAGACGTGTGGCCGGCTTCTGCCGCCTATGCATCATGGCTCCATGAAGAGTTTTGCTCGCGCCTTCCCCCAGAGATGCTTTGGGTGTCCAATCGCACGACCGGAGAACGTGTGCCAATCATTCCTGGAGAGTGGCGAAACCGGGACGTCCAAGTTGGCCGCCATCTGCCACCCGAGCCAATTGATTTACCGCGTTTCATGGTCCGCTTCGATAAGGCATATCAGCATCCTCCATTAACCCGGTCTCAGCAGCTCCAATCTGTGGGTGCCGTCCATCATCGCTTTCTTTGGATACATCCTTTCCTCGATGGCAACGGCCGTGTGGCGCGTCTGATGTCGCACGCGCTCTTGAAGCGCCTTGGCGTCGGGACGAGCCTCTGGTCGGTTGCCCGGGGTCTCGCGCGAGAGGAAAAGAAATATAAGGCGCTACTCATGGCTGCCGACGGTCCGCGTGCTGGCGATCGCGACGGAAGAGGTAATCTCACCCATCGGGGGCTGGTCGCTTTCTGTGACTTCTTCCTTGACCAGGCGATCGACCAGATCCGGTTTATGAGCGGCCTAATTGAGACCGACAAGCTGCTCATGCGCATCGAAATCCACATCGAGGAAGAAATTCGCGCCAAGAAGCTCCCCAAGGGCAGTTTCCAGGTCCTTCGCGAGGCTGTTCTGGCTGGCGAGGTGGAGCGCTCGAAAATTCAAATGATTACCGGCTACGAGGAGAGGGCGGCGCGTAACGTCACATCGGCGCTCGTCGAGCGGGGGATGCTTTCCGCTACCTCGCATAGGTCACCGCTTCGCCTCGCCTTCTCGGCGGACACGGCCGAGCGGTGGTTTCCAAACCTCTATCCAGCCAATGCGGGGTCAGGCAAATGAAGGATCAGACAGTCATCCTCGTCAACCCGGCTCTGGTCTGGGTCTTGCCATCGTGTCGGAGATTGCAGCGGTGTACGATCTGACGCTCACGTTGGAAAACCGCGTGGAAGGTGGCTTCCGTGCGAAGGTCGTCTTCCCTGACGCCGTCGCCTCTCAAACGCTCTTTTCCGGACAACCGGCGGCGACATAACATATTCCTAGGGGATTGACGCCATCTGTCCGCGTCTGCGTCATGCCGAGCAGTCCAGACTTCGAAGAGCCATAGGGCACGGCGGTCGGGATGCGGACGTAGGAGGTAAGCGAGCAGAGCTTTATAATGCTTCAGCCTCCAGGCTGATTTGACATCCAACGTGCTGCGCCTTGCGACCAGAAGAACGCGCCCTTGAGGTTGGTCCCGATGATCTTATCCCAGAGTTCGTCGACATCGAGCGATGGAGATACCTGTCACATCCTGGGCGCTCGTGATGCAGGTCCTGCCAAGGGCCTCGATCGCCAGCTAGCGAGTGTTTGGTCAGCCACGCTATAACGGCATTCTCGCAAGTAGCTGCGTGTACGCGGCGATCCTACGGGATATAAACTCGGTGAAGATCCACACGCGCGTTGTCTTGCGGGTCTCGCCTTGCGTGAGAAGCCAGAGCGTTCCCTATTGGTGCAGGTCGCTGCCTGGCACCCTCACCAGTAGCGGATCGGCGTCTCCGACAAAGCACGGCAACGCCGTGATGCCGATCCCTTGTCGTACGCCGAAATCTGAGAATCGAAGTCCGTGGTCCTGAACGAAACCCCGTTGTACGAGCCTCACCCTCGCTGGCCCAGCCCGGAACTCTATGCCCGCTTACGGCGATCCATCTGGGATCGGGAGCACCCGCACGCCAGGCGGCAGGAGATCGCGGGACAGGTACGGCAAGCTGAATGCACGGGCGCTGCTCAGAACTGCCAATCGACGAGCGTCTCGCCGCCGGAGACCTCAAGCACCGTGCCCGTGACGTAGGGATTGGTCATCAGGAACACAGCCGCATGGCCGACATCGGCGGGATACCCAATCCTGCGGGCCGGGAAATTATCGCGCACCCTCTCACGGACGTCCGCCGCATCTGTTGGAGATAAGAAGTTCCATAGGTCGGTGTCGATGAACCCGGGACGAATGGCATTCACCCTGATGGGTCCGAGTTCGAGTGCCAGCGAGCGGGCCAGCGCCTCCACAGCGGCAAAAGTCGATGTGACGGCCGTCATGCCAATCTTCGGGCGTGCTGCGATCCCTCCTGTAAGAAAGGTGATGGATCCTTCGGAGGAAAGTTTTGGGGCTGCATAGCGTGCACATGCCCAGGAGCCGAGAAACTTACTATCGGCATAGCTGCGCACACCTCGCATGTCTTCGTCCATGAATGCACCCCAGCTGCCGTCGGTCGGGCCCGCAGCGACGAGCAAATGATCCAGACGGCCGATAGCGCCAAAGGTAGCCCGAACCGCATCCTCGTCGCCGATGTCTAGTACCAGCTGCTCGAAAGGCGCGAGCTCCGGGTGGTTGGCTACAGAGGGCGAGCGCCGGCTGGCGACTGTTACACTCGCTCCCGCCGCGTGAGCGGCCTGAGCCATGCCGAGCCCTATTCCTGTTTTTCCGCCGACGACGACCACGCGTTTTCCGGTGAGATCATAGGAAGGTGAATGTGGACGCTTCAATTCGTTCTGTGATGTGGTCATAGTAAGTTTCCTAACAGCTACGGTTCTGGATGGATCAGGCGATCTGCCTAAGCACGCCACCGTCAACGCGCATGGCGGACCCGGTCGTACCGGATGCTTGCTCCGAGCAAAGATAGACGACCATGTTGGCTACCTCTTCCGTGCTGGTGAACCGATTGATGAGGGTTGTCGGGCGCATTGCCTTCAGGAATTGCTGTTCTGCCTCTTCCTGGGTGATCCCCTGTTCACGGGCGGTCCCTGCCATCCAGTTCGACATGATTTCTGAATTCGTCGGACCCGGAAGTACCGAGTTGACAGTTACGCCCGTCCCGGCAACGGTTTCCGCAAGCCCTCGCGAAATCGCCAGCTGGGCAGTCTTGGTCATACCGTAGTCGATCATATCCTTCGGAATGGCGAGTGCGGATTCGCTGCTGATGAACACGACGCGGCCCCAGCCACGCTCGGTCATCTTCGGCAAATAATGACGTGCCGCGCGAACGCCGCTCATAACATTGAGCTGAAATAGACCCAGCCAGTCTTCGTCAGTGAGATCCGAGAAGGGTTTGGGGTTGGCTGTGCCCGCGTTGTTGATGAGGATATCAGTATTGGGGGCTTTGGCAGCGAGAACCGCGCTGCCCTCCTTGGTGGCCAGATCCGCAACGACGCCGGTGATCTCGACGTCCGGGAAGAGCGCCTTGACCTCAGCCACCGCGGTGGCGACCCGGCCCTCGCTACGGCCATTGACAACGACTGACGCGCCAGCGCGCGCCAAGCCCTCTGCAATCGCCCGACCAATGCCGGCAGTGGATCCGGTGACGACTGCTTTGCGCCCTGCAAGTGAAATGTTCATGATCGTTCTTTCTGATTGCGACGATCATTCTTCATAGCGCATGCTAGAAACAGCGATAATAAGCCAAATCAACATGATATTGATATTTTAATGGAATAAATGACGACCATGCTTCGTCTACGAGCGTAGCGATTACCGGACTTCTCACAGGGCGTTATGATAAGTCAGAACAGCCCTTCCAGCGATGCGGCTAAAAAGTCAGTTACGCGTCGGACCCGCGCGGAAACCAACCGACGTTTGGGCCAGATAAAGCTGACGTCTCTGGTGTCCCGGACATAGTCGGTGAGGATTGTCACCACGTCGGGATGCGAAAGCTCTTCGACGAGGGACGCCTTGGTGAACATGCCGATGCCGACGCCGGCAAGCACACCCGCACGGATCGTCTCCATGCTGTTGGAGGTGAGGTTTCCGCGCACAGCCACGCTAAAATGACCTTTCGGGCCGACGAATGGCCAATTCGCCGACTCCTCGAAGCCGCCGTAAACGAGACAATTATGACGTGCAAGCTCGGCAGGCTCTAAAGGGACACCGTGCTTTTCGAAGTATCGGCGCGAGCCTACGCACACGAGAGGGGTCTTTGCCACGCGCCTGACGACGGCATCGGGCTCCTCGACAGCTCCCACTCTTATCACCAGATCGATCCGATCCTCGACCATGTCCCGCCGAAGATCCGATAAAACTAGATCCACTTGGAGATTAGGATATTCGGCCAGCAAATTCGGAACGACGGGCAGAATATGAAGTCGACCGAACGTGGTGGGTACCGCAATGCGGATCGATCCCGACATGTCGGCGCCGCTGCCCATGGCTTCTCGATTGGTGTCTTCGATCTCCTCGAGCAAAGGTTTCATTCTGTCGAAGTATCTTCGTCCCTGATCAGTCAAGGTAACGTTTCGGGTGCTGCGATTAAAGAGTGCAACGCCCAGACGATTTTCGAGCGTACCGATCGCTTTGCTCACTGCCGGCTGTGACGTGCCGGTTCTCCGGGCGGCTGCCGTGAAACCGCCCGTCTCGACGACTGCAAGGAACACCTCGAGCTCGGAAAGCCGATCCATCTTATTACCTTACGATATAGAAGGTCGCCAGACCTCCGACCATTCGAGCATATAATTTTACACGGAGTTGTCACGTTATCGAGCGTGAGCGGTGTTTGTCGCAAGCCGTCTGCAATCAAGCGGTAGCGCCGGTGACGGCCTTCCAGTGCGCTATTGCGCGGATGCGATGAATGTGGGTGGACAGCGCGGATCGTTTATGACTTGGGGGGACGAAGAGATTTCGAAGCGCGGAGAAGATCGAGATGAAGCGCTGCAGACTTCCCGGTGATCGGAAGCCTTGCATCGTCCTCTCCCGCTTCCGCAGTGGCAGATGGGAATTTTCCGCTCGATTATTGAGACCCTTGTGGGATCGGTGCTCGACAGCCGGCATAACTTCTCGCTTGGCCGCGCCATACGAGCGGAGCTTGTCGGTGATGATCCGCTTGGGCGGCATGCCTGCTTTCTTCAATAGCCTGACGAGCAATCGCTTGGCGGACTTCGTATCGCGTCGGCTCTGAACAATCTCGTCGAGAACATAGCCATCTTGATCAACGGCACGCCAAAGCCAGTGCTTCTTGCCTGCGATGGAAATCACCACCTCGTCCAGATGCCAGACATCCCGGCGCGACGGCCGCCTGCGACGGAGTAGCTTTGCGTATGCCGGTCCGAATTTCCGACCCCATCGCCGGATCGTTTCATACGAAACGACAACTCCGCGCTCCAGCAGCATCTCCTCGACAAGGCGTAAGGTCAGCGGAAACCTGAAATACAGCCAGACCGTGTTCGAGACGATCTGTTGCGGGAAACGGTGGCGCTTGTAGCTGACGGCAGGACTCTTCATTCCACCGTCTCTATGTCCAATTCACTGACGCCGCGTTTATGTGACAACACCCCTCGACGGCATCGATCTTTCAGTCGCAGCGGGCGAAGTCGTGGTTATTCTGGGCGCCTAACTGGGCACGGCGGTCTTTCACTGGTGCCTTGCATGGCACCACCTTCACGTCCTTGAAGGGACCCATGGCATCGCGTCTGATGACGGTATGAATGCGTTCCGAAAGCAGGTCGAACGCTTTCGACACTCCGCCGCCCATCACCACGATGTCGGGGCTGAAAATGTGGATCAGGCCCGTGAAGCCGACACCGAGGTAGTGCAAGAATGTCATTTGCCGATGCCGATTCCTTTCCTCACTTCAGCTTGCGTTTGAATAATGTGGAGGCCGACAGCAGGAGCATCGAGCAGACAACGACGATAGTTGCCGCCGCTGCGATCGTCGGCGTCAATGTATCGCGGGCTGCTGTGAACATTTCGCGAGGCAGCGTCCGCTGCCCCGGACCTGCTAAAAATACGGTAACAACCACCTCATCCAGCGACGTTGCAAATGCGAAAACGGCACCGGAGGCAACACCCGGCAGGATGATTGGCAAAGTCACCTTGCGGAAAGCGAGTAGGGGTTTTGCCCCCATGCTCGAAGCTGCCCAGAGTAATCGGCGATCGAGCGATGTCAGCACTGCCGAGACACTGACAACGACGAACGGCACCGCGAGGGCGGTGTGGGCCAGCACAAGTCCCGTATAAGTGGCTGTGAGCCCCAGCGTCGAGAACAGGAAATACATACCAACGCCGACGATAACGACCGGAGCGATCATCGGGATCAGCAATAGAGCACCGATGAGCCGCTTTCCCGGGAGTTGAGGCGTTGCGAGGCCCAGCGCTGCCATGGTTCCGAGCGGCGTTGCGATCGCAGTCGTTGCAATCGCCAGCATAACACTGTGATAGAAAGCGTCTGTCCATGTATCCGTTGTTAGAAATTGCGCATACCAGTGAAGAGAAAGGCCCTTGATCGGATAGGTGAAATCGCCGCCTGCGTTAAACGAAAACATCACGATCACGATTAGCGGGGCGATCAAAAATGCAAGTATAAGCGTGGAGAAAATCCCCAGGCTCAGGCGGCACGCGATGCTTGCAGCTTTAGGGGGAGTTCTGCCCACTGGTCTCTCCTAGCTTTTGCTCGAGCCGCCGCGCACCATAAGGTTTTGCAGCGTATAGAGAGCGAGTGTCAGGGACAAAAGGATCAGGCCAAGTGAGGAGGCAAGCCCCCAATTCAGAGTGCTGGTGGTGAAGAGCGCGATATAATAGCTGATCATCTGGTCGCCGGGCCCGCCGACGAGCATGGGCGTGATGTAAAAACCAAGAGAAACCACGAAAACCATGAGCATCCCGGCCATCATGCCGGGCAATACCTGCGGGATATACACACGGCGGAAAGCATAGAGCGGACGAGCACCTAGAGAAAGGGCTGCACGGTATAACCGCGGATCGATCGACCGCATCGAACCGAGCAACGGAAAAATCATGAAAGGCAGCATGACATGGACCATCGCTATGATCACTCCAACGCGATTATACAGCAGTTTCAGCGGGCTATCGATAATCCCCATATCCATTAGCAGCGAGTTGATGACGCCACGGTCCTGAAGCAGCGCAAGCCATGCCGTCGTCCGCACGAGAATGGAGGTCCAGAACGGCAACAGTACGAAAAGCAACAATACATTGTGGATCTTTGGGGTCTGCCGCAGCAGGAATATGCACAACGGGAAGGCAAGCACGAGAGTGATGATGGCCGTGCTGAAGGCTATGATGAAGGTGCGAAGAATGATCGATCGGTAAAGCGTACCATCCGGACGGAGGGAGCCGAGCCCTTTTTCGTAGTCGTACTTTAGATCGACAGCCGACAGAAGGTGGTAGGCGCCAATGGGCCCCGCGGCTCGTTTCATCGCCTGCCAAGTGGAATTTTCCGACCATTTTGATTGTATTGCCACCAGCGAGCCTGCCGCACCAGAATCGATCTGGCGTTTTGTCGTCTGCAGCAGCGCCCGAAAGCCAGCATCCTCATAGGACAGGCGCCGACTGAGCGAGGCAAGTTTTGCCCTGTCGACACTCTTAAGATCGGCAATAAGCGCCGGCTCGGCCTCGTCGGGCAACCCGCGGCCATTCCAGTTTGCAAGAACCGAAGCCGTCAGCGGCAAGGCTGCCCCTAGCTCAGGATCGGCAACGCTGCGCCATAGCAGCATGCCGGTCGGCACGACGAATGTGGAGAGCAAAAACAGAAACAGCGGGGCAATCAGCGCATAGCCGCGCCACATGGAACCTTTCGCACTGCGCAAGGGGTTGAATGTTGCCGTCATGTCGAGCCTCGAACTTCATTTGGACCAGGGAAGCCCCCGCGTCACCTGATGGCGTCGGGGGCTGGCGCGACTTACTTGGCGGCCCATTCAGCCCAGCGGGCGGTCAAAGCATCGATGTTGTCGATCCAGAATGCATCATCGATTTTCAGGACATTCTTCGCGTTTTCCGGTGCAGTCGGAAGATCGGCGCGCAGCTTGGGATCGATCATGTCGAAAGCCTTTGCCGATGTAATACCGATCGGCTGCACTTCGGGTAGGTGGCTTTGCGGCTCGGCCTCGCCGGCATATTTCAGAAGGTCATAGGCCGCATCCACATTGGGAGAAGTCTTCAAGATGACCCAACTGTCGACTGTCTGCAGGGACTGATCCCAGACAATCCCAAATGGCTTCTTGTCCTTGTTGATGGCATTCGTCGCCCGCCCGTTGAAGGACGAGGTCATCACCACTTCGCCGGAAGCCAGGAGCTGCATCGGCTGTCCGCCCGATGACCAGAATACAAGCGACGACTTGATGGTATCCAGCTTTGCAAAGGCGCGGTCTACACCTTCGGAGTGAGAGAGAGTCTTGTAGACATCCGCAGGCGCCACGCCGTCGGCGAGGAGGGCGAACTCAAGGTTGGTCTTCGGCGACTGGCGTAGTGCGCGCTTTCCCGGATATTTTGCGAGATCGAAGAAGTCGGCCCATGTGGGTGCTGTTTGAACCTTGGTCTTGTCGTAGGCAAGAACGTGGTTGTAGATGGCAGCGCCAACGCCACATTCACTGACAGCGCCCGGTACGTAATTGTCCTTACTACCAAGCCGGTTGATGTCGAGCGGCAGCACGAGCCCTTCCTGGCAAGCGATCTGCAGTTCCTCGCTTTCGGCGATCACGATATCCCAACCGCTGTCGCCGGCTTCCACCTTGGTGCGGAGAACACCAATACCGTTATCCCAGGTGTCCTCGACGACCTTTTTTCCGGTCTTCTTTTCATACGGTGCAAAGATCGAGTCATGTTGCGCCTGCTGAAACGTCCCGCCGTTGGAGACGATCACCAGGTCCCGGGCGGAGGCCTGAGTGAACGGCATTCCGCCGACGAGTAGAGCGGTCATCAAAAGTCCAGTTTTCTTCGACATGCAATTCCCCTTTTTCGTTTTTAGATAGGCTGTCATTTCAGAGGAGGATCAATGCGTCCTCTTCCTGAATCGTCATCGCAACTGTCTCGCCCGATTGCCGCAGTTCGGCGCCTTCCTGGGGTTTGACCTTGAGCTGGAGCGCCTGCCCACCATCAAGGGCGACATGCAGGCGGATATGATCTCCGTGGAAATGCTGATCGACCAGCCGACCCCTGAGGCCGTTGCCGGGTCCACCTTTCACGCCGATTGATTCCGGGCGCACCATCAACGCCGCCTTTGCGCCGCTGACGACGCCCTCACCAGCGCGGCCTCGCAAGATGGAGCCGCAGCTGAGCTGGATGTCGGCAAATCCTTCAGCACATTGGGTGACCAGACCTTCAAGGGTATTGGTCTCGCCCAGAAACGTCGCTACGAAGCGGTTTCTCGGCCGCTTGTAGATTTCGACCGGAGAGGTGATCTGCTGGATCTTGCCTTGATGGAACACGGCAACTCGATCCGACATGGTCAGCGCCTCGTCCTGATCATGGGTCACATAGACGAAGGTGATACCCATTTGCTGGTGGATCTGCTTGATCTCAAGCTGCATCTGTTCTCGTAGCGCCTTGTCGAGCGCACCGAGCGGCTCGTCCATCAAGACCATCCGCGGCCGATAGACCAGCGAACGCGCAAGGGCCACACGCTGTTGTTGCCCGCCGGAGAGCTGTATCGGATAGCGATTTGCGTAGCTGCCGAGATGGACGAGATCCAGAGCCTCCGCCACGCGTCGGCGTCTCTCCTCCGGCGCTATTTTGCGCACTGCCAGTGGAAACTCGATGTTCTCAGCGATCGTCATGTGCGGAAATAGCGCGTAGCTCTGGAACACCACGCCCATATCGCGCAGGTAGGGTGGCAGACCGGTAATATCATCGCCATCCATCAGGATATTGCCCGATGTCGGCCATTCGAAACCTGCCAGCATCATCAAGGTTGTCGTCTTGCCTGAACCGCTCGGCCCGAGAAGGGTCAGAAATTCCCCTCTGACAATATCCAGATCGAGGTCGTCGACGACCAGACTATTGGAATCATACCGCTTCGACACCGAACGAAAGGATGCAATCGGTTGCGATCCAACAGCATTGTCCGGGTTGCGGTTTACTTGGTTCATCAGTCAATCAGCTCCTGTATGAAGGCGACGCTATCGGCCACCGCAGCCACGATCTCACGGATGTCGGCTTCGGTCGCGATCAGCGGCGGTGAAAGCACGAGGCTTGGCCCCAGCGCACGCAACAGCACGCCGCGCTCCTTGATGGCGTTCGCGATGCGGCCGGCAACATTCGCTTCCATGGGGAAGGGAAGGCGGGCGGATTTGTCACTGACAAATTCGACCGCCGCCATCAGGCCGACGCCACGAACATTACCGACGATGGGCATATCACCGAGCGACCGCAAGCCATCTTGCAACAACGGCGCCAGCGAACGCACGCGGGCGCAGATGTCCATCTCATCATAGATGCGCAGCGTTTCCATCGCGACAGCAGCACCTACAGGATGTCCACCATAGGTATAACCATGGCCGAAACCATTGAATTGCTGTGTGAAGTCCGCGATCGCCTGATATACCCGGTCATTGATCATCAGTGCGGAGATGGGAAAATAGGCAGATGACAAGCCCTTGGCGCAGGTCAGCATGTCGGGTTCGAGCCCGTAGAGCTGCGAGCCCCAATACTGGCCTGTCCTGCCAAAACCACAGATCACCTCGTCTGCGACAAGCAGAATCTCGTGCTTGCGGAGGACCTTCTGCACGGCATCGAAATAGCCCTCGGGCGGGACCATGACACCGCCGGTGCCCATCACAGGCTCGGCGAAAAAGGCAGCGATCGTTTCCGGATCTTCTTTGATGATCAGCGCCTCCAGCTCACCGGCAAGCCGCTCGGAATAGGCAGCCTCGGTCTCACCTTCCTGCATGCCGCGATAGGTGTCGGGGCATGAAACATGAAGGAAGCCCGGGAGTGGTAAGCCGTATCCATTGTGCATGTTCGGCAGACCAGTCAGGCTGGCAGCAGCAATCGTGGTGCCATGATAAGCTTTGGTTCGTCCGATGATTTTGCGCTTTTCAGGCTTTCCAATTGCAGCAAAATAATACCAGGCGAGTTTGATCGCCGTATCCACAGCCTCGGAACCTGAGGACTGAAACATAACTTTTGACATGGGCGATGGTGCGCGCTGCAGCAGCGCCTCAGCCAGATCAATCACCGGTTCGCTAGTGCGGTGCGCGAAGGTCTGCGTGTAGGGAAGTTTGCGCATCTGGCGGCAAGCCGCGTCGATCAGGCGTTGCTCGGAAAAGCCGAGTGAAGTGCACCACAAGCCCGCCATTCCGTCGATGAAATCTCTTCCATTGTCATCGCGTATGCGAACGCCGTTTCCGCTGTCGATAATCATCGGGCCGATTTGTTCATGGGCCCGGAAATTGGTTTGCGGGTGAGCATGGGACTGGATATCCCTGCTGTGTGGTGAGTTATCCAAGTTAGAAAGCACTAGAATTCTCCCGTTGTCGTTTTGTTGTACGAAATGATGTTTCGCATTGCAAGACAAAACTTGAGGAATTATGCTGCACTGATATCGACCGCGGAGATCACGGTCACGCTTGTGTCGAGCCGACCGAATCGATACCAATGCAATTAGAGATGTGCTTGTGGATCGCTGCGGCATAGCTTCAGGAAAACGGACAAATGGATATCAAAACCCGCTCGGATGGCAGCGTAAAATCGGTTCAACTGGCTTTCGACGTGCTCGAGGCCGTGGCTGCATCGCAGGAAGAGGTCGGCGTCAGTGAACTGGCGGCTCATCTCGGCACCACAAAGGGCACGGTGTTCCGCCACCTGCAAACGCTAATGGAACGCGGATATGTCGACCAGAACCAGACATCGTCGCGTTACAAGCTCGGTATGCGATCTTATTTTATCGGCCAGACGGCGGCTGCGCGCATCGAGATCCTGTCGGCCTCGACGGAAGCCGTTTCGGCGCTTCGCGACGAGATCGGCGAGACGGTGGTCGTGTCCGCGCTGCGCGGGACATCGCTGATCGTCCTGCGCACGGTCTTTGGCAAATCCACGCTTGAGATCGGTGTGCGCGAGGGCAGCGAACTCGTCCTCCATGGCACCGCGCAGGGTAAGATTGCGCTGGCCTTCAGCCGCAAGCCGCTCTTGCAGGGCGTGCTGCGCAAGGGACTGGAGCCGATCACGGAACACACGATCACAGATCCGGCCGCATTCGACAAAGAGCTGCAGCTCGCCCGCGCGCAGGGGTATGTCACCGCGGCAAACCAGGAGACCTTCGGCATAAACGCTCTTGCTGCGCCTATCCTTGACCAGACGGGCGATCTGGTGGGCACAATTGCGATTGTCGGTTCGGTCCAGAATATCAAGCATGACCCTAGTCACAAGCAGGTCGAAGCCCTGCTGAAGGCGAGCCTGCGCATTTCCTGGAACCTAGGCTACGACAAGATGACGGTCTCCGGTCGCCAGCCTTGATATAGCTGGTGACGGGCCACCCGACAGTTCCCATGCCGGTTCAAAAGCCGAACAAGTGTGCCGGATTGTCCACCAAAATGCGCCGTGCGGTCGTTTCGTCGCCTGCGTAGCGAAACAGCAGGTCCATCAGGTCTCCATCATTCGGCGGCTGCGTCTTCGAGAGTGGATGCGGCCAGTCGCTGGCCCAGATCACTCTCTCGGATGCTGCGTCTATATAGGACCGGGCGATCGGCACGATGTCATTCCATGGCGTTCCTGTTAGTGACAGCTTGTGCCCATTCGACAGCATGACCCAGACATTGCCGCGCCGGAGAAGGTCTCGCACCTTGCAAACAGTCGGCCCGTCCACACCCTGGATAAGATCAGGGCGGCCCATGTGGTCGATCACCACGGGGATATCGAGGTTCTGATAGAGCGCCACATGATCCAGAATGCCGCTCTCGCCTGGCTGGATCTTGATGTACCAACCGAGTTCAGCCGCCCGTGCCACGGCGCGCGCGAATTTCTGCGGGTCCGGGGCCAGATTGACGGCTTTGAGGAAATTGAAGCGGGCACCGCGAATACCGGCATCGTGCAATGTTTGCAGCACCGCATCGCTTGCCTCGTTCAGCACCGCACCGATCGCGCAACCCCGGTAGTTGCCGCCGGAAGCAGAAAGTGAATCCAGCAATGCGCTGTGGTCCATGCCATAGGTGGTTGCCTGCACGATGACGCCGCGTTCGATGTGAAGGGCCTTGTGCATGCGGCGCGCCTCGGCAAATGTCGCCTGCGGCATCGTGTAGGTGGCACCCGGGCGCGAGGCATACCGCGCTTCCGGCCCAAATACATGGAACTGACTGTCAATCGCACCCGAGGGCACAGCAAACGATGGCGGCCGGGGATCGGCATCGAAAGGGAAATAGCCGGTCAAGTTTGGGCTTCCCCTGCCGCTCCGGTGCGGAGCACCGCCGTAAAATCGCACTGGATTTCGATTTACCCTTCAAGCTGCGCCTGGAGGCTGTGGCGCGCAGGTCTGCTGGTTTCATCGGGAAACAGCGCCAGCCATTCGCGATTGAGTGCCTCGCGGTTGGAGCGATCCCGCATCCATACGGTCACCTTCAGAATGTCATTTGTCGATCCGCCGGCGGCCTCGACGATGGCGCGCATATGACCGAACATGAAAAAGGTCTGGGCGTCGATCCCTTCGGCAATCGTTCCGGCTTCGGGATCGACACCATTGATTATGCCAGACATCACGATATCGCCGATGCGGGACGCATTCGGGATCGGGTTCTTGTGGCGAAATCCCTGAATATGGACCGACCTTCGATCTGTCATCTGAATGCTCCTTCACATTACCGCGTATAGAGTTCCAGTGCGCCGATCAGGATCAGCGCGCCAACAACGATCCAAGTGACAGCCCGGATGATTGTCCGGTCGTGATGAACGCTTATGTCGCGCTGCCGCACCATGGCGAGCGCAAGCTCAAGTGCTGCTTCGTCCGGAATGTCGAATCTCTGGATCTTATCCTTCAACACGAGGTCGATGTAGGCCCGGTTCGCCTGCCGACCGACGACACAGCCGGTTGCACCGGTGAGCCAATGCGCGAACATATCCGTCTCGTCTACCGTAAAGCGCAGGGCGGGCCGGGCATTGACGGAAAGATGCGCATACTCCAAACCCGCCTCCCTTGCCCGCCTTGCCCGCCTTGCCCGCCTCGCCCGTTCTGCCTGTTCAGGCGCCCACTTGGCTGATAAACTTTGTGGCCAGATAGGCCTGCAGGCCCTCGGAGCCGCCCTCGCTTCCATGGCCGCTGTCCTTGATGCCGCCAAAGGGCGTTTCGGGAGCGGCAAGGCCGAAATGGTTGATGGAGATCATCCCGGATTCCACATCGTCGGAAATGCGTGCGATGTTGGCGCTTGACCTGGTGAACGCATAGGCCCCGAGCCCGTAGGGCAGGCGGTTGGCCTCGGTGATCATGTCGGGCAGCGAGGTGAACCGGTTGATGACAGCGACAGGGCCGAAGGGCTCCTCATGCATGATACGGGCCGAAAGTGGCACATCGGCAAGCACCGTCGGAGCGTAGAAAGTACCCTCGTTGCCGATGCGCTTACCGCCAGTCACCAGCGTTGCGCCCTGCTCGATGGCATCGCGGATAAGACCGTCGACGGCATCGATCCGGCGGGCGTGGGCAAGCGGGCCCATTTGGGTTTCCGCTTCACTGCCATTGCCAACCACCAGCTTGCCCGCGATATCCGCAAAGCGGGTGACGAAATCCGCATGCAGGGGGGCCGCCACCAAAAAGCGGGTGGGAGATGTGCATATCTGTCCGGCGTTGCGAAACTTCATGCCAGCGCCGAGCGTGCTGACGGCGGCAGGATCCGCATCGTCGCAAACGATGAATGGCGCGTGGCCGCCAAGCTCCATCGTCGTGCGCTTCAGATACTGGCCTGCCAGTGACGCGAGATGACGACCGACCGGCACGGACCCGGTAAACGAGATCTTGCGGATGATCGGAGAAGGGATGAGATGGCTGGAGATTTCGGCGGGTATGCCGAACACGAGATTGAGCACGCCTGGAGGCAAACCGGCTTCCTCGAAGCATTCAACCAGTGCGATGACGGAGCTCGGGGTTTCCTCCGGTGCCTTGGCGATAATCGTGCAGCCTGCCGCCAGCGCTGCGGCTATCTTGCGGACGAGCTGCCCGCAGGGGAAATTCCACGGGCTGAAGGCGGCGACCGGACCGACGGGCTCCTGAATTGCCATTTGCCGGGCGCCCGGCAGGCGAGAAGGGATGACCCGGCCATAGGCCCGGCGCGCTTCTTCCGCATACCATTCGATGATATCGGCAGTCGCGCTGGCTTCCAGTCGTGCCTCCGCCAGCGGTTTTCCCTGTTCGCGGGTGATGGCGGCCGTGATGGCTTCACCGCGCGCGCGAACCAGAGCTGCGGCCTTCAGCAGCAGACGCGAGCGTTCATAGGCGGTGGTCTTGCGCCAGGTGGCAAAGCTGCGACCGGCCGCCTCCAGCGCCGTATCGAGATCGGCCACCTCGGCAATGGCGACCTCGCCGGTCTGCTGCGATCTGGCCGGATCCATGACCCTGCCGCGGCGTGTGCCGCTTCCGGCCGTCCAGACACCATTGATGAAGAGGGATTTGGTCATGGTAAGCTCCTTAACGAGACAGGCGGCAATCAGGCATATTCCGGCCGGGCCGGCGTGAAGATATCGAGGTTGAGAACGGGCTGGTCGCCGATGACTTCGGCATAGTGGATGACATCACCGGGGATCTTCGCCACACCACCAGGCCCCAGCCGAACCACGCTGTCGCCGATATGAAAATCGACAAGACCGGACATGATGTAGACGATCTGCTCGTGCGGGTGGGAATGGGGCCGGGTTTCATGCCCGGGCTGAAGCAGATGCAGGGCCAGCGTCGCGCCGTCTCCCGAAAAAGCCTTGCGCTGAATTCCAGGGCGCACGGGCGTCCATTCCATCTTTTCCCAATCGACACTGTGAACATCCATGATCATTCCTCCTGAAGAAGCCTCAGCCGGCAAAGGCCGAGCGTTTGACACGACGCGCCTCGGCAAGCAGGAAGCTCTGGTCCGAGCCGCAAATAAAGACGGAGATGCCCAGCGCGCGGTAAGCAGCAATGGCTTCGACGGAACCGACGAAAATACCGACTGCTCGTCCGTGCCGTTGCCCGGCCTTAGCAATGGTGGTAATCGCGTCTTGAAGACGCGGATCGTCCGCGCCCGAGCAGCCGAGCGAAAGGGCAAGATCGGCTGGGCCGATAAAGAGGACATCGATGTCGTCGATCGACGCAATCGCGTCCAGTTGTTCCAAGGCTTCGCCGTCTTCGATCTGAACGAAAAGCACGCGTTCCTTGTCGGCGCGGCTGCGAAACGCTTCGACATTATCCGTTCCGAAACGGCCGGCCCGTACCGAGGGTGAAAAGCCGCGCGAGCCCCTGGCAAAATCCGCAGCGTCCAACACGGCCACGGCATCGTCGGCACTCCGCACATGCGGCACCACGACGCCGGTGGCGCCAAGGTCCAGCACCGATGCAATAGGCATGGGATCATTGCCGGGAACGCGGACAAGCACAGGCAACACCCCGGCAACCGCAACCATGTTGTCGACCTGGCCATTGTCGATCGGCGCATGTTCGGCATCAGCCACCACAAAATCCAGCCCGGCAATCCCAAGCAGCTCGATGATATGGAAGGCCGGCGTCTTCACGAATGTGCCGATAAGAGGCTCTCGCCTGCGTATGCGTTCCCGGAAATGGTCGGAGGTCATGTGTCACCAATGAAGCGGGCGGCATTTCCCGCAACCATCTTGCGAACGTCATCTTCGGCATAATCGAGATCGAGCAGCAGTCGGATAATCTGCCGGAACCCCTCGATCGGGGTTGGATTGTTCTTCTGCCCGAGATCCGAACCGAAGAACGTGTTGTCGACACCAGCGGCAGCGATCGCCTTACGCAGGTGGTCGTGATCAAACAGATAGAAGGTCGAGGGGATGAACATGCAAATGGAATGCTCGATCATCACCCCCATGCGGACAAGCTGTCCGATATCTTCGAACGTGCCGTCGTTCACATAGGTTGGATGGTTCAGGAACATTCGTCTTACGCCGCGCGCCTTCGCCTCCTCGTAAAACGGCCAGAGTTCGTCGATGTGATGATGGCCGCCAGAGACAGCTGCATCGGCCTCGGCGATCAGATCCAGAATAAGCTTCACATCATCTGTGACAGCGCCGGCGGCATCGACCAGGCGGCAGCCGATGGATGCGACGGTCTTTTTGCTGTTGACCGGAAACTTGTTTTTAAAATCGGCATCCTTCTTGTCATGGTCCAGATGGTTCTGCGCATGCGCTGTCGCCATCCAGACGACCCGGGCGCCCTGCTTCAGCGCATAATCAACCGCGCTGGGGTTAAGTCCGCCGAGTGGATTGTTGAGAACGATCGCACCAAGCGTCTTCACGTCGGACGGATAATGTTTGTTGATCAGATGGGCGATGGGCATCGTCGGATAGTAGTGATCCTTGAGCAGGATAGCCGCCATGCCGGCATCTGCAGCCTGCCGGACCACTTCGATATGATCCACCGCGCGCGGCATCAGCGATGGCCCGCTATGCACGTGCAGGTCGACGGCACCTTTCATCAGGCGATCGATCTGGGCGTTGCTTGTGGCATCAGCGGTGTTGGTCATCGTCCATCTCCCAAAATTTCGGCTTACGAAGCGGGTATGAAGTCTCGCCAGTGGTCATGGCGCAGCGGCATCTCGGCAAAGGTCTTGCGCCGGTCTGCGGCAACGCCCACGGCGGCGGTTGCAGTGAGCCCCTTGGTCAGTAGCCAGCTATCGAGTTCGGCCACGCTGCGGCTGATCACATCATAGCCGCGCAGCATCACGGCGGAGGTCATGCCGACAGCCGAGGCGCCGGCGAGAAGCATGCGTGCGGCATCGAGCCCATTCTGTGCGCCATTGATGCCGATGAGCGGGTGACCAGCGCCGAGGCGCGTGCGGGTCAAGGCCAGCCATTGGCAGGTCAGCGGCAGGTTCCAGAATCCACCAACCGCGAGGCTCGTACCGAGGTATGGCTCTAGCGTTTCGATATCCGGAACAAATCCCAAAAGCCGTCCGGCCATCACGACCGAGTCGGCCCCGTTTGCGAAGGCGGCTTCCGCCAGATCCGGAACACGCTCGCTCTGGCCCGTCAGCTTTATCCAGATTGGGATGGAGACTGACGAACGGACTGCCGCCACGATTGCGGCGACCCTTTCGGGCAGCAGCTCGGTCGAAACGGCACCTTTGGCTGCCTGGCTCGCATAGGGCGTGCCGATATTGAACTCCAGAACGCGCAAACCCGCCTGTTCGACTGCGCGCGCCAATATGAGGGCATGATCGAGATCCGCCAAAATCAGACTGGCGACTAAAAGACAGTCATGTTTCCTGGCAATTTTGTCCAGCGCCACGGCCTGCGCCAACCATTCTTCGAAGCTTTGCGGTGTTAAACCGGACCGGCTGGCGATCGTCGCGTCACGCGGGGCGGATGCCCATCGCACCGGGCACCAGTCAGCATCGAGAGCTATATATTGAGCACGGCGGAGTTGGTCGCGAGCGGCCTCTGATTCGTTGGTGGATTTGACGACAACAGCACCAGCCCCGGCCGCGATCGCCCGCTCGACACCGCTCATGTCAATCATATGCTCGCCGGAAGCGGCGATCACCGGGTTCTTGAGGTCGACGTTGCCGATCTTACAGTGAAGCCTGGACATGCAGCATTTCCGTTCCCATTCACGCATTAACGTTTTATAATACAAAACATCGTATCTTAATACAGGACGGATTTACGCCTGTCAAATTCCAGCCGGCCTCACGGGCACGCTATTGCCGTGCGAACGCGGTTTGCTCTGCTCTCGGAGCTCAACGAATGCGTGATTTCGGGAAATGGGTGGCGCTACGGCCAATTGGCTCTTCTCGGGAAGAGCCTTCCCAAGCGCCGGGCAATATAACCGACGGGCTGATGCCCGCCGGCCTCGTTCTTATCTATTTTCTGCCGCGTCTATCGGAATTCGTAGATCGCGGGCTTTATAGCCGTTCAGTGCGGAAGGGCTTTTTCCGGGTAGAGACCGGGACGGCCGGGAGAGGGTTCGCCCTTGGTTTCACCGAGATAGAGACCGATCTGCGCGCGGAAGCGCTCCACAGCGCCCCGATCCGCAAGGAAACGACCAAAGGCGGTCGGATCGCCATTGCTATATTCCCAGATCGGCTTGTAGCCCGCCGGCGGGGCCACATCCGTGCGCACCGACCACATGTACCAGACGTTTTTCTGGGTGTCCTTGTCCAGCAGCCAGCTGAGATAAAGCTTGGCTGCGTCGGGATGCGGAGCGCCCTTCAGGATTGCGGCTTGCTGTGGCCATGCGACAAAAGGATCTTCCTTGGGCAGCACAAAACGGGAGACCGTGCCGTCGAATGGCACCAGACCGCCGTCGGTGGAGAAGGTCGCGGTTGCAGCGCCGCTTTCCACCATGTCTGCCGGAGCCTGCGTGCCACGCACATAAATCGGCTCCTGCTTCGCTAGCGCCTCGACATAATCCCAGCCGTATTTGTCGACGACCTGCTTGAACCAGAAGAGCACGGCGTCATCGTCGGTGGGATAGGTCAGAACCAGCTTGCCCTTGAATTCAGGGCGGAGGTAATCCTTGGCTTCGCGTGGCCAGGTTTTTTCATCCGGCATGAGCTTCGAATTGACCACATTCGAAAACGCATCAACAAACACGCCCGTATAGGCGCCATCCGGATCGCGGAATTTTGCATAGACCTTGTCCCAGCCGGTGGGCTTGTAGGGCACCAAAATGCCTTCCGCCTTCCAGCGAGGGAAGTTCTGCAGGGTCTGGATCTGGATGACGTCGGCAACGTGCTTGCCGGTCGCGACCTGGTTGTCGATGCGGGCCTCGTGGAACTTGCTGTAGTCTACGACCACGTCCAGTGTGACGCCCGGAAAGCGTGTTTCAAAGGCCTTCTTTATGCCGTCCTGCTGGCCGGGCGTGTCGCCGCCCGCATAGACGATCACGCGGCCACCTTCCTTCAGGGCTGCCTTATAGAGGTCATCAAGACCTCGTGTCTCTGTCGCCTTGGAATTTGCCGCTTGTGAAACAGCAGCGCTGCCCGCCAGCGTTGCTGCTGCGGTGAATGCCAATACGGTTCTTCGGGTCAGTTTCATTACATGTCCTTGCTGATGTTCTTGCAGCCTTGCACGGTGTCTGGCCGGGAGAGGGGGCTGCGAAGGAGCGCCGTCATTTCCATGAATGCGGCGACCTTCGCGGGACGAAGCGGGCCGCCGGGATGCGCATCCCGGCGGCTCTCGGTAAAATCCAAGAAGAATTTCGTTACTTCTTGATGGCCTCGATATCGATGTCGAGCGCAAGGTCCGGACCGAGGCCGAAATCCGTAAGTTTCTTCAGGCCGAAATCCAGCCCGTTGAACTTGCCTGTGGCGGAGCACCCGGTCTTGACGGTCTTGGCATCCCAGGGAAGCGGAGACTCGGCATTCCAGACGACATCCAGGGTGACCGGCTTGACGGTGCCGGCAAGCGACAGGTCGCCGGTGACCTTGGCGGTCTTGTCACCGGTCTTTTCGATCTTCGTGCTGGTGAAGGTGACATCGGGAAATTCCTCGACATTGAGGAAATCGGGGCTCTTCAGGTCGGCATCACGCTGATCGAAGTTCGTGTCGATGCTGTTGGCATCGAGCTTCAGCGAGATCGAGCTTTTCGCAATGTCTTCCTTGTCGAAGGAGATCGTGCCCCCAACGGTCTTGAAGATCCCGTGGGCATTCGACCAGCCGGCATGATTGATCTTGAACGAGACCCAAGCGTGAGTCGGGTCAACATCATAAGTATCTGCGGCAAAAGCAGATCCTGCAAAAAGCGCGCCGGTCAGCGCCGCGACCAGAGCTGCGAATTTCATTGGTACTCTCCTTTGATTGGGCCGGCCGGTCCTGGGTCGAATGTTCATCCCTGAAAGAGGACGGCGGCGATGGTGATGGCGATGGTGGCCGGAACCGCGGTGGCAATGCCGGCAGCAATGGGTCGAAGGAACCGCGGAAGGCGATGGAAAGCGATGCCTCCGAGAAGAATGAAAGCGGCGACGACAAGGGGCAAAACCGCGAATATGATTGCGGCGGGCGCCGCCTTCGGCGCAAAGAGTGCTGTCATAATCAAATGCACCGAGATCACGGCGGCAAAGGCAAGCCCCTCGAAACCGCGCAGTGCGAGCGCATGGTCGTCGCCCCTGAAATAGCTGACATAGTTGACCAGCAGCCAGCCGCCGGTGAGCGCCGCAAGCGCACCATCGATTTGGGCCATGCCGACGAACGCGCCTAACGCGGCCGAAAGCGCAGCCGCGATGGAAACGCTAAGCAACGCAGTCGCCAACGCCGATGGCTCCCCGCGGCGAGCACCGGCCGGCTTTGCGATCGCTGGGCCGATCGCGGCGGTCGTGACCACAAACACGGCGAGAACGACGATGGATTTGGTGGAATTGGCAACGAGCACGTTCTTGCCCAGCAACCAGCCTGACAGGGCGAGCGCGACGCCAACCAGCATCGTGCTGACCGCCACCGGAAGCGGCCTGCGCACAAGTGCCGGGATCGCAAAGATGCCGGCGCCGAAGAGCAGAATTATCGGGAGCTTCTGCTTTGCGGAAACGGGAGGAAGCACCGGCATACCTTCGAGCATCAAGTGGATGACAACAGCAGCCAGCGGGATCAGCAGGGCGATGATGAACCCGCGCCTGGCTGGAAACACCATCGAGGCCAACGCAACGGCCATGCCGAGAAAAAACGGCACGCCGACAGTCGTCAACAGAAGCTGCTTCATCATGGTTGTATTTCCCCGAAGCCGGATCAAGATTATCGGTCGGCACGCTATAAGCGCCATTTTATTTAACAAGTGTACTATCTGGGCGAGGCAACACAAATTCGTGATCAAATCCGAAACAAAAGGCGGCAAACTGTTCAAAAATAGTGAACGAATAAACCCGTACTCGCCGATGCTGGGGAGGCCCAATCGACTCCCCTCGCGACTGGAACTGGCGATGAGGTAAATGCTTGAACGGGGCTCTGTCAGATCACCTATTTGTCCTTGTCGATCAGCCTGTTGCCACGCTGCTGAAGGGCGGTGAAAACCAGAAGCAGGATGACCGACAGCGTAATCAAGAGTGTTGCCACGGCCATGACCGTCGGGTCGAGGTTCTCGCGCGTGCCGCTTAACAGTTCGCGCGGCAGGGTGCGTTGTTCGGGGCCGGTCAGCAGGATTGCTACCACCACCTCGTCAAAGGATGTGGTGAAGGCAAAGATTGCGCCCGAAACGATACCGGGCATGATCAATGGCATGGTCACGCGCCGGAAGGTCGTCAGCCCGCCGGCGCCAAGGCTGGCGGATGCCCGCAACAACACCCGGTCAAGCTGGCTCAGCGAGGCGCTGACGGTGATCACCACCAAGGGCACGGCAAGGGCTGTATGGGCGAGCACCAGTCCAGTCAGGCTGTTGGCGAGGCCAAGCCGCGAGAAGAGGAAATAGATGCCGACGGCGGTAATCACCGTCGGAACGATCATGGGCGACATGAAGCTCGCGATGAGGAAGGACTTACCGCGAAAGCTGGAGATGGACAGCCCGAGCGCTGCCAACGTGCCGAGTGGCGTGGCGATGCAGACGGTCGCGGTCCCGACAATCAGGCTGTTTTTGATGGCGATCCACCAGCGCGGGTCAGCGAAGAACTTAGCGTACCATTTGAACGAGAAGCCCTCCAGCGGATAGGCGAGAATGCTCGACGTGTTGAAGGAAAGCGGGATGATCGCAATGATCGGTGCGATCAGGAAAAGCAAGACGATGAAGCCAAATGTCCTGCCCGCTAGTTTCCACCAATATGTGCTGTCGGTCATGACGGGCTCCTATCCCAATCCGATGCGCTGGACGCCGACCAGCCGGATATAGGCCGCGTAGAGCAGGAAAGTCGCAGCCAGCAGTACGGAGCCGAGCGCGGCAGCAAGGCCCCAGTTGACGGTCTGGGTGGTGTTGAACGCGATGTAGTAGGGCAGCAACTGATCGCCCGCACCGCCGAGAAGCAGGGGGGTGATGTAGTAGCCGAGTGAAAGAATGAAGACGAGAAGTCCACCAGCGGAAATGCCCGGCAGGATTTGAGGCAGGTAGACGGAGAAGAAGGTTCTGAGCGGGCCGGCGCCAAGCGAGTTCGCCGCCAGCGTCTGGTTTCTGGGAACGTTGCGCATCGCGCCGAGGATCGGCAGAACCGCATAGGGCAGGAGAATATGGGTCAGCGCGATCAGCACGCCCGTCCGATTGTAGATCAGCTCCAGCGGCTGCCCGATCAGGCCGATGTTGATGAGCAGCGTATTGATGAGCCCATTTTTTTGCAGGATCACCATCCAGGCGGCAGAGCGCACCAGAACGGAGGTCCACAGGGGCAGCAGCAGGACGATCATCAGCAGGCTGGACACGCCAGCACCGGTCGACATCAACAGAAAAGCGGCCGGCAGGGCAAGGACGATGCAGATGACCGTGACGGTGAAGGCAATGGTGAAGGTGCGGATCAACACATCGACATAGAGGCCCCCTTCATCCCGCGCCGCGTGGAGGCGGCCGGCGGGGTCACGGCGCAGGTCGAAGGCAGAGAGCAGATAGAAATCACTCCATGGTCCTCGTGCCCGGGCGATTGCCTGCCAAATCTCGGGCCTGCCCCAAGCCGGGTCGATGACGGGCAGTTCCGCCGCCCAGTCGGTTCCGGTGCCGGCTGTTTCCGGCAGGCTGCGCACTGTTGCGGTGATAACGGTGCGCAGCGAGGGAGTATCGTAGTTGAGCCGTCTTGCTGCGACCCCTGCGGTGCGTGTCTTCTTGGCAGCTATCAAATCCAATGCAACCGCGTCGTAGACAGCCGGTGCCGGCAGGCCGGTTCCATCCCATCGCTTTATCGCCTCCGCCGTCACAGGCATGACACTGGACAGATCCCTATCCTCTATCGACAGCCGTAACATTCCTGCCAGCGGCACGAAGAACACTGCCAGCAAAAACAGAACAAGCGGCAGGACGAGGAAGAGGCCCGCAGCCTTGATGGAAAACCCGGTAGTCGTCGTCTCGCTCATGTCATCGGCTGCTTCTGTTGCAAGGGAATGGCCGGAAGGCAGCTCCGGGACAAGGAGCCTATTTGCCGTATGGAAAGCCCCCGGGCTCTGGACGTGCCAGGGGGCCTCGCGTTTACTTCGCTGCCCAGGCGGAGAAGCGCTCGGTCAACTGGTCGATATGGTTGACCCAGAAGCCGGCATCGAGCGTGATGGAGGCTGCCAGATTTTCCGGTGCCGTCGGTAGGTTTGCTGCGAGTTCTGCAGGCACCAGCTTCTGTGCCTCGGTAACACCGACACCGTAGTTCAGCTTGGCCGGCCAATTGGCCTGCACGGCGGGCTTGGCCATGAATTCGATCAGCTTGTAGGCGCTGTCGGCATTGGGCGAGCCTTTCATGATGACCCAGCTGTCGACGTTCAGCATCGCGCCTGGCCACATGATCTTGAAGTTGCGCTTGTCTGCAGCGTTGGCTGCGGGAATGCGGCCATTGTAGGAAGTGGTCATGGCGACTTCGCCCGAGCCCAGCAGTTGCATCGGCTGATTTCCAGAGGTCCACCAGACGATATTAGGCTTCAGCGCGTCGAGTTTGGCGAAGGCGCGATTGACGCCCTCAGGCGTTGCCAGCGTTTCATAGACCTTGTTTGCAGCAACGCCATCGGCCATCAGCGCGAATTCGAGATTCATCTTCGGACCGCTGCGCAGCGCGCGCTTGCCCGGAAATTTCTTCACATCCCAGAAGTCGGCCCAGCTTTTCGGACCATTGGCGAACTTTTCGCCGTCATAGGCAACCGCGATGCTGAAGATGTTGGCCGGAACACCGCACTCCGATGCCGTGCCCGGAAGGTATTTCTCCGCGCCACCGAACTTTGCGGGATCGAGGACCTCGAACAGGCCTTCCTCGCAGCCTATCGTCAGCTCTTCCGCCTCTACCTCGACAAGATCCCAGGTGTTGCTGTCGCCAGCCTGGGCCTTGGAGCGCAACACACCGACGCCACCATCCCAGCTGTCTTCTGAAAGCGGCGCCTTGGTTTCCGTCTTGAACGGCGTGAAGAACACGTCACGCTGCGCGTCTTGAAAGATCCCACCCCAGGACACAATGGTAAGGTCACGCGCAGCGGCCATCCCAGGTAAGGCAAGTGCGGCCGCCAGTGCGGCCAGATGGACTATTTTTTTCATGTTGGCATTCCCCTTGTTTTTAGGTTCGTTTTCACACTTGAGATCGCACGGCACCGGTGACCGGTTGTCGCCATGCCTATTCCTTCGGCAGGACCCGGCAGGCGCCGGCCGAGAGTTCGATGTCGATCCGCTCTCCTTGCGCGATCGGCTTTTCGCCGCCAGCACTCGTCTTGAAGGCCAGCCGGCCGATGCCGTCGGCCTCGACGAGGATGCGCCTCTGGTCACCGAGATAGACGATGTCGATGACAGCGGCGGAGACGTGCTGGCCGGCATCGGCTGACGCACGGCGAATGTTTTCCGGTCGGATGCTGAGGATGATTTCGTCGCCGTACCTGCACGAAGTCTGGCACCGAGCCTGCAACAGGCCTCCGCCTGCGAAACGGATCGCAACCTCATCGCCGTCCTTGGCTTCAATACGGCCCGGCAGCATGTTGTTCTCGCCGATGAAGGAGGCGACGAAAGGTGTCGCAGGCCGTTCATAGAGAGCTTCCGGGGTGTCTATCTGCTCGATCCGTCCCTTGTTGAATACGGCGACCCGGTCGGAGAGCGTCAGGGCCTCGGATTGATCGTGGGTGACGAACACCATGGTCGTGCCGAGGTCGCGGTGGAGCGCCTTCAGTTCCGCCTGCAAGTGCTCGCGCAGATTTTTGTCGAGCGCGCCGAGCGGTTCGTCGAGAACGATCAGGCGCGGCTTGAAGATGATGGCGCGAGCAAGCGCCACGCGCTGTTGCTGTCCGCCGGACAGCTGCACCGGCTTGCGGTCGCCCAACCCTTCCAGATGCACTATGGCCAGCGCCGCATCCACCCGGCTTCGAATGTCTGCGGCCTCCACCCGGCGTACGCTGAGCGGAAAAGCCAGATTGTCGCGCACCGACATATGCGGAAAGAGCGCGTAATTTTGAAAGACAACACCAATGTTGCGTTTGTGTGCCGGCAGCCTCTCGATGCGGCGTCCATCCATCTCGATTGTGCCTTCGCTCGGCGTTTCGAACCCGGCCAGCATCATCAGCGTCGTGGTCTTGCCCGATCCCGACGGGCCTAGAAACGTGATGAACTCGCCCGGCACAATATCGAGATCGATCCCGTCGATGGCCTGGTAGATTCCATAGTTCTTGGAGACACCGCTGAAGCGGACGATCGGGCTCGCCGTTGCAATGGCCATCAGCGCGACCTCCGGCTCGCGGCAATCCATGCGGACGGCCGGCCCTCCCGCTGAACTCTGGCTTCACGCATTTTCATAGGCGGTGCCCTCTTGGGGGTTAGTGGTCTGTTCGGTCTGCCATCCAGTGCCTGGCGTCAGATGATCATTCGGCGGCCTCGATCTCGGCGAAGACTTCACGGGCCAGGCGAAATGCCTCCACACCGGCCGGTATGCCGGCATAGATGGCGAGTTGGATAAGCGTGTCCTTGATTTCGTCCCGGCTGCAGCCGTTCGTCAGCGCACCTTTCAGGTGCAGCTTGAACTCCGTGCTCCGGTTGAGCGCGCCGAGCATGACCAGGTTCAGCAGGCTTTTGTCGCGCAGACTGAGCGCGGTGCGCCCCCAGCCGGCGCCCCAGCAATATTCCGTGACGAGATTCTGGAAGTCACGGTTGAAATCATCGGCCGCGTCTAGCGATTTCTCGACATAGGCCGCGCCCAGCACTGCCTTGCGAATATCGAGGCCACGTTCGAAGACGTCCTGTCCCATTACGCAGTTCCTTCATCGATAACGGGGTTCGACAGCGTGCCGATACCGGGGATTTCAACGGTGATCCGGTCTCCATGTTTCAGAAAGATCGGTGGCTTGCGCTTGAAGCCGACACCGGCCGGCGTCCCCGTCGGGATCACATCGCCCGCTTCCAGATCGATGAAGTCGGAAATGTGCTCGAGGATCGTCGGAATGTCGTAGATCATCGTTTCGGTGTTGGCGAATTGCATCACTTCGCCGTTCAGCGTCGTGCGGATGTCAAGCTTGTGCGGATCTGCAATCTCGTCTGCCGTGACGATCACCGGACCGAAAGGTCCGGAGGCGCGGAAGTTCTTGCCCGCCGTGTATTGGGTAACCCGGAACTGATAGTCGCGCACGGTCACGTCGTTGAAGATGGAGTAGCCGAAGACGTAGTCCATGGCCTCTTCCTTTTTCAGGCGGCGACCATTGGTATTTTTGCCGATGATGATGGCCAGCTCGCCTTCCCAATCGAGATGGGTTGAGACAGACGGCACGATGACCGGGCCGCCGTCAGCGACAAAGGTGTTGGCGAAGCGCGCGAAGATGATCGGAATCGGTGAGATTTCGAGGCCGGCTTCCTTGGCGTGCTCAGCGTAATTGCGCGCTACGCAGATGATCTTGGGCGGGCGGCCGATCGGCGGCAGCAACTTCACGTCCGAACGCAGCTTCGAGATCGCATCGTTCGCAACGTGGTCCCCTTCGAAACGAGCGATGACTGCACGCGCCGATTCAGAGAAAACAGCCGGCTCCTCGAAGAACGTCTCGATGCGCGAAGGGATGATTTCGATCGTCTCGTCGTCCGCGGCGTAAAGTTCACTGGCGCCTGCAAGGTCGATCACACGATCGCCACAGAGGGCGCCAAAGCGTGGGGTGCCATTTTCATCGTAACTGACGAGTTTCATTTTTTCGTTCCGTTATTTGAACATTTATGTTCGTATTTAGATCATATTGTGCGATACTCGTCAATGATCCGCTTGCTACAAAAACGGTGTCGAAGTAGTAGTATTCTGATCATTTCCGGCCAGAAACCGGTATGACCTACGCAGCGGAACGGGCGGCTCGACCTTCACAGGAGTTGAAATTGGCGGAAATCTCATCGACGGGAGACCAGATGCTGACCGTTCTCGAAACGGTGGCGGGGCAGGGGCCTGTCAGCGCGTCCGACGTGGCGCGAATGTGCGACATCAACCGCACGGTGGCCCATCGTCTGCTCGTGACGCTGGCGCAACGCGCTTATGTCCGCCGAAGCGACGAGGGCTATATCGTCGGGCCTGCCGTCTTCAGTCTTGCACGACAGACCGGCACGGATCTGCGCAGCGTCGCCAAACCCGTGATGCAGAGACTGGCGGCGGAAATAGGCGAGACTGTCGTTCTGCACGGGCTGGACAATTGGGAGGCCGTCGTCATCGACCAGGCCGTCGGCCAGCGGCATCTGGTGCGCGTCGAACACAGTCCCGGTTCGCGCCACCCGCTCTACAAAGGAGCCAGCGGCTGGTCTATCCTGGCGTTCCAGGGCGAAAAAGCGATCACTCGTATCCTGAAGAAAACCGACGACCCGGTTGCGGCCCTTGCACGGATCGAAACGACGAAGGCTGATGGCTGCTCCATTTCTTATGACGAGCTGCAGATGGGCGTTCACGGGATCGCCGCGCCCCTTCTCGAAAAGAACGGGCGCTGCGAAGCAAGCCTTGGCGTTCTTGTGCCAAGTACGCGTGCCCATTTGCTTTTGTCGGTACAAAAGCCGCTCCTCGAGGCGGCCGCGGAGATCATGAAAGGCCTCAACTGACCGATTGAAGATGCGCATCATCGCGTTGAGGCCCTTCTGTTCAGTTGTCAGGTGTTGAGACCGGAGCGAATGCCCTTGCGTGCCTCGGCTGCATCACGTTCGCGCCGGTCGACATAGGCTTCGAAATCGAAGTTGAGGAGGTCGATTTCCTCGATCGGGTCGTATGCGCGCGATGCGCCTTCCCAGCCGATCTTGTCGATGCCCCAGTAGAATTCCAGCAGATTGCCGTCGGGGTCGCGGGCATAGAAGCGCGGCTGGTTGCCGGGTCCGCCTTTGCGGCTGTTGACGATCTCGACGCCCCCGTCCCGCATCTTCTTGAAGAGCCCTTTCAGATCTTCCGGCGTATTCAGCTCAAACGCGATATGGTGCAGTCCGAAACCATAGCGCGGCGCATCCGGCGCATCGGCGGCGAGAATGTCGCGGCGCATCCGGAAGATCGACATTTCGTGATGCGTGACGTCACAGCGCAGGAAAGCGCCCGCGGCCACGGCCACGCCATGGCCGATCTTCTCTTCCGGATATTCGAACTTTTCCGTCAGACGCATACCCAGATAAGTCGAATAGAAATCGATCGTACGATCGATATCCCTGACCGTGAGCCCAACATGACCGAGCCTGACAACGCGAACCTCCATTCGATGATCCTCCTTTACAATATCCGTTAATTGAACATATATGTTCTTTATACGAACGTGACCGTTCGCGCAAGAGGCGTGAAACAGGCAATGTCATCGCTGACAGTTGAATAAGAACGAGGGAAAATGACCGATACAATCAGCATCGCGGTAATCTGCGGAAGTCTTCGCCAAGGATCGTTCAATGCGGCGATCGCGCGGGAATTTTCGACACTTGCGCCAACCGGGATCTCCTTCCGCCCGCTGGACGGCATGGAAAGTATTCCTCACTACAATGCGGATATTCAGTCTCAGGGCTGCCCCGCCATCGTACGCGACTGGGCCGAGATCATCCGGTCTTCGGATGCCGTTGTGTTCGTCACACCGGAATACAATTACTCGATCCCCGGCGTTTTGAAGAATGCGCTCGATTGGCTATCACGGCTGTCTCCGCCGCCGTTCTCAGGCAAGCCGGTCGCGATCCAGACGGCTTCGGTCGGCATGCTCGGCGGTGCGCGGGCGCAATACCACCTGAGACAGGTGCTGCTTTATCTCGATGCATTCGTGCTGAACAAGCCGGAGATCATGATCGCAGATGCAGCCAGCAAGATCTCGGCGCAGGGCGAGCTTACTGACGAGACGACACGGCGGCTGATCGCAGAACAGCTCGCCGCGCTTCAGGGGCTTATCCAGAGGGTAGCAGCATCTTGAGCATACCCCGCAAAACTGTGCAGCAGTTTTGCGACCACGACATGGGGGAAACCAAAGATCTAAAGCGTCAGTAGCGAAGCTGAAAGAATGCGACGCGCATTAGTAAACCTTTGCCGTGCCCGAACTTCTGGCGGTGGTCGCGCCAGCGTTCCGAAAATCGGTGAGCTGGCGTGAAGCACCGTTTGCCAAAAGGCCAACATCGTTGCCGATGGCGACGAAGGTGGCGCCAAGTTCCACATAGCGCTTGGCCAATGCCTGATCAGCCGTGAGGATGCCCGCGGCCTTGCCGTGCGACTGGATGCGGATCAGCGCCGCTTCAACTGCCTGCTGCACCTCGGCATCGCCAGGCCTGCCGAGATGGCCCATGTCGGCGGCAAGATCGGCTGGTCCAATAAAAACACCGTCGACGCCGGCGGTGGTGGCGATGTCATCGAGTGCGGCCAATCCGGCACGGCTTTCGATCTGCAGCAGCAGGCAAATCTCCTCATTGGCCGTCTGCAGATAGTCGGGAATGCGGTTGAATGCCGAAGCGCGGGCGAGGGCCGCGCCCACCCCACGCATACCGTGCGGCGGGTAACGCACGGCGCGCACCATTGCCTTCGCCTGGTCGCCGCTCTCGACCATTGGCACCAACACGGTTTGCGCGCCGATATCGAGGATCTGCTTCAAAAGCCAGGGCTCGCCGATCGGCGCCCGGATGATCGGATGGCTCGGCGAACCCTTGAGCGCTTGCAACTGCGCCATCATCAGAGGGATATCGTTCGGGGCATGCTCACCATCGATCAGCAACCAGTCATAGCCCGCGCCTGCGCAGATTTCGGCCGTATAGGGGTTGGCGAGCGCCAGCCAGAGGCCGATCTGCGGACGCTTCTCCGTCAAGGCCGCCTTGAATATGTTTTTTGGCGCCGGCATGGGCATCTCTCCTATGCGAAATAGCTGCTAACGGTACCGTAGGGTCCGAAATCGGCAACGATCGTATCGCCGTGGCGTGCTTCGACCGGGCGAATGAAGGAACCGGCAAGGACGATCTGGCCCGCCTCGATGCCGTCGCCATATTCAGCCAGCCGATTGGCAAGCCAGGCAACGCCGCGCGCCGGCTGGTTGAGAACTCCGGCCCCCAGACCGGTTTCCTCGACCTCGGAGTTGCGACTGACAATTGCGCCCATCCAGCGCATGTCGACAGTGTCGGGTCGCACCATGCGTCCGCCGAGCACGATGCCGGCATTGGCCGCATTGTCGGAAATCGTGTCGACGATGGTACGGGCCTTCTTCGTGTCCGGATCGACACGCAGGATCCGCGTATCGAGAATTTCCAGCGCCGGCGTCACATAGTCGGTGGCATTGAGCACGTCGAAGACCGTGGCGTTGGGCCCCTTCAACGGCGCCTTCATGATGAAGGCGATTTCCGCCTCGATGCGTGGCTGGATAAAGCGATCCTTCGCAATCGTCTCGCCGTCCTCGAACATCATGTCGTCGAACAGGACGCCGGAGTCGGGAATGTCGATGTTCAGCGCATACTGCATCGCCTTGGAGGTCAGGCCAATCTTCCAGCCGATCACCTTGCGACCGGAAGCGACCTTCTTCTTGACCCAGGCCGACTGCACCGCATAGGCGTCGTCCATCGTCATGCCGGCGTACTGCAGCGACAAGAGACCGGTCTGGACGCGTGTCCGCTCTGCGATGTCAAGCCGTTCGGCCGCCTGGCGGATCTCATCGGGTGTCAACATGGTCAAACCTCGTCTGCGATCGTGTTGCGTAAGATGCCGATACCATCGGCCTCGACCTCGACGACATCGCCAGGCTTCAGCCAGATCGGCGGATCGAAGCGGGCACCGGCGCCGGTCGGCGTGCCGGTGACGATCACATCACCGGGAACCAGCGTGGTGAAGGTCGAGATGTAGTTGATGATCTTGCGGAAGGAAAAGATCATCCGGCTGGTGCGGTCGCTCTGGCGAACTTCTCCGTTGACGCGGGTTTCGAGCCTGATGTCGGCGATCTGCGCCTCGTCCGTGAACGGGATCAGCCAGGGGCCGATCGAGCCGGTGCGGTCGAAATTCTTGCCCTGGGTGACGTTGAACTTGGCGTGGCGGACCCAGTCGCGGATCGTGCCCTCATTGCACAGAGACAGCGCCGCGATGTGGGATAGTGCCTCAGCCTCGGGAATGCGCCGGCCGCCCTTGCCGATGATGATGACGATTTCACCTTCGTAGTCGAGCTGCGGGCTTTCCGGCGGTCGGATCAGCGGCTGATCGTGGCCGGTGAAGGAGCGCGGAAAGCGAATGAACAGGGAGGGATTGGAAGGCGCTGCCTGCCCATCCTTGTATTCCTCGTTGCGGTCGGGGAAGTTTACGCCGACGCAGATGATCTTCTCCGGGGCGGGAACAGGGATTTCGTAGCGGATGTCCGACACCGGCAAATCGGGCTCCAAGGCCGCCGCTTCCTCGGCGAGCTTCAGCAGCGCGCCGCCGGCAATCACCTCGCGCAGCGTTGGCCACTTCGTGCCATGGCGGGCGGAAAGGTCAATGATTCCATCTCCGGCAAGAACGCCGTATCCACTGTGGTCGTTGCGGCTAAAGCTGACAAACTTCTGGTGGGACATCGTTTTTCTTCCTATTCAGTTCAGCCGATGCCGCCGAGGCAGACATATTTGATCTCGGTGAATTCCTCGATGCCGTATTTCGAGCCCTCACGGCCGAGACCCGACAGTTTGACGCCGCCAAACGGCGCTTCCGCTGTCGAGATCAGGCCGGTATTGACGCCGACCATGCCGTATTCCAACGCCTCGGCCACACGAAATACCCGGGCGAGATCCTTGGCGTAGAAGTAGGAGGCGAGGCCGAACTCGGTGTCATTAGCCTGCTCGATGACGTCGGCTTCGTCCTTGAAACGGAACAGCGGCGCCAGCGGCCCGAAGGTTTCCTCGCGCGCCACCGCCATGTCCTTGGTGACCTCGCCCAAGATGGTCGCCTCGAAGAAGGTGCCGCCCAGCGCATGCCGTTTGCCGCCTTGCACGACGCGCGCACCCTTGCCCACCGCGTCTGCGATATGCTCCTCGACCTTGGCAAGCGCCGCCTTGTCGATCAGCGGTCCGAGGATGACGCCTTCGTCAAAGCCGTTGCCGGTTTTCAGCTTGCCGACGGCCGCCGCCAGCTTCGCGGCGAAGGCGTCATAGACGCTGTCCTGGACATAGATGCGGTTGGCGCAAACACAGGTTTGGCCGTTGTTGCGGTATTTGGCAATCAGCGCGCCTTCGACCGCAGCATCGAGGTCGGCATCGTCAAAGACAATAAACGGCGCATTGCCGCCAAGCTCGAGGCCGAGTTTCTTAATGGTTGGGGCGCTCTGCTTGTAGAGCTCGGTGCCGATTTCGGTCGAACCGGTAAAGGTCAGCTTGCGCACCACCGGGTTCGAGGTCATCTCGGCGCCGATGGCCGCGGCCGAGCCGGTGATGACGCTGAAGAGGCCCTTCGGCAGGCCGGCGCGTTCTGCCAGGATCGCAATCGCGATCGCCGAGAACGGCGTCTGCGATGCGGGCTTCAGCACCATGGCGCAGCCGGCGGCAAAGGCGGGACCGGCCTTGCGGGTGATCATCGCATTGGGGAAGTTCCACGGCGTGATTGCCGCGACGACGCCGATCGGCTGCTTCATCACCATGATGCGCTTGTCGGGCTGGTGGCCGGGGATCAGGTCGCCGTAGATGCGGCGGCCTTCCTCGGCAAACCATTCGATGAAGCTCGCACCATAGACGATTTCACCGGTCGCCTCCGCCAGCGGTTTGCCCTGTTCCAGGGTCAGAATACGGCCAAGATCGTCCTTGTTTTCGATCATCAGCTCGTACCATTTGCGCAGGATCGCGCAGCGTTCCTTGGCAGTGCGCCCAGCCCAGCCCTTCTGGGCCACGCGGGCAGCCTCAATGGCCGTCCTGGTTTCGGCGGCGCCCAGCTTAGGAACCCGGCCGATGATCTCGCCAGTCGCCGGGTTGTTCACCTCGATCGCGTTGTTCGGATCGGCCTCGATCCAATTATCGCCGACAAGAGCGGCTTGGCGGAACAAGGAAGGATCTTGCAATTTCATGGCTGGCTCCTCACCAAGCATTAAAAAAACGGCGGACGCTTTCACGTCCGCCCAGCTGGGGAAATTCAAGGCGCGACGATCGGCTGGGCCTTCAGCACGGAATCACGCATCTCGGTACCGGCAAAGGTGCTGCCTTCCTCGAACCAGGATTTCGGCGCCGGAGCCCCCCAGAGCGTCTGGCGCTGCGGATCCTTGAGATCCCATTTGATCGGCTCGAGATCGGGATCGACCGTCTGATAATCCGAGCAATAGATCTCGATGCGGTGGCCATCCGGATCGCGGATATAGAGGAAGAAGGCATTCGAAATACCGTGACGGCCGGGGCCGCGCTCGATATTGGGCAGCCAACCGGTGGTCGCCATCAGATCGAGCAGGTCGATGATGTTGAGCGGCGTCGGAACCCAGAACGCGGTGTGATGCAAACGCGGACCGCGACCGTTGGTAAACGCGATGTCATGGACGCCACCCTTGCGGTGCGTCCATGCCGCCCAGAGTTTTCCGGTCTCTTCATCGGCGGTGTATTCCGTCACGCGGAAGCCGATCTCATTGTAGAAGGCAACACTTTCGTCGACATTCGGTGAGAAGCAGTTGAAGTGATCGATGCGAAGCGGCTTTACGCCTCTGTAGAGGGCATATTTCTGGTGGATCGGCGGCAGGCGATCCATCTTTGAATAGAATTCCAGCGGAATGCCTTGCGGATCGCGCGTGCGGAACGTGCGCGACTGGTAGGGCCGCTCGACCCATTCGATCGGCAGGCCCTTGCCCTTGAAGAAATGTTCGGCCTTGTCGAGGTCCTCGTCGGAGAACACTTTGAAGCCGAGATCGCGTGCTTCGGCGGCGGCTTCTTTCTTCAGGACGATGCAGTGATGGCCCCGTTCTTCGAGCGCACGCAGATAGATCGTGTCTGCCGTTTCGTCGGTCACCTGCAAGCCGAGCGTGTCGACGTAGAAAGCGCGCGATTTCGCAAGGTCGGTCACGGCAAGCTCGACATGGCTGAGGCGCACGATGTTGAAGGGCGGATAAAGATTGGGTGTGGGCAGGGGCATGGGGTTCTCCTCCAAATTCAATAGGGTGTCCGGTGCTCTCAGCCGCCGAGTTTCTGGATCGCATGCGCCTTGGTGGCGAAAGCAACGTTCTTGGTCTCCATGTAGAAATCGAAGGACCAATCGCCGCCGTCACGGCCGATGCCGGAATTCTTGACGCCGCCGAAAGGGGTCGGCAGATGGCGGACGTTTTCCGAATTCACCCAGATCATCCCGGCCTCCAGGGCATCGGTGAAGCGGAAAGCACGGGTGACGTCCGAGGTCCAGAGATAGCCCGTCAGGCCGTATTGCACGTCGTTGGCAAGAGCCAGGGCATCGGCCTCGTCCTTAAAGGGGATCGCGGTCAGAACAGGCCCGAAGATTTCTTCCTGCGCAATGCGCATTTGGTTGTTGGCGCCGGTGAAGAGGGTGGGGGATACGTAGCATCCGCCACCCGGCCCTTCGAATTTCGCGCCGCCAGCGGCTACCGTTGCGCCGCCGGCTTTGCCGATCTCGATATAGTCCAGAACCTTCTTTTCGTGCACGGGGTGGATCAGCGGGCCGACCACAGTTTCTGGATCGAGGGGGTGGCCGACCTTGATGCGCTTGGCCTTCTCGGCGACCATCGCCGTGAAGCGGTCGTAGATGCTTTCCTCCACCAGCAAGCGAGAGGATGAGGTGCAGCGCTCGCCGTTCAGCGAATAGATCATGAAGACGGCAGCATCAGCTGCGCGCTCCAGATCGGCATCGGCAAAAACGATGACGGGGTTCTTCCCGCCGAGTTCGAAATGTACCCGCTTCAGCGTGTCGGCGCCCTGTTTCATGATCATCGAACCGGTGCGGCTCTCGCCGACGAAGCCGATCGCCTTGATATCAGGATGCTCGGTCAGTGCCTTGCCTGCGTCCTCGCCGAGCCCGTTGACGAGGTTCCAGACCCCCTTCGGCAGACCAGCCTCTTCGGCGATTTCGACCAGCAGCCGCGCAGTCAGCGGCGAGAATTCCGCCGGCTTGTGGACGATCGTGCAGCCGCTGGCGAGCGCCGGTGCAATCTTCCATGTCGACAGCATGAAGGGCGTATTCCATGGCGTAATGACGCCGACCGGGCCGATGGGTGCGCGGGTGGTGATATTGACTTGACCATCCGCACGCAGCGTTTTGCCGTCACGGGCTTCCACGGCGCGATCGGCGAAGAAGCGGAAGTTCTCGGCTCCGCGAAGGGCTGCCTTCGCCATGAATTTCAGCGATTGACCGGTGTCCATGCATTCGACGAACGCGATCTCTTCGGAACGCGCTACGATCGCATCGGCAATCTTATGGAGAAGTTTCTTGCGCGCGTCGCCCGACATCGCCGCCCAGGCAGGAAAGGCGGCTTTTGCGGCTTGTGCCGCCCGGTCCACATCCGCCGCCTTGCCGTGTGCCACCTTTGCCAAAACCTTCAGGTCGACCGGAGAGATGATGTCGAACGTGGTGCCATCGGCTGCTGGCATGGCCTCGCCAGCGATATGGTTCAATACGCCGTCTTTGCGAAAGCGGGCCAAATAGGCTTCGGCCTTTGCGATGTTTTCTTCAAGTGTCGACATGCTTTTCTCCGATGTGTCCTGCTTGCGATCACTCGCTGCGGCGCTAACCGTTTGTCTTGCGCAGGCGCGGGTGGATGGCGTTTTTCTTCCAGCTCAGCGCCGGGTCGATTTCGCGGATTTCGAGGGTGAGGGCGAAGTGCGGCGTCTCGAACAACTTACCGAGGTGTTCCGTGACGGCGGCAAAGATCGCTTCGCCGGTGCGCCGCTTATCCTCCTGGCTACGACCTTCGCCGATGCGAAAGGACATATCGATGAAGGCATTTTCATCAAGCAGATCGGCAATCGCATAGGCTTCGCAACGGATGGCGCGCACCCGCACGGCACCGGTCTCGAACAGGCCCGTGCCGAGAATCTCGGCGTGGACGACACGGCACAGCGCGCCGAAGTCCACTTTTCCGTCGAGATTAGCCGAATAATCCATGGTGAAATGCGGCATCGTTCCTCCCCGCGCCACGACCTCAGTATATTTAACATGTTAAATATTTTGTCGGCTCTGTCAAGGGCATCGTGTCTGCCGGCCACGTTGCGCGGTTCAAGAAATTGATCCATAGAACCCTTATGACCAAACAATCCCCTGACAATAACGGCATAATGCAGGATGCCCTGCTGCCCCGCGATACGCGCCGCTCGCTGCCGATTGCGTTGCTTCGGGCGCGTGAAGCGGTGATGGGGCACTTCCGGCCCATGCTGGCGCTGCATGATGTGACGGAACAGCAATGGCGCGTCATTCGCATTCTGGCAGAGGCCGGAACACTGGATGCTTCGGAAATGTCGGAGCGGGCCTTTATCCTTGCTCCGAGCCTGACGCGGATCATTCGGTCTCTCGAGGAGCGCGGCTTCATCACCAAGAGCAAGGATGCTGAAGACGGCCGCCGGATACTGTTGCAGATCACGGCCGCGGGACTGAAGATCATCAACGAGGTCAGTCCCGACAGTCGGATGATTTATACCGCGCTTGAGCAGCGGTTCGGCCGCGAGCGCATCGATACCTTGCTCGACATGCTCGACGAACTGGCGACGCTGAACAAATAGCACGGCCTGCGCTCCTATCTGCTGGCGCCGGTTTGGAGGCTGTCTGCCAGCGCCAGAGCATCGGCTACATAGCGGTGAAGCCGCTCTGCCGCATCAGGCGTCCCAATTCGCTCACCGATCCAGCCGATATAAGTGATGCTGCGCAGAACCATGAAGAGTGGCAGGGTTTCAAGGGCGCTGTCCGGTAGCGACCGCACGCCGCGATATCCATCGATCAAAGCTGCCTTGATGAGTTCGTAGTGCGGCTCGCCGCGATTCTTGAACAAGGCTGTGGCGATGTCGAACATCCGCCAGCCGTAGCCTCCATCATCAAAGTCGATCAATTCGACATGATCGCCGTCTATGAGCACGTTTTCCCGAACGAGATCGGCATGGATGAGACCATAGTCGAGATGGCGGAGTGCATCGGTTTTCTCCCGCAGGAAAAGCCTGAGATCCGATAATTGCATCGCCTGATTCGGCGACAGTCCCGCACAATCCCAGAATCGGCCCCAAAGCGGCTGCCTGCCAAGCAAACCATCGCCGTCCCATGTCGGGCGGTGGAAGTCGGCCGGTGGTCTCCAGGCATCGGTGGCTGCGTGCATCCGGGCTATCGCTTCACCCAGCAGGCGGAAAATAACGACGAGGCGCTCCCTGGAATGCGCGAGAAGAACACCTGATTGGCCGAGCGGGCTGCCGGTCATCCAGCTGACAATGTCGGCGTATTGCTCACCGAACTCAGGATTTGCCGCAAGTGCAACGGTTTGGCGTCCGTCCGGCGTGGAAACAGGTGCCGGAACGCGCAGGCCCGCCTCGCGTAAGGCTGCCATCCAGGAGAGTTCCGAGACCAATGCACTTTTATTGTGATAGCCAGGCCGGTGCAGCCGCAGGGCTGCAGGCTCGCCGCTCCTGAGCGTCACCCGGAATACCGCATTCTCCCGGTATTTCAGTAGCTGGGGTATCTGGGCGCCGAGCTCCCAGCTGGCAAGCGCTTCGCATGCCCGCGCACTCAGCGCCTCCATGAAAGAGGTGGTTTCATGTTCCGACATGGCCACCGTCACAATCCGGACAGAACGTCGTCGAGCGTGGAAAGCATCAAATCGGCATTCTCCTTCGAAAATGGCATGGGTGGCCGGATCTTGGTCGCGCATTGATGCACCCCGATTTTGCCCATCAGAACGCCGCGCGCGCGCATGTCATTGATGACCTTTGTGGCGATGTCCGGCGCCGGGGTCTTTCTCTCGCGGTCGAGAACAAGCTCCGCCCCGAAGAACAGGCCGCTGCCACGCACGTTGCCGATGACGTCATGTTTCTCGGACAGGCGCTTGAGTCCGTCTTGCGCATAGGCACCGACGGTCCGGGCGTTTTCCATTAGCCCTTCATCTTCGATCACATCGAGAACCGCCAAGGCCGCAGCACAGGAAACCGGATTGCCGCCAAAGGTATTGAAATAGCGAAAGGCCTTGCGGAAGGCGTTCAGCGTGTCGGCATTGGCGACGACGCCGCCGACCGGATGGCCGTTGGCCATCGGCTTGCCGAGCGTCACCACGTCGGGCACGAAGCCTGCGCGCTGGTGGCCCCACATATGGCCGCCAGTGCGCCCGAAACCCGGCTGCACCTCGTCGGATATGACAAGCCCTCCCGCCTTGCGCACGGCAGTGATTACCTTGTCGAGAAAGCCCGTGGGCAGGTCGGGAAATCCCTCATTGGCAAAGAACGGGCAGATGATGAGCGCCGAAAAGCCGTGCGGGCTGCTCTGTAGCGAAGCGATCGCTTTTTCCACTTCAGCGGCGAAAGCCTCGGCAAAGGCTTCGCCGGGCATGCCACCCAGTGGCCGATAGCTGTCGGGCGCCGGCACGTGGCGGACATGACCGCCGAAGCCGCCGACGGGGGGCATACGGGTAGAGAGCTGCGACACGGCCGCGGTATTGCCGTGGTAGGTGTGGTTGGTCGCGATAACACCGGTCTTTCCCGTGACCGCCTGTGCCATGCGCAACGCGATGTCATTGGCTTCGCTGCCGGTGCAGGTCATGATCGCAGTATTGAGGCTCTTGTCGAACGTCGATGTCAGCCGCTCGACATAGTCGAGGATGCCCTCATGCAGGTATCGCGTGTGGGTATTCAGCGTCGACGCTTGCCGGGTGATCGCGTCCACCACGCGCGGGTGGCAATGGCCGACGTGCGGCACATTGTTGTAGCAATCGAGATATTTCCGGCCGTCCGCGTCCCACAGCCAGACACCTTCTCCACGCACCAGTTGCACGGGTTCGTCATAAAAGGTGGACATGTTTCGGCCAAGAAGGCGCTCGCGACGGGCGAGAAGTGCTGCGTTTTCGGCCATGTCATTTGCCTCCCGTGGCAGCTGTCAGGCCTGCCTCGAGTGCGGCGAGGATCCGATCTACACCGGCCGTGGTGATGATAAGCGGCGGCGAGATGATCACGTTGGAGCCGGAGGTACGCACCATCACGCCGGCGTCGTAGGCCGCGTCTTGCAGGCGCTGGACCACATCCTTCGGCGCGCCGGTCTTTGTCGCGCGATCCGTCACCAGTTCCAGCGCGCACATCAGCCCTTTGCCGCGCACGTCGCCGACCAGTTCGTGTTTTTCCTTCAGTCTGTTCAGACCGGCCAGCAGTTCGTTGCCGCGCGCGCCTGCATTGGCGGCCACGTTGAGGCGCTTGGTTTCCTTGAGCGTCGCCAGCGCCGCCGCTGCACCCACAGGGTGGCCGGAATAGGTGTAGCCATGGCCGATGGTGCCGACGGTGTTCTTGTTTGCCTCGAAGGCTTCCGCGATCTTGTCGGAAATCATTACCGCACCGAAGGGATAATAGCCGTTGGTAATCGCCTTGGCGGTCGACATCAGGTCGGGCCTGGTGCCCCACAGGCGTGATCCCGTCCAGGCGCCGGTGCGGCCAAAGGCCGTGATGACCTCGTCGGCGATCAGAAGAATGCCGTTCCTGTCGCAGATGGTACGCATCAGCGGCATGAAGGTTTCGTGCGGCACCATGATGCCGCCGGCACCCAGAACTGGCTCCATGATGAAGGCGGCGATCGTATCGGCGCCCTGGAAGGCGATCTCGTCTTCGAACTGACGACCGATGGCCGTGGCGATTTCAGCCGGATCGTCGGTGCCGAAGGGATTGCGGTAGCCATAGGGAGCCGCCAGGTGCGAAACGCCCGGGAGCAGCGGCTCGTAGTTGCGACGGTTGTTGGCATTGCCGTTGACGGAGGCGCCGCCGAAATGGGTCCCATGATAGCCTTTCTTCAGCGCCACGAATTTGGTGCGCTCCGGCTGGCCGTTCACCTTGTGATATTGGCGGGCAAGCCGCAGGCACGTCTCCACGGAATCCGAGCCGCCCGAGGTGAAGAAGGATCGGCTGAGGCCGTCTTCCTTGAACCACTCGGCCAGTTCGTAAGACAGTTCGATCAGCGGCGGATTGGTAGTGCCGCGAAAGGCGGAATAATAAGGGAGTTCCTCGAGTTGGTCACGGATGGCCTGTTTGATCGGATCGCAGGAATAGCCGAGGTTGACGTTCCAGAGCCCCCCGACGCCATCGAGCACCGTCTTGCCGTCGATATCAGTGATTTCGACACCGGAAGCCGCCCTGATGATGCGCGGCGGGTTGGCCAACATGTCGGCCGGGTGCGCCATCGGGTGCCAGACATGACGGGCGTTGTTTTCGGTCAAAAAATTGGTTTCGCGCATATCGCAGTCCTCTTCGTTCAAAGTCCAAGCATGGAAAGGGCGCGGGCATAGCCGTCCGCGGGGCGAGTAACGTCGAAATGGACGTTGGGAAGTTTGACGGCGGTGGCGCCCTCTATGTTCTTCGGCTGATCGTCGACGAAGACGCAGGCCTCGCGCGGAAGCCCGACTTCGGCGATCACCTGTTCATAGGCGCGCGGATCCGGTTTCAGGATCTTCGTGTAGGTGGCATCGACGATAACGTCGAAGAGATCGATCAGCGTGAAGCGCTTGCGGAATTCGACACCGTAGAAAAGATCGAGTTCATTCGACAGGATGGCGAGCCGCAGGCCAGCGGCCTTGGCGCGGGTGATGGCATCTCGCGCCTCCGGACGCAGCACGAGATCGGCATCGGCGCCGCGCGCCCGCTGGACGAAGGTCTTCATGTCGGTCCACTCTTCGCCGACCAGCCGGCCAACTTCCGCGGTCCGTGTCATCCAGTAGTCGCGTTCGGTGATCTCGCGGCTCTGCATCGACACCCAGAGCGGATCGGTCGTCGTGTCGAACGGACCGCGCCAGGTGAGCGTGCCGGCGGCAAGGCCAAGCGCCCGCTCGGTGACGTCGTGCGTTTCGAACAGCGTGCGGGTCACGACGCCGCCGAAATCGAGAATGAGTGCGCGATCACCTGTCATGGTCTGCCTTCCGGGATGATGCCCTGTGCAACCCACGCATCGAATACGGCGAGGGCTTTTGTGGAGAATTGGGGGGAGTTGATGTGACCATCGACCTCATGCAAGACGACGGATGGGGGGAGGGCCAGGCGCATCGCGTCGATAAAGGCTGAAAGGCCTTCCGGATCATGCAATGATTCGCCTGGCTGGTCCCATTCCTGTATGCCTGCAAGCGGCAGGATCAGGGCGACCGGCGCCTGCGCTCCGCCAAGTTTTTCTCCGATCAGCGCAGCCGTCGCCCGGCGTCCTTCCGGCGAGGTGGTGACGGAGCCGATCAGCCGGTTGTGTGCGTGATAAGGTCGGTCGGCAAGTGCCGCCGGCAGCGGCTGCCATGCGGGCAGGTCCACCATATCGACCGCGCCGGGCGCAACGATCTGCGGTATGCCTGCGCGGCCCGCATTTTCCATGCGGTCCGGACCAGAGGTGACAACGGTGCCATTCTGGTGGTTGACGACTTCCTGCATGCAGAAGTCGAACACCGCGGCAAAGCCTTTCTGCGCGGCGATCGCCTCGAAGGCCCGTCCGCCCATGCCGGTCGAGTGGAATACTGCGACCTCATAGCCGCGCTTTTCAAGCTCCGGCTTCAAATGTTTCATATATTTGAGGCAGGTGGAACCGAGGGAGGTCATTCCGATCAACGGCCGGTCCGCCTTGGGCTTCATGCTGGAGCGGGCAGCCCCGACGACGGCGCCGCAGGCCTGGGAAAGCACGGCGCGGCAAATATCGTTCAATCCGTAAAGTCCGCCGGCCCAGAGTATCATCATCAGGTCCGGGGAGATGCGCTCCGGCGGCACGAGATGCGAATAGGCAATCGTCGAGACCACGAATTTGGGAACGCCGAGCGGCAGGGCCGCCGCCACGTCAAGCGCAAGGTCCGTGCCCATCGAGCCGCCGAGAACAATGATGCCATCCGCCTTTCCGCTCGCATGCAACGTTCCGACGAGAGCCGCAGCGCCGGTCGACATCAGCGCCATCGCTGAATTTTCGTCGCCGCTGTCAATGATCGCTTCGATCGAGGTTCCCGCCGATTTGGCGATGTCGTGCCGGGAAAAATCCGGTGTGTAAGGCGGATCTGACAAGATACTGACGTCGACCATGAGCGGTTTTGCGCCTGCACCGCGGATGATGCCCGCCATGAACTGAAGCTCGTCGGATTTGGTGTCACCGGTTCCAATCACAAGGATGCTGGGCGGGCGTGTTTGCTCTGGCGAAGGCTCTGCTGGGCTCATTCAACCGGTCCTCTTTGTTTGCGTTTTTGTTCCCGAAGGCCGCTCCGGCCCGTAGTATTTTTCTGAAATGCGTTTGGCTGTGTCGACGACGGCTGCGCCGAAGCTCGCCAGAGTGGCGGCGCGCGCGCGTGCGAGCGGCGCGGCGATGGTGATGGAACCGATCGGTTGACCTGCCGGCGAAAGAATGGGAGCTCCGGTGCTGACGACGCCGACCTCGAGACCCTGGCTGCTGATCGAAAATCCGCGCGCGACCGTTTCGTCTATCATTTTGCGGACGGCCGCCGGATCGGTCACGGTGTGTTCGGTAAAGGCTTCCAGTGGCTGCGACAGGGCCGACTCCATGTATTTCTTATTGGAGAAGGCCAGATAGGCGAGGCCTGATGCCGTAGCGTGGAAAGGCAGGCGCGTGCCGATCTCGACGATGACCCGGTGCGCGCGCGGTGAGTCCTCGACATGGATCGTTGAAAGTGTGCTGCCGCTGAATTCGGCGAGATGAACAGTTTCCTCGGACTTTTCAGCGAGCTCCCTTACGAAGGGGATAGCGACCCGCAGGAACGGATAGCGCGCCTCGCGAATCCGCGCCAGGCGAACCGGAGCTGAACCGATCCGGTATCTGCGCGTCTCCGGATCCTGCTCGACGAAGCCATGCTTTTCCAACTCGACAAGCAGGCGGCGGGCCGTCGCCTTGTCGAGGTCGCAGAGACGGGCGATGTCCGTCAGTCCCGCTTCGTGGTTGAGTTGCGACAGGCTGTCCAGCAAGGACAGCGCTTTTCCGACGGTGCTCATGCAGTTTCCTTTTTTGCCCGGTCGTCGTTCGATACCGGTCGGTGTTACGGACACCTGTCTGGGTCATCACCGTCGATGCCTGGTCCTCTATGCCGGCATAAACTACTTAACATGCGAAATAACTTGACAGGTGTAGCCATTATTTGCAAGTCTATATTTGAAGCACTGGTTCAATATGTGAACCATATGCGCTGACCTGCGCGCGGCCAAGAGCAAAAGAAAAAACGCGGCAGATTAGTCCGGTTCGAAATGACGGCGATTTTGGGAGGACGCGTTTTCCCGGAGCGCAATCGGATAGATGCAACAAGGGGAACTTGAGCAAAATGGACAATCAAATCTCAACAGGCGCAGGTGAAAACCAGCTGCGCAAAAACAGTCTCGGCGTCGGCGCCGTGACATTTCTGGTGGTTTCGGCCGCAGCGCCGCTCACGGCGGTCGCCGGCGGTGTGCCTCTGTCGATGATGCTCGGCAACGGCGCGGGCATCCCGCTGACCTTCCTGCTGGTCACGGCGATCCTGGTGCTGTTCGCGGTCGGCTACGTCGCCATGGCCCGCCACATCCGCAATGCCGGTGCCTTTTATGCCTATACCGCCCAGGGTCTCGGCGGCATGATGGGCGGTGCCGCCGCCCTCATCGCCATCCTTGCCTACAATGCCATGCAGATTGGCGTTTTCGGTCTCTTCGGTGCGGCAACCGCGGGGTTCTTCGCGGGCATCGGCCTTGAATTGCCCTGGTGGGTCTGGACCTATATCGGCATCGCCGTCGTCGCGGTCTTCGGCTATCGGCGCGTTGATCTCTCGGCCAAGGTATTGACCGTCCTTGTCATTCTTGAATATGTCGTCGTGCTGGTCATCGACGCGGCTATCTTCCTAAAGGGCGGTGACAGCGGCATCTCGGCCGCACCCTTCACGCCCGCCGCCTTCATGAGCGGAACGCCGGCAATCGGGATTCTCTTCTGCTTTGCAGCGTTCATCGGCTTCGAAGCCACCACGATATACAGCGAAGAAGCCCGCGAGCCGCACAAGACTGTGCCGCGCGCGACCTATATTTCTGTCCTTATCATCGGCCTCTTCTACATGCTGACCTCTTGGCTGATGGTCAATGGCGCCGGCGCCGACAAACTCGTTCCCGAACTGCAGGGCCTTGCCGATCCGACGACGTTCCTCTTCGGCCTTGCCGAACGCTATGTCGGCCACTGGATCGTCCCAGTCATGAACGTGCTTTTCATCACCAGCCTGTTTGCCGGCGTGCTCGCCTTCCACAACGGTGTCGCCCGCTACATGTATGTCGCCGGCCGCGAAGGTCTGCTGCCGAAATCCGTCGGCGTCACCCACCCCGTATTCCAGAGCCCGCATGTCGGTTCGGTGATCCAGACGATTATCGCCGTTCTCGTCATCGCGCTCTTCGCCTTTACCGGCCAGGATCCGGTGCTTGCCCTCTTCTCCTGGCTCACCAACGTCGGCACGCTTGCCATCATCCTGCTGATGGCCTTTACCGCATTCGCCATCGTCGCCTTCTTCAGCCGCAATCCCGGCCTCGAAGGCAACGTTCTGGTGACCAAGGTCCTCCCGGTGATCACCGGCATCATCCTTCTGGGACTAGTCTACTATATCACCGTGAATTTCGGCGCGATCGCCGGCGCAAGCGGTGTGCTCGCCGTGCTTCTGCCGGGCTTGGTGGTGATTGCCGCCATTTTCGGCTTGATGGCAGCTGCCCGTCTGAAGTCGGAAGATGCTGCCGGTTTTGCCCGGCTCGGCGCCGGACAGGAAGCCTGACATATCTGGATCATGATGGCGGACGCTGGTCCGCCATTTCTTTCGTGAGGAGATTGAGATGCAGGACAAGATCGACAAACTCCGCTCAGACGTCGTCTCGCCGCAGTCGCTGTTCATTGGCGGCGAGTGGCGCGTACCTCAGAGCGGTGCGACCATGGATGTCATCTCGCCGATCGACGGCGTGAAATTGACGACCATTGGCGATGCCGGTGCAATCGATGTCGATTTGGCCGTCAAGGCTGCGCGCGCCGCTTTCGAGAAAGGCACGTGGTCGAAGGCAGCGCCCGCAGAGCGCAAGAAAATCCTTTTCCGGATCGCCGAGCTGATCGAGCGCGATGCGCTTGAACTGGCGGTGCTCGGCGTGCGCGACAACGGGACGGAAATCAGTATGGCCCTGAAGGCCGAACCCGGCAGCGCGGCCGCCACCTTCCGCTATTACGCCGAAGCCGTCGACAAGGTCTACGGCGAGATTGCCCCCACCTCCGAAAGCGTTCTCGGCCTCATCCACCGCGAACCCGTCGGCGTCGTCGCCGCTATCGTGCCATGGAATTTCCCGATGATGATCGGTGCCTGGAAGATTGCGCCAGCGCTGGCAGCCGGCAACTCCGTGGTGCTGAAGCCCGCCGAAGGCGCATCGCTCAGTCTCCTGAAACTGGCAGCACTGTGTGCGCAAGCGGGCCTGCCGGAAGGTGTACTCAATGTCGTCACCGGCCGCGGCACGGTCGCCGGAGAGGCGATCGGCCTGCATGGCGATATCGATGTTCTCGTCTTCACCGGCTCCGGCGGCGTCGGCCGCCGGCTGCTCGAATATTCGGCGCGCTCCAACCTGAAGCGGGTCTATCTCGAACTGGGCGGCAAATCGCCCAACATCGTCTTCGCGGATGCGCCGGACCTCGAACAGGCCGCCAAGGTCTCGGCATTCGGCATCTTCAGAAACTCGGGGCAGGTTTGCGTTGCCGGATCGAGGCTCCTGGTCGAGCGGTCGATCCACGAAGCCTTCGCAGAACGGATCTCAGCCATTGCCGAAAAGATAAAGGTTGGCGATCCGCTGTTGCTCTCGACGGAATCCGGCGCCATCTCCAGCGAGATCCAACTCGAGAAGGACCTCGGTTTCGCCGCCCAGGCGCTGTCCGAAGGCGCAAGGCTGAGAACCGGCGGCGGGCGCATTCTTCAAGACACCGGCGGTTTCTATATGCAGCCGACCGTTTTCGACGTGACGCCGGAGATGACGCTGGCCAAAGAGGAGGTTTTCGGGCCGATCCTCTCCATCATTCCCTTCGATGACGATGCAGAGGCAATCAGCATTGCCAATGCCACGCCTTATGGTCTCGCTTCAGCCGTGTGGACCGGCAATCTGTCGCGCGCCCATTGCATGGTGCGGGGAGTCAAGGCGGGAGTCGTCCACGTCAACACCTATGGCGGCGCCGACAACACCGTGCCGCTCGGCGGCATCCGCCAGTCGGGCAACGGCCATGACAAGTCGCTGCATGCGATGGACAAGTACCATAATCTCAAGACGGCGTGGATCCAGCTCTAGCTTAGTCGAACACTTTGCTGAGAGCAGGGGCGCAGTTGAAATGTCGGATGCATCTAAAGTTAAAGGCTCCCGCGCGCAGCCCATTCGCTGTCAGCAGCAACGCGGCTGACAGCGAATACCTTCAACCTCCGAAGCTGCCAATTTGCGTCGGGACATGAACGTAATTCCGGTCAAAATACAGTAACGCGTTTCCATCGGGGCGGGATCTGATGCCGGCGATCCGTCCGATGAAGATGTGATGGCTGCCGACAAGTCTTGCCTCGGACAGCTCGCAATCAAACGACACGATCGCGTCGGCGAGAGCATCCGTGCCCGAAGGCATTGCGACCCAATCCGCAGAGGCGTAGCGCGCCTCCATATCGGCGGTTGCTCCGGCGAATTTCCCGGCTAGCTCTCTGTGGTCGTGACTTAATACGTTCACGCAGAACCAGTGGTTTTCCAGAAACAGGGCAGTTTGGGCGGATCGGCTATTCATGCAGACGAGCAGCGTCGGCGGCTCATCCGTGACGCTGCACATGGCCGTGGCGGTGAACCCGCCGCGACCGGCGGGACCATTGGTGGTGATGACGTTGACCGGCGCGCAAACGCGCGCCATGGCGTTGCGGAACTCGGTTTTGGAAAAGGCCTCCTCCATGGTCGCCTCCTATTCAGCAGCGGACTTGAACTGATCTGCATTGCCGATCGGCGGCAACCAGGTGTCACCGGTCCAGCCGTTTTCGTCGTAGTCGCTCATGCAGGTATCGACCAAGGCCTCCATTTCGCGCAACCGTCCGCCACGCTCGGCCCCCTTCAGCACCTGAAGCCGGACTTCTTCCGGCGCTCCGGCATAGTTCAATTCGTAGAGCGCATGCCGTCCGCCAAACTCGGTTCCGGTTGCGTCCCACAACAGCTTCATGATCTTGATGCGTTCGATATGGCCCATATCGTTGGAGCCGCGCACATACTGGCCGAGATAGCGGTCGATCTCCGGATTGCCGAAATCCTTGGCCGAGGACGGCAGGTAGATCAGTCCCGAGGCGACGACCTTGCGGACCGTCTCGATGACGCGGGGATAGGCTTCCGACATGAAGGTACGGTAAGCAAGGGCCGCCTCCAGATTGGGGAGCACCGCGCCGTTCGCCCAAGGGATCGGATTGTAGGCCATGGCGTTGGAGAAGCTCCAGAACATGTGGCGCAATGCGATGACTTCACCAAGTGCGGCCTGATTGCCGCGGAAGGCATCGCCGCCGGTCGCCCGCAAAGCCTTGGCGAGCAGGCCCGCCAGGAAGTCGAGTTTGACGGCGAAACGCGTGCAGCCCTGGAAGCAGTAGCCGTGCATGAAGCCGGAAGCGGGATGGAAGGACAGGATCTTCGGCGCATCGCGCAGGACCAGCACATCCTCCCAGGGGATGAAGACGTTGTCCAGAACCAGGATGGCATCGTTCTCATCGAAGCGGGAAGAGAGCGGGTAGTCGAATGGCGTGCCGACACGATTTGCCGTTTCCTCATAGGAGACCCGGCAGAACATCTTGATGCCGGGCGCATTCATCGGGACGATGAACATCACCGACAGCGACGGGTCTTCCGTGACCGTCGCCGAGCTCTGTGCCAGGAAATTGTAGTGCGTCAAAGCAGAGGACGTCGCCACCACTTTGGCGCCCGAGACGTAGATGCCGGCGTCGGTTTCCTTGGTGATATGAACGAATACGTCTTTTACGGCATCCGCCGGCTTGTGGCGGTCGATCGGCGGGTTCACGATCGCGTGGTTCATGAAGAGAGCCGCTTCCTGGGCACGCTTGTGCCAGGCGAGTGCGTTGTCCTTGAAGGGACCGTACCAGTCGGCATTGGCGCCCAGCGTATTCATCAATGCTGCTTTGTAGTCGGCGGTTCGGCCCATCCATCCATAGGACATGCGGGCCCAGTCGGCGATCGCACCCTGTTGAGCGACGAGATCGGCGGAGGACTTTGCTACACGGAAATATTTGTGGGTGTAGCCCCCAGAGCCGGTGTCGGTGGGCGATGTCAACCGTTCCTTGGTCTTTTCCGCATGTAGCGCATCGTAAAGCCTGGCGAGCGAGCGGGCGGAATTGCGCATCGAGGGATGCACGGTCACGTCCTTGACACGCTCACCATTGATGTACACCTCCCGCCCGTCACGCAGGGATGCCAGATATTCCTCACCGGTGAAGGGCCGCTTGGTATCGGCCCGGAAATCTTCTGATCGCATGTCGTCCTCCCTTGATCTGAGACAAATGCTAGTCCTTGCGTTCGCCTTCCACCATGGACAGAATAGGGAAATCACTTGTACTTTTTACGGCGGCCAGCATGAACGACATCGTCCCAAGTTTCTTTGTCTACGGCGAACCGGATCGCCCTTTGGAGATCGGATTTCTTCATGTCGAAACGGTGATGGCGCGCGCAAATCTCCATTCCGGCCAGGTCCGAGCCCATAAACATGATCGGATGACGCAGGTCACTTTCTGGACCAGCGGCAGCGGATCCTATTTCATAGAAGATCAACGTTTGGACTTTTTGGCGCCTGCCGTCAGCTTCGTGCCGAGCGGCGTCATCCACGGCTTCAACGTCGATCCGCTTGTTTCGGACGCGGTCGTCGTGTCGATCGCAGACAGTCTGCTGCCGTCGATCGCCGGTCAGACGACGCTGCCGCTGGATCGCCCGGTGATGGTGACGGGGCAGGGCGCGGAGGCGTTCTGGGAGAGACTTCGGCGGACCATGCAACTAATTCTGGAGGAGTACGCCGAGGGGAGAGGCCAGGCCGATACGATCCTTTCACCATTGGTTGCCGCCATGCTGACCCAGATCGGACGCCTGGCGTCCGACGCGCCGATGCTGGCACAATCGCCACAACGCCTGCTTGCTGGTGACCTTCGACGGCTGATCGACCGGCATTTTCGTGAGAACTGGCCGGTTGCGCGCTACGTTTCGAGCCTCGGCACCACGCCGCATCTTCTTGCCAAGGCCGGGCACATGGCTTTCGGCCAGGGCGTCAAGGACATGATCGCCGAGCGCCGCCTGCTCGAGGCCAAACGGCTGTTGCTTTTCACCATCCGATCGCTCGAGGACATAGCCTATGAGGTGGGCTTGAAGGATGCCGCTTATTTTTCGCGCTTTTTCCGCGCGCGGACCGGTATGCCGCCCAGTGAATGGCGGCGGCAAAACATAGCTGGTGAGAAGAGTCGGGATGACGGATTCTAGTTAACATGTGAAATAGATTGACAGAGCGATCTATCTTCGACACTCTTTCAGTTTACCGGTCTCAGGTGTTGCCGCCTTTTTGCGCTTGTGGGAGAGTCGCGCGAGACGGACATGTCGTCGACTGACACTGTTGGGAGGCAGAGTTGGAGCTCTTGAACAATCAGGCCCTGATGCAACACGCGTGGGCAACCGTTCCCTATGATCAATGGACCAGTGATCTCCAATCGATCTGCGGCAACTTCAATCCGAAAGCAATGGAGAGCGGCAAGGCCGTAACGGGGGCAGCCCGGCGTATCGATGTCTGCGGTATGGAGTTCGCCCATGTTTCCAATGATCTCGATCGCGTCCATCGAGATTGGGATGACATTCGCCGGGACGCCAACGAACATCTCTTTCTCATCATGCAGCTGGAAGGGTCCTGTGGTCTCGAGCACGTCGGCCTCCAGGCAGTCCTGGATGTCGGTGATTGCATTCTCGTCGACTCGACCCGGCCGACGACATTCCATTTCGGTGGACAGTTCAGCAATCATCTGTCGCTGCATTTGCCACGCCAGATCATGTATGCCGAAAGCCCGATCGATTTTGACATCGCCCGCAAACTCGAGGCCTTTGACCCGATGGCAATGATGCTGCGTGCGCTGGTGGCGAAGATCATGTCCAATTCGGCATCGGATGCCGCGTCTGCCAATCTGCGGCACCTGATGTTCAATGCGACGCGACAGGCCTTCGTCTCAAACGGCGACGCCATGTCGGCTCTCAACGACAGCGCTTCGCGGCGGCTGGAAATGGTCGACATACTGATCGACCGACACCTGACCGAGAGCGATCTCAGCGCCAAGTGGCTGGCGACACGGATCGGGGTATCCATCCGCACGTTGCAGCAGGATTTTCAAGGTATCGGCATGACCTGCACCACGGTCATCCGTGACAAGCGGTTGCGCCTCGTGCGTGAAAAGATCGCGCAGATCAAAGATCAGAGAAGCCCAAGGACGATCGCGGAAGTCGCCTATTCGGCCGGCTTCAATGATATTTCCTATTTCAATCGCAGCTTCAAGGATCTGTTCGACTGCGCGCCGACCGATCTGCTCAGGCCGGTGACATCAATCGCACAATAGTGCGGTTTGAATACTTGATGAGCCGCCGGCCTGTTGCGTTTCAGACCAAGTCGCGGCGCGCTCCTGCCCAAGACGGCATTCTTCTGCCCCGTCATACTCCTTCCAAAGCTCAGGGAGGAGCCAATCGTGAAGCAGTACAGTCTGTTCATCGGCGGAGCACGCATCGAGACCGCAACCTATGCCGAGGTTCGCAACCCATCGACCGGCGAAATCGTCGGTCAGATGCCGCTGGCGACGCCGGCGGATCTCGACCATGCCGTTGCCGCAGCTTCAGTCGCCTTTTGCACTTGGAGCCAGGTGTCGGAAGAAGAGCGCCAGGCCGCCTGTCGCGCCATTGCCGAAAAGATCGCAGCCAATGGCGAGGAACTTGCACGCCTTTTGACGCTGGAGCAGGGCAAGCCTCTCAATGGTCTCGGCTCCCGGTTCGAAATCGGCGGCGCGCTTGCCTGGACACGCCACACGGCCGAACTGAATCTGCCGGTTGAGATCCTGCAGGACGACAATGAGGGCCGTGTCGAATTGCATCGCAAGCCAATTGGCGTCGTCGGTTCGATCACACCCTGGAACTGGCCGGTGATGATCGCATGCTGGCATATCGTGCCGGCGGTGCGGGCCGGCAATACGGTCATCATCAAGCCTTCGCCGCTGACGCCACTGTCGACGATCCGTCTTGTCGAGATCATGAACGAAGTGCTGCCGCCCGGCGTCGTCAATGTCATCACCGGCGAAAACAGCATTGGTGCAGCGCTTTCCGCCCATGACGGTGTCGCCAAGATGACCTTCACGGGCTCGACCGAGACCGGCAAGAAGGTCATGGCCTCGGCTGTCGCGACGTTGAAACGCCTGACGCTCGAGCTTGGCGGCAATGATGCCGGTATCGTGCTTCCCGATGCCGACCCTGCGCAGATCGCCGAGGGCCTGTTCTGGGGAGCCTTCATCAACAACGGCCAGACCTGCGCAGCGCTGAAGCGCCTTTATGTGCACGACAGCATTTATGAAGACGTCTGTGCACGGCTTGCCGACTACGCCGGCAGGATCGTGATCGGCGACGGCCTTGACGAAACCAGCATTCTTGGCCCGGTCCAAAACGAAATGCAGTTCAACAAAGTTCGCGAACTTGTCGATGACGCGCGCGCCAATGGCGGCCGAATTCTCGCCGGCGGCGCGCCGATCGATCGGCCGGGCTATTTCTATCCGATCACGCTTGTTGCCGACGTCGACCATGGCGTGCGTCTCGTCGACGAAGAGCAGTTCGGGCCGGCGCTGCCGATCATTCGCTATACCGATATCGATGAGGTCATCGCCCGCGCCAACACCAATCCCGCCGGGCTTGGCGGCTCGGTCTGGTCGGCGGATGCCGAAAAAGCCAAGCGCTATGCCATGCAGCTCGAATGCGGCTCGGTATGGATCAACAAGCACGGAACGATCCAGCCGAACGCGCCCTTTGGCGGCGTCAAGCAATCGGGCATGGGTGTCGAGTTCGGCGCCGAAGGGCTGAAGGAATTTACCACGATCCAGACGGTGTTGAGCTGAGCCATGACCAACTTCGACTATATTATCGTCGGCGGCGGATCGTCCGGCTGCGTACTGGCAAACCGGCTCTCCGAGAACCCGCAAAATAAGGTTCTGCTGATCGAATCCGGTCGGCGTGACGCCGACCCCTGGATCCATGTTCCGGCGACCTTTTTCAAGGTCCTCGGCAAGGGGGTCGACATTCACCCTTATGCATCCGAGCCGGAGAAGGGCCTCAATGGTCGCCCTTGCATTACCCCGCAAGGAAACGTGCTTGGCGGCGGCAGTTCCGTCAATGCGATGATCTACATCCGTGGCCACAAGAACGACTACGATACCTGGTCGCAGATGGGGTGTCATGGCTGGTCCTACGAAGATGTACTGCCGGCTTTCCGATCGCTCGAGAACAACGAAACCCTCAATGGCGAGTTTCATGGCCGCAGCGGCGGCCTGCACGTCTCGAACCCCCGTCACCGGCACCCGCTGAGCGAAGCCTTCGTTCAGGCAGCCACGCAAGTCGGCATTCCGTATAATCCGGACTTCAACGGCGCCAATCAGGAAGGCGTCGGGTTCTACCAGAGCACGACGTATCGGGGACGTCGTTGGAGTTCCGCGCAGGCGTTTCTGCGCGACGCGGAGACACGGCCGAACGTCACGGTCCTGACCGAACGAAAGGTCGCCCGCATCCTGTTCGAGGGTCGGCGCGCGACGGGTGTCGCGTTGCAGGACGGGACCATATTCACCGCTTCCAAGGAAATCGCCCTGACGGCGGGTGCGATCGCGACACCCAAGATCCTGCAGCTTTCGGGCATTGGCGAGGCAGAGCATCTCCGATCTCACGGCATCAATGTGGTGGCCGACCTGCCGGGTGTCGGCGCAAACTATCAGGATCATCTCGAAGCGCCGGTTCAAGGCGAGACCCACGAGCCGATCTCCATCCTCGGGCATGACAGTGGGATTCGCGCCGCCGGACACATGGCGCGCTACCTGCTGTCGCATCGTGGCCTGCTTTCATCGAACGTCGTCGAATGCGGTGGTTTCGTCGATACGGCCGGTACCGGCCAGCCGGATGTTCAGTTCCATGTCCTGCCGGTTCTTGTGGGCTTCGTCGACCGCGATCCCGAACCCGGTCATGGTCTCAGCATCGGCCCCTGTTACCTTCGGCCGCGCTCGCGCGGCACCATTCGTCTCAGAAGCGCCGACCCGAATGACAGGGCGGAGTTCAACGCCAATCTCCTCTCGGACCCGGCCGACCTCGATACGTTGGTGCGCGGTGTCGAGACAGCGATCCGCATTCTGGATGCGCCAGCACTTGCGAAGCTTATCAAGCGACGCGTCCTGCCGAAACCGGGGGTCGAAAGTGATCCCGCGGCATTGCGCGACTACATCCGCCAGACCGCCAAGACCGTTTTCCATCCGGCGGGCACGGCGCGCATGGGGCGAGCTGACGATCCGATGGCGGTTGTCGGGGCCGATCTGAAAGTGCGCGGAGTCGAGGGTCTGAGGGTATGCGACGCGTCGGTGATGCCGACGCTGGTATCGGGCAACACCAATGCTCCGGTGATGATGATTGCGGCGCGCGGGGCCGCCTTCATGACAGGCAAGGCGATCGCCGGCTGAGGCAGAGATTCCACGATGGAAGACGTTCGCGGGGAGTGCGGACAATAACGGAAACTGGAGGAGGAAACGATGAGAATAGATATGAGGGGGCTGGTGGTCGGCCTCGGCCTGATGCTGCTTTCGGCATTCAGTGCTCATGCCGCTGCGTCCTGCGGCGACAATACCGGCAAAGCCGCGACGGGCGAACCGATTGTCATCGGTGCGATCACCGGCAAAACCGGTCCGGACGATTTTTCGAATTCGACCAGGGCCGCTAAGGCCTATTTCGACTGCTTGAACGCCAATGGCGGCATCAAGGGGCGGCCGGTCAAATATCTGGTCGAAGACGATCAGTGGAATCCTGAGACGGCCGCTCAGCTGGCCGCCAAGCTCGTCAACGACGAGAAGGCGGTGCTGATGGTCGGCAATTCGAGCTTTGTCGAATGCGGCGCAAATGCGGACTTCTACAAGAAATCCGGCATTGTCGTCGTCGCTGGCGTCGGCGTTCCTCGCGAATGCTTCTTTGCCGAAAACTACGCCGCGACGAATGCCGGGCCGCGCGTCTCCACGCTGGGCGCCATGGGCTACGCTTTAGATCAGCTCAAGGCAAAGTCGGTCGTTTGCATCGGTCCGAACATCCCGAATGTCGGTACATGGTCCTGCGACGGCATTAAGTCGCTGGCCAAGGAAAAAGGCTTTACGGCCGAAACGATCCTGATGGATCCCGGTACGGCCGACTCGACCTCGATCATCCTGCAGGCGGCGGCTTCCAAGCCTGATGTCATTATCCTCGGCCTTCCCAAGGGCGTCACAATCCCGCTTCTGACCGCGGCCGAAGAACAGGGGCTCAACCAGACCATCAAGTTCCTCAGTGCCGCATCGGCTTATGACCTTTCGGTGCCCGGCACAATTGGCGCAGGCTGGGATGGAAACTTCTATGTCAACATGGAGTTCAACGATCTTGAGGCCGCGACGCCCGACAATCAGAACTGGCTTGCCGTCATGGACAAATATGGCCAGCCTTCCGATCCGCGCGACACGTTCGCCCAGGCCGGATATCTTGCCGCCCGGATTGCCGAGAAGGCACTGATGTCACTTGATCCCAAGGGCATCACCCGCCAAAGCACCAGTGCCGCTATCCGGCAGGTCAAGGGCTTTGCCAGCGATATTTTCTGCGCGCCTTGGTATTTCGGCGATGGTCAGCCGCGCCACAATGCAAATTCAACGACGCGCATGGCAGTCAGCGAAGGCGGCAAGTGGAAGGTGATTTCCGATTGCGCGCCATCGCCCGATCCGGAGTTGGCCGACATCCGCGCCTTTGAAAAGAGCGCCGGAATAGCTCCGTAAATTGAGGCATCACGCATCATCCCGTGGTCCGAGCCACGGGATACGCTGCCCGCCGTCTCTTCGGCTGCACATCGGAATCCGCTCATGACCTTTTTACCATTTCTGATATCGGGTCTCGGAATTGGGGCCGTCTATGCCCTCTCAGGCGTCGGCCTTGTCATCCTCTTTCGGGCAACCGGGGTCCTTAACTTCGCCTTCGGCGCGTTTGGTGCAATCGGCGCGCATTGCGCCTGGCAGCTTCTCGAATGGAAAATACCGCTTTCCGTGGCCATCCTCGCGGCCGTCGTCGTGTCCACGGCCATCAGCTTTCTTTACGGGCGGATCTTTGCACCTATGCTATCGCATCGCGATACGGTCGTGCGTGCCGTCGGGACCTTGGCGCCGGCCTTGGTGCTGATCGCCCTGATGGGAATTATTTGGGGTGAGCTGCCGCGTCGCCTGCAGTTTCCGACCGACCAGATGTTCGTTTCCCTCTTCGGTGTTCGCCTGACCTATACGCGCATCATCGCCATCCTGCTTGCTGTGGTGATGGTCGGCGCGATCACCCTGCTGCTCAATCGGACGCGCCTGGGCCTTGACATGCGAGCCTTGGCCAACGACCGCGACCTGAGCGCAATTCTCGGTGTTCGCATTCTCTACACAGAAACGGCGGCATGGGTCATTACCGGCATTTTTTCCGGTTTCGCCGGCCTGCTGCTTGCCGACCTCGTCCGCCTCCAGGGCACGTTCCTGACTTTGCTGGTGATCCCAGCGATCGCGGCGGCAATTCTCGGCCAGTTGCGCTCGCTTTGGGAAACGGCTGTCGCTGGGCTTCTGATCGGCATTGCCGAAGCTGCGCTCACCCCGGTCGGCTGGATCTCACCCTATCGCGCGGCCGCACCTTTCATTATCGCGCTCGTCGCGGTCACGATCTTGGGGAGTACGGCCAAGGCCGTGTTGAAGGACCGATGATGACTTCGCAGCAGACCATACAGGCACTACCGGAGCGCGTTCCGGTGGCCCGCTTTCCCAAACAGCTTCTTCAAGTTCCCGCGACGATGGCTCTGTTTGCTGCCGTGGTCACGTGTCTTGCCAATTCCTACTGGCTGTCGGCGGCAACGTCGGCGGTGGCGCTGTCGCTGTCGGTGGCGGGGCTGGCAATCCTCTATGGGCAGCTCGGCCTCGTCTCGCTTTGCCAATTCGCGCTCGTCGGGGTTGGCGGCTGGGTAACGCTTCGTGTCGGCCACGGCTTTCACCCGCCGTTCGAAGTCAGCCTTCTGGCCGGAGGCATCGTCGCTTCCGTGGTCGGCCTTGCCTTCGGCCTGCCGGCGCTGCGCCTGAGAGGGCTCTATCTCGCCCTTGTCACGCTGATGCTCGCGGGCGCTTTTCAGATCATCATCAGCGCCTGGGGCTTTCCCGACGGCGGCGACGGCTTTCTCGGCCGTGCCGACGGTTCCGGCCGCGCCATGCTGCCCCGGCCTGGAATTGCCGAGGGAGCGGTCGCCTATTTTCTCTACGTTTGCCTTGCCGCGACGATCGCTCTGCTAATTGCGCAATGGCACAAGCTGGGGCGACCAGGCCGCGCCTGGGCTTTGATCCGCAAGGGCGAGACGGTCGCCATTGCAAGTGGAGTCAATGTGCTGACCTACAAGGCATGGGCATTCGCGCTCAGCGGCTTCCTCGCGGGCGTTTCTGGTGCACTGCTTGCCGGAAATGTCGGTCAGCTCGATGGTCGTGCGTTTGGCGCCTTCGAAAGCCTGAACCTCTTCGCCCTGGCGATCGTCGGAGGCGTCTACAACTGGTACGGAGCGCTGATTGCCGGGCTGCTGCTGCGGGCGGTGCCGGCGCTGCTGACCGATCTCGGGATCGATGGTTATGTGACCATCGGTATTTTCGGCGTCGCTCTGTTCCAGGCATTGGCGACGGCACCATCCGGCATCGCCGGACAGATCGCCTCGCTGATCGCACGGCTGCGGTTCGGTTCGGCAAAGGAGAGGGCGCGATGATCGCCATCGACAACCTTGTCGTCCAGTTCGGCGGCGTCAAGCCGATCAATGAATTGACTGCGACCCTCGCTGCGCCAATCGCCGGTCTGATTGGCCCGAACGGTGCGGGTAAAACAACCTTGCTCAATGTTCTCTCAGGTTTCGTCAGGCCGGCTCGTGGCAGCGTCGCACTGAATGGCGAACAACTGCTGGACCTTGCACCGCTGCAGCGCGTGCGCGCCGGCCTTCGCCGGTCTTTCCAGACTGAGCAGGTCGTCGAGGATCTGACGGTGTCGGGCAATCTCGCCGCGATTGCGGATCATGTAGTGGCGCCGCTAAATCGCGCCACGGCCATCGATGCCGCTCTTGCTTTTGTCGGCCTCCGACCGGTGACCGATAAGCTCGGCCAGTCGCTCAATCTGTTCCAGCGCCGTCTGGTCGAGCTCGGCAAATGCGTCATCGGCAATCCCAGGCTCATCCTGCTCGATGAACCTGCCGCCGGCCTGACGGAAGAGGAGGGCGACATGTTTCGCGAACTCGTTTTGCGCATCCCCGCCGAAGTCGGGGCGCAAGTGTTGGTGATCGATCACGACGTCGAGCTCATTCGGGCGATGTGCAGCGAGACGATGGTGCTCGATTATGGGAAGCTGCTGGCGCTGGGGCCGACGGAAGCGGTGCTTGCCGACCCGAACGTGCGTCGCGCCTATCTGGGGGAATTCTGATGGCAGCGATCTCATCCGTGGTCGTTGAAAATCTCGCCGTCGAGCGCGGTGGCAAACGGGTCATCCACGATGTCTCCTTTGCCATCAAAAGCGGAGAAATCACCGCGTTGCTGGGTGCCAACGGCGCCGGTAAGTCGAGCACCGTTATGGCGCTTGCTGGCGTCCTACCTATCGCTGGCGGCAGAATGCGGCTCGACGCGACGTCGCTCACCGGGCTTTCTCCCGATCGCATCCGCCGAGCCGGCCTGGCGCTGGTGCCGGAGGGCCATCGGGTGCTGGGCCAGCTGTCGGTGGAAGACAACATTCTCGTTGCTGCCTTCGATGGATCGCCTTCCGCCCGCCGCGAGGGACTCGAAAGAGCCTATGAAATATTTCCCGAACTTGCCCAGCGCAAACGCCAGCTGGCTTCCGATCTCTCGGGGGGCCAGAAGCAGATGGTCGCGATGGCGCAGGCGTTTATCGCCAAGCCAGGCTTCATGGTGGTCGATGAGCTTTCGCTTGGGCTGGCGCCGGCTGTGGTCAAGCGGTTGGCGGAAGCACTAAAGATAGCGGCCCAAAACGGCATCGGCGTGCTCCTGATCGAACAGTTCGCCAACCTTGCTCTCGATCTGGCCAATCACGCGATGGTCATGGAGCGCGGCCGGCTGGTCTATGACGGTGCTTCCGCGACGTTGAGGGCCAATCCCGAAATCCTGCATGGCGCCTATCTCGCCAGCTGATCTCAAGGAGAGACGATGACCTTTGCCAACGATCTTTTTACCGGCCGCACGGTCGTTATCCCCGGCGGAACATCGGGCATTGGGGCTGCGACGGCTGAGCGTTTTGCTGCGCTCGGTGCCCGGGTGGTCTGCTGCGGCCTTGGCGCCGCCGGCGGGCCACGCAGCGAGCGGATCGAGAGCCGGGACATCAACGTCCTTCAGCCCAGCGCTCTCGACGATTTCTTCGCGAGCCTCAATCAGATTGATGTGCTCGTGAATTGCACCGGCGTCAGCCGCGATCGCGACGAATGGAAGAAAGAGAAGTTCGATGAGGTCATAGCAATCAACCTGACGTCGGTCATGGATTGTTGTCGCTTGGGCCGCAGCCGGATGAAATCCGGTTCGTCCATCATCAACATTGCGTCCATGTATTCGACGTTCGGCGCGGCCGATCGGCCAGGTTATTCGGCCAGCAAGGGAGCGATCGTACAACTGACAAAGTCGTTGGCGCAGGAACTTGCGGCGGAGAATATCCGCGTCAACGCCGTCGCGCCAGGCTGGATCGTAACGCCGCTGAGCCGGGCGTTGTTTGCCGATGAAGTCGTTTCGGCGCCGATCAGAAACCGCATACCGGCGGGACGATGGGGCGAGGCGGCGGAAGTCGCCGACGCGATCGTCTTCCTGTCGTCCGAGGCAGCACGCTACATAACCGGCGTCTGCCTGCCGGTCGACGGCGGCTACCTGACTTCATGAGGAAGACAGCATGGAACCGGTTTTCTCATCCGTTAAAGTTGCAGGGGGAAGGGATTTTCCGAGCGTTGCCCGCAGCTTGTTCGGCAACGTGCGGCTCGATTTTCAATCGGGTGACGAAGATCAAAGCCGGCTGTTGTCGGCAATGCTCGGCACCTGCCGCCTGACGCTGCTGGAAGCCGATATGCACACGGTTTTTGGCGAACGCGTGACCCTCGGCTCGGACTCTCCCGATGCCATCAAATTGGTTTTCCAGACACATGGCCTTTCGTCCCTCAACCAAAATGGCCGTAGCGTTCCCGTCGGCGCCGGCGCGAGCATCATGTATGATCCAAGCCGTCCCTATGTGCTGACCAACAGAACGGCTGTCCGCCTGCTTCTCCTGCAATTGCCGCGTCGCGCGCTTCCAGTTCAAGCGGTCAACCGGCTGATGGAGCCGTTTGTCGCCATGCCCGAACATGCGGGGATGCAGCGCATCCTGCTTTCGCTGATGGATTCGACAATCCGGGAGATCGGCAGGTTGGACGACACGGCGCGTGCCAGCCTCGGCCAGACGATGATCGAACTCGTTCGTACCATGATCGGCGATCCGCAGCGGGAACGATCAAGCGCCCATTCCCTTGACCTGCTGCGACGGCGTGTGAAGGACTTTGTCTCGGACCACATCTCGCGGCCCGATCTCGATGTCGGCATGATCGCGCGTCGTATGGGTTGTTCCATTCGCTACGTCTATCGTGCATTTGAGGCCGAGGGCACGACGCCGGCCGACTATATCTGGAGCCTGCGGCTGGAAAGAGCCGCGTCCCGACTACGGGACGCTACATGCCGCCCGGGCGAAATATCGGAGATTGCCTTTGCGCTTGGGTTTTCTTCGAGCGCGCATTTCTCCCGGGCGTTTCGTGGCCGCTATGCGTTTTCGCCCTCCGATTGGCGAAAGGGCGGCGCGGCGTGAATTCGCGACGCCGCCACGCGTTTATCGCATTGCGTCCGCCACACGCAGCGTGTCGGTGAATTGTTCGAAGCGCCGGGTCTTGCCGTCTGCGACGCTCCAGACGTGAACGACACGCGCCTTGAAGGACTTGCCGGTCTGTCTGTAAGTCCCGGCATAATCACCGATTCCGATCACGTCGCTGTCTGCATCCAGCAGCCGTTCGAGGGCGAACGTGTAGCCGTCGAAGGCTTCTCCGAGTGCGAAGAAAACGTTTTTGAAAACCTCTTGCGGACCGACATAGGTGCCGGCACAGGGAAAGCCATCCATTTCCGTCCATCGGCAATCGGCGGCGATGTCGGCAAGCATGCCGTCCATATCCCGGCGCGCGTTGGCGTCGTAGTGTGCCTTCACGATTTCATAGGCTGTGCGCATTGTTCTGCCTCAAACTGGTTCCTGCCCGGGGAGATAGTAGGTCATCGATGCCTTGCGGATGAAGGCGCCGGCCGGGCTGTTCTGGATATGGCCATCACCAGTGATGCCAAGGAATTTGCCCGTCGAACGCATATCTTTGAAATTGTAGAAGAATGTCGAGGCGACAGCGATCTTGAATTCCCGGAAGGTGAAGATGTACTGGTCCTCGTCGAACTTATAGGTGGTCGTCAGGTCGACGTCCCCGTGCCCGCGTTGCACGCCGACAAGGCATTGCCATCCATAGCGTTGCGACGAGAGATAGGTATGTTCGTAGACGTGGTTCGGGCTATAGGTGAAATGCGCCCTCAGCCCGATCAGGTCGCGGCTTTCGGCGGGCACCGGTCCGCTGACCGCACCGCCTTCGAGAATACCGGGTCGGAAAATCTGCGCCACCTGCGGCTCGCCGACAGATTCCTCTTTTTCGCGCACAATCGAATAGATCGAGAGAACGCGGCGGCTGGAAACGTTCAGGATCAAGGTCTCGGCTTCTTTGGGTCGACCCGCGAAAATGACTTCGACGAAGAAGGTGTCGGGTGCGACCTCGATGACTTCGACCTTGTCGGTTGCGCTGTCATCGCCGTCCGACCATTGCACATTGTTATCGTAGAAGGTGAGTTCGAGCTTGCGGCCATCGTCAAAAGCAATCGTGTGGGATGAGCCGGAAAGGGCATTCGTCGCCGGCAGACGGTTCGCGTCGATCCCATATGCGAACTGATCGTAGGTTTTCCAGTCTTTCGGATTCTGGTTCATTATTGTCTCCTCCTCAGGTGAATGCGAGCGTGGGTAGATCGACGGTCCCGGCTCCGCCGTCGACGGTCAGGATGGCGCCGTTGACCATCGCGGCTTCCGCCGAGGCCAGGAAGCAGACTGCATTGGCGACATCCTCAGGCGTTGCGGGACAGCCAAGCGGCACGTCCTTCGTCACAAGTGCATAAGCGTCCTCGATGCTCTTCAGCTTGAATTTTTCCATGATGAATTCCATCTGCTCGTCGGCCATCGCGGTCGTCACCCAGCCGGGGCAGACGGTGTTGGTCCTCACGCCAAGACGGCCGTAGTCCCGAGCCAGCGACTTCGCTAGGCCGATACACGCATGTTTCATAGTGACGTAGCCTGCGGCATCCGGACCGGCAAAAAGCCCCGCTATCGAGGCAAGTACGACGATATTACCTTTGCTCTCGATCAAATGCGGCAGCGTTTCGCGCGCACTGACGAAGGCCGTGTTGAGGTTGAGCCTGGTCGCCAGATCCCAAGTCTCGTCCGACATACTGACAGTAGGGCCGACACCATGGCCGCCGGCATTGGCCACGAGAATATCCAGGCTGCCGAACTGCTCGGTGACGGCAAGGGCGGCAGCCTTCATGCTGGCGCCGTCGGCTGCATCGGCGACAACGACCGTGGCTCCGATCTCTTCGGCAACTGCGTAGAGTGGATCGGGACGTCGCCCCACGAGCGCGACATTCCCACCCTCCAACCGAATCCGGCGGGCGACCGCCGCACCGATTCCCGTTCCCCCGCCCGTAATAAAGGCGGTCTTGTTCTTGAAGCGCATGATGTCTCCTCTCACCTTGAGGAATATCATGGCCCAAAGCGGCGCAGCCGTCGTGTCCACTTCTGCAGTAAGTTTTGACTGAGAGTGCACAGACCACGGTCAGCAGACGATGTCGATTGGCCTGTCTGCGCCGAGGCCACCATATGCGTTCCATATATCAACCTTATGCCGGGAATTTCGGTTTATCAGCTACTTAGCTTGCTGAGTTGAGGCGCCGGCGGCTCAGATCCCTTCAAGAGCACCAAAACGGGTGGGCCTCGGCTCGGTCGTACCGATTGACAACGATTGCTTCGGGTCTTTCTCGCAACACCTGAGCGGGAACTGGAATCTTGGACGGATTTGGCTGGATTAGAGCGTTTCAGTTACGGTATTCGTAGGACTGCGAAGCGATTTAATGTACGCGAGCGGGACAGCTAGAAAAAGCACGTCCGCATCTCCTAAAGCAGGACCTTGATGAACGCGGATATGATAGCCGCCTGGGCGGTGGGAAATGGATTCCATGCGATGGATTCCGGGAAAAGCGTGATCACGATCGAGATAAAGAGGATGTCAATCCTCCTCATCGATGAGAGGCAGGGATTGCGACCGCGCCTCATATCGCGGTTGTTCAAAGACATATCCCTCACAAGGGGGAGCAGCCGCTTGCAGGGTCTTGTTCTTGACCGCAATCCCACTCACTGAGCGCTGACGCTATCCCGCAGCTCAGCTAATTCAGGTGGCGGATCGTGGCTGCCGCCGATGAGCAGCGTCGCAAATGCTCAACACTTTCAATATTTCTTCTTGCGAACGATCTTGTTGCCGCGGGGTCCGCTCATGACCGGTGTTCGGTCGCGGTTTTCGGCAAGCAGGTTCCGCCAGCGCTCCAGGCGATCGGCGACCAGGGCTCCGCTTGCGACAGCTGCATGAACCGCGCATCCCGTTCATGGGCATGGGTGCAATCGCGAAAGCGGCAAAGCGGCGCCAGTTCGGTTATTTCAGCAAAGAGGGTGTCTATACCGTCGGCGACATCACTCACGTAGAGCGTTCTTATTCCGGGTGTATCGATGACCCAGCCGCCGCCTGAAATTGCATGCAGGGATCGCGCCGTGGTTGTGTGTCGGCCCTGCGCGTCATATGTCGGCGGCGACGAGAGCGCTTCTTCCCAGAAGCATGCCTTCCACGTGAACGGCTGCCTCTGCAGCGTAGGGCGCAGACTCGAATTTCGCACCTGCTGTATGATCGATCCCGCAAAGACCAGCAGCTTGGAACCACGTCTGCCAGCCGATACGGAATTATCGTGGATCAGTCGGCGAGCACAAAGTTCCTTGCCCACCATTGAATTTTTATTAAAATATAATATGCTATAATATATACTGTTGAACGCCACGGAGCCAGTCATGCCTGTGACCGCAATATCCGAGAAACTGTCGGTCTCGCCGCAGCCAAGTATCGAGGACATCCAGTCGCTACGCGACCAAGGATTCAAGACACTCATCAACAACCGACCGGACGACGAGGATCTTGCCCAGCCGGGAACGCAAGCCGAAAGCCAGGAAGCGAAGCACTGCCACCTGTCCTATGCGTTCGTCCCGGTCACGGCCGGCACGATCACCGAGGCGGATGTGCGTGCGTTCCAGCGCGCCGTCGACAAATCCGAGGGACCCGTGTTCGCCCACTGCAAGACCGGCACTCGGTCGCTAAGCCTCTACTTGATCGGCGAGGTCCTTGACGGCCGCATGTCTGCCGACGAGGTCGTCGAATTCGGACGCGGCCGCGGCTTCGACACCAGCGCCGCCGCAGCCTGGCTCGTGCAACATGCTGCCCGCAGGCCGCAGGTGAGGGGCTTCTTCGACAGGCGCACCTGGAGCGTCCAGTATGTGGTTTCCGATCCGGTGACCCGCAAGTGCGCTATCGTCGATCCGGTACTCGACTTCGACGAGAAGTCCGGAGCTACGGCGACCACCAACGCGGACGCGATCCTCGACTACATCCGCGACAACGGGCTGACGGTCGAGTGGATCCTCGACACCCACCCCCATGCCGACCACTTCTCCGCCGCCCATTATCTGAAGGAGAAGACCGGCGCACAAACGGCGATCGGCGAGCGCGTCGTGGACGTCCAGAAGCTGTGGAAGGGCATCTACAACTGGCCTGAGCTTGCCAACGACGGCTCGCAATGGGACCGGCTGTTTGCCCATGGCGAGACGTTCAAGGTCGGCTCGATCGATGCCAAGGTACTGTTCTCGCCGGGACATACACTCGCCTCCATCACCTTTTTGATCGGCGACGCTGCCTTCGTGCACGACACGCTCTTCATGCCCGACAGCGGTACGGCACGCGCCGATTTCCCCGGCGGTGACGCCCGCGTCCTGTGGAAGTCGATACAGGAGATCCTCGCACTCGCGGATGAGACGCGGATCTTTACCGGCCACGACTACCAGCCGGATGGTCGGGCACCTCGCTGGGAAAGCATGGTGGCCGATCAGAAGAAGTTCAACCCACATCTTGCTGGCGTGACGGAAGAAGAATTCGTGGCGCTCAGGACGAAGCGCGACAAGACGCTGCCGATGCCGAAACTCATCCTGCATGCCCTGCAGGTGAATATCCGCGGCGGGCACCTTCCGGAGCCGGAAGCCAACGGCCAGCGCTACCTCAAGTTTCCGCTCGATGCATTACAGGGAGCAGCATGGGAATGACCACCGATCCAAAGGCGATGAGGAGGGCGGGGCTTTCCCCCGCCGAGATGGCCAGCCGGGCCGGAGAGGTAGCGAACCTGCTGAAGACGCTGTCCCATCCGGCGCGCCTGATGATCGTCTGTACCCTGGTGGAAGGCGAGTATTCGGTCGGCGAGCTTGAAGAGAAGCTCGACCTCCACCAGCCGCATCTGTCGCAGCACCTGACGGTACTGCGTGGCTCCGGGATCGTCGAAACCCGGCGGGAGGGGAAACAGATCTTCTACCGCCTGACGGAAGAGAAGGCCGCGCAACTGGTCGCCGCCCTCTATGACATTTTCTGCGTAAAGGATGACAAGTGAACGCGTATCTCCCCTCATTGGTCGGGGGCATGCTGATCGGCGTGTCGGCCGTCATGCTTCTGCTCCTCAACGGCCGGATTGCCGGGATCAGCGGGATCGTCGGGCGTCTTGCTCAAGGGATCGGTTTGACGACCAATCTCGCCTTTGCGCTCGGGCTGCTGCTCGGGCCGCTCGTCTATCTGCTCATGTTCGGCGGCTGGCCGGTCGTGCAGCTCACCACCGGCTGGCCGCTGCTCATCGTGGCCGGACTGCTTGTCGGCTTCGGCTCGCGCATGGGATCGGGCTGCACCAGCGGCCACGGCGTGCTTGGGCTTGCCCGCCTGTCGCCGCGGTCGATGGTGGCGGTCGCCACGTTCCTGACGGCTGGCGCGGTCGCCGTCGCAATTCTGCGAGGTGTGGGGTTATGAACCGGAACATCTACCAATTCGTGGCGGCGCTCGCTTCGGCCGTTGTCTTCGGCTTAGGACTGTCCTTGTCCGGCATGCTGAACCCTGTCCGCGTCCAGGGCTTCCTCGACGTCTTCGGGGATTGGGATCCGAGCCTTGCCTTCGTTCTTGGCGGCGCCGTCGTCGTCGCCTTTATCGCCGTGCAGGTGATGAAGCGGATGCGGCATCCAGCCTTTGACGATAGCTTCCACGTGCCGACGAGCCGCCGGATCGATGCTCCGCTGGTCGTTGGTTCGGCCTTGTTCGGCCTGGGCTGGGGGATCGGTGGCTTCTGTCCCGGTCCGGCCGTCGCATCCCTATCGGTCGGCCTTCCCCAGACGTTCCTGTTCGTCATCGCCATGCTGGTCGGGATGACCTTGTATGACAGAGTATGGAGCAGACGGACGTGAACACCTCCATTTTGGCGGCAGTTGGCTCCGGCGGAATCGTCGGCTTCATGCTCGGCCTGCTCGGCGGTGGCGGGTCCATCCTGGCGACGCCGCTACTGCTCTACGTGGTTGGCGTGACCCAGCCGCATATCGCCATCGGAACGGGTGCGCTTGCGGTCTCGGTGAATGCCTTCGCAAGCCACGCGATCAAGGGGCACGTCTGGTGGCGCTGCGCGGCCGTCTTCTCTGCACTCGGCGTCGTCGGCGCCCTCGGCGGCTCCAGTCTCGGCAAGGCGATGGACGGAGATCGCCTGATTTTCCTGTTCGGCATTCTCATGCTCGTCGTCGGCGTCCTGATGTTGAAGCCCGGGAAGCCAGTATCGGCAGAATGTCGGCCCATCGATCTTAAGATGTGCCTTGCCACCACCGCCGTGGCACTCGCCGCCGGCGTTGCATCAGGCTTCTTCGGCATCGGCGGGGGCTTCCTGATCGTTCCCGGCCTCATGCTGGCGACGGGCATGCCGATGATCAACGCGATCGGCACATCTCTCCTCTCCGTCGCTGCGTTCGGACTGGCGACGGCCTTGAACTATGCCAGTTCAGGCTTGGTGGCTTGCCTCCGAGTTTATTGGCGGTGGCATTGTCGGCGGCGTTTTTGGCATGTTGCTCGCTGCGCGGCTCAGCGCCTACAAGAACATCCTCAACCGCCTGTTCGCAACGCTCATCTTCGTGGTTGCTGCATACATTTTGTATCGGAACTGGGGGACGGTGGTGCCGGGCTAGAGCGTTTCACGTTTTGTCGGAAGCATATCCAGCGTTTTCGAAGTAGTTGCGGCACTCCTGAGGTTGGATTGTTTCGACGAGCGAGCCGATGAAGCGCCAGGTCTCCTCGGTACTGCGTTTCTGAGCGTGGCGCATCCAGTGCTTGATTTTGGCAAAGGCCTGTTCGATCGGATTGAGATCGGGTGAATAGGGCGGCAGGAACCAGAGCCTGGCGCCAGCCACGCGGATGAGCTGGCGTACGACCGCCGACTTGTGACTGCCGAGATTGTCCATGACGACGATGTCGCCGGGCCGGAGCACTGGAACGAGCTGCTGCTCGACGTAGGCGCGAAAGCATTGCCCGTTGATCGGGCCATCGAAGACGCAAGGGGCGGTGAGCCGATCGCAGCGCAACGCTCCCAGGAATGTCAGCGTACGCCAATGCCCATGCGGAGCAAAGCCGCGCAGGCGCTTGCCTTTCGATCCCCAGCCATAGAGCGGAGCCATATTCGTCTTGATCCAGGTTTCATCGATAAAGACCAGCCGTTCCGGATCGAGGCGAGCCTGCCATCCTTTCCAGCGCTGACGCTTGTGGGCGATATCGGCACGAGCCTGCTCAAGAGCCAACAGTGTTTTTTTTGAAGCGCAGTCCTTCGCGCCTGAGGAACTGCCACACCGTGTTGTGGGAGACGGCGATCCCGCGCGCCGCCAGTTCATCCTTTAATCCGTACAGGCTGAGATGCGGCGTCTGCTGAAGCCGCTCAATGATGAAGTCGCGGTGCGGCTCCAGGACGCGCTTGCGATAGCCGCCCATCTTACTCGGTCTCACAGAGCCCGTCGCACGGTAGCGCTGAGACCACTTCACCACAGAAGAAACCGCAACGCCAAACCGCGCCGCCACCGATCGACAGCTCTCGCCTGCAGCAATCGCCGCAACAGCGCGCTCCCGCAGATCATCAGAAAGAGGTCGGACCATCGATGCTGGCCTCCTACCCAGCCAGCATCTTGAATCACAAAACCGAGTTCGCAGGTATCCCCACCGATTCAAACAAGTGAGGAATTGCTCTAAGGCGCCAAGCGAAGGGCTCGACAGCAGGCGAGCCGCGACTTCCGGCCAGAAGTGACCCTTGCGTATGAAGAGCGAGCGACCCTTGCAACACCAACACGTTGACCATCTTGTAGAGACCAGCGGCGGCGTCGCTGATGGAGATGGTCGTACCCATCGTGTCTGAAAGCGACATGCCGCCACTCTGGCACGGCCGCGCACGGAGCGCGGCAGTGTCCTCCCCCCGTCAGTGCGCCATGAATATTGGCATGCTGCTTTGCTCGATCATGTTGCGCGTCACGCCTCCGAAAAGCGTCTGCTGCCAGCGAGGGTGATTGTATGCGCCCATGACGATCAGATCGGCATTCACATCCGACGTGCTGCGCCTTGCGACCAGAAGAAAGCGCCCTTGAGGTTGGTCCCGATGATCTTATCCCAGCGCTGTTCGTCGACATCGAGCGATGGAGATACCTGTTCGTACCCGGCATTATTGACAAGGATATCGACAGCCAGTGATGTTTTCGAACTTACTTAGCGTTTCGTCGATCTCTCTCGAATGCGTCGGCATAGAGCGCCTCGATCCTTTCGACCTCGGCGTCGTCCAGTGCAGCAAACTCCTTCGTGCGTGCTCTCTGCGACAGCCGGCCGTCGTTCTGGCCGAGGAACTTGTGTAGCAGTTCGGCTTGAGCCGTTGGCATGTCGATGATCTGCTGGACCCCTTCGGAAAACGTATCGAACGCCTGCAGGAAGCGAACCTCTTGCGGTAGATCGTGTTCGACCGTCTGTTCGACGCAGGCATAGAGGAAGGTCGCATGCGCCGTGGCATCGAAATAGCGGTAGAAAGCGGCCGTGTCGTTTAGCACCTCCACATTGCCCGAGACCGTCGGACGCCATTCGATAAACGGAAGGAGCGGCGCCGACCAGGACTCCAATACCGCTCTGTACCGGTCGATGTTGCGCAAGATCACCGCGCTGACCGGAAACACGAGGCCGGGAGGACTGTAGGAAGCGGCGGCAAGCGCATGGTGGATAAGCCAGCGATGCAGGCGGCCGTTACCGTCCACATAAGGGTGAATGTAGACGAAGCCGAATGCAAGACATGCCGCTGCTACTACTGGGTCCATCGCGCCCCGCGCGGCGCGGTCAGAGAATGCGATCAAGCCGCCCACCAGGCTTTCCAGATCCTCATGCCGCGCGCTGATGTGATCGGGGATGGGCATGTTGGTGTCTCGGTCATGTACGCCGATGAAACCGCCTTCGTCCCGAAGGCCGAGACGCACGAAGCGGGCGTCTCCGATGACGATACGCTGAAGGCGATCGAGTTCGTCGAGGCTGAGCGGACGCACGCCCGCTTGCGCGATGGCCTGGCCCCAGCGCGCTGCCCTTTGGCCTGATGGTCGCTCTCCTTCGATGGCGAAGGAGGACTTCGAATCGTTGAGCAGAATAAAAGCAGCGGCTCGCGCTACTAGATCGGGACGGACGCGACCTATCGCCTCGCGGGCCCGTTCACCGAGCGCCTTTTGCGAGAACGCGGCGAGATCCGGCGTCCGGCGAACCAGGGGGCAGAATGCCGGCGTGCCCGGCAGATTGTTCGAGACCTTGTGCCGCGGAGATGGATCGCCTTCAGCCAGTGCATATTGCTGATCCGGATCGAGGATCGTCACCATCCGCACCTTCCCGGGATCGGGAATATCAAGCTGCCGATCGGTCAGCCACTCGTACAGGAACCAGAGGCGGCGCGCGAAAGCGCCAGTTGGCGTGGCCCGGATGATGACCTCGATCTCGTCAGTCTCAATGATCTGGAACAGAGCCGATAACACCTGGAGATCGACGCCTTCGTATCTGAAGGCAAAAACCAGATGAGGGCCAAGCTCGGGCTGTGGACGATATCGGGGCGTCAGCATCAACCATGCCTCGGTTGATGTCGGGTGATGTCGCTCGGCTATCGCGGCCATCCTTATAGGTGGCGGCAAGATCAGATCGTAGCGTGCCATGATCGCGGCATAGCCAGCCGGTTCACCGCGTTCAGGCAGCGGCCGTCCGTGAAAATCCCTCACACTCTGCGTAGGCCATTCACGCATTAACGTCTCCGCGAAACTGGATCACTTGGTCTAGGGCTGTGAAAGTCCTTCACAGCTTGCGCAAAACTATCACCTCTTCTTCTTTTTGTGAACACTAATCACCAGGCCCCGAGAGCAAGTCGGCGGTCGATAACGAAGGAGTGGCAAACAAGCTCTGCTTTGCCCACCGCAGCATCCATTGGAGTTGATCGCATCCTTCCAGACAGGCTTCTTCTGGCAGACTGTTCTGCCCCGCGCCGCCAACGCTGCAGCGGCCGATGCAGCCGCGCTTCCGAGTGGCGACAAACAAGTACCAAGCGATCGGGATATGGATTCCGGAATGGTCCCCAAGGGCTTGACGGAACGCCATTTCTCACAATAGCTTAAACCTATTCACCAGGGGGGTCCCGCCAAGGGGCTGAGATACTGCTGGTCGGATCGGCTTTGGCCGGCCGAAGCGCAGTGACCCGTTGAACCTGATCCAGTTCATACTGGCGTAGGGACGGTGCGGGCGCTGCGCAGCGAGGGCGGATATCCGTCCTTTGCATTCCAAGGCGTTTTTTCATCATTCCAACACTGGAACTGGGTCTCCAAACGTCAAACCTTGGAGCCTCGAACCATGAATATTGCAACCACCAAACTCACTCCGGTCGTCACCACAGGTCCGCTTCCCGCCTCCGCGAAAGTCCTCAAAGCAGGCACCATTCATCCGGATATCCGTGTGCCGATGCGTCAGATCGCATTGCATCCGACCTCTGGCGAACCGTCGGTCACTGTCTACGATTCTTCCGGTCCCTACACAGCAGAAGGCGCTGCAATCCGCATCGATGCAGGCTTGCCACGCATGCGCGAAAGCTGGGTTCTTGCTCGCGGCGATGTGGAATCCTATGCCGGCCGCATCGTCAGGCCGGAGGATAACGGCTTTGTTTCCGGCGACCGGCTGACGCCGGAATTCCCCGTTCGCAACCAGCCTTTCAAGGCGAAGGCGGGGAGGGCCGTTACCCAGCTCGCCTATGCGCGGGCCGGCATCGTAACGCCGGAGATGGAATTCATCGCCATTCGCGAAAACCTCGGCCGACAGGCGGCCAAGGATGCTCTCATCCGCGACGGCGAAAGTTTTGGGGCCCATATCCCTGACTATGTCACGCCCGAATTCGTCCGCCAGGAAATCGCTGCCGGGCGGGCAATCATTCCCGCCAATATCAACCACCCGGAACTGGAGCCGATGATCATCGGTCGCAATTTTCTGGTAAAGATCAATGCCAATATCGGCAATTCGGCTGTCACCTCGTCGATGGAGGAGGAAGTCGAAAAGATGGTCTGGGCCATCCGCTGGGGCGCCGATACGGTCATGGACCTGTCGACAGGCCGAAACATCCACAACATCCGCGAATGGATCATCCGCAATTCGCCGGTGCCGATCGGTACCGTACCGCTCTACCAGGCACTCGAAAAGGTAAACGGCATTGCCGAGGACCTCACCTGGGAGGTCTATCGCGATACGCTGATCGAACAGGCCGAGCAGGGCGTCGACTATTTCACCATCCATGCCGGCGTGCGGCTCGCCTATATCCCGCTGACCGTCAATCGCGTCACCGGCATCGTTTCCCGCGGCGGCTCGATCATGGCCAAGTGGTGTCTGCACCACCACAGGGAGAGTTTTCTCTACGAGCATTTCGAGGAGATCTGCGACATCTGCCGCGCTTACGACGTTTCCTTCTCGCTCGGTGATGGCCTGCGCCCGGGATCGATCGCTGATGCCAATGATGCGGCGCAGTTCGCGGAACTGGAAACGCTCGGCGAGTTAACGAAAATCGCCTGGGCGAAGGATTGCCAGGTGATGATCGAAGGTCCCGGCCATGTGCCGATGCACAAGATCAAGGAAAACATGGACAAGCAGCTTGCGGTCTGCGGCGAGGCGCCCTTTTATACGCTCGGACCGTTAACCACCGATATCGCGCCGGGCTACGACCACATCACGTCCGGCATCGGGGCTGCGATGATCGGCTGGTTTGGCACCGCCATGCTCTGCTACGTGACGCCCAAGGAACATCTCGGCCTGCCGGACCGCAACGACGTCAAGGTGGGCGTCATCACCTATAAGATCGCGGCGCATGCCGCCGATCTCGCCAAGGGCCATCCGGCGGCGCAGGTGCGCGACGATGCGCTATCGCGCGCCCGTTTCGAGTTCCGATGGGAGGACCAGTTCAACCTCTCTCTCGATCCGGAAACCGCCCGTTCCTTCCACGACGAAACGCTGCCGAAGGAGGCGCATAAGGTGGCGCATTTCTGCTCCATGTGCGGCCCGAAATTCTGCTCGATGCGGATTTCGCACGATATCCGCGCCGAAGCGCAGAGGGAGGGGTTGGAAGCCATGGCCGCCAAATATCGCGATGGCGGCGATCTTTACATGCCGATCGAAAACCTTCCGGGTAACGTATAGTGTCTGCGTTTCTCGTCAAAGGGGCCGGCGTTGCCGGCCTTGCGGCGGCCCATGAACTCGTCAAGCGGGGCTTTTCGGTTGAGGTGATCGAGAAGGCCGGCGCGGCGGGGCTTGGCACTTCGCATTTTGCTGGAGGAATGCTGGCACCCTATTGCGAGCGGGAGGCGGCCGAAGAGGTTGTCCTGACATTGGGGCTGGGCGCGGCCGGGTGGTGGGAGGAGGCCGTGCCCGGCGAGGTTCGTCGCCGCGGTACTCTGGTAGTGGCGCAGCCACGCGACCTTCCGGATCTCACCCGGTTTGCCGCGCGCACGACCGGTCATGTCTGGATCGATCGCAAGGGTGTAACCGACCTGGAACCTGCCCTTGCCGGTCGCTTCGAAAAGGCTCTTTTCTTCGAGCAGGAAGCGCATCTCGACCCACGCCGCGCACTGGCTGGGCTAGCCGACAGACTCCGCGAGCGCGGCGTGGTCTTCCATTTCGGCGGACAAGAGCCGCAAGACCGGCGATTTTCCGGCGTGCTCGACTGCACCGGGCCAGCGGCGATACCGCGATTTTCCGGCCTGCGCGGCGTGCGAGGGGAAATGCTCTATCTGGAAACTGCGGATGTGACGCTTTCCAGGCCGATCAGAATGCTGCATCCACGCCATCCGATCTATATCGTGCCCCGCGACGATCACCGTTTCATGGTCGGGGCGACGATGATCGAGGCCGAAGATGACGGACCGATTACCGCGCGTTCGCTCATGGAATTCCTGAACACGGCCTACACGCTGCATCCGGCGCTTGGCGAGGCACGCGTTATCGAGACCGGGACCGGCATACGTCCGGCGTTTGCCAACAACATTCCGCAAGTAATCGAAACGGAGGAGGGGCTCGCCATCGCCGGCATGCATCGGCATGGCTTCCTGTTGGCACCCGCCATGGCTGTGCGGGCCGCCGATATTCTCCTCGCGCGACATTCACGTCTGAAAGGCTAACCCCGTGAAACTGATCATCAATGGCGAAACCCAGGTCTGCGAGGCCGTAACCCTGGCCGAACTTCTTCATGTTCTCGAATACGAGGGCGACTGGTTGGCAACCGCCGTCAACGGAGATCTCGTGCATCGCGAGGACCGAGCCGGCCACCGACTCGACGACGGTGATCGTATCGAAATCCTGTCCCCGATGCAGGGAGGTTGATCCATGCTTTCTCTTTATGATGCTGAGTTGTCTTCGCGGCTTCTGCTCGGTACCGCGCGTTATCCGTCACCGGCCGTCCTTGCCGAGGCGGTGAGCCGGTCCGGTGCGGAGATCATCACGGTCTCGCTTCGCCGCGAAACGGCCGGCGGAAAGATGGGTGGAGCCTTCTTCGAACTCATCCGCCAGCTCGCGGTGCACGTCCTGCCCAACACCGCGGGATGTCACAGTGCGTCGGAGGCGATCCTGACCGCCAAGATGGCACGCGAAGTATTTGGTACCGACTGGATCAAGCTCGAGGTGATTGGTCATCACGACAGTCTCCAGCCGGATGTGTTCGAACTGGTCGAAGCCGCACGCATTCTTTGCGCGGAAGGGTTCTGCGTATTTCCCTATACGACGGACGATCTGGTGGTCGGTGAAAAGCTGGTCTCCGTCGGATGCCAGGTCTTGATGCCCTGGTGCGCGCCGATCGGTTCTGCGGCAGGTCCGCGCAACCCGTCCGCGCTCACCGCCATGCGGAGCGCCTTCCCGGACATCCCGCTGATCGTGGATGCGGGGATCGGGAGACCGTCGCATGCGACAACGGTGATGGAATTCGGTTACGACGCGGTGCTGCTCAATACGGCGGTCGCCGTCGCAGGCGATCCGCCCGCCATGGCCGAGGCGTTTGGCAAGGCGATCGAGGCTGGACGGCTCGCTTATCTTTCCGGCATGCTGGAGCCGCGCGACATGGCAGTACCGTCCACCCCGGTTGTCGGAAAGGGCGTTTTCGCATGAGGCTCGATCCCTTCTATCTCATCGTCGACAGTTTTGAATGGATCGAACGTCTCGTGCCGCTGGGCGTCAAACTGGTGCAACTGCGCGTGAAGGATCGCCCGGACGAGATCCTGCGCCAAGAAATCCGTCGTTCTAAGGCCGTTTGCGCAGCGGCGAATTGCCAGCTGGTTGTCAACGACTACTGGAAACTGGCGATCGACGAGGGATGCGATTTCATCCATCTGGGCCAGGAGGATCTTGTGGAAGCCGACCTTGATGCCATTCGCAGAGCCGGCCTGAAACTCGGTCTTTCCACACACGACGAGGCGGAGCTCGAAACGGCTTTGGCTGCGAAACCTGACTATGTGGCACTCGGCCCGATCTATCCCACCATTCTCAAGCAGATGAAATGGGCGCCCCAAGGTCTGGAACGGATCACGGATTGGAAGAAGCGTGTAGCACCCTTGCCGCTGGTAGTGATCGGAGGGTTGAATGTCGACAGGCTACAGGGCGTATTCGACGCGAGCGCTGACACCGTGGCCGTGGTCACCGACATCACCTTGAACGCCGATCCCGAAGCGCGGACACGCGAATGGATCGAACGCACGGCACCGTGGCGTTATTGAGGGTACCACCACGCTTCCGTCGTGCGCTCTCCAGGAAGTCCACGTTGTTTTTGGCGCAGTATCCCGATATCGACGTGGAAATTAGCGTTGATGAGGGCCTGACCGGTATCGCAGCCTCGGCCGCAGGCGTAATCCGCCTTAGTAGCGTCTGTTGAGGTGGCTTTGTCCAACGCAAGCGGCGCAACCGACGCCGCTTCGCGAATCCGCTATTCATCCAATATGGCGGCTCAGGGCCGGTGCATCGGCGCCAATCTGGAGGTCTTTTCCGAATGGATTTCCGGCCACTTGCTATTCGGCGCCGGTGCAGTGCCAATCGCCGAAATGGACACCACGATCGCCGTCACGGCCGAGAAAAGCACGAGTGCATAGGTCATAGCTTTTGATCCTTTGAGGTTGGTTCCCAGCCATCCCGGCCGCAAACTGCTCTGGGAGGATGAATCAAAGGCTAAGCAACATGGTTAAACGCACGCCTTTTTTCCCGCTTAGGGACGGCGCTGTGGATGAAACTTCCATCGCCGCGGTCTTCGGGACCTCTGGCTCGCTGCGATTTCTATTTCAACCGCGATAAGGAAATCCGAAAATTTCTTACCTAACCCGTACACCAATTCCGCGACGGCAGCTGCCGGGGTCAGGCGCAACTACTCGCCTTTAACCCCCGCCGGAGTTGGAGGAGGCCGAGGCTGCTTGGGCGCATGAAGGCCTGTTCTTTCCCACGGTAGGCAAACGGATCGAGGGACGCATTGATTGATGAAGTCACGTCGGCGCTGACATCGACGAATTATTGCGAGTGAGTCGGACTTCGGTCCGATGGTAGACAGCAATCTCTCTGCTAATTTCCGTTCCGCTGAGACTGCAAAACTCAGCACGAAAAGGGTGTCTGCCCCTGATCCGGAGCACCCTTTTCAAACCCGCTTTCGGGAGTCCCCTTCAACCCTCGGCACCGATGGTTCGCGGGCGGCCAACCTCCTAATTGATCATAGTGTATAGGTAATCTGTCTGAGCATCTTGCGTGCGATGGTGTTGCCAGTTCCATCGCATCTAAGCGGGCCGTCATCAAAGTCGAAGTCTGTCATTTCCTCGGCTTCCTCGCGAATTCGACCGCCCAGACCGCCAGGATTTGACCGGCCCATGGTCGGCTCTTCATCCCCACCTTCCTCATCGTCTCAGTGTCTCTCCTAGCTCTCTACCTCGTCTTGCGACGGCGCATCACACTCAGGCGGTGACGAGAGCGGTGCAATTGCGGGCCACTACGAGACGAAGCAGTCCGGCGGCGGCCCGCCCTATGCGGCCCGACTGGAAGACGATGGTCGGATCACCTTCCTCACCGACTGCAGGTCTTCCTTCTCGCTTCACGACGAGGATGCCAGCATGGCGTTCAGCGGGTTCCTTCGCTTCCTTCACGCCTCAGCCTCGTTTTGGTCGGGGTTGTCCCCGTTTATCGAGATCGAACGCGAAGATGGACAGTGAGGTAAACGAGCCTGGCATCGGCCTTATCGCTCCGATTTGCCGGTACGCTTCTCGAGGAATTCGTCGATTTCCGGTTTCACCTTCGCTCGCGTAAGATACTCAAGCTTTTGACTAAGCTTTTCGACGTTTTCGTTGGTAGCGTAGCCAGGCGCGGATTGCGCGATCGTGGAGTCCTTCGCGCGATCGTTCTTTGCTCGATTTGACCGCGAGGCTGTTTGGGATCGTCTTTAATTCGCAACCTTTATTCAAGTAAACGGAAAAAACAACTTTTGATACACTTCCGGCGGAGCGTTATAAAGTTGGAACTTATGAATGCCCCTGGTGTTTAATTATACGGTCGCTCGGCGATTGTTGCTTACCCCAGGCAGCCACCACTCCTGTGCGCCGGGCGGCTACTCGTCCAGCGTTTGGTTGTTTGACTGCGAGCGCTCGAATGGTTAGCGGAGACTATCATCGTGGGCAGGGGGACATTCCCCCAGAGGCAGGCTTTGCAAATCGCCTGTTAGTTCAGATTGGTCGCCTGCCTAGACCGTTTCGTCGGGCAATTGGATGGACTGTTTACCTGGCTCTCGTATTGGTAATGTTCGTGGTGACCTTGATGCCCGTTTGGTGGTCACAATAAGTTGCCGACAGGCAATCGGCTGTTGCGCCGGCGGAATGGCGGTCCGTCGGATTGGCGGAGCTTCTTGCCGCGCGACTTGAATTGAACACAGTCCAACGCTATCTAATGCTCATCGGCGTTGCTGGTGAGTGCTCCACGCGAGCGTTCGCGACTGCCGAAGTCGCTTATCTGCTTTTGACCACGGATGTACTGGCACTGGTGTGAAGAGCGATGTTGAAAGGTCGGTGCGATTTCGCCCCGGCCTTTTTTATTGCCCGTTGGCAAGGGGCGGCAGGCGTTGCCTCAAACGACATCAGCATCGTCTCCAACAAGGCTGGCCGTGTCTCCAGGGTTCAATTCGGGTCGACCCGGTCGAAAGTGGACGTGCCTACAACGAACGGGAGGGAATCCGGTTCGACAACACGCTCGATCCATATGCCCCTCAGCAGATCACGCAAGAGCGCGACGGATACCGCAATCGGCGGCGCCCTCGATGGGAACGGGGACGTTAGGCGTGTCCGGCGTTCCGAGGGAAGTTGAGGTCGAAATCGCTTGGAGGGAGCAGGGCGGCCCTGTCGTCAAACCTCCCGCAAGTTCCGATGGGTTATGGTACCAAATTTCTCGATCGGGCAGTTTGTTGGTGTGAACGCCCGACAAAAAGAGTGCCTCGTCGAGAGCCTTCGTTCGCTTGCCCGATGAAGGGTTCACTCGGCGGCTTGCCGGACAGGGTATTCTTCTGGGAGCTCCGCCGGAGCGATGATCTCGAAGTCCGCGGGCATGGCGTGCTGATCGGTTCCAAGGAGCGCCAGCGTCCAATAGTCAGAATCCTCCCCGAAGACCGTGGAGACCCGAACGATCGTTGGTCGTCCGTCGAAATACTTCGAGGACTTCGCCCAGTAAAACGCATGCGGAACCAAACTCGCTGCAACCATGACGCCTACTCCTGTGACTTGTGGACGATAGCAGAAATCCCGGAGATGAGAATGCCTCAGCTTGTCCAGGTCGTCATCGGGTGGATAATGATCACCCGTCGACCAGCCCGGCTTCCAGTTCGCGTCGTCGCACGACGACTTTCGGCGCGAAGACGCTGCACGCCTCCGAAGCCGTCGTACTTCGTCAGGCAGAATCTTCAAATGGGCGGCTCGAGCTGCAGACACGAAAGCTTGTCTCGCTCTGGTGGGCTGCAGTTCGCCTTTAGCGACCGCAGACATGAGGCAAGCGCGTGCTGCCAGTCGGACCATTTAGCTGCCTGGGCCATCTCTCCGACATCAAGATGCCCATCAGGCCCGATATCGTGGATGCCGTTGCGAAATGCTCTCGATCCGGCAAAGACACGGCAATTTCCATGATTGGTATCGCGCCCACATCGTGCATGGTGTCACCGGGCCTTGCTCGATTTCAGCTCGGCGGCCACGGACTTTTTCAACGCGTCCATGATGTTCACGACATTCGAGGCCTGAGTGGCCTCCGGCTTGCCCTTCGCGACCTTCTTGACGGGCTTGAGAGCCTTCTTCTTTTCCGCAACGATCTTCAGCAGGCTCTCCTGGATCGGGTCGCTTACCATGTCCGGAGACCACCGGGAGGTCTTCTGCTTGATCAACTGCTGGACTAGCGGGATCAGCTCGGGGTCAGCCTCTTCATCGATTCCTTCGAAGTAGGATTCCTCGGGACGCACTTCGTCGCCGAACCGCAGCGTCCAGAGAACGATGCCTTCGCCGCGAGGTTCGAGAACGACCGCGCGCTCGCGACGACCGATTACGAGCTTCGACACGCCGACGACTTTGTCCGATGCCATCGCATCTCGAATGACGGCAAACGCTTCATGTCCGACCGGGTCGTCGGGCATCAGGTAATGAGGCTTCTCCAGATAGACCCATTCGATGCTCTCGGCCGGCACGAACTTGTCGATGTCGATGGTCTTCACCGTATCGAGTGCCACAGCGTCGAGGTCGTCGTCCGTCAGGATGATGTAGTCGTTCTCGCCGCGGGCGTAGCCCTTGGCTTCGTTTTCGTCCTTCACCGGCTTGCCCGTCACCGAGTCGACGTACTGTGAGACGACACGATTTCCTGTTTCCTTGTTGAGCGTGTGGAAGCGAACCTTTTCGCGCTCGCTCCTTGCCGGACTCATTGCCACCGGACATGTAACCAGCGACAGCTTGAGATATCCTTTCCAGTAGGGGCGCGGCATGGCTGGTCTCCTCAGCTCGCTTTACGCTGCGCGGCCGGCGCCGCCGTGGATTTGCCCGAGGCGCGACGGGCCTTGTCGCGGCCGGCACCGGCGTTGGCATTGGCTGCCGTCCGCTTTGGCTTGCTCTCTGCGGCCTTCATCATTCCAGCGCTCTCTCGAAGAGCCGCAAGAAGGTCGTTCGGTTTCGAGACCTTGACTTCCTTGCGCTTCGGAAGCGCCTTGCCTTCGATCTTCGCCTTCACCAGTTCCGCCACGGCGGCTTCATAGCGGTCGTCAAAGGTCGCGGGATCGAACGCGCCCTTCTTCGTCGAGATGATGTGCTTTGCGAGATCGAGCATCTCGCCGGCGATTTTCATCTTCGGCATTTCTTCGAAAGCCTTCGCAGACGAGCGAACCTCGTAGTCGTAGTTCAGCGTCGTTGCGATCAGACCCTTGCCGTGCGGTCTGATGAGGACCGTGCGCATCCGTCGGAAGAGGACCGTGCGGGCGATAGCCGCGACCTTCGACTTCTTCATTCCGTCCCGCAACGCGGCGAAGGCATCGCCGCCCATCTTGTCGGGCGTCAGATAGTAGGGCTTGTCGAAGTACACGTCGTCGACGTCGGAGCAGGGAATGAATGCCTCTATCTCGAGGGTCTTGTTGCTCTCAGGGATCGTTGCGGCCACTTCTTCGGGATCGACGATGATGTACCGGCCGTTCTCGATCTCGAAGCCCTTCGTCTGAGCTTCCTTCGGCACAGGGTCTTCGGTCTCGGCGTCGATGAAGACGCGATTAACCCGGTTGCCAGTCAACCGGTTGATCGTGTGGAACGTGATGCGTTCCGAGGTGCTGGCGGCGGTGTAGAGCGCGACGCCGCACGACACCTCGCTGAATTTGAGGAAGCCCTTCCACTGGGCACGATGACCACTCGCCATGACCCCTTTACTCCCGAATCACTGTGTCGCGACTCAAGACTCGAAGAGCTGATTCGTTCCGACTCGAAACGAATCATTTTTCAATGGCTTACGCGCGTTGCTAAGGAAACTCATTCCGGTATCAAGGACGCGATCCGACAAAGCCCTGTCGGCGGTGTAAGCCGGCGCCGGAAGTCTTCGAAGAGTCCGCTGAGTTCATAGCCCGAGTCTTCGTTTCGGCACGAGCTACTCACTACTTTTTCTGGTAGGCCCGTGTCCAAATAGTCGTGAGACGTGTGTCACGCTGATTTCACGCGATTTCGAAGGCGGGCTTTACTAGATTTCATCGCGATCTCGCCAGGACGATTGGTAGAACGCCTTTGTCTTTTGGACCGCGTTTCTGACAGCGGCAAGGAGTCCTCGTGCCGATCAAGCAATCTTCCTCCAGGGAGGCGGTTGGTCGTTTCACTGGTCATGCAGCGGCGCAAGAAGGCAGCGTAAGATGCAATTTCTGATCCATTCAAAGACGATCGCCGAACTTGAATACGACGGCAAGACCTGCCTTTTATGGGTGGTCTACAAGGACGGACGAGTTCGGTCTGTTCCTGATGTCGCTCCAACACTCTTAATGAAAATCGTCTCGCAGGTCCCCGTCGAGCGATCTCCCTACCTTATGCGGACCGCGATCTGAGGGGTTCTGTAAGTGGGCACGGGGCATTTCATCTTCCTCGTCCATGATTGGGGACGGCGGTTTGACTCGTTACACGTCGCTGGCAAGCTTTCACCGCTTGTCAGAAAGATGACGAAGGAACCACGCCGATAGTTGGGATAGGTGGTTCCTGCTCCGGCATTTTGTTTCCTTGGCCATCACCGGCGCTCAGTGCCTCGCGCACTTCATCCTCTTCCCAACCCGCCTCGATGGCGGAAGCCACAAGCGTCTCGATTTTCTCGGTTTCAGACGCCTGCGAAGTCTCATCCAGGCGGCGTCTGGCGGTATCGAGGCACTGACGGAGGTTCGAAGCGCGACTGGGGTCGTTACGGTCATAGCTTGGCGATGCGACGTAGGTCATTAGAAGCTCCCTGCTGATCGAGAGGAACACCTGAAGAGAGAGCCGGTTCCACTGCGTGTCTGCGGTCAGCGCCACCGGGTGCCGCCTCGGGGACTAACCGCACCTACTGGCGCTGAACCGCCTGCATCCCTTTGCCTTAGGCGTTCATCAAGCGTCATGCCGGCGAATGGCCGGTGGCTATGCTGCAGATGGACCATATGCTCTGACCACGGCAGTCTGGCTGCCGGAACTTTTGATCGCGCCAGTCTGTTCGTACCTTTGTATGGAGGAACTGGCCATGTCCAAAAAGAACACAGCCCCATCAAAGGGGGGCAATCCTAAAGAGCAGCCTGTCAATCGCCCTGACCGTAAGGAAGCGCGATTGGAGCCTGACGATCACGAACACCCGACTCGAGATACAAGGGAGGCTCCGGTGCCCAACCCAAACGGCGAGCCTGTCGACAAACCATAACGATTGCCGGACGGTAGATAATCGACTTTAGGATCGGGTTCGCTGTTGCCTGGAAAAGGAAGATCCTACCGTCTCGCGATGACATCATCGATGTCTTTGATTTCTCGAGCGCCGGCCTCCTAGCTTTGCAATCAAACTATTCCTCGGCGTCGGAATAGTTCTTATATTGCAGCTTCTGAAGCGGCGCATCCACCCTGAGGATGAGCCCTGTCGGGGCGTAATCAAGAGAGACCTCCCCGAAGGCGGACAGGCTGGAGCTGACGAGCCGTGTGCCGAACCCCTTCTTGCTCGGAGCTTCCACCGCCGGACCTCCAACCTCCTGCCAAGTGAAGTTCAGCCGCGGGTCGCCCGCCTCGTCGCGTACCGACCACTCGATTTCGACGGTCCCTGTATCTACCGACAGCGCACCATATTTGCTGGCGTTGGTGACGAGTTCGTGCAGCACGAGGGAGAAGCAAAGGGCCGCCTGTGGACCCAATTCAACTGCAGGGCCGCTCGATTTGAAACGCCCTGACGTCTCAAGTCCGAGATTAATCGCGGTAGCCTCGACGATCGTTCCCATGGTCGTACCCAACCAATTCTGCTGCAGCAAAATGTCGTGTGCTTTCGAGTAAGCATTGATGCGTGCCGAAATCGACTGCTCGGCATCCTCCATAGAGCTGGCGTTTCGAAAGGATTGACTGGTGATGGCCTGAACGACGGCCAGCGTGTTTTTCATGCGGTGAGAGAGTTCGTGCATCAGGACGCGCTGTCGCTCCTCGTTTTCTCTCTGCTCCGTGCGATCTCTCAGAATCTTCACAAAGCCCTCGACTTCGCCGTCATCCGACGTCAACGCCATCATCTGACCCGACGCCCAGAACAACGATCCGTCCTTGCGAACGTGCCAGCGCTCATCGTTGCCATGGCCTTCCGTTAAAGCGGCGGTCATCTCCCGTTGCAGAATCCCCGCCTGCAGGTCTTCCTGCGTGAAAATTACGGCTGCGGGCTTGCCGATAATCTCAGCCTCGTCCCATCCGAGGATCCGTCGCGCGCCCTCATTCCACGTGGTCACCAGGCCATCGAGATCCGTCGAGATGATCGCATACTCGATCGCGCTCTGAAGGATGGCTTCGAGAAAGCGCTCTCGGGAGCGGCTGGAACTGGAAAAGAGTTTCATGATCATATGACCGCGTCCGTGGTTCGTCTCAGCTTCGCCCAACCAGGACCATAGGTAATCAACCCTTTCGACTGGATCCAACGTCTCACCTCGTCGGATGCAGCGTCCGTGTTGACCTGCAAAAACCGTTTCGCCAGCCTCGGTTCGATTCCGTTCAAGGCGAGGGCATTTTGCCAGCGATCTCGCATTCGGATGGCGTCATACGGATTTGCGACCCCTAAAATGATTCTGACTGTTGTTGGTGGTGTTTAGCGAATACGGTCGGCGGTGCATTAGCGGTCTCGGCCGTCTCGATTTGTTGAAAAATGCGTTGATTGACGGGGCGTAAATGTCGATTTCCGATAACCAGCAACACGAGGGCCAGGCCCAGCTCGGTTTGCAACAGCTGGAGGCCGACATAGAAGCTGCGCAGCATGGACGTAATGCTGCAGCTTTTCTTGCAGCGATCGTCGAATCCTCCGACGATGCGATCGTTAGCAAGAGCCTCAGCGGAGTCATCACGACCTGGAACAAGGGCGCTGAGCGTCTTTTCGGTTATACGGCAGACGAGGCTATCGGACACCCGATCACGATCGTCATTCCACCCGATCGTCTCGATGAGGAACCAGCCATTCTCGCCCGCATCCAAGCCGGCGAGCGCGTCAATCACTTCGAGACGATGCGACGACGTAAAGACGGTACCTTGGTCGATATTTCCCTTACCATTTCGCCCATTCGGGACGACAACAGAAAGATCATCGGCGCATCGAAGATCGCCCGCGACATCTCAGAGCGCAAGCGAGCCGCCGAGCATCAGGAGCTTCTGCTCCGGGAAATGCATCACCGGGTAAAAAACCTCTTCGCCATCACCGGCAGCATCATCACCCTTGCAGCGAGGACGGCAACGACGACTACCGAACTGGCCGCCGGGATGAAAGACAGGTTAATGGCTCTGTCCCGAGCGCATGAGATGACATTACCGAGTTTGAACGGTGAGGCCGCGACCGGCACTCCACAGACCACCCTATTTCAGCTTCTGTCGAATATTCTCGCGCCGTACGAGCGGGACGGTGCCAATCATTGGCAGCTGATCGGAGATGACATCGATATCGGCGGCACAAAAATTACAAACTTCGCGCTGCTGTTCCATGAACTCGCGACCAATGCCGCGAAATATGGCGCGCTGTCCGTCGAAGAGGGAAAGCTTGATATCGCAGCGACGATGAAGAGTGAGATGCTGGAGATCGTCTGGCTTGAGAGCAGCGGTCCTCCGCAGGCTGCATTAGAGCCACGTTCGATCGGTTTTGGAAGCCGGCTTGAGCAGATAATAAGTCAGAGCCTCGGCGTCGATATCGCGCGCGACTGGATGCCAAATGGACTCTCAATCCGACTGTCCGTTCCCCGCGGCGCTATCAGCGACTAAAACGAGGCAACGCAGCCAGCCTCGTGTCTCAACCGGCCGGACCGAGTTGCAGGATGTTGGCGCCAATCGACGCGTCGGTGGCTCGTTCGAGGCGGTTTGGCAGGATCGTCACGTAGAGCTCCATCGAACCACGACCGACCTCGAGCGCCAACAGGTGACCACCGACCGCCTCGAACGAAGCGTTGCCGGCGGTTGCGTGCAGATGCGGCAGCGGTCTTCCGTCCTTCCAGGCAGCCGGTCAAATTGGTCACCTCAACGTTTTCGTAGCTCTTCGGCTTGTATTCGCGGGCTTCGAAATCGAAGAAGCCGAAGGTAATCTGGCCAGCGAACCCGAAGCCAGACAGAATGGCCGACGGTATGTCTTCGTCGACCATCAGCGTTTCCAGGCGAGCAAGCACGTCGTCTCCTTGTCTCAAGACCATCAAGAGTCCGTCAGGTGTTAGGATGTAGCGTTTCTGCTCCGTCACGGGACACGAACGATCAATGATGGGCGCTGTGCTCGGCATTCCGCTTCCGCGTCGCCGCCGCCTTCTTTGCCGAAGCCGAACGGTCTGCGGCCGACCGCGACGCTGCCGCCTTGCCACCCTTCTCGCCGCCTTTGTGGGCGGCCGGATGACCGGTATGCTTGCCTTGCCCGGAACCGCCGGCCTTCTTGCCGCCGCCATCATCCCTGTTGACGGTTGCCCAGGCTCGGCGCTCGGCTTCCTTCTCGGACACGCCGCGGTCTTCGTAACTTTCGGCGATGTGGTCTGCCTTGCGTTCCTGCTTGTCGGTGTACTTGGACTTGTCACCACGGGGCATGACATTTCCTCCTTCGTTGATAATCAGACGAACGACAGCGCAAAAAGTTTGTTCCGAGCTAGCGGCGTTACAGGAACAAAGGGATGAAACGGGCGTTCGCAGACAGTCATCCGCATGCAATTCGCAAAAAACCTTGGGTGTCATTATGAGCGACAAGACCTCCATGAACGATCCTCGCACGCTTTATCCAGCACCGCCTTTCCCAAACCAGCCGCAGCAGGCGCCTGGACTCGCCCGCAAGATGAATCCCACGCCGGATCACGGCGAGGAGAGTTATCGCGGGTCGGGCAAGCTCACTGGCCGGAAGGCACTCGTCACTGGCGGCGATTCCGGCATCGGCCGTGCTGCAGCAATCGCCTTCGCCCGTGAGGGGGCCGACGTGGCCATCGCCTATCTTCCGGACGAAGAGGCGGATGCCAAGGAGGTGATTGGCCTTATCGAAGCCGAGGGCCGTAAGGCCGTCGCGCTTCCGGGCGACATCAAGGACGAGGCATGGTGCCGGCAACTGGTCGACAAGGCGGTCTCTGATCTTGGCGGTCTCGATATCCTCGTTGTCAATGCTGGCCGCCAGCAGTACCGCGAAAAGATCGAGGAGTTGTCGACGGAGGATTTCGACAAGACGATGAAGACCAATCTCTATGCGCTTCATTGGATTGCACAAGCCGCCGTGCCCCGTATGCCGGCGGGATCCGCGGTGATCACCACGGCCTCCATCCAGGCTTACCAGCCGTCACCGATCTTGCTCGACTATGCCACGACAAAGGCCGGTATCGTCGCCTATACGAAGGCCCTTGCCAAGCAACTGATTGAGCGTGGCATTCGCGCCAATGTCGTCGCACCCGGACCGGTCTGGACGGTTCTCCAGCCGAGTGGTGGGCAGCCAGACGAGAAGGTGAAGAACTTCGGCAAGGACAGCGACTTCGGTCGTCCGGGCCAGCCGGTCGAACTGGCTCCCGTATTCGTCCTGCTTGCATCGCCAGAAGCAAGCTTCATCAACGGCGAGGTCTATGGTGTCACGGGCGGCAAGGGCGTCGCTTGATGGGATCGTCTTCACAGGTTGTCTTCGCCCAGCCAACGCTGATTGCCGAGATCGAATTCCAGGGCTGGACCGACGACGGCAATCTCCGGCACGCATACTACAAAGGCTTGCGCGAAGTTCAGGATAATGCCGCAGTTTATGCGCTTGATTGAGCCGATGGCCAGGTGAAGAAACCGCGTCAAATTTTTTCTACTGCTGCTCTTGAATCCAAATATGCCAAAAACCAAATCGATTGCCGCCAGCCGCTGATAAAGGGCTGGCCTTGCTGGAGGCGCCGTCTTTCGGCGCTTCCGTATCCATGTTGCTTCAAGGAGGATATGGCTATGGCAACATCCCACGACTATGCACCGCTTTACCGTTCGAGCGTCGGCTTCGACCGGGTTTTCAATCTTCTGGAAAACGCCCAGCGCGCCCGGTCGATCAGCGACTGGCCGCCCTATGACATTGTCAAGACCGGTGACGACACCTACCGGATTTTGATCGCGGTGGCGGGCTTCACCCAGGACGAACTGGACATCACCTTCCAATCCAATCTATTGACGGTCACCGGCAAGAAGCAGGAAGTAGCTGCCGAGAGCTACCTGCATCGCGGCATTGCCGGCCGGCCGTTCGAGCACCGGTTCGAACTCGCCGACCATGTCAGGGTCACCGGAGCGGACCTCAGCAACGGACTCCTGTCGATCGATCTGGTTCGCGAGATCCCCGAGGCACTGAAGCCACGCAAGATCTCGATCGAGAGCGCTCCTGGTTTGATGTCTCCTGCTCCCGCGCAGATCGAAGCGCACAAGGCAGCTTGACCCGCATTGACCGCAGAACAAGGGCGCCGTCACTACGGCGCCCATCAACATTCCGGGTTGGGAAGGAGAGAGCGATGAAACCCGATATGTTTAGACAGCCTGTTTCCATTCTCGTCGGCCTTGGTTTCCCAGCAGAGGTTCGCTGCGTCATGGATGCCTACCGGCATCTTTCCGAATGGCCGACATCACTCAGGGACAGCACGCATGCGATTGCCCTGAAGGCCTGCAGTGCGGCACTGCGTGGCGAGATTGAAGCAGAAACCGCGCGTGGTCTGTTTGCGGCCTTCGCCGAGAAACATGATCTGCTGGCGCCGGAAACCAATATGATCGCGGCCTCACGCCTGCGGCGTGACCGGGATCCACAGGTACAGTGAGGTGGTTCGATGACGCATGACATGTTGCAGCAGGCGGCCAGCAACGCCATGAGGATGGGTCCGGCGGTCTTGCTTCAGGGTATGGAGCTTCAGCGGCCAATCGATGTGGTGAGAGCGCCGGCTCTTTCCGTCGATGATAAGCGAACGATCCTCGCGGCCTGGGCCTCCGACTTTTACGCTATCGATTCGATGCCGGCTCTCCGCCAGCTGCCGGGAACAGCAGAGCCAGTTCCGATCGATGAAGTGCAGTCTGCCCTGCAAGAACTCGATCGGCGCTACGGTGTCTGACTGATCGCGCGTTCAGGCGGCCTGCTTCATCAACTTGGCGAGCCGCTTGATCGCCTGTTCGAGGGAACGCTGCCCATCGAAATAATCCTGCCAGGCGCTCGCCGCACCTCCTCCGCGGCAGGCTTTTCGTTTTCGGCGCCTTGTTCCTGCTACAGATTTAGATCGAGTTGCGTGCCCCTCGGTCGCGTGGCTTGTCTGATCGTTGGTCAGCGACGAGAGCGTGACGCCGAGCAGGCGCACGGACAGCTTGAAGGGATAGACGGTTGCCAAGCTGCTGGACCGTTTGGGTCTCGTTTCTCACAGCATCGGATGGGTGTTCAACAACTTCCCCCCGGCCCAGGTCTACCGCATTACCCGTCGCTGAACGCGATAGGCTGGTTGCCGTTTCGAAGCCCGCGGGGCGTCCCACCGGAGCGTTGCCTGGGCAACGCGTTTCACCTCAAGGAGAATATCTTGCAACATCTGATCTCCAATCCTGTCGTCGGCGTTTGGGCGCCTCGCGCACTGTCAGTTCAAAGATTCGCCGCAGGACTGGTCTTCTTCCCACATGGGACCCAGAAACTTTTTAATTTTCCACCCCGCGAGGGCGGGGCGGTTGAGCTCTTCTCGTTCATGGGGTTCGCAGGGACGCTAAAGGTAATTGGCGGAGCCCTGATCATGCTTGGGCTGTTTACCCGGCCGACGGCCTTTATCCTCTCCGGCATGATGGCCGTGGCTTATTTCATGGCCCACTTCCCCCGCAATTTCTATCCGACACTCAATGGGGGCGATGCTGCGATCCTGTTCTGTTTTGTGTTTTTCTATATTAGCACCACAGGAGGCGGCCCATGGGCTCTGGATACCTCTCGCTCCGCCAAAACTGTCGCTGCCAACTGAGGAGAACGACACAGCGTTATTCGGTCGACCCGCCGCGAAGCCGGGAGAATTCCCGCATCGACATCAGGACCGGCATCAGGCTGTGGCCCGAACTTGTCAGCCCATATTCGACACGCGGCGGTTGCTCGCCGAAATTTCGTCTCGTGACCAGTCCATCGTTCTCTAGTTCCCTGAGATGCTGCGTCAGCATTTTTTGCGAGATGTCCGGAATGTCCCGCAGGAACTGCGAGGTCCGCATCGACGGCTCCGCGAACAGTCGGAATAGGATCGGCAGCTTCCAGCGTCCGCTGATCATACGAAGCACTCTGGTGACATGTGCGACCGATCCGGCTGGACCCAGGCAAACCTCCTTGTCTCCGTATTCGACAGGCACTTTTAAGTGCGTAATTGCCTCGTTCATCGTCCTGTCCTCTTATGAAGCCCTGACCTCTCATATGGACATTACAGGATGGATTTGAAACTTGAAGGCAAGGTTGCTCTGGTTACGGGCAGCAGCAAGGGTATCGGCGAAGGAGTGGCCAAGGGGCTTGCGCGTGAAGGTACCATCGTCATCATCCACGGCCGCAACAAGGCGAAAACCGAGGATGTCGCCCACGATATCGTCGCCCAGGGCGGACATGCGTATGCCGTCGTCGGCGACCTGACGCACGACGACGAGGTGCAACGCCTCGTCGCTGATGCGCAGGCTTTCGTAAGGCCCGTCGATATTCTGGTGAACAATGCGGGCGGCTCCGGCGAGACCGAAGACTGGGCCACGACTCGTCTCGAGACCTGGGCGGCCGGCTACGACCGAAACGTCCTTGCGGCAGTTCGGGTAACCGCCCGCCTGCTGCCGGGCATGCGGGCGGCGAAGTGGGGGAGGGTCGTCAATATCTCCAGCCTTGCAGGGCTTATGCCGTCCTCGAAAAGACCTGACTACGCTGCGGCCAAGGCGGCCATGATCGCGATGACCGCCTCGCTCGCCAAGGCTGTTGCTGCGGATGGGATCACGGCAAACACAGTTTCTCCCGGCACAATCCACAGCGTCAGCCTAGACGAGGCCTTCCGGAAGGTGGCGTTGAACCATGGGATTGCTGTCGATGCGCCGTGGACCGAAATTGAGCAGACAGTGTTGCCGATGTTCGCCCAAGTTCCCGTCGGACGGGTCGGCACGCTTGAAGAAATCGCCGATGCCATCGCTTTTCTCGTCAGCCCGCGAGCCAGCTACATCACCGGCACAAACCTACGGCTGGATGGAGGGATGTGGCCTGGTTGCTGATGCCTATGCTCTTAAGCACGGGTGGAGGCCGTAACCGGTGGGGCCGGCCTCGTAGCAGAAATGCACGTGATCAAACTTTGCGGCTATACGGTGGATAACGCGGCGCATGCTGGCATCCGCTGCTTCAGCCTCGCCGACATACGGATCTCTCCGTTCCGGCCAGATTCAGCAAACATCACGAAGCCAATTTCGTGCATGGGCATTGCCAACGACATGAGTTCTTCGCTCCAGAGGTTTGTGGGAGCGAGCATATCGGCTACATCCGTGACCGCAAGATCACGACCGCTCCTGGCGCTTTCCTGCCTAGTGAAAGTTCCTCGATGATTGGTGGGCTCGGCATGGACATCGCGGCCCTCACCGGCGGAGACAGACTATTATGCCGAGCCTTCGATCCTGGATTACAGGAAATCTCGGGCTTTCGAGAATGGGCTCGGCATAGTCTCGGGCTCGGGATAAGCCCGGACCTGCATATCGATACGCTGAAGGTGAAGGCCAGGAATTTTCACTAAAGAAACCGAGCGCGTTGAGCACTTCGCATGAGTGGCTGGGCAGACGTCCACAGGCTAGTTCCGTAGGTCGGCTTTCGAGTAACATCCGGTGCGGCAGAAAGGCCCACGGCCGACGGCCAGTCGTTCAGGCCACTTGCCGAACTCCATGTTTGCCAGCGCGATCACGGAATTGGGCGATATCAGCGGCAACAGCAGATCACATTTGTTCAAAAAATGTTGCGATGCAATATGCTGCCGGGCTCTTCTTTTGCTCTCGTCTTGTCCTTTATTGTGCACGTGCGAACAGATCGCTTCTGCAACCCGCCGGACGAGAGACATTCCTCCCAGTGTCCGGCCAGAAAGAGGATCCGAATATGGGTGATCTCCTGAAAGGCATCTCCAGTTTTCGCGGCGCCGTGTTCCCGAGTCATTCGGCGCTTTACCGCAAGCTGGCGCGCGAGGGCCAGCAGCCCCATGCCCTGATGATATCTTGTGCCGACAGCCGCGTGATGCCGGAAACCATAACGCAGTCCGGACCCGGCGATCTCTTCGTCTGCCGCAATGCCGGCAATATCGTTCCTCCCTTCTCGACCCTCAATGGTGGGGTCTCTTCCGCAATCGAATATGCCATCCTGGCGCTCGGCGTCAGCGACATTGTTGTCTGCGGTCACTCCGATTGCGGGGCGATGAAAGGGCTGTGCCACCCACAAATGCTGGAACCAATGCCGAATGTCGCAGCCTGGCTGCGGCACAGCCACGCCGCCTATTCGATTGTTTGCCAAGCCTATCCCGACGATCTCTCCGAAGCTGACCGTGTGCGCGCGGTAGCAATGGAAAACGTCCTTGTGCAGCTCGACCATCTAAAGACCCATCCGTCTGTAGCTGCGAAGCTTGCGACCAACGAGATCACGCTACACGGCTGGTTCTTCGACATCGGGACAGGCGAGGTCCAAGTCTATGACGGGGTTCTGGCGAGGTTTACGGAGACACAGGAGGGGGAGCCGCTGCCGGTCGCCTTCACAGGACGAGGCCATCCGCATGTCATGCCGCGGATTGCCGCAGCGCTTGCCGGGGAGTAGCGCCATGACAAAAAACGTTTCTGCGTTCGCGCGCGACCTCGCTTCGTCTCTGGTGGTTTTCCTTGTCGCCATTCCGCTCTGCCTGGGAATAGCGATCGCCTCCGGGGTTCCAGTGGCCATGGGGCTTATCTCCGGTATCGTAGGTGGCATCGTTGTCGGCCTGCTGGCAGGCTCGCCTCTGCAGGTCTCTGGGCCGGCCGCCGGTCTAGCCGTCATCGTATTTGGATTCGTCGAACAGTACGGTGTAGCCATGCTGGGTCCCGTGCTGCTTGTCGTCGGAGTTCTGCAGATCCTGGCGGGTTTCCTGAGAGTTGGCTCCTGGTTCAGAGCGATTTCTCCGGCGGTGGTTCATGGGATGCTGGCCGGCATCGGCATTTTGATCATCCTGGGACAGATCCATGTTCTCATGGGTGCCAAGCCCGCAGCAGGCGGCATAGAGAACGTCACCGCTATCGACGAGAGCGTCAGCCGGTTAACGGGCGCCAATGTCACCAACGAGGCCGTCGCACTGTTGGTCGGCATCATCGCTCTTCTTGCGATGGTGTGTTGGGAGAAATTCCGCCCGAAATCACTGTCGCTGGTCCCGGGAGCTCTTGTCGGTGTTGCTGCCGCTACAATCTTGACAACCACGCTTGAACTCCCGATCGCCCGCGTGGACGTGCCCGCCTCTCTAGTTGACAGCATATCCTTTCCGACGGCCGGGAATATGGCCCAGCTTGTGCAGCCGGGCATTATTTTAATGACGTTGATGATTGCCGTCATTGCAAGCGCCGAAACGCTTCTTTCCGCGGCCGCCGTCGACCGAATGCACGATGGAGAACGTACCCGCTTCAACAAGGAACTATTCGCCCAAGGCGTCGGCAACGGCCTTTGTGGATTGCTCGGGGCATTGCCGATCACGGGTGTCATTGTTCGATCATCGGCCAATATCCAGGCCGGAGCTCGCACGCGCACCTCGGCAATATTACATGGCGTTTGGATCCTGGCGTTGGTGGCGCTTTTACCGGGCGTGTTGGGAATGGTGCCGTTGACGGCGCTTGCCGCCGTACTGCTCGTCACTGGCTGGAGACTGATCAGTTTCCACCATGTGCGTCACTTGTTCGAGCACCATGGTCTTGTACCGGTCGGGATCTGGGCAGTGACGGTGGCAATGGTCGTCGTGCAGGATTTGCTGGTCGGCGTGGCGCTCGGCCTTGCGCTGTCGATTCTGGAAATTCTCCCCTATCTGCGCCGAAAGCTTGTGATCAGGCATGCTGAGATCGACGACGAAATTCATATCCGTTTGCGCGGAGCGGTCACCTGCAAAGACGTGCCGGCGCTACTCAGCACGTTCGAAGGGCTACCCGACGGCCGCAAAGTAAATATCATCGGCAAACACCTATTTTACATGGATCACACGAGTGCTGAGACGATTAGCGAATGGCTCCGGCGCGAGACGAAATCTGGCCGAATCGTCGAGATCCACCCGCCCCGGGCCGCCCGACATCCTCGCCTCAAGCCGCTGTTTGACCGATTCTCAGCCGAAGCCGCCTGAACCTGCGAGGAGGGGCAAATCCGATGCCCTTCCGCTCCGCAGCGTGGAAGCCCCAAATCAATGTCTTTGCGCGAGCCGCGTCAAGGGACGCTCGCCGACCAGGGTTGGCGCTTGCGCCGTTGTCGTGCAACGTCGAGCTCCGCTTCAATGCCCCAAGCGCAAGTTCCATAAATTTGGGTTATCCAACTCGAACCGATCATGAGGTCTTCGGGTCGCATCCTTTCAAGGCGCTCGACTGGGGCGTACGCTTATTTAAGAGCGCTTACCTTAGCTGCTTCGTTATTTAAGCGAAGGCCCACTTGCTTAAATAGTAGCTGAAAATCATAATCAGCCCATGTCTGATTCCGAGCTAAATCAGCGGTTCGGCCGCTTTGTTGAAACAGCAGTTGCTGGCGAAACCGTGCGGGCATTCGTACCTCCGCCATTGCCGCCTATGCCTGCCATTGATGTGCTTTCACTTCTGGAGCGTCTTAGCTTGGCGGAGCGAGCTCTCGGACGGCTAGATGGTATCACGATGCTGCTCCCTCGTCAGGAGCTCTTTCTTTACATGTATGTCAGGAAGGAAGCTGTTCTTTCCTCGCAGATCGAAGGAACACAGTCAACGCTCTCCGACCTTCTGCGTTTTGAGACGGAAGCGCAGGCGGGACAACCTATCGATGATATCCGCGAAGTTTCGAACTACGTCGATGCCATGATGTATGGTTTGGAACGACTGGAATCTCTGCCAATGTCCCTACGCCTGATCCGTGAAATGCACGCGCGATTGCTGCAAAGTGGGCGCGGCGGTACCAAGAATCCCGGCGAATTCCGGCGCTCGCAGAATTGGATCGGGGGGACACGACCTGGCAATGCGCTCTTCGTGCCGCCGCCTGTCACGGAGATGGACACCTGCTTGGATGCGCTCGAAGGTTTCATGCATGAAGATCGGTCGCGGCTGCCTGCACTCATCAAGGCCGGCCTTCTGCACGTCCAGTTCGAAACGATCCATCCATTCCTGGATGGCAACGGTCGTATCGGCCGCTTGCTAGTCACGCTCTACCTTTGCATGAATGGGGTTCTGCGTAAGCCACTACTGTATCTAAGTCTTTACCTGAAGACCCATCGAACGGAATACTATCGACTGCTCCAGGAGGTCCGCGAACACGGCAGTTGGGAAGGTTGGCTCGACTTCTTCCTTACCGGCGTCGCCGACACCGCAAACCAGGCATTTGACGCCGCCACTCGGATCGTCGAGGTGTTCAAGGAAGACCGCGAGCGCATCACAACTGAAAGCGACCGAGCCGGTTCAGCGCTTCGCATCCATGATCTTTTTCAGCAAAATCCGTTCCTGACGGCAAATCAGCTTGTTCAAAAGACGGGCCTATCGGCCCCTACCGTCAATGCGGCACTCACCGATCTGGAGCGGTTCGGCATAGTTGAGGAGGTGACCGGCCGCAAGCGTGGTCGCGTTTTCAGCTATAGACGGTATCTCGCGATCCTTAGTGAAGGCACCGATCCTCTTCCCGCAGCAGTTTGAAAACCAACCAATTCACCGGTCTGCGGTTCGAGTCCCATCAAGGCGAAGGCAAGCGAGCCGCGCCTTAGCCGAGACTTGCAGCGAACCGCTTGGCGGCATCTCTCTCCCGCTGAAACAGCTTGGCGATAAAGTCGACGAGCACACGGGCCTTCAGGGGAAGCAGGTTCGGTTCGCGTAATAGATCGAGATGAACCCTAAAGACGGGCAGTTCGCAGAAATGCTGAAAACCTTGCCGCGCTCGGTCGCTAGGGGCAGCCGGAGGATATCGCGGCGGCGGTCGCATTCCTTGTCGGCCGCGACGCCGGCCACATCACCGGCGCCACTCTGAACGTCGATGGCGGACAGTCCGCATAAATCTCGCTTCCGCACATGAAAACCCAAAAGGAAGAAGACAAGTATTGGTATCACTGCGGCGGAAAACATCGGCGCTGCCCACGGGCACTGGCCCGCAACGGCATTGCAGCGACGATTGTGACCTTGGAGATGGCTGCATCACCGATCGGGAAGAACGGGTCGCCAGCCACCCTGCCTACTCAATTTAGATTAGGTCTCGTTCCCGGCGCCGTCGAAGGCGGTCGTCAAACCTGAGCCATACCCCCGTCAACGACAAGTTCCGCACCAGTCGTGAAACTGCTCTCGTCGCTTGCAAGGAACAGAACCGCAGCCGCGACCTCATCCGGCCGGCCCATGCGCCCGAGAGGGATCATACTGGATAGTGCGTCTCGAATTTCCTGTGAGGCCGCCGCCATCATCGCCGTATCGGTCGGCCCAGGGCTGACGACGTTGACGCGGATGCCTTTCGGAGCGAGTTCGTTAGCCCATGTGCGTGTGAACGAACGGACCGCGGCTTTCGTCGCACCATAGACTCCATAGCCCTTGGTGCCTATATCGCCCGCAATGGAGCCAATCAGCACAATCGCTCCACCGGGCTGCATGAGGTCGATGGCTTCCCGTGTTGCGAATACGAGGGATCGGACGTTCAAGCCGAATGTCCGATCGAAATGATCCTCAGAAATGTCTCCAAGGAGTGCGTATTCGGATAGGCCCGCGTTCACGACAAGCACGTCAATGCGGCCTTGCTCCGATCGTATCTCCTCAAAGACGCGCTGAAGATCGATGTTGTTACTGGCATCCGCCTGGATCGTGTGGATGCTGCCCATGCCGGCCAAGTCTGGTTGGCTCTCCGCGCCCTTGCGGCTGGTCGCGTAGACCTGCGCTCCTTCGCTGGCGAACCTTTGAGAAACGGCTCCGCCGATACCACCAACACCGCCGATCACAAGGGAAACCTTGTTTGCTAATCTGGTCATGTTCACTCCACCAACAATGATGAAGTCAGGATATATTCTCTATACCTACGGTCAATTACGCACTATATGTAAAGCAGATATCAGGGAGTATATCTATGCCCGCGACGAACGAAGGTCCGATCATCAAAGCTTGCACGTCTCAAAGCCACAAAGCTGTCTCTGCCGAGGCATTGCTCGACGTTGAGAAGGCGCGGCCGGTGCTTGAGCAGATCGCCAACAAGTGGTCAGTCCTGATCCTCACCGTCCTGTGTACTCGGCCGTCACGCTTTAACGAGATCATGCGGCGCCTCGACGGTATCACGCACAAAGCGCTCGCCGACGCACTGAAGCGACTGGAGCGCAATGGACTCATTCGCCGTGAAGTGCTCACGACAACGACACCTGTCGGCGTCGAATATACCATCACCTCGCTCGGCCGCTCTCTTCAGCAGCCGTTCGAGGCGCTCTACGCTTGGTCCATGACCTACGGTCCGGAGCTTGAGCGCGCGCAAGACGAATACGATCGGGTCCGAGATTAGCTAGTCTGCGAATACCAGCGATCTGATCGCCGACCACGCGGGGCAGGACAGCGATCCCAACGCCTTGCCCGCACATGCGCCCCTGAACGTTGCGGTTATTCGATCCCAGGAGCGGCCTGGCTTTAGAAAACTGGTTCCGGCTGATCACTCGCGAATACTAAACGGGCGCTTCGTCCCTTACGTCACAAGGGCCTTGAGCGCAATCAAACAGCAAAGCTCCTCCTTAGAAAAGGCATCAGCATATTAAGGACCTCCTCAGGCGCATCTTCCGGCTGCAGATGACCGCCAGATATTGCTCCCCCGGTGACGTCGTCTGCCCACTGTCTCCAGACTTCGATCGGACTCCTACCGTCGGATTGTCTATTTCCTTGAGGCCAGGATACGAGAACAGGGCAGCGAAGTTTGCGACCTTCCCTGCGATCAGCCCGATCATGTTCCAGATCCTCCTGCAATGCCGATCGATAGTCTTCGACGATGGCGTGTCGTACGCTCCGTTGGCCGAACGCCTCGTGATAGACATCAGTGGCCTCCTGCTCCAGGAAATCACGCCCCTCTGTCATCCTGGCCAGAACGCGCTTGAGATAGCCGCGTGGATCCAAATCAAGGAGATGCTCAGCAAGGCCATCCGGTTGCGCGAATGGATAAGCAGATAAAAAGGCGGCGCGGCGGGCCTCGTACATTCAACCGTGAAGAGGCGATCGACATCGCCATGCGGCTGTTCTGGCGGCACGGCTATGAAGGCGTATCGCTCAATGACCTGACGGCCGCGATCGGGATTGCGCCGCCGAGTCTTTATGCTGCGTTCGGGAGCAAGGCTGAGCTATATCGCGAGGCTCTGGACCGATATGCCGGAATTCCGGGCGCGCTTCTAAACCTGGATGCAGCATCGACACAGGACGAAGTTGTGGCGGCGATCTTGCGTCAAGGCGCTGATGCCGTGACCGATCCTGAGGGAGAAAGAGGATGTATGGTATCAAGCGGCATGCTCCAATGCGCCGAAGAACACGCTTCCCTTGCGCTGGCCGTGTCGAAGCGCCGAGACGCGATGCGGGAAGCGATTTCTGAAGCATTAGGCCGATGGCTCGATCCGGACCGTTCGAAATCCCTCGCCCGCTTTCTGGTCGTCGTGCTTCAGGGCATGTCTGTCCAAGCCCGAGATGGTGCCACGCGCGGGGAACTGGAAGAGGTCATTGAAGAGGTATTACGGATCCATCGAGTCGGCTAATTCGCACTGCCCAAGGCTGCAATCTCATTGCTCAATTAGGCTGCTCTTGATGGCCTCGGTTGCTGGGTGGGCAAAGTTCCCCGTACAATGCCTTTCCGCGACTTCGATCTCTTATGACGTGGGATATAAAAGCCCGAACCAGTTCAGCGGGAATATGCGCGACTGTTCGGATTGCCGCCGTCGAGGGACCTAGAAAGGGCGCTTACACCGAATCCACCTCAACGTGGAAGACGCAAGGTGCGCGTAAGCACGATCCGACGCGGTTCACGTGTCTCCACGCCGAACCGCTCTAGGGGCTGCGCTCCCAGGCCAGGCCGTGAGTGCGAGATCGATCAGCCGCTTCAGCCGCGCATTGCAGGCGCCATCGCAGGCCTGTGCAGACATGCCCTGGATAATAGCCCCGTAGAAGCGAGCGAGCGTATCGGTATCGGTCTGGGGCGGCAACTCGCCTTCCTCGATGGCACGGTCGAAGCGAGCTTTAAGGGTCTGCACCGACGCCTCGCGCAGGGCCGCTGTCATTTGCGCGACGGATGCGTTTTCTTCGGCATGCTGCAGGACGGCGGTCGAGACCATGCAACCTCGCGGCTTGTCCGGTTGCGTATCACCGTCTGCGATGTCGTAAAGGAAGAGGGTCAGGGCTTCGTATACAGGGAGGTCTGATGCTAAGATTTCCAACCGGCGGCTGGTTTCACGGGCGATGCTGAAGTCGAGCGCCTGACGGTATAACTCTTCCTTTGAGCCGAACATCGAATAGAGGGTCGGCGGATTGATACCCATGGCCTTCGTGAGATCAGCGGTCGAGGTCCCTTCGTAGCCACGTTCCCAGAACAAGCGCACCGCGATGTCGAGCCCGACGTCGCGATCGAGCACGCGCGGCCTTCCTCGTTTACGGACTGGACTCTCCATTAAAATAGCGATCCCTATTAATGTCGTTGACAGGTGGCTTAAGCCTCTTATTATAGGGATCCCTATTTAATTTATCAACGGAGTGTTCCCATGTCCCAGAGACTAGCAAACAAGATAGCTCTCATCACCGGAAGTTCGCGCGGTATCGGCCGGGCGGTTGCTCTTGCGTTTGCGAAGGAGGGTGCGGAGCTAATTGGCGTGCACTACACGGCCAACGTGGATGCGGCCAATGCCACCGTACGCGATATCGAGGCACTTGGTGTCAAGGCCGTCGCCGTGAAGGCCGATCTCAGACAGGGCAAGGAGGCGGCCGACAGCCTCTGGGCGCAGTTCAGCGAAGCCGCGCGTACCGAGACGGGCTCGTCAGCTCTCGATACTCTAGTGAACAATGCGGGCATCGCGCCGGCACTGCCGCTGAAGCAGACGAGCGAAGCTGCTTTCGACGAGGTCATGACGATCAACTATAAAGCGCCGTTCTTTCTGATCCAGGCAGTGGCCGACCACATTCGCGATAATGGTCGCATCATCAATGTCTCGACTGGATTTACGCGGATCGCGGCGCCGACGCATCCCGCCTATGCGGCCTCCAAGGGGGCGCTGGAGACATTGACACTGGCGCTGGCACCTGAATTTGCAGCTCGCGGGATTACGGTCAATGCCGTGCTGCCGGGTGTGACGGAGACGGACATGAATGCCGAATGGCTGGCATCGCCGGACGCGCGCGCCGGCGCCGAAGCCCTCTCGGTCTTCTCACGTGTAGGACAGGCGGAGGACGTCGCCGACGTCATCGCTTTTCTTGCATCGAACGATGCGCGTTGGACGACGGGCCAGATGATTGATGCGACGGGTGGCGCCCGGATCTGATCAACCCCGAGCCTCCGCTATGTGTGCAGCCATTCAAATCGCTGCAGAGGATGAATGCTTGACGAAGTGCCGGTTGAGGTCCGGTTCCCCGTCACCAATGAGACAAGATCGCGCTCGCGAGCGCGATCTTGCATTCATCCACTCGGCGGGCGCCTACCTGCGAGGTTAGCGGGCCAGAGAGCCACGCGGACCAGTTGCCATCGGCCACGAGCGCGGCAGAACGGCGACCGCAACGACGCCCGGCGCATTATTTCGATAAGCAGTCGATGATCGCTCGGTCGGAGCCTTCGACTCCTGGGCCTCCTCGACGAGTTTGATCACGCGGGCAACCGTATTGTCAGAAGCTTGGGCAGTTGGTGCCTAAGTGACATTGTCATGCATCCTAAGAGCTTTAATCTGCCCACACGCTCGATCAGGGTTGACTCAAAATCCCCCATCATATTTTCCGTCATTGCCCGGCATGGTGAGAACCTATTCTCAGGCCTCGGGCATTACGCTCTATGCAAACCGAGTTGCCGCGACGTCTTGCGGGACTGAGTACGAGGGATTTTTTGGGCCAGTGGATGATCATGCAGACCAGGGTTCTCCCTTCGAAGTCTTCCGAGTGTTCCTGAAACTCGGCCTCATCTCGTTCGGGGCCTAATCGCGCATCTCGGTTACTTCCGTGACGAACTGGTCGTTCGAAGACAATGGATCGACGAAAAGGGGTATGCGGACCTAGTGGCGCTCTGCCAATTCCTTCCCGGACCGGCGTCGAGCCAGGTTGGCTTTGCCCTAGGAGTTTTGCGGGGCGGCGGCGGAGGCTTTGCCGCCTGGCTCGCCTTCACCATGCCGTCGGCCATTATCCTAGTTGCTTTCGCGCTTGGTGCAGCCGCGTTCAAAGGTCCTCTTGCCGAAAGTTTTCTCCATGGCCTGAAACTGGTCGCTGTCGCGGTCGTCGCCCAAGCCATTTGGGGAATGGCCCGAACGCTCACACCAGATCGAGTGCGTGCAGGCATCGCGCTTGCCGCGATTGCTATCGTTGTGGTCTTCACCGGTTCTTTTGGGCAGGTCACGGCCATCGGCATTGGAGCGTGCGCGGGCCTGTGGCTGTGCAGTGCTGACGCGACACCGATTTCCGGACAACTAAACTTCCCTGTCTCCCGGCGGGGCGGCGGCGTGGCACTCATTCTTTTCGCATTACTTCTCCTGCTGCCCCCGCTTGTCGTCAGTGCAACCCATTCTCAAGGTCTCGCTCTGTTCGACGCTTTTTACCGGTCGGGCGCATTTGTCTTCGGCGGCGGGCATGTGGTGCTTCCTTTGCTTCAAGCAGAAGTCGTTACGCACTGATGGGGCAGTAACGAGGAATTCCTGGCGGGTTACGGCGTCGCTCAAGCAGTGTCGGGTCCGCTTTTCACGTTCGCCGCCTATCTCGGCGCGGTGATGGGACCTTCGCCAAATGGCGTTGTCGGTGCGGAGGTGGCGCTGGTGGGGTTGCTACTGCCGGGCATGTTGCTGGTCTATGGCGTGTTGCCGTTCTGGGACGGACTCCGCTCCAAAGCTGCCCAGGCTGCAGTGCGGGGGGCGAACGCGGCTGTTGTCGGCATTCTCGGCGCGGCCCTCTACAACCCCGTCTGGACAAGCGCTGTCCTGACGTCGTACGATTTTGCGCTTGCGCTTGCGGGCTTCCTCCTTCTGGCCGTCTGGAAGTCGCCTCCATGGATCGTAGTCGTTTTGTTAGCTTTATCCGGCACAATTTTGAGCATCTGAGAAGGAATCCCGATGTCGCACGACCCTGTCATCGAGCCAATCGCACTTCCGTCCTTAGGGGGCTTCCGTCTGCTCGACGTGCGCGAGCTGGCCGCGTTTGAGGGCGATCATCCGGCCAGCGCCGTCCGCGTGCCTATCGAGGTGTGGGAGGCGGCGGCGAAGACTGGCGAGACGTCCTTCGAAAACGTTGACTATTGGGAACGTGCAATCGCCACGCTCGGCGTGGATGGTCAAATGCCCAACGTCGTTTATGATGATGGCCGGATGACCGAAGCGGCACGGGTATGGTTTATCCTCCAATATTTTGGCGCAAGAACTTTGATTTTGAACGGTGGATGGCCCGCGATCCGTGGGCATGAGGACCTGCTGGCGACCGCCGAGAGGCCTGCCGGCACGGCAACGTTCAGGGCGCAACCAGGGTCGGGACCGGTCGGGTTGGTAGACCGGAAGTCACTGGCGGCCGAGCTTGACAGGGATGTTCGGATTTTCGACGCGAGGACCAAGGACGAGTTCGCTGGCGAGGACCTTCGGCGCAACGCTCGCGGCGGTCATCTCCCAGGCGCACGCTTGCTTCCGCATTCCCATTTGCTCGACAGTGGCCTCTTGAAGCCTGCCGAAGACTTGCGCGAGCTTCTGACCGCTGCCGGGTTCCAGCAAGGCGACCATGTCGTCACGCATTGCGATGGCGGTGGCCGAGCGGCGCTCGCGGCCGCTGCCGTCGCCCGGGCCGGATATGAGGATGTCCGCGCCTACTATCTCAGTTTTGCCGACTGGGCGAAAGACGAAAGCTGCCTGATTGTTCGAGACTGAATGACTTGGAAGCCAACCGTGAAGGAGATCATGGCGACTGTCAGCGTACGTTATATCGTGGACGACGTGGATGCAGCAATGGCGTTCTATGCAACGCATCTCGGCTTTTCCGTCGCCGCCCATCCTGCTCCGAGCTTCGCGATCCTGGTACGGGGAGATTTGCGCCTGCTTGTGAACGGGACGACGGGGCCGGGCGGAGCGTCTCAACCGATGCCGGATGGCCGCAAGCCCGCGCCTGGCGGCTGGAATCGGATTCAGCTTGAGGTCACGAACCTTGACGTCGAAGTCGCCCGCCTACGGTCGGCGGGAATTCGTTTTCGCAACGAGATCGTGACCGGCATGGGTGGAAAGCAGATTCTGGTCGATGATCCGGCTGGTATCCAATCGAGTTGTTCGAGCCGCCACAGAAGTAGTCCCGACCAAATGTCACCTCTCAGTGGCGCTTCCGCGCGTAGGGCCGCTTATCGATTGACGTTAAGGCAAATAACCGAAGCCACCCAGCTGGATCACGGAAGGCCCTGGTGGTGCCGGGTTTGTGGAAATCGCCGATGCTGTAATCACTGCACGGACTGGAAGTTAGGAACTGGTTGCACTCGATGTTCCTCCCTTGTCGCACGTTCGGACGATTTTTGCGGCGTCATCGATCGCGATTTTGCGTTCAGCCTGCCAAGGGGCGAGGTGGCGAGTTCGCCTGTGGGGTTCGCCGGTAAGCCGGCATTCACGAGAGCGTGCCACCATCGACAATTTTCTGCGTTTCCATCTGCCATACCGACTGTCCTGCTGCGTGATATTTATGCATACATATCGCCCATGACTGACACCGCCAACACACCACTTCCCCGTCATCCTGCTGCTGCTTTCGGTGGAGGAGCCATTATTGGTGCCCTCGGAGGTCTCATCGGCCTGGGAGGCGCCGAGTTCCGCCTTCCGACCTTGATCGGGTTCTTCAATTTTGCAGCCCTAGAGGCAGTCATCCTCAACAAGGCCATGAGCCTCGTCGTCGTCGCGACCGCGCTCCCCTTCCGGGCTGGTAGCGTGCCCTTCGGCGCTATAGCCGATAACTGGCCGATCGTTCTCAACCTCCTCGCGGGGAGCCTGATCGGCGCTTGGTTCGGCGCAGGCCGGGCGACCAAACTTCAGTCAGAGACGCTCTACAAGGTCATCGCCATCATGCTCGCGGCGATCGCGATCGTTCTGATGCTTGGGCACGACGCCTCAGCCGGCCGACCTCTATTGACGGGCGTCTCCCAGCTCGTTGCCGGCGTTATTGCGGGCTTCATCATTGGCATCGTCGCCGCGCTGCTTGGCGTCGCGGGGGGCGAACTTCTGATCCCGACGCTGGTGCTTCTGTTCGGCGCGGATATCAAGCTCGCCGGTAGTCTCTCGCTCGCGGTGAGCCTGCCAACCATGCTGGTCGGCTTCACCCGCTACAGTCGCGACCAGAGCTTCTCCGTCGTCGGCCGCAACAAGGCTTTCCTGCTCATAATGGCTGCTGGATCGATCGTCGGTACGTTTATTGGCGGGCTGCTGCTTGGTATCGTTCCCAATGCGGTGTTGCTGCCGGCATTGGCAATCATTCTCCTGGTTTCGGCGTTGAAGGTGTGGCGACATTAGGCGATGGGCGGAACGGACGGTTCATAATTTCATCACGCTGTTTCGGCATCCAAACCATAGGTCGAGCCCCGGATCATCCTAGCGGCCGCTCGCTATGCTTGCCCAAGCATGAGCCTATTCCGTCCCCCTAGCTGCCCGCGTGGTTGCCTATGTATTCGAGCGCGGCGCGTCGTCAAAGCCTTTGGCGACTTGTGAAAGCTCTCTACGTCTCAAGCCGGGAACGACTTGCCGTCAGCCTGTTTGCGATGCCTGAATGGCGGTCGGTGACGCAAGCGGCGGCAGCTCCAGATTGGAGCGGAAATCCTCTCCGACATAATCGGTGTCGATCAGTTGACGGCGCCGGAGTTCAGGAAGCAGACCGTTTACCAGCAGATCCTCCTGGTCGGGATTGCCGAAGCCATGCAGCGACAAGACATCGAGAACGCCGGCAATGACGCGCTCTTCGATCGCATCCGCCAGCTGTTCCGGCGTGCCGGCAACCGACCAATGGCCGGTCTCTTGCGCCTGAATGATCAGTTCGCGCAGCGTCAGTCCCTGGCGCGCGTAGCGACGAAAGATCTCCACTCTCCCGCGCCTGCGGTTGATGCTGGTCACCTCCGGCAGCAATGTATCCGGTAGTGGCCTGTCCAGCGGCAGACCGGAGAGATCGAGATCGCCGCCCAGCATGTCGGCAAGCTTCAAGCGACCCTGCTCGTAGTCAATGCGCTCGTGTTTTTCCTTCAGGCGCCGCGCCACGTCGGCGTCGGACTCGCCGATCACCGCGTGGAAGGAATTCATGATGAAGGGCAGATCGCTTCCACGACCGAAACTCACTGCGCGACGGCGTAAATCGGTCGCGAAGGCAATGGCGTCCTCGAGCTTGGGCTGTGAGGTGTAGACGACCTCTGCGTAGCGCGCGCCCACCGTCACCCCGGCTTCGGACTGTCCGGCCTGAAACTGGACCGGGCGGCGCTGCGGCAAGGGCGGCACGTTCAAGGGGCCTGCGACACTGAAGTGCTTGCCGCGATAGTCGATGCGGTGGAACTTGGCCGGGTCGATGCCGACGGCTCCGGAACCCTTGCGCTGGGCTGCGTCCCGTTCATTGGCATCATAAAGCGCGTTGACGACCTCGATGAATTCGGCGGCGCGCTCGTAGCGTTCTTCCGGGCTCGGTAGCGTCTCTCCGAAATTCTCTTCGCCGACGGAGGAGGTCACCGCGTTCCAACCGGTGCGGCCGCCGCTGGCGTGATCCAGCGTGCCGATCTGGCGCGCCAGATTGTAGGGGTGATGGAAGGTGGTCGAGACGGTGGCGATCAGGCCGATCTGCGATGTCGCCTGGCTGAGCGCCGCAAGAGCAATGATCGGCTCCTGTATGCCGGCCGTGCCGGCAAGGCCGGCCGGGTCGATATGCAGAAGATCGGCGGTGAACAGGCCGGTGATCTTCTCGGCCTCGGCTTTGCGGGCAAGTTCGACGGCGCGCTTCGCTCCCGTCGATGGCTCGATGTCATTCGATGCGGAGATGACGCTGCTTGCGCCGGTCAGGGTCTTCAGGCGACGTTTGCGGGTAGGGGTCATGACAGATGTCTCGCAGATTGAATTCATGTCTCCGGCAAGCTCTTGCCGGATGTTCTAGCAAGCGCCGCTCAGGCCAGGGCCGGGACCGCCTCCAGGAGGGCGCGCGTATAGCTGTGCTGCGGTGCCGAAAAGACGTGCCCGACGCCCCCCGCCTCGACGATCCGGCCGTCCTTCATCACCAGCACGCGATCGGTGAGATGATTGATGACACCGAGATCATGGGAGATGAAGAGAAGTGCCGTACCGGACGCGGCTTGCAGTTCGGCGAGTAGATCGAGAACCTGTGCCTGCACCGAAACGTCGAGCGCGCTGACCGGTTCATCCGCCACCAGAAGCCGCGGCCGCGGCGCGAAGGCGCGGGCAATTGCCACCCGCTGGCGCTGGCCGCCGGAAAGCTCACGCGGATGACGGTTGAGATAGGCCGAGCCCAGGCGGACCGCATCCAGCACTTCGAGCACGCGGTCGCGGCGGGACCCACCAAAGATGCCGACCGAGTCGAGGCTCTCGCCGACGATTTTTTCGACCGTGTAGCGCGGGTCGAAGGAACTGAGGGCGTCCTGGGCGATCAATTGCATGCTGGCGCGGCGCGAGCGACGTCGAGCCTCCGGGATATTGCTCCACTGCTCGCGGTCGATGAACACCGCGCCGTCGTCCGGCTCGACCAGGCCGAGGACTATTTTCGCAACGGTGGTCTTGCCGGAACCGGATTCGCCGACGATCCCCAGGGCTTCGCCGGCGGCGAGGTCGAATGACACGTCGTTGACGGCAAATGCGCCACCGGCTCCCCCGTAACGCTTGAAGAGATTGTGGGACGACAGGACGCGGTTCTGCTGGTCGATATGTTTGGCCGGCAGCGGAATGCGTAACCGCTCGGCTGGTGCGGCAGGCACACGCACAGTCTGGTGTTGGGAATCAGGCTGGCCGGAAGGAGACAGACGGAAGCCCCGCGATCCCGCTGACGGCACCGCATCGAGCAATTGTCTTGTGTAAGGATGTTCCGGATTGCTCAGGATCCGGCCCGGCGGTCCCTCCTCGACGATCCTGCCATTCTGCATCACCAGCACGCGGTCGGCCAGGCGCGACACGACGGCGAGATCGTGGCTGATCAGCAGCAGCGTGTGCCCGGCCTTCCGGCGCTCGGCCAGGAGATCGAGGATTTGCTTTTGCACGGTGGTGTCGAGCGCCGTTGTCGGCTCATCGGCAACCAGCAACGATGGCTGCCTGGCAATCGCAGTGGCGATAAGGGCGCGCTGGCGCAGCCCGCCGGACAGCTGATGCGGATATTGCGGCAGGCGCCTTTCCGGATCGGGAATACCGACCGAGCGCAGCAGCGCGTGGCTGTCCCGGCCGACATCCGGGCGGGAGAAAAGGCCGCGTCTGCCGAAGGCATCCGACAATTGTTGGGAAATCCGCCGCAGCGGATCGAGCGACACGAGCGCATCCTGAAGAACAAAGCCGATCTTTTCGCCACGCAGGCGTCGCCAGTCCCTTTCGCCGAAATTGAGGACGCTTTTACCATCGATGTCGAACCGGTCGGCACGCACATTGGCACCGACGCCGGAAAGGCCGATGAGCGAACGGGCCGTCACGGATTTGCCGGAACCGGACTCTCCCACCAGAGCAACGGTCTCGCCCTTGTTGATCGTCAGGTCGATGCCATGGACGACGGCATTGGCACGTTGGTTCTGCGGAAAGCCGATCGTGAGGTTGTTGATGTGAACGACTGATGTCATGATTGCCTCCTGCCTTCGAAGGCGAGCTGCCAACGTTTTCCGAGAACGCTGATGGCAATGACTGTCAGCGTAATGGCAAGACCCGGCCACACCCCGATCCACCAGGCGACGCGAAGGTAATTGCGGGCTTCGGCCAGCATCGCGCCCCACTCGGGCGCCGGGGGCTGCGGCCCCATGCCGAGAAAACTCAGGCCGGCGGCCTGGATGATCGTTGTGCCGAGGCCGATCGTCGCCAGAATGGGAACCTGGGCAATGGCATGCGGCAGGACATGGCGGATAACCAACACGCGCGGCGTCAGTCCGAATGTTCTCGCCTGTTCGACATAGCCGCTTTTGGAGATCACGAATGTCTGGGCACGCACCACCCTTGCGAAACGAGGCACCGATGCCACGCCGAGCGCGAAGATAAGATTGACCGTACCCGGCCCGGTGAACGAGATCAGCACCAGCGCAAGGAGCAGATCCGGAAAGGACGAAACGACGTCCAGGAAACGTGAAATCGCTTCATCGACGAGACCGCGGGCGAGGCCTGAGAGAAGGCCGAGCAGCGAGCCGATGACAGCGGCGATGGCGACGGCGCTTACGCCGATCAAAATGGAATAGCGGGTTCCGTGCACGACGCGGGAAAAGACATCCCTGCCGAGATGATCCGTGCCGAACCAGTGGTCGACGGAGGGTGGCAGCTGCGACTGCAAGGGATCGGCCGCTATCGGATCGGCGGCGGTCAGGACATGCGGCCAGACGGTCGCAATCGCCACCAGCAACAGGAAAAGCGACGACACGACAACGCCGGGTCTCGACAAGGTCGCGCGGAGGAGCCCGACAGTTCGACGCCTCTCCTGCTCCGGCACTGTGGAGGAAATACTCATCGGCCGGCCTCCCTGGCGTCGTTGCGCAGGCGAGGGTCGAGCAGCAGATAGAGCACATCGACCAGCGTGCTCAGCACGACGTAGATGAATGCGGAGAGTACGGCGACCGCCAGTACGACCGGCAGGTCGTGCGCCAGAACGGCGTCGACCGTGATGCGCCCAAGGCCCGGCCGGCCGAACACTGCCTCGGTGATCACAGCACCGGACAGCAGGTTACCGATCAGCCAGCCCGTCAGCGTGACAGCGGGCAAAGCGGCGTGACGCAGGCCATGGCGCAGCCGCAGAACGAGGTCGCCGACACCCCAGCTTCGAACGGTCAGGGCGAACGGTTCTTCCAGAGCCCGCTCCAACCCCTCACGCAGGACCTGACCGATGACGGCGCCGAGAGACAGGCCGAGCGACAGGGCGGGCAGCACCAGTGCCGAAAAGTCTCTGTCGCCGGAGACAGGAAAAAGCTTCAGCGTGAAAGAGAAGACGAACAGCAGCAGGATGCCCAGCCAGAAGGACGGCGTGGAGATCAGAATGAGCTCGAGCCCGCCGGCGATACTGCGAGGCAGGCGCTTGCCGGCGGTGATGACGGCGCTGGCCACCGCAAATACCACCGCAACCACGAGTGCCGCCGCCGTCAGTTTCAATGTCGGCAGCATTTGCGACAGGACCAGGCCGGAAACATCGGTCTGCAGGATGTAGGAGCGCCCGAAATCGCCATGCAGGATACGCGTGAGATAGGAGAGATATTGCGCCAGCAGCGGCTCATCCAAACCCCACTCGGCACGGATGGCGGCCTCCACCTCCGGTGTTCGCAACTGTTCACCGATCAGGAGGCCGACAATATCACCGGGGGCGAGCTGAAGACTGATGAAGCTCAGGCTCACCGCCGCCCACAGAACCAGAATGGCGGAGCCGAACCGGGCCAGGATCTGCGACCCCAGGCTGTTGCGATTCAGCCGGCGCCGCCGTGAGAGAAAGGCGGCAGGCGCTTCGCCCAAGGCCGTCGTGTTTTCGGCAGTCATTGTCTGTCACTCCTGCATTCACCCTGCGGCCACGGCCGCAGGGTTGCGTTGACGGGACGGAGTTATTCACTGCGCCAGATGTCGTAGGCGCTTTCGGGCAGCTGCTTGAAGGGACGGAAGGTGATGCCCTTCACATAATCCGCTGCCGCCACCTGATCCTCAGGCTCGTAAAGCGGCAGGGCGTAAGCCTGGTCGACAATGGCAAAGCGCTGGAGGCCCGCATAGAGTTCGAAGCGCTTCTTGTTATCGAGGGTCGAGGCGGCCTCGTTCAGCCATTGCAACAGCTCAGGCGCGGCCGCGCGGCTGTAGTTGATGGTGCCGCCCTTATCCAGGGGCAGGTAGTGATATTCGATGTCGATGGCGTCAGTCGGCGTGTTGGAATTGGCGATCGAGCCAAATTGGCCGGTTTTGCGCCGGTCCGTATAGGTCCCCGCATCCACGAAGATGATGGCGAGATCGATGCCCGCGTTCTGGCGTGCCTGCGCCTGCAGTGCCTGCAGCAACACGTCGCGCTGGTCGCGCACCGTGGCCTGAGCCTGAACGACCTCGATGGTCAGTCGCTTGCCGTCCTTCGAGCGGAAACCTTCCGCATCCCGCGTCGTCCAGCCTGCTTCGTCCAGGAGGCGGTTGGCAAGCTTCGCATCGGCGCCGTAGGTCTTTTCGATGCTCTTGTCGTAGAACTGCGGATCGATAGGGGAGGTAATGCCCCAGGCCCTGGTGCGCTCGCCGCGATAGACCGCTGTCAGCACCGCATCCACATCGATGGACGCGACGAGCGCCTTTCGCACGGCGATATCCTGGGTCGGCCCCCAGGTGACGTTCAGGAAGAGCGAATAGGGCGTGCCGGTGTTCAATGCGGTTTGATAGCTGAAATCGGCATTTTCCTTAAACAGCGCCGCATCGTTGCCGGATATGCCTTCGATCACGTCCACCTGGCCGGAGGTGAGCGCCCCTGCCCGCACCGAGGATTCCGGCAGAAAACGATAGGTCACGTCGTCGAGATAGGCCGACCCCTGATGGGCAGCATTTTTCGGCGCCCAGTTATATGAGGGATTTTTGGCGAACTGGATTTCCTGGCCCTTGGCGTAACGCTTGAGGATGAAAGGTCCAGTGCCGGCGATTTCAGGTCCGCCGGACTTCAGCTGCGAAGATGCAAAAGCGGCCGGAGACAGGATTTCCAAGCTGGCGACATAGTCGAGGAAGGGCGCATAGACCTGCTTGAGCGTGAAGGAGACCGTGTCATCGTCCACGGCCTTCACTTCCTCGATACGCGAGACCGGGCCGGCGCTGACACTGCCGGAATAGGCCGCGTCCTTGAGCTTGGTGAAATTCGTCACGACGGCCTCAGCATTCAGTTTCTGACCGTCGGTGAAGGTGACGTCGCTGCGCAGCTTGAATGTGTAGGTCTTGCCGTCCTCGGAAATCTTGTACTCGGTTGCCAACCACGGGACATATCCACCGTCGGCCGTTCGGGCGAGCAGGGATTCATAGGCATTGCGCAGAAGAAGCTTGGTTTTGTCCTGGCCGTTCAGTTGCGGATTGAGCGTGGCGGGCTCCGTTTCGACGCCCCATGTCAACTTGCCGCCACTGACAGGCTTGGCATCCTGCGCAATGGAAAGACCCGGCAGCATGGAGGCTGCAAGAACGGCTGCGGTCACGGTCAGGAATTGTCTGCGGATAGGCATTTCGAATTTCGTCTCCCTTTTGAAAGCCGACGGAGGTCGGCTCATGCCGGCTGCTGCAGCCAGATGTCGTATGCGTTTTCGGGAAGCCGCTTGAACGGCCGGAAGCCGACGCCCTTCACCGCGATGGAGGCGGCAATCTGGTCGTCCGGCACATAGAGCGGCAGGCCCAGCGCTTGATCGAGCAGCGCAAAGCGCTGCAGTTGCGCGTAGATCTCGAAGCGTTTCCTGGCATCGAGCGTAGAGGCCGCTTCATCAAGCCAGGCGGAAATTTCAGCCGCTTCCGTTCGGCTGTAGTTGATCGATCCGCCCTTATTGCGCGGCAGATAATGGAAATAGATGGTGACCCCGTTTTCCTGGGTCGTGGTCGAATTGGGTATGATGCCGTACTGCCCGTCCTTCTGACGGTTCGCATAGGTCCCGGCATCGACATATTGCAAGGCAAGATCGATACCCGCGTTCTGGCGGGCTTGTGCCTGGACGGCCTGGAGCAGAATGTCGCGCTGGTCACGCAGTGTCGCCTGGGACTGCACGATTTCGATGGTCAGCCGTTTGCCGTCCTTCGTGCGAAAACCGTCGGCGTCCTTTGCAGTCCAGCCCGCCTCGTCGAGAAGGCTGTTGGCGAGCCCAGCATCGAAGCCGTAGCGGCCCTCGATGCTCTTGTCGTAGAAGTCCGTGTCGGCAGGCGTGAGAATGCCCCAGGCGCGCTTGCGTTCGCCGCGATAGACCGACGCGATCACCCGCTCCACGTCGATGGCCGCCAACACCGCCTTGCGCACCCTGACGTCGGTGGTCGGGCCGACCGTCACATTCAGGAAGAGCGTGTAGGGCGTGCCGGTATTGATCGCGCTTTGATAGGTGAAGTCCGGATTATCCTTGAACAAGCCGGCGTCATTGCCCCCTATGCCTTCGATGACATGCACCTGTCCGGAGGTTAGAGCGCCCGTTCGCACAGCCGACTCCGGCAGGAAACGGTAGATGACTTCGTCGAGATAGGCAGGCCCCTGATGGGCAGCGTTATCAGGAGCCCAATTATAGGTCGGGTTTTTCTTGAAGCGGATTTCCTGACCCTTGATGTAGCTGTCGAGAATGAAGGGACCGGTGCCTGCGATTTCCGGGCCGCCCGACTTCAGCTGCGACGACGAAAATGATTTCGGCGACAGGATTTCTATGCCGGAGGCACCGTCGAGGAAGGGCGAATAGACGGCGGCCAGCTTCAGCACGACCGTGTGGGAATCCACCGCAACCGCTTCGGAAACATGCGAAACGTGACCGGCACTGATGCTGCCGGAATAGGTCGGCTCTTTCAGCTTGGTGAAGTTGAGCGCCACCGCGGCCGCGTCGAGCTTTTCGCCGTCACTGAAGGTCACATCGTCGCGAAGGGCGAAAGTGTAGGTCTTGCCATCGTCGGAGACCGAATAGCTTTTCGCCAGCCACGGCACGTATCCGCCATCCGGCGTGCGGGCCAGCAGTGTTTCATAGGCATTTCGCAGGATCAGCTTCGCCTTTGCCTGGCCGTTCAGGTGCGGATTGAGCGTGCTCGGTTCCGTTTCCACGCCCCAGCTCAGCGAGCCGCCGCTGGCCGGTAGGTCCTTGGCCTGCGCCTGGGAAAGCCGCAATCCAGCCGTCAGGGAGAGTGCCGCAATGCCGGTGCCTGTTAGAAAATCTCGTCTTGTTACCACGGTGATGGCCCCAATTTTTTGTCCGATGGTCAGGCAGCGATGGCTGTGCGCCCGTCGGCCAGGAGTTCGATCGTTTTCAGGCGCTGCGCGCCATCCGACAGCGGGCAGTCGATGATGAATTCGTCGACGCCATAGGTTTCGTGCAGTTGCTGCAGTTCGACGTGGACCTTCGACGGTGTGCCGCGAATGAGGCGCGGGCTTCGCTCCTCGATCTGGTATTGCGTCTTGCCCGACTGGCGCACATATTCGAGCGCCTGCTCTTCGCTGCCGACATTTACCGCCTGGCCGCCTTCGACCTCGACCCGGAACCGGCGCGTCTCACCGCCGAGGCTTGCGGCACGCGCATTCGTTTCCGCGGTGATGACGCTGACGGCCAACAGCGCTGACGTACCGCCTGCGGTCCGGTAAGCCGACAATGCTTCGGTGATCGCAGTGGCATCACCGTGGATATGGGCCGCATAGACGAAGCTCCATCCGAGGCTGGCCGCCAGCGTTGCGCTCTGCGCGCTTGCGCCGAGCAGAAAACGACCGGGCGGCTGATCCGGCACGGGAAAGGCGAGAGGACTTTCAGTCTGTGATTGGCCGACGTCTCCGTGGCTGAGGAAACCGTCCAGTTCGGCCAGTTGCGCGGCGAAGGACGGTTTGCGTTCCGGGTCGTAGGCCTGCTGCAGGGCGCGTGTCGACAGCGGCAGGCCGCCGGGTGCCTTGCCGACGCCGAGATCGACCCGGCCCGGCGCGAGAGCGGAAAGCAGGTTGAAATTTTCTGCAACCTTGTAGGCACTGTAATGCTGCAGCATGACGCCGCCGGAGCCGATGTGGATGCGGCTTGTGCGGGCGAGAAGGAAGGCGATCAACACCTCCGGCGACGAGCTTGCGAGGTTGGGCGAGTTATGATGCTCCGCGACCCAAAACCGCCGATAGCCCAGATCCTCGGCCCTTTTGACCAGATTCAAACTGCGCTGCAGCGCCGCCGTTGCCCCTTCCGGGCCGTGGATTGGACTTTTATCGAGAAAGCTGAGGGCGTATGACATATCTGCTCCCGACCCGACCGGTCGATTAAAACAGATAATCTATATTTTTAGTGAACTATTAAATCGAGCAATGATCTTTTAATATTCGGCGGCAAACGCAACAATCATGCCGTGCAAACCGATCCACCGATCGGGCATGCTGACGATGTTAGGCGCGCCGGATGAGCTTCAGGACATTTTCTTGAAGCCGCATCCGGAACGCGGTCAGACCTTCATCGGAGGCGCGTTCATGACTGATATAGTTGTCCGGTCGTCACTGCTGGAGCCAGCGGCCCAGCCCCTGATCGACGGGCTGGTCAGCGAATATGACGGGAGATATGGAGCCGCGAGCCGCGGCGGGGCGCGGGCGGAAATCTTCCGTTACCCCGTTTCGCTGTTTTCCTCTCCGCTGGGAGATTTCTTGCTGCTGCAACGGGATGGCGAAACCGTTGCCGGCGGCGCCTTCATGAGCCATGACGATGAGACGGCCGAAATGAAGCGGATCTGGACACATCCGAATTTGCGGCGTCAGGGACTGGCCCGGGCCATCGTTCTGGCACTTGAGGAAAGTGCTGCGCAGCTTGGTTACACCAGATCCTACCTTTCGACCGGGTTCCGCCAGCCCGAAGCAGTCGCCCTTTATCTGTCGCTCGGCTACCGCCCGCTCTTCGATACGTCAGCCGATCCCTCGCTCTATCGTTCCCTGCCTTTCGAAAAGCATATCGGGGAAAAGGCCGGGCAGGTGGGGACAACACCGATCTACCCGCCCGCAGCCTCGTTTGAAGAGGCGACTGCGCGGGTCACGGCGCTGAAAACAGGACAGGAAGCGAAGATCAGGGACCGGCTGTCGAGCCACGACGCCTCCGCCGCATGACGATGCGACTTGCGACCCGCACGGATGACCATTCACCATTTCAACGGAATAGATCATGACGCTTCCAAATGGACTTCAAGTCGGCATCGGCGTTGATGTCGCCGCATACCCGCAGGGCAGCCACACCTCCCAGCGCGACTTTTGGCGAACCTTGATTTCTCGTCTCGACGACGTGGTCGAATTCATCACTTTGGAGGACGGTTTCGCCGCATCGGGCGGCGACGGACTGGATGCCATTCTGCTTGCCAACTGGCTGGCGCCGCGCAGCCGCAAAATCGGTATCCTCGCCGGCGCTCCGATCAACCATCTGGAGCCATTCCACGTTTCGACCGCAGTCGCGACCCTGGACTATGTGAGCGAAGGCCGGGCCGGGCTTTTCGCCCAACAGCTTCGCGGCGATCGTGTTCTGCAGGCGCAGAAGGCGATCGGCGCACTCGGCGGTTTTCCAACGCCAGACGGGCCGGCACTGGAACAGGATGCAAAGGACGCGATCGATGTCATCCGCCGCCTGTGGGACAGCTGGGAGGAAGATGCCATCGTCCGCGACCGGGAGAGCTTTCGCTTCTTGGACGGGGCCAAACTTCACTACATCAATTTCGAGAGCGCGGGGTTTAAAGTCCTCGGACCGTCCATCACACCGCGTCCGCCGCAGGGCCAGCCGGTGGTGGCCGCCGTCCAGATCCAGGGCGACGACGCATCGGCCACGGCCGATGTCGTCTTTATTCGGTCCGATCTGCGCGGTCTTCCAGTTGTCCCGAAAGCACAAGCCTTCTTTGTCGATCTCGACATCGATCCTGAGCCGGCTCCCGTCGCCGAATCTGTCGCTGAGGTCGGACGCATCGCGGCGTCGGGCGCCAATGGCGTCCGTCTGATCGTGCGCGATCCGAAAAGGCAACTTGATCACCTCGTCAATGAGCTCCTTCCGGCGCTCGAAGGCGCGTCTCTCTTGCGAAAGCCGGGAAGCGGGCTGCTTCGAGAGCGCTTCGGTTTGCCGGCCGCTGTCAATCGCTACACCTCTGCTGCGTGAGCGGAAAGGACCATCCCATGACCAAAAAGCAGGTTATCCTTGGAGCCCAGTTTCCCGGTGTCAACAACTTCACAGTCTGGAGCGATCCGGCGGCCGGAAGCCAGATCGAGTTTTCGTCGTTCCGGCATTTTGCCGAAACCGTGGAGCGCGGAAAATTTGACTTCATCTTTCTGGCGGAGGGTCTGCGGGTCCGCGAGCAGGGTGGCCGCTTCCACGAGCTTGACGTCGCCGGTCGCCCCAATACGCTGGCGATTTTAACGGCGCTTGCATCGATCACCGATCATGTCGGGCTGATCGGCACCCTGACCACGACCTTCAACGAACCCTATCCGCTGGCACGGCAACTGGCGACGCTCGATATTCTGTCCGGCGGACGCGCCGGCTGGAATGTCGTGACCTCGCCGGGCGCATTTACCGGCGCGAATTTCCGTCGCGGCGATCACCTGCCGCACCGCGAGCGCTACGAACGTGCCCGCGAATTCATCGAAGCCGCTCGCCAGTTGTGGACCGATGGTGATTTCGCGGCCAATTCCAGACATTTCAACATTACCGGGCAATCCGCATTGTCTTCCCTTCCGCAAGACGCTCCGGTGATCGCGCAGGCGGGAGATTCCGACCAGGGGCGGGAGCTTGCCGCCAGCCATGCCGACCTGATCTATTCTCGCCACGGCACGCTCGAAGCCGGTCAGGCCTTTTATGCCGATGTGAAGCGTCGTCTGACGAAATACGGCCGAAGCCCGGATGCGCTGAAGATCCTGCCCGGCGCCAATTTCGTGATCGGCGACACGCAGGCGGATGCCGAGGAGAAGTTGAAAGCAATCCGTCTTCAGCAAGTCAGCCCGAGGAATGCGATCGTGTTTCTGGAGCAGGTCTGGAACCGGGATCTTTCGAACTACGATCCGGACGGACCTTTGCCGGATATCGAGCCGGATATTTCCGAGACGCGGCTGGCACAAGGACGCGCCAACAATCAGGACGTCGCCGGCAGGCTGGAAACGGCGCGTATTTGGCGTGAGCTGGCCGAGCGCGACAAGCTCAGTATTCGCCAGTTGATCATTCGCGTCACCGGCCGCCAGCATTTCGTGGGTACGCCGGATGAGATCGCTACGGAGATCAACCACTATGTGCAGGCAGACGCTGCCGACGGGTTTGTCTTCGCGCCGCACCTGACCCCCGGCGGCTTCGACGAATTCGTGGAACGGGTCGTACCGATCCTCCAGGAAAGAGGGGTCCACCGGACCGACTACGTCGAGGGCACGCTGCGTTCCAACCTCGGGCTGCCGGATCGGGCTGCGCAATATTCGACACCGCATCTTGCCGCCGCCGTTTAGGGCCTTCGCCCTTGTCTCCCGTTCCAGCGGGCGCCAATGAGCAGGCAAGGACGCATGCGCCGATGAGGTGATGACTGTGACGATTTCGATCGCCGCTCAAACCGACAGCCTTCGTTTTACATTTTGACGACGGTGAAGGACGGAACCCGCCACATCGGCCCAGTCGGCCCGAAACTGCGATTTTGGCCAACTCAAAGAACGAATAGCGAACGTGTAATCATGTCGAAGCTGACTGCGAACCTTGACCTTCCAAGGCGCGGTAAACAGTCATCCTGGAAATGTTCAGGTCACGAGCAACGGCGGCTTTCGTTGCGCCAGCCGCGATTCGCCTGCGGATTTCCGCGTCATCAACATTCTTTTTCCTACCCGTGTAGATGCCGTCAGCTTTTGCCGCGTCGATGCCCGCTCGTTGCCTGTCTTTGATGAACTTGAGTTCCATGTCAGCGACCATGCCGAGGATGGTGATGACCATTCGACCCATGCTTCCGGCTGTCGTGACTTCGGGCTCAAGAATGCGGAGTGACGCGCCCTTTTCGTCAAGCTCATGAACGAGATTGAGAACGTCGCGTGTGGAACGGCCGAGCCGATCAAGTCGCAGAACCACCAGCTCGTCGCCCGCATGCAGAAACTGCATAATGGTTTCCAGCTCGGATCGCCCCTTCCGGGACGCTCCGGATCCGGTTTCCGAACGGATGATTTCGCAACCTGCGGCCTTCAGACGCTCGTTCTGAATATCGAGGTCCTCATCTGTAGTGCTGACGCGAGCGTATCCGATGCGGGCCATGCGATTCTGTAACATTAGGGTGGTTCCGATTGTGTAATGTCACTTTGATCGAAAATCCACCCTTTTGTTACACTCTACGCTCGTCACCCTAGGCGAAACGCTGTCGCAAAAGTCCGCCGCTTCAGGCGGACTCTTGCGACCGACATTTGCGAGGCGAACTTTAGCGTGATTTCAGTCCGCGATATTTGCAATGAAAAATCAGGAGTTACGCGACAAAGAAGGACGTTGCTTAACTTGGACTATTGGAAGCCCTTCGAAACATTGCCTGCTCTCGAGCCTACCCCAAGGTACAGTTCGTGCGCGAAGGTTGTCCGCACCTAGCTCACCCGCGCGATCGGGCATCGCATCGCCTTCCGAGTGTAGAATTGCTCAGGCGCTGAGTATGAAGAATGATCATACAGAAGATGCAATTAATTAATTTGAATAATTTTCTTGGTGTGAGCATCATCGTCCTGCAAAACAGCAAAGGGGAACATAATGCTGAACCGAGCCTTTTTTCGTATCGCCGTCGTAGGAACTGTACTTTCCGCACTCTCAAGCACCTCATTCGCCGATGACATTCCGATCATCAAGGAGGTTAAAGACAGTGGCAAACTCACCATCGCAAGCTCCCTCGGTTATGCGCCCTTCGAGTATATCGATGAACAGGGCAAACCAGTGGGACTCGATATTGAACTTGCTACTGCGGTCGCCGAACTGCTGAACGCAAAGCTCGATATCGTAACAATCCCATTCGCTTCGCAGATTCCGGGACTTGCTGCGGGCCGCATCAAGGTCGGCTGGGCAACATTCTCCGTTACGGAAGAGCGCCTTAAGCAGGCTGACTTCGTGACATTTATGCAGGCAGGGACGGTGGTCGCGACTACGCCCGATAACAAAAAGAAGTTTGCGGCCAAAAACAGCCTTTGCGGCGCGAAAGTCGCGGTCCAGAGCGGCACTTCTGCGGATTTTGCCGCAGACAAGCTCGACGTAGAGTGCAAAGCTGCAAACCTCCCCGCCCTCAACAAGGCGATTTACCCCGAGCAGAAAGATACGATCCAGGCTGTTCTTTCCGGTCGTGCCGAAGCACGGCTCGATGACTCAACGTCTGCCGGATACTATGAAGTGACCAGCAAGGGGAAGCTGATTGTGACCGGAGATAGCTTCTATCCCACCCCGCTCGGCGTCGTGATTGCCAAGGGTGACAAGGAGACGGCCGCCATGCTGGAAGCAGCGCTTCAAAAGCTCATTTCGAACGGTACCTATTCGAACATTCTGAAGAAGTACAACATGACGACCTCGTCGGTCGAAAAGCCGACGATCTATACCGACGCGGCTCAACTCGCACAGTGATTGGACCATCGGCGCGTCAGTAGCAGCGCCAACGTCCGGGCGGCGGGTGCCGACAGCAGTTGGCACCCCTCTTCGTCATTTAGCGGGAGGAACTCATGAGCACAGAATCCATTGCACTAGAACACCCATCAAGTATCGATCCCAATAAGGTCAAGGTCGTCCCTTTGCGCCATCCCTGGCGGTGGGCGGCGGCCCTTCTCGTCGCGATCGCTATCATTATGATGGTGAGGTCGGCGATTTCGAACCCCGAGTTTCAGTGGCCGGTTGTTGCCAATTACATCTTCAATCCCATGATTATGCGCGGCTTGGCCCAGACGATCGTGATCACGATCCTGGTCATGATCCTTGCTGTCATCGGCGGCACCGTCGCCGCGCTGATGATGCTCTCCCCCAGCAAGTTGCTATCTGTTCCCGCAGCCGTATTCGTGTGGCTCTTCCGGGGGACGCCAGCGCTCGTGCAGTTGATGCTTTGGTACAACCTTTCCCTTGTCGTCAAGGAGTTCAGCCTTTGGCTGCCCGGTTACGGAACCGTGTTCTCCATAGCAACCAACGACATCATGACACCCTTTGTGTCAGCCGTCGTTGCGCTGTCTCTCCATGAGGCGGGATATATGGCTGAGATTGTCAGAGGCGGACTGAAGTCCGTTAGTCAGGGCCAGTCGGAAGCCGCCGCATGTCTCGGCATGAAGCCGAGCCTCTCTCTTCGCCGCATCGTTCTGCCGCAAGCCATGCGCATGATCATTCCGCCGACTGGTAATGAAACGATCAATCTGCTGAAGACCACCTCATTGGTCAGCATCATTGCCGTCAGTGACCTTCTCTATTCCGCCCAGGCGATTTATGCCCGGACCTTCGAGACCATCCCGCTGCTGATTGTCGTCACCTTCTGGTATCTCGTGGTGGTTTCGGTCATGTCCATCGGACAGTACCACCTCGAACGCCACTTTAGCCGTGACGAGCGTGGGCACGAACCAGGTCTGCTAAGTGCAGTGTTCGGCAAATTATTTCGCTTCCGTCGAAAGGAGGTCATGGCATGACCGCCCCCTTAACTCACCACGACCGGTTTGGCGTTGCCCGATCCACAATGGTCCATGCTGCTGGCATCCGTAAATCCTACGGGAACCTTGAGGTTCTAAAAGGCGTAGATTTGACTGTGCCGGAAGGCTCGGTGGCCTGCATCATCGGGCCGTCAGGATCGGGCAAAAGCACGTTCCTACGTTGCATCAACCACCTTGAAGAGATCAATGGCGGGCTTATGATGGTCGATGGCGACTTCGTCGGTTACCGGCTGGAGGGAGACAAGCTCTATGAGTTGCCGCCTTCCGCCATCTGCAAACGGCGGGCGGACATCGGCATGGTGTTCCAGCAATTCAATCTATTCCCGCATATGACGGTGCTGGAAAACCTAATCGAAGCGCCTGTCCGGGTGCGTCGCGAGCCTATAGCAAAGGCCACAGAAAAGGCCGTAGCGCTCCTCAAGAGGGTTGGTCTGGCCGAGAAGTGCAATGCCTATCCCAAACAGCTCTCAGGCGGTCAGCAGCAGCGTGTTGCCATCGCCCGCGCATTGGCGATGAGTCCCAAAGTTCTGCTGTTCGATGAACCTACGTCGGCTCTCGACCCTGAGCTGGTCGGCGAGGTTCTCGAAGTTATGAAGGATCTAGCGCGCGACGGCATCACGATGGTCGTCGTGACCCATGAGATCGGCTTCGCGCGTGAGGTCGCAGATCAGCTCATTTTCATGGACGGAGGCGTCGTTGTCGAGGCAGGCGATCCTCGCGAAATGATCGCCAACCCGAAATCGCCGCGCACGCGCGAATTCCTCGCGCGGGTTCTCTAACAAACATTCCATTTCGATATTGCGCTGGCAGTCCTGTCCGCGCCGAGGGATATCGCATGACCAAAAGCCAAGCCAACACATCAAGCTCTGCTCCACCGAAAGTCGATGGACTCGATTTCGGGTTCAACGTGCCTCTTGATCGGGCAGAGCTTAGCTCCGCCAAGTGGGAATATGAGATTGCCCGCAAAGGCGATCCGACGCTCCTTTGTTTCGGGACCGCAGAGATGGACTACCGGGCGGCCCCGCCGATCTGCGCAGCGCTTGAACGGGTCGCCAAGGCAGGGCACTTCGGATACCCGTATAAACGGGTGTCATATTACGAAGCGATCATCGGCTACTTTAACCGGCACTTTTCATGGAGCATACAGAAGGATTGGATCGCCAGTAATGTGGGCATCTATCCCTCGATGCAGCCGATCATCGATGAGCTGACGTCTCCTGGCGATGAAATCATCTACCAGCCGCCAGTTCATCATATCTTCCCAGAGGTGATCACAGCAGCCGGTCGCACAGCCGTAGCAAATCCGCTGGTCAAGCGCGGCACCCGTTACGAAATGGACTTTGAGGATCTCGCTGCCAAGACCACAGCGCGGACCAAGATTTTGCTCCTTTGCAGTCCGCACAACCCAGTCGGGCGCGTCTGGACGCGCGAGGAACTTGAACGCCTGAACGCCTTCTGCTTGGAACGCGGCGTTATCGTCGTTGCCGACGAGGTGTATTGCAGCCTTGTCTTCGAAGGCGTTGAGTTTACGCCCTTCGCTGGCTTGTCCCAATCGGCCTCTTTGAATTCGATTACGCTCGTCTCGGCAAGCAAATCCTTCAACGTGACCGGTTTAAAGCACTCGCTGTTTGTTGCCGAAAACCCGGATCTCCGTGACGCCTATATGCGCGGATTGAAACGGAACAATCTTTATTTCGGGGGGTGCATCTTTGGCCAGGCGGCGACCGAGGCCGCGTTCCGCGACTGCGATGACTGGTCGCTGGCGGCGGTTCGCTATATCCAGGGCAACTTCGAATATCTCAGGTCCTTTATTGAGAAACATCTACCGCTCGTCACGGTAACAACGCCGGAAGCCACATATTTCGCATGGCTTGATTTCGGCCGTCTCGGGCTATCGGTAGATGAACTTCGCAGTTTCTTCGAAGATGAAGCGCATGTCGTCGTGACCCTCGGCGAGCCTCTCGGAGCTGGCGGCAAAGGCCATGCCCGCTTTAACCTTGGCACGACACGGTCATTGGTTGAAGAGGGTCTTCACCGCATCGCGCAGGCCTATGAGCGCAGAACTGCCTCCTGATCCGTAAAACAAGGACAACTCCATGACATCTTCCTTCGAAGCCCGCATATTAGAACTCGGCCTTGAACTACCCCGGCCTCCCAAATCTCTCGCCAATTATGTCGCCACTTACACGACCAGTAGCCTGCTGTTCATCTCCGGTCAGCTCTGCATGGGCGTCGACGGCAAGCTGGTCGCCGCTGGCAGCGTTGGCGAAGAAGTATCGTTGGAAGACGGTGCCCTCGCTGCGCGGGCTGCCGCGATCAATGTCCTGGCGCAGGCAAGGGCAGCACTCGGCAGTCTGGACCGGGTCAAACAGATCGTCCGCCTCGGCGGCTTCATAGCGGCTCCAACATCCTTTGCCGACCATGCTCGCATCATGAACGGTGCGTCGGATTTGATGGTCGAGGTATTCGGCGAGCAGGGTCGCCACACACGCAGCACCATTGGCGTAGCATCACTTCCGCTTCAGGCCGCCGTGGAAGTGGAAGCGTTGATAGAAATTCAGTGAGTTTTAGGACTACGGGCGATTCATAGGCAACTTAAGTCGCTGGTAAACAGTCGCCTTGCGCTTCCGCTGAGAATCGGAAACCGACTTGACGAGATCTCGGAACCATCGCTGGCCGGGATCTTCGCTGACACCCCGCTCGAAAATGAGCGAAAGTATTACGTTGGGTAGTGGTATGGGCGGTGAGACGATCCGCATCTCGCTCTCGTCGGAGAGGGCGAGAAGCACGCTGTCACCGAAAGCCGTGATCAGTTGCGTGCCCTTGATGACCCACGGTGCCACCAGATAATGGGGCACAGTAGCAACCACCCGACGCGATAGTCCCATTGCCTTCAACGTAACGTCTGCGATACCCACGGCTGTTCCGTCAGCAGAGATTTGCAGGTGTGGTAACGCGAGATAATTCTCCACTGTCATGTCGTCGAGCATCGGATTGCCACGCCATCCCGCACAAACCATTTCATCCCTTGATAGCTCCTCGACCGCAAGCAGGCCATTCTGCAAGGTCGAATTGCCGAGGATAGCGCACTCGATTTCGCCGTTCCGAAGCAATCCCGATACATCTGTTTCCCGGACGTGCAATACATTCAAAGTGGCATTCGGCGCAGAGCTGGAAAAGGCCTCGATCAGGCGGGGCAAAATCGCGACGGCCGTGTAGTCCGAGAGACCGACGCGAAAGTTCCGTTGGGTCTCTTCGGGTTTAAAATTGAGATGCCGGTCGACTACGGATCGTATATCCGCCAAGGCACGAGACAACCCAACGGCTAGCTCGCGTGCGCGCGGTGTTGGCTCCATGACGCCCGCATCTCGCGAGAACAGCTCGTCCTTGAATATCTCCCGAAGCTTCGCAAGGGAATGGCTGATTGCCGATTGCGTTCTCCCAAGACGAGAAGCCGCTTTGGTGACGCTTCTCTCTTGCATGAGGACATCGAACACTCGCAGTAGATTAAGATCGATATGGGTCAGCGAGAATTCGGCGCGGCTTTGGGATGGATGCATTGGTGTCATGCGATAAAACTAGCATGAACTGTCCAAATATCAGAGCGGTTCATGATGCTGTTGTCTGGCCCAACCCCGGACCGTTGCGAAGTTGAAGGGAAAGTCCGGTTAGTGGTAGCGATCACGCTGATGCAACCACGAGGGCGGATATGGTTGAACGCTCGCGCGCCTGTGAGGTAAACCTCCAGAGACCGGTTGAATTGATTATGTCGCAAAAATCCCATGAAGCCAGCCATCGAGATATTGTTGCCGTTGCGAACGAACGAGCCGTTCGAGCTCCTTGGCAGACGGACCATAGATATTGCGATCCCGGCACCAGAGGAACACCGCCTCGAGCATGGCGCTGACGGATTGTCCGGACGGGCAAAGCTCGCCGATAATCCAGTAAGAAAGCGCTTCGCGGTCTTGTCGCGTCATGCGGCCAAAGCCGAGATACTGCAAAATCTCTGTGCAATGCCGACGTGCTGTTCTCCCGCCGAAATCATTGCTGGACAGTTCGTCGGCTCGGACACCGATCTGCTCAGCCAGATATTCGACGCCATCGTTTGGGATCAATGTGCCATCGTCAGCGAAAAAGCCGCGTGCGCTGAAAACTTCAACTGCGAGGCCAAGCCGAGCCTCGTCGCGGCGGGTTTGGAATTGATGAAATCAATGTCGGCGAAGCTCAGGCTCCATTGGCCGACAAAATCCGAACTCGAAATACCCGTACTCATCAAAACGCTCCTCAAATTGGAACGCAATGTCACGAACAGGCGCGTCGAGGGTCAATCCTGCAGGCTATGTTCCCACAAGGTTCTGCGAGTTGGCCAAAATCGCAGCTTCGGGCCGACTGGGCCACATCGGTGAAGAAGCCGATTTTCCAAAGCTCGCTGACAAGATTTTTGCGGAACGGATTTTTTTAATCCGCAGGCTCAAATGGACCAGAATGCCTTTAGTCTATAAATTTTGTAGACAATAAATGCTAACGCGTTGAATGTTCATCGACGCATGAACAGCCGCCGGGCCAGACCTGAAGCATCACCAACTCCGGGACCAGATATGACCGTAAAGACTTTCAAGACATTGCCTAGACGAAATCCCATTGCCTTTGCGCTGACATTTTCCCTTCTGGCATTTGCAGGCCCACAAGCGCATGCGGCCGAGAGCGCAAAGCCGGTGGATGGCGGCACGCTGACCGTCGGGCTCGCCACGGACACGGCGATCATAGATCCTTCGATTACCGGCAGCTCGATCACCGCCGTCATCACTCGAAACCTCGTCGATTCCCTCGTCGGGCAAGCCGAGGACAATAGTTTTACGCCGTGGCTGGCCGAGCGCTGGGAGATCAACGGCGACAACACGGTCTATACGTTTCATCTCAAGCAGGGCGTGACCTTCAGCGACGGCACGCCTCTCGATGCCGCCGCGGTCAAGTACAATTTCGAGCGGATCCTGGATCCGAAGACGACGTCGAGCTACGCGAAATCGCTGCTCGGTCCGATCGACAAGATCGAGGCGATCGATGCCGGTACGCTCGTCATCCACTATAACAAGTCTTTCGCGCCGCTGCTTCAGGGGCTGAGCCTGCCTTATCTCGGAATCCAGTCACCGACCTATCTGCAGAAGGCGACGAGCACGACCAATACGGTTGTCGGCTCCGGCCCCTATATTCTCGAAAGCTTCGTCAAGGGCAGCGGCAGCAAGCTCACGCGCCGTGCCGACTACAATTGGGGGCCGGGTTATGCCAAGCATGTCGGCCCGGCCCATTTCAACGGGATCGACTTCAAATATCTGCCGGAATCATCGGTTCGCCTCGGCGCCCTGGCAAGCGGCCAGGTTCAGGCGATCGACGAAGTTCCGCCGGCCAATTACCGCTCCGTGCAGGGCGATGACAAGCTTCAGGTCGTGACCCGGGAGAATCCCGGCGTCAACAGTTCCTATTTCCTCAACACGTCCAAGGAGCCCTTCCAGGACACCAAGGTGCGCCAAGCCTTCCAAAGCGCCGTGAACGGGGCGGCGGCAGTAAAGGCAGCCTATCTCGGCACGCTCAAGCCGGCCGACAACATCCTTGGGCCGTCGACGCTTTATTACGATGGCAGCGTGGCGAGTAAGTGGGGCTTCGATCTCGCCAAGGCGAACAAGCTGCTCGACGAGGCCGGTTGGACGAAAAAGGATGCCGAGGGATTTCGCACGAAGGATGGCCGACGCCTGACCGTGCATTATGTTTACGACAGCGCGTCCGTCGGCGCATCGAACGTGACCCTTGCGCAGGCGGTGCAATATCAGGTCCGCCAGGCCGGCTTCGACCTCCAGCTCGATCCGGCCGACGCCGGCGGCTACACCGCCCGGGCCAACAGCAATGATTACGATCTGGTTTCCTTCTACTATGTGCGGGCGGAACCGGACATATTGCGCACCGTGTTCCATTCGGCCTATGTGCCGCCGAACGGATCCGATTACGTCCGCGTCAACAGCCTCGATGAGAAACTGAGCAAGGCCATCGGGGAAAGCGATGCGGAACGAAAGCAGCTCTATGGCGAGATCCAGTCGGAAATCGTCGGGCAGGCCTATGTGGTACCGCTCTTTGTCGCAGCATATCAGCTCGGGGCGTCGAAGAAGCTTCACGGCATCAACTGGGCAACAAACGCAAAGCCGCTTTTCTATGATGCTTGGCTCGAGCCGTGATTTGATCCGCGCCGGGCTGAAGCGGCTCGGTGTCGTCGTTGCGGTGCTCTGGGGCGCCGCAACGATTGCCTTTATCGCCGTAAAGCTCATTCCCGGCGATCCCGTCTCGGTGCTGTCGGGCGGCGAGAATGTGGTCGATGCGGCTGAACGGGCCGTGCTGACACAACAATATGGACTGGATCAGCCGCTCTACGTGCAATATGCGCGCTACGTGCTCAATGCCCTGACCGGCGATTTCGGTGAAAGCTACCAATATCGCCAGCCGGTTACGGAGCTCATCTACGAGGCGGCGGGGCCGACATTGCAGCTCGCCGGCAGCGCGATTTTTATCGCCTTGATCCTGTCCTTGAGCATTGCCCTGGCGACCGCCGGCCGGCGCAGGGGGATCGCTATTGTCGTCTCCGGAATCGAACTGGTCCTGCTCAGTACGCCCGTCTACTGGATCGGGATCGTGCTGCTGTCGGTCTTCAGTTTCCGGCTGCAATGGTTTCCGGTGACGGGCAATGCTAGCTTTTCGGCGCTGGTCCTGCCGGCCATTGCGCTGAGCCTGCCGCTGGCGGCACTGCTGACCCAGGTACTGCGTGACGGCCTGGAGGAGGCGCTGTTTCAGCCCTTTTCGCTGACGGTTCGCACGCGTGGCGTCAGCGAGACGGCTCTCCGGTTACGGCACGGCCTGCGCCATGCGGCCCTTGCCGCTTCGACTTTGACGGGAACGCTGTTTGCAAGCACGCTCGGCGGCTCTATCCTCACCGAGACCGTGTTCGGCCGCTCGGGCATCGGGCAGATCACCCTGCAGGCCATCAAGACCCGCGACATGCCGCTCGTCCTTGGGCTGGTGATGCTGTCCGCCTTCGTCTTCGTCATCATCAATCTTCTGGTAGATGCCCTCTATCTGCTGGTCGATCCGCGCCTGCGAAGGAGTGCAGCATGAGCAATACGGAATTGTTCGATACGGTGCTGCGCGGCCGGCCGGCTGCCGGTTCTCGTCGCAGGCATCCCTGGCTCGCGCCGGGGCTGCTGCTGCCGCTTGCCGCGGTCGCCGTCCTCGCCTTCGCCGTCTGGCTACCGCAATGGTTTACGGCGTTCGATCCGGACGCGATCGACACCAATGCCATATTGGAAGCGCCAAGCGGCATTCACTGGTTTGGAACCGATGAACTGGGACGCGATCTCTTTTCTCGTATCGTCTACGGAACATCGCAGTCGCTGACGATCGGGATCGGGGCCACGGTGATCGCCTGTTTCGGCGGCGTCATTCTGGGGACGGCTGCAGCCCTGTCGCCGAAGCCGATAAGCCGGCTTCTGGTCCGTGTGATAGACATTCTTCTGGCATTTCCGGAAATACTGCTGGCGCTGCTGGTGATCGCCGTGCTCGGGCGCGGCCCCCTCAACACCCTGCTGGCCGTTGGCCTGTCCTCCATCGCCGGTTACGCCCGCCTGATCCGCTCGCAAGTCTTGCAGGTCAAGCTCTCCGGTTATGTCGAACATGCCGTAGCGCTTGGTGAACATCCCTGGACTGTCATTATCGAGCATATCGTGCCGAACGCCGTCCGGCCGCTGGTCATCCTCGCGACGATCGGCGTCGGCGCCTCGGTGCTGACTGCCTCGGCCCTGAGTTTTCTCGGCCTCGGTGTCGTACCGCCTGCCGCCGAATGGGGAGCGCTCTTGGCGAACGGCCGCAATTTCATCGATATTGCCCCCTGGACAAGTCTGCTGCCGGCCACCGTGGTCGCGGTCTCGGTGATTTCGATCACCCTTGTCGCCAGGCGATTGCAGACGCTTCTGGCACGGGGGGATGCCCGATGAACATACGACCCGGTCCGAGCCCGCCCGCCTCCGCCTCGTCCGGCCCACCGCTGCTCGAGATCGACGGGCTGCATGTCGCCTTCGATACGCCACAGGGCGTCGTCGAGGCTGTTTCGGATCTTTCCTTGCGGATCGCGCCGGGCGAGATCCTCGCGCTTGTCGGCGAATCCGGATCGGGAAAATCGGTGACGGCGCGCGCGCTGGTCGGCCTTGCTGGTGCACATGCGCATGTCCAGGCCCGCAGAATGGTGCTGGAGGGACATGATGGCCGGCCGCTCGATCTGCTGCGGCAGTCGCAGAAGGCCTGGCGGGAGATCCGCGGGCGCGAGATCGGTTTCGTGCTGCAAGACGCCCTGGTTTCCCTTGACCCGCTGCGTATGGTCGGGCGCGAGATTGCCGAGCCGTTGCTTGCGCATCGGCTCGTGGCGCGATCGCAGGTGGCCGCGTGCGTTGGCGAACTGCTGACACGCGTCGGCGTTGCCGAGCCGGAGATCCGCGCTGCCCAATATCCGCATGAGCTTTCCGGAGGGCTCCGGCAGCGGGCCCTCATCGCATCGGCCCTTGCGGGGGAACCGCGTTTGCTGATCGCCGACGAACCGACCACGGCGCTCGACGCGACTGTCCAACAGCAGATTCTATCGGTCTTCAAAGGTCTCGCGAGCGCCGGCTTCGGCGTTCTCCTGATCACCCATGACCTCGCCGTTGCAGCCCAACTGGCCCATCGTGTCGCTGTCATGCAGAATGGCTGTCTCGTTGAATCTGGCCCGGCACAAGACGTGCTCTCCGCCCCGCAACATGCCTATACCCGCCGTCTTCTGGCCGCAGTCCCGACCGGCGCCACGCGCGGCCGGCGCCTGAGCGCGCCGGATCCCGCGCCGGTCTACAGCCGCGCGCCGGTGGATGGAGAGCCGCTGCTTCAGGTCCGTCATGCCTCCGTTAGTTTCAAGCGCCCCGACGGCAGCCTCTTGGAAGCGGTTAGGGAGGTGTCGTTGCAGATCGGTCGAGGAGAGACGCTGGGCATTGTCGGCGAATCCGGTTCCGGCAAGACGACGCTCGGCAAGATCGCCCTGGCGCTGCGCAGGCCGGATAGCGGTGACGTGCTCTTCGACGGGGGCCCCTGGAGTGCGCTGACCGAAGCCGTCCGCCGGCCGGTACGAGCCGGCATCCAGACGATCAGCCAGGATCCTTTGAGTTCTTTCGATCCGCGCTTTACCGTCGAGCGCATCATAGAGCAGCCATTACGGCTGCTCGGCGGCCTCGACAAGACGGCACGCCGGCGGAAGGTGGCAGAGCTTATCGAGATGGTTGGCCTGAGGCCGGAGTTGCTCGCCCGCCGTCCGACCGCGCTTTCCGGCGGGCAGCGCCAACGTGTCTCCATTGCGCAGGCCCTGGCAGCACAACCGAAGCTTTTGGTCTGCGACGAGCCGGTTTCCGCGCTGGATGTGACGACGCAGGCTCAGGTGTTGGATCTGCTGGTGGACCTTCAGCACCGGCTGGCGCTTTCAATGATGTTCATCTCGCATGATCTGGGTGTCGTCCAGCACATGAGCCACCGGATCGCCGTCATGAAGGATGGGGTGATCGTCGAAAGCGGACCGGTGGAGGAGGTCTTCGACCATCCGCAGCATCCCTACACGCGCTCGCTCATCGCTTCCGTCCCGAATTTGGCGGCGCATCAGGCGCATTTCAGGGCTCCTCAAACCGAAGGCAAGTTCGCCGAATAGCAGTTCAGTTTGCCGAGAATGCCGCACCCTGGTCCTGATGGACGACGATATTCCTTCCAAAGGGATTGAGCGCGACGAGGCCGAACATGGCCGCAAGCAGGATCACGGTTATGATCGAAGACATGCTCAGTTTCATGGGCGGCCCCGCGCCAGATGTGTCGATCCCGGCGTCCTTTGGTGAACGCAGGGTGGTCAAGGTCTATGTCGCTTGCGCGTCCAAAAGGTCGGCATGATGCTCCCGCGCCACGTCAGGATGCGAGCGCAGGCGCGATTTCAGCACGTTTCGGCCCACCTCGCGGAACAAAGGATTGAGCGGATCCTGCGTCACGCCCCGCACCTCTGCAAGAAGCGCCGGCGGTAAATCGAGAACAGGGATGGTCGCAGCCAGGTTCGCGCCGAGGAAGAACGGAATGGATAGCCTGTTACCGCCGGCCGGCGGGGTGACGACGCGATGGATATTGGCCTTGAGGTAACCGTTGGAGGCGAGTTCCAGCAGCTCGCCGACATTGACGACAAAGGTGCCGCGGATGGGCAGCGCGTCGATCCAGCCGCCTTCGCCGTCATCGACCTGCAGGCCGCCGATGACGTCCTGCAACAGGATGGTGACGAAGCCGCCATCCTTGTGGGCGCCCACGCCCTGGTCGCTTTGCGTTTGATCGCGACCGGGATACCGCACGATCTTCAGAAGCTGGTTCGGACCATTGGCATAGATCGGCGCGAAGACATCCGGGCTCTGGCCAAGCGCCTCGGAAAATGCCTGGAGGACCTTGAGGCCCACACCGGTCACCTCTTCGATCCATTCGAGCACGGCTGCGCGCATTTGCGGAAGCGCCGAGGGGAATTGGTTCGGGCCAAACAGTCGCTTCCATGGAGGATCGCCCGGGCCGATCTCCAGCTTCTGGCGCTCGGGACCAAAATCAACCTGCTCACGCCAATCCTGCTTGCCGCGCGTATATTCGAAGCCAGCCCTGTTATAGCCGCGAAAATGCGGCGACTTGCGCATCTCGATTTCCAGCTTCTGCTCTTCCGGCAACGAGAAGAAGCGGCGCGCGAGTTCGGTCAGATCGTCAATCCGTCGCTGCGGAATACCGTGTCCGGTGAGATAGAAAAATCCGAGCGTCCGGCTGACGTCGCGAAGCTCCGCGAGCGCCTGCTCTCGTTCCGGATGAGCGGATGCAAAACGCCCGAGGTCGAGTATCGGAAGCGTCCTTGTTGCAGCGGCCACGGCATTATCCTTCTTGATGAAATTATTACGCCGGAAATGGTGAGCTCAGATCTTGAAGATGGGCATCCGCCTTACCCTTGCGGACAACGTCCGCAGTCGTCATCTTCTTCCTAGAGTGTACGTGCTCCCGCATCAGCTTCTCCGGGATTCGCTTTTTTGTTCTGGCCCGGCAGCGAGCAAAAAGAACTGCGCCAGGAATAGATAACGCCAAGGCTATGTTCAGGGCGCGACGCGCACGATCAGTTTTCCGAAATTTTCCCCTTCCAGAAGGCCAAGGAAAGCCTCCGGAGCGTTTTCAAGTCCGTCAACGATATCTTCCTTGTACTTGAGCCGCCCTTCGGAGATCCACGCTCCGGCCTGATGATAGAAGTCAGGACGCTGGTCGGCAAATTCGCGCTGTATGAAGCCTCGTATGGTGAGGCTTTTGCGCAGGATGGCACGCATCACCGCAGGAAGCTGATCATGTCCACTCAAGACAGACGATCCTTCGTTGTAATGCGCGATGAGCCCGCAGACCGGTATGCGCGCGAAGTCGTTCAGCAATGGAAACACCGCGCTCCAGACGTGGCCACCAACATTCTCGAAATAGACATCGATTCCGTTCGGACAGGCGGCTGCAAGTTGTGCCGGAAATTCGCTCGAATGATGGTCTATCGCGACATCGAAGCCGAGCTCCTGGCGTAAGTGGTCACATTTCTTGGACCCGCCTGCAATTCCGACAACACGCGCACCGTAAATCTTTGCCATCTGCCCAACTGCCGAGCCAACCGCGCCGCTCGCTGCTGCGACCACAAGTGTTTCCCCGGCTTTGGGTTTGCCGATATTGCGAAGGCCGGCATAGGCCGTGAAGCCGGGCATTCCAAGAATGCCGAGCGCTGTCGTGATCGGTGCGGTTTGCGGATCTAGCTTCTGCAAGCCCCTACCATCTGAAATCGCATAGCTCTGCCAGCCGGAATGCGAGAGGACGATATCCCCCGCCTTGAACGCCGTGTTGCGGCTGCGCGCGACCTGCGCAACCGTGCCCCCTTCCATCACACCGCCGATTTCGACCGGCTTGGCATAGGACTTGGCATCGTCCATGCGGCCCCGCATGTAGGGATCAAGGGAAAGATAAAGCGTCTGGAGAAGAATCTCGCCCTCGGCGAGATCCCGAACCGTCTCCTGCTCGAGCCGGAAATTCGCAGCCACCGGCTTTCCGGATGGGCGCGATGCAAGGACGATGCGGGTGGTAACGGGTTGACTAGCCATTGGTGTTCTTCTCTTCGGATTATTCCTTGGTGTATCAGGAATTTGCTTCAAGCAAACTGAGCGCTCGCCATCTGGGTTCTACCGGAGCACCCCTTGTCGCCATACCACGGGCGCATTTTGAATGGCCGCATGATTTTATCCTTCAATCGATTTCAATTTAGGCAATTATGCAGCAACCGACACCGGACGGTTTCCCACACGAGACGAAGTCGACAACACGTGCTGACACATGCCTATACGGTCATCAGTCGGCGCTCGTTATCTGATGGCCAGGTTGCTGGTGATCCAACTGCCCGCGCACCTCGTTTCCGCGTTTCAGGAGATTGAGGATTGGACAGAGCTTTTCCACGGTCGCCTGCAGTCTGGCGATGTCCGCGGTACTTGCGGGAGATACCAGGGTGACCAGGTAGTTGATGTCCTGGGGATAGACGGGAATGTCTTCATATCCTTCTGCACCTGCACGCGCATCGATCGTGGCGGAGACTTCGGCATGCAGCGATTCCAGTGGCACGCCCTGATCGGAAGCATGGATCAGAAAGGTATGGGTCAGGCAGCTCGAAAGCGCGCCGAGCAGCAGTTCTGGAGACGATGGACCCAGATTGTAGCCGGCGAAATCGTGCGGGCTGTCGGAAATGACCTGAAAATCCCGAATTCGGATACGACGTACGCCGCTGCGGCCCTCAGCGCTCGCACTGGCCTTCAATGTGACCGCGCCCAGTTCGCCGTTTCTGACGCGCACCCGCCGATCGAGTAGTGCTTCGCGCTTCTGTCGGAGATACTCATTCAAAGTTGTCATCGCTTGATAGTATTCCCTGTTGTCGAGACCGATGCCGGGATGGCCGAAGCGGACGGCCGTTTCTTCGCCAGAGACGGAGCCAGGCGAGGCAACAAGCGCGGCAAGCACCGCGCGATATGAAGCTGTATGGTCGTCCCAAGCATCCGCGTGGCGTTCGAAAATCTCGTTGTTAAAATCGACAGGGCTATGGAACATTATAATCCATATAATCGATAGACAAAATCTTCTAATTTTGTCCGCTTGCCCGAAACAGCCGCCTCCACCACCAACGGTTTGTGCGTGGGCGCCTCGCACACGCCCTCATTCATCTCGGTTCCAGCCCTTGCTTTCAGCCGTCTTTGCGACGAGGGATGCATAGTCTTTACTGATCTCGTCGAGCTTTTTCACCAATTCACCGTCCTGTCCGCCGAGCAGACTTTGATAGTCCTCGCCTCTCTTCGACGTCTCCCAATCATTCCCAATGAAGCGTGCGGTTGCCTTGCCAGAAGAAGACACTTCCAGTGCGGGATCACCGAAGGATGCGGCAGCGCGTTTCAGGCCGTCTTGGAAGGTTGCATCATCAAGGCCGCTATAGGGCTTTCCTTCGGAATTCGTCACGTTGAGGAAGATCTGTTCGTCTCCAAACACGGTGTATCCGCCGCCCAAGCCCTTTTCCGTTGCGTCTGCTGCCTCGAAGAATTTCTGCGCGACGGTGGCGTTAAGGCTGTCTTGGTGAAACCGCACGACAACAAAGCCCGTCTTACCTGTTGTGTCATTGAGGCGAGAGGCAAGAACGCTATATTGGCGGAAGACGTAGCCCAGGGAGCCGGCAAGCCGATCAGCCGCGGTGTTGTCAAGATCCCCCTCGGTCTGAAGTGACGCATTGGTTTTCAGGAGATACCCGCCGGGCGTCACCTCTGTCTCCAAGGTCGCAGGGTCGATACCATTGGCTGTTACGATCTTCGGCACGATCTCTTTTAGCACTTCGGCTGAAAATGCCGCTCGATCATCATAACTGGCCTGGGAAAGCCGCGGCAGATGGAAACCTGCGGAGGGCGTCGCCTCGTAGGACAGAAGCACCTTTTGGTCTGCAAGCGCCGTATTCTGGAACGCAAACGGGATGATGGCAGCCAGAACGGCTGCTCTCAATGTGGTTCGCAACACGCCGGCTCTTTGGGCGAAAAATCTGCTTTGCATGCCTTGTAGTCCTGGTTGAACGTTGCAATGTTTTGTTGTCGATGACGATGTTGAAGATCACCTGTTGAGGGCTGACGGCGCTGTTCCTGCCATGGTGTGAGGAGCCAGAAGCTCTTTCAATGGCAGTGCCGATACCGGCGCGAAGAGATTTCGATAGTGAGCTCGGCGCATTTCGATTGGAGTTCCTTGTCCGTGCCGTCTTCGAAATGGTCGTCGAGGAGCAGGGAGCGATACTCTCGAGCGAGCAACCTCGTTTCAAGATCGTCGCGCAGTGCGGAAAGCCGGAAGAATTGGCGTAGCCTGCCCATGGTGTCTCTCCGATTAGGCGGCGCGATGAACGCCGGCGTTTGATGCCGACATCAGTTTGTGGATTGCCCGCAGCACGTCCGACGGCGAGGCAAAGTGCTGGCCGTCGAGGTCATGAACATGAAACTTCACGGCGATGAACTTCAGCAGGTCCTTGTCTGGAACGACGATACCGACCGGAACGCCGGCGTATTCGATCACCTGTTTGGCCATTGCGATCATCCGATAAAATCGGCCCTCTTGCGAAGTGCACTCGGCGGAGGCACGTTATAGTCTATTAATTTTATAGACTATATAAGAAGGAAATACGGGAGACCATTCCCATCGATGCCAACTTCTCCCCGTAATTTGAGAAAATATTTCTAATTTGAGAGCGTGCGGCTTTCGGGCATGGGTCTAAGTGGCACCCAGACCTTGATTTCCGACGGCGTCAGCATCAGCAAACAAATTATTCTTTTCCAACGCAAAAGAAATTCTGCCTTCCGGCCAGCCACATCCTAAGGATAACTGAACGGGCCGCGGCGACTGCATAATTCATAGTGTGCAGAATCCTCTGTACGTCCAAAAAGACGCGCAGCACCGTAGTCCCGAGCAAGGCAGCGCAGGCGGACACGTTATTCATGCAAAAGCGACTTATCCTTACGGCTGGTATCAACAGTACCGGATATCTTGCCGATTCCTGGCGCCATGTCGGCGGTTCGCCACTCGTCTTCGCGGAGTTCGACCATTATCTGCGCACGACCAGGATTGCCCATGCCGGCACTCTTGATGCGGTGTTCTTTTCAGACCATCCGGCGCTCGGCGCCGATCCTGCGCAGCGGCCACTGCACAGCTTCGAACCGCTGACCCTGTCGACGGCGCTTGCTGTTGCCGTGCCAGATATCGGCTTCGAGATTACGGTTTCCTCCACCTACAGCGCGCCCTATGATCTGGCGCGCCGGCTGGCGACCCTCGATCACATTTCTGGCGGCCGCGTCATCTGTAATATCGTCTCGTCCTTCAACCCTGCCGTCGCGGCGAACTATGGCTCTGCACCTTTGCCGCCGCGCGAGGCGCGCTACAGGCAGGCACATGAATTCATGTCGGTGGTCGGTGCGTTGCTGGACAGCTGGGAGCTGCGTCGGCCAGCCGATCCACAGGCTGGGCTTTGGGATCGGGATTTTGCCCGTCCGATCGGGCACAGGGGCGAATTCTACAATGTCGCCGGGCCGCTCAACGTGCCTCGCGACCGGCAGCGGCGCGCCCTCATCGGCCAGGCGGGAGCCTCCGGGCCGGGGCTCGATTTTGCCGCGACATATGGCGAGATCATTTACTGCTCGCTGCTGTCGCTATCGGCGGCTCGCGCCTTTCGTGACGAGCTCCATAATCGGGCCATCGCGAAGGGGCGTGACGTCGACTCTTTGCGGGTTGTTCCCGGACTGGTTCCGATTATCGGGCGCAGCCGGGAAGAGGCGTTGGAGCGGCACGAGGCGGTGTCGGGCACAGGCAGCGAGGAGGGGCTGTTGCGGCGCTTCGCCAGGGATGCCGGGATCGACTATGGCGCGCTTGATCCCGATGCGCCGGTCTCCGGCGATCTCTTTAAGACGACGGCCGATCAGCAGCGCCCGGCAGGTTTCTCGCAGGCTCTGGCCGAACTTGCGCGCCACGAGCGTATCACGCCGAGGCAATTCGTTCGGCGCATGGAGGGAGGCCACAGGCTCGTGGCCGGCACGGCTGACGATGTCGCGGCCGACATTATCGCCTGGTGGCGTTCTGGCATCGTCGACGGTTTCAACATCCAGGCTCCGGTCCTGCCCGACGATCTCTCCGACTTCGTCGAACAGGTAGTCCCACGCCTGCAGGATGCCGGCATATTCCCGCGGCATTATGAGAGTGGAAGCCTGCGGGAGCGCTTCGGGCTGACGCAGGAAGCATCATCATCAGATCGTTATCTCAAGGAAAGCGGCAGCGCATGAGCGGCAGATTGGACATCGTCGATATTCATACTCACCTCTGGCCGCGAGAATGGGGCCATGATGGCGCCAGGCGCCTTTCCTCCGGGCTTTCCGACGATAGCCTGAGGAAGGTCGTCGATCCGGCCGCGCTGCTCGACGAATTCGAGGCGGCGGGTGTATCGCTTGCGGTGTTGAGCACGACGGTTGAAAGCCTGTTCGGCGTTGCGGGATCGATCGATGCCGAGGTGATCTCCAATGTCAACGATTGGCTGGCCGGACTGGTTAAGGCCAATCCTGGGCACCTTGCGGCATTGGCGACCGTCGATCCTTTTTCAGGCGAGATCGCTGCGCGCGAGGCAGAGCGAGCGCTTGGCGAACTCGGCCTGTCAGGCCTCGTCATCGATTCTTCCCGTGACGGCAAATTCCTGGGCGACGCCAGTGTGCGGCCGACACTTGCGGTCGCAGCCAGGTTCAAACGACCGGTCTTTGTGCATCCGGTCAACGCACCGCAGGCGGATATTCTGATCGCAGGCGCCGGCAAGCTTGGTAACTCCCTTGGCCGTGGGCTGATGAACGGCGTCGCCTTCCTGTCGGTGTTGGAGAGCGGCCTGCTGGACGAATTTCCCGACCTCGATTTCGTTTTCGCGACCCTTGGCCTCGGCGCCATCGTGCAGGCATCACGCGGCGGCCGTTACTCCCGGCAGAACCGCGCCGAGGGCCGTAGGCCGAATATCTATTTCGATACGATGGGTGACGATCCCTCGATCATCGCCATTCTCGCGGAATTCTTCGGTCCCGACAGAGTGCTTGCCGGAACCGACTGGCCGATCCTGCCATCGCTTTCGCACCAATCCCTGGGCAGGAGTTTCAAGAGGGCCGGCCTCGACGCGGCGGCGCAGGCGCTTATTGCTGGCGGCAATGCGCGACGGCTTCTCGGCCGCGCCGACCGGTAGATCGACGGTTCGGCAGATGCTCGATCGTTGCAGCGATCCGGAGACAGGCTCGAAACGCTGACAAGCTTTGCTTTCAAAGAACGATAGAAAATCTGCCTTTGAGTTAGAGGGCTGTACAGGGATCATCCGGACAACGGGGCATGGGGCTCCGTCCGCGGCCTGCCGTGTTTGTGCTTTCGGAGCAGCCTATGTCGATCAATCGCCGCCAGTTCAACCAATTGCTACTCGCAAGCGGGGCGGGCCTCGCGATGGTCGGCGTGCCTCGTTTTGCTGAAGCGGCCGCTGAAACACCGGTCAGGGGTGGTACGCTCAATTGGGCCTATTATCCCGACCCGAGCGCACTGATCGCCATCAACACGTCATCGGGCACCGGTCAGGCGATCGGACCGAAGATCAATGAGGGCCTGTTCGATTTCGACTACGACCTCAATCCGATCCCGCTGTTGGCGACGGAATGGTCGGTCAGCGACGATCAGCTGCGCTATACCTTCAAACTCCGCGAGGGCGTGAAATGGCATGACGGCGCAGACTTCACCGCTGCCGACGTGGCCTTTTCGATTCTTCGGTTGAAGGAAGCCCATCCCCGCGGCCGCATCACCTATCAGAACGTGACCGCGGTCGAGACGCCCGATCCGCATACGGCGATTGTCGTCCTCTCCAAACCCGCGCCTTATCTGATCACGGCACTCAGCAGTTCGGAATCGCCGATCGTACCGAAGCATGTCTATGAAACCTTCAAGCCGGAGGAACAGCCCAAGCTTGCGCAGACGATCGGAACCGGACCGTTCATCCTCAAGGAGTGGGTGCCGGGCAGTCATCTGATCTTCGACCGCAATCCGAACTATTGGGACGAAGGCAAGCCCTATCTCGACCGGGTCGTCCTTCGCGTCATCCTCGATCCCTCGGCTCGCGCTGCCGCGCTCGAAACCGGTGAAATCGACATCGGCGCCAACCCGGTGCCCCTGTCGGACATAGAACGCCTGAAGGCCAATCCAAACCTGGTCGTGGATACGACGACCTACGCCTATTCCGGCCCGCAGCAGCAGCTGTTCTTCAACTATGAGAACGAGATTCTCACCAAGCGCGAGGTTCGGCTGGCAATCGCCCATGCCATCGATCTGCAGAAATTGCTGGATATTGCGCTGTATGGCTATGGCGCCGTTTCGCCGAGCCCAGTCAGCACCGCATTGCCGAAATGGTATGATCCGAGCATCAAGGCCCGGACGCCAGATCCGAAACTCGCAGAAAAACTGCTCGATGAGGCCGGCTATCCCAGAGGCGCAAACGGCAGCCGTTTCAAGCTTCGCCTCGCCTATAACTCTTTCCTCACGCCTTCTTACGCCGACTTCATCAAGCAATCCCTCGCCGTCGTCGGTATCGAGGCGGAGATCCTCAAGTTCGATCTCGCGACCTACCTCAAGACCGTTTACACCGACCGCGCATGGGATCTGGTCATCGAATCTCTTTCGAACACCTTCGATCCGAGCCTCGGCGTCCAGCGCGCCTACTGGTCGAAGAACTTCAAGATCGGCCTCGTCTTCTCCAACGCCAGCCACTACGTCAATCCCGAGGTGGACCGGCTTCTTGAAGCGGCGGCAGTCGAGCCCGATGAGGCGAAGCGACGCGACCTCTGGTATCAGTTCCAGCGCATCATTCACGAGGATGTTGTCTCCGTCGATCTGGTCGCGGCCGGTTCACAGATCATTGCAAGCAAAAAGGTCAGGAACTTCGCGCCGGGTGCGCAGGGCATCAACAACAGCTTCGGCCAGATATGGCTCAGCCCGGAGAGCTGATGCTGGTGACCATGCGATGACGCGGGTGGAGAGACGTCGTCCACGTCTCTCCACCCGCCCCAATATCTTTCAAAGATCAACATCAATGCGTGATGGAGGTCCAGCGTGACCCAGAAGACAATCTCCCGAGACACATTCCGCAACTGGCTCGCAGACGGTGAGGAGCTGGCGGTGTTCGACATCAGAGACCCGGCAGCTGTCGGCTATGCGTCGCCTCTCTTCGCCACCAATTTGCCGGCCGAACTTGTGGAAAGCGAGATCGGCCGCTTCGTCCCGCGCACCGTCGTGCGCACCGTTCTTGTCGATGGAGGCGATGGCGCCGCTATCCTGCTTGCCGAAAATCTGGGGAAAGCAGGATGGGCGAATGTCTTCGCGCTCGATGGCGGCATTCCCGCCTGGACGGCGAAAGCAGAGGCTTCCCTTCCGACATTCGACACGCCAGGCGTCGATTTTTCGCTTGCAGTGCGAGACGAAAGGAACACGCCGGTCATCTCGGTTGAAGAATTGAAGCGCTTGCGCGATGCCGGTGAAGACGTCGTCGTCATCGATACGCGCACTGTTGCCGAATTCAGTCGCGATCATGTCCCCGACGCGGTCAGCGTGCCGGGTGCGGAGTTGCTATTGCGCTTCAAGGACGTCGTGCCGTCGGATAAGACCAAGGTCGTCGTCTCCTGCGCCGGCTTGCCGCGCGCAATCCTCGGCGCCCAGACGCTGATCGACGCGAAGGTCGCCAATCAGGTCTCCTATCTGCATGACGGGACGAAGGCCTGGACCGGCGCCGGCCTGGAACTCGAAACCGGCAGGAGCCGTGTCTACGGCGAGGCAAGCCCAGCGGCGCTCGATTTCGCGCGCGCGCATCTCCAGACACTGAGCGCCGATGACCGTTTTCCCGAGATCGATGTCGCCACCGCCCGCAAGTGGGCGCACGATCCCGGCCGAACGACCTATCTTCTTGATGTGCGCACGCCCGAGGAGTTCGAGAAGAGCCATCTCGACGGGACGCTTTCGTCGGAGGGCGGCCAGTTGCTCGGCGTCGCCTACCGCACCATCGCCGTTCGCGGTGCGCGCGTCGTCCTCATCGACGACCCGCTTGGGGTGCGGGCGCGCACCGTTGCGCATTGGCTTCAGCGCCGTAACTTCGAAATCGCAATATTGCTGGTTGATTTCTCGGCTCAGCAGCTGAGCGCAGTTGCTTGATGTGAAATTCAGGGGAGCTTGCAAAAGCGAGGTCTCCGCAGCGGTTCGCTGGGAACCATGCGAACGGCTGAAACCGCCGCAATCCCCAGCCTTCGTCAGATCCCCGTCGCCGCCAAACGTGCAAGGGCATTCTTTGCGGCGATCGTTCTGATCATATGGTTCTGTGGCGCGTGCGAGCGGGCGGTCATGGCATCGCGATGCTGGCGTTCGAGCTGGAAGTCGCGGTTCAGACCGGGATTGCCGGCCAGGTCGAGGGCCAGGCTCGTTACGGCGACGCTATTGTCGATGACGACATGGCGAACGTTCATGCCATCCATGCCGACGGCCCTGCCGGCATCGACATCTTCGCCGAGCGATCTGAGCAGTCTGGCGCTGGTCGCGAGCCGGACTTCGATCTCGCCCAGTCCGTCCTGGATGCGGGGCACCGTCGCAATCGGCGCGCCGAGGCTTGCCGGCGTATGGCGGGCGGCAAAGGACAACACCCGGTCGCGCGCGGACAAGGCAACGCCGTGATAGACGGCGCCGATCAGCGAAAAGAAGAAGGCCGTCGCATGCTCTTCACGCCGTATCGGTTCCGATGCGGGCTGCGCCTCGATCACATCTGAAAATGGGATGACGACATCGTCAAGAATGATGTCGTCGCTGGCCGTCGCATGCATGCCGGCCGCGTTCCAGGTTTTTTCTATCTGCAGGCCGGGACTGTCGGTCGGGACGAGGAAGGACGCCAGACGTGGCTCCGGCTCATCGGTGAGCGCCAGCAGCGATACCCATCTCAAGATCGGAATACCCGTGACGTAAGTCTTGCGACCGGTGATCCGCCAAGTGTCGCCGTCGCGCCTGGCGACCGTTTCGGGAAGCGCTCCATGGGCGGGCGAGCCGATGCGAGGTTCGGCCTGAGCGGCGTTGATGAGGGCAGGCCCGAGACGATTTGCCGACAAGACCCGCTGTGCCAGATGGTTCGGCCAGTTTCCGAAGCGGCGCAGGCTGTAGTGACTGTTGTAGTGCATGGCGAGCACCAGTGCGGTCGAGGGTTCGCCACGAGCGATCTCGCTGATGACGGCCTGTGCTTCGACCAGACCGCCGCCATGGCCACCATGTTCTCTGGCCGTCACGAGGCCGAGCAGACCGGCCTCGTAGAGATGGGTGAAGTTTTCGAAGGGAAACTCCCCCGTCGCATCGAAATGGGCCGCGCGCTCGGCAAAGTCGATGGCCAGCCGCCGCGCCTTGCCGACGGGATCGATTGCTTCCTGCAACATGGTCTTACACGCCTTTCTTCTCAGGCTACGGCGCGCTTGGCGAAAGCTTCGAGATGACGGCGATCGACCCACTCGGCAACATCGAAGTCGGCAGCGAGGAAGCCGAAATCGCGCAGGAAATCCTTGTAGTGGCTGACGGCCTCGACCAGTTCGGGCTGCAGACCGAGGCCGAGGTGGCGGTGAACCTCCGCACCATTGGCGGCGAGCACCTGTTCTTCGGTCGCGCCGGCTTCGCGGGCGACGAAACGACGTGTCTCTTCCGGATGCGCTTCAGCCCAGGCGCTGGCCTTGAAGATCGATTCCAGCAGCCGGTGAACCAGATCGGGACGTTCTTCGGCAAGCAGCTCGTCCACGGTCAGCACACGAGGTGAGTCGGAATTGATGCGGATCTTCGGATCGGGATGGAAGCCGAATTCGGCGACCTGAACGGCGCCGACCAGATTGGCAACGTTAATGCCCGCCGTTCCCTTGACGTAGATCGCATCCACCTCGCCGCGAATGAGCGAAGCGATTTCCTCGCCATATGCCTGCCGGCGCTTCAACCCGAAGAGAGAAGGGCCCTCCTGGCTCGCAAGGACGGAATCGGCAAGCGCGATGTCGACGACCTCGACGTCTGCAAGCTCCAGCCCTTCAAGCGAAAGAGCGGAGATGAGGCCCTTCAGCGCGGTCGCCCGCATGAAGTCGACAATGCCCTCCGGGCGGCGGGCGATGCCGAAGCGGCGGCCTTTGAGATCCCTAGTGCTCTTGATGCCGGTCTGCGGCAGCGTGATGATCGCCTGGAACTCATCCGTCCAGGTAATGCCCACCAGTCGGGTTTTGCGGCCTTCCGATCGGGCGCGGATCGGGGGCACGTTGCCGCCATGGCGGAATGACCAGTCGAGCGTGTGGTTGAAATGGCTCTGGCGGATGCTGCGATCGGGCGAGTCGATGATCGATCTCAGCGTCACGCCTTCCTTGCGGAAGTTCTCCTCGAGATAGCCGAGCTGTGCGGCAAGCCCGACGGGCGTCGGCACCGGGCAGCGGGTATACCAGATTTCCGAAATGGCATTGCTCGTCATGATCGTCCCTTTCAGTGGCGCAGCCCCGCCTGTTTCATCAGCGGCAGCACCTCGCTGCCGAAGAATTCGAGATCGTCGCGGAAATCGAAGAAGCTGAGTTGCAAACCGTCGACGCCGGCTGCCTTCAGCTTGACGAATTGGTCGACGACGCTCTCGGGCGATCCAATCACCCTGATATTGCCGCCGACAAAACGATAGGCGTCCTGCGGATCGCGGCCCTTCCACGCTTGCGCGTCGGAATTCAATGACTGGAAACCCTGTGGCGAGCGCTGGTCGGCATGCGCGACGATGCGGTCAGCGAAGGCCCATGCCTCCTTCTCGGTCGGACGGCAGATGACCATCGGATTGAGCAGCGTGCGCACGGTGCGCCCGACATCGGTCGCAGCGTCCTTGACCCTTTTGGTGTGTGCCGGCAGCGACTGCAGCGCGCTGTCGATGTCGGCACCCGTCGGACTGGTGATGAAGACGATGTCGGAGTAGCGCCCGGCAAAGGCAATGCCGGCATCCGAACCGGTGGCGTTGACGAGGATCGGACGGCCGAAATTCGGTTTCGGCGTCACGAAGCCGCCGCCAAGTTTCCAGCTGCTTTCGCCTTCGAAGGAGAAGTTCTCGGTGTCGCTCCAGAGACGCTGGACGACTTCGAGGAATTCGGCCGCAAGTTCGTAGCGCTTGTCGTGTTCGATGCGCGGCCAGCCGAACATCTCGTGTTCGACCGCGCGATGGCCGGTGACGACGTTGATACCCCAGCGCCCGCCGGTGATGTGGTCGAGCGTCGCGCCGAACTTTGCCAGATGCAGGGGATGCCAGGGGCCGTAAAGAACGTGCATGGTCGAGATCAGCATGATCTTCTTGGTCAGGCCCGCAAGTGCCGCCGTGGAGACGAAGCTGTCGAGCGCCTGGCCGTCGAAGACGCCGCCATAGCCGCCCTTCGGCAGCCATTGCGACAGGGCAAAGACAAGATCGAAGCCCAGTTCCTCTGCTCTGAGAGTAAGGGCCTTGTTGTAGTCGAACCGCCAGTCCGTCGAGCGTTCGAGCGTCGACTGCGTCCAGCCGCCCGCCTGGATCGGCAGGAAGAGACCGAGAAGAACCGGCTGTTTGAGAGCCTGCGACAGCGGGCTCTCAGGAAAATCGGTCGGGGCGGCGAATTTCGGCAGACCGACGATGGAGCCGGGAAGATGTTGAACGGACATGGTTGTCCTCCGCTTGATCGTTGGCTCGTCGCTCAGGATGCTGCCACATAGGCGTAGGCGAGGCTGCTGGAGACCCCTTCGCCGCCGACCGTGTGATCGGCGATGCGCTTGTTGTAGATGGTCAACTCCGGCTGGCTGACGATATCGATCGCAGGCAGGTCTTCGACGAGGATCCGCTGGATCTCGCGCCACTGTTCGACGCGCTTGTTCGGATCGACCTCGATTGCCGCGGCTTCCAGCAGCGCGTCGACCTTGGGATTGCTGTAGGCCGAACCGTTCGAGAAGGGAACGCCGGGCTTGAAGTTCTTGCTCCAATAGAGGCGCTGTACGCCGACGGTCGGATCGAAGAGGTTGCTCATTCCCTCGAAAGCGAAGTCGAAGTCGCGATCGGTATAGATACGCTTGGTATAGGTGGCGAAATCCTGGCTGCGCACCGTCGCGTCGATACCGACCTTGGCGAGCGCCTGGCGGATATATTCGGAGCCACGGGGGTAGCTTTCTCCGCTCGGCACATAATCGAGATTGATGCGCGCGCGAATGCCGTCGCTGCCGCGCGGGTAACCCGCCTCATCAAGCAGCTTTTCGGCTGCCGCTAGATCGATCGGATAGGTTTTCAGATCCGGATCGTACCATTTCGTCAGGTTGGGACTGATCGGGCCGGGAATGGCGCTGCCATAGCCGTAGTTGATGGTGTTGAGGATGACTTTCCGATCGATGACGTGGGCAAAGGCCTGCCGCACGCGGATATCCTTGAAGAACGGACGCTCGAGATTGAATTCGATGCGGCTGATACCATTGGCATACTGATAACCGCGCGGCTCGAAAGCGATATCGGGGAGGGACTTGAAGCGTTCCAGGTCGCTGAGCGGCACGGGTGTGGAGGGCGCAAGATCGATCTCACCGGTCTCAATCGCGATCGAGCGTGCTGCTGCATCGGGAATGAAACGGACGATAAGCTGATCGAGATAGGGGCGCGGCTGATCCCAATAGTCGGAATTACGCTCGTAGACGATATGGCTGCCGCGGATCCATTCCTTGAACTTGAAGGCCCCGGTGCCGATCGGCGCAAGATTTGCCGGGTTTTCGGCCACCTTGGTGCCCTCGTAGATGTGACGCGGCACGATAGGCGTTTCGGAAGCCGCAAGCGCCGTGATCAAATAGGGCGCCGGCTTGGATAGCGTCAACACTGCCGTCAGCGGATCGGGGGTCTGGACGTCCACCAGATTGAGGAAAGTGTTGCGGCCGCGCGGGTGAACTTCCTTCAGCGTCTTGATGGAGAAGGCGACATCGGCCGATGTGAACGGCTGGCCGTCGTGCCACTTCACGCCGTCGCGCAGCTTGAAGGTATAGGCCAGCCCGTCCTGGCTGACCGACCATTCCTTGGCCAGAAGCGGCTTCGGATTGAGATCGAAGTCATAGGTCAGCAGTCCTTCGATGACTTTCGGCGAAACATAGACCGAATTGAAGGCCGTGTTGGCGATGGTCGTCAGCACCGGCGGTTCTGCCGAAAGCAGCAGTGTTGCCGTGCCGCCGCGCGCAGGTGCTGCGAGGGCTGGGATGCGGGCTGTCGCGGTCACGCCGAGTGCGACGGAAGCCAGGAGAAAGCTGCGGCGCGTGGATGCCGGAAATACTGCCATAGGTTCAACCCTCGTCTGCGGGCCGCGTGATGCCGGGCGGCCCTTGCTGTTTCGACTTTCCAACGACAGGCCCTCTCGTAGAGTTTTTTACCCGGCCGGAAAGCATCCTTGATCTTTGGTTCCGAAAAGAGACTTATAGACAGTAAATAATTCCAAGATGCGCCGTTAATTGCAGGCAAGTTGGAAATATTTACCAATACGGATTTGACAAAACCCACCGATTTAGTCAACTACTATTGCATCGCAAAGCCGAAATCTTCTCAAGCGGCGAGGAAAAACAATGTCAACTTACGGGCGGCTCGGCCGCACCATCAGAAAGACGATCCTCCAGGCCGTTCCGACGATGCTGGGCATTGTCGTCCTGAATTTCTTTCTGCTGAAGCTCGCGCCTGGCGATGCCGCAGATGTCATGGCGGCGGAGTCGGGATCTGCGACGGTCGAGACCATGGCCGCACTGCGTGAACGTTTCGGGCTCGACAATCCGATTCTCGTTCAACTGGCCAACTACCTCAACAATCTCGCGCATTTCAGCCTCGGCTTTTCGCCGCGCTATGGAATGCCGGTCGCCGATCTCATCGGTCAGCGTTTGCCGGGCACGCTGATGCTGATGCTGGCGGCGCTCGCGATCGCCATCATTGTCGGCCTCCTGCTTGGGTCGCTGATGGCGACATTCTCCGGCCGGGTTGCCGATCGCGCAATCTCGATCGTCTCGCTGCTTTTCTATTCCATCCCAGGCTTCTGGATAGGGCTGATGCTGATCCTGCTGTTCTCGGTCAAGCTCGGCTGGCTGCCGAGCGGCGGGGATAGCACCATCGGCTCACGGCTGACCGGACTGCCTGCGCTCCTCGACCGTGCCCGCTACATGGTACTGCCGGCAACATCGCTGGCCCTCTTCTATCTGGCCATCTATGCACGCCTGACACGCGCTGCCATGCTGGAAGTGAAGTCGCAGGATTTCGTTCGCACGGCCCGCGCCAAGGGCGTCTCGCCATTTTTCCTGACCACACGCCATATTCTGCGAAACGCGCTGATCCCGATCACCACGATGGCCGGCATGCACTTCGGCGGCATGCTCGGCGGCGCCGTCGTCGTCGAAACGGTCTATAGCTGGCCGGGTCTCGGCCGACTTGCCTTCGAGGCCGTCATGGCGCGCGACTTCAGCGTTCTCCTCGGTATCCTGCTGCTTTCGTCCTTCATGGTGATCGTCGCCAATGCGGCTGTCGATCTTCTGCAGGCCTGGATCGATCCGCGAATTGGAGCAAGTCGATGAACAGCCATAAACTTGGAACCTATGCGGCAGAGACGATCGATCTCGCGCCGCCGGCAAGGGCAGAGGCCGCACGCCCCGCAACCCAACCGGCAGCCCAACCGCGCTGGACTCACGTCCACGCACCGGATGTGCGCGCTTCCGCCGTTCACGGCACGGCCTGGCGTGGCTTGCGCCGCGAGTTCAAGGTTTTTCTGTCCAATCCGAATGCATTGTTCGGCGTTGCTTTCCTGCTCGTCGTTGCCGTGTCGGCACTTCTCGCTTCGCTGATCTATCCCGGCGATCCGATGGAAATGGTGGCGAGACCGTTTCTCTGGCCAGGCCAGGATGCAGCTTATCCACTCGGTACGGATTCGATGGGCCGTGACGTGCTTGCCGGAATCCTGCATGGGGCCCGCATCTCGCTGACGGTCGGCATCGCCGCGACACTGCTCGGGCTTTCGGCCGGGATATTGATCGGTGCGGCCGCTGGCTATTTCGGCGGATTGGTGGACGACATCCTCGTCAAGTTGGTCGAGATCTTCCAGACTATTCCGAGCTTCGTCCTGCTCGTCGTGCTGGTCGCCATCGCTCAGCCGACCACCGGAACGGTGACGGTGGCCATCGCCCTCGTCAGCTGGCCGACCGTTGCACGCCTGACCCGGGCCGAATTCCGCGCGATCCGGGAGAAGGATTACGTGCTTGCCGCGCGCAGCCTCGGCTTTGGCCATGCGCGCATCATCTTTCGGGAAATCCTGCCCAACGCCCTGCCGCCGCTGATCGTCACATCGTCAGTCATGGTGGCCAGCGCAATCTTGATGGAGTCGGCGCTCTCGTTCATGGGACTTGGCGATCCCAATCGCGTCTCCTGGGGTTCGATGATCGGCGCCGGCCGCGACGTGATCCGCACCGCTTGGTATCTCACGGCCCTGCCAGGCCTGGCGATCGTCTTCACCGTGCTTGCCCTCAACCTGATCGGCGACGGCCTCAATGACGCGCTCAACCCGCGTTTTTCGGAGGAGCGCTGATGGCAGCCTTGCTTGACGTTCGCGACCTTTCCGTTCGCTTTCCCTCGGCCGAACCCGTCAAGGGCGTAAGCTTCACCGCCAATCCCGGCGAGATGCTGGCGATCGTCGGCGAATCCGGATCGGGAAAGTCCCTCACGGCATTGGCGCTGATGGGGCTTTTGCCGAGGCAGGCGCGGGCTGGCGGTCAAATCGCCTTCGACGGCCACGACCTGCTGTCGCTTCGCGAGCGGGACCTGCGGCGCATTCGTGGTCGCGACATCGCAATGATCTTTCAGGAACCGATGACATCGCTCAATCCGGTGCTGACAATCGGCGATCAGATCGTCGAGGTGCTGCGCATCCATGAGGATCTCAGCCGCCGGCATGCCCGCGCCAGGGCGATCGAACTTCTGGAGCTTGTCAGTATCCCGGAACCTGCCAGGCGCATCGATGACTATCCTCACCAGCTCTCCGGCGGCATGCGCCAGCGGGTGATGATTGCGATTGCCGTTGCCTGCAATCCGAAGCTCCTGATTGCCGATGAAGCAACGACCGCGCTCGACGTCACGATCCAGGCGCAAGTGCTGCAGCTGCTCGACAATCTCCGCGTCAAACTGAACATGGCCGTCATCCTCATCACCCACGACCTCGGCATCGTGGCGCAATGGGCCGATCGTGTCGTCGTCATGTATGCCGGACGTAAAATCGAGGAAGGCTTTCCAGGCCCCGTGTTCGACGCGCCGTACCATCCTTACACCCGCGGGCTGCTTGCCGCCTCTCCGCGACTGAAGGCCGACTATCACTACAGCGATGGTCCGCTTTCCGAAATCCCGGGTTCGATCGTCTCGGCATCAGGCGAAAAAGGCTGTTCCTTCCGCCCGCGCTGTCCCGTCGCCCGGCCGGCCTGTGGTTTGGCGGTACCGGAACTGCTGTCGGTTTCCGCCGAGCGGCAGGTCGCCTGCCCCTATGTTCCGGTCCTTTCGGAGGTAGCCCATGTCGCTCCTGTCGGTCGATAGTCTCTCGACCCATTATCCCGGGGCCGCCGGTACGGTGAGAGCCGTCGACGGCGTATCGCTTGAGATTGCCGAGGGCGAAACGGTGGCATTGGTCGGTGAATCCGGCTGCGGCAAGTCGACGCTCGGCAAGTCCTTGATGCGCCTCGTCACGCCTTCGTCCGGCCGCGTCCGTTTTCAAGGACGTGACGTCACGGCGATGTCGGCGAAGGAATTGCAGTTAATTCGCCGCAGCGTTCAAATGATCTTCCAGGATCCCTTCGCCTCGCTCAATCCGCGCCAGACGATCCGCACGATCCTGACGGCGCCGCTCGCTGTCCATGGCGTCAGCGGCCGCAAGCGGCGCGAAGCAATCGCCGCCCAGATGGCAGAGCATGTCGGCCTGCCCGCTGATGCGCTTGATCGCTTCCCGCATGAATTCTCCGGCGGCCAGCGCCAGCGCATCGGCATCGCCCGCGCGCTGATCCTGCAGCCGCAGCTGGTGATCTGTGACGAGCCGGTTTCGGCGCTCGATCTCTCCATCCAGGCGCAGATCCTCAATCTGCTCGTCGAGATGAAGACCGAACTCTCGCTTTCCTACCTCTTCATTTCCCACGACCTGTCGGTCGTTCGCTACTTCGCCGATCGCGTCCTCGTCATGTATCTCGGCCGCATCGTTGAAAGTGCGTCGACGAGCGATCTCTGGCGCGGTGCAAAGCACCCCTATACGCAGGCGCTGCTTGCCGCCGTTCCCGACCCGAGCCGCCGCAAGCAGGCGGCTCCCATCACCGGCGATCTGCCGAGCCCGCACAATCCGCCGGCCGGCTGTCGTTTCCACACCCGTTGTCCGCTTGCCACCGACATCTGCCGGACCGAGGACCCAACGTTTCGCCAACTCGCCGACGGCCACGCCGTTGCCTGTCACCACGCTCAATGAATGGAGAATGAAATGGTCGATTATCGCTACCTCGGACGCAGCGCGCTGAAAGTCTCGCCGCTCAGCTTGGGAACGATGATGTTTGGTGGGCCGACACCGGATGACATCGCCTTCCGCATCATCGACAAGGCGCGCGAACAGGGGATCAACTTCATCGATACCGCCGACGTCTATCACGACGGCAAGTCGGAAGAGGTGGTCGGGCGCGGCATCAAGGCGCATCGCGATCACTGGGTACTGGCGACAAAGTTCGTCAATTCCCACACCAAGGGGCCAAACCTTGGCGGCCATTCGCGCAAGTGGGTAATCGAGACGGTCGAGAATTCGCTGCGCCGCCTCAACACCGACTATATCGACATTCTCTATTTCCACCGCGCCGTCTTCGACGCACCACTGGAAGAGCCGCTGCGTGCCATCGCCGACCTCATTCGCGCCGGCAAGCTGCGTTATTTCGGCGTTTCCAACTTTCGCGGCTGGCGCATCGCCGAGATCTCGCATCTTGCCGATCAGCTCGGCATCGATCGTCCGGTGGCAAGCCAGCCGCTCTACAATATCGTCAACCGCACGGCCGAGGCCGAGCAGCTTCCCGCAGCGCATTATTACGGTCTTGGCGTGGTCTCCTATTCACCGCTCGCCCGCGGGGTGCTGACCGGCAAATACGAGCCTGGCAAAGAACCGGCCGCCGATACCCGTGCCGGCCGCGGCGACAAGCGTATTCTCGAGACCGAATGGCGACCGGAATCGATTGCCATCGCCAAAGAGATCGCAGCACACGCGACCCGCAGGGGCATCAACCCGACCGAATTCGCATTGGCTTGGGTGCTGAACAACAGGCTGATCTCAGCAGCCATCACCGGTCCGCGCACCGAAGAACACTGGGACAGCTACGTCAAGGCCCTCGGCGTCAAGCTCGATGCCGAGGACGAAGCCCTGGTCGATCGGCTGGTCGCGACCGGCCACCCCTCGACGCCCGGTTTCAACGATCCGAGCCACCCGGTCGAAGGCCGCGTGCCGCGCAGCCCGGCATCGGGCGCCGACAATGTGGTGCCATTGACACGCGCCGTCGCCTGACAACCCCGGCTGGACCCGCAGATCGCGGATCCAGCCGGTCCTTTCCAATTGGTGCTGAGAAGGTTTCCACCGCATGCCGAACACCGCCCCTTCTGCCCTGTCGCCAGTCGCCGGGTCCGCATCTGTTGCAACCGACCTTGCCGCACTGCTCGCCAAGGTGCCGGAGCTTGCGGCCGAAATTGCCAGAGAAGCGGCAAAGCGCGATCTCGAGCGCGAGCTGCCGTTCGAGGCCTTTCGTCGGTTCAAGGAGGCAGGGCTCGGGGCGCTGCGCATTCCAGTCGCGCTCGGCGGACCGGGGGGCTCCGTCGTCGACTACATTGAGACGATCATGACGCTTGGCGCGGCCGACTCGAATGTCGCCCACGCACTGCGCAGCCACTTCAATTTCACCGAAAGCCTGCTTCTCAACCCGAATTCGGCCATCGACCGCACCCAGCTCGGACGTGTGCTTGCCGGCAAGCTCTTTGGCGGTGCGCACACCGAGCAGGGCACCAAACGGCCGGGCGAAGTAACGACACGACTGACGAAGTCAGGCGAAAGCTTCCGGCTCAACGGCCGCAAGTGGTACGCGACGGGAACCGCCTTTTCCGACTTTGCCTCCTTCAGCGCCAGGAATGACGAGGATCAGCTGGTCAGCCTTCTCCTGCCGGTCGACCGGAGGGGCATCACCATCCTCGACGACTGGGATGGGATGGGCCAGCGGCTGACGGCAAGCGGCGGCGTGTTGCTCGAGGATGTCGAAGTGCTGCCGCACGAAATCTCCACGCGCGGCCTCAATACGCTGGTCGGGCGCCACACCTCGACGCTGCGCCAGCTCCATCTCGCCGCTTGCATGGCCGGCGCCGTCCGAGGCGCCGTGGCCGAAGGTACCGACTACGTGCGGCGGCAGGCGCGTTCCGCCGCCCATAGTGCGGCCGAAACCGCCAATGCCGATCCGTTCGTTCAGAAGATATTGGGCGAGATCGCCGCCGGCTCGTTTGCTGTCGACACGCTGATCCGCGAGAGCGCCCGTGCGCTCGACCGCTCAGTCGAGGCCTTCGGTGCTGGAGATCCGGACAGGCTGGAGGCGGCGCTGATCGAAAGTGCTTTGACGACGGCACGCACGCAAATCGTCGCCTCGCAGATCGCCCTTGCGGCGGCCACCAACGTCTTCGAACTTGGCGGCGGTTCGGCCACGTCCCGTCATCTCAATCTCGACCGGCACTGGCGCAATATCCGCACGGTTCTGAACCACAATCCGCTGCTGCACAAGGCGCGCGTGGTCGGCGATTATTACATCAACGGAACGACGACACATTTGGAGGAAGGCAGGGTCTTCTAGCCCCGTCGTCTCGTGGGAAAGGCTGTTTCATGACTTCGGAATTCATCGGGCATGTCTCGAACCGCGAAGGTTCGGATATCGTGCCACCGCAGGGGTCCGTTATTGACAAGGACTATATCCTGAGACATGCCCGGGCGGCCGAAGGAGCCGGCATAGACCGGTTGCTGATCGGTGCATTCTCGACCTGGCCTGACAACAACCAGATCGCGGCGCATGTCTTTTCCCACACCAGCCGCATCGGGGCGCTTCTGGCTCACCGCACCGGCTTCATGGCGCCGACACTGGCTGCCCGTCAGCTTGCGACGCTCGATCAGTTTTCCGACGGCCGTCTCTGGGTCCATATCATTACCGGCGGCTCCGACGCCGACCAGCAACGCGACGGCGATTTTCTCGATCACGACCGACGCTACGAGCGCACCGACGAATATCTGACCGTGCTCAAGAAGGTCTGGGAAAACGAGGCGCCTTTCGACCACGAGGGTGAGTTCTACAAATTCAAAGGCGCGTTTTCGCAGGTCAAGCCGGTCCACGGCACGCGCATCCCGATCTCTTTCGGCGGCTCGTCGGAGGCAGCCTTCAAGGTGGCGGGAAAGCACGCCGATATCTATGCGCTCTGGGGCGAGCCGCTGGACGGCGTGCGTGAGACGATCGGCAAGGTGCGGGAAGCGGCAGCGCCGTTCGGCCGGGCCGATGACATCCGCTTCACGCTCGCCTTCCGCATTGTCGTTGCCGAGACCGAGGATAAGGCATGGGAAAGGGCTGACGCCATTCTCGAGCGGGTCAAATCGGTCGCGCGGCCGGGCGGCAATGGCGAAAAACTGCCGTCCAATGTGGGTTCGTTGCGGCTTCGCGAAGCCGCAACGCGCGGCAAGGTTCTCGACAAGCGGCTCTGGACGGAGGTTGCCGCGGCAAGCGGAGCGGGCGGCAATTCAACGGCCCTCGTCGGCACGCCAGACCAGGTCGCCGAGGCGATCCTCGACTATTACGACGCCGGCGTTTCCAACTTCCTGATGCGCGGGTTTTATCCGACCGAGGATACCGTCGCCTACGGGCGCGATGTCGCGCCGCCGGTCAAAGCGGGCATCGCGGCACGCCAGGCGCGTGCTGTCGCGGCGGAGTAATTGGCCAGGCAACGATCGCCATCCGCAGCTTTCATATTCCAATCTGATCCCCTGCCGCCGGCGGGAAGGAGTTTTCATGCGCATAGACCATCGTCCTCACCATTCCATTATTATCGTCGGCGGCGGCTTTGCGGGGGCGTTGACGGCGCTCAACCTCCTCGATCGAACGGCAGTGCCGCTCGCCATCACCATCATCGAACGGCGGGAAGAGCTCGGTCGCGGTGTCGCCTACAGCACGACCGAGCCCGCTCATCTGGTAAACGGACCGGCCGACAATTTCTCGCTCTACGTCGATGATCCCGGGCATCTGTCCCGATGGCTTTCAGAAAAGCCCGCCGCCAATGGCTGGCAGCCGCCGGAGAATATCGGCTCGAGCAGTCCGCCGCGTTACCTTTACGGAACCTATGTGCGCGACGAGCTGAAGCGTGCCGTCGGCGAGGCCCGGTTCGGATCGAGCCTGCGCCATATTCGCGCCTCGGCGTCAACTTTGTCGTCCACCCCGCATCGGATCCAGGTTTCGACGAGCGACGGCCTTGTCGTGGAAGCGGACGAGGCGGTGCTGGCGCTCGGCGTTTTTGCGCCGGATCCACCGACGCATGAGGTTGCCGGCCATCCGCGCTTTGCCGTCAATCCCTGGGATGCGGCAGCACTCGACAGGCTGAAGGACTGTGAAGAAATCCTGCTCATCGGCGCGAGCCTTTCGATGGTCGACGCCGTTGCGAGCATGGAGGCAAGAGGGTTCCATGGCCACTACAGAGTGATATCGCGGCGCGGCCTGTTCGTCGAAGGCAGGCGGGACGTCGCGGCCGCACGAGACTTCCTTGCCGACAAACCGCTGCCCTCGACCGCCCGGTCTCTGCTTTCGCTTGTTAAGACCGAACGACGTGCGATCGCGGCGAGCGGCGGTGACTGGCAAGGCCTGCCGCTTGCCATCCGCCCGCACATCCTGTCTCTCTGGCAAAAGGCGGAGGACTTGGAAAGGCTGCGCTTTGCCCGGCACCTCCGAGCCTTCTGGGATGTGACGGCGCATCGCTCCGCTCCGGAGAGCAACCTGATCGTCGAGAGGGTTCTTTCGCAAGGTCGCCTGTCTCACGGCGTGGCGCGGCTCATCGATCTGGCCGTCGACAAGAAGGGCATCGCCGCTAAACTGAAAACGCGGACCGGCATCGAAAGACACGTGTTCGATGGCGTCATCGATTGCCGCGGTCACCAGTTGCACGACTGGCGGCGCATCTCCGATCCCTTCATACGCCAGCTGCTTGCGAGCGGCGAAGTGCGCCCCCATACCACCGGCTTTGGCATCGACGCCACGCCCGAGGGGGATCTCATCGATGAGGAGGGACAGATCCACCGCAATCTCAGCGCCATTGGCCATCCCCTGCGCGGCGTTGCCTGGGAGTCGAGCTCGATCACGGAACAGCGAGCGCAAGCGATCGCGCTTGCGGATCGTATCCTGCTGAAATTCACGCCTGCCCGAGCCGCATCCTGACGGCGCCGTCGGACAAGGAGAAAACCTGACAAAGGAAGGGGCGCATCGCCGATGCGCCCCTTATCCTTGCAAGCCGGCCGCCATTGCCCACTCAGCCTTGCCCGTCCTTGATATAGACCTCGGCGAAATTCGCCTGGACACCTTCGGCGCCGGTCGTGTGGTTCTTCACGCGTTTGTTAAAGACAGTGACGTTCTCGAGCGCGATGAGGTTCACGACCGGAACTTCGTCAGCGATGATCTTCTGGAACGCGTTGAATTCCTGCTTGCGCTTGTCCTCGTCGATTTCGACCGACGCCGTTTCCAGAAGGCGATCGACCTCGGGATTGGCATAGTGGCTGGCATTGGAGAAGGGCAGGCCGAGTTTGAAATTCTTCGACCAGTAGACGCGCTGCACGCCGAGCGTCGGATCGAACTGGTTGCCGAGGTACTCGGCCGTCACGTCGAAGACGCGCTCCTTGTAGACCTTCTGGATATAGGTCGAGAAATCATAGGAATCGATCGTTCCGGCAATGCCGATGCGTGCCAGGTTCTGCTTCAGATATTCAATGACGCGCTTGAAACCCTCATTGTAGGAATTGTGAGTCAGCCGCAGCTTGAAGCGGATGCCGTCTGCGCCGCGCTTGTAGCCGGCCTCATCGAGCAGTTGTTCGGCAGCCTTGAGGTCGAAGGCATAGGGCTTGATCGAGGGATCGTAGTAGCGCGGCAGGAAGACGCTGATCGGTGTCGGAGAAATATGGCCGTAACCATACCAGACGGTGTTCAAGATGACGTCGAGATCGATGGCGTGGGCAATCGCGCGTCTGACTTTGACGTCCTTCAGATACTCGTTGTCGAGATTGAAGATCAGCTGGGTCAGGTCACCCTTGGTTTCGTATCCGCGGGAATCGACGCCGATGTTCGGCAACGCCTTGATCCGCTCGAGATCGCTGAGCGGTATTGGATTGTCGCCGCCAAGGTCGAACTCACCGGTTTCGAATCCGGCCGCGCGCGCCGCGCCGTCCGGCACGAAACGGATGGCGATCTGATCGAGATAGGGCTTGCCGGCATCCCAGTAATCGGGATTGCGCTCCAGAATGATATGCGAACCACGCACCCACTCCTTGAAGACGAAGGGGCCGGTTCCGATCGGTGCGCTGCCGTTCGGATTGACCGGCACGTCGGCGATCGCGACATTGTCGTAGACATGCTTCGGCACGATCGGCGATTCTGCTGCATAAAGCGCGCGCAACAGATAGGGTGCCGGTTTGGAAAGGCGGATGATCGCCGTCAGAGGATCCGGCGTCTCGACTTTCGTGACATTGGCAAAAGTTCCCCGGCCTCGTGGGTGGACCTGTTTCAGGAGCTCGATGGAATAGGCGACGTCGTCTGCGGTAAAAGGCTTGCCATCGTGCCATTTGACATTCGGACGAAGCTTGAAGGTGTAGCTGAGCCCGTCATCGGCGATCGACCATTCGGTCGCAAGCTGCGGCTTAGGCGTCAGATCGAAATCATAGGTCAGAAGTCCCTCGGTGATCTTGGGACTGATCTTTTGGGTGCCGCCTGCCGTATGCGCCAGCGCAAGGATTGTCGGCGGCTCCGGCTCGACGATGAAATTGAGTGTTCCGCCACTCCGTGGCGACTGGTCATTTGCTCTGGCGGCGAAGGACGGCAGAAGCGTGCCGGCCGTCGACAACAGCAGCAATTGGTTGAACCGGCGTCGATTGATGCTCATCGGACCATTCCTTGTCAGCGTCAGGCGTTCTTGAGGATGTAGGTGGAGGAAAGGCTGCCGGAGAGGCCGTCTGCGACGACCGTATGGTCCTGCACCTTCCTGTTGAAGATCGTCAGCTGCCGGAAGGAGACCAGCGTGATGTCGGGCAGGTCACGGGCGATGATCACCTGCATGCGGTTGAAGAGTTCGACGCGTTTGGCGTGATCATTCTCGACCGCCGCCTGTTCGAAGATCGCATCGATTTCCGGATTGCTGTAGCCGGAGCCGTTGGAGAAGGGCACGCCCTTCTTGAAGTTCTTCGACCAATAGAGGCGCTGGACGCCGATCGTCGGATCGAAGGTGTTGCCCATACCATTGGTGACGAAGGCGAAATCGCGATCGGTATAGACGCGTTTCAGCCATGTCGGCACGTCTTGACCGCGCAGGCTGACCTTGACGCCGATTTTCGACAGCGCGTCGCGCAGATAGTTGCCGATCCGCGTGTAGGTATCGCCATAGGGCATGACGTCGTGCGGCACCTCGAAACGGATGCCGTCGGCCCCTCGCGGAAAGCCGGCCTCGTCAAGAAGTTCTTCCGCTTTGGCGGGATCATAAGCATAGACCGGCACGTCGGGATTGTAGAAGGCCTTGAGGAAAGGGCTGATCGGGCTTGGGGCCGGAACGGCGTAGCCGTAGAAGGCGATATCCGCAATCTTCTGCCGGTCGATCGCGTGGGCTACCGCCTGGCGGACCTTGTCATGTTTGAAGTAGTCGTTGGCGAGATTGAACTCGATGCGGTAGACGGTCGGTGAATAGTCGTTGCCGCGGTCGTCCACGGCAAGCGTCGCCGACGCCTTCAAACGATCGATTTCGCTGAGCGAGACGGGCGTGTCGGGTGCGATGTCGACCTCGCCGGTCTCCAGTGCCGCGAGCCTGGCGCTCGCATCGGGAATGAACTTGATGACGATACGATCGAGATAGGGCTTCCCTTTGTCCCAGTAATCAGGATTGCGATCGAGAATGATGTGACTGCCGACGGCCCATTCCCGGAAGATGAACGGCCCGGTTCCGATCGGCGCGCGGCCGTTCGAATGGGCGGCGAAGTCTTTCGTGCCGTCATAGACATGTTTGGGCACGATCGGCGACTCGCTCGCCTGCAATGCGCCGATCAGGTATGGCGCGGGCTTCGAAAGCCGGATGATCGCCGTATACGGATCGGGGGTCACAACCTCCTTCACACTGGAAAAGGTGGCACGACCGCGCGGATGGACCTCCTTGAGCGCCAGGATCGAAAAAGCCACGTCCTCGGACGTAAAATCTCTCCCGTCATGCCACTTGACGCCCTCTCGCAGCTTGAAGCTGTATTCCAACCCGTCGTCGCTGACATGCCATTCAGTGGCGAGCTGTGGGATCGGCTTGAAATCGAGGCCATAGGCGAGCAGGCCTTCGGTGACCTTGCCGCTGACACGGGTTGTCGGGCCTGCCGTATGGGCAAGCGTGACCAGCGTTGGTGGCTCGGGCTGGACGAGAAGGTTGAGCGTTCCGCCCGCGACGGGTTGTGCGGCTTGCGCAAAATCCCTGAAGGGCAGGATGGCACCGACCGCGCTCAAAGCGAGAATCTGGTTAAGCTGACGTCGGCGAATGTCCATTCATACCCCTTGATCCGGAACGAACCCTTTCGGGCAATGCTTTTTCGCGACCATCATCGGGCGGGAAAAGCCAAATCGCGAAGAATGTTTTTCTGCCAGTGACCGAAAGAAAAGCTTGCGTTCGCTCGCGAGCCGCCGGCACGCACGCGCCTATAGTCTAGTGTTTATATAGACAATTCGCGGGTTTTAGTTTTTGCTCCTCATCTGAGCGGCTTAGGGAGAAGAAAATGTCCCCGCCTGCAGGCCTCGCGCAAAGCGGATGCTCGTCTAGCCGGGCCTGTTTGTGGTGCAATCGCCTCATGAACACCTCCGTCCAATCTCGCAAGACAGTCATCCAGCCGACGCTCGCGCGGCTTCCGCCGCTGACGTCGTTGCGCGCCTTTGTTGCGACGGCGCGGCATCTGAATTTCATCCGCGCAGCAGAAGAGCTGCACGTCACTTCAGCCGCCGTCGGTCAGCAGATCAGGCTGCTGGAAGATTATCTCGGTCAGTCGCTGTTTCATCGTGCGCGCGGCCAACTGCAGCTGACGCCAGCGGGCCTGGCATTGGTCCCTGGTCTCACGGCCGCCTTCGATGCCGTGCTGTCGGCGATGACGCAGTTCGTCACGAGCGACCACGAACAGCCGATCCGTGTGTCCGTCGCTCCTTCCTTCGCCAGCAAATGGCTGATTCCACGGCTCGATGCCTTGCGTCGTGCAGCGCCCGGCCTGCAAATCCTCGTCGATGCCTCGACACAGCTGACGGATCTCGATGCGGGCGATGCCGATTGCGTCATCCGCTACGGCAGCGGAGCCTATTCCGGCCTCGCCGTCGACTATCTCTTGTCCGAAGCGGTGTTGCCGGTCTGTAGTCGCGAATTCGCCGATCGCCACGATCTCTGGAAAGGGGCGGAAGCGATCGAGGGGGTGCCGTTGTTGCACGAGGAGGGTGCCGAACACGACCACTCCTGTCCCGATTGGCACAGCTGGTTGCGCGCAGAGGGGCTTTCGTATCGGCTGTCGCAGGGCGGCTTTCACCTCAATCAATCCTCGCTCGTGCTCGATGCGGCAATGGCGGGGCAGGGGCTTGGCCTTGGCAAGATAAGGCTTGCTGAAGCCGAAATCCGGTCCGGCCGGCTCGTCAGTCCTTTTGGAGCGCCGCAGCCGGTGAGCTTTTCCTATTTCTTTGCGACAACGCAGCACAAATCTCGGCTTATGCGCGTTGATCTGTTTCGTAATTGGCTGCTTACTGAGGCGCGCGCCTCGCAGACGATCGATGCGATCGCGATGGGCAGCATCCGTCCGGCGCTCGGCATGATCGCGGCCGAATAAGAGCCTGCGTCAAGCCGGGGCCGATCCGTCTTCACTTCAGTTTGAAGCCCAGCCTGCGCGCGACATCAACGAGGACATGACGTCCCTTGAGGGATTCGACCGTAGCGATGCGGCTGCTCACCTGGTCGGTCCAGTCTACCAGAGGCATTGCCTGCTCGCTCTGGAAGCTTTGGAGCACACGATTATAACCGGCAAGATCTTCCTGCGGCAGCTCGCCGTCATAGCTCTCGCGATGCAGCACCGTGGTCTGCGGCAGGCGCGGCTTTACACCTGCAGGCACCGCCGGATCGGGAAAGCCGACCGTGAGGCCGAACACCGGGAAGACGCCGTCCGGCAGGCCGAGTTCACGGGAGACGGTCTCCGGATCGTTGCGGATCGCACCGATGTAGCATGTCCCGAGCCCGAGCGATTCAAAGGCGACGACGGCATTTTGCGCAGCAAGAGCTGCGTCGATGACGCCGAGAAGGAAGCTCTCGACATAGTCGAGACCCTCTGCCGTCGAGCCGCGCTCTGTCGCGATTGCGCGCGGGCGGGCCAGATCGGCGAGCCAGATGAGCAGGAGCGGCGCCTGTGCGATCTGCCGCTGATTGCCGGCAACGGCATTCAGTCGGCTGCGGCGATCCGCATCCTCGACGGCGACCACGCTCCAGGCCTGCAGATTGGATGAACTCGGCGCCGACTGGGCGGCGGCAATAGCAAGTTCGACCGTTTCGTATGGCACCGGGGTGGGCAGATAGTGGCGTACACTCCGATGACTGAGGATGGTATCGACCGTCTCATTCCAGCGTCTGCCCAGGCGTTGGTCATTGCGATAGCGCTCTCCGCCAAGCTCCCTCAGGCGATCGCTCTCATCTGTCTTGGTCGCTACGGAAGGGGTCATCTCATTCTCCTTGTTGATCTCGTCATTCCGCCGCTGCGGCATAAGGGTTGGCCGGACGGGCGAGACCAAGATGCTCGCGCAATGTCCTGCCGGTATATTGCCGCCGGAAAAGGCCGCGTTGACGCAGGATCGGCACGACCTCGTCAACAAAGACCTCCAGGCCGTGGGGCAGCACATCCGGCATGAGATTGAAACCGTCAGCGGCCCCCGCGCTGAACCACCGCTCGATATCGTCGGCGACATCCTTCGGCGTGCCGACGATGGTACGATGGCCAGTGCCGCCGTTGAGTGCCCGGATGAGGCCGCGCACGGTCAGACGCTCGCGCCGCGCAAGCGCCAGTGTCGCCCGGAAGAAAGTATGGCCGCCGTCCGGCGGGAGCGGAATATCTTCCGGAAGCGGCGCATCGAGATCGAGGCCTCTCGGATCGAGCTGCAACACCCCTGCAAGGCGCGACAGGCTGTATTCCAGTGGGATCAGTTCGCGGAGCTCCTCCTGGCGGCGGCGCGCCTCTCCCTCGGTGCTGGCGATGATCGTTGCAAGGCCGGCCAGGACCAGGATGCCGTCCGCCGGCCGGCCGAAGCGGCTGGCGCGCCGCCTGAGGTCGGCAGCGTACTCCAGGGCTTCCTCGAAGGATTGCGAGGCGGAAAAAACGGCTTCGGCGTGTTCGGCGGCAAGTTCCCTTCCGTCATCGGAGCCGCCGGCCTGGACAAGGACCGGGTGGCCCTGCGGGGGGCGCGGGATGTTGTGCGGCCCATGGACGGAAAAGTGCTTTCCGCGATGGGCGATGGCATGGACCTTTGCCGGATCGACAAAACGCCCCGTCGCGACGTCGCCGACAAAAGCATCCTCTTCCCAGCTGTCCCAGAGGGCCTTGACGATTTCGGCGAATTCGCCGGCGCGCTCATAGCGGCTGCCGTGGGCGACCGGTTTTTCCAGTCCGAAATTGCGGCTTTGAGACAGGTCCGCGCTGGTGACGATGTTCCACCCGGCCCGCCCCCCGCTTGCATGATCGAGCGTCGCGAACCGCCGCGCGAGATTGTAGGGTTCGTTGTATGTCGTCGACGCCGTGGCGATCAGACCGATCCGCTCCGTATGGGCCGCGACCAGGGCCAGTACGATGGTCGGCTCCAGCGACGTCAATGGCCGGAAGTCCACCCGGTCCGAGATCGCCGCCTGGTCGGCGAGGAAGACCGCGTCGAAAGTGCCGCTTTCGGCGATCCTGGCGACATTGATGTAGTGGTTGACGTCGAATGAAGCGCGCGGATCGCTGCCCTCCATCCGCCAGGCGGCGGGGGAGAAGCCGGAATGCAGGATGTTGATGTTGAGATGAAGATCGCGCCGGCTCATTGAAAGATCCCAGGCTCGGGATATTCGCCCGTCAGAAACCATGTCCCGACATTGCGGGTCTTATACTCTGCCGGATTGTGCAGCGTGTGAATGCGGACGTTGCGCCAGAAGCGGTCGAGGCCGTAGGGGCGGACGGCCGAGCGCGCTCCCATGACCTCGAAGATCTCGCTGGTCACTTCGAGCGCGACGCGACCCGCAAGGACATTCGCCGAGGCGACGGCGATCGCGGCCGTCCCCCGGTCGGCCTCCGTCAGATCCTGTCCTTTTTCATAGACCGCATCGACCGCTGTCAGGGCGCGGTCGGCAAGCGCGGTTGCCGCCTGGACCTTGATCCAGAGTTCGCCGTACTGGCGTTTGATCCAGGGATCGTCCTGATGACGCTCGACACCGGAAAAAATCCAAGGGCGCGATCTGGAAACAGTGTAATCCCGCGCGGCGATAAACGCTCCCTGGGCGCTGCCGATGAAGACGTTCAACAGCACGCTTTGCTGCTGCAGCGGCGCAAGCAGCGCGATCGGATCGCGCGGCCGCTCGGGCACGATCTCATCGGCGTGGATTTTCACGTCCTTGTAAAAGACCCGGCCACTTCCCGTCTGCCTCTGTCCGATGCCGTCCCAGTCGTTGGCGATGGTGACACCTGCGCGTGTGGGCGGGATATAAGCGATGCTGCGCGCGTTGGTCTCTTCGTCCTCCCAGGCAACCAGCAGATAATCGGCCACATGCGACCCCGAGGCGAACGGCCTGAACCCGTTGAGGACAACCCCATCCGCTTCGCGCCGCCCGAAAAGGCTTTTCGAAAAGCTGTTGCTGGTATTGCCCCAGAACCAGCGTCCTGCCGCCGAACGACGGAGAAGGTCGCGGGCGTGAGCGTCTGGTCCGGAGTTGATCGCATTTTGCAAGGGGCTGAAATGGTATCCGAACAGATGTCCGAGCGATCCGTCGGCCTTGGCGAACTCGCGAACGATCCGCATCGCCGTCGAGTAACGCTCGCCGATGCCGCCGAATTCCTCAGGGATCAGCAGGTTGACCAGTCCGCTTTCCTTCAACAGCCGGATCTGTTCTTCCGGTCTGCCGCCGGTTTGGTCTCGCTCGATCGCATCCCTTGCGAAAATATCGCGCAGCTCCGTCGCCTTGGCGATATGGGGGTTCGTTCTGTCCGGCTCGAAAAGCTCAGGCGAGGGGGTGGGTCGTTCGAAGCTAGCGGGTTTTACGGTCATGGCTCGTCACTCCTCATTTGTGCAGGCGCGGAAAGCCGTGCCGCTCGGAAAGCAGCTCGAGAATGCGATCGGTCGTGTTGACAAAACGCTTGCCGTTCCAATCGCCCGCATCAGGCGGGGCTGCCTCGGCAAGAATGAAGACCGGCAAGGACTGGTTCTCTTCACCGACCTCTTCGATGACTTTGCGACGCGGACGAGGGAAGGGTACCCGCTCGACATCGATCGTTGCTGCAAGCTGCGGAAAACTGGCAAGCAGCCCTTCGATCGCGTTGCAATGAGGGCAGACAAAGGTGATGCCGGGATGTTTCGGATCTGAAAAGCCAGGCTCGATCAGGTAGAGTTTGTCACGCGCCATTGATCTTGTCCTATTCCGCGGCTGCCGCATTGTTGACGGCAAAGCGATTGACTGGACGCTTGAGGCCGAGATTTTCTCGAAGTGTCGTACCCTCGTACTCGGTGCGGAAGAGGCCGCGGCGGCGCAGCTCCGGCACGACGAGTTCAATGAAATCGGCAAGGCCGCCCGGCATCATCGGCGCCATGATGTTGAACCCATCCGCACCGTAGTTTTCGAAGCGCTCTTCCATCACGTCCGCGATCTGAGACGGCGTACCGACGACCTGCCAGTGTCCACGGGCGCCGGCGATCCGCAGATAGAGTTGGCGGATGGTGAGGTTTTCCCGGCGGGCGAGATCGAGCACCAGTTCCTGGCGGCTCTTGCCGGCGTTGGTTACCGGCAGATCGGACGGGATCGGCCCGTCGAGCGGATAGGGGCTAAGGTCAACGCCGCTCAGCTGTGACAACAAGTTGAGGCCAACCTGCGGCTGGATCAGCTCCTGCAGTGCTTCGAACTTCTCCTGAGCTTCCGTCTCGCTGCGGCCGACGACGGGAAAGATGCCGGGCAAGATCTTGAGATCGTCGGGGGAGCGGCCGTATGTGCCGAGCTTTCCTTTGACGTCGGCATAAAAGGTCTTGGCCTCATCAAGCGTGATGTGCGCGGCGAAAATCGCTTCTGCGGTGCGGGCGGCAAGCTCTTTGCCCGGCCCCGATGCGCCCGCCTGAACCAGGACGGGGCGTCCTTGCGGCGAACGCGGAATGTTCAGCGGGCCGCGCACCTTGAAGTGCCGCCCCTTGTGGTTGAGCCTGTGCAGCCTTACCGGATCGAAATAGCGGCCACTTTCCCGATCACGGATAAAGGCATCGTCATCCCAGCTGTCCCAGAGACCGAGCACCACGTCGGCGAATTCCTCGGCCCGATCGTAGCGGTCGGCATGCAGGATCTGCGCCTCATGACCGAAATTATAGGCGGCCTCCGGGTCTGACGACGTCACCAGGTTCCAGCCGGCGCGGCCGCCGCTCAACCGGTCGAGCGATCCGAACTGGCGGGCAAGGTTGTACGGGTCGGAGAAACTGGTCGAGGCCGTGGCAATCAGGCCGATGTTGCTCGTGACGCTTGATAGGGCAGACAGGAGCGTGATCGGCTCAAAGGGGTAGACGCCGCTATGCGCTTTCCGGCTTGCGGCTTCGACATCCTTCAGCCGAGCGGCCACGCCGTCAGCGAAGAATATCGCGTCGAACTTTGCCGCTTCGGCAAGCTTGGCGAGTTCGAAATAGTCCTCGAAATCGGTTCCGACCGAAGCCTGCGGATGACGCCATGCCGCAACGTGATGGCCGGTAAACAGCAGGAATGCGCCAAGCTTGATCTTATCTTTACGTCTACCCATGAGATGTCCCTTCAGCGGTACATTGCCGGCACCGGGAATTCGCCCGAAAGGAGCCAGGTGCCGATCGTCCGCTTTTTATATTCAGCTGGATTATGGAGAGTGTGGGTGCGGACATTGCGCCAAAAGCGGTCGAAACCGTTGGCATTGGTTGCCGAACGCGCGCCCATGACCTCAAAAATTTCACTTGAAACTGCCAGGCCGGCCTCGCCCGCGTAGACGTTGGCTGTCGCGATGTCGATTGCCGCAGCACCCCGATCACCGGCAGTCAGACCGGGCCCCTGGTTGAAGGCTTCGTCGAGGCTGCGGGCAGCCTTGTCTGCGAGTTCGGTCGCGGCGAGCGTCTTGATGTAGAGTTCGCCATATTGCCGTTTGATCCACGGATCGTCGGTGTGTTTTTCGACGCCGGAATAGATCCAGGGACGCGACAGGGTCGAGCTATATTCCCTGCCTTCGTCCAGAGCGCCTTGGGCGCTACCGACGAAGACATTGAGAAGGACGCTCTGTTGTAGCAGCGACGTCAGCGAGGTATAGGGCGTCAAAGGGACCTGCGGCGAACTGATCAGCTCTTCGTCGAGGATCTCCAGATCTTTGAAGCTGACGGTGCCGCTGCCTGTCTGGCGCTGGCCGATACCATCCCAGTCGTCTTCGATCACGATGCCGGCCCGGTCAGCCGGAACAGCAGCAGTCAGCCGCTCTCCCTCCGGATTTTCCCATGACACCTGGATGTAGTCCGCAATGTGGGATCCGGAGGAAAACGGGCGCGAGCCGTTCACGACCCAGCCGGTGTCGGTGCGCCGGCCCGACGAGGTTTTCGACATCGCATTGCCGGAGTTGCCCCACATCAGATTTCCGGCGGCTGACGCGCGCAGCCAGTGGTCTTTCTGCGCGCTCGAGCCACGAAAAAGCACGAGGTTGAGGGGAAGATGATGATAGCCGTAGAGATGGGCCAGCGAGCCGTCGGTGCGGGCAAATTCTCGCACGACACGCAGGATCGACAGCCAGGAGGCTCCCCGTCCGCCGTAGCCGACCGGGATCTGGGCCGACGGCAAGCCGCTTTCTTTGAGAAGCCGGATCTGCTCAACCGGCCTGCCACCCTGCTTGTCGCGCTTGACCGCGTCTTGATGAAAAATCGTCTTTAGCTCGATGGCCCTGGCAATGAAGGGATCCGTTACATTGCGTTCGAAAGACATTTCAGCCCCATACCTCTCCGCCATGTGGCAGCGCTTCGGGCTCAAAGGTTCGGCGAATGTCGGTTCAAGTCCAGCAATATCTATTTGAGTTCACGGCAAGAGATTCTTTCTCGCGCCAGGTCGCGACGTGGCACGCGAGTTGCCATTGACGTCGGCTCGATGGTCGAGTCCTGCCAAGAGCAAGTACTCGAACACTCAGCGGTCGGGCATTCGACTGCCGAGGACAAATTGGTACCGCTCTGGTCGAATAAAAAATTCAGACTTTTCGGCGCAAGCGCCCGTTTCGAAATAGGAGCTCCGTTCCAGCACAAGCAGGACCGCATGTTCAGCCGCTCCGATCAGCGACGTTATCCGAGGCGAAACAGCACGCGCCCCGATCGCAATCTCAGCGGAGACAATGTCGGCGCCGGCTTTGTCTTTCAGTAGTGCATAAGTTGGTTGCTGTTCGGCGATCTCTCGCTCCAGCTCCGACATGAATGCCGGCAAGAAGCTTCGGCCCAATGCAATCGGCTCGTCGTTCACCACATGAAGCCGTTCCAGAAGTGCGCATGTCGTTCCGAACAGCGGGATGAAAGCAGACGGTGTTTCAATTGCGGTCAACTCGACAATCCGCATCGTAGCATCGAAGCCCTGGATTTTCAGCGATTCATGAAAGCTACGCAGTGTATCAATTTGATGGCGCACCTGCTTGCCGGCCACGAAAGTGCCTTTGCCTTTCCGGCGTTCAATCAACCCATCTCTATCGAGCTGTTGGAGCGCCAGCCGCACGGTGACGCGACTGACTGTGAAGCGTGCCATAATTTGCGATTCCGACGGGAGCCGTCCGGACGGCTCATAGGCGCCTTCGGTGATCTCGGCACGAAGCCGATCGGCGATCTGCTGGTACATGGCCACCGGGTTATTGCGTATGAGACTCATCTATTTTCCATAGGGTCGAAAACACCACGAAGCAGCGAAGCTTTGGAATAGCGTTCCCTTTTGCTGCCACACAAGGGGAACTCTTCACGTTGATGACCTGTATTATAATGTATTAGAAATTGGGACAACTCCAATCCAGGGTCGTCCTAACGCAACATGGCATCTCCAGTTATCCCAAGGCAGGTTTCATCCGGTGCCGCCTTCTCGGTGGACCGCATGGCTTTCGCCTATCCCGAAAGCCGACGCGCCGTGTTCGAACGGTTTTCGCTGAAGGCTCGGCCGGGAGAATTCGTGGCGATCCTGGGTCCGTCCGGTTGTGGCAAGTCGACGCTCCTTAATCTTCTCTCGGGCTTCCTGCGCCCGCAATCTGGGCATATCACCATAGACGGTGTGGCTGTTGTCCCGGAGCATCCGGTCCTCGGATATGTATTTCAGTCGCCAAACCTCTTCCCTTGGTTGAGTGCCCTGGAAAATGTTCGCTTTGGCCTGCGCATGAATCGCCGTGGATCTGCGCAGGAGCAGAGAGCCGTCGCGCTTAATTTTCTTCGACTTGTCGGTCTGGAAGAGCAGGCACATGAGCCACCTCACCGATTGTCGGGCGGCCAGCGTCAACGGGTTGCGCTGGCGCGCTCACTGGCGCTCGAGCCGCGCCTCCTGCTCATGGACGAACCCTTCGCAGCGCTCGACGCCCTGACGCGCGCATCCCTTAATGACGAATTGCTGCGCATCTGGTCGGGCTTGGGGAAGACCGTACTGTTCATCACCCATGACATCGACGAAGCGATCTATCTTGCCGACAGGGTTCTCGTCCTTGGGCTACCGCCGACGGGCATCACCGCTGAAGTGGCGATCGACCTGCCGCGTCCTCGCGATCAGCGCGGCACGAGAGCCAATCCTTTATTCGCGCAACTTCGCGAACAGCTCTCGGAGGAAATTGCCAAAGTCATGATCAGCAATCAACCCGTTACCTGAAGGGAGCATCCGATGAAACACATTCTACCTGCAGTTCTTCTCGCCCTTGCAGCCGCTTTGCCTGCCCATGCCGAGGACCCGCGGCCGCTTCGCATTGGCTGGGTCCAGGCTATGGCGAATGCACCTGCCCTGATCGCCGAGGAGAAAGGTTATTTTCGCGACGAGGGGTTGAACGTCGAGCTCAAGGGTTTCGGCGATGGTCCCGTCATCCAGCAGGGGGTGGCTGGAGGCGAAATCGATGTGGCCTATATCGGTGCGCCCCCGGTCTATCAATGGGCGGCGCGCGGTCTTGAGGCGAAAATCATCGCCAAGGTCAACTATGGTCAGGCAGCGGTAATCGCGAAGACTGACGGTCCGATCCACGCCCTTTCCGATCTCAAGGGCAAGAGGCTTGCCGGCGTCAACAGGGGCAGCGGCATGGACGTGCTGCTGCGTGGCTACGTTCTCAAAGAGGCCGCCGGCCTCAGCCCGGACGCAGATCTTGCGCTGTCGCAAATGCCCGTGGGTAACATGAACGCTGCCCTCGATACCGGCGTCGTCGATGCAGCCTTTTTGTGGGAGCCCTTCATCAGCCAATCGGTGCTCCGCGGTACAGGTCGCGTCGTCTTCGACGTGAACGGAGCTTTGCCCGGCTATCCCTGGTACGTCATAGCAGCGCCTGCCAAGACGCTGAAGGAACGCCCGGACGATCTCGTGAAATTGTTGCGAGCGAATTCGAAGGCCATTGCGTTTCTGCGTGAGCATCCCGAAGAGGCCGACAGGATCATCGCCCGGAGCTTTAAGCTGGAATCCCTGACGGCCGCGGACGGACGTATCGTTCCGCCGGAAGCGATCGTCACGGAGGCGAGGAAGCGCCTTGGGTGGTCGGCGGAAATCGAGCCGTCCGATCGTGCCTTCATCCAGCGGCTCATCGACTACTCGGTGGCCCTCGGCTTTCTCGAAAAGCGCTTGAATGTCGACGACATCATTGACGACAGCTTCGCCGCAAAAGCGGCCGCTCAGCGATGAGATCCGATCGATGAAAAAGTTGGCAGCGCGGCTGCGTTTTCCGCAACCGTCCTGGCGCTGGGCAGCGCTTCCGTTCCTCCTTGTCGTGTGGAGCATCGCGGCAAGCCGCGTTCCCTCCTATGTGCTGCCGCAGCCGTGGGACGTCGCGGCCGAGGGGGTTCGCTGGATCCGGTCGGGCGAGTTGGGTCGCCAGGTCATGGCGAGCTTGTTGCGCGAATTCGGCGGCTTCGGCGCGGCCGTCGTGGCCGCTGTGCTCATCGGCGTGTCTGCCGGACTTTGGCGGCCGTTTCGCGAATTCGTCCAGCCGCTGCTCGGTCTCTTCATGGCCATCCCTCCGATCGCCTGGGCGCCGTTGTCGCTGATCTTCTTCGGCCTTGGATATCTCTCCATTGCCGTCGTCATATTCATCGCATCGGCCTTTCCGATGGCCCAGACGATTCAGGAAGGCGTGCTTTCCATCAGCAGCGGCGAGGTGCGTGCAGCGCGCATGCTGGGTGCCAAAAGGCTGCAATTGCTGGCCCATGTATATCTTCCCGCCTCTCTCCCGTTCCTCACTGCCGCCTTGCGCATCGGTTTTGCCCAAGCGTGGCGGGCGCTTGTTGCAGCCGAGATGATCGGCGCATCTCAAGGTATCGGCTGGATGGTCGCCATGGGCGGGCAGGTTGGCAATTCGGCGCAGGTGCTTCTCGGCATCGCGCTGATAGGAGTTACCGCGTGGCTGATGGAGAGCCTCGTGTTTCGACGGATAGAGCGCCGCTACGAAGGCTGGCGCGGACAATAACGGACGTTCCCCATGACAAAGATTTTGCCAGACAAGACGATTCAAGCCAGCGCCCATTCTCCGATGGGCCTTGCCGATCATTTCGATACTCTGCCCTTCCTCGGCCGTCTAAGCTGTCAGAGGCAGACGCTGACGGCGGGCGAGTGGACCGAATTGGAGCTCGTTTATGAGGTCGGAGCTGTCGGTCTCGCAGACGGAGCGTGGCTGAAGCTTGCCTTCAAGTTCTATTCCGACTGGGCGCTGTTCCAGACAACGGAGCCGACGGGCGCCAACTATATTTCCGCCGAATACCACGCCGGTCCTCTGGTTTCGGGGCAAAGCCCAGGTACCGTTCAAGCACTGAAGGTGCGTTTCGATCAAAAGGGACACGAACGTCCCTTCCAGAAGGCGGTCATCATCGACGTCGTCGACGGCTATCTCAACCCCGGCGACAGGATCGTCATCCGTCTGGGCGATCGGCGGCAGGGCGGCGCCGGCACACGTGTGCAGACTTTCGTGGAGAAAGTGTTCCGTTTCCGGCTGTTCGTCGACCCGCTGGGCAGCTCAAAATTTGCGGAGGTGCCAGGCGACTGCAAATTGGAGATCGCGGCCGGGCAGCCGCATGCCCTTCAGGTCATCGCGCCGCGGCTGGTTGGCAGCGGTCACTTCTTCGACGCTATCGTGCGCGTCGACGATATATGGGGAAACACTTGCCAGGACCGCGACCTGCATGGTGCGCTCGTCATTACTGCCCCGGATGGCGGGCAACGAACGGAGCTGGTGGCCTTCGCCACGGAAGGCTGGACATTTGCGCGGATTTCCGCCCTTTCCTTCGCTGCTGCCGGCGAGTGGAAATTGGAAGCATGGCTGAATGACGAACCCGGCGTTGCCCCGGGCGTCGCTTATGTCCAGAGCGAAGAGGGAGCCTTGCGCCCTCTCTATGCCGATCTGCACGTTCATTCCGACGACACCGTTGGCACCAATGATGCCACCTATAATCTCACCTATGGGCGCGACATCGCCGGACTTGACGTGGTGGGCTACACCGTCAACGATTTCAACATCACCGAGACGAACTGGGACGCGGCCGTCAAGACCATCCACGAACTCAACGAGCCCGGCCGCTTCGTCTGCTATCCAGGCACCGAATGGTGCGGCAACTCCGCTGCCGGTGGTGACCGAAACGTCGTCTTCCTGCGCGACGGTAAGCCCCGGTTTCCGTTCGACGAGCAGGGGCGCTCACTTCGCTCTTTCGAATGGAATGAGACGACGGCGGGAGCGATCCGTCCTGGGATATGGCCGGTTGACCGGCTCTATGGAGCCTATGAGGATGATCCGGAAGGCCATTTGATGATCCCGCATGTGGGTGGCCGGCGCTGCATTCTGGACTGGAACCATCCGGAGCTGGAACGCCTCATCGAAATTGGCTCCGCCTGGGGACAATTTCATTGGCTCTACGCCGAAGCTCTAGCTCGCGGACACAGAGTTGGCGCTTCCGCCGCCAGCGACGAACATCAGGGCCGATGCGGCGGTGGTGCGCCGGCCACCGGAACCTTCGGTGCACGTGGGGGACTCACCGGCGTCATCGCCGACGGTTTCGACCGTGCTGGCGTTGGCGCTGCACTTCGGGCGAGGCGCACTTTTGCCACGACTGGTGAACGGAGTTTTGCGGTTCTGTCCCAAGGCAAACATTTCATGGGCGAGGTGTTTGATGCCCAGCCCAATGAGCCGCTCTCTTACCGCCTGCTCGGCCACGCCGGCTGGGAGGAAGTTCAGCTTTTCGACGGCGACCAGATGGTGTGGCAACGCGATCTGCATGCCGAAGCTGGCTTCAGCGAGCGCAGTATGCGGATCCGTTTCGGCGGCGCGCGAATAAAGGATCGCTATCGCGCGGCCTATTGGAGCGGCGAGGTGGCTGTTACCGGTGCAGCGCTTCTGGATGTGCGCGGCATCGGCTTCGATCATCCCGAACAAAGCGTTTGGCGCACTGGGTTAGGCACTCTCAGCTTCAGGACGGCAACACATGGCGACGTCGACGGAATCGAAGTCAAGCTTTCGAATCTGCGCGACGCGCGCATCGTCGTCGCCGCTAAGCTGCACGGCTACAGCAAGATCGGCGATCCGCTTCAGCCGCCGCCACATGTCCATGCTCCCGAGGTGTTGCTAGAGGCATGCGGAAACGAGCTGATCGCAAAGGGCTCCATCTCGGTCGATCTTCCGGGCGTCGAGCTTAGACTTCTGTTGGAGCGTGTCACCGATCGTCCCCTTCCACGCGATCTCTCAGGCGAGATACCGCTGTCGGGACTAAAATTGAGCCAGGGCCGCGAACACCCTCTTTTCCTGACAGCGAGACAGAGGGATCAATCCCGCATTTGGACGTCACCGCTGTTCATGACAGCTTGAAATGAGCATAAGCTACAATCCGGAAGGTGGTGACTGGCTTCCACTATCGGAACGTGAAATGCTGCCAAACGGCCGATGCCTGGAGAAGGCGTCCTGGTACCCAATACGGTCGCCAGCCGGACTGGCTTTGACTTCGCCTTGGAAAAACGCTGCGGAATCCGTTACTTTGACATTGGTCGGATCAAAATCAGGACGTTGGACTTGGCGCATCGTGTGGGCGATCTGGAAATCAATCTTTTGCTCACGCTCGACGCGCTGCTGCGCGACGAAAACGTCACGCATGCGGCCGCAAGGCTAAATATTACCCAATCTGCCTTGTCCGGTCGGTTGAACAAGCTTCGGCAGATCCTCAATGACCCGCTGTTTCTTCCGGCGTCGACTGGACGGGGCGTAACGGCGACGCCGCATGCCCTGGCAATGAAGCCGGAATTGGAGCAACTTCTCGAGCGCTTGAAGCAATTCGCGCAGAGGGCCCATCTCTTCGATCCCGCATCGAGCGATCGCACATTCAGGATCGCAGCTTCGGACAATCCTGCGGCAATCCTCGCTCCCGACCTGCTTCCTCTTATTCATGATCGGGCGCCCGGCCTCAGGATCGCGTTCATCTTTCCCGACAGGAGCAGGATCGGCGAGCTGTTGGAGCATGGCGACCTCGATCTCTACATCGGCGCACCGGATGATGCGCCCCAGGATCTGATTGGCCGCAGCCTGTTCGACGACGAACTGGTAACCGCCCAGCGGATCGGTCATCCCCGCGGAACCGGACCGTTGTCCCTCGATGAATTCTGTTCGCTTGACCATCTGTTGATTTCGTCAAACGGGGGCATGTTTTCGGGGATTATTGACGGAGCCCTGGCTGAGCACGGTCGAAGCCGCAGAGTGACGGTGTCCGTTCAAAGTTATGCGCTCGCTCCTCTCCTCGTGGCGACGACCGACTGCCTGTGCACGCTGCCGAGGCGGTTGCTCCAACGCTTCACCCACAGCCTTGACCTTTTCGAACCACCACTCGCCCTCGGCAGGTTCGCATTGAAATACTTCTGGCATCCGAAGATGGCGGCGGACCCCGCGCATCGCTGGCTGCGGTCCATGGTGGCTGAAGCGGCGCTTGACAAGGCCTGAGGCGGAATGCAGCCATCAGGCAAAGCGATAGGTCACATGATCCATTGCGATTGGTCCTCGACGTCGGAGAATGGCACTTTTGGGTCGGCCGCAAGAACGGCCGCCGAGAGCTGGATCTCGCTTTAGACGTCGAGCCGATCGACATCGTCCAGCGTCATTCAGTTCAAGCATCAGATGAGCGGTCGCAAGCCAGCTTGTCTTCTCGCCACTGACGTTTCCGGCGCGCATTCCAGGCCACTCGCTCACTCTTTGTCGCTCCTCGCCGCCATCTGTCCGGCGACGGGTTTCAACGTCCAAAAAAGCAGGAATGAAAGAACATGACAACTGCAAGAACCCTACTCTTCTCGACCGCCGTGGTCCTTCTGACCGCGGGTTCTGCACCCGCCTTCGCAGTCGACAACGCACCGGCGACGGCGAGCTACCAGCAGGTCACCGACGGCTACTCCTTTCCTTTTGGTGATTTGCGGATCACAGCCCTTTCGGATGGCACCGTCCCGCAGGATCTCTATAAGCTCCTGATCGGAACATCCCACGCCCATACCGACGATCTCCTCGACAAGGAATTCCTCGCAAACCCCGTCGAGGCATCGATCAACGCCTTTCTGATCCAGGACGGGACGCGCACCATCCTTGTCGACACCGGCTCCGGCGACCTCTTCGGACCGGGGAATGGCGGCAAGCTCCTCGACAGCCTTTCCGGCGTCGGCGTGAAGGCCGGTGACGTGACGGACGTTCTCATCACGCATATTCACACGGACCATACGGGCGGCCTGGTGCGCAACGGTCGACCCGCATTCCCCAACGCCACGGTCCATGTGAGCGCTCCGGACCTGAAATTCTTCCTCGATCCCTCCAATGCCCGGAAGACAGGCTATGCGGATCAGTATTTCGACGAGGCGGCCAAGACGATTGGTGTCTATGAAAAGCTGGGGAAGGCGAAGACATTCGGCGACGGCGACACGATCTTGCCCGGCATCGCGACCTCCTTACATCCAGGCCACACGCCAGGCAGCGCCTTCTTCACCGTCACGAGCAAGGGCCGATCCATGACTTTCATCGGTGATGTGATCCATGTCGCAGCGGTCCAGTTTCCCGATCCGAATGTAACAATCGTCTACGACGTCAATCCACGGGACGCCGCGGCCGTGCGGAAGGAAACCTTCTCAGATTTTGCCGCGCGACGCGAACTCGTCGCCGCGCCGCATCTTCCCTTCCCTGGCGTCGGCTACATTCGTGCTGAAGGCCCGGACTCGTTCTCCTGGCATCCGGTCGAATATCGCAACCGCGCCGGCCAATAGAGCCTGACGAAACGTGCCGCCCCCGATTGGATTCAAAGGCTTGAGCCTTGCCAGGCCAGTGAACGAACCGGGGCGGTGCGCCTATCCGAACCTCCATGTAATCCTCGGGCATTGGGGCGAGCTGGTGCTCTTCTATCTGAAGCGGCTTGTCATGCTCGATCGGGTGTCCTGCTGCTAACTGACTCGGTCGATAGCTTCTGGGTGGTGAACGCGCCGGAATTCGAAGGAAAGGCGTTCAAATCGATCACGCAGGGAACTGTGGATCTGGCGCAATATCCAAGGCCCGACAATCAAACGCCGCCGGAGCAGGACAGCGCCGGTTTGGCGACATTTATTGGCTTCGCAAGAGAAAAACCGGCCGTCAAGGCGCCTATGTTCGGGCATCCCGACCGCTTGACAGAGAGCGCGGTCTGCCTAGTTGCGCCGGTGGACGGCTACGACAGGCAGATGGAAAAGATCCTGCAAAACGCAGGTCGTCTCCAGGGAGCCACCAAACCGATCCTCGAAATCAACTTGGCGCATCCCGTGATTAAAGCCATCGCGGCCGTAGAGGACGATGCCTCTTATCAAGAGGACGCAACGTTCCTATTGCTCGACCAAACGCGCATCCTCGACGGCGAACGGCCACAAGATCCCCGAGAAATCGCGCAACGGCTGGCGAGGGTTTTCGAGAGGTCAGTTCGGTCGTAGGGTTAGCCTGTTCACACTTTGCTTACCACTCGACGTGGCGATCTCGCTCGGCTCCATGTCAGGAGCCGAGCCTTCCCGGCCCCTATGGCTAAGGGTTACATTAGCTTGCTGTCGCGGCCCTCGCGGCTCGGGACAATGCGCATCATCACCGGCTGGCTGGGGTTCGATGGCTGCGAGGAGTTCTGTCAATGCTCCAAAGTGCTCCCGCGCCGTCCTCAGTACATCAGCGCCGGCAATAGGAAGATCGATGACGGCTTCAAGCGCACGAACGACACGGCGGGCAGCTCGGCGGATTTCACGAGAAGACATATCGGATTTCAGGATCTCCGTCGCCAGGATGAATTTGGCGCGGTAGCTCGTCGCGTTCTGGGAGGAGAGCTGCCATTGGCGGTAAATCTGTTGCATCTCGTGTTAACGCGTCAGCTGCCGAAAACGTCGCTCATCATCTGCAAACACAGTGAATCGCATTTTAACTAAAACTTAAGCGTAAGTTAGCAGAGTCTTATTAAACTGTTGCGCTTGGAGGCCGGCGCTCGCATTGTTTCAGTGCCCTTCTAATAGCCAGATAGGGCGACGGCCGCCGCGGGCACGCCTCGATGAGAATCCCGTCACATAGGAAGTCGAAACGTGCCGTGTCCGCCGGACGGCTGGGCGCCAGTTCGCCAGCCTACGGCGTCTGGGTGTCCGGGAGATTTCGCTTCGAGTCGCGGACGCCCTGTGCTGACACGAAGCATCAATCACCGCCACGAATGACATGAGTTCCATAAATGTGGTTATGCGTTATGTTATAGCATAACAGAACATTCGATTTCCAATATCGTGGGCGTCTATGCGACCAACGAAAGCGCCCGATCAAGCCATCCAGGCAAACCGATTAGGTATGTGGCTTGACAAGTTGGCACCCAAAACGGGATTCGGGAGAATCCAGCAAACGTTTTATAAGAAGCGTGTTTATCGGTGAGGTCGCTGGACCTCTCGGCCTGCCGCGATCCCAACATTCCTTAACCGGGAACGTTGTCAGGCTAGGTCGTGTTTCGCCAGCATATCGGCTACGCAATTGACCAGTCGATTGTTCGATCCCCTTCAAGAGCTACGTTTTGGCAGGCCGCTGCGCATCGAAGGCACAGTTCGTTTTAAACGCCGACGATGATTGGTCTCGCTTATGTAAGTTTCGGATGCAAGATCACTGAGGTATCTTACGATGGGATCGCTCCGCCGGGATTTTCCTCTGACCTGAGTCCGAATTTCCCTCCAGTTTTCGGGGATCAGGGCATGAACGTCCATTACAATCGCAGCTCCTGTCGGCGCGCCTGACGGGTCTCATAAACCAAATACTTGGATCGTTCGAGACCGGCAGGCGCGGAACGTTGAAAGCGGCCGCGATAGTGGTTAGGGCTCACTCCGATCGTTCGCGTAAAGGCGCGGCGCATCGCATTGACGTCGGTAAAGCCGCACATGGCGGCGATCTTCTGCAGCGGCTGGGCGGTATCCTCCAGCAGACGGCGGGCAGCGTCGGTTCGCGCTGCCGTGACGAAATCAGCCGGTGTCATGCCGAGCTCACGGCGAAATACTCGGGCAAAATTGCGTTTGCTCATGCCGATCTTCTGCGCAAGATCATCGACGGCGAGCGGAGCGCCGAGATTTGCTAGCACATATTCCTGCGCCTTCTGGATCAGCGTCGTTTCCGACATCTGGCCGACGAGGTGGGCGCTGAACTGCGATTGTCCTCCGGGACGCTTCATGAACATCACCATGTAGCGGGCGACGATCATCGCAATGTCGCGCCCGTGATCCTCTTCGACCAGCGAGAGCGCCAGATCGATGCCCGAGGTGACGCCCGCCGCCGTGATGAGCGCGCCGTCGCGAATATAGATCGCGTCGGGATCGAGATCGATCGCCGGAAAGTCTCTGGCGAACTTGTCAGCACATTCCCAATGCGTCGTCACCTTCTTTCCCTCGAGCAGCCCCGCCGCCGCGAGCAGGAACACGCCCGTACAGATCGACCCGAAGCGCCGCACCGTTGGCACCCGCCGCTGCAGCCATGCAATGACGTCCGAATCGATCGTCTGGAATGATGGGTCGCCGGCGACAAGCAGCGTGTCGATCGGCTCGTCCGGGTCGAAGATCGTCCGGTCGGCCAGGAACCGAAGCTGGCCCGTTCCGCTCACGGACGGCGCTCCCGTCGACATGATCTGTATGTCGTATGCGTCCATATCGCCAAGCCTTCGGGCGGCTTCCCAGAAGACCTCGGCGGGACCGACGATATCCAGAGACTGGACCCCGGGAGGGGAAAGAATAACGATGCGCATTGCCTTGACCCCTGTTGCGATGCGGATCCGGAAATGCCCGCATCTTCAAACCATGCAATTAGCCTGCCAGCTCACGAAAGACCGCGGCGGATCTGCCGGCTGTCGAGATGGAAATTCCAATGTGCCGGCGCCTCACTCGCCTCGATCTTCTGCCGGGCGGCGCCGAGCAAGGCAGCGGCGTTCTGCCTGGCGAAGGTGAGGCATTCGTCCGGTGAAAGCCTGGGACCGAGCAATGTCCGCAGCGCAAGCCGGTGGATGAAGCATTGGCCGCCATTGCCGGCGGCAAACTGGAGTGCGTCGATATCCTCGCGCCATATGAGGTGCAACTCTTCCACCCTATGCCTCGAAACGCCGGAAGAACGTGCCCGTCAGCGATCCAAGCAGCGCCCAGAAGACGAGGCTGGTCATGGCGGCGGCAGCGATGAACTGATGCTCCAGCGCTTCGGGAGCGAGCGGATGCTGGCCCTCGGGCGCAGCCGGCGCACCGATCACATGCGGAGCAGCGATCAGCACGATGGCAGCGACCGCTGTCCATGGCTTCCTGTGAAAGGCGATCAGGGCAAGGCCGCAGGCCGTCGCAGCGGCCGTCGCTATCCACCAGACCTGCCGGTCGGCAAGCGGCGCCGATGGCGTGCCCGGCAGTTCGGGCGGCAATCCCAGCATCGGCGCGATCATCACGCAGACAAACCCTGCCAGTCCCCACATCAACCCCTCACGCCAGCCGAGCGCCTTGCCGCGCATCGAGATCAACCCGGTCAGCGCCAGCGCATAGCCGATGGCGGTGAGAATATTGGCGGCCAGCGTGAAGGCCGTCCGCTCGAGACCATCGGCAGGCTCCCAACCTCCCTCTTCATGATCATGTTCGGCCATCGCCGCATGATCGTGCCCAGCGGGAACGATGGTTGCGATGTCGGCCGGCTGCGTTGTCTCGCCCGCATTCTCATAAACTTCGGCCTGGGCGATGAGCCGGCTCGTGCCGAAGAACTGGACGGTCGTGACAGCGGTTCCAACGATGCTGCCGACGAGCACCGCGGTGAAGACGATCGAGCGAAACAGCGACATTGTCATTTTCCTCTCAGTGGCACGGAAACGCGTTGGCATGGCGTGTGTCATGGGCAGCATTGTGGACGACTTCGATATGCGAGAAGCCGACAAAGCCGACGATCATCAGGCCGAGGCAGGCGGCAATCGCCGACTGAAGCAGCCTGGTCGCGGAGGCCGTGGCAACAGGTGCCGAGGATGAGACGATAGTGGGCGTGGACATCGGAAAACCTTTCAACTTGGCGCGTTCGGCGCCGATAACATGTTGACTGAAGGGCCAGCGCATAACCCCGAAAATCGGAATCGGTTTTCGGAAAGGACTATGCGCCAATTCAAAGTGATAGAGCATTGGCGCGTCCTGGTGGACGCGTGGTGCTCCATGCTGATCAGGCCGCGAAGGCGGCCTTGATCTCGTCTGCGTCGATGACGCCGGATTTCACCACGGCCTTTTCGAGGGCGGCCACGAACTGATCGTAGTAGTTCCAGGAGGATCGATCGACCGGGTGGGCGGCCTCCCAGGCGCCGATCGCGCCGATCAGCTCGTCCCGGAACTCGTCCCATTCGAAGAAGCCGTCCTTAGCGAGCGCAAGCGCCATGCCGAAGGCCTTTCGCTCCCACTCACTGCCGAAGCAAAGCGAGCCGTTCGCCCGCGGCGGATTGTCGGTGCTGCCCATCATCTCGGTGACGGCGAAATGCTCGAATTGCGTCAGCACGGCGCCCTCCTCACGCTGCCCTGGCGACGGCGACACCCATCATCGCTTCCGGGGTGACAAGGGCCTCGAGTTCGGCTTCGGAAAGCCCATCCGTGCCGGCCGGGCGTTCCGGCACGACGAACCAGCGGATCTGGGCGCTGGAATCCCAGACCTTGATCTCGACCGCATCGGGAACCGCGAGCCCGAACTCCGTCAGCACGGCGCGCGGCTCGCGGGCGGCGCGGCTGCGGAAGGTCGGGTCCTTGTACCAGTAGGGCGGCAGGCCGAGCACCGGCCAGGGATAGCAGGAGCACAGCGTGCAGATGATGAGGTTATGGACATCGGGGGCGTTGGCCACCGCGCGCATGTGCTCGCCCTCGGCGCCCGCCATGCCTTCGGGCAACTGAAGCTCGGCGATGGCCTTTGGCGTGTCGGCGACGAGCCTGTCCTTGAACTTGGGGTCGACCCAGGCGCGCGCGACGATCTTTGCGCCGTTGAACGGCCCCATCTTGGTCTCGAAGAAATCGAGGACGGTATCGACGGTTTTGTCGGTGATCACGCCCTTCTTGATCAGCAGGGCTTCCAGGGCTTTGACGCGGGCGGCACTGTAGGCTTCCCGGTCCTCGCGATAGTGAAAACGGTCCATCATTGTTGTTCGCTCCTTGACTAGCGGCTCAGGCGGCCTTCGAGGCTTCGGCGGCTTCCGGTGCCTCGACATAGTGTGCGTAGAGATCGGCGTAGAGGCTGAAGTTCCCCTCGGCATTGTCAGGCCAGAGGTCGCTCGGTTCGAAGCGAACGCAGTAGACCGGCATCGCCGCGCCGACGCCGTCGGGGCCGGTGTCGCAAAGATAGGTGTAAGCGCCGTCATAGACGGTCTCGATCGTTCCGAACTTGTTGCGGAGAAAGCCGGGCAGCCTCGTATGCTCGACGGTCGGCACATTGCGGATCGCCACCGTATCGCCGACCTTGAATTCGAAGGTCACGGCGACGTCGCGCTTGGGGCTGTCGCCTTCGACAAGATATTGCACGACGCGCTGGTCGATCGCCTCATCGCCGGCTTCGGGCAGCGGCTTCGACGGCTCGTTGTAATATTCCTCAGTCAGCGCATCGAGCTCTTCGGCGGTGATGTAGCCGTTGTCGACGAAGTATCCCGATATCCCGCCGAGCCACTTCTCGTAATAGCGAAACTTGAAGTAATCGAAGGGATTGAGGGACTCCGCCCCCTTCCTGAGATCCGCCCAGGTCCAGATGGTCTTGAATGTCGACGGCGTCTCGGGAAGCGGAAGCTGCGGCGAAAGGGCCATCATCGCCGTATGGATGCCGAAGATCCTGGTCTCCCAGACATCGACAAAGATGCGCGTTTCGGTGCTCACGGGACCCAGCCCCTCGAGGCCCCCAAGATAGTGCTGAAGTTTCATCGGATCGTTCCTTTATGAAGTGACGACGGAGGTGATCAGGCGGTCGCGGATTTCTTGCCGGCCAGAAGATGGGTTCCGATTTCCGAGATCAGGCCGAAGACACCGCCGAGCAGCATCGCCGCCATGGCGACGAGGGTCGGATGATTGAGACCTGCGGTGACGATCGTCGTGTCCGTTGCCGCGCTGGTGCCAACGAGCGAAGCGAAGCCGAAGACGATCGCCGGAGGAAAGCTCAGGATCGGGATGGCCGAGACAAGGATCATTGCCGCCGTGCCGGCGCCGACCAGGATCGCGGCGAAGATCGGATGGGCCGGGCCATATTGGATGATCAGCAGGGTGATCGAGGCGATTCCGATGCCGGTCCAGTTGGAGACGATCGATTTGACCAGTCCCTGATTTCCACCGCCGCAGGCGAAGAACGAAGCCCAGGCGATGAAGGTGACCCACACGGGAACGGGAAATATCGTCGCGGTGATATAGGTGTCGATGGCACCGAGCACACCGAGGCTGATCATTGCGGCAACGAGCGGGGGCATGGGTCTGTCTCCTTGTTGAGGGTTGGGCGGATGCGGATCAGGACGCCAGCGCGCGGGGCTGGCTGAGGCAGCTCATGAAGCCGTCGCGAAGCATCGCTTCGTCGAGGTTCCTACCGATGAAAACGATTTCGTTAAGCCGCGTTTCCGAAAGTGCCCAGGCTTTCCCCGGGCGTCCTTCGAGTGTCATGTGCACGCCGTGAAAGACATAGCGGCGCTGTTCGCCTTGAAAGTGCAGCACGCCCTTCATGCGGAAAAGGTCCGAGCCGATCTCCTGAACCAGGCGATTGAGCCAGATGCTCAGTGCCGCCGGATCGAGCGGACCGAATTCCTGGATCGCCACGCAGCCGATGCTCTGGTCGTGGTCGTGTTCAAGGTCCTTGAGTATATCGGGATCGATCGCCAGGATGTTCTTGAGATCGAAGGCACCGACGTCGAGCACCGCGGAGAGTTCGACCTTGCAATCGCTCGTTCGGATGATCCGGGCGAGCGGATTGATCCCGCGCAGATGCTGCTCGGTGGCGGCCAGATCCTCGGCACTCTCCAGATCGATCTTGTTGAGCAGCAGCACGTCTGCGAAGCTGATCTGCTCCATCGCCTCGTCCTGTGAAAGCTGCTGCTTCACGTGGCGGGCGTCGACAACCGTCACGATCGCATCGAGCTGCAGCCGTTCGGCGAGCGTTTCGTCGAGAAGGAAGGACTGGATGACGGGCGCCGGATCGGCAAGACCCGAGGTCTCGATGATGATGCGGTCGATCGGCCGGCCGGAGCGCAGCAGTTCGCCGATCGCGGAGATGAGATCGCCTCTCACGGTGCAGCAGATGCAGCCATTGTTCAGCTCGATGATCTCGTCGGTCGTCGGCACGACAAGCTTTCCGTCGATGCCGACCTCGCCGTACTCGTTGACGATCACCGCCACGCGCTCGTTTCCGATCAAGGTCAGTAGGTGATTGAGAAGCGTGGTCTTCCCGGCCCCGAGGAACCCGGTCAGAATTGTCGTCGCAAGCTTTGTCATGGCCTCATCCCTCGGCGTTCGGACGCGCCTACCGTCCCAGTCGGCTGACCGAGGCGAGAAGGCGGCTATGTTACTGTTTGCGGGTCCGATGCTGCGTAGGTCTCGATCGGATGAGAGGAATTACAATGGTAATTCCGCAAGGAGGCAATAGGGCCGACGTCTCATATTCGGCCAAAGAAATTGCAAAAACTGCCAAAATGATAGGCGTTTTGTGAGATGATCAATAATTGTGCAGATCGTCTATTAATTGATCTTATTGCAACATTTTTCCATCATGGGCGAGTTTGGCTCGAAGCAGATCCGCCCTCGCGGTCAAGCCCACGAGCAAGTACCTAGGCGGTTGGTGCCGTGTTGTAGTCATGTGACCGAGCGGCGGTCATTCGGGGTCCAGGGCGGTGGAAAATCGAGAGCCTGGTCGAGCTGCTTGTCGGGTCGGAAGCCAAGCCTTTTTTCAGTGCGCTTCGGATAGGGTTTGTGGTTGCCGGATGGACGGAAGCCCATGGGGGATACAATTTGACGCCGACGAAGCCGTGCTCCGTTAGAGCTCTCCTAGCGGTCACGAGCGAACTTACCGTTCCCTTGATGTTCGCACGGAAGGCAACTTCGCGCAGCGGGTCGAAGCCGATATAACCATGAACTGCCGGCCGATCCCCTGATCTGCGGGAGATGTAGTCCATCACCTCCATTTGTTTGGCGAGAGGCGTTCTCACATCTTCGAAGAGCCACTCGTCGTAGTCGACCAGAAGCGGCGTTAACATTACTGGCTCAAATCCTTGTCGGCGTGCGTCAGCGACGAGTTGATCCACCAGAACATGGCGATAAAGACGGAATAGACTGAACCATTCGAGGTAACGGCTGAACATGCCAAGGTCGACGAAAGCACGCGCACTTGCAGCCCGAGCTTCGTTCATGGTCAGGGGAGCAACTGCGCTCGCGCGTGCTGTCCCAGGCTTGCCTCCGATGACGAAGTCCAGAAACTTCGTTTCTCCGCTTTCCGGTGGAGCGGCATCATGCTCCCCAGCGGTTCCCATGGTCGCAGGACCCCGGTTGCGGCTGCGCCTGTCAATCTCGAGGAGAAATCCTGCCATATCCTCGATGGCAGCCTGGCGCGCCTGCTCTCGATTTGCCGCAGTTCTTTCCGGATGAACCTTGTTCGTCAGCACACGGATTTCCTGATCAGCGTCAGGTGCTGTGTTGGTTCCGAGGAGGCGCAAGGCCAATTCGATAGCGACATCTATTGCGTCGGGATCCCATACCCCCATGACATGGAAGGACTGCTCAGGGTAGTTTTCGAAAACAACTTGCCGCAGGAAGCGGGTGGTGGGTAGGTCGGAAGCGTTGAATAGATGACAATGAGCGTCGATAAGAGGCTGCCCCTTGCCGGGCGCGGTCGGCGTTGCATTGTCACTCGTGCATCCTGTCGAAAGCGCAGCTCCGAATAACGCGCTCTGTCGCAGGAAATCTCTTCGCAGCATGAATGGCTCCCCCTCAGAAGTCCGGACATGCAACCACAGGGTCAGCGGCTTTGCAACCGCTGGCAATAAAGAGGCAGGACGCCCAGCACGAGGCACTTTTTTACCAAGCGACTTCGTAGATCCTCGCGGCATCCGACAGCGACACCGTGCGCGGATTGTTGACCAGCAAGCGGATCTGTTCCATCGCACTTTCCGCTAGCAGGGGAAGCCCGTCCTTGGGAATTCCGACATCGCGCAGGCGTATGGGCAGGTTGAGGCGCACGGGCAGTATTGCCAATCCTTCGATGAAACCGGAAAGCCGTTCGGCCTGACCGGCAGGCTCAAGGTGAGGAAAGAGGCAAGGTGCCAGTTCCGCATAGGCATCACCACACACCGTCGCGTTGAAGCGCAGGACATGCGGAAGGACCAGACTATTGGAAAGGCCGTGCGCAACGTGATAGCGGCCACCGATCGGGTAGGCGAGAGCATGGACGGCAGCGACCGGCGAATTGGCAAAGGCCTGACCGGCCAACATCGCGCCGAGCAGCATCGCCTGTCGGGCGGCCAGATCGGTTCCTTTCATCACGGCGATCTCGATATTTGCCCCGAGTAGCCGAAGAGCCTCCTTGGCAAGGGTCCGGGAAACCGGATTGTTGTTTTCACTCGCGGAGGTAAAGGCCTCGATGGCGTGCACCATGGCGTCAATCCCCGTTGCGGCCGTCACGGCCGGAGGAAGGCCGAGGGTCAACTCCGCATCGAGAAGTGCCGCATCCGGCAGTAGCACCGGCGATACGACGCCTTTTTTCTCGTATGCGCCCGTGGTGACAATGGAAATCGGTGTGACTTCGGAGCCGGTGCCTGCTGTTGTGGGCACCAGCACCAACGGCAAGCGCTGCCCGCTTACTTTGCCCACTCCATAGATATCCTCGAGTGCTTCGCCGCTTCTGCAGAGCAGAGCCACAAGTTTTGCCACATCGAGCGACGAGCCGCCGCCAATGCCAAGTACACCCGTGGCGCCGAAACCGATCGCCTCCGCCATAGCCGCATGAATGATGGCTTCCGGCGGATCGGCGACAACGCTGGTGAAGATCGATACTTCAGCGCCGCCGTCCGCAAGGCTTGCCAGGGCCGGCTGAACGAGCCCCGCTTTGACGACCCCTTCGTCCGAAATCACCATGACGCGGGGCCCAAGTCGGGTTTTCGTCAGCTCCGAAAGCCTCGCGATGCAGCCCGGTCCCGCGATGATCTGCGGGACGGTCGCGAATGTGAATGTGTACATCTTGCCGGTCTCTCACTGATGCCATTTGACGAGTGGCTGATAGTGATGCGGCTGGCGCATGACGACAAGATCCTTTCGCCGGACGATGTTCGTCGGATACGGCGTATCGAGATTGGTGGTGTCGACGGCTGCCGCCGCAATCCCGTCCTCGTCCAGGATTGCCGATTCCTGGCGCGGAAAGGCAAAGGAATCCGGCCCGAATACCGCACTTTTGCCCAGGTATCCCCGCGCCGCATCCAAGACGTTGGCGAAGGCGAAATAGAGGTTGTTCTCGCCACCGCGCACGCGCAACGCATGCCAGTGATAGGGATCGGCGCCCTTGGGGATCGGATAGTTATGCGGAATTTTCGTGCCGTTGTGGCTGCCGGTGAAAGTGCCTGCTATGGCTGATGGGCAAGCGACCACGTCGCATCCCATCAGCGCGAGCGAACGGATGGCTTCCGGATAGAGCGCGTCATGGCCGATCGCCAGGCCGACGCGGCCGATGGCAAGATCGTAGACTTTCCATTCGTCACCGGCCGTCGCCCAGCTGTCGGCAATGCCGAGATGCGTCTTGCGATAGCTGCCCACGAGCCCCTCGGGGCCAGCGAGAACAGCGCTGTTGTAGACCTTGTCCCCGTCCTCTTCGGCAAATCCGGCGACAAGATAGAAACCGAGCTTCATCGCCAGGCGAACGAAGGTCGATACCGTCAGGCCCGAGAGCGGTTCCGCCCGACCTTGCGGGGCCTCCAGTCCGGTCAGCGACAGTTCCGGGAAAACCAGAATATCCGGTGCTGTCGTTGCCTTCGCCTCGGCTGCCAGATCGGCGATGCGGGCGAGATTGTCGGCGACGACGGAGGTGGGGGCGAACTGGGCGACGGCGGCGCGGGATGCGCGTCCTCGCGGGATCGGCTGGTAGCCATAGAGACGGAAGTAATCGCCCGGATTCCAGGTGAAGCTGTTGGTCATCATGTTCATGTAGAGCTCGGGCCGGCGGGACTCAAACACTGGTTCGCACAGGACCTCGCGGCGGCGGGCAAGAGCGAGATCGATAGTGCCATAGGCGATCCCGTCGCCCGTATCGATGGATGCGGCGACCCTGCCGTCGGGATCGATCACGCAACTTCCGCCGGAAAACTGCACGGTTCTCTCCAGCCCCCAACGGTTGCTTTCGATGACATAGCAGGCGTTTTCGAAGGCGCGATTGATCCAATAGGGGGCCGGCGTGCGCTCCTGCAGCCAGTTGGAAATATGGCAGATGATGTCGGCGCCCGCGAGAGCCTCCAGGCGCGCCGTCTCGAAGAAGTGCAGATCCATGCAGACCAGCATCGCGATCCGGCCGATCTCCGTTTCGAAGACCTCGTGGACGATGTCGCCGTTGGCGGCCCATTTCGGCTCCGCGATATAGGGATGCGATTTGCGATGCCGGCCAACGACGCCGTCTGGGCCGATGAGGACGGCGGTATTGTAATAGAGTTCGCTTGCCGGGTCGACTTCCGGCATGCCGACGACGATATAGCAGCGGTGTTTGCTGGCGATGGCCTGGAAAACATCCGTGGTCGGTCCGGGGATAGTCTCGACGAAAGGTTTCACCTCGGCCCTGTCGAACCAGCAATAGCCGGTCGTGCCCATTTCGGGAGTAACAATCAGGCGTGCACCTGCCTCCGCTGCCTCTTCGCAAAGGGCTGCCAGCCGGCTGATATTGCGCGCCTTTTCGAACATGGTCGGTTCGAACTGGATGGTGGCCGCGGTGTAGCTTTGTGTCGATGTCATGGTTGTTCCCATTGTCTCTATGAAAGGATATCGGTCTGTTTCAGACAGCCATATGCCGATGAACAAGCGCGTCGGAGAGCGTGTCGATGGCGCCGGCCGCGACCACGCCTCCCTTCTCCAGCATTGCGAACTGGTGAGACGCGTGCCGCGCAAATGCGACGTTCTGCTCAACGAGGATGATCGTCATGCCGATCTCGCGATTGAGCCGGATGATGATTTTTTCGATCTCCTCGACGATGGATGGCTGAATGCCTTCGTTCGGTTCGTCGAGAAGAAGCACCTTGGGGTTGGCGGCCAGCGCGCGGGCGATGGCGAGCTGCTGCTGCTGGCCGCCCGAAAGCACGCCGCCCGGCCGATCGAGATTGGCCATCATGTACGGAAAAAGCTCTGGCACCAGCGCAGGAATCTCGCGTTTGCCATCGGAGCGGGCAAAGGCGCCCATCAGGATATTCTCGCGGATGGTAAAATCGGGAATGATCTCCCTGCCCTGGGGGACGTAGGCAATACCGGCCCTTGCCCTTTCATGCGTTGGGGACGCGGCCATGTCCTTTCCTTGCAGACGCATCTCGCCCGTCATGCGGTCGGTCAATGCCATCAGGGTTTTCAACAGGGTCGTCTTGCCGGTGCCGTTGCGGCCGAGAATGCTCGTCACCTTGCCGGCCGGAATCTCGAGCGTGACGCCGTGCAGGATATGGCTGCGGCCGTAATAGCTGTGCACGTCTTTCAACGACAGCATCAGGATATTCCTTTCGAACCGAGATAGGCTTCACGGACTTTCGGATTGCGCTCGATATCTTCGACGCTTCCTTCCGCCAGAACCTCTCCGAGATGGAGAACGGTGATGCGCTCGGCGATTTCGCGAACGAACCCCATGTCGTGTTCGACGACGAGAATCGTATGGCGACCTTTGAGATTGTTGATGATCTGGGCCGTCTTGCGGGTTTCCGCCTGGGTCATCCCGGCTGTTGGCTCGTCGAGCAGAACCACCTTGGGATCCTGAACGATGAGCATGCCGAGCTCCAGCCACTGTGTCTGGCCGTGGCTCAAATAGGCGGCCGTCATGCCGTGCTCGGCATCGAGGCCGATGAGGGCAAGGACGTCGTCGACGCGGTTTGCCTCCGCTCGTGAGAAGCCGAAGCGAAGATTGGCGAGCACCGAAGGATTGCGGCAATTGGCGACCTCGAGATTCTGCCGCACGGTAAGGTCGCGAAAGACGCTGGGGATCTGGAATTTCCGGCCTATGCCGGCGCGTGCGATGCGGTGTTCGGGCCAGTTGGTGATGTCGGTGTCGTAAACGAAGACCTTGCCCTGCGTACTGTGGGTCTTGCCGCTGACCAGATCCATCAAGGTCGTCTTGCCGGCGCCGTTTGCGCCAAGCAGCACACGAAGCTCGCCGTCGAAGACGGTGATGCTGACGTTGTTGACGGCGCGGAAGCCGCCGAAATCGACGCTGAGACCATCGATGGTCAATGCGATGGCGGTCATATCACAATGCCTCGCTTTGTTGCTGCAACGATGAAGATGCGGCGCCTGGTTTGAGCCGGCGGATAAACTGCCGCAGCACATCATGCGCAAGGCCGCCGAGGCCACGCGGCATGAACAGAACGACCAGCACGAAGATGAGACCGATGATCGCTTTCCACGCCTCGACCAGCGCTTCGGTTTCGCTGACCTCAGCCTCGATCATGTTGATCAGGATCGCGCCGATGCAGGCGCCAAGCAGGGAGGAGCGGCCGCCGACGGCAGCCCACACCACCATCGTCACGGAAAAGGACAGGTCCATGAACGTCGGAGACGCAAACTCTGCGACGACCACGTAGAGCATGCCGGCAACGCCGGCGATCCCCGCCGAAATCACGAAGAAGAACACCTGGTAGAGCGAGACATCGAAGCCGAGATAGCGGGCGCGCACATGATCGTCGCGGATCGCCTGCAGGATCATGCCCGCGCGGGTTTCAACGATGAGACGGGCACCGATGAGCGTCAGCGACAGGCATGCTGCACACAGATAATAGGTCGCCCGGCTATAGGGATCGAATTCGATGCCGCCGATCGTCAGCCAGCCAAGATCGGTCAGGCCGTTGAACCCGTTTGTCACCGGTTGCGCATCGACCATGACGAGACGGACAAGCAGAACGAGCGCCAGCGTGATGATCGAGACGAAAACACCGGAAATGCGCTTGCGGAAAACCAGCATGCCGAGTGCACCGGCAATCACCACCGGAAGCGCGATGCCGAGCACAAGCCCCACCGACTGGCTTTGAAACGGAAGCCAGAGGAAGGAGCCCTTGTTGATGCAGCAAAGCTCCGTCGGCGCGCCGGGCTCGGCATTCCAGAGCATGAAATCAGGAACCGGCTTGTCGGAGCCCTGTTGGAGACTGGTCAGGCTCGACAGCTTCAGCGACATGGCCAGCATGTATGCGCCGAGACCGAAAAACAGTCCCTGGCCGAGATTGAGAATACCGGCATATCCCCATGTGAGCGCGATGGCGACGCCCAGCATGCCGTAGACCAGGTATTTCGAAATGCGGTTCAGCCAGAATTCGTCGCCAAAAACGGGCGCTGCAAAAATCACAGCGATGAAGAGGACATAGGCGGCGACCTGGAATTTCCGTTCAATGCTCATCTCAGCGCCCCTTGAACGAGAACAGCCCGCTGGGCTTGACGAGAATGACGAGAATGACGACCCCGAACACGACGGCACGCGCCAGGATGTCGTTGGTGCCGATGGCTACCAGCGCATTGATCTCGCCGAGCAGCCCTGACGACAGGATGGTGCCGAAAAGGCTGCCGACCCCGCCGGTGACGACGACCATGAAGCCGTCGACGACCATCGTCGTGCCCATGTCGGGAAAGACCGTCTTGAAGCCGGACATCATGACGCCGGCGACGCCGGCAAGGCCGGAACCGAAAGCAAATGTCATGGCGTTGACGCGTTTCACGTCGATGCCGCAGGCTGCCGCCATTTTCGGGTTCCGGATGATGGCGCGAACCTGCATGCCGGCCGCCGTCCGGTAGAGAATGAACCATGTCGCCAGTGTCAGCGCCACGGTAACGGCAATGATGAAGGTGCGGTAGGCGTTGATGTCAGCGCCGGCGAGCCTGAACGTGCCCTGCAGGTAGGCAGGCACCGCGACGTTCTGCAGGCCTGCCCCAAGACCTTCGACATGAATGCCGAAAAAGGACAGGCCGAATTCGAGCCGCACGGCCTGCTGCAGGAGGATGGCGATCCCCCAGGTGGCGAGAAGCGTGTCCAGCAGACGGCCATAAAGCCGCCGGACGACCACCCGCTCGATCAGCAGGCCGAGCAGGGCCGTCACGACGAAGGCCAGCGGGATCGCAAGCAGAAGGCTTGCTTTCAGCCAGATGCCGGAGAGGACGGCGACATAGGCGCCGATCATGACCATCTCGCCATGGGCCATGTTGATGACGCCCATGGCGCCGTAGGTGATGGCAAGGCCGAGCGCCACCAAAAGAAGGATCGAGCCGAGACTGAGGCCGATAAAGAGAATGTCGAGCATAACGCCACCGTTCGTGAGAAGGGCGGGCCGAACTCTGCTGCGCCTTGGCCATCCTGAAGCCAGGATGACAGCTCGCGGAAGAAGAGGGGAGGCCCGCCTTAACGAGACATGATCCCGCCATCCATAGATGGCGGGACGACGCGGGGAGGGGTCAGCCCTTGAGCTTTGCGGCGTCGAGACCGTTGCTGGTGCAGAAAAGATTGCTCTCCGTCTCGCCATAGGCCGAATAGGGCAGGGGCTTGATCGGCGCCGGGTAGGCGTTCACCACCTTGCTCTGGCCGTCCGCCTGCCATTGCCCGATGCGCGGCGTCAGCCAGCAATGCAGGTTGTCGGGGTCGGTGGTCACCTTGCCGCCGGGTGCTTCGTATGTCTGGCCGCGAATGCCGGACCTGATCGCATCAGCCGAAAGATCTCCGGATTTTTCGACGGCCTGTTTCCACAGGAAGACCTGGAAATAAGCAGCTTCGAGAGAGTGGTAAGTCACGGCCTTCGGATCGTTGACGAACGTCCTGAAGCGATCGATGAAGCTCTTGTTCGCCGGTGTGTCGATCGACATGAAATAGGGGAAGGAAGTGTAGCTTCCGGCCGCATATTCGGCGCCCATCGCCGCGATCTCGATTTCGGAGGTGACCGTCGCGCAGATCGGCAGAACCTCCTGCGAGAGCCCCTGGTTCTTGAACTCGCGGTAGAAGGCGATGATGGAGTCGCCGACCACGTTGGACAGAACCACGTCGGCGCCGGATTCCTTGATCTTGCTGACCATGACGGCCCATTCCGAATGGCCAAGTTCCAGATATTCGTCCGCTACCCACTCGGCGCCGGCTGCCTCGATCAGCTTCTTGGAAACCTTGGCCATTTCGCGCGGATAGACATAGTTCGAGCCGACGATGAAGAATTTTTTCTTGCCCAGTTTCTCGACGATCCAGGGAATGTAGTTGGAGAGCTGCTGGTTCGGAACGGCGCCCGAATAGATGACGTTGCGTGAGCACTCGAAGCCTTCGTAGTGCGTCTGGTAGAAGAGCATCGCGCCGCGTCGCTCGAAGATCGGCAGCACGGCCTTGCGGCTGGCAGACGTGTGGCAGCCGAAGACGGTGGAAATCTTGTCCTTGAGGATCAGCTTCGAAGCTTTTTCGCTGAAGGTCTTCGGATCGGAAGCCCCGTCTTCGACGACCACCTCGACCTGGCGGCCGAGAACGCCGCCGGTCGCGTTGATTTCGGCCACCGCCATCATGACACCGTTGGCCAGAAGCTTCTCGGCGACAGAAAGCCCGCCCGTCTGGGAGTAGAGCGCGCCGACCTTGATGGCATCGGCAGCAAAGGCCCGGCTTCCCAGAGCCGGCAGGGCGAGTGCGGCGGAAGCGGTGGCTGCGGTTTTCAGAAATTCACGTCTGTTGAACACCATCTTGGTTCCCCTTTTTTTGATTGGCGCACGCGGCATTGCCCGCCGAACGGCGAGGCTTTCATGCCGAAAAATGGATAGAGGACTGACGTCACTGTCAGCAGACAACAAAAAACCCGCGAGGCTTGTCACAGCCTGCGGGCATCCTTGCCATCACCGCATCACGGCTGCGCCGCGTGCAACAGCGACACATGGCTTCGTCAAACGAAGGGATGTGTCGGAGGTGTTTTGTTCGAAACACGTGAAAAACTAATCATGTTTTTGCGACGGGCGCAAGAGCTGTTCGGCGCTGATAATCGAATTGGCAATTTCATCGATCGGCACGCGCCGAGCCATCGCCTGCTCGCGCATTTCACGATACGCCTCATTCTCGCTGGTGCCGCGATTGGCCATCAGAATGGCTTTGGCCCGGGCAAGTTTCTGGTCTCCCAGTACCTTGCGCTTGTATTTGCGCGCTTCCTTGACCAGCTTTTGCCGCTCCAGCCAGAGGTTGCGGGCGATGGCGAGATTGGTCAGCAGACCAAAGGGTTTGATCGGTCTCTCGACGATGGCGAGTGCTCCGCTTTCCAGAACGATCTGCAACGTCGAGGGGTTTTCGTAACCGACGATGGCAAGCATTGTCGGGGCAGGATTGGGGAAAGACTTCAGCAGGCGTTCGATTTCCGGTCGCGCCTCATCTTCCATCGCAAGGAAGACGACATCCGTGCCGTGCGGCAACTCGGCTGGCACTGGCCAGAGGCAACTAACCGTACAACCGATACGGCGCAGGTGATCCACCAGAAACTCCCCTTCGGATGTCCAGGGATGGATGACCAGAACCTTAAGATCCCGCAAATCTCTGAGAAGGGCGAAAGACATCGTCGCTCCTTCTCAAACCTGAACGCGATGTGGGAAAGTCTGCGTCAAGTCCGGGCGATATTCGCGCATGAACGGGTCTGGCGCCACCCGGAGCGACGGATCGTAGACGATGTCGTAGCTGCCCTGTGGATTCACCCTTGCCACTCTTGGCCACAGATGCGTGTGGTTTGTCAGCCGGTCTATCTTCACCGCACCCTGCGGTGCATCGTACTCGACATCATAGAGAGCCGGCAGAAGCTGCTCAAGCCCGTCGCCACCGGCGCGCTGCAAAGCCGCCGCATAGAGATAAACCTGGAAATAAGCCGCTTCGGCCGGCGCGGTTGGCAGCATCTGTAGGCCGTATCGCCGTTGGTAAGCCGAGACGAAGGCACGGGCGCGGGGTGTATCCAGAGAGGCGAAGAAGGGGGCTGCGGTAATATGCCCCTCGGCCACCTCCGGTCGCATACGGATCACGTCCGCCTCGCTGGTCGATTGGCTTGCGATCGGCATCGTCGCCGCATCGAATCCGGCCTCCTTGAACGCCGTGTAGAAGGGAATGATACCGTCGCCGACAATCGTCGAATAGATGACATCCGGCTTTGCCGCGCGAATATGCCGGATGATCTTGTCAACGTCCTCGGTTTTGAGGTTCAGGGGAACATACATCTCGTCCAGCACCTTTCCGCCCACCTGAAGAAACAGGTCACTGATCGTCCGGTTGGATTCATAAGGATAGACGTAGTTCGACCCCACAAGGAAAACCCGCTTTCCATAATGCTCGGCCAGGAAGTCGACGAGCTGGACGGAGTTCTGGTTGGGGGCTGCACCCGTATAGATGCAGTGACGGGAGTATTCGAACCCCTCGTAGAGCGTCGGGTAGAACAGCAGTGCATCACGGGCCTCGACGACGGGCAGAACGGCTTTGCGGGTGCTCGACATATGGCAACCGAAAACGACCCGGACCCGGTCTTCGTCGCAAAGCTTGACCGCGAGTTCCTTGTAGAGATTGGGCGTCGATTGCGGATCGTAGGCGATGGGTTCGATCGCCCGGCCGAGCACGCCGCCCGCCGCGTTGATCTCATCGATCGCCAGCAAGGTCGCCGCCTTTTGGGTTTTTTCCACGGCTCCGGTCACACCCGTTTCGGAGAACAGCACACCGACCCGCCAGTTTTCTGAATGCATAATCGCCCACCAAAAATAAAAAAGCTCCCGCCCGTTTCCGGTCGAGAGCTACCCTGCTCATGGATTATCAGCGGCCCGTTGAAGCCTGCCAAACTATGATGTCAGTTTCCGTGTCCGGAGACAATAGCGAACGAAAGGCCATGCATGGCTATTCGCGTGCATCCTCAAGCAGCATCGCAGCACCTTTCATCGCGATCATCGCCGTCGGCGTATTGGTGTTGCAGGAGGTGATCGTCGGCATGATCGACGCATGACCGATGCAGTCGCCTGGAACGATGACGCCTCCACGAAATTTACCGCGGAGAGGTCGGCCTCTTCCAATCGTTTCGACGACCGGGCGGTGGCGCCCGATCCGACAGCTTCTATCGAAATCAATCTACCTTGCTCCGCTGATTGAAGAACGTCATATCCAATCGTGCACCGAATCACGTTGAGCCGGCACTACCTATCCTGAACCGTTCCATCCTCGCCAGTTGTGCCCTTCGACGCGCCCAACACGGAAGCGCTCATACAACTCCTTTTGCTGGATAGCCTTCAACAATCGAGAGGCGGCCGTCATTGGGTCGTTCTCGAAGAGCCATCGCCTATACAAGTTCACGTGCTATAAGTTTGCATTGTCAGCGAAAAAGAAAAGAACTCGCTGGCGTAAGCGCTCGCCTTGAATTTTTACATGGAGATTGCATGCTCTCGCAGCCGCAGCCTTTATACGAACAAATCAAACTCCATGTGCTAGAACGAATCGCGGATGGCACATTCCGCCCCGGCGCGAAAATACCAAGCGAAAACCAGCTTGCCGCCGAGTTGGGATCATCTCGATTGACCGCCCATCGCGCGCTCCGTGAGCTGACCGTCAGCGGTGTGCTGCAGAGGATTGCCGGCGTTGGAACGTTTGTTGCTCCGCCCAGGGCTTCGTCTACTTTCGTGCTATTGCACAACATTGCGGACGACATACGAAACCGCGGAGAAGTTCTGTCGATTCGCGTGCACGCCGTCGAGCAGACAAGTGTCGCGCCCGACATTGCGCAGCGAATGGGAACAAGAGCTCGGGTTCCCGTCTTCCACTCGCTTATCGTCTACTGTGCAAACGGCAGCCCGGTGCAACTAGAAGACCGATTTGTATCTCCTGGCTTCGCTCCCGGCTATCTCAGCCAGAACTTCACCAGTTATTCCACGACAGATTATCTTCAGTCGATCGCGCTTCCAACGCGCACGGAGAACGAAATCCAGGCCGTCCTTCCAACCGCCAAAGAAGCACAGCTTCTGGAACTCAACGAGAGCGATCCTTGCCTTGTTGTCACGAGAAAGACTTGGGTCGGTGATGATGTCACAACATTCACACGTTTCATCCATCCGGGGACCCGCCATACTTTCATCACTCGAGATAGCCGCTGATGACCGGCGCGAAGGCGGAAGCTTTGATCTTGGAATGAGCGCTACTGGCCATCCAAATCCAAGGATCGGTGCATCGACTGGGGGGACCTGGCGTCCGTGGTAGCGCATTTGATCCAGCCTGTGGCGCGTCTTTAAACGGCCCCATCCTCCAATCGCACATTTAATGTGCAATGCAGCATAAAGACTAAAAACTGGTCTTGCCGGGTTGCGCGCCCCTCACTTTTATGTAACCTATATATACAGGTACATATAGGTATGGTGAGCCAGGTTGATCACTTTCGAAAATGTGACGAAGCGCTATCACGGCGATGTTGTTGCGGTGAACGAACTGTCGTTCACGGCGCCGACCGGTAAATTGACGGTGCTTGTCGGGCCGTCCGGATGCGGCAAGACGACATCGCTGCGCATGATCAATCGTCTCGTGGCTCCGAGCTCGGGAACGATCCGGCTGGGCGACGAGCCGACATCGCGGATGGACGAAGCGGTGCTTCGTCGTCGGATCGGCTATGTCATTCAGCATGCCGGCCTCTTCCCGCACCGGACGATCATCGACAATGTCGCGACGACCGCCCGTCTGAACGGCACGCCGAAAAAGCAGGCTCGCGCGATTGCGCTGGAACTGCTCGAGCGTGTCGGTCTCTCGCAGGGCTTTGCGGATCGCTACCCCTGGCAGCTTTCGGGAGGGCAGCAGCAGCGCGTCGGCGTGGCGCGCGCCTTGGCGTCCAATCCCAAGTTCATGCTGATGGACGAGCCCTTCAGCGCGGTCGATCCCATCGTCCGCACACAGCTTCAGGACGAGTTCCTGCGTCTTCAGCGAGAAATGGGCAAGACCATCATCATGGTCACCCATGATATCGACGAGGCGCTGAAGCTCGGCGACCAGGTCGCCGTCCTGCGCGTCGGCGGCGAGCTCGCGCAGATCGCGACGCCGCAGGAGCTGCTGACGAAACCGGCCGATGCCTTCGTCGCCAATTTCGTCGGCCGCGACCGAGGCTATCGTTTCCTGGGTTTCGTCGGCGCCAATGGACGGCTGGCTGTCAAGACCGAGCCGACCGTGCGCCTCGGCGATGCGCCGGAAGCAGCGCGAGGTGCCACCAAGGATCGGTGGCTGCTTGTCACCAACGAGCGCGGAGAGCCCCTTGGCTGGACGGAACCGGCAAACCTGCAGGGGCCGATCCGGATGGGCGACCTCAATCTCAGCGGCACGCTCGCTTCGGCTGACGGCTCGCTACGACAGCTTCTCGACGCGGCTTTGAGCTCGCCCAGCCGCCGCGGTGTCGTCGTCGACGACAAGGGCCAGCTGATGGGCTCCGTCGGGGTTGCGGATCTGGTTGTGCTGCTCGACGGATCTGAAGATCCGGCGGCTCCGGTGAAGGGAGCGGACCATGCGATTTGACTGGCTGCTGCGTGAGTCCGGGAACATTGCCAACCTGTTCTGGTGGCATGTCGGTCTTTCCGTCATTCCCGTCATCGCCGCCCTCATCCTTTCGCTGCCGCTTGGATGGCTGGCGCATAAGAGCGGGCTGTTCAAATCGGCGATCCTTGGCATTGCCGGTCTGCTCTACACCATCCCGTCGCTCGCGCTTTTCGTTCTTCTGCCTCTGGTGCTCCACACGAAGATCCTCGATCCGCTCAACGTGGTCGTGGCGCTGACGGTCTACTCCCTTGCCCTGCTTGTCCGCACCGTCAGCGACGGCCTTGGCGCCGTGCCCCCGGATACGCTGCAGGCCGCGACCGCCATGGGGTATCGGTCTTTACAGCGGTTTTTCCTGGTCGAGCTGCCGATCGCCGTGCCTGTCATCGCCGCGGGTCTGCGCGTGGCGCTCGTCTCCAATGTCAGTATCGTTTCCGTCGCGGCATTGATCGGGACGCCGCAGCTCGGGCTGCTGTTCACGCAAGGTCTTCAGCTTCGGTTCGTCACGCCGCTGGTCGCCGGCATCGTGCTCTGCCTGCTGCTTGCCGTTGTCCTCGACGGTCTCGTCATCGTGCTCAATCGTTGGCTGACACCCTGGTGGCCGAGAAAGGTATGAGGTCATGATCGAATGGTTTCTCAATCCAGCGCAGTGGCAAGGTTCGGAGGGCATCCTGAATCTTTTGATCCAGCACCTGCAATATAGCTTCATCTCGCTTCTGATCGCGGCGCTCATCGGCCTGCCTGCCGGTCTCTATGTCGGGCATACCGGCAAGGGGACATTCCTGATTGCCGGTCTTGCGAACGCCACGCGCGCCTTGCCGAGCCTCGGCCTGATTGTGCTGCTGGTCATCCTCGTCGGGCCGTACTTCAAATCGGACCTGGCCTATCTGATGCCGAGCATCGCTGTCCTGGTGCTGATTGCGGTGCCGCCGATCATGATGGGCGCCTATTCCGGGATCACTTCGGTGGATCCGGCGGCCGTTGATGCAGCCAGGGGCATGGGATACCGACCGCTCGCCTTGCTGCTCACTGTCGAGCTTCCCTGTGCATTGCCGCTGATCTTTTCGGGCTTCCGCAGTGCGGCCTTGCAGGTGATTTCGACAGCGACAATCGCCGCCTACGTCTCGCTTGGTGGCCTTGGCCGGCTCATCATCGATGGCCGCGCCCAAAACGACTACGTGCAGATGGCCGCTGGCGCCGTTCTCGTGGGTGTTCTCGCCCTGATCGTCGACCTGTTCTTCGGCCTCGCATCCAGGATCGCAGTCTCGCCCGGCTTGACGCGCCGGACTGTGAAAGGCGTCGCCATCCGGCGCCAGCTTGCAAACGAAAAACACCGGAACAGCTAGGAAGAACGATGATGATAAAGCGAAACATGCTTGCAATCGGCGCTATTGCCATTTCTGCCCTTCTTGCGGTCGCTCCGCTGGCGCGCGCCGAAGACCCCTTATCCTCGAGCACGCCACGCTCGGATGCGGATACGATCATCGTCGGATCCGCGGACTTCCCGGAAAGCCAGCTTCTTGCCAAGATCTATGCCCTGGCGCTCGCTGCCAAGGGCATGAAGGTGGACACGAAGCTCAATATCGGCAGCCGCGAAGTCTACATGCCGGCGCTGCTCGACGGCTCGATCGATCTTCTTCCCGAATATGCCGGCGCGACGCTGAGCTACCTCGACAAGAGCGCGACCGCGCATGCCCCGAAGGATGTCGTCGAGGCGCTCGGCAAGGTGCTGCCGAAGGGCGTGTCGATGCTGACCGCATCCGATGCCCAGGATTCGGATGTGCTTGCCGTCACCGAAGAAACCGCCAAGAAATACTCCCTGACATCGATCGAGGATCTGAAGCCGGTTGCCGGGGAACTCATCCTCGGCGGTCCGCCGGAATGGAAGACGCGCAAGGAAGGCGTCGTCGGGCTGAAGGACGTCTATGGCCTGGTATTCAAGGATTTCAAAACCCTTGACGTGGCGGGTCCGCTGACCCTTTCGGCTCTGATCAACGGACAGGTTCATGCCGCTGATATGACCTCGACCGATCCGGCGATGAAGGCGAGCAAGCTCGTCGCGCTGAAGGATACGAAGAACCTGTTCCCGGCGCAGAATATCCTGCCGATCATCGCCACTAGCAAGGTCAGCGACAAGGTCACCGCGACGCTCAATGCCGTCTCCGCCGCGCTGACGACCGAGGACCTGATCGAGATGAACGGCCGCCTCGCCAATCAGGAAAGCTTCGACACCGTTGCCGGCGATTGGCTGGCGAAGAACAAGCTGAATTAATCGATATCACGGCGGCCGAGCCATGTTCGGCCGCCGGCACCTGAATAAAGGGAAGTAGAGAGGCCGCTTGTCTCCAGACGGGGAAGGCTGGCGCCCGTCCAAGGGAGGGCGGAAATGCCACACAGTAACAAACGTTCACAGAACTTCGCACCCGTTCGGCTCGGCGCGTCGCCGACCACGATCCAGGATATCGCGGACATCGCCGCCGGAGCAAGAGTGACCCTTTGCCCCGATGCAGTAGACGGCATGAGCAAAGTTCAGAATCTTCTGCTCCAAGCCATTGAGGCAAACAGGCCGATATATGGCCTGACGACGGGAGTCGGCGACCTCTACACCGTGAAGCTTCAGCCCGAGGATATTTCCCGTGCGCAGCTCAATATGCTACTCAGCCACGCGAGCGGCATGGGCACGCCGCTTGATCCGCCGGCCGTGCGCGCCATCATGGCGACGATGATCAAGGCGCTCTTGCAGGGCTGCAGCGGCGTCAGCGCCGGGCTTGTCGAGACCATGAGCGAGATGCTCAACCGCGGCGTCATTCCCTGGTCGCCTGCGAAAGGTTCGGTCGGCTATCTGATCGCCACCTCGCATATCGGTCTCGTCATTTTCGGCGAGGGACGCGCCTGGTACGAAGGCGAGCTGCTTTCGGGATGCGAGGCGATGACCCGCGCCGGCATTGCCATCAAGGCGCCCGGTCCGCGCGAAGGGCATGCGCTGATCAGCGGCACCTATGAAATTACCGGCATCGGTGCACTCGCCGTCCATCAGGCCGAGCAACTGGTCGCGATCGCCGATATCGCCGGCGCCATGAGCCTGGAAGCGCTGAAGGGCAACAGCCGGGGCTATGACGAACGCCTGCAGCGGATGCGGCCGCACCCCGGACAGGTCGCGACGGCAAGCCGGCTGCGAAGCCTGCTGTCGGATAGCGAGGTACTGGCGAAGCATCGCGATCATCGCCTTCAGGATGCGCTCAGCCTGCGCTGCATTCCGCAGGTTCATGGCGGCGTACGCGACGCGCTCGCCTATTGCCGCGATGTCCTGACCATCGAGATCAATTCGGTCACTGACAATCCGGTTTTCGTCATCGAAGACGAGGAGCTCGTGCCCTTGCCCGGCGGCAACGGCCATGGTGCGCCGACGGCGCTCGCGCTGGATGTGCTGGCGATCGCCATTGCCCATGTCAGCACCATGTCGCAGGCAAGGTCCGACCGCCTGACCAACGGCCATATCAGCGAGCTGCCGCCTTTCCTCATGGGCGCGAGCGGCGCCAATTCCGGCTTCATGATCCCACCCTATGCGGCGGCGGCCATCGCCGGCGACAATCGCAGCCTTGCGGCACCGGCTTCGGTCCATACGGTGACCACCTGTGCCAGCCAGGAAGACCATGTGAGCATGGGCGTCTCCGCGGCAATGCAGGCGCGCACAGCGGCCGATAATCTCGCTGATATCCTGACGATCGAGCTCATCTGTGCCGCCCAGGGGCTGGAATTTCACCGGCCTTTGCGGCCGGGGAGGGGTACGGGTGCGGCCTATGACGCGATCCGGCAGGTCGTTCCGCCGCGCGACAGCGACCGCGCCATGTATCCGGAATTGCGGGCCGTCCGCGATCTTATCGACAACGGCACTATCGCCGGGGCCGTCGACCGTGCCCTCGCAGTCAACGTTTAAGAGCTTGGAGACTTCCGTGACCGAAGCAACGCGGGCCGTACGGCCGCTCGATGGAATAAAGGTGCTGGATCTGGCGCGCGTGCTTGCGGGGCCCTTATGCTCCGCCATGCTCGGCGATCTCGGCGCAACGGTGACTAAGATCGAAATCCCCGATCATGGCGATGATTCCCGCGCCTTCTCCCCGCATGTCGGCGGCGAGAGCAGCTATTTCATGCTGGTCAATCGCGGCAAGAAGAGCGTCACGCTCGATCTGAAGTCGGATGAGGGCCGCGAACTGCTGGTCGGATTGATCAAGCAGGCCGATATTCTCGTCGAGAATTTCAGGCCGGGCGTGACGGCGCGTTTGGGCATCGACTACGAGGCCGTAAAAGCGCTCAATCCGCGCCTCATCTATGTCAGCATTTCCGGCTTCGGCCAGGATGGGCCGCTTGCCCACCGTGCCGCCTACGATCACGTCGTCCAGGCGATGGGCGGCATCATGACCGTCACCGGTTGGCCGGATGGGCCGCCGACCCGCGTGGGCGATGCGATCGGCGATGTTGTCGCCGGCATCTACGGCTCCTGGGGCACGCTTGCGGCGCTACTTCAGCGCGATCGCACCGGCAAGGGCCAGCATGTCGACGTCGCCATGCTCGATTCCATCATGTCCCTGCAGATGGTCTCACTGTCGCAGATCACAGGCGGCAAGGGCGCACCTGGCCGCGTCGGCAACGCGCATCCGATCAGTGCGCCGATGGATTCCTATCAGGCTGCCGATGGCTATGTGGTCATCGCCGTTGCCAACGACGCGCTCTTTGCCCGACTGGCGCGCGCGCTCGGCAATCCGGGCCTGACCGCGGATCCCCGCTTCAAGACGGATTCGGATCGGCAAGGCCACCAGGAGGAGCTGCGAGCCATCATCGAGGCTTGGACGCGCTCCCGCTCGTTTGAGGAGGTGACGCAGCTCCTCGATGAGGCGGGCGTCCCGGCCGCGCCGATCTACGATCTCGCCCAGGCGCTCGCCACGCCGCATGCGCAGCACCGACAGCTGTTGCATACCGTGCAGCATCGCAACGCCGGCGAATTCCAGGTCATGCCGCAGCCGGTCCGCTTCAGCGGCATTGCCTCGGGCGGAGATTATGCAGCGCCGACCCTGGGTCAACATACGGATGCAGTCTTGAGCGATGAGCTGGGGCTGGATGGCCCTGATATCGAAAATCTCCGGTTGCGGGGAGTCATCTGATCATGGTGCAGGAAATGAACGACAAGACCCGCATTCGGCCGAAGGTCGCCATCCTCGGTGCGGGCACGATGGGTGCCGGCATCGCCGGCGTATTTGCAGAACAAGGCTATCCCGTCGCCATTTATTCCCGCAGCGCGGAGACACTCGACAAGGCGCGGAGCCGGATCGTCGCCATCGCTGGCGAAGCGGCCGTCACGTACACGACCTCGATGGAGGATTGCGTTGCCGGCGCCGGCATCGTCAGTGAGAATCTCGCGGAAGACGTTACGCTGAAGCAGCGCGTCTTCGGCGAGATCGAAGCCATGGCGCCGGTCGATTGCCTTTTGACGACTAATACTTCCAGCGTTCCGATCACCCTGATCGCGGCGGGGCTTGGCCGGCCGGAGCGGGTCGTCGGCATTCACTGGTTCAATCCGCCGGCCGTCATGCCGCTTGTCGAAATCGTGCGCGGCGAGAAAACGTCGGATGAGGTTGTCCAACGCGCCCGCGAACTCTGCGCGGATATCGGCAAGGAAGTGATCGAGGTGAAGACCGATATAGCGGGCTTCGTCGTCAACCGGCTGCAATATGCGATCCTGCGAGAAGCACTTCACCTCGTCGAAGTGGGTGCCGCCTCGATTGAGGATGTCGACCGGGCGGTCGAAACGACGCTTGCGCCACGCTGGTCTGCGGCGGGGCCGCTGCGGCTGATGGATCTGGCCGGTCTCGACACAGTCGAGAAAGTGTCGAGTATTCTGATGCCGGCACTGGATCGCAACGAAGCCATACCCTCCCTGGTTAGCCGGCTGTGTGAGGAGGGGGCTTTCGGAACGAAGAGTGGTCGCGGCTTTTACGACTGGACGGCTGAAGAGATCGCGGCTGCAATCGCGCGCCGCGACGATACCGTCCGCCTGCTGACGGAAAGGCGCAAGCCATGACATCATCTCTCGTCAAAACCGAGAAGCAAGACGGCTTCGCGCGCGTCATCCTCGACCGTCCGGCCAAGCGAAACGCGCTCAATATCGAGATGCTGACCGGGCTTGTCGATGCGCTACGCGATTGCCAGGCGGACCCTGGGGTGCGGGCGATCGTCATCAGCGGCAGCGAGCGTGGCTTTGCCGCCGGCGCCGATATCGGATCGCTCGCCGCTGCCAGTTCCATCGAGCTTTATACCAGCGGCTTCAGCGAGAAATGGGACGAGGTGGCGGCCATTACCAAGCCGCTCATCGCCGCGATTTCAAGCCATGCCCTTGGCGGTGGTCTTGAGCTGGCGCTGATCTGCGATATCGTCGTCGCCGATCGCACAGCGGTGCTCGGCCTTCCGGAAACCACGATCGGCACCATACCCGGCGCCGGCGGAACCCAGCGCCTGGTGCGCGCCGTCGGTAAATCCATGGCGATGGAGATGGTTCTGGCCGGGCGCAAGCTTGACGCGGAAGAGGCAAGGGCCTGCGGCCTGGTCAGCAGCATCGCCGCCGATGGCCAGACGGTGGAGGCGCATGCCTGCGCGATCGCCGAACGGATCGCGAGGGCGGCACCGCTTGCCGTGGCGATGGCCAAGGCCGCGGTGCTCGAAAGCTTCGAAACGCCGCTGTCCGCCGGCATCCGATACGAACGCTCGCTTTCGGCCCTGATTGCGGCAAGCGACGACCGGGCGGAGGGGATGCGTGCCTTTGCCGCGAAGGAACGGCCGCAGTTCAAGGGACGATAAGCCGTGGAGACGCCGCGCGGGCAGGATAACCACATAAGCGGTCCAGCTCCGGCAGGAAGCTTGCGAACCTACAAGGACGTCAAACAATTTATTCTCGCCTGCATCCGCAGCGGGAAATGGCCGCCGCACCACCGTGTGCCGTCCGAAAATGAACTTGTGGTATCATATGGTGTCAGCAAGACCACCGCTGAGCGCGCGTTGTACGAACTTGCCGGCGAAGGCGTACTGTTGCGGATACCCGGGACCGGTTCGTTCGTAGCCAAGCCAAAGGGCTTCCTGGCGGTCTTCGATAGGCTCGATATTGCTGATGATATTCGCCAGCGTGGAAAAATCCATACGGCCAATGTTATCACATTGTCTGAAAATCCAGCCAGTTTCGAGATCGGCAATGAACTCGGGGTTGAGGTCGGCTCCACCGTTTTTCATTCCGTGATCCTGCATCACAAAGACAACGTTCCGGTGCAGCTGGAAGATCGCTTCGTACTTCCGAGCGCCGTTCCTGCCTACCTCGCGCAGGATTTCACGGAGCGCACGCCTACTTCTTATCTCCTAGAGGCCGCGCAGGGTGCCAGAAACGAATATTCCATAAGAGCGGTTTCGCCAGAGGGATGGGAACAGACGCTCCTTGCGATCCTTCCGACCAAGCCGTGTTTGTCCATCCACGTGCGCCTCACTTCAAACCGGAATGTAGTCTCGGTTGCTCGCTTGGTTTCTCCGGCTGGTCGGTACCGACTTGAAGCGATCCGTTGACATGCCGCGCGAGCCTAACGACTAAGTTCCATAAGTAGGCGTTGTCCCACACGATTGAGATTGCGCTCGTCGCTTCAGATACATTCAAGAGCAACTAGAGGAACGAGAACGGGCGAGGGCGGTCCTAAAAGCGGCGGGCTGGTTGCGCTTCCCGAATTCATTAGCGAGATCGGCACCTTGTTGCCGATCGCGCCATCTGGCCGAACCTCATTGTAGTCTCTACGCCAATCCTCCATCTTTTCGCGGGCATCCGCAAGGGTCAGGCACCAGTGCTGGTTCAGGCATTCGGCTCCTGCTGCTCGGCGATCGCCATTTCACTGAACACCTCTGGCGCCTTGCAGCGGTTCAGGGCATCCTATGATGGCTGAAGATTGTGTTTATGGCAGTTGGAGGAAGGCCGATGCGCTGCTTCACCGTGCTTGGACCCTCGCAGACCGGAAAATCGACAGTCGTGGAAAAGCTCGGCTCCCTGGAGGGGACGCCGAGAAAATCCAGCTCCCCTTATGGATTGAACCTCATAGAATTCACCTTCGGAAACGAGGCGTGGTGTGCACTGGATGCGCCAGGACCCAACGAAGCGTTGGCGCACGCGCAGCACGCGCTTCTTGCCAGCGACGCCTGCATACTGTGCGTTTCATCGGCACCCGCGGAGGCTGTGCTCGCCGCGCCCTATCTGCGGATAGTCGAAGCCTCGGGGACGCCTTGCATCCTCTTCGTCAACCGGATGGACGAACCGCGAGGGCGGTTGAGGGACGTGATCGCCGCGCTTCAAGACTACGCCAACCACACCCTTTTGCTTCGCCAGATCCCGATCCGCGAGGGGGACAGGGTCATTGGCAGTTGCGATCTGATTTCGGAACGGGCGTGGCGATACCGGGAAGGCCAGACTTCGGCGCTGATCGCAATCCCCGAAAGCACTGCAGAACGCGAGCACGAAGCGCGCACCGAGCTCCTGGAACACCTGTCCGAATTTGATGACTGGCTTCTCGAGGAACTGATCGAGGACCGCGAGCCATCCAGTGATGCGCTCTATGCCATTTCATCACGGGTTCTAAGGGAAAATAGAATTATCCCGGTCCTGATCGGTGCTGCAATTCACGGCAACGGCATGATGAGGCTGATGAAGGCGCTTCGCCACGAGGCGCCGCCGGTAGGGGTTCTTCGGCAGCGTCTCGCTCATACGGGAATTGTCGATGAAGGCAAGCTGGTGGCCGTGAGCTTCCATGCCTATCATCGCCAGAATGTCGGCAAGACGGTGCTCGTGCGCGCACTTGGCGCGGGACTGCGGCAAGGCGCATCACTGGGCGGCTCCAGCCTCGGTGCCGTACAAAATCTCGCAAACGGGCGGTCCAATTTGGCGGTTCTGCCTGCGCCGGGGGATGTCTTCGCGACGGTCAAGTCCGACCACCTGCCCGTCCCCTCGCTGTTGGCCTCCGGTGCGGTGGTCGCCCCGCCTGAGTGGACGGAACCACCCACGCCGATGCTTGAACGGATCCTAATTCCGGGCAGCGAGCGCGATGAAAACAAACTTTCCGAAACGCTGGCGAAACTTTCCGAGACGGATCGCGGTCTGGAAGTCTTGCACGAGGAAGGCACGGGCGCTCAACTCGTCCGCGCCCAGGGGCCGGTGCATCTGCGTGATCTCTGCCGAACGCTGTCCGATGTCTTTCATATCTCCGTGACCGACCGAACGCCCAGCCCAATCTACCGCGAGACGATCACGAAACCATTGGAGGTTCATTACCGCCATCGCAAACAGACCGGCGGTGCCGGGCAATTCGCGGATGTGAAGTTGAGCATTCACCCCAACGAGCGCGGCCAGGGCTTCACCTTTGGCGAAACCATCAAGGGCGGCGCCGTTCCGCGCAATTACATCCCTGCCGTCGAAGCGGGCGCGCGCGAAGCGATGGAGAAAGGACCGCTAGGCTTCGAAGTCATCGATGTCGGCGTAACGCTGTTAGATGGTCAGCACCATACCGTCGACAGTTCGGAACACGCCTTCCGGACTGCGTCGAAAATGGGGGTGCGACAGGCGCTTTCCGAAGGATCGACCGTGTTGATGCAGCCGGTCTTCCGCTGCGAGTTCCACATCCCGTCGGTCTATTCAGGCAGCCTTGTCCAGATCGTCTCCGCTCTCAACGGTCAGGTCCTCGGCTTCGATCGTGATGAAACCGCCAAGGGATGGGACATCTTCCGGGCGCTCGTTCCGGGTGGCGCACTTAACGATCTGGCGCGGGCGCTGCGCTCGGCGACGCAGGGCATTGGTTATTTTTTCAAGACCTTCGATCACTTCGAGGAACTATATGGCAAGGAAGCGGACGCCATTGTGAGGGCAAACGAGAAACCAGGCACCGCACACTAAAACGTTCGCGCCACTTCATGCTCGTTCACAGAGCCGGGCTCACGCCCGCCCTTACGTGCCTGGAACGTTTGCAGTGGTAGTAGCACAGGCCCGCGGTTGGGGCTTGCTTCGGGGATGATGTGCTGGGTACTTGATCAGTTCGCCGATGGCGATCATGTGGAAGTCGACCACCAGTATGCGGGCTCAAGTCGTTTGGCAAATCAACCGCGTTGCCGATTGCCAGCAGGTGAAATCCGCCGTCGGCTGGTCCGTTTTTCTCGATGAGTTTCGCTTGATCCGGTTGCTGCGTGAATTCGATTTCAAATCAGTATTTGCTCACCTGGTAATGCGTGCCTAAGGTTCGCTTCCTTTCAACTGCAATGCATTTCTTCCGTTTGTTAGAAGCTGGTCGGCTTGGGGGTGCTACACAAATTTGCTTTCGCTTCCCTCCTGATCAGGTACCCATCCGTTGAGGATCAGCCAGCTCCGTTCCGGTGACCGCCGCGGAAGCTTCAGCAGCGCCTGCGTGGCCTCTCGCCTACCTCATGCCGCAATCTGGCATGCTACCTACTTTTGGTTTCTCGTTTCAATCAGCCGCCATGTGGATTTCAAGTGGTCGCGCCTTGACTTTCAATCGGTCATGATCGTTGTTTCAAACAGTCATTAAAGGAATGTAGCTGTGGCGCTGTATCCAAGACTCGTTGAGCAACGTGTTGCCGACGCCATGTCAGACACGCGAGTCGTACTGATCGTCGGTCCCCGACAATCAGGAAAAACAACGTTGGCCAAGAAGATGGCCAACAAGGGGATGGAGTATTACACGCTGGACAATGCGACGACCCTGGACGCAGCGCGACAGGATCCAGTTGGCTTTGTAAGAGGCATGGATCGCGCCATCATCGATGAAATTCAACGCGCTCCCGAGCTGTTGTTGGCCATCAAGGAAAGCGTGGATACCGACCAGCGCCCAGGGCGTTTCCTCCTGACCGGTTCAGCCAATCTAATGACGTTGCCACGCGTGGCAGACTCGCTCGCAGGGCGCATGGAGGTCGTACGATTGCTACCGCTTGCGCAAAGCGAGATCAGGACAGCCGACAGCAGCTTCCTGCGCGACGCCTTTCAAAACGAAGCCAAGGCCGGAGAACCAATCGTCGGAGACGACCTGATGGCGGCGGTTCTGGCCGGTGGATATCCCGAGGCATTGGGCCGCAAAACCCTGAGCCGCAGACAGGACTGGTATGCGGATTATATCCAGGCGATCGTTCAACGCGACGTTCGCGATGTCGCGCAAGTCGAGCAGATTGCTCAAATGCCGCGCCTGCTACGCATTCTGGCACAGCATTCGGGACAGCTCGTGAGCTATTCCGGAATTGGCGCGGCCATCGGTATGAACCACATCACAACGCAAAAATATGTCGGCATCTTCGAGAGCCTGTTCCTCGCTCGAACCGTGCAGCCTTGGTTTTCCAACAAACTGAAACGCCTGACCAAAACACCGAAAATACATTTCCTCGGTTCTGGTCTGCTCGCGTCTCTTCGGGACCTCTCTCTCGACCGCCTGCGCGACGACAGGGGTCAGTTCGGAGCGTTGCTGGAGACTTTCGTGTTTGGGGAGATCCTAAAACTCGCCAGCGGCGGGCATAGCCGCTTCGAGTTTTCGCATTTTCGTGACAAGCAGCAGAACGAAGTCGATATCGTCATCGAAGACAGAGGAGGGAGGGTTGTCGGTATCGAGATAAAAGCGGCAGCGTCTGTCTCGAGTTCCGATTTTTCCGGATTGCGAATTTTGGCCGAGGCATGTGGAGAACAATTTGTTTCGGGCATTGTCTTGTACGATCATAACAAGGTGATTCCATTCGGCGAACGCCTATCCGCCGTGCCAATTTCGGCGTTGTGGCATTAGCGCCTGGGAATTTCGCTTCAGTCTCCAGACCCGAGGATTCCTGAAAGTTCGACGGTCTCGATGAAAATGGGCCCCAGGTTCGATTCCCTTCAAGCCGGCCATGTGGCCTACGAAGACATCGCCTCACTGCACCTCGTTGACATAGCGGTGGTTGGCGGTGGTTGCCCGGTGAGCTGAAATCAAAACCGGTACAGCCATCTGGTCATAGGCCACTTCGTCGATCGTTAGGACCGCTGCTGGCCGGTTCAGGTCCAGCCAATGGACATCGCACTCGGCCGCAAGGTCGGCGCCGATCTGCTCGCGTATGGCCGAGATGCGGATTCCATAATTTTCCAGCAGATGCAGGTAGAAGAGCTGAGGGATTTCCTCTGGCCGTTCCGGGAAGTCGGGGACCCGTTCGCGCGAAAGCGTCAGCGTCTCGTGCATGATCGGGCGTTCGTCGACGTAACGCACACGGTGGAAGCTGACGATCGGCGATCCTTCGTCGATCTGAAGTTTTCCCGCATCGGCTGCGGAAGCAAAGCTCCTGTCGAGCGAAGTCACCTTCGTGACCGATTTGCTGAGTGAACCATCCAGCCCGTGCAGTCGAAAATACTGAAAAAAAAGGCGCAGGCTGTGCTGCGGTTTGCGGCCGGTCACGACTGTGCCGGTCTTGCGACGGCGGCTGACAAGGCCGTCATTGGTCAGATCCATCAGCGCCCGCCGGATGGTGCCGACGGCCACGCCGTAGGTTTGCGACAGCGCCACTTCGCTCGGCAGAACCGAACCCGGTTCCAGTTTACCGAGCATGATCGCTTCGGTGATCTGTCGTTTGACCACTTCATAGAGCGGCAACGACAGTTCCGTCAGCTTGACCACTCCTGATGAATTGTTGGGCAGTTCCGGCAATGATTTGCCTCTTCTTTGGAGTTGACTCAGGGTCTCGATCTACGCAGTATTACTATATAGTTTATATAAAAGCGCAAGCTGGGAGGCTGGCGCGACGGGTACCGAGGGCACTGCCATGAACATGCCGCAGCCAGCTTCTTCGCAACAGATCCTTGGACCTGCCATGGCAGCGATCGAGCGGGATGTCGAGGTTGCTGTCGATGATCTGGCCCGGATGATCGAAGTTGACACCTCATTCCCACCGGGACTGGGCTATGACGCTTTTGCCGATCTGATGGCTGAACTCCTTTCGCCCTTGGGGTTTGAATTCGAGCGGGTCGTCGTGCCGCGTGATCTTTGGTACGTGGCCGGTGGACCGGCATCCGGCGAGCGGACCAACCTTATTGCCACCCGCGATACGGGAAAGCCCGTCTGCGGTCTTTATTATCATGTCGACACGGTCCCGGCCGCGCCTGGCTGGGCACGCAATCCTTTGAAACTGACGGTCGAGGGTGACGATCTGTTCGGGCTCGGCGCAGCGGACATGAAAGGCACGATCGCAGCAACCCTGCTGGCGTTGCGGTCTGCCAAAAAATGCGGTCTGCCTCTCTATTACGATCCGATGCTGCTCCTCTGCACCGATGAGGAAGGGGGCCTATATCCCGGCATTCGCTATCTGGCGGAGCAGGGCATATTGAAAGGCCATATCGTCAATTTCAACGGGTCCGCGGCGCCGCGCATCTGGGCGGGCTGCTTCGGCGTCTTCCATCTGCAGTTGACGATTAGGGGCCACGCCGTTCATGCGGGCGAAGGCAATCGCACCGGCGCCGGCATCAATGCTATCGAAGGCGCCTTACCTTTGCTCAATGCCTTGATGGCATTGAAGCCGGACGTGGCCAGCCGGGCATCCGCACTGACGCCACCGCCGCACGCGTCAGGTCCGCTGCGACCGCAGCTTTCAATTTCGGCCGTGAACGGCGGCACTGCCGGCGGCCAGGTCCCGGCCGAGATCAAGATTCTCGTGAGCCGGCGTTACGCTCCGGAAGAAAGCTATGAGAATGCGCGCGCCGAGATCGAAAGCCTGATCCACGACAGCGTTGCGGGCACAGGGCTGGGGCTCGAAATGGACCTTGTCGGCCACCTCATCCCGACGGACGATCCGGAAGGTCCCCATTGGCCGCGCTGGCAAAAGGCGCTGTCGCTGGGCTTCGGCTACAAGCCGGAAGACTTTCAAAAATGGGGCGCCGCAAGCTGCTCCGACTTCGGCTACGTGCAGAAGTCCGGCTTTGCGCGGGAAGTGCTGCTGGGCGGGCTCGGCCGGCCGGAAAGCTGCATCCACAGTCCCGAAGAGCATACTACCCGCCGGGACATCATCGCCTTGGCGAAAAGCATACTGGCCTATCTCGCGGCGGACTTTGCCGACGACTCCATTCCTGAAACCCGCGCCTGAACCATAAGGGAACCGAAAAATGCTGGAAATCAAACGTCGCTTCTTCCTCGCCGGCACCGCCGCCTTCTTTGCTGCACCGGCGCTTGGTCTGGCGCAGACCGCAAAGCCGGCAAGGGGCGGCACGCTGCGCATCTCGGTCGATCAAGCAGCAAGCGTCATCCATCCGCTCCTGACCCGCGTCAACCCGGAATACCTGGTCACCGAACTGCTCTACAGCAACCTGACGCGGCTGAAGGTCGACATGTCGGTGGAGCCGGATCTGGCTGAGAGCTGGAGCGCCAACGACGCGTTGACCGAATGGACATTCAAGCTGCGCAAGGACGTTACCTTCCACGACGGTTCCGCCTTCACCGCCAAGGATGTCGTCGCCACCTTCAAGGCGATCCTCGATCCGGCAACGGCATCGCCCGGCCGCAACAATGTCGGCCCGATCGCCGATATCGTCGCTGTCGATGATTCAACCGTGCTGTTCAAGCTGTCGGGCGCCTATGCCGACCTTCCGGTCGCCATGGCCTATACCAGCGCCCGCATCATCCCGGCATCGATCGCCACCGGCGATCTGAAGAGCCTGTCCAGCAAAGCTGTCGGCACCGGTCCGTTCAAGCTCGTGTCCTACGAGCCGGACCGCCTGATCGTCGTCGAGCGCAACCCGACTTACTACGATCCGGCCCGTCCCTATGTCGACCGTATCGAAGTGCAGGTGTTCCCGGATACCTCGGCGGAAAGCTCTGCGCTGCTCGCCGGCGACATCGACATCGTCTCGACCATCCAGCCGCCGGAATTCATGCGCGTCGATGGCAATGACGGCATCACCACGCTCCGCACCCCGTCCGGCCAGTTCTGCAACATCAACTTCGGCTGCGACACGGCGCCGTTCAACGATGCACGCGTGCGCCGGGCGATTGCGCTCACCGTCGATCGCGAGGCCATGGTCGGTTTCGTCACCGAAGGTTTCGGCACCATCGGCAACGACACGCCGCTCAACCCGTCCTACCGTTTCTTCAAGGATGTCAAGCAGCGCGAGAAGAACATCGAGGAAGCCAAGAAGCTGCTGGCGGAAGCAGGTTTCCCCAAGGGCCTCGAAGCAACGCTGGTCGCCTCCGACCGTCCGGCCGTGCGCACCCAGCTCGCCGTGGCGCTGAAGGAGATGGCCAAGGAGGCCGGCATCACCATCAACGTGCAGACCATGCCGCATGCGACCTATCTCGACCAGGTCTGGAAGAAGGGCAGCTTCTATGTCGGCTTCTACAACATGCAGCCGACCCCGGATGGCATCTTCAAGTTGCTCTACACGTCGGACGCCTCCTGGAATGAGACGCGTTGGAACAACAAGGCTTTCGATGCTCTGGTCGCAGAAGCCCGCGGCACGATCGATGCGGAGAAGCGCACCGCCCTCTACACGAAGGCGCAGGAAATCATGAACGACGAAGTGCCCTCAATCATTCCGTCCTTCTTCGACGTGCTGGCTGCGAAGCGCAGCTGGGTCGAAGGGTTCGAAGCGCATCCGCGCGCCTCGGTTTTCCGTCTCGACTACGCCTCGTTGACCGACAAGGCGCCCAAGCGCGGCTGATCCGTCAATATCGCCGGGCGCCTGACATGGCGTCCGGCCCTCTTGTCCCAAGGAACATGCTCCTGTCTCCGAACTACATAGCCAAGCGGCTGGTGATGATCGTCTACACGCTGTTAGTCGTATCGCTCATCGTCTTCGCCATCACTCAGATCCTGCCGGCCGATGCTGCAGTCATGATGCTGGGCGAGAACGCCACACAGAATGCGCTCGACGCGCTGCGCCAGACCATGGGTCTGGACCAGCCGGTCTGGCAGCAATATCTCACTTGGATCTGGCATGTCCTGCAGGGCGACCTCGGCACCTCGCTGCGCACCGGTCAGCCCGTCGGCCCGGTTATGTTCGAAGCGCTTGGCCGCTCGCTTCTGCTAGCAGTGCTTTCCATCGGCCTGATGCTGGTGCTTGCGATTCCACTCGGCATCATCGCCGCGGTCCGCCGCGGCAAGATTGCTGATATGGTCGTCAGTCTGATCTCCTATGCCGGTGTCGCTCTGCCGGAATTCGTGACGGCGACAATCGCCGTTCTCGTCTTTGCCGACTGGATGAAGTGGTTGCCGCCGACCGGCTACGTGCCGCTGACGGAAAATTTCCCCGATGGCCTCGCCCATCTCGTGCTGCCGGTCTGCGTCATCTCGATCATCCTGATAGCCCACGTTTCGCGCATGGTGCGCTCCGAACTCGTCGATGTGCTGCATACCGACTATATCCGCGCCGCTCGGCTGAAGGGTATGTCGCGCGGACATGTGCTGCGCCGTCATGCGCTGCGCAACGCCCTTTTGCCGACCATCACCATCGTCGCACTCGACGTCGGTTATCTGCTCGGCGGCGTCATCGTGGTGGAGGAAATCTTCGCCATTCCCGGTATCGGCCGCCAGCTGATCGTCGCCATCCAGGCGCGCGACCTGCCGGCCATCCAGGCCGGGGTGCTGATCATGGCCGCCACCTATTCAATCGTCAATTTCATTGCCGACATCCTCTATGCCTGGCTCGACAAGAGGATCCAGTATGACTGAGTTCTTGAAACGTCTCCTGAAGACGCCGCAGGGCGCCATAGGTCTGTTCCTCGTCGCGCTTGTGTTGCTGATCGTCGTGTTCGGACCGCTGATCGCCCCGCATGATCCGGAAGCGATCTCACCGCTCGCCCGCTACAAAAGCCCAAGTGCCGCCTATTGGCTCGGCACCGACCAGTATGGCCGCGACATCTTCAGCCGCCTCCTGATCGGCGCCCGCGCAACGGTCGTCATGGCGGTTCTCGCCACCATCGGCGGCACGCTGGTCGGCGCTCTGATCGGCACCGCGTCCGCCTTTTTCGGCGGACGTGCCGACGAGTTCATCATGCGCACCATCGATGCCGTGATGTCGATCCCGAGCCTCCTGTTTGCGCTTCTGGTTGTGAACCTGCTCGGTTCCAGCACCGTCAACGCGCTGGTGGCAGTCGCCATCGCCTTTGCTCCGGGCATGGCCCGCATTACCCGCAGCGTGGCGCTTTCGGTTCGCAAGCAGGACTATGTCAACGCGGCGATCGCCCGTGGCGAAAGCTCGGGTTACATCATCCGTCGCGAAATGCTGCCCAACGTGATTGCGCCGATCATCGTCGAGATGACCATCCGCGTGTCGTTTGCGGTGATGCTTTTTGCGACGCTCAGCTTCCTCGGTCTCGGTGCCCAGCCGCCGGCTGCCGAATGGGGCCTGATGGTCTCGGAGGCGCGCCGTTACATGCATCTCTCCGCCGGCATCCTGATATGGCCGAGTGCTGCGATCGCCATCGTCGCCGTCGGCTTCAATCTTCTGGGCGACGGTCTTCGCGATGCCCTCAATCCGCGAACCTGAGGCAACGACCATGACGACAAAACCAGAAACTCCGGTTCTCGCGATCGAAAATTACTCATTGGATTATGACACGGCCTCCGGCGTCTTCCATGCGCTCAAGAACATCGACCTCTCTGTCCACCGAGGCGAGATCCTCGGCCTGGTCGGGGAATCCGGTTCCGGCAAGACCTCGCTTGCCTGGTCGATCATGCGCTATCTGCCCAAGAACGCCCGCGAACCGGGCGGCCGCATACTGCTGAGCGGCGAGAACCTGCTTGAAAAGACCGATGCCCAGATCGAGACCTTTCGCGGCCGGCGCATCAGCATGGTGTTCCAGGATCCGAGCACGTCGCTCAACCCGACCCTGTCGCTCGGCACCCAGCTCGCCGAGGTGCTGGTCCGTCACCGCGGGCTGACACGGCAGCAGGCCTGGAAGGAAGGCGAGGCGATGCTGGACCGCGTCGGTCTGAAGACACCGGCCGCGATGATGAACCGCATGCCGCACGAGGCATCGGGCGGCGAGAAGCAGCGCGTCGTCATCGCATCGGCGTTCGCGTGCAATCCCGAATGCATCATCTTCGACGAACCGACGACGGCGCTCGACGTCATCACCTCATGCCAGATCCTCGACCTGTTCGTGGAACTGCAGGCCGAGACGGGCGTCGCCTCGCTCTACATTTCCCACGATCTAGCGCTGGTATCGCGCACGGCCAGCCGCGTCGCGGTCATCCGTCGCGGCGAAATCGTCGAGCAGGGCGCGGTGCGCGATATCTTTGCCAATCCGCAGCAGGATTATACCCGCGAACTGATCGCGGCGGTTCCCGATCCGGCCCGCAGGCTGGTCGGCGACATCGTCGTTGAAACCGACAAGCCGCTGGTGCGTGTCGAAAACGTCAGCGTCCATTATGGCCGCAAGCCGTTTCTGGCAGCGCTGACCGGCCGCGCCACCGAACGCGTTGCCGGCAACAATGCCATCAGCCTTAGCATCAATCCGGGGGAAATTCTCGGCGTCGTTGGTGAATCCGGCTCCGGTAAATCGACCCTGGCGAAGGCGATGACCGGTCTCAACCGCTTCGAGGGCAAGATCTGGTTCGACGGTCGCGAGATCAGGAACCTTGGCGACATGGACAATGCCTATCGCAAGGACGTGCAGATCATCTTCCAGCATCCCGACGCCTCGCTCAATCCCCGCCAGAAGATCAGCGAGATCCTGTCGCGGCCGCTAAAGCTGTTCGGGGACGCGTCTCATCTCGACCAGAAGGTCGCCGACATGCTGGAGCAGGTGCGCCTGCCGCGCAACCATGCCCAGCGGTATCCGCATCAGCTGTCGGGTGGCGAGAAACAGCGCGTGGCGATCGCCCGTGCGTTTGCTTCCAAGCCGAAATTGGTGATCTGCGACGAGATCACTTCCGCGCTCGACGTATCGGTGCAGGCGTCCATCGTCCAACTGCTCCTGGAGCTGCAGAAGGCCAGTGGCACCGCCTACCTGTTCATTACCCACGACCTCAACCTTATCCGACAGATCGCCCACCGGATCGCCGTTATGTATCGCGGCAATCTCGTCGAGATCGCACCGGCCGCAGACATCGATAGCCAGGATCGGGCCGAATATACCCGCCGCCTGATCGAGGCGGTGCCGCGGGCGGCCGGCCAATACCTATGACAATGCATCAAGGAGTATGACAATGGACCCGAAATCCCTGGTGGATCGGATCGACGAAAAGGCCTGCCTCGATTTCCTATCGAAGATGGTCCAGCACAAGAGCCATTCGGAAACCGATGGCGAGCGTGACCTTGCGCGCTACATGGCCGGCGAACTGGAAAAGATCGGGGTCGAAGCCGAACTGCAGCCATTCGACGAAGGCCGCCGCTTCAACACGATCGGACGCCTCAGGGGCACCGGCGGCGGCAAGAGCCTGCTGTTCAACGGCCATCTCGACACCAATCCGGTCACCGAAGGCTGGACGGTCGATCCTTATGCCGGCCTCGTCGATGACAAATTCATCTACGGCATCGGCGTGTCGAACATGAAGGCCGGCGATGCTGCCTATTTCTGCGCGGTCAAGACGCTGCTCGATGCCGGCGTCAAGCTCAAGGGTGACGTTATCCTGACCTTCGTGGTCGGCGAACTGCAGGGCGGTGTCGGCACGCTTGCGGCGATCAGACACGGCGTCAAGGCGGACTATTTTATCAACAGCGAACCGAGCGATCTCGTCGCCGTCACCATGCATGCGGCAGCTCTCAGCTATGTCATCGAGCTGACCGGCGACACGCGCCATCTCTCCAAGCGCGAGGAATCCGTCGATGCGATCGCCGCGGCTTGCGACATCATCCCGCGCATCAACGCCATGACCTTCAGCGGCGCCAGGAGCGACGTGCACCGGTCGATCAACCGCGGCCATGTCGGCGTCGTCCACGGTGCTCTCGGGCGCAGTCTCGAAGAATGGCGTCCGCCGCAGGTCGCAGATTTCGTCCGCCTCAAGGGCTCGTGCCGTTATGCGCCTGGGCAGACCCAGGAGGGCGTGCTGGCCGATCTTGAAAAGGAACTGGCGGCCCTCGAAGGCCGCTTCCCCGGCCTCAAGGCAAAGCTGGTTCCGGAATTGATCGAGGGTCGCCCGCTGATGCCGCCCTTCGAGGTCTCGCCGACATCGCGCATCGTCAAATCCATCAACGCGGCCTATGAAGCCGTGCGCGGCGAAAAACAGCCGACCGGCGCGATCACGCCGACCCGCTTCTACGGTACTGATGCCGGCCATCTCTACAAGGAACTCGGCATGGAAGGTATCGTCTGTGGCCCCGGCGGCCGTTACAACACCATGCCAGACGAGCGTGTCGACATCGTCGACTATCTCGACATGATCCGCGTCTACATGCTGACCATCCTCGATATCTGCGAGGTTGCCTGACCATGTTCTCCCGGGCGGAATTCGATCGCCGTATCGCATGCGCCCGGAATGCCATGGCATCCGCCGGCGTCGATCTGCTGCTCGTCGATAGCGGCGAGCTGCTGGCTTGGCTGACCGGCTACACCGTCTCCGAAACCATGTACCGGGCCGCCTTTTTGCCGCGCGAGGGTTTGCAAGCTCTTCAGTCTGGCAAGACAGGGCATTTTGTTGTCGCACCTGCAACACCGATGACCTTCCAAACGTATCAAGGACTACTGAACCGAATTGAACTAGGGAACTTCAACGTACTCCCATGAACGATCAGTCAAAGATTGAGCATTTCATTGAGCGAATCGTGGCCGGCGCTTCACAAGCTCAGCTAGAAATCGAGTCCAAGGGACTCGACCTGAACAAAGTCGACATACATGGTCGAACACCGCTCATGGTCTCGGCAGCTGAAGGTTTGCTTGCAGCGGTTGAGACGCTAGTGCGGAACGGTGCATCAGTACACGCGATTGGTCATGGTGAAATGACGGCACTGCACGAGGCATCTGCGAATGGCGAAGCAGCCGTTGCAAACTACCTACTATCCCTTGGCGCGGACGTAAACGCCGAGACGGCCGATGGCGTGACCCCGCTGATGTCCGCGGCCGCCTGGGGAAACACCGAAGTTGCAAAGCTATTGTTGGAGAACCATGCGGACCTGACAAAGACCGATCGCACTGGTGCGACCGCCGCCGATATTGCACGCGAGAAGGGAGAGGACGATGCCGCGGACCTGATCAACTCATACTTGTCGCGGGGGAGTGCATAGTCTTCTGAAAGCACACTTGCCGCAAAGGGACTTGAGATTGCCCCGGGCAAGTTCGACTACCTGTTTGGTTGGGTCTCCAGTAACGCACGCAATGCGGCTCGCTCAGACCAACTCGCGCTTGAAATGAAGCGGCTGGCGTGCCGGACACTGCTGCAGGGAGACAAATGCTCTTGAAGCACTTGGCATTATCGGGGAAAGCCGAAGGGAACGTCGCGCGCACGTTCCCAAATCAGGACGGGAATTTCGAGGTGCGCGAGTACGCTCTAAGTTCTCGATGACGGCACGAGGCGGGCAAGGCCCGGCCGACACGCCATCACGCAAAGGTCAACAACAACTCACCTCCACCTTCGCAACAAGCCTGAACCGCGACGACTCGCGCCGAGCCCCCACTACGGCATCTGGTTCAATCAGCCGAGTTCCATAAATAAGGGATATGCCTCAAGGCGTCGCTAAGTCATTGAAGTTGATGCTATCGAGATGAACTGGTCCGCATCTCATCAAGGTGTTCGAACCTTTGGCAAACTTTGCCAAAATCGGTTATGTTGCCTTCAAATGAAGGTTATAGATGGCCACGATGAACGTATCTCTTCCAGGCCCGATGAAGGATTGGGTGGAGGCCCAGGCCAGGACCGGGCGATATTCTAATGCTAGCGACTACGTGCGCGACCTGATCCGACGCGACCAGACGCGAAACGACAAGATCGCCGCCATGCAAAGCTTCGTCGAGGCCGGGCTCCAAAGTGATGTCGGCATCCAATCAAAGGATGAACTCTTTGCTGAGGCGATAGCTCGTGCCAGCAAGTCATGAGTTTTAAGCTTTCTGCCGAAGCGGAAGAGGACATTATTGCGATCGCCGAGCAAGGTGTCCGTGTGTTCGGGGCAGGCCAGGCAAAGCGATACCACGATGAACTTTTCGCGTTATTTGATCTGATAGCTGTCAATCCATGCATCGCGCGCGAACGGGATGAGATTGATCCGCCTGTTAGAATTCATCCCTTCAAAGCGCATCTAGTCGTTTATCGGATCGAAGATGATGAGACAATTTTTGTACAACCCTGCTGCTGAAATTCGGCCCGAACTTCTTTCTCCAGAACTTTATCGGATTTGGGCATCTTAATCCTCACAAGTTGTTCGGCGTTTTTCGGATGTAGCTTCCTTGGACGAGCAGCCTCTCGCCCGCTGCCGTGAGCCGCGCAATCCGGCACCCGTTCGCTGAGGTAATGTTTGGCCGACCTGATCTTCCAACCGCTGCATCATCCTTAGCGCCGATTGTGTACGGCCGACTTGCATCGAGGCAACGCTGTGGACGAGAATGGATACAGGCTCCCAGACGATGCAGTGAACGGTCAAGCCTGCTTTTCGCAGATCTTTTGAAACGATCGGCGCCTACTCTTGGTCCGCCATCGCATTGTATCGATAGGGACGATACCCGGCTGTCGTCGTGAACTTTCGGTGAAATACCTCAAGATGGGGAAGAAGGACATCAATCGCTTCCCAGGTTGCTGTTTCCCCTTCCGTTTCGGGATGTTTTAGCCGTTCGGCGATTTCCGCGAGCACTGCCTCGCGGTCGATCGTAATGACCTTTCCGTCATCGACGACCAGACGGCCGCCGACGAATACCTGGCTGATGGCATGCCGTCCGCCGCGATGCAAAACGCTCTCCGCCACCGGCGTCCGCGCGCTCATGCGGGGCCTTTCAATCTTGCGTCGGTCCATCAGCACGATGTCGGCCTGTTGACCCGGTTCGAGCCGGCCCGTAAAGCCGCCGAAGCCGACGGTTTTGGCGCCATGTTCCGTCGCCATCTGCAGCACGGCACCAGCATCGGGACGGTCGTTCCACAGGCCCGTTTCGCGGTGCAGTGCCCAGACCAGTTTCATTTCCAGCGTCATGTCTCGGTCGTCGGCTATGTTGGACTGGTCTATGCCGAGCGCTATCTTAATGCCGCGACGGCGCATTTCGTTGACGGGAGCGATGCCGCTGCCGAGCCGCAGGCCGGATGAGGCATTGTGGCACATGCTGCAGCCGCAATCGGCTACGATGTCGAGATCCGCGCGGCTCATCCAGTTGCCGTGCCCAAGCGTGACGTTTGGCCCGAGGCATTCGAGTGCCTTCAAATGCTGGACGGCGCTGTGGCCGAATGTGTTGTGGGCGAAGCTTGATTGCCGCTCGGTCTCCAGAAGATGCATATGGACCTGCGCGTCGGTTTCGCGGGCCGTCTCGAAAATCGTCTGGAGGCATTCGTCGGTGCACCAGTGCAGATTGGCGGGGGCGAGATTGATGCGGACGTGATCAGGCCGCGCGTCGAACCAGCTTTCCCTGAGCGCGCGATAAAATGTCATCAGGTCTGCGATCGGGATGTTCGACGCGTCGAGTTTGGGGGCGATCCAGCTGCGAACGGCTTCGGGAAGAGTGGCCAGGGCCTTGGCGTCTTCGTCATAGGTCAGAATATTGCGATCGCGGATCATGAAGGAAAAGCCGGCCCGCATGCCGATATCGGTATAGGCCTTGAGCGTGGCGTCGGCCGTCGCCATCCAGCTCTCGGGTGCGCCCGCAAGTCCGCTGTTGATATGCTGCACCGTCGTCGTTCCGCTTTCCAACATCTCGATCGCTGAATAGAGCGTATCCAGCCGGACATCGACCTGCCGCATCGCCCGGAACTGCGGCAGCCATAGTTCCAGAGGCGCGAAGGGCACACCCTGCATCAGGGGCGTGATCCCGAAATGGTGGTGGCTGTTGACCAGCCCCGGCATGGCGACCATGTCGGGAGATCCGAAGCGGGCAAGATGGTCGTTGCCGTAGCCAACGGCGGTAAGAGGCCCGATCTGCGCGATCATGCCGCCAGCGACACGGAGGCCCACGTCGTGGCGCATAGACATGGTGCCGTCAGGCAAAATACCGCACAGCACGGTTCCGGCTTCAATGATGCAGTCACCCGACATCGGCTCTTCAAGGCTCATTTCGTGTAGTCTCCGATCAATCCGAGGCGGCGGGCGACCACGACGCGGTAGAGCGGGTCGCCATAGACTTTCATTTCCTCGCTGGCGGAAAAGGCGAGACTGATATCGTGCTCGTCGTAACTTTGCGCGGCGATCGCATGCATTTCGGGCCAATCCGGCACCTGGATATGACGCCAGCGATCGACTGCCGTTATGCCCGGCATCTCGGGAAACCCGAGTTCGCCCATCAGAGCGGCGATCCCCTGCCAGAACACCCGCAACATCCGATGGAGGGTCGCCTCATCGCAATGCGGCTCAAGGAGACGGATCCAGTGCAGCCCTGTAATGATGTGCAATGCGGCGAAATGCTGGGTTGCTGCAAATATGGCGAGCGCAGTCGCTGCCATTTTTTCCATCGTGTCCGGCCCGATGTCGAGCCAATCGACGACGGGCGCAAATTCGAGCACGTTGCCGGCGTCACGCATGTTCTGCCAGAGAAGGTCGTGAAGCTGCATGCCATGCAAGGGCTTGATCGCAGCGGTCATGGCCAAGACTTCGGCCGGGTCGTGCGTGATCGGCGGCGTCCCTTTTGCTTCGGGAAGCGGCAGATAGGTGGCGCTCCAGTAGGCGAGCGCAATGGCGACATCGGTCTCGTCGGCGCGAAGTACCCCGTAGGCCGCCCGCATCAGCGCGTGAAAAGCGCTGGCGCCAATGCCGTCGGCAAGATCGGGAAGATAAAGCTCCAGTGCCTCGTGTATTCCGAGGCGCGTCACCTCGCCGGCAAAGAAGACGCGCAGATCGGGCTCACGCTCACGCATTCCGATGGCGGCTTTCCAGCTCTTCCCATCCAAGCGCTTCAATGGCTGGGCGAAGGGTGGAAGCTGCTTGGCGTCTCTGTAGTGATGGAAGAACCGTCGAAGCTGAGCCGGCCCGCCGCCGATCCGGTCCAGCGCGACGAGGACCATCGGAGCATGATTGGCGAATGTGCGCGAAAATTCAGAACCCCATGCCGGCATGTCGGCCAGCAGCGTTCTCAGTTCGTCCGAAGTGCTTTCTTTTCGTACCATGGATCTAAACTCCTCGTTGAAAACGGAATGCCCGCTTGCATTCACACCGTTGGTTGCCAGGCGTCCCGGTGAACAGCTTCCGCTTCCGTCTCAATCAAGGGTCCGATGACCTCGATGCTTTTCTGGCCCGCCGAAAACACATCGCGGCATGGCAAATCCATTGTCGGGTTGTCCGGGTGATCCCCTGTCATGGCCTTCCAGTAAATGGCGCCGGCGCACATGGCGCAGGGTTCCGCCGAGCTGTACAAGGTACACTGCGCCAGAAACGGCTCGCGATAGAGCTTCGAGGCACGCGTCGCCAACAGGCACTCGGCATGGGCCGTTGCATCGAGGTCGGGGAAATATCCGTTTTCTTCCTCAAGAAGAATTTCACCGCCGGGACCGGCCAGAAGCGCGCCGAAGGGCATATTGCCATGCGCTGTGGCGCTGTGCGCAATCTCGAAGGTCAATCTGAGAAGGCTTTCGTGATCAGGGCTCATGTCCGTTCTCCTCTACCGTATGCGATTGGCTGTCTTTCGCATCGGCCTGCCGCATCACCGGCAATCGCAAGGTGGAGGGGTAACCATCGCCTGACCGCAGCACGAGGGTCGTGACCAGCCGATCCGTTACGGCCGCGTCCTGCGGGCGTGCGCCGGTGCCCGGATTGACGGGGAATGCGGGAAACGACGCCGCCTGTATCGATAGACGCAGGCAATGCCCCGCCCGCACCGTTACGTGGACGGGCCGCAGCGCGACGGAAACCGGCGATCCTGCGCCGTCGTCCTTTACGGTTTTATGTCCCGACGTCACGCTGATGGCGGCCCCATCAGAGGTGAGCATGCTCAAGGTGCAATCCAGGTCGAAACTCGGCCTGTCGGCGGTGACGAAGAGGTCCACTTTCGGGGCTCCGGTCAGCAGGAGCGGCCGGTCGAGCGGATCGGAGGTGTAGACCAACACGTCGGCCCTGTCGTCGATGGCGGCCCGGTCGGCAAAATCCGGCGGCGTGCCGAGATGCAGCCCGACGCTCGGGGCCGGCCGCCATGGATCGTGGACGAGATAATCGGCGCTCGCTAGCCCCGCCTTCTCGGCAAGCGTTCCATCGATGCTTGTCGCGGCCGCCCGGCCGCCCGATGAGAGATGAAGCACCAGCGTCTCGGCTGTGGGCAGGCTTTCGAAACCGGCCCAGGCCCCTTTGACGACATCGTAGAGCCGGACCTTCGGGTAAGGATTCTCGCAGCCTTTGAGCGTCTCGTCGAAGAATGCGACGATCTCGCGGTCGATGCCGTCTGCAGCGTCGGCTCCGGCATCCAATGCCCCGACCCGTCGTCCCCAGGGGAGATGCGACCACGGTCCGATGGAGAGCCGCTGCAGACCGCCACCCGCGGAAAATGCCTCGAAGGCGGCGAAGGTGCCCTCAAGCATAATGTCGTTCCATCCGCCGACATGCAGGACGGGGACGTCGAGTGTCACGCCCTTAAGCAGCGATTGCGGCGACCTTGTCCGCCAATAGGACGGATCATCGGCAAGCCAGTCATGATAATGCGTGTATCGCGATGCCTGCTTCAACACGTCCGGCCGTGCCGAAACCGCGCCTGAATGCAGAGAAGGCAAAGCGGCATGCAACATATGGGCGGCATCGAGGTCGTCGGCCAGCCAAGCATTTTCGACGGCCATCTGACACGCCCACATCTGATTGGACTGCAGACGGAACCCGTCGCCCTCAAATGCCCAGTGATTGCGCACATCAAAAGCCGCCATGGCGATCGCCATCGCATCGGGCACTTTCCCGCCGGATTTTCGAGCGCCGGCAAGGGCCAGGAACTGGTTCATGCCGTGGTAGCTGAAGCCATAGCTTGCCACCATGCCGTTGCCGCCGGCAAGATCGGCCGCCAGCGCCAGCGTCTGCGCGCCGTCGGCAACATCATCCTCCAGAACCCTGAAAATGCCCTCGGAATCGCCCCGGCCGCGAACGTCCTGCACCAGCACGACATAACCATGCGCCGCATACCATGCGGGATGGGCCAGAACGACCGTCGAGGCGACCTTTCGCCCGTAGGGCAGGCGCATCACCAGAACGGGATAGCGCTCCGGGCCGACGGGACGATAGACGTCGGCTGCGAGATGAACGCCGTCCGCCATGCGCATCCGAAGAGTTTCGATGTCGCGGAGTGCCAGCATGCTTATCTCTTGACCGAAAAGCGGGTTTCGGAGGTGAGCCTCGCCATGTCGAATTTGCGCGTCGCCTCGATGAGGCGCACCAAACCTGCCGCGGCCCGGTCAAGCACCAGCGCGCCTTTGACGGCGTCGGCATTGGCGGCATTTCCGCTAACGCCTGCGGGATGAAGGTCCTGCGCCTGCCAGCCAAAGCCGACCGCGCCTTCCGCCGTCAACGGGCTGCCGGACTGCTCGATGTCGACGGTCAGCGGCACGAAATCTTCGGCCTTGTCCATGGCGACCAGCTCCGGCGCGATGGCCAGCATCATGCTGGTTTCGATATCGCCGCCGTGAATGCCATGAACGATTTCCGCGGACGAAAACAGATCGTCGACCGGCGCGATCCTGAACCAGGAGCAGGCTACCGCCAGCATGTCAAGTTCGACACGGATATCGCGGCAGGTCATCTCCATCAGCGAGATCTGCCCGCCATGAGAATTGAACAGGATCATCTTTCGGACGCCGGCCCGCTTCACGCTTCTGGCCATATCGAGCCAGGCGAGCCGCAGGGTTTGTGCTGATATGGTCAGCGTCCCCGGATAGGCGAGGTGCTCATCCGACTTGCCGACACCGAATGCCGGCAGGATGAGGACGTCCGCGTTTGCGTCAAGCAACGGCACCATCCGATCGATGATGGCGGCGTTGATGGCGGCATCAACCTGTACGGGAAGATGGGGGCCATGCTGCTCGACAGCCGCAATCGGCAGGATGACGACGGTCTCGCTCAGATCGCGGGACGCAAAATCCGCAGTCGAATAATCGGCCCAGTAAAGGGAATGCGTCATGCGCCACTCCGCATGGCCGGCTTGCCGGTATCTTGAGAGCTTGCCGATTGCCGATTGGCCTCGGCTATCATGATCTCGAAGTCGTCGGCGATCGGCAGATCCGGTGAGACGTAAGATGCCAGTTCCGGCAGGATGACCGCTTCCCGATCGAGCAGCAGCCGGCGCAGGACGCCGCGCACGAGCCGTGGAACGGCATGCTTGTGCCCACTGATCGACGTCGAGTGCGGACCGTGACTGACGAAACTGCTGCTGTTGAAGGCAAATACCCGGCTGACCCACGTCTCATCCGGATCTTTCGGGATGAACCCGTAGAACCCGTCGAGATAGGGAAACCGTGCCAGCCGGGCATCCGCGCGGCCGTCTTGCGGCGTGTAACGTTCGCCCCAAAGCGCGACCTTGTCATGAATGGTTTTGAGTTCAGGCCTGACGGCGAGATCGACATCCATCCCCGTTGCAAGCAGCAGGTGATCGAACTCCAGAATACCGTCCGGGGTGGTGACGCGGATCGCGTCTGTCTGTTGAGAGACCTCCAGCCATGGTGTTGCGGGACGAAGCTTGAAATTTTCAAGGCGCATTGCGGTCTCAAAACTGCGCACCGGCGGCGGCTGATCGACGCTGCGAAAGAACCGGGCGATATCCCAGCGTGTGGTCTCGGAAAGGTCAGGGTAATGCGTCATCATGCCGGGCGTCTCGACGGCGCGGTGGGGATTCGTGCGCGGCAGGCGCGCGCGCCGGAAGCAGAGATCGACGGAGGCAGCACCGGCTTCCAGCGCCTTGATCGCATTGTCGAACGCAGAGGCGCCATGGCCGAGCACGCCGACGCGCAATCCCTTCAAAGCGTCGAAATCGACGGGACCGTTCGTGTGATCGAATTTTTCGGGCGCCAGTGCTTCTGATACAAAGGGCGGCACCCGCCATGCGCCGGCGCCGTCATACCCGGTGGCCAGCACCACGGTTCGCGCCAGAGATTTTTCAATCCTGCCTCCGATGCGGGTCGTAACCGCGATCAGATCGCCCTCCGGCGCGACGTCCAGGACGTCGCAATGATTGGTGATGGCGATCTCGAAAACGTCGGCATACCAGTCGAGATAGGCCTTCCAGTCTGTTCGCGGAATGCGGGACAGATCCGTCCAGGCCTGCTGCCCATAGAGCGTTTCGAACCAACGGCGGATGGAGAGATTGACGACGTTGAACTCGTTGCCGATCTGGGTCTTCGGGGTGCGCAATTCCTCCATGCGCGCAAAGGTCAGCCATGGCCCCTCAGCGCCCGGCGCGCCGCTGTCCAAGACGCGGATGCGCCGGAGCCCGTCCCACTTCAGGGCTGCCGCGATCGTGACGCCTGACTGGCCGCCACCGACGATGATCGCATCGGCGATATCAGCCGCGTCTGGTCTCGGCAGGTCGCTGAGCCATGGTGCGCTCGGGTAGCCGAGGGCGGCAAGATCGGCAAGTGCTGCCTGCTTCAGGTCGTCAAGCGTCACGGGCGGCGCATCGATTGGGGCAATCATCATAGGTAATCTCGTATATGGGCCATACGTCCGCGCAGGCGACGTCGGCGATTGATTTCGGTCATCGCCACGATCAGGGCCGTCAACACGAGGACGGCCACCTGCATGGCATTGAGGTCGGGCTTCAGCTCGCGCCGGAATTCCGATGCGACGATCAGCGACAGGGGCTGCGTGCGGCCGGCGAGGAACATGGAGATGGTCAGATCGGCCAGCGACAGGATGACCCCGATGGAATAGGCGGCACTCAGCGCGACGCTCAACTGTGGCAGCAGAACACGCCGGAAGCTCTGCCACGGGGTGGCGCCGAGATCCCGCGCCGCTTCTTCAAGCCGCGGGTCGAGCCGGACCATCACGGCGGCAAGGATTGTGGTGGTGAAGGGAATGACGACCAAAGTCTGCGCCAATATGAGCGCGGTTGCCCCACGGCCCAATCCAACCCAGCTCATAAGCATGGCCTGCGCAATGGAAAGCACCGTCTTCGGCACCAGAAAGGGTACGAGGACCAGGATGGCGAATGCTGCCCTAAATTTCATGCGTGGCGACGTCACGGCCAATGCTGCCATCAGCCCGATCAGCGCGCCGAGCAGACCGACGGGCTGTGCAATCAGAAAACTGGTGACGAAGCCACCCAGAAACGCTTCGTTGCCGAAAAGATCGGCATACCAGGTGAAAGTAAATCCGCTCAACGGGAAGGCCATCGTGCTTGCGGCGTTGAAGGAAAAAATTCCAAGAACGACGATCGGCAGATAGAAGAAACACACGGCAAGACCGAGCGTGAGGATGACCAGGCGGCTCATCGTGCCCCCCGTCGAAAGACCGCGCGGGCGCCATCGAACCGAAGCAGGATGGTCACAAACCCGGTGGCAAAGGCGAACAGGACGACAAGAAGGCTGAGCGACAGCGCGGAAGCCAGCGGCCAATCGAACGCCGTCCCGAACAGGTTGTCGATCATGGCCATCGGGGTCGCACCCGACGTGCCGCCCAAAAGGCTCGGCGTCATCATGTCGCCGGCGGCGAGTGCAAAGACCGTAAAGACGCCGACAGCCAGTCCGGGTGTGGTCAAAGGCAAGATGACCTTGAAGAACGCGTCTATCGGGCGAGCCCCGAGATCCCGTGCGGCTTCGATCAACCGTTTGTCGATCAATTCCGCCGATATCCAGATGGCCAGCACCATAAAGGGCAAATTGTTGTAGAGAAGCACGAGATGCGTGGTGAACGGCGAAAACAGCAGGAATTTCACCGGCTCATCGATCACGCCCAACCATTTCAGAGCGGCGTTGACCAGTCCTTCGGAGCCAAGAACGACCCGCCAGGCATAAATCCGGACGATTTCGCCGGTGTAGAGTGGCGTCAAAAGGACGATGCTGCCGATGCCTTTCCAGAGAACGGGCAGCCGCGTCATCGAGACTGCGATCGGGTACCCGATCAAAGCCGCCAGTAAAGCCGTGCCCGCGCCCGAGACGACCGATTTGCCGATCAGAAAGGCGAAGACCGGATTGGCAAACATCTGCGCCCAACTCTGTCCGGAAAAGGCCGGAACGAGCGTGAACGCATCGAGATCCACCTCAAAGACGCTGAAAACCACGAGCACGGCAAGCGGTAGAACGCATCCGAGGATTAAAATGCAGGCGACTGGCACCGCGAGCTGTGCCCGGTGAAAAACCGAAGCCATCAGTCGATCCTCGTGATGAAGGCGCGGTCCTGATCGACGACGAGCCCGACATTCGCTCCAGGCGAAAGCGGGTTATCCGCCATGAACCGCAAAATGACACCGTTAACCTCGGCCTCGACAAGGTAGCGATCTCCTTTGAACACCACATGCCGGATCGTCGCGTTCAGGCCATCGGTGCCAATACGGACATGCTCCGGCCGAATAGCGAGCACTGCCTTATCCCCTTTCGCCAATCCCTCCACTGCCGGGCATTGCACGATGCAGATGGCCGTATCGATCGCAGCCGATCCGGAGGCCCCGCCGCCATCGACGATTTCGCCTGGAATGAGTGCCGCCGCGCCGATGAAGTCAGCAACGAAAGCGTTGGCAGGACGGGCATAGATTGTCAGGGGCGCAGCCCTTTGAACAATGCGCCCCTTGTTCATGACAACCACGATGTCGGAGAGCGCAAAGGCCTCCTCCTGATCGTGCGTGACGTAGACGAAGGCAATACCGAGGCGACGCTGCAAATCCTTCAGTTCGATTTGCAAATGCCCGCGCATCTTTTTGTCGAGTGCAGACAAGGGTTCGTCGAGAAGCAGCAGATGCGGCTCGGCAATGATGGCGCGGGCCACCGCGACCCGCTGCTGCTGGCCGCCAGAGAGCTGGTGTGGATACCGATCGCCGAACTGCGCCATATGCACGGCGTCCAGAGCCCTTTTGACGCGCGCGGCCACGTCGACATTGCTGTGGCGCCGCAGCGTCAGCGAGAACGCGACATTTCCGAAAACGGTGAGGTGGGGAAACAGCGCGTAGCTCTGGAATACGGTGTTGACCGGACGTCGCTCCGGCGGAACGCCGGAAAGCGACCGTCCGTCAAGCACGATCGATCCCGCGTCCGGCGTCTCGAAGCCGGCGATCATGCGCAAGATCGTGGTCTTGCCGCATCCGGAAGGGCCGAGAAAGGTAGTGAAAGCCCTTTCCGGAATATCGAGATCGACGCTATCGACCGCGCGGTCCCTGCCGTAATTCTTGGTCAGACCGCGCACCGAAAGCAAAAGCCCGGATCTTGACGGATCGGCCGCCATGTCAGGCGTCGTCGTCATGATCAGCTTGCCTTGACTTCATTCCAGATCTTCAGCCACTCGGAATAATTCTCCGGGGCGACCGGCCACATGAACGACTTCATCACATCCATGTCGTCGACGAAGATCGCTTGCTGCTGCTCCTTCGACAATTCGTCGCGGATGATCGAGGATGTGGTCGCATAGTTGCCGATCTTAGCGATCTGGGTCGCGAATTCCGCCCCAAGCAGATAATCGATGAACTTGTAGCCGATCTCGCTCTTGTCCGCAGACAGCGTGGCCGGCATGGCAAAGCAGTCGCACCAGCCCATAATGCCGGCTTTCGGCTTGGCCATCCCCATCGCCAGCTTGTCTTTCAACGCATCATAGGGAACCCGCCACGAAAACGCGCAGGAAACCTCGCCGGTGGCAAACAGATTGGTGAGATCGCCGATCGTCTGCCAATAGGTGCGCAGCAGCGGCTTTTGCGCAACCAAAAGCTTCTTGGCTTCCGCCAACTCCTTGGTCTCCATGAGAAAGACCTTGTCGCGCGGCACGCCGGCGACCAGACCGGCGATGCCGATGGATTCCAGCGCATAGTCGCGCATGGCGAGCTGGCCCTTGTATTTCTCGTTGAACAACGTCGTGTAGTCAGGTTCGCTGTCGAACTTGTCCTTTCGGTATACGATTGGATTGAGGCCCCAGAGATAGGGAACCGCGAACTGCTTGCCCGAGGCATCGAGAACCTTGGGCGTGGTCTTGAAGACGTCGTACATCTTGGCGGCGTTGGGGATCTTCGCCATGTCGATTTCTTCGAGCAGGCCTGCCTTGATATAGCGCCAGCTTCCATTCAGCGACGGATTGATCATGTCCCAGTCGGAAGCCGTGCCGGTTTTCAGCGCCGCGAACTGCGCGTCCTCGCTGGAAAGATAGGACAGCTTTACCTTGACGCCGGTCTGCGCCTCGAAGGCCGCAATGTATTCAGGATGCCCGTTGGAATCCCAGGTCGCCCAGACCATTTCGGAAACGGCAGCTTTGGCACTGCTCAGTGAACCGAACATCCCCGCCGCCGCACCGGCGGCGATCCCTGCAAGCACTTCACGTCGGCTAACTCCTGAACCTGCCATCTTGCCCTCATCTGGTTGCGAGTGAACTGCGACCAGTGTCGTTTGTTTGGACAGGAAAGCCTATAACCGAACCCAAATAGACTATATTGCACTGCGCAAAAGCCGGGCGACCTCTACCGCGATCCCGCGAGATTGGTTTAAACGAAGACCGGCGCTCCGGCCCGCAGGAATGTGATCGGTACCGACTCCGTCGGATCGTAGACACGGACGCCGGCCGCAACCGACTTGATCATCTGCCGGAGCCAGACGTGATCGGGAGACTGGTGCTTGCACTCATGCCAGAGCATGTAGAACTGCATGTGTCCGAGTTCGCGCGGCGCCTCCAGAACGACCAGTGGAAAGGCCTGAGCGATTTGCTCGGCAAAAATCCGCCCCGTGGTGAACACGAGGTCCGATTGTGTCAACACGTAGGGCGTGATCGCATATTCTGGCACGGATACAGCGATGTTGCGCTTGAGCCCTAGTTCGATCAGCCGCCCATCGATCGGGCTGAGGTGGGCCCGCTTGTCGGAAGTCGGAGAAAGATGCTTTTCCTTCAGGAACTCGCCCATCGAGATCGGTTCACGTTGACTTGCCAGTCTATGGTTCGGGCGGACGACGCAGACAATGTCGGTGGTTAACAGGGGAGACATCCGCAGATACTCCGGCGGATGCGGCCAATTACCGATGACCGCATCGATGGACCCGTCCGCAAGCTGGCTGATAAGATCATCATAGCTCGGCATGTGGGACGCATCGACGCCGACATTGGGTGCCTTTTGTGCAATTTTTCCGACCAGCTGAGGCAGAAACACGGCTCCGAGGCAATTGTCCGCGATGATGCGGAAGTTTCGCGTCGCATTGTCCGGGTCGAAGGTGGCGTGAGGCGATAGATGCGCGTCGATCTGGCCGAGAATGTCGCGCAACGTCTCTTTCAGGGCGAGACCTCGCTCCGTTGGTACCAGCGCGCCTCCGGACCTGACCAGAAGCGGATCGTCCAGCATTTCCCGCAGCCGTTTCAGCGTCAGGCTGACCGTCGGCTGGGCCTGCCCCAGAATGTCGGCGGTTTTCGAAACGCTGCATTCCGTCAGCAAGGTCAGGAGCGTGCGCATCAGACGCACATCCATCATCCCATTCGCCTGTCGCATCATGATCAGCTTCCCTTGTCGAACGGTGCAACAAGCTTGAGAAGAGGCATATTTCATGCCAGCTGGGAGCTCGCTGGTCATGCCTGCAATTACGGCGATCAAGAGCATCGAAAGTTGTCGGGCAGAGGATCGCCCGATTTGGAAGTATTTCCGCACGGGGAATTTGCGCCCACTACCGTGTCGGGGGCTACTCCAATGTAAGTCATCACATCTGCTCCACGAGCAATGCGACCCCCGTACAGCCTGAGCCTCGACGCATGATCCGCAACAGTCAAACGTCATCCTCGCTCATCCTGCGGCTTATGGCCTCCCATGTTTCAGTCCTTTGCGTTCTGACTGGTGCGCTTGGCATCTATTTCTATCACTCGGTGAGCTCCTCACAGGAACAGCGCATCGAGATGATCGTCTCGGGCCGGGCCAGCTATGATGCTCGGCTTGTCAGTGAGATGTATCCTCTCGGCGAACTGAAGGAGCGGCCGTTGCTTATTGCCAAGATGCTTGGCGCCGAGCGCGACGTCCTTGCTTTCCGCCATCCGTCGGGAGAGGTCGTGATCGATTCCTGTCAAGGCGAACGGGGCCGCCTCTCAGGTGCGCGCGAATTCCAGCAGCGGCACGACATCATGGTTGTCAGCTGCCCGAAGGGCTGCAACGTAGCGAGCGCGCAGTTCGCCAACATCGGCCAGAGTTCCGCCGCCCCAACTGAAACGCTCCCGGCCAAGGCGTTCGATCAGAAGGTCGGCCGCCAAGCGAGCGTGACGGCCATTCCCATTCGGAAACGGGTGTATTGCGACCAAGCGATGGTGGAACCTGACCGCTACCTCGTCCGCCGGAAATGTCACATGCTCGATCCAGTAGAGAACGTCCCTCAATAGGCTGCCGAGCTCCACGCCAATGCGGTATGCCTGAATGCCGATATTGCGCTCCGTCGTCCGGAAGGTTCCGGCCCATTCCCAGACGTCGCCGAACATCCGCTTGTGCAGTGTTCGCATGAAGTCCTCGCTGAGCATTCGCTCAAGCGATACGCGCCGGCGACCGCGCGACCAGGCCGCACCCTCTACGATGTTTTCCTGCTCCGCCTCGTTGAGATCACGGCGGTGCGTGATCCATGTCTGAAGCAGTCCCTCTCGCTCATGCGGCTCAAGGGGTGTAGCGTCCTCGGGCTCCTGAAACAGGTCTGTCATGTCTCGTTCCAGAGGTCGCGCTCGGAGAGTCTATCGCGAATGTATGCCTGGACGCGGGATTCGAAGTCCGCCTCGTCCGTCCCCTGAGCTTCGAGCCGCATAGTATGCGCGACGCGCTGAAGCTCGCGCGTTGCGATTTTCCTCGCGCGCGCCTCGATGACAGCCTCGAGTGAACTGTTGGGAACAAGTATGTAGACGAGCGTGCAATCCAGCGCCTCAGCTGCACGACGTAAGGTGTTAAGTTGGATCGTGCCTGCGGCTTCCGATTTCTCTATCGCTTCTACGGTTTGGGGCCGCACGCCAATGCGTGTGCCGAGCTGCGCGCCCGTCATCCCGAGCGCGTCGCGTAGTGCGCGCACCCATCCCTTTGGGGGCGCCCTGAATCGGTCGATCGGGTGGAGCGCTCGAAGTCGTTCATCGAGGCGCAGGCGCCCCCTCTTTCGACTGTCGCTCTTCATTCATTGCCCTCAGACTGTAAGCTGATCATGAGACATGACATATCAGTATACAGTCTGATTATCAATGCGAAGACTCAGTCTATAACATGATTATACGATTCAAAAATCACGCTGTGATCTGTGAATCAGGCATAGGAAATCAGGCTGGAATCTGGCGGATATCGTTCTGCTCGAAATGACCCCAAATCGCATGGGCGTGGCGATGAGTTTCACCATGGGTCGCCGGTGCCGGATCCGCGCGGGTTTCCGAAAGGGCCGCGGGCGAGGGATATCGTCGACGCTTATATGCATCTCGATGCAATCAAGGTGAAGACGCGGGATTTAAGATAGGGGAAAGACGTGGTCTGTCTGTTCAATTCCCATCAAAGGACCAGCGTCCGCACTGTGATAGCGAGGTTGAGTCTACCAAGCGGTGTAGTTCGAGAGGCGACGGAAGGATCGTCATTATTGAGCCAAAGCAAATATTTATGCACGTCGCCTTCGCTGGCCCGGAAACCGGCAGCCGGTAAAGGCGAGTTGACGTAAGTTCGAGCTTTCCCCCTATTGAAGTGCAGCATCGCTAGCTTGGGCCGTACTAAGAAAGGCCGCTCGAGGCGGCCTTTCATGTTTCTGCAGACCTAATAAGACTTCGTTCAGCCAGCGGCCTTGATGCTCGTGTTGCAGAGGCTCCAATAGCCGCCGCCCTTCTGGATCCACTTCAGATCGCCGAGCGTGCCGGCATCCTTGGCGGTATGGTAGGAGTCGACGCAAGTGTGCAAGCGGGCCTTGCCAGGCGTTTCGCTCGAATACTTCTTGTCGATCGCCTTCGGGAACTTGACGCTCTTCGGCGCCGCGCTCGTCGGCTTTGCCGGTTCCTTCTCGCTCGTAGCGGAGACATCTGCCTCGTCGGCTTTGTCGGCGGCGGCAGCGTCCGCGCCACAGAACTTAGCGCGGAAATCATTCCACTTCACGTCCTTGGCGGAACCGTCGGCCTTGGCGGCCTGATACTTTGTGCTGCACTCCTTCATCGTCAACGCATGCGCCGGCGACGACATAATAAAAGCAGCAACCAGCGAGCCGGCAGCGGAGAGAAGCAGTTTGTGTGACATATGATTGGCCTCCGTCGATGATGTTGACGTTTCAGTCTTCGCTTCCGCCTCGGCGTTAAGACGCTGACGACGGGAGGGTTCCATTGGGACTTGCCTGATCTACGGCCGTCGGAAGGTGATCCGCGAGAAGCTCGGGTACCTTGCTGATATCGATGCCGAGTTTGGAGGCAAGGCCCTGTAGCTGCTCAGACGAAAGCGCTGCGCGAATCTGGTCCGCGGTGATCGGGATATTATCACCCGTGCCTATCCATGAGGCTACCTGGTGGCCAAGCCCGCTTTGGTTGAGTTGCGTGAGAACGCCATCGAGTCCGCCGGCATTCTGGAAAACATCTTCGGCGACCGCCAGAAGATTGACCGGCCTGCCGTTCAAGACGTCGCTGACGACACTGCCCAAACCATCGAAAAGCCCCATGACACTCTCCTTGGTCCAATCGTCATATGACGCAAACGCTACACCCGCTGAATGAACCTGAGATGAACAAAGGCCACCGCAGCTTCTGGCGTTCGCCAATCCGGCATCACATCTTTCTCGGGAGTTGGGGCATGTCCGTGGCGGGTGATGTCGCCCAGCTTGCGAGGAGAATGTGAGGCGGTTCCTCGCGACTGGCCGGCCGCCGCGCACTAGGATAGCTCCGAGATGGATTAGTCGAAATCGGCGATGCGGCACGACTGGAAGACGATGATCGGATCACCTTCCTCACCGACTGCAGGTCTTCCTTCTCGCTTCACGACGAGGATGCCAGCATGGCGTTCAGCGGGTTCCTTCGCTTCCTTCACGCCTCAGCCTCGTTTTGGTCGGGGTTGTCCCCGTTTATCGAGATCGAACGCGAAGATGGACAGTGAGGTAAACGAGCCTGGCATCGGCCTTATCGCTCCGATTTGCCGGTACGCTTCTCGAGGAATTCGTCGATTTCCGGTTTCACCTTCGCTCGCGTAAGATACTCAAGCTTTTGACTAAGCTTTTCGACGTTTTCGTTGGTAGCGTAGCCAGGCGCGGATTGCGCGATCGTGGAGTCCTTCGCGCGATCGTTCTTTGCTCGATTTGACCGCGAGGCTGTTTGGGATCGTCTTTAATTCGCAACCTTTATTCAAGTAAACGGGAAAAACAACTTTTGATACACTTCAGGCGAGGCGTTATATAGTTGGAACTTATGAATGCCCCCGGTGTTTAATTATACGGTCGCTCGGCGATTGTTGCTTACCCCAGGCAGCCACCACTCCTGTGCGCCGGGCGGCCACTCGTCCCCAGCGTTTGGTTTTTTGACTGCGAGCGCTCGAATGGTTAGCGGAGACTATCATCGTGGGCAGGGGGACATTCCCCCAGAGGCAGGCTTTGCAAATCGCCTGTTAGTTCATATTGCTCGCTTGCCTAGACCGTTTCGTCGGGCAATTGGATGGACTGTTTACCTAGCTCTCGTATTGGTCACGTTCGTGGTGACCTTGATGCCCGTTTGGTGGTCACAATAAGTTGCCGACAGGCAACCGGCTGTTGCGCCGGCGGGATGGCGGTCCGTCGGATCGGCGGAGCTTCCTGCCGGGCGACTTGAATTGAACACAGTCCAACGCTATCGGCCTTAATGCGGGAGCTGAACTAATCGAAAGCGCTGACGCCCTGGCACCTTTATCAAGGCACCTGAGCAACTTCCCATTGGAACCTGTACTTAACGGCACGGGCTGCAAGAAAGGGATACCTCAGGCACGAGAAAGTCCTATCCTCGAAGACGAAAATCCGTCATTCGACCTCACTAACGACCAGAAGCTCTCGCCTTCTTGGGAGCCGAAATACCGCTTTCCCGCTCAAGCTTTTTGCGAGCGAGTTTACGGACGCGCCTGATACCCTCCGCCTTCTCACGAGCACGTTTTTCGGACGGCTTTTCAAAACGCTCCCGAAGTCGCGCCTCCCGGAAAACGCCTTCGCGCTGCAACTTCTTTTTCAAAAAACGGAGCGCTTGCTCAACGTTGTTGTCACGTACCAGAACTTGCATTCTAAACTCCTAGGATCACTGACGCGCCTCATTAGATCCATGCGCATTGATGATCAAGGCTTGGAAGACCGTTTGCCTAGATTCTCTGTCTCCACTGTTTGATGGGCGCGATCGCGAATGGGGCCAGGGGTAAGCTCTGCCAGCGATTGATGGGTCAGAAGTTCATATCCTTTCAAGACCAACGATATTCGTCGCGCGACCATCGACTACCAACTCGTCGCGCAGGAAATCGCCGCCATATCTCGGCGAGGAACAATCTGGGCTTGCCCACCGGGACCACATGAGGGTCCGGAGCGGCATCGTAGTCTGAAGTTTCACCACCCCTTAGAATAAAGCCGAGAGGTGGTTCGATTTGCAGTCTGCCGGCGAGGAAGAACAGCTCGAATAACGTCGCGGCGGCCGGCTCAGCGCCAAGATACTGGCTGGCGAAATCTCCGGCTGGCCGAGGCCTCCAAAAAAGGTCTTGGACATCGCTGCAGGGCCAGGCGTTTTCGGGATCGAAATCGCCAAGGCATTTCCATCGGCGGAGATCGTCGCCGTCGACTGGGCCGCCGTGTTGGAGCTGTCGGGGCAGAACGCGGAAAGAGCCGGCGTGGCCGACCGATACCGGACGATCGCCGGCAGTGCCTTCGATGTGGAGTGGGGCGCGGGTTATGATCTCGTCCTGCTTCCGAATTTTCTGCACCACTTCGATTTGCCGACATGTGCTCAGCTGTTACGAAGGATCATCGCGAGCCTTACAGGGGATGGTCGGATCGTCGCGGTCGATTTCGTGCCGAACGAAGATGGCGTGTCGCCGCCTTTCCCAGCGGCGTTCTCCTGGGAGATGCTCGCTAGCACGCCGGCGGGCCAGGCTTATACTCAAAGTGAGCTGACTGAGATGGCAAGACTGGCTGGCCTTTCCGGCGTCACGGTCAAGCCGATACCGCCAACTCCGGCAAGCCTCATTGTCTTTGAATAGCGGTCGATCGTCGGCTGCGTTGCCTGGCCGACGCCTGCCGAGGCGCTCAGACCATCAATCACAGCTAATGCGGTCTGCGCAGCCGAAATGGCTAACCCTCCGCTGGCACATTATTGGGATCGAAACGTGTCAATCGACGAGTGATGATTAGCGCTGAGGTCAAAGTGAGAAGTGGAAAGTGAAAAACATCCACCATCCACTTCGTGCCTGGCCGCGGGTTGCGCTGAAGCACTCGAGCACAAAAATAAGCGTTTCCAGGCGTTAGCAGACATGCCTGGTTGCCCGGAGGTACGATTCCGTTCAAGACGCCCTTCCTCTGCGAATTGGCGACGACATCAACGCCAGGCTGGCTTACCTAGTGATCTATGGGGCACGATGGCGTGGGCGATTGCATGATCGACGTGGTCGGCCCGTCGGCTCCGATACCTTTGCCGTCACCAAACTCGGCGGCAAGGTGGTAGATTTCGACCAACAGCTCCACCTTGCGAAAAATGGAGCACCGAGCGGCGGCCCAACGGCGTTATCGCCTTTGCTTTCGTTGAACCAATCGCGGCCAGAGACCGGCAGCACAATCCGTCATCCGTTGACGCTCCGAACAGTTGCAACGCTACCGCCGCCGGCAGTCCGGCGCGTGGCAAGCGCCTTGACCGAAAAGAGCGCGTAGATGATCAGCGGAAGGCAGGCGAGATAGGATGTCCTGATGCCTGCATGTTCGGCAATTAAACCGAGCAGCGGCGGCGCCAGGAAGAAGACGACGAAGGTCATCTGGCCGAGAGCGGCGACGTTGAGATACGCCGCGCGATCAGTACGCTGGGCCGCCGCCGAGACGGCGAGGGGATAGACCGCGCTGCAGCCGGCGCCCATCAAGGCGAAGCCCGCCAGTGCGACATAGGCATGCGGTGCGCCCCAGACGGCGCAGATGCCAATCGCCGAAAGAACAAGCAGCATCGTGGCGACGGCCCGCGCGCCAAACCGATCGACCAGCGGATCAACGAACAGGCGCGCCAGCGCCATGCAAAAGGTAAAGAGTGTCAATCCCAGTCCGCCGATGAAGGGCTCGACTGAAAACACGTCGCGCATATAGATCGCCGACCAGTCGATCCCGGCACCTTCGACGAGAAAGGCGGCGATGCCGATTACGCAGAGCGGCATTAGCCCCCAGGTAGGAAGCGCTACCGGCGGCGCCTTGCCTTCGTCCAAAGTGATCCGCGCTGGCGCATTGCGCATGCCGGCGATCGCCCAGATGCCGATGACAAGGACCACAACAAAGGTCACGGCGAGATGTAGCTGCATCGAGATACCGGCTTGGCGGACTACCGAAGAGACAAGCGCCGTGACGAAGAAGCCGAGGCTCCAGAAGCCATGGGCTCTGTTCATCACGCCGCGTCCCAGCTGCGCTTCGATGCGGTCGATCTCGACATTGAGATTGATCTCTAGCGCCCCGGCGAGCAGCCCTTCGACGAAAAGCAAACAGAATACGGCCGGCGCAGCACCGATCCATGGCACCAGCGACAGCAGCGCGGATGTGCCGAGAACTGTAATGAACGCCGTCGTCCGCGCGCCGAGCCGGGCGATCAAGGGCGAAGACAAAGTCAACGAAATCAAGGCGCCGATCGCAGCCCCTATCAACGTCAACCCAAGCTCGGACTTATCGACGCCAAGCGCAACCTGCAAATCCGGCATCCTCGACAGCAGCGCCCCCAGCGACACGGCGAAGAGAAAGAAGCAGACATAGATCCGCTGCTGCGGCGCAATTTTCATGATGCAACTCCGGGGATTGACGCTTCGAAGCAGAACAGCGCTTTTGGATCTGTGATGAATACCTCACAGGACCTGATATCCTGAACTTGCCGTACAAATCACCGACAGGCCCCGGCATGGCCGTTGACGCCAAACTGCTCATGTGAGGAGGACGACACCGCCTCGCGCGACGATACCGTCGATATCGACCGCTCACTGGCACGGCCGGCCAGGCAAGCCATCTGCGCTGCGGTTCATCTGCGATGTGAGCGACGTGATGCCGCCGCCCGGGTCTGCCACGTCTGCCTGCCAGAACCTTCCACTTGGATTGCGGCCATCGCGTCCTGCCCCGGCTTTTGGTCGTGCCAGGCTCGCGCCGCCTGCAACGGCTTTGCCGTCCTCCACTTCGTTGCGGCCCTGCGGGTGCAGGCGCCGCTTGCCGCCTGGCTTTCGGACCGCCGTAGCAGGTCGCGATGGCCGCGACCTCGAAACGGAGGTTCCAACATGAGCAGGCAACAATCCAATCAACGATCCGATATCTACAGCCGCATCACCAGCAAGATCATCGCCGATCTCGAACAGGGTGTGCGGCCATGGACCAAACCCTGGACGACGGGACATGCGGCAAGTGAGGTCAGCCGGCCACTGCGCCACAACGGCCAAGCCTACACCGGGATCAATGTTCTGCTCCTCTGGTCCGAAGCCATCGCCCGCGGCTTTGCCTCATCACGCTGGATGACGTTTCGCCAGGCAATCGAACTCGGCGGCGGCGTCCGCAAGGGCGAAACCGGCACGACCATTGTCTTTGCCAGTTCGTTCATCCGCACCGAGACGACGGAAACAGGCACTGAGATCGAACAGGACATTCCATTCCTCAAGACCTACACGGTGTTCAACGCCGACCAGATCGCCGGTCTTAATGGCCGCTTTGATGAGATCGCACCTGCGCAGGACCCGATGAGCCGGATCGGCAATGCCGGCCGCTTCTTTGCCAACACCGGCGCACTGATCCGGCACGGAGGATCGGCTGCCTATTATGCCGCTCACCGTGATTACATCCAGATGCCATGCTTGGACGCCTTCCGGGACGATGCCTCCTATGTCGCCGTCCTCAGTCACGAGATGACGCACTGGACCGCCGCACCGCGACGGCTTGATCGCGATCTCAGCCGCTATGCAAAAGACCGGAGCGAACGCGCCCGCGAAGAGCTGATTGCCGAACTCGGCAGCTGCTTTCTCTGCGCCGATCTTGGCATCGTCCCTGAGCTCGAACCACGCCCCGACCACGCAAGCTATCTCGATGGCTGGCTCAAGGTTCTCAGCCACGACAAGCGCGCCATCTTCTCGGCGGCAGCGCATGCGCAGCGGGCCGTCGACTACCTGCATTCCTTGCAGCCGGAGCTCGACGAGGAGGAGGCGGCGTGAGCCGTCTCTTCCTCAGCCATCCAGACGGGGACCACTGCAGCGGCCGATAGCCTCGCGAGCTCTGTGTTTGCAGCGACCTCAGACGTTCGATCTCAGCGAGCGCCGCTGCCTTCATTTTGAACGGGCCGATATCGTGTCCTTCGGTATCGGGTAGCCAAGCGGGCAGGAACCACCATCTTCCAGCTCGGAAGCTCGAACTGCTTCTCAATGATCAGATCCCCTCGTCGGCACGGCAAAACAAGACTTTTCGCTTCAGGGGAGCCTCGGCATCTCCCCCTCTGTAACGTGCCAGATCCAGGGTGTGATTTCCGGTCTTGCCTCGATCATCTCAGCCAGCGCATTCTCGAAATCTTCGCTGGCGCCGGGAGGCACGATGAACATTGCAACGGGAGCCGGGCGTTGTTCCGGCAGGGTGACAGAAACGACCGGTTGCTCGCGGGATAGATTGAAACGCAGGCCTTTCACGCTCTTTCGCTTCAGCCTTGAAAGCCGTTCCAGGAGATGTTGCTCATGGATGCTCTCGAACGGAATCCAGTTCTCGTTGACCACCATCATGGCGATCTCCTCGATGGATGCGATCCCCGCGTCTGATATCCCGAAGGTCGCAATGATGATCAGATGGAAGTCCTCGCTCGATCGCCAGAGCTCAAGCTCCGTTTCGTATCTGGCGCCCAACCGCTTCCATGTTCCTTCCTCGATTATGAAGGGGAAGGGGAGGTGGCGGACGACGATTTTCCGGCTGCCGCGGGCTGCGGCGAAGTCCTTGACCTCCGCCACGGTCACCATCAGCTTCCGCGGCCCTGGGCCGGAGGCGTGGGCACCGGCAAGCGCAGCCGCCCGCCGCGTCGCTATACCCTCTCGGTCCTCCTGATGAAACACTTCCGGTACGAACAGGATGTCACTTAACAGGCCCCCTTGCGCGGTCATCTGCAAGGCGGCGTTGACGACGCTTGCTCGGACGCGGCCCCAACCGCGTTTGCCCGTCCACGACGAGCGCCATTCCGTCAGTTCCCCTGCCTCCCAGAGATAATGCAGGACGGCGCGCAACGAGAGCTTCTTTGTCTCGTTGCGCAGCGCGGTCTCAGACGCGTGCGTTGAGAGTGCTGGCGTGTTTCGAACTCCCTTCTTTGTCAGAGGAAAATCGAGCTTCAGGGCGGCTTTCCCACTTGCGTCGATATGGATCGCGCTGCCGATCAAAGACCCAAGGCCCGATAGCTCGTAGGGCGGCTCATAGGAAGGGCAGGCGGGGTGATGACTATGCCCCGAAAGCGGCATGCGCTTGATGACATAGAGATCGTCGACGTGTGCGATGTACATGGCAAGCGGCGGGTCTTGGCATCGGCAAAATGGCCGTAGCCTCTGCGCGTAAGCGTGTTCGAGCCGAGATGGAAGCTCGGGAGCGTCTTCATCAAACGCCTGCTCGCCAATCAAAAACTGTCGCACATCGCTCTCATGAACATCTTTTGCTGAACCGGTGCGAAGATGTAGCACGGGCCCCCGTATCATACTATCGTAAAATAGTTAGTATATTGGCGATGACGCTGCGCGCCTAGAAGCGCAAGGGTGGTGCGCCGAGCGCATCGCCGCCTGCTGGGCCGAGCCTCGCAGGGTGACGCAGATTGCCTTCAAGCCGAACTGGGCGAAGCACGCCAAGGCTGCTCCCTTCCGGCGCAATGACGAGATGCTCTCGATCTGCCGACTGGCGTCATCATTTTTCCCGGCTCCGGCATCACAGGCAATCTCGCCGACAAGGCACGCCGGCTCGGCATTCCGGTCTGGCAAGCCGCGGAGGATGGCGCGTGAGCGTCGTTTCCTCCGTGCGGGGAAAAGCCGGATGGTAATGAGATCGCGTCGCAGGTTGCGGCGACGCGATCAGGGCTCGTTCATGTCGTGGGTGGATGCAACCGTGTATCGAGGGCAAAAGCCTCCTGGAACTTCAGCGCATAGGCGCCCGTCGCGCCGCCCGCCAGAAAAATCAGGTTCCAGCTATGCGGCGAGACCGCGCACGGAATCGCGACGAAACGATGCTGTCGAAGCAGATCGTCTCCGAAGGCTTGTTGTCCCGCGCCCGGAATGCCCGGGCGTAGCCAGTTGGGATTGGGAACACTTCCCGGATCGACAACGTGGACATCCCCGGCATCGGCAATGACAGCTGCCGTCATCATATGCGCCACGGTGTCGAGCGCCCGGAACCCCTTGTGGACCGCAACTTCAAGGATCGCCGTCGCGGGATCGAGCGAGCAGTAGACCGCGTGAATCCCCTTGCTGTTCCAGCGGCCGCCAACCCGATAGGCGCCCTCCCCGCTATCCCATGTCGGCGCATGGACAGCCTGATCGAGCCGCCACGCGACCAGCTCGGTCCCGCCAAGCGCGATCGGCAAAAGGGTCATGCATATACGCCGTATTCCAGGCGATCGAGATGATCCTCGACAAGCTCGACGCCGGCGGGCGTTCCGAGAAGATCGATCGGGCGGCGTTGGTCAAGCCCGACCGCGGGACGCTCCAGCCATTGTTCGGCTTCTGCCTGCGATCCGAAGATATCCGTTGCCTTTGCGAGGATCTCGGCAAATTTCCACGCGCGGCCGCTCTGTTCCTGGCTGAGCGGCTTGGAAGGCGTGTCCTTCCGCCGCTGCCAGGTGCGCAAGCTCATGCCCACCGCCTTTTCAAGGGACTCATTCTTGGCGATGACAACGAGATTGCCGACAAGGTAATCCAGCGCCGAGGCAGGCAGACCATGCAGAAGCAACTCATGCGCGTCGAGCGCGTTGGTCAGGCGACGCGACAGAATGCGCGAGCCGCCGAGCAGTGCTTCAATCTTTTGCAGTTCACCGCCTGCTGCTAAGGAGGGTGCTTTTGCGGCGATGGCCATGATCTTTCTCCTGCGTCATCTGTCGTTCCTTATATGTCATGTGTCGCGATCAATTTCAAGGATCGAGGGGCGCATCCGGCGTATTCGCCGGACCGGGCTCTATTTCGCCGGCGAGCCGGCTCCACGAAGCCTGCGGTGCAGTCTTCGCGCCTGAAGGCGTGACGATCCTTTGCGCGGCGACTACCGCGCTGTTCTAAGACGGGAACGAGCGGATATGCATCGCGCGATCAGATCGGATCTCCGATGACATAGCAGCCTCGGTCCGGCCTATAGCCCTTCCGACGTTTCCGGCGTGCAAGATCGAGAAAATGCACCATGGCTTCCCGTTCGGTCCCGAACACGTCGGTCCTTTCACCACCACGCCTGCCGATCCGCCCCCAGCTTCGAACGACCGCGGTATCGCCGAACAAGGTCGGCTGGATCGCGAGCATATAATAGCGCGCCATGTTGCGGCTGGCATCGATGCGCTGGCAGTAGAGGTGGAACGACATTCGGCTCATGCCGGGAATCATTCCTGTAGGGACCGACCCTGTCCAACGAGAGTTTTGAATCCTTTGCAGCCGATGGATTCCGTTTTGTGATGTATTGGCACGTCAGGGGCCGGTGAAGAGCACCCGACCAAGCCGGTCCCAATCGATCAGGGTGGCCCGGGCGCTGACGGTTGGATCTCCGGTGGAATACTGTCGGATACGTCAATCGGGGCCAGGGCGAGTCGACGAAGGATCACGTATTCGACCCCTCGAGCGAACAACTCCACCCGGCATTGCCCCGCGGCCTGCAGGGAGCGCTGCAATCAACGCGCCGATCCCGCCGGACGACAACGTATGATGGGAGCAACTGGCGGGCGCTTCTCGCCTGCGGTTAGGAGCGGGCGAGGGCTTTGCGCAGAATGGCGCCGGGCATTCCAAGGGCCTGTAGCCCACTCTCGCACGGTGCCAGCACCGGGCGGCCATAGCGGTTTGTCCCGTCCTTCGGTCGCAATCCGGGGCCATTCCCGTTCTCCATGTCGCCTTTCTAAGGGACCGGCCGCCATCAGCGTCAACCCGCAAGGGGTTCCCCTGCGCTGCGCTCCGGTGACGCCTGCGGCTCGGCCCCTTCTTCGGGCGCCATCGGGAATGGTCCCGAGCAACCGAAGGAGACAGTACCATGGCCACCACGATCGCAACCCTCACCGCAAAGAGCGACGGCACCCTCGAAGGCATCTTTGCCACCATCCGGGTCAACGCCCCGATCGCCATCGTCCCGAATGACAGCAAGACGAGCGATGAAGCACCCGACTACCGCATCATCCACCGCAAGACCGGCTTCGAGATCGGCGCGGGCTGGAACCGCATCGCCCGCCTGACCGGCGAGGAATACCTCTCGGTAAAGCTGGAGGCTCCGGAGATCGGCGTGATCTTCGGCAACCTCGCACAAGCCCCCGGGGGTGAGCCGAACCGCAAGGTCATCCTCTGGAACAACCCGAACTGAATGATGAGCAGCCGGCTCCGAGCGATCGGGGCCGGCTTTCACAGTGATAGCACCTGAGGCGGCCGGCTTTGCCTGCCGCCTGTTTTCTGGTGCCAAACGAAACGTGGATTGTCTGCTCAGATTGCCAAGTCTGCCATGAGGACCGTGCCGCCTCAAGGTCGCGCGGCCCCTCCAATTTTGGCTCCACTGCGGTTCCCTCCGCTCCAACAAAATCGGCACCTCCGCGCGCCGGCTCCGCCGGTCGCTGACGCGAACCTTGACTCGCCCCGATCCTCATGACCGCCGGCGTCATCTTTCACGTCAACAAGGAGATGACGATGACGAACGAAAACGCCTTCAACATCGAATGCACCATCGAGGAACTGCGCCTTGAAGCCAGAGAAGCACCGACCGCCGAGGAGCGGCGCCTCATCGAGGCTGAGCTGGAAGCCGCGCGCGCCGAACTTGCAAAACAGACTGGAGAGGGGTTGCCGTAAGGCGGCTCTTTCTCACTGTACACCGAGGCAGCCAGGCCGGATCGACCGGCCCGTCCGCCTGTGAGGGTTCCCCTCGACATCCCTGCCGGCTGACGCCAGAAACGGTCGCAACCCCTTTGGGGTCGCGGGTCTCTTCTCTCTCTGACGTCCAATATTACTCCAGCAAATCCGGCGTCAAGGACGGCGCGGTCTCCCCCAATTTTGCCGCAAGCGACAAAATCGGTTCCCCCGCTCGCAAGCCGCGGTCCGCGGTCCTTGACCCCTCTGTGCCAGGGAGTGGCCGATCTCCGTCATCAAGAAGGAGATTACATTATGACAACCGATCAGAACCTCATGCTCTACGCCAAGCTTGCCGGTTTTCGGCTCGTCGTCGTCGCAAACCGCTTCGGTTGCGACAGCGGTTTCTCGCAAGAACTTCACGACCGCCTGGTTTTGGGGCTCGATGCGGCAATCGCGCGGATCCAGGTAATGATGGCATTGGAACGACGTGTTCTCACCGGAGAGGATGAATTCGCCGAATATCAGATGCAGGGCGAGAACGAGATTTTTGGGCGCTTCACCATCAATTTGCTTAACGAGCTAGAAATTGATTTCGACACACATGAATACCGCATCAACGACGGCGGCGACTGGATCAACGCTTTGACGGCGGATGCGGGTGGGGTCGAGGTCCGGTTTCCGACATTGGTTGGGTTGACCGACGAAGAATTCGGTTCACTGGCATCGATTATTAAGGATATCACGCTGGCAACTGGCATCCCCGTTCATGCAGTGCGCGCCATTTGATCCTCGTGGTAAAGGCGCTTCAGATGCTGAGAGGCGGCGGACGACGGCCGCCTCTATTTGGCGATGGCCTCAGTCGTTTTGAGCTGAGCGGCAACGGCGGGACGCCGCAATTCCCTTCCAGGCGAGGCGCAACACCTCAAACCAGCAAATTTGCAGCATTGTTGGAAATGCTGTATATTGCAACAAATACAGCAATAAGGAAACCCATATGTCTAAGTCAAGCGGTTCCTATTCAACCAGCGACCTCTCCCGTAAGTCTGGCGACATCATCGCCGAGGCCCTGCGCCATCCAGTGACCATCACCCAGCGGAATAAACCCCGTCTGGTCATCCTCAATATCGAAGACTACCAGCGGCTGATGAAGCAGTCGGACCGGCGCGCCGTCGGGACCATCGAAACGATGCCCGATGAACTGTTTGCCGAGTTCGAAAACGCCGTCGAGGCCTACGCCGGCGAGGACGAGGCAGGCCACTGATGAACTACGAGCTGATCCAGACCGCAAGCGTCATACGCTATCCCTATCTATGGGCGAGAGAGGCTGGGCGTGGAGAGACGGAAGGACGCAAGGAGCGGCCGGTGGCCGTCGGCATGAGAATGCCGCGGCCGGACGGGGATCTGGTTCTCTTCTTTCCCATCACCACCAAGCAGCCGGAGGCGTCGCGGTTTGCTGAGGAAGTGCCGGCCATCGAAAAGCGCCGCGCCGGCCTCGATGCCGATCGCAGGCTTTGGATTATCTTCGATGAGTTCAATACCGACATCGTCGGAAATTCATTCTATCTTGAGCCTGAGCCGCCAACCGGCCGCCTCAGCAAAGCCTTCTTCCTGCCGCTGCTGCGCGAATTCATCCGTCGCCGCAAGTCGGCCGCGGAGGTCAGCCGATTCCGCTGAGCAGGCCCTGAGAACTCGAATTAGCGTTTGCGCACGAACTCGGTGCGTAGAACGAGGCCCTTGATTCCATCATGGCGGCAATCGATCTCCTCGGGATTATCAGTGAGGCGGATCGACCTAATGACGGTGCCCTGTTTCAGCGTCTGGCCGGCTCCCTTGACCTTCAAATCCTTGATGACGGTGACCGAGTCACCATCGGCAAGAACATTGCCGCTTGCGTCTCGAACGACCGCCTCACCGCCACTGGCGGATGCTGCCATCTCCGAAGCCGGACGCCATTCGCCAGTCACTTCGTCATAGATGTATTCGTCATTTTCAGCGGCCATGCTCGTCTCGGTTCCTCAGAAGTCCTTGGCGCCTTCCGTGCGGGAGCGGCGTACAAAGGCGCTTATCGCAGACGTCCGCCCAACGCAACTCGGGCGGCGCTGCTGAACGTGTGAGCTCGTCAAGTCCGCACGAAGCGATTGGCCTTTGCTTGCGCATCCATCTCCTTCCGCCGGAAATAGATCGCCCGGCCGCAACGGATCGGGCTATGGCCCTGGACGATGATGATCTGTTCGTCCTTGCGCATCGACTGGGTGATCTCGTGCGGCATGATCAGCGGCCGGCGCTGAAAATTGACGCTCTCGGATTTGCGCGTGCCGCCGCCTTTCGTGTCCCAGCCGATGTTGCGCGAACGCCCCTGTACTTCAACCGTCATTTCCCCGCATTGGGAAGAAACATTGCGCGCCGTATCGAGCGCCTTGATTGCGGCGTAGGAGGCGAAAGCGCAGCCATCGATCCATGACGTCGCGCCATCCTTGCCGAAGTGCCGCTCCAGCTGCCCGACCGATTGATAGAGCAGCATCATGCTGATGCCGTACTTGCGACCGCGATCGCGCGCCTCTTCCAGCACCCGCATATAGCCGAGCAGGTCGACCTCATCGAGCATGAAGAGCGCTCGGCGGCTGAAGCCGCCATCGGCCTGGACCATGGCGTTGATCAGAGAGCCGATGATCACGCGCCCGATGCCGGGATAGGAGCGCAGGATCGACGCCGGGATATTGAGGAATACGTCCGTCTTGGCCGTCACGATATCGCTCGACCTGAAGGCGTTGCCGCAGACGAGCGCGGCGTAACTATCCAATGAGAGCCATTGCGTATCCTTCGACGCCGTCGAATAGACACCCGAAAAGGTTTGCTCGGTCATGTTGGTGAAGACACCGAGCGTTTCGCGAATAAAGACAGTTTCCGAGTGTTCCTGAATGTCGCGCAGCATGGCGAGCACGGAGGGTTCCGGCTCGGAAACGATCTGGCGCAGGCTGCGCAGGTTCCGCCGGCCGGCATATTCCGGCGACAACATGACATGAGCGAGCAGTCCTGTCAGGAGATTGTGCGCCTGGTTCTGGAAGTATGAGCCTGTCGAGGATTCAAAACGCAGGCTTTCGGACAGAAGCATGTGGGCGATGCCGACGATATCCTCCTCTTTCCGCTTCGAGTGCTCGATGCCGTCGAGGACATTGAAGCCCATGATGGGGTTGGTCGGATCGAGCACCATGACCTCACGCCCGAGAATGCGGGTGCGATGCTCGACCACCATCGGCGCGACCTCGGTGGAAGGATCGAGGCAGATCAAAGGGCCGGTATAACGCAGTGCGGTCGGCAGGACGTTGCTGGTCGTCTTGTATCCACCCGATCCGGCAAAGAAGAGCATATGGGTGGAATCGAAATCTTGGCTGTAGGTGAGCAGTGGCGCCTGGCCGCCCTGTCCCCACGTGCTGCGATCCTTCGGATCGAAGGGCAACTGATGGACGGTTTCCTTGTCGACGCGGTAACGCTCGCCGACGACGATCTCACCGTCGGGTGGGAAGAGCTTTGCCGCCGCCGCCATTGAGAGCCAATCTGCATCGCCAAAGGTTCCGCCCCTTGCCCGTTTGACTGCCTCGGGCACGACGACGGAGATCCGGGCAGCGACTGCCACGCCCATAAAACCCGCCAGGGCGCCGATGACAGCAATGAGATCCAGATAGGAAAGCGCCTGGTTCCATGTGACGACACCGCGCTCCACCGATGGGACGAGGCGGCCATATTCGCGCAACGCATAAAATCCGGCGACGACGAGAAAGCACAAGAGGCTGGCGATGGCGATCGGCCGCCGGCGATGCAGCGGCAACGCCCAGACGGTCAGAAGTCCTGCAAGTGGCCCGAACAGGAGCGCCGGCACGGGTGCCGCTCGCAGGAACCAATATTCGGTCTTGCCGGATAGGCCGTGGGCCAGTGCCGTCCATCGCCATCCGGTGATGTAGACGGTGATCGCTGTCACGGTGATCGGTACGAAGACCAGCAGTAGGCTCGGATGCGATCGACTCTTCAGCGCCATGCGGCGGGCTCCTCGACGCGCGGCGAAGAAGGATCGAGCCAAGGGGCCCTGAACGCCTCTCTGCCGATATAGCGCAACCGCCTATGTTCGGCCGATCCCGCTATCACCCTCGCCAATTCGATGAGGCCACCGAGCAGAAACGCCCGGTCGGCCTTTGATAGGCCAGCCTTCACGACGATGCCGCCGAGCAGGAATTTCTCGCGTGCTTCTTTCTTGCGGTCAGCCGTCATGTGAAACCTCCGACGTCGATCCAACACCACCAACTGCTGGTCGACGCATTTGAGGAGATGGGCCACTAGCCCCTTTCTTTTCCTCTTTGCGAAATCGAGCGGCGATCTCTTCGAAGATCCGCTCGACTTCCTCATCAGCGATCTCCATTTCCGCCAGCCCTGACTTTGTGGCTGCGCGGGCAAACCGCTCGGCCGATTTAACTATCAGGTTTCGTCGACGTTCTCGCAGCTTCTCCATCTGTGCATCGAGATCAGAAATCGATGATTTTACGGCCATTCCTATTTCCTTCCCTATTTGGCGCGGTCATTACGACGATGATTATACTATCTAGAAAACGATAGTAAAATAGACTATTTTGCAAAAACCCAAAACGTCGCAGACGGAACTTCGGCCGATGGCCGCCTTCCAGAAAAGCGGCATCGGCCCTTCGGTCCGATCGGTTTGAGGGCGCAATATACGTCGCTGTCGCGACGTGCTCGGATGATCAGGAGACGGCAGTGGCGATCATGTTCGTCAGAGCGCAGGTGATCAGCAGGGGAGCAGGACGCAGCATCGTCTCGGCCGCCGCCTATCGTCATCGCACCCGGATGATGGACGAACAGGCCGGTACGTCCTTCAGCTACAGGGGCGGGGCCTCCGAACTCGTTCATGAGGAACTGGCCCTGCCGGACCAGATGCCGACCTGGCTGCGGACGGCGATCGACGGCCGTTCCGTTGCCGGCGCCAGCGAGGCGCTCTGGAATGCGGTCGACGCCTTTGAGAAACGGGCAGACGCGCAGCTGGCGCGTGAGCTTATCATCGCGCTGCCGGAGGAACTGACGCGGGCCGAGAACATCGCGCTGGTGCGCGAATTCGTGCGAGACAATCTCACGTCGAATGGAATGGTCGCGGATTGGGTTTATCACGACAGGGACGGCAACCCGCATATCCATCTGATGACCACGCTGAGACCGCTGACGGAGGAGGGGTTCGGGCAGAAGAAGGTAGCGGTGACCGGCGACGATGGCGCTCCGTTGCGGGTCGTTACGCCGGACCGCCCAAAGGGCAGGATCGTCTACAGGCTCTGGGCCGGCGATAAGGAAACCATGAAAGCGTGGAAGATCGCCTGGGCGGAGACGGCCAACCGACATCTGGCGCTTGCCGGCCACGAGATCCGGCTCGACGGTCGCTCCTATGCCGAACAGGGCCTTGATGGCATCGCGCAAACACATCTCGGTCCCGAGAAGGCGGCGTTGGTCCGTAAGGGCAGGGAGCTTCATTTTGCGCCGGCCGATCTTGCCCGGCGCCAGCATATGGCCGACCTACTGCTTGCCGATCCTGCGCTCCTGCTGAAGCAGTTGAGCAATGAACGTTCGACCTTCGATGAGCGCGATATCGCCAAGGCGCTGCATCGGTACGTCGACGATCCCGCCGTCTTCGCCAATATCCGCGCGCGGCTGATGGCGTCGGACGAGCTGGTCATGCTGAAGCCGCAGCAGATCGATGCCGAAACGGGCAAAGCGAGCGAACCCGCTGTCTTCACCACGCGCGCGATCCTTCGCATCGAATATGATATGGCGCATTCGGCGCAGCTTTTGGCGGAGCGCCGCGGATTTGCGGTTTCCGATCGGGTGGTGGCGGCCGCGATCAGAAACGTCGAGGCCCGGGATCCGGAAAAACCCTTCAAGCTAGATCCGGAGCAGGTGGACGCCGTCCGTCATGTCACCGGCGACAATGGCATTGCCGCCGTGGTCGGTCTTGCCGGCGCCGGCAAGTCGACCCTGCTTGCCGCCGCACGCGTAGCGTGGGAAAGCGATGGCCGCCGGGTGATCGGTGCTGCCCTTGCCGGCAAAGCCGCCGAAGGGCTGGAAGACAGTTCTGGCATCAGGTCGCGAACACTCGCCTCCTGGGAACTCGCCTGGGCCAATGGACGCGAGTTGCTCGAACGAGGCAATGTGCTTGTCATCGACGAGGCTGGCATGGTGTCGTCGCAGCAGTTGGCCCGCGTCCTGAAAATTGCCGAGCAAGCGCAGGCGAAGGTCGTGCTGGTTGGCGATGCGATGCAGCTGCAGCCGATCCAGGCGGGTGCGGCGTTCCGGGCGATCACCGAGCGGATCGGTTTTGCCGAACTTGCAGGTGTGCGCCGCCAGCACCAGCAATGGGCGCGCGAGGCGTCACGGCTTTTTGCGCGTGGAGAGGTGGAACAAGGCCTCGATGTCTATGCCCGACATGGCCACCTGGTCGAGGCAGGGACACGAGCGGAAACGATCGATCGGATCGTCGCCGATTGGAGCCAAGCGCGCAAACTGGCAATCGAAACGTCTGTCCGCGAAGGCAATGACGGTCGTCTCCGCGGTGATGAGCTTCTCGTACTCGCCCACACCAATCAGGACGTGAAGCGTCTGAACGAGGCGCTGCGATCGGTGATGACGGGCGAGGGCGCGCTCAGTGAGACCCGCGCCTTCCAGACCGAACGCGGCGCGCGGGAATTTGCCGTCGGTGACCGCATCATCTTCCTGGAGAATGCCCGCTTCCTCGAGCCCCGTGCTCCCCGTCTCGGTCCGCAACATGTGAAGAACGGCATGCTCGGCACGGTCGTTTCCACCGGCGACAAACGTGGCGACACACTGCTGTCGGTCCGTCTCGACAATGGCCGTGATGTCGTCATCAGCGAGGACAGCTATCGCAATGTCGATCACGGCTATGCCGCGACCATCCACAAGTCTCAAGGGGCGACCGTCGAGCGAACCTTTGTGCTCGCCACCGGCATGATGGACCAGCACCTGACCTATGTGTCGATGACCCGGCATCGCGACCGCGCCGATCTCTATGCGGCAAAGGAAGACTTTGAGGCGAAGCCGGAATGGGGACGAAAGCCGCATGTCGATCATGCTGCCGGCGTCACCGGCGCGCTCGTGGAAACCGGAGAAGCCAAGTTCCGGCCGAATGACGAGGATGCGGACGACAGCCCCTATGCCGACGTCGGAACGGATGACGGAACTATCCATCGACTTTGGGGCGTCAGCTTGCCGAAGGCGTTGGAGGATGCCGGTGTCTCCGAGGGCGACACGGTGACCTTGCGCAAGGACGGAGTGGAGCGGGTGACGATCAAGGTTGCGACCGTCGACGAACAAACCGGCCAGAAGCGGTTCGAGGAAAGAGACGTCGAGCGCAACGTCTGGACCGCCAAGCAGATCGAAACCGCCGAAGAACGCCAGGAGCGTATCGAGCAGGAAAGCCATCGGCCTGACCTGTTCAGGCAGTTGGTGGAGCGCCTGTCGCGCTCCGGCGCCAAGACGACGACACTCGATTTTGAAAGCGAGGCGGGTTATCGCGCCCATGCCGACGACTTCGCGCGGCGCCGTGGTCTCGATCATCTCTCTCTTGCCACGGCCGGGGTGGAAGGAAGCCTTTCCCGGCGGTGGGCCGGGATTGCCGAGAGGCGCGAGCAACTGGCGAAGCTTTGGGAGCGGGCGGGCGTTGCGTTCGGCTTCACGATCGAGCGGGAACGGCAGGTCGCCTATAGCGAGGAACGGGCCGAAACGCAAACCGTCTTGGACGCAGACGTTGTTCGTGGACGATATCTGATCCCGCCCGTCACAGTCTTCGCCAGGAGCGTGGAGGAAGACGCGCGACTGGCTCAGCTTGCGTCGCCGGCCTGGAAGGAACGGGAGGCGATCCTGCGGCCGCTGTTGGAGACGATCTATCGTGACCCGGATGCAGCACTTGTCGCCCTGAACGCGCTTTCATCGGATACAAGCATCGAACCGCGCAGGCTTGCCGACGATCTTGCCAAAGCACCGGAGCGGCTCGGCCGCCTGCGCGGTTCCGATCTCATCGTCGACGGCCGTGCGGCACGCGACGAACGAAATGCCGCGATCACCGCCTTGACGGACCTACTGCCGCTCGCCCGCGCCCATGCCACCGAGTTCCGCCGGAATAGCGAACGCTTCGATCTCGGTGAGCAACAGCGCCGCACTCATATGTCATTGCCAATCCCAGCGCTCTCCGAAAAGGCGATTGCACGTCTTACGGAGATCGAGGCGGTGCGCAGGCAAGGAGGGGACGACGCCTACAAGACCGCCTTTGCAATTGCCACCGAAGATCGCTCGCTCGTCCAGGAGGTCAAGGCGGTCAGCGAGGCGCTCACCGCCCGCTTCGGCTGGAGCGCTTTTACCTCGAAGGCCGATGCGGTTGCCGAGCGCAACATGATCGAGCGTATGCCGGAAGACCTCGCGAGCATCAGAGGCGAGAAGTTGACCCGGCTGTTCGAGGCGGTGAAGCGCTTTGCCGACGAGCAGCATCTTGTCGAGCGGCGGGATCGTTCGAAGATCGTCGCGGCGGCGAGTGCCGATCAGGGGATGGAGGCAGACAAGGAGAGTGCCGCCGTGCTGCCCATGCTTGCCGCCGTCACCGAGTTCAAGACCCCTGTCGACGAGGAGGCGCGATCACGTGTGCTCTCAGATCCTCTTTATCGCCAGCAGCGCGCCGCGCTGGCGACGGTGGCAAGCACGATCTGGCGCGATCCAGCCGGCGCCGTCGGCAAGATCGAAAAACTGCTTCAAAAGAGTTTTGCTGGCGAGCGCATCGCGACCGCGGTGACCAACGATCCGGCCGCCTACGGCGCATTGCGCGGTTCCGATCGCCTGATGGACCGGCTGCTGGCTTCCGGCCGGGAACGGAGGGGGGCGGTGCAGGCCGTGCCTGAAGCCGGGGCTCGCCTGCGCGCGCTCGGTTCGGCCTATGTCAATGTGCTCGCTGCCGAACGCCAGGCTGTTGTCGAGGAGCGGCGGCGCATGGCAGTCGCCATTCCCGGCCTGTCGAAGGCTGCGGAAGACGTGCTCATCCGCTTGACCGTTGAGGTGAAGAACAACGGCCGTAAGCTGAGCGCATCTGCCGCTTCTCTTGATCACAGCATTCGCCGGGAGTTCGCCGCAGTCAGCACCGCGCTCGATGAGCGCTTCGGCCGCAATGCCGTCATCCGAGGAGAGAAGGATCTCATCAACCGCATTCCGCCAGCGCAGCGCCGCGCCTTCGAGGCGATGCAGGAGAGGCTGAAAGTTCTGCAGCAGACCGTCCGCATGGAGAGCAGCGAGAAGATCATTTCGGAACGACGCCAACGCACCACCAACCGCAGCATTGATCTCTGAAGTCGATGAAGGAGACAAAGGAGTGGTCATCGCTCAGCGGGAGACCTCTTGCGACGCTACGCGTCCTGTCCTCGATACGGCTTTCTATCGAGCGGCGTGCACGATCGATGCGCAACCGGCTGACCTAAAAGGCCGGCCAGATTCATAGGGGTCGGAATGCTGTCGGACCGAAAATGCGTCCGACATAACGTTCATCGTCTATGACCCGCGCCCTTGTTTTCGGATTTTCACAACTTCCTCTGTCCCCAGATGCTCGAATACCCGGACCCAAAAGCTGAAATCGCCTGAGCGACCGTCGGAGCGTGCGCCTATCGCACACCAGGCCGCCGCTGTTTTCGCATGTCGTCCGTAAAGCGAACGGACAGCAGTACTTATGTCCCCAACATCTGCATCACTCCAAAAATCCGGTGTGGCCGCGGCGCAGCCGGTTGAAAACCTTTCGAACATTTCGCGCATTAAAAAGCCCCGTTACCGTCCGGAAACAGGCCATCAAATTATGCCGGACGTCGATCCCACCGAGTGGGCCACGATCACGTGTCGTCCCTGGCAAACATGCGCTTCTGTGCGAAGTGCTTCTCACGCTCAACATTATGTTGTAACAAAACTGAAACGCAAGTTATAAAAATACCCGCAGTGAGAGCGCTTTCGCGATTCCTTTTCGCGAAAATTTACGAATCAGGCTTGAGGTGCCACCGACAATGAGGCAATCAGGTGAGAGTTTTGTCATATCAAACTCAGATATGATGGGGTCAGCAGCTGGCGGAGCGAGCCGATGAGCGCACTTCTGGCGATCGTATCCCAGGATGCCGACTATTATTTGATGCTGTCATACATATTGAAGGGTGCCGGATACAGAACGGTGCTCGTCGATATTCCAAACGAGGCTGTGGCGACCGCAGAGGAACGCGGCGCTGCAGCCATCATCGTCGACTGCCAGCCGGGTTCACAAATTCTGGCTGATATCGTGTCGGCTCTGAAGGAAAGGGGACTTGCCAGCGACGTCACGCTCATAGCGCTCGTTGCCGAAAGGGCCGCCTATCTCGACATCCTGAAAGCCAACGTGGATGAGAGCTTTACAAGGCCAATGCCGCCGGAGCGGCTCCTGTCCTACCTTCACGGTGCAATAGGCAATTCCTCTGGCGAGGCGACTAGCCGTCTCGTTCCAATATTTGACGATGTGAAGCTGGACGTCAGTAGCCGGCGTGTTCTGGTGCGAGGCACGCCGGTCAATCTGAGCCCGATCGAGTTTCGTCTGTTGAGTGCCCTTATGGGTGACGCGGGGCGCGTTCTCAGCCGTGCGGAACTGATAGCCGTTGCCTGGCCACAGACGGTATTCGTCGAGCCGCGAACAGTCGATGTTCATATCGGCCGCCTCCGGAGTGCATTGAAACGGGTCCTTGGCCGCGATGTGATCCGCACCGTGCCGAAGGAAGGATACGCATTCGACATCTCCTGAAGCATATGAACTTCGTCACGTTCACATCTTCACGGGAACGTCTCAAAAATTTGCTGTCGCCTTTGTTGTATAAACGACGATCACGCGCATAGCGTGAAGTCCGTTGAACATTTGGGAGCACAACATGCAAGAGGCAGCTTCGGGCGCCGGATCCGCGAAAACATCCCATAGAAACACCGCGGGCCTGATCAGCCACGCGAGTCCCCACTTTGCCGCCGCCCATTTCGACGGCTTGATGGCCCTCTATGTCCATCCGTCTGACGGTCGAGCGGTGGAGCTGCCGATTTCGGAGCACCGATCGGAACGCGTCGTCGACTTCGTCCGCTGCTCGTATCTCGGCCTCGACAATCACCCCTCAATCATCGAGGGCGCAATCGAGACGGTTCGGCGCTACGGAACACTGCACTGGTCCTGCGCCCGGACGCGGCTCAATTTTGCAGTCCTCGGAGACCTCGAGGATGCTCTTTCTGATCTCTTCGGCGCGAGGGTTATCACCTACACAACAGTGCTTGCCGCCAATTTAAGCGCGCTTCCGCTGATTGCGTCTGGTGTTCTGACCGGCGGCAAAAAGCCAGTCATGGTATTCGACCGTCTCGCGCATGCAACGCTCGCCTTCAACAAGCCCGTCGTTGCCGAGGAATGCGAGGTGCGCACCATAGGCCACAATGATCTTCAGGCGCTCGAAGAAATTTGCCGCCGGAACGAGACGGTCGCCTATGTTTGCGACGGTGTCTATTCCATGGGCGGCTGTGCCCCGATCGAGGAGTTGCGGGAGCTTCAGAAGCAATACGGCCTCTTCCTTTACATCGATGATGCTCACGGCATATCCATCTTCGGAGAAAGAGGCGAGGGGTTTGCCCGTTCACAAATGCCAGAAGGTCTCGGTGAACGAACGATCATCGCAGCCTCGCTCGGGAAAGGCTTCGGAGCGTCGGGCGGCATGCTGATGCTCGCAACGGCGTTCCAGGAAGAGATCTTCCGGCGCTTTGCTCTCGCGCACGCCTTCTCGGCCTCCATCAATGTTGCCGCGATCGGCGCAGCCCTCGCCTCTCAGTCGCTCCATCGCACACCGGAACTCGGCGTGCGGCAAAGGGCACTCGCAGAACACATCTCTCTTTTCGACGAACTGGTGCCGACCGCACAGGCAGGGTCCCGACTCCCGATCAGAACCGTCGTCGTCGGTGACGAGCTTGCGGCAATCGGCGCTGCCAGACTGGTGCTTGATTCCGGTTACTATACGTCGGCCATCTTTTTCCCGACAGTGGCCAAGGGAAGGGCAGGGCTGCGGATATGCCCGACTGCCGGCCACACGGCTTCCGAAGTGCGCGACGTCGCAACTGCCATCAACCGTGCACTCAAGGGATAAAGATCCGTCTCAACATCTCCGGGCGGCAAGGCCGCCCGGAGATGGATCGTCATCGGATCCAGGCATTCCAACGCTCGAGCATCATCGCGGCATTGTCGTTGATCCATTTGGCGTCAGGGATGACGATGTAATCCCGGACGTCCTCGTCGCTCGGCAGTGCCGCGCGTGCAGCCGGCGACATCAAGTCGATCGCCTTGCGGCTCGGCGGCGTGCAAAGGAGTTCGTCGCACACCCCGGCCTGCGCCTCCGGATGATCAAGCCAGTAGCCGATCAGCTTCAACGCATTTCCGCGGTTCGGCGCATCCTTGATGATCGTCAAGCGATCGCCGACGAGGAACGACGCCTGCTTGGACCAGGCGATCTGGCGTCCTTCCGCCTTCAGTGTATTTGCGCGCGTCAGCCAGATCTGCCCGATGCTGTAGTCGCCGTTGCGAAACCCCTGAACGCTCTGATCACCGGTCTTCCACCAGAGCGATATCGCCGGGCGAATCTCGTCGAGCTTGTTGAGGGCGCGATCGACGTCGAGCGGAAAGAGTTTATCGCGCGGAACACCATCGGCGAGGAGCGCGGCAGCCATGACCCGCCACGGATCGTCGAAATTTGGAAACGAGCGACCACCGGGAAAATTTGTCTGGTTCCACATATCGGCCCAGCTCAACGGATTCCCATCCTTGAAGGCAGTCGGGTCGTAGGCCATCAGCGTTGCGGTCGAAAAAAGCCTTGCCCCGGCACTGACGCAGGCATCCTCGACCAGGTCTGGCCGGCCCCGGAAAGACTTGCAGAACTCAGTGAGATCTTCAGATGTCAGCCGATGCGCTTCAGCGCTCGCCTGGATCTCGCCGTCCGGGTAAAGGTCCCAGGTCACGTTGCCGGTCTTGACCATGGCCGCAGCTTTCGCCCGCATCTCGGCATTCGTTGCCGCGACCGATACAACCTTGATGCCGGTCCTTTCGGTGAACGGCTCGAACCAGAACTTTCGAAGCGCCGCGTCGTAGGCGCCACCGGTGGTCGCAATGACCACCTGCTCTTCGGCTTGCGCCGCACCCGCGCCAGCAAGCATGAGGCAAGCCGCAAACAGCAAAGGCTTGATCTTTTTTCGCTTTTTCATCGGTCGTTCCTCTGTCCGATTGATATGATCACGTTAATCCTCCCCGCGGCCGGTAAGGAGATGAATGGTCCCCATGAGCAGCAGCGATACCGCGACGAGCAGCGTCGAAACCGCCGCTATGACAGGGGTGAGATTGAAATCGATGTCCTCGAACATCTTGCGGCTGATCGTTTTTCCGCCAGTGTCGGAAATGAAGAAGGCGACTGTTGCCTCATCGAACGACGCCAGAAACGCAAAGACCGAAGCCGCAGCCACCGCCGGCGCGATGTTCGGAAGCACAATGCTGAAAAAGGCGCGGCTCCGGCTTGCCCCGCAATTCAGCGCGGCAAGCTCGAGTGACGTGTCGAAGCGCTCGAGTGCTGCCGACACGGTGATAATCACGTAGGGAACAGCAAGTACGGTGTGCGCGATCAGGAAACCGGAGAAATTGCCGGTCAGGCTGAGCGGGGAAAAAACCAGATAAAGGGCAACGCCAAAGACAACATGGGGAACGATCATTGGCCCCAGCGACAATGCCTGCAGAAGAGTCTTTCCCGGCAGATTGCCGCGAACGAGCCCGATGGCGGCCAATGTGCCGATAACCGTCGAAGCGACCGTCGTCGCCAGCGCAATCTGCAGACTGAAGATCGTTGCTGCGCGCCAGTCCGGATCAGATAGAAAGTCGATATACCAGCGAAGCGTCAGGCCCTTCGGCGGGAACTCGATATAGCTGCTGTCGTTCAGCGAAATCGGGATGACGAGCAACGTCGGCAGAACCAGGAAGAACAGGATTGCTCCGATCAGGAAACCCCCAAGGAGCCGCAATCCCGCTTTGCCGTAAGGCCGATGGGTGCTGTTGACGGGAGAGGGGGCGAATGAGGCGGTGACTGCGGGCTCAATTGACACTGTTCATTCCTTTGCTAACGGAAAGCGCCTTGCGGAACACAAGGACAAAGATCAGCGTCGTGGTCAGAAGGACGGTCGCGAGCGCTGCGGCAAATGGCCAGTCAAGCAGAACGGTGGTTTGCTGGCCGATCAGTGTTGCCATCATCAATGCTCCAGGCCCGCCGACGAGTGCCGGCGTGATATAAAAACCGATCGCCAGAATGAAGCACATGACGCATCCGGCAAAGATTCCAGGCAAGCTGAGCGGCAAGGTCACGCGCAGAAACGCGTCAATCGGGCCGGCGCCGAGATTGCGGGCGGCTTGGGCGTACTCGGCAGGAATAGTGCGAAGAACGTTGTAGACCGGCAGGATCATGAAGGGCATGAGAACATGCGTCATCGCAAGGATCACCGCGCCTTCGGTGTAGATAAGTTTCAATGGAGTGCCAATGAGGCCGCTCTCGATCAGCAGACCGTTAACAATGCCGTTTCGCTGCAGCAGCACGATCCAGGCATAGGATCGCACCAGCACTGAGGTCCATAATGGCACGAACACCGCGGCCGATGCGATCATCGCCATCCTGCCTTTGGCACGCGCCATGAGAATGGCAACCGGATATCCGAGCAGCAGGCTCGCCACTGTTACGATTGCACCCGTTTGCAACGTGCGAAGCAGGACTTCAATGTAGAGTGGCTCGGTGACGATCCGCTCGTAATGCTCCAGCGTGAATCCAGGCGCCATTAGGCTCAGAGAGACGAGCCGCCCAATCGGATAGATGAAGCCTCCGGCCAGCAAGAGCATCAACGGCGCAATAAGCAGGAACGTCAGCGCATGCGAATACTGGCGCGCCGAGCCTGAGAAAATCCAGCTTGCTGGATGGGTTGGTGCAAGGGGCAAATTATCGACTGTCATGGTCATTTCATGCCTCCGCAACCGCAAAGAGCCGTAGGCCGTCGCGTTCGGCGATGACATCCACGAGTGCTCCCATTGCAAAGGGAACCCGCTTTCCATCGGCAGGGATCTGGACCTGAATGATCTCTCCGCTTCCGAAATCGGAGCGAACGAGATGAAGGTCGAAGGAGCCTGCAAAGACCGACGTTTCGATCCGGCCGGGGAGGGCGTTCTGTCCCCCTGCGCCACGCGCTGCAAGGCCAAGGCGCTCGGGCCGTAGCGCGAGCCGAACGCGATCACCTATCTTTGCCGAACCCTCGAAACCATGGGCAGCACCGGGCGTATCAATGACCACGTCGTCACCCAGTCTGATCGTCTGGCGGCCAGCGGTCTCGCCCAGGAATTCTCCCGTCAGGAAGTTCATCTTGCCGATGAAATCGGCGACAAAGGCACTCTGCGGATTACAGTAAAGGTCCGCCGGGGTTCCGAGCTGCGCGAGTTGCCCCTTGGCCATAACGGCGATCCGGTCGGACATCGTCAACGCCTCCTCCTGATCGTGCGTCACGTAGATGACGGTTGCACCGAGGCGCCGCTGCAGCTGCTTGATCTCGATCTGCATGGACTCGCGCAGCTTCTTGTCCAGCGCCCCGAGTGGCTCGTCCATCAAGAGAACAGGCGGTTCAAACACGATTGCTCGCGCGACAGCCACCCGCTGCTGCTGGCCGCCGGAGAGTTCATGGGGATAGCGCTTGGCATAGTCCGGGAGTTGGACGAGGTCGAGCGCCCGGCCAACCCGTTCTGCTCTGAGGTCCTTGCGGATGCCGCGCATCCTCAGGGGAAAGCCGATGTTTTCGGCAACGGTCAGATGCGGGAACAAGGCATAACGCTGGAAGACCATCCCGATATTGCGGCGATCGGGCGATACGGCGGTGACATCGCGCCCGTCGATGATGATGCGTCCGGCAGACGGGCTTTCGAAACCGGCGATCATTGTCAGAAGCGTCGTCTTGCCCGATCCGGACGGACCGAGGATCGACAGGAATTCGCCTGCCGGAACATCCAGGGTCACTGCGCCAACGGCAATCTGGCTGCCGTAGACCTTGCCTATGCGATCGATGAAAACTGGCGCACCTATCAAAATGATATCTCCTCATTTGCGTGCTTTGCCACGCATTGAAACCTCCCGGCTCCGCTCGTGCGGCGCCAGGTGCTGTGAGTGTCATGCCGGCAAGACCGGCAGCTGTTCGGGCATGGCCGTCCGGGGCCAAGGCGTTGCTAATATTCACGATACCGTTATGATGTCACATTACGGTATCAGTTTTCGTGTAATTCATTTTTGTTGCAACAAAAATGTGAAGATGTCAACGCGTGGGAGTCAATTTTGAACGAAAATACAACTGGAGAGGAATTGTCGGCGTCGGATTTACAGTCTGGGCGCCTCAGCGACTTCGCCTATTCATCCATCAAGGAGCAGCTCGCGCGGGGTGCTTACAAGCCCGGTCACAAGTTACCGATCCGTTCGGTTGCCGAAATGCTGAACGTTGGTGCCACACCGGCGCGAGAGGCAATCAACCGCCTGGTCTTTGAGGGCGCGCTCGTCATGGTGGGTCCTAAAACCGTCATCGTTCCGCATCTCGATCTTGCGGCACTTTACGAAGTCACGCAGATGCGGCTTGCGCTCGAAGGGTTGGCGACGGAGAAAGGCGCGCTTCGCGCGACCAATGATATAGTGGACAAGCTATTGGCGCTGCAGGAGAAAATCACACTGTCGCTCGACGAAAAGCGCTACGGTGATGCTCTTCACGATAATAAGGAATTCCACTTTACGATCTACCGGTTGTGCGAGATGCCGCACCTCCTTTCGACCATTGAGGCTCTGTGGTTAAGGGTCGGCGCTTCATTCCACGACCTCTATCCAGAGTTTGCGGAAGCAAAATACGGTGTCCACAACCACCTGGCCGCGATTGAGGGGCTGGTGGATAAAGACCCCTCTGCGGTCCGTGCCGCAATGGAAAACGATATTCGAGACGGCTATCGGCGCCTCAAGAAAGCAGCGCAGCAGCGTCTCAAGCGGCAATAACATCGCGGCCGGATTTTTTTGTTGCAACTTCTTCGGGTTCATGATTTTTGTTATAACAAAATTATGAAGGGTTGCGCCGCGACCCGTTTGCCGGAGAAGATCGAATGTTTCACCCTGATATCTTGCGCAATGGCCGGGGATTTCCCCGGTCGCGGTCCGAACATTTCTTCAAAAAGGGTCGCCGCGTGTTTCCGACCGGGATCACGCGGGTCACGGTGGATCACGAGCCCAGCCCGCTTTATATTTCGCGCGGGGAGGGAGCCTACCTCATCGATGTCGACGGCAATCGCCTCCTCGACCTGAATAATAATTTCACGACGCTGATACACGGCCACGGCTTCCTTCCTGTTGCCGACGCAATCGCAGATCTACTTCATCGCGGAACGTGCTTCTCCAACCCGACTGAGCACGAGATCACTCTGGCCGAGCTGTTGATCGAGCGCATTCCGGCGATCGAACATATTCGCTTCGTCAACAGCGGGACCGAGGCTGTGATGTTTGCGATAAAGGCCGCTCGCGCTTTCACCTGCCGGCCAGGCATCGCACGGATCGAAGGTGCCTATCACGGCGCTTACGACTGGGCGGAAACAGGTCAAGCGGTGTCGCCGGCTATATGGAACGACCCGTTGATGTCTCCGGCCGTACCGGCCTATCGCGGAATGCCGCCTTCGGTGATGGACGAGGTAACGGTTATCCGCTTCAATGACATCGCGGATCTGGAGCGCCGAATTGCTTCGGCTGCCCCTTCACTGGCCTGTATCCTGATCGATCCTATGCCGAGCCGCGCCGGGCTGATAGCGCCTGAGCCGAGCTTTTTTGCCGCTGTCGAGGCGATCGCGAAGCAATACGGGATTCTCATCGTGGCCGATGAGGTCCTTAATCTGCGGCAGTCATATATGGGGGCGTCGGCCCGCTATGGTCTCCACCCCGATTTGGTCGCCGCGGGCAAAATCATCGGCGGAGGCTTTCCCGTCGGGGCGATCGGCGGGCGCAAGGACGTGATGCGGGTGTTCGCAAGCGACAGCGGAAAGCCGCTACTGCCGCAGGGCGGCACGTTTTCGGCAAACCCCGTGTCGATGGTCGCAGGCCGGGTCGCCATGGAGGCGATGACGGATGGCGCTTTCGCTTCACTCGAGAGCCTCGGCGACCGTATCCGGGCTGGGCTTCGAAAGGAAATCGACCGCCACGGCGCAGCCTTCAGCGTGACGGGGGCGGCGTCCTTATTTCGCATCCATCCGAAGGGAAAGCAGCCAAGGGACTTCCGCGAAGCGTATCTCGGGCCGGAAGAGGCCGAGTTGATGGGGCGCCTCTCCAGACATTTCCTCAATTGCGGCATCCTGCTTCCCAACGGTGCTGCGGCGTGCCTTTCGACGGCAATGACGGTTGCTGACGGTGACGCCGTCATCTCAGCCTTTGCAGACTTCCTTTCAATCCTTGAAGCAACTCCAACCGAAGCAGGCATGTGACCATGGCAACTGATCATCTAACCGTCGCTGAGCGGATCGCTCTCTCCCTCAAGAGGCACGACGTCACCCACATCTTTGCTCAGAGCTTGCCTTCGGCGGTTATCCTCGCCGCCGAAGCAATTGGCATCCGTCAAGTCGCGTACCGTCAGGAAAACATGGGAGGGACTATGGCCGATGGCTATGCGCGCCTATCCGGCAAGGTCGGTGTGGTAGCAGCGCAGAATGGGCCTGCCGCAACGCTTCTCGTTCCGCCCCTGGCCGAGGCGCTGAAGGCTAGCGTTCCGCTCGTTGCTCTCGTCCAGGATGTCGAAAGAGATCAGGCTGACCGCAATGCATTCCAGGAGCTCGATCATCTTACCCTATTCCAATCTTGTACGAAGTGGGTGCGAAAGGTGCTGGTTGCGGAGCGCATCGACGATTACGTCGATGCTGCCTTCACGGCAGCCGCATCGGGCCGGCCAGGACCGGCAGCTCTCCTGCTCCCCGCCGACCTCTTGCGGGAGCAGATAGCTCCTTCGCTCTTTCGTCGTGAGGCTGTGCTTGGCCACTGGCCACTCGATCGGTTGCGTCCGCGCGATAGCGACATCGAGCGCGCAGCCTCGATGATCGCCACGGCCCACGCACCCATTGTCATCGCCGGAGGAGGCGTCCATGCAAGCCGTGCCGCCGACGAGCTTTCGGGGCTACAGAACGAAGCCTCGCTTCCCGTGCTGACAACCAATATGGGAAAGGGCGCGGTCGACGAATACCACCCGCTGTCAGCCGGCGTTCTCGGCGCTCTCGTCGGGCCAAGATCGCTTGGACGCCACACACTTGCGCTTGTCGAAGAGGCCGATCTCGTCATTTTGGTCGGGACACGAACCAATCAGAATGGCACTGACAGTTGGCGCCAAATTCCCCGGTCCGCGTCAGTCATCCACATCGACGTCGATCCCACCGAAATCGGGCGGACCTACGAAGCGGTGAGATTGGCAGGCGATGCGGCCGAAACCATCAGCGCGCTTCGAAGCGCGCTTGCCCGAGCCGATCTGTCGTACCGCGGGTCGCAGCGCGATAAGTTGACGGCTCGGATCGCTGGATTCTGGCGCTCGTTTGACCTGGAGCGCCAATCTGTTGCTCGTTCAGAGAAAAGTCCGATCCGTCCCGAGCGGGTCATGCACGACCTGCAGCAAGTGCTGACGGCAGATACGACCGTTGTTTCCGATGCGAGCTATTCTTCGATGTGGATAGCCGGCCAGTTGCGGGCTCTTTCCCCCGGTATGCGCTTCCTGTCGCCGCGCGGCCTTGCTGGACTCGGGTGGGGCTTACCGCTTGCGCTCGGCGCAAAAGCGGCGAAGCCGGACAAGCCAGTTGTCACCATCGTGGGGGATGGCGGCTTCGCGCATAGCTGGGCGGAGTTGGAGACTATGGTGCGGAGCAAGCTTTCCGTACTCATTATCGTTTTGAACAACGGTATCCTCGGCTTCCAACGTGACGCTGAAACTGTCAAGTTCGGCAGCTTCACGACTGCTTGCAGCTTCGCCGATGTCGATCATCGGCGGATTGCAGAGGCTTGCGGCTGCCCGGCAGTCCGCATCTCCGATCCCGCGGATCTTCCTCGATACCTCGAGCGCGGCCTGCGTGAAGAAGGTCCCTTGCTGATCGAGATAATAACAGATGCGGCCGCCCATCCGCCCCTTTCGCTGTTTGCTGCAATGGATCAAGCGGCATGAGCCCTGGTTGCATCCCACGTGTTGCGGTCGTCAGCGGTGGCACGACCGGGATCGGTCTTGCCACTGCGTTTCGTCTGCTTAGGGCCGGTCATCGGGTTGCCGTCTTCAGCCATGGCGAAGCAAGCGTCATCGCCGCAGGCGCCGCGCTTGCCGAGGCTTTCGAGCCAGAGCGCTCGCTGGTGAGAAAGGTCGATCTCCGCGAACCGGCGGCAGTCAATTCCTTTTTCGGCGAGGTCGCCCGTGTCTTGGGCGCACCTGGGATCCTCGTCTGCAACGCGGGGATCTCGCCGAAAGGTCCCGACGGCCCTCGTCACGTCGCTGACCTTACCCTTGAAGAGTGGAACGACGTGCTCGCCGTCAACCTGACAGGGACGATGTTGTGCTGCCGGGCCGCTCTGCCTGCCATGAAGGAAAACGGCTATGGACGCGTCATATTCGTTGGGTCTCTTGCCGGCCGGACGAGACCGCAGATCGCCGGCGCAAGCTATGCGACATCCAAAGCCGCACTTTCGGGACTATCCCGCGTGCTGCTCTCTCAATATGGCTCGTACGGCATAACATCGAATGTCGTGGCGCCAGGTCGCATCCTGACCCCACTGACAGGATCCCCGCAAAGCAAGACCAACATCGACGCGCTCGCCCGTATTCCGGCCGGTCGGCTCGGTGCTCCGGACGATGTCGCTGCCGTGATCGCGTTCTTGGCATCAGAGGATGCCGGGTTCGTCAATGGAGCCATCATAGATGTCAACGGCGGCGAGTTCGCACCGAGTTGAGGCTTGCCGCCTCATCAAGCGACAAAAGGGCGGTCGACATGCCTCCGATCATTCTCATTTGCTCGCAGGACGCCGAGCTTTATCTGCTCCTCACGCACATTTTGCATAGCGAGGGCTTTCAGGCTCGTCTTGCTGTCAGTGACGACGATGTCGTGGACGCCTGCACATCAGCAGAGGTTTCCGCCGTCGTCCTGGATTGTGCAGGCTGGCCGAGTGACATTGCGCCCTTGTGTGCGCTCTTGAAGGATTCAGGACTTCCTGTGGGAGCACTTGTTGGCGAGGACACGCGTGCCCAGCACTTACAATTGATCAAGGCCGGGCTCGACGAAGGCATCACACGTCCTTTGTCGCCTTCAAAGCTTCTCGCCTTTCTCCACGGCATAAGCGCGCGGTCGGAGGCTTCGACTCTGCCAAACTTTGCTGCCGCCGCCGACATTGTCTTTGGTCCGCACGCCGTCGTGGTTTCAGGCAAGAGAATAGCTCTTGCGCCTATCGAGATGAGAATACTTAGATTCCTATTCGAAAAACAGGGGCAGATCAGTACCCGCGAGCAACTCATCGAAGGCGTTTGGCCCGATCCACACGCTGTAGAAAGCCGCACGGTTGACGTGCATATTGGCCGGCTGCGAAAAGCGTTTGCAGGACTCCGCAATCTGAGGATTCGCACCGCATACGGGGCGGGTTACGCTCTCGAGACCACCATTGACCTCCGGATGTCTTAGCCTCTGACGGGCGACAGCGACACAGGCGACTGGACCGCCTGCGGATATAAAGGCGGGGTCCCAAAAGGATCAGCGATAAGAAGGAGCCGTCGGTATCGGCACGAGTTTTGTGCTCCCCCGGAAAGCCGACATCAATCTGTCCCGCCGTATAGGCGATGTGGGCGATCTGAGGATCGGTCGGCTTGGCATCGACCGCATCGAAGCCGTGCCCAGTGAGACCGCCATCAGAGTGGCGCCGAGAATTCGTTTCAACATGACCTGTCTCCCTTGTGTCGTGACTGAATGCCTTCCCGCGGCAACACTGATTTGCCTTCGGAAGCGAGCATTGGATGCAGCTCGGACGAAAAGGTTCCCGGAGATTTCGGACCCAGAGAAACAGCTTGCCATCGGCGTTGCTACCGATGCATCAGTCTTTGTCGACGAAGCGCTGAAGAACGATAGCGTGATTGTGGTCCACGTCTTTCGCAGCGTAGAGAAGCGTCGTGTCCGCTTGCTGGATCTGGCGTTTCAGCTCCTCGACGACGGAGGGATTCTTCTCCAACTCGTCCCGATACCGGCGCTGGAACTCGGTCCACTTGGCGGGGTCGTGGCCAAACCATCGGCGCAGCGCCGGGCTTGGCGCGATATCCTTCAACCAGATGTCGACGGCTGCATCCTGCTTGCTCAACCCGCGCGGCCATAGCCGGTCGACCAGAATGCGCATGCCGTCTTTGTCGTCTTCTGGGTCGTAGATTCGTTTGATGCGCAAGGCCATTTGTCCACCCGTCATACATTCGAAAGCCATTCTCGACCGAATACGCGTGACAGGGTTTTGGTTCCAGACTGGAGCCTGAGGAACGGGTGTTGGAACCTGTTCAAACCGCATCCATCGCACTCAACTTCAGCAGTATGGTTGCCAATTAGCCACACCTGCCAGCCTCCGAACTGTCATAATTGATTTTTCGCGTGCAACTGGTATTGCTCGGTCGTACACCGCTGATATTTTCCGATTCTCTCAATATTGCCAAAAGGATACTTGATGCGAAAGTTGGCGCCGCTCGTCCTTGTCGCAGCTCTTAGTGCCTGCGCCCGGCCATCGGATGGCCCAACCGCCGGTGGTTTCTATAATGCCACTGCCCCTCAAAGTAACGAGCGGATCCCGGTGGTCAGGCTCTCTGAAGCGCCGATGGGTCCGGTTGCGGCCACCCCGCTTGCCTATGCGGCCACAGATCCCGGGCTCAGCCTTATGCGCTCGAGCGGTTTTGCCGATACGAGGCTACGGCGCGGCGACGTTATCGAGGTCACGATCCTCGACACCGGCGAAGAGGGACTTTTCTCTTCAACCCAAAGCAAGACCCTCAATCTCGGCCGGTTCACCGTCGATTCCACGGGCAACGTGACCCTTCCCTTCGTCGGCAAACAGCGCGTGGTGGATTCCTCGACCGAGGCGCTGCAGTCGCGCATCGTCACCGGCTTGAAGGGGTCGGCGGTCAATCCGCAGGCCGTCGTCACCGTGGTCGACAGGCCCTCCAGCGGTATCACCGTCAATGGCGACGTGCGTGCCGCCGGTCGCTTCCCGCTCACCGCACGCAAGGAGCGTGTGCTCGATGCGGTCGCACTTGCCGGCGGCGCATCGTCTGCTCCGGGCTCTGCGACCGTCACGCTTATGCGCGGCAAGCAGCGCGCCACCGTGCCGCTTCAGCGCGTCATCGATGACAACAAGCAGAATGTCTACCTGCTGCCCGACGACCAGATCTATATCGACAAGGATTCACCCACCTTCACCGCTTTCGGCGCCTTCAAGAGTGTCGGCGAGTTCGAGTTCGAGCCGGGCAGGCTGACGCTTGCCCAGGCGCTGGGGCGAGCTGGCGGCCTGCTCGACGATCGTGCCGATGCGCGTAATTTCTATGTGCTGCGCAACCAGCCGGTCTATACGCAGGTTTCTGCCGCAAACGCCAAGAACGCCGTGCCGGCTGTGGTGAGCACCAAGCCGGTAATCTACCGCGTCAATCTGAAGGACGTTTCCAATCTGGCGCTGATGCAGCGGTTCCAGATGATGGATGGCGATATCATCTACGCCAGCAATGCCAGCCTGGTAGACTTTGCCAAGCTCTTCAACGTGTATCAGAAGAGTGTGCCGACGGCCGCAGCACCGATCCCCGGATCGAGCGGCAATTAAGCATCAACAGGACGTTTTGCGGAGCCGTCGAGCAGATGCAAGGCGGCTCTTGCATTTTCGGGCCTGGCTTGCGGATCCTGTTGGGACAGGCGGTTCGCCAATGCCTTCAGAGCTTCGGATCCGTCGCTCTCCTCGTTGCAATGATTGAGCAGCGAGGACAGAAGACACCCGGCTGCGTAGAGATCGGATCGTTCGTCGAGCCGTTGACCGGCCATCTGTTCGGGGGATGCGAAATCCGGCTGGCCGGCAAAGGCAAGATCGAATTGGCTATGCCGGCATCCGCGCTCAAGCGCGATGCCGAAATCGGCGATCTTCAAACGGGAGAGATCGCCGTCGGCGAGAAGGTTGAGCGGCGACAGGTCGCAATGCACGAATCCTGCAGCATGGATGGCCTCCAGGCATGAAAGCACCGATGTCATGACTGAGGTGATCTCGCCGAGGGATAGTGGCCTTTCCTGCAAAAGCTCCGCAAGCCGGCTGCCGATCCATTCCGTTACCAGGGCAGGGCGCCCGTCGGCAAGGCGCAGAACGGTCTGCGTCGCGGCAATGTGGGGATGGCGGAGCGCCATGCCGATTTCCGCTTCGCGCAGCATCAGTTTCCTGAGGACAGGATCGTCGGCGTGGTCGGGCTTGGGCATCTTGATGGCATGAAGCGTTCCGAGATCGCGATGGCGGGCGCGATAGACCTGGGTGGCCGCGCCGTCATGGATCAGCGCCTCGAGCATAAAGCTGTTGGCCACGATCTGGCAATCCGCATCGCGGAGCCGGGCTTCGCCCCGATCAAGCGCGTCCCGGACGCGGTCTACCAGGATTTTTCGGGTCTCGGGTGAACCGTGATTCAACGCCTGCCAGAGATGCGAAAAACGTCGGGCGATCTCTTCGAAATCCGCGGGATGATCATCCATCATCGGTCTTCACATCGATCACGATCGCGCTGATGTTTTCGCGGCAATTGGCAATCAGCCCCTCCTGGACGAGAATATCGGCCGCGTTTTCGATTTTTGCGGAAATGAGGATTTCGGCGATACTCCGCTCGGGGACGACGCTTGGCAGTGGCGCGCTGCAGAGCAGCAGCCTGTCGCCGGGCTGCAATTCGCCGGAACGGACTTCGGGGATGAGATGTCCGCGCATGCCGATGGCGCGCGAAAGCGTGCGCCGCAGGCCGATCTCCACGTGATCGCGGGTAAGGCAGCGCATCATGCCGTCGCGCAGAAGATAGCAGCGGGCGTCACCCACCCAGAGCAGGGCGCAGCTCTCACGAAGCGTGGCCAACACGACGATGCTCGCGGCCGACGGTTCGCGATTAGAAGAAAGATGGGCCGATTGAAGCAGGCCGTGGGCTCGGCCGAGCTTGCCTTTGATGTCCTGCACCAGAGCTTCGATTGACTGCTGGTTGCCGGTTTCAGCCAGCATATGGACGGCGATCTTGCCGACCTCGGCAGCGCTGCTGCCGTCGCCGATGCCATCGGCGACGGCAAAGAGCGAAGGCGTTTCCGAAACGAGCAGCGCATCGGCGTTGACGCTCAGCCGTGTGCCGGCATGCGTGGCATGGCTGTGGTGGATCACCAGCGCACGATGCGGTTCGGCGATAACAGGGCCTGGTGTCTCGGCCGTTTCGGGTTGCGGCCGTGCCGAAGCCGCGGGGGAATTGTCGTGCAGCAGCTTCGGAAAATCCTCGGGGTCCGGGGCGCCGCCGACACGAAACCCCTTGGCGCGCCGATCCTCGGGGCTGATCCGCCACCAGAGCGTGCCACGGCCGGAAGCATTGTCTTGCAGCGTCTCGTTTTCTGCGAGGTCGGCTGGGCGCAGGGTCCGCAGTCGCTTCAGGCTCGCGGTGAAGTGATTGATGTCGAAATCCCGCTTGGCCGAGCTTTCGGCGATCGCTTCGGCGGCCGTGAACCAGGTATCGTCGAGGTAGAGCTGGCGTGGATGCTCGGCAAAGCCGTGAAGCTGGGCGGCGATCACAAGCGGAAAACTTCGCCCGACGCGGTCGAGGCTCGGATGCAGAACGCCGGCAATGGTGGCCGGGCCCCAAAGACCGCGTTCGACGATAAAACGCCATGCCGGCATCATGCGAAACCGGCGTTCCCAATCCTCGCCGAGTTCCCGCTGCGCCGCTTGCAGCCCCGACTGCAGCCAGGCGTCGAGCGCGGCCTGCAGGTGGCGGCTCAGTCCCGTCGAAACGAAATCGCCGTGGCTCGGCAATTTGCCGAAGAAGCCGATCCTGTCGGCTTCGGTTTGGCTTCGGTCCAGGGTGGCGCGCTCGTTCATGGCGGACCCGTCAGAATTGCGCCGGGCATGAGAAGGCGCCGAGCGCCTCCAGCCGGAATGGATTGAGCACCGAACCGAACTGCACGTCGAACTCCGCCGCCTGGCCGTTCTGCTGGAATTTTGCCCGGAAGAGGTCGTCGCCTTGTATGGCGAGATCGGCATCGTCGAAGAGCCGGAAGGGCGACCAGTCGCCGTTCTCCGTCAGCGCCTGCTGCCAGCCGCCCGGCTGGAAGGCGAGGCGCGAGACGTTGCTGGCGTCCGTCGACGGCCAGGTGATCGATTTCGATTGGATCGGCCCGTGGAAATAGACCACGCGTTCGCCCTCGATCTCCAGCATCACGGCGCTGGCCGCCTCGGTCAGCGATACCGGTTTGACGTTGATTGAAATCGACGGGTTCTCGCTACCGGCCGGGAAGAAGGCGCGGTTGATCTTGTCGGCATTCTCGAACTGGGCGATCGCCGCACTCGAAATGCTCGCTGCGCCGAATGTGCCTTTCCAGCCCCATGGCGAGGCGCTGGTGTCGACGAAGGCTTCGAGCTTTTCCTTGAAGAAGGTTTTGAACAGCCCCTCCGGTCCGAAGAGCCTGATGAAATCGCTCATCGCCACGTCGCGCGGAGATTTGCGGTCGAAGGGATAACGACCGGCGACGACATTCGAGCAGAAGCCCGCGCCTTCGGCAGCCCAGGCGTCGCTGATGCGGGATCGGGCGGATTTGACCGCCAGCGATCCGACATCCGCAGCCAGCCCCGCCATCCAGCTATCGACCGGCGCCGGCAGCTTGCGGGCCTGCTGCAGCAGGTCCTGGTTGGCGTCGGTGAGCTGGCTGTCGACGTCGAAGACTTTCGCGACTTCGGCGGTCGACGTCGTGGCGCGCGAAAGCTGCTCCTGGACCCTCTGCAGGATCGGCTCGAGCTGCCCGATCTCCGATCGCGGCGCATCCTTCGGCTGGTCGTCCGGCAACGACTGGCCGGCCGGCGCCTTCAGCGCTTCGCGAAGACGGCCGAAGGGATCGGGCGCATTCGCTGCGCTGGCAAGCGCCGTGGTCGAGGCCGGCAGGTTGTCGCCGGCGGCCGAGGCGATTTCCGCCCCGGGCGCGCGCAGATCGGTGGCGGCGACGATCGATTTGGTGATCGTCTCGACCGGACCCGGCTTGCCCGCCAGGACGCGGGTGGTTTCCGCCGCATCGCTAATCGTCTGGGAGGGCTTCACCCTGATATCGGTGAGGATCGTCGACCAGCGCTGCTCGAAAGCGTCGAAGTAAAGCTGAAGCGTCGCTTGGGCGATCGTGTCGACCGTGACGCCGGCAGGATTGGGATCGCCGCGGACCCATTGCTCGTCGAGCGCCTCGCGTGCGGCGTCGGTGATCCCGGGCAGAACGACGGTGCGATAGCCGGTCGCGGAGAAGAGGCCGGCAATGCCTTCGTTGAGCGGCGCCTTCGATTTCCGCTCGAAAGCCTGTTCGCCGAGCGGCCCCAGCGCGCCTGCCGGGCTCCAGGCGGGAAGCGCGCGGGACTCGCGATATTCCGCCAGGATGTCATAGGCGCGGTTGGCGATGTTCTGCGAACGGATGACCTCGCGCGCCTTGGCGATCAGCGCCTTGTCCAGCTCGATCTGTGGCAGCGCGCCGCGCGCCATGACATCAGCATGGGCGATCAGCGCCTGCCGGGCCGTGGCCCTGCCTTCGTCTGGATAGAGCCTCGTGAACATGTCTTCTGCTTCCAGCGCGGCAAAGTCCGCATTCACCGGGCCGAGGCCGCCGAGCATGCCGTAGAGCTTCAACGCGTCGAAGGTTCGGGTGACATCTGTGGTCTCGGTCATCTCCTTCTGGAGCTGCACCAGCATGCGCGGCAGGAGCAGCGTGTTCAGCGCCCGCTGATAGGCCTCGCGCTGCCGGCTGGCGACCTTGCCTTCCTGGTCGAGGCCGAGGCTTATCGGCCAGACGCGGGTCTTCGAGAAGTCGGTGGTGACGGCGGCGAGATTGTCGAGCGCCGGCAGGACGCGCAGGAAATCCACATCCGAAACGTCGCGAACCGGCACGCCACGCACCAGTTGTTCGTAGGCATCTATGCGTCTTTCCGCGCCGGCCAGCGCCGTGGTGTTCTGGATGTAGGTGGCCGTCCAGCTCGTCAGCACCACGGCAAGCAGCAGGACCGTGGCGGCATAGGCTGCGCGGCGGAAGAGCAATTGCCGCCCCGAAAGCCGCTTGTCGCGGGCGACCAGCGAGGCCTCGCCGAAGATCACCTCCTTGAAGAGGCGCGAGAGGAAATAGCTGCGCCGCATGCGGGGCACAGTGACCGTCTCCTCCCGCTGGGTGCCGGAGGCGAAATAAATGCCGCGCAGCAGCGGCGCCTCCACCAGCTTCGAACCCGAGCAAAGCTCGGTGACGACCTCGTGCAGACGCTCTTTCAAAGAGGTGAGCTCGGCCGGAAAGCGGAAGATGCGGCCGCGCAATTCCGGATTGGGCTCCTGCTGCAGGCGTTCGATCAGCATGGTATCGACGCGCTGCTGCAGCAGGGTGAATTCCTCCATGAAGCGTTCCGGCAGATTTGCCGCCTTATAGCTCTCGTCGAGCCCGAAGGTTGTGCCCCAGACCTGTTCGCGGTCGCTTTTGTTGAAACCGTCGAAGAACTCCACGAAGCCGGTCAGCAGATCGGCCTTGGTCAGCAGCAGATAGACCGGCACGCGCGCGTGTAGGAGTTCATCGAGTTCGGAAAGCCGCTGGCGGATCGCCCTGATCTCCTCGCGCTGCGCTTCCGGATCGCGCGTCAGGAGATCGCCGATCGACAGCGTCACCAGCGTGCCGTTGATCGGCTGCGAACGCCGGTACTTGCGCAGCAGGCCGAGAAATCCTTCCCAGCCGGCTTTGGCGGTGCCGTTCAGATCGTCCTGTGTCGTATAGCGGCCGGCTGTATCGATGAGGATGGCCTCGTCGGTGAACCACCAATTGCAGTTGCGCGTACCGCCGATCCCTTGCACTGAATTGCCGCCGAGCGCATCGCCGAGCGGGAATTTGAGACCGGAATTGGAGAGCGCCGTCGTCTTGCCGGAGCCTGGCGCACCGAAGATGACGTACCACGGCAGCTCGTAGATATAGCCGAAGCGCTTCTTGGTGATGCGGCGGAGCAGTTGCAGCGCTTCCTTGAGCCGACCGTGGATCTCGCCGACCTCAGCCTGCTGGCTGGCCGCGGCTTCGGCTTCCGCGTCCCGCTCGATACCGTCGACGAGCTGCTTGTCGCGGCGGCGGTCGCGGATGGTCGTGAAGACAAGATAAGCGAGCCAGGCGGCGAGGATGATGCCGATCAGCATCAGCCGCGCGCTGGTGCTCGCCAGCGGCTTGAAATCGCCATAAGCGGCGAGATAGCCGTAGAACCAGATGACGACACAGATTGCCGCCACCCAGATGATCGAGATGAAGCGACGGCCGATGAGGCCGGCATAGGCCTCCACATAGGAGCGGAGCGTATAGAAATAACTGAGCGGGTTCATCGCGAAGCACCTCCTGCGGCGGGCGCCGTCGGTTCATCCGGCATTTCGGCCTGACGCGGTGTCGTCAAACCCGCATCGTTCAACCGCTCGCTCGGATCGGTCAGGACCAGGATCTCGGTGCGGCGGTTCATCTCCCGGCCCTCCGGCGTCTCGTTGGCGGCAATCGGATCGGTGTCGGCACGCCCCTCGGTCAGGATCGCGCCCGGACCGGTGAATGAACTAAGGATTTCGCCGACCGCCTTGGCGCGGGCTTCGGAAAGGTGCCAGTTGGAGGGGAACTGAACTGTGCGGATCGGCACATTGTCGGTATAACCCACCACTACGGCGCGGAAGTTCTCTGCGGCCAGCGCACCGCCGATCCGCTGGAGCAGATCGTGGAATTTCTGGCTGACCTCCGCACTGCCGGTGGCAAACAGGCCGGAATTGCTGATCCGCACCAGCAGCCTGCCATTCGAATCCGAAAGTGTGACGAGCTTCTTCTCGACCTCCGGCTGCAGGAAGGCGAGCAGATTGTCGAGCCGGCTCGGCGGTCTCACTTGCTGCGGCGGCGGCGGTGGTGGCGGCGTTTCGGCGACGACGACGGGCGGTGGCTGCCGAGGCGGCTCCGGAATCTTGACCAATACGCTTGGCATATCGCGCGGCGGCAGCCTGGCAAGCCGCTCGAACGTTCCGTCGGAGGCGCGATTGAGCGAGAGCGTGAAGAACATGTAGCCGAGTGCCAGGATCAGCGTCAGAAGGGAAAGAAGCGTCCAGATCGCGGCCGCGGTGCGCAACGGCTGATGCCGGGCCGAAACGCCCTTCCAGTGCGGAGAAAGCTCTCGTTCGAAGACGCCGTACTGGCCAAGCAACGTCTTGTAAAGGCCGTCGCGGATGCGGCCGAGCTCCAGCCCGCCGCGCGGTGAAACGCGGGTGCGGCCCTCGAAGGCAAGTGACAGGCAGAGATAGATGAGGAGAAGCAGGTCCTTGTTGGCGCCGGGGCTCTGGTGGAAATGGTCGAGCAGGTCGAACACCCGTTCGCCGCCGGTCACGTCCATATGGAAGGTGGAAACGAGCCCCGAGCGGGCCCAGCCGGCACGAACGCCCCAGGCCTTGCTGAGCACGACATCGTCGACCGTCGCACAGACGACGTAATGGGCGGCGCGCGCTCGTTCGGGGCTGATGCGGGCGCTCGCCAGATCGCGTTCGTAGCGGCCGACGGCTTCGATCGCCACCTGGCGCAGTTCGTCGATCTCGGGCTGTTCTTCCGTGTAGCGCAGGGCATGGGCGAGGTTGAGGAGCGGTGCGGCCGAGCGCACCAGCGTCGGCACGTCTTCGGCCCCGAAGCGAAAATCCCGGACGAGCGTTTCGACGGACGCTGCGCCCTTCGGAAGCGATCCCGCCGGCGCCTTTCCGCCCTCGCTTTCGGGAAAGTCGAGGACGTCATCCAGCATCTCCGCCATCTTGCGAGCGGATTGCTTTTTCCTAGTGCCGTCCTCGGTAAATTCGACAATGGTCGGCAGGTTCTGCCACGTGGAGGCGGGTTCGTTCTTCATTCTCTAAGGGCCCACAGTTCTATTTCGAGCCCGGGAAAATCGCCGGCGAGATGCACGGCGATGGCGCCCGAAGTGTCGAGTTGTTTCCAAAGCGGGTTCTTGGTGTCGAGTTCGAAATAGATGGTGCCGGAGCGATAGGGGAGCTGGCGTGGCAACACCGGCAGCGGCCGGACGGGAATGCCCGGCAGCGCGACGTTGACGAGGTCGGCGATGCGCTCGACCGGGCCGATCTTGATCTGCGCCGGCAGCTTGCGGCGCACGTCTTCGGCCGGCATCTCGGCCCGGACCGCCAGCACGAAGCCGGCATCTCTCAGCAGCGAACGGTCGTTGATCGTGCCGATCCTGACGCCATGCCGGCGTTCGGCAAGCTCGATCGCCACCGCCGCCTGTTCGAGCACCGACGACAGCGAGGCGCGCAGATCGTCGAAGACGGCCGCAAACGTCGCCTTGAGGTCGTCGTGGCGGTAAGGTGGGAAGTCGCTCGCGCGTTTGCGGTCGGTCGTGAAGGTGGCGAGCTCGCCGGCAAGCTGGATGCAGGTCTCGTAAAAGACCATGGGGTGGATCCGCGTCGCATTCGCCGAAATGTGTTTCAGCATCGGATCCGCGCGGTTGAGCATCTGTAAGAGCAGGTAGTCGCCGACTTCTGCCGTTCCTCGAATGGTGGGATCGCCGATCCGCTCGGCGATGGCCTCGGCGCGGTGGCGCACGATGCCGAGCAGCTCGGTGATCAGCTCGCCCAACCGTGCAGCAGCCGTACAGTTGAGGCTCGGCACGATATAGTCCGGATCGAGGATCACCGCCCTGTCTGAACGCACTTCGATGATGCGGGCAAGTCCGATGAGCTCGTAGCCGGCGAGTTCATCACCGGTCCTCAGATAACGCAGGCTGAGGCGGCCGACATCGATCGGCGCCATGAAGTCGGTCTCGACGTTGGCATCCGGCGCTTCATAGGGCGAAGCGACGAGCCGGACGCTGTTGCGCGCGGCACCGCCGTTCAACGCCACGTCGGCCTTGCCCGGCTGGCGGGAAGGAAGTGCGAGATAGACGACAGCATTCTTGGTGTTCTCGTCGAGATCGAGCGGCGGCGGCAGGTCGGTATCAACAGGGGCTTCAAACGGCGTCCCGTCGGGCAATACGCCGCGCAGGTTCGACAGCGCGAATTGGCCGATCGCGAGTGCGCCGCGGTCGATGCCGATTTCCGCCACCCCCCAGGGATAGGGCGACAGGCCGTGCGTCGCGGTGCGCACGAGCCGCTCGGTCCAGCGGTCCGCCTGCTGGAAATGCTGCACGCGAAGGAACATGCCTTCGCTCCAGGCCACCCGGTTTTCATTCCTCATGATGCGCGTCTTTTCCTTCCTGCCTGTCTTGCGGACGAGGCCCTGCCTGCGTGCCGTTTACCGCGCCCGTCATCGCGTCGCGGAAAACGTCATGGATCGACCGGCTCTTGCCGTCCTGTTCGAATTGCGCCCGGTAAGCCCGCCAATAGGCCCGGTCCCGGCGCCAGGGCAGGCGCCAGGCGCCCGTCTCCACCCGCGCCTCAAGGATGCGCGGCTCCAGTCGGCCTGCTGTCTGAACCAGAGCCTCAAGCGCCGAGTTGAGGTTGAGCTGTTGTCCGATCAGGGTTTCGATGCGGGCAAGAAGCGCTTCCTCCCTGCTGCTGTCGGCAAGGAAGTCCGGCTCGCTGGTGGCGGATGGCGCACTCATCTCGAAAACGGCATAGCTATTCTGGACAGCCTCCTCGAGCCGAGCGAGCAGCGGCTCCAGGCGATCGGCGAAGGCTTCGGGCCGGCCGATCGTCAGCGTCGGAAACTCCTCGGGCTCCGGCTCCGGCTGTGGATCGTTGTCGTTGACGATCTCGATCAGTGGCGCCGGCTGGCGTTGAGCGATGGGCACGGAAACATGGGTGGCGGAACCGTGTTCCAGGTGGCTGCCGTATTCGGTCTCCTCCGAATTCCAGTCCTCCGGCAGAAGCTGGATGACTGAGCGCATCTCCGGAGGGCCGCTCCAGCCGATCTCGACATTGCGGGATGAGGCCGCTCCCTTTTTCCCGACCTTTTCGGGAAGGCCCCAATCATCGACCGCACGCTCGCCAAGGATGCCGTTTGCGGTATGACCGCCCGGAGCGATATCGGCCAGGATTGCGGAGATGGTCAGCGGTTCGTCGCTCAGCACGAGAGCGGCATCAGGATCCTCGATCTCGCGGTCTTTCTCGCCCGATATGTGGACGGAAAAGGCAAGTCCGCCCATCTCCAGCCGCGACCTGTCGGCAAGCCGCACGACCTGGCCTTCATGCACGGCGACGCCGTCGACGCGGGAACCGTTCGCGCTCTGGTCGCGCAGCAGGAAGCCTTCGCGGTCGCGCTCGATGATGCAATGGAGCTTCGAAACGGAGCGCCGATCCTCCGGCAGTCGCCAGTCGCAATCCGGTGCCCGGCCGAGCGTTCGCCGGCCGCGTTCGAAGAACCATTTCGACTGGCCTGATGGCGCCCTCGCGTCACTGGTGATCTCTTTCAGTTCAAGCCGCATCCTCGCCTCCTCACCGCGCCTGAACCGACAGGCGCTCGACGATCACTGCATCGCCGCTGTTGCTTGCAGCGGGTGCAACTCTGGCCCAACTGTTCCAGCCCAAGCGCGGCGGATCGCCGGCCTGTCCGAGTTGGCAGAAGGGAACGTCCTCCTTCTTCAGGATGGCCTGTATGTCGAATTCGAGCGCCGCGCCGACATAGAGCCGCGTCAGGGCGAAGAGCTCGGTGATGGCGCGGCCGCCCGGCGCGAGCGAAAGGTAATCGGCATAACCGAGTGGACCGATGACAATGCGAAAGCCGCCGCTGAAATCGTGGATCGCAGCACCTGCCGTCGCATTGACGCCAAGCTGGACGCCCTGCGGTCTGCCCATGCGGCTGCGCTCCGCCTCCGGGATGGTCAGCCAGCGCCCGCGGAACAATTCGATCCCCACCGGCAGGCCGCTGAATTCGCAGAGCATGGCGCGGAGATTGACGGCATTGCGGTTGCGCGCGGCGAAGAAACCGGAGAAGCGCAGGATCAGTTCCTCGTCGACGCCGCTCTTTTCGACGAGACGCTTGGTGCCGAAGCCGGTGAGTGACAGGAGCGTGGTGACGAAGGCGTTGTTTGCCCATGCGCCGCCCCAGCGCAACCGCCGGGCGATGCGGTATTTCTCGCAGGCATCAGTGAAGAGTTCCGCCATCCGCGCGCTGAACAGGTCGAAGAAGCCCGCCAGCGCCCGCGACCTGTTCCGCTCCTCGCGCATGACGAGTTCGTTGTAGGCCGACGGCATGGAGCCGATCGCCCCGATGAGACCGGCAAGCGCACTGCGGACGGCGGCACCGCCGCCCCTGCGCTTGTATCCGCTGACGGCAAGAGGCGCCGGCGAGACGCCGACATGGGAGGCGACATCAAGCCGCCCTTCCTCCACCGAAGCCTGCGCGACGCGAAAGGCCGTCACCGGCTCGAAGCGGCCGGGGTCGCGTTCGAGCAGATCGGCAAGGTCGTCTGGCTTGCGGGCGACGGGGAGATCCATGGTTGGCTAGCGATCCTTCCTCAGAGAAGCGGGCGTTCGGCGGCGCGTGCCGGCCACCGGGCGATCGGCCTCGATTGCCCCTTCATCCCGATGGTGAGCCGGGTGAAGCTGTTGACCGAGGTGTAGAGACTGAAGAAGCGGTCGAGCACGCTGCCGAACAGGAAGGCGGAGGGCCGGTCGATGGCGGCCGGATCGAATTCAAGCGCGATTTCGGTGCCGGGCACCATGCCGCCGCTGCCGAGACGGGCGGTCGAATTGCCCGCCTTGATCCGGACGAGCGCATCGACGAATTGCTTGGTCTCGGGGCTGTCCCGGAAGGCGTAGAGGGACAGGATATCCTTCAGCGCCGCACCGTCATTGTCGAAGAGCGACAGGTGGTTGAGAATGAGATGCGACATCAGCCGCCAGTTCCGCCCTTCCTGATCGTTCATCCTGACCGACGGCGTCGGCGGGATCAGGGCTTCAACGCTGGCGACCGCCTCATGGCCGGAAGCAAGCTGCAGAAAAGGATGGCCGCCGCCGAAGGGAAGCTGTTCCGGCAGGTCGCGGTTCAGGCAGAGCGTGTCGACGCTTGCGACCGCCTCGACAGGACCTGAAGAACGGCGCTGCCTGTCGACGAAGGCGATGTCCAGATCGCTGGTTCTGTCGTCTTCGTCGAAACGGCGATAGGCCTGCCAGTAGGTCACGCTCGTGCCTGCCCGCTGCGACCGTCCGAAGAACGGCTGGCAGAATTCCTCCTGGCCGCGCGATCCGGTCAGGAGAACGCGGTCGATCGAATAGATCTCGCGGGTCTTCTGGCGCCGCGCATCAGGCAGGAGTCGGTATTCCGTACGGGTGCCGTCGATGGCAATCGGCTCGCAGACCTGGCGGAAGAGATTGACGACGGGCGTCGCATTGAGTGCGAAGTCGCGGACCGAGATCGCACGTTCGAGCTTGGCGTCGCTTTCCCTCAGGTAGACGAAGAGCTCCAGCGTTTCGCCCCGCCAGGCATCGAGCCCTTCGATATCGAGAAAAAGAAACTTCCGCGGCAGAGCGAAAAATTCAGTCAGCAGCCGGTAGCCGGTGAAGCTCGGCGCCGGATAGGGTAGCATGGCCTCTTCAGGCTCGAAGCCAACCTGTTTGAGATTGCCCGCCGGCAGGAAGACCGGCGAACGGTCGTCCGCATGTTTGGCAAGCGCAATGCCGAGCGTGTGGTTGGCAAGCAGCTCGTAGATCGCCACCGCCTGCTGCCAGGGGGACGGAATATGCAGGCGCAGCCGGCTCAGGCCGAGGCTGCCGACGGGCTTTCGGGCATCGAGGCTGCGGATGGACAGCCTGAGGCAACCGGCAACGCCGGCATAGGGAGAAAGCGGCGCATTGATCGGCTGGCCGGAAAGGCTAGCACCGGTGATTTCGATCGGCGCCATCTCGACATCCTGCGTGGTGCGGAAGCGGCAAGCTTCGCCTCGCACCGGCTCGGCCAGGACTTCGGTGTGGCGTGGCACGGTCTGGACCGAGGCAAGCGTGTCGCTTGGGCGGAACTTCACGATGCTCATCGAGGGCAGCGGCGAGAGATAATGGGGATAGAGCGTCTCGAGCAGGCCGTCGGTCAGCTCGGGAAATTCATCGTCCAGCTTCTGGCGGACGCGGGCGGCCGAATAGGCGAAACTCTGGATCAGGCGTTCCACATGCGGATCGTCGGCGACGTCGCCGGTCATGCGCAGCCGGCCGGCGATCTTCGGGAAGGCATCCGCAAAGCGCGCGGCGCGGCGGCGAAGTGCCAGCAATTCCTCATTGTAGCGGTGCAGGAAACCTTCAGCCATGCGCCGCCTCCACGAAGAAGCGCTGGGTCGAGGGATCGATGGTCGACTCGAAGCTGATCGGCGGCATGCCCTCATGCAGGCGGAAGGTCGCCTGGATGCGCATGCGCAGCGCCCGTTCGGTCATCGTCCGGCTCTTGAGGATCGTCACCCGCACATCGGACAGCCGCGTTTCGAAAAGTGCAATCCGCCTCTCGATCGCTTGCGCCAGCTTGAGCTTGGCCTGGTCGGTCATCAGATTTGCCGAGACGATGCCGTCGACGCCGTAGCTCACCAGCGCGTCCTTGAGTTCGGAAAGTGCCGCCGGTGGCGTCGCCGGGCAGCGCCGCGTGTTGAGCAGCGCTTCGAGATCGCGGCGGATCGCCTCCCTGACGTCGCGGACCTGATCGACGAAGCTCATCGGCGGATCGACGCTGCGATCCGGAGCCTCGTCGATCAACCTGTCGAGGATCGAGCGGGCAAGGACGCGGTCGCGCGACCGGTAACGTTCGAGCGGGTCAACCATGCGCAACCTGCCTGCCGGCAGCCGTTGCCGGCACGATCTCCAGACTTTGGGTGTCATGGAAGGAAACCAGTTCGTCGCCGGCGAGGTAGCAGCGCTGGCCACGGCCGCTGGTGATGCCGGTCGTCTCCTCCATCCACTCGGTCTCGCGGCCAAGCCTGAGCGTCTCATCCTTGCCGGTGCCATGATAGACCGCCGGGAGAAGCACCGACGCGGCTGCGCCGTCGATCAGGGAAAGCTCGGCGCGGCGGAAGGCCAGATCGCGCGGCCGGGCAATCGGCTCTATCGAAAGGGCTGCGATCTTGGAAAAATCGATCCAGAGATAGCCGCCGCCGGTCATGATGACTTCGAGAGCGTGCGGTGTCCGGTCGTCGAGGTCGCGGAAATCGGAGACGGCCTTGCCGTTCCAGATCAACGGACGTTCGCCCCTCAGGTTCTCGAGTGCATCGAGCGTGGTCCTCGCCTCATCCGCATCCCCGCCGCGATGGGCGATGCCAAGGCGGACGGCGAGCTTGTCGAGTTCGCTCGGCCCCTGTGGAAATTCCGGCAGGGCGCCGCTTTCGAACCAGGCGTCGCGCGCCGCCATCGCCCGAAGCTCATTGCGCAGCAAGGCGAAGCCCATCGTCGCGTCGGGAGAGAGGGTGGCAGCAAGGCTGCACTGATTGTCCGCCCGCTGGTAGTCACCGGCAAGCACGAGAAGGTCGATATAGAGATGTCGCGCCTCCTGATCCGAGGGCTTGACCTTCAGATGCGCTTTGACCTGCTCGATCGCGTCATCGAGGGCGTTGTCGCTGAGCGATTGGGCGATGCTGGCGGAAAGCGTCATGCGGACATCCTCTCGGGTATGGCAACGGGGCGGCTCAGGATCTGGCCCGTGGTCGCGGTCTCGGCGATGAGATGGAAACTCGTGGCAACGTCATCGAGCTGGAAATGCGGCTGCAGCCGGACGGTACAGGAGAAGCTGCCGGGCTTGCCCGGAATCTCGGCGACGCCGATGCCGGCCGAGCGCAGGGGAAAGCGGGTGCGTAGCGCGATGTCGGCGTCGTCATTGCCGAGCGTATAGGCGGTCAGCCAATCCGCCAGCTTCCGCTGGATCGAGATCGCATCCGAAAGCTGGCCGATTTCGTCGCGCATGATGACCTTGAGATAATGCGAGAAGCGCGACGCGCAGAGCACATATTGCAGCATGGCGGCGAGGCGGGCGTTCTGGCGTGCATGTTCGTTGGAATAGTGCGGAGGCGCATGCAGAGACTGATTGGAATTGAAAATCGCCGAAGAGGAGAGATAGGTGGTCGCAGTAGGAATGATGCCGAGCTCGCAGAGCTGCTGCTCCTGGCCGCTGGTCAGATGGATCTCCACCGGCGCCTGGGCTGATAGTCCGTTGCTTTCTGTGCCGAAGTCATAAGGCGGCAATTCCGCTGTACTCAGCAGGCCACCGTCGACGGCATCCTGCGTGACGCCGCGGATATCCGCGAACCACCCGGAATCGATGAAATTTCGGATGACGACGGTCGCAAAAGCGAAAGCGGCGTTGCCCCAGAGAAGCGAACTGCCGTCGCTAGCAATGCTTTCGCGGAAGGGAAAGCCGTCGTTGCGATTGCGTGCATGAGGCGTAAGCGGCGAGCGCATCAGGATGCGCGGCGCGACAAGTCCGAGGAAACGCGAATCCTCGCGCGCGCGGAGACCGTTCCAGCGGATGCGGGCCGTCTCATTGGCAAGCCAGGAAAAGTCGGTGACCCGGTTCAGCTCGTGAAAGTCTTCAAGCCCGATCGCCAGCGGCGCAGCACCTGCGACGAAGGGGCAGAAGGCGGCGGCGGCCACCATGCCGATCTGCGACAGCGTGCTGACCGGATCGCCGCCGTGCGGATCGGCCGGAGAAAGATAATAGTCGCCGACCAGCAGACCGAAGGGTTCGCCGCCCGGCATGCCGAACTCGCGGCTATAGATCAGTTCGAAGAGGTGGCTTTGGTCGAAGTCGCTGGCACGCTCCATGCTCCGCGTGAGCTCGCTCCAGCTGACGCCGAGAAGCTTGACCTTGACCTCGCCGCTGCGGCTTGCCTCGCGCACGAGCATGGCAAGGCCACGCCATCTCGCCTCCATCGCCTGAAAATCGGGATGGTGGAGGATGGCATTGACTTGCCTGTTCAGCGCTTCGTCGATCAGCGTAATCAGCTGATCCGCCCGGCGCCGCCATTCAGTGCTGGAACCCATCGTCAACCTGACACAAATGTTTCGACCGCAAGGATGGTTGCGCGGCGGCAAGCCGCCGCGCTTGGCCCTGCTTTCATCAGTTCTTCGAGGGAATCCGGGCGACCATGCGCAGCGAGGTGGTCAATTCCTCCATCTGCAGCCATGGGCGCATCCAGGCCACGGCGTTGTAAGCGCCAGGCCTGCCGGGGATTTCCTGGACGGTGACTTTTGCCTCGCGCAGCGGATATTTCGCCCGCGACTCTTCGCCGGCGTCGTCATTGGCGTTGACATAGTTGGAGATCCAGCGATTGAGCCAGGCCTCGCAATCTTCCGCCTCCATGAATGAGCCGATCTTGTCGCGGCCCATGACCTTGAGATAATGGGCGAAACGCGAGGTCGCCATCATATAGGGCAGGCGGGCTGAAACGGCCGCGTTCGCAGTTGCCTCGGGTCGGTCGTAGAGCTTCGGCTTATGCGCGGTCTGCGCCCCGAAGAACACGGCATAGTCGGTATTTTTGTAATGGCAGAGCGGCAGGAAGCCGAGCTTGCCGAGTTCGGCATCGCGGCGATCGGTGATACCGACTTCCGTGGGGCATTTCAGATCCAGATCGCCGTCGTCGCTCGAGAAGATGTGCATCGGCAGCCCTTCGACCTTGCCGCCGTTTTCCGCCCCGCGAATGGCGGTGCACCAGCCGTTCTTGGCGAAGGCCTCGGTGAGACGCGTGCCCATCACATAGGCTGCATTCATCCAGCAGTAGGAACCGTGCGACAGCTCGCCGGTCTTGGAACCGCCGGTTTCGTCGAAGTTGAACTCCTCGATCGGGCTGGTCTTCGGGCCGTATGGCATGCGGGCGAGCACACGCGGCATGGCGAGCGTCACGAAGCGGGAATCATCGCTGTCACGCAGGCTGCGCCACTTGGCGTATTCAACCGTCTCGAAGATCTTCTCGAGATCGCGGGGTTTTGCCAGCTCCCGGAAATCCTCGAAGCCGAACATGCGTGGGCTGGCGGCGGAGATGAACGGGGCGAAAGCGGCTGCGGCGATCATCGAGACGCCCTGCAGAAGCTGGACGTCGTCGAAGGAATTGTCGAATTCGAAATCGCCGATCAGCGCGCCCATCGGCTCGCCGCCCGGCGTGCCGAATTCGTCTTCATAGACCGACTTGAAGAGCCGCGACTGGTCGAATTCGACGGCCTTTGCGAGATCCTTGGCGACATCGCGCTTGGATGCATTGAGCACGCGGATCTTCAGATTGGCGCTGGTTTCGCTGTTCTTGACGAGATAGTTCAGGCCGCGCCAGGCGCCTTCGAGCTTGGTGAACTCAGGCGACTGCATGATAGCCGCGAGCTGGCTGGAAATCGCCTTGTCGATTTCGGCAATGGCATTGTTCAAGGTGATCGTCAGGTTGCGATCATAGGTGACGGTGCCCTTCAGGGCTTGATCGGTGAGGGTGCGCAGAAGGTCCTGGGCACGGTCGGGCTCGGTCTGGCGGGTCGCCGCAACGACCTTCGAGAGCAGGTTTTCATCAGGCGCGAAGCCTACGTCTTCCTTTGTTTGCAATTGCGTTTCAGCGGTCATCTATCGATCCTTTTTACGAAAGCGGCGGCCCTCGAAGCATGAGGGGTTCCCTTCGAAAGGGGCCACTGCCGGACAACGACTCTTCAGGAATGGAGCGCGCGGTCCGCGATCGGCCCGCGATCCCAGGCACTCAGTTCAATGCGTCCTTCGCCTCTTCGGCTTTGTCGCCGCCAAGTTGGGCGACCAGCTGCGAGAGATCGGCCTTGTTCTGCAGGATGTCCTCGAGCAGGCGCTCGAGCTCTTCGGAGCGGTCCGCCTTGCTCATCAGGTCGCGCAGCTGGTTGCGCGCGTTGAGCAGGGCCTTCAGCGCCGGCACCTGATCGACGACCGCGCCGGGTTCGAAATCGGCCATGCTTTCGAATTTCAGCGAAACGGGAAGGTCGCTTCCGTTTTTCTCGAGGGTGTTCTCGACCGAAATGGTGAGGCCCGGCGTCATGCGGCGCATGACGTCGTCGAAGTTGTCGCGGTCGACCTGCACGAACTTGCGCTCGCCGAACGGCTTGAGCTGCTGCGTGGGATTTCCGGAGAAATCGCCAAGCACGCCGACGACGAAGGGCAGTTCCTTCACCACCATCGCGCCTTCGGTTTCCACTTCGTATTTGATGTGGACTCGCGGTTTGCGAACCCGTTCCAGTTTCTCATGCACACTTGCCATCGAGATTCTCCTTCGTCTCATCGGCGGATTGTCAATTGAGGATGCTGCGGCGTGCCGTTAGCCTCCCTTGTCGGCTACGGGCTGGATGCCGGCTGCCGTCAGCACCGCGTTGCGCGTCTGCTGTTCGGGCAGGAGCTCGGCAAGAAGCTCGAAAAAATCCATGCGGCCGCGACGCACCAGCGTTTCGATCGACATGGAGATCGGTGAATGGGGCTCCGTGCGGCGGAAATAGCGCGCAACGGCGATCAGAAGTTCGAAGGCTTCTTCCCGCGAACGAATCGGCTCGGCGCTGACAGGCCGCAGGCCGATGGCTCCGGACTCGTCGGTTTCGCTTGCCGGCAGTGGCTCGGATCCTTGCGAGGCAAGGGCTTGCGGAGCGGCGAGCGGCGCTTCGATTCCGGCGAGCATCCGGATTGCAGACGCCGCCTCCTGCAACACATTGCGTGTATTCGAACTCGGCGGCGCCTGGTCGCCGCAGTGTATGTCAAGTATTTCGACCATGCGATCGAATGCGGCGATGCACCCGGTCAGCACGTCGAGATAGGCTGACATCTGAGCGACACCGGCTTCTGCCGCCGCCTGCTGCAATTCCTTGAGCCGTTCGGTTTCGTTCGGCCGCTGCGAAAGCTGGAAATCCCAAAGCGAAAACTGGGCGAATTTTCCGCCGGGGATCAACGATGTCAAACGAATAGCCTGGATGAGCGTGCCCTCGCCGCCAACACCGTTGAGACCAGCAAAGGGCGCGAACCGTTCCTCGATGTCACCATCTCCGATCGAATGCAAAGCGTCGAAATGCTTGTCTAAAAGCGACACGGTTGCGACGTAGACGTCATGCAATCCAGAGAAGCCGCGCAGCCGCAGTTGCGCTTCAGCGAGCCATGCCAATACTTCGATGTCCTTGCTCTTTGAAGAAAGGATCTGCAATCCAAGATTGCTAACATCGTGCCAGGCAGGTGCAATCGCAATAGTCTCACCCGGGATAATACTACGTTCGGCTGTACGCGCGGCGTTTCTCGCGTCCTTAATTCTATAGTATATTTCACGAGACACAGTATTATTCCGCACGTTTTCTCCGCACGGATGATTTTGTTCAAGTGGATCTATAATTTCGCGAACATTCACGCGGTTAAATTCCTCAAAAAGCAGAGCATAATGCGAAGAGCGGTCATTTTGGGCGGCTCATATTGGCTTGTCAACCATAGAAGGATGATGACGGATTTATGACGACTTTCGATATGCTCATTTTTCAAAATAGAGTCGTTTTTCTTCTGGACAAGGGTTTATGAGCGCCCTAGTTGTTTCTTCGCATCGGGTGAGCGTACTGAATTTCGACGTAAAGACAGGACTTGAGAATGTCCCATATCGATCTCAATCGTCTGATAAGAACGCTTGAGCCCAATCTACGTGTCGGTCTTGAGACAGCGGCTTCGCTTGCCGTGCGTCATCAGCATGCCGTCGTGGATATCGCCCATTGGCTTCGCTCCCTTCTTGATATCGCAGGATTTTCTGCCGTTTTCGAAGAACTCAAGCTCTCCTCGGAGATGCTGAGAATGGAGCTCGACGCCGCTATCGCCGACATCCCGCGGGAGGATGGCGCCTCGCTTGCCCTCTCCCCGAACCTGCTCGCTCTTGGGAGGGAATCCTTTCTGGTTGCATCGCTGCAGTGCGGGCGGAATGTCGTGCTTTTGGCCGATCTGCTTGCCGCGCTGATCAACGAGCCGGCATTGCGGGCGGTGACTCGCGGCATTGCCCCGTCGATGCGCAATCTCGACAGGGCGACGCTCGACAAGTTGCTGGAGACGGCGGCGCCAGGCCCGTCGGGCGAGCTTTCCGTGCCCGTTGCCGCGTCTGCGACCTTCTCTGGGGACAATGAATTCCTGCGGCTCTACACCCACGACATGACCGCGGACGCCCGGGCGGGCCGAACCGACCCGGTCATCGGACGCGATCGCGAATTGCGGCAGTTGATCGATATCCTGATGCGCCGGCGGCAGAACAATCCGATCCTCGTCGGCGAGGCGGGTGTCGGCAAGACCGCCGTGGCGGAAGCACTGGCGCTGGAGATCGCCGCCGGCAACGTGCCGGCCCGGTTGAAGGACGTGAAGCTGCTGCTCTTGGACCTGAGCCTGCTGCAAGCCGGTGCCGGCGTCAAAGGCGAGTTCGAACGGCGGCTGCATGGCGTGGTCGATGCGGTGAAGACGTCACCGGAGCCGATCATTCTGTTCATAGACGAAGCGCATGGGCTGATCGGCGCCGGCGGACAGGCAGGGCAGGGCGATGCCGCCAATGTCCTGAAACCCGCTTTGGCGCGCGGCGAACTGCGGACGATCGCGGCAACGACCTGGAGCGAATACAAGCGCTTCATCGAAAAGGATGCCGCACTCACCCGCCGCTTTCAGACCGTGCATGTTCGCGAGCCGGACGAAGAAGCCGCCATCCGCATGCTGCGCGGCGTGGCGGAAGGCCTGAAAATCCACCACAAGGTGCGCATTCGCGACGAGGCGATCGTTGCGGCCGTCCGGCTTTCGGCCAGATATCTGCCGGACCGGCAGCTTCCCGACAAGGCGATCAGCCTGATCGACACGGCAGCTGCGGCGGTAGCGCTTGCGCGCCAGACGACACCGGAGGCGCTGAAGCTGCTCGTCGACGAGCGCGATCTTCTGGAAACCGAGGCGAACTGGCTCGCGCGCGAACCGGAGACGTCGGAAAAGCGCGCCCGGCTCGGCGAAATCGCAGGCAAGCAACAGGAGATCGTCCTGGAGATCGAGGCGCTCCGATCGAAATTCGATGAAGAAAACCGGCTCGTCCGAGAGGCTGACCGACTGGAGGAGTTCTTCTCGCCCGACGATGCCGTCGTCCCGCTGGCGCCAGCCGACAAGACCGGCGACGGCACGAATGTGGCGCCTTTCCCGCCGCAGGCCATGACGGCGGAAAGCGCACGCGCTGCACTTGCTGTCACAGAACGGAGCCTGGCGACAGTCGCGGACCAAACGCCGCTCCTGCCGCGCGTCGTCGACAAGGAGATCGTCGCTGCCGTCGTTGCCCGCTGGACCGGAATTCCCGTCGGCAAGCTGCTGTCGGACCAGATCGAGACCGTCAAGACGCTCGATGCCCGCCTGAAGGAGAGGGTGCTTGGTCAGGATGCGGCAATCGAGCGGATCGCTTCGGCCATGCGGGCCGCCCGCGCCGGCCTTTCCGATCCGCGCCGGCCGCCGGCCGTCTTCCTGCTGGTCGGCATGTCCGGCACCGGCAAGACCGAAACCGCGCTTTCGCTCGCCGATATGCTCTATGGCGGCAGCCGGTACCTCACGACCATCAACATGTCCGAGTTCAAGGAGGAGCATAAGATTTCCATGCTCCTCGGCTCGCCCCCCGGTTATGTCGGCTACGGCGAAGGTGGCGTGCTCACCGAAGCGGTGAGGCGCAGGCCCTATGGGGTGCTGCTGCTCGACGAGATCGACAAGGCGCATCCGGGTGTCCAGGAAATCTTCTACCAGGTGTTCGACAAGGGAACGCTGCGCGACGGCGAAGGCCGAGACATCGATTTCAAGAACACCACCATCGTCATGACGGCGAATACCGGTTCGGAGATGATCGCCGCACTTGCCGCCGATCCCGACACGATGCCGGAGGCAGAGGCGCTCGAAGCGCTGCTGGCACCGGAATTGCAGAAGCATTTCAAGCCGGCCTTCCTTGGCCGCACGACGGTGCTGCCCTTCATGCCGCTCGGTAACGAGACCCTTTCGGGCATCGTCGATATCCAGATCGGCCGTATCCGCGACCGGATCGGCGCCACCTACGGGACCACGCTTTCACTATCACCGGAAGCCCGCGACGCGCTGATTTCGCGCGCCCGCGCAAGCGAGGTAGGCGCCCGCGCCATCGAGGTCATGATCGCCCGCGACCTCTTGCCTGTGCTTTCGACCTTTTTCCTCGATGCCGTTGGGCAGGGGAAGAAAATTACCGGGGTCGCCATCGGATACGACGGCCATCGCTTCGGCCTCGATGCCGAAGAGGCCGCCCCGCAGGAATTCGACACGCCGGGGGAAAGCCGGTTGTCGGATGAAGTAACCCCGAGCCGCAAGCGCACTCGGGGAGCAGCGAGAAGAAAGGCAACTACGCCTTAGACGCAACTAGGCACTCAACCGCCAATAGGAGAGCTGACAGCATGCCGATTTATCTTCAGATCGACGGGATCCAGGGCGATGCGACCCACGAGCAGCATCGCAAGTGGATGGACATCGAAGCCATTCACTGGAACGTCGCCCGTAACATGAACACCTCCGCCGGTTCGGCGGCAAACCGCGAAGCTTCCGAGCCGACCGTTTCGGAAGTGATCCTCACCAAGGTCAGCGACTCCTCGTCGACCAAGCTCTTCCAGGAAGCCTGCTCGGGCCGCACCGGCAAGCGCTCCGTTATCCATCTTGTCACCACGGGCAATCCCGGCGACACCTACATCGAGTATTCCCTCGAGAACACGCTGATTGCCAGCTACTCGATCGATTCCAACGGCGACCGCCCGGTCGAGACGATCAAGCTGAACTTCACCAAGATGGAAGTGAAGTACACGCCTTACGACGACAAGCACTCGCCGCAGTCGCCGATGATCGCCTCTTACGATCTCGCGACCACCAAGGCCGCCTGATATCCGACTGGAAGGGGCGCCGCATCGTTGCGGCGCCTATTCGCTCCATCGTCGTCGCGGGCTTGAAGGAAGTCTTCCCATGAGCGGATTGGCCATCGATAATGTGAAACTGACGAACTACCATCTCATCGTCGAGGAAGTGTTCGACGAAAGCGTCTTCGGCATGGTCGCGCCCAGCTTCAAGATCAAGGGCGTCAAGGGGGTTGGGACCAGCCATCTTCAGGTGATGCGCAGCGTCTATACGCTTGCCATCGGCGAAGACGTCTATTTCAAGGGCCGCAAGCTACAGGGTTCGCCCGGAGCGCGGGAATTGCTTTCGGAATTCTTCGAATCGGGAACGCAGCTGACGACCCGCCCGAATGGCCGTACGACGGTCATGCACCGCTATCTCGGCAAGAAGAACATCTTCACGGCCAAGGCGCTGGAGCATTACAAAGCGTCCGTCACGCTGAATTTCCTTCCCATCTATGGCGAGGATCCGGCGCCGACCCGTTTGCTGTACGGCAATCCCGCGGTCACCTTCATCCAGAAGACCGGAGAGCGGCCGATGGCTGCCGCCTATTTCAACGGCAACAACAACCGGCTGGAACTCCTGCATTATTTCGATCGCCGTACCCTCGTCGACGGCTTTTTGAAACGCTTCTCGGAAGCGTCCGCCGCTGCCGTAGGCTGAGAGGTCCTCATCGATGAACGATATGTCGTCCGCCGCGGATTTCATCCAGGCGAGCCGAATTCTCAGAATCGTCTCGCCGCTGGGCGAAGACCAGCTTCTGCCGGAGCGGGTGACGATCGAGGAAGGTATTTCCTCGCTCTTTGAAATCAGGCTGTCGGCCCGCGCCAAGAAACCATCCGTCAAGCCGGAGGAGCTGATCGGCCGGCTGATGGATGTCTCCGTCGAGGTGCAGCAGGGCGAGGATGGCGGCGGCGTGCGTCGGCCGTTCAACGGCCTGGTGACCGAACTCAACGAAGGACCGCCCATCACCCGCGGCCTGCGGTCTTATTCCATGGTGCTCAGGCCGCAGATGTGGCTGCTGTCGCGCCGTTCCGACTGCCGCATCTGGATGGACAAGACCGCGGTCGATATCGTCGAGACGCTGTTTTCCGAGCACGGTATTCCCGCGCCCGATACCTCGGGCGTGATCACGCCGCCGCCACCGCTGCATTATTCGGTGCAGTGGAACGAAACGGACCTTGCCTATCTCACCCGCCGCTTCGAGGAGGACGGCCTGTTTTACTGGTTCTCCCATGAGGATGGCAAACACAAGCTGCATGTGGCCGACGGCGCAAGATCCTGGCTCGGCCCGTCGCCCTCGGCGCAGGGAGAAGGGCGGGTCCGCCTGGCGCAGGGCTCGTCCGACCGCAACCATATCAACGAGTGGAGCCGGCGCTATTCCTATGTGCCGGGCCAGCGCGCCGGCGCCGACTGGAACTTCGAGACGCCGCGCATGGTGCCGGGCACAATGACCCCGTCGCTGGTGCAGATGCCGGAAGCGACGAAGCGCGAGCTTTACGAATATCCGGCGCGCATTTCTTCCGTGGCCGAGGCGGAGCGGGCGGAAAAATTGAGGATGCAGGCCTCCGAAGCCGATCACGACCGGGTCTTCGGCGGCTCCACATCCCGCATCCTTGAGGCGGGACGCCGCTTCACCCCCTATGAAGTCGCCCATCCAGATCACGCCTATGAGGAACATGTGGTGGTCAAGGCGGTGCATACCGTCGTCGATCGATCCTATGAGACGAATAGCAACGAACCGGAATACACGAACACATTCGAGGCGGTGCCGTCGCGGGTGCCGATGACGCCGCATCGCGAGACGAAGCGGCCGCGGATCGAGGGCACCCAGGTGGCGATCGTCGCCGGCCCTTCCGGCGAGGAAATCCATCCCGACCAGTACGGTCGCATCAAGCTGTGGTTCCCCTGGGACCGGAAGGCCAAGAAGGACGGTTCCGACACCTGCTGGGTGCGCGTCAGCCAGGTCTGGGGAGGCGGGACCTGGGGCGCCCAGGTCATCCCGCGTATCGGCATGGAGGTGATGGTCGCCTTCGTCGACGGCGACCCCGACCGGCCGCTGGTGACAGGCGTGGTGCCCAATCCCACCAATGCTGTTCCCTACGACCTGCCCGCCAACAAGACGCGCATGGTCATGCGCTCAAACTCGCATAAGGGCACAGGCTTCAACGAAATGACGTTCGAAGACGAGTCTGGCCAGGAGAACATGTTCTTCCATGCGCAGAAGGACCAGACGACGCGCGTCCTGAACGACCGCACCAAGCGCATCGACCGGCACGAGGTCTCGGCAATCGGCGCCAATCGGACGGTCGAAGTGGGCGGCAACCAGAAACATGAAGTCGGCGGCTCGATGAACACCGTCGTCGGCGGCACGGGGCCGATGGCCATGGCGCTGATGGGGGCGGTGCAGGGAATGGCAAGCCAGACGGCCGGCCTTCTTTCGCAGGCCGGCCAGATCGCCGGAGGTGGCGGGCCGGGCCTCGCCGCTTTTGCCGGAACGCTTGCCTCCTCGGCACTAGGTTTCCTCAGCGCGGGCGGTCTCGGTAGTCGTGAAGGTGTCGTTTCCGGCCCCAGCCCTCGGGCGGATGCCGGAACCGCTCTTGCTGGTTCCGGTAGCGGAGTGGGAAGTGCTGCTTCCAGCCTATTCCCCTTGCCGGGCATTATGAACACGATCGTAGGCTCTTTTAAATCAGATACGGTTGGCATCGCCCGCGCCGAGCAAATCGGCGTCAGCAAGGTGACCAATGTTGGCCAGACATCGCTCGAGAAGGTGGGAAAGTTCAAAAAGGTCATTGTCGGCGAAGAGTTCGTCATCGAATGCGGCGCTTCCAAGTTCATCATGCGCGAGGACGGCACGGTTATCATCCTTGGGACGCATTTTAACTTCACGGCATCCGGGCCGACTCAGATCAACGGCAAGGTCGTGGATCTGAACAAGCCGGGCGGCGGCTTTGCCGAAGCGGCTCCGACATCGTCGGACACGGCTGCGAAGGGCTGACAGGCGATGTCGGTCGACAACGACACGCCTTTTCCGGTGCTCGCGTTCCGTCAGTACAATCTGACGGGCGATCTTCTTGGTGTAGTAGTGGCGCGCGGCACCTTCAAACTCAGCAATGGCGGTCCGCTAGTACTTGATGACAGCCAGCGGCCTCTAGCCATGTCGGACGTTTATGACGGCGATCCGCATCAGGCCCCGCAGATGGCCTGCACGGATCTCGCTCCGTACAAGCCTGGCACGGACGTGACCTTCCTCGGCGCGACGTTCGCGCCAAACGGCGTTTCGGCCTCCTCTTGGACATGTGGGCTCAAGGTCGGGCCTCTGGAAAAACGTCTGCGCGTTTATGGTCCGCGCCAGTGGCGAGCCAGGACTCGCAAGACCTGGCGCGGCCTGATCGACCCCGACAAGGAAGACGCCCTCGACAGCTGGGAACTGACAGAGGGAGAAGCTGTCGCCCATGTCCCCATCGACTGGCGCCTTGCTTTCGGCGGCAGGATCGAAGGCGGCGAGGTTTTCGAGAAAAACCCGCTCGGCATCGGCCTTGTTGACGAGACCTCGTTTGCCGAGAAACCTGAATGGCCGGCGCCACAAATAGAGGACGAGGCTCACCCGATCCGCCATGTAGGTGATCGTCCGGCGCCAGCCGGTTTTGGTCCGATATCGCCGTTCTGGGAGGGCCGTCTGAAGCTTGCCGGCACTTATGACGATGTCTGGCTGAAGGAGCGTCATCCGTTTCTGCCGAAAGATTTCGACTTCCACTTCTGGCAGGCGGCGCATCCCGATCTCATTAGCGAGCCGTGGCTTCGCGGAGACGAGGAATTCGAGTTGGATCATCTCCTGCCGGGGCGGGATATCCTCCGCGGCCAACTGCCGGGGATCGATCTTCATGTAGATCTCGACCAGGGCGATGGGCTGAAGCGGGGCATTTTGGTGCTCGACGGCGTACACTTCGACATGCGTCCGGATGTCGGGCGTGTCTTCCTGACATGGCGGACGGCCTTTCCGTGGCCGGAGCGACGCGGAAAGCCGCGTCTGTCGTTGGCCGCCCCTGTTCAATGGGTGGCCTAATGGGGGAGAGGCGGTTTCCTGATCCGATCTACGATGCTGATTTCGCCGCACAGTACGGGTTGCCTGCGGGTACGAGAATCATCGGGCCGCCGATTTCGGGCACATTGCTCACCAAAACGCCGGACGGCCGATCTCCTCTGATCGCCTATGACGGACCCTGGCCGCCTCCGAAGAGGGAGGAGAACAAGGAAGAAAAGCCGCCCGAGTTGCCGGCTCCCGCCGCGGCAAGCCCCGCGCCGCCCGAAATCATTCATGACAATTCCGAGGCGCTGGCCGTTTGCCTTTCTCCCGACGTCTGCCGGTCTCCAAAGGTCCCAGTCCCCTACATGAGCTATGGGACGGCCAACAACGACTTCAACTACGCGACCAGTGTCTTTTCCAACGGCCTGATGGTCAAGCATCATCAATCAAAGTTCTCTTGCTGCTTCGGGGATGAGCCCGGAACCGGCCTCGGATGCTGCTCCAACACCGTTGGCGATGTCGTCGAACCGGTAACATCTTCAGAAATCGTGTATGTCAACGGCATACCGGTTCAGCGGCACGGCGATCTCTGCACGTTAAACAAAGGTAATACAGTTGGTGAATATTGCTACGTCCGCTCGACGGACTTAGACAAGCCGCCGCCTGCGGAAGACAATCAGGACAAAGCCTGGTACGAAAAGGCCTGGGACTGGACCGGCGAAAAGCTCAACGAGACGGGCCAGGCCATACATGAGTTCGACCAGTCGCATGGCAAAGTGATTACGCGCGGCGTCGGCGCGCTTCAGGCAATAGGCGGAGCCGCCGAAACCATAGCGGGCGCAGGGCTTGCCGGCGTGGGCACTGGCGCTTCCGCGACCGGTGTTGGCGCGGTGCCTGGCGTACCGGCTATGATTGCCGGCGGTGCGCTTGCGGTCAACGGCTACGACAATTTTTCGACCGGCCTGAGGCAACTTTGGACCGGCGAGCAGCAAAACACCGCTATCGCCCAGGCGGCCGGCCAGATCGCTGGCGCCATGGGCGCATCGCCCGAAACGGTGCAGAACGTTACAAACACCACTAATCTCATCCAAGGTGTGGCAGGTGGCGCCGGCGCGATCGCCGCGACGGCGCAGACATCTGGGCGAACGCTTCTTGTGACCGGCGTGCAGGGAGCAAGAAGCACAGCTCTGCCGCGCAACATCGTCAATCTTGAGCAGCGGCTGATACAGCATCTGCGCACTGCGCAACAGAGAGCACGTCTCACGCCGAGGCAGGCTGCGGCGGTTGCGCGCAATCCAAATCAATATAATACTCACATGGGTACGCAGATCGACACGGTCTTCAAGAACCTTGTCGATAACGACCCCAGCCTGCGGGGGCTGGTCACCACGACGCCACGGTTCCAGTTCGGTCCGGACGTCGTTGTGAACGGCCAGAATTACTGGTTCGACGTGACGACGGCGCCGCAATGGCAGGCGCACGTCACGAAATATACATCGGGTTTCGGTACCGGCGTACCATTGATATGGCCATAGTTGGGAGTAGTTGGTTTGAAGCAGCAAGAGTTTGTATCGGCGATCGAGGCGGGCCTGAGTTCGGGACATGGCGCGAGTTTTTCCGATACCGTGTTTTCTCCCGACGAGCGCCTTCGCAGCAAGAAGGCATATGCGACGCAAATCATCCCCTTCAACCTTCATGTCAAGAACAGGACTTGGCGCGGCATTCACTTTAAAAACTGCTCTATTACTGGCCTCGCCTTTACCGGCGCCGTGTTAGAAGATTGCACCTTCGAAAACTGCCAGCTTGCGATCCAGAATTGGGATAGCCGTTACAGCAATTGCAAGTTTATCTCCTGTGACATGAGAAGCTTCTCTTTTGGAGCGGACCAGGCTTCGAATGCGAACGCGTTTCAGGACGTGGTTTTCGAGAAATGCAACATACAGGCAAGCGGCGTGGACTTTGCCGTTTTCGAACGCGCATCATTCCTGAATTGCAAGCTCGACCGTGCCGAATTCCGGCAGGCCACCATCCTGCAGAGCAAGTTTACCGGGAAGCTCGACGATGTCGTTTTCGGCCGGGATTACACCGACAAACCGAGCCGCCTGCAGGGCGTGGATTTCAGCAAGGCGACAATCAACTACAGCATCTTCCCGAACACCCAGGTTTCGGATGTCACCGCACCCGAAAATCCCAAAATCCACGTGATCAGCCGCTACAAGGACTTCATCTCGGATCTCGACCGCGCGATCCAGGCGAATCCTGATCTGGGCGACGTGGCGCTCGCCGGCATTTTCACCAGCGAATATACCGCCAATTCCAACTTCGGCATTGTCAACGAGGACGACTTCAGGGAACTGCTGAAGCCAAAGGGCATGGAGCGCCTAGCGCTGATGCTGACCGATCCGCGCTGGGGTAATTAGTTGGTAGGGTGATTGAGTGGGCCGCCTTCGGGGCGAACCAAGATTAAACCTGCGCTCGATCACTAAATTAAATCGGATGGTGATCGCCTCAGTCTACGCTTTGCATTGGTTCGACGGCATCTGCTGTTGCCTTGAAGACCGTCCTTGATGCCACCATCGATCGCAACATTCTGAAACCGGTCAAAGTCCAGGCCGTGGATGACGAAGTCTGTTGGGAAACCCCTTTCAGGACCTTGAGACATGGCTGAAAAATCAAACTACAACATCTTCGAGATCAAGTGGTTCGACGAATTTCTCTCTGCGTACAAGATCGATAATGTCATTCGCCCGAGCGCGGCCGATGTGGAGGCCTATCGCGGAAAGCTGCCGGATTTTCTTCTCCGTTTCTGGACCGATCATGGTTGGTGCAGCTGGTCCGACGGTCAGTATTGGCTTTGCGATCCTCCCTTGCCGAAGCCGGTGCTGGACTATGTCTTTCGCGGCGATCCGGAGCTTGACCCAGAAAAGATGTATGCCTTCGGCTACACCGCCTTCGGTGAAATCGATATCTGGTATGGCGACGCTATGATCAGGCTGAACATGGCGAGGGGAGAGGTGGGTATCGACAATCGAGGATATGACGAGGAACACCAACGCCGGTGGACCGATGAAGTCATGTTGGGCCTGTGTTTCTCAGGTCGGTTTGCGCCGGTTATTCCGCCGTGGGAAGACGAAAACAAAAAGAACTTGATGCCACGCGCTTTGGAAATTCTGGGGCGCCTGAATGTGGCAGAAATATACGGATTCGTGCCGGCTTTGAGCCTGGGCGGGGGCAACACCATACAGCATTTGCAGAAGATGCCTTTGGTTGAGCATCTTGTGTTCCTGGCGTCGCTGGAGCCGCCGACATTTTACGATTACACGCCTCCTGCCGATGGGGAAGGCGGTTTCGGAACGGTGATCCCACGCCGGACGATCGGGTCGCGGTAGCGCGTCGGTGTCCGGCCGGCATGCACAAGAACTTCCGACGTTCCGATGCCATGATTTATCGCATGTTGTGCGAGCCCCGAAACAAAGGCAGAAGCGATGACCGACCTTTTCATCACCTATCAAAATGCTTTGAAGGATTTTGGCGAACCGCAGGGCGGATCTCCACTGCCATCTACCACTCTGGACGCTTACCGCGGTCGTATTCCGGATAGTTTTCTTGACTTCATGAGCCTTCATTCCGCGGGAAAATGGCTCCAGGGCTATTTCCAGTTCTGCAATCCGGACGAATATAAATCGGTCCTGGCGCTGGTTCTTGGCGGTGATGAGGAGCTGAAGCCGGAAAGAACGCATGTTCTCGGATTTTCGGCTTTCGGGGATTTGGTTGCTTGGAACGAGGATTATAAAACCGTCAAAATCAATATGGTTTATGGACGCGTCAGTTGCCCGGAACTGTTTTCGCCCGAGCCTGATATGGACCCTAAAATCACGTTGGGCATTGTGATCGGCAATGTGAAGGCAGATTCCTACGACAATCCGGACGAAAATGGGAAGCCGATGTTCAAGCGTCTCCTCCTCGCACACGGCGAACTGCAAGTGGGACAAATCTACGCGCCCAAACTTCACCCGGCTCTGGGCGGGCCGATCACCGTCGACAATCTCCGCCCGGCAGGGGCGCTCGCAGCCATGACGATCGCAGCTCAGGCGGTGCCGTTCACTCTTTATAACACAAGCATACCTAGCGTCCCGGCGGTCCGCGAAGTTGGGGCATGATGATGGGCAAGCAGATCTCAGGTACTTGAGATGTTGATGTCGGCTCACTGGTCTTGAACAATTAGATATCAGGTTTGTGTCTGAAACAGGTTTGCAGCCTCGCCGTTAGAAATGAGGAGCCCAAATGGTTGGTCGTCCGGTCACGCTTAGGGGCCATATGCATGTCTGCCCGATGGTCGATCCGGGGCCGCGGCCGCATGTTGGAGGGCCGGTGTCTTCGACATCCCAATCTTTGGTCTGCGTCGAAGGCGTGCTAATCGCAATGGTGGGCGACAAGTGCACATGCACGGGCGTTCCGACGACAGCCGGCATTACATGCGGATCGTCGGTTGCCAAGATCGACGGCCAGAAGGTCGCCCGCTTCGGCGATGCTTGCGAGCATGGAGGCAGGCTGGTGCAAGGCGTGCCTTGGCTGACATTCGATTAGCTAACGTCGGGTGGCACTAACAATCCATCATGCTGCTCGTTGGCAGCGGCGGCGGGCGCGTTGCCAGCAAAGAAGAAGCTGATGCGAGTGGGAGAGATTGAGCGGCATCAGAAAAGACTAGAGGTAATAGCCAAGTGCATTGCCGGTGGGACGGAGGAGGAGCGAGGTGGTCCCGGCAATGCTCCGATGTCATAATACTGCCCAGTGCATCTATCGGTTCGAAGTGAGGCACCGTGAAGGATTATCAGGTAAGGCTTACTTCAATCGTCGAGGATTTCGGTACTCCGCAGGGCGGGGAAGCGGCCGTCGATGTAGAGCGATACCGCGGCAGGGTTCCCGATGCGGTGATCGAGTTCTGGCAGCAGAACGGGACCGGGATCATATTGAATGGTTATTTCCAGTTCTGCGATCCCGACGCCTATGCAGCGATCATGAAGTTTGTCTTTGACGGCGATTCGCAGATTGACGCCGAGCAGACGCATGTGCTGGGCTTTGGCGCATTTGGAACGATCATTGCGTGGAACGAAGTTCATCAGAATGTGACCATTGACCTTGTAAATGGGCAGGTGTCGTGCCAGGCGCTGGTCAACGGCAAGACCTACGATCCCAATATTGCCGTTACCAGCGAGTTGATGTTGCTCGATAGCCCGACAATCGATGAATACGATGCAGAGGCTGAAAAGCTTTTCAAGCCGGCGCGTTCAAAGCTCGGAAAGCTCGGCGTAGGGCAGATCTACGGGTTCAGGCCCATCCTCGCGCTCGGCGGGAACAGGGCACTGGCCAGCCTGACGATCTACGAAGCGTTGCCGCATATGGCGATCCTGGCGCAGGCGCATGAGCTGCAATTGATGGACAATGCTCCTTTCCCGCCGCAACCGGTACGCGTGATCGGAAGCTGATGCCAGACGCCTGTTTGCGCACGCGTGATGAAAATCTGAGGATGGCGGGGCCTCCCGCCTCGACACAATAGACATGTTTTGACAGCAAAACTTTGTAAGAGATTGAAAAATGCCATCGGTCGAGCAGACGATTAAAGCAAATCTGAATCAAGAGAAGCGCGACATCCGGGACTGGGTCGCGGATTCCTTCAATAAGGAAATTCTCTACGACGAACCGCTTTCTGAAACGATCGAGCCATTCGTTCGTGACGGGAAGAGCGAAAAGAAGCTGGTTCCGGATGCGCTCGGTTCCATCGCAAGCTGGCATATGCGGATGGCGATGGACAAGAGCCTCAACGAAGCCCTTTATCCTGCCGACGAAATTGCGAGGTCCGGCATTTACCGGTTCTGGCACTACGAATGTGCGCATGCGGTCATGGAATCGGACGATCCGGCCGGCTACAAATTTCCAATGCGGCCGTTCACTGACGTTTCCACCATGCTGGCGCTTGGTTGGCTGAGCCATGCAAACCGCCTGGCCGAGACGATTTTCGACCGGTGGGACGCACAGACTGACGGAAACGGCGCCGTCGCGTGGAAAAGTCTGCCGCAATATCTGCCATGGCTTTCAGTCAAACTCTACAAGGCGTGGCGGGGGAGCGACGAGACCTATGATCTTGAGCCGGATGACGGAGAAATGGCCGATTTTTCCCCATTGCTCGAAGCGCTGTTCGATCCGCGACCCCGTATATTCGGCGAGGCATTGGCAAAAGCTGCGGACTTCCATGCATCGGGGTGCGGGACGGATGACTACGACATCGTCAACGAAGAAGAATTGTGGTTCTTCCCGGTCGAACTACTAGCTGCATGCCGGCTCCGCCAGCAACGTGGCCTCGATCTGCCGCCGTTGGATTACCCTCTGTTCAACGCCACGCCGCTTTGCCGCTTCCAGAATGCGCTGCCGGTTCCGTTCGACGAAACCTTGGCAAAACTGCTGCCGGCTTACGCTGCCTCGACCAACAAACTCGATCTGAAAGTCTGAACGGGCAGTGGTATGCGATGCCGAATACAATGCGGAATTCGATGGACGTGGCGAGTGTCGACTGCCTCGTGGATGGCGAGATTACCGCGCCGGAGGAGCAATCGGTCAGAACTCGCCGTCCATGCCAAGCGTGCCGTGGCATTCGGTGCGCAGCAAACTCAACCTGTAACAGGTCCCAGGAGGAGGGTCTGAGTAACTGGCAAAAGGCCGGTGTTGCGCTCGGCGTAACAGCAGCAGGCGTCGGCGCTGTCGCTTGCGCGATTCTGGAGCCATGCGGCGCAGTCGCGCTCGGAGCTTTGGGACTCGGAACAGCAACAACGCTTGCAACGCAGTGAGGGTATTTCCTTGAGTGACGCAATGCATTTGACCAAGGAACTCGCCGCTCAGATCGACGGCTTCTCATTTGCCAATGGCCATGGTTTTGTGGAGACACGCATCGGTTTTGCGGTGGAGCTGTTCTTTCTGGGCGGAAGCGAAAGCCGAACCAGACTGATACTCTGCGACATGCTCCGTCAATATCATGCGCTGTTTACGGATGCGTTGTCGCATTTTCTCAAGCTGAATACGAGCCGCCTGACGAAAATCACTGGCAGCGATTACCTGGACTATTATGAAAATATGGCGCGGGAGCTGAGTTCATCCGAACCCATGGACGCAATGGTGTTCGGATATCCTGGCAAGAAAGTTGTCGATGAGCCGACGCCTTTAAGCATTTCTTTCAAGTGTGCCGGCCCCGATCCCATGAGCCCGCTTGGAAGATCGATGATCTGTGCCTATTTTCCGGCATCCTTTGTGGCAGAACGCGGCTATGGCATTTTGCTCGATCTTACGAAGCGGTGGGCGTCATCGGTCGAGCTACTTCATGGCAGTGCGGGCTATAGTCTTTTGTTCGAGCATGGGGTTTTTGCCGGCAGCAATACTGTCGCAGAGACCGTTCTACCTCTACTCAAACGTTTTCCTGGATTGGATTTTTCCGATCCACTTCATTTCGAAGTAGAATCGGATCTCGGCGATGGCCGTCAGATCAAGTCGATCAACTGGCTGACCGTCATCAACGAAGAGATTGTCGGGAAGCTGGGAGGGCAGGGCGCCCTTGCCAAAGAACTCGGGGAGACTTGCCCGATCCACGGGATCGACGGCGGCCTGATCATACAGGCAGGCAGCGAGCCGCAACTGGGCGATGTCAACCGCGGTCTGGTTCTCGACGATTATCGCCGCGTCGCGAAAGTCTTGGAGCCCGTTCGTTTCAAGGATTATCGGCGAGGCCTTTTTGTCCAACCGGAACCATACGACAAGATCGAAGAAACGCGGAGGTGGCTTCGAAGGTTTGAATAGCTGGGTTGAAACCGGGCTCTACCATAACGGTAACCGAGATCGCGATTTCGGGAGACACCAATGACCGCAGCAGAGTTTTTTGAGGCGCGAGGCAAACCCCACGAGGCAAGACGGATTTCCGAGGCCGAAGCGGAAAGTGCCGTTGGGCACGTTCCGGAGGAGCTGAGACGGTTCTGGATGCAACATGGCGTGGGCTACTATGCAAACAGGAACTACAGGCTGTGCACACCGGCTCTTTTCGAGGGCTTCTTCCGCCAGGTACTGGCCAATGTGCCGGATTGAATGCCGATGAGCTCGCTGCCTTCGGATATTCGAGCCTGGGGACCGTCAATCTCTGGCACAAGACAGGACGGCATTTCACATTTTCGCTCGATGTCGCCCTGCTGATGGATTTGACGAGCCGAAGCCGAACCGATCCTCCGCCCCATGATCTGGAAGAGATCTATCGCGCGGCCGGTGTGGATATGCCTGAAAACGCGGTCGAGCTGTTTCTGGAAGCGAGGTCTGCGCCGGAGGACATCTGGAACATATTGTTGGCGGCAACCAGCACGGATTCATACAAGGCGATTTACGACGATAACGGTAAAGCCCTCACGCCGCAGCTCCGCCGAAGCCTCGGAGAGCTTTCGCAGGACGAGATCTATTTTCGAGATAGGACTACCGGGCAAAATACGGCCGACCACTATAAAAAACTGAAAATATCCGAGGCCGTCTCGCACATGCCTGACGAGATTTACTATTCATTCGCAGTCGAAGTCGGAGGGCAGCAGCAAATTGTCTCCCAAACGATCCCCGCTGGTAGCGTCCGGTAAATTTGCCTCGGCTTACGGCTGGCCTGCAATGGGCGGGAGCATATTTGCGCTGCGTTCGCCGGCGCTCGGCAGCGCCGGTTCGCGCTAAGGAGAGCTAATGGTCGTACCCATCAAATTTGTTGTCGCTTGCGCTGCAGCCGACGACATCTTCGTTATTGCGACGATCCCTGACGAACTGCCGAAGGATGCGGAATTTACCCGTCTTTACTACCTGTGCCCAGAAACGGAAGACGTGTGGCACTACCGGGATTGGCCCGGCGAACAGGTGGTGTCGCTATGCCTGCGCAGGGAACGGCAAGGGGTGAGACGCGCAGCCTGTGCCCTGACAGGGGAAGGGGACATCGAGATCGCGAACTCCGTGAATGAGACCTATGAAAAAATCTCCGGCGCAGGTCTGATGGGAGCGCGCGCTCTGGGCGCGGTGACGCGGATCAGAGAGATAGGCTCTACTTTGTTTGTCTGTGGCAATTACGGACAGGTCTATCGGCGCGACGAGACCAATTGGACACCTATCGATGGAGAACTGGCGAAACTTGGCAAAAGCGCTCTCAGCCCGCCGTTCCCAGATGCGGCGTCGATTTCCGACGACATGTTGCGCCAGTTCACGCAATCGATGCGGCAAGCACCTAACTTCAACGATATTGGCGGCATAAGCGAGACAGACATCTATGTTTGCGGCAACGGCGGAAATCTCTTCCACTACGACGGAAAGGCCTGGGCCAAGATCGACATCAGAACAGATGCCATCCTGACCGCCATGCATTGCGTCTCAGCCGACGAAGTGTTGGTCGTGGGCGAGAACGGCACCGTTTTGACCGGCAATGCCCGGGCTGGCTTCCGTAGCTTAGGAGAATTTTTCCCCGGCGATTACATCTGGTCGGTCCGCAGCTTCCAGGGGAGGACCTATTTGGGAACCTTACACGGTCTTTATGTGCTCGAAGGTTCTCGTGTGAGACTGCTAACGAGCGGACAGTTGGACGACAAGACACAGGTCATCAGCCTCGACAGTGTGTCTGATAACGCTCTGTGGATAGCGACCGATCGTCATGCGTTCCGTTACGACGGCAACGCATTCACGTTCTATGAGCATGGCGACAATGTCGCGTACTAACGGCTTTGGTATGGTTTCCTATTATTCCGCTTGCCGTCGCGCCATTGAACTTCGATAGGGACACACTATGACCGACACCGACGCAAAGCTGCTGCGGACATTCATCGCCGACGAAAACGAAGCCTTTGCCGATCGGCGCCAGGGAAAGTTCTGGCCTGCCAATCATTATCGTATCGGGCCTCTGGCGACCAAAGCTTCCGGGCTGCTCGATCCGAACGAGCAAATCGATTTCTATTTCCATTTCATGCGCATAGCCGGCGGCGCACCCTCCGTCGGAGATAGGGAAATGCCGCTGCTGCTTGAGGCCTATCGACGGATGCTGCCGTTTCTCGATCTTGGCGGCGTCATCCCGATGTGGCGGCGGCACAAATTGCTGTTCGTGTTCGGTTTTGACGATACCGGAGCCTTGCCCAGCGGCGAGACGATTTCGGCCAAGGCGCTGAAGGCGCGGCTCAAGCTCATCGCGCAGGTCGGCAATTATACGACGATGCCTGCCCAGCGCGACAAGAAGGCAAAGTTTATTCCTTTCGCCGACGAGGCGGTGCGTATCCTCGAGGTTTTCCAGCATCTCGGCTATCGCCACGACCGACGTTATGGCGAAGATCTCTACGATGTCACCAATCTCAGTTTCTGGGGCATGGTGTTCATCTGCCTGCTCAACAAGGCGACCCGCGCCGAGCTTGTTGCCGATATGATCGAGGGCAAATATGATCTGATACGGCGCGTCGAGCAACTGGCGATGTTGCACCGCTATGTCGAGACAGTTCTGCCGGATATCGAGCCTGACGAAGAGCGTTTCCGCTCGCTGGCACGGCAGCTCAACGACATTGAGCTGGCGCGCCGCAATGCCACCGAATCCGTCGCCCTGGCGCAAAGGCTAGGCCTGCCATTTGGCGATGACGAGGACTGGGAAATCCATATTGCGGTCCCGCTGCGCGGCACCGAAGGCCATCCGTTGATCGCCAAGAACGTCGTGCGATTGCATATCCGGCCGAACCGGGACTGGCAGTGGGAGCTGAGCGCGCGCATGGCCGAGCGCGGAGAGTTTTCGGAAAGCGAGACACCTACCGGAACGATCTCGGCCTTCCCATTCTCGGATGCGGAAATCTTCATGCCTTTCCGACATGGCTGAGACAGGTGCGGGAGAAAAACGGCCTGGATTTCGACACCGACGCCGCCGACATTCGTGTGGGGCGCAAGCGGGCGGCGGCCAAGCTTATCGTTCAATGGCTGGAGAGCTGAACTCGGATCGATCGCAGTCGCGGGTCGCCGCCCACGCCATATCGAAGCGCTGAAGCATCTTTTTAAGGGCGGTGCGAAATCCCTTTCGCCGGTCTGAGCATAGGCCGTGTCACGACCGCAATGGCGTCGTGACACGGTGACGTCTGTCAAACCAGCTCAGAAGGGATAGTGCTGGGCGGAATCCTCTACCGTAATCCAGCGCAGGTCGGTGAATTCGGCGATCGCCGCCTTGCCGCCGAAGCGGCCATAGCCGCTGCCTTTGACGCCACCGAAGGGCATTTGCGCCTCGTCGTTCACCGTCGGGCCATTGATGTGGCAGATACCGGATTCGATCCGCGCCGCAACCGCCATTGCCCGCTGGACATTGCGGCTGAAGACGGCGGAGGACAGGCCGTATTCGGTGTCATTGGCGATGCGGATGGCTTCTTCCTCGCCGGAGACGCGAATGATCGGCTTGACCGGGCCGAAGGATTCTTCCGCATAGACGCGCATCTCGGGCGTGACGTGATCGAGCAGCGTCGCCTCGACCACGGTGCCGGAGCGCTTGCCGCCGGCCACGAGTTTTGCCCCCTTGGCCGTCGCATCGGCAATCAGCTCCTCCATTTTCTTCGCGGCGTCGAGGCTGATCAGCGAGCCGAGAACGACGTGGCCGCGCGGGTCGCCGGCCGGCAGCTGGCTGGCGCGGGCGGCCAGTTTGGCGACGAATTGATCGGCGATCGTCTCGTCGACGATGATCCGCTCCGTCGACATGCAGATCTGGCCCTGATGCATGAAGGCGCCGAAAATGGCGGCATTGACGGCACCGTCGATATCGGCGTCGTCGAGGATGACGAGTGGCGCCTTGCCGCCGAGCTCAAGAAGGGCGGGCTTGAGATGCTTGCCGCAGGTCTCGGCGATGATCCTGCCGACCTTGGTCGATCCGGTGAAGTTCACGCGCTTGACGGCCGGATGGGCAATCAGTGCGGCGACGATCTCAGGCGCATCTTCCGGCGCGTTGGTGAGAACGTTGATGACGCCGGCCGGCAGGCCCGCTTCGGTCAGCACAGTGGCAATCAGCCGGTGTGTGCCGGGGCATTGTTCGGATGCCTTGAGGACGACGGTGTTGCCGCAAGCAATCGGCATGGCGATGGCGCGGGTGGCGAGGATGACGGGCGCGTTCCAGGGAGCGATCGCCAGGCAGACGCCGGCGGCCTGGCGAACACCCATGGCGAGCGTGCCGGGTTTGTCGGAAGGGATGATTTCGCCTGATATCTGCGTCGTCATGGCGCCGGCCTCGCGCAGGATATTGGCGGCGAGCATGACATTGAAACCGGCCCAGGGTGCGGTTGCGCCCGTCTCCTCGATCATCAGCTGGGTAAACTCACCCACCTTGGAATCCAGGATATCGGCGGCCTTCATCAGGATCGCGCGCCGCTGGCCGGGACCGGTCTTCGACCAGGCACCGAAGGCTGCTGCGGCAGCATTAACGGCGGCGGCAGCATCCTCCAGGCTCGCCGCGGCGGCGCGGCTTGCGAGCTTCTCGGTGAAGGGATCGATGCGATCATAGGTGCGGCCGCCGGAGGCCGCGCGGTCTGCGCCGTTGATGAGGAGGGAAATATTCATCGGAGGTCTCCTTGGGACAAGAACTAGAAGCCGAGGACTTCGGCGTTGATGGAAGCTTCGAGGCCGCCGTCGACGGCAAGATTGGCGCCGTTGATCCAGCGCCCGCCATCCGAGCAGAGGAAGAGCACGGCAGGCGCGATATCGGCGGAGGTGCCGGCGCGGCCGACGCGGGTGATGTCGCTGTCGACCCTGGCGTCGCCGAGCACGGCGCGGAACTGCTTGAGGATCGGGGTTTCCACCGGCCCGGGGCTGACCGCATTGACCCGGATGCCGCGGTTCTTGAACAGCGGCTGGTGGGCGGCACACATGGTCCACAGCAGCAGCAGTTCCTTGGAAAGCGGGTAGCCTTCCTCGTCCTTGAGGCCGTGCTCGGCGACAACCGCCGCCACCTCGGGAAAGCCTTCGATTGATGTCAGCGACTTCGCCCGCTCGAGATTGGCGCGCCAGCCGTAGCCGGCGATCGAGGCGACGTTGACGATGGCGCCGCCTTCGCGCAGGCGGGGCGCCACGGCTTCGGAGAGGGCACGAAGCCCGTAGAAATTGACGGCGAGCGTCGAGACGACACCGGTGTTGCCGGAAAGGCCGGCGACATTGGCGAGCGCGTCGAGCCGCGCCGGAAGCTGCGCGACGATCTCGGCAACGCCTGATGCCGTGGAGAGATCACCCTTGATGAAGGCGGCACTTCCAGTGGCCGGCTCGCGCACATCGACGCCGATGACCTCGGCGCCCATCTGGCCGGCCAATTCCGCCGTGCGGGCGCCGATGCCGGAAGCCACGCCGGTCACCAGGATTGTTTTACCAAAAAGCATGAACGTCACCTTTCGCAACAGAATCCGGAAATAAGCCGGCTCATTCTTCCCATTTGATTTTATGCGGACCGGGCAATTTCAGCCGGTAGCCGACCGGCAGAAGTTGAAAATCGAAACGGCGCTCGATTTCGCCCCAAAGGCCGCGCGGCAGGTAGAGCGAGAAGATCAACGCCGTGGCGCCGAGGCCGATCAGGTACCAAACGCCGGCTGAACCGAAGGCGGTCTCGATCACGAAGAACAGGATGGCGCCGAGGATCGCGCCTTCAAACTTGCCGATCCCGCCGACCAGAACCATGAAGATCATGTAGGCCGTCCACTGGACGCTGAAATAGGTCTTCGGCTGAAAGGTCGTGGCGGTCGCCAGCCACAGGCCTCCGGCAACCGCAATGCCGAAGGCGGCGAGCACGAAGAGCAGCCTCTTGGTTGCGATCACCCGCACGCCGAGCGAGGTTGCCGCCTCCTCATTGTCGCGGATCGCCTGCATGGCCGCACCGGCGCGGCTGCGCATCAGCATGAAGAGAGCACCGAGCAGCGCGGCCATGGCTATCAAGGCCAGCCAGTAGATCGTTGCCCGCCGCGTCGCGCCGTCATAGACGTTGAGCGAGATCAGCGAGGTTCCCGTTTCCCCCTGGATCAGCCGGTCGAGGTTGACGAGCAGATGGGCGAGTTCTGCTATCACCCACATGCCGATTGCGAACTCGCCGCCCTTCAGGCGCAGCATGAACAGCGAAAGCGGGATCGACAGCGCGCCGGTCACGACCGCGGCGGCAAAGAGCGAGACGAAGGGATTGAGCCCTGCATCCGCCAGGCGGATGGTGAAATAGGCGCCGAGGCCGAAGAACACCTGCTGGCCGACCGAGACCAGCCCACCGAAACCGGCAAGCGCATTCCACATGGCGGCAAGGATCACGTAGATGAACAGGGCCGTCATCCGGTCGATCGCGCCGGCGCCGAGCACGGCTGGGGCAAACATCAGCAGGGCGAGCACCGCGGCCATGCAGCCGAGCGCCACCCGCGACGACTTCGTCCAACGCTCTATCGATATTCCGTTGGAGAGAACGGTCATGTCGGGCTCCGCAAACGGGTGCGCAGTTTAAGAAAGGCGCCAAGTTTGTCGAGAACCGGCATGCCGAACCGGGATAGCCTGACGAAAAGCACCAGCAGGAACACGGCATGGCCGCCGATCAGGAAGCCTTGCGGATGCAATTGCGCGCCGAGCGATTGGGCAAGGCCGAGGACGATGCCGCCGGCAAGCGTCCCCCATAGCGATCCCGCTCCGCCGATCACGGCCGCCTCGAAGGCGAAGAGAAGCTGGGGGCCGCCGGCATAGGGGCTGAAGGTCGCCCGCATCCCGAGAAAAGCACCGGCGATCCCGACCGTGACCATGGTGATCGCGGTGGCGACGGCGTTGACCCTGCGGGCGTCGATGCCGACCAGTCCCGCCGTATCGGGATCTTCCGCCGTGGCGCGGATCGCGCGGCCAAGCGCAAAGCGGCTCAGGAAGAACTGCAGCGTTCCGAGAATGACGACTGCCGTCACCATCATCATGACGGCAAGCTTGCCGACGAAGATGTGGCCCGGCAGTTGCCAGGATGCATAGGACAGGTTGCCGATGAACGGCGCGAGCGAGCGCGTGTCGGCGCCGAACTGCTCGAACAGCAGGTTGTCGATGACGATCGACAGGCCGAAGGTCGTCAGGATCGGCAGGAGTGTGCCGCCGCGGGCGCTACGCTCCAGAATGAAGCGCTGCAGCAGCCAGCCGGCGGCCGCCATGACCGGCAGCACGATCAGCAGGCCGGCGAAAGGTGGAATGCCGGCTTTGGCGGCCAGCAGCCATAGTCCGTAAGCGGCTGCGACCGCCAGGCTGCCATGCGCGAGATTGATGATCCGCATGACCGAGAACATGAAGGACAGTCCGCAGGCGATGACGGCGTAGTAGCCGCCGAGCAGGATGCCCTGGAGCAGGGTATTGATCACGATGCGCTCCTTTCGCCGGCTGCTCGGTGCAATCCGAAATAGGCTTGGGTGACGTGTTCACGCGTGACGGCGGCGGCCGGCCTGTCGAGGACGATGCGTCCTTCCAGCATGCAGATGACACGGCTTGCCACGCTCATGGCGCGGGCGAGATCCTGCTCGACGAGCACGATGGTCGTTCCCGAGGTGAGCAGCGCCTGCAATTGGGCATAGACGCGATCGACGACCAGAGGCGAAAGCCCGAGCGAGACCTCGTCCAGGAGAAGAATATCGGGATTGCTCATCAGCGCCCGGCCGATCGCGGTCGCCTGCTGTTCCCCGCCCGAGAGGTGGCCCGTTTTGGCGTGACGGCGGGGTTTCAGGTTCGGAAAGGCGTCGAGGACACGATCGATGTTCCACTCGCCCTTGCGGCCGGAGGTCTTTCCGAGAAGCAGGTTTTCCTCCACCGTCATCTGTGAAAACAGGCGCCGGCCTTCCGGCACCAGGGCGATGCCCTTGGCGATCCGTTTGTGGGACGGGACGGCGGCCAGATCTTCGTCGTCAAGAAGGACGCGGCCGGAGGATGGCAGATGGGCGCCGGCGATCGATCGCAGCAGCGTCGTCTTGCCCGCGCCATTTGCGCCGACCAGCGCCAGTACCTCGCCCTTGGCAAGATCGAAACTGACGCCGCGCACCGCCTGGAGCAGGCCGTGGCGGACGTCGAGGTCGCGGATGGAGAGAAGGCTCATGCGGGTGTCCCTCCGAGATAGGCCTTGACCACTTCCGCATTGCCCATGACCGTTTTCGGTTCGCCATCGGCGATGATCCTGCCGGCGTCCATGCAGATCAGCCGCTCCGCCACCTGCAGGAGGATATGAACGATATGCTCGATCCAGACGATGCCGATGCCGCGGCGGCGCAATTCGAGGATGGTTTCGACGAGCTCGCTCGCCTCGCCATCGGTCAGGCCGCCGCCGATCTCGTCGAGCAGCATCAGCCTCGGCTGCGTGGCAAGCGCACGGGCAAGCTCCAGGCGTTTGCGGTCCAGCAGGCCGAGCGTGTCGGCGGGGCGGTTGGCGACCGCGAGCATGCCGCAGAGCGAAAGCGAATCGACCACGCGCTCATAGGCCTCGTCGCGGCTAGCGGCATTGCCGTGCGATGCGGCGACGAAGACATTTTCGAAGGTCGTCATGCCGCCGAAGGGCTTGGGAATCTGATGGGTCCGGACGAGCCCGGAGCGGCAGCGTTCCGCCGCCGTCCGGCGCGTGACGTCGACGCCGTCGAAGGTGATGCTTCCCTCATTCGGCGGGAAGGCGCCGGCGAGCACGCTGAGCAGGGTCGTCTTGCCAGCGCCGTTCGGCCCGACAATGCCGATCGCCTCGCCATCGCCCATGGAAAAATCCAGATTCTCCAGCACCACCAGCGCGCCGAACCGCTTGTGGATCCCCTTGGCCGAGAGAAAGGCTCCCCCCGGCCGTCTTTGAGCTTCCCGCTGCAGCACTGTTCGTTATCCGTTATAGGCGGTGAGCTTGGCGCCGACCGGGACATTGGGGTCGGTGGCGTTTTCGGTGACGACATAGTCGAGCGCGAATTTCGAGCCCTCCGGCGCTTTCACCCATTGCGTGCCGATGATCGGTCCGGGAGAGACGTTGGCGACCGGGCCGCTGGTGAAGTCGACCTTGCCGGCGATCGTGGTGGTCTTCAGCGTGCTGATCGCCTTGGCGACGGCCTCCTTGCTCTTGACGTCGGTGCTGGCCTTCAGCGCATCGAAGCCGGCGTCGAGAAGCGCAAGGCTGGCGCCGAGCTGCTGCGTCCACTGCTTGCCGCTTGCCGTCTCATAGCCGTCGGCAAGTTCGGTTCCCGATACGCCTGTCAGCGTGGACTTATAGGGGAAGGCCTTGTGCCAGTAGGCGGCGCTGCCGATGTTCAGGCCGAGGTCGCCGAGCGCCTCGATGTCGGACGGAAACAGGCCCGTCTTGGCGATCTGGCAGATCTTGATCTGCTGGGTGAGGCCCTGCTGCGCGGCCTGACGCCAGAAGGCGGCGAAATCAGGCGGTATCGGGAACGAATTGAAGATCTCCACGCCCTCCTGCCTGAAGAGAGCGATTTGCGCCGTAAAGTCGGTGGTTCCGGTTTCATAGGCTCCGGGATCGACGATGGTGAAGCCGGCCTTGGCGAGCGCCGGCGCCAGATGGGTGCGGATCGCATTGCCGTCGGCGTCGTTGGGATACATGACGCCGACCTTCTTGTTGGTCTCGATCAGGTTCCACTGCGAAACATAGGCCTTGTGGAACTCTTCGACGCCGAAGCCGAAATGATAGGTCCACTTGAAAGGCGAGGGTGCGCCCGGCTTGGCGCCGCGGCCGAAATACCAGGCTTCCCAGGGCATGACCGTCGAGAGGCAGGGAATGCCGGCCGCTTCGCAGGCGTCGGCCACCGGGTTGATGGTTTCGGGCGTCGAGACGGCGAGCATCAGGTCGATCGCCTGGTTGTTGATCAGGTCCTTCGCCAACTGGCCGGCGCGCGAGGGATCGGACTGGGTGTCCTGGTCGAGGATCTCAACCTTCCAGGTCTTGCCGCCCGCCTGCAGGCCGTTCGCCAGCGCCTTGCGCGCCAGTTCGAGCACATAGCCGTCCGTCTCGCCGAAGCCGCCGAGAGGGCCGGTGCGCGGGCTGATGAAGCCGACCTTCAGCGTGTCGCCGCTTGCAGCGAAGGCTGTGCGGCCGGAAAGCGCCAGCGCCGCACCACCCGCCATGGTCGATGCGATGAAAGACCGGCGGCTCAGCGATGCCGCGTTGAGTTTTCCGTTGTGGAAAATGCCGTTCATGAAATCATTCCTCCCTCTTGATGCGGGCCTCCCAGCCCGTTCCCAGTGTTCATGTCGGCCGATCTATTCAGATCGGGTAGTGCCGTTTTCCCGAGGCCATGGTGATCCATCTGAGCTCGGTGAATTCATCGATCGCGGCCTTGCCGCCGAAGCGGCCGTAGCCGCTTGATTTGACGCCGCCGAAGGGCATTTGCGGCTCATCGGAAACAGTCGCCTCGTTGATGTGGCAGATGCCGGATTCGAGCCGCATGGCGACGGCAAGTGCTGCATTGACGTCAGCGCTGAAAACGGCTGCCGAAAGCCCGTATTCGTTGTCGTTGGCAACCGTCACGGCCTCGTCGACGCTGCCGACCCGGATAATCGCCGCGACCGGCCCAAAGCTCTCCTCGCGGTAGATGCGCATGGCAGGCGTCACGTGATCGATGACGGTCGCGTCCATCAGCGTGCCGTTGGCCTGGCCGCCGCAGACGAGGACCGCGCCCTTCTGCAGGGCATCGTCGACGAGCGACCGGACGCGGCGGACGGCCTCAGTGTTGATCAGCGTACCGAGCGGCGCGTTGCCGTCCTTGGGATTGCCGGCGACGAGGGTTGCGGCTTTCGTCCGGAACTTGCCGACAAAGCCGTCGGCGATCTCGTCCATCAGGATGATCCGCTCGGTCGACATGCAGATCTGGCCCTGGTTCATGAAGGCGCCGAAGGCGGCAGCACTCACGGCCTCGTCGATATCGGCGTCGGCAAGGACGATGAACGGCGCCTTGCCGCCGAGTTCGAGCAGGCAGCGCTTGAGATGCCTTGCCGCGGATTCGGCAATGATCCTGCCGACACGGGTGGAGCCGGTGAAGTTGATGCGGCGCACGGCCGGATGGGCGATCAGCGCATCGACGACAGCGGCGGCATCGCTCGGCGCATTGGAAACGACATTGATGACGCCGCGCGGAAAGCCGGCGTCAAGCAGTATGTCGCCGATCAGGCCATGGGTCTTCGGGCAGAGTTCGGACGCCTTCAGGATGACCGTATTGCCGCAGGCAAGCGGCATGGCGACAGCGCGGGTGCCGAGGATAATAGGTGCATTCCAGGGGGCAATGCCGACGCAGACGCCTGCCGGTTGGCGGACGGCCATGGCGAGGCTTCCCGGAATGCCGGAAGGAATGATCTCGCCTGATATTTGCGTGGTCATCGCCGCAGCCTCTCGAAGAATATCCGCGCCAAGGCCGCAATTGATCGCCGCCCATTGCGCGGTGGCGCCGGTTTCACCGGTCATGGCGGCGATGAGTTCGGGCGTGCGCGCTTCCAGAATATCGGCGGCGGCATTCAGGAGCCTGCGCCGTTCGCCCGGGCCGGTTTGCGACCAGTCCGGAAAGGCCGCCGCGGCCGCATTGGCTGCCCTTGTCATGTCGGCAACGGATCCTGCCGAGGCGATCGTTGCGACATCGCCGGTCAACGGGTCGATGCGTTCGAAGGTGGCCCCTTCGGAAGCGTCCATCGCCTCGTTGTTGATCATCAGCTTTGCCGAAAACACCGTTCCACCCATTTGTCCCGCATTGGCGCCACGTGCCGGCGTCACATGCTGGTTCGCGTTGTTGCCATGGGAGAAAACGAGCGGACGCGGCGCCACGAGGGCCGCCTGACCGTTCCTGGACCTGTTGAAGAGCCTCCTCCCAAAGGCTGATGGAGAAAAGGTTACGCCGATCTGGCGCGGATGGAATGCGATTTATTGGGTTAATATTGTAATTATCCGGTGATATCAGCATTGTTTGACATGGGGGACTGGAGGAAAAGCGTTGGCGACGGACGGAGGGATTCATCACTATGCCAGAGGCGAGTGGCACGCTCCGTCGCTGTCGCACCGGCGCATCCGTTTTCAAAAAGGACTATATGCCGATTTCCATCATTTCCTGCTGCTCGGGGAGGGGAGTGGGGAGCTTCATTTCGACAATGGCGAACATCGGCCGCTGCGCGGACCGCTGCTTGCCTTCCTGCCGCCGCAGGCGCGATGCGATCTGTCGATATCAGCCGGAACCGCGGCCCATCTGGTCGGGGCCTCGCCGCAGATCATGGTCGATGCGATCGGCGACAAGGTGGAATCCTATTCGCTGCGCATCTTCACCGAACAGCGCAAGCTGGTCGAGGCATTGGATCCCTTGGCGGTGGCAGAAATCAGTCCGCTGATCTCCGGCTTCGTGCGGGAACTGGGCGATCCCTCCCGCTCCTCCTGGATGGTCGCATCCGCCTATATCAGGCTCATTCTGATGGCGCTGTGGCGCGGCTCCGAGGGCGAGAGAAGCGAGCAGCGCGGGCAGGGCGAAGTGGGATCGATCCTGCAGAGATATCGGCAATTGGTCGAGGCCGGTTTCCGCCAGCACCGGCCGATCAGCGATTATGCCGCGGAACTGGGCGTCACCGCCGACCGGCTGCATTCCACCTGCCAAAGGGCGCTCGGCCGCTCGCCGATCCAGCTCCTGCACGAGCGCGTGGTGCAGGAGGCAAAGCTGAGATTGGAGCGTTCGGCCCGCAATATCCAGGAAATCTCCGACAGCCTCGGCTTTCGCGACCCGACCTATTTCAGCCACTTCTTCAAGCGCAAGACCGGCCTTTCACCCGCCGGCTACCGCGAGATCGCCCGCGCGTCGGCCGGCTCGGAAAACAGCATGCTGTCCTCGGGCTATGCCGACTGGCCTTAGGTTCAGGGCATTGATCAAAGTAAGTAGCTTGCCAAGCTTGGGTCGCAAATCATGCTGCGGAATCCCAATCCGCGTAGGACTGCCAGAAGCGGACATTCAGACAATCAGCGGCCATAGATGTTCTGTACGCTAAAGGTGCTGCTCAAATAGAGCATTTAACCCAATCGGACACGCTAACCGCATAAGCGTGCTATGTCCGCAAAGCTATACCCTGTGGACATAGCTTGCTCGCCAGACCAGCGCACCCCATGGGGGAAACAGCCGCACGAAGCAGCTTGAATACTCCCTCGTAAATATTTCTCAGATTTCCCAATCTGTAGAAGGACAACAAACCTTCCTGGGTAGAGGGTACCTAGCCGCCGCCGCAACGGGTGTGATCAAAAACATGGTGGGTAGTAGTGAAGACACTTTGGTTTAGGCGTTCCTCTCAATGACCTTCAACTCCTGCCAAAGATACCTCGATAAACCCGGCCCATCGTCCCTAGTCATTCCGGAAAGCCCGGTTTCTAAGGCTTTGTGCGATGGTGGGCGCTCCTCGCGGCCTAACGCTTATCCGGCCCCCTAGCGGAAACCGCTCAAGTTGGCCGTACAGCCGCAGCGAGGCCTCCCGAACAACCGCCAAACCCTCACGACAGCGCAAAAATCCTTACTTCCCGCCCGATTCCCTGGAGCTCCGCCATCCGGGAGGCCGATGTGATGCCGCTGTCGCGGAGGATCTCTGAAACCTGGGCATCCTCGACGATCGCCTCCGTCGTCATGATCACATTGGGATCGGCAAGGCCCTGGACGCGGGAGGCGATATTGACGGTCTGGCCGAAGTAGTCCTGCCGGTCGTTCAGGTTGACTGCGAGGCATGGTCCCTCATGGATGCCGATCTTCAGGAGAAGATCGTCGCTGCCGTGTTCGGCATTCAGCCGAAGCATCGCCTCACGCATCTTGAGTGCCGCCGCCACCGCACGGTCCGGGCTCGGAAAGGTCGCCATCACGGCATCGCCTATGGTCTTGACGACTGCTCCGGCCTCTGTGGCGACGATCTCGTGAAGAACGCGGAAATGCGCGCGCACCAGATCGAAGGCGGCAAGGTCTCCGACGCGCTCGTAAAGCGCGGTCGAGCCCCTCAAATCGGTGAAGAGGAAGGTCAGGCTGGTGATCTTGAGGCGCTGGTCGACGTCGAGCGTGTCGGTCCGATAGATGTCGCGGAAGCTCTGGTTCGTCAGCAGGCGCTTGGCTGTCAGAAAAGGCCGCCTGCGGCCCAAGAGGTCGTGCAGCTCGTCGCCTGCGATGCAGACGTTCGGCACTACTCTGCGATCGGTGTGGTTTTCGAGGGTGAGCCGCAGTGAGCCAGGACGCAGGGTCAGCGTTTCGTTCAGCGCATGCGTCCGACTGATGATCATCGAGAGGGTTTGACGTTCGTCGGTGGGCTCACCCTGCACGTCGATGAACTGCGCCGAGTGTGTCACCGGATCGAAGATGATGACGAATTGCGCCGGCAGCTGCAGGGAGACGAAGGCCTTTTCGCCCGGAGCCAACTCGATCATCTCCAGCTGGATGCGCGAAAACCTCGCTTCGAGATCGTCAGGCAGGTCGACCCCGGAGCTGAAGAAGATCTGGCGGTAGTATTCGAGCGGCGGTAACCGATCGGGATCGTGACCGGCAATCCTGCGCACGCGCGGGCTGACAGTAAACGTGACCTCGACCATCTCGTCGAGGGTCGGTTCGTATCCGGCCGCGCAGAGCGCGCAATGGTACGTCTCGTGGACGACGGTTTTGAGGGTTGCGCCGCTGTCGAGGACGCCGCCGCATCCCGGGCAAAGGACATTCCAGGTCATCTCGAATGCGCCTATGCGGGCTGCATGCAGAAACGCTGCGATGGTTTTCTCTTCATCGAGATGGTGTTTATCGGCGAAAGCGAGCGCATTGATGCGGTTGAGCTCGCGATCCGAGCCATGCGTTACGACCTTTTCGATGCACTCGACCGTCTGCGGGTCAGCCGCCTGTCGCAGGGAGGCAAAAAGTACGTCCACTTCGCTCATGAGACAAGTCTCCGTGTGCAGAACCCACGGCGGACGACGCCAGGATGGGGATCATAACACGAGGGTTACCCAATAGAAATCTAAAGGCTTGGATGCTGCTTGTTTCCCGAGCGAAGGCGGGTTTCAGTTCCCCTTGTATATCCGCTTCAGTGCCGTCAGCAGCGCATCCAGTTCGTCGCGCGAAAACAGGTCGATGAAACGCTGCTCGTGCCTATCGATCAGCGCACGCGCCTGGGCGAGCATTGCGTGTCCCGCCTTCGTCAGATGAAGTTCCTGGCGGCGGCGGTCGGCCGCGGAGGGGCGGCGCTCGATCAGGTCGCGGGCTGCCAGCCGGTTGACGAGTGCCATCATTGTCGCCCGGTCGGTGCCGAGCGTATTGGCAAGGTCGATCTGCGATGCGCCCGGATTGCCGGCGACGAGTTCCATCACCGCCAGCTGCTTCTGCGTCAGCGCCAGCTCCTCCATGGTTTCGGCGAAGTCGCGATAGATCGCGACATGGGCCATGCGCAGGTGAAATCCCAGCAGATCGCCAAGCCGGCCGACGTCGAGGCCCGGCGTCGCGGGAGCATCTTCGCCCTCGAAATCGTCCTGGGTTGGTTTTGTGCTCATCGTTGGTTCTCGCCTTATCCAGGCGCCATAACCATCAATATCAGCAGGTTAGTCAATATCCGTAGTGCGGATTTCCCCGCGCCATTCGAGCGATCGGATTTGCCTTAAACAGCCTCTTGCATCACAGGAAAAAGATATTAGTATGTGTTGCATACAAATTTGATGCCTGCCGCGGGGAGCGGTGGGCATGGGAGGAGAAAATGGCGCATTCCTTTTCCGGGATGGCTTCGTCGGCGGATTGCGGACTGGTGACGGATGATCCGATCCTTTACCGCGCCCGTGTCGCACCGGACCGTCCGGCTCTGTTCGAAATCGCCACCGGCCGGCAGCTCACATATGCCGAGCTCGATGCGCGGATCGCCTGCTGCACCGGCTTCCTGAGCGATGTGCTCGGAGTGCGCCGCGACGGGGCGCGTGTCGCCATGCTGGCGCGCAATTCCATGGATTCGATCGTGCTTGCCTTTGCCTGCCAGCGTGCCGGCGCCATCTACGTACCGCTCAACTGGCGCCTCAACGCCGCCGAGCTTCGGCCGATTCTCGCCGATTGCGCGCCGGCCCTGCTCGTTCACGACGAGGAATTCGCCGCAACCGTCGCCAGCCTTGCGGGCGCCAATCCTGAGATGGCGGTGATATCGACGGCCGACGGTCCGGCCGGGCTGGCTGCACGGATCGAGGCGAGCCTTCCGGCCGCTCCGGTGCCCGCCGATGCCGACGCACCTTGCGTCCTTCTCTACACCTCGGGCACGACGGGACAGCCGAAAGGCGTCGTCATCACCCGCCGCAACGCCTTTTTTGCCGCCATCAATTTTTCCGTCGTCGGAGAAATCGGGCCGAAATCCGTCGCGCTTTGCGACCTGCCGTTCTTCCACACGATCGGTCTGATCGCGGTGGCGCGAACCACATTGATGCTGGGCGGCACGCTCGTCGTCTCCGACCGCTTCACACCGGCGCGCACACTCGCAGCCCTTGCCGACCGGCAGCGTGCCATCACCCATTATTTCGCCGTGCCGCAGATCGCGCTCGCCTTGCGCAACGATCCCGCCTATAGCGCCGCGGCGCTCGCCGGCCTGCATGCGCTCTTCGTCGGCGGCGCGCCGCTGACGCAGGCGCTGATCGAAAGTTATCTCGACGACGGCGTTGCGCTGGTCAACGGTTACGGCATGAGCGAGGCCGGAACGGTGCTGCACGTGCCGATCGACCGGCGGGCCGTGCAGGACAATCCCGGCAGCGTCGGTCTTCCCGCACCCTTGCTCGATATTCGCATCGTCGGCGAGGATGGCCGCGAGGTTGATGAAGGCGAGATCGGCGAACTCTGGCTGCGCGGGCCGGCGGTGACTCCGGGCTACTGGAGCAAACCTCAGGAAACCGCTGCCGCCTTCACCGACGGCTGGTACCGCACCGGCGATCTCGGCCGACGCGAAGCAAACGGCTTCTATCGCATCGTCGACCGGCTGAAGGACATGTACATCAGCGGCGGCGAGAATGTTTATCCTGCCGAGGTCGAAGCCGCACTCGCTAGCCATCCCGACATTCTCGACGCCGCGGTCGTCGGCATTCCCGATATCCGATGGGGCGAATGCGGCCTCGCCTATGTCGTGCTGCGGCCGGGTGCGGCGGCAACGGCCGATGAGATCGCCGGCCATTGCGCGGCAAGGCTCGCCGCCTTCAAGCGTCCGGCCCGCATCCTCTTCGTCGAGGCCATTCCCCGCACGGCCTCCGGCAAGGTGCAGAAACATGTCCTGCGCCAGTTCCATTTTGACGAAACCCTTCAACGACAGGCCCTGTGAAGCGGCCCCGGCATTCACGCCGAAACCCATGGAGTAACCTCATGACTGACATGCAATCCCCGATTCTGGTCGAATTCGACAACGGCATCGCCTTCGTGACCCTCAATCGTCCGGAAAAGCGCAATGCGATGAACCCGGCCCTGAATGCCCGGATGCTCGAAGTGCTCGACGAGCTCGAGGGCGACGAGCGTTGCGGCGTCCTTGTCCTGCGCGGCGCCGGGGAATCCTGGTCGGCCGGCATGGATCTGAAGGAATATTTCCGCGACAATGACGACAAGCCGCGTGACGTCACGCTGAAGGCGCGGCGGCAGTCCGGCAACTGGTGGGGCCGGCTGATGTATTTCGAAAAGCCGACGATCGCCATGGTCAACGGCTGGTGCTTCGGCGGCGCTTTCACGCCGCTGGTTTCCTGCGATCTCGCCATCGCCGCCGAGGAGGCGAATTTCGGCCTCTCCGAGATCAACTGGGGCATTCTGCCGGGCGGCAACGTCACCCGCGCGGTTGCCGAAGTGATGCGCCATCGCGACGCTCTCTATTACATCATGACCGGCGAACTGTTTGGCGGGCGCAAGGCCGCGGAAATGGGTCTTGTCAACGAGGCCGTGCCGCTGGCGGAGCTTGAAACCCGGGTCCGCAAGATCTGCGCCAGCCTGCTCGAAAAGAACCCGGTGACGCTGAAGGCCGCCAAGGACACCTACAAGCGGGTGCGCAACCTGCCATGGGATCTCGCCGACGATTACATCTACGCCAAGCTGGAGCAGATGCTGTTTCTCGACAAGACCAAGGGGCGCGACGAGGGGCTGAAGCAATTCCTCGACGACAAGACCTATCAGCCGGGGCTCGGCGCCTATAAGCGCGGCCGCTGAGGACGAGCCCGGCTCGCCGGGCGGGTTGACGAGCCGATCATCGGGAGGAGGAAAGCAATGAAGATCCATGCTGCGGTGGCGCGTGCGCCCCATACGCCGTTTTCGCTGGAAAGGCTCGATCTGGAGGAGCCGCGCGAAGGTGAAATCCTGGTTCGCGTCGTGGCAACAGGGGTTTGCCACACCGATATCGTCATGCGCGACCAGCATTTGCCGGTGCCGCAGCCGGTCGTTCTCGGCCATGAAGGCGCCGGCATCGTCGAGCGTGTCGGGCCGGGCGTTGCCAAAGTGGCGCCCGGCGATCATGTGGTCATGACCTTCAATTCCTGCGGTCATTGCCCGAGCTGCAACGATCACGAGGAGACCTATTGCCACGAATTCTTCCCGCGCAACTTCTTCGGTGCGCGCGCCGATGGTTCGAGCGGGCTCTCATGCGAGGGAGAGCGGGTTCACGGCAATATTTTCGGACAATCCTCCTTCGCCAGCCACGCGCTGTGCCATGAGCGCAATATCGTGAAAGTGCCTGAGGATGCGGATCTGGCGCTGCTCGGGCCGCTTGCCTGCGGCATACAGACCGGCGCCGGCGCGGTCATGAACGCGTTGAAGGTCGAACCGGGAAAAGTGCTCGCGGTTTTCGGCATGGGCTCCGTCGGTCTTGCCGCCGTGATGGCGGCGCGGATCGTCGGCGCTTCACGGATCATCGCCGTTGATGTCAACGAGACGCGGCTGGCGCTCGCAGCGGAACTCGGTGCGACCGACATCGTCAACGGCAGGGCGACCGACGCGGTTGCCGCGATCATGGCGCTGACCGGCGCCGGCGTCGATTATTCGATCGATGCCTCCGGCGTGCCCGCCGTCATCGACCAGTGCGTGCGTGTGCTGGCGCCGCGCGGCACCTGCGGCATCGTCGGGGCCTCGCCCCATGGCGCGACGCTGACGCTCGACCTCACCCATATCCTCTCCGGCGGGCGCCGGGTCCGCGGCATCGTCGAGGGCGATTCCAATCCCGACGTGCTGATCCCGTTGTTGATCGACCTGCATCGGCAGGGCCGCTTCCCCTTCGACAGGCTGATCACCTTTTATGATTTCGCCGACATCAACCAGGCGGTGGAGGATTCGGAAAAGGGCATCGTGCTGAAACCGGTCGTGCGTCAGCCGGCCGCCTGACACCGTTCAAGGGAGGAAACAATGAATACCATCACCGAAATCGCCACCGATACCAGCCCCGATGTCATGAAGGCGCTGCTTGGCCGGCAAAAGGCGTCTTTCCTGAGGGAAGGGCCGCCAGGCATCGACACCCGCATCGATCGCATCGACCGCGTCATCGCCCTTCTCGTCGACCATAAGGATGCGATCGCGGCTGCCCTGTCGGAGGATTTCGGCAGCCGCAGCGTCGAGGCGAGCCTGCTTCTCGATGTCTTTACCTGCGTCGGTTCGCTCAAATATGCCAAGGCCCATCTTGCCGAATGGCTGAAGCCCGAGCAGCACGAGGCATTGTTCCCGGACGCGGTGGCCGAAGTGGTCTATCAGCCGAAGGGGGTTGTCGGAATCCTCAGCCCGTGGAATTTCCCTTATCAGCTCGCCCTTGCGCCGCTTGCCGGCATTCTTGCCGCCGGCAACCGCGCCATGATCAAGCCGTCGGAGGTGACGCCGGCTTCATCAGCATTGATGGCGGAACTCATCGCCGGCTCTTTCGACGAAACGGAAATATCAGTCGTTCAGGGCGGACCGGCGACGGGCACGGCCTTTACATCGCTTGCCTTCGACCATCTGATCTTCACCGGCGGAACCGCGATCGCCCATCATGTCATGCGCGCGGCGGCGGAAAACCTGACGCCGCTGACGCTTGAGCTCGGCGGAAAATCACCCGTCATCGTCGGCCGCTCGGCCGACCTCGCAGACGCGGCGCGCCGCGTCATGACCGTCAAGACGCTGAACGCCGGCCAGATCTGCCTGGCGCCGGACCATGTCTATGTCCCCGAGGAAAGCGTCGAGGCCTTTGCCGGACACGCGGTCGCGGCGGTCGGCGCGATGTATCCGGCGCTGAAGGAAAATCCTGATTACACTTCGATCGTCAATGCCCGCCATCTCGCCCGCATCCAGGGCCTGATCGACGATGCCAGGGCCAAGGGCGCCCGTGTCGTCGAGATCAACCCGGCGGCGGAGAATTTCTCCCAGCAATCGGCGCACCGCATGCCTCCGACCCTGATCCTCGATCCCACGGAAGAGATGCGCGTGCTGCAGGAGGAAATCTTCGGAGCCGTGCTGCCGGTCCTTCCCTATCGCGATATCGCCGACGTCATCGATCGTATCAATGCCAGGCCGCGCCCGCTCGCTCTCTATTACTTCAGCCAGGATCAGCAGGAGGAGCACCGCGTCCTCGACAATACGACCTCCGGCGGGGTGACGGTCAACGACTGCATGAGCCACGTCACGGCGGAAGGCCTGCCCTTCGGCGGCGTCGGCCATTCGGGCATGGGTGCCTATCACGGCAAATTCGGCTTCCTCGCCTTCTCGCATCCGCGCGCCGTCTATCACCAGAGCAAGATGGTGGAAGCCGAATACATGATGCGGCCGCCTTATGGCGAGGCGATGCGCGGCTTTTTGGCGACGGCGATCTGCAAGTAAGAGAGAAGTGGCGGGCGATGCCGTCGGCAGCCGCGGCTGCTGGCGGCATCGGATGGCTGCCCGCAACGAATGGCCCGATTGCGCAGGCTTATCCGGATAACGCTATATTGTGTCGTCAGGCTCCATGTCCCGACGCAGAAGATGCCGTTGTTAAACATGCCTTATGCAGCGGCTGCTAGCCGTTGAACCGCAGGGCGTGGCGGATATGATGTCTCTTGCCGTGCTGGAGCATGACCTTTCAATTGATGTCGCCAAATCTGGCAGCGGGCCTGGGTGCCCATACCTGATCGTCGCGGCGGACGCCCGCTTTCCTGTCGTCGCATTGCAGCCGATCGGCCGGGAGACGCGTCCGCGAAGGAATATGGCTTGATAGGTCTTTGATTTAACGAAGCTAAAACCAGTGTTGCCCTATGATTGGTTCGGTACATGTATTGGAAGGTGGATCCAACGCAGTGAATGGCATCTGGACGCAATTCGGTGGCAACCTGTCATTCGTGTGCCTGGCGATTTCGCTCTGGGCGCATTTCTCGATCCAATTTCAGCGTCGTTCGGTCACACAGGAAAAAATCGCCTTCGGAATCATAGCCGGCGGCGCCTCCATCGGGTCCATATTGCTGGCCGTCGAATTCAATCCCGGCATTTATATCGACATCCGCTTTTCGCCGCTTGCTTTGGCGGGCATGTTTGGCGGACCGATCGCGGCCGCCTTTGCGGCGTCGCTGGCGATGGTCTTCCGCTTCTGGGTCGGCGGCGCGGCAATGATCGACGGTCTGATCGCAATTGCTGTCGCGACCGGTATCGGCCTGGCTGCCAATGTCTGGATCCGGAAGAGATCTCCCGAGCTCATAGACGTTGCGCTGCTGAGCCTCGCGCTCGGCGGCGCACTTATTGTTTTGATGGCGGTGCTTCCCACCCTGGTGCACGCCCGCGTATTGGCCATCATCGGTCTGCCGATGACGGTATTGAACTGCCTGGCGACGGTGCTGTGTGGTTTCGTTCTGTTGAAGACGCAACAATGGGAGCTGGAGCGAAGCATCCTGGTGACCGCATTTTCGCAGTCGCCCGATTATCTCTACGTGAAGGACCGAAACAGCCGGTTCATCACCGTCAATGAAAATATGATCCGCCTTTTTCGTTTCAGAACCACGGCGGAGATGACCGGATTGTCGGATTTCAATCTTATCTCGCGGCCGCGCGCCGAAGAATTTTATTATCTCGAACAGCAGGTCATGGACACCGGGGTGCCCCTGATCGACTCCGTCGAGCGTATCGAAGACAGATACCTGCTCGCCTCCAAGGTGCCGCTGAAGGATAGGCAGGGACGGGTGATCGGCCTGGCCGGCGTCACGCGTGACGTGACGGAGCGGACTGCCCTGGAGCGGGAATTGCGCAAGAGCAAGAACCTGCTGTCACATGCGATGGCCGGCATGTCCGATGGCATCGCCATGTACGACAGCAAGGGTTTTCTCGTTTTTTGCAACGACCAGTATCGCGCCGCCTTTCCGCTATCCGGAGACGCCCGCGTGGTTGGCGCTCATATCAGCGACATCCTTCGCCGCGTTGCAGAAACCGGCGAGCGCACGGGTATCCCGGACGCTGACCGCGAAGAGTGGATCAGGTCCGTCAGTGCTACGTTGCACAGCAACAAGGACGAAGAGGTTCAGCTTCACAACGGCGACTGGCGCAGCATCCGGACAAGGCTGGCGGAAGACGGCACGGCGATGGCCGTTGTCTCGGACATCACGGCGACCAAGCAGGCGGAAATCGCCCTCAGGCTGTCGGCGGAGCAGCTGAAGTCCCTCGCCGAGACCGACGGGCTCACCGGCATGGTCAACCGCCGGGCCTTCGACGAGGCCTTCGCGCGCGAGACCGCAGGCAGCGCCAGGAAAAACACGCCGTTCAGCCTTCTGATGGTCGATATCGACCGCTTCAAGGCCTATAACGACACCTATGGTCATCCCGCCGGAGACCAATGCCTGCGTGTCGTCAGCAAGTGTCTGCGCCAGTCGGTAAGCCGCCCGGCCGACATCGTCGCACGCTACGGCGGAGAGGAATTCGTGGTTCTGCTGCCTGCAACCAGTGCGAAGGGGGCGATGATCGTTGCCGAGCAATTCGCGCGTCTCCTAAGCCAGGAGAATATCGTTCATACAGGCAGCGAATTCGGCCGGGTCACTGCCAGCATCGGCATATCCTGTGCGACGGGAGCCACCTTGAGGATCAACCCGAACCGCCTCCTGAGCGAGGCCGATGCCGCGCTCTACGACGCCAAGACCCAAGGCCGCAATCGCATCCTGGCACATTCGCCCGAGGAGCGGCACGCCATGAAGGACGTCGGTTAGATCGAATCCTTGATAGGTTTTTCCTATCGAGCCATCGCGCGTGCGCCCTTGATGTTTTCCCCGCTTCGACAATACAGGGCGCATGGACACAAAATTCATTGGTAAGAAGTCGGCAGCAGCCGGCGGCTGGGGCGCTTTGAAGAGCTGCGGCAAGCAGTTGCTGCAAAGCGGCATGCCGATTTCAGGGGCGCGGACGATGCTGAAGGCGAACCAGCCGGATGGATTCGATTGCCCGGGCTGCGCCTGGGGCGATCCGGAGCACGGATCGTCGTTCGAGTTCTGCGAGAACGGCGTGAAGGCCGTCGCCTGGGAGGCGACGGAAAAGCGGGCAACACCCGCCTTCTTCGCGGAAAATACTTTATCGCAGCTTCGCCAGCTGACGGACTATGAACTGGAGCTCAACGGCCGCCTCACGCATCCGATGCGCTATGACGCGGCGAGCGACCGTTACCTGCCGGTCGCATGGGCGGATGCTTTTGCCGAGATCGGCAGCATTCTGAGGGGGTTCGATAGCCCCAACCGGGCGGAATTCTACACGTCGGGCCGGGCGAGCAACGAGGCCGCCTTCCTGTACCAGCTGTTCGTGCGCGTCTACGGCACCAACAATTTTCCCGATTGCTCCAACATGTGCCATGAGGCGAGCGGCATCGCCATGCGCCAGGCGGTCGGCGTGGGCAAGGGGACCGTGCTGCTGGAGGATTTCGAAGAGGCCGACGCGATCTTCGTGATCGGGCAGAACCCGGGCACCAACCATCCGAGGATGCTCGGCGACCTGCGCCGGGCGGCGATCCGCGGTGCACGCGTCGTCGTCTTCAATCCCATCCGCGAACGCGGCCTGGAGCGCTTCTCCGACCCGCAGGACAAGATCGAGATGCTGCGGGGCGGTTCGACGGATATCGCCAGCCTTTATCTGCAGCCGCAACTCGGCGGCGACATGGCCGCGGTGCGCGGGATGGCGAAGGCCGTGCTGGCCGCGGAAGACGCCGCCGTCGCCGCCGGTCTGCCCGCCGTTCTCGACCACGCATTTCTCGCCGAACACTGCATGGGTTTTGCGCAATACCGGGCAGCGGTCGAGGCGACGAGCTGGGCCGACATTGAGGACCAATCGGGACTGAGCCGGCAGGAGATCGAACGGGCGGCCGATGTCTATATCAACGCCGAGCGGATCATCTGCACCTGGGCGATGGGCGTGACCCAGCATCTGCATTCTGTGGCGACGATCCGCGAGATCGCCAACTTCATGTTCCTGCGCGGCAATATCGGGCGGCCGGGTGCGGGCCTTTGCCCGGTTCGCGGCCATTCCAACGTGCAGGGCGACCGCACCGTCGGCATCAACGAAATGCCATCGGACGATTTCCTCGATGCGCTGGAGAAGCACTTCCGCTTCACCGTCCCCCGCGAGCATGGCCACAATGTCCTTGCCGCGATCGGAGCGATGCTCGACGGCTCGGCCGAGGCCTTCATCGGGCTTGGCGGCAATTTCGCCCGCGCCACGCCCGACAGCGCACTTGTTGAAAAGGCGTTGCGGCGGCTGAAGCTGACGGTGCACATCGCAACCAAACCCAACCATTCGCATCTCATGCCCGGCGAGACGGCCTTCATCTTGCCGTGCCTCGGGCGCACCGAGATGGATCTGAACGCCGCAGGCAACTCACAGCTCATAAGCGTCGAGGATTCGATGAGCATGGTGCATGGATCTGCCGGCATCAATCGCCCGGCCTCGCCGCATCTCCTCTCGGAAGTCGCCATCATTGCCGGCATTGCACAGGCGACGGTGGGCTCCGCGGTGGTCGACTGGGCAGAGCTTGCCGACGACCACGACCGCATCCGCGATCATATCGAGGCGACCATTCCAGGCTTCGAAAATTACAATGCGCGCCTGCGCAAGCCGCGCGGTTTTCACCTGTGCAATACGGCCGCCCATCGGGAGTGGCATACACCGGCAGGCAAGGCATCATTCTCTTGGGAGGCGCTTCCGGAGGAGACGGTGCATCAGCGGGCGCGAAAGGGCGAGGGGCGTTTCGCCCTGCAGACGTTCCGATCGCACGATCAATACAATACGACGGTCTATGGCCTCGATGACCGATATCGCGGCGTCTACGGGGAGCGGCAGGTCATCTTCATTCACCCAGCCGACCTGAAGGCGATGAATGCCGAGGCCGGCGACCGGGTCGACGTGGTCGGCGAGCATGATGACGGTATCGAGCGCATCGCAGAGGATTTCCGCTTTGTGCCCTATGACATTCCGAGGGGAAGCATCGCGGGTTATTATCCCGAGCTGAACGTGCTCGTGCCGCTTGGCAGCGCGGGCGTGGAAAGCGATACGCCCACCTCGAAATCCATCATGGTATCCTTTCGCCGGCGAAAAGCCGCGTGAGCCAAGAAGCGTCCGAGGCCGATCGCTTTCTCGCTCTCGTCGCTGCGGCGCAAGGCAGGGACAACAGGCTGACACCCCTCCAGGCCGGTCTCCTGGTCGCCGCGGATCTGGGGATTGCCCGTGACAGTCGCGCCTTTGCGCGCATGCTGGGGATCGCGCATTCTCTCGTGCTCAGGGAGCTCAACGCCCTGGCGGAACGCGAAGGGATGCTGCAGATCGTAAAGCGGGATCTGAGGACGATGAGAGTGCATTACACATTGCCGCCGCGGGACGAGACGTAAACATCCCTGTATCAGTGTCGGTCAACTGCCTCTTCACCGCAAGCCAGGGCCATTATCGACCGATCACGCGCTTCCTGGTGTCGGAAGGGTATTCTCCGTATGTGGTTTTATAGACTGCGGAAAACCGGCCGAAATGAAAGAAGCCCCATTTGAGGCAGATGGCTTTCATGGTCTCTTTGCTCACGGGATCGAGCAGATCCTGGCGCGCCGCGCGCAGCCGAAGCGTCAGCAGATAAGCAGCGGGAGAGGTTCCTCTGAACGCACGAAAACCGGTTTCGAGCGCCCGGCTGGATACGCCGGCCGCTTCGGCGACCTTCGGCATGGTGATCGGCTGATCGATATTGGCGTGCATGAATTCGATCGCCCGGCGGACATGCCGCGGGGCGATGAGGGCGGGGCCATTCTCCAGGAAATGCGACAGCCGGTGCGGCACCAGGCGCACGACCAGATCGGCCAGCGCCTGCGTCATATGCGCCATGGCGATCGGCGACTGCAGCAAGGGGCCATCGTCGCGCATGCCTGAGATGATCGTTTCCGTGAGATTGCCAATCAACCGGCCTTCCGGCTTGGACAGATCCAGTTCGGGCAGCAGGTCGAGGGAGCCGCTGAACGGCATCTCGAACGTCTGGCCGATCGTCTGCAGGATGAGAGGCCAGTTGATCAGCAACTCGTCGATGACGTTCGATCGCCCATGCATGATGACGCTGTTGGGTTCGAAATTATTATAAAGAAGCAACTTTCCTTGCCCGGCCTCGGCGACGCGGGACCCGTAAGTTACCCCCATGCCGCCGCTGCGCGGCACGACGATCGACAGGTATTCGGCCGTATCGACGGTCGGCTCGATATTGAACTGAAACTCCGCCTCATGATAACCCGTGAGCAGGACGGCGTTGTCACATACCGAGAAATCCAATCCCCAATGGAAGTCCTGGCTGCGGCCGACAGGCTCGGCATCAAATGCGCCAAAAGCGCCCCCGAGCGTTTCGACCATGTTGTCGAAGGACGAACCGCTAAATCGAAATGAGAATGGCGCAGTGCTATTTTCCGTCATGCTGCTCCCATTGTTCGATGTGGCTGTTTCGACATGTTCTTCTCCACCGCTCGCAGGTGCCAGCGCGACGCGCGGCCGGCGAGAGTGTCGGATTTGTGCGCGTACCTCTGCCAGCCTTGCCGGTCGTCATGGATGGTCGTCCCCCGCCGCGGCGCTTCATCAGAGCCTGTAGACGGCATGGATGAGCGGCCTTGGACGTATATTAGACGATTGTTGGATAGAGTGCAGCAGCTTGCAGCGGGGTAGGTGGATCTTCGCGTCATACCGGCATCGATATCAGCGGCTTGTGCCAGCTGATGCAGGCCGAATTCGGGCATGGTAAACGTCAAAAAGACCAACCCGTTGAATGCATTAGTTCCCATCCAGATCAGGAACTGACAGAACCCGCGGCCATTGGCAAGACTTCACGCTGCCGGCGATGAGGACAACCCGCTGATAAAACGATTACGCTGAAGGAGCGATTTTGCAGCTGTATCCGCCACGCCACAGGTTCGACCGCGGCGATCTTGCCGAGATGCGCATCATCTGAAGCTTATCGGGAGCGCCGCATTTGAGAGCCGCGCAGTCGCCTGCCGAAGGTTCTTAGTGGACCGCTTAAAGATGGCCTTCGGCAGGCTGACAGGCATGCAAGCATACGCACGGGATGGGGTGCGTATGTACGATCCCTTCCATCCGTTTGGGGGTGATGGATGGACGGGCTTGGCTTTAGGACCGTAAACCATCATGGCCTTGGTCGAGATTGATCTTACTGTTCCTTAGCTATGGAGCAATTGTCGAGCCCCGATATTGTCGGCCAACCGGCTTTTCGTGGCGCAGTCTGGACTGATCTTGCGCAAAATGTATAGGCAAGCGCTCCGTAGAAGCCGGCTGTTCCGCGTCATGGCCTGCGCGGAGTGGATAGAGATCTTTAATTTCTCATTTAGCACGAACGATGGGAACTTAGGCATGATGCCGCCGGGCACGATGCATTCGGTTCTTTGCGGCGCGCTCCGGGAAACCTGCATCCACGGCTGCGGGGAATAGCGCGATCACGGTCATTCCCGCATTCACCGGGTGCTCGCCTAAGAGAAAGTGCCCCGCATCGAGCGACCAGGCGGCCCCGGAAAGACCCGCGGAAAGCATCTCGACGATAAGGGCGATATTGGCGCCCTTATAACCGCCGAAGGGCAGGAGAGCGCCGAGCATCGCCTTGACCGGATCGGTGGTGATTGCGCCGGTCTCGTCGATGGCCATGCCGCGCGCAATCGGCGACTGCGCTTTTGCCGCTTCGGCAAGGGTAATGAACGCCGAGGCACTCGTCGCCTGGTCGATGATAACGGGTGGCAAGGGTTCCGGCAGAGGCACGCCGAAAGCGAGCGGATTGGTGCAGTAGACGCGCTCCCCGCCCTCGGCGGCGGCCATCAAAGCCGGTCCGTTGGCGGCGGCGATGGATATCAACCCGTCCTGAGCGAGGCGCCGGACGTAATATCCCAATTCCCCGGCGGTATAGCTGCTTCTTTGCGTGAAGACTGAAATGCCGAAGGTTTTCACGCGCTTTACGAAGTCGTCGTAAATGAGGTCGAACCCGAGCTGCGCTATGCCGCCGTCCGCATCGGCGTGAATCAGGGCCGGCAGCACGCGGTCGAAGCGGGGCTTGGCGTCTCCGTTGATCCGTCCGTCGCGCAGGCTGGTGAGATAATCGACGAAATGCGGGAAACCCAGCTCAGTGCGACCGAAGCAGGCGGCCGACAGCGTTGCATCGACGAGCGCCTTCGCCATGGCCGGGCTACCGCCGCAGGCAAGGCAGGCTTCGAGCGCCAGTTGGCGGAGCTCGTCGATCGGCATTTTCATCCTCTGCTTTGCCATCACAGCTCCAATGCCGCTCGTCTGCCCTCATAGAAGGCATAGGGTGCCTGGCGCGGCGCAGTCTCCGATTTCGACGACATCGCAACGATGCGAACGCAGTTCTTCACCCAGCCAGTTGGCCGCTGCAGAGATGGCAGCATGTTGATTGCTGCGCACTTTAGAGTGCGACCGAGAGGGCGCTATCGCGTCGGGGAGCCACTTCCTGCGAGTTCACCATCGCCCCCGCGAGCTGGCGGAAGGTGACAAGCCCCAAAGCTTCCCCGGATGGTGAAACCACCCTGGCATCGTCGTCCGGCGCCGATGCCAGCATCCGGACAGCCTCTTCGACGGTCGTACCTGATGCAATCGTCAATCCGCCTGGCGCAGCACCGGAATGCAAGGGTGTCATGATGGCATCGACCTGGATGACCCGGCCTCGATTGACCTCCTTGACGAAGTTGGCGATGTAGGCGTCGGCCGGACGCAGAACGATGTCCTGGCTGGTGCCCTGCTGGATGACTTCGCCGTCGCGCAGGATCGCAATCTGGTCGCCCAGCCGAAGGGCCTCATCGAGGTCATGGGTGATGAAGACGATGGTTTTCTTGATCTCCTTCTGAATGTCGAGAAGGACCGTCTGCATATCGGTGCGGATCAAAGGGTCGAGCGCCGAATAGGCCTCGTCCATCAGCAGAACCGGCGCATCGTTCGAGAGGGCTCGTGCCAGCCCGACGCGCTGCTGCATACCGCCCGAGAGCTGGTTGGGATATTTGCTCTCGAAGCCCTTCAGGCCGACCCGCTCCAGCCAGCCCATGGCGACGTCGACGGCTTTCGAGCGCTCCATGCCCTGCACTTCGAGGCCGAAGATGGTATTGTCGAGAACATTCCGGTGCGGCAGAAGCGCGAACTTCTGAAACACCATTGCCGTCTGGTGCCGGCGAAACGTCCGCAATTCGGTCTCGTTCATTTTCACCACATCGACGCCGTCGACAAGCACTTCGCCGGCGGTTGGATCGATCAGACGGTTGATGTGGCGGATGAGCGTCGATTTTCCCGAACCCGAAAGGCCCATGATGACCTGGATGCGGCCCGAGGGTATCTCGACATTGATATCTTTCAGGCCGAGCACGTGGCCGTGCTTTTCGTTGAGCTCGGTCTTCGTCAATCCCTTTTTGACGGCATCGACATGAGCGCCTGGATTGGGACCGAAGATCTTGTAGAGATGGCGGATCTTGATGCCGCCGAAACGTTGATCAGCCATGGACGATCTCCCGATGCTTCTGGAGCCGTTTGCCATACGCCTGGCTGACCCGGTCGAAGATGATGGCAATGCCGACGATGGCAAGGCCGTTGAAAATACCCAGGGTGAAGTACTGGTTGGCGATCGCCTTCAGAACCGGCTGGCCAAGGCCCTGGACGCCGATCATCGAAGCGACGACCACCATGGCGAGCGCCATCATGATGGTCTGGTTGATGCCGGCCATGATGGTGGGAAGCGCCAGCGGCAGTTGGACCTTGAACAGCTTCTGCGCGCTCGACGTCCCGAACGCATCGGCTGCCTCGAGCACGTCCTTGTCGACCAGGCGGATGCCGAGATCGGTCAGCCTTATCATCGGCGGTATCGCATAGATGACGACGGCGATCAGTCCAGGCACTTTGCCGATGCCGAGCAGCATGACGACAGGGATGAGATAGACGAAGCTCGGCATGGTCTGCATGACGTCGAGGATCGGATTGATGACGCGTTGCAGCCGGTCGGAACGCGCCATGAAGATCCCCATCGGGATGCCGATGGCGATGGAGAGCACGGTACAGACGAAGATCATCGAGACCGTCCGCATCGTATCGTCCCACATGTCGAAATAGCCGATCATCAGCAGTGTGACGAGACAGCCGAGGACGATCTTCAGGCTGCGGCTCCCAAACCATGCGATGACAAGGATGATTGCCGTAATGATCGGCCACGGCGTCTGCGTCATGAAGCGGTCGGCGGCGATCAGGAAATGCTGCAGCGGCGAGAAGAGGCTTTCGATCGCGTCGCCGTAGCTGCGGGTAAATGCGCGAAAACCGTCATCGATCGCCTTCTTCAGATTGCGAAGGGCGTCGTCATCCATATGCGGGAATTTATAAAACCATTCCATTCGGTTCCCCTTTTTCTTCAAAGAGCCGTGGCAGTCTTTTTGATTTTATCGGCAGCGAGAGGCGGTGCGCATCAAGCGCACCGCAGTAATCGGCGTTAAAGAGCAGCTTCGATCTTCGTGGCTGCCTCAGGCGAGACCCACTTGGTCCAGAGGTCCTTGTTTTCTTTGAGGAAGTGCTTGGCACCGTCCTCGCCGGTCGCCTGGTTGTCGGTCATCCAGGCCATCAGCTTGTTGACCGTGTCGTTGCTCCAGGAGCGCTTCGTCAGGTAGTCCATGACTTCAGGGCCGACCTTTTCCGAGAAAGGCTTTGCAACCAGGGTGACGATCTTGTCGACCGGCCATGCATTCGGCTTCGGATCGGGGCAATCGGCGACGGTGTTGCAGCGCTTCCATTCGGCGGCGTCGTTCGGCACGCCGGCTTCCAGCTTGACCATCTGATACTTGCCGAGCAGCGCGGTCGGCGCCCAGTAATAGCCGGCCCAGCCTTCCTTGCGTTCGTAGGCCTTGGAGATCGAACCATCGAGGCCGGCGGCCGAGCCGGTATCGACGAGGGTGAAGCCGGCCTTGTCGGCTTCGAAGGCCTTGTAGAGCTGCGTGGTTACCACGGTGCCGCCCCAGCCCTGCGGCCCGTTGTAGATGGCGCCCTTCTTCGCATCCTCAGGAGCGGGGAAGAGTTCCGGATGCTTCAGCACGTCGCCGATGGTCTTGATGTCGGGATGGGCGTCGGCCAGATATTTGGGAATCCACCAGCCCTGCACGCCGCCATCGGGCAGCGGAGAGCCGACCTGGACGATCCGGCCTTCTTCCGTTCCCTTCTTGACGACATCAGGCAGCAGGTCGATCCAGGCTTCCGGCGCGATGTCCGGCTGGCCCTTTTCGGCCATGGAGGTGATTGTCGGGACGGTATCGCCGACGGTGATTTCCGCTTCGCAGCCATAACCTTCGTTCAGGATGAACTTGTCGAGGTTGGAGAGAACCTCCGCACTCTGCCAGTTCATGCTGGCGATGGTCACGGTGCCGCATTCGGCGGCGCTGGCGAAAGATGCCCCGCCGATCAGGCCGAACGTCAGACATGTCGATGCGAGTAGTTTTTTCATTCTCGTTCCCTCTGTTTAGCGGCCGGTTTTGCCGAGCGGGGCGCCGCAGGACCCGCTCCAACGGTTGTCAGGAAGCGTCTCCCATACTCACCGATTTCTTGAATGCCGCCGACAGCCCCTCCGCAACCGAAGCGTCGAACCCGGCCGCCCGCATGCCTTCGATGGCTGCAGCAGTGGTTCCGCGATAGCCGACAAAGGTTTGAACAACCTCATCGGGACATTCGTCGCGACGCTCCAGCAGGCGGCCGGCGCCTGTGATCACCGTGTTGACGGCGCGGCGCGCAATCTCCGCCGGCAGGCCATTTGCGACGGCGTCGCGCATCATGGCGGCGGCGAGCAGCGCCGGGAATGCCGGTCCGGACCCGGAAAGACCCGTGAGGTAATCGATGTCGCTTTCCCTTGCGACCTCGTCCTCGGATCCGCATGCCTCGAAAATAGCACGGACGAGCGCCCGGTCGTCTTCGGTGACATCGCTCGCGCCAATCCACGGCGTATAGGACTTGGCCACTTCGGCGGCGGCGTTCGGCAAAGCGCGGACGACGCGGCCGGTGTTGTGGCGCTCGGAAAGTGCGTCCAGGCGGATGCCCGCCATTACCGAGATGACCAGCTTGCCGCCGGCATCGACACCAAGAGCACGCCAGTCATCAGGACGGACGGAGAGAAGGATCACGTCCGAGCGGTCGGCAAGCGCCTGATTGTCGGTGGTCAGGAAAGAGTTCGGGAAACGGCGCGGCTGCTCGCTGCGATAGGAGAGGGAGAGATTTCGAGGTTCGACCAGGCCGGCATCAAGGATCGAGCCGGCGATTGCTCCGCCAAGCCAACCGCCGCCGCCGATGATACCGATCCTCAAGGAAACGCTCATCCCGGCCTTCCCTAACCCGGCCTGTAGCCATGCCGCGAGAAGAAGCGATCGAGCTCCCTCTGCTGCGGCACTTCACCGGTGTAGATCGCGATATATTCGGGAATCCGTTTCATGCGGACGGCGAGTTCCTCCTTGGCTTGCATCGAGATGTATCCGATCTGCACGAGGTAAGTTGTTCGCGCTCGGACATCCGATGTCGCTTCTGGTAGCCCGAAGCGGATAAACATGCGCTTGAGGGCTTCCAGGCGAAGCTGGTCGGCTTGCCGGACCTCGGCGAGAATCTCGTCGGACTGCAGCGCCCAGCTGCGCACGGCGAATTCGAACCTGGCGTCGAACAGATCATTGTTGAGCCAGCAGTCGAAGACGTTGAGCATCGCCTCGGCAAGCGATTCCGCATAGGCTTCGGACTGCTTGACGATGTTGCCGGTGTTTTTATCGCGCCACCGCGCCACGAGCCCGGCCAGCAGCTCTTCCCGGTCCTTGAAGAACCAGTAGAAACTCGTGCGCGAGAGGTTGAGCTTCTTCGCTAGGGGCAGAATTTTCACCGAATCCACGCCGGAATCCAGCAGCGAGTGGTAAGCTGCTTCCAGCCATCCCTCCTGTGATCCGCGCCAGCCAGTGTCGTTCAGAGCCTGATCCATAGGCTATCTCCTATCAAATTATGCAGCGGCGCACAAGAAAAATGTACATTAGTGTCGAAAGCAACGACCCGCATGTTTTCAATGTTGACACATATGTACATTACCCTTAGCGTCTCCTCTGACGTTTTTAATCCGGAACCACGGCCCATGTCGAACGATCCCCTCCTTCAGCCTTACCAGCTCAAGCATTTGAAGCTGCGCAACCGTATCATCGTGACCTCCCACGAGCCGGCTTATCCGGAAGACGGCATGCCGAAGGAGAGGTATCGCGCCTATACGGTGGAGCGGGCAAAAGGCGGCGTGGCCTTGACGATGACGGCCGGTTCGGCCGCGGTTTCGAGGGACAGCCCACCGGTCTTCAACAACCTGCTTGCTTACAAGGACGAGATCGTGCCCTGGATCAGGGAGATGACCGACGCCGTGCATGAAGAGGGAGCGGCGATCATGATCCAGCTCACCCATCTCGGCCGGCGCACACGTTGGGACAAGGGCGACTGGCTGCCTGTGGTAGCCCCATCGCATCAGCGCGAGGCGTCCCACCGCGCCTTCCCGAAGAAGGTGGAAGATTGGGACATCGAGCGCATCATCAAGGATTTCGCCGACGCTGCGGAACGCATGAAGGCGGGCGGCATGGACGGTGTCGAACTCGAGGCCTACGGCCATCTGATCGACCAGTTCACGTCGCCGCTTACCAACGAACTCGACGGTCCCTACGGCGGCTCGCTCGATAACCGTTTGCGCTTCTGTTTCGACGTCTTCAAGGCGATCCGGCACAGGGTGGGGAACGACTTCATTCTCGGTGTGCGCTATACCGCCGACGAATGTCTTCCGGGCGGTACCGGCAAGGCCGAAGGCTTGGAAATCTCCAAGCGCCTGAAGGAAAGCGGCCTCATCGATTACCTGAACGTCATTCGCGGCCACATCGATACCGACGCCGGTCTGACCGACGTGATCCCGATCCAGGGCATGGCGAATTCACCGCATCTCGATTTCGCCGGCGAAATTCGCGCCGCAACCAACTTTCCGACCTTCCACGCGGCGAAAATCCCTGACGTCGCCACCGCGCGCCACGCGATCGCCTCCGGCAAGGTCGATATGATCGGCATGACCCGCGCCCACATGACCGACCCGCATATCGTCCGCAAGATCATCGAAAAGCGGGAAGACGATATTCGTCCCTGCGTCGGCGCCAATTACTGTCTCGATCGCATCTACCAGGGCGGGGCCGCCTTCTGCATCCACAATGCCGCCACCGGCCGCGAACTGACCATGCCGCATATCGTGGAAAAAGCCGACGCCAAGAAAAAGGTCGTCATCGTCGGCGCCGGCCCGGCCGGTCTGGAAGCGGCGCGCGTCGCCGGAGAGCGCGGCCACCAGGTCGTCGTTTTCGAAGCGGCGAACAATCCCGGCGGTCAGATCCGGCTCACCGCTCAAAGCGAGCGCCGCAAGGAGATGATCAGCATCATCGACTGGCGCATGAGCCAGTGCGAGAAATACGACGTCACCTTCCACTTCAACACCTGGGCGGAAGCCGACACCATCGAGGCGGAGAATCCCGATGTCGTCATCATCGCGACCGGCGGCCTGCCGCATACCGAGGTCCTTGCGAGCGGCAACGACCTGGTGGTCTCGTCATGGGATATCATCTCCGGCGACGTGAAGCCTGGAACCAACGTGCTGATCTTCGACGACGCCGGCGATCATGCCGGCCTGCAGGCGGCAGAGTTTCTCGCCAAGGCAGGCGCCAAGGTCGAGATCATGACACCGGACCGGTCCTTCGCGCCCGAGGTCATGGCCATGAATCTCGTGCCCTATATGCGGTCTCTCCAGAAGCATGACGTGACCTTCACCGTCACTTATCGTCTGGAAGCCGTCGAAAAGAGCGGCAACCAGCTCGTCGCCCATGTCGGCAGCGATTACGGCGGGATTGCCAGGCAGCACAGCTTCGACCAAATCGTCGTCAATCATGGGACCATTCCGCTCGACGAGCTCTATTTCGAACTGAAACCCAGCTCGAGCAATCTCGGCGAAATGTCGCATGATCAGCTTCTTTCCGGAGAACCTCAGTCCGTCATCCGCAATCCTGATGGCAAGTTCCAGCTGTTCCGGATCGGCGATGCGGTCGCCGCACGCAACACGCATGCCGCCGTCTATGACGGGCTGCGCATCGCGAAAGATATCTGATCGCGAGAGCGGGCCGCTTGCCGGCCGATCGTCTCGGGAGGTGATGACATGAGTTTACGCAATGAAAGCCTACAGACTTTCGTGGATGCGGCTTTCGTGGCTTTTGACCGGTTCGCCAAGGCTCCGGAAGCCCGCCGCTCGATCCGTCAGATTTTTGCAGCGCTGGAGCGCCCGGGAGCCGCGCGTGCAGGAGAGGGAAGCCGATTGCCCGTGTGCGCTCAGCTTGATGTAGCGCTCTCGATCGATACGTCCTATCCTTCGCTGCCGCGATTGATCGATGGGTTCAAAGGCATCGAGCCAATGCTTGAATGGCGTCGGCGCACCAAGTATGACCACACGGCCAGCGACAATTTTGTCGATGGGCATGCCAATGCCATGATTATCGGCCCGGGAGGATTAGAGGAGCGGAGCGACCTGTGGATCGGCGTGACGTTGATGGCGCCTCAGGTGCGCTATCCCGACCACGTTCATGCGCCAGAGGAAGTCTACCTCGTACTGTCCGAGGGAGAGTTCCAGCAGGGGGAAGGGGACTGGTTTTCGCCTGGTATCGGCGGATCCTTTTACAATGTCCCCGACATCAAGCATGCCATGAGGTCGCTCGACACGCCGCTCTTCGCCTTCTGGGCATTACTTGCCGAACGGCCAGCAGTTTAGAAATAAAGGGGGGTTGCCCATGAAGATACTCGTCCCAGTCAAACGGGTTGTCGACTACAACGTGAAGATCCGGGTGAAGCCGGATGGCACGGGTGTCGAGCTTGCCAATGTGAAGATGTCGATGAACCCGTTCGACGAGATCTCGGTGGAAGAGGCGCTGCGGCTGAAGGAAGCCGGCAAGGCCGAGGAAGTGGTGGTCGTCTCGATCGGTCCGGCCAAGGCCGAAGAGACGCTGCGCACCGCACTCGCCATGGGCGCCGACCGGGCGATCCTGGTCGAGACCGACGATCAAATCGAGCCGCTCACGGTTGCCAAGATCCTCAAGGCTGTCGCCGATGCCGAACAGCCGGGACTGATCATCGTCGGCAAGCAGGCGATCGACGACGACAGCAACCAGACCGGCCAGATGCTGGCGGCGCTGCTTGGGATGCCCCAAGCGACCTTCGCCTCGAAGATCGAGATCGGTGATGGCAAGGCTCAGGTCACCCGCGAAGTCGATGGCGGCCTGCAGACGATCGAGATCAAGCTGCCGGCGGTCGTCACCACCGATCTGCGTCTGAACGAACCGCGCTATGCCTCGTTGCCGAATATCATGAAGGCGAAGAAGAAGCCGCTCGACAAGAAGAGCCCGGCCGATTTCGGCATCTCCACCACGCCGCGCCTCAAAGTCTTGAAGACCGAGGAGCCGTCCGGCCGCAAGGCCGGCGTCAAGGTCAAGTCGGTCGCCGAACTCATCGACAAGCTCAAAAACGAAGCCGGCGTGCTGTAATCAGCTTGGAACAGGAGCCATCATCATGACCATTCTTCTTCTGGCTGACCACGACAATGCAAGCCTGTCCGACCAGACCGCCAAGGCGCTGACGGCAGCAGCCAAGATCGGCGGCGATATCCATATTCTCGTTGCCGGCAAGGCTGCCAAGCCTGCTGCCGATGCCGCCGCCAAGCTTGCCGGCGTCTCCAAGGTGCTGCTGGCCGAAAGCGACGAACTCGCCAACAATCTGGCCGAGCCGCTGGCCGACCTGATCGTCTCGCTGGCGGGCAGCTACGACACGATCATCTCGGCTGCCACCTCGGTCGGCAAGAACGTGCTGCCGCGGGTGGCCGCTCTTCTCGATGTCGCCCAGGTCTCGGAGATCATCGAGGTGATCTCGTCCGACACCTTCAAACGGCCGATCTATGCCGGCAATGCCATCCAGACGGTGCAGGCGAGCGATGCCAAAAAGGTGATCACCGTGCGCACCGCATCCTTCGCCTCCGCACCGGAGGGTGGTTCGGCGACCGTCGAAGCAATTCCGGCGGTTTCCGATCCGGGACTGTCGACCTTCGTCAGAGACGCTCTGTCGGCCTCCGACCGTCCGGAGCTGACGTCGGCGAAGATCATCATCTCCGGTGGCCGGGCGCTCGGCTCGGCGGAAAAGTTCAGGGAGGTCATCCTGCCGCTTGCCGACAAGCTCGGGGCTGCCGTCGGTGCATCCAGAGCCGCCGTCGATGCCGGCTATGCGCCGAACGACTGGCAGGTCGGCCAGACCGGCAAGGTGGTGGCGCCGCAGCTCTATATTGCCTGCGGCATTTCAGGCGCCATCCAGCATCTGGCCGGCATGAAGGATTCGAAGGTCATCGTCGCCATCAACAAGGACGAGGAGGCGCCGATCTTCCAGGTCGCCGACTACGGATTGGTCGCCGATCTCTTCGACGCCCTGCCGGAATTGCAAAAGGCGCTCTAGCGGGGGAGACCGAACGTGGCGCGCGTCGTGGGACGTCCAATCAAACCTGGTGCCGACCTTCTTCTGAACGATGACGAGAAGCCGGCATACATACGGCTGCACGACATCGGCAGGGAAAGACGTTCTCGGCCGTTGCAGGAATTCCTCAACGATGTCGGCGGGCTGATGTTGTCGGCGGAGGCTCCTGCCGTCGCCAGCTTCGTCGCGGGCAAGGTTCTCCAGAGACTGCTCAAGACCGGCAAGGTGCGCCCGGAGGGCGGGTCTCTTCCCGGCGCGCCGGAAGGGCTTGATGACGCCATCGGCCATCTTGCGAAATCGGGACGGAAATACGAAGCGATCGCCAGTCAGTTCCGTAGTCTCGCCGACAAGCTGCTCTGGAGACGCGGCCGCTCCGGTCCGTTTGCAAGCCTGAATTTCGGCGATACGCATTCCCATGCGGTGGTGGTCGGACCCGGCGGCATGGAGGAGCGCGCCGATCTGAGGGTCGGCGTGATCTACATGGATCGCTATACAAGATTCCCTGATCATGTTCAGACCCAGCCCCGCGCCTTCATTCTGCTTTCGCCGGCCGAAATCCGCCTTGGCGATTCCGAGTGGTTCTCCGCCGGGGTCGGCACAGTCTTTGCGAACGACGCCGGGCAATCCTTCGCGATAAGATGCACGGCCCGGCCGCTGCTTGCGGTCTGGTGCCAGGTTGAGCCGGAGACCTGATGGATCTTTGGCGACGATGAGCATGAGATGAACGAAAAGCGCGACGGCGAGAGCATAAAATCTCGGCTGTGACGCAGCAAAGCAGATCGGTGAGAAGCCGGTCCTTTCGAATATGTAGCATCAGAATTCAATTTAAGAGGAAGGATATCAAAATGGACGTTCGCGCCGCCGTTGCCGTTCAGGCAGGAAAACCGCTCGAAGTGATGACCGTGCAGCTGGAGGGGCCGCGGGCTGGCGAAGTGCTGGTGGAGGTCAAGGCGACGGGCATTTGCCACACCGATGATTTCACCCTGTCGGGTGCCGATCCTGAAGGCCTCTTCCCTGCTATCCTCGGCCATGAGGGCGCCGGCATCGTCGTCGATGTCGGCCCCGGCGTCACCTCGGTGAAGAAGGGCGACCATGTCATTCCGCTCTACACCCCGGAATGCCGCGAGTGTTATTCCTGCCTTTCCCGCAAGACCAATCTCTGCACCTCGATTCGATCAACCCAAGGCCAGGGGCTGATGCCGGATGGAACGAGCCGCTTCTCGATCGGCAAGGACAAGATCCACCACTATATGGGGTGCTCGACTTTTTCGAACTTCACCGTGCTGCCGGAGATCGCCCTTGCCAAGGTCAACCCGGACGCGCCGTTCGACAAGATCTGCTACATCGGCTGCGGCGTCACCACCGGCATCGGCGCGGTCATCAACACTGCCAAGGTGGAGATCGGCGCCACGGCAATCGTCTTCGGTCTCGGCGGCATCGGTCTCAACGTGCTTCAGGGTCTGAAGCTTGCCGGTGCCGACATGATCATCGGCGTCGATATCAACCCTGATCGCAAGGCCTGGGGCGAAAAGTTCGGCATGACCCACTTCGTCAATCCGAAGGAGGTCGGTGACGACATCGTGCCTTACCTCGTCAATCTCACCAAACGCAACGGCGACCTGATCGGCGGCGCCGACTACACCTTCGACTGCACCGGCAACACCAAGGTGATGCGTCAGGCGCTGGAAGCCAGCCACCGCGGCTGGGGCAAGTCGGTTATCATCGGCGTTGCCGGTGCCGGCCAGGAAATCTCCACCCGTCCGTTCCAGCTGGTCACCGGCCGCAACTGGATAGGCACCGCTTTCGGCGGCGCGCGCGGCCGCACCGATGTGCCAAAGATCGTCGAATGGTACATGCAGGGCAAGATCCAGATCGATCCGATGATCACCCACACCATGCCGCTCGAAGACATCAACAAGGGCTTCGAGCTGATGCATTCGGGCAAAAGCATCCGCGGCGTGGTGGTGTACTGAGCCATGAAGACGATCTCGACCGAAAATTCTCACGGCGGCACCCAGGGCGTTTACGTCCATCGCTCGGATGTCTGCGACTGCGACATGACCTTTGCGGTATTCCTGCCGCCGCAGGCCAAAGCACGGAAGCTGCCGGTTCTATGGTACCTTTCCGGTCTGACCTGCACCCATGCGAACGTCATGGACAAGGGAGAGTATCGGCGTCTTGCCGCAGAACTCGGTATTGTCATTGTCTGCCCCGACACCAGTCCGCGGGGCGATGCCGTTCCGGACGAACCGGATAATTGGCAGTTTGGCAAGGGTGCCGGCTTCTACGTCGACGCCACCGAGCCGCCGTTCGCACAGAACTATCGGATGTACAGCTACATCGTCGATGAATTGCCGAAGCTTATCGCGGCCGAGTTTCCGGTCGACATGACGCGACAGGGGATCTTCGGTCACTCGATGGGGGGACATGGCGCGATCACGATCGCGCTCAAGAACCCCGAACGCTTCGGCAGCTGCTCGGCCTTCGCGCCGATCAGCCATCCCTCGGTCTCCGGCTGGTCAAAGCCGGCATTCCAGAAATACCTTGGATCGGATGAAACGCGCTGGAGGGCATATGATGCCTGCTCGCTGATCGAAGACGGGCACCGGTTCCCGGAATTCCTCGTCGACCAAGGCACGGCGGATAGCTTCCTGGAGGATGGATTGCGCCCCGAAGAGCTCAGGCAAGCCTGCGAGACGGCCGGCATCAGCCTGCGGCTTCGCATGCAGGAAGGCTACGGCCACTCCTACTTCTTCATTTCGACATTCATGGAAGACCATCTGCGCTGGCACGCGCGGAGATTGGGAGACTGATTGCAGAGCTTGGCCGGGCATATCGCAAACGGCCCAGAAGGGGAGGAGAAAACCCATGACCAGCATAGCCATACATCCGGCAGTGGATTCAGGCTTTCGGGCGACTGACGCTGCTTTTGCAGGCGGGACGCTCGTCTGCAAGTGCGTAAGCAATCCCGTGAAGGTAAGGATCAAGGGCGATATCGCCCACAATCACGCCTGCGGCTGCACGAAGTGCTGGAAGCCCGACGGTGCAGTCTTTTCGGTCGTGGCGGTCGCTCCGACCGAAAGCGTCGAAGTGCTGGAGAACGGCGATAAGCTCGCTGTCGTCGATTCCGCCGCCTTGATTCAGCGCAACGCCTGCAAGGAATGCGGCGTACATATGTATGGGCCGGTCGTGCGTGAACATCCGTTTCAGGGATTGTCGTTCGTCCATCCGGAACGCTTTCAGGAAAGCGGCTGGGCGAAGCCGGGCTTTGCGGCCTTTGTGTCGTCGATCATCGAAAGCGGCTTCGATCCCGCCAAGATGGACGCCGTCAGAGCGCAGTTGAGGACGTCAGGCCTCGAGCCTTACGATTGCCTAAACCCTGGCCTTATGGATTACATGGCCACCTGGACCGCCAAGAAGAGCGGCGTCCTGGCCTCGTGAGCGGCTAAAGCATTCCCAGCAAAAGTGCGCAGCGGTTTTGCGCCCGGGATTGCGTAAAAACAAAAGAGAGCATTTCCGTGACCTGAGAGAAAGCGGAAATGCTTGGGGAGCGCCGAACCGGCGCTCCCCGACAAAACCGCCGCCACCGGAAATCGAGATAGTCCGTGATGGCCGCGCACCGGCTTGCCGGTGGCCAGGCTTCCGAAGCCTGATGATCAAGGTTGATGCGCACCGCATCAACCTCGGCCGCACAGAAGTTCTCACAGACCTGCCACGATAATCCGCTTGGGAACTCCGCGATGGCTGCCGCCGCGGAGCGCCTATCCTTGGACAGCACTTTGAAATGACGCCTGACGCGCACCGGAGCGCTTTGCTCGCCATCATTGTGTATTTAAAAAATACCAATTGTGTACATCATGTACACAATTATTGACTCGCCTCGCGAGGCGTGCCATCTTCACTGCGTAGAGCAACGAGCGGCCGGAGAGCGACGATGGCGAAAACACCCAAGAGCAATCTCTACGAAGATCTGAAACGGCAGATTCTGACGATGGAGCTGGACCCGGACGCCGATCTGGACGAGGCCAGTTTGAGCGAAAGATACGGGCTCTCCCGGACGCCGGTCCGCGACATATTCCGGCGCCTTGCCGGTGAGGGCTATATCGATATCCGCGAGAACAGGGGTGCACGGGTCATCCCGATGAACCACTCCACCCTGCGGAATTTCTTTCTGGTCGCGCCGATGATCTATGCGGCAATCGGCCGTCTCGCCGTGCAGAACTTCAAGCCCACTCAGCTTTCAGACCTGAAGCAGACCCAGGAGCGCTTCCGCGCCGCCAGCGAGAACATGGACGCTCTGGCGATGGTCCTCGAGAACAATCGCTTTCACGAAATTTTCGGCGAGATGTCGGGCAACGTCTATCTGCAGCCGAGCCTGGGCCGGCTGCTCATCGACCACGCGCGTATCGGCCACACTTTCTTCCGGCCGAGGAACGAGGACATGAAGCGGCGGCTTCAAGTGGCCGTCGGCCATCATGACAGCTTCATCGATGCACTCGGCGCTCACGACGAGAATGCCGTCGTCGACCTCGTCTTCGAACACTGGGAATTGTCCCGCGAGAACATGGAAATGTTCATCGCCCCGCAAGGCCTCAAGGCGGACGCCTTCCTCGGCGGCCCCGCCACCCAACTCTTGGAGAAATCGTCGTGAAGTTTGAGGGGATCTACACGCCGGCGGTGACGCCGCTTGATCAAAATGGCCAGATCGACAGGGCTGGATTTGCCGCCGTGCTCGAGTCGCTGATCGAAGCGGGCGTCCACGGCATCATCGTCGGCGGCTCGACGGGCGAGTACTACGCCCAGAGCAGCCAGGAACGTTTCGAGCTTGCGGCCTATGCGAGGGAAGTCATCGGCACGCGTCTGCCGCTCATTATCGGAACCGGCGCCACGCGGACCGAAGATTCGGTCGAATACGCAAAGGCGGCGAAGGAAATCGGCGCAGATGCGATCCTGGTGTCGTCACCGCCATACGCGCTGCCGACCGAGCGCGAGAATGCGGTCCACGCCCTGACCGTCGACCGCGCGGCGAACCTGCCGATCATGCTCTACAACTATCCGGCCCGCATGGGCGTGATGATGGGCGAGGAGTATTTTTCCCGCCTCGGCAAGTCCAGGAACGTGATCGCCATCAAGGAAAGCTCCGGCGACATGGGCAATCTGCACCTGCTTGCCCGGAAATTTCCGCATATTGCGCTGTCCTGCGGCTGGGACGACCAGGCGCTCGAATTCTTCGCATGGGGTGCGAAGAGCTGGGTCTGCGCCGGCTCCAATTTCCTCCCGCGCGAACATGTCGCCCTCTATGAAGCCTGCGTCCTCGAAAAGAATTTCGACAAGGGCCGCGCGATCATGACGGCGATGCTGCCGCTCATGGATTTCCTGGAATGCGGGAAGTTCGTCCAATCGATCAAGCACGGATGCGAGTTGATCGGGCTGAATGTCGGATCGGTCCGTGCGCCGCTGCGGCCGCTCAACTCCGAAGAAAAACGAACCCTCCAGACCGTCGTCGCGACGTTGAAGCGCACGGTTGGCCAGATCACCTCGGGAGCAAATCATGCATGAACCTTTGACTGCCTCCGAATACAAGGCGATCGCCGCCAGTCTTCAGTTTCCGACGAATGCCTTCGTCGACGGCGCATTTCGTCCGGCCAATTCCGGGCAGACATTCACCTCGACGAATCCCGCGACGGGCGAGGTTCTCGCCGAGATTGCCGCATGTGACGCCACCGATGTCGACGCCGCCGTCGCCAAGGCAAAGCAGGCCTTCGACGACGGCCGCTGGCGGCTGCGTTCGCCAGGTGAACGCAAGGCGGTGCTCCTCAAGCTCGCCAGGCTGCTGGAGGACAATCGTCACGAACTCGCCGTCCTGGAGAGCCTCGACAGCGGCAAGCCGGTCGGCGAATGCCAGACGGTTGATGTTCCCGATACCATTCACACGATCCGTTGGCACGCCGAACTGATCGACAAGCTCTATGACAACACCGCGCCTGTCGGCGTCAACGCGCTGACGATGATCGTGCGTGAGCCGGTCGGCGTCGTCGGATGCGTGCTTCCGTGGAATTTCCCGCTTTTGATGCTGGCCTGGAAGATCGGCCCGGCGCTTGCCGCCGGCTGCTCGGTGATCGTCAAGCCTGCCGAGCAGACGACGCTCACCACGTTGCGCGTCGCCGAGCTTGCCCATGAAGCGGGCATTCCAGCCGGCGTGTTCAATGTCGTGACCGGCGGCGGCAAGGAGGTCGGCGAGCCGATCGGTATGCATATGGATGTCGATATGGTGGCCTTTACCGGATCGACGCCCACCGGCCGCCGCTTCCTGCGTTATGCAGCGGACTCGAATCTCAAGCGCGTCGTGCTCGAATGCGGCGGCAAGAACCCCGCGGTCGTTCTCGACGACGCCGAAGACCTGGACCTCGTTGCCGAGCAGGTCGTCAACGGCGCCTTCTGGAACATGGGCGAGAACTGCTCGGCCACGTCGCGTCTCATCGTTCATTCCAAGGTCAAGGACGAACTGCTGAAGCGCATCGGCGCCTATATGCGCGAATGGAAGACCGGCGATCCGCTCGATCCTGCTAACCGCATCGGCGCGCTTGTCAGCAAGGCCCATTTCGAGAAGGTGAAATCCTTCCTCGACGACGCCAGGAAGGAGAAGCTAACGGTCAGCCATGGTGGCGAAACGCATGGCGGCATCTTCATCGAACCAACAGTGGTCGAGGGTGTAACGCCTGCCAGCCGCCTCTTCCAGGAAGAGATCTTCGGGCCGGTGCTTTCGGTGACCACCTTCAATTCGCTTGCCGAAGCAATCGCTCTTGCCAACGACACGAATTACGGGCTGACGGCCTCCGTCTATACCGGCAGCCTGAGGAACGCCATCAGGCTCGCGCGCGAGATCCGCGCCGGCGTCGTCACCGTCAACTGCTTCGGAGAAGGGGACGCCAGCACACCGTTCGGCGGCTACAAGGAGTCCGGGTTCGGCGGCCGTGACAAGTCGGTCTTCGCCCATGACAATTACTGCGAACTGAAGACCATCTGGATCGACGTCTCGGAACGCTCGGTCGACGAGACCATCCGATGATCTCGAAGTCGGTCAAACGTCTGCCTGTTGAGAATGGCGTCTCGGGCTGGGAGGCGGTCAGCGAGCGTCCTTTCCCGGTCCGGACCCTCGACGGCGATGTGACCGCGGACTGGCTGATCGTCGGCGCGGGGTTTGCTGGCCTCTCGGCGGCGCGCCGTCTTCTCGAACTTCGACCGGATGACAAGATCGTCATCCTTGATGCGAGCGAAGTGGGGAAGGGGACGTCGGGCCGAAATTCCGGCTTCATGATCGACGTTCCGCACAACCTTTCAGGCGGGGAATATTCGAGTGGAGAGGCTGAAGCCACTCGGCTGGAGATGGCCCAGAACCGCTCAGCGATAGCCTTTGCCGCGCAAGCGGCGGAGGAATACGGGATGTCGCGCGCGACATTCGACCCGGCGGGAAAGATCAACGCCGCGGCCACCGCTCGCGGCATGAGGCTCAACCGGAGCTTCGGAGAATCCCTGATGGGCGCTGGCGAGAAGCATACGTTTCTCGACGCGAAAGAGATGCGGGAGATCACCGCATCGGATTACTACACCGGCGGGCTCTATACGCCCGGAGCGGTGCTTATCCAGCCCGCCGATTACATCCGCTCTTTTGCGGCGGGCCTGTCGGGCAGGGTCAGTATCTTCGAGCGTTCTCCTGTCACTTCGCTGAAGCAAGACAGCGGCACCTGGAGCGCCATGACAAACCGAAGGAAGGTCACTGCTCCAAAAGTGATCCTCGGGGTCAATGGCCACATCGACGATTTCGGGCACTATCGCGGCCGCCTGATGCACATCTTCGCTTATGCCTCGATGACAGCGCCGTTTCCAGCAGAAGACTTCGGCCAGAAGGCCTCAGGGCAGGACAAGTGGGCGCTGCTCCCAGCAGATGCGATGGGAGCCACGATTCGAAAGATTACCGCCGCTGGCCAGTCGCGGATCGTAATTCGTACGAAGTACACCTACGAAAGCAAGCTGGAGGCGGCGGACTGGCGCATGGGCAAGATGGCCAGGGCCCATCGAGACGCGCTCGACGCGCGGTTCCCGGGTCTCGTGGATGTCCCTTTCGAACATAGCTGGGCGGGTCGTCTGTGCCTCAGCCGGAACCATGTGCCCGCCTTCGGCGAGATCGAAGAAGGACTGTTTTCCGCATGCTGCGAAAACGGGCTTGGAACGGTCAAGAGCACACTCGCCGGCATGATGGCGGCGGAACTGGCGACCCGAACGGCCTCCCGGCATCTCGAACAATACATGGATCACCCTGAGCCTTCGAGGCTCCCGCCGGAGCCGTTCGCCTGGCTGGGCATCAACGCGCTGATCCGTTTGCAGGAATTGCGTGCAGGCCGCGAGGGATGATCCCTCGGCCCGCGTAATATGAAGACTGCCCGCTCGCAGGCTTCAATGAAAATGGGAACGAAAAACAGGAGTAAGAACAATGAAGACTTTGTGGAAGGCGCTCTGCGCTGCTGCGATGATCGGGGTCAGCATCCTTCCTGCTCGCGCGGAAGAAAAAACGATCACCATGGGCACGATGTCGTGGGAGGACCTGACGCCCATCACCGGTATCACCAAGAAGGTTCTCGAAGACGCCGGCTATACGGTCAAGGTGACCGAGTTCTCCGAATGGGGCATCGCCTATGCCGCTCTCGCCAAGGGTGACATCCAGGTCCTCACCTCGCAGACGGACTATGTTGCGCAAGACTACTGGGACAAGAACAAGAACCGGCTCGAGAAGATCTCACCCGTTTCGCACGGCCTCTATCAGGGCGTCGCGGTTCCTAAATATGTCCCGATCGACTCGCTGGAACAGCTCAATGAAAACACCGACAAGTTCAGCGGCAAGATCATCGGTATCGAACCGGGCGCCGGCCTGATGCGCGATACTACGAACGCGGTCAAGGATTATGGCCTCAAGCTCCAGCTCGTCGAGGGCAGCACCGCCGCGATGACGGCGGCGCTGAAGTCCGCCTATGATCGCAAGGAGTGGATTGCGGTGACGATCTGGGAGCCGTCCTGGATGGTCCAGAAGTACGAGGTCAAGTACCTCAAGGATCCGAAGGGCGTATTCCCGCCGCCGCAGAGCTATTACTGGATCGGCCACAAGGGCTTCTCCGCAGAAAACCCGCATGCGCGTGAAGTGATGGCCAGTGTCTACGTGCCGATTGCCGACATCACCGCCATCAACGGCGCAGTCAATGAAGGCAAGACGATGGACCAGGCCGTGCAGGATTGGATCGGCGCGCATGCCGACCTGATCAAGCGCTGGGAAAACATCAAGAAGAACTAAACGCGTCGTGGCCGTCCGATCCGTCGGGCGGCCACCCTGAAACCTAATGAAGAAGCCAGCGCTGAATGGCTCAATGGGGATCGCTATGAAAACCGTAAATGCCGATATCAATGACGTCCTGATCGACTGCCAATCCCTTTGGAAAGTCTTCGGTGACAAGTCCGCTGCGGCAATGAAGTCGATCAAAGAGCGCGGCCTCGGCAAAAAAGAGGTCCTGAAGGAGTTCAACTGCGTCGTCGGCGTGTCCGACGCGAGCATCGAGGTCCGGCGCGGCGAAATCTTCTGCATCATGGGCTTGTCGGGAAGCGGAAAATCGACGCTCATCCGCCTTCTCAACAAGCTGATCACGCCAAGCTCCGGCAAGGTCCTCGTCAAGGGACGCGACCTCGCCGCCCTGTCGCCGGTCGATCTCCGGCAGATGCGCGCCAGGAACATCGGCATGGTGTTTCAAAGCGTCGCTCTGTTGCCGCATCGGACAGTCCTGGAAAATGCGGCCTTCGGCCTCGAGGTTCAGGGAATTGCCAAGCCGGAGCGAAACAAGATCGCCGTTGCAGCGCTCGAGAAGGTCGGCCTCACCGACTGGGTGAATCGATATCCGAACGAGCTTTCCGGCGGTATGCAGCAACGCGTCGGGCTGGCCCGCGCGCTTTCTTCCGACCCCGAGATCATTCTGATGGACGAGCCGTTCAGCGCTCTCGATCCACTCATCCGGCGTCAGCTCCAGGACGAATTCCGGCAACTGACGAAAGCCTTGGGCAAGTCCGCGGTCTTCATCACCCATGATCTCGACGAGGCGATCCGGATCGGCGACCGCATTGCGATCATGAAGGACGGCGTCATCATCCAGACCGGCACGGCCGAGGAGATCATCCTCAACCCGGCAGATGCCTATGTCGCCGAATTCGTCGCCGGCATATCCCGCCTCCATCTGATCAAGGCGCATTCCGTCATGCGCAGCGTCGCCGAATTCCAGCAGAGCCAGCCGAATTCCGACATCGCGTCGCTGGCGCGCACGACGCCGGATGCCGACATCGACGAACTCATCACATTGACGATGCAGTCGGAGCGCGACGCCATTGCCGTCGTCGACAACGATCAGATCGTCGGCGTGGTCACGCCACGCAGCCTGCTGATGGGCGTCAAGGGAACGTCCACCCACGATCTCACGGCGGCGTCCCAGAACTGGAGCTGATTGACATGGATAGTTCAGGCTACACCGATCTTTTTGACGAATGGACGGACGCCGCGCTCGAGTGGGTGAGCGACAACGGCGAGTTCCTTTTCGATACTATCCGACAGGTTCTCGAAGGGCTCTATGACGGGATCCTCTGGCTCCTGCAGCTTCCGCCCTTCTACCTGGTCGCGCTGATCGTGGCGCTCATCGGCTGGCGGCTGGTCAATGTCTGGTTCGCCGTGCTCAGCGGCGCAGCACTGGCGCTTTGCTTTTCCATGGGGCTCTGGCCGGAGACGATGAGCACCCTGGCGCTGGTATTGACCGCAACCGCACTCGCCCTGGCGATCGGGATCCCGATCGGGATTGCCGCCGGTTTCTTCCCCGGCCTCGATCGGTTCATGGAGCCCGGCCTGGATCTTATCCAGACACTTCCGCCATACATCTACCTGCTGCCAGCGATCGCCCTGCTCGGCTACGGACCGGCGACGGCACTGATCGCGACGGTGATCGTCGCCGTGCCGCCGGCGATCCGCCTGACGTCTCTCGGTATCCGGATGACGCCCAAGGAGTTCATCGAACTCGGAGAGGCGCTCGGGATCAGACCGGCGCAGATGTTCTTCAAGATCCGCCTTCCCTTCGCGCTGCCGAGCATCATGGCAGGCATAAACCAGAGCCTGATGATGGCCTTCGGCATGGTCGTCATCGCCGGCATCGTCGGTTCCGGCGGGCTCGGCGAGACGATCTATGGCGCGATCAGAACGCTCGACATCGCGACCTCTATCAATGGAGCGATCGCCATCGTGGTGCTGACGATGGTGCTTGACCGGATAACCCAGAGTGCAGCTCGCTTGGGAACGGGGAGGAAGTCATGAATCCGTCCATCCTGCAGTTTTCGCCGGGCGCTTTCCTGGCGCCGTCGGTCGATTGGCTCAACACCAATCTTCATCCGCTGTTTGCGGCGATCAGCTACCTGATCGAAACGGTCCTTTCCGGATTCGAGGCGGCACTCCTCTTCGTGCCGCCCTATGGGCTTATCGCGATCGTCGTCATCCTGGCATTCGTCGCCGTTGGTCTGCGCGCCGCGATCCTTGCGGCGCTTTGCCTGGGGTTCTGTCTCCTCATGGGGCTGTGGACGGCATCGATGCAGACCCTCTCCCTGGTCACTGTCGCGGTTCTGATCTCCGTGCTCATCGCCTTCCCGATCGGCGTCCTGTGCTCGCGCCACAAGACATTGGAGGCAATGGTTCGCCCGGTTCTCGATGTGATGCAGACGGTGCCGCCGTGGGTCTATCTCATTCCTGCGGTGATGATCTTCAGCCTTGGACGGGTGCCGGCAATCATCGCCACCATCGTTTATGGCATTCCGCCGATGCTCCGCCTGACCACGCTGGCGTTCAACCAGGTGCCGAGAGAATTCGTGGAACTCGGCAGCGCCATCGGCGCGCCGCCTCGTTCGGTGCTTTGGAAGATCGAGATCCCCTTGGCCAGGCAGACGCTCCTGGTTGGGCTCAACCAATGCATCCTTCTGTCGCTGGCGATGGTGGTATTGGCCGGGCTCGTCGGCGCCGGCGGTCTCGGCGCGGAGGTGACGCGCGGCCTGACGCGCATGGAGATGGGGCTTGGCCTGCGGGCGGGCCTGGCGATCGTCGCAATCGCCCTTCTGCTCGACCGGCTGTCCCGCGGCCTGCTCGACCGTGACAGACTGCCGAAGACGAGATGAGCAAGGACACAAAACGATGAGAAACAGCTTCTTCTGCATCGACTCGCATACGTCAGGAAATCCCGTGCGCCTTGTTGCCGGAGGCGGCCCGCTGCTTCCGCATGCGCCGATCAGTGAACGACGGGAGATTTTTGTCCGGGATCACGACTGGGTGCGCCAGGCGCTGATGTTCGAGCCAAGGGGGCATGACATCATGTCGGGGGCGATCATCTATCCGGCCTACCGGGAGGATTGCGACTTTGCCGTTCTTTTCATCGAAGTGAGCGGCTGCCTGCCGATGTGCGGCGCCGGCACCATCGGCGTCGTGACCGCCGCGATCGAGGAGGGGCTCGTCAAACCGCGGGAGCCGGGAAGGGTTGCCATCGAGACGCCTGCAGGAAGGGTCGACGTCACTTATGAGGAAAAGGGCGGATATGTCGAATCCGTTCGTCTCCACAATGTTGCGAGCTACCTGCATGAGGCTGATGTCGAGGTCGATGTGCCGGGAATGGGCCGTCTGCGCGTCGACATCTCCTATGGCGGCAACTATTATGCCGTCATCGAACCGCAGGAAAACTGGAGCGGGCTCGACGGCATGACCGCATCCGACATTGTCGGCTGCAGCCAGAAACTCAGGTCAGCGCTTGCCGATATCTGCGATCCCATTCATCCCGACGACGCCAGGATCCGCGGCGTGCATCATGCGATCTGGTGTGACCACCCCGTCAACGACACCTCGGATGGGCGTTGCGCGGTCTTCTATGGCGAGAAGGCCATTGACCGCTCGCCGGGCGGCACCGGCACCTCCGCCCGCATGGCCCAGCTCTATGGGAAGGGACGGCTTACCGTCGGTTCGAGATACCGGCATGAAAGCCTGATCGGAACCGTCTTCGAGGGCCGGGTCGAAGCCGAGGCGCGCATTGGGCCTTATGGCGGTATTCTTCCAAGCATCGGAGGCTGGGCACGCGTCATCGGACACAACACCATTTTCGTTGACGATCGGGATCCGCTGGCGCATGGCTTTCAGATTCGATGAGCGCATTTTCGTCTGAAAAGACGGGCGGCGCGGTAAGAAGCGGCAAGGAGATGACTATGCGATCCGAGCAGCATCGGCGGGGAGACGACGCCGCGAAGTCGGCCGGGCGGCTCAAGGTGGGGTTCGTTCTGGCGCGATCATTCACGCTGTCGGCCTTCGCGCTCTTCGTGGACACGCTGCGGCTTGCCAGCGACGAGCAGGATCGTTCCGGAAGGGTCCTTGCCGACTGGCAGGTAATCGGCAGCACGCGGCACCTGATCACCGCGAGCTGCGGCGTCCAGGTTGCTCCGACGTCCGATTTCGTCGATCCGTCGAAGTTCGATTACATCGTGGTCGTCGGCGGCCTTCTGACGGTGGAAAACCCCGTCGACCAGCAGACCATCACCTTTCTCAAGCAGGCCGACGCCAAGAAGGTGCCGCTGATCGGCGTGTGTACGGGTTCGTTCATTCTTGCTGCGGCAGGCCTTATGAAGCGGCACGAATCCTGTGTGAGCTGGCTGCATTACAAGGAGTTTCGAGAACGGTTTCCCGAGCTCAGCGTTCGCTCAGATCGGCTCTTCAATCTCGATCGCCAGCGCGGATCGTGCGCAGGCGGCAGCAGTTCCGCCGACATGGCGGCGTTGCTGGTAAGAAAATATATCAGCCGCGACGCTGAACGAAACGCGCTGGAGGTCCTTCAGATCGAAAAGGCCCGGACTTCTGCGGACATACAGCCCCGGCGTCCGCTCTACGACGACTATGACGACGCCCGCGTCAAGGCGGCAATGATTACGATGGAACAGTTCGTCGATGGCAGCATGTCTATACAGAAGCTTGCCGCCACGGTTGGCCTGTCTCGGCGGCAACTGGAGAGGATCTTCATCGACAAGACGGGCATGTCTCCTGCCAAGGCTTATAATCGTGTTCGCATGGAGCGTGCGAAATCGATCCTGGCCCAGTCGAAGGCGCCACTGATCGAGATCGCGCTGGATGTCGGCTTTGAAAATGCCTCGCAGTTCACGCGAACGTTCAAGCGCACATTCGGGCAAACACCGTCGCAGCATCGTGCAGCCGCTTCGAGAGCACACTAGAACAGGATGATTTTAGGCCGGGTCGGCCTAAAATCTGAATCCTGTTCTACATTAAATAGTTAGAGCATGATGTCGTCCGAAAACCGCTCACACTTTTCGGCATCATGCTCTAGGCTTATTCAGATCTCTTCCCACGGAAACGTGTCGAGCCGCTCCGCTCCCCTTGCCGTGATCAGTGCCTGGGTTTCCAGCTTGATGCTCTCGGATCCGGCCTCGGCGACCAGGCTTTCGACGTTGACCACCATGCCCTCCTCGATGATGCCACTGAAATCAGGATCGAAATCCGGATGTAGAAGGATCCCCGGCCATTCGTCCGCCATTCCGGTTCCGTGCAGAGCAAGCGTGTATCGATAAGGCTGGTATTTCTCCGGAATCCGCCACGACAGCGCATTGAACTCCGCGAAGGTCATGCCGGGCTTCAGGATTGCGAGATTGTGCTCGATCTGATCCCTGGCTGCCGCGTAGAGTTGCTTCTGCTTGGCGTTCATCGCGACGTGCCCTGCTGTCCACGACCGCGAGAGGTCGGCGCAATAGCCGTATGGTCCGATCATATCGGTGTCGAAGGATATCATCTCCCCGCGTTTGACCACGTAGTCCGAGCATTCCTGATACCAGGGATTCGTTCTCGGGCCTGCGGTCAAGAGCTTGGTCTCGAGCCACTCGCCGCCGCTGCGTGCGTTTTCGAAGTGAAGCTCGGCCCAGATCTCTCTTTCGGTGCGGCCGGGCTCGGACACCTCGTACATCCGCGCCATGCCTGCTTCGCAGACACGGATCGTCCATCTCATCAGCTCGATTTCGTCAGCGCTCTTGATGGCTCGCGCCCGCTCGGCCAGTTCCTGGCCGTCCATGAGTGTGAATCCGCGTTCCTGCAGTTCGAACGCGCCGGCGGGTTCGAGCCTGTCCACCGCCACGCGCCTGTTGCCGCCATGGCTGTTCAAGAGATCCGCGACTTCGTCCGCCCAGGCTTTCAGGCGGGGTTCCATAAGGTTGCCTGATGTGAAGAATATCCACGACTTCGCCGCCCGGATCTCGTCGATGCCTGGAAGCCCGTCATTGACATGTTCGGCGCCTTCGAATTCGAAAAGTATCGCCGGACCATCGGCCAGGATCAGAGCGTAGCGCGAGGCGTTGTGCATCGTCCAGATGCTCATATTCGATGAATCGAACGCATATCGGATGTTGACGGGATCGTAGAGGAGCAGGGCGCCGCAATCCCATTCGCGCATCTTCGTGCGCAGGCGCTCCAGACGATAGCGGCGAGCCCGATCGAGCGTCGTGGCCGACAAAGGACTGACAAGAGGCTGATCCGCTCCCTCAGGATTGAGATATGCCTGCTTTCGCTCATCCTTGAAGACCGTCGGGCCGGTCAGCTGGGCGGAATCGCTTTCCTCTCGCAACATTTCAGTGAATCCCTGTTGTCAGTGGTGACGCGACGTTACCAGGCGCTCAGCGCTCGATGACGAGATCGCTGAGCGGCTTCGAGCAGCAGGGCAGAAAGAAGCCGGCGTCGATTTCCCTCTGACGAATTCCGCCATTGTGGTTCATGTCGACGGTTCCGGAGGCGAGCTTCGACTTGCAGGTGCCGCAGACGCCGTTCGCACAGGACGACGGTATCCTGACGCCCGCCTTCTTCGCGCAAGAGAGCACGCTCTGATCGCCGGAGACGTCGATGCTGCGGGCCTGTTTCGAGAAGGTGACCTGAAAGACCTTGGCAGCTGCCTCCTGAACCGCGGGGATCTCGGGTTCGTCGACGACCGCGGCGTCGAAGCTTTCCTCCAGGTAGTTCGAGGCGGCGACACCGAGCTCGGCGGCAATACCGCGCGCGGCGGCCATGAACGGGGCGGGGCCGCAGCACATCACGGTTCGCTCGGCGATATCGGGAACGGCTAGCCTGATATAGTCTTTCGAAATGCGACCGGCCAGGCCGGGCCAGGACGGCTCGCCGGCAACGGTCTCCGGGAGGAAATGGAGGCGAAGGCCTTTCAGCCTGCGGGCGATGCAGGCCAGTTCGTCGCGAAAGATCAGATCCTGCGGTGTCCGGCCGGCATGCATGAAGACGACGTCGGCAGGTTCGCAACTGTCGGCGATCTCACGCAGAATGGACATGACAGGCGTAATGCCGGAACCGCCGGACAGCAGCAGAAGCTTCGGTCTCGAGGTCTCGGGCCTGACGAAATGGCCAAGCGGCCCATTCGCCTTGACGGTTGCCCCTGGAACCAGGTTGTCATGAAGCCAGTTGGAGATCTTTCCGCCGGGAACGCGCTTTACGGTCACCGAGAAGGCGTTCGTCCGATGCGGCGAGGAGGAGATGCTGTAGCACCTGTTTTCAGCCTCTCCATTGTGTTCGAGGTCGAACAGAAAATACTGCCCGGCCTTGAACGCGAACCGCTTGCCTTCACGCGATGCGAAGGTGAATGTCTTGACGTCGTGGGTCTCCTGCTGGACGTCGAGGCAGACGAGCGCGTCGTCTTCCTCGGGATTCCAGACGTCATGAAGGGCGGCCCTGGCTGCGGGCGTCTGCGGGCTCCTAGTATCCATGGGCGCGCATCCGGTCGATGTACCAGTTGGCGAACTTGTCGAGGTTCGTCTCGGAGAAGCGGGAATACGGGCCCGGCTGGTAAGCGGGATCCGTCGCGCCGGCATGAGAGCGGGCAACCAGATCGGCATCCTGGTCGGTCGTCGCGACCCAGACATCCGTCAGCTTGTCGAGATCGTAATCCACGCCTTCGACGGCGTCCTTGTGGACCAGCCACTTGGTTCTGACCAGCGTCTTGCCTGCGGAGAGCGGAATGACGGTTGCCACCACGGCATGATCGCCCATGAAGTGGTTCCAGCTGTTGTGGCCCCAAAGATGCATGTCGCCGAGATCCTTGCGGGTCATGTGGCCGAGAAGCTTGGAGGATGCGGCGGTGGCATCGTGGGTTTGGGATTCACCGGCGCCTGATATGATCAGCCGCTGGGTGCGGAAGTTGGTGGCGCAATCGGCGAGCTGCTCGACGGCAGCCGAGGGGAAGCCGTCAGACTCCCACGCCTTCGTCTGCTCTTCATATAGCCTGAAATGTTCCTCGGCCTGCTCGCGATCCTCCGGGCTCAGCGTCTCCGGGTCGAAGCCGAAGTCGAGATCGACGAAGGAGACGCAGAGCTCCGGATGGTTCGCGGAGCAATGGTAGCATTCGCGATTGTTTTCCATCGTGAGCTTCCAGTTGCCATCCTCGATGACATCGGTTTGGAAGGCAACCTTTGCGTTCCGGATGTCGTAGGGGGCAAGGCGCTCGGTCATGGCCTGTTCGAGGAGAGCGATGTCCTCGGGTGGATTGTCGGAGAGACAGACATAAATCAGTCCGCCGATCGACTTGAAAGTGACGGGCTTAAGGCTCCGACACTCCTTGTCGAAGTCCTTGCCCATGTGAGGCGCGTAGCTGAGCTCACCCGTCAGTTCGTATGTCCAGGTGTGATAGGGACAGACGAGTTTTGAGACGATCGTCTTGCCCGGATCGAGAAGGCGGGACCCGCGATGTCGGCAGACATTGTGCAGGACGCGAATTTCTCCGTCGTCGTCACGCAGAAGGATCAGGCTCGTCTTGCCGATATCGATCACCGTGGCGTCACCGGGTTCGGGGACATCGCAATCGAGACCGACGCAGATCCAGTGATTGTGGAAGAAGACGTCGATGTCTGCTTCAAACACGTCTTCTCTGACGTAAAGACCGGCCGGCAGAGAGTGACCGTTGGCACGAGCGTCTAGAAGGGCAGAAATGGACGACGGGAGCTTGTTTAGCATCAGAACCTCTTATGCGAGAGTTTCCTCAGATTGCCCTTGCAGTGCCGATGTTTCAACGGCATAAAAAATTAGGTTCGCATAAGTTTTTATCATGCGGTGAGAGTTCTGTGATGCACTTTAAAAGACGGATCCCGTCGTTAACGGCACTGGTGACCCTGGAGGCGGTGCTCAGAAAGAAGAGCTTCACCACGGCCGCGACCGAATTGGGCGTCACGCAGGCGGCGGTCAGCAGGCAGATTGCATTGCTGGAGGAGGAATTCGGCCAACCCCTGTTCGTGCGCAAGCACCGAGCGATCGAGCCGACAACGGCATGCATCAACCTCGGAGCCACCCTGGCGAAGAGCTTTGCCGATATTGCCGAGAGCGTGGAAGCGATCCAGTCGCGCAGCCAGGACGTGTTGACGATAGGGGCGACCGTTGCATTCTCTTCCTTTTGGCTGCTGCCGCGGCTGGCCGAATTCCGCCGGGCGAACCCGGGCATCCTGGTGCGAGTGATATCCCAGGACAGCCCGATCGCTCTCGACGACGGAGAAGTCGATGTGGCAATTCGATATGGTGTGCCCCCCTTCAGCGATGGCACCGTCATCGCCTCGCGCGGCGACGTCATCTGCCCCGTCTGCTCTCCCGACTATCTCAGGCGTCGAGGAGATGGGGCGCTCGGCTCCGTCGACGAATTCATCGAAACGGACGTCCTTGATCGTTCCTGGTATAGCTGGGCGCAGTGGTTTTCGCTGACCGGCGCCAACCTCGAGGTAAAGCCGTCGCTTCGGTTCAACCACTATACCGAAACCATCGCAGCCGCGCGCGCAGGCCAAGGGATTGCCTTGGGATGGCGGATGCTGGTGGGCACCTTTCTGGAGGATGGAACCCTGGTGCAGGTCGACGGCGGCGAGCTTGCCGCGGAGGATCGTTACAACGTGATCGTACCCGTCAAAGCCAAGCGAAGCAACGCACGCGACCTTGCCGCCGCCTGGCTGACGGCATCACTGCACGGTTGATCAAAGCGTGGTCACAAACCCAGCCCTACGGTTGCCGTCCGGTGAACGCCTTTCGGGACGAAGGCGAAGTGATCTGCCAGGCCCAGAAAATCAGCCGCCAAGTGAATGACGGAAAGCCACATTTCCGTCCCCTGCAAGCTCGGTTCACCACCATCGGCAAACGGGAATCCCTCGCCATCCCGCCATCTATCCAGCGCCCTTGAGATGACCTTGCGGGCGATCGTCTCGCCGTCGGCCCGTCTGTAGTCGGTCTGCCTGGCAATCAGCAGCAGAGGATGAATCGTATCGAGCAGGTTGCACGCATTGTATTTTGCCGCAACGAAGCCCTTGTGGTTGCGGTAGTTGAGGTGAACCGTTTCGAGTGAGGCCTGCGGGTGGGGAAGTGCCACGCCGAACTGGGCATAGGTGCCGCGCGTCAGGCGATAAAAGCCGTTTACCGGTTGAAGCCATCCTTCCGCCGCGGTCGGTTCACCCCAGAGCCCCGAAACGCTGTTGGCATTGCGGCTTAGCCATTCGAAGAGCGCCTGCCGTGAATGCCTGATGCCGAAATACTTCGCATTGAAGTACATGGCGGTGCCGATCGCATCGGCCACGCTTCCGGCGTGCCATGCCCGGGTCGACCAGGGCAGGGCGCTCAGCCATTCATCCAGTTCCCCGGCCTCGAGCTCGACCGCATGGACCGGCTGGCGCGGACCTGAACCAAGCAGTTCAAGTGCATAGCCAACCGCAAGGACGTTATAGAGCGCCTTTGGATCATCCCTCAGCGCCTTGCCATGCATGCGCGCATGTTCTTCCGGGAAAAGGCCGGTGTCTCGGTCCTGAAGACCTTGGAGACGCTCGACGGTCTCCGCCGCATCGAGATCGGGCGGCAGGTGGCCGAAGCCGGCAGCGATCTCGATTGCATCGCAGAGGTGCCGGATCGCTGGTCTGCGGATGCCGTCTGCTTCCAGCGATTCATAGGACCCTTGCGTTTTCCAGCGTGCCAGAATGTCCGGCCATTGGTCCTGCGCTTTCCGGCCGAGCCTGACCAATTGATCTTCGATGTCGCCAGTGCCGGATCTCTTCGGCGCCGAGCCCCGGCTCCGCAGCACCCGGGCCGGCACGCCACCGGCAATCGACATGGCGGGAATGTCCCCCGTGACCACAGCTCCGGCGGCGATCACCGCGCCGTTTCCAATCGTGGCGCCATCGAGGATCACGCAATTGGCGCCGATCCAGACATCGTCGCCGATCACGATGCCGATGCTGACGACGCCCTGGCGGTGTATAGGAACGGTCGGATCGTCGAAGCCATGATTGAAGCCGACGATCGATGCATGCGAAGCGATCCGCACGCCATGACCGCACGTCACCGTTCCGGAAACACAGGCGTAGGGATTGATGGTGCAATCGTCGCCGAGGGTCGCATGGCCGCGAACGAGCGCATGCCCGGCGATCCACGACCGCTCGCCCATCGTCAGGCTTTCGGTGAAGATTGCGGCATGCTCGGCAATGTAGGACGTCTCGGCCAGTTCCGCACCGCATGATCTCCTGAGCTCCGCCTTGCGGGCAAGGTGGGCCGGATGACGGAGGTCAGACGCAATGTGTTCCCAGGTCAGGTATTGAAGCCTGCGCGCTTCCCCTTCTTCGCTCGCGGAGGTTTGCTGGCTATTGACGTGATCCATCCTGCTCCTCATTCCCAGGTTCAACCGCCGAATAATCGTCTGCCTTCAGCGATCAATTGCCTCGCTTCATCAGACGGCCTGATTCGTCCAAAAGCAAGACTTCCGGCAATGACGGCGCAGCCCTCGTTGAAATGGCTCCAATTGCTTTGATCGGGTCCGGGCTCCCGGCGACCGATGCGTCCGAATTCGCGATTTGCAGAGACGTCATGCACCACGCACCGATCATCGGCAACGTGCTGAGCCATCTGGAAACCTTGAGGTCGAGTTATGCCGCGCTCAGAAGTTCAGCGCTAACCGGCATTCCCATATGAAAGCCCTGGACGCGGTCGATGCGAAGATCCTTGAGAAGGGAAAATTGTGCTGCAGTTTCGACGCCTTCCACCAGGATCGTATTCCCGCGATTGCGGATGAGAGCAATCATGTCCTGAAGCATCGTCAAACCGCGTGGGTTCGAGCAGTCGTGCAGGAAGGTTCTGTCGACCTTGACCGTCTGAAACTCGATTGCCCTCAGCCAAGAGAGGCCCGCGAAACCACAGCCGAAGTCATCAAGCCAGATCTCGACGCCGAGTGCCCGCAGATCGGCAATGCATTTCAGCACCTCAGACTGCATATCCATGTCCAGGCCCTCGGTGACTTCCAAGGCTAGTCGCGACCCGCAGACCCCGCACCGAGCAAGGATATCAGCGACACTGGCAGCAAAGCCGGGGGAACGCAGCTGTATCGGCGACACGTTGACGCTGACCGTCGCCATGCGATCGGTCATCAGTATATCACGGCATGCCGTCTCGATCGCCCACCTGCCCAGTTCGAGGATAGCGCCACTTCGTTCGGCAACCGGAATGAATGTCTTCGGCGAAACCGCCGTGCCATCCGGCATCCTGAGGCGCATCAAAGCCTCGACAGCCCTTGCTTTCCCATTCGTCACGTCGAAGATCGGTTGGTACACGAGCGAGACCAGTTTGCGATCGATGGCGGCCGCCAGCAGCGGGACGAGTTTGCCAGCATGGTCGTCGGGGCGAGGCAAAAACGGATCAAAACTGCGAATGCAGTTTCGGCCACTTGCTTTGGCGTTGTAGAGAGCGAGGTCGGCTTCACGGACTATTCGTTCAACTTTCTCTCCAACTTTCTCGCGGGTGAAGGCGACGCCGATGCTGACGGTTACGATCGACATATCATCTGGTCGCTCGTCGTGAGCAATGGCAAGAGACTCGACTTCCATTCTGATCTTCTCGGCGAGAGTCATCGCGACCTTGGGGAGGGCGGCCGGCATGACCACGATAAACTCCTCGCCACCATACCTGCCGATCATGCCATCAGACGACTCTACAACCGCCTTCAGCGCATTGGCGATGACCGTCAAACAACGGTCTCCTTGCTGATGTCCGTAGCGATCATTGAAGCGCTTGAAAAAGTCGACGTCGATGAGGAACACGGAGAAGTCGCGGCGTTCGTCTTTCCAGGCGGCCCAGCATTCGTCGAGTCGCCGATCCACAGCGCGCCGGTTGCTTATGCCCGTCAGGTAGTCGGTATGTGAAAGCTCGAGCAGTGACCTTCCGCGCTCGGACGCTTCCCAATGCTGGTGGCGAGCTTCCGCCGCGTTCAGCAACACGTTTCGACGCTCCACGTTCAATCGCCAATTGACGAAAGACGTGAAGGCAAAGCACGAAATGTAGAACAGCCCGAAGGCAAGCTTATAGGTTTGGCTTGAAGGAAAAAATTCCTCGATGGTAACGAAAAATGCGCAGAGGACGAGGCTCGAGGTGATCACCGAAAGCCGAAACGGGAAACTGAAAAAGAGGTTGGCGCCCATCATGAAGATGGCGCCGAATATCATGTAGTATGACATGGCGGTGACGTCGCGGGTGGCAATCGCCGGATAAAGCCAACCCACATAGCCCACAAGCAGTGCGGCGGCACATGTGATGTCAAGCCAGACGGTTTTCGCATTTGCCAGTCGCAAGGTTTCGAAAGCCAGCAGCGCGATCGTTGCAATGACGAATCGCGCGGCGATCGTCACAGGCGCAACGTCCGGGATAAGCCATCGATCTGGAAGTGCGAAGGCCACATAAACGACGACCGCGATCCAAAGACCATGCCGTGAGCTCCGCCTTCGGGCAGCATCATTTTCAGTTTCCAGAGACTTGAGGGCCTCGGCAAATGAGAAGCTGACGATCAATTCGTCGCGCCGCACATTAGCGTAAGCCGCGCTCATGCAAAAACACCGGCCTGGCAACGATATAGAGAAGGTAAAAAGTAAGCCATACTTCGGCGCCCTCCAAAGTTACATTCTGCAACCTGAACCCGATTGGTCTTATTGCTGAGCACTCTTAGAGGGATAGGATCTGACCCGCAATAGTAGAAATACTCTTATCCCGTGTAGATTCTAGTCGCATCCTATTTCGAGGTTGATTATGCTTAACGCTATGTCAAAGGGGTCTCGAAATGGAACAAAGCCTGGTCTTAGACGGTGAAAGTCTTGTTGCGCCAGGTGAAATTCGTCGGGCGGCAAGAAGGGTTGCTGCCCCAGATCCCGGCCACCTTATCGTTGCCAGAGCCGAGCTTGCCCTCAGCCTTGACGTGTCGATCCGTCAGTTCAAATCCGGCGTCGAGCCTAATGCGATAATCGAGCGTCTTGCCGACGCCTTGCATCAGATACGGCGGCGCTTTCATCCGGAGGTGTGGGACGTCATCGTTCCGATCGCGCAATCTCATCCGGTTGCTCACTATCTCCATCAAGATCCATTGACCCGCTGGTCGTTCGAAAAGCCGCGCGGCTATTCTGGCGACGCACGCCTTCTCGACTTCATCTACGGCAGACCTGAGATTGAGGATGCCGTCTTATCAGCCAGTAACTTGGGACGTTCGATCTACGCCTACACTCGAAATGCGTCGTCATCCGTCGCGGTAAGGGAGCGTCGAGACATTCTGGCTCGCCGCGTTGACGAAATCGCTTCGGCCCGGCCTGGTTCCACCGAAGTCCTGGCCATCGCGGCGGGGCATCTTCGTGAGGGGCCTTTGTCGCGCGCTCTCGGCGCCGGCGGGATCAGACGCTGGGTAGCTTTGGATCAAGACCCGATGAGCGTTGGAACCGTCACCCGCGATTTCGCCGGCACCTCAGTCGAAGCGGTGAACGGGTCGGTCAAATCCTTGCTCGGTGGAAGGCATGCGCTGGGAATGTTCGATTTCGTTTATGCCGCGGGTCTCTATGACTATTTGCCGGACGCGGTAGCCGTAAGGCTGGCCAGGAAGTGTGTCAGCATGCTGAAGCCTGGCGGCACATTCCTATTCGCCAACTTCTCTCCGGAAACGGACGTCGATGGCTATATGGAGACATTTATGAACTGGGCGCTGCTGTTGCGGTCAGAACCAGAGATGGGCTTGATCGCCAGTGAAAGCGTAACCGGTGAGGATGTGAAGGTGTCTGTTTGGTCCGGCTCAAACCGCAGCATTGTCTACTGTGAAATTCAAAAACCGCATTAGGCCGCATGTCTGCCGTCCAATCCGGTAGTCTTCGGCTAGTCCGTTAGTTCAAAATCCGGGGGCGACCCTATCAGAGGCTGCATGAGAAAGGGCGTGGTTGCTCTTCGCCACGGCCTTTCGGCTGTTTATCGGCCGGGGCTAATCAGACGTCCTATGGCTGTGTCCAGTGTGGTCGTGCCCTTCACCGGCTCGCCCTCGAACCGGATCCAGCCTTCGTTGAAGCCATCGATCATACGCATCCGCGGGAGGGGGTTCTGCATGCCCTGATCGGTGAAAATCTGCTCCCAGGTGTCGCGGGCGACCGGCTCCGCCCGGACGGGTTTGCCGAGGATGGACGATAGGACAGCGGCGATATCGTTGGGCGTGACGCCCTCTGGCCCCATCAACTCGACGACCTGCTTGCCCACCCACTCGTGCTGCAGCAGTTCTGCCGCCTTGGCTCCGACGTCGAAGACAGAAACCATCGGATAGGGCTGATCGAGCGGCTGCAGGAAACTCGAGAGGACACAAGTCTCGCGCGCCGGCGCGATATCCCAGGCCGTGTTCTCCATGAACCAGCCGGCACGCAGAAAGGCGATCGGCATTGGCAAGGCAGATAACTTCTGTTCGACGAGACCGAGCTGGCTCAAGAGGTTAGGTTCTCTGGCCTGCGCGCCGATGGTCGAGAGGCAAACGACCTTGGCAGGACGAGACGAAAGAAGCGCGGTCTTCAGGGCCGCAATGACAGCGCGCACTTCCATAAAGCCGGGGGTCGGATCGAAGGTCGGCGGGATCAGCAGAAAGACGCCGTCGGCGCCGGCGAAAGCCTTGGTGAGCGCATCGGCGTCAGTCATCTCGGCCAAGGCCAGTTCCGCGCCTTTATCCTTCCATTCCGCTGCTTTCTCCACATTGCGCGCGACGGCGCGTATCGGCACCCCCGCCTTCAGCAGACGCGCGGCGACAATGCCTCCGACTTGGCCTGTTACTCCGGTGATCACAAACATGGTTAGACTCCTTTGCTTCCTGCACCGCCAGCAGGTTGGCGGTTTGTTATGCTGATCATGTCCTTTGGCAGCATTTGACTGAAGCGCGCTTCTGTCACATGATTGGTGACTAAAAATCACGGATGCGCGATGTTTGACGGACGATTATTGAATGGCGTGAGCGTACTGGCCGCCGTTATTGAGAGCGGAAGTTTCGCGCGGGCGGCGGAGCTGATGGGACTATCGGCGTCGGGTGTCAGCCGCGCCATTTCCCGACTGGAGGGGCGGATCGGTCTGCGGCTGCTCGACCGGACAACACGCTCGATGCGGCTCACCGATGACGGCGCGCGGTTCTACGAACAGGTGGCCCCACTCTTGAGCGGCATCGAAGAGGCTGCGCAGACAGCTGTTGGCGCCAGACAGGCGGTGTGTGGCCGACTGCGAGTCAATGTCGACCCATATTTCTCACGCCTTGTGCTCGGCCCGCGGCTCGGCGCCTTCCTCGATCGTTATCCGGATATCGAGATCGAGGTCATCACCCGCAACGAGATCGGCGATCTTGTTGCTGATGGCATGGACGTCGCGGTGCGCTTTGGCGAGCCTGCACAGCGGTCGCTTATTTCGCGCCTGTTGATGCAGACGCGCGTGATCACGATTGCGGCTCCCGCTTATATGGAGCGCCATGGCCGGCCGAGCCGTCCACAGGATTTGAGCGAGCATACCTGTATCCAGTTCCAGGACCCGCTGACGGCAAGGCCTTTCGAATGGGAGCTTCGGCGGGGTGAAAAGGTCGTCTCGATCGAGACCCGCAGCCGCATTTTAGTCAACGATGCCGGCACGACCTTGGCGACCTGCCTTGCGGGGATAGGCATCGCGCAAGTCTTCTCACTCGGGATGGCGGATTATCTGAACAATGGGCAACTCGTGAACCTCTTTCCCGACTGGTCGGACGAGACATTCCCGCTCTACGCCTTCTATCCCTCGCGTCAGCATGTTCCGGCTAAGGTCAGGGCCTTTATAGATTTCTGCGTCGAGATCATCGAATAGACGGAGGCGCCCCGTCGAGCGCCTCTGCTGGCTTAAGCCGGCCGCGGTTTCTGGTTCTGGAAATTTATCGTCTATGGGGTTCTTTGATGCTTGGGAGGAAGTCGAATTGATATCTCCGGCCATAAAGCCCTTGTCAGATGCATTCTATGCGGACCGGATACTGGCCGCGCATCAGCAACGGCTCGAAGCCATTGTCGAAGCGGCCGAGCCGGATCAGCCCGTCCCAGCGGTAATCCGCGTAGAACAGGGCCAGGTTACCCCACGGTTTGAAGTAGCAAAGGTCGCCCGGCTGCTCGTTTCCGAAAGCACCGCTGCCTTCTTCGGTCAGCTTGCGCGGCAGATGGACGATCTTTTCGTTCCTGCCGTAGTCCTCGATCTTGAGGTTCAGGGGCAGCATGGAAGCGAGATCGCGTGCCGTCGGATTGTCGGAGAGTGTCGCTGTCAGGGTTAGATTGTTGAAGCCTATCCTGATCCTGACGTCTGTCGCCTCGGGACTCGCCGGGCGGTGTTCGTCTTGCCCTTGCGCCACGAGAGGTAGAGCGGCGGCGGCCAAAGTTCCGCCCAGTACCGCGCGACGGCTCATGAACTTAGATGTCATCGACATAGCACGCCTCGCGTTAGACAGGTTGAGCCGTGGGCCGGAACAGGATTTCGTTGATGTCGACATCGTCTGGTTCGTTCACCGCGAAGGCGACCGTTCGGGCGAACGTGTCCGCGCTGATTGCGATCTTGCTGACGAACGCCTTGGTGCCCGCCTGGATGTCCTTTTCGCTGATGTGTTCGAGGAGTTCGGTGCTTACTGCGCCAGGTGAAATGATCGTGGTGCGGATGTTGTATGGCTTCACTTCCTTCCGCAGCCCCTCCGAGAGCGCGCGCACGGCGAATTTCGTCGCGCAATAGACGGTGGCGCCCGGATCGACCACATGGCCGTAGACGGAGGACACGTTGATGATGTGCCCCGATTTCTGCGCCTTCATGTGCGGAAGCGCTGCTGCGATGCCGTAGAGCACGCCTTTGATGTTTACGTCGATCATGCGATCCCACTCGTCAACTTTGAGCCGTTCGAGCGGCGCAAGTGGCATCAGGCCGGCATTGTTCAGCATCACGTCGATGCGACCGAACGCGTTGACGGCCGTGTCGACGAGCGTCTTGACTTGATGTTGGTCCGTGACGTCGGTTTGGACTGCCTTGGCCTTATAGCCCTTGGCGGCCAGCTCCTCAGCCAGCTTAGCGATGCGGTCGCTACGCCGAGCGCCGAGGACGACCGAAGCGCCACGCTCAGCGAGGTGACGCGCGGTGGCTTCGCCAAGCCCGCTGCTTGCCCCGGTAATGACGACCACTTTGTTTTCAATTCCTTGGGACATGATGATCTCCTGATTTGGGTTTTCTGAAGGTTCAGGAACGGTGGCCGGCCAGAGCGGCGAGGGCAGCCGAACCGGCGAGAAGGCAGGCGGCCAGAAGGAAGGTGCTCCGCCATCCCGCGGTGTCGAACAGCATGCCGCCAGCGAAAGCGCCGCCGGCAATGGCGAGTTGGATCAGCGCCACTTGCAGCCCACCTGCCGCTTCCAATTCACCGGGAACGATAGCGGCCATCCAGGTATTCCAGGCGACTGGAATCGGCGTCGAGAAAAATCCCCACATGACAAGCAGGGATGCGGTAACCGCCGCGAACGACCCGAGAGCGATCAGCAGCAGGGCAAGGACCGAAAGAGCAGCCGGCAGGCCTACGAGAACGAGCAGGAGGTGGCGCCGGGCGACGAAGCCAATGACGGAGGTTCCAGCCAGTCCGCCGATGCCGAGGCCGAGAAGCACCATGGACAGAACATCCAATTCCAGTCCGGTGACGCCTTCGAGGAACGGACGAAGATAAATGGACAGCGCGTTCTGGCCGATGAAGGCGAGAGCGGTCGCCGCCATTCCAATCGCGAATGTGCGATTGCGCAGCAGCCCGAATATTCTGGCCACCGAGACGGTTGATGTCGCCGGCATCCTCGGCAGGACGACCAGTTGCCAGACGAGCGCGGCAACTCCGATTGGCACGGTGATGAAGAAGGTTCCGCGCCATCCGATCAACCCGCCCAGAAAACTGCCGAGCGGCGCGGCAAGGACGAGGGCGAATGCGGTGCCACCTTGAAGAAGCGCAATGGCCTTGGGCAGGTCGCGGTCCGAAGCCAGGCGTGCCAGAATAGCCGTCGACAGCGACCAGAAGCCGCCGATCGAAACGCCGACCAGGGACCGCCCGACGAGAAAGACAGGGAAGTTGGGTGCGAGGGCAACCGCTAAGCTCGATGCAACAAGAACCGCCGTATAGAGCAAGACGACAGACTTCCGGTCGATCCTCGCCAAGACTGCATTGCCGAAAAGGCTGGTGACAAGCGCGAAGACCCCCGACACGGTGATCGCCAATCCGGCTTGCCCCTCTGACACAGAGAGGTCCCTGGCGATCGGGGTCAGAAGGCTCACAGGGAGAAATTCCAACCCCACCAGAAGGAAAGTGAGAAGCGAGAGACAGGTCACAGCAGACCATGAGGTCGCCGTGTCGTCTGTCAGTGAGGTCTCATTCAATGTCAACTCGACGGTCATTCATGTTCTCCTGTCCGTTGCCAGATAGATAGCCGGACTGGTTTTGCGCGACTAGAAGTTATAATCTGAACGTCGTGATGAAGGAGATTCAACAATGCGGCGCGACGAGTTCACGGAAATGCGTGCGTTTCTGGAGGTGGCTCAAGAGCGGAGTTTCACGCGCGCTGCATCAAAGTTAGGAGTCACGCGCTCGGCGTTGAGCCATACTATCAGCGCGCTCGAGGCACGGCTCGGCGTCCGGCTTCTCTCCCGCACGACGCGTGATGTGGCTCCCACGGCGGCCGGTGCGCGTCTCGTGGAAACTATCCAGCCGCATTTCGAGAGCATCGCCGCCGGGATCAGCGCCCTCGGCGCGCTGCGCGACAAGCCTTCGGGCACAGTCCGCCTCGTATGTCCCGATGATGCCGTGGAGCTGGTCTTCCGTTCGAGGCTGCCGGCATTCTTACGGGATTACCCCGATATCACCGTGGAACTCATCGTCGACAACGGTTTCACAAATATCGTGGAGCGCCAATTCGATGCCGGCGTGCGGCTCGGCGAAGCGATTGCGCGCGACATGGTGGCCGTTCGCATTGGACCCGATATCTCCTACGCCGTGGTCGGATCACCCGGATATTTTGCGGCCCGCACTGTGCCTTCGACCCCGCATGACTTGACGGACCACAATTGCGTCAACCTGCGTCTCCCAACGTCAGGCGCTCTCTATGCCTGGGAGTTTGAAAAGGATGGCCGCGAGTTCAGCGTTCGTGTGGAAGGCCAGCTCGTGATGAGCAACATAGGGCCGGCGATCAATGCCGCTCTCGATGGCGCGGGGCTGTCTTATGTGCCGAGGGAGCTCGTCCGGCAATATTGTCACAGCGGTCAACTGAACGAAGTGCTGGCCGACTGGGCGCCAACATTCCAAGGGTATCATCTCTATTACCCCAGCCGGCGCCATCCATCCCCTGCTTTCTCCGCCTTCGTCGAAGCCTTTCGCTACCGGCATCGGTAACCAACGCTCATGTCGAGAGGCTCTGCCGGACAATGGGGCGCAGCACGCTGCGTCCCTTGCTTATCAAAGGTTGCCGAGGGCTTTTACCGGGCGCTGTCGATGATTGCGCCGCCGTCGGGGGTAAGGCTGTATCCCGTAATGAATTGGGAATCCTTGCTGGCCAGGAACAGCACCACCGGGGCAATGTCGTGTTCCGGCGAGCCGAAACGAGCGAGCGCGTTTGTCGGGGGAGGGATATCCCTTTGCTCGGCGCCCCAGGTGTCCGCGATCGGCAGAACGTTGTTCACGGTGATCTTGTCGGCACCCCATTCGCGTGCCGCGGTGCGAGTGAGCGCGCGCACCGCCTCCTTGGCCATGTTGTACGGACCGTAACCAGCCAACCCCACGGTGCCGGCCATCGAACCGAAATTGATGATCCGCCCTTCTCCGCCTTCTCTGAGTTGAGGATAGCAAGCCTGCATGAAGCGCAGATACGCGATCGGCCCGGTGTCGAAGTTCCGTTGCAGTTGCTCGACCGAAAGGTCGATGACCGAAGACAAGACCGCAGAACCATCGAAAGCATTGTTCACCAGAATGTCGATGCGGCCGTATGCGGCGACAACCTTGTCCACCGCGGCCGTGATCTGATCGGCTTCACCGACGTCGCAGACGACGCCGAGTGCTGCGCCGCCCGCTTCGACGATATCCGCGACAACGCGTTCGACGCCTTCGGATGTCCGCGAAAGAACTGCGACCTTCGCGCCTTCGGCCGCAAACAGCTTTGCGGTGGCGCGGCCAATGCCGCGGCTTGCGCCGGTGACAATGGCAACTTTTCCATTAAGTCGACCCATGTGTATCTCCATTTGATAAGGCTTGGGATTCATCGAGGCATCAGAGGGCAGCGGCCTGGACGTAAGGCGAAGGGACGTCGCGGACGTCGTTCTGCGTCATGAACGAGGTGATCAGCAGCGCCAGGCCGATCGCCGCTGGCAGAGCACCGACAGGTTTTCGAACGCCGATATGCGCCAGACCCGACAGAAGCAGATGAAAGAAGATACCTGCATAGGCGAGATCGCTGAGCGGCACGCTGACGCGCGAAAGGATTGCGATCGGGCCGAAGACCTTAACAATGATCATGAACGGAACGAGGCTGTTCGCGCTGTATCCGAGTTCCGTCAGCGCTTCACGAACCCACTGTTTCCTTGTGGCGTACATGTAGGCTGAAGCGAGATAGAGCGCGGATAGAAGTGCCGTGCTGATCCAGTATCCGTAAAATTCAAGCATAGTTCATCCCTGTCGCTGCCCAGGCAGCAACATTCCTCTCGTCGAGTCTGTCGGTTTCTATGTGAGGGGCGCTCCTTTTACTGCGCCCCCTGATGCATGGATGGAAAATGTCGTCTAAGGTTTATCTTTGCAAGTAGGATGAATTACTTGCAGTTAGTATGGAAAACCAGACCATGGCCGATGGCGAAATCAATATGCATGAGGAGATGCGTCGGGCATTCGCGCTGCTCTCCGGCAAATGGAAGCTGGAAATCATGTGGCTGCTCCATCAGCGGGTCTACCGGTTTGGCGAACTGAGAAAGGCTATTCCCGGCATCACCCAACACATGCTGACGGTGCAACTCCGCGAGCTCGAAGCAGACGGGCTCGTGTCCCGCACCATCTTTGCGGAGGTTCCTCCGCGCGTCGAATATGAGATCACGCAAAAAGCGCGGGGCCTCGGCCCCACCATGGAGGCTTTGACGGCATGGTGGAATGAGTATGGCAAGAGCGTGCCGGTGAAACCGAGCGCACGCGGTCGGAAAGCGAGAGATGGCTGAACTGGCTGTGGGTGGATTGCTACGGCAACTCACCGGCAGCTCGTCATAGCCTCCCACGGATCACATTCACGAAAAACTCGAACCGGACTTGTCCCAGCCTTCCTTGACCGTCTCCATGGCGACATTCGTCGATGTGCTGGCAACGTGAGGCAGCGTCGAGATACGCTCGCCGAGAACCCGACGGTAGCGGCCGATATCTCGGGTGCGGATTTTCAGCAGATAATCGAACCTGCCTGCAATCATATGGCACTCTTCGACTTCCCCGATCTTCTTGATGGCATCGTTGAAGCTCTTCAGCGCATGCTCGCGGGTATCGGAGAGCTTTACCTCGACGAAAGCAATGTGGTCGAGCTGCATTTTCGACGGATTGAGGATGGCCTTGAAGCCTTCGATATATCCGTCGCTGATCAGCCTTTTGAAGCGGATCTGGCATGGCGTCTTCGACAATCCGACACGCGCGGCCAGATCGGTGATCGACAGCCTTCCGTCCTCGGCGAGTGCAGCGAGGATCTTTCTGTCGAACTGGTCCAATTCACTAAAGATGTCGGTTTCAGCGGCCATTCGAACTCTCGAGGATGAATTAATAAGTTCATACAGCCTGGAAACGGCTGAAATCAAGTGAGATCGCGATTTGAGGCTGTGGTAGATTGTAGGCCGGGCAGAAGAGTGCTGAAATCGGTATCGGCGCCGCGCTCAAAACGGGGATCATACATGCATAACAAAGAAGCGGATGACGATCGGACGCCGGACCTGCTCGCTCACTACCGGCCGCTGGCGATCAGGGCCGTGGCCGCGGCGCTCACCCTCAAGCGCGACAGACCGGATGCGCGCCCGCTGCGAGAGACGGAATATTCCGGCCCCGCCTGCACGGACGATGCACAGTGGGACGACGAGCCCGGCATCTCGTTCATCCGTTAAACCACATATCGATTGATAGGTACTTTCATGTTGAACGCAGCGATCGACCCCGCCCCCTCCAATGATCCGGCCGACGGCGCGCCTTTTTCCGGCTTTGCTCCACCGATCCGACCGCAATCCGAACTTCGCCAGGCCATTACGGCAGCCTATCGCCGGCCGGAAACCGAATGCCTGCCGCCGCTCGTTGCCGCAGCGCGTGTCTCCGAGGCAAAACGCTATGACATTCGCAGTACGGCCCGCAGCCTGATTGAGGCGTTGCGCGCCAAGCACAAGGGGACCGGTGTCGAAGGGCTGGTGCAGGAATACTCGCTCTCCAGCCAGGAAGGCGTGGCGCTCATGTGCCTCGCCGAAGCGCTGCTGCGCATTCCCGATACCGAAACCCGGGACGCGCTGATCCGCGACAAGATTGCCGAGGGCAACTGGACCTCCCATATCGGCGGCGGAAAATCCATGTTCGTCAACGCCGCCACCTGGGGTCTCGTCGTCACCGGCAAGCTGACTTCGACAGTCAACGACCGAAGCCTGTCAGCGGCGTTGACGCGGCTGATCGCGCGGGCCGGCGAGCCGGTCATCCGTCGCGGCGTCGACATGGCGATGCGCATGATGGGCGAGCAGTTCGTCACCGGCGAAACGATCGCAGAGGCGCTGAAGCGCGCCCGGCCGCTGGAAGCGCGCGGCTTCCGCTATTCCTACGACATGCTGGGCGAGGCGGCCACGACGGGCGCCGATGCCGAGCGTTATTACCGGGATTACGAAAAGGCGATCCACGCCATCGGCAAGGCTTCGGACGGGCGCGGCATCTATGACGGCCCGGGCATATCGATCAAGCTTTCGGCCCTGCATCCGCGTTACAGCAGGTCGCAGGCCGGCCGGGTGATGAGCGAGCTGCTGCCGAAGGTCAAGGCGCTGGCCGTTCTCGCCAAGACCTATGATATCGGCCTCAATATCGACGCGGAGGAGGCCGATCGGCTCGAGCTTTCGCTCGACCTCCTCGAGGAGCTTTGCTTTGCCCCCGAGCTCACCGGATGGAACGGGTTGGGCTTCGTCGTGCAGGCCTATGGCAAGCGCTGCCCCTTCGTCCTCGACTACATCATCGATCTCGCGCGCCGCTCGGAGCGCCGGGTCATGGTCCGTCTCGTCAAGGGCGCTTACTGGGATGCGGAGATCAAGCGGGCCCAGCTTGATGGTCTCGACGATTATCCGGTCTATACCCGCAAGATCTACACCGATGTCGCCTACGTCGCCTGCGCGCGCAAGCTGCTCGATGCTCCGGATGCGGTCTTCCCGCAATTTGCCACCCACAACGCGCAGACGCTCGCCACGATCTATCGTCTGGCGGGTCCTGATTTCGCTGTCGGCAAATATGAGTTCCAATGCCTGCATGGCATGGGTGAACCTCTCTATGACGAGGTCGTCGGGAAGGAAAAACTGGACCGGCCCTGCCGCATCTATGCGCCTGTGGGAACACATGAGACGCTGCTCGCCTATCTGGTTCGACGCCTTCTGGAAAATGGTGCCAATTCCTCCTTCGTGCACCGCATCTCCGATCCGAATGTCTCGGTCGAGGCCCTGATCGCCGATCCCGCCGAAATCGTCGCAGCCATGCCTGTCGTGGGCGCGCCCCACGCGCAGATCGCCGCGCCGAAGGCTCTTTACGGTAACGCCCGGACCAATTCCGATGGTCTCGATCTCTCGAACGAGGCCACCCTTTCGGATTTGGCTGAGGCGCTCGCCTCCACGGCCGCTGCCCCGTGGCACGCACTTCCCATCCTTGCCGACGGCTCTGCGGATGGGGTGACGCGGGATGTTCTCAATCCTGCCGATCACCGGGATGTCGTCGGCACGGTGACCGAAGTGAAGGTCGAGGAGGCAGCGCGCATCGTTCGCATGGCGGCGGAGCATGCGCCGCAATGGGCGGCCGTGCCGCCGGCCGAGCGTGCCGCCTGCCTGGAGCGGGCGGCCGACATCATGCAGGCCCGCATCAGGACGCTGATGGGCATCGTCATGCGCGAGGCCGGCAAATCCGCGGCCAATGCCGTCGGCGAAGTGCGTGAGGCCATCGACTTCCTGCGCTACTATGCCGAACAGGCTCGCAAGACCCTCGGCCCCTCGCATGCGCCTCTCGGCCCGATCGTCTGCATCAGCCCGTGGAATTTCCCGCTGGCGATTTTCACCGGGCAGGTCGCCGCAGCCTTGGTGGCAGGCAATCCCGTGCTTGCCAAACCGGCCGGCGTCACGCCGATCATCGCTTCGGAAAGCGTGAAGATCCTCCACGAGGCGGGCGTGCCTGTCGGTGCCTTGCAGTTCGTGCCCGGCAGCGGCCGCCTTGGGGCCGGCATGGTCGGGGCGGAGGAGACGGCAGGCGTCATGTTTACCGGGTCGACCGAAGTTGCCCGCTTGATCCAGGCGCAGCTGGCGGAACGGCTGTCGGCGAGCGGCAGGCCGATTCCGCTGATCGCCGAAACGGGCGGTCAGAACGGCATGATCGTCGACTCCTCGGCATTGGCCGAGCAGGTGGTGGCCGACGTCATTGCCTCTGCTTTCGATAGCGCCGGTCAGCGCTGCTCGGCGCTCAGGGTTCTCTGCCTTCAGGACGATGTCGCCGACAGGACCCTCAACATGCTGAAGGGCGCCTTCCGCGAACTGACGATCGGCCGTACCGATCGGCTGAGCATCGATGTCGGCCCTGTCATCAACGACAGCGCAAAGGCGGAGATCGACCAGCATATCGAGAAGATGCGTGGTGCCGGTTGTGCGGTGGATCAACTGCGGCTGCCGGAAAGTGCGGCGGCGGGGACCTTCGTTCCGCCGACGATCATCGAAATCAAGTCGCTGTCGGACCTGACGAGGGAGGTCTTCGGGCCGGTGCTGCATGTCATCCGTTTCAGGAGAAACGGGCTCGACCGTCTGATCGACGACATCAACGCATCGGGTTATGGTCTGACATTCGGGCTTCACACCCGGCTTGATGAAACAATCGCGCATGTGACCAGTCGCATCAAGGCTGGAAACCTCTACGTCAACCGGAACATCATCGGCGCCGTCGTCGGCGTGCAGCCCTTCGGCGGCCGTGGTTTGTCGGGAACGGGTCCGAAGGCCGGCGGTCCGCTCTATATCGGCCGGCTGGTGCAGCGTGCGCCCGTGCCGCCGCAGCAGGATTCCGTTCATACGGACCTCGCCCTTCGTGACTACATTGTCTGGCTCGACAAGAAAGGCCTGTCGGGCGAGGGAGAAGCGGCGCGTGGATATGCGAGCCGCTCGGCACTCGGGCTCGAACGCGAACTCACCGGTCCGGTCGGCGAGCTTAATCTCTACGCGCTCCATCCCCGCGGCCGTATTCTCGTCGTGCCGCAGACGGAAGGCGGGCTTCATCGCCAGATCGCCGCAGCCCTGTCGACCGGCAACCACATCGTCGTGGACGCAGGTTCCCTATCGAAGTCAGTCCTGGCGGATCTTCCGGCGGCTGTCGCCAGCCGGATTTCCTGGACCTCGGATTGGGAAAAGGACGGACCGTTCTCAGGCGCGCTCGTCGAAGGGGATCGCGACAGGGTTCTGGCCGTCAATCAGAAGATCGCTCACTTGCCCGGCCCGCTTCTGCTGGTCCAGGCCGCGACGACCGAGGAATTGGCGAGCGATCCGGAGGCCTATTGCCTGAATTGGCTGCTGGAGGAGGTGTCGACGTCGATCAACACCGCGGCTGCCGGCGGCAATGCGAGCCTCATGGCCATTGGCTGAGTAACAGGACGAGGGCGCAGAAAATGCGCTCTCGTCCGCATATTGCAGGCGCCGATCAAACTCGAGACGGAAAAGAGACCCTCTTCCCGGGATTCAATCTCGATACCTCGGCCTATAAGGGCGTCGGGCGGCGATCCCGTCGCGACACGGTATTGCAGAGTTCGCGAGGAGTCCGATCTCCTTTCCCATACCGGCGGGCCTTACTGAACGCTGCATGACCCGAAGCGTGTCATTCCCGTAATTTGCGTAGATGATTCACGTCATGCAGGTGGAGGAAGGTTCAGTCGAAGAAGCCCGCATCCTCTTCCCTGAGATATCTCCTGGCCGCTTCGGCGTCGATATCGAGGCCCAGCCCCGGCGCTTCCAGTAGGTCCACCATACTGTCTTTCACGATCTGCCGTGGCAAGCCGACTACCAGATCCTCCCACCAGGGGTCGGTGGCGCTCGGATATTCGAACGCGATGTAATTTGCAGGCAAGGTGGCGCAGACATTGATCAACGCGCCGAGGCCGAGCAGGCCGTTGGCGACCCCGTGCGGTGCCATCAGGATCGAGTGCATGTAGGCGTGCTCGGCGACCCATTTGAGTTCGGCAATACCGCCAATATCGGCTGGATCGGGGCCGATGACGCGCACCGCCTGCGTCTCGATCAGTTCCTTGAAATTGTGCCGCAGGTAGATCTGCTCGCCAGTGTGGATTGGCGTCGAGGTGGAGATTGTCAGTTCCCGATAGGCCTGCGGATTGACCCACGGCACATAGTCGCCAGTCAGCATGTCCTCGAGCCACATCAAATTGTACTTCTCGACCGCGCGAGCGAACTTAATCGCATCGGGCAGCATCCAGCCCGGACCGCAGTCGAGCGCCAGGCTGACTTTGTCGCCCAGCACTTCCTTCATTGCGATCACGCAGTCGAGCATGTGATTGAAACCGCGCTCGCTGATCACGCCCTGATCCATGGCACCGTGATAGCCGGCCCTCTTCTGCGTCACGCCATAGTGGAAGCCTTCAATGGTGTCCTTCATGTTGGAGTGGAACGAGATTCCTTGCTTGACCATGAAGAAGTTCTGCGGCTGCTCCATCATCCATTTGACGTCAGCGGCGTAATCCTCCGGCCGGTCGCCGGTGCGTTTCCGACGGATCGAGCCGTTGTAGACGCGCACCTTGTCGCGCACCTTGCCGCCGAGCAGTTTATAGGCGGGCACGCCCGCGGCCTTGCCGGCAATATCCCACAGCGCATGCTCGATAGCGCTCACCGCCGCGCCGTAGGGCTTGAAAGAGCCGCGTTGGCGGATCTTCAGCATTACTCTCTCGACGTCGGTCGGGTCCTCGCCGATCAGCGCCTCGCGGAAATGCAGCACCCAGGGCTTGAGGTAGGACTTGGTGAACTCGACTTCGCCCAAGCCATGGAGGCCCTCGTCCGTGACGATGCGAACGATCGGGTGTTTGCCGATAACGGCGCAGCGGAGATCGGTGATCTTCATCTTCGTTCCTTTTCGCCTCAGCTCCAGGTGCGATCCCAGGAATACTCATCGTCCCAGTGATCCGTGGGCTGCCAGATTCCGGTGACACCCGGTTGCAGATGCTGCGAGATCACCTCGTCGACGACGTCGTCAATCCCCAGGCCCGGCTTGTCCGGAACAGTGATAAAGCCGTCCTTCACGAGTGGCTTGGGAAGGCCGGTGACGATATCGTCCCACCAGTCGACATCGACAGAGTGGTATTCGAGCGCCATGAAGTTTTCGGTCGCGGTCGCCACATGTGCCGCGGCCATTGCGGCGATTGGACTTTCTGCCATGTGGATGGCCATGGCGACACCACGGTCCTGCGCCATATCTCCGATCTTCTTGGTCTCGAGGATGCCCCCGCTGGTGAGCAGGTCTGGGTGGATAACGGAGAGGCCGCCGCTCTTGAGCAGAGGCTCGAAGCCCTCCTTGAGGTATATGTCCTCGCCGGTGCAGATCGGCACCGTAGTGGCGTCCTGCAGTTGTCGGTACTGCTCAGTGTACTGCCATGGGATCACATCCTCGAGCCAGGCTGGCACGTATTTTTCAATTCGCCTGGCAAGGCGAATGCCGTTCTGCACTGAGATGTGGCCGATGTGGTCGATGGCGAGCGGAATATCCATGCCGATGACCTCACGAACCTCGGCAATGTATTGCTCAAGGAAGTCGAGGCCCTTGTCGGAAAAGTGGAGGCCGGTAAACGGGTGCGGGACGTTATGCAAATCGTACGCAGCGTTGCGGACGCGCCGCTCTTCAATGGTCTTCAGCGGGCCGCGGCCGGGGTGGTCGCGGTACCCTTCAAGTGAGCCGGCGGGTGACACGACCGCACCGGGCACATCCGCGATCTGCATCAGCCCCAGATCCATCTTGAGGAAGGTGAACCCGAGCTCCATGCGTTGCTTGAGGCGCCTCCCGGTCTCAGTGCCGCTCGGCACGGTGGCGTCGGTATCGCAGTAGACGCGCACTTTCTCCCGAAACCGGCCGCCGAGCATCTGGTAGATGGGCACGCCATAGGCCTTGCCGGCAAGATCCCACAACGCGATTTCGACGGCCGATACGCCGCCGCCTTGCCGGCCGTGCCCACCGAACTGCTTGATCCGCCGAAACAGCCGGTCGATGTTGCAAGGGTTCTCGCCAAGCAACCGGCTCTTCAGCATCAGCGCGTAGGTGGCGCTGGCGCCGTCGCGCACCTCGCCAAGCCCGACGATGCCCTGGTTGGTGTAAATCTTGAGCAGCGCCGAGGTGAACGGCGCGCCGACAATTTCTGCTACCCGCATGTCGGTGATGCGAAGGTCGGATGGCTTGGAATGCGTGTTCACCCGATTGAGCGCCTCGTCGGCTCCATCTGCCTCTGGCATGATTTATCCTCGTTCTGGTCGGCGGAGCTCGTCGTCGCCCATGCTGAGGCGGCGCAGAGCGTTGCTAGCTAGTCCAGCTCTATCTCGTGGTTTTGAAGGTAGTCGCGGTTCATCTCAACGCCGAGACCAGGCTTCGGCGTAAGCTTGAGGCTCCCGTTCGAAACATCGAGTGGTGTGTCGATGAGGTGATCGTATTTGCCCAGGTTCCACTCCGACGTTTCGAGTTTGTAGAAGTTCGGAACGGTCATCATCACCTGCGCTCCCGCAACCACGTTGATCGGTCCCGCGGCGTCGTGCGGCGAGACCGGGATGTAGTAGGCTTCGCATAGGGCAGAAATCTTCTTGAGTTCGGTAATGCCACCGGTCCAGGTGACATCAGGCATGATGTAGTCAGCGAGCTTGTTTTCGAGCACCGGCACGAAATCCCACTTCGTGTGACCGCGCTCGCCCCACGAGATAGCGGCGCTGACCTTCTCACGGACCTGCTTGAGGGCGTTGAGGCTCTCGGGCGGACAGGGCTCCTCGAACCAGTCGATCTGACCGGCTTCCTCGAGGCTCCGGCAGAGGCGAATGGCGGTGGGAACGTCGAAGCGGCCATGGGCATCGATGAGGATGTCGACATCAGAGCCCGCCGTTTCGCGGATCAGAGCCGTGAGTTCGGCGGCTTCGCGCTCATCCTTGCGGGTCATGCTGCCATCGAGGTAGCCGTCCCGCTGCTCGCGGGACTGTCCATCGGCGGTGCGGCCCTGGTGGGGGAAAGGATCGAACTTGAGCGCAGTGTGGCCGGACTCGACGATGTCTCTAATTTCGCGGACCACAGCCTCCTTGCTGGTGAATTTGGCCTGGTTGGGATGGGTGTAGAGCGCGATTTCATCGCGTACCGGTCCGCCCAACAGCTCGTAAATCGGCTTACCAAGAACTTTGCCTCGGATGTCCCAAAGGGCTATGTCGATGGCACTTACGCATTCGACTGCGGCGCCGCGACTGCCCATATAGGTGAAGCTGCGGAATATCTTGTGCCACAGATACTCGATACGCGCCGGGTCCTCGCCTGTTACAGCGGCACCGATCTGCCGCAGGATCGTGCAGAGGGCGCGATTGGCGAGCCTTGTCGTGGTGGTGATCTCTCCCCAGCCGCTCACCCCCTCGTTGGTCGTCACTTCGACGAACAGAAACTCTCCCCAATAAGAAGCATCGGATCTGATTAGCCACGGCCGAACGCTGGTGATTTTCATCTCAACTGCCTTTACTGACGTGGTCGGGATAACGATATTCCAGGCTATGTATTCTATCCTGCCCGAGCGGCGTTACGCGCACGCATGTGTTCGAGGATGTGCCGGCCGGAGCCCTCGACATGGCGTGCAATGAGTTCGGCTGCCTCGTTCGCATTTCCCGCTTTTACATGCGCGATGAGCTCACGGTGCTCGCTAAGGATCGCGGCACGCCGGGCGAGCGTGAAGTTGAAACGCCGGCTCACGGCTCGAAGCACTTCGCGATGCTTCCACCAAAGCTCGGCGGCATGGCGGTTGTAGTGCTTTTGGTACATTACGGTGTGAAAGGCGGTGTCCAGCTCGCTGTGCCTCAACGTGTCGGCGAAGTCGTTTTCTTCAATCAGGCCTTGGATGCGTTCGAGTTCAGCAATGTCCTCGACGGTGGCCATATTCACGAACCATCGCGTCAGTGCCGGCTCGATCAAGACTCCGATCTCGTAGATGTCCCGAACAAAATCCTGATCTATGGGCCGCACGCGCGCTCCGCGGTTGGGAACGAGGGTGACAAAGCCTTCGCCCCGCAACAGTTGCAGAGCCTCGCGCACCGGGTTGGTTGAGGTGCCGTGGCGCCGAGCGAGATCGGTGACCACGAGCCGCTCGTTGGCCGCGAGCCGCCCTTCGATGATGTCTTCCCTGATCAGTTGATAAAGCGAGGCGCCCTCGCTGGAGGCCCCGATAGCGTCAATCCCTTCGGGTGGCTTTGCTTTAAAATCGCTTGCTTCGGCCAAGGCTGTCCCCAATCAATACACACATTGATCTCGTTATCACGCAAGATTGCCATAAACAATGTACGATTTATCTAGTTGACAGGCAATTCGTGATCTGAAAACGTATAAAAACCCCAAAGGGATACATTGGCTGAAAGCGTCCCGCGGCCGATGAACAAAGACCGCTCGCCTCGATGCAGAGCGGCATGGGAGAGAACCTGGAGGATACCCTATGACGAGCATTTCACTCGGCGGTGCCATCCTACGCGGCACTGTCTCCACTGCTTTGATAGTGTCGCTGATGTCCGCGTCGGCGCTGAGTGCGCCGGTCGACTTGAGCAAGTGGTCGCCGGAATATGTGCGCTCCATTGCCGGCACGCAGGATTTTGACACGGCGGGCGATTGCGGCAAGGTCACCCCGCTCGACTACAAGGGGCGACTGACTTTCTGGTATCAGGGCGTGTTCGAGGGCGACCCCGACCTCCTGCGCCAGTATTACAAGGAGTTCTTCGAGACCTTCCGCAAAACCTATCCAAACATCCAGCTTGAGGAACAAGCCCTCACCTATAACGACCTTCTGGACAAGTTCAGGACCGCGCTCTTGGGCAATGCAGCGCCCATGGCGGTCCGCCTGCAAATCCTGGGTGGAACCGAATTCGCCTCAAAGGGCTATCTGCAGCCGCTCAAACCCGAGGATGTAGGGTATTCGACCGAGGACTTCTGGCCCGGCGCAATGAAGGCCGTGACCTGGGAGGACGTGACCTACGGCATTCCAACCAACAACGAGACGATGGCGTTCATCTGGAACGCCGACATCTTCAAGCGTGCAGGCCTCGATCCGGACAAGGCTCCGGCAACCTGGGACGACGTCGTCAAGTATTCCAAGCAGATCCACGACAAGCTCGGCATCGCCGGTTACGGCCTCGTGGCTCGCAAGAATGCCGGCAATACGCCGTATCGCTTCATGCCGCAGCTGTGGGCCTATGGCGGAGGCGTCTTCGACGAAGCCACCGCGAGCCCGACCTATAAGCAGGTCGAGCTCAATAGCCCGCAGAGCAAGGCGGCGCTGCAAGCCTCGTACGATATGTATGTTCGCGACAAGTCGGTTCCGGTTTCGGCACTCACCAACCAGCAGGCAGATAACCAGCCCCTCTTCCTCGCTGGCCAGCTCGGCATGATGGTCTCGCACCCGTCCGACTACAACGTCATGCTCGACCTGCAGAAGAAGGCGACGGGCACCGACAAGGACAAGGCGCAGACCGTCATCGACAACATGCGCTACGGTCTGATTCCGACTGGCCCCGATGGCAAGCGTGCCGTCGTGTTCGGCGGCTCGAACATTCACATCCTGAAGCCCGAGTATGTCGAGGGCGGCAAGGTAGACGAGCCGGCTGCAAAGGCTATCATCTGCATGTGGTCTAGCCCCGAATGGTCGCTGAAGATGGCCTACGCCGGCTCGAACCCGGGAAACCTTAACGGCTTCAAGACCAAATGGATGAAGGAGCGTCTGGACAACATCAAGTTCCTTGATGTCACGACCTCGATGCTGCCATACGGCATCCCGTTCCCGGCGCTGCCGCAGTCCCCCGAGATCATGAATATCATCGTCCCGGACATGCTGCAGAATGCCCTGACCGGAGCCATGACCGTCGACCAAGCAGCGGACGACGCGGCCAAGAAGGTAAAAGACCTGATGGACGGCGGACTCTAGTCCAAGCCTGACCACGATCTGACCGGCTGCGCCGAGAGTGCGGCCGGTTGTTCCGAAGAATAAGGGCACGCCACGGTGACGATCTTGATCGGCAAGGCAGAGACTCGCCGGAGACTGCAATCCGATAGGTCCGGCGTGCTGCGAAAGATTTGGCAGCATCGCGCTGACTACGCGTACGTGCTCCCTGCGATCGCCGTGATGCTCATCGTCATAGCCTATCCGATTTACTACACGATCGAGCTGTCGTTCTTTAATACGCCGCCTGGCCTGCAGCTCCGGGACAAGATTTTCATCGGCCTCGGCAACTACACCGCCATCCTCACAAGTCCGGTGTTCTGGAAGGTCACCTCGAACACTCTTATCTGGACACTGGGATCCACTATCATCTCATTTGTCCTGGGGTTTGCCACCGCGCTGGCGCTTCATCGTGACTTTTTCGGCCGCGGCATCCTGCGCGCCATCCTGATCATTCCTTGGGTCATCAGCGCGGTCGCCGCGTCCTATATCTGGAAGTGGATCTACCATTCGGACTTTGGGATCATCGGCGCGGTGCTGGTCGGCCTCGGATTGGCCGACCGGCCGCCGAATTTCATCGACAGCGTCAGCACAGTGCTGCCGTCCCTGATCGTCGTCAATATCTGGCGGGAGTTTCCGTTTGCCATGATCATGATGATGGCTGGCCTACAGACAGTCCCCGACCAGTTGCTGCGCGCCGCAAGAGTCGACGGAGCCAATGCATGGCAGCGGTTCTGGCACGTCACCTTCCCGCACTTGAGAAACGTCTCGACGGTGACGATCCTTCTGCTGGCAGTGGCCAACTTCAATTCTTTCATCATCCCATGGATCATGACCGGCGGCGGGCCGTCGAACGCATCGCATATCTGGATCACCCACATTTATGAGCTCGCCTTCGGCCGCCAGCGCTGGGGTGTGGCATCGGCCTATTCGGTGCTGCTGTTCCTGTTCCTGATGTTGCTCGGCTACTTCTACGTTCGTGCGCTAAGCGGCAACCAGCGGAAGGATGGGACCGCATGAGCACGATTGCCGAGACTGCTCCTCGAGGCCAGGCCCGTCGCCGTATGCGCATCGACGGATGGCGGTGGGGCGGACGCATCTTCCTCGCGTTCATGCTGCTTTACACCGCCTTGCCGATGATCTGGATGCTGATCACCTCGATCAAGTCCGGCTTCGCGGCCATGCAATTCCCGCCGCAATGGTGGCCTGACCAACCCACCCTTGACAGCTACCAGAAGCTGCTTGATCCGCAAAACAGCGTCGGCCAGGATTTCCTTCGTTTCTTCTGGAACAGCCTTTTCGTCTCCACTGCCACGACCATCCTTTCGGTGATCGTAGCGGTTCCTGCGGCCTACGCGTTTTCGCGCTTCACCTTCCCGGGCCGGAACTTTCTGTTCTTCGCCGTCTTGCTTCGCAATATGTTCCCGGCGGTGATCTTTCTCGTGCCGCTCTTCATCCTGATGCGCGCGATCGGGCTGGTGAACACGCATGGGTCGCTCATCCTCACCTACCTCACATTCGGCCTGCCGCTGGCAATCTGGCTCCTCAAGGGCTTCTACGACAACATCCCGGTGCAGCTCGAGCAAGCGGCGCGCATTGACGGAGCGACGCGGTTCCAGGCCTTTGTCCTGATCGTGATGCCGCTCTCGGCGCCGGGAATCATCGCCACGGCGATCTATTCCTTCATCGGCGCGTGGAACGAGTACATCTACGCCTACACGTTCCTCTCCAAGAACGACCAGTTGACACTGCCGGTCGGCATCCAGCGCTTCTTCTCGGAAAATACGACGGACTTTCCGGGCCTGATGGCGGCCAGCTTTATGATGAGCGTGCCCGTCGTGGTCCTGTTCCTCGTCCTGCAACGATACTTCGTACGCGCCCTGACAGAAGGCGCAGTCAAGCACTAGGGAGTTGCCGGTGGCCCACGTGGTCCTCAAAGATCTTGTCAAGACCTATGGCAGCTTCAAAGCTGTCAACGATGTTTCGCTGACGGTCAATGACGGCGAATTCGTTGCGCTCGTCGGCCCTTCAGGCTGCGGCAAAACAACCACGCTCAATCTTGTAGCGGGGCTGATCCCTATCACATCGGGCGACATCGTCATCGGGGACCGGGTGGTCAACGACCTCGACCCCAAGGACCGGGACATCGCAATGGTGTTCCAGAACTACGCGCTCTATCCGCAAAAATCGGTCTATAAAAATCTGGCGTTCCCGCTGCAGATGCGCAAACTGCCAAGGGACGAGATCGACAGGAAGGTCAAGGAAGCAGCGCGAGTGCTCGACATGACGCAGCTGCTCGAGCGCAAGCCGCGCGAACTTTCGGGCGGGCAACAGCAGCGCGTGGCGCTCGGCCGTGCCCTCGTTCGCGATCCGGCGGTATTCCTGATGGATGAACCACTCTCCAACCTCGACGCAAAGCTGCGCGTGCAGATGCGCTCGGAGATCAAGCGCTTCCACCAGGACCTCAAGGCAACGATCATCTATGTGACGCACGACCAACTCGAAGCCGTGACCATGGCCGACAGGATGGCGGTGATGAACGGCGGCTACCTGCAGCAATACGATTCACCGGCGCAGGTCTTTGCCCATCCGGTGAACATGTTCGTCGCCAGCTTCGTCGGCAGCCCGGCGATGAGCCTTGTTCCGCTGGAGGCATCAACGGCAAGCGGCAATACAGTGTTGACCAGCGCGGAGGGCTGGCGCCTCGAGCTCTCGCCGGAAAACGCCCAGAAGGTCGCGAGGGCAACAACCAAGAAAGTCGTGCTCGGCGCACGTCACTCGACGATCAAGCTGCACAAGAGTGCGGTGCCAGGAAGCATTCCTGCCAAGGCCTATACGGTGGAGCCGACCGGAGACGTCACCTTCGTACAGGCGTTCCTGTCTGGCGCCATCGTCAACGTCAGCGTGCCGCCGACCATTGCCGTTGCGCCCGACGAGCAGATTTGGCTCGAGTTTGACCAGGAGCGGATGCATCTGTTCGACGGCGAAACAGAAATGGCCCTCAAGGCCAACTGAGACCAGGTGGATGCGTGTGAAACGAGGGCGTGGATGAGTACGAAGCTTAAAATCACGGCGATCAAGCCCTATCCGGTATGGGTAGGAACGCGCAACCAGATGCTGGTCAAGGTCGAGACTGACAACGGCATCTTCGGCTGGGGTGAGAGCGGTTTGAGCGGTCGCGAGAAGGCAGTGGCCGGCGCGATCGAGCACTATCGCGAGTTTCTCATCGGACGCGACGCGATGCAGATTGGTCGGATCTGGCAAGAAGTTTATCGCAGCCAATACTTCGAAGGCGGGCGCGTTCTGCAGGCGGCGATTTCCGCCATCGACATTGCCCTTCATGACATCAAGGGCAAGGCACTGGGGGTGCCGGCCTACGATCTGCTGGGCGGCAAGCAGCGCGACCGCATTCCTACCTTCGCCTCGACCGGTGACGAGGCCGAGGGCGACGTTGCCATCGAACGGGCCCGCGAACTACGCGCACAGGGGTGGCAGACGATCCGCTTCTTTCCTATCGGGCAAAACAGCAAGGACATCTTCGAGCCGCGCGAATCGATCGGCGCTACAGCAAGCATGCTGAACAAGGCGCGCGAGGAGCTGGGCGACGACGTCGTCCTCGGCATCGACTATCATCATCGGTTGTCGGTGGCAGAGGCGGCGAGCTTCTGTAACAAGCTCGGCCGCGGCGTGCTTGATTTCCTCGAGGAGCCGATACGAGACGAGACACCGGAGGCCTACGAATCCCTGCGCACGATGACCGACATTCCGTTCGCCATCGGCGAGGAATTTGCCAGCAAGTGGCAGTTCCTGCCCTATATCGAGCGCGGCATCCATCAGTTCAACCGGCTCGATGTGTGCAATGTTGGCGGGCTCACCGAAGCGATGAAGGTCGCTGGCTGGAGCGAAGCGCACTATGTGGACCTGATGCCGCACAATCCCCTTGGCCCAGTCTGCACGGCCGCAACCATCCATCTCGCTGCCGCGGTGCCGAATTTCGCTTGGCTCGAGACCAGGGCGCCCGAAGCAAAGCTGGGCTTCGACAATTCCGACTTCTTCCCCGTGCAGCCACGGCTCGACGGCCCCGACTATCCGGTCAGCGATCTGCCGGGGCTCGGCGTCGAGGTCAATGAAGAGGCGGTCAAGGCGGAGAGCTTTCGTTTCTGGGAAGCGCCTCACCTGAAGCGCCGCGACGGTTCTGTTACGAACTGGTAGTTTCATCCACCGGAGTCTAAAATGACCCATACTCCCGACATTACGCGACCTCCCAAAGAGCTGATCGACGCACTGAAGGAAATCGGCGCCGCGACGGTTGCCGGCACGCTTGGCCACATGGGCTTCCGCAATCCGCACATGGTCGGTCCCGTGCCGCAGAACCGCGGGAAGTCGATTGTCGGGCCGGCGCTGACGCTCCAGTTCATGCCGCAGCGGCCGGACCTCTTCACCGAGGGAGAATATGCCGATCCGGAGACGCAGTTGCACCGGCACGTGCTCTATCACGCGCAGGAGGGCGATGTGGTCGTGGTCGACGCGCGCGGCGACATGAGCTCGGGCGTCTTTGGCGATATGATGTCGACGTATTTCAAAGGCAGAGGCGGCGCTGGCATCGTAATCGACGGGTGCATGCGCGATCGGCCCAATGTCGAGAAGCTAGATCTCCCCCTATGGCTGCGTGGCTGGACTCCCAACTACCATGTGCAGACCAGCATCTATCCCAATGCCGTCAACGTTCCGATTGCCTGCGGCGGTGTCACGGTAATCCCCGGCGACATCATCGTCGCCGACGACGACGGGGTGGTGGTGCTTCCAGTCGCAATGGCCTCGAAGGTAATCGAAGAGTCGCAAAAGCATCACGATTGGGAGGAGTTCTCGCGAGTGAAGCTTATGGAGGGCGGGTCGTTGCAGCGCTATTATCCGCTGCATGACGATGCCCGCGGAGAGTACGAAGAGTGGCGCAAAACAAACCGCGTGGAGAACCGAAGTTAGCCTAACCTCTTCGAGGGTGGCGTCAGCGACGGCGGCTTCCGTATCGAAGGCCGTGTTTCCCTGCCGCTTCCGCCGCAATTGAGCCAAAGCGCGGCGCGCACCTACGGCATCCGCCGAAGCCTATTGCCTGAATTGGCTGCTGGAGGAGGTGTTGACGTCGATCAACACCGCGGCTGCCGGCGGCAATGCAAGCCTCATGGCCATCGGCTGAGTAACAAGACGAGGGCGCAGAAAATGTGGTCTCGCGAGGTGCTCATTGGACGATCCTAGGGACGCTTCATGCTGATGACCTCGGCACAAGCCGCCCCTGCATGACAACCATTTCGGCATCGCGCTTGCCCGTGATCATTGCGACCGTGGCGTTGATCATCTCGTCAGTGGGCTGTTCGTAGCTGGTCAGTTCGTAGGCCGGAGCACCGCCGAGTTCAATATTGTCGAAACCGACGACTGCCAAGTCTTGCGGAATCCCAAGACCGAATTCGCTCCGGGCGACATCCATTGCTCCCAGCGCCAAAATGTCATTTTCACACATCAATACATCGATGCGCGACGCGGGCGAAGTTGCACTCAAATAAGTACGCGCCGCTTCGGCGCCGGCCTGGGCGCTGTATCTTTCCGCGGCCAATTCTGTGACGCCTTCGACACCTTTCCGTCGCCAGAAATTTGCATAATGATGGCGCCTGCGCAGCGCCGTCGACAGGGTTCTCGCCCCCGTCATAAAGCCGGGACGGCGATAGCCCTTGTCGAAGAGGTAATCGACGATCTCGCTGAGAGCGAGTTCCGCATCGCAGGCAATCGCGGGAACGCCCGGGATTTGGCTGTCTCTCGCAAGAACGAACATCGGCGGGAAACCTGGACCGAGCCGTCGATCGCCCAGTGTTTCCTCGCGAAAGGCGGTACCGAACAGGATAACGGCGTCGAATTGTCGTTGGCCGGCGTTGATCAACGCGTGAACGTGATCGAAATGGCGGTTGATGTTGATTAATACGGTCAACAGACCCTCCGCCTGCAGGCGCTCGGTCAACATCTCCAGAACCGGAAGCTTGTGCGGATTGGCGAAGTCGTCGACGAAGACGGCCACCTGATGGGTGGTGTTCGTCGCAAGACTGCGGGCAAGCAGGTTAGGCGAATAGTTCAGAACCTCGGCGGCCTGAAGCACTTTTTGTCTGCTTGCGTCCGTAATCGACGCACCGGGCGTGAACGCACGAATGACGGTCCATTTCGACACGCCGGCGGCTTCCGCCACCTCTTTCGCCGTCGCCCGTTTGCGCATCGCCGTCTCCTCCTGATTGGAATGAATATTCCACAAAAAAATAAAAATGGAATGGATGCTTGATTTTTGTCGACAATAAAGTAGCTTTATCGAGTTTGCTACCGGGTGCAAATGGAGTTGCAACCGGTAGCATTGGGAGGTTCGCGTAGTGCGGACTGTTTTTGGGAGGGTAAAATGAAATTCGGTTTGAAATCGCTTCTCGCGGGCGCGGCCGTTGCTGCTGCGCTCATGTGCTCTTCGGCAATCGCCAATGCCGCTGACATTCGCATCGTCGCCGTCACCCACGGCCAGGCCAATGATCCTTTCTGGTCCGTCGTTAAGAACGGCGTCAACGCAGCGGCGAAGGACATGGGTATTAGCGTCGATTATCGCGCTCCGGAAACTTTCGACATGGTGTCGATGGGGCAGCTCATCGATGCTGCCGTCAATCAGAAGCCCGATGGACTCATCGTCTCCATTCCAGACGCCTCAGCACTCGGTCCATCCATCAAGAAGGCTGTCGCCGCCGGTATCCCGGTTATCTCAATCAATTCCGGTTCCGACGTTTCAAAGGAACTGGGAGCGCTGCTGCATGTCGGCCAGGACGAATATACCGCCGGCAAAGCCGCCGGTGGGAAACTGCATGAGCTGGGCGGCAAGGAAGGCCTGTGCGTGAACCAGGAGGTCGGCAATGTTTCGCTCGATCTGCGCTGCAAGGGCTTTGCCGACGGTTTCGGCGGCAAGGTCACGGTTCTACCCGTCAGCAACGATCCGGCTGATGTCCGCGCGAAGGTCAAGGCAGCGCTGAGTTCCAATACTGCCGTCGATACTGTCATGGCGCTTGGTGCCGGTACGGCCGGCGAGCCTTCGCTCGCGGCCGTCGAGGATGTCGGAATGACCGGCAAGATCAAGGTGGCGACATTCGACCTTTCAGCTGATTTCCTGAAGGCCGTGGCCGACGGTAAGGCTGCCTTCGCGATCGATCAGCAGCAGTTCCTGCAGGGCTATCTGCCGGTCGTATTCTTGGCCAACTATGCCAAATACGGGCTTATCCCGGGGGGTAATGTTCCATCCGGCCCGAACCTTATCACCAAGGAAAAGGCCGCCCAAGTCGTGGATCTTTCCGCCAAGGGCATTCGCTAACCGGAATTGCCGAAAGGCATTCTCCCAGAATCTCCTCCCCCTTGATGGGGAGGGGGTTTGGCTGACTGACCGCGCTGCCGAGCAGCGCCAACGCTACCCTAAATTATGATCCGTGGGAGGAGTTATGGCTTCGCTTGAGCAGAGAACGGCGGCTGCGCCGAAGGCCGATGAGCGCGTCAAACAAGTAAGTTTTCTGACGCATATGATGCGGCGGCCTGAGCTTGGTGCCGTGGCTGGCCTTGTTCTCGTCATCGTCTTTTTCTTTCTCACCGCCGACCGTACCATGTTCTCGCTTTCCGGCCTGATGACCATCATGGCGCCGGCGTCGCAATTGGGGATTCTGGCCATTGCGGCGGCCCTTCTGATGATCGGCGGCGAGTTTGATCTTTCGATCGGCTCGATGGTGGCCTTTGCGGGACTGATTTTCGGCGTCATCCTGACGAATTTCGGCCAGCCGCTTTCGGTTGCCATCGTCATGACGATGCTTTTTGCCGCGTTCATGGGGGCGATCAATGGGCAGATCGTCATTCACACGCGCCTTCCGTCCTTCATCGTGACCCTGGCATTCCTCTTCATTTTGCGTGGCCTGACGCTCGTCGGCCTGAAGTGGGCGACAGGCGGCTCAACGCAGCTTCGCGGCATCGGCGACCGTGTCAAGGACAGTCCGCTGCTTGGCTTTTTTTCCGGCGATGCGCTGAAGGGCGCATTTGTCTGGCTCGCTGATTACGATCTGATCGACAAGTTCCCCAACGGCATGCCGAAGGTCACGGGCGTCCCGGTCTCCGTATTGTGGTTTGTCGCGCTTGCGCTGGCTGCGACCTGGGTCCTCCTGCGCACCCGCATGGGCAACTGGATCTTTGCCGCCGGTGGCGATCCCAATGCGGCGAGAAACTCCGGCGTGCCCGTTCACAGAGTTAAGACCGGCCTGTTTGCGCTGACGGCATGCGCGGCGGCTCTGGTCGCGATCATCACCGTGCTCGATGCTGGCTCGACTGACGCCAGACGCGGCTTTCAGAAAGAGTTCGAGGCGATCATTGCCGCCGTCATTGGTGGGTGCTTGCTGACAGGCGGCTATGGTTCGGCGATTGGCGCCTTCTTCGGCGCGATCATCTTCGGCTCGGTCTCGATCGGCCTGACCTACACCAAATTCGATTCCGACGGGTTTCAGGTCTTCCTGGGCTCGATGCTGCTGCTGGCCGTTCTTTTCAACAATTTCATCCGCCGCAAGGTTACCGGGGAGCGCTGATCATGGCTGATGCCAATATTCGAATGCCGATCATTGAAGTGACTGACATTGTCAAGCACTACGGCTCCGTGATTGCTCTCAACGGCGTATCGATGCATGTGTCGGCCGGAGAGGTGCTTTGTCTCCTCGGAGACAATGGCGCGGGCAAATCCACTTTGATCAAGACGCTCTCCGGCGTTGTCCGTCCAAGCGGCGGCGCGTTCCTGGTCGAAGGCAAGCCGGTCAATTTCAGCAGCCCGCGCGATGCGCTCGATGCTGGGATCGCGACCGTCTATCAGGATCTCGCCATGATCCCGCTGATGTCGATCACCCGCAATTTCTTCATGGGACGAGAGCCCCGCAAGGGCTTCTTCCCCTTCCGTCACATCGACCTTACACACTGCAACAATGTCACGCGTGAGGAGATGCACAAGATCGGCATCGATATCCGCGATCCCAATCAGGCGGTAGGCACTTTGTCCGGGGGCGAACGCCAGTGCGTTGCCATTGCCCGCGCCGTCTACTTCGGCGCCAAGATCCTCATTCTCGATGAGCCGACCTCGGCGCTCGGCGTGGCGCAAACCTCGATGGTGCTGAAATACATCCACCAGGTTCGACAGAAAGGATTGGGCGTCATTTTCATCACCCATAATGTCCGCCATGCCTATGCGGTAGCGGACCGCTTCACCATCCTCAATCGGGGCCAGACGCTTGGCACCTATGCCAAGGCGGACATTGCGATGGATGAGCTGCAGAACCTCATGGCTGGCGGCAAGGAGCTGCAGCAAGTGTCCGAAGAACTCGGCGGCACGATCTAGTCGGCTTGCTTCCGAGGCGGCGTTCGATTGGTTTTCACGGGCCGTCGCCGCCTTTCACTCAATCATCAATCATGGAATACGGTCATGAACGACGGCTCGTCGAATGCCTCATCCCCCTTCACGCTCGCGGTCTGCGCTGAGATGGTCTTCAAGTCGCTTCCTGTCCTCGACAGGCTCAAGCGCATCACCGAACTTGGCTTTCACGCCGAGATCTGGGACTGGACGAAACATGACATCGCCGCCCTGGCGAAATCTGGAGCAGTCTTCTCGTCGATGACGGGCTATGTGGCCGGCACACTTGCCGATGACGCGGGCGCAGACGAATTGCTGCGAACTGCGAAGCAATCGATCCCGGTCGCCAGGGAGCTCAATTGCCCGCGTCTTAACCTGCACGGGACCGGTCTTGACGACCGGGGTTTGCCGGTGGTCAAGGCCGACAAAGTGACAGGCGCCATGTGGCTCAAGGCGCGTGAGACGCTTAACCGCATCGCCGACCTCGGTGAACAAGAAGGCGTCACCTTCGTGCTCGAAAACCTCAATGAAGCAGTCGATCACCCCAAGACACCGTTTGCCAGGGCCGAAGATACGCTTGCGCTCGTCTCGTTCGTGAACCGACCGTCGTTGAAGCTCAATCTCGACCTCTATCACGCCCAGATCGGCGAAGGAAACCTGATCGAGCTGTGCCGGCGCGCTCTGCCCTATATCGGCGAAATTCAGGTGGCGGATGTTCCCGGCCGCATGGAGCCGGGCACCGGAGAGATCAACTACAAGGCAATTGCTCGTGCGCTCAAGGATATGGGTTATCGCGGCACGATCGGCATGGAGGCCTGGGCCTCCGGCGATGATGAGACGGCGCTTGCCCGTTTCCGCGACGCCTTCACGGTTTGAAGATTTCGATAGTCAACACTTACATATCACGGAGAAATATCAATGATCAGATTTGGAGTGATTGGTGCTGGCCGAATAGGCAAGGTGCACGCCGCGACCATTGCGGCGAACCCCAAGGCCAAGCTCGTCTATGTGGCCGATGCCTTCAGAGCATCGGCTGAGGCGCTGGCCGCGCAGACGGGCGCCGAGGTTGCCGATGCGGAAGATGTCATCAAGTCCTCAAGTGTCGATGCGATCCTGATCGCGACGCCGACACCCAGCCACGCCGATCTCATCGAGGCGGCCGCAAAGGCCGGCAAGGCCATCCTCTGCGAGAAGCCGGTGTCCCTGTCGGTCGAGCGCATCAATGCCTGCCTCGACGTCGTCGAGAAGAACAAGTCGACCTTGATGATCGGCTTCAATCGCCGGTTTGACCCGAATTTCGCCAGTGTGGAAGCGCGCCTGCGCAGGGGCGATGTCGGCGAAATCGAGATCGTGACGATCACCAGCCGAGATCCCGCGCCGCCGCCGGCCGATTACGTCAAATCCTCAGGCGGGCTGTTCCGGGACATGATGATTCATGACTTCGACATGGCCCGCTTCCTCATGGGGGAAGAATTCGTCGTCGTGAATGCACTTGGATCTTCGCTCGTCGACAAGGCGATCGGGGCCGAGGGCGATGTGGATACTGCAGCCGTCCAGATGCAGACGGCTTCCGGGCGCATTGCCGTTATCACCAATTCGCGCCGGGCGACTTATGGCTACGACCAGCGCATCGAAGTCCACGGAGCTGCCGGCATGCTTGCGGCGAGGAATATCCATGCAACCAGCGTCGAGCTTTCCAATGCGAATGGTGTTAGCGGCGATCCCGTCCAATATTTCTTCCTCGAACGCTACGCGCAGGCCTACGCCAACGAGATCAATGCCTTCATCGATGCGATCGACAGCGGCAACCGTTCGCCGAAGCCCGGCGGAGTTGATGGCCTCGAGGCTCAGAAACTGGCGGAGGCCGCCACCGTAAGCTGGCAGACAGGCAGGCCGGTGCAGGTCGATTAGCAAGCTTCGACGCGATGCGGCCATGTCCTCACACCGTCGCATCGCCACCGGGGATAACGCGCCGCCTTCCAATATGCATCCGGGTCGCACCGAGATTGCCGGAAGACGGATCTTTGGAAGGTGAAGCACAATGCTACAGGATAGAGACCATCGTCCTCCCGCGACACTGCAGGAACTGAAGTACCTGATCGCCAAACGGCAGATCGTCTTTCCAAACAGTCTCGAACAGGTCGCGAGGCAGATTATAGAACGGCCGGAAATGATTGTATTCGAAAGTGCCGCTGTGATAGCGCGCAATTGCAAGGTTTCTCAAACGACGGTTCACCGACTTGCGCAGCACATCGGGTTTCGAACATTGCGCGAGTTTCGTGCGATGATAAGAGATCATCTTCGCAAGACTTCCGCCAATCATCGCTAGGGGGCTGTCTGCTGGCTATCCCTGTTCGACGAATCGCCGTTCCGCGTACTGAAAAATCAGCGCTCGCGTTTAGGTGGCACTTTGACATCTTCCCGCGCCTGATCGGGATTCTGTTCTTGGAACCGTAGAATTCGGTTCGCGTTTCCCAAGCTTTCAGAATGGCCGATGTGGATCCCTCGATCTGTAATGAACGCACTGCCCTCTCGTCGATTGAAGAAGGCTGGCAGCGTCGCCTTGCGGCCGAATACAGCTCGGAGCGCTCGAAGCGCGAAAAGCAGGACGTGGTCGAGGTTCTGGGGCTGAGCCGCCAGAGTGAGGCGCTGCTGTGCCAGCTCGATGATCTTCCTTACACGGGCTTGGAGGAAGCGCTCGGTGGCTGGTTCAAGCCAACACGAGATGGCAGATCTATGGTGCGGATCCGGACAGTGATCATTTCTGCCGCAATTCGAGGTTCGAGTGGGGCTGGGCGAGCCTCACTTTAAAAGTCGGCCACTTTGCCCCAGGCGGATCCTCCGAAGCGGTCGGGATGGTAAGGCATGGGATCAACGATCGGCTCATCGCCCGTGACGATATCGGCGATCAGATGACCGGCGCCCGGCCCGATGCCAAAGCCATGGCCGCTGAAGCCTGCAGCGAGGATGAAACCGGGCAAGGTGGCGATCTCGCCGATCCCCGGCACGCCGTCGGGCGTGCTGTCGATATAGCCCGCCCAGGTCGCGCTGATGGCGGTTTTCTTCAAGGCGGGCAGAAGCTCGAGCGCCCGCGCATGGGTGAGGGCAATGGTGGCCTCATCGACCGTCGGGTCGAGGATGCGCATGCGCTCCATCGGCGTCGGCTTGTCGAGCCGCCAGCGGGCGAGAGATTCGTGACCCGAGCGAAAGCCCTCCAATCCGCCGGGTGCGAGACTGCGCCAGCGCCGGGCAAACATCGGCAGGAACTGCCGCGCGAAGCGAAACTGCTGTGGCGTGGGATCGACGCGGGCGCGGCCGCTGATCGCCAGCGTGTGGCCGCCATCGCGGCGTCGCGTCACCGAAACGGCTGATGTATGCAACGCATCCGGCAGGCTGCTTGCGCCTGGCGATACGGAGAGGATCGAGGAGCGTATCGAGGCTTGCGGAAATCGAATGCCGAGCTGGCGGCAGAAGGAGGAGGCCCAGGCACCGCCGGCCAAGATTGCGATCTTTGTCCGGATGGTGCCATGCTCCGTGACAACGCCCGAGAGCCTGCCGCCTTCGATCTCGATGCCGCGGGCAGCACAGGACTGATGCACCGTGCCCCCGAGTTTAAGGATCGCACGTGCAACGGCCGGCGCAGCGCTCGCCGGATCGGCGGTGCCGTCGGTCGGCGAAAACACCCCGCCTTTCCATGAAGCGCCGGTGGCGCGCCCGCGTTCGGTCGCCTCGGCGCTGCTCAACATATGTGTCGTGACGCCGACCGAGCGGGCGAAATCGCGCCAGCGTGCCCAGCCGGACAGTTCCTCGTCGCTATTGCTGAGATAGAAGAGGCCGCAACGACGAAAGCCCGTATCCTCCCCGGTCTCAGTGGCGAAGCGCTCCCACAGCTCGAGGCTCTTCGTCGACATCGGCAGTTCACGGGCGTCGCGGTTCTGCTGGCGGCACCAGCCCCAGTTGCGGCTCGATTGCTCGGCGCCGATAAGGCCCTTCTCGACCAGGGCGACCTTCAATCCGCGCCGGGTGAGATAATAGGCCGCGAAAACGCCGACGATGCCGCCGCCGATGACCACGACATCAGCAGTGGAAGGCAGTTCCGGCGTGGTGTCGACGCGATTGAGCGGTGCGGGCATGGGAGAATCTCCGTTTTAACCGTAGTGTAGCGGATCCGACGCCACGGCTTTGCCGGAGATCGGTTGGTGGCAGCAGAAGATTCCGTGTTGGGAGGACGCCAGCAGCCGTTTGTGCTTCGGCCTGTCTCGCAACGCGATCGACAGGCCAACGTCATGTGTTAAGGTTGGTGCCGGGAAACAAGCAGCATAATCTGCTGCGTCATTGAGGGCGTGTGCGATGAAACTCGACCGGATCGACGTAAAAATTCTCTATGAACTGCAAAAGAATGGCCGCGTCACCAATGTGGAACTCGCCGAACTGGTCAATCTGTCGCCGAGCCCCTGCCTGATGCGGGTGAAGAAGCTGCAGTCGGAGGGCTACATCGAAGGCTATTCGGCTCAGATCAACGTCAGCAAACTCGGGCAGACGCTGACCGTGTTCACCGAGATCACCCTGAAGAACCATCGGCAGATCGATTTCGCCCGCTTCCTGGCGGCGATCGAGAAGGTCGACCAGGTGATCGAATGCCATCTGGTTTCGGGCGGCTACGATTATCTGCTGAAATTCGTCACCGCCGGGATCGACGAATACCAGACGATCATGGAGCGGCTGACCGACCTGGACGTCGGCATCGACAAGTATTTCAGCTTCGTCGTCCTGAAATCACCGATCGTCAAAGCCCACATGCCGCTGACCACCTTGTTTCCGCACTAGCCGGCGAGAGGACCGCAGCCGGAGCCCCCGCTCAAACCCAAGATTTCGGGGTTTCAGGCTGACCGCACCCAACTGCATCTCCCCGATCCAATCTGTCCTAAGCAGATGCCGATTCTCCCTGTCGCAGGTTGTTCCCCCTATAATTATAAGCTTCATACTGGTTGGAAGGACTTACGACAGAATTTCGGGCTTTCTTTCCGAAGCGATGTTCGCTGCCACTTGCAGATCTCTTGCCGTGGAACCCAGGCTTTTCAACGTGACCTGCCCGGGTGCACGCCGGGTCTGGCAAGCGCCTTGCTTTTGGTTTCCAGGAGGGCAGCGCGATAACACCTTGAATCGGCGCTCAGTGCCGGCAATAGGCCCGCACCAACTCCGGATCCTGCTGGAGCCCGTCGAGCCAGGCCGGATCGAGCGTCGGCACCGATGAGAAGAGCAGTTGCGAATAGGGGTGTTGCGGCGCCTTCACTGTCGAGGACGTGATTTCCTCGACCTTCCGGCCTCCATACATCACGACGATCTCGTCGCAGATCGCCTCAACCACCGAGAGGTCGTGGCTGATAAAGATGTAGGAGAGGCCGAGTTCGCGCTGCAATTCCTTGAGCAGGTCGATGACAGCGGCGGCGACCACCGTGTCGAGTGCCGAGGTAATCTCGTCGCAGAGGATCAGCTTCGGATCGGCGGCGAGCGCCCGGGCGAAGTTGACGCGCTGCTTCTGCCCACCCGAGAGTTCGCCCGGCCGGCGATGGCGCAGGTTGCGGGGCAGGCGCACCATGTCGAGCAGTTGATCGATCCGGGCGTTTCGCGCCTTTCGATCCATGGCGTGGTAAAAGACCAAAGGTCTGTCGAGGATGTCCTCGACCGATTTTGCCGGGTTGAGTGCGGTATCGGCATATTGGAAGACGATCTGCATCTCGCGCAACTCATCGCGCGAACGCTCGCGCGCGTTGCGATGCAGTTCCGTGCCGTCGAAGACGATCTTGCCGACCGCGGCCGGCAGGATGCCGGCGATGGTACGGGCGAGCGTCGACTTGCCGCAACCGGATTCGCCGATAATGCCGAGATTGCGGCCTTTCTCCACCTTCAGGCTCACATGCTCGACCGCGCGAACGAGTGGCAGGCCATCGGCCTGGCGCTGTCCATAGCCCGCGACTAGATCCTCGATGCTCAGCAGGGGAGCTGTCGCGGGTTCGGCGGGGCCAGTTGCGCCACGCGGTTTCGGTTCGAAGGCTGCGAGCAGCTCCCTGGTATAGGGGTGCTTGGCATTGTTGAGGATCTCGTCCGTGATGCCGGTTTCCTGGGTCTCTCCGCCTTTCAACACCACGATGCGGTCGGCGATCTGGGCGACGACGGCAAGGTCGTGCGAAACATAAACGCCAGCGATACCACCCTTCTTCATGACCGACTTGAAAGCCCGCAACACCTCGATCTGGGTTGTGACGTCGAGCGCCGTCGTCGGCTCGTCGAAGATGACGAGGGTCGGGTCGCCGATCAGAGCCATGGCGGCAGCCAGACGCTGTAATTGGCCGCCGGAAACCTGGTGCGGATAACGGCTGCCGATCGTCTCGGGTTCCGGCAGCGACAGCGCCCGGAAGAGTTCGACTGCCCGGGCACGCGCCTCATCCGGCGACATCAGGTGGTGAATACGCGTGACTTCGATCACCTGGTCCATGATCGATGTGGCCGGGTTGAAGGCGGCAGCTGCCGATTGCGGGACATAGGCGACTTCCGTGCCGCGCACCTTGGCGCGCTGCTTCTCGCTGAGCGTGACCATGTCCTTGCCGCCGACCGAAACGCTGCCGCCGGAAATGCGACAGCCCGCACGGGTATAGCCCATCAGGGTCAGGGCGATCGTTGTCTTGCCCGAGCCGCTCTCACCGATCAGCGCGACGATCTCGCCCTCGGCAACATCGAGGCTGACACCCTTGATGATCTCGACGCGGCGGCCTGAATCGGTGGTGGCCTCGACCTTCAGGTCACGGATTTCAATGAAATTGCTCATGAGGTGCTCCGGTCGCGAATTTTCTGCGGCAGGTTGTCGATCAGCAGGTTGACGCTGATCGTCAGGCTGGCGATGGCAAGCGAGGGGAACATCACCGCCGGCGCACCAAACGGCAGGCCGCCGATATTCTCGCGCACCAGCGCACCCCAATCGGCATAGGGCGGCTGGACGCCAAGGCCGAGGAAGGAAAGCCCGGACAGGAGGAGAACGATGAAGACGAAGCGGATGCCGAGATCGGCAAGTACCGGTCCGACGATGTTGGGCAGTATTTCCGAGCGAATGAGATAGAGGGTGCTTTCACCGCGGATGCGCGCGACCGTGATGAAATCCATCGCATTGATGTTGACGGCGAGCGCCCGGGCGAAACGGTAAGCGCCAGGGATGTAGATCACTGACAGCGTCATTATCAGAACCGGGACCGAGGAGCCGACGGCAGCGACGACCACCAGACCGAACAGTTTGCTCGGGATGGAGTTGAGGGCGTCGAGGAAGCGGCTGAGGATGGTGTCCAGCCAGCCGCCGGCGACCGCTGCGATCATGCCGAGCACGACGCCGCTGAAGCATGCGATCGTGACCGCCGCCAGCGAGATACCGACGGTGTAGCGTGCGCCCATCAGAATCCTTGAGAGCATGTCGCGGCCGAGATAATCGGAGCCGAGCCAGAGTTCCCGGCTCATCGGGCCGAAATAGTCGAGATCGATGATCTCGCCGACGGGGTAGGGGATGACCCATGGCGCGAAGATCGCAACGAGCGCCCATGAGAGGATCACAGTGAAGCCGATCGCGCCGACGATGTTGAAGCGATAGCCAAACCGGGTTCCGGACAGCCGGCCGGAGGTGGTTTCGGAACTGGTCATGGTCATCGGAGCCTCGGATTGGAAAGGATGGCGATGATATCGGCGATGGTGATCAGCAGCAGATAGCCCAGGCAGAAAATCATCGCGCAGCTCTGGATCAGCGGCAGGTCGCGGGTGGCGACTGCATCCAGCATCAGCTTGGCGATACCGGGATAGTTGAAAATGGTCTCGACGATGATGACGCCTCCGAGCAGATAGGACAGCGAAAGCGCGACGGCATTGACGATCGGGCCCAGCGCATTGGGCAGGGCATGGCGAAAGACGATGCGCGGCCGGGAGGCGCCCTTGAGCAATGCCATTTCGACATAGGGTGTGTTGAGCGTCTCGATGACAGCCGCGCGCGTCATGCGGATCATCTGGGCAGAGACGACGAAGGTGAGGGTGATCACCGGCATGGCATAGACGCGCAATATGTCGGTCAGACTGTGGACTTCATTGGCGAAAGACAGCGCCGGCAGCCATTTCAGATAGACGGCGAAGACGAGCGCTGCGGAGGTCGCGACCATGAACTCCGGCACGGAGATGACGCCGATGGTGATCACGGTGACGATCCGGTCGTAAAGGGTGCCGCGCAGCATCGCCGCAGTGATCCCGAGCGTCAGCGCGATCGGTACGGAGAAAAGCGCGGTGACGCCTGCAAGTTTCAGCGTGTTGACGAAGCGGCCGGCGATGAGAGCAGCGATCGGCATTTCGTTGGCATAGGACGTGCCGAGGTCGCCTTGCAGCAGCCCGACTAACCAGCGCAGGAAACGAAAGAGCGCCGGTTCGTCGAGATGCATGGCCTTGCGCAGGCCTTCGACGGCTTCTGGCGTGGCGGCTTGGCCGAGCAGGATCGTTGCCGTATCTCCAGGCAACAGCGTTGTCGCGAAGAAGACGGCGAAGGAGACGATCACCAGGGTGATCACGGCGACGAACAATCTGCTCAGTACAAGGGATAAGACCTGGCGGTTCACGGGCGTCTTCCCTTTGCGTTCGAGTTGAGTTCCACCAATGCAGATGGAGGAACTGGGGCGCGGCTGCAGCCCCAGTCTGCTTTGCTGTATCAGGCTTCAAGCCAGACATATTCCGCGAAAGCGTATCCCATCTGGCCGCCTAGCGGGTTGGCTTCCAGGCCCTTGAGCTTGGCGGCCGTGGCATCGACGTTCGAGATATAGGCCGGAATGATTGTACCAGCTTCCTGGGCGACCATGCCCTGCATCTCGTTATAGATCGTCTTGCGCTTGTCTTGATCGAGAGAGCCGCGCGCCTCGATCAGCATCTTGTCGAACTTCTCCGACTTGTAGTGGCTTTCGTTCCACGGAGCGTCCGAGGTGTAGAGCAGGGAGAAGAGGATATCAGGGGTCGGACGCGGGTTGATATTGCCGAAGTGAATCGGCGCCTTGAGCCAGTAATTGTCCCAATAACCATCAGATGGCACTCGCTGCACGTCGAGCTTCATGCCGATTTCGGCGCCGGCCGCCTGGATGATCATGGCCATGTCGATCGACGAGCTCGCCGCATCGGAAGCGATGATCGGGATGGATTGGCCAAGCACGCCGGCCTTGTCGAAGTGGAACTTCGCCTTCTCAGGATCAAAGGCTCGCGCTTTCAGCTCTGCGTCATGATAGAAGTTCGCCGGTGAAACGGGTTGATCGTTGCCGACTTCACCGAGACCGCGCAGCGCCGATTTGACGATCTGTTCGCGGTTGACGAGATACTTCATGCCCTCGATGAAGTCCCGCTTATTGCCGGGCTCCATATCCAGTCGTATGTTGAGATTGGTATAGTTGCCGGACGTCGTCTTGGACAAGGTGAAGCCGTCGCCCTGGGCCTCGACGAGGCGCATAGAGCGCGGATTGATCGTGGCTGCGAGATGGATGTCGCCCGCAAGCAGTGCGTTGACGCGGGCATTATCGTCGCTGATCGCGAAATATTCGAAGGAATCGACATTCGGGCCGGATTTCCAGTAATTCTTGTTCTTGATCCCGACAGACCGGACGCCCGGCTCGAAGACTTCCTTGACGAAAGCGCCGGTGCCGTTGGCTTTGGTGAAATCGGTCGTGCCGTCGGAAACGATCATGAAGTGATGCATCGATAGAATGGTCGGCAGGTCGGCATTCGGGCTGGCGAGCGTGATCTCGACGGTCTGTTTGTCCACGACCTTGAAGCCGGTCATCTGGGCGGCGATCTTGGCGACCTTCGAGCCGACGGATGGGTCGAGATGGCGCTTCAGCGAGAAAACCACGTCATCGGCGGTCAGCGGCTTGCCGTCATGGAAGGTGACGCCGCTCTTCAGCTTGACCGTCCAGGTCTTCGCATCCTTTGACTCGATTGCGTCGGCAAGCTCCATCTGCGGCGTGCCTGATTTGTCGAGGAAGGTGAGGCGGTTATAGAAGGAACAGCACCGGACATAGTCGGTGGAGAGCGACGCCTTGGCGGGGTCGAGCGTATCGGCCGTGGATGACGACCAGCCGGCCGCCTTGAGCGAGCCGCCGGAAACGGGCGTGGCGGCGAGCGCCTTGCCGGCGCGGCCAAGCACGAGCCCGCCGGCTGACAGGGCCACGCCGCCCGCAAGCATCATATGCAGCAATTCGCGACGAGTGGCGCCACGACGGATGGCGCTTTCGACCATGGCGTCGTCGGATCTGGTCCAATTGGTAATCTTGTCGTTCATCTCATTCCCCTTTTCTTGTGTGGCGGGCTGCCCGTTCCGGGCAGGCCCGATCTGCTTTCAAAGTCAGGCGCGCGCGGCGGCCACGGCATCGGCAAGGCCGGCCATGGAGGTGAAATGGTAATCGGGTTTGGTGAACTCGGCCGGTTCGATCGTGCCGCCGTAACCCTTCTCGGCATGTCGCCGCTCGATCCAGCAATTGGTCAGCCCGAGTTTCCGGGAAATCCCGATGTCGTGGTACTGGCTCTGGGCGACATGCAGGATGTCGTCCTTTGAATGTCCTTCCGAGGCGACGTAGTCGAATACCGTCTCGAAGAATGCGGGATCGGGTTTCTCGGTCCCGGTATCATCCGCGGTGAAGGCGGCATAAAACGGATTGCCGAGTTCCTTCTCGAAGAAATCGAATGCCCAGCGGCGGGCGTTGGTCATCGCAACGAGACGGTAATCCTTCGCAAGACTTGCCAGCGCTGCGGCGCTGTCTGCAAAACCCTTCCAGCCCTTGGCCGAATCCCGCAGCCGTTCGCCATATTTTTGATCGGCGGGCAGGCCGAGCTTCGGCGCGATCGAGAGGTAGACGCGCACGAGGTCGTCGGGGAAGAGGTCGGCATCCTCGGAGTAGCGGGCTGCACGGTAAAGGCTAAGCGCCTGCTCGCCGTCGATTTCAGTCCCCGCCTCGGTCGAGATCTCGGCGAGGCAGGTCTTGAGGCCGCCTTCGAAGTCGATGAGCGTGCCGACGACGTCGAAGGTCAGGTATTTGAATTCCGGAAGGCTTTTGCTCACGTGAATTCCCCAGTGTTCGGCTCCGATGGGAGCTCGGCTTCTCGAAGAAGAAAATTCTGTTCCGCTGGCGGGGTCTTTGTCCCGCTCTTGTATGGAAGGCCGGCTTCTGCCGCGGCCTTTCGTTGATTTCAGTGTGTCACCTGCACGGCACCGGATTCGCCGAATAGGCATCATGAGGCGGCACAAAATACCGAATCTGACCGTTTCGCGATATTCTCAGGCCTGCAGCGCCCGACGCACATCCGGGTCCTCCAGCGTCTCGTCCAGCGTGATGCGGGTGCGCTCGACGATCGCGTCTATCTCCGTTTCGGTGCAGCAGAGCGGCGGAGCATAGCCAAGCACACCATTGCCGAAGGCGCGGATGACGAGGCCATTCTCCCAGGCGCGATCGAAGATGCGGCGGGAGGGTTCGGCGGATGCTGGCAACGGCGTCTTGTTCACCTTGTCGACCACGAGTTCGACGGCGGCCAGCATGCCGCGGCCGCGGACATCGCCGACGAGCGGATGATCTCTCAGCGACTCCAGGCCCTGCATAAGCCGCGCACCGGCCCTGACGCCGTTTTCGAGAAGGCCGTTTTCATAAAGCTTCAGGACTTCCAGGCCGACCGCGGCGCTGACGGGATGGGCCGAATAGGTATAGCCATGGCCGACGGCGGCAGCACCCGCGCCCTCTGCGATCGTTTCATAGACATGATCGGCCATGAAGACGGCGCCCATGGGGACGTAGCCCGAGGTGAGACCCTTGGCGGTCGTCATGAAATCGGGGACGATCTCATCCTCGCTGCAGGCAAAAAGCGGGCCGGTGCGGCCAAAGCCGGTGATCACTTCGTCCGCCACGAAAAGGATGTCGTGTGCGCGGCAGAATTCGCGCATGGCTTTCATCCAGCCTTTCGGCGGCACCAGAACGCCGCCCGAGCCCTGGATCGGCTCGACGTAGAAAGCGGCAACACGTTCCGGCCCGATCGCCTCGACCTTGCTTTTCAGCGCCGCAAGCGAGGCGTCGATGATCGCCTGCGGATTGTCGCCCGCCGGGTTGCGATAGGCGTAATGAGACGGAATTTTATGCTGCCAGTCGAAGGGAAGACCGAAGCCGGCATGGAAGGCAGGCAGCGCGGTCAAACCCGCGCCGACTGTCGAGGAGCCGTGATAGCCCTGTTCGACCGAGATGAATTGATCGCGCTCAGGCTGTCCTCGGGCATTCCAGTAGTAGCGGATGAAGCGGACCGTGCTGTCCACCGCATCGGAACCACCGAGGGTGAAATAGATATGGTTGAGATCGCCCGGCGCGCGGTCGGCGAGTTCGCCGGCAAGCCGGATCGCGGGCTCGGAGCCGAGGCCGAAATAGGCCGTCGCATAGGGAAGCTCGCGCATCTGCCGGGCCGCCGCCTCGACGATGCTCTCGTGGCCGTAACCGGCATTGACGCACCAGAGGCCGGCGAAGCCGTCGATCAGCTGCTTGCCGGAGGCGTCGGTGACCGTCGCGCCCTTGGCCGAGGCCAGCACGCGCACGCCAAGCTTTTCGTGGCCGCGGTAGGAGGCAACCGGATGAATGAGGTGGGCGCGATCGAGTTCGATGAGGGAATTGCTGTACATGGAGATCTCCGGATCAGCCGAGCGCCTGGCTGGCGAGGGCAAAGGTGGTGGCAGTCGGATCGGCGGCGTTGTTGGCCAACGGCTTTCTCATCGTGATGCCGCCGCCGACATGGGCGAGCCCGTGTTCGGCGAGCCATCGGGAAAGCCCGGTTTCGGCCGTGGTGTCGACCCTGAGGAACTGCCCGGGTCGCCTGGCGATGAAATGTTCGATGAGTTTCCTGGCCTCGCCGAGGTCGGCGGCCACCACGGGTCCGATCACGTCGCCGCGGCCGAAGGGACGCAGGCAAGCGAACCCGGAAACGCGGCCGTCGCGGCGAATGACGGCGAATTCGCCGATCCCGGCGAGATAAGAGAGCAGCCCTTCGCGGTCGGCGCCGAAGGCAAGGCGGTCGAGTGCCGCGATAGCAGGGAGGTCAGCGTCGGTAGCGGCTTCCGTTTCCGCCGGCGCGGCGATTTCTCCGGCAAGGCCCTGGTGCTGCAGCACGGTTCCCGTCTCGTGGAAGCCAAGCTTTTGGTAGAGCGGCAGACCTGCCGTCGTCGCCACCAGCCTCAGCGGCCGGTCTCCCGCGGCCAGCAATGCGGCGTCCATGAGTTTTCGGCCGAGACCCCTGCCGCGCATCGTCTCGTCGACGATGACCATATTGATCGTTGCACAATCGCCCTTGTACGGCGTGACGAGGACGGTGCCGACGACTCTGCCATCCTCGACCGCAACCATCCCGTCGCTCAAGGCGAGCGCCAGCTGCCAGTCTTCCGTCCGGTGCGGCCAGCCCGCCTGTCTTGAGAGCGCGACGGCGGCTTCCAAATGGTCGGGGCCGAACGGGACGATTTCGATCTGACTTGCTTGCATGGGGGCGTCCTTCATATCGTACCCGCCAGTCTGCCGGAGCGCCGGCGGGCAGATCGTCTGAAGGCCATGGTTCAAGCAGTATCTTATGGCGTTGCTGTCATGGGCGCCGCATCTTATGCTAGAACCGATCGATATTCATCGGATCCAGGCCCTGTCAGTGCATCATCGACAGCGCTGCCGTAAAGAAATCCTCGCCTCCGAAGTTTCCTGATTTCAACGCCAGAAGCATATCGCCCTGCGCATTGCCGACCGTGCGCAGCACCGGCACACCGGGCGCAATCTCCGGGCCGATCAGAAATGCCGGAATGGCGAGCCTGTCGACCGCCGCTCCTGAGGTTTCGCCGCCTGCGACCACAAGGCGGCGCACGCCTCTCTCCACCAGTTCGGCGGTGATGATCGAGGTCGCGGTCTCGATCGCATGGCCGGAGGCCTCTCGTCCATGGAGCGATTGCAGGCGGGAGACGGTTTCAGGCGCAGCACTCGCGGCGATGACGACGGGGCCGGCGGAGATGCGGTCTCCGGCCCAGGAAATCGCCGCGGCGATCTCATCGGGACCGGCAAGCAGCCTTTCCGGGTCAAGCCGCAGGACGGGCATCGACCGTTCGGCGATGTCGAGTTGGTGGAGCGTCGCCTTGGAGCAACTGCCGGCAACGATCGCTGAAAGCCCGCCCACCGGGCGAATGGTGTCCGCCGTCGTTGCACCGCCGGAGGAAATCCGGCCGGAGCGGACGAGCGCGCGGGCAAGGCCGAGGCCGAGGCCGGACGCACCGGTGGACACTGGCGTTTCCAACGCGACCTCGCCGAGCGTTTCAAGATCCCGTTCGAAAATTGCATCGGCGATAACAGCAGTGATGCCTGCCGTGCGCAGGGCCTCGAGCCTCGCCTTGACGGCGCCGGGTCCGGCCGCGATGACTGTGAGATCGATCAGCCCGACAGCGTTGCTCGATTGTCGGGTGAGAACCCGCACGAGATTGGCGTCGTGCATCGGATTGAGGGGGTGGTCTTTGAGCGGGCTTTCGTTCAGCGGCTGTCCGCCGACGAAGAGATGGCCTAGATAGACGGTGCGTCCCGTTTCCGGAAAGGCTGGTGTCACCAGCACGACGCCGCCGCCGGCCGCCTCGCTCAAGGCCTCGGTGACCGGACCGATATTGCCGGCATCGGTGGAATCGAAGGTCGAGCAGATCTTGTAAAGCACATGGCCGGCGCCCCGTTGGCGCAGCCATCGCTCAGCGCTCGCCGCAGCCGCGACGGCGTCCGAGGCCGGGACGGAGCGGATCTTCAGGGAGACGACGACGGCGTCAACATCCGGCAGCGCCAGCGACGGATCAGGGATGCCGACCGTCTGTACCGTGCGCAGACCGTTCTTCGTCAGCGTGTTGGCGAGGTCGGACGCGCCCGTATAGTCGTCAGCGATTGATCCAAGCAAAATAGCCATCGTCTAGCTCCGTGCAAAAGGCTTGAACCAGCCAAGACCGTCCAATGTGTGGCCGCGCGGGATGTATTCGCAGCCGATGAAACCGTCATAACCCAGGCGGTCGATTTCGCCGAACAGATAGGCATAGTTCAACTCCTCCCCGTCCGGTTCGTTGCGTGACGGCACGCTGGCGATCTGGATATGGCCGGTGATCGACAGCAGACGTCGCAACGCCATGGCGACGTCGCCATGGATGATCTGACGGTGATAAATGTCGAACTGGAGCTTCAGGTTCGGCAGGCCGCATTCGGCAATCAGCCGCTCGGCGGCGCCGAAGTCGTTGAGGAAATATCCCGGCATGTTGCGCCCGTTGATCGGCTCGAGCAGGAGATCAATGCCTTTTTCCGCAAGCCGCCCGGCAGCATAGGTGACGGAGCGCCGGTAACAGGAGGCGGCGTCTTCGTCATGACGGTCGGCGATGCCTGCCATCAGGTGCAACCGTCTGACGCCCGTCGCCGCCGCATAATCCAGTGCCCGCTCGACATCCGCTTTCAGCGCATCGAACCGTCCAGGGAGGGCCGCGATGCCACGTTCGCCTGCTGCCCAGTCACCCGGCGGCAGGTTGAACAAGGCCTGCTGCAGATTGTTGCGGGCAAGCCGGTCGGCGATTGCCTCCGGTGTGGCTTCGTAGGGAAAGAGGTATTCGACGGCGGCAAAGCCGGCATCGGCTGCGGCGTCGAAGCGGTCGAGGAACGCCCATTCGTTGAACATCATCGTCAGGTTGGCGGCGAAAACCGGCATGTCTAGCGTTCCTTTTACAGGCTCTGCGACTCTTTGGTGGTGCTGGGCAATTCAGCGCCGGAAAGCTTGGCATAGAGCCGTGCGAGCGAGGAATCGTCGTCACGGCCCATGCCCGCCCCGGAGGCGGCCAGATACATCTGCAAGGCGGCTGCCGCCAGCGGTACGGGATAACGCTCGGAGCGGGCCATGTCCTGGACGATACCGAGATCCTTGACGAAAATCTCGATGCTGCTGAGCGGAGTATAGTCTCCGGCCAGCACGTGCGGCACGCGATTTTCGAACATCCAGGAATTGCCGGCCGAAGCGGTGATCACCTCATAGACTTTGTCGAGGTCGAGGCCCTGCTTGGCGGCAAAGGTTATGGCCTCACAGGCGGCCGCGATGTGCACGCCGGCGAGAAGCTGGTTGATCATCTTGAAGGCCGCGCCTTTTCCGGCCTCGTCGCCGAGCTCGTAGACCTTGGCGGCCATGGCGTCGAGACCCGGGCGCGCCGTATCGAAGGCCTGTCTGGAACCGGATGCCATGATCGTCAGTTCGCCACGCGCCGCCTTGGCCGCGCCGCCCGAAATCGGCGCGTCGAGATAATGCAGGCCGAGAGCCTCCGTCCGCTGTGCCAGATCGCGCGCGACGGCGGGATCCATGGTGGCCGACGAGATGAAGACGGCGCCGGGCTTCATCGCACGTGCGACGCTTTCGGCCCCGAACAGCACGGCCTCGGTCTGCGCGCCGTTGACGACCACGGAGACGACGATGTCGGCGTCCTTTGCCGCAGCGGCAGGGGTCGCCGCGCCACGTCCGCCATCGGCGACGAAGCGGTCCACTGCCGCCGGCGTGATGTCATATCCAACGACGTCGAGACCTGCGCGCTTCATCGACTGGGCCATTCCAAGCCCCATGGAACCAAGACCGATGACGGCGGCGACAACGGCCGAGCCCGAGTTTTCAGCAAGCGGTGGCATGAGGAGGTTCTCCAGTCTTGTGAGGAAGTGTCTGCGCCCCTCCGGGTGCCATCCCGGAGGGGCTGTTTTTCAGCGATTGACGCTTTTCGCAGGAACCGTCAACACGGCCAGCGAACCAATGACCAGCGCAGCCGCCAGCAGATACATGCCGGCGCTGTTGGTGCCGGTGAAGTCTTTGAGATAGCCTACCAGAAACGGCCCGAGAAACCCGGCGAGATTGCCGACCGAATTGATCCAGGCAATGCCGGCCGCAGCGCCGGTGCCGGCGAGAAAAGCCGTCGGAAGCGACCAGAACAGCGGCGCGCAACTGATGGCGCCGGCAGCAGCCAGCGAGAGGCAGACAATCGAGACGGTCGTGCTCGTCGCCATCGTCGCCGCGACGAAACCACCGGCGGCGATGAGGGCCGGGACGACGAGGTGCCAGCGGCGTTCGCCCAGCCTGTCGGCGGAACGTCCGAGCGCCAGCATGGCAACGAATGTGCAGATATAGGGGATCGCGGAAATCAGGCCGATATTGAGGTTTCCGCTGACGCCCGAGGCCTTGACGATGGTCGGCATCCAGAAATTCAGGCCATATTGCCCAAGCACGAAGCAGAAATAGATCAGGCACATCAGCCAGACGCGACGGTCGGTCAGCGTTGCGCCGATGCTGTGCGGGCTTGCCGTCTTGGCCCGGTTCTCCGCCTCGATATTGGCCGTCAGCACGCCCTTTTCCTCATCGTTCAGCCATTTCGCGCCCTGGATCGTATCATCAAGGTAGAAGAACGTCGCAACGCCGAAAAGAATGGCTGGAATGGCTTCGATCAGGAACATCCACTGCCAGCCGGAAAGTCCGTGCGTACCGTGAAAACCGTCCATCAGCAGACCCGAAAGCGGATTGCCGAAAATGGCGGATATCGGGATCGCCGACATGAAGGTAGTGATGATCCTGGCGCGGCGATGGGCCGGATACCACGCGGTCAGATAGAGAATGATGCCGGGGAAAAATCCGGCTTCGGCAACGCCCAGCAGGAAACGCAGAACATAGAAGACGGTTTCCGACGAGGTGAACATGAAGGCGGCGGAAATGATGCCCCAGGTGAGCATGATGCGGGCGATCCAAACCCGCGCGCCAACCTTGTTCATGATGATGTTGCTCGGCACTTCAAACAGAAAATAACCGATGAAGAAAATGCCGGCGCCGATGCCGTAGGCGGCTTCCGAGAGGCCGAGTTCGCTCGACATCTGCAGCTTGGCGAAGCCGACATTGACGCGGTCGAGATAGGCGACCACATAGCACAGCATCAAAAAGGGTACGATGCGCCAGAATACCTTGCCATAGGCACGGTCTTCGAGCGTCTGGGCGGGATGTGCGCCAACGACTGGCGCCTGCGTCTGCAGCGTCATGATTTTCTCCTCCGATTGTTGCCGCGGTCTCCTGTCGATCCTCCCGCGGCACGCCGAGCCACTCGTTGGCAGCGCTGCCATTTTCATTAATCCATTTTGGCAGCGCTGCCAACACCAAATTGGTAGCGCTGCCAAAAAAACCTTGCTTCTTGGCGAGAGCGGTGAAAAATGGTGGCAACGCGGTGGTCATCGGGCGGGCAGGCCGGGCAACCGCCTCAACAGTCGGGTTCAGACGTCACGATGGAATTCAAACATCAACCGACGGTAACGCTTGCCGAGGTCGCGGAAGCAGCCGGTGTCGGCGAGAGCACGGTGTCGCGCGTGCTGCGCAACCACGGTTCGTTTTCCGCCAAGACGCGCGAGCGAGTGATGGCCGCCGTCGAGCGGCTGGGCTATGTGCCGAACCGGATCGCGGGAACGCTGGCCTCCACCGGTTCGCGTCTTGTCGCCTTCGTCATTCCCTCGCTGTCCAACATCGTCTTTCCCGATGTGCTGCGCGGTGCCAGCGCCGTTCTGGAGGAAAACCGGTATCAAGCGGTATTCTCCGTGACCGATTATGATCCGGGCAAGGAGGAAGCGCTCGCCGCCGCGATGCTTGCCTGGCGGCCGGCGGCGGTCATGCTGGCGGGATACGAGCATACCGAGGGCACGGTGAAGATGCTGCGCGCCAGCGGGTGTCGGATCGTCGAACTGCTCGATCTCGACGGTGATGCTCTCGATATCGCGGTCGGCTTCTCGAACCGCGCGGCCGGGCGGGAGAGCGCTGCCTTCCTGCTCAAACGGGGTTATCGCCGGATCGGCTATGTCGGTCACGACCTGAACCGCGATACCCGTGCCGGCAAGCGGTTTTCCAGCTTTTGCGAAACGCTCGATGCGCATGACGCTCCGCTCGTCGCTCGCGAAATTCTCCCAGGCGCCTCGTCCGTGGAAAATGGCAGGTTGGGGCTGAAGCGGCTGCTTGCCCGGACGAGCGATCTCGATGCGGTTTATTTCTCCAACGACGACATGGCGCTGGGCGGCTATTTTCACTGTCTGGCCGAGGGGATCGCGATCCCCTCGAAGCTCGCCATTTTCGGCTATAACGGCCTCGATATCGGCCGGGCAATACCGCAACCCTTGTCGACCATCCGAACGCCGCGCGTGGCGACGGGGCAGATAGCCGCGCAGCTGGTCGTCGCTAATGCGCCGCCGCAGGCCGTCGATCTCGGCTTTGAATTGATCGAAGGGGCAACCGCCTAATATTGGAGGAACTGTCATGTCCGACGCGCGCCTGCGTGAGGAAATCTGCCGATACGGCCGCTCGCTGTTCGAGCGCGGGCTGACGCCCGGTTCGTCGGGCAACATATCGTTGCGGCTGGAGGATGGCGGCTGGCTGGTCACGCCGACCAACGCCTCGCTCGGCTTTCTCGACCCGGCGCGGATCTCCAGACTCGATGCCGAAGGCCGGCTCCTGTCCGGCGACAAGCCGACCAAGGAAATTCCGCTGCACACTGCCCTTTACGATACGCGCGGCAGCGCCCGCGCCATCGTCCATCTTCACTCCACCCACGCGGTGGCACTGACCATGCTGCCGGAGATCGATCCGCGCGCCGCCCTGCCGCCGATGACGCCATATTATCTCATGCGGGCCGGCGAAACCGCGCTGGTGCCCTATTATCGTCCGGGCGATCCGGCGGTGGCCGATGCCATCCGCGGGCTGGCGGGCAAGTATTCGTCGGTGCTCCTGGCCAATCACGGACCTGTTGTCGCCGGCGTCAGCCTGGAGGCGGCGGTCTTTGCGACCGAGGAACTGGAGGAAACGGCGAAGCTCTATCTGCTGTTGCGCAACCTCAATCCCCGTTTCCTCAGTCCGGCGCAGGTGGCCGATCTCGTCAACACCTTCGGCCTCGACCTTCCGTCGCATCGCGATCACGATCACGACGGCGATTGAAGGTGTCACTCCGCCGGCCGTTGACTGCGGGCAAGCGCGCAACCTTCTGCCAAACCCCGCTTTCGATACGATAGATTCTGCTTCCGATGCCGCCAATTCAGGCGAGCTGTGGGTGAAGCGGTGCCTATGATTGTGACACGTCCCCAGTTCCGATCGTTCAAGGATACCCAGATGACGACGTTCCGTCCGAAATACATCACCTTCGACTGCTACGGCACGCTGACCAACTTTCAAATGGCGGAAGCGGCGCGCGACCTCTATGGCGAAGAGCTCGACGAGCGGCGCATGGCGGAGTTCATCAAGAATTTTGCCGCCTATCGGCTCGACGAGATCCTGGGTGACTGGAAACCCTATGCCGAGGTGGTGCACAATTCGCTCGAGCGGACATGCAAGCGCAACGGCGTGACATTTCGCGACGAAGCCGCCCGAATGATCTATGAGCGGGTTCCGACCTGGGGGCCGCATTCGGATGTTCCCGCCGGTCTCGCCAAGGTCGCCAAGGAAATCCCGTTGGTCATCCTCTCCAACGCCATGAATTCGCAGATCATGTCGAACGTCGAAAAACTGGGCGCACCCTTCCATGCGGTCTATACCGCCGAGCAGGCGCAGTCCTATAAGCCGCGCTTCAGGGGCTTTGAATACATGCTCGATATGCTGGGCTGCGGGCCGGAAGACGTGCTGCATTGCTCATCCTCCTTCCGCTATGACCTGATGTCGGCCCACGATCTCGGCATCAAGAACAAGGTTTGGGTCAATCGTGGCCACGAGCCGGCCAACCCTTATTACGGTTATGTCGAAATTCCTGACATCTCGGGCCTGCCTGGCGTCGTCGGGCTCTGACGGAGACACGCGGATGCAGTTCGAATCCTACTGGCACGACACGGCTCCAGCCTTTGCCGGCGGCACCCAAGGCCCCGTCGAAGGACATTACGACGTCGCCGTCATCGGCACCGGCTTCACCGGGCTTGCCGCGGCGCGCCAGCTTGCAAAGGCCGGCGTCAAGGTCGTGGTGCTGGAGGCCGAACGGGTCGGCTGGGGAGCGTCGGGACGCAATGGCGGCCACCTCAACAATGGGCTCGCCCACAGTTTCCTCTCCGCCAAATCCGCACTCGGCGTGGAGAGGGCCGTCGCCCTCTACAAGGCGTTCGACGATTCCATCGATACGATCGAGGCGATCATTGCCGAAGAGGGAATCGACTGCAATTTCCGCCGCGCCGGCAAGCTGAAGCTTGCTTCCAAGCCGCAGCATTTCGATGCCATTGCCCGCAATTTCGAGGCTGTTCACAGAGAAGTCGATCCGGACACGGCACTTCTGACGGCGAGTGACCTGAAAAGCGAGGTCGGGTCGCCCTTCCATGGCGCCATGTTATCCAAGAAGAGCGCGATGATGCATATGGGCCGCTATGTCGCCGGGCTCGCCACTGCTGCCGCCCGCCACGGCGCCGTCATCTTCGAAAAGGCGGCAGTAACCGCGCATCGGCAGGGCAACGGTCGCCACAGCCTGACGACCGCACGAGGCACTGTCACCGCGGACCACGTGCTGGTCGCGACAGGCGCCTATACGCCCTCGCTCTTTAATTATTTCCGCCGCCGGATCATTTCCGTCGGCAGCTTTCTGATCGCCACCCGTCCGCTGACCGACGCCGAAATCGCCGATACGATGCCGGGTAACCGCACCTGCGTCACGTCGATGAACATCGGCAACTATTTCCGGCTGTCGCCCGACAAGCGGCTGATCTTCGGCGGTCGCGCCCGGTTTTCCGCCACGTCGGATCAGCGCTCGGACGCAAGGAGCGGCGACATTCTGCGCGCCAGCCTGGCCGAAATCTTCCCGCAGCTTGCCGGTGTCGAGATCGACTATTGCTGGGGCGGGCTTGTCGACATGACCAAGGACCGCTATCCGCGCGCCGGCTATGTCGATGGTGTCTGGTATGCCATGGGCTATTCCGGCCACGGCGCCCAGCTCTCCACCCATCTCGGCATGATCATCGCCGACGCCATCCTGGGGAAGGCCGACCGTAACCCGATCAAGGGGCTCGACTGGCCGGCCGTCCCCGGCCACTTCGGCAAACCGTGGTTCCTGCCGCTGGTCGGGCTTTACTACAAGACGCTCGACCGCTTCCAGTAGGCCTGATCGATCCAAAGCTGCGGGGCGACAGCTGTGTCTGCGAAACCGTGAACAACCTATCGCCAATCCTTAACCGGGGGATTGGGCGTAAACCCTATAGCTACACCACGCTCCCCGCAGCAGGAGATTGCCTCTTGTGCAAGGATTCGGAGGCAATGCCTGCCAGTTCGCGGATGAAGAAGTCGAGGATGGTCGAGGGTTTTTCTGCGGAGCGCGTGGCTATGACGAATGTGGAGTGAATTCGAGTTTCGTCCGGCATAAGTGGCCGGAAGGAACCCTTCTGAACCCAGTCGCGTGCATAGTGGTCCGGCAAGTAACCGAGATAGTGTCCCGACATGATGAACATGGCTTGGGCCTCCATATTGGAGGCTGCAGAGCGAGCTCGTGCCTGCGGAAAGAATTGCAATTCACGCATGTTGGCGTATGGCCGCACAACGAAATCGAAAGATTCGATGTGTTCTATCGTCAACCCGGCCTCCACTTGCTTGAAGAGTGGGTGACCTCGAGCGCAGTAGAGTGAATGGATTTCCTCCCGAAATCGGGAGAGCTTCAGACCCTGATAGGGTTGCGTTTCCGGCAGAAGCGCGATGTCGAGTCCGCCGTTGGCGATTTCGGAAAGCAATGCATCCGGAGAGTCGATTGCCAGTTCAATGCGGGCTTCCGGGGCCCTCTCACTAATGCGAGCGATCACCCGGTGGATCGGCAGGTCGCTGTCAGTGATGGTGTTGTCGACCAGGCCAAGCCTCAGTGTGCCGGTGATCCGGTTTTTGAGCGTGCCAATGTCGCTCTCGAAGGCATTAAGAGCCAGAAAAAGCCCTTTCGATCGCTCGTGTACGATGACGCCACGATCCGTCAGCTCGAAACCTGAGCGGCCGCGTCGGCACAGCTTGAAACCCAAGCGATCTTCCAGAGCCTTGATATGGAAGCTGATGGCGGACTGGCTGACGCCGAGCGCGATTTGTGCGCCGAGAAAACTCTTATGCTCCACGACTGAGCGAAACACCGTCAAGGAGCGGAGGTCGGATTGAGCCAGTAGCATCTGCTTTCCTTACATTAATAATTCTGATGTAAACTCCATTAATTTCCTATTTTTCTGCGCTATTGTCCATGCTTTCCTCTTCGTCGGAGATCACGAAGCGATCCCGAAGAAACAGGGGAACGAGACTATGAAAGCCATTCGGAATTCGAAAATTCTTCTGGTGGGCGCCGTGCTTGCTATCGCCATGGCTGCGCCAGTCGCGCACGCGGCCGACCTGCTCGACAAAATCAAGGCCGCGAAGGTTTTCACCGTTGCCACCGAGGCACGTTTTGCGCCGTTCGAATTTGTCGAAGACGGGAAGATCGTTGGCTATTCCGCCGACATCATGGACGAAGTCATGAAAGAGCTGCCAGGAGTCGAGCTGAAGCGACTCGATCTGCCCTGGCAGGGTATCCTGCCTGGTCTTGCTGCTAGCCGCTTCGATTTCGTCGTCACCTCGGTCACGGTCACGCCGGAGCGAATGAAGGCTTATCATCTTTCTGTACCGATCGCGGATGCCACGATGGCTGTCCTAAAACGAAAGGGCGATGCCGAGATCGCCAAGCCGGAAGATATTGCCGGCAAACCAGTCGGTTCACAGGCGGGTTCCGCCCAACTCGCGGCGCTTGAGGCACTCGCGACGGAACTGAAAGCTGCCGGTAAGGGCGATGTAACCGTTTCAACCTATACCGACTTCTCCGAAGCCTATGCGGACCTTGCCGCGGGTCGCATCCACGCCGTCGTCAACTCATTGCCAAACCTGCTTGAAGCGGCGCGTCAGCGGCCGGATATCTTCGAAGTCGTGCTGCCCACCTTCGGACCGAAGACCTATTTCTCATGGGCCGGCCGCAACGACGCCGACAGCGCCTCGCTCAACGCGCTGATCGATGCGGAACTCCTCAAGCTCAACAAATCCGGCAAGCTTGCCGAACTGCAGAAAAAGTGGTTTGGCGCCCCGATGGAACTGCCGGAAGCGCTTCCCGCCACTGAGTGAAGGGTAAGGGGAGAACCGGTCATGGACAGGATACTGGCGGACGTCTGGCCGGCTCTTCTCAATGGTCTCTTCACCACGGTCACGGTCAGCTTTTCGGCGCTTCTGCTCGGCGGGCCGCTGGCTGTGCTGCTTGCAGCCGCCTCGCGCGGCGGTCGGCTGCCGCGTGCCGTAGCGGGGCTGTATGTCTCGTTCTGGCGTGGCACGCCGATTCTCGTCCAGCTTCTCGTCGTCTTCTATCTGCTGCCGTTTCTCGGCCTGGAACTGGAGCCACCAGTCGCCTCCACCTTGGCGCTGGCGCTTAACACCGCGGCTTTCCAATCGGAAATCTACCGTGCCGGGCTGCTGGCGGTGCCGAGAGGTGAGATTGAGGCGGCCAAAATGCTTGGCTTGACGGCGGCTCAAACCTTCTTGCGCATCGAGGTGCCGCAAGCTGTGCGCAAGATGCTGCCGGCGCTTGTCGGAGAAATGCAGGCGCTGGTGAAGAATTCGTCCCTGGTTTCAGTTATCGCGGTTATGGACGTCACCCGCAGGGCACAACAAGTCGCGGCTTCTACGTTCCGTCCGTTGGAGGCCTATGCCTCCGCTCTCCTGCTGTATGTGGGAATTGGCGCGGTTCTGGCCGGTATTGGTCTTCTGGTGGAGCGCCGCCTGACCCAAGGGGCCAGACAACGATGATCGGCTTTTTCAATGATCTTCCGTTTTATCTCTCCGGTCTTGCAACCACGGCCGCCGTTTCGGTTCTCGGAATTTGCATTGCCGTTCTGGTCGGCGTCTTGCTGGCATTGTCCCTTCGCAGCCGCTTGCGGTTCCTGTCCCTGACGGTCAGGGTCTATGTCGAATTCGCCCGTGGCGCACCTCTGGCACTGGTGCTCTTCCTTCTATACTACGGCGGCCCGCAATTCGGTTTGGTGCTCAGTCCCTATGTCACCGGCATTGTCGGTCTCGGTCTTTATGGCGCGGGGCCCTTCGCGGAAATTTTCCGGGCTGGGCTCGATGCGGTGCCGAAGGGCGAATGCGAGGCGGCCGCTATGCTCGGCCTCACACCCGGCCAGGCGCTCCTGCATGTGGAACTGCCGCAGGCGATAAAATTGACGCTTCCGCCCTCCGTCGGGCAGGCGATCAATCTGGTGAAGGAATCTGCTGTTCTGTCCGTCATCACACTCGGTGAACTGACAAAGGTTGCAGGAACAATCAGTTCCATCAGTTTCGCGGTCGTCACTCCCTACCTCACCGTCGCTCTGCTTTATTGGGCGCTCGTCGAAACCATTGCGCGGCTCGGCTTAAACGCAGAGCGCCGCCTTGCAGCGAAAGGCTCCTGACATGACGGCAAGACCGGCGGCGATATCGGTTCGCGGACTTGAGAAACGCTTCGGCGAAAAAACGGTACTGAACGGTATCGATCTTGATATTCATGCCGGCGATGTCGCTTGCATCATCGGTCCCTCCGGCTCGGGCAAGAGCACGCTCCTGCGTTCCATCGCCTTTCTTGATCCTTACGACGCCGGCGAGGTGAATGTGTTCGGCCGGATGATGGGCTGGCGGGAAACGCCCCTGGCGCGCGAACGTGCCGGCGCGAAGGAGCTAGCCGACGTCCGACGTCCACTTGGCATGGTATTCCAGCATTTCCATCTCTGGCCGCATATGAACGTGCTCGACAACGTGACACTTGCGCTCCGGCTCGTCCACCGCGTCCCTCGCGCCGAGGCAGAAGAAACCGGACATGCGGCGCTAGCCAAGGTGGGGCTCGCAGCTTTCGCCGACCGTCGTCCCGAAAGTCTTTCCGGTGGGCAGAAGCAGCGCGTGGCAATCGCCCGAGCGCTTGCCGTGAAACCGAAAGTGATGCTGTTCGACGAGCCGACCTCGGCGCTGGACCCGGAACTGGTGGGCGAGGTGCTCTCGGTCATGAGAGCGCTCGCTGCCGAAGGCATGACCATGCTCATCGTCACGCATGAAATGGGATTTGCCGCTCACGCGGCCAACCGCGTCGTCTTCATGGATGGCGGACGCATTGTTGAGGAAGGCTCGCCGCAAACGCTTTTCGCAGCGCCAAAGAGCGAGCGCCTTTCGCAATTCCTGCAAACCTGGCGCGAACGCGCATTTTGATATCTTGAAAGGAAGACCCATGGCTGCTCACGGTTACAACACCGGCCGGCTGAATCTACCATTCGTCGGCATTTCCACCTTCGCCAAGAGTCCCTATGTCGAGAACTGGGACGCGATCGACGCCGATGTCGCAATCCTCGGAGCGCCCTTCGACTTCGGTACGCAATGGCGCTCCGGCGCCCGCTTCGGGCCGCGCGGCATCCGGGAGGCTTCCACATTGTTTTCTTTCGGCCATGCCGGAGCCTACGATCACGAAGATGACGTCACCTATCTCGAAAATGTCAGGATCGTAGACATAGGCGACGCCGACATCGTGCACACCGACACGATGACGAGCCACGCGAATATCGAGTTCGGTGTTCGCAAGATCCTTGTGGCGGGGGCGCTCCCCGTCGTACTCGGCGGTGACCACTCCATCAACATTCCCTGTATCAATGCTTTCAGCGATCAGGAGCCCATTCATTTGGTGCAGTTCGATGCCCATCTCGATTTCGTCGATGAGCGTCACGGCGTCCGCTATGGTCACGGCAGCCCGATGCGCCGTGCCTCGGAAAAGCCGTGGGTTACAGGCATGACGCAACTCGGGATCCGCAACGTCTCCTCCACCGCTAAGGAAGGCTATGACTATGCCCGAGCGCATGGATCGGAAATCCTCTCCGTTCGGCAAATCCGCAAGCTCGGCGTGGAAAATGTGCTGGAGCGCATTCCTGCGGGAAAGCGCTATTATCTCTCCATCGACATCGATGGTTTCGATCCTTCAATCGCGCCTGGCACCGGCACGCCGAGCCACGGCGGCTTCATCTACTACGAGGTTCTGGAACTGATCGCAGGGTTAGCGAAGCGCGGCAAGATCGTCGGCATCGATCTGGTCGAAGTCGCGCCCGACTACGACCATACCGGCTCGACGGCTATCCTCGCCGCCCAGATTCTGCTCAATACCATCGGTCGCATCTTCGCGGTTAGCAGTTAAGCTCAGCAGTGAATGCCGCTTTGCGAAACTCCTGTCTTTTCCTGTGCGTAGCGGCAAGCTCCCATTCATATGGCAAAAATTGTAGCTTCGAGCCGACTGGGCTTAGTAGCGGGCGGCCGCCTTGTCGGCTCTCCTCTCCTCTCTTAGGCGAGCCCGCCGATGTGGAAGCTCTTCATTTCCAGATATTCGTCGATGCCGCATTGGGCGCCTTCGCGGCCGAGGCCGGACTGCTTGACGCCGCCAAAGGGGGCGACCTCGGTCGAAATGGCCCCCGTGTTCAGGCCGAGCATCCCGAATTCGAGCGCTTCGGCGACCCGCCAGGAGCGTTTCAGGCTCTCGGTGTAGAAATAGGCCGCAAGGCCGAAGGGCGTGGCGTTGGCGATGCGGATCGCCTCTTCCTCGTTGTCGAAACGGAAAAGCGGGGCAACGGGTCCGAAGGTCTCTTCGCTGGCAAGCTGCATCTCGGTCGTCGCGCCGCCGAGCACCATCGGCACCGCATATTGATCGCCTTCAGGCACGGAACCCGCGGTTGCGAGGATGCTTGCTCCCTTTTCCACCGCATCGTCGACATGACGCTTGATCTTCTCGATCGCCGCCTTGTTGATCATCGGCCCGATATCGGTGCCGGCATCCGTGCCGGCCCCGACCTTCATGGCCGATACGCGTGCGGAAAGTTTGGCGGCAAAGGCCTCGTAGACGCCGGACTGGACGAGAAGGCGATTGGCGCAGACACAGGTCTGCCCGCCATTGCGGAATTTCGATGCGATTGCGCCTTCCACGGCAAGATCGAGATCGGCATCGTCGAAGACGATGAACGGCGCGTTGCCGCCGAGTTCGAGACTGAGCCGCTTGACGCTGTCGGCCGCGCCGCGCATCAGCAGCGAGCCGACCCGGGTGGAGCCGGTGAAAGAGATCTTGCGGACGGTCTGGTTCGCCATCAGTTCGTCGCCGATGCCGGCCGGCATGCCGGTGACGATATTGATCACCCCCTTCGGGATGCCGGCGCGCTCCGCCAATACGCCGAGCGCCAACGCCGAATAAGGGGTGAGGTCCGATGGCTTGATGACGACCGTGCAGCCTGCGGCGAGTGCCGGCCCGACCTTGCGGGTGATCATCGCATTCGGAAAATTCCACGGCGTGATGATCGCCGACACGCCGACAGGCTCCTTCAGAACGACGATCCGCCGATCCGCCGTCGGCGAGGGAATGGTCGTTCCGCCGATGCGGCGCGCCTCCTCGGAGAACCATTTGATGAACGAGGCGCCGTAGCGGATTTCGCCGCGCGCTTCCGTCAGCGGCTTGCCCTGCTCACGGGTGAGGATCAACGCCAGATCCTCAATATTGTCGAGCATCAGATCATGCCAGGCTTCCAGCAATGCGCCGCGCTCGGCATTGGTCTTTGCACGCCATGGACCGAAGGCCTTTTCCGCCGCGGCGATTGCCGCTCTGGTATCGGCTCCGTCCATGTCGGGCACCGTGCCCAGCACATGCTGCGTCGCCGGATCGATCACCTCGATCGTACGTCCGGCTGCTGCCCCAAGCCATTCTCCGTCGATCAGCCCTTGCTGACGAAACAGGCCGCTGTCCTTCAATCCGTTCATTCTGTTCTCCATTGATCAGCCAAGTGCCGAAAGCACCGATGCCGTGATCGCGTCGGTCTTGTCCTTGCCGGGAATTGCGCCGATGCCGCGTGCCGTCGTCGCCTCGATTGATGCCATCACCCTTGCGGCTGCGGCCTGTTCTCCCAAATGCTCCAGCATCATCGCGCCCGACCAGATGGCGGCGATCGGATTGGCGATGCCGAGATGAGCGATATCGGGCGCGGAGCCGTGGACCGGTTCGAACATCGATGGCGCCGAGCGATCGGGATTGATATTGGCGGAGGCTGCAAAGCCGAGCCCGCCCTGGATGGCGGCGCCGAGGTCGGTCAGGATATCGCCGAACAGGTTGGAAGCGACCACGACGTCGAGACTATCAGGCGCCATGACCATGCGGGCGGCCATCGCGTCGATATGGTAGCTGGTCACCTCGACATCGGGATATTCCGCAGAAAGCCTCTGGGTGATCTCGTCCCAGAAGACCATCGAATATTTCTGCGCGTTGGACTTCGTCACCGAGGCAAGCTTGCCGCGTCGTGTCCGCGCCTGCTCGAAGCCGAAACGGAGGATGCGTTCGACCCCCGTGCGGGTGAAGATCGAGGTCTCCACAGCCACCTCATTGTCGGTGCCCTGGTGGACGCGGCCACCGGCGCCGGAATATTCGCCCTCTGTATTTTCGCGAATGCAGAGGATATCGAAGCCGTCAGCCCTCAGCGGCCCCTGCACACCCGGCAGCAGCCGGTGCGGGCGGATATTGGCATATTGCACGAAAGCCTTGCGGATCGGCAGCAGAAGTCCGTGCAGTGACACGGAATCCGGTACTTTACGAGGCCAGCCGACGGCACCGAGCAGGATGGCATCGAAGGGTCTGAGCGTTTCGATGCCGTCGGCGGGCATCATGCTGCCGTTCTCCAGATAGTAGTCGCAGGACCAGGGGTAGCTGGTTGCATCCAGAGAAAATCCGTTCAGGCTAGCTGCCTTTTCGAGCACGGCCCAGGCTGCTGCCGTCACGTCGCGGCCGATCCCGTCTCCGGGCAGAAGGGCGATCTTGTAGGTTTTCATCGCAGGTCCTCACAGGCTGATGAGCACACTCTTGCTCTTGCGGTTGGCGAGATAGGCATCGCGGCCGAGATCCTTGCCGATGCCGGACTGCTTATAGCCGCCGGTCGGCAGGATATGGTCGCGCGAGCGGCCGTAGCGGTTGACCCAAACGGTACCGGCCTGCAGGCGGCGGGTCACGCGGATGGCACGCGAGAGATCGCGGGTGAAGAGGCCGGCGGCGAGCCCATAGGCCGGATGGTCGGCGAGGCTCAGCGCCTCTTCCTCATCCTCGAAGGTCTGAATGGTCAGCACCGGTCCGAAGATTTCTTCCAGAACCGCCGGCGATGTTGCCGTCACGCCGGAAATCAGGGTCGGTGCGTAGAAATAGCCCTCGCGGTCGAGGCGGCGGCCACCGGTGAGGCACTCGGCGCCACCATCGATGGCGGCGCGGATAATACCGTCCATGCGGGCGATCTGTCGTTCGGAGATGACGGGCGAATAATCGGTTGCTTCATCCCAGGTGGGGCCGGGGCGGATGGCCGCCAGCCTCTCGATAAGTGCGGCTGCGAGCGCGTCCGCCACCTTCGCCTCGACGATCAGCCGGGATCCGCAAACGCAGGCCTGACCGGCGTTGGAGAGAATGCTGCCGGCGATTGCGCCGGCTGCAAGCTCGAGATCAGCATCGGCGAAGACCAGCTGCGGGCTTTTGCCGCCGAGTTCCAGCGTCATCGGCTTGACGCCGGTGCGGGCGATGTTGGTCATGATTGCCGAGCCGGCCGCAGTCGAGCCGGTGAAGCTGATCTTGGAGATGCCGGCATGTCCGGTGATCGCATTTCCCGTGGTCGGGCCGTCGCCGAGCACGATGTTGACGAGACCGGCCGGCAGGCCGGCTCGCACCGAAAGTTCGGCGAGATAGAGCGTCGAAAACGGCGTCATTTCCGACGGCTTCAACACCACCGCATTGCCTGCCGCCAGCGCCGGACCGAGCTTCCAGCCGGCCATGGACAAGGGGAAATTCCAGGGCGTTATGGCGCCGACGACGCCATAGGGTTCCGTCATGATCATGCCGAAATTGGCATCGTCGGTCGGGACGAGGTCGCCGCCTTCCTTGTCGGCGAACTCGGCAAAGAAGCGGATCTGTTCAGCGGTGACGGCGATGTCGCCGGCGATGAGATGACCGATGGGCCGTGTCGAGGGGAGCGCCTCGAGCCTGGCGAGGGTCTCCGCCTCGGCTTCGATCAGGTCCGCCCAGCGCTGCAGTGCCACGGTGCGCGCGCGCGGCCGCATGCCGCCCCAATTGCTCGTCTTCAATGCCGTCCTGGCTGTTTCGACGGCGTGATCGACAAGGGCTTCGTCGGCCCGCGGACAGCCGGCATAAGCCTTGCCGTCGGATGGGCGATGCATGTCGATGACGGCCTCGGCCGGAACCAGCCGTCCGCCGATGAAATGTCCGGCGGGCAGGGATATCGTGTTCGGATCGAAGCTGAGTGTCATCGCATGTCCTCGGGATGGGGCTGAGGCAAGCCTAACTGGGGAATGCGAGCAGCATGCATCGACCGGTGATGCCGCAGCGGCGAAAAATTGCGTTTTCGCCGCCGCCGCAGTCAAATCTACGGCGTCGGCATCACGACACGGTGACGTAGATCTTGCGCACTGTCTCGATCGTCTTCCAGACGCCAACGAAGCCCGGCTTCATGACGAAGCTGTCGCCGGCCTTGTAGACCACCGGTTCGCCGCCTTCCGGCGTGAGTTCGACCAGGCCGGAAAGGATATGGCAGAACTCGAACGTCTCGCCCTTGATCGAGCGCGTCTCGCCAGGTGTCGCCTCCCACACGCCGCTATGAACCGTCTCGCCGCGGGCGACGTCCTGCGCCCAGGTCTTGAAAGCAGGATTGCCCGAGATCAGCCGTTCTGGGAGTGGACCGGACTCGCGCGGCGCGAAGGTCGGGTTGGTGTCGATCGTCTTGAGGAGGGACATGATTTTGCTTTCCTAGGTTGAGAACTCAGTAGCCGCGGCTGCGATCGATCAATCCAATCGGATCGAGACCCGCCTGGTGCCGCTTGATGTTGCCGATCACGGCCGCCGCGGCGGTCTCAGCTTGGGTGACGCTCGCAATGTGCGGCGTCAGCAGGATCTTCGGATGGCTCCAGAAGGCGTGGTCCTCAGGCAGCGGTTCCGGATCGGTGACGTCGACGACGGCGCCTGAGAGATGTCCGGCGTCGAGCGCGTCGACGAGCGCCTGATGATCGAGCTGAGCGCCGCGGCCGACATGGACGAGCGCAGCGCCGGCCGGCAGTCCGGCGAAGAGCTCGCCATTCAGGAAACCGCGCGTCTCATCCGTCAGCGGCAGCAGGCAGACAAGAATGTCGGTGGTTGCAATAAGAATATCGAGGCCGTCGCGGCCGCTCAGGCATCGGATGCCGTCGATCTCGCGCGGGCTGCGGCTCCAGCCCGAAAGCGGAAAGCCGAAGGGCTGCAGACGTTCGAGCACCGCGCTTCCAAGCATGCCGAGCCCGAGCACACCGATGCGGCGTTCGGAGGCCTGTACCGGCGCGATCGTCTGCCAGGTCCGGCGCCGCTGCTGGTCGAGATAGGTCGGCAGGTCGCGATGGAGCGCAAGTACGGCCAGCGTCACATATTCCTGCATCATCCTGGTGATGCCGTCCTCGACCATGCGCACGACCTTGACCGATGCCGGCACGGCATCGATGCGGAACTGGTCGATACCCGCGCCGATCGAAAAGAGGATTTCGAGATTGCGGTAGCGCGCGAGATCATCAGGCACCGTCCAGGTGATCAGGTAGCGCACGGCCTCGGCTTCGACCGACTTGGGATCCATGGAGAAAGCAATGTCGGGCAGTTCGCGCGCGAAGGCTTCGGCGAAGATGGCGCCGCGCTTCGCATCGGAATTGAAGAGAAAGGTCATCGCGTCGGCTCCTTGATCTCGATGTCATCAGGCGCAGCGGCGGCCAAGCGCCTCGACCATCGCCTGGCAGGCGAGCAGTTCGCCGGTGAGGATGAATTCGTCCGGCTTGTGAGCGCGGCCGATGTCGCCGGGGCCGCAGATGATCGCATCGATGCCGGCGCGCTGGAAAAGCCCGGCCTCCGTGCCGTAGCTGACCGCGGCGAGCGGCTCGATGCCGGTCAGTTCGCCAAGCAGCGCCGCAAGCGGCGCATCGGCGGCAAGCGAAAGCGCCGGATAGGCGCTGAGTTCGCGCCATTCCACCTGGAAGCCGAGCGGCGACAGCGCCTCGGCCGATGCTCGCAGCGGCGCCAGCAGCGTGATCGGATCGACGCCGGAAATAGCCCGCGCCTCGAACTCGGCCTCGCAGCTGTCGGGAATGATGTTAACCGCCTGGCCGCCCTTCAGCGTGCCGACCTGAAGGGAGGAGTAGGACGGTTCGAAGACATGCTCGAACGGGCCGCAGGTGAGCCGTTCGGCTTCGGCGCGAGCGCAGGCCAGAACATCGGTGATGGCATGGATTGCGTTCAGTCCCTGGTCCGGACGCGAGGAATGGCCGGACCGGCCCCTGACCGTCAGCCGGGCGGCGGCCTTGCCCTTGTGGGCGCGGATCGCCCGCATGCCGCTCGGCTCGCCGATGATCGCGCCAAGCGGGGCTGCACAGAGCTCCGGCAGGCGGGCGATCATGTGCGGCACGCCGCGACAGCCGGCCTCCTCGTCATAGGAAAAGGCAAGGTGGACGGGCTGGCGAAGTGGCATGGCCGCAAGCGCCGGGACGGCTGCGAGAACGGCGGCCAGGAAACCCTTCATGTCGGTGGCGCCGCGACCGTAGAGGCGGTCCGCTTCGGCGCGCAGGCGGAACGGATTGCTGGTCCAGCCGATTTCGGCGGCGGGGACCACGTCCATATGGCCGGAGAGGATATAGCCCGGCGTTTCCTTCGGGCCGATCGTGGCGAAGAGGTTCGACCGGTCGCCCTCCGGGCCGGGAAGCTCCGTGACGACAACGCCGTGGCTTTGCAGATAGTGCCGGATCCACACCACGATCTCGCCGTTCGGCGTGCCGACGACAGAGGGGAAACCAACGAGCCTTTCGAGAATTTCAATTGCCTGCATGGGATTCCTCACAGTGCGGGGATCTTCGAGGTGCTTGCAACTGGGCTGACGGGAGGCGACATTCCAGGTTCTCACGGTGAACGGCGACTGCGGTCGGTCGGGCCTGGTCAATGACTTTAGAGGACGGTCCAGGCTTTATTTGCCGAAAGCGCAGCGGATTTGGTCGATTGTTGTGTTTGCGCCGGCCTCACCAGTGAATTGTATCGAACGATCTGTTCTAGTCTGGACAGAGAAGTTTCCGGGCACAGGCTTGGCCAGAAAAATGCGGCAGGGGGTGGGAGTGAGTGAACTGACATCCGAATCCAGGTTCGTCGATAGTTTCGAGACGCACATTGCCGGGATCGACAGCGTTGCCCTCGACAAGTTGCATGCGCTGTCGATGACCGTCGCCTGGCCGCATCGTGGCGAAGACTGGCAGTTCTTGCGGGAATTCGGCCAGGGCATTGTGGCGATCGATGAAATCGGCCGCATCCTGGGCTCTGCGATGTGGTTTCCCTACGATGCCCAATTTGCCACGATCGGTATGGTCATCACCTCGCCGCGTCTTCAAACCAATGGCGCCGGGCAATGGCTCATGGGCCACGCGCTGGAGCAGGTCGCCGGGCGGAACCTCGGGCTGAATGCGACGCGCGCAGCGCGACGTCTCTATCGTTCCCTGAACTTTGTTCGCGAGGCGCTCGTCTTTCAATGCCAGGGCGAAGCGATCTCGCCGCCGGATGTGGAGCTGCCGTCCGGTGCGGTGATACGGGCAGTGGAGGCTGGCGATCTGGAAGCGATCGCCGAATTGGACTGCGTGGCCTTCGGCACCGATCGCAAGCTACTGCTGGCCCGGCTGATGGCAAATTCCAAGGGTATGGTGTTGACCCGCGCCGGCAGGATCGAGGCTTTCTCGCTTTGCCGGCGGTTCGGGCGTGGCCATGTCATCGGTCCTATTGTGGCGCGCAGTGACGCAGACGCGATCGCTGTCGTCCGCCCGCATGCGGCCGAGCATACAGGAGCGTTCCTGCGCCTCGACACACGCGAGCAGGGCGGGACCTTTTCCGATTTCCTCTCCCGCTGCGGTCTTCCCGTTTACGACATCGTAACGACCATGTCGCTCGGCGGCCCTTGGCTTCCGGTTCCGGGGCATCAGCCGGCACATGAGCCGAGGACCTATGCACTCGTCAGCCAGGCGCTCGGTTGACGCAAGCTTACCTGGCGATCGTTGTCGGGGTTTAAGCGCCGGGACAGACCGGTATGTCGATCAGAGCCTGCCGGCGTTCACATTCGGGCCGGAACGAACGATATTGCCAGAGCCCTTCCGGGCTTTCCCGGCGGTATACGGTCTCGAGCCAGAACACTGAGTCATCGATCGGCAAGACAGGATGCCACGCATACCATTCCGACCAGATTTTTCCTGCCGGGTCGCTGTCCATGATCGCCACTCGCCTCCCCATCGTCAGCGCAACTCGAACATCCGTGCGGCACGGGAGCCGGTGTCGTTACGAGACCGGATTTCGGCATCGGTCACGATCAGGTCCCGGGATCGATGGTCTCGATTTCCTGGAGTCGAGAGACACCGATCGCGAGAGGTCCGATTTCTGCTTGCTGCGATCCCAGTGTGCCTTCGGTAAATGTTCTATAATACAGAATAACAGTGAAAGAATATTCTTCAATAGAGATCATTTTCTCGTATTGCGCGAAGTCTTCCTTGTCCCCCGGTGGGGAGATGTTTCAAGTTGTAAGATGTGGCTCTGTTGACGAATGATTTTCGTCGGTGGATGCAATCGCCTCGATTGGGCACCAGCGATATGCTGCGGTGTTCAATCGCCACTGATCTGTTTGCGTGATGGTTGGATGCTCAGCCGATCGAACGCAGCCCGAGGTAGGCTGCCAGACTGACGGCGGAGAGTGCGATCATCAGCCTGGGTCTCGCATCGTCGAACATGGCTGCCAGCGAAAGGCCGAGCATCAGGATGACGGATTTTGCCCAGAGATTCTGATCAGAGACAGTGAAAGCGATTGCCGCCAGAAAGACGGCGCTTGCGACGATTGTCACAGGAGCAGATTTCTCGGCGAGATCGCCGCCTGGGAAATACGGCATTAGAAAACGGCGCATGCTCAAGCCTGAAGCGACGCTCAGAAGAAGACAGGTCAAGACAAGTTGCAACATAGGGTCGTCGCCGATCGATCCGCAGATAGCACTAAGCATGCAAACCTCATGCCAGCCTCAAACCCTCAAACGTCATCCGACAGAGGCAATGTCGCGGCTTGCATGGCTATTTCCTCGGCGTCGCGACCCTTTTTTCGGCAATCGCTCGTCTGCTTGGGCTCATCTTTTTCGTCCGATGCCGAAATCGGCTTGAGCTGCGGCAATGATTTTTATATAGAGAATTATCTGTCGTCTTAATTCCGTAAACGAGATCATTTCGTTGGACCTTTCATCGATCCAGATATTTCTCGCTGTTGCCAGCGACCGCAGCGTTACCAAGGCTGCCAAGGCCGTAGGGCGGGCGCCGTCGAATGTGACGACGCGCGTCCAGCAATTGGAGGAGGACCTCGGCGTTTCCCTCTTCAGCCGTGACGGCAAGAAGATGACGTTGACACGCGAGGGCGAGACGTTTCTCGTCTATGCCAACCGGCTTACGGCGCTTGCGCTCGAAGCGCGCCAGGCCGTGCGGCCTCTCTCCCCATCGGGGACATTGCGGGTCGGCACCATGGAGAGCACGGCAGCAAGCAGGCTGCCGGCGGCGCTGACGCAATTCAATCAGATGTGGCCGGAGGTGTCGCTTCATCTGACGATGGGGGCGTCCCGCGATCTGACCCGCGATGTTCTCTCTGATGCACTGGATTGCGCGCTGATTGCCCGCCCGCCGAAGACGATGCGGGAGGAAGACCCGAGCTTCGATGCCGAACTCAAGGCCCTTGAGATGGAGCCGGTCTTCGTCGAGGACCTGTTGATCGTGTTGCCGTCCGGGCATCCCTCCATCAAATCCGCCGCAGACCTGCGTGTCGGATCACTCGCCGCTCTGGAACCCGGCTGCACCTATCGCCGGATCGCCGAAAACTGGGCGCGCAAATCGAGCGCCCTGCCGACGAGCGAACTCGGCTCCTACCACGCGATCCTGGCGAGCGTTGCGACCGGCAACATGGCGGGCGTCATGCCGCGATCCGTCCTTGACCTCATGCACTGGCCGACGCCTGTCCAGACCCATCAGCTCGGGCCTGTCGAGACATTGCTCGTCTACCGCAGGAATGATCGCCCAAGCGCGTTCAACGCATTCCACGAAGTCCTCAACGCGACCAAAGGCAGAGATATCAGGCTGGCAACAAACTAGCCTGAACGTCGTCCTCCTTCGCCGCTAGATAATCCTCGCTTAAAATTGGTCTTGTCATGCAGTATCCCGTTTCCCCGAAGGTGGGACCGAGCCGTTTCCGCCGCTTCCGTTTGTTTTCACCTATTCTGGCCGGTGCGACCCTACGAGAGCGATTGATTGGATGTCTCGGCGCTTTGCTGGCCATTGGCCTCACCGGCGTCATCAGCGGCTATCTGTTCGGCCAGGGGCCGCATCTTCCCCTGATCGTCGCGCCGATGGGGGCGTCCGCGGTGCTTCTTTTCGCGGTGCCGGCAAGCCCGCTGGCGCAGCCTTGGTCGATCATTGGCGGCAATACGATTTCCGCGCTGATGGGGATTATTGCCGCATACTTCATTCGCGATCCGATCATCGCGACCGGCGTCGGCGTTTCCCTTGCCATCGGCGCGATGTCCTTCACGCGCTGCCTTCATCCGCCGGGAGGAGCCGCTGCTCTGACCGCCGTGCTCGGCGGTCCTGTCGTTGCCGGCTGGGGATTCCTCTTTCCCTTCGTGCCCGTCGCTTTGAACTCCTGCATTCTCGTTGGCCTTGGCCTGTTGTTCCACAGGCTTTCCAAACGAAATTATCCGCATGTCGTTCCGAAACCGGCGGAGAACACCCATCAGACGATCGACCTGCCATCGGCCGTGCGGGTGGGTTTTCGCGAGGAGGATGTCGATGCGGCCCTCGAAGCGCTCGACGAAACCTTCGATATCGACCGGGCAGACCTCGGCCGGCTGCTGCAGCAGGTCGAGCTGCAAGCGGCCATCCGCTCAAACGGCAAGATCAGCTGTGCCGATATCATGTCGCGTGACGTGATCGCCATTGGCGAAGCTTCGGAGCCGGATGCCGCACGGCATCTTCTCTTGAAGCATAATATCCGCACCTTGCCGGTGAAAGACCCGGAGGGCCGTCTCGTCGGCGCTGTCGGCTTGCGGGAATTGTCGATGAGCACCGAGACCATCGCGCATGCGATCTCGAGGCCGGCGGTGGCCAGACCTTCGGATCCTGCTCTGTCGCTGTTGCCCGTTCTGACGGACGGGCGCACGCATGCCGTCATCATTGTCGATGACGATTACCGGATCCTTGGCCTGATATCGCAAACGGATCTCCTCAGCGCAGTGGCGCGGCTGGTGCCAAAGGAGGATAATACGGTTCCGGCGGTGGCCTGAGCGGTGAGCGTGGAACGTAGCTGGAGAAAAAGTCGGTGCTGATCGAGCGCGATTCAAATGGCGATTTTATACTGGAATCATCGGAGCTGGCGAAACGGTTCGGATTGTCGCTGGCCGATCTTCGCCGCCACATGCGCCATGGCTCCGTCGTCAGTTCCGTGGAAATCGGTACTGCTGAACACGAGGGGACGAAACGGGTGTCGCTTCGGCTCGGCAACAGGCTTTGGCGCGCCGTTTTGAACGATGAAAATGAAGTGCAGCAGGAGCAGATGACCGTTCTTCGGGGTAAATCCTCCGGACGGCATCCGCGCTAAATCGACGCCAGCCGTCGGCAGATTGACCATGCCGGCTGGAGGCACCTTGTCAGTGCAGTCCGAGATAGGCTTTGCGGACTTCTTGGTTGTCGAGGAGGGCGGCGCTGTCGCCGGAGAGGTGGATGCGACCGTTGACCATGACATAGGCACGCTGCGAAAGCTTCAGTGCATGGTTGGCGTTCTGCTCGACGAGAAATATCGTTTTGCCCATCGCAGCAATCTCCCTCAAAACTTCGAAAACGCGCTTGACGACCAGCGGCGCCAAGCCGAGCGACGGTTCATCGAACAGGATCAGTTCCGGCCGCGCCATCATGGCGCGGGCGATGGCGAGCATCTGGTGCTCGCCGCCCGACATGGTGCCGGCGGTCTGATTTCGTCGTTCTCGACGCTTCGCCTTAAAGGTGAAGCTATTATTTTTGTTAGGTAAATTCTCTTTGTCTCAGCCGCTGAGAAGAGCGAGTTTCGAGACTTTTGGCCCTTTTCTTAATTGACACTTATATGATAAGTGACATATACGAAGATCGTCAAGCAGAAATGTTGCAGCTTCGCTTGCAACAGTGAAGAATGGCAGGATCGATGATCGCGCAAGCGCGGCCTCGAACGTTAAGAAAGCGGGGAACAAAACGGTGAGCAGCACGCCACGAAACTGCCGGGTGGGCGTCGATATCGGCGGCACCTTTACGGATATCGCTCTCGACATCGATGGGACGCTTCACTCGACGAAGATCCTGACGGACTATGCGGCGCCGGAGCGGGCGATCCTCAAGGGTGTGAAGGTCGTCGCCGACATGGCGGGCATCGCTCTTTCAGAGATCGGCATCCTCATTCATGGTACGACGCTTGCCACCAACGCGCTCATCGAACGGCGCGGCGCCAAGACCGCCTTCGTGACGACGGAAGGTTTTCGCGACGTGCTCGAGATGCGCACAGAGAACCGTTTCGAGCAATATGATCTCAATATTTCCCTGCCGCCGGCTCTCATCGCGCGCGCGGATCGCTTCGTCGTGCGTGAGCGTATCGATGCGGCGGGCAAGGTTCTGCTTGATCTGGACGATGCTTCGGTCGCAGCCGTCGTCGAGAAGGTCGCGGCAGGCGGCTATGAAAGTGTCGCGATCGGCTTCATTCATGCCTATGCCAATGGCGCACACGAGATCGCCGTCCGCGACGCGATCCTGAAGCGCCTTCCTGGCCTCTCCGTTTCGATCTCGTCGGAGGTTTCTCCGCAGATGCGCGAATTCGAGCGCTTCAACACGGTCTGCGCCAACGCCTACGTCAAGCCGGCGATCAAATCCTATCTCGACCGTCTCATCGTGTCGCTGAAGGATATCGGAGTCGGCTGCCCGGTCTTCATGATTCACTCCGGCGGCGGGATCGTCTCAGTCGAGAGCGCCTCCGAGTTTCCGGTCCGCCTGGTCGAATCCGGTCCGGCGGGCGGCGCGATCTTCGCGGCCGACATCGCCCGTCAATACGGACTCGACACGGTTCTTTCCTTCGACATGGGCGGCACGACCGCCAAGATCTGCCTGATCGAAAACCAGGTGCCGAAGACGGCCAAGACTTTCGAGGTCGCGCGCACCTATCGATTCCGCAAGGGATCCGGCATGCCGATCTCCATCCCTGTTGTCGAGATGGTCGAAATCGGCGCGGGTGGTGGTTCGATCGCTTCGGTCGACGCAATGCGTCAGATCCGCGTCGGGCCGCATTCGGCAGCCTCCGAGCCGGGCCCGGCCTGTTACCAGCGCGGTGGCAAGAATCCCACCGTCACCGATGCGGACCTGATCCTCGGCAAGCTCGATCCCGCCAATTTCGCCGGCGGCGCGATCCCGCTTTCCGTCGAGGCGAGCCGCCGGGCGATGAGCGACGATATCGGCTCGATCATCGGCCTCGACCCGGAAGCTTCCGCTTACGGCACGTGCGAAATGGTCGACGAAAACATGGCCAATGCCGGTCGCGTTCACACCGTCGAGAACGGCAAGAACATTTCCGATTTCACCATGATCACCTTCGGTGGCGCGGGACCGCTGCATGCCGCACGCCTCTGCGAAAAGATGGGAATCTCGACCTTCCTCGTTCCGCCGGGCGCCGGCGTCGGTTCCGCGATCGGTTTCCTCAAGGCGCCGTTCGGCTATGAGTCCGTCCGCAGCGCCGTCTTCAACCTGTCGAATTTCGAATATTTAGAGGCCAACCGCCTCCTGCAAGCCATGAAGGCCGAAGCACTCGGCTTCGTCGAAGGCGGGCTCGACGCAGGCTCCCCGGTGATCGAGCGCACGCTGTTCATGCGCTATGCCGGGCAGGGCTGGGATATCCCGGTCCCGCTTTCCGACGACAATTTCGACGCCGCGAGCGCCGAGACGATCGCCGCCTTGTTCGAAAAGGAATATGAGCGCTTCTTCGGCCGCGCCATCGAGGGTCTCGATATCGAGATCGTCAGTTGGTCGGTCAAGGCGAGTTCGCCGCTCCCGCCGGTGGAGCGCGTGCCCTCCGTCGCCGAAGGCAATGTCGTGCGGCAGGGCAAGACCCGACGCCTGTTCGAGGCTTCCCAAGGCGCCTATCTCGAAGCCGGCATTCACGAGCGCACCGGCCTGAAGTCCGGCGACGTGATCAAGGGCCCCGCCGTCATCGTCGAGCGTGAGACCTCAACCGTTCTCACGTCCTCCTTCAAGGCCATCGTTCAGCACGACGGCTGCCTTCTCGCAACCCGGATCTGAGGATAGTCACATGAACCAATCCATGATCGATATCCATATGCAGGTCATGTGGAACCGGCTGATCTCAGTCGTCGAGGAGCAGGCGCAAACCCTGATCCGCACAGCCTTCTCCACCTCGGTTCGCGAGGCGGGCGATCTGTCGGCCGGCGTCTTCGACCTGGAAGGCCGTATGCTGGCGCAGGCGGTTACCGGCACGCCTGGCCACGTCAACGCCATGGCGGAATCCGTCGCGCATTTCATTCGCGACATCGGGCCGGACAATATTTTTGAAGGCGACGTCTACATCACCAACGATCCTTGGAAGGGAACAGGCCACCTGCACGACATCACCGTCGTCACGCCCTCCTTCCATCACGGCAAGCTGGTCGGCTATTTTGCCTCGACCGCGCATGTCGTCGATGTCGGTGGCCGCGGTTTCGGCCCGGATGCCCGCGAAGTTTATGAAGAGGGCATCTTCATTCCGATCATGAAGTTCTTCGAGCGCGGCGAGCTGAACCGGACGCTGATCCATATCGTCCGAAACAATGTTCGCGAAAACGATAAGGTCGTCGGCGACTTCTATGCGCTCGCCGCCTGCAACGAAACGGGCCAGCGCCGGCTGGTCGACATGCTGACGGAATTCAATCTCCCTGATCTGTCGACGATCGGCGGCTTCATCCTCAAGCACAGCCGCGAGGCAACGCTGGAGCGGCTGAAGAACCTTCCGCATGGCTCCTGGAACTATAGCCTCGACCTCGACGGCTATGACGAGCCGGTGCATCTCGCCGCCAAGCTGAGCATCGGCCCGGATGGCGTCGTGGTCGATTTCGACGGCACCTCGGGCATGAGCAAGTTCGGCATCAATGTGCCGCTCGTCTATGCCAAGGCCTATGCCTGCTACGGCATCAAATGCGTCGTGGCGCCGGAAATCCCAAACAATGCAGCCTCTCTCGCGCCCTTCGAGGTGGTGGCGCCGGAAGGCTGCATCCTCAATGCCAAGCGGCCGGCGCCGGTCGCCGTCCGCCACGTTCTCGGCCATTTCGTCCCGGATCTCGTGCTGGGCGCGCTGCATCAGGCGCTTCCAGGCCAGGTCCCGGCGGAAGGTGCCAGCGCGCTCTGGAACCTGCATATGAGCGTGCGCCCCGTCTCCAATCAGATCGGCGGCAAGGGCGCGGAAATCCTGATGTTCAATTCCGGCGGCACCGGCGCCCGCGCCGCTCTCGATGGCTTGAACGCCACCGCCTTTCCGAGCGGCGTGCACACGATGCCGATCGAGGCGACGGAGAATGTCGGCCCCGTCATCATCTGGCGCAAGGAGTTGCGCGAGGGATCAGGGGGTGCCGGCGCGCAGCGCGGCGGTCTCGGCCAGATGATCGAGATCGAAGCGGCCGAGGGCTTCAGCTTCCGCTTCTCCGCCATGTTCGACAGGCTTGGCCACCCCGCACGCGGCCGCGAAGGCGGACTGAACGGCACGGCAGGCGCAGTTGCTCTCGACGACGGTACGGTTCTCAAGGGCAAGGGGCTGCAATTCGTGCCGGAAGGCCGGCGCCTGGTTCTGTCGCTTCCGGGCGGCGGCGGTTACGGCGATCCGGCACATCGCCCGACTGATGCGATCGAGCACGATCTGAAGCATGGATACATCACAGAAGAACAGGCTGAAGCCTACGGCAGGAGCCGGACTAAGGGAGGCAAGGCATGAATATGATTGCATTCGAAAGCGCACGTGTTGCGACGATCAAGTCCTCGCCGTCGATGGCGGTGTCCGTCGCCGCCAAGGCGATGCGGGCCAAAGGAGAACATGTCGTCGACCTGTCGCTCGGCGAGCCCGATTTCGACACACCTGATCATATCGTTCAGGCGGCGATCGAGGCCATGCGCAAGGGGCTGACCCGCTATACCGCGCCGGACGGCCTGGTGGAACTGCGCGAAGCGATCGTCGCCAAGTTCAAACGTGAGAACGGCCTCGACTACGCCATGGATGAGATCTCCATCGGCAACGGCGCCAAGCAGATACTCTTCAATGCATTCCTCGCCACGCTGGAGCCCGGCGACGAGGTGGTCGTGCCGGCGCCTTACTGGGTCTCCTACACCGACATCGTCATCCTGCACGGCGGCATTCCGAAGGTCGTGCCTTGCGGTGTCGAGCATGCCTTCAAGATCACAGCCGAGCGGCTGGAAGCGGCCATCACGCCGAAGACGCGTTGGTTCCTGTTCAATTCTCCGTCCAATCCGACGGGGGCGATCTATACGGCGGACGAACTGAAGGCGCTTGGCGCGGTGCTGGCGCGGCATCCCCACGTGGCGATCATGTCGGATGAGATCTACGAACATATCGTCTGCGGCGACGTGCCCTTCACGTCGTTCGTCGTCGCGTGCCCGGAGCTGAAGGACCGCACGCTCATCATCAACGGCGTATCCAAGGCCTATGCCATGACAGGATGGCGGCTCGGCTATGCGGCCGGCCCGCGGGAACTGACTAGGACCTTGAACAAGCTTCAGTCCCAGAGCACGACCTGCCCGTCCTCGATCACCCAGTTTGCGGCCGCCGCAGCGCTCAACGGTCCCCAGGACTTCGTCACGACGGCGGTTGCCGAATACAAGGCGCGCGGCGAACTGGTCGCAAGGAGCTTCAGCGCGATACCCGGTCTTGATGTGCGGGCTCCGGAAGGCGCCTTCTACCTCTTTCCGAAATGCGCCCACTATATCGGCAAGACGGCGCCCGACGGCGCCAGGATTTCCAACGATACGGAACTGGCCTCCTATCTCCTCAGGGAGGGCAAGGTCGCAACCGTTCCCGGTGCCGCTTTCGGTGTCGAACCCTATATTCGCCTTTCCTTCGCAACATCGCGTGACAATCTTGCCATCGCCATCGAGCGTACCGCCGATGCACTGGCCAAACTTCGCTAAAGGGAAAAATCGATGACCGATTATCAGCGCACGCTTCTGACCGGCGCGGCCGGCGCTCTGGGAACCCAGCTGCGCAAGTCAGGAACAAGGCTTGGCAAGATCGTCAGGCTGTCTGCACGCAAGCCCTGCGAGAACCTCGAGCCGCACGAGGAGGATTTCCCGGCGGACCTTTCCGACTTCGACGCCGTTTCGAAAGCCGTGGAGGGCTGCGACGCCATCATTCATATGGGCGGTCAGGGGCTGGAAGCCCCCTGGAACACCATCCTCAACGCCAACATCGTCGGCAGCTACAACATCTATGAGGCGGCACGGCAGCATGGCGTCAAGCGCATCGTCTATGCCAGCTCCGTTCACGCCATCGGCTTTTACGAACGTACCGAGACGATCGACGGCAACGTTCCGACCCGCCCCGACAGTCTCTATGGCGTGTCGAAGACCTTCGTCGAAAACCTCGGCCGCTACTATTTCGACAAGTTCGGGATTGAGACCGTGAGCCTGCGCATCGGCTCGTCCTTCCCCGAGCCGACGGACCGGCGCCACCTCATCACTTGGCTTTCCTATCGCGATTGCCGCCAGCTCGTCGAAAAGAGCCTGTCGGCCGAACGCGTCGGCTTCATGGTCGCCTATGGCATGTCCAACAACAGCCGGGCGTTCTGGGACAACCGCACGGCGGCATCGCTTGGATACAAGCCGGAAGACAGCGCCGACGACTACGCGGACAAGGTCTTCGGTAAGACGAAACAGGGCGATCCCAACGATCCGGCGGTGCGCTTCCAGGGCGGCAGCTTTGCCGCCGCCGGCCACTATGAAGACGAGAAGAAGTGAGACGCCCTGATGCAAGCTTCCAAGTCGTCCTATGACGTGGTGATCGTCGGCGGTGCAGTGGTCGGCAGTTCGACGGCATACTTTCTGGCGACCAACCCCGACTTCAACGGATCGGTCCTGGTGATCGAGAAGGACTGGACCTATCAGCGGTCGGCGACGGCGCTGTCCTCCAGCTCCATCCGCCATCAGTTTTCGAATGCGATCAATGTCAAAGTCTCGCAGTTCGGGACGGAGTTCATCCGCCACTTCAAGGAAAACGTCACCGTCGACGACGACACGCCCGAGATCGGTTTTCATGAGGCCGGTTATCTGTTCCTCGCCGAGGACGATCGCGGCGACCAGGTTCTCCGGCGCAACCACGAGACCCAGGTTTCGTGCGGCGCGGAGGTGACGCTTCTCGATCCTGACGGTCTCGGCCGGCGGTTTCCCTGGCTGAACCTCGAAGGATTGACGCTCGGCAGCACCGGCGAGCGGGGCGAGGGCTGGTTCGACAGCGTCGGTCTGCTGCAGGGCTTTCGCAAGAAGGCGCGCGCGCTCGGCGTCGAATACATCGAAGACGAAGTCGTTGCCGTCAACAGAGAGGGAGACCGCATCGTTTCCGTGTCGACGAAGAGCGGCCAGACGATCGCCTGCGGCACGATGGTCAATACCTCAGGCACCAACGGCAAGAAAATCGCCCGCATGGCCGGGCTCGACGTCCCCGTGGAGCCGCGTCGACGCTCGCTGTTCGTCGTCGATTGCCGCACGCCCCTGGAAGGAAAGGTGGGCCTGACAATCGACCCCACGGGCGTCTTCTTCCGGCCCGAGGGTAAGTTTTATCTGATGGGCACCTATCCCAAACATGACCCTGAGGTAGATCCGAACGATTTCGACGTCATGCACGACGAATTCGACGAGGAAATCTGGCCGATCCTGGCGAACCGGGTTCCGGGCTTCGAGGCGATCAAGGTCGTCAATTCCTGGGCCGGCCACTATGACTATTGCACCCTCGATCACAATGTCGTCCTCGGACCACATACTGAGGTCAGCAATTTCCTCTTCGCAAACGGCTTTTCGGGGCACGGTCTCCAGCAGTCGCCGGCGATGGGACGGGGGCTCTCGGAACTGATTACCTATGGCGGCTTCAAGACCCTTGATCTTTCGCCATTCGGCTACGAGCGGGTCGTAGCACAGCGCCCCTTCCTCGAAGACGCCGTCATTTAACGAACAGCAGAGGGGCTCCCCGATGAAAAACGAAACATCCAAGCGCAGCGGCGGGCAGGTGCTCGTCGATGCCTTGCGAATCCATGGTGTCGAGCGCGTGTTCGGCGTGCCGGGCGAAAGCTATCTTGCTGCCCTCGACGCCCTTCACGACGTGGAAGACGCCATCGAATTCATAGTCTGCCGGCAGGAAGGCGGCGCCGCCTATATGGCGGAAGCCTACGGCAAGATGACCGGCAAACCCGGCATCTGCTTCGTGACCCGCGGGCCGGGCGCGACGAATGCTTCTGTGGGCGTGCACACGGCTTTCCAGGATTCCACACCGATGATCCTGTTCATCGGGCAGGTAGCGCGCGATCAGATGGAGCGCGAAGCGTTCCAGGAGATCGATTATCGCCGCATGTTCGGCCAGATGGCGAAGTGGGTCGTCGAGATCGAGGATGCCGCCCGCATCCCTGAGCTCATCAGCCAGGCATTCCACCGAGCCGTCAACGGCCGGCCGGGACCCGTGGTCGTCGCTCTTCCGGAAGATATGCTGACCGATATGGTCGATGTTGCCGACACCCCTCCCTATAAGCGGGTTGAGGGTTTTGCCGGCCCGCCGCAATTCGAGGAATTGCTCGGCCTTCTCTCCGAGGCGAAGCGCCCGATGGTCGTCGTCGGCGGCGGCGGCTGGACGCAGCAGGCCGTTACCGACCTGAAGGCGTTTTCGGAAGCCTTCGGCCTGCCGATCGCTGCCTCCTTCCGCTGCCAGGATCTGTTCGACAATACGCACGAAAACTATGCCGGCGACCTTGGTCTTGCGGCGGGGCCGAAGCTGATCCGCCATATGAAGGATTGCGACCTGCTGATCTCCATCGGCGCCCGTCTCGGGGAGATGACGACTGGCGCCTATACGCTGATCGACATTCCGGTTCCGAAGCAGTTGCTCGTTCACATTCATCCGGGGGCGGAGGAACTGGGGCGCGTTTATCACGCGCGATTGCCGATCAACGCCAGCGTCGCGGGTTTCCTGTCGCAGGCGGCAAAGCTGAAGCCGCCAGCTGCGCCGGTGTGGAAGGACTGGACCAGGACGGCCCATGCCGACTACCTCGAAAATCTCGCGCATCCCGAGGTTCCGGGTCCGGTGCAGATGGGCGATATCATGGAATGGCTGCGCGGCCATCTCAAGCCCGACGCCATCCTGACCACCGGCGCCGGCAATTATTCCGCCTGGGCGCATCGCTTCTATCAGTATCGCACCTTTCGCACCCAGCTTGGACCGACGAACGGTTCCATGGGCTACGGCGTGCCGGCGGCGATCGCTGCCAAGATCACCGATCCCGCGCGCACGGTCGTTGCCTTCGCCGGCGACGGATGTTTCCTAATGAACGGCCAGGAACTCGCAACCGCCATGCAGTATGACGCTTGCGTCATCTTCCTCGTCATCAACAACGGCATGTATGGCACGATCCGCATGCATCAGGAGCGCAGCTATCCCGGCCGCGTCTCCGGCACCCGCCTGACGAACCCGGACTTTGCCTCGCTGGCGCGATCCTATGGCCTCCACGGTGAGACCGTGGAAAAGACCGGGGACTTCGCCGGCGCCTTCCAACGCTGCGAGGCATCCGGCAAGCCGGGTCTCATCGAAATCCGGATCGACCCGGAAGCGCTGACACCGAAAATGAGCCTGACGCAAATTCGCGACCAGGCAATCGCCCAGGGAAAGTGATCGCAGGAAAAGGCGCCGCCTCAAAAAGCCGGCGGCGCCTCAGCAGACCAGCGGAAAGTGAAGTCGCTTGAGGGGCGTGAAAAAGGGCAAGAAAGGAGCGTAGGAAGCGTCGCAGCAAGCGGATCATCCTTTCCTTCCTCCTGACTTAATTCTCCGTTTCGCTGCTCGTCGGCTCATTGAGCATCGTGCGGTAACGATGGAGGCTTTCCTCCAGATGGGCGATCAGCGCGGCCTTCGCAGCCTTTGCATCACCCTGGGTGATGGCGGCGAGGATAGCGGCATGTTCCTTGTTGATCTTCTTCAGGTAGGTGCTGTAGCCGCGCGCCGATTGGCGATGTTTGAGCACGAGGTCGAAATTGATGCTCTCAATCACCGCTTCCAGAAAACTCGGGAAGTGGGGATTGCGGGTGGCGCGGGCGATCGCGAGATGGAACTCGAAATCGGCGCGTGCCTCGACCTCGGCATCCTCAGTCACCAGGTTTTCGAGGTTGTCGTAGGCGCGGGCAATTTCAGCCAGTGCTTCCGGCGTGCGCCTCGACGCGGCAAGGGCAACGGACTGTATCTCGACGCCGAGCCGCAATTCCAGGATCTGCATCGCGGAGCGAATGTCCTCGATGCGGCTGATCTCGAAATTGAGGGTCTTTGCGTCCTTGTCGCTCACATAGACGCCGGCACCCTGTCGCGCGGTCACCCGTCCGCCAACCTTGAGAGAGGTGAGCGCCTCGCGAATGACGGTTCGGGACACGCCGAACTCTTCGCAGAGCTGGGCACTTGACGGAATTTTCTCGCCGGGAGCATAAAGGCCGGAGTCGATGCGTTCCATCAGCTTCGCAACGACGATTTCCGCGAGATTGCCTCGTTGCGTGATGATTGACACTGGTTTGCTCCGAATTTCACGATCAAATTTAGCACATATCACATATCATGCCACGTCTGATTGCGGAACGTCGGCTTTTTCAGACATTATCTTGTCGATCACCTGAAAGGGATGCGGCAGGCGCTTGTTGTCGATTTCCTTCACCTGGGAGCGGCACGAATATCCGGTGGCCATGAGGTTGTCGGTGTCGCCGGCGGCATCGACCTCCCGCTTCCAACTCATCGCATAGAGGCGCTCGGAGATTGGCCGATTGCGGGCCTCGTGGCCGAAGGTACCGGCCATTCCGCAACAACCGGTTTGGGCCGCCTGCAGGTCGATACCGAGGCTCGCGAATACTTGTTTCCATTGCGCAACGGAGGCCGGCGCATTGGTGCGTTCGGTACAATGGGCCATCAATCGGAAGCTCTTGCCTTTGATGGCGGAGGGTGAAGCGGCAAGGCGGCCGAGGTTGGCGACCAGCCATTCCTGCGGAAGGAGAATGGTCGCCTGCAGCGCCCCCTTGTATTCGCTGCGGAACGCAAGCGTCATCGAGGGATCGAGCCCGACCAGCGCCACGCCCGTATCATCCAGTCGCTGGAGATAGTGCGCGGTCCGCCCGGCCGCAGCCTCGAAACGTCCGAGATAGCCGTGCACGTGCAGGGCTTTGCCGTTGACGTGGGATGCGGCGAGGAAGGGCGATAGCCCCATTTTCCGCGCGAGCCTGATCGCGGCGAGGGCGACCTCAGGATCGAAATAGGCGGTAAACGCATCGGCGACGAAGATGACGCTCTGCTCCCTCTCACGCGGCGACAAGGCCTCGATCTGCCGCGGGGTCGCAAGCGGCACGCCAAGGCGGGCGGCTTCCTTGGCCAGAGAGATCCGCGGCAGGCGGGGCAGGGACGTCAGTCCGGCAACGCGCATCATCATCCTGCCGGCTCGCGTGCCGACGACCAGGTTGTAGGCAGGTCGTATCCGGTGGACCAGCGGCAGGGTGGTCTCGATGGCCGCGACCAGCGGATCCTTCAGCGGACGGAGGTAGCGTCCGTAATAAAGCTCCAGGAATTTGGAGCGGAAGGCCGGGACGCTGACTTTCACGGGACATTGTCCCGCGCAGGCCTTGCACGCCAGACAGGTGTCCATCGAAGCGCGGACCTCGTGGGAAAAGTCGTCGCGATTTTGAGGGTTCAGCGAGTTGAAGACGCGCCGAGCGAAGTTCGCGAGCGGAACGCTCTGCCGCAGGCGTTTTGCCTCCTGGCGGGGATCGATGCCTTTCTCGGCAAGCAGCCTCAGCCATTCCCGCATCAGAGCGGCGCGGCCCTTGGGCGAAAAACGCCGGTCGCGTGTCGCCTTGTAGGAGGGGCACATGGGGCTCGTTTCGTCGAAATCGAAACAGGCGCCGTTGCCGTTGCAATAGGCGGCGTTGTCGAAGGCTGCGCGGATCTCGTTGCCGATGATGCGGTCGATATCTCCCCGCAGCGGAACCTCGTCGATCTTCAGCAGCGCTTGGCCGGAAGGGCTTGCGATCTTGCCCGGGTTGAGACGGTTTTCCGGATCGAAAGCCCGTTTGATCTCCTGCAGGCTGGGATAGAGATCGCCGAAGAATTCTGGCACATATTCGGAACGCACCCCCTTGCCGTGCTCCCCCCAGAGCACGCCGCCATATCTACGCGTCAGCGCCACGACGGCGTCGCTGACCTCCCTGACCAGCCGGACATGGTCATTGCGGGTGAGGTCGAGGGCAGGCCGCACGTGCAGGACGCCGGCATCGACATGGCCGAACATGCCGTAGGAAAGGCCCGCGCCATCGAGCAATGCGCGGAACTCGCGGATATAGGCCGCGAGGTTTTCCGGCGGCACGGCGGTGTCCTCGACGAAGGCGACGGGCCTGACCGGTCCGTCCACATTGCCGAGCAGGCCGACCGCCCGTTTGCGCATCGACCAGATCGCCTCGACGTCGGCATGATCCCGCGCGATCGTATAACCCAGGTGACGGGCATTCGCGCCCGCGGCAAGCGCGGCGGTCACCTCGGCCAGTTTGCGTTCGAGTTCGGCTTCGTCGTCGGCGAGCACTTCGGCGATATTGATGCCGTTCGTGGTTCCGCCTGCATCGTCGGGAAAAAAGCGGGCAATGCCCGTCCAGACGATATCGCTCCTGGCAAGCCCGAGAACCTTCTCATCGACCGTTTCCACTGAGACGACCTTCAACGCCACGAGCGTGCGGGCATCCTCCAATGCGGTGTTGAAGTCCCCGTAGCGAATATTGATCAGTGCCGCATGGGCGGGGATCGGCAGAAGGTTGAGTTCGGCTTCGGCGATCATCGCCAGCGTTCCCTCCGAGCCGCAGAGGATGGCATTGAGGTCGAAGCGTCCGTCATCCCGCCGGATGTGAGCGAGGTCGTACCCGGTCATATAGCGGTTGAGTTTCGGAAAAATCTCGGTGATCCGGTCGCGTTTTTCGCGCGCGATACGGTCGACCGTCCTGTGGATCTCGCCGACACGATCCTGGCGAGCGGCGATCTCCGTGAGTGCCTCAGCATCGAGCGGGCGCGACCACCAGTCGGTCCCATCCGCAAGCACGATGCGCAATCCCAACACATGGTTGCTGGTCTTGCCGTAGAGGCATGAACCCTGGCCGCAGGCATCGGTGGAGACCATGCCGCCGATGGTGGCGCGATTGGAGGTGGAGAGTTCAGGCGCAAAAAACAGACCGTAGGGCTTCAACGCCAGGTTCAACTGATCCTTGACTACGCCCGCCTGGACCCGCGCAATTCTCCTGATTGGGTCGATCTCGAGAATGGAATTCATGTGTCGCGAGCAGTCGACGACGATGCCTGAGGTGAGGGATTGACCGTTCGTGCCGGTTCCGCCGCCGCGTGGCGCGACGGTGATCCCGCGAAAAGCCGGCTCCGACAGCACGGCCGCCGTAATCTGCAGGTCTTCGATACTTCTGGGGAAAAGGATACCGGTCGGCTCGATCTGATAAATGGAATTGTCGGTCGAAAAAGCGGTCCGGCTCGCCGCGCCGGTTTCGATGTCGCCATCGAACCCCGCCTCGATGAGCCGCTGGAAGAATCCCACAGCGGGAAGGGGGATTGAACCGTTCGGCCGGAGGCGTGGAATCATTTCGAGACCTTCAGAATGCACTTGAGCTTTGTCGAAGTTAGCATATAAGTGATAACATACAATGCTAGCGGTGTAACTGAAAATACTGAGGTGGAACTTTGAAGAACCAGACCGCAATCATCGTCGGCGGCGCTTCCGGGCTCGGATTGACGACGGCCAAGCTGATGATCTCGCATGGGGCGACCAGGATCGGGCTGATCGATCGCAATGAGCAGCTGCTCGAAGTCTCGGCTGAGGCGCTTCGCGCTCTCGGCGCCGAGGTGGCAACGGCCGTTGCCGACATCTCCCGGGCCGAAACGGCTCATCGCGGGTTCAACGAAATCGCCGGCAAGCTCGGTCGGATCCACGTGCTCGTCAACAGCGCTGCCATCTATCCGAGACGCCCTATCCTCGAGATCACCGACGAGGAATGGGACCTCGAAAATGCGATCAACGTGAAGGGCACCTATCATATGATGGTGGCCGCCGTTCTTCATATGCGCCCGCACGTGAACGCGCCTGCGGTTACCGGGCGGATTGTCAACGTGACCTCGGTCGATGCTTTCAAGGCTCATCCCCAGAATGCGCATTATGCCGCAACCAAGGCGGCTGTCGTCAGCCTGACGAAATCCTTTGCCCAGGAATGCGCCAAGGACCAGATCCTTGTCAATTCCGTCGCTCCTGCCGGTTTCGCGACGGATCGCGCCAAGGAGCTGGGATTCCTTCCGGAATTGGCCAAGGCCAGCGCGCTTGGCCGCGCGGCCGAGCCGGTCGAAATGGCGGAGTGGATCGTCATGATGGCATCGAGCCGCAACACCTATGCCACCGGCGAAAATGTCGTCGTCAGCGGAGGCTACATCTATGTCTGAGCCGCTGCCCTATCAGGTCGCCGTGGTCACCGGTGCGACGAGCGGCATCGGTCGCGCCACCGTCGGCAAACTACGCGAGATGGGGCTGACGGTTTATGCCGTTGGCCGAAACGCCGAGGCGCTCGAGGAACTGGCGCGGGAAAGCGGGGCGAAGCCCGTCCGCGCCGATGTGCGCGATACCGCCGAAATCGTCAAGCAGCTTCACGGAACAGACGTCGACATCCTGGTCAACAATGCCGGCATTCTCTCGACACGGGCGACATTCAGCGAGATCGAACCGTCCGAGATCGATGCCATGATCGATATCAATCTCAAGGCGCCGATGCATCTGACCCGTGCGTTCCTGCCTGCTATGGTCGAGCGAAAGCGCGGCCACCTGATCTATATCGGTTCGAGCGGCGGCCAGGCACCCTATCCGAACATGGCGGCCTACGGTCCCTCGAAGGCTGGGCTCAGCCTGTTTTGCGACAATCTGCGCTGCGACCTGCTCGGGACCTCGGTTCGTGTGACCGAGGTGGTGCCGGGCCGTGTCCAGACGGAGCTTTATCGAACCGCAATGGCAGGCAACCAGGCGCGGACGCTGCTCTATGACGGCTACCGTCCGATACAACCCTCTCACATCGCCTCGATCATCTCCAACGCCATCGAGCTTCCCGTCTTCGTCGACGTCGCCAGGATAGAGGTCTTCCCGACGGACCAGGCGACCGGCGGCGGAACCATGGTCAAATTCCCTGAGCAGTAGGCGGGCGCTCGCTCGCTTCGAAAAGGCCGCGGGCCGCCTCGACCATCGACTGCAGGTGATCGGGGTCGCGTACGCCCTGTCGGTAGAGCTCGATAATGATGCTCGCCATTCGATCGGCTTCGTCGCTGTTCCTTTCTATCCCGTAATCGGCACTGAGCCTATCGAAGACGCGCTGGCAGGTTTCAAGATCGCGGGAGTCCAGCGGCACCTGCGATCGGCTTTTGATCGTTTGAACCATCTCTATTCCCTCAGATGAGGCCCGCCCGGCGAGGCCGGCGGGCCGGCAAACACCTTAGAAATCCATGCCGGGGCCGGCGGGCAATGGCGGCGGCGCGTCCTTCTTGGGTTTCTCGGCGATCATGGCTTCCGTCGTGACGAGAAGGCCGGCGATGGAGGCCGCATCCTGCAGCGCGGTGCGAACCACCTTGGCCGGATCGATGACGCCCTGCGCATAGAGGTCGCCATATTCGCCCGTCTGAGCGTTCCAGCCGTAGGAGAACTCGCTTTTCTCGCGCAGCTTGCCGACGATGACCGAGCCTTCCGCTCCGGCGTTTTCGGCGATCTGGCGAGCCGGCGCCTCGACCGCGCGGCGAACGATGTCGACACCGACGCGCTGGTCGCCATTGGCGGTCTTGACGGTGTCGAGCGCCCTGACAGCGCGCAGCAGCGCCACACCGCCGCCCGGCAAAATGCCTTCCTCGACCGCCGCGCGGGTTGCATGAAGCGCATCGTCGACGCGATCCTTCCTCTCCTTCACCTCGACCTCCGTCGAGCCGCCGACGCGGATGACGGCAACGCCGCCGGCGAGCTTGGCAAGGCGTTCCTGCAGCTTCTCGCGGTCGTAGTCGGAGGTGGTTTCTTCGATCTGGGCCTTGATCTGGGCAACACGGCCTTCGATGTCGGTCTTGGCGCCCGAACCGTCGACGATCGTGGTGTTCTCCTTCTCGATCGACACCTTCTTGGCCCGGCCGAGCATGTCGAGCGTGACGGATTCGAGCTTGATGCCGAGATCTTCGGAGATGACAGTGCCGGCGGTCAGGATGGCGATGTCTTCGAGCATGGCCTTGCGGCGATCGCCGAAGCCGGGCGCCTTGACGGCGGCGATCTTCAGGCCACCGCGCAGCTTGTTGACGACGAGCGTTGCCAGGGCTTCGCCTTCGACGTCTTCAGCGATGATGAGCAGCGGCTTGCTGGACTGGACGACGGCTTCGAGAACCGGCAGCATCGACTGCAGGTTCGAGAGCTTCTTCTCGTGGATGAGGATATAGGGGTCTTCGAACTCGACCCGCATCTTGTCGGCATTGGTGACGAAGTAGGGGCTGAGATAGCCGCGGTCGAACTGCATGCCTTCGACGACTTCGAGTTCGGTCTCCGCAGTCTTGGCTTCTTCGACGGTGATCACGCCATCATTGCCGACCTTTTCCATGGCTTCCGCCAAAAAGCGGCCGATTTCGGCATCGCCATTGGCGGAGATCGTGCCGACCTGGGCAATTTCGGAATTGTTGGAGATCTTGCGGGCATTTGCCTTCAGTTCCGCGACGATGGCGCTGACCGCAAGATCGATGCCGCGTTTCAGGTCCATCGGGTTCATCCCTGAGGTAACCGCCTTGGCGCCCTCCTTGACGATTGCCTGGGCGAGCACCGTTGCCGTCGTGGTGCCGTCGCCGGCGACGTCGCTGGTCTTCGAAGCAACTTCGCGGACCATCTGGGCGCCCATGTTCTCGAACTTGTCTTCGAGTTCGATTTCCTTGGCGACCGAAACCCCGTCCTTGGTGATGCGCGGCGCGCCGAAAGATCTTTCGATCACGACGTTGCGGCCTTTCGGGCCGAGGGTCGCCTTTACGGCGTTGGCCAGGATGTCGACGCCACGCAGCATCTTCTCGCGGGCTTCGGTGCTGAATTTGATTTCTTTAGCAGCCATGTCCTCACTCCTTCATAGGCAGCCAGAGCAATTCCAGGAAAAGTACGAAGGGGTTTTCCGTTCGGAATTGCGTCAGAAATAAAATGTTGGAGCGGTTCTGCGTTTCCATGAAAAGCTGAAGCGCTCCAGCGTGGACGGATGTCAGCAGGGACCTTAGGCGGCCTGCTTCTTTTCGCCCTGGGCTTCGATGATGCCCATCACGTCGCTTTCCTTCATGATCAGCAGATCCTCGCCATTGATCTTGATCTCGGTACCGGACCACTTGCCGAACAGGATGCGATCGCCGGGCTTGACGTCGAGCGCCTGGATCTGGCCGGCATCGTTGCGCGCGCCGGGGCCGACGGCGATGACCTCGCCTTCCTGCGGCTTCTCCTTGGCGGTGTCGGGAATGATGATGCCGCCCTTGGTCTTTTCCTCTGAATCGACCCGGCGGACGAGAATGCGGTCATGAAGCGGTCGGAACGACATGTCTTCCTCCATCGACAAACAGTGATGACTTGTTCCCTAGCCGGACCGGATGACCGATCCGGGCGGGTGCGCAGGGCTCGCGCGCGAGCCTTGCGAGAATGATTTGGTTCGGCGGTTTTGCAATTCAAGAGGGGATGGAAGAAAAATTGGCACTCCCTGCCCATGAGTGCTAATGCCTGGCAGGGAACAGAAAATCGCCTCCCGCGTTCGAATGATGAAGGCGACGGCGTGGTGCCGGAGGCGAGTTCGAGCAGGATTGAGGCTTGAATCCGGATTTCGGCATTCCCAACTCTTTGGTGATCGAGGCTTGCTTGAGCTCGGTCATCGTCCCACGTCTTTTTGGAGTGAGCGACATGGAAGAGAAGACCAATATAATCAAAGACCTCAGTATCGAGGAACGCGAGGAAATCCTCGTCGATATCGCTCGTACGCTGGAGGACACGGCGCGTGAGGCCTATGTCGAAGGCAATACGCACTTTGCCGCACTTTCCAACAACATGGCCGAAGCGATCCGCGTCAACGCCGATGAACTTGCCCGTGACGATCCGGAAAATGCCGAGCTCGTATTTCAGCAGGCGACGGCGATGATCTCGCAATTCGAGGCCGTGCACCCCTATCGAATGGTGAGTATGGCCGTTCATTGATTGCCGAACGGGCGGTGCGGCTCGGTCGCCGCTCAAATCAATCTCCACCCATGCGGAACTCTCACTGCTTGCAAAGGTTATTGGATCACAACATCGAGAGGTGATCCATGATGACTTCCAGATCCAACGTGCCGCCCGAGAGCGGGACAGATGACGCCCGTTCCGCCGATACGGAGCGAGCCGAGGCTCATCGCAAGAGAGCATTGGAAAATGCCCGGCGCAACGCCAGCTCGGCATCAGATCGCGATAGCGGCACTGAAACTCCAAGCCTGAAGCTTGCAAAAGAATATCTCAGCCTCGGCGGCCACCGCCGGTCCATGATCGACGACAACATCACCGATGTTCGCCAATGGGATGAGGATCCACCGGAGGCCGAGCGGTTCTGGAAGGAACGGGCGGAGACGCTTTCGAAGGACCAGCGCAAACAGGTGGAGGATTTTCTTCCAACCATCAACACGCCGTGAAAGCGGCTGGGCCCGTTCTTCGGATGAAATGCCCTTGGAGGCGATCATGGCTATAGACAAGCACGAGCAGATCCGTCGCCGTGCCTATGAAATCTGGGAGGCCGAGGGCCGCCCGGATGGCGCCGACCAGCGCCATTGGCTGCAAGCCTGCGACGAACTGGCCGGCGAGGATGAGCATGAGACGCTGCAGAACCTGCTCGATGAAGACGACAGGGATGATGCGGCGCTGCTTCAAGGCGCCGGTGAGAGCGGCGATCTCGATCGGCGACGGGCGAGGCCTCGCCAGGCCGCCGCGGTCCGTGACATCGACATGACGACGGGCGAAAAGCCTTCCCGACGGAAGATCAGGAAGACCGAGGGACCGTGATCGCTATGCAGCATCTCGACCATGCCATCCAGATCGCTCTTACGGCCCATGAAGGTAAGACGGACAAAACCGGCCGGCCGTTCTTCGAGCACTGCCAGCGGGTAGCCCTTCTGGTTTCCGGTGACGAGACGCGAACGGTCGCTTACCTTCATGACGTCGTCGAAAAGGGAAGCGGCTGGACGCTCGACAGGCTGAGGGAAGAAGGCTTTCCGCCGGCGATCATCTCCGCGGTGAATGCGCTGACACGGCGGCCGGACGAGCCGGATGACGACTTCGTCAGACGTGCGGCATCAAACCCGCTGGCCTTGCCCGTCAAGCGGGCCGATCTCGAAGATAATCTCCGTCAGGCCGAACAAGCCGGCAAGAAAACGGAAAGATACCAGCGCGGCCTGGATCTACTGCGCGACATCAGGAACGGACAATAGGAACTCGGACAAATTTGTGCAGTCGTTCCGCCAAGATCGGCAATCGGTCGAGAACGGCCGTATCTGGCTTCCGCTGCGCCGCGGAAGCCCTTTTGGCCTATTTCACGCTTTGTTGGTAAACCATACCGTCGGGGCGCCGAGCACGCCTCCCGTGCGCATCGCCGTCTTCAGTTCGTCCAGCTTGCTGAACGTCTGAGCCGCTTCAAGCGTGGCAAACTCGTGCGTGACGGTAATGTCGTTCGGATTGTCGACGGCTCGATAAACGGCTTGTGCCGTCACTCCATTGGCCTTCTGCACCGGCGAAAACGCATCATATATCTTGCGCCAGGCGGCGTAATCGGAGACCTCGTGCCTTACGAATAACGTCGTCATATCATCCTCCCGCGTTGCATTTCCGAGTCTTGTGGAGATCTGTCTTACGATTGAACAAGGAACACCATGGTTTCGGGCAAGACGCCGTCACTCGCCATCGCATCAGCCGCGGCCTTGGTCTGCATGAAGGCCGTCAACTTTTCCATATCAGCAACGTCCATGACCAAGCCAACGCGACTAGACGTTTGAGGGTCTGTAAACGTGCGAATGTTCGTGACGCCAATCGGTTCCAATACCTGCTTGCGGATGGGTGAAGCGAGCCAGTGCTTCGTGTCTTTGACATTGTGATGGACCATTATGGTAGGCATTGCATCCTCCTCTGGCCTTGAAAAATGAAGGGCCAGTACATCACTACGCTTTGCTCGACTTTAGTTCAACAATATTACGATGAGGGGATGCTTTGCTATTTATGATGAATATATAAATGTAATTATTTGGAGTAATCCGAAAATATTACGGTTGGCCACCGGTTTTGGAGCGTGTTATTTTTCCGGCAATGGCTTTTGCGATAGGTCCGGCGTCCGCGACCGCTGCGCGTGAGACGACGGAGGTTCAGGATGAACGAACGCCAACCATTTGATCTCAAGGCCTATGTGCACGACATCGTAACAAGGCCATGCTTTATCTGCGGCTTGGTCAGGAACGACCCCGACTTCTTTCATCATCGCGTTTTTGAAGACGACGAGACGATCATCTTCCTGAGCAAATATCCCACGCTGCCCGGCTATTGCCTTGTCTGTCCGAGGGAGCACCTCGAGGATCTGGCGGGAGACATGTCGACCGATGAATATCTTCGACTACAGGAGAAGGTGCATATTCTGTCTCGCGCGCTAAAAAGTGTGTTCGACGCCGAGCGAATTTATGTGCTTTCGCTCGGCAGCCAGCAAGCCAATAGCCACCTGCATTTTCATGTCGTTCCCTTGCCCCCAGGTGTGCCTCCAGAAGAGCAGCAATACCACGCGCTGATGGCGGAGTACGGGGTTCTGCAGATACCTGACGATCAAATGGCACAGCTGGCGCAGCGCATTGCCGAAGCGTACCGTTCTGAGCTGACCGCACGATAATCAACCGTCTGGCCCGCGGTCGAAACCCGGAAGGCAGGGCTCCAAGCTACGTCCCGAGGGCGAATGCCGGCACTCTTACGCCTTTCTCGCGAAAGAGCCGCTCCACTTCGTCGAGGTGGGGTTTGGCGGGCGGGTTATCGAGCGCTTTTGCCCAATTCTCGCGACTGGGCAGGGCCATTGCCGCAGTTGCGAGCACGGTGGTTCCGGGGCCGATTTCGCCGCGCAGCTGCGGCAGCAGGGTCTTGGCATGGATGAGGTTGGTGTTTGGTATCGGGCTCATCGCATGACCGGCCCTTCGATTGGGCGATAGATCGACGATGGCGCTGACGTCGGTCTGGCCGTACCAGACGGCCCGGCCATCGCTTACATCGGAGCGGTCGGCATTGAAATCCGCGCGCTCGATCGCAAAGCCGCCCTCGATGGTGCTGAGGGCACGCGGCGCGGCGATGCGGTGCATGCGGATGTGCCACGGATTTGCAGGAAGCAGCCAGGTTTCGATCGTGACGTCGCTCCAGGGGCGCCAACGCGAATAGAGCAGGTCGCCTGTTATCAGCGCCTCTTCGAGGGTTTCGCGCATGCGGAAATGGACGCCGTCGTCGGAGAGGCCGAGCATGCCGTCGAAACTTGCGGCGAAGAAATTCCGGTCGTCGGCTTCGATGTTGAAGGCGTAGCGCGTGGAATAGACGAATTTCGAATATTTCTCGTTTGCGCCGAGCATCTTGTCGTGTTGCTGCCCCGAGGAGAGCACGACCACGTTTCCCGGCGTGTGCATGGCGACCATTCCCGCCGGCTTCAACACAACCGGCTCGGGAAATTTCGGCTGCGGCGCCTCCTCGGCGGTCCAGAACGGATGATCCCCCGCAAGGGCGAGCGGCAGGAAGAATTTCAGCGCCCAATAGGGCGACCCGGGAGAGTTGTAGCTCTCGCTCATGAAGAGGTTCGGATAGCCGTAGCCGACGGAGAGAACGCCGTCTCGATCGGCAATCGGCATCGTCGACCACCAGCGGATATGGCGCATATAATAGCCCTTGATCTCGGCCCAGGGCAGCGCTTCGACGCCGGCAAAGGCAAGGGCGCCCCAAAAGCCTCCCGCCGCAAAGCGGTAGGTCTGGCTGCGGCCGAAGGCAAGTGCCGCGCCATCGGGGCCGAACCAGTGGCGGATATCCCCGGCGAATGTCCGCGCGCGACCCCGGAAGCGGTCCTTGCGCGCCTCGTCGCCCTTGGCCAGCACCGCATAGATCAGGCCGTAGAAATGCATGGCGAAGGGAATGTAATGATCGACCCGCCGGACCGGTCCGTCGCGATACCAGCCTTCCCCGAGGTCAAAAGCCTCCAACTCGTCGAGATAGGCGAGGGTTTTCCGGTGATCGAACGCCGCGCTTACGCGTTCCAGCCCGAGATCGATGAGCACACGGAAAAATTTCCAGTTGTTGTCGATGAATTCCAGCTCGCGCGCTCTGAGAAGATAGGCAGCGACCGTCTTCTTCTCGCTGTCGTCAAGCGGTTCCCAGATGTGCTCGGGGACAAGCGCCAAGGCGAAGCCGACAGCGGCGAGCTCGACCAGCCGCTGATTGCGGTCGGCAAGATCGCCCCAATATTCGGGATGAGCAGGATTGGTGCCGTTCGCCAGCCCGCGCCGATAGAGATCCCAATGCGGGAACGCGCCGCCGCCCGCAGCGAGGGGAACAATTCCCCAGAGCGGCCGCGCAAATCCTTCCAGATCCGCCGCCGCCCGGTCGAAGATCGCGCCGGCTGCACCGAGGCGCACACGGGCGCCGCCTTCGGAAAAATGCGGTAGCAGCGGCTCGAACAGATCGGTAACGGCCTTGGCGAGGTCGTCGCGTGTCTTGAGGGGATTGCCGAAAAGCGGATTGGCCCGGGCGGGATCATATATCATTGTCAGCTCGAAATTCATGAAAAACAGGATCGGCCGCGGGCAGATATTGCCCGCGGCCGTCGATATTTCTTGACGCTTACTTGATGGCCTTCACGCCTTCGGTCATTTCCTTCAACCCGTCGTCGACGGAGGTGTTGTCGGTCATGATCGCGTCATGCACACGGTTGAGCACGACCTCGATCTTGGCGGCGTTCGGGTTGACCGCCATCTCAAGGTAGGTTTTCAACGGCTTCAGCGCTTCCTTGCTGGCCGCATCCTCAGGAAAGCCGGGCGTTCCCGCGATCTTGGCGCTGACGTCATCCGTCTTGAGCGCAGGGAAGGTGCCCGTCGACGCGATGACATCCGCACCCTCAGGACCGGTGACGAATTTGATGAAATCGAGAGCGGCATCCTTGTGGTCGGAATTGGCGTTGACCGCCAGGCCGGAAATCTGCGCGGCCGTCGTGCCGGCCGCGACCCCGTCGGGATGCGGGAACTTCACGATGCCCCAGTTCTTGCTCTTCGATTCACCCGATTTCACCTTGGTGATCTGGGTGCCGACGAACCAGGTTCCCATCGGCAGCATGCCGATCGTGCCGTTGAAGAAGAGCGCCGAATAATGCGTGTTTGACGTCTTCAGGAAGGCGTAGGAAGGAATCGCGCCATCCTTCTGCAGGGTGAGCGCCCTCTCGTACCACGGCTTGAGGAACTCGTAGTCGCCGTCGACCAGCGTGTGTTTTCCGTCGAGGACGCCGGGCAGCTGAACGGTCGACCGCCAGGTATGCAGGAGCGCGCCGTATGTCTTGTTGGTGCCCATGCCGCCCGTAAGTTTCTCGGCAGTCGCGTCGAATTGCGCCCAGGTCATGTCATTGGTGGGGTAGGGGACGCCTGCTTTGTCGAATATGTCCTTGTTGTAATAGACGATCCAGAAGTCGGAGCGGAACGGCAGCGAATAGACCTTGCCGTCGATGCTCAGTTCCTCGATCAGGCCGCCATAGGGAGCCGGGTCGATCTTCTGATCCTTCACGAAGCTGCTGAGATCGGCGATGTTGCCGGCGCGCACCAGATTGGTGTAGCCCGGCACGTCCTTGATGGTGACGATGTCGATATCCTTGGAGCCGCCGGTCAGCTGGGTCGAGATCATCTGCTGATAGTCCTGCGATCCGAGGTCCATCGGCTCGAACTTCACGTTGGGGTGTTTGGCCTGATAGGCCGCGATCAGCGGCTTGTAATAGGCGGTCTTGTCCCAATCCCACAAAGCCCATTTGAGCGTCACGGCGTCCTGAGCAAGCGCTGCGCCGGCCGTCGTCGCGGCCAAGGTGAAACCTGCCAAGGCAAGTTTCATCGTCCCCCCGAATTTATCCCAATACATTCCCGTTCTCCTTCCCTGGATCATCTCTGGATCAGCTGTTTTATGAAGCGTCTCGTGCATGCGGTTCGCGGTGCGGCTGCGTTGCGTTTGGCAGGTCTAGAACCATCACCGCCGCCCGATGGACGCCGAATGCGACGGCGAACATTCCGAGTGAAAAATTGAAGGTTGCCGGCATGAACACCGAAACCGGATAGAAGAGGATATGCGCCAGCCAGAGGCTGGCGGCGAAGGCGAGCGCGGCAAGCGCCGGGAGCGGACGGATGACCGAGGCGAGCGCGGCGAGGCGCAGCAGCCTCAGAGCCGGCAGATCGCGCATCACCATCAGAATGAAGAGATGGCAGGCGAGAACTGCGATGAAAGCGGTGGCAACGAGGGCGATCGTCAGCGGTGCGCTGAGCAACAGGTTGTCGCGTGCGCCTGCGGCATAGGTGACGATCGCATAGAGGCCGATTGCCAGCGAGCCGCTCAACGCCAGGCCCCAGGCGGTGGCGCGCCAGAAGTAGCGCAGAAAGGCTTCCGTGAAGTCCCGCAACAGATAGGTGTTGCGATCTTCCACCAAGGCCACCGAGACCCGGGCCATGGCGGCGAGCGCTGCCGGCAGGGTCACGACGAAGAGGCCAGCCAGGATGAAGAGGATGTTCAGCTTGATCATCTCCCACCATTCGCGGACGAGGATCTCGGCGAACAGGGCAAGGCCGGTCCTCTTCGGCGCATCCTTCGGAATGCCCGGCCCCTCCCTCGTCCACATGTCCCGCAACCACTGCATAGCCGTCTCCCGCAGGCGTCTCAGTATAAAATCGAGCGTTCCGTTTCCTTGTCGAACAGCTGCGCATTGGTCATATCGGCTACCAGCGTCGCCTCCTCGCCGATATCGGGCCGGTAGCGCGGCGAGACGCGGGCGATCAGATTGCGACCGCCTGCCACCATGTTCAGGTGCACTTCCGAGCCCATGGGCTCGGCAAGCTCCACGACCGCCTTGAGCGGCGCCAGGTTCTCCGGCGCGATGTCGGCCGGCGGCAGCTCGTGGAAATTCTCCGGACGGATGCCGAGCACCAGTTCGCGGCCCTCGTAGGGCGCGATCCTGCTCTTGTCGAAATGGGCAGGCAGCGGCAGTTCCCGGCCGTCGAAGACGGCGACGTAGCCGTCGCCCCGGCGCAGAATGGTCGAGGGCAGCATGTTCATCTGCGGCGCGCCGATGAAGCCGGCGACGAACATATTGACGGGACGGTCATAGAGGTTCTGTGGCGTATCCACCTGCTGGATATGCCCGTCCTTCATGACGACGATCCGGTCCGCCATGGTCATCGCCTCCACCTGGTCGTGAGTGACGTAGATGAAGGTGGCGTTGAGGCGCTTGTGCAGCTTGGTGATTTCCGAGCGCATCGTGCCGCGCAGCTTGGCATCGAGATTGGAAAGCGGCTCGTCAAGAAGGAAGACGGCCGGATTGCGCACCATGGCGCGGCCGAGCGCGACGCGCTGGCGCTGCCCGCCCGAAAGCGCCTTCGGCTTGCGGTTCAGGAGATGAGAGATGTCGAGGATCCTGGCGGCGTCCTGCACCTGGGCATCGATGAAGTCGCGCGACACCTTCCTGAGCTGCAGGCCGAAAGCCATGTTCTTATAGACGGTCATATGCGGATAGAGCGCATAATTCTGAAAGACCATGGCGATATCCCGATCCTTGGAGGGAACGTCGTTCATGACGTCGCCGCCGATCTTGAGCTCTCCTCCCGATATTTCCTCGAGGCCGGCGATCATCCGCAGCGTCGTCGATTTGCCGCAGCCCGACGGGCCAACCAGAATGATGAATTCCTTGTCTGCGATCTCAAGGTCGATGTCGTGGACGACGGTGAGCGCACCATAGCTCTTGTTCAGCTCTTTAAGCGAAATGCTGGCCATCGGGTTCTCCTGAATTCACCAATAGGAAGACCAGCTGCGCGAAAGGCGCGTCAAAGCTTCCATGTAATAATAATCTCCCCAGGAGACGCATTCATCGACACCCTCGCCGCGGCAGGTGTTGAACGGCGATTTCTTCGAATAGGTGGCGTGCAGCACCAGGCCGTTGGAGACGGTGGGATCCTTGACCGCATAATGATCCGCAAGGCTCTTCATCATGCGGCGCGCCAGCGTGCGATAGCGTGCGGCCGGCTCCGGCTCGACGAGATCGGCCATCTCCAGAAGGCCGCAGGCGGCGATCGAGGCCGACGAGCTGTCGCGCGGCTCGCCATCGCCATCCGAAAAGACGAGATCCCAATAGGGCACCATGTCGGCCGGCAGCCGGTTGAGATAGAAGGCGAGCAGCCGGTCGAAGGTCCTGATATATTCTTCGATCCGCTCATAGCGATAGGAGAGCGCCATTCCCGAGATGGCCCAGGCCTGTCCGCGCGCCCATGCGCTGTCGTCCCTGTAACCCTGCTTGGTGGCGCCGCGCACCGGCGCGCCCGTGACCGGGTCCATGTAGAAGGTATGATAGGTGGAATCATCCGGCCGAACCGAGTTGGCGAGCGTGGTGCGGGCGTGAATGAGAGCGATCTCACGGTATTTCGGATCGCCGGTCTCGCGGCTTGCCCAGTAGAGAAGCGGCAGGTTCAGCAGGCAGTCGATGATGTAGCGGTATTCTTCCGCCACCCCCTTGCGGCCCCAGGCCTGGATGAACTGGCCGATGGGCTGGAAACGCTCGATCAGCTGGTCGGCCGCCAGGATCGCGGCCCGGCGGCCATCCTCGTCTCCGACGAGCTTCCAGGCGGCGATGCAGGAGGGCGAGTAGAGGAAGCCCATGTCGTGATGGTCCGTCTCGATGCGGTTCACGATCCGATGCAGGAACGACTGGACCTGGATCTGCGCGGCATCGCGGAAAACCGCCTCGCCGCTGTGCTCGAAAGCGAGCCACAGCTCTCCGGGCCAGAAACCCGCGGTCCATTGGTCGTTCGCCACGGCGGGATAGAAATTTCCGACGCTCGAATGGTTCTGCGAGGCATGGGTGAAGGCGGGCAAGTTGCGCCTGATCTGCTCGACGGCAAGATCGAGCGCGGCTTTGACCTCCGGATCGGTGATCGGCTGCGGGGCGACGGACGAGACGGCGTTCATGGATTTAACCCTTCAGTCCCGTCGAGGCGATGCCCTCGACGAAGAAGCGCTGGAGAGAGAGGAAGACGATGAGAACCGGAATGAGGGCGACGACCGAGGCTGCCATGATGAGCCCGTATTCGGCCGAATATTGCGAGATGAACATGCGCAGGCCGATCTGCACGGTCTTCAGCTCGGTCTTGGTCAGGTAGATCATCGGCCCGAGAAAATCGTTCCAGGTGGTGACGAAGGTGAAGATCGTCAGTGTCGAGAGCGCGGGCTTGGACAGCGGCAGCATGATGCGCGCCCAGATCTGGTACTCATTCATGCCGTCGATGCGGGCCGCCTCGCAGAGCTCGGTCGGGATCGACATGTAGAACTGCCGCATCAGGAAGACGCCGAAGGCGGTGAAAGCCTGCAGGCAGATCAGCGCCAGATGGGTGTTGTTGAGGCCGAATTCGCGCATCAGCAGGAATTGCGGCACCATATAGACCTGCCAGGGCATGGCGATGGTGGCGATGTAGCCGAGGAACAGGGTGTTCTTGTAGGGGAAATTCAGCTTGGCGAAGGCGTAGGCGGCAAAGCTGGAAGTCAAAAGCTGCAGCAGCGTGACGATGATCGTCAGCTTCGACGTGTTGTAGATGAACAGGGCGAGCGGGATCTTCGTCCAGATATCGACGTAGTTATGCCATTGCGGCTCGGACGGTATCCACTCGATCGGGAAGGCGAAGACGTCGCGGCTGAGCTTCAGGGATGCCGAGAGCATCCAGGCGAAGGGCATCAGCATGATGAGCGTGACGGCGATGACGATGGCGTAGATCGTGACCGATTTGAGGGTCACCTTGCGTCCTGCGATCCTCATTCACCATCCTCCCTCTGGCGCCGGAACTGGAAGACCGTGACGGCGAGCACGAGGAAGAACAGAACGAGCGCAACCATGCTGGAATAGCCGAGATCCCAGGAAATGAAGGCCTCGTTGTAGATGTGGTAGACGAGGACGAGCGTCGAGGTGCCAGGCCCACCCTGGGTGATCATGTAGATCTGGTCGAACACCTTGAAGGACTGGATCGTCAGCATGACGGTGACGAAGAAGGTCGTCGGTCCGAGCTGCGGCACGGTGACATGGATGAACTTCTGCCAGGAGTTGGCGCCATCGAGATCGGCGGCTTCATAGAGCTCCGAATTGATGCCCTGCAGGCCGGCCAGATAGATGACCATGTAATAGCCCATGTTCTTCCAGATGCCGAAGAGGATCACCGTCACCATCGCCCAGTGGCGATCGGCCGCCCATCCCGGCATGTTCTTGGGATCGAGGCCGAGCGTGTAGAGGATCATGTTCACCGGTCCCATCTCGGGATTGAAGATCATGTTCCAGACGACCGCGACGGCCACCAGGGAGGCGACATAGGGGAAGAACATCGCCGTGCGGAAGAAATCGCGCCCCGCGATCTTCTGGTTGAGAAGAACGGCGAGGCCGAGCGCGCATATGAGCGTCGCCGGCACGGAAGCGACCGTATAGATGACCGTGTTCCAGAACGCCGCGATAAAGGCCTTGTCATCGAAGAGCCGCCAGAAATTGTCGAGGCCGGCGAAGGTGATCGCATTCGAACCGTCCCAATGCATGAAAGCGAGCACGAAGGCGAACAGGATCGGGCCGAGCGTGAAGACGGCAAAGCCGAGGAAGTTCGGCGCGATGAAGGAATAGGCGACGAGCGCGTTGCGGATCCTGCGCTGGCGCTTGGACAGGGCCGCGACCTTCCGACCGGAGGTTGCCAGAGCGCCATCCGTCGCGATGACCGAATTCGATAGGGACACCGATGCCTCCTCTTCCTCCCGCAACGACATAGCACATATCCAGTATTGGTCAAACAAGTTCTGAACAGGTCATACGAATTTTATGGAAAGCGCAAAATACATATGATAGGTGAGCGTGCAGACCAAACGGCCATCGATGCTTTTCCGGTACGGGGAGAGACATGTTCAGCGAGATTTCAGCAAAGCTGCCGGATGTGCTGGGCGATTTCACGCCCGGGGCGGTGTGCTCCGATCGCGCCAGATGGAGCGCTGTGCCGCAAGCGGTACGGGATCTGGTCATCCGCGAGGCCGAAGAGACGCTTGCGCGCGCCTGGCCGCTGATTGCGGCCTCGGATTACCGGGAGTTCACCGCAACGGGCAACCGCTCGCGCTTCGAGGAGCTTTATTTCACGCGGCGGCGGATGCTCAACAATCTGGTGCTCGGCGAACTCATCGAAGGCAAGGCGCGGTTCCTGCCGAAGATCGTCGACGGCATCTTCCTGATTGCGGAGGAGAGCGGCTGGCAGCTTCCGGCGCATAACGCCTATGAACGAAGCGGTGCGCGCCTGCCACTTCCCGACAATTCGCAACCTGTCGTCGATCTCTTCGCCGCCGAAACGGCGGCGCTGCTTGCCTCCATCGTCGCATTGCTTCGCGACGAGCTTGACGGCATCAGCCCCGAGATTGCGGAACGCATAGAGCGCGAGATCGAGATCCGCATCTTTTCGCCCTATCTCGGCCGGCATTTCTGGTGGATGGGCCGCGGCGAAGAGCGGATGAACAACTGGACGGCATGGATTAGCCAGAATGTCCTGTTGACGGTCTTCTCCCTGAAAACCGGTCAACCCACGCGTCACGCCGTCGCCGAAAAGGCACTCGGCAGCCTCGATGCCTTCCTGAAGGATTATGCCGAGGACGGGGCCTGCGAAGAGGGTGTGCTCTACTATCGCCACGCCGCACTCTGCCTGCATGGCGCGTTGACCATCCTGGATGCCGTGGCGCCGGGCCTGTTCGCCGGGGTCTGGCAGCAACCGAAGATCCGCAACATGGCCGAATATATTGCCCATATGCATGTGGCCGGCCGCTACTATTTCAACTTCGCGGATTCCTCCGCGGTGGTCGAACCCTGTAGCGCGCGGGAATACCTGTTCGGACGGGCGGTCGGCTCTGAGATGCTGGCTGAGTTCGCTGCATCCGACAGAGCCGCTTCCGACAATCCCCACCTGCCCGGGGAATGGAACCTCTGGTATCGCGTGCAGGAACTGCTGGCCGGCCCGACGCCTCTCGCTGCCGCCCCGCCGCATCCTGCGTCCGGGCGCGATATCTTCTATCCCGGCATCGGCCTGTTCATCGCTCGCGACCGGCAGTTTTCGCTTGCCGTCAAGGGCGGCAACAATGGCGAGGGCCACAATCATAACGATGCCGGAAGTGTCACGCTTTACAAGAACGGACGTCCGTTCCTGATCGATGTCGGCGTCGAGACCTATACTGCAAAGACCTTTTCGGCCCGGCGCTACGAGATATGGACGATGCAGTCGGCTTTCCACAACCTGCCGACATTCGCAGGCGTCATGCAGTCGGCCGGCGAAGCCTTTGGCGCCCGCGATGTCGAGGTCGAGTTCGACGAGGAGCACGCGCGCATATCGCTCGATATATCAAGCGCCTATCCCCCCGAAGCGCAGCTGCACAGCTATCGTCGCGTCGTTTCCCTGCTGCGCGGCCGCGATGTCGAGATCGTCGACACCTATGACGGGGGCAAGCCGGCGGTCCTGTCGCTGATGACATGCCTGGCGCCGACCGTCAGCCCGGACAGGATCGATCTGGCCGACCTCGGCAGCATTTTCGTCGAGGGCGCCGGCGAGATCGAAATCGATGAAATCGTCGTGGACGACGCCCGGCTGAGATCGGCCTGGCCCGAGAAAATCTACCGGCTGCGCGTGCCGTTTGCCGGCAGGCTCCTGAGATTGCGGATCGTCTAGAACAGGATGATTTGGGCCGGGTCGGCCTAAAATCTGAATCCTGTTCTAAATTAAATAGTTAGAGCATGATGTCGTCCGAAAATCGCTCACACTTTTCGGCATCATGCTCTGGGGAGGACGAGCATGGAATTGACGCTGAAGATCGTGGATGCCGATGGGGCAGTGCTGGCGAGTTCCACCGGCCGGGACGAGACGTTCCTGGTCTATCGTCAGAGCTATCGTGAAGGCGATCGCGTGGTCGTGGAGGTCTCCGAGCCCGGACATGTCTTCCTCGCCCTTGATGGCGCGATCCAACCCGGCCTGGTCTATATGAAGGAATACGCCTATTCGCTCGCCGTGCCCTTCGGCGACAAGCGCAAGCCCTATTCGCCGAATGCCTTCAGGGGCGATATCCACCGGCTTTCAGCGCGTAGCACGCGCTCTGACGAGATTGTCCATCGGCGCAACCTCGCCTTGAACCCCTGGGACGATCACGCCAATCGGGTTCTGTTTCCGCATGCGCGCGCCAATGTCGAGACCCGGGGCGAAGCGGTCTTTGCCGCGCGCAACGCGATCGACGGCGAAAAGGCCAACGATGATCACGGCTTCTGGCCCTATACGAGCTGGGGCATCAATCGCGATCCGCAAGCGGCACTGACGGTGGAATTCGGCAGGCCGGTCAGGATCGAAGAGATCGTTTTCTATCTCCGGGCCGACTTCCCGCATGATTCCTGGTGGGAAAGGGCCAGCGTCACCTTCTCGACCGGCAAGACCGCCTGTTTTCCGCTGGTGAAATCGGGCGTCGCCCAGGCCTTTCCGATCGAGCCCTGCATCGTCGAATGGGTGGAACTGCACGGTCTGATCAAGGCCGAGGACGCCTCGCCCTATCCGGCGCTGACCCAGATCGAAATCTGGGGAAGCGAGGCGCCGGAGACCGGGACGTCGCGGTTGCGGTCGAAGACGATTCCCGAAGCGCCGACGGGGGGCGCTTGTTGACGACGTCTAGGGCGATCGCAGGTGATAGCATCTCTTTCTGCTTCGGTCGGGAACAGAGGCCAAGCAGCAGCTGTGGAAACTGTGTCGCGCTTCCGCCGGACCGCCTGCCCATGCTAAGGAGGTCGGATGCGACTGCTTGTGGTGGAGGACAACAAGGATCTGGCGGCCTGGCTGGGTAAAGCCCTGCGACAGGCGCAATACGCTATCGACATTGCCCATGACGGCGAGGACGCGGAGCATATGCTCAAGGTAGCGGAGTATTCAGCGATGATCCTCGACCTGGCGCTGCCCAAGCTTGACGGATTGACGCTTTTGAAGCGATTGCGGCAGTCCGGAAACAAGCTGCCGGTCATCATCTTGACCGCCAATGCGAGCCTGGACGGCCGTGTTGCAGGGCTTGACAGCGGCGCTGACGACTATCTCGCCAAACCCTTCGAAATCGCCGAGCTCGAAGCGAGGATCCGTGCGGTGGTCCGCCGCGGCCAGGACCGGGCATCATCCGAGATTACCGTCGGCAACCTGCGCTTCTCCGGTGGGACGCGGCAGTTTTTCGTCGCAGGCGAGCCGCTGCAACTGACGCCGCGCGAATATGCCGTGCTTGAGCAGCTCGTCATGAAGCTCGGCAACACCGTCTCGAAAGCCGCCCTTTCTGAAAGCGTGTTCGGGTTCGACGACGAGGCGGATCCGAGTGCCATCGAAATTTACGTCCACAGACTGCGAAAGAAACTCGAGAGCAGTACGGTTCAAATCGCCACATTGCGCGGACTTGGTTATCTCCTCAGACATGTCCAGTAGCCTCGTCACCAAGGTGGGCGCGACGATCGCGCGGCTCAGCCAGAGCCTGAGGGTGCAGCTGCTCTGCTGGGTGCTGCTGACCCTGTTCGGCGCGATCGGCTTCAATCTTTACGACAGCTTCTGGACGGCGGACGCCACAGCAAAGCTGGTGACGGATCGAACACTTCTGGCGTCCGCCCGCGTCATTGCCGAAGCCGTCCGCGTCGACGAGGGCGGCAATGTTCAGGTGGACGTGCCGCCTTCCGCGCTGGAGATGTTTGACACGGGCTTCGGCGACCGGGTGTCCTATCAGGTCATCACGGCATGGGGCAGTCTGGTCAGCGGCTTTCCCGACCTGCCGTTGCCGGCCGTCCAGCGGACCGGTGAGGATCGCGTGTTCCACGGTGCCGATGTGCGCGTCCTGATGCTCGATCATCCTGTCGTCGGCCTTCCGGATGACGGCGCGATCTCCGTGACCGTCGCCGTTACGCATAACAGCCAGTATGCGATGCGAAGGCAGTTGTGGCTCTCAGACTTTTCGAAGCAGTTCGTGCTCGTCTTCGTCGCAAGCCTGGTGACCATCCTCGGCCTTCAGCGGGGCCTGGCCCCTGCGCTGAGACTGCGGGACGCCCTGCGCCAGCGCGGGCGCAACCGTCTCGATCCGCTGCCGCCGGAGATGGTGCAGAGCGAGTTGCAGCCGCTCGTTCACGCCCTGAACGACTACATGGAGCGTGTCCAGAACCAGATGGCCGCGCAGCGACGGTTCGTATCGAATGCTGCGCACCAACTGCGAACCCCGCTGGCGCTGATTTCGACGCAGGCGAGCGTGGCGGCCCGCGAAGCCGATGCGGCTCGCCGTGACGAGGCGCTTTTCGCTCTTCGCACCAGCACGAAGCAGATTTCGCGTCTTGCCAGCCAGCTCCTCACCTTGTCGCGGGCCGAGCCCGGAAGCCGGCGCCCGCGCAGCGATGCGACCGACCTTACGAAGGCTGCCCGCGAGATCCTGGAAGCGCATGCTGAAGAGGCGCTCAAGCGCAACATTGACGTCGGCCTGGAAGCCGTCCGGCCGGTCATTGTCGACGGCGACGCGACGATGTTGCGCGAGATGTTGGTCAACCTCATAGACAATGCGATCCGCTATACCCGCCCGAATGGACGGGTGACCGTCGCCGTCGGGCAGGCGGACGGCAACGCCGTCGTGACCGTCGAGGACAACGGGCCGGGTATTCCGAGCGGGGAGCGAGAGCAGGTTTTCGAACGATTCTACCGGATCATAGGGACCGAAGCCGAGGGGAGCGGTCTGGGGCTTGCGATCGTTCGGGAGGTCGTCGAAGGTGCCGGAGGTTCGGTCTCGCTCGATGATGCGGAAGGCGGTGGGCTCGTCGTGACCGTGCGGCTTCCGCTCGCGTGAACCCGAATCCAAAGCAACGCACATTTCAAGATTGCCGACATCAAATGAAAGAAGGCCGGACATGCACCCGGCCTTCTCTTCGATCTGCCTTGGGAGGAGGTCGATTTGGTCACTGGGTATCGAGGTGCTGCTGCGGGCGCCATTTCGCCAGGCGGTTCTCGATCAATGTCATGATGTATTCGGCAAAAAGCGTGACGACCATGACGAGGAGGATTGCCGCGAACATGCCGGCGGCATCGAACGTACCCTTGGCGATCGAGATGAGCTGGCCGATGCCGAAGCGGGCGCCGACGAATTCGCCGACGATTGCGCCAATGATCGCGAAACCGAAGGACACGTGCAGACTGGCGAAGATCCAGCTCATTGCCGACGGGATGACCACGGTGCGGGTGACCTGCCAATCCGAGGCGCCGAGAATGCGGGCATTGGCGATCATGTTGCGGTCGGCCTCGCGCACGCCCTGGAAGGCGTTTGCAAAGACCACGAAGAACACCATGATGAAGGCGAGAGCGACCTTGGAGGGCAGACCGAGACCCATGATCATGATGAAGATGGGGGCGAGAACGACGCGCGGTATCGAGTTGATCGCCTTGATATAGACGGAGAAGATGTCCGACAGGAAGCGGTTGCGGCCAAGACCAATGCCGACGAAGACGCCGGTGATCGAACCCGCGAAGAAGCCGATTAAGGCCTCCTCCATCGTCACCCATAGATTATACCAGAGCGAACCTTCCGTGGTGCCTTCGGTTGCCCATTCGTAGAGGCGCTGAACGACGCCGCTTGGGCTCGAATAGAAGAACGGATCGATCCATTGCATGTTGGAAGACAGCTCCCACATGCCGATCACGAATACCAGGATGGCGATCTGCCAGAAGCGCACCAGCGTCTTACGCCGGCGCATTGCCTTCAGCGCCGATGCCTCGATTTCTGTGTCCGACGTGCCCGGCCGAAACATGGTGGCCGAACCGGCCTCAAGTGTGGTGTGTGCCATGATATCCTCCCTCAGGCCGCTTCGCTCGCGCGGCGGTAGCTGGTCTCCACCTCCTCGCGGAGGTCCTCCCAGATCGTCTTGCAATAGTCGATGAAGCTCTGCTCGTAGCGGATTTCCGACACGACGCGCGGGCGGGGGAGATCGATCGTGTAGACTGACTTTACCGTCGCAGGGCCGGCGGTCAGGACATAGACTTTGTCGGCAAGGGCGACAGCCTCTTCGAGATCGTGGGTGACGAACACCACCGAGGCCTTGCGCTCCGCCCACAGTTTCAAGAGCTCTTCATGCATGACGGTGCGGGTCTGGACGTCGAGGGCCGAGAAAGGCTCGTCCATCAGCAGAATCTCCGGCTCGTTGATGAAGGTCTGTGCCAGGGAGACGCGCTTGCGCATGCCGCCAGAAAGCTGGTGGGGGTAATGATGGAGAAATTTCGAAAGGCCGACGCGGGCCAGCCAGTCGCGCGCGCTCTTTTCCGCTTCAGTGCGCGACTTGCCGCGAAACAGCGGACCGGCCATGACGTTGTCGATCACGTTCTTCCAGGGAAAGAGTGCGTCGGTCTGAAATGCGAAGCCGACACGCGGGTCAATGCCGGTGATCGGACCGCCCATCAGCCGGACTTCACCGGCACTCGGGCGTGCGAGACCCGTCACAAGGTTGAGCGTCGTCGATTTACCGCATCCGGTGGGGCCAACGACGGCGACGAACTCTCCGCGGGCGACCGTCATGTTGAAATCGCGCAAGGCCGTAAGGGACTTGCCGGTCGGCGAGACGAAGCGGCGGCTGACGTTGATCAGCTCGATCGCCGGGATCTGGTTCTTGTCATGTTGCATGATGATACCTGAGGCGTGCTTTGGGCGCGTGCACGCAGTGCCCATGGATCGATCGGGAGGTCGCTTCCGGTTGGGACCGGAAGCGACGCGACGCCTTACTTGACGTTCTTGACGAATTCCGTCGTGTAGGTCTTGGAAAGGTCGATCTGCTTGCCCTTGACGTTCTTGGAGAACTCCGAGAGCACGGCAAGCACGGTCTTCGGACCGTCTTCCGGCATGACGCCATCCGGTGTGAACATGCCCTTGCCGTCGTCGAGAGCCTTGATGTAGCCGTCCTTGTCGCCGACGTAGAAGTCCTTCGGCATCTTGTCCGCGATCTCGGCGGCGGAATGCGTGTTGATGTAGCGCAGCGTCTTGACGAAGGCGTCGGCGAGCTTCTGTGCCTCTTCCTTGTGCGCGTCGACCCAGGAGGCTTCCATGTAGAGTGAGGCGGCCGGATAGGTGCCACCGAGCGCCTGACGGGTCGACTCGACCGTGCGCATGTCGACGAGCACGCTTGCCTCGCCGGTCTTGATCATGCGTGAGATCGTCGGCTCGGTCGTCATGCCGGCCTGGATCTGATCCTGTTGCATAGCGGCGATGAAAGTGCCGCCGGCGCCGACTGGAACCGTCACGACATCACCGGGCTTCAGGCCGGCCTTTGAGGCCATGAAGAGGGTCAGGAAGTTGGTGGACGAGCCGAGACCGGTGACGCCGAGGGTCTTACCTTTGAAGTCGGCCGGAGATTTGATGTCAGGACGTTTGCTCGAAACCATCTCGACTTCGCCCGGCGCCTGGCTGAACTGGACGATGGATTCGACGAATTTGCCTTTGGCCTGCAGGTCCACACAGTGATCGTAGAAGCCGACCACGCCCTGGACGGAGCCGGCCAGAAGCTGGTTTTCGGCATCGACGCCGGCAGCTTCGTTCAGCAGTTCGACGTCGAGACCCTCGTCCTTGAAGTATCCGAGCGATTCGGCAAGCTTGGCGGGCAGATAGATCTGCTTTTCATAACCGCCGACCATGATGGTGATCTTATCGGCCGCATGTGCGGCGCTGGTGGCGAAAGAAGCTGCGGCGAGAAGCGTCGAAAAAGCGACGGTGTGAAAAAGGCTGCGTGAAGAACGCATGGAAATCTCCTCCTGTGGTTTGCTAGCATCGTCGTCTCGCCACTTTGACCGTGTCTCCTCCACGATGCTGCCCCTTCCTATGACGTCGAAGCTTTCAACTAGCTTTCAGTCGCGGATGGGTCAGCAGCTCGTCGAATTCCGTCGATACATCCCCCATAGCGGGGAGCGACAGGAAGCAACGGGCGCGCAGTCATTTCTTAAGCCAGATGCGCTGCGCCTTCCACAGACGTCTGCGCCAGACGGATCTCTCTCCGAGCATGCCGCATCAAGCCATCGCGGTAAGCGCTTCAACGTGAAAATTGGGAGAGAATATGTCCGCGATCGTCATCGCGATCTGGCGACTGGCGGCGAGCAGTCTATGAACCGACGGGCAGCCTTGACCGGGCCGCACTCGGCGGATCGTCATACAGACGGTTCCAGGCGCGGCGGAGCTGCCGTGCCGAGCCGAAGCCGGCGCGCATCGCGACGGCCTCCATGTCCAGCCGCGAACCGGAGAGCATCTCGCGGGCAAGAGCCACGCGCATGCGGTTGACGAAATCCGTAACGCTCATGCCCGTCTGCTCGTTGAACAGCCTTGAAAGGTTGCGCGGGCTGGCACCGCTGAGGCGGGCGAGGGACGCCACCGACCAGTCCTGAGTGGGGTTGGCGACCACCGCGTCCTGCGCACGGTGAATGACCGGGTGAATATGGTTGCGACCTTCAAGCCAGGGCGAAAGCTGCGGATCCGAGCCGCCGCGCCTGAGATAGACGACAAGATATCGCGCCACCGCAAGCGCGCAGGCATGTCCCGCCGCTTCGGCAACGATATGCAACATGAGGTCTATGCCGGCGGTGATGCCGGCGCTCGTGAGGCGGTCTCCGTCCTCGACATAGAGCCGGTTGTCTCGAACGCGCGCGTTGGGTGCGAGCCTTACCAGATCCTCTATGCAGGCGTGATGGGTGGTGCACTCGCGGCCGTCGAGCATACCTGCCTCGGCAGCGAGCAATGCGCCCGAGCAGATCGAAGCCAGTCGAATTCCCGGACGGATGGCGCGCTTCAACCATGCGACAATGGCAGCCTGGTCGGCGCGTTCCTGTTCGTCCCACGGGTGGCTGTTTGCCATCGGCGCGTCGGCGCTGCCGGCAATGACGACAAGCGCGTTGTCGGGCAAGCGCTGCGGCAACGCTGCGACGCCTGTGACGGCAAGGCCGATCGAACTGCCGACCGTCGCCGATGGGCCGATATAGGTGGCGGTAAAGCGCACTGCGCGCTGTTCGAGGTTCGCCTTGCGCAGCACTTCGATCGGGCCGGCGACGTCGAGCAGCAGCACGCGCGGCGGAACGACGACGAAGACCGGGATATCGAAGGGCTGCGCGGCGTCCGTCATGCGGCGAGTGACTTGCCACGCCCAGCCAGGGCCTGTTCGACGGTCGCGATCCGAGCGAAACGGCCCGACAGGACCAGTTCAGTCCGGTCCCGGATTTCCCTCGCGCTCCAGGTGCGTCCCGTTGTGTCGGTCATCGGGAAGGTCAGGGTCGCCTCGCCGACATAGTCGACTTGATAGCCGAGATCGGAGGCATGGCGGGTCGTGGTCTCGCAGCACTGTTCGGTGCGGATGCCGGAGACGAGGATACGACGGACGCCGTTCTCGGTCAGCCACACGTCGAGACCCGAGCCGACGAGGGCGCTATGACGATTCTTCCTGAACGTCGCCTTGGGAGCGATCCTGAGCGGGGCGAGCGTGCTGACGAACCCGGATGCTTCCGAAAACGGCCCGTTTTCATCGACATGGAAGATCTGGATGATGGGTATTCCATCGGCTTCCGCGCCGTCGATCAGAGCCTGCTGACGATCGATATAGGCGGAAACGAGGTTTTCGTCCCAGTAATCCCGGTGTCTGAAGGACTCCTGGGCGTCGATAACGAAAAGGACAGTATCATGGCCGGACATTTTTTACTCCATGCAGGTTGATCATGAAGTCATATTCGGCGATTTGAAGACAGGGGAAAATGCGCGCGCCGGACAAATAGCGGACGATTCGCGCCAATATCCGCACTCGGGGGCGACCTTGCCTCAAGAGTCTCGGGCCACATCCAGCGCCTGCGGGCCGGGCGTACATAATCGGCCCGACTTCCACGCAATTCCGGATCAGGTGTCAGCTGGTAAAGCTTCGCAGATCTCTCAGCAGGTTGCGGTACCTGGCCTGGCTGCCGACCAGATGCTCGCGCATGGCGTTGCGGGCGGCCTGATCGTCCCTATCCCAGATTGCGACGACGATCGCCTCGTGCTCTCTGTGGATCAGCTTTCGGTAGGCGGTCTGTTCGGCTGTTCGCGATTCCGGGACGAGTCTCGACTGCGGGATGATCGCCGACCCCTGGGACTCCAGGAACTGCCTGAACAGTGGATTGTTCGTGGCTTCGGCGATTGCGGCATGAAGCTCCAGATCCGCATCGCGAATGGATTGATCGCTCTCGATGCATTGGAGGACTTTCCGATGACATTCGAATATCGCCTCCTCCTGTGCCGGCGAGCGGCGCAGGGCCGCGAGGCCCGCCGCTTCGATTTCGACAGGCGTTCTGATCTCGAGTACTTCAAGATCGGAGGCGACGCGGGCCTTGTCGACTTTCCGTGCGGAGAGCGCCGGATCTGCGCCGAGCACGAAAATCCCCGCTCCTTGGCGCACCTCGACGAGCCCGTCCGAGCGAAGTGCGGCCACGGCCTCGCGCACGACCGTGCGGCTGACGCCGTGTGTTTCGGTCAACTCGTGTTCACTCGGAAGCTTGTCACCGGCAGAATATTGGCCGCTTAATATGGCTTGCCGGAGGCTTTCGCCGACCTGTGTGACCAGCGACCCGGAGCCTTTGCTGCGATCCTTCATCTGCATAGCCACGCCTGCCCCCGCATCGGCCTTGATCCGAATGCCGTTCAAACGCGCGGCATTGCGAAATTCACGATTCATCACACATGTATGACAAATTTTACCGCCTTTCAATGGATAAGGGCCGACCAGAGAAAATCCGGCACTGCGCTTACATCTCTCGGCGCTGGTTTGGCATATGCGTGAGGAGCGGTGGAAGCACTCACAACCGCCTGGTCGACTCTCCGCGTACGAATCTCGGCGTCAGGATGAAATCTTCAGGCGGCGCGGCGGCGCCCTCGGGGCTTGCTATTCTTGCCAGGAGGCGTTGTGCAGCCAATTCCCCGAGCTTCTGCGCATCCTGCACCACCATGGTGATGCGAGGCGTGATGACATTGCTCCAGGGCACGTCGTCGACCATCGCCAGCGACACGTCGTCAGGGCAGCGGAAACCCATCTCCTGCATCACCTGCAGTGCTGCGAGGCCCGTCATGTTATTGGCGCCGATGATTGCGGTCGGCCGGTCGCGACGGGTCAAGAGGCGCATCGCCTGTGCATGGCCGCCGGTCCTGGTGTAGCCGCCTTCGACCACCAGCGAAGGATCGAGGTCCACACCGGCGCCGGCCATCGTGTTCATGAAGCCCTTCAGACGCTCGTCGGCGGTGTGCAGGCCGCTCGGCCCGGAGATGAAGCCGATCCGCCTGTGGCCGAGCTGCAGCAGATGTTCCGTCAGGATAGTGGTGGTCAGCGGGTTGTCGGAACCGACAAAATCACGCTCGGCGCCTTCCACCTTCTGGTCGAACATCACGATCGGGGTTTTGAAGTCGCGCAGGAACGTGGCGTACTCCTCGCCGCGCCCGTTTGCCGCCAGCGCAATGCCGGCGATCTTCTGCGCCTCCAGCCGCTCCAGCAGCGCCCGTTCGAGATCGGCCCTGCCGGAGGAGTCGGCGATCAGGACGAAATAGCCGTGATCGAGCGCCTGGTGCTCGATCTCTCGACGGATGTCGCCGAAGAACATGTTGCCGAGATTGGCTGAAACGAAACCGATCAGCGAGCTGCGTCCGCGCGCCAGCGTCTGGGCCACCGGATCGATGCGGTAACCGGTCGATTTTATTGCCTGCTGGATGCGGTCAAGCGTCTCGGCACCGACCCGCTTCGGGCTGTTGAGCGCGAGCGAGACGGTAGAGATTGAAACCCCCGCAAGGCGCGCGACATCTCGTATGGTGGTCATGACTATCGAACCGGTTCTAATGCTTTGTTATGTCCGATTTTATTGATCGGCGCAACATTCATGCTTCAAATCTGTTGTTCCACAGGGTTTGCCTTAGTTATCTTGTGATCGAGAATTTCGGCTTGACAGACATCAGATCAGGCGAGATGATCATTTACCGAACCGGTTCGATATGATGTTGAACCGGAAAACAGGGAGGAGAAACCTGTGACGAGTTCGGAACGCCAGCCGGAAAATCCGGCATCGGGAGGGGCGGGCAAACACGCCTGGTTCAGCCAGGATCGCCTGGGCATGTTCATCCATTGGGGCCTGTATGCGCTGGGGGCCCGGCACGAGTGGTTGAAGAACCGCGAAGAGCTGACCGACGACCACTATCAGCGCTATTTCGACAATTTCGATCCCGATCTCTACGATCCCAAGGAGTGGGCCCGCCGGGCACGTCTCGCCGGCATGAAATATGTCGTGGTGACGACCAAGCATCATGAGGGTTTCTGCCTCTGGGACAGCAAGGTGACCGATTACAAGGCGCCAAACACGCCCTGCGGCAAAGATCTGCTCACGCCGCTGGTCGAAGCCTTCCGCGCCGAAGGGCTGAAGATCGGCTTCTACTATTCGCTGCTTGACTGGCACCATCCCGATTTCCCGATCGACGTTCACCATCCGCTACGCAACCATCCAGACGCCAAGGCGCTGAATGCCGGCCGTAACATCGCCAACTACGCTGCCTATATGCGCGAACAGGTGCGCGAGCTTCTGACCGGCTTCGGCCGCATCGACATCATCTGGTTCGATTTCAGCTACCCCGGGCGCGAATATCGCGGCCTGCCCGGCAAGGGGCGTGCCGACTGGGAGAGCGAGCGGCTGGTCGATCTGGTGCGCGAACTGCAGCCCGGCATCATCGTCAACAACCGCCTCGATCTGCCGCCCGGCACCCTGCCTGACGTGACGACGCCGGAGCAATATACGCCGCGCGTGGCCCCCGCCATCGCTAGCCAGGGGGTGCTCTGGGAAGCCTGCCATACCTTCAGCGGCTCCTGGGGCTATCACCGCGACGAGAATACCTGGAAGAGCCCGGAACAGATCATCCAGCTACTGATCGATTCCGTCGCGCTCGGCGGCAACCTGCTGATGAATGTCGGCCCGACCGGCCGCGGCACGCTCGATGCGCGCGCCATCAGCGCGCTGGAGGTCTATCAGAACTGGATGGAAGTCAACGGACGTTCCATCTATGGGGCAGGGCCGTCCGGCTATCCGGTGCCTGCCGGCTGCCGTTATACCCAGCGTGGCAACCGCCTTTATCTGCATGTTTACAATTGGCCTTACCGCCACATCCACATCGAAGGTCTCGCCGACAGGATCGCCTATGCGCAGTTCCTGCACGACGCCAGCGAGGTGCACTGGCTGAGCCATGCCAAAGATGTGGATTCCAATATCGGCGTGACAGTGCCGGAAGGCATGATCACGCTCGAACTGCCGGTCCGGCGCCCGGACGTTACCGTGCCGGTGATCGAGATCGTCCTGAAGGCGTGATCTCGATCGCACTCGCGTGTCCTTTGCGTTCATGGAGGGAGGAGAAACCCATGAAGGTTCTGAAGAAAACGCTTTTGCTTGCCGCTATCGGCAGCAGTCTTTTTGCCACAGCCGCATCGGCCGAACAGGTCAACCTGACCTGGCAGATGTGGACCGGCTCCGAAACCGACACCAAGAGCTGGCAACACCTGGCGGAGATGGTGACCGCCAAATATCCCGATATCAAGGTGACGCTGACAACGACGGGCTGGGTCGATTACTGGACAAGGCTGCCGGTGCTGGCGGCATCGGGACAGCTCGCCGACATCGTTTCCATGCAGTCGCTGCGCATGCCGAACTTCTATTCACTGCTCGAGCCCCTGAATGACCGGATCGCGGCCGATAAGTTCGATGTCGGCGCCTTCACACCCTCGATCATCGGCGGCATGTCCGTCGAAAAGCAGCTTTACGGCCTGCCTTACGACGTTGGTCCGTGGGTCATCTACTATAACCAGGACGCGCTCGAAGCCGCCGGCGTTCCGCTGCCGAAGCCGGGCTGGACGCTTGCCGAATTCACCGATGCCGCTAAGAAGCTGACGAAGGACGGGAAGTACGGCTTCGGCATCACTCCGACGAACTATTCGGTCCTAGCCGCGGCCTGGGGCGATAAATACGTCAACGACGCCGGCGAGCTTGATTTGACCAGTGCGAGCGCAGTTGCCGCCGCCGAGAGAGTGATCGGTTTCGCCGCCAAGGATAAGATCGCGCCGTTGGTTCCCTCGGGTGGCGCGGATCCCGGTGATGTCGTCCAGGGCCGGTTCAACTCGGGTAATGTCGCCATGTATATCGACGGCCCCTGGTCGATCATCGGCATGAAGGACCAGGCCAAGTTCAAGATCGGCCTCACCACCCTGCCGCGCGATGAGGGCGAACTTTCGGCCGTCACCGCAGGCTCCGGTTTCGGCATCGCCACGACGAGCAAGAACAAGGATGCGGCCTGGAAAGCGATCCAGGTGCTGACCAGCCCGGAAGCCTTATCCTATCTCGCCGAGCAGGGCCGTGCCTTGCCGGCGCGCACGGCGTCGCAATCCGCCTGGTACAAGGTGGCGGCCAAGGACATCACCAATGGCGGCGAGGCCATCGACTATTCCTTGGCGCACTCCGTGCCCTACGTGATCACCAATAACTGGGCGGCGGTGGAAAACCTCCTCAACCAGTATTTCCCGCCGGCTTTCGCCGGCAGCGCCGATGCCAAGCAGACGATGGAGTCCATCCAGAGCCTTGCACAGCAATAGAGCCGTCGCGTCCGACAGGACGCGCCGTCGCTTTGAAATCTGCGCATGATCCTTTCGGAAAATCGATTCCGATTTTCGGGTCATGCGCCAGCTCTCGCTGCGGCAGGAGCTGCCGCGCATGGAGGAAGACATGTCGCAAAGCGCTGTTGCCGAAGTTCCCTTGCAGCCCGGTCAGCCACGGCGCTTCCTGAAGCCGGAGACGCAGACAGCCATGCTGTTCCTGCTGCCGAGCTTCCTCGGCTTCATGGTCTTCATGGCCCTGCCGATCCTGGCGTCGCTGGCGCTCAGCTTTACCAACTGGCAGCTGATCTCGACGCCATCCTTCGTCGGCTTTCAGAATTATATCAGGCTCTTCACCGTCGATCCGGCCTTCTACACCGTATTGCGCAATACGCTGTTCTTCGCAGTCGAGTATCTGGCGCTGAATATTATCGTTTCGCTGACGCTTGCGGTCTGGATATCGAGCCTGAAGCGCGGCAAGGCGATCTTCCGGGTGATCTTCTTCCTGCCGACCTTCACGCCCACCATCGCCGCATCGGTGGTGTGGCTGCTGATCTTCACACCGGATGGGCTGGCCGACACCATCATCCGCGCGCTCGGCCTCGGCCTGCCGAATTTCCTGCTGAGTTCGACCTGGGCCATGCAGGCGGTGGTGCTCGTCACCCTGTGGGCGAATGTCGGCTACAACGTCGTGATGTTCAACGCCGCGCTCGACCTCGTGCCGAAGCATTATCTCGAGGCGGCGACGATCGACGGCGCCAATGCCTGGCAGCGCTTCTGGCGCATCCGCCTGCCGCTCATCTCGCCGACCGTCTTCTTCGGCACCGTGATGACGGCGATCACCTCGCTGCAGGTCTTCGACGAGATATTCGCGATGACGCGCGGCGGCCCGGGCTCGGCGACGGCCACGCTCGGTTTCGCCATCTACCAGAAGGGCTTCACCAACTTCCAGATGGGCTATGCCTCCGCATTGGCCTGGGTGATGTTCGTCATGATCATGGCGCTCACCATCCTGCAGTTCCACATGCAGCGCAAATGGGTGCATTATGACGATTGATCCGACCTCACGGCATCCGCATTCCGCCTCCCAGCATCGTCACCGCATATTGCGGCGCGTCGGCACCTTCGTCAGCTACACGGCACTTTCGCTGATCGCGCTGCTTTTCCTCTTCCCGTTCTTCTGGATGGTGTCGAATGCGGTGCGCTCCAATGCCGAGGTGATGGCCGTGCCGGTCCGCATCTTCCCCGAGGAGTATCATTGGGGAACATTCGTCGAAGCCCTGGTTTCCCTGCCGTTCGGAACCTTCCTGTTGAATTCCTTCGTGGTCGCCTGCGGCGTTACGGCGATCGTGATTGCAGTATCCTGCCTGTCTGCCTACGCCTTCGCCCGGCTGAAATTTCCCGGCCGCGAGGGGCTGCTGCTCACCTATCTCAGCACGCTGATGATCCCGCAGGTCATGCTGGTCATCCCGCTCTTCCTCATCGTCAGCAAGCTCGGCTGGATCAACACCTATCACGGCATGATCCTGCCGGTCGCCTTCAGCTCCTTCGGCACGTTTCTGCTGCGCCAGTTCATTCTCGGCATTCCCAAGGATCTCGACGAGGCGGCGATGATGGACGGGGCTTCGCGCCTGCGCATCCTGGTCACGGTCATCGTTCCGCTTGCCATGCCGGCCATCGGCCTGCTGGCACTGTTCACCTTCATCGCACAATGGAAGAGTTTCCTCTGGCCGCTGATCGCCACCAGCGGCATCGAAAAAGCTACGCTGCCGCTCGGGCTCACCCTGTTCCAGACACAGCAGGGCACCGCGTGGAACTACATCATGGCCGGCGCAACGATCTCCATGCTGCCCGGCGTCATCCTGGCCATCGTGCTGCAGAGGGTGATCTACAAGGGTATCACCGTCAGCTCCGGCTTTGGCGGACGCTAGAGCACGATGCCGAAAGTGTGAGCGGTTTTCGGACAACATCGTCATAAGAACAAAGATTTATGCGCATCGTATCAAGTTTGACGTGTTGCCCTTCAAGTCCGGCCGATTGCCGCCGAAGAAGGCGCGCGTGCCACTGCAAGATCATATCCTCGCGCTTAACTTTTGCTTCCGGTCGAAAAGTAAAATTTAACCAAAATTTGAAATAACGCTTTCATATCCGAATTGCGCAGGGGAATTCATGAAAACGGCCACGCTTGCATCCATCGCCTTGGCGATATCGATCTCTGCTGCCAATGCCCAGACGATCGGGGTTTCGATGTCCGATCTCGACAAATTCAGAACGGCGCTTCTCAACGGCGTCGTCTCGCATGGGCAGACGATATCCGGCCTCAAGCTCGTCACCGAGAACGCCAAGGGCGACAACGAACTCCAGAAGCAGCAGGTGCAGAAGCTCATTGCCGACAAGGTCGACGCGATCATCCTTGCCGTCTCCGATGGCGACCTCGGACCGCAAATGACCAAGATGGCGGCAGATGCCAGCATTCCGCTGATCTATATCAACAACGTTCCTTCCAACCTCATGGACTTGCCGGACAATCAGGTGGTGGTCGCCTCCAACGAGAAGGAGTCCGGAACGCTGGAGACCAAGCAGGTCTGCACGCTCCTCAAAGGCAAAGGCCGCGTCGTCGTGCTGATGGGCGAACCCTTCCACGCGGCCGCCCGCGCCCGTACCCAGGACATCTCCGACGTCATCGCTACGCCGGATTGCAAAGGCCTTCAGATCGTCGAGCGCCAGGCCGCCTATTGGTCGCGCGATTATGCCGACCAGCAGATGCAGGAATGGCTGTCGGCCGGCGTCAAGTTCGATGCGGTCATCGCCAATAATGACGAGATGGCCCTCGGCGCTATCCGGGCCATGAAGAAAGCCGGCATGCCGATGAAGGATGTCGTCGTCGCCGGCGTCGACGCGACCGACGACGCGCTGGCGGCGATGGTGGCCGGCGATCTCGACGTCACCATTCTCCAGAGCGCTGTCGGACAGGGGGGTGCCGCTGTCGACGCCGCCGTCAAGCTTATCCGCAAAGAGAAGGTGCCGCGCGAAAACAACGTTCCCTTCGAACTCGTCACACCTGAGAACATTGCCACCTATCTGCCGAAGAGCCAGTAAGCATAAGAGGACTATGATGTTGCATTTCTGGAATAAATTCGGCATTCGCGCACAGATCACCTCGGGCTTCGTGCCGCTGATCCTGTTGATGAGCCTGCTCACGGTCAGCGCGATCTCGGGCATGAATGGGCTCGCCTCCATCTTCGCGTCCTATCGCGCCACGGCTGGTCAGAGTCTCGCCATCTCGGACTACAGCGACCAACTGAACGAGATTCAGATGTCGGCGGAAGCCTTCCGCTCCACGCCGACGCAGGATGTCGTCGACCGCTTCCGCGCCGGTGTGAAGGCGTTCGACGCCGACGACCCGCGTTTTGCCGGCAACAAGGATCTGCAGTCCGGCCTTGCTGCGATCCGCCAGGACATTGCCGCTTATGGCAAGGCTTTCGAACAGATCGTCGCCCTTCAGGCCAGGCGTGACGCCTTGATCTCCAAGGTTACTGAATTCGGTCCCTGGACCAGCATCGCGCTCAACGATGTCGTGCGCAGCGCCTGGCGCCAGAACGATGTGGCCTTGTTGCAGATGACGGCAGCGACGCTGGAGGCTTTGAACCGCAGCCTCTATTTCTCCGAGCGCTTCGTGCATTCCAACGATTTTGCGGCCTATGACACCGCGCAGGCAGCACTGGCCGAAGCGGTTGCGCTCAACGAAGCCGCCGCCAAGGCCGCGAAGAACGAGCTGCAGAAGAAGCGCCTGATGGGCGCCGGCCAGCTTATGCAGAACTACACCGCCCGTCTCGGCGACATGAAGGACGTCTTGCAGGCCTCCGGCAATATTCGCCAGACGCAGCTCAGCGTGCTCGCGCCGAAAATATCAGGCGGCTTCAAGGACCTGCAGGCCACCGTCACGGGCGCGCAGAAGACCCTGGACGGTTCTGTAGACGCAACGGTTGCCTCTGCGACCAGCACGACGCTTGTCATCAGCGGGTTGCTGATCGTCATCGGTCTCGTCCTTTCCTATTTTGTCGGCCGGCTGATTTCCTCGGCAGTGCGTAACATGGCACAGTCCATGGAGCAGCTTGCCCGCGGCGAGGAAGGGATCGTGATAACGGGTGTCGAGCACCGCCACGAACTGGGGGCCATGGCGCGTTCGCTGAAGGTTTTCCAGGAAACGGGGCGCGCCAAGCTGATCGCAGAAGCCAATGCCGAACGCGCCCGCCTGGCCGCCGAAGAAGAGCGGCTCCGCCAGGAGGCGGAGCGGCTCAGCGATGCGCAGGTGATGGAGCATGCCTTCCGCCAGATTTCCGTCGGGCTGGACGCGCTTTCCAAGGGCGACCTCACCGTCCGCGTCGGCGAAGTCGACCATCGCTATGTCCGGATCCGGGATCATTTCAACAACTCGGTCGCAAGCCTCGAAGAGGCGGTCGACTCCGTCATTCGCGCGGTCGCCACCATCCGGTCCGGCCTTGCGGAAATCTCCACGGCGTCCAACGATCTCGCCCGCCGCACCGAACAGCAGGCAGCCTCGCTGGAGGAGACCGTCGCGGCGCTGGGTGACGTGACCCGCGGCGTCAACGGAACGGCGGAGGGTGCGAGCCGCGCCCAAGGTGTCGTGGCAACGGCCCGCACCAATGCCGAAAAGGGCGGAGAGATTGTTGCCCGCGCCATCGACGCGATGACGGAAATTCAAAATTCGTCGTCCAAGATCGGCAACATCATCAGCGTCATCGACGAGATCGCTTTCCAGACCAACCTGCTGGCACTGAACGCCGGCGTGGAAGCGGCGCGCGCCGGCGAGGCAGGCAAGGGCTTTGCCGTCGTCGCCCAGGAAGTCCGCGAGCTCGCCCAGCGCTCCGCCAATGCGGCAAGGGAGATCAAGCAACTGATCTCCACCTCCTCGGCGCAGGTCAAGACCGGCGTCCAGCTGGTGGGTGAATCCGGCCTCTCGCTCGAACAGATCGTCGAACAGGTCACCGCCATGAATGCGACCGTGGCCGAGATCGCCGTTGCCGCCCGCGAGCAGGCGATGAGCCTGCGCGAGGTCTCGGCTGCCGGCGACCAGATGGACAAGGTGACGCAGCAGAACGCCGCGATGGTCGAGGAGACCACGGCGGCGGCCCAGAGCCTGACACATGAAACCGAAAGCCTTGCCGAGCTGCTGCGGCGGTTCAGAACGGGCAGCGGCCGGGCATCGGAGCATCGTCACTACGCAATGGCATCCTGAGGTCCGGATGCAGGCAAGCAAACGCCGCCGTCCGAAAGGGCGGCGGTGAGCGAGTGTCTAGCGTGGCGTCAGTGGTTTCCTGATGCCGGACCGGCGGAGTGGCCGGCAATGCTCTTGCGAACATGACGAACCGCTGTCCAGACGGCAAAGAGCACGAGCGGGATGGCGCCGAGAACGGCGAGCTTGGCCACGTGGGGATCGACACCCAGTTCGGAGATACTTTCGAGACAGATCTTCGCCAGGCCGACGGTGTAATAGGTGATGGCGATGACGGAGAAGCCTTCGACCGCCTGCTGGATATGCACCTGGATGCGCGCCCGTTCTTCCATCGACGTCAGCAGCGACGCGTTCTGATCTTCGAGCTGAACCTGCACGGTGGTTCTAAGGAGGTCTCCGGCTAGGCTCACGCGTTCGGCCAGCTCATCAAGGCGGCGTTCGGCGGCTTCGACCGAGCGGACGGCCGGTTGAAAGCGCCGATCGATAAAGGTGCCGAGCCTCTGGCGCTGCTCGACGCGTTCCTCACGAAGCTCCGACACTCTGCTTGCCACGATCTCGGCATAGGCTTTCGTCGCGCCGAAGCGGTGACGGGCGAGCGCCGAGAAGTTGAGAACGTCCGATGAGAGCCTGGTTACCTCGGAAAGCAGTGCCTTGTCGACCTTGATCGCACTCTGCATATGCGCGATCAGCAGGTCGAGGCGCCGGTCGAAGACGGAGAGCTTCGACACCGTCTCGCGCGCCATCGGCAATGCCAGCAGCGCCATCATCCGGTATGTCTCGATCTCCAGGAAACGCCTGACCATGCGGCCGGTGCGATAGGCATTGAGATTGCGGTTGAAGAACAGAAATTCGACGAAACCGCTGTCGGTCAGCCGGAAGTTCGAATGCACTTCCGCATCGCCGCCGCCGACCTGAGAGGCGACATAGTCGAGCCTCGGTTTTTCCGGACGCTGCCCGTCCTTCTCGTCGCGCACCAGCACCCGAACGGCCGCGATGATCTTCCCGTCGATCTGGCGGCAGCAGGCCTGAAAGGCTTCCGGCGGATTACTGCCGGGTTCGGCCGACGCGGGAACGACGAAGGTCAGGGTGAGGAACTCGGTATGCGCCTCCCACTTCAGCCGGCCGTCGCCGATGCGGCCGATGCCGTGGTTGCCTTCGCGGGTCGTGGAGACATCCTCCAGTCCCGGCAGGGAGTTTGGTATGTGAGGAGGGGCATTTTCTCCGACGATAGCGACGTGCCACACATCCGTGTCGCCGTCGAAGTAAAGCGACGGCCGCGCGTGGAGCTCGTTGTGAAGTTCCCTTCGCAGCGGATGCTCGGAGCCCATCGGCATGGAAATGCACCTCTATAAGGTAGACAGTCGCTGGGTCGCCTGATGTAAGCGGGTTGCCGGCATGTGTGAATTGACCATGGCGCCTGCGAGCCGGCGAAGGCCGACAACGCCTATAGCCTCTCCCGAACCGCGTGTCACCATGCCTTCGCCATCGGGTGTGAAGGCCGGCATTCGTTCGGCCGCACGCTGCGGCAGCGGCTCCATGACGGCTTCGCCACAGATGACCCGCGATAGACCGCGCATCCGCATCGGTAGATCTCCGGCGTTGCCATCGACAATTCGAAACAGGTCGAAGTGTCCGTGGGGAAAGAAAAAGCCACGGCCCTGTTGCGAGGCCGTGGCTGCAGCATGCGCGCATTGTGCGGGACAACGCGTGACCGGTTACTTGGCGGCAAGCGCCTCGTTGACCTTGTCGACGTCGGCACTCATTGCCTTGAAGGTCTCGTCGAGGGAGAGTTCGCCGACGATCAGCTGGCTCATCCTCTGGACGATGAGCTGATAGATGGCGGAGGATCCCTTGAGACGTTCCAGGTCCCGGGCTGCCTGCGGCACGCTATTGCGGCTTCCGAGGAAGACGGCCATCGCTTCCTTGGCATTCTTGCTCTCGAGCTTGTATTGCGGGTCCTTGATGTCGGCGCCCGTCAGGATGACGTAGTTTTCAGCGATTTCACGCTGGACCTTTTCAGAGCCAAGGAATTCGATGAACGCGGCCACGGCCTCCGGAGACTTGGTGCGCTTGAATCCGACGATCGCGGTGCCACCCGGCATCGCATAGCAGCCGGCATCGCCGCACGGCGCGCTGATTGCCGTCCAGTCGAAGGCGTCGCCAATCTTCTTCTGGAACGGATTGACCATCCAGTTGCCGGCGAGATAGGTCACGACGTTGCCGTTGACGAACTCGTCACCCATGTTCTTGTACTGGGTTCCGCCGGCAGCCCCCCACATTTCCTTCGGGAAGGAGCCGTCCTTCGTCCAGCCGTAGAGATCCGTGACATAGCGCTTGGCGGCATCGTCGGGGAAGAAGAACTTGCCGTCCTTGACGTAGTTCGAGCCGTAGGAGAATGCCGCGCCGGAGAAGCGATGGCCCGAGCGATCCATCGTGAAGGGGATCTGGGCACCGGTCGCCTTGGCGACGCGCGCCGAGGCTTCGACGATTTCCTTCAGCGTGGCGGTGGGCTTCGGAAGCGGTTCGCCGGCCTGTTCGAACAGCGTCTTGTTGACGAAGGGCAGGTTGAAGGTCTGCGACGCGATATAGCCGTTGATCGACTGCGGAGCGTTGACGCCGGGGAAACGAAGTGTGTTCAGGCTGTCGCCGTGCAGCTTGGCGAAGCCATCCGGGTCCTTCATGTAGGGACGCATGTCGAGGTAATAGGGGGCAAGCTGCCAGTCGGTGATTTTGGCGATGTCAGGGCCTTCGCCGACGGCAAGCTGTACCGGCAGCTGCTTGGCGACGGCATCATAGCCCGAAGAGACGAAATTGACCTTGACGTCGGGATGCGCCGCCTCGAATTCCTTGCTGAGCGCTTCCATCCGTTCGACGTAAGCCTGGTCGTCGTCGGTGAAGAGAAAGGTGATTGTCTTGGTTTCCGCCATGGCCGCGCCGGACCATGCGAAAGAAACGGTTGCAAGCGCCAGTGCGAAGGCACTTGAGAGATAGGTTTTCATTTTCATCCTCCCATGAAAACATTTTCATCAATCGCGGCCTCAGCCATCGATAATTGAATTTCATATACTTGACATTCATCCCGTCAAGCTATTTTCTGAGGCAATAGCGATGTTTTTGAGCAATTTTCAAATATCGCACACACAAATGACCTAATGAAAATATTTTCATAGGATTGCGGAGGAGGCGGTCTGTGAAAACGGAATGCATCAAGCAGCCGGATGAGATGGTGCCAGCATACAGCGTGGCTGAGGGTCAGACGATAACGGCCTGGGCCGTTTCCGGCCTCATCGCCAGCTATTTTCCCGGCGAGCCCGCGCCGGCCGAAGACCGCGTGAACTATCGTTTCATCAACGGTTTCGTTGATGTCGGCGATCTGCCCTGCCGCAAGGCCTTCTGGTCCACCATGGTGGGGCGGCCGCTCTCCCCCGACACCTCCTGGCCGACCGAAAGCCTCAATCTTCCCGGCTCGAACCGCCGCGTCGAGTTCACCGGCTTCTGGCATGTGCCGACGCATCTCAGGCGATGGCTGAAAGGCACGTTCAGGACGGAGACTGCGCGAGCGCTCAATCTCAGACTGAAAACCTGCGGCGGCGTTCGCATATGGGTCAACGGACAAGAAACCGTGCGCTTCGAACCCTTCAAGCGCAATGTCGAGAGCGCAACCGACATCAGCCTGCCACTTAAAGCCGGAGACAACCAGATTCTCGTTCACACCGAAGATCTGGCCGAGCGCGACACGACGTGGTTTTTCGAACTCGAGATGCTGGACAAGGAGCCGCTCTGCGTACTGCTCCCCGTATCGTTGGACCAGGATGAGGTCCGCGAGCTGGAAGCCCTTTCGCGCGGCGTGCGCCCGGCCCGCGACGTCTTCGTCAATCAGCCGCTGGAGATCATATTCGGCACCGCGCCCGAACGCGACTTGCCTGTCGAGATCAAGGTCATCGGCCATGGTCACGAACGGCCCGTTCTTGCGGACTCCCGATTGACCCTGCGCGCCCATCAGAGCAGCCTCACGGCCGACGATGTCTGCGGCATTGCGGACGGTTATCACGGCGTCCACATGACGATCGGCTCCGGCACGGGTTCGGTTACGCGCGTCATCGATGCCGCCTTCATGAGCAGCATTTCGCCGTTGGCATCAGAGACATCGCTCGCCGCCCGCAAGCGACAGGCGCTGGAATACAGCGCCCGCTTCGGCGCAAACCGGGTCGGGCGCCTCATAGCGATGATGGAAACCGGTCACCACGACCAGGAAAGCTTCGACCGCATCATCGACGCGACGCTCGCCTCCATCGATGCGCGGGAGGATTGCTCGGATTTCATCATGGTGCCGCTCTTGTGGCTGCTCGGCGCCTATGCCGACCGGATGCCCGATGCAGTGGTCGCTCGCATTCGGCATTCCGTCCGCTCCTATCGTTACTGGGTCGACGAGCCGGGCAACGACGCGATGTGGTTCTGGAGCGAGAACCATGTGCTCTGCTTTCATACGAGCCAGCTGTTGGCCGGACTTCTTTTGCCCGACGAGGTGTTTTCAGCCTCGGGCAGGACAGGCCGGCAGCAGGCGGAACTTGGCCGCGAGCGGCTCGGGCGCTGGTTCGACAGCGTCGAAGCCCATGGGTTGGCGGAGTGGAACTCGGCGGCCTATTACCCGATCGACTTCATCGGCCTGCTGGCGCTGGAGCGCTGGGCCGAGACGGCGATATCAGAGCGCGCCCGCGCCCAGATCGATCTCATCTTCCGCATGATCGCCCTTCATACGCTCGCAGGCGTTCCCGCCGGATCGCAGGGCCGCGCTTACGACAAGGAGTTGCGCGCCGGCCCGCTGACCGAGCTCGCGCCCTTCGCCCAGGTCGCCTTCGGAACCGGCTGGCTGAACAACGGCGTCGCTGCATTGACCATGTTCTGCGCCGGCGGCTACGAGCCGCCCGCCGATCTGGCCGAGCTTGCGGCGCTCACCCGGTCAAGAAGCGTCGAGGCTCGTTACAGCCAGGGCCTCGAGAGCGGAAGACTCGTGCTGTTCAAGAATGAGGCGGCGCAGCTTTCGACGGTCGTCGATCACAAGACCGGCCAGAAGGGGCACCAGCAGCATGTCCTCGACATCAGGCTGGCCGGCCACCCGATGGCGAGGCTATGGGTCAATCATCCCGGTGAGGACGATCCCTGGGGCAATCAAAGGCCGTCCTATTGGGCCGGCAACGGCATCCTGCCGCGCGTTGCCCAGCATCGCGACGTCGCCCTGCTGATCGAGGACACAAGCGACGCACGGCACGCATGGACGCACGCCTACATCGGCCGCGACGGCCTGGACGATCTGATCGTCGAAGACAAGTGGCTCATCGCGCGATCGGGCAGGGGATTTTCCGCCCTCTGGGCGTCGAACGGCCTCGAGTTGATCACCGACGGCCCGACCGCCGGCCGCGAGGCGCGCTCCTACGGACCGGTTTGCGGCTGGGCTGGTATCGTCGGATGCGGCGATAACGACGCTTTCAAGGCATTCACCGAACGCCTGTACCGGACGACGGTTTCCTTCGATCCCGGGCTTCGGCGTCTCTCCCTGACGCCGCCTGGTGGCCCGGCGATCTGCCTGTCCTATGCCGACGGTCTTTCGATCGGCGGCGAGGCGAGGCCCTTCACCCACGATCAGCCGCACCCGATCCTCACCCACGACAGTGCAGCCCCCGGCGCCGGCACTGACGGGCCGTTCTACTCCTAAAAACATAGGTCTCCAGCATGAACACAACATCTGTCGATAACGCCGCCCTCCTGACGACGATCGATCGCGTGGCAACGGCTTTCAGCCGGCTCAGGGGCATCAAGGAAGGTCTCGTGACCGGAAATTCCGCCTCCGGAATCCAGTTCGACGAATGGGACTGGGAAGTCGGCGTCGGTCTTTACGGCTTCCTGCGGCGTGCCATTTCCACCAATGATCAGAAAGCGCTGGAGGAGCTCGTCGCCTGGTATGCCGGCCAGATCGAACGCGGCCTGCCGCCGCGCCAGATCAACAGCACGGCGCCGATGCTGCCGCTTGCGATCCTCGTCCAGCATGTCGACCGTCCCGATTTTCGTGCTCTCGTCGAGGACTGGGCCGAATGGCTCGTCAAGGAACTGCCCAAGACCGAAGACGGCGGCTTTCAGCACGTCGTCAAGGAGCGCCTCAACGACGGCGAATTGTGGGATGATACGCTTTTCATGGCCTGCCTGTTTCTCGCCCGGGCCGGCGTGCTCTGCGAGCGCAGCGAATGGATCGACGAGGCTGTCTATCAATTCGTGATCCACACCCGCTACCTCTCCGATCCGGTCAGCGGGCTCTGGTATCATGGCTGGACCTTCAACGGGCGGCACAATTTCGCCAATGCCTTCTGGGCGCGCGGCAATGCCTGGATCACGGTCGCCATCCCTGAGCTCTTCGACCTCGTTCCGACGCTCGGCGAGAAGGACCGGCGTTTTCTGTCGAACGTCCTCGTCAGCCAGGTGCGCTCCTTGAAAGCATACCAGCGGCCGGATGGGATGTTCACGACGCTTCTGGACGATCCGTCTTCGCCGTTGGAAACCTCGGCCACGGCAGGCATTGCCTATGGCATATTGCGCGCCATCGATGCCGGTATTCTCGACAAGGACGACAGGGCCTATGCCGAGCGCGCGCTTGCGGCGGTGCTGGCGCAGATCGACGAAGAAGGTGTCGTCCACGGCGTCTCGGACGGCACGCCGATGGGCCATGACCTCGATTTCTACAGGCGTATCCCCAACGTGCCGACGCCTTATGGCCAGGCGCTGACCATGCTGCTCCTGACGGAAGTCTTTCTCGAGAACGGCGAGCGCCAATGAGCCCCGTGTCTCTTGTCGCGATCGAGCCGGCGGAGGGCGACGATACGGTCCGCCTGCAGGCGGCCATCGACGGCCTGTCGGCTTCAGGCGGCGGACGCGTGGAGCTCATGGCCGGCATCCATGTCTGCCGCGGGCTCCAGCTCAGATCCGGTGTCGACCTTCATCTGGCCGCCGGCGCGATCCTGCGTCCCGTTCCGGATTATGCCGCCTATGCGCAGACGACCGTTTCGGTGATCGCCGAAAAGTCGGACCGCGGCATGATCGTCGCCAAGGATGCACGGCGGATCAGCCTGACGGGGGCGGGGCGCATCGAAGCCGGTTGTGACAGCTTCATTGTGGGAGACGACGAGACGGTGGGAACCTTCATCCCGGCCGAATTTCGTCCCCGTGTCGTCGTCTTTGAGGGTTGCGACGAGGTCGAGATCAGCTCCGTCCATATTTGCCGCTCGCCGATGTGGACGCTGCACTTCGTCAACTGCACCGATGTTGCGGTCAGGGACGTGACCATCGACAACGACCGCCGCCTTCCCAATACCGATGGCATCGTGCTGGATGCCTGCCGCGGCGCCGTCATCGAGGACTGCCGGATATCGACGGCCGACGACGGCATATGCCTGAAGACGAGCATCGGGCCCGATCGTGTTGCCATCGGGCGATGCGAGAACATTCTTGTTCGCCGCTGCTCCGTTCAGAGCCTAAGCTGCGCGCTGAAGATCGGCACGGAAACGCATGGCGACGTCACCAATGTCGTGTTCGAGGATTGCAGCGTCACATCCTCCAACAGGGCGCTCGGCGTATTTTCCCGCGACGGCGGCCGGATATCCAACGTGAGGTTTTCGAGAATAGCGGTAGAGTGCCGCGAGACCCCCGATGGTTTCTGGGGCTCGGGGGAGGCGCTGACCGTCAATGTTGTCGACCGTGTCACGGAACGCCCGGCGGGCGCCATCGAAAATCTCATCGTCGAGGACATAACCGGGTGGATGGAAGGGGCGATCACCGTCATTTCGACCTCGTCGGCCGGCATCGGCAACGCATCGCTGGCGCGCATCGCCTTAGACCAGCAGCCCGGGCAACTGGGCACTGCGCGGTCCTACGACCTGCGCCCGACAAACGCGGACCTTTCCCCGAAAGCCGATGGCGGCGGCCGCGCCAATGCCTGGACCCGCGGGTCGGACGGCCGGGTGATCGGTCTTGAGCATTATCCGGGAGGAATGCCGGCCGTCTACGTGGCGGGGGTCACCGGGATCTTGATGAACGAGGTGCGGATCACAAGACCGACACCGCTGCCGCAAGGCTGGAACAAAAACGACGCTGTCTTCGAAACGGCGGCACCTGATGGGAGTGGGGCATGGCAGAACTGAAACTTTCCAACGTCAACAAGTCGTATGGCTCTGTCAAAGTCCTGCATGACGTCGAGCTCGATATCAAGGACGGCGAGTTCGTCGTCTTCGTCGGCCCTTCGGGATGCGGCAAGTCGACACTGTTGCGCGTCATCGCCGGCCTCGAAGAGGTCACGTCGGGCGCAATCGCGATCGGGGCCCGCGACGTTAGCGCGCTCTCGCCGGCCGAGCGCAAGATTGCAATGGTCTTCCAGTCCTACGCGCTCTATCCGCATATGAGCGTTCGCAAGAACCTCGCTTTCGGCCTGGAGAACCTGAAGTTCAAGCGCGCCGAGATCGAGGCGCGGATTGCCGAAGCTGCCAGGATGCTGGCGATCGAGCCCTATCTGGACCGACGTCCGAAGCAGCTTTCGGGCGGCCAGCGCCAGCGCGTGGCGATCGGCCGGGCCATCGTGCGCGAACCTGACATTTTCCTCTTCGACGAGCCGCTGTCCAATCTCGACGCGGCGCTGCGCGTCCAGACCCGGGCTGAGATCACCAAGCTCCACCGCGACATCAAGACGACGATGATCTATGTCACGCATGACCAGGTCGAGGCGATGACGATGGCCGACAAAATCGTCGTGCTGAGGGCTGGGCGGGTCGAGCAGGTCGGAGCACCGCTGGATCTGTTCGATAGCCCGCGCAATCTATTCGTCGCGGGCTTCCTCGGCTCGCCGCGCATGAACATCATCAAGGGCAAGGTATCAGGCGTCGGCGAAAGCGGCGTTGCCATCGATGTCGGCAACGGCGGCAGCATCGTCAGCGATGTCGATCTCGCCGGCATTGCGGTCGGCCAGGCCATTCTCGCTGGTATCCGGCCCGCGCATTTTTCACGGTCCAGCGAGCAAGGCCTGCCGTTCATCGTCCAGTATCACGAGGGACTCGGCACCGAGACCTATGTCTATGGCAACCTTGCGGGCGAGGACGAGCAGATCATCATTCATGAGGCCGGTCATTTCGCGCCGGCGCCTGGTGATCACATCTTGATCGACGCCGCCCCGGGGCGGGTTCATCTGTTCGATCCCGAAAGCGGCCTGGCTTTTGCCAGGCGGCCCGGACAGGGGAGGCGCTGAACATGGCGGCGCTCAAGGCAGGTGCATTGCTGTCCCAGGCAGGCGAAGCGGCGATGAGGGTGGTCGAAGCCCCGATGAATGCGATCGAGCGCATCTTCGGCCGCAAGCGCATGCCGTGGCTGTTCCTGGCGCCGAACCTCGTTCTGTTCGCCATCTTCACGTTCCTTCCGATCGCGATCGCGATTGGTTACGCCTTCACCGGCGGCACCAATCTTTTCGTGTCGGAGCGCCCCTTCGTAGGCTTGGACAATTTTCGTACGCTGCTTTCCTGCGGCAATTATCTGCAGCCGGGAACCTGCCAGGAATCGCTGTTCTGGACGGCTGTGTGGAACACGCTCTGGTTCGTGGCCTTCAATGTCGTCGCCACATTGCTCGTGGCGTTGATCACGGCGCTGATCCTCAATCGGGCGATCGTCGCGCGTGGCTTCTTCAGGGCGATGTTCTTCTATCCCGTCTTGCTGTCTCCCGTCGTCATCGGTCTCATCTGGAAATGGTTCCTCGATCGCAACGGGCTCCTGAACGCTTTCTTCCAGATGATCGGCGTTCCCCCTGAAATCTTCCTGCTCGACGTCGGCTGGTCGCGCTTCTTCGTCGTCGTGGTGTCGGTCTGGTTTCACATGGGTTTTTATACCCTCATTCTGCTCGCCGGCCTCCAGGCCATCCCCAAGGAGCTTTACGAGGCTGCCTCCATCGATGCCGCCTCACCACGCCGCACGCTGTTCAGGATCACGCTTCCCCTGCTGGCCCCGAACCTCTTAGTCGTGTTCATTCTTTTGATGATCAAATCCGTCCAGATCTTCGACGAGGCCTGGGTTTTGACCAACGGCGGCGGTCCAGGCACGGCCAACAGCTTCATCGTCCAATATATCTACCAGATGGCATTCGGCAGCGATCTTCGGCTCTTCGGTCTCGCATCCGCGGCATCGGTTCTCATGGGGCTGGTGCTTCTGGTTCTCACCCTCATACAGCTGCGCATCGGCAAGCGAATGGAGTCCTGAGATGAACCCGATCAGCTTTTTCACGCGCACACGCCGGGCCGGACGCATCGATATAACCGACATATTGTCATGGGTCTGGCTGATCGGCGGAACCTTCGTGGTGTTGCTTCCGGTCCTCTGGGCAGGTCTCTCCTCGCTGAAGCCGGCCGCTGAGATCACCCGGTTTCCGCCGTCGCTGCTTCCCCGGACCGCGGTGGAGCAGACCGTGCCCGGCTTCGACAAGCCGCTCAGCCTCTGGCAGGTCAACGTCGACGGCCAGTTGCGCGAAATGGCCATGGTCCGCCGCATAGGCCTCAAGGCCCAGATGGTCGACCCCGCAAATCCGGGACAGCCCGTCAGCGTCGACGTAAAGGGGATGACGCCGGTGCAGAGGCTGACGGTCGCCACGCAGAATTACACCGATCCGCTGACGCGCTTCAACTTCCTGACCTTCCTCAAGAATTCGGTATTCGTCACATTCGTCGCAACGCTTCTGACGCTGATCGTCAACGCCATGGCGGCCTTTGCCCTGTCGAAATACAAATTTGCTGGTGATACGACGGTCTTCGTCATCATCATTTCGACGTTGATGATCCCGCTCGCCGTCGTCATGGTGCCGGCCTATCTCGTCATCGTCGGGGTCGGGCTTGCCGACAACCTCTGGGGCGTCATCCTGCCGACGGTCGCCTCTCCGACCGCTGTCTTCCTGCTGCGGCAATATATGCTGACCATACCCGACGAGCTGATAGAGGCGGCGCGGGTCGATGCGGCAAGCGAATTCTGCATCTTCTGGCGCATTATCCTGCCGCTGACGGCGCCGGCTCTCGCAGTGCTGGCGATCTTTTCGGTGCTCTGGCGGTGGAACGATTTCCTCTGGCCGCTCATCGTCCTCAACAGCCGCGAGAATTTCACCCTGCAGGTCGGTCTGAATGCGTTCCAGGGCGAGTTCTCGGTGCAGTGGCACTATATCCTGGCGATGACGTTCCTCAGCCTGCTGCCTGTCACCGTCGTTTTCCTGTTCCTGCAGAAGTACATCACCACGGGGATCGCCGGAACAGGCATGAAATGAACGGCGAGGCGGGGAGAAAGATCTCTTCGCAACCGCCGAAAGAACCCATATCGCCTCTTCCTCCCGGCTGAAGCGCGTCGCATTGAACTTGTTTCATGCGGCGCGTTTTGGTCGTTGTTTTTGTGCATGGCTCCCAAAGCCGCCGGCCATTTTTCGAGCGACATGCACCATGGCCTGGGCACTGAGGTTCACACTTGATCGCCTGGACCTCTCCAATTCCGTTTTACGAAAATGCCGGGAATACAGCATAACGCCCGGAACTAGACATCTAGCGCGGCGGTGCGACGCTGCCGCGCAGGACGAGGTGGCATCCGAGTTCCAGGCGATGGGCCGGCCGCTGCGGATCGTTGGCGATCAACCGCTGTTCGATGAGCGCCAAGGCGGCAGCGCCGAGCCTGTCTGTGGGAACGCTGATCGTCGAAAGCGGCGGACGGCTGAATTCGCCGGGGACGATGTCGTCGAACCCCAGGACAGAAATCGCTTCGGGCACGCGGATGTCGCGATCGGCCAATGCCTTCAGGCAGCCGAGCGCCAGATTGTCGGCCGCGCAGAAGACGGCGGTCGCCCCTTTCATCGTGGGATCGCGGTCGAGCAGTGCGTTGATAGCAGCCTCGCCGTGCCGGGGCTCATATCCCTCTGCCTCGACGATCATATCGTCAGGCACGGGAAGCTGCGCGGCGAAATAGGCATCGGAAAAGCCGTCATATCGGCGCTGGATCGTCGTGCGGCCCTTCCAGGTCAGGTGCAGGATACGGCGATGCCCGAGCGCCAGCAGGTGCTCGATGCCGAGCCGCGCTCCGAAGCGGTTTTCGGGGGTGACCGTATCGACCAGCATGGCGGGGTCTTCGCCGTTGACGATGACGACCGGCATATCGGGGGAGGCGAGGCTTCGGATCAGTTCCGGCTGATCGTCGTTCAGGACCACGATGCCGTCGGCACGTTCCGAGAGCGCGATCTGCCTGACCTGGGCGCCGTCGATACGCCGGCCGGTGCTAACGAAGGGTACGATCCTGATGCCGCGGCGTTCGCACTCCCTGCGAAGACCGTTGAGGATCGTCCAACTCACCAGATTGAGATCGCTCTCCGGTGCGGCATCGTCGGGAATCGCAAGAAGCAGGACGCGCAAGGTCGCGATCGTCGCCTTCTTCCTCCGGCGGTCGAGGTAACCCAGGCGTTTTGCCGAATCCAGAACCCTTTCACGCACCTCGATCGTCAGCGGCGCGGTTCCGTTCAGTGCGTGTGAGGCCGTGCTCAGCGATACGTCAGCATCGCGCGCGACATCCTTCAGATTGACTTTGCGTTCCACTTTTTCCGTCACGAATTGAGGCTGTACCTTCGAAGGTATGGCTAACTCAATGTTTTTACATAAAAACTTGAGAAAAGCTACGTGCGTGGCGCGGTATTTTTCGTCATTCGGCGATCAGTTCTTGGCAAGCAGGCCGTTGAGCAGCAGGTCGAAATAGGCCTGCAAGAAGGCCTCCTTGTTGGGAGTGGGCACGCGGCGGTCGTCGAATATCAGCCGCAGAACCGTCGTCGTCAGGATGGGCGCGACCACGATTTCCGAGAATTCCACCGGAATTTCGCGAAACTCCCCCGACGCCACACCCTCCAGAATGAGAGCGTCGACCTTGGCGATGATCGGCTCAATGAACTGATCGTGGTGGCGGTCGATCAGGTCGGGGAACCGGTGTCCTTCGGCAATGACGAGCCGCGTCAGCTCGCGGGTCATGCGATCCTCGGCGATTTGTTCGTAGAGCAGGCCGAGAATGGAAAGCAGCCGGTCTGTGGCGCTGCCGGTGAGGCCCTCGGTGATCCCCAGCAGTTCCTGAAACGGCACGGAGAAGTGGTTGATCATGGCTTCGAAAAGCTTCTCCTTCGTCTCGAAGTAGACATACACCGTACCCTTGGTGACGCCGACCCTGTCGGCGATGTCTTCGACGCGCGTGCCGGTGAAACCGCTCCTCACGAATTCCTCGAAGGCGGCATCCAGGATCTGGATGGGCCGCAGCGCTTTCTGTTCCGCGCGGGTGATCTTCTTCTGAGCTGCCATATTGCCTCGCCTCCCTTGTTGCGCACGCCCTCGTTCCTGCGGCACAAAGTTTCATTGACTAATGCGTCAGTCAATTATATAGGAGCTGCCGTTGAGAGCAAGAGGTCAACTATGAGAACCATTCTGGTCGCCACAGCGATCATATGCGCCATCGGTCTCGGATCATGCAGCGATGAGCGCGGGCCGACTGAGCCAACCCCACGGCAGGTCGGCGTCGTCGTCGCCAAGCCTGAGCCGCTGGTCCAAGGTGGCGCGATCACCGGAGAAGTCCGCGCCCGTGTCCAGACCGATCTGTCCTTCCGCGTCAGCGGCAAGATCATCGAGCGACTGGTGGAAGTCGGACAATCCGTGAAGGCGGGGCAACTCCTCGCGCGCATCGATCCGGAAGAGCAAAAGGCTGACCTGGATGTGGCGGCAGCCAATCTTCAGTCGGCTGAGGCGCAGCAGACCCAGGCGCAGCTCGCATATGACCGCCAGCAGAGCCTGTTTCGAACGCAGGTGACGACGCGTGCGGCACTCGACCAGGCGCAGGAGGCGCTTCTGACCGCGCAGGCATCGACGAAGTCGGCGCAGGCGCTCTTCGAAACCGCCCAGGATACCCTGTCTTATACGGAGCTGAAGGCGGACGCCGATGGGGTGATCACCGCCCGCAATGCCGAGGTCGGGCAGGTGGCGCAGGCCGCCCAGGTCGTCTTTACCCTTGCCCATGACGGCGACCGGGATGCCGTCTTTGAGGTGGTCGAAAGCGCGTTCCTGCGCCCGATCGACGGCGACGGGACCGTGACCCTTCTGTCGAACCCGACGCAGAAAATCGCGGCGAAGGTTCGCGAGATTTCGCCGACGATCGATTCCTCCACCGGAACCATCAAGGTCAAGGTCGCGATATCGAGCGACGCTCTGATCCCTCTCGGCGCTCCCGTCGTCGGAAGATTCAATTACGTCTCGCAGGACGTCATCCAGCTTCCCTGGTCGGCCATGACGTCCAAGGGAGGCAAGCCGGCCGTCTGGATCGTCGATCCCGCATCGTCTGCGGTTTCGGCAAGGACGGTGGATGTCGCCGGCTACGAGACCGGCAGCTTCATCGTCAAGTCAGGCGTGTCGGAAGGAGATGTCGTGGTGACCGACGGGAGCAAATTCCTCAGGGCGGGTGAAATCGTGTCTTATGTCAAGGAAGCTTCCAAGTGAGTATTCGTCTCAACATAGTCGCACTGATGGTGGGCACGGCCCTGATCTCCTCCTGCGCGCCGCAGGAGGAAAGCAAGGAGGAAGCACCCCGTCCCGTGCTGTCGATGACAGTCAGGCAGACGGCCGCTACGAGCCTGGGCCTGACCGGTACGATCGAACCGACGATCGAGACCGAACTCGGTTTCCGGATTCTCGGCCGGATGATCGCCCGCAACGTCAATGTCGGAGATCTCGTTAAGAAGGATGACGTCGTTGCCGCCATCGATCCGCTGGCGCTGGAGCTTGCCGTGCGCAACGCCCAGTCGGACGTGGAAAACAGCGACGCCCAGCTCAGAAACGCGGTGACCACCGAGCAGCGCCAGCGCGCGCTGCTGGAGTCGCGCTCCGGCACCGAAGCCTCGCTCGAAGAGGCCGAGCAGGCAAGGCGAACCGCCGCAGCCGCCGTCGCCAAGGCGCAGGCCAATCTCGACAAGGCCAAAGAGCAGCTCGGTTATGCGCAGCTTCGGGCAGAATTCGATGGCGTTGTGACGGCGACCTCGGCCGAGGTCGGCCAGGTGGTGTCGGCCGGCCAGACGGTCGTGACCATCGCCCGGCCGGACAAGCGCGACGCCGTGGTCGACGTGCCCCAGGCCGCCGCCCAGAAACTGAAAATCGGCGCGCCCTTCGAAGTGACGCTGCAGCTCGCTCCGACGATCCGCACGTCGGGAGTCGTGCGCGAGATCGCCCCGGAAGCGGAGACCGCCACCCGTACGAGCAGAACCAAGATCGCGCTCAGCAATCCACCTGAAGCCTTCAGGCTCGGCTCCGTCATCTCAGCCTCGGCGACCATTGCCGCCGACCTGCAGATCGTCCTGCCTTCCTCGGCAATCCTTGCCGGCAGCGACGGCCTGAGTGTCTGGATCGTCGATGCGCCTGCCAGGAAGGTATCGCTTCGCCGCGTGAAGATCGACGGCGAGGTCGAAGACGGCGGCACCGTTCGCGTCACCGAAGGGCTCGCCCCCGGAGAAAGGGTAGTCGTGGCAGGCGTGCATAAACTTGAAGATGGCCAGGCCATCAGGATCGACCAGGAGATCAGCCAGTGAAGTCCTTCAATCTTTCCGACTGGGCGCTCGAACACCGTTCGCTCGTCTGGTACTTCATGATCGTCTTCATTCTCGCAGGCGCCTTCTCCTACGTGAAACTCGGCCGCGAGGAAGACCCGAACTTCACGATCAAGACGATGGTGATCACCGCGCAGTGGCCCGGCGCCTCAGCCGAAGAGGTGACGCGGCAGGTGACCGACAGGATCGAGAAAAAGCTCCAGGAACTGGAATCGCTCGACTACACCAAGAGCGAGACTGTTGCCGGCCAGACGACCGTCTTCGTCGAGCTGCTGCCGACGACCAAGGCAAAGGATGTCGCGCCGACCTGGCTGCGCATCCGCAACATGATCGCCGACATCAAGGGCGATTTCCCCACCGGGGTCGTCGGTCCTTTCTTCAACGATCGCTTTGGCGACGTCTTCGGAAACATCTACGCCTTCACCAGCGACGGGCTTACCCAGCGCCAACTTCGCGATCTCGTGGAAGACGCCCGTTCCAAGGTTCTGACCGTACCCAACGTTGGCAAGGTCGATGTGGTCGGCGCTCAGGACGAGGCGATCTATCTCGAATTCTCCACACGCCAGATCGCCGCCCTCGGGATCGACCAGCAGTCGGTCATCCAGACCCTGCAGGCTCAGAACGCCGTCACGCAGTCCGGCTTCGTTGACGCCGGGCCGGAGCGCATCGCATTGCGGGTCAGCGGACAATTCACCTCGGAGGACAGCCTGAGATCGATCAATCTCAGGATAAACGACCGCTTCTTTCCGCTGAGCGATGTCGCCACGATCAAACGCGGCTACGTGGATCCGCCGTCGGCGTTGTTCCGCTTCGACGGCCAGCCGGCGATCGGGCTTGCAATCGGCATGAAGCAGGGCGCCAATCTTCTGGAGTTCGGCGAGGGGCTCGACGCACAGATGAAACGTGTCGTCGCCGACCTTCCGATCGGCGTGGACGTCCACCGCGTTTCCGATCAGCCGGCCGTTGTCGACGAAGCTGTATCCGGATTTACCCGCGCGCTCTTCGAAGCGATTGTCATCGTCCTGATCATCAGCTTCATCAGCCTTGGTCTTCGCGCCGGCATGGTGGTGGCGATCTCCATTCCGCTCGTCCTGGCGATCACCTTCGTGGTGATGGAATATTCCGGCATTTCGCTTCAGCGCATCTCGCTCGGCGCGCTCATCATCGCGCTCGGGCTGCTTGTCGACGACGCCATGATCGCCGTCGAGATGATGGTGGCCCGCCTGGAGGCCGGCGACGATCTCAGGAAAGCCGCCACCTACGTTTATACATCGACCGCCTTCCCGATGCTGACGGGAACGCTCGTCACCGTTGCCGGCTTCATTCCCGTCGGTCTTAACAACAGTGCTGCCGGTGAGTTCACCTTCACGCTTTTCGTGGTCATCGCAGTTTCGCTGATTGTTTCCTGGGTGGTGGCGGTGCTGTTCACGCCGCTTCTCGGCGTTACGATCCTGCCGAAGACGATGAAATCGCATCACGAGAAGAAGGGCCGCTTCGCCTCGGTCTTCTCCCGGCTTCTGGGGCTGGCGATGCGCTGGCGCTGGGTCACCATCATCCTCACGGTCGGCGTCTTCGGGCTTTCGATTGGCGGCATGGGGCTGGTGCAGCAGCAGTTCTTCCCCAGCTCGGACAGGACCGAGCTCGTCATCGACTGGAACCTCCCGCACAACAGTTCGATCGCCGAAACCAACAGGCAGATGGCCAGGTTCGAAAAGGAGATGCTGGCCGGCAACAAGGATATCGATCATTGGACCACCTATGTCGGCCAGGGCGCGCCACGCTTCATCTTGTCCTTTGACGTGCAGACCCCCGACGTGTCGTTCGGACAGACGATCATCGTCACCAAAGGGCTCGACGTGCGTGACAAGGTGCGGGCGGAACTGCAGGCCTATCTGACGAAAACCTTCCCCGGCACCGACGCCTTCGTCAAGCTTCTCGACATCGGTCCGCCGGTGGGCAAGCCGGTGCAGTACCGGATCAGCGGCCCCGATATTCAAAAGGTCCGCGATCTCTCGCAGCAGTTTGCCGGCGTCATGGGATCACACCCGCTTCTGGCAAACATGGTCCTGGACTGGAACGAGCCGTCCCGCGTGGTGAAGGTCGATGTCCTGCAGGACAAGGCGCGCCAGCTCGGCGTATCCTCCGAAGACATCGCTACCGCGCTTAACGGCATCGTCGAAGGCTCGACGGCCACCCAGGTTCGAGACGACATCTACCTGGTCAACGTCATCGGCCGCGCCAGGGCATCCGAGCGCGACTCCATCCAGACGCTTGAGAATCTGCAGCTCTCCACCTCCAACGGCAAGGTCGTGCCTCTCTCCGCCGTGGCGAATTTCCGCTACGAACTCGAGCAGCCGACGATTTGGCGTCGCGACAGGCAACCCACCATAACGGTCAAGGCAGCCGTCGTCGGTCCCACGCAACCGGCCACGATCGTCGACCAGTTGAAGCCCAAGGTGGAAGAGTTCCAGAAAAACCTTCCCGTGGGATACAAGGTGGAAGTGGGCGGCGCGGTCGAATCCAGCGCCGAGGCGCAGGGGCCGATTGCAGCGGTCGCTCCGCTGATGCTGTTTGCGATGGCGACGATCCTGATGATCCAGCTGCAAAGCTTCAGCCGCCTCTTTCTGGTGTTCGCCGTCGCGCCGACGGCCCTGATCGGCGTGGTCGCGGCGCTGCTGCTGAGCAATTCCCCTATGGGCTTCGTCGCGATCCTCGGCGTGCTTGCGCTCATCGGCATCCTGATCCGCAACTCCGTCATCCTGGTCGTCCAGATCGAACATCTGCGCAGTGAAGGAATGGCGCCCTGGCAAGCGGTCATCGAGGCCACCGAACACCGCATGCGGCCGATCATGCTGACGGCCGCGGCAGCCACGCTGGCGCTGATTCCGATCTCGCGCGAGATCTTCTGGGGCCCGATGGCCTACGCCATGATGGGCGGCATCGTCGTCGGAACCGCGCTCACCCTGCTGTTCCTGCCTGCGCTCTACGTCGCGTGGTTCAGGATCCCGAGGGATAAAGGCGGTGAGGCCGATGCCGTGGCAGAGGCGTGAGCACCGGCTTCGACATCCATCGCATGCGGCCGTCGCGGCGGCCGCTGCAGGTCCTGGCTTCCGAGGAGAGAACTCGATGACGGAACAGCGTTTGAACGAGTTTCCGATGGGGGCCAAGGCGATGCTGGTCACGATCGGCCTGGCGATGCTCGCCGGTTGCGCCACGAGGCCGTCGCCCGATGTGTTGAACCCGGTCCATCTGCCGGTTCATCTCCCAGCTCATCTGAATGCATCGCTTCATTCCGATGAAGCCGCCTCGAACCGCGTAAACGTGCTCGCCGCGACAAACAGGAACCCCGACACCGTGCGCGGCGGGTTTGGGAGCGCCTGGGCTGACAATCTCACCTACGAGCAATATGCGTTTTCGGTCCCTCCCAACCGGAAGGACACCGCGATCACATATCCGACCTCGAGGCCGGATCCCGAACGGCAATTTGCCGTCATCAGGCGCAAGCAGCTTCCAAGGCATGCATTCGTAGAGGAGGCGCTCCGCTCCACCCAGTCCGACGGTACCGTCGGCATCTTCGTCCATGGCTACAACTATAGTTATCAGGAGGCGCTGTTTCGCACTGCGCAGATCGCTGCGGACGCCAATATTCCGGGTTCTCCGATTCTGTTTTCGTGGCCTTCGGCCGCCGCCGTCGCCGGCTATGTCGCCGACCGCGATGCGGCGCTGTCCTCGCGCAGCGACCTCGACTCGCTTGTTACCTCGCTCTCGGCTTCCGGGAAGGTGAAGCGCATCATTCTTTTCGGACACAGCATGGGCGGATTCCTGGTCATGGAGACCGTGCGCCAGCTTAAACTGCAGCATCGCGACGACGTCATCGGTAAACTGGCGGTGATCCTTGCCGCCCCTGACATCGACGTCGATGTTTTCCGGTCCCAGCTGAAGGATATCGGGCGAATGCCAGTCCCGATATCTCTTCTCGTTTCCAAGGACGACCGGGCGCTGGTGGCCTCGAGCTTCATAGCGGGAGAGCGGGCGCGCGTCGGACGCATCGATATCGACGATCCCGTCATCAGGGAGGCCGCGTTGAAGGAAAGGCTTCGGGTCATCGACATCACGTCGATCCAGGCGTCCGACGGGTTAGGGCACGACCGCTACGCATCGCTTGCCAAGTTCGGCGCGCAGCTTGCATCCTTCGAAAGCGGAAGACGGTCGAGCGCCGGCGACGTTGGCGCCTATGTCTTCGATGCCGCCGGCGCCGCAGTCGCAAGTCCGTTTCGCCTGGCCGGTCGTGTCGTCGGCTCGCAATGATGAGAGCTGGTGTCTCGGGCGGGCGCCCATGGCTAATCCTGAGGCATCGTCAAGACATGTGCATAATGTGACTATTAAATTGTCAGATGCACAAATGAAGAGCAGACTTCCGCCTGTGGTCGATTTGGCCGCAAGGATAGGGGAGGGCATTCATGAGCGTACGAAATCCGTCTCCCTCGTTATACAACGAGGATCTTGCACCCGCCGAGGAGCGTAAATGGGGTGCATTCAGCATCTTTAACGTCTGGACATCAGACGTCCACAGCCTGTGGGGCTATTATCTGGCGGCGAGCCTGTTCCTGCTGTGCGGCAGCTTCGTCAATTTCGTCATCGCCATCGGCATCGGATCTCTGGTCATCTTCATTTTGATGAGCCTGGTCGGCAATGCCGGCGTGCGCACCGGCGTACCGTTTCCGGTTCTGGCGCGCGCCTCCTTCGGCACGTTCGGGGCGAACGTGCCGGCACTCGTCCGAGCGGTGGTCGCCTGCTTCTGGTACGGGGCGCAGACCGCCGCCGCATCCGGCGCCATCGTTGCCTTGCTGATCCGCAACGACGGCCTGCTTGCCTTTCACCAGAACAGCCACTTCCTCGGCCACTCGACGCTCGAGGTCATCTGCTACGTCATCGTCTGGGCGCTGCAGTTGCTGATCATTCAGCGCGGGATGGAAACGGTTCGCAAGTTCCAGGATTGGGCCGGTCCGGCCGTCTGGATCATGATGCTGGTGCTTGCGGTCTATCTGGTCGCCAAATCAGGCACCTTCTCCTTCGGGTCCGAAATCCCGCGAGACGTGCTGATCGAAAAGACCAAGGATGCGGGCGTGCCAGGTGAGCCCGGTTCGATTGCAGCGCTAGCTGCCGTGGCCGCCACCTGGATCACCTATTTCGCTGCACTTTACCTGAACTTCTGCGATTTTTCGCGCTACGCAACGAATGAAAAGGCGCTCAGGAAAGGCAACCTCTGGGGGCTTCCGATCAACCTCCTGGCGTTCTGCCTCGTCGCAGGTGTTACGACCACCGCCGCCTTTACGGTCTACGGAGAGGTGCTGCTGCATCCGGAACAGATATCGGCGAAATTCGACAGCTGGTTCCTGGCGTTGCTGGCCGCGCTGACATTCGCGATCGCAACGCTCGGCATCAACGTCGTGGCGAACTTCGTGTCGCCGGCCTTCGACTTCGCCAATGTCTTCCCGCGCCAGATCAACTTCAAACGCGGGGGATATATCGCCGCCCTGATCGCCCTCGTGCTTTACCCGTTTGCTCCCTGGGAGACGGGTGCGGCGCATTTCGTCAATTTCATCGGATCGACGATGGGGCCGATCTTCGGCATCATGATGGTGGACTACTATCTCATCCGGAGAAGCCAGCTGAACGTCGAAGCGCTCTACCATGAGAATGGCGAGTTCCGGTTCCAGAGCGGATGGCACGGCAATGCCTTCATCGCATTTGCGGTGGGCGTGCTGTTCTCCTCGATCCTGCCGACCTTCACCACCATCCTGCCGGACTGGTGGGGAACCTACGGCTGGTTCTTCGGCGTCGCCATCGGCGGGGCGATCTATTTCGTCTTGAGAATGGGCGCGCGGCGCAAGCCGGCCTTCGCGTCATGACCGAATGAAAGGCGCCCGGCAATCGCCGGGCGCCTTTTGATGTTGGATTTCCTGTTGCCGCCTGTTTCAGCGGCGTGCGGCAACCGCGTGCACGGCTGCACGAGCCGTTGGCTGCGCCATCGTTCTCGTCGTCGAGCGAAGGGCTGAGGAGTGGCTGGAGGCCACATCATCGAGCTTGAATTGGGCGATGAGTTCGCGAAGCTTCTGGGCTTCCTGCGCGAGCGAATCGGATGCCGCCGTCGACTGTTGCACCATGGTTGCGTTCTGTTGCGTGGTCTGGTCCATCCGGTTGACCGCGACGTTGACTTCGCTGAGGCCGATGGACTGCTCCTTCGCTGAGGTGGCGATCGAATCCATATGGTGATTGATCTGGGTGATGAAGCCGCCGATGGTCTTCAAGGCCTGGCCGGTATCGCGCACCAGCTTGACCCCGCCTTCCACCTCCTTCGAGGAGTTTTGGATCAGGCCCTTGATTTCCTTGGCAGCACTTGCCGAGCGCTGGGCGAGTTCGCGCACTTCCTGGGCGACGACGGCGAAGCCCTTGCCGGCCTCGCCGGCTCTTGCCGCTTCCACGCCGGCATTGAGGGCGAGAAGGTTGGTCTGGAACGCAATTTCGTCGATGACGCTGATGATGTTGGAAATCTGCTGCGACGACGTCTCGATACGTTCCATCGCCTCTTCGGCGTGGGAAACGACTTCCGCGGAGACCCCGGCACTGCGATTTGCCTCCGTGGCCACCGTGCGCGTCTCCTCGGTTCGCTTGCTGGAGTTCGACACGTTCGCCGTGATCTCCTCCAGTGCGGCCGCCGTCTCTTCGAGCGAAGCTGCCTGCTGCTCCGTGCGCTTTGCAAGATCGCTCGCCCCGGAAGAAATTTCCCGCGTGCCTTCGTCGATCGTGCCGATGCTGTCGGAAATTGCTCTCAGTGTCGCGCCGAGTTGGGTGACGGACTGGTTGAAGTCATGGCGAAGCGCCTCGAAGTCGGGCGCGAAGGCTTCGTTGAGCTGGAAGGCGAGATCGCCTCCGGCCAGCCGCTTCAAACCGGCGGCGAGACCCGAGGTGGCAATGCGCAGCCGCTCCGAGGCGTCAGCTTCTGCCTGCTGCTGGGCGGCAAGGCGATCGGCCTCCGCCCTGTTGCGGTTTTCGTCGGCTTCGATTGCCATCCGCTTGTTGGTGATCGCGGCCTGGCGGAAGATCTCCACCGCCCCCGCCATCGATCCGATTTCGTCGGCGCGGTCGGCATACGGAATCTCTGAACCGGTGTCTCCTTCGGCCAGCCGTCGCATCGAGGAGGTGATGCCGGTAATCGGATTGGCGATGCCAGTCAGCACGAAGACGACGGCGCCGAGAACGAGCAATCCCGCAAAGCCGATCGCGGCAAATAGCTCGAATTCTATCGAGGCGAAGGTCTCCTTGCTGAGTTCGGCGGCCTTGTTGCTGCCGCTGACGTTCAGTTCGACCAGGGCCGCAGTAGCTTCCTTGAGTTTATCCGAATAAGAGCGCATCTCTCCACCCAGATATTGCCCGGCTTCCTCGGTCTTGTTGGCCCGGGAAAGGACGAGCAGCTGCGAGCTGCTGGCGATGTAGCCACCAACGCTCTCCTTGATCGTCTTGATCAGTTCGCGCTCGTGGTCGGACGAAGCCAGCAGAAGATAGGCGTCCGCCGCTTTGCCAACTGCATCCTCGGCGACTCTAATGGCCTCTTCGCGCGTTTTCTTTTCTGCATCCGACTGCGCGATGATGTGATCACGGTAGGCGAGGCGCAAATTCGTCATGGCGAGATTGATCGCCTGCGACGCCTGCACGCTCGGCAGCCAGTTGGTCGCAATTTCTTCGGTGGAGCCGTTCGTATTTCGAAGACCGTCGACCGCGAGATAAGCGACAAGCCCGAAAAGAAGAGCTATACCACTGAAAATCAACAGCAAACTCGATTTTATGTTTGGACGACGCATCGAAAATCCCCATCGAACGTCCGGCTTCATACCGGCTTGGCCGAGGACTTTTGTATCGAAAAAAATTTAACGATTTGTTCCATATGTAAAAACGCCGTTTACCAGTTTTCCCGAAAGCCATCGCCGTTTCCGCGCTCAGGCTCCCGATGAAGGCGCCTGGTCGGCTTCGCGCCGACGCGGTGATGCATGTTTTACGAAATAGCATTATGATCGGTTGAGCGCCTGACCGGCGGAGGGGCTGGCTGCGGATATGTGATCCGTGCGGAATGGAGGACGACGGGATTTGGAACGGCTGAAGGATCTGAATAGTGCTCTCGCGCCTGCTGGTGGCGGTTCCACATCGCCTCCGTATGAACGGCCGGGCGTCGTGGCTGCCGCTGTTTACCAGCATGGGCAACGCATTCGCGACATCAGGATAGAAGAGGCCGGCGAATGGCGAAGCCGGGAGAATGCCATCGTCTGGATCGGCCTGCACGAGCCGGATGAAGTGCTGCTGCATCAGGTCCAGGCCGAGTTCAATCTCCATGCCCTGGCGATCGAGGACGCGGCACAGCCGCACCAGCGCCCGAAGCTGGAGATTTACGGGGACGCGATGTTCATCGTCGCCCGGACCGCCCATATGAAGGATGACGAAATCATCTTCGGCGAAACGCATTTGTTCGTCGGTCGCGGTTATGTCGTCTCCGTTCGCCACGGGGACTCGTCCTCCTACCTCGCGGTGCGGCAGCGATGCGAGGCGACGCCGGCAGCACTTGCCCACGGCGAGAATTATATTCTCTATTCCATCCTCGATTTCATCGTCGACAACTACATGCCTGTCATCGAGGTCGTGCAGGAGGAGGTCGAGAAGCTCGAGGATCTCGTGCTGCGCGAACAGCTGGAAAAATCCGACATCGAGCGGCTTTACCTGCTGCGGCGCAAGCTGCTGCGGCTGCGCAATGCCGTGGTGCCGCTCGTGGACGTCTGTCGGCGGTACGAGCATATCGATCTTCCCGGCATGGATCCGACGCTGCAGTCGCTGTTTCGCGATGTGACCGATCACGTGCGCCGGGTTCAGGAAGATATCGATGCGTTGCGCGAGGTCCTTGCCTTCGCCTTCGAGGCCAGCGTGATGATCGGCCAGACGGAGCAGACGGCGATCGCCCGCAAGCTCGCCGCCTGGGCGGCAATCCTCGCGGTTCCCACCGCGATCGCCGGCATCTACGGGATGAACTTCAGCGATATGCCGGAACTGAAAACCCAGTACGGTTATTTCGTCGTGCTTGGCGTCATTGTCACCTTGTGCCTGGGCCTCTTCGGTTTCTTCCGTCGGAAGAAGTGGCTCTAGATATGGGGCGCGGAGGACATGTACGGGCTATGCGGGAAACCGGTTCGCGAGGCGCGTCAGCACAGAGCGTTTAGCAGTCGATCCCGATGCCTTCTGATATAGTCGATATCGCTCAAATACAGCCGTGCGTCTCCTGCAACCACGTCCTCCACGAATGTCTCATCTCCGGCCGCGGCATTTGCCAGCATGAAATCGACGAGCGCCTGAAGCCGCCGGCAGATCATCTCGGGGAGCTGGAGCCGATCTTCTCCTGTCGCCCCATATGCCGTGCAGAAGATTTCCGCCCGGCGCAGCTGTTCGTCGAGACCGAAGGTCACGTGCGGATTGGCGGGATCGGAAAGCGGCGCCCAGCGATAAACCGAATAGGCCAGATCCCATATGCGCGGCGCGGGATGGGCGGTGTCGAAATCAATGATCCCGACAGCCGCATGGTCTGCCGTGGCGACGTTATAGGGCGCGTAATCTCCGTGGCATACGATCTCGTACGGTTCCTGCGGCGGCAGCATCCAAGTCTGGACCTCGCGATCCGATTCCAGAAAGCCTTGAGATGCCGAATGAAAATTGCGCAGAAGATTGGCCGCGGAAAGCAGCATGCGCTCCGATCCGACAAACTGGTCGCTCAAGTCTTCGCAGACACGCCCGGCGACATAACTGACGACTTCCTGGTTCCCGGTTATTTCAATGGGATCAGGCGCTCCCGGAAAGCCTCTGCCTCTCAGATGGCCCAAGAACCGGTGCACCGTCGGCGTCCACGCGCCGGAAGGCCTGATCACGGTATCGCCGTCACGCCAGATCTGCCCGGCTCGTCCGCCCTCCAACAATTTCATTTTCCGGTCTCCAGACGTCCTCTATGCGAATTTCAGTTTTTCGAGATGGGCCTGAACCGTCGCGCCAAGGTTTGTCTCATGGCAGGTCCGGTAGAACGCCACCACGTCGGAAGGCATTCCTTCGGGGATGGGGACGAAGTCCTCAAGCCGCAGGCCGCTTGAACTGCCGAGTTGCGGATCGGCCAGCTGGCTCTCGCTCAAACTGCCGGCACGATCGGCCAGGGCTTGGAAATAGGCGAGGTTCTCATCCACCGCCGAAGGGGAGTACGTCCGGCCATGCGCTGGGATGATCAGTCTCGCATCCAGGTCACGTATCCGCTCAAGCGAGGAACGGATAAGGCGGAGATCATCAGCACTTTTGCTCCAGACTTCGGGAACGGGATACTCCACCGCGTCGACGGCCAGGCAGATGCGAAGTTCGGGAATCCATACGGCGATATGGTCGGGCGTGTGTCCCGGCGTATGAATGAGTTCCAGCGTCAGATCGCCGCCGTTGAGGGTCATCGAGCCTGTGAACGCGATATCGGGACCGATGAGGTCGACATTCCGAAACCTCGAATCCTGGCTCGCCTTGTCCCTCAGGACCTCGCGTGTGGAAGGGTCGCGTAAACGGTCAAGTGCGGCGGCATGCGCGATAATCGGAGCGCGCCCCGCAACGGCGGCATTTCCCCAGAAATGATCCCAATCCATGTGCGAATTGATGACGATCAGCGGGCGAGCTTTCATCTGTTCCTCGAGCAGGTCCAGCGCCGTCAGGCAGAGTTCCGGCGTTCCGAGCGTATCGATCAGCACATTAAACCTTTCGGTCCGGACAAACATCGCATCAACCTCATCCCCCGCCCTGACGATCACGATTCGATCATCGAGTTCGGGATATGAACACAATTCCACCGATGGATTCACGTCTGGTTGCCTTTATTTCAATCGCAGTGATTTCATTCGGATACATCAAGACTCGTTCGGGCGCCTGATCTTTCAGAACGGTGCGGGGCGGCGGGGCTTCCCGTCCAATTTGACTTCCGCTCTACCGGAACATGTACATCCCAACGTCTCATCACGCTGTTCGCCACCGCGACCGGGCATATCACCATGACGCTGGGTTTCGAGCGGCCAAGGCTCTTCGGCGTCCACTGTGTTTCGAGCGGGACCGCACATCGCGGAACCAGAATCTTCAGGTTGGGCTCCAGGACGTCCCATTGCTGCTGCCCCCTGGCGTTCTCGTGCGAAATGAAGCGCCTGGCCTCCTCGCGAATTTCGAACAGGCCATGCGTGTGCTCCGTGGAACGATCGGTCTCGATGCTCCAGGAGGCCAGGCATAACGCACAAGCCGACAGGGCGGTGCTCAAGAGTATCGATCGAAGCAATGGTGCGCCGTCAGCAGCCAAGTGGGTCACCCTCCGGGGAAGTGAAAGACTACCGAAATGCGGCACGCACTTTCAAGGTATCTCTGCAGCGCGAGCGCCTTTGAACGCCTCTTATCGATCCCGCGTCAATGCGGCCGACAATGTCCAGCGCATCGTGATTGGCAGTTTTGGTGGAACAACCTCCGCCAAGAAAAGTTTGCCTCTAAAGCAACTCGAGGCGGCGGACGATGTCATTTTCTGCGAACCAGGGTGTGTTGAGCACCCCACCCCGGATCTATTATGTCAATCCACTCCTTCTTCAGGGTATCGATGCGTGGCGCGAGGTTTTCGACCATGCGGCGGATACGGGTTTCGACCGTGTGCTGACGGCGCCTCTTTTCGATAGGGGCGGGGAGCGCAGCGTCTTTGCTTCCCAGGATCTGAATTGCCTCGATCCTCAACTGTCGCTCGGAAGCGCAGTCAAGGATGGGGTGGGACGCCTGGCAGAGGCTGCCGGCAAGAGCGGTGTCGCCTTGATGATGGACCTGATGCTCGACGGTAAGGCCCGGGATGCGAAGGCGGGCTTTCACCCTGTCGATCCGAGGCGCTCGCCGTTGGACCCGGCGGAACCGATGACTGCGATGGGGGCGGAGCCTCAATCCAGGCTGTTGGAAGAATGGACCGAACGGCTGCGAGAATTGGCCGGCCTCGGTCTCTCCGGCTACCGGGCGCTCGGGATCGATCGCATTGCGCCGGCGGTTTTCAAATCGCTGATTTCGGCGGTGCGCGAGAAGGCGGACGTCCATTTTTTCGCCTGGACGCCCGGCACTGATTTTGGCGCCAGGGCCGCGGTCAAGGACACAGGCTTCGACGGATGTTTTTCATCGATGGCCTGGTGGGATTTTGATGAGAGATGGTTCATCGAAGAACACCGCGTCCAGACGCAGCTTGGCTGGCAGATCGCTTTTCCGGAGCCGCCCTTCGCCAGGCGGATCGCCAACGGAACCGAGAGTCGCGAAATCCTCGAACGGCGCGCCATAAGGGCACTGCGCCTGGCTGCCTCACTCGGCGGCGGCCTGATGGTTCCGATGGGCTTCGAATATGGCGCATCCGCGCCGCTCGATCCGACCCATGGGAATGGAACCGGCTTGCGGGGGCTGCGCCATGATCCTACTTTCGATATCTCCTCCGAAATTCGCCTTGCGAACACCGAGATCGGCAAGAAACGCCATGCGCCGACCTCATCGCTGCGGCTCATTCGCAACGCCAACGGACCGGTCTCAGCGCTGCTGCAGGCTGAGGTAGAAGACCTTCGTAGCACTGAGAATGTGCGGTTCATCCTGCTCAACAGGGACCTTCGGAAAAGTGCGCCCGCTCCGGTGACCGCACTGCGCGAAGCGGCCTCCGGTTTTCTTCCCGCCGCAGCCGACGGCACGGCTCTGCGGCTGCGGGCAGGGGAGACCCTGGTGGTCGAAGGCAAGGCGCCGGCGCCGATCACATCCCGGCCGATCCTCGACGTCGCGCAGGCGATAGCATCACCGCGGCTCGCCATCGAAAACATCACGCCGCGGGTCGACGGCGGGCGCTTTCCCGTCAAGCGGGTGGTCGGCGACATCCTCACCGTCGAGGCGGATATATTCGCCGACGGCCACGACCCGATCGCCGCGGTCCTGCTCTGGCGGCCGCTCGATGCGGCGGACTGGAACGAGACGGAGATGCAATTGGTCGAAAACGACCGCTGGCGCGCCGAATTCCTGCTGGAGCGCATTGGACGTTATGAATTTGCCGTCGAGGCATGGAAGAACCCGTTTGCGATTTTCCGCTACGAACTGACGAAGAAGAACGATGCCAGGTTGGATCTGAAGCTCGAACTCCAGGAGGGATTGCACCTCATCCGCTCGGCTGAGGTGCATGCCGGCGCAACGCTCAATGCCGAATTGAAGGCCCTCGGCGACAGTCTCGAAAGGGCGCCCGATGCCGAGCGCGCGGCGATCCTGCTCGATGCTGGAACATCCGAATTGATGAACAAGGTGGACAGGCGGCCATTTCGGCTTCGCTCGACGGCAAGCGCCGTCGATGCCGAACGCAAAGAGGCTGCCTTTGCCAGCTGGTACCAGATCTTCCCGCGCTCGCAGAGCGGCGATCCGGACCGACACGGCACTTTCGACGACGTCATCTCGCGACTGCCCGCCATCCGCGACATGGGCTTCGACGTGCTCTATTTCCCGCCGATTCATCCGATCGGTTCGACCAACCGGAAAGGCCGCAACAACAGCCTGAATGCCGGGCCGGGCGACCCTGGAAGCCCCTATGCCATCGGCTCCGGGGATGGCGGCCATGACGCCATCCATCCCGAGCTCGGCGAGTTCGAGGATTTCCGCCGGCTGGTCGAGGCGGCAGGGCGGCATGGCCTGGAGATCGCTCTCGACCTTGCGATCCAGGCGTCGCCGGATCACCCCTGGCTGAAGGAGCATCCCGGCTGGTTCGACTGGCGTCCCGACGGCACGATCAAATATGCCGAAAACCCGCCGAAGAAATACGAGGACATCGTCAACGTCGATTTCTACACGAAAGATGCCCTGCCTTCGCTGTGGGTGGAGCTCAGGGATATCGTGCAGCTTTGGGTGGACCAGGGCGTCAAGCTGTTTCGCGTCGACAATCCGCACACGAAGCCCTTTCCGTTCTGGGAGTGGCTGATCGGCGATATCAGGGCCCGTCATCCCGACGTCGTCTTCCTGTCGGAAGCCTTCACCAAGCCGAAGGTGATGTACCGGCTGGCAAAGATCGGCTTCTCCCAGTCCTACACCTACTTCACCTGGCGCAATGCCAAGTGGGAGCTCGAGCAATATATGCGGGAGCTGACCGAGACGGCGCCGAAAGAATTCTTCCGCCCGCATTTCTTCGTCAACACGCATGATATCAATCCGGATTTCCTGCAGAACGCGCCGCGCCCGGCCTTCCTGATCCGCGCAGCGCTTGCCGCCACTCTTTCGGGATTGTGGGGCGTCTATAATGGTTTCGAACTTTGCGAGGGGCGTCCTGATGCCAAGCGCAAGGAATATGCCGACAGCGAGAAGTACGAAATCCGCGCCTGGGACTACGACAGGCCGGGCAATATCATTGCCGAAATCAGGACGCTCAACCGCATCCGGACCGAAAACACCGCGTTGCATTCGCATCTCGGGCTGACGCTGCTGAACGCGCGGAATGACAATATCCTGTTTTTCGAGAAGGCAAGCCGCGCCCGCGACAACGTCCTGCTGATCGCCATTAGCCTCGACCCCCACAATTTCCAGCAAAGCGACGTCGAGCTGCCGCTCTGGCAGTGGTCGCTCGGAGACGGCGGCACGCTGGATGCCGAAGATCTGATCGGCGGGCATCGTTTCAAGTGGACCGGCAAATGGCAGAGCATCGGGCTCAATCCTGAGGTCCTGCCCTATGCGATCTGGCGTATTCGCTCAAGGGAGGCATGAATGGACACGATGAATGCAGATAGCGCGCCGCAGCCGTTCTGGTACAAGGATGCGATCATCTACCAGCTGCACATCAAGTCGTTCTACGATGCCAATGGCGACGGGGTCGGCGACTTCGCCGGCCTGCACCAGAAGCTCGATCACATCGCAGCCCTCGGCGTCAATGCCATCTGGCTCCTGCCCTTCTTTCCTTCTCCGCGCCGAGACGACGGCTACGACATCGCCGACTACGGCAATGTCAGCCCCGATTATGGGACGATGGAGGATTTCCGAGCCTTCGTCGACGCCGCCCACCAGCGCAATATTCGCGTCATCATCGAGCTCGTCATCAACCACACCTCCGATCAGCATCCCTGGTTCCAGCGCGCCCGCCAGGCGCCGGCGGGATCGCCGGAGCGCGACTTCTACGTCTGGTCGGATACCGATCAGAAGTTTCCGGAAACGCGCATTATTTTCATCGATACGGAAAAATCCAACTGGACATGGGACGCGGTCGCCGGCGCCTATTACTGGCACCGCTTCTATTCCCATCAACCCGACCTGAATTTCGATAGCCCTCTTGTCATGGAGGAATTGCTGAGGGTGATGCGCTTCTGGCTGGAAACCGGCATCGACGGTTTTCGTCTCGATGCGATCCCCTACCTTGTCGAGCGCGAGGGGACGATCAACGAAAACCTGCCGGAAACCCACGTGATCCTCAAACGCATACGCGCCGCGCTCGATGCCACTCATCCCGGCGTGATGCTGCTTGCCGAGGCCAATCAATGGCCGGAAGACACGCGCGAATATTTCGGAGAGGGCGACGAATGCCACATGGCCTTCCACTTCCCGCTGATGCCGCGCATGTATATGGCGATCGCCAAGGAGGATCGGTTTCCAATCACCGACATCCTGCGCCAGACGCCGGAGATTCCAGACAATTGCCAATGGGCGATCTTCCTTCGCAACCACGACGAGCTGACGCTCGAAATGGTGACCGACGCCGAGCGGGATTATCTCTGGGAGACCTATGCATCAGACAAACGTGCCCGCATCAATCTCGGCATAAGGCGGCGCTTGGCGCCATTGATGGAGCGCGACCGCCGGCGGATCGAGCTGATGAACGCGCTTCTTCTCTCGATGCCGGGAACGCCGGTGATCTATTACGGTGACGAGATCGGCATGGGCGACAATATCTATCTCGGCGACCGGGATGGGGTGAGGACGCCGATGCAATGGTCTCCGGACCGCAATGGCGGTTTCTCCAGGGCAGACCCGGCGCGTCTCGTCCTGCCGCCCGTCGCCGACCCGCTCTACGGTTTCGAGGCCGTCAACGTCGAGGCGCAGAGCACGGACGCGCATTCGCTGCTCAACTGGACGCGCAGAATGTTGGCGTTGCGCGGCAGGCATCCCGCCTTCGGACGTGGCACGCTGCGGTTCCTTTCACCGGAAAATCGCAAGATCCTTGCCTATCTCAGGGAGTATGAAGGTGAGGTCTTGCTTTGTGTTGCAAGTCTGTCGCGGCTGCCCCAGGCCGTCGAACTCGACTTGTCGAGCTTCGAGGGGCGCATTCCCATTGAACTGACCGGCATGTCGCCGTTTCCGCCGATCGGCCAGTTGACCTATCTGCTGACCTTGCCGCCCTACGGTTTCTTCTGGTTCCAACTGACGGCTGATGCCGATCCGCCGGCGTGGCGCACCGCACCGCCGGAACAGCTTCCCGATCTGTTGACGATGGTCATCCGGCGTAGCCTGCTCGACCTCGTGGATGAACCGGGTCATGCACGCATCCTGAGCGGCGAAATCCTGCCCGCCTATCTCTCCAAGCGGCGATGGTTCGGGGCAAAGGACCAGGCGGTTCAGGCCGCCCGACTGATCTCGGCGACGCCAATCCCATTCGCCGACGGCGTCGTCCTCGGCGAATTGGAGGTCGTGTTGCCGAACCACAGCGAATCCTACCAACTGCCGCTCGCGGTCGCCTGGGACGATGCGCACCCTTCCGCGCTTGCCCAGCAGCTTGCGCTTGGAAGGATTCGCCAAGGTAGACGCGTCGGTTTCCTCACAGACGGATTTGCCGTGGAGGCAATGGCGCGCGGCGTTCTGCACGGACTTCGCGACCGCTCGCGCACCACCGGCCGGACCGGCACGCTCGAATTCCTTGGGACAGAACTGCTCGACAGTCTCGATATTTCAGGCGAGCTGCCGGTGCATTGGCTATCGGCTGAACAGTCCAACAGCTCGCTGCTCGTCGGCGACGTAGCGATGATCAAACTGATCAGACACATCTTCCCGGGCATCCATCCGGAAGTCGAGATGACGCGCTATCTCACCCGCGCTGGCTATGACCACACGGCGCCGCTGCTCGGCGAGGTCGCGCATACCGATTCCAGCGGACGCCGTTCCACATTGATCATCGTCCAGGGCGCGATCCGCAATCAGGGCGACGCCTGGAACTGGATGCTGAACAATCTACGCCGTGGGGCCGACGAACTGGTGCTGAACGATCCGGCGGTCCAACCAGACGACGACGTCTTCCGGTCGCTGATCAGTTTCGTCGCGATGGTGGGTCTCAGGCTCGGCGAATTGCATGTCGTGCTCGCTGCGAAGACCGGGGACGAGGCCTTCAGCCCGGTGGTATCGGGCGACAGTGAGGTCGAAGCGATGAAGAAAGCCGTTTCCGGCGAGGTCGCCTATGCCATGTCGAAGCTTGACGAACGCGAGCAGAATGCCGACCCCGCAATCGACCTGCTCGCAGCGCCGCTTCTCGAGCGTCGTTCCGAACTCGCGGAGCTCGCCGGGATGCTGGCGGAGAGCGCCCGCCATACGCTGATGACACGCACGCACGGCGATTTCCATCTTGGCCAGATCCTTGTCAGCGAGGGTGATGCCGTCATCATCGACTTCGAGGGCGAGCCCGCGAAAAACCTGACGGAGCGTCGCGCCAAGACAAACCCGCTGCGCGATGTCGCCGGGCTTTTGAGATCGCTGAGCTATCTCGTGGCCACCGCCCAGCTCGATAACGATGCGGTCATCGAACACGACAACGAGGTCCGCCGCGAGGCGATCGCCCGCTTCGGGCGCAATGCCGAGGAGGCCTTTCTCGATGCCTATTCGCAGGCGGTTTCCGTATCGAAGGAGCTTGACATGCCAGCCAATCAAAGACGTAGGGTTCTCGATGCCTTTCTTCTCGAAAAGGCCGCCTACGAGATCGCCTATGAAGCCCGCAACAGACCGAAATGGCTTCCGATCCCGCTATCTGGCTTTACCGAAATCGTATCGCGTCTGACGGGGGTCAAGGCATGAATGTTGAGCGCTCGGAACTCCTGGCGGGCATCGGACAGGATGCGCTATGGGCCTTGATCGAGGGGCGCCACGGCGATCCCTTTTCGATCCTCGGTCCCCACCAAAGCGGCGGCATGACGATCGTGCGGGTGTATCTGCCCGGCGCCGAAGCGGTCGATCTCATCGATGCGACGAGCGGCCGGGTGGTGGCGCCGTTCAGCATCGCCCACCCGTCCGGCCTGTTTGCGGCGGCGGCGGCCTCGAGGACGGGATACCGGCTGCGGATCACATGGCCGGATGCAATCCAAATCACCGAGGATCCCTACAGTTTCGGCCTGCTGCTCGGGGAGCTCGACCTCCATCTGATATCGGAGGGTACCCACTATAGTCTGAGCCGGACACTCGGCGCGGTGGCAATGGCGATCGACGGGATATCAGGCGTTCGTTTCGCCGTGTGGGCTCCTAATGCGCGCCGCGTCTCGGTTGTCGGCGACTTCAACGCCTGGGATGGGCGGCGAAACCCGATGCGGCTGAGACCGTCGGCGGGCGTCTGGGAGCTGTTCGTCCCCCGGCTGGCCCCCGGCGAAAGATATAAGTTCGAGATCGTTGATGCGCGGGGGACCTGCTTGCCGCAGAAGGCCGATCCGGTCGCGAGGGCGAGCGAGGCCGCTCCGTCCACCGCCTCCATCGTCGCATCGTCGACGCCGTTTCGATGGACCGATGACGGTTGGATGAAGGGCCGGCCCCGCCAAGACAGGCTGGAGGGCGCGTTCTCCGTCTATGAGGTGCACGCCGGCTCCTGGCTTCGCGACCAAAAGGACGGCAACAGGTCGCTCGACTGGGTCGAACTCAGCCAGCGACTGGTTCCCTATGCCAGCGACATGGGCTTTACTCATATCGAGCTGCTGCCGATCATGGAGTATCCGTTCGGTGGGTCCTGGGGCTATCAGCCACTCGGGCTGTTTGCCCCGACCGGCCGATATGGGACGCCCGAGGATTTCTCTTACTTCGTCGACCGGTGCCATGGCGCCGGGCTCGGTGTCATCCTCGACTGGGTGCCGGCCCATTTTCCCACAGACGTCTGGGGGCTCGCCCGCTTCGACGGCAGCGCGCTCTACGAGCACGAAGATCCGCGCGAAGGCTTTCACCGCGACTGGAACACGCTGATCTACAATCTCGGCCGCAACGAGGTGAAAGGGTTCCTGATCGCCAGCGCGCTGGAATGGCTAGAGCGCTACCATATCGACGGTTTGCGGGTCGACGCCGTGGCCTCGATGCTTTACCGCGACTACAGCCGCAACGAGGGAGAATGGATTCCCAACCAATATGGCGGTCGCGAGAACCTGGAAGCGGTCGAATTCTTCAAGCACCTGAACAGCATCATTCACGAGCGCTGCCCGCACGCGATGACGATCGCCGAGGAATCGACGGCCTGGCCCGGCGTGACGAAGCCGCCCGAGCAGGGGGGGCTGGGGTTCGATATCAAATGGAACATGGGCTGGATGCATGACAGCCTGAGCTACATCGAGAAGGATCCGATTTACCGGAGCTACGCCCATGGCACGATGACCTTCGGCATGCTCTATGCCTATTCCGAGCGCTTCATTCTGCCGATTTCACATGACGAGGTCGTCTACGGAAAGGGCTCGCTGCTGACGAAGATGCCGGGCGACGAATGGCAAAAATTCGCCAATCTGCGCAGCTATCTCGCCTTCATGTGGGGTCATCCCGGCAAGAAGCTCTTGTTCATGGGGAGCGAAGTCGCCCAGCCGGGCGAGTGGAACCATGATGGTTCGGTGACCTGGGATGTGCTGGACCGGCCTCAGCATGTGGGGATTCAGCGGCTGGTGAGGGATCTGAACAGCCTTTACGGGCAAGAGCCGGCATTGCAATTCGGCGACTTTCATCCCGAGGGCTTCGAATGGGCAGCAGCCGACGACGCCGTCAATTCCGTCCTCGGGATGCTGCGTTATGCACCCGATCGCGCTTCGTCGATCCTGGTCATGTCGAATTTCACGCCGGTGCCGCGTTACGGCTACAGGGTCGGTGTGCCCAGCGACGGTGTGTGGATCGAGAAGATGACGACGGATGCACCGGAATATGGCGGCTCGGGCCTGGTCAACGGCGCGGTGTCGACTGAACCCGTGCCCGCCCATGGCAGGCCCGTCTCGCTGTCGCTGACGCTGCCGCCGCTGTCGACGATCTTTCTGCAGGGGCCGTCGCCTTGAGCGGTTGCAGCCCGTTGCCGCTTCATTCGATGTGCGGAGCCGGATGAATGAAAGGCCAAGGGCTCGCCTCGGATCCCTTCTCGATGGGAACCTCGATGAGAACGGGTTCATCGAGAGATAGGGCTTTCTCGAGCGCGTCTTTCAATTCGCCGGGGCCCGTCACCTTGAATGCGCGAATGCCGAAGCTCTCGCCCAGCGCGACAAAGTCTGGGTTGGTGAGTTCCGAGCCAAGATAACGGCCTTCATACGCCTGCTTCTGGTCACGCAGTACGTTGCCATAGGCCGAATTGTTGAAGACGATGGCGATGACATTGATCTTATGCTGGACGGCGGTGGCAAGTTCCTGAACGCCGAACATGAAGCCGCCATCGCCGGAAACAGAAACCACTGCTTTGTCGGGATTGGCTATTTTTACGCCCAAGGCCGTGTTGAAGCCGAAACCCAGATTGTCCTGATAACCGCATGTGACGTACTGACGAGGGGCATAGACCGGGAATGCAAATCGGGCGGTAAAGCCCATCTGGCAGATTTCCTCGACGAAGAAGCCGTCCCTCGGGAGGGCTTCGCGGATGGCATCGAGATAGGCGAGCTGCGGCTGCACTGCCGAGAAGCGAGACCTGGCCTGTTTGTTGAGCTCGGCAAATTCGCGCGTGCGGTCCGTGCGGCTGGAACCTGCCAGGGCATCGAGAAGAGCCTGCGTTCCAGCTTTGGCATCGGCGACTACCCCAACGTTCGGCTTGAGACGGACCATCTCGGTCGGATCGATATCGATGCGGATCACCTTGAGATGCTTGGGAAGCCACTTCCATCGCATGAATTGCAATTCGAGGCGGCTACCCACGCCGATCAGAACATCGGTGTTCTTCCAATATTCGTAGGCGGCGACGAAATTGAGGTAGTTCGGGTGGTCGTCGGCGACGATGCCCTTGCCGGAGCGATGGGACGTGACGGGCGACTGCAGCAATTCCGCAAGAGCAGCGATCTCTTCTCCAGCATCCACCGCGCCGCCACCAATCATGATCATCGGATTCCTGGCGCCTGATATCAGTGCCGCTGCGGCAGCGATCTCATCAGGGTTTACGGCCGGATGAGACGCTGTCATGCCGACCGGCAGATCGATTTCAGGGCCGGACTGTCCAAACACGTCCCACGGGGTTTCGACCGCTCCCGGACCCTGGCGGCCGGAGAGCATTTTGGCGACGACCTCGGCCATGACAGGGCCGGTTTCGGACTGGTGATTGATCCGCTCCGCCGTCTTTGTGATTCCGCGCATCGTGGCGAGTTGATCCGGTAATTCGTGCAACTGCCCTCTGCCTTGACCGATCAAGTGGGACATGATGTTGCCGGTGATGCACAGCACCGGGGCATTGGCGCCATAAGCGGTGCAGAGAGCCGCGCCGGAATTGAGGACGCCTGGGCCTGGAACGACGGTATAGGCGCCGATCTGGCCGGTGGATTTGGCATAGCCATAGGCCATGTAACCGGCGCCCTGCTCGTGCCTGGTGTGAATGAACCGAATTTTGTCACCGGCACCGTAGAGAGCATCGTTGAAATCATACATGTGGGCGCCCGGGATGCCGAATACGGTATCGATCCCATGGGCGACGAGTGAACGGGTCATTGCCTGACCGGTCGTTTCTTTCCTGCTCATCCGGAGGCTCCAATGGCTTGAATTCGGTCAGGCGACCGTCGGCGATTTCAGGCAGCCTTCGGCTCTGAGCGCCGCGACGATGGCGCCGGCATCGGCCGGCTGCATGCCCGCAAGGTTCATACGCCCGGAATCCGCCATGTAGATGCCGTGGCTCGCTCTGAGCGCCACTGCCGTTTCCCTGGACATGGAGAGATTGGAGAACAGACCGCGTTGCCGGCTTATGAAGGCCAGATCAGGGGAGGCGGCGGCCAGCGCCGCACGATTGCCGTTGACGCGCAGGCACATCTCTTCAAGCTCAGCGCGCCACATGGCCGACATCTCTTCGCTCTCGAGAATGGTCCTGACGATTGCGGCTCCATGATCGGGCGGCATGGACCAGTTCACGCGGGCAAGTGCCGCCATGTTGCTTTCGACCTTCCCGATGTCATCGACATTGCGGGTCATGACATAGAGCGCTCCGACGCGCTCGCGATAGAGGCCGAAATTCTTGTCGCAGGAATAGGCGATCAGCGCCTCATCGACCGCGTCGAGGATCATGCGCGTTGGCGCGGCGTCCTGTTCGAGACCGTCGCCAAGGCCCTGATAGGCGAGATCGATGAACGGCACCAGCCTATGCGCAACAAGAAGCTCGGTGATCCGCCGCCACTGTTCCATGGTAAAATCGATACCGGTCGGATTATGGCAGCAACCGTGAAGGAGCACGACGTCGCCTTCCCGAGCAGAAGACAAGGCGTCGACCACGCTTTCGAATTTCACTTGCTGCGACATCAGGTCAACGAAAGCGTACTCCTTTACCGGCAGGCGCGCCGAGCTAAAGATCGGCGCGTGATTTGGCCAGCTTGGCGTTCCGAGCAGAACCTTCGCCGATGGATTTGCCGCTTGGATGAGCTCAGCACCGAGACGCAGGGCGCCGCTTCCACCGGGTGTCTGAATGCCGACAAGGCGTTGATTAAACTTTGGCGATTTTCCGAAGATGATCGGTTGCAGGAGGCGCACGAATTGCAGATCACCTTCCGGGCCAAGATATTTCTTGCTGTCCTGGGTCTCGAGGAGAAACTGCTCCGCTGCCTTCACGGCACGCATCACCGGCGTGCGTCCCATAGTGTCACGATAAACCCCGACGCCGAGGTCGATCTTGCCGGGGCGATCGTCGGCCCGGAAGGCCTTGATGAGTGCAAGCAGGCTGTCGGCTGGTCGGCTGTTCAGTTCGTCAAACACAAGTCCACCTCGTTTCCGTAACTCTAACTCGGAGACTAACTGAACTTTCGCGGCGAATTTCTGCGATTATCTCCCCGTAATGGCGCATCCATGCAGACAATCGGCGCAGCATGGCTATAATGTGCAGAAATTCCCCGTCTCGGTGTGGTAGTCATGCTTGATCAGTTCGATATCAAATTGCTCGCCGCTCTCCAGCAAAACAGCGAGGTGACGCAGAGCGAACTGTCTCAGAAGGTCAATCTCTCCGCGACCCAATGCGCGCGCCGTTTGGAAAGGCTGCGCAATGAGCAATATATCCAGAGCGTCGTGGCCATCCTCAATCCCGTGAAACTGGGTTTCACGGTCGTTGCTCATACTCTTGTCAGCTTGAGAGCACATACCGAAGGCGGAAACGAGCAGCTTCATCGCTTTATCGAGACCGCGCCGGAGATTCTGGAGTGCTATTCGCAGACCGGCGACGCCGACTTTCTGATGAAGGTCATGACGCGTGACCTCGAACATCTCAGCCAGTTTCTCGAAAGAATGATCCGGGTCACCGACAATCTGGCATCGGTGAAGTCAAGCATCGTCCTCAAGACACTGAAAAAGACGACCGCTTTGCCTCTGCAGATCGTGACGTGATAGCCGCTCTCACCTGAGATAATGGATATGCGGGCGTGAGTGATAGGGTGAGGCTTCGATGCGGGCCTCGACGGAGAAGACGTCCCGCAGAAGGTCTTCGCTCAATACGTCCTGCGGCGCGCCGGAGGCGGCGATCCTGCCATGCTGCATGATGATCAGCTGGTCGCAGAACATGGCGGCATGATTGAGATCGTGCAAGGCGACGATGCTGGTGATCGGCAGACCGGAGACGAGCCGCATCAGGCCGATCTGGTGCTGGATATCGAGATGGTTTGTCGGCTCGTCGAGGATCAGCTCCTGGGGCGACTGGGCGAGCGCCCTTGCGATATGGGTGCGCTGCTTTTCGCCGCCCGACAGGCTCTGCCAGCGATCGTCGCGCTTCTCCGCCATGCCGGAGCGCGCGAGCGCACTTTCGACCGCTTCCTCGTCGGCTTTCGTCCAGCCTGAAAACATCGACCGGTGCGGGAACCGGCCGAGCTTGACGACGTCGACGACCCTGAGATTGGCATTTGTCGTGGCGTGCTGCTCGACGAAGGCGATGCGCCGGGCGATCGAGCGGCGGCTGATCGTGCCGATGTCGCTGCGGTCGAGCGTCACGCGGCCGGAATGCGGCCGCTTCAGGCCGGCGAGAAGCCGCAGGAGCGAGGTCTTGCCCGAGCCGTTCGGCCCGAGCAGGCCGAGCATCCTGCCGGGCGGCGCCTCCAGGGAAACGCCGTCGAGAATGGTCTTCCTGCCAATCTTCCAGATGAGGTTGTCGGCCTTGATGCTCATGATGCGCGCTGGAACCGGTAGAGGATGATCGAGAAGAAGGGGACGCCCACCAGGGCCGTGACAACGCCGATCGGCAGGATCTGGTTCGGAATGAGGGCGCGCGCGGCGATGTCGGCGAGCACCATGAAGATCGCCCCTGTTATGGCACAGGCCGGCAGGAGACGGACATGCAGCGGCCCGACGACAAAGCGGGCGACATGCGGCACGACGAGGCCGACGAAGCCGATCGACCCCACCATGCTGACGATCGTCGCCGTCATCATGGCCGTCAGTGCAAAGAGCGCCATCCTCGCGCGGCCGACATTGACGCCGAGCGAGGATGCTGCCTCGTCGCCGAAAGCGAAGGCGTCGAGCACGCGGGCGTAAAACAGGCAGCCGACGAGGCCGATACCGACAATGATCGAGACCAGCGCGAATTCCGGCCAGCGCACGCCGCCGAAGCTGCCGAGCAGCCAGAACATGACGTCGCGGGCTTGCTGCGCGTTGGCCGACGTCGTGACGATATAGGACGTCGTGGCATTGAAAAGCTGCGAAGCGGCGACACCGGCGAGGATGGTGCGATCGGCTCCGCCGCGCGTGCCGTTCGACAGGAGGGCGACGAAGAAAAAGGCCGCGAAGGCGCCGGCAAAGGCGCCGGCGGAAAGCGAGACCGCACCGGCGCCGACGCCCAAGATGACGATCGCGACGGCGCCGGAAGAGGCGCCGGCCGAGATGCCGAGAACATAGGGTTCGGCAAGCGGATTGCGCAGCAGCGACTGCATGATCGCGCCCGATAGCGCAAGGCCCGCACCGCAGAAGGCGGCAACGAGCGCCCGACTGAGACGATAATCCCAGATGACAGTCTCGTGGATGCGGTTCAGTTCGACCGCCGTCCATCCCAGCCGGTTGGTGACGGCCGAAAACGTGGTTGCAAGCGGGATCGGCAGGTCGCCGATCCCGACGCTGACGCCAATGGCGACAGCGATGAGGCAGAAAGAGGCCAGGAGCAGTGCGAGGACGGCTCCCAGCTGCCGGAAGATACGGCCCGCTTCCGTCACTTCAACAGACCGAGAGCCTTCAGCTGGCCGGCCACCTGCTCAGCGCCGTAGACCGTGCGGACAGTAGGGTTCATGGCCTGGCCGTCCATGATCACGATCGCCTTGTTCTTGACGGCAGGGATCTGGCTGACGGCCGGATCGGTGTTCAGGAAATTGATCTTGGCCTCCGGCTTGTCGAGCTCCCAACGGTTGCGGTCGAGACTGGCGACGACGATGACGTCGGGATTGGAGGCGATGATGCCTTCCCAGCCGAGCGTCGGCCATTCCGCTTCCGCTGATATCGCGTTGTGTCCGCCGAGCAGATCGGCGATGAAGCCGGACGCGCTGTTCTTGCCGCCGAGATAGGCGTCGGCCGACGGGCTTGGGCTGGAGAACCAGAAGACGTAGGAAAGGTTCTTGCCGTCCTTCGAAACGCTGGAGCGAAGCTTGGCTTCGCGCGCCTTGAAGTCGGCGATCAGCGCCTGGCCACGATCGGCGACGTCGAAAATCTCAGAGAGTTCGTCGATCTCCTTGTAGAGAAGATCCATGTTCCACAGCTCGGCGCGGCTGCCGTACTGGTCCTTGACGTCCTTGGTGCTGAGGCAGGTGCTGGGCGAGAGATAGGTCGCGACGCCGACCTTGTCGAAATCCTCGCGCTTGGCGACCTTGCTGTTCGGCCCGACCAGGCTCGGCAGAGCCGCCGCCACGAAGTCGGGATTTTCGGCGAGGATCGATTCGAAGGTCGGCATCTCGACGGTCAGAAGCTTGACCTTGGCGTTGGCTTCTGCGAGTTGCGGCAGAACCTTGCTCGGCCAAAAAGCCGTGCCGGCCATCTTGTCCTGAAGGCCGAGCAACAGCAGGATTTCAGCGCTGTTCTGGCCAAGGCCGATCGCTCGTTCGGGCGCCTTCTGGAAGGTCACCTGCGCGCCGCAGTTTTCCAGGGTCAGCGGGTAGGTCGTCGAACCGGCCAAAGACGGATTTGCGGCAAGGCCGATCATGGTTGAGAGGCCGCAGGCGGCCAGAAGCGATTTGAGGCTGGTCACGAAGAAATTCCCGGTGCGTGAATATATGCGGCCGGGGTATAGCCTCAGCAACCATCCGAAAACAAGACCAAATAAATCAACTTATCGCGAAATTGACAGCGCATTGCTGCGGGGGCAACGTGCCATCGCCGTCGAACTGCAGCCGCGTTCGCCGTCTAAACGGGGCCGACCGGCGACAGCGACTTGCCGTAGACTTCGAGGATCGCGGCGATCTCCTTGAGGATGCCGGAGAGCGGAAGCGTGCCGTTTCTGTCGAACGCCATGTCGCTGCGTTCGAAAAGGCCGAGGCAGATTTCGCTCGAATCATGGCGCGATTGGTAGGCGAGGCCATCCGGCCGGTCGGCATGGTCCCAAAGCGCGTCGGTCCAAAGGCCGCATGGTTCGTAGGGGCCGGTGGAGATGGCATTATCAGTGCCGAGGACCTGCAGGCCGGTTCCGTGCATGCGCACAATCCTCAGCGGTCTAATGCAACTGAGCTCGCTGATGGCGCGGGTGGTGATTTCGGTCGTGGACACCATCAACCGCTGGGGATTGCGCAGGATCGTTTCCGCGAGCGCTCCCCTGCGGCTCATCCCGACATAGAGAATTCCGAAACGTCCGCTGGCGCTGTCGAAACGATTGGTGGCGGCAATCCCGGGGCCAGGTCCAAAGAAGATGGGATCGAGATGCGTCCGATGGACCCTATGGAGAACCTGCCCGGCCGGAATGAGGTCGATCGGCAATGAGGAATCGGCGAGCCAAGGGGGCGGGTGCAGGGCAGCTCCCGACGGCCCTCTGCCTGCATCTGCCGGCATCAGGCAAAGCCGTCGGAAGTTTCAATCCGGATCAGACGCTGGACTGCTTCACGATCGCCGTCGCGCAGCGCCTGCAGAGCTGTCCGACCACCGAGAACCGTATCGGAAGCAAGCAGAAAATCCAATGCGATCCAGGGGCCGGCGGCGGCAAAACCACGCACGACGTCGGAAATCCCGGCGATCACCTCACCTTGATCCAACTGGCAGAGCGGATAGCGCCAGTCGCTGCCCTCGCGCACGGCGAGCAGCGTGCCGGCCCGCCGTCTCTTGTCTATGGCCTGCCTGCTGATGCTGAGGATCCGTCCGGCGTCCTCGGCCGACATCGTCCCGCCTGCCCGCTCGACAAGATTTTGCCGATGTTCAACGTTGCGAGCCAGCGCCGGAACCAGCGGGTCGAGATCGTTTATCGCTGCGCCCACCATATCCGAGCGGCTGAGAAGCTGTGCCAACGATCCGGCGTCGGTCGGAGCTGAAAGCGCATCGGCCAGGTCCTTTGCCGGCACATTCGCCGAAATGCGCTCGAGCGCCGACGTCGCGCGTCGCAGAAACGCGGCCCTGATGGAATTCGGCTCTTCCTGTGCGGTGACGGGAGTGGATGCGTGATGGGCCATGGAGCGGCTCCTTGGTTGACAAGGTATTTATATGGCTCATGCCGATATGAAGTCAACCACGTGTGTGGAGGTCAAGCGCACCAATGGGCTTCAAACCCCCGATTGCCCGGGAGGTTCTCGTCAGCGAAGCCTTCGAAAATGTTCAGGTCATCTTTCCTACAAGCTTGGCATAGTCCGAAAACGTCAACCGTTCGCCTCTCCTGCCTGCCTCTTCGGCAAGCTGCAGCACGCGGATGGGGAACAGGATCGCGGCGCGGTTGGCATCCGACAGCTCATGGTCGTCGTCCTCCTCGACTGCCTTCTTGGCCTTCGAGAGCGCGGCATTGAGTTCTCCGCTGGTCAGCAGTTCCTTCTCGACGATCGCATCACATATCGACGCCATTGCCATGATGAGGCCCTTGAGTTGAAGGTTGGCCGTATTCATGAGAACTCCAAGGGAACGAGGGACCTATGATGGTGACGCTCCAGCGCCTCGCCGATTGCGTCGGTGGATTGCTATGTCAGTCCGATTGAACCGGCCGGATCGTGTCGACGGCAACGGCACCGTCGAGGATCCCGCGCGTAACATCGCCCCTGTTCCGCTCGATCTCAATGACGGTGTAAAGCTTGTCGTCCCGAAAGGCGCTGGCATTGACCGTCGTGACATCCTCGGCGGGAGCCGCATCCACTTCCATGAAGTCGAGTTCACGAGCCGCAGCGACGATCCTGGCATCACCGGCCGTTCTGGCAGCGACGACGACAGTACCATGTCCGGGGGAATTGTCCCATCTCGGATCGTCGGGTGCCGCGATCGGCTCCAACCGGTAGATGTTGAGCATTTCGCCGCCTGCGTCGGGCGACGATTGCGCAGCCGCATCCTCGATTTGCGCCTGGCTCTCGACAGACTTCCCGAAGGTGGTCGGGCTGGTCGCGTTGTTGATCTCTTCCTTGCCTGTCCTTGAGACGTTCGACATATCGCTCTCCATTGTCAGGACGGAAACGACAGCCGGCAGGTAAGTGTTCCCCCACGCACGAAAAACCGCGAATTCCACCCGGACGGTGTCCGGCGAGCACTTTCGATATCTGCAACTATCAGGCTCATTTTGGGCGGTGAATATGTTAGGATGGACATGGGACGACCATACCATTTTCCCAGTCGAGCACTAAATTACCAGTCGTCGAAGAGGGGGATTCTCGTGAACAACCAAACCAGCGAATTCGCGCGCGACAATGCCGCGGCAGACAACCTCAATGGTCAGGTCCACAAAGCAATGGCGTTGGACGAGGCCAGTGCCCTTCTGGAGGTGCTGGTCGCGGTAAGACGGGGCGATTTTTCGGTGCGGATGCGGTCGGATCTGACCGGGGTCACCGGCAAGGTCGCCGACGCTCTCAACGACATCATAGCCGCCAATCAGCGCATGGCCCAGCAGCTCGAGCATGTTGGGCAGGTGGTCGGCCGGGACGGGCGAACGAGCACACGCGTCCGCTTCGGCCTGTCGGACGGCTCCTGGTCCGAAATGGAGGGATCGATCAACGGTCTGATCGACGATCTCCTGTGGCCGACGACGGCCGTGACCCGGACAATCACCGCGGTCGCTAAAGGTGATCTTCTGCAGACCGTGCCGCTCGATGTCGACGGGCGGGCGCTCAAAGGTGAGTTCCTGCGCTCGGCCGATATCGTCAATACGATGATCAAGCAGTTGAGCGTCTTCACATCGGAAGTGACGCGCGTCGCGCGCGAGGTCGGCACGGACGGAAAACTCGGCGGCCAGGCGCAGGTGCCGGAGGTGACGGGCGTCTGGAAGGACCTCACCGAAAGCGTGAACTCGATGGCGTCGAACCTGACGGCGCAGGTGCGCAACATCGCGGAAGTGACGATCGCCGTTGCGAATGGCGATCTTTCCAAGAAGATCACCGTCGACGTGCGCGGCGAGATCCTGCAGCTGAAGGAGGCGATCAACACCATGGTCGACCAGCTCAGATCCTTCGCCTCGGAAGTGACGCGCGTCGCTCGCGAGGTCGGCACCGAAGGCAAGCTGGGCGGGCAGGCGCTGGTGCCGGGTGTCGCCGGCACCTGGAAGGACCTGACCGATTCCGTCAACGCCATGTGCGGCAACCTGACGGCCCAGGTCCGCAACATCGCCCAGGTGACCACAGCCGTGGCGCGCGGCGACCTGTCGCGCAAGATCACTGTCGACGTTTCCGGCGAAATCCTGGAGCTCAAGGAAACCATCAACACGATGGTCGACCAGCTGAACGGCTTTGCAGGCGAGGTGACGCGCGTGGCGCGCGAAGTCGGCACCGAAGGCCGGCTTGGCGGACAGGCACAAGTGCCCGGCGTCGCCGGCACCTGGAAGGACCTGACCGACAACGTTAATTCGATGGCGTCCAACCTCACCGCGCAGGTGCGCAACATCGCCGAGGTCTCGACCGCGATCGCCAACGGCGACCTGTCGAAGAAGATCACGGTGACGGTGTCGGGGGAAATCCTCGAGCTGAAGGAAACGATCAACACGATGGTCGATCAGCTGAACGCCTTTGCGTCGGAAGTGACCCGTGTGGCCCGCGAAGTGGGCACGGAGGGGCGGCTTGGCGGCCAGGCCAATGTGCGCGGCGTCGCCGGCACCTGGAAGGATCTTACCGAGAACGTCAACTCGATGGGCGGCAACCTGACGGCGCAGGTGCGCAATATCGCGGAGGTCTCGACCGCCATCGCCAACGGCGACCTGTCGAAGAAGATCACCGTCGACGTGAAAGGCGAGATCCTCGAATTGAAGGAAACCATCAATACGATGGTCGACCAGTTGAACGCCTTTGCGTCGGAAGTGACCCGCGTCGCCCGCGAAGTGGGCACGGAGGGCAGGCTCGGTGGACAGGCCAATGTGCGCGGTGTCGCCGGCACCTGGAAGGACCTGACAGACAGCGTCAATTCCATGGCTTCCAACCTCACCGGGCAGGTGCGCAACATTGCCGAAGTCGCGACCGCCGTCGCCCAGGGAGACCTGTCCAAGAAGATCACCGTCACCGTGTCGGGCGAAATCCTCGAACTGAAGGAGACCATCAACACGATGGTCGATCAGCTCAACGGCTTTGCCGGCGAGGTGACGCGTGTGGCGCGCGAGGTCGGCACGGAAGGGCGGCTCGGCGGCCAGGCGAACGTGCTCGGCGTCGCCGGCACCTGGAAGGATCTGACCGACAGCGTCAATTCCATGGCGGGCAACCTGACGGCGCAGGTGCGCAACATCGCCGAAGTCTCGACTGCGATTGCCAATGGCGACCTGTCGAAGAAGATCACGGTGTCGGTCTCGGGTGAAATCCTCGAGCTCAAGGAAACGCTGAACACCATGGTCGATCAGCTGAACCGCTTTGCTTCCGAAGTCACGCGCGTTGCCCGTGAAGTCGGCACCGAGGGCAAGCTCGGTGGCCAGGCACAGGTGCCGGGTGTCGCCGGCACCTGGAAGGACCTCACCGAAAACGTCAACTCCATGGCCTCCAACCTTACCGGCCAGGTCCGCAACATCGCCGAAGTCACAACGGCCGTGGCGCGCGGCGACCTGTCGCGCAAGATCACCGTCGACGTGAAGGGGGAAATCCTCGAACTGAAGAACACCATCAATACGATGGTGGACCAGCTCAACGCTTTTGCCGGCGAAGTCACGCGCGTTGCCCGCGAAGTCGGCACCGAAGGCAAGCTTGGCGGCCAGGCGCAGGTGCCCGGTGTCGCCGGCACCTGGAAGGACCTGACCGACAGCGTCAACTCCATGGCAGGCAACCTGACGGCGCAGGTGCGCAACATCGCCGAGGTGGCCACCGCCATCGCCAATGGCGACCTGTCGCGCAAGATCACGGTCGACGTGCGCGGCGAAATCCTGCTCTTGAAGGATACTTTGAATACCATGGTCGATCAGCTTCGCTCCTTTGCCGGCGAAGTGACGCGTGTTGCCCGCGAAGTCGGCACCGATGGCAGGCTGGGCGGCCAGGCCGTCGTTCCCGGCGTCGCCGGCACCTGGAAGGACCTGACCGATAACGTCAACCTGCTCGCCGCCAATCTGACGACCCAGGTCCGAAACATCGCCGAAGTCACGACGGCCGTGGCGCGCGGCGACCTGTCGCGCAAGATCACCGTCGACGTGAAGGGGGAAATCCTCGAATTGAAGAACACCATCAATACGATGGTGGACCAGCTCAACGCCTTCGCCGGCGAAGTCACGCGCGTCGCTCGCGAAGTCGGCACCGAAGGCAAGCTCGGCGGCCAGGCGCAGGTGCCCGGCGTCGCCGGCACCTGGAAAGACTTGACCGACACCGTCAACGTCATGGCCGCCAACCTGACCGAGCAGGTCCGCGGCATTGTCAAGGTGGTGACGGCGGTGGCGAACGGCGACCTCGAGCAAAATCTCACCGTCGCATCCAAGGGCGAGGTGGCCGCCCTTGCCGAGACCATCAACAACATGACCAACACGCTCGCGACCTTTGCCGATCAGGTGACCACGGTTGCGCGTGAGGTGGGCGTGGAAGGCCGTCTCGGCGGTCAGGCGAATGTTCCCGGCACCGCGGGAACCTGGAAGGACTTGACCGGCAACGTCAACCTGCTGGCAGCCAACCTGACGACGCAGGTGCGCGCCATCGCCGAGGTGGCGACCGCCGTCACCAAGGGTGACCTGACGCGCTCGATCAAGGTCGACGCGCGCGGCGAAGTGGCTGAGCTCAAGGACAACATCAACACGATGATCGACAACCTCAGGCTCACCACCGAGCGCAACACCGAGCAGGATTGGCTGAAGACCAACCTGGCGCGCTTCACCAACATGCTGCAGGGGCAGCGCGACCTGACGCTGGTCGGCAAGATGCTGCTGTCGGAGCTGGCGCCTCTGGTCGGTGCCCATCAAGGGGTTATCTACCAGGTGGATGCCGACGAGCGGCAGCCGATCTTGTCGCTGCTCTCCGTCTACGCGAAAGGGGGCGAGGCGGCGCACCCGGCACGTCTCGAGTTCGGCCAGGGACTTGTCGGCCAGTGCGCCAGCGACGCTCGCCGCATCCTGGTCACCGACCTTCCCGATAATGTCGTTCCGATAAGCTCCGGCGTGTTCACGACCTTGCCGAGAAGCGCCATCGTGCTGCCGGTGCATTTCGAGGGGCAGGTGAAAGCCGTGATCGAGCTCGCCTCGGCCGGCGAATTCACCGAGTTGCAGCTGTCGTTCCTCGACCAGCTGACGACATCGATCGGCATCGTCCTCAACTCGATCGAGGCGACCATGCAGACCGAAGGCCTGCTCAAGCAGTCCCAGCAGCTTGCCGCCGAGCTTCAGACACAGCAGCGCGAGTTGCAGCAGACCAACGAGCAGCTCGGGCAGAAGGCGCAGCAGCTGGAGGAACGCAACGTCGAAGTCGAGGCGAAGAACCAGGAGATCGAGCAGGCCCGGCGCGCGCTGGAGGAAAAGGCAACCGAACTCGCGCTGACATCGAAGTACAAATCCGAGTTCCTCGCCAACATGTCGCATGAGCTGCGCACGCCGCTGAACTCGATCCTCATCCTCGGCCAACAGCTGGGAGAAAATCCGGATGGCAACCTGTCGGGCAAACAGGTCGAGTTCGCCAAGACGATCCACGGCGCGGGAACCGATCTGTTGAACCTCATCAGCGACATCCTCGACCTGTCGAAGATCGAGTCCGGAACGGTCTCGGTCGATGCCGAGGAGATTTTTGTCAGCAACCTGCTCGAGATGATGGCGCGGCCATTCCGGCACGAGGCCGAAAACCGGAACCTGTCGTTCGCAGTCGAGGTCGGCGCCGATGTTGCCAAGAGCCTCATCACGGATTCGAAGCGACTGCAGCAGATCCTCAAGAACCTGCTGTCGAATGCCTTCAAGTTCACCGCGCAGGGCGGCGTGACGCTTCGCGTCGCTTCGGCAACGACCGGCTGGTCGTCCGATCACCCCTCGTTGAAGCATGCGCCTTCGGTCATCGCCTTCGAAGTCGTCGATACCGGCATCGGCATACCGCCGGAAAAACAGCGCATCATTTTCGAGGCCTTCCAGCAGGCAGATGCCTCGACAAGCCGCAAATACGGCGGCACCGGCCTCGGCCTGGCGATCAGCCGCGAACTGGCAAACCTCTTGGGCGGCGAGATCCAGCTGCGCAGCACCCCCGGTGTCGGCAGCACCTTTGTCCTCTACCTGCCGCTCACCTATGTCGGCGCTGGCGCGGTTGCGCCGAAGTCGGTACCGCCGGCAAATGTCGTGGAATTTGCCGAAGCGGCAGCAAACCGCCGCGCCGACAAGCCGACCGAACATGTCGAAGACGATCGCCACCAGATAGCGGCCGGCGACTCGGTGCTGCTCGTCGTCGAGGACGACGCGCATTACGCCCGCGTCCTGGTGGATCTCGCCCGCGACAACGGCTTCAAGGTTCTGGTAGCGATGCGCGGCAGCGATGCGCTCGCACTTGCTCAGGACTACAGGCCGGCGGCGATCTCGCTCGACATCTTCCTGCCCGACATGCTCGGCTGGACGGTGCTGAGCCAGCTCAAGCAGAATCCGCAGACGCGGCATATTCCGGTCCAGATCATCAGCCTCGACGAGGATCGCCAGCATGGGCTGACCCGCGGCGCCTTCGCTTTCATGAGCAAGCCGACGACGCCGGAAGGCCTCGGCAAGGCGCTGTCGCGATTGAAGGCCTATGCGCAGCCGCGCCGCAAGCATCTGCTGCTCGTGGAAGACAACGAGGCCGAGCGTTTGAGCGTCACCGCCCTTCTCGGACACGACGACATCGATATCACCAGCGTCGGCTCCGGATCGGAGGCTCTCGCCGCTCTTCGGCAGAATGCCGCCGACTGCGTGGTGCTCGACCTTTCTCTTCCCGACATGTCCGGCTTCGAAGTGCTGGAGCAAATACGCGACGACGCCGAGATCGGCGAGGTGCCGGTGGTCGTGTTCACCGGCCGGGAGCTTTCCGCTGAGGAAGACGCGACGCTGCACAGCATGGCCCGGAGCGTCGTGGTCAAAGGGGTCGAGTCGCCCGAGCGTCTGCTGGATGAGACGGCCTTGTTTCTGCACCGGGTCGTCGCCGATCTGCCGGCAGCAAAGCAGGCGACGCTGCAGGACCTGCATAGCTCGGACGAGGATCTGGTCGGCGAGACCGTGCTGCTCGTCGACGACGACGCCCGTAACATCTTCGCGCTGAGCAGCGTCCTCGAACGCCGGGGAATGAAGGTCCTGACGGCGACGACCGGCAGCGAGGCCATTGACGTCATCAACAACGAACCCTCTGTGGCGATCGTGCTGATGGACATCATGATGCCCGGAATGGACGGCTACGAGACGATGCAGGTCATCCGTTCGGAGCCCCGGTTCCGGCGGCTGCCGATCCTGGCGCTGACGGCCAAAGCGATGAAGGGCGACCGCGAGAAATGCCTGGAGGCGGGCGCGTCCGACTACCTGGCAAAGCCGGTCAATACCGAACAGCTTCTGTCGGCTCTTCGCATGTGGCTGCATCGCTGAGGATCTGGCCATGAACCCCGTCAACATCCTCCTCGTCGACGACCAACCGGCAAAGCTCCTGAGTTACGAGGTCATTCTCGATGAGCTCCAAGAAAACCTCATCAAGGCGCAATCCGCTCGCGAAGCCTTCGAGCACCTGTTGCGCACCGAAATCGCGGTGATCCTCGTCGATGTCTGCATGCCGGAACAGGATGGGTTCGAGCTCGTCAGCATGATCCGGCAGCATCCGCGTTATCAGAACACACCGATCATCTTCGTTTCCGCCGTCATGCTGGCGGAACCCGACCGGCTGCGCGGCTATGCGGTGGGCGCGGTCGACTACGTCTCCGTTCCGATCGTCCCCGAAGTGCTGAGAGCCAAGGTGCGGGTCTTTGCCGACCTCTACAGGAAGACGAGGGAACTCGAACGCCTGAACGCCGAGCTGGAGGCCCGCGTTCACCAGCGCACCGCCGAACTCGAGGCCTCGGCAGCGCAGTTGCGTGAGCTCAACGAGGAGCTCGAGCACCGGATCGATCAACGGACACGCGAGCGCGAAGAGGCGCTCGCACAGCTGTTCGAGGCGCAGAAGCTCGACACGATCGGCCACCTGACCGGCGGCGTGGCCCACGACTTCAATAACCTGCTGATGGCAGTTCTCGGCAGCCTGAACCTTCTGAAGAAACGGCTTCCGGCCGATGAACGCAGCGAACGCCTGGTGACGAATGCGATTCAGGCGGCCGAGCGCGGTACCGCGCTGACCCAGCGCCTGCTTGCCTTCGCGCGCCGCCAGGAGCTGAAGCCGCAGGCGGTCGACTTCCTCCGGCTGTTCGAAAACGTCGAGGATCTTCTCGCCAAGGCGGTGGGGCCGCGCATCGAAATCCACAAGAGCATCCCGGCGGATCTGGCACCTCTTCTGGTCGACAGCAACCAGTTGGAACTGGCGCTGCTCAACCTGTTCGTCAATGCCCGGGATGCGCTCGAAAGCGGCGGAGCCGTGACGGTAGCCGCGGCGGCAGCCGAAGAAACCCTGCCGGCCAGCCTCGCAGGCGGAAATTACATTAGGATATCGGTGTCGGACGATGGCGAGGGGATGGACGAGGCAACGGTCTCGCGTGCCGCCGAACCGTTTTTCACCACCAAGGGGGTCGGCAAGGGCACCGGTCTCGGCCTGTCGATGGTGCATGGCCTGGCAGCACAATCCGGCGGCTCGATCCAGATATCGAGCGCCAGGGGCAAGGGCACGACCGTTTCCCTGTGGCTGCCCGTTGCCGAGACATTCGTCAAGGTGCAGCCGGCCGTCGAGCCTCCGGCGACGGAGCCCTTGAAACCGGCGTCGCGGCCGCTCGCCATTCTCGTCGTCGACGACGACGCCCTTGTCAGGACGGGAACCGTGGCGATGCTGGAGGATCTCGGGCATCTGCCGCAAGAGGCGTCTTCCGCTTCCCAGGCTTTGGAATTTTTTGCTGACGGACAGGGTTGTGATCTCGTCATCACCGATCATGCCATGCCGGGGATGACGGGCGCGGAGCTTGCACGTCACCTTCGCTCCTCCTTTCCAGGCCTGCCCATCATCCTTGCCTCGGGCTATGCCGAGTTTTCCGAAGACCATGGCCTCGGCCGGATGCTGCGGATGAAGAAGCCGTTCACGCAGGAACAGCTTCAGGCGGCCATGGATCAGGCGCTCTCGGGCAAAGTCGCGGCGGCCTGACGGTCGAAGTGCCGCCGCTGCAATTCCGGGTCGCAGTCAAGGCGGTTGACGGCAGTTCTATTTGTCCCGGTTATCAAAAACTGATAACATGGCCTCGATGAAAGGTATTGCCATGCCCTCCAGCTATAATATCGGGCCTCGCTATGAAGGCTTTGTCCGTGAGCTTGTTGAAAGCGGGCGCTATGCCAGCGCCAGCGAGGTCATTCGCGATAGCCTCCGCTTGATGGAACAGCGGGAAGAATTTCGCGCGCTTGAACTGGAAAAACTCAAGCGGGAATATGCCGAAGGTAAAGCCAGCGGCGAACCCGAAGAGATTGATCCCGCCGCCTTCCTGCAAGAGCTGAAAGCAGAACGCGCAGCTCGTGGCTAAATATAAGTTGTCTCCGCGTGCCCAGCGCCAGATGCGCGATATCTGGCGCAATATCGCCGTTGACAATGAACCGGCTGCCGACAGGCTCCTGCAAAAACTTTTCGACAAGTTCGAACTGGTCGCCGCTAATCCCGAAATGGGGCCTGCGCGCCCGGAAATCAGCCCCGCCGCCCGCTTGGTTATCGAGGGGCGCTATATCGCCGTCTATGAACCCACCAATTACGGCGCCGAAATTGTCGTGGTCGTACACGGAGCGCGCGAACCAGCGACCTGGATCGACTGACGCAACCTTTTATGTCCCGGTGGATATCGTAATCCTGGTGACAGCGGCCGCTTTCGCGCGTCCGCTTGCGGACGAAACTTTTTGCTCCCGCAAAAGTTACCCAAATCCCATCCCAATTTCATCGAAGGCTTTCCCTTGACCAAAATGACGTTCGGCCCCGCATTCACCGAAGAGGGCATTCTGTTTCGCCTTTGGGCTCCCTTGCATGAAAGCGTGTCGCTGAAGCTCGAAGGGGCTCCCCCGCGCCCAATGCAGGCGGCTGAGGATGGCTGGCACCGCTGCACGGTCGCGCAAGCCCATGCCGGTACGCTTTATCGCTTCGTCCTGCCGGACGGTTCCGAAGTTCCCGATCCCGCCTCGCGGTTCCAGCCACAGGATGTGCACGGGCCGAGCGAAGTGGTCGACCTTTCCACCTATCGCTGGGCGACGAGCGACTGGACGGGTCGGCCCTGGGAAGAGATGGTCATCTACGAGATGCATATTGGCTGCTTCACGCCGGAGGGCACTTTCAAGGCCGCGATCGAGCGGCTCGACCATCTGCAGGCGCTGGGCGTTACGGCGCTGCAGATCATGCCGCTTAGTGAATTTCCCGGCCGTTACAGCTGGGGTTATGATGGCGTGCTTCCCTATGCTCCGGACAGCAGCTACGGCCGGCCGGAAGATTTCATGGCGCTGGTGGACGCAGCGCACCGGCGCGGCATCTCGGTTTTCCTGGACGTGGTCTACAATCACTTCGGGCCCGACGGGAACTATATCCCCGCCTATGCGCCGCTCTTTACCGACCATCACAAGACGCCCTGGGGCAACGGCATCAACTACGATGGCGACGGATCGGAGATGATCCGCGAGTTCATCATCGAGAACGCCATCTACTGGATTACCGAGTTCAGGCTCGACGGTTTCCGCTTCGATGCCGTCCACGCCATTAAGGACGACAGCGCCGAGCATCTGCTTCACGCGCTTGCCCGCCGCGTCAGGGACGCGGCCGGCGACCGGCATGTTCATCTGATCGTCGAAAACGAGGAGAACGACAGCGACCTATTGACGCGTGGCGAAAACGGGGAAGTGAAGCTGTTCACCGCCCAGTGGAACGACGACGTGCACCACGTGCTGCATATCACCGCCACCGGAGAAACCTTCGGCTATTATGCCGATTACGCCGGTGACGCCGGCAAGCTCGGCCGAGCGCTGGCGGAAGGCTTCGTCTTTCAGGGGGAACACATGCCGTATCGCGGCGCAAGCCGCGGCACGCCGAGCAGCCATCTCCCGCCCACCGCTTTCATCTCCTTCATCCAGAACCATGACCAGATCGGCAATAGGGCGCTGGGGGATCGGGTTCTGGCTTCGAGCCCAGCTGATGTCGTCAAGGCTGTCGCTGCGATCTACCTGCTGGCGCCCGAGATCCCGATGCTGTTCATGGGCGAGGAATGGGGCGCCAAAGAACCTTTCCCATTCTTCTGCGATTTCGACGAGGACCTGAACGAGAAGGTCAGGAAAGGCCGTCGTGAGGAGCTCTCCCGTCTGCCGGGCTTTGACGCCGACGACCTTCTCGACCCGACGGCGCCATCGACCTTCGCCGCGGCCAAGCTGGACTGGTCGAAACTCGCCTCCTCCGATGTCCTCGATTTTTACAGGACGCTTCTCGACCTCCGACACCGAAGGATCGTGCCGTTGCTGAAAGGCGCCGGCGCCGGAATCGCGGTCTATCGCTCGGCAGGAAGCGCGCTCGCGGTGGATTGGACCCTGGCGCAAAACCGCCGTCTTCATCTGCGCGCCAACCTCGGCGCCGAGGCGGCGCCGCTCGTCTCGCAGCAGGACGACGGCGAGACGATCTTCCGTCTCGGTGGCAGCGATGGCGGCGATCTTGCGCCCTGGACGGTGATCTGGAGCATCGGCGAAGCGTGACCGCGAGCTGACAGGAAGGCGATCGAACGATGAAATCTGCTGAGCTCGACAAGCTCGCCCGCCGGCACGGCATCAGCCCGACCAGGCCCAGTCCCGACAATCGGGAGGTGGCGATAGCAGGCGAAACCAAGCGCAAGATCCTCTCGGCATTGAAGATCGACGTGCCGGGAGCGGCCGATCACGAGACCGGCGCGCCGCGGCGGGACCCTAAGCCGGCGGCTAAGAAGATCGCCACTTCATTTCTGCCGGATTTCCTTTCCGGCACGCGGGTCTGGGGTGTGAGCCTGCAGCTTTACGAACTCCGTTCGGCACGCAACTGGGGCATAGGAGACTTCGAGGATCTGGCCGATATGGCGGATCTCTTGGGATCGCTGGGCGCCGATTTTATCGGCCTCACGCCGCTTCACGCGCCATTTCTCGCCGATCCCGAGCGTTGCAGCCCCTATGAGCCCTCGAGCCGCCAGCATCTCAACCCGCTCTATATCGCGGTCGACCGGCTCCCGGGTTTTGCCTGCAGTCCGGAACTCGAACGGCAATTGGCAAGCCTTCGCCAAACCGATCTCGTCGACTACGCCGGCGTCGCACAGATCAAGCTTAGGGTCCTGCGCGATCTCTGGCCGGCCTGGCGACAGCGCAGCGTGATTGACGAGGCCTATGATCCGGTCGATTTCGATGCCTTCATCGCGCATGGCGGTAACGGCCTGCGGCTGCACGCGCTTTTCGAATGCCTCTCGTTTTCCATGGTCGAGCGCGGGGCAGGCGCCGGCTGGCAACGGTGGCCGACCGATTTCCAGCGCTTCGACAGCGCCGCTGTCGCCGAATTCGAGCGCGGACACGCGGAGGATGTCCGCTTCCACATGTGGCTGCAGTGGCTCGCCCACCGGCAGCTGATGCAGGCGGCGGACCGGGCTGGGAAGGCCGGCCTGCGGATCGGGCTCTATCTCGATCTTGCCGTCGGGGAGGCGGTCGATGGCTCGGCGACATGGAGCGAGCCGGATATCTATGTCTCCAAGGCCACGATCGGCAGCCCTCCCGATCCATTCGCCATAGATGGGCAGGACTGGCACCTTGCCGCATACCTGCCTTCCGCGATCGCCGCAGGCGAGATGTCGCCTTTCCGGCGCATGGTAAGCGCTGCCATGCGATATGCGGGCGCCATCCGCATCGACCACGCCGCGGCGCTTCGCCGCCTCTTCCTGGTGCCATTGGGCAGCAGGCCGGACGGCGGCGCCTATGTCCGCTATCCCAAGGATCGGCTGCTGCGGATCCTTGCCGAAGTGTCCGCCGAGCATCGATGCCTCGTCATCGGAGAAGACCTGGGACTGATCCCCAAGGGATTGCAGGACGATCTGGCAGCGGCCCACATTCTCTCCTACCGCATCCTTTCCTATGAACAGGACGAGAAGGGCTTCAAGCCAGTAGAGGTCTATCCCATCCTGGCTTTGGCCTGCATTTCGACGCACGACCACCAGACCCTTGCCGGCTGGTGGCGCGGCGCCGACATTCAGGCCCGGTGCGACCACGGCATCGTGCCGCCCGATCTCACCGAAAAACATCTCGAAGAGCGCAAGCGCGAGCGGAGATACCTGAAGACGGCGCTCAAGTCTGCCGGTCTCGACCTGCCGGCCCGGCTTTCCCAAGCGACGGCAAGCGACGAGACGCTGAGGGAACTGACGGTCGGCGCCTACCGCTTCATCGCCAGGACCCCGTCGCTCCTCGCCGTAGTCCGTCTTGCCGATCTCACCGACGAGAAAGGTCCGACCAATGTTCCAGGCACCAGCGACAGCTATCCGAACTGGAAGCCGAAGCTATCGGTTTTGCTCGCGGATCTGACGTCGTGCCCGCTGCTTAAGGGCGTGACGGTGGCAATGCAGGAGGAAAGGCCGCGGGCGTGATCAAGGCCGGGCGAGCCGTCAATCTCGTCATTGTCGTTCGATCGGGCCTGCCGCGCGCATGGAAATCGATCGGGGAGGGAACGAATAGTAAGCCGGCGAATTTTGAAGGAACAAGGACAGGCATTGCCGAGATGAGGACCCGTCCGCTTTCGCCGCTTCAGATGCGGCGACTATATTGATGGAAAAAGACCATGACGACCGCATTCATCCTTATCGCATTGGCTCTGATCATTATCTACGCCGGCCCGACGCTGCTGTTCATCTGCGTCGGATATGCCGACTATATGCTGGAGCGGCGAAGGCATATGGTGGCTCTGAAGCACGCCGTGAAGCGTCGCAGCGACGAGTTTTAGAGCGCGGGGAAACCGCTTCGCACCTCTCCTTGAATTGTCCGAGGTGGTAGACACCTTCGTCGGCCGCCTTGGACGTTACTCGGCTTTTCCAGAGAAATGGATCCAGAGGCAGGTCGGCAAACCCGCCTCTGGCAGCCGGCGTTGATGAAACGCCTCTACGAATGGTTAGTCGTTCGCCGTGACCTTGACGCCGAGCACCGAAGGGATTGTGTTCGGTGCCCCCATGGCCGCGCCGATGATCATCGGAACGGGAACCGGCTTTTCCGGTGCGGCGCTGATCGTCAGGCTTTTCGGTCCGTCGAGATAGGTGTTGACGGCAGCCGACACCTGGTTTTGCAGCTCGGGCATGTTGAGCTGCGCCATCATCATCGGCACGAGACCTTTCAGTGATTGCGCCAGCTGGTCGCCGGTGACGCCCTGCTGCGAACCGGCATAATCGAGTGCCTTCTTGGTGATCGAGGCATCGTCGAAGCGGATCGAGGCGCTGTTGATCGTCAGCTGCTGCATCAGCCCCAGCATCGCAAGGCCTACGGCCTGGTTGGCCTCTTCCTTGTTCGGATTGGCTTCGGCGGTCTTCACCGCCTGCTGCAGCGACTTGATGAAGCCCAGCGTGTAACCGGAGAAATCGACGGCGAAATTCAGCCGGCCGATATTCTTGAAGTCGAAAGCATATTCGTCGACAGCGACCTTACCGCTTTCGATTTCCCAGATGCCCTTCATCGTCACCGCGCCGTCGAGCGTCGTCAGGCCCAGTTTCTCGATGGCCTCCTTCGCATTCGCATCCTCGACCTGCGACAGATCGGCCTTGAGACCGGCGACATTGGCGTCATAGGCAAAGCCGCCATTCTGGCGTTCGAGGTTGGACTCGATGCTCTCGATCGCGAGCACGTCCTTGCCCTTGATGTTGAGAGCGATCGGCCCGGTGCTGACGGTTTCATAGAGGAGGATGTCGTTCAGCGTATCGCCCGTCGCATTGGCGGGAATCGTGAGGCCGGTGATCTGGATCTCGTTTGCGGAAAAACGTCCTTCCTCCTGGCTGATGTCGATATCCGGGAAGGAGACGGTCTTGGCGTGATAGCCACCGCCTTCGATTTCCTCAACGCCCTCGAAGGTGAGGTCGCCGATCTTCAAAGTATCGCCGGGCAGGCTCGAAGATCCCACCTGGACACCGGTCGCCGTTACCTTGTCGCCATCGGCTTCCGCCTTTTCGAAGGTGATGACCGTACCGCCGGCACTGGTTGCGGCATTGAGCTTCTTCATCATGTCCGCGCCATCAAGGGCAAGCACCGGGCCGGCCAGCGTCAGGAACGCGGTGCTTGCCATCATCAGGTGGAGATTACGCATATGCTTCATGGAGATGTCCTTATGTAGAAAATAGATGCGAGGATTTCGAAATTTCCAGACGGGCCGAGTCCCGCTCTCTGAGGTCAGAAAAGGCGGTCCACGAAAAGCGCCGCTCGATATCACGGCTTTCATCTGGTCAGCTAATTTGGGGGCGGTGAGGTCAGGATCAGCCGGAACGCTGGGGCTGAAGAAACATAAGTGCTGCTCCGCCGGCGATGGGCGGTAGTATTTTCTCTAGCAGGGGTAGCGTTGAGACTCATCCCGTACACAAAAAGTGTATTTCTTCGATTCTTGCAACCCTTCGACCTTCGAATGCCGAGATGGGGTCGTTCGTCTGCAGGGCGCTGCAGGCTTCAATTGCGCATTTCCGACACTCGCCCGCGCAACAAATAGACGAGCGCAAAAATCACCAGGAAGGGGTAGACGAGCACGATCATCGGTAGGCCGGCAGCCAGCGCATCGTCCTGCATATAGATGTTGAGGACACCGGCTCCGAGCACCAAGGGGTACAGCGGCGCAAATCTGTCGAACCACATCCTGAAAGGCCCCGGCAGGAGCAGAACGAGCGCCGGTAGAATGAAAATGCCGAGATTTCTTGCAACATTCATGAGCTCAGGACCGAACGGTTCGGTGGAGGAATAAAGTCGGCCCATCTGACGAGCCGCCCACAGAGCAGCGATTGCTGCCCCGGCATATCCCGCTGGTCTTGCTAGCATCGGCGAACGTCCTTTTGTTCACGCGCCGCGTTGGTACGGTCGCCCTCTGATTATTATGGGCGCATATCGTCTGCGGCGTCGACGCATTCAAGAATTGTCGTGCGGCAAACGCCGGCCTCCTGCTGCATGAGAGGTTGCGCGCGCCAGGCTCGGTAGGCGATCCGGAATTCGATGTCCTTGTAAACATAGGTCTTGGCTTTTCGTCGCACGCGGCTTCGGTCCAAAGCGTCCGCCGTTACGACAACATGTGTGGCAAGTCGTTTGAACTGCCATGGCGGCGAGGCTCGCTCCTTCTCGATCACCTCGACATGGTAGTAAGGATCGTGATCGGCGGGCTCCGGATGTTTGTGGACGGTGGCCCAGCGAACGGTCCGTGGTGAGATGGAGAGAATGACGGTGGAAACATCAGGTGGTTTCACCGCTTCGGCACGCGCGAAGGCTGCTGCGCCCAAAATGGTCGCGACAGCAAGTAGGATAACTCCAGGACTTATGCGCATGTGCGATCGCTATCGGTAGGATTTTCGCTTCGGGTCGAATATCGGCGGATAATCCTCTTCGTCCAGCATGTCGAGAAAGGGGTCCAGTCCCTTCTCCTTGATGAAGCGGTACTCCGCATCGGAAATCAAATTTACCGTGAGGATCTCGACCGGATCATTCTCGACCATAAGCGCTTCCGCAATGCGCTGGTCAGTTTCGATGATCGGCGTGAGAAAGAGAAATGTCCTGAAATCGCATCCCTCGACCGGTGGGGTCGGCATCGGCACCCGATGGCCGAAACCGAACCATGTCGCGTCCATGAATGGAAGTTCGGCAAGCCAGCGCAGATTGACGATAATTTCGGGCGTCGGCTCACGCACGTACCACATCAGTTCGGCTCTGGGCTTTTCGCTCTTTTCACGGTGCGAGGCCGGCAGCGTCATTCGCCGATCGCTCATGCCGTTGGTCAGGAGCACGTAACCTTCGTCCGTACCGACCGGCGCGAAGTCGCGTCCGAACGCATGAATTTCAATGCCGTCCGATCGGTCGTCTGAGAAGGAATATTCCGGTTCCTCCAGTTCATTCTCATAAACGGTGCGACGGTAAGAATTGAGAGATGTCTTTTCTGCGCCTGGCATCGTCGCCGTCTCTCCATTCTTTCCATTCCATGCAGACGTGGCAGACCGGGTCGGCGCAGCACTACAGGCCACGGTCATGGCCAGAAAACGCCTTCGACTGCATGCTCTGAGAAATGGGAACATTTTTAGAAGCACAACAACGCTTTGAATGGATTTTTAATGCCACCAGCCTCTGGAAAATTCAACGCCAACGTGAGGGTTGGACGATTGCATGTGCTTAGAGACAACGAGGCGGTGGCGCGGTCGTTCTGGTTTCGGGGCGAAGTCTCGCCTGCACTGGTGTCGCCCGCCAAATTCTGGAACAATGTCTGTCGTCCCCTGTTACATTGACGATAAAAAGCGATTGTCGCGTGAAGAGGCAGTTGGAGGGATCGATGAAGCGGAGCATAGCATTTGGGCTGGTTTTTGCGGTTGTGCTTACAGGCTGCACCACGAGCGCAGGCAATTATTCGTCGGCAGGACTGGCGCCCATCCCCGGCAGCATCACGTATAACGGCCAGCCTCGCACGAAGTTGACGAAATCGCCGGTGGGCTCTTCCTTCCCCCACACCTTCACAGATCAATGGGGACGCCAGGTTGAGGAGATCTACATCATCCGGCCCGACCGGAGCCTATTGATCGCCGAGCGCCACTACCGGCCGGTCTTCTCGCTCGACGACGACTAGAACAGGAGGATTTCAGACTTGGTCAGCCTAATTCTGAATCCTGTTCTACATTAGATAGTTAGCGCATGATGTCGTCCGAAAGCCGCTCACACTTTTCGGCATCATCCAGGAAGGAGAAATGATCATGCCGCGCCGCAAGAGCACTGATACGACCCTCGACACCAAGGGAGCCAAGATCGGCGAGCCCGTTCCGAAAGCCATCATCGATACGAATACGGCCTCCGTTGGCGTTCCCCGGCAGTCTAATCATGACCTCAGCGAAGAGCTCGGCGCGCTGCGAAAGCAGATCGGCTCGCTCCAGCAGCAGGTCCTCGATGCCGCCCGGTCGGCAAAGGGGAGTGCCGGGAAAGCCATACGTCAGACGGAGGCAACGGTGAAGCTCTACCCGGCCTCGACGCTACTGCTCGTCGCGGCGGTCGCCGGCGCGCTCGCATTCGCCTTTCGTCGCGGCGCTCTGCCGCGTCATCGGCCTCAACCCGCACTGCGTGAGTTGAGGGATCTCTATGACGCGATCCGAGGCCGCGTCTGACAAGATTTCGGGATTGTCAGCATCACGATTATGGCCGACGCTTCATTATCGAAGCGAGGGGATAATCATGTTCGATATCATCTTACGCAGCGCTCTTGATATCGTTGGGCGGACTGAGCGCCTTATCGAAGCAATGAGGCGACTGCTCCAGAGCGACGACCTCGACGAAGTCGAGGTCTACGATCTCGATTATGAGATCGAGCGGCTCGGGGACGTGGTTTTCAACGTGGACGAAGCCGTTCGATCGCTGGCGCGCACGGTTGAATGCTGGCCGCAAACCGCTCTCGCACACGAGATCCGTAAGACATTGCATTGACGGCTGATTCTGCATGTCACGCTGATGTCACGCGACCGTCGCAGCAATATGTGCTTGATTGGCGCAGTTAGGCTCAGACCAGGCAGGGTCGAGCCAAAATTGCTTTTTTCGTTGGGGCACCGCAATGAGCTTGAACACTTCGGGGGAGGAATCTCAACCCCATGAATTCATCTTTCCGGTTCACACTCGGACGATCGCGGAGATTAGATACGATAGTCTGAGCCGCGTCATGATGGTGGTCTATCACGACGGCCGCTCCTGCACGACTTCCGGTATACAAGGCCCCGCAATGCTGAGGATCCTCGCCCAGCGTCCGTTGGAGAGCTCTCCGTTTCTGTTGCAGACGGTCATCTGAGGCTGAAAGACGTCGCCGACCCTGCCGGTCCAGTGTGAACAGGGTCGCCGCTTGTTAAATCAGCATGATCGTGCATCCATTTCCCGCGGCCTGCGTTCATCCCCCAACAGCCAGAGACATGGAGGGAACGCCGATGACCTTTCCACCGCCGAAGACCGAATCTCCCGCACAGCGCTTCGAAGAGGCGACCGCAGCCGCGCGCGACGCTTTGGAAAGGCTGATTGCAGCCGCCAATGAAGCCGGATGGGGCACCGAGGAGATAACCACGGCACTCCTTAAGGCAGCGCAGTTTCTGAGCGATGCCAACAAGAGAGATCCCGATCCGGCCGACGATCCATCAATCAGCGACGCACCTGCCAGGGAGCAGATTGGTCATGGGGAGCTCTACGATTAGTGGGCGTAGCGTTGGTTTTCCGACGCAATGAGACAAGGGTTGCCGGATTTCTTGTTCGAGTGTTGCGCGTCTTTCGCTCGTAACCCCGGTCGCAATATGCAAACCCTCGCTAGATGCGGGAGGTAGAGGAAGAATTGCAAGACGTTCGTCAGCGCATGAGCAGCGCGACCAAACCAACCCGGGAGTTTACCCCGAGCTTAGAATAGATGTTTCTGAGGTGGGTTCTGACCGTTTCGTAGCTTATGTGATCGGCTATGGCCACTTCTTTTGGGGAATGGCCGGAGGCAATGCTTGAGGCGATCCGAATCTCCGTCGCAGTCAGTTTGTAGGCTTCCATTAAGAAGTCTCGCCGCTCACTGAGTGGCGTGGCCACCATCGGCTCGACAATGACGGCCACGGTCGGCCCCTCCAAGAACTCAGTGAATGCATCGGACTGGAGCCGGACGAGTGTGATGCGATAACTAGCCTTGTCCTTCCCCTTTGCAATCGCCGTATGCGGCCTTGTTTGCACACCCTTTCTGGAAGTCAGGAAATCGAGAACGGCAGTAGACCTCTCGCATTGAAGTTCAAGTTTTCCGCTTGGGGCGACATGCATCGGAAAGCCAGCCGCCATTAAGGCTTCCGCGCTCTTATTCCATTGGCGTGCTCGCCCTTGCTCCGAAACGTAGATCAGTCCGACGCCGATGCTATCAAACAGGGTTTGCGTCGTCTGTCTTTCCGGGGCGAGTAGATCGCGCTTCCGGATGAAGTCGAAAGCTCTTTTCAAATGAGGCGCGAGTATTGTGTAACGCCCGGCTGCCTCTTTGTTGAAATCGTGGTCGGCTGACGACGTGCAGGTCGATAGGACGAAGGTGCGGGTTTCCTCCCGAATGATCGAGACACCGATGCTCGTCTCGCATTGGGCCTGTCCCTTCAGCCAATCATTGTAGAATTCCGATTTGAGCAAGTCTTCGCGTGGAAAGATTTCGTCTCCGCAGACACCTTGACCAACCGGCACAAAGCTCAATCTCGGAATCCACGGGTTCACTGCGGCAAAGTGGCTGCTGAACTGGTCGACCTCATTCCTCGAAAACCCCGATACGTAGGGAACATGGGCCACAGGCGAGGCCAGATCGTGGTAATGGAGGGCAGCCTTTCCATTCGGCGAGGTTTGCGCAACGCGATCCAGAAAATCCTGCCAGTTGCACTCACCGAATAGACTTCCATAGATCAAATCTATCAGCTCAGATGAAGCGTCTTTTGACTGGAGCATGATCTTTCTGAAAATCCCACAGCGAGTATTTCGGTATTAAATAACGTTGGTCAGGCAAAGACAACAGCAACCCCATGTAATATCAAGCTGGCGGCCATGGGCATTCGTGACCGATCGTAATGCGGTACTACTCGCTGCTTCGCAAAGCGATGGGGGTATAGCCAACTCCATAGGCCTCACCGGCCAATCGTGGCGACGGAGCCGCGCACGACGAGGCTCGTGCTGACGCGTAGACGTTCGACGGCAAGAGGGGTGCGTTCGATACGGGCGATGAGCCGCTCGCCGGCGAGCTTGCCCATCTCGTAGACGCGCTGGTCGACGATGGTGATCGGCGGAACGGTGACGCTGGTCCAATCGGCGTCGAGAAACGAAATCATCGACACGTCCTTGGGGATCGACAGGCCGAGCGATTGCAGCGACTTGAAGATGCGCAAGCCGACGAGGCTGTCCGATGCCAGCAGCGCCGTCGGCGCAGCACTGTCCGAGAGCAGTCGTTTGATCACGCCGTCCGTCTGTTGCTGGTTGGTGGCGCCGAGCCTGACATAATGAAGAGGGTTCGGCAAACCCGCCTCGGTCAACACGCTGACAAAACCTTCTACGCGTTCGCGGACGGCGGAATTCGAGATCCGCGCGATATCGGTGAGCCCATCATCCTCGGCATCCATGGCAGAAACGTAGGCGAGGCGGCGATGTCCTTGCCCGGTCAGATAGCGGGTCGCGGTGATGGCTGCATCCCGGTCGTCGCCGGTCACGGCGTCGACATCGAGTTCCGGGATAGCTCGGTCGAACAGGACCAGCGGTACGCCGGCGCGGCGGACGTGCTGCAGATGATCGATGCTGTCGCAGCGCGCTGGCGTGACGATCAGGCCATCGACGCGCTTGCCGATCAGGAGGTCGACGGCCGATTTTTCCGCATCGAGCTCTTCGCCCGAATTCGCGATGATGACGTTGAATCCCGCAAGACGGGCCGCATCGCTGATGCCGCGCACCGCCAGACTGAAGAAGGCGTTCTCGATATCGCCGACCACGACCCCGATGATGCCGGACCTTCCGGTGCTCATGCTCCGGGCGAGCTCGTTCGGGCGGTATTCGAGGGCGGCCGCCGCCGCCATGACCTGATCTGTGATCTTGGCGCTGACCACGCCGTAGCCGCCGAGCACGCGGGCGGCAGTGGCCTTCGAGACCTTTGCGGCCTTCGCGACGTCGGCGACCGTAACTGAACGTTTCGGATGAGCGGAATCTTCCATGGGCCGAGGACTACAAGAGTTGTTGACGACCGGTCAATTGACGGATATCAAATATGTTGTGAGACCGGTCTCTTTATATCAGAGACCGGTATCTTGTCCATAAAACTCTACCGCACTGCGCGGCAGGGCAGGGCGACCGACAATGCCGACAAGAGCATTCCTTTCAGAGCGGAGAACGAACATGAAGCCTTTTGAATCATTCGTGGCCACCCTCGCACCATTGCGGGCTGGCCTTTTGACATGCCTTCTTGCGATGGGCGCAGGCTCTGCAGTCGCGGCTGACAATCCCTATAACCTCATCGAGCCCGGGGTGATCAGCGTCGGCACGATGGGCGATTCCAAGCCCTATACGTTTGCGACGGCGGACGGCCAGTTCACCGGTTTCGATATCGAGCTGTTTCTCAACGTCGTCTCCCGCCTCGGCTTTCAAAAAGACAAGGTGACGTTCACGGGCCAGGAATTTTCAGCACTCCTGCCGTCGGTCGCAAACGAAAGGTTCGACGTTGCCGTTGCGGCGATCGGAACCACCGAAGCCCGCAAGAAGACCATCGACTTTTCCGACGGCTATCTTGCCGGTTATCTCTCCGTCCTGACCCCGGATGCCGGCATCAAGGATGCCGATGGCCTCAAGGGCAAGCGTCTCGGCGTCGTGCAGGGAACCTTGCAGGAAGTCTATGCGGCCAAGAATTTCGGGGGAACCGATCTGGTGAAATTTCCCGACAACAATTCCGCGGTGGCCGCCCTCAACAACGGAACGGTCGATGCGCATTTTCTCGACTACGAGGCCGCCAAGCAATATGGCGAGCGCTATCCCGCGCTGAAGGTTGCCGTGAATATCCCGTCCTTCGATGCGCCTGCTGGCTTCGTGGTCCGAAAAGGAAATGACGCCTTTCGCACGGCGCTCAACGGCGCGCTTCACGATGCGATGCAGGACGGTACCTGGAAGACCCTTTACGAAAAGTGGTTCCCCGGCTCGCCGATGCCGGAACAGTATCTTCCCAAGAAGTGACGCCGTAAGCCGCCCGCTCATGGCGGGCGGCTTACCAAGGCTCTGCCGGACGGCGGCGTCTGCGCCGGGCAAGAAATCATGGGGATCTGAATGAACTGGCTTGAAAATCTGCGCCGCAGCTTCCTGGACTGGGATGCCATGGCGGAAGTTCTGCCGAGTATGATCAGCGTCGGCCTGAAGAACACGCTGATCCTGGCCGCTGCCTCGACCGTGCTCGGCGTCATCATCGGTATGGCGCTTGCCGTGATGGGCATCTCGCAATCCCGCTGGCTGCGGCTGCCGGCGCGCATCTATACCGATGTTTTCCGCGGGCTTCCGGCGATCGTCACGATCCTGATCATCGGCCAGGGGTTTGCCCGGATCGGGCGCGAGATCTTCGGTCCGTCTCCATTTCCGCTCGGCATCCTGGCGCTCAGCCTGATTGCCGGAGCCTATATCGGCGAAATTTTCCGGTCCGGCATTCAAAGCGTCGAGCGCGGCCAGATGGAAGCCTGCCGGGCGCTCAGCATGAGTCATGGGCAGGGCATGCGCCTGATCGTTATCCCACAAGGCATCAGGCGGGTTCTGCCGGCGCTGGTCAATCAATTCATCGGAAACGTCAAGGATTCCAGCCTTGTCTATTTCCTCGGATTGCTCGCTTCCGAGCGCGAGATCTTCCGGGTCGGCCAGGATCAGGCCGTCGTCACCGGCAATCTGTCGCCCTTGTTGCTGGCGGGCGTCTTCTATCTCGTCATCACCGTGCCGCTGACCCACTTCGTCAATTATATCGATGAGAGACTGCGGCTCGGAAAACAAGGTCGCGGCTCGGGTGCTGCGAGCGGATTGATCGAGGTGAGCGAGTTGCAGGCCGCCACCAGCCCTCATCCCGCGGTCAAGGCGGTCGAGGAGAGTATGCCGCGCTTCAAAGGCGGCGCCCTGAACATCCGCGACCTCACCATGGCCTATGGCGATCTCGACGTGCTGAAGGGTGTCGATCTCGACATCGCCGCCGGTACCGTCACCTGCATCATCGGCCCTTCCGGCTCCGGCAAATCGACGCTGTTGCGCTGCATGAACAGGCTTGTCGAACCGAAGGGTGGCGACATGCTGCTCGATGGCGAGAGCATCCTGGCGATGAAGCCGGAGAGGCTGCGCCGGCGTGTGGGGATGGTGTTCCAGCACTTCAACCTGTTTCCCGACCACACGGCACTCGAGAACGTCATGCTTTCGCTGACCAAGATCAAGAAGATGCCGAGGCAGGAGGCGCGGCGCATCGCCGAGGCACGTCTGGCCGATGTCGGTCTTGCCGGGCGTAGGGATCATCGGCCCGCAGGTCTGTCGGGCGGGCAGCAGCAGCGCGTCGCCATCGCACGCGCGCTGGCCATGGATCCGGAGGTCATGCTCTTCGACGAAGTGACGAGTGCGCTCGATCCCGAACTGGTGAAGGGCGTGCTCGACCTGATTGCCGCCCTCGGCCGCCAGGGCATGACGATGGCCGTGGTGACGCATGAGATGGGATTTGCGCGCAGGGTGGCCGACCAGGTCGTCTTCATGGATGAGGGCCGCATCGTCGAGGCCGGCTGCCCGAAGCAGATCTTCGACAATCCCCGAAGCGAGCGGCTGAAGCGCTTCCTTGCGGAAGTTCTCTGAAGCGCCTGAGGCAACGCATGGTGCCCCGGTCATCCTAACACCGGCTGCGCCGGATTTCACCCGCTATAGCAAGAGCAGAAACAAGGCTATCGACATGAATGCTTCCACCAAACCCTTGAAGGTCGTCGTCATCGGTGGCGGGATCTTTGGCGTCTCGACATCAGTCCATCTGGCGCGGTTCGGGATCCGCACCGTGCTGATCAATGACGGCCCGCTTGCCAACGGCGCCTCCGGCCGTTCGCTCGCCTGGCTCAACTCGGCGCGTAAACGCTCCGATGCCTATCACCGGCTCCGTTTGGCCGGCATAGATCGCTATCGCACGCTGGCCGCCCGGAATCCCGATGCGCCGTGGCTGCGCTTCGACGGCGGCCTGACCTGGGATGCGGACGATGCCGGCAACGAGATCGCCGAGATCTTCGACTATGAGCGCGATCTCGGCTATCACGCGCAATGGCTCGCCCCGGCAAGGATTGCCGCGGCGACGCCGGGTGTCGATGCAAGTGCGGTGACTCGGCAAGGTGCGATCTTCAACCCCGGGGAGGGCTGGGTCGATCTTCCATCCTTGATCGGCACGCTTGCGGAAGAATTCCGCACGCTGGGCGGCGAGATCGTCACGGACGCGGGTCGCGCGACGGTCGATATCGACGGCGGGCGTGCCCGTGGCGTGATCACGGCAGACGGCATGCGCCGCGATGCGGATGCCGTACTGCTTGCGGCTGGCGGCGACGTCCCCGCAATCGTGGGCGAGGTCGGCCAGCATATCGGCGATGCAACGCCGGTCGCCCTTCTCGTCAGGACCAAGCCGGTCCGCCATCCGCTGAAGGCCGTGCTCAACACGCCTCGCATTGCCATCCGGCCAACGCCCAGCGGCGGCTTCGCTCTCGATTCCGCCTGGTCCGAGGAAGAGGTGAGCGTCAGGCCCGACGGCAGCTACGAAGTCAGACAATCGACGCTGGAGGGGTTGCTGCGCGAGGCCTCCAGAGTTCTCGAAGGCAATCCGGCGCTGGAGATCGAAGATTACGGCGTCGGCCCAAAGCCCATCCCGGGCGACGGCGAGCCGGTCTTCGGCGAACTGCCGTCGATCTCGGGTTATTTCGTTGCCTTCAGCCATAGCGGCGCCACCCTCGGGCTGATTGCCGGCGAACTGCTGGCGGACGAGATCGTCACCGGACGCCGCCATCCACTGCTGGCGGACTTTCGGCCGGCGCGTTTCAGCGCATCGCGACGGTGAAGGTCGCGATGCGGAAGCTCGAGCCACTGGCCAGGCGGATGACCGTTCTATGCCGCGGCGGTTCGACGAAGCGCGCCCGTTTGTTCCAATTGGAACTGATCGATCAACTGGAGGAGTACCCTCGTCTCGTCGGCAAGTTCCTTCGTCGCCGCGCTGGTTTCTTCGACCATGGCCGCATTCTGCTGCGTCATCTGATCCATCCGGTTGACGGAAGAATTCACTTCGTGGAGGGCGTTGTACTGCTCTCTGCTCGAGCGAGCGATGACGTCCATCTGCTCAGATGCGGTGACCACTTTCGCCGAGATGCTTTCAAGGACTTCGCTCGTCTCGCGGACGACACGCGCTCCATTGGTAATCTCCGTCTGCGAACGTCCGATGAGCTGCTTGATCCTTTGGCCGGCCTCGGCAGAGCGTTGAGCCAGATCGCGCACTTCCTGAGCCACGACCGCAAAGCCTTTTCCGGCCTCGCCAGCGCGGGCCGCCTCGATGCCGGCGTTCAGGGCAAGCAGGTTCGTTTGGAACGCGATTTCATCGATGACGCCGATGATTTGAACGATCTCATCGGATGCCGCTTCAATCTTGTCCATCGCGTCGATGGCGCTTGCAACAACCTGGGATGACGAATCGGCCACCTGTTTGGTGTCCGTGATGATCTGGTGGGCATCATCGGCGCAGGCCGCAGACGAACGAACCGTAGTGGTGATCTCTTCGATAGCTGCGGCTATCTCTTCGAGTGCGACGGCCTGCTGTTCGGTGCGTCGCGCAAGATCGTTCGCGGCAAGATCCATCTGACCGGCGTTCCCTTCGATCATCCGGGTGTTGGTGCGGATCTGGTCGATCGTTTCCTGCAGCCGGAGGAGCGACGAGTTGAAATCGTTACGAAGCTGCTCCAATCGGCCGAAGAAGGGGGTTGCGATCGTCTGAGAAATGTCGCCCCGCGCCAGACGTCCGAGACCTTCCGCCAGAGCCGTAACCGCGAAGTCTATCTGCTCTTCGACCGTGCGTTTTTCTTCATCGCTGCGATGCCGCTCCTCCTCGGCCTTCGATCGCTCGACCTCGCTACGCTCCTCGATCTCGACCTTGGCGATGGCATTATTCTTGAATACGCCCAGGGCGCGGGCCATATCGCCGATTTCATCGGCTCGGCTGTCGCCGACGATGGATGTTTCCAGTTTGCCGTCCGCCAGCCGCCTCATAGCCGAGGTGATCTGATTGATCGGCCCCTTGAGCGTAACGGTCAGCCCGACGCCCGCGAGGATTGCGATCACCACGCCGAGGATCGTCGTTCCCAGAGACATCGAATTGGCATCCGCGCGTTCATCAGCCGCATTCTGCCGCTGCATCTCGGCGAATGACGTCAACTGAGACCACATCCGGTCCACGTCGGCCGCGGCCAAACGGAATTCGTCCTGGCGCTGCGCGCTGATGCGAACGAGGTCGGTGGCAGCCTTCTGCATCTTGTCCAGCGCCGGCAGAAGCTTGGCTTTGAGATTATCGAATTGCGCGACACCGCCGGCATTGGAAATCAGCGTGTCCAGGCCCTTCCTGACAGCCGCGATTTCCTGCGAAAGCCGCTGGAGATTGGCGTCCGTTGGCGCCAAGGTCAGTTTCGCCATAATGATCTGAATCACGTAAGCCGAGGTCGTGAGTTTCTGGCCGTCTCTCTGGCTGGTTTTGGCGCGCTCGACCGTTTTGGCGGTCTCGGCCGCCTTATCCGTTACCGCTTTCACGCGCCGTGCGGCGACCTCCTGCAATTCGGGCAGCCTGCCGACGATATGGCTCGTCGCATTCCTGAGACCGGCTGTACGCTCCTCGGTCGGGCCGGAGGCTTCGACAAGCGGCTTCAACGAAGCAATGGCATCGTCAATCGCCTTTTTGGCTTCCGATGCCTCGCCGCCCAGCGCCATTCCCACGATGCGCTGCTGCCGGGCGAGTTCCTCCATATCGGGGCCGCTGATAGGGTCGGCGGCTTGAGCCTTGTCGTTTAACGATTGGGCGAAGGAGGCGAAGTCCGAAATGCGCTGTGCATCGCCCAGCGTATTGCGGGCTTCATCTTCCTGCATGTCGGCGGCGCGCTGGAGAACCTTGGAGCCTTCAACGATATCTGTCTGGGACGACACGACGACGCTCTGTGCCTTCTGGAGATCGGTAAGGAGCGCCGACCGAGTTTCCTGAAGCTGCCACAGTGTATCCATGCGGGCCGAAATTCCGTCGATGGAAGACAGCGCTTGCTCCAGTTCCTGCTGACCGCTGCGATCCGCGGCGAGCTTGTCGATGCCGGATTTCAGAAGAACGCGCTGATCGGCAAGTTTGCGGGTGACGACATCGCGGTTTTCTTGCGTGGCATTGGCGAGGAATTCGCCCATCGCGGCCGACAAATCGCGAAATCCGCTCAACGACTGCAGAACGGAATTGGAAATATCCATCCGCCCCTGAAGCAAGCTCGATGCATAAAAACCGGTCGCACCCACGGCCATGATGCTGAAGACGAACGGAACGATGAACACCATCACCTGCGTCTGGATGCGAACACGTGACAACAGCCTTCCCAACATGAGTCCCTCCTCGGCTCACAGCGTCTCGTTGCGGCGCCTTGGCGCAGGGGCTGTTGCAGGTCGCCTCCCTTCGAGTGAAAACTCTCCTTCCGCCTGAGGCGGCAGCCACACAGGTTTGCTCGCAACCAACGGCTGCTCGCCCCTCCTCTTGACCTTCCGAAACTCCTAAATCCGTCGGAAGGAAATGGCTTGAAGCAGAACAATCAATCTCGGGTGAAGATACCGGTCCCCTCGAACCGGCTCTGCACATAATCCCTGCCGGACGCATGACGCATTAGTGGAATAAACATTTCATACTGCACGACTCGTGAAATATTCGTTTCAATATTCGCCGAAACCAACATTTTGTCCAGCCAGAGGACGGGCAGCCGATGCATCCTTCTGAGCCGTCGAGCGTTCTATCGCCAGGAACAACTGGAGACGCATCATGCTCAAGGACGAACTCGGGTACACTGGCACAAACAGGGATATGCGCGACGGTGCGGAAACCGCACCGGCCCCCTTCGAAGAGGCGAACATCAACCCTGATCTCATCAGACGCGAGGGTTTCGCCAGCGAGGCCGAATATCGGGCGTATATTGCCACGCTCGGTGGTTATGCGCCGTTTGAAGGCACTGCCGAGGAACCTCTCCTGGTCTCCGATGGTCATGCCCTGGAAGGCCGCCTGCGAGAATTGAGAGAAGAGATCGAAAACCTTCGCGCTCGCCTTCACGTGATCCAACATCAGGCCGCGACCGTCGTTACGGAGAACGTCCGATGGGCCGATGCAAGCGCCCATGCGCAGCTCGGCAATCAGCCCTGGCTGAAGCTGGCAGCCGCAATGGCGGCGACCTTCGTCGTCACGAGGGGCATCAGGCGACTGCCTCTGGGCGCCGTGGCGACGACGGCGTTGCCGTTGGTGGCAGCGACGATGAACCGGAAGTCCGCCAGGTGAAAATCGTCAGTAGCGATGACTGATCAGGCGAAACCGATTTCGGCAAACAGAGGGAGGTGGTCAGAGGCAACTCTTGTCAGGCGATTTTCCAACACCGCCGCCTGTTTGACGATGAGATCCTCGGTGACGAAGATGTGGTCGAGACGCATCAGCGGGTAACGGGAGGGGAAGGTCGCTCTTGGCGCGGCATTGCCAGCGAGGTGTGCATCCTTCAACGATCGCGCGGCAAGTTTGTAAGTCGCTGATGACGGAATGGCGTTGAAATCGCCGCAGAGGATGGTGGGAAGAGGCTCGTCCGCCGTGCCGCGCAGCCAGCCGGGGTTCAGCAATGTCGTCATCTGGCGGATGCGCTCGCGGCCGCGAAGGCCGAGATGGGTGTTGACGACCAGCAGTTTTCTGTCGCCGACCAGTATTTCGACGGATAATGCGCCGCGCTGTTCGCCGATGGACGGCAGCGGGCCGGCCTTGACCGCGCCTGTAGGCAGCGCGGTGATGATCGCATCGCCATACTGTTCCTCGGCAATCGACAGCGCCGGATGGAAATGAGCCTGCATCTTCAAAAGCGAGGCGATCACATGGGCCTGGTCGACGCCGCCGGTCCTGCGCCTGAGGACATCGACCTCCTGAAGAGCGACGATATCGGCCTCAGCCTCGGCGATGACGGAAGCGATGCGGCCGGGATCGAGCTTCCGATCGCCCCCGATACAACTGTGCACGTTATAGGTCAGGAGTTTGATTGATTTATCCGGCATGGCCCTGCTGAACTCGTTCCCCCCGGGAGAACATAGAACTTGTTCCCCGGGGGAACACAAAACTCGTTTGATCGTTCCCGATTATCGAACCAGGGCGCTCGCACTTCTGAGGACAATCAATGAGCTTGAAAAGCATGATCTGGAATGGACTGCTCATCGCTGCCCTTTGTCTCGCGGTCTTTCTCCTCTATCGGATCTTCCAACAATACAGCCTCGATCAGATCGTCCAATCGGTTCGCAGCATCCCTTTTTCGACCTTTTGCACGGCACTCCTCTTTGCGGCGGCATCCTATCTGTGCCTCAGCTGTTTCGATCTCCTGGCGATCCGTTCGCTCGACAAATCCTTGCCCTATTCCAGGGTTGCGCTGGCGTCCTTCATCAGCCTCTCGCTCGGCCACAATATCGGCTTTGCCGGGCTGAGCAGCGGCGCCTTCCGTTATCGTTTCTATTCGCGCTGGGGGCTGACGGCGGAGGACGTGGCGAAGATCATCCTGTTTTGCGGTGTCACGGTAGGACTTGGGCTGATCACGCTTGGCGGTCTTGCCATGATCGTCAATCCCGGCGATGCCGGGCGCCTGCTGCGCATCGATCCGGCACGCGTCCGCATCTTCGGTGCGCTGGCGCTGGTCGTGCCGGTGGTCTATGCCGGCCTGGCGTTTTTCATCCGTGGCACGTTGCGGATGTGGCGCTGGTCGTTTCAGCTGCCGCGATTTTCGATCGCGGTCGCGCAGGTCGGGGTCGGGACGGTCAACTTCATGCTCGTGTCTGCCTGTCTGCACCAGATGCTCTCTGCCTTCGGCGACGTCGCCTTCTTCAGGTCGGTGACGGCTTACGTGCTCGCCAATTCGGCAATTCTCGCAACGCATGTTCCGGGCGGTCTGGGCGTGCTCGAGGCGACCGTCTCCTATGTCGTGCCGAAGGAGGCGTCGATCGGCGCGCTGATTGCATTCCGCTGCGCCTATTTCTTCATTCCGCTGGCGCTCGGCACAACGCTTCTCGTCATCAGCGAGGTCGTTTTCCGGCGGACGTCACGCGGGGCGGATGAGGAGGCGGACGAGCGCGCCGAAGCCCAGTCGGTCTAGGGGCGCGAAGGGCCGAACCGGGTCGAAGATCGCCGTGCCAAAAATCGGTGAAATGCTGCCCGACAGCTCGACGGTGAATTCCCGTAAACCCCGAGGCCCGTCATTGAGCGCCTCAACCGCTTCGATCAACGAGCCGCTTTGCATAAAGGCTGCGGCAAAACTTTCCGGGGTGGTTCCGAGATATTCCGAAAGCAGGCGATTGCGCAGATCCACGATCGCGCGGCGGTGCTCGCCATTACTGGCCTCGACAAGCATGTCGCATTCGCAATCCAGCCCTTCCGAGCGATTGTTGAGGTTGGAGGAGCCAATGCGGACCAGCTCGTCATCGGCGATGATCAGTTTGGAATGGACGAGCACCTCCACCTCGCCGCTCTCTTTCGCCGTGACTGGCCCGGGCACGATTGGCCCGGGCACGACCGCATAATAGACGCGCAGGCGGTCCGCACGATCGGCGCGTTTGAGGAGGCGGATGACCCGGTCGCGATTGCCACCCATGACAATCCTTTCGATCAGCCCGTGAGAGCTGCGCGTGCAGATGATGACGACTTCAGGCCCGTCTTCCTCCTGCAGCCGCGCGGCAATGGCGTCGGCGACGCGGAAGGAGGCGAGATATTGCGCCTCGATGTAAAGCTGCCGCTGTGCCCGGGCGATGACGTCCAATGTCATGGCGATGCCGTCGCTGATGCCGGGGCGAAGTGCGGTCGACGGCTCCGTCAGCGCGAAGCTGACCGCGGTCTCCCTCATGGAAACGGCGAGATCGTCCGGCCAGGCAAAGGGGACGTCTTCGGCCAGCGGCAGGTGGTTTTCACCGGTGGTGTTTTCCCAGTGCCGCCTGGCGATATCGCCGATCAACCTGGCAGCGTCGCCGGTGACCATTGCCTGAACGTCGTGCAGCGGATCATATGATACGCCCTTGGGGTCACGTCGCAATTTATCCTTGGCGCGGTGGAGCCAGGTGTCCCACCGGCGCGACGTCAGGTCTATGCCGCCGATGAAGGCGACGGCGTCGTCGATGCAGACGAGTTTCTGATGGTGGCAGCCGCGCAATGTCGGCTGAAGCTCGAAGCGTAGATCGATGCGCGCGTTTCTGGGAAAGCTTTTCTTCCGCAGCATCTGCAGGGACTTGCCAGAATAAACAGGGCCGAGCGCCCAGATGAGGATGCGTATTTCGAGCTCCGGATTTGCCGCTGCCAGGGTATGCAACAGGTCGGCCAGCGTTTCGTCGGACTTATCGGGTTCCAACCGGATGTTCGGATTGAAATCCCACCCGACGATCCAGATGGTGCGCCTCGCCTGCCGCAACGCACGCGCCAGCTCGGCGAAATAGCTGTCGCCGTTGATCAGGAAGGCCGCCTTGGCAGCGCTCCCTTCCAGGCACAAGGCGCTGCCCTCCTGTTTTTGGCGGTCGCCCGGCCGTTGTGATTTTGTCTGCGACAAGCTCGGGTTATTGAGGATGGTTTCGAATGTCGTCATGATTGCCTCGGCCTCTAACTGGAGCACAAACGCCCGGAATTTGCCTGGGTTCCCCGACGGCGGCCGCCTGCGATGCAGAATGCAAGGAAACGAGATGTCACAACGAGCAGGCAGCGCCGATCTTCCCCTTCACGGGGGACGCGTGCCGCATTGGCTCGGCGACCGTATGACGCGGTTGGGAACACTGATCACCGAGGCGATCGTCCATCACTATGGGCGCGACGAATTCCTGCGCAGGCTCGCGCATCCCTTCTGGTTCCAGTCCTTCGGCTCGGTCATGGGCATGGACTGGCATTCTTCCGGTATCACGACCAGCGTTCTCGGCGCGCTGAAGCGCGGGCTGAAGCCGCGTGCCGGCGAGCTCGGCCTGCATGTCTGCGGCGGCCGCGGCGCGCATTCGCGCAAGACGCCGCAGGAGCTCGTCTCGATCGGCGAGCGTGTCGGTCTCGACGGGGAGGGGCTCGCGACCACGAGCCGCCTCATCGCCAAGGTCGACAGCGCCGCCCTTCAGGACGGGTTCGACCTCTATCTGCACGGTTTCATCGTCGCCGATGATGGCCATTGGGTGGTCGTGCAGCAGGGCATGAACGGCGACAAGCGTCAGGCCCGGCGGTATCACTGGCTGTCCGAAGGGCTGGAGAGCTTCGTCGACTCGCCGCATGCGGCAATCGAGGGAAGGAGCCAGGGCGAAATCGTCAATCTTGCCGACAGGCGCGCCGAACGCTCGCGGCGCGGTCAGCTCGATCTGCTGGCGACCCTCGGGCCCGACCGGATCATCCGCGAAGCCGCCGCACTGCTGCGTGCCGAAGCGCCGGCGCCCGAACCCGCCGAACAGCCGATGCTGCCGCACCTGATCATGCCTGCCCATCACGATGTCCGCGAGAGTGACGTCAACATGCGGCGCCTGCACGGAAATCTGGCCGCCGCCGCCGACCGCGGGCCGGCGGATTTCGCAGAGCTGTTGCTCGTTCCAGGCGTCGGTGCCCGCACGGTGAAGGCGCTGGCGATGGTGGCCGAAGTCGTCCATGGCGCCCCCTGCCGTTTTTCCGATCCGGCGCGCTTCTCGATCGCCCATGGCGGCAAGGATCGCCATCCTTTTCCGGTCCCGCTCAAAGTCTATGACGAGACGATCGCCGTGATGAAATCGGCGGTGCAGAAGGGCAGGCTCGGACGCGAGGAGGAGTTGCAGGCGCTGCGGCGCCTGGACGACCAATCCAGGCAGCTGGAACGCTATGTCACGGGTCCCGACCTCAAGGAAATCCTCGCCGGCGAATTCCGCCAATCCGCCGATTTCGGCGGCCGCAGCGTCTTCGGCTGGGAGGAGCCGTCCGCGGACGAGGGGTAGAGCATACCCGTCTTTCCGAGTGACGGAAAAGCTCTATCCATTTGTAAAACCGCTTCGCACCTTTGCTGGAATTGCACCAGCTTCAATGGCCGTCGGGCGGGACGGCTTCAACCGGAACCGTCTCTTTCAGATTCTTCCGGTGGAAGATGAAGAGCCCCGCAACGACGATGATTGCGGCACCGACGATGATCTGCGTATCGGGAATATCGTTGAAGAAGAGGTAGCCGAGGACGATCGCCCAGAGCAGCAGCGTATATTGCAGCGGCGCGAGCAGCGATGCCGGTGCGAGCTTTAGCGAGCGCGTGATAAGCAGATGCGCGCAGGAGGCGACGATGCCGAGCAGCAGCATGCCGGACCAGTCGATGAGCGTTGCCGGCTGCCAGTGACTGATGCTCAAGACGATGCCGGTGACGAGCGCGGCGATCGTCTGCCATGTCACCAGCGTCGTGTCGCTGGTCGAGCGCAGATAGCGGCTCATCACCAGCGACAGCGCAAAGGCAAGGCTGCCGGCAAGACCGAAGAGCGATGGAAGCGACAGCATCGCCGTGGACGGACGCAGCGCGATGACGACGCCGGCAAAGCCGATCAGAACGGCAAGCCAGCGGCGCCAGCCGATCTTTTCTCCGAGAAAGAAATGCGAAAGCGCCGCGATATAGATCGGTCCGGCCATATAGAAGGTCATGACGTCTGCGAGCGGCAGATAGGCGACGGCAGCGTAGAATAGGGCGACATCGCAGGTCGCCATGAAAACACGGATGAACTGCAGGCCCTTCTGCTCGACGCGGAACAAGGCCATCGGCCCCTGCCGGAGGATCATTGGTCCGAGCACGATGAAAGCGCCGACCGAACGGATCACCAGCACCTGGCCGACGGCAAAGCTCGCGACCAGCCACTTGCCCATTGCATCGTTCAGCGCAAAGAGCAGATCGCCAAGCAGCATCAGCGCGACGCCAGTCATGATCAGGTTTCCGGCATTGGCGACACCCGTCTGGGTCTTCATCTCTCGCATCCTCGCAAAAACGGCCGCGCATGCGCGACCGACTGCGGCTTCTGCCTTAACACTGCCGATGTCAATGGTCAGTTTGAAGCGATTGCACTCGAATTGGGCAGAGAGATGTGTCTTTAGGCACTTGTGCCCACTTGTCGGCAGGTTCTGGATGCAGGCCTGCCGACAATCTGGCCGTCAATCAGCCTTTTTGCGATACAGCAACGTCATGAGTGCGAGCATGCATCCCAAGGCTGCTACCGATGCGAAGATGTAGAAGTTCCACTGCGGAGCCAGGCCTGCACCCAGAACCGCACCGCCGATGGCCGGTCCTATCATGCCTCCGATACGGCCGATGCCGAGCGAGAAGCCAAGGCCGGTTCCACGGATTTCGACCGGATAGAGGTTTCCAACGAGAACGTTGGCGAGGATCTGCGTGCCGATCGTTCCTGTACCGGCAAGTGCTACGAGACCATAGACCTGGAGGCCCTGATCCACCTGCGTCAGCAACCAGATCGAGCAGGCTCCGAGAAGAAACATAGCGGCCACGACAATCTTGACGTTTCCGCGGTCGGCAATCCTTGCGCCGATCAGGAGGCCGACTGCGGCTCCGAGATTGAGCGTTACGGAGAAGAGCAGGGCAGACCCCAGGTCATAGCCCATCTTGTTCATGATGGTCGGAAGCCAGTTGACCATGCCGAATGTGAGCAGAAGCGAACAGAAGTGGATGCCCCATGCGTTCAATGTCGGCAGCAGGCGACCTTCGGAAAACAGCGACCGGATGCCCACCTGGCGTGACGCAACAGGCCTGGCTACGGGATCGGGCAGCCCGTACTGGTTTGCAATCTGGTTGGCTTCAGTCTGGCGGTTCTTCGTTGCCAGCCATTCGGGGGATTCCGGGATGAGGCGGATGAAGAAGGGCAGAAGCAGGATCGGTGCGCCGCCGATGATCATCAGTGGACGCCATCCGTATGTCTGCACCAGCAGCATTCCGAGGATACCCGAGATGATGCCGCCAGCCAGATAACCGAGAAGAGCAATCGAATAGGCTGTTGCCTTCCGCTTCGGCGGAGAAAACTCGATGATCAAAGCGGTTACCGTGGGAAAGAGAGCTCCAAGGCCCAGACCGGCGAGAAAGCGTGTTCCCTCGAAAATGAGAAAGCTCGGCGCAAGACCGCTACCGATCATCATAACGGAGAAGCTCAGCAGACTGCCTATGATGACCTTGCGGCGACCTATCCTGTCAGCAAGTGTTCCGGCAACGAGAGCGCCCAGCAGCATACCGAACAGAGTGATGGAGGCAGCGCGTCCGACCAGGCCGGGCGTCAGGCCCCAGCTGGCTTCGCCGAGCAATGCCGGCGCGACTGCGCCATAAACGATCAGGTCATAGCCGTCGAACAGGATCAGCAGACCGCAAAGGGCGATGATGATATTCGGGCTGCGAACGTGTTCCTTGATAATAGCGAGATCTTGTATGGCCAATTTTCCCTCCCCATACATTGAGTACAGGAAGTACGCTCCTGCCAGCGGCAGGTCCGCGTCGATCCATGTACAAATCCTCCTGGATCGTTGCCGGCGTGGTTCCTCCCAGCGCCAGACTCACCCGTGAGAGGGCGATGTCAAGACAACGATGACACGCTATTAAATACTTGCGAATAAAATATTTGCAACTGCAAACTTTTCAGCTCGCAACTTTTCCCTTTCCGGATATAGCCGGCAGGTTGCTGTGCATGCGGCGCAGCGCCTTCTTCAGGGCTGCTACCTCTTCGTCCGACATGTCCTGAACCGCGGTGCGTTCAAGTTCCACGGCAAGCGGCATAAGCCTTTCCGTCAGCGCCTCGCCCTGCGGGGTCAGCCTTACGATGACGATACGGCCGTTATCTTCCGGACGTGTTCGCGACACCAGCTTACGCTTGGCCAGTGTGCCGACGAGCCGCGAAAGCGTCGAAATCTCGACAGAGACGACGTCGGCGAGATCCCCCAGGGTGCTCTCCCGGCGCTCCTTGAGCATGGCCAGGACCCGGTACATCGCCACGCTGAGATTGTCTTCGGCGATTCTCTGCGCAAATACCTCGGCTATCCGCACGCCGGCGCGATTGAGAAGATAGGGAACGGAATCGGTAAGTTTATACATGTCTCTGTCTGCTGGCGGGATTCGGCTTGCTGAGGGCTCTCTCCGACATGCACCTAAATGACCGGGATGACAACATGATTGGCTTCCGGCCGCCGAGAACGGCTGGGTGGATCAAGCATTTCCCGCCTAATTTTTAAATTTGCATTGACAATAGTTGCAAATGCAATAATTTGGATACCAAGGAGACACGGGAGGAAATCATGTCTGCCACTGCTGCCCTCGGCATAGCGCCGGCCCTCGCACCGATCAGCGATGCGTTTCGATCGACCATGCGCCGTTTCCCGGCGACGGTGACGGTCATTTCCGCCTGTCGCAACGGTGCCGATCATGGAATGACGGCAACTGCCGTCACATCACTTTCGATGGATCCGCCATCTCTCATCATCTGCCTGAACAATCGCACCTACCTGCATGACATGCTGCTCGAGGTGCCGGAATTCGCCGTCAGCGTTCTGACCGACAGGCAGGCAGCCGTATCGGAAGGCTTCAGCGGCAAGATTGCGCCTGAGCGTCGGTTCGACGCTGCCGATTGGGTTCGCCATGAGCGCGGCATGATGGTGCTGGGCTCCGCTCATGCCTCGGTTGTCTGCCGCCGTATGGGCGCAGTTCCCTATGGAACGCACACGATCTTCATCGGGCAGGTGGTGGATACACGCCATTCCGACGACACGACCGCGCTGATGTACGAGAACTCGAAATATTGCGCGCCACAGCACGCGCTTCCTGCATCCCAGAACTGAAGGTAGTTCCATGAACAATACAGCTTCCCTGTTTCCCGCCTCGGCGCGGGTTGAGAACGCATGTCTTGCAGATCGTATCGCCCCGGTGCTGGACGAGATCCGTGCCGGCGCGCGCGATACCGAAAAATCCGGTCGCGTGCCCGCACGCAATATCGATCTGCTGCGCTCCGCCGGTTATTTCGATATCGTCAAGCCTGCCCGTTTCGGTGGCGACGAAGGATCGTTTGCCGAGCTTGTCGATGCAAATATCCAATTGTCGTCGGCCTGTGCCTCCACCGGCTGGGTTGCCGGCCTCCTTTCCGCACATCAATGGCTCCTCGCCATGTTCGATGAAAGGGTTCAGCAGGAAGTGTGGGGCAGCAATCCGGATGCGCTGCTCTGCGGTTCCTATGCGCCGGTCCGCATGGCGGAATGCGTCGATGGTGGCTTCCGGTTATCCGGCGATTGGGCCTTTGCGAGCGGATGCGAAAATGCCCAGTGGGCGCTCTGTGCGGCGATCATTCCGCCAAACGGCGAGGGGGAGCGTCCTGTACCGGCGTTCCTTCTGGTTCCCGCCAGCGACTATGCCATTGCCGAGACCTGGGACGTGGTCGGCCTCGCGGGCACCGGCTCAAAAAGCCTGATCCTCAAGGATGTCTTCGTTCCGGAATACCGCATGCTGAGCTTTCCGGATGCGACCTCCGGCAGAACGCCGGGCGGACGTGGCTACAAGGGTATCGGCCTTTTCAACATTCCGCTGCTCATGGGGGTTCCGTTCTGCCTCGGCAGCGCAGCCGTTGGTGCGGCGAAGGGCGCACTGGAGAGCTATATCGACCACATGGGGGCCCGTGTGACACGTGGTGCAGTCGCCGGTGGCAACAACAAGATCGCGGAATTCCCGACGATCCAGCTTCGCGTGGCGGAAGCCTCCGCATCCGTGGATGCCGCCCGCGAAATCATTCTGCGCGATATTGCCCGGGCGCAGCAACTGGCCCAGGCCCGCGAGGATGGCACTGGCGAGATCACCGAGGAAGATCGGATTCTCGCCCGTCGTAGCCAGTCCTTTGCGGTCAGCCTGGCCCTTCGGGCCGTGGAAGCACTCAATGCGTCGACAGGCGGCCTCGGCCTCCAAATGTCCAACCCCGTCCAGCGTGCATGGCGCGATGCAAATGCCGTCGGGCGCCACATTTCCATGAACTGGGATGCCGTGGGCACCATGGTCGGCCAGCAGCTGCTCGGTCTTCCGCCCAAGGGACAATTCTGATCCGCATCCCCATTATTTCGATTTAAGACAGGAAAGAGAGCATATCGTGCAAGGCAAGATCGCGCTTGAAGAACATTTCGCCATTCCCGAGACGCTGCAGGATTCAGCTGGGTTCGTGCCGGGCGATTACTGGACGGAACTGTCCGCCCGTCTTCTGGATATCCAGGATAAGCGTTTGCGGCTGATGGATGCCCACGGCATCGAGAAAATGATCCTGTCGCTGAACGCTCCGGCCGTGCAGGCGATCCCGGATAAGGCAAAGGCCCTGGAGATTTCCCGGCGCGCCAACGACTTTCTGGCGGAGCAATGCGTCAAGAACCCGAACCGTTTCCTGGGATTTGCAGCTTTGCCCCTGCAGGATCCGGATGCGGCCGCGCAGGAATTGCAGCGCTGCGTGACAACGATGGGTTTCGTCGGCGCACTGGTCAATGGCTTCTCGCAGGAAGGCGACGGAACGACGCCGCTTTACTACGACCTGCCGCAATATCGTCCGTTCTGGGCCGAAGTCGAAAAACTCAACGTTCCCTTCTATCTGCATCCGCGCAACCCGCTGCCGCAGGATAGCCGGATCTATGCTGGCCATTCCTGGCTGATGGGTCCGACATGGGCGTTCGCACAGGAGACTGCTGTTCATGCGCTGCGCTTGATGGGATCCGGCCTGTTTGACGAACATCCGGCTTTGCGGATCATCGTTGGTCACATGGGCGAGGGGCTGCCATACATGATGTGGCGCATCGACAACCGGAATGCGTGGGTCAAGGTGGAAAAGAACTATCCGGCCAAACGCCCGATTGCCGATTATTTCAACGAGAATTTCTACATCACGACGTCGGGGAACTTCCGCACGCAATCGCTTATCGATGCTATGCTGGAAATCGGCGCGGACCGAATTCTGTTCTCGACAGACTGGCCATTCGAGAACATCGACCATGCCGCAAACTGGTTCGACAGCACGACCATCTCCGAAGCCGACCGTCTGAAGATCGGTCGCACCAACGCGGTTTCACTATTCAAACTCGATCGATAGCATGGTTACACCTTTCAGATACACGGCCAGCGCGGCCCAGGTCTTCTTCGGGAGCGGCTCGTTGAACCGTCTCGCCGAGGCAGTTGCAGGGCAGGGCGGCAGGCGCGCCCTGATCCTTTCGACCCCGCACCAGAAAGCGGAGGCTGAACGGATCGCCGCTTCCCTCGGCCCGCTTGTGGCGGGACTATTCCACGATGCGACGATGCATACGCCGGTCGATGTGACCGAGCGCGCGATGGCGGCATACGATGCAGCCGGCGCCGATTGCGTGGTCGCGATCGGCGGCGGATCGACGATCGGTCTCGGCAAGGCGATCGCCTATCGCAACGACGCGCCACAAATCGTGGTGGCGACGACCTATGCCGGATCGGAGGTTACACCGATCCTCGGCCAGACAGAAAACGGGCAGAAGACGACGGTCCGCGGGCCCGGCATCCTGCCCGAAGTGGTGATCTACGACCCTGAATTGACATTGGGATTGCCGGTCAACATCAGCGTCAGCAGCGGGCTCAATGCAATGGCGCATGCGGTCGAAGGTCTCTATGCGCAGGATCGCAATCCCATTTCGTCAATGATGGCGGTCGAGGGACTGCGCGCGCTGAAGCAAGCTTTACCTCAAATTGTCAATTCACCTAGGGACATCGAGCCGCGAAGCGAAGCGCTTTACGGTTCCTGGCTGTGCGGCACGGTGCTCGGAGCAGTTGGCATGGCGCTGCATCACAAGCTTTGCCATACACTGGGCGGTAGCTTCGATCTGCCGCATGCGGAAACCCATGCGGTCATTCTTCCCCATTCTGCCGCCTACAATGCGGAGGCCGCAGCGGATGCGTTAAAACCCGCTGTCGATCTTTTTGGCGGCTCGCTGGGCGGCGGTCTTTATGATTTCGCAGCTTCGATCGGTGCCCCCTTGGCGTTGCGCGATCTGGGTATGAAGGAAGCCGATCTGGACCGTGCGGCGGAACTCGCCGCCCAGAACCCTTACTGGAACCCGCGCCCGATCGAACGGGAAGCGATCCGGGCTTTGTTGCAGAGCGCCTGGGAGGGCGCGCGGCCGCGTTAACGCCTTAGGAGGATGGCCACGTGCCTGAATATTTCAGCGAAGAGAGATCCGCGGAGGCCGTCAACTCGCGGATGGGGCAGGACATTAATCCACGTCTGGCCGAAATCATGGCGTCGCTTGTCAAGCACCTGCATGCCTTTGCCAAGGATATCAGCCTGACCCAGGAGGAATGGGAGCTGGCCATAGGCTTCCTGACCCGAACCGGCCATCTCTGCCATGACGAGCGACAGGAGTTCATCCTGCTCAGCGATACGCTGGGTTTGTCGATGCTGGTGGATGCGATCAACAACCGGCGTCCGCCAGGCGCCACCGAAAATACCGTGTTTGGACCATTCCATGTCGAAGGCGCGCCCGTACGGCAGATGGGTGAAAACATCTCGCTCGACGGCAAGGGCGAGAGCTGTCTCTTCATCGGGCGAGTGCTGGATCTTAACGGCAATCCGATCGAGGGAGCCCGGATCGATGTATGGTCGGATAATTCCGATGGCTTCTACGACGTCCAGCAGCCGGATATCCAGCCGAAGTGGAACAACCGGGGCATCTTCGTCACCGGCGCAGATGGCACCTATAGTTTCGTCGGCATAAAGCCGGTCTCCTATCCGATCCCGGATGACGGCCCGGTCGGCCAGATGCTGACGTCCCTCGGCCGCCATCCCTACCGTCCTGCCCATACCCATTACCTGATCACGGCTTCAGCTTATCAGAAGCTGGTAACTCACACCTTTGTCGGCGACGATCCCTATCTGGAATCCGATACGGTGTTTGGGGTGAAAAACAGCCTTGTCGCGCCTTTCGAGCGTGTCGATCGTGCGACGGTCTGGCGTTCCGATTTCGATTTCGTGCTGACGCCAGTGGACAATAGGCAATGATCGTTGCCCGCTATGCGGTATCCGATCCCGGCAAGGCTGCCGAACGTTCCCGCTTGATCGAGGAACACAAGGCCTATCTGCATGGCGCGGCGATCCGCATCCTGCTTTCCGGACCTTCTGCACCGCCGGCGGAGGGCAGAGGTTCTACTGCCTTAGTGATCGCGGAAGTCGAAACGCTCGCCGAGTTCGAGGCGTTCAGCGCAGGAGATCCCTTCGTCCGCTCCGGTGTTTACGGCAGCGTCGATATATTCGAATGGCGGCCTACTCTTGGGGTTTTTCTAGAGAGTCTCTAGTCGGCGTTTCGACCTGCCGAAGGCGATGAAATTTAGAATTTGCGGAGTCGAGACAATCGTCCATCAAAGGCTCCGGCGGTCTTGGCCTTTATCTTTCGGATCCTTGCCAAAACGGCCGCGCATGCGAGGAAGGTCCGCTTCTGCTTAGGCGGTGCCTTCGAGCGTGGGAAGGCGGGCATCAATCGCCATTCAGGACGTCGATACCTGAAATATATTTCACAGTGTGAATTATATTGACAGCACTCCGTCGTTGCGATTATCTGACCTCACCGGACTTCGAGGAGGAACTCCGGTCTTCAATGGATCATCGGCAGCCGCTGAGGCGCCGCCGGATATTTGGGAGGGGCTTCGGCCTCGAGGAGGAAATTTGCGCAAATTTCTAAGCACGACCGCATTGGCGGTCCTTGCATCGACGCTTTTCGCCGGCGTGGCCAGCGCGGACACGGAAAATCCGTTCCGCTGCAAGCCGGGTGAAAAATACGTCATGAACGTCATGGTATCGGGCGTCGAATATTGGTTCCCGGTCTATGAAATGTTCAAGCAGGCCGGTCAGCAGCTCGGCTGCGAGACCGCCTATACCGGCACGCCGGAATATGACGTCAACAAGCAGATCGCCACCTTCGACCAGGCGCTGGCCCAGAACCCGGCCGGTATCCTCGTTCATCCGATGAACTCCGATCCGTTCATCGAGCCGATCAACCGGGCGATCGACCAGGGCACGGCGGTCGTGACCTTCGCAGCCGATGCGCCGCTTTCCAAGCGCATCTCGTTCGTCACCTCGGACAATACCCGCGAGGGCACCTATGCGGCCGACGCGATTGCCGAAAAGATGGGCGGCAAGGGTGAATATGCCGTTCTCGAAAATCCGGGCCAGGACAACCACGACAAGCGTATCGCCGCCTTCATCGCCCGTATGGAGGAAAAATATCCGGACATGAAGCTCGTCGGCCGCGCTGCGTCCAACCAGGACCCGAACAAGGCCTATCAGGGCCTGATGAGCTTGGTGCAGGCACATCCGAACATTGGCGCTGTCTTCATGCCGGAGGCGAATTCGGCCATCGGCGCTTCGCAGGCCAACAAGGAAAGCGGCGGCAAGATCCTTGTGATGTGCGCCGACGTCAATGCCAACATTCTCGACATGATCAAGGCGGGCGAAGTGTTCGGCTCGATCAATCCGAACCAGGGAATGCAGGGTTACATGGGCTTCATGCTCCTGTGGCTTGCCAAGCATCCAGAACTCATTGACCCGATGAACGACGCCAAGCGCGTCGGCTTCAACCCGATGAGCATTCCGTTCGTCGACAACGGCCTGTCGATCGTCACGGCTGATAATGCCGACGACTTCTACTGGGACAAGTATCTGAAGCGGCGGGGCACCAAAGGCATCGAGGAGTAAGCCTTTGTGCCGGCTGTCCGGGGGCAGGAAACTCCGGACAGCCACCGCGAGCGTGAGGAGGAGACGATGATGGCGTCGGTGCCGGTTCTGGAAATCCGCAATGTCAGCAAGCACTTCGGGGCGGTGAAGGCGTTGACGGATGTGAGCTTCAGCCTGGAGAAGGGCGAGGTTCATGCGCTTTGCGGCGAAAACGGCGCGGGCAAGTCGACGCTGATGAACATCATTGCCGGCGTGCTGCAGCCGACCGAAGGGGACGTTCTCGTCGATGGCGCGCCGGTAAAGGTGACCTCGCCGGCCGTGGCGCAATCACTCGGGCTTGGCCTCGTGCATCAGGAAATCGCGCTCTGCCCCGATGCGACGGTGGCCGAGAACATGTTCATGGCCGCGACCAACCGTCGCCGCTCGCCTTTCATGAATTATGGCCGGCTGGAACGGGATGCGCAGGTCGTGATGAATCGTCTGGCGCCGCTCGACGTGCGCCGCAAAGTCGGCGACTTGTCGATATCAAGCCAGCAGCTTGTCGAGATCGCCAAAGCTCTGACGCTCGATTGTCGGGTGCTGATCTTCGACGAACCGACCGCGGCTTTGACGGAATCGGAGACGCAGGTCCTGTTCGGAATCATCCGCGACCTCAAGGCGCAGGATATTTCGATCATCTATATCAGCCACCGCATGGCCGAAATCTTCAGCCTGTGCGACCGGGTCACCGTGTTTCGCGATGGCCGTTATGTCTCAACAGAGAAGGTGGCGGATTTGACGCCGGATGATGTGGTGCGCCGCATGGTCGGGCGCGAGATCACCCAGCTCTATCCGGAAAAGCAGGCGCTGGCGGAGCGGACCGATGAGATCATCCTGAGCGTCCGCGATCTCGGCGACGGCAGCCGCTTCACGAATGTGAGCTTCGAACTGCGCAAGGGTGAAATTCTCGGCGTCGGCGGGCTGATCGGCTCGGGCCGCACCGAGATAGCCGAAGGTATTTGCGGATTGCGGGCGGTAATCGACGGCGAGGTGCAACTGCATGGACAGCGGCTGCGGACGCCGTCCTATGCGCAGGCCGCGCAGGCGGGCGTCGTCTACCTATCGGAAGACCGGAAAGGCTCCGGCATTTTCCTCGATCTTTCCATCGCCCAGAACATTGCCGTTCTCGATTTGAAATCGCTGACCGGACCGCTGGGACTGCTGAATTCCAAGGCCGAGGCGGATCGTGCCCGCGACCTGGTCCGGCGGCTCGGCGTGCGGATGGGGGGCATCGACATGCCGGTCTCGTCGCTGTCGGGCGGAAACCAGCAGAAGGTGGCGATTGCCAAGCAGCTCGCGGTCAATCCCAAGGTCATCCTGATGGACGAGCCGACCCGCGGCATCGATGTCGGTGCCAAATCGGAAATCCACCGGCTGCTGCGCGATCTCGCGCGCTCCGGCATCGGCATCGTCGTCATCTCGTCGGAACTGCCGGAGCTTCTCGGTCTGTGCGACCGGGTGCTGGTCATCCACGAAGGCACCGTTGCAGGCGAGGTCGAGGGCGAGGCGATGACGGAGGAAGCGATCATGCGGCTCGCCTCGGGTATCGGCGGTCACAACAATTCAAAGGCATCAGAGCATGCCACATAGAGAAAACGCAGGGGCAGGAGACAAGGTCATGGCGGACGCTACATTGGTAACGGTACATCAGGCACGCGCGCCCGGCTGGAAACGGCTGGGGACGATGCGCGAGGCGGGATTGATCGCGATCATCCTGGCGCTCTGCATCGTCATGAGCTTTGCCTCGCCGCACTTTCTGACGCTCGGCAACTTCCGGGCGATGCTGATGTCGTTCTCGGTGGAAGGGATCGTCGTCGTCGGCATGACCATCCTGTTGATCGTCGGCGGCATCGACCTGTCGGTCGGCTCGGTCGTCTGCTTTTCGATGGTGCTGTCGGGCTCGCTGTTCCTGATGGGGCTCGATCCATGGAGCGCTTCCCTGATCGGGATCATTGCCAGCGGCCTGATCGGCTGTGCCATGGGCTTCTTCGTCACCGTCGTCGGGCTCAACCACTTCATCACCTCGCTTGCGGCGATGGTCATCGTGCGCGGCATCTGCCTGATCATCACCAAGGGCACGCCGCTGTCGCTATTCACCTTGCCGCCCTCGTTCAAGGCGGTCGGGCAGGGCACATTCTATGGCGTCCCCTATGTGATCCTGATTTTTGTTGCGGTCGTCGTGCTGTTCGATTTCCTGCTGCGCCGGGCAACCGCTTTCCGCAAGGTGTTCTACACCGGCAGCAACGAGAAGGCGGCGCTCTATTCCGGTATCAAGACCAACCAGGTGAAGTTCTGGGTGACGGTGCTCTGCGCCACGCTGTCCGGTGTTGCCGGTGTGATCTACATGTCCCGCTTCGGTGCCGCGACCCCGACTTTCGGCGTCGGCATGGAGCTCAACATCATCGCAGCCGCGGTAATCGGCGGTGCTTCGCTGAATGGTGGCTCGGGCACGATCCTCGGGGCAATTCTCGGCATTGCCCTGCTGTCGGTCGTAACAAGCTCGTTGATCTTGCTCGACGTGTCCGTCTATTGGCAAGACATGATCAAAGGCTGCATTCTGCTTGCCGCCGTCTCGATCGACCATTTCCTGCACAAGCGGAAGGCTGCCTGATATGCCGATAGCCAAACTCAAACCCGCAAATGCGCCGCGCGAGGAAATTGTCATCGCCCGGCAGATGCACCAGGCTCTGGTGCTGCATTTCCTCGAAGGGCTGACACAGGCGCAGATTGCCGATCAGCTCGGCATCTCGCACGCCACCGTCAACCGCCTGATCAAACGCGGCCGCCAGCTCGGTCTGGTCGAGATCAAGATCAAGTCGCCGGTCGAGCCGCTGGTCGATATGGAAGAACGGCTACAAGCGCTTGGCGGCATCGGCCGCGCCGTGGTGGTGCCGACCGTCTCCGACAATCCGCAGACGGCGCTCCAGGCCGTCGGCGAAGCGGCGGCGCGGTTGCTTCTGGAAGAGATCATCGACGGCGATACGATCTGCATCACCGGTGGCAAAGGGGTGAGCGCCGTCGTTGCCGGTCTGCAACCGCCGCGTCGGTTCAATGTCGAGGTCATTCCAGCAACCGGCTGCGTGCAGGGTAAACACTATACCGACGTCAACCACGTCTCGACCTTGATGGCCGACCGGCTTGGGGGACGTTCCTACCAGATCCACGCGCCTCTCTTTGCCGATGATGCCGAGCAGCGGGCGATGCTGATCAACATGCGTTCCGTCGCAGACGTTTTCAAACGGGCGCGCGAGGCGAAGGTGGCGGTGGTCGGCATCGGCTCGATCCTGTCGGACGATTCGAGCTATTACGACCTGCATCCGTCCTCAAGCACCGACCGTGCCGCGATCGAGCGGTCCGGCGCCTCCTGCGAATTGCTGGCGCATCTGCTCGATGATCATGGCCAGGTCTGCGACTACAGCCTCAACCGTTCGCTGGTGTCGCTGACGCTGCCGGAATTCGCCTCGATCCCCACCAAGATCGGTGTGGCGAGCGGGCCGAACAAGGCGGGCCCGATCCTCAGCGTTCTGCGCGGCAATCACCTGGATACGCTGGTGACGGATGAGGCGACGGGTGCGCGGGTGCTGGCACTGGCGAATGGCGAAGGAAAATGGGCATGAGCGGACAGCAATTGACACGTGAGATCGGCAAATCCGGCGTTTCCGCCTCGGCGGTGGGACTGGGCACCTGGGCGATCGGCGGCTGGATGTGGGGCGGGACCGATGAGGCCGAATCCATCGCCGCAATCCAGGCATCGCTCGATGCCGGCGTCACGCTGATCGACACGGCGCCAGCCTATGGGCTTGGACGTTCCGAGGAGATCGTCGGCAAGGCACTGGCTGGGCGCCGCGACAAGGCTGTCATCGCCACCAAATGCGGCCTTGTCTGGCATACGCAGAAGGGCCATCATTTCTTCGACCAAGACGGCAAGCCGGTCCACCGTTATCTCGGCCGCGACGCGATCCTGCATGAGGTCGAGGAAAGCCTGAGGCGGCTCGGAACCGACTATATCGACCTCTACATCACCCATTGGCAGGATCCGACGACCCCGATCGAGGAAACGATGCGGGCGCTGGAAGACCTGCGCACATCGGGCAAGATCCGGGCGATCGGCGCAAGCAATGTCAGCCCCGACGACCTCAATGCCTATATCGCTGTCGGTGGTCTCGATGCGATCCAGGAGCGGTTCAGCATGATCGACCGGGAGATCGAGGCGGAGCTTCTGCCGCTGACCAAGGCCAATAGCATTGCGACGCTGAGCTACTCGTCGCTGGCGCTGGGGTTGCTATCCGGCACCATCGGTCCCGACCGCGTGTTTTCCGGCGACGACCAGCGCAAGGACAATCCGCGCTTTTCAGTCGGCAACCGCCAGAAGGCAACGGCGCTGGCCAACGCCATCCGGCCGGTCGCAGAAAAACACGGCGCCAGCATCGCCCAGATCGTGATTGCGTGGACGCTGGCGCCGCCGGGCATCACCTTTGCACTTTGCGGGGCGCGCAATCCGGCACAAGCGCTCGACAATGCACGGGCCGGGACCATCCGGTTGGATGCGGCCGATCTTGCGGCCATCGATACGGCCATAGCGGCGAAACTGACTGACATGGACAGGTAGCGGATCGCCATCATGAAACGGCAAGAGATATTGGACGGGCTCCGCCAGAGCCCGAAGGTGGACGTGTGCGTCGTCGGCGGCGGCATCAACGGCATCAGCGTCTTTCGGGAACTGGCGCTGCAGGGGCTGAATGTGCTGCTCATAGAGAAGCACGACTATTGCTCCGGGGCCAGTTCGGCGCTGTCGCGCATGGTGCATGGCGGACTTCGCTATCTTGAAAATGGCGAATTCAAGCTGGTGCAGGAATCGCTGGTCGAGCGGGACCGGTTGTTGCGCAACGCGCCGCATTATGTCGCGCCGCTGCCGACGACGGTGCCGGTGTTCGATATCTTTTCCGGCCTCGGCAATGGCATCGTCCGCTTCCTGGGCCTCAGCCGCCGCCCGAGCCGCCGCGGCGCTGTTGCCATCAAGGCAGGCCTGAGCATCTATGATTTCCTGATGCGCAAGCGGGCATTGATGCCGCGCCACCAGTTTCGCGGCCGGCGCACGACGCTTGCCAAGTGGCCGGCGCTCAATCCCGACATCAAGAGTTCCGCCACCTATTTCGACGCCTGGGTCAGCCATCCGGAGCGGCTGGGCATCGAGCTCCTGCAGGATGGTCTTTTGGCAAAGTTCGGGGCGATGGCGCTGAACTATGCGGAACTGCGGCGGACAGAGGATGGCCAATATCGTGTCGAAGACCAGATCGGCGGCGCGTTCGTTGCCGTCGAACCGGCGCTGATCATCAACGCCACCGGCGGCTGGATCGACCTTGCCAATCAAACCCTGTTTTCGCCGGAAGCGCGGCCGTCACCGCTGATGGGTGGCACCAAGGGCTCGCATCTGATCATCGACAATGCGGACCTGCGCGACGCGCTCGCGGATCACATGATCTACTACGAGAACGAGGACGGGCGGATCTGCATCCTGTTTCCTTATCTCGGCAAGGTTCTGGTCGGTTCCACCGATATCCGCGTCGATGATCCGGAAACGGTGCGCTGCGAGGCGGACGAACGGGATTATATCCTGCAATCGCTCGCCTTCGTGCTGCCAGGCATTCCCATCCGGCCCGAACAAATCGTTTTCCAGTTTTCCGGCGTGCGGCCGCTGCCGGCCAGCACCGACAGTTTTACCGGCCGCATCCCGCGCGATCACTTCTGCACCGTGTTGGAGCCTTCCGAGGGTGGTCCGCCGGTGCTCTGCATGATCGGCGGCAAGTGGACGACATTCCGGTCCTTCGGGGAACTGGCGGCCGACATGGCTCTGGAAAGGCTAGGCAGGCGGCGCCGCATTGCGACAACCGATCGGCCGATCGGCGGCGGTCGGGCATTTCCCGCCAACGCGCCCGCCTGGCTAACGCAGATGGCGGCCAGCAAAGGCCTTTCCGGAGGGCGCATGGCTGAGCTGTTTGCCCGATACGGCACGGATGCCGAGGCGATTGCCGGCTTCACCGCGGCAGGCCCCGATGCGGCGCTGCCGCACGCCGGCTATTCGATGCGCGAATTGCAGTTCCTGATCCGCGAGGAAGCGGTGGAACATCTCGACGACCTGCTTTTGCGGCGCACGACACTTGCCGTTTCGGGCGAACTTACGCTCGACATGATGGATGCCGCACTCGACCTGTTGGCGCAGGAAAAGCACTGGACGCTCGCGCATCGCGCCAGTGAGCGCGACCGTTTTCTCACCCTTCTCACCGAACGCCACGGCGTTGACGAAAACATGCTTTCCGCAAGGAACGAACCAAGGAGCACAGAATGCGACACAACAGCAAAGTCCGGATGAACCGGCTGTTCGGCGGCGGCCGCTGCCTCGATGTGGCGATCGATCACGGCGTCTGCAACGAACCATCCTTCCTCAACGGGCTGGAGGACATCCAGGCCGTCGTCAAGGCGCTGGTTTCTGCAGGGCCGGACGCGATCCAGATGAATTACGGCCAGGCCGACCTGTTGCAGGATGTGCCCGGCAAGGGAAAACCGGCGCTGGTCATGCGCATCGACATGGGCAATCCCTATAACCGGATCCGCCACCGCGACATGTGGGCGGTGCTACAGAACGAGGTCGAGCCATTGATCGGCGCGATCGAGATGGATGCCGCCTGCGTCGTCGTCAACCTGTTCATGCTGCCGGACGAGCCGGACCTGTTCCGCCAATGCGTGCAGAACATTTCCCGCGTCCGGGCCGATTGCGACAAGTATGGCATGCCGCTGATGATCGAGCCGCTGGTGATGCAGCCGGTCACCGAAAACGGCGGCTACATGGTCGATGGCGACGCCGACAAGATCGTCACGTTGACGCGGCTCGCCCGTGAGATGGGTGCGGATATCGTCAAGGCGGACCCAACCACCAATGCCGAGGATTTCCACAGAGTGGTGGAAGCAGCCCGTTGCCCGGTTCTGGTGCGCGGCGGCGGCAAGGAAGATCTTCGTGCCGTCTTCGATAAATCCGCCGCCTTGATGCGGCAGGGGGCAATGGGCATGGTCTATGGGCGCAATATCTATCAGCATGCCAATCCGAGTGCCGTGGTGCGCGGGCTGATGGCGATCGTGCACGAGGATGCGAGCGGCGACCAGGCCTTTGCGCTCTATCAGCAGGGCTGAGCAGCGATTTCGAATCTCGGGAGGGTTCTGCATGGGAGAGTATCTTTTGGGGCTCGACGCCGGAAACACCGTTATCAAGGCGGTGATTTTCGACCGGCACGGCAACGAGATCGCGGCTGCGTCCGAAGAAGGACACAGCCGCATGCCGAGCCCGGGGCATGTCGAGCGAGGGCTGGACGAACTCTGGACGAATGCACGGCAGGTCATCCGCACCTGCATCGAAAAGGCAGAGATCCAGCCGGAGGAAATCGCCGCGATCGGTTGCGCCGGGCATGGCAACGGTCTCTATGCGCTTGATCGCGAAGGCGCTCCGCTGCTCGGCATCCAGTCGCTCGACACGCGGGCGGCCGGGTTGGTCGATGAATGGCGAGAGGCCGGCGTTGGTGACCGGACCTATCCGATTGCCCGCCAGCGTCCGTGGCCATCCCAGACGCCGACATTGCTTGCCTGGCTGAAGCGTCACCGGCCGGAACTGTTTAGCCGCATCGGTACGGTGTTTTTCTCCAAGGATTTCGTCGTCAACCGCCTGACCGGCCGCCGCGTCAGCGAGGTGTCCGACATGTCGGGGGCCGGTCTGCTGGATCTTGCCGCGCGCCGCTACGACAAGGCGCTGATGGAAGCCTATGGGCTGGGCGATTGCATGGACCTCTTGCCGCCGCTCATCGAAAGCGCCGACATTGCCGGGACCGTGACGGAAGAGGTGGCGACGCAAACCGGGCTTGCCGCCGGTATACCTGTGGTCGGCGGGTTGTTCGACGTCGTCGCCTCGGCGCTCGGCTCCGGCGTTGCGCGCACCGGCAGCGCCTCGATCATTGCCGGCACCTGGAGCATCAACCAAGTCATCATCGATAGCCCCGACCTCGACGGGCCGGTCTTCATGTCGGCGACCTTCGATCGAAGCCGCTACATGGCGATGGAGAACAGCGCCACCTCGGCTGCCAATCTCGAATGGCTGGTGCGGGAGTTTTTCGAAGGCGAGCATGCGGAAGACGTTTCGACCTTCGATGCCTGCTGCGCGCTCGCCGGGGCGATCGAGCCCGCGGCAGACGATCCGCTCTACCATCCGTATCTCTATGGCGCCCAGCAAGACGGCCATGCGCGCGCCGGCTTCTACGGTCTTGCCGGTTGGCACACCAAGGGGCATCTCGTTCGCGCGCTTCTCGAAGGTGTCGCCTTCGGTCATCGCCAGCACATCGAGACGATCCGAAAGGCGGGCGCGGTCTTCAACGAAGCCGTGCTGTCCGGCGGCGGCTCGCGCAGCCTGATCTGGCCGCAGATCTTCGCCGATGTGCTCGGCGTTCCGGTCAGCGTTGCACGCTCGCGTGAAACCGGTGCGTTGGGAGCGGCGATTGCGGCCGGAACCGGCGTCGGCATTTTCGCGGACTTCGGCGCTGGTGCTACGGCCATGGTTCGGGCAGAGCGGTATTATCGTCCGGATGTCTCGCTCGAGGCACATTATGCGCGGCGCTACGCTCTCTATCAGGATATCGCCGAGGCAATGGCACCGCTCTGGCGGCGTTTGACGGCGGTCCCGCTGGCGGCAGCGGGGGCGGCGGCATGAACATGCGTGTGAATGATGCGGCCATTGATGTGGGAAGCTACGACTTCATCATCGTCGGCGCGGGATCGGCGGGATGCGTCCTGGCCAACCGGCTGTCGGCCGATCCGAAAACCCGCGTCCTGCTGCTCGAAGCCGGCGGCAGCGACCGGTATCATTGGGTGCATGTGCCGATCGGCTATCTCTACTGCATGGGCAATCCACGCACCGATTGGATGATGAAGACGGCGGCGGAGGCCGGACTGAACGGCCGGTCACTGCCCTATCCGCGTGGAAAACTGCTGGGCGGCTGCTCGTCGATCAACGGCATGATCTACATGCGCGGCCAGGCGGCCGATTACGACGGGTGGCGGCAGGCGGGCAATTCCGGCTGGGGCTGGGACGACGTGCTTCCCTATTTCCTGAAATCCGAGGACAACTATCGCGGCAAGTCGCCGATGCACGGGGCAGGCGGCGAATGGCGGGTGGAACAGCAGCGGCTTTCCTGGCCGGTCCTCGATGCCTTTCGCGATGCAGCCGAAGAACTCGGTATTCCGAAGACTGACGATTTCAACGATGGCGACAATGAGGGCTCAGGCTATTTCGAGGTCAACCAGCGCGGCGGCCTGCGCTGGAATACGACCAAGGCCTTTCTGCGCCCGGCGATGAAGCGGCCCAATCTGCGTGTGCTGACCAGCGCCGAAACCGAGCGGCTGGAATTCGACGGCAGAATGGTGACCGGCGTGCGGTTCCGGCTGAACGGGCAGAATCATCTGGCTCGCGCCGGTCGCGAGGTCATTCTGTCTGCCGGTGCGATCAATTCACCGAAAATCCTGGAGCTTTCCGGGGTCGGTCGCCCGGATGTGTTGTCCGCTGCCGGACTCGACGTCGTCCATGAACTTCCGGGTGTCGGCGAAAACCTGCAGGACCATCTGCAAATTCGTACGGTCTTCCGCATCGAGGGCGCAAAGACGCTGAACCAGCTCTATCACAACCTGTTCACCCGGGCGGGCATGGGGCTTGAATATATGCTGCGCCGGTCAGGGCCGCTGTCGATGGCGCCGAGCCAACTCGGTATCTTTGCCAAGAGCGATCCGGCTGTTGCGACCGCCGATCTCGAATATCACGTGCAGCCCTTGAGCACCGACCGGCTCGGCGAGCCGCTGCACAAATATCCCGCCGTCACCGTCTCCGTCTGCAATCTGCGGCCGGAAAGCCGGGGGACCGTGCATGTTGGCGGCCCGGACCTTTCCGTGGCGCCGGAAATCCGACCGAATTATCTTTCGACCGTCGGCGACCGGATGGTTGCAACGAAATCGGTTCGGCACGCCCGCCGGCTCATGGAGGCCGGTGCGATCGCCAAGTACCGGCCGCAGGAAATGCTGCCGGGCCTGGAATACCAGAGTGACGAGGAGCTGATCCGTCGCGTCGGCGATATCGCCACAACGATCTTCCATCCGGTCGGCACCTGCAAGATGGGCAACGACGTGATGGCGGTTGTCGATCCGCAATTGCGGGTGCATGGGCTGGCGAAACTGCGGGTGGTCGATGCATCGATCATGCCGACGATCGTGTCGGGAAACACCAACTCGCCGGTGATCATGATTGCCGAGAAGGCCGCCGAGAGCGTCCTATCAGGGGCATAGTTAACCCCTCTCGCATTCTCTAAAGTGAATGCGTAGAATTGCGGCTCGTGATGACGAGCCCAACCCGCTCAACGCAGGCTGGGCCATCTTCTATTTTCAATCAGAGGGTCGAGACGTTCTCAGCCTTCGATTTTCCGGTCTTGCGATCCTGTCCAACTTCGAAGCTGACCTTGTCGCCTTCGCGAAGCGACCCACCGCTTTGCAGCGCAGACACGTGAACAAAAACGTCCTGTCCGCCACCCTCAGGGGTAATGAAGCCGAAGCCCTTGTCGTCATTGAAGAATTTAACGGTACCTGTCGGCATGAGATAACTATTTCCTTGTATCGTTCGACGATTTGCGAAGGCGAAACTATAGCTTCGACGCTTCTCTATCAACCCTTTAGCACACTGGCGGCCTTTTGAACGCAAAAAGAGATCAGCTCCGACGAAGCTCTATGCGGCTCGTAACAACCGATCGGCCTGTGGCGGGGTCGGTATCGATGGTTGTGAGACGCATGCCCGATGCTCCGGTTTTTTCGATGGTCATCTGCGCACGCCGATCGCCGTTCACTTCTTTCGCCCATTTGATCGCGAGGCTTATGGCATTACCAGCGCGCTTTCCGCCAAGACCCGCGGTGCCGGTGCCCGCGCCCACATAGGAGCCGGTGTAAGTGTCGCCGCTGGCCTTGAGGTTAGCGCTGATGACGCGGGAAAAAACGACAAGGCTGGTACAGCGCCCATTGAGTGCGAGGGAGCTCGCATTCGCATCCGACTTGAAACGACAAGTGACTTTAATGGTGGGTGCGTTTGTCCGCACTTTCACCGTCCCCTTGCCGCTCCAGCTTCCCGCAAGTGTTTTCAAGAAGGCGGATTCGTCGGCGCGGGCGGCGCCGGCCGTTGCCATTGACGCCGCCGCAACGGCGATGGAGCATGCAAGGATCTTGATCATGTGAGTCACTTTCGACCGCGGTACATCAGGACCCCCACGCTCGGCTGTTGAGGAGGAAGGCGGTCATATAACCGCCGCACGTTAATTTCGTTCCATACGGGAAGCATCGATTGGGCTCGCAGCCACCACTATCTCGCGAAAAAGAACCTTCGCCGGGGCCGTCGCGAGCTCAGCCTGCATCTTTCGGCGGCGCCACGCCTTCTGCTCCATAAAAGCTGGAGTTCCGATGGCAGAGGAAAGCTCTTTAGATGCGAACGCGACTTCGCGCGGACGAAGAAGCGAAGTGGCACAGTCGAGCCCAAGCTCAACCGGTTGAAAAGCTTCGAGGGCGGCTGCTTCTTCGGACGTCGCCCGTGCAGTCGATCGAGTACCTAGACCTAGAGCGTCCAGTCCTCCCCATTTTTGACTTCAGCAGCTTTATCCTCGCGGCAAATCGTTTCCAGCGCCAATGAGGCGCGGCTGGAGTGCCTTTGCTTATGCCGCAGGATTGCAAATTGGCGGGACGGCAGAGGAAAGCGCACCTTCACCAGCAGACCTTGCGTCAAGAGCGGCGCGGCCACGGCACCTGAGACGACCGTCGCGCAGAGGCCTTCTCTTGCTGCCGATATGACCGCCTCGTTCGACGGCAGCTCAAGCGCGACAGCCAGATCTCCGGGGGCTATGCCGAGATTGGAAATCGCGGCCTCGAAAGCCGACCGGGTTCCGGACCCTTTTTCCCGCATGACCCATTTCGTGCCTGAAACCAGGTCCGTCGGTGCAATTGGTTTGCCACGCGCCCAGGGATGGCGCGGACCGACGACGACAAGGAGTTCGTCCTCGGCAAGCGGCTGAATATTCAGCGCCGGCTCATCAACGCTGCCTTCGACGAAGCCGACCTCGGCCAATCCATCGAGAACCGCTTTTGCCGCCGTGGTCGTGTTGCCAATCATCAGCTTCAGGTCAATGCCCGGGTAGCGGATCTTGAAACGCATCAGCATCGCCGGCAGCCAGTAGCTTGCGATCGTCTGGCTTGCAAAAACGACCAGTTCACCCTTTTGCAAGCCGCCGAGATCGGACAGGACGAGCGCTGCGGCCTTTGCGCGCGCCAGCGTCGCTCTTGCCTCTCCAAGAAACACCCGTCCTTCATATGTCAGTTCTATGCGGCGTCCGACGCGGTGGAAAAGCTCGACGCCATAGGAGGTCTCGAGATTGCGGATAGCCGAACTGACAGCCGAGGGCGTGAGCCCGATCGCGAAGGCAGCCTTGGTCAGATGCTCGCGTTCGGCAACCGCGACGAAAATGGAGAGCTGTTCAAACGTCATGATTCAATCGTTCGATTTTACCGAATGAATCATACAAAACTATTCAATGGAAGTCGACAATTGTGTGTGGGACAGTATGGCCCTCCGCAAGGTCTGCCGATGCTCGTTTCTGCCTCACGTTCCCTGTCGTTTCCTGCCGTCCTGCCAGGACTCGTCCTTTGTGCGGCAGTCACGCTCGCTGCGCATCTGATTGAGCGGTTGCAGCTGATGATTTTCGGCTCGCATTGGGTCGAGAGCCTCGTGCTTGCCATTTTGATCGGCATTGCCGTGCGCTCCTCGGTCTGTCTGCCGCAGGCTTTCATTCCCGGCATCCAGTTCGCCGCCAAGACGCTTCTCGAAATTGCCGTCGTGTTGCTCGGCGCCTCGCTCAGCACGGCTGCCATCCGCCAGGCCGGACTACCGCTTGTCGGCGGAATTGCCGTTCTGGTTGCTCTGTCTTTGGCCGGCAGCTTTCTGATCGGACGGCTCTTCGGACTGTCGGCCAGCCTGGCGACCTTGGTTGCTTGCGGCAACTCGATCTGCGGCAATTCTGCGATTGCCGCGGCAGCGCCGGTGATCGGCGCCAAACCGGATGATATCGCGGCCTCGATAGCCTTTACCGCGCTGCTCGGCATCGGGGCAGTGTTGACGCTGCCGCTTCTTCATCTGCTCTTGGGTCTGAGCGCCTTACAATATGGCGTTTTCGCAGGCCTGACAGCCTATGCCGTCCCGCAGGTATTGGCGGCCACCGCTTCTGCCGGAGCCGTCAGCACCCAGGTGGGCACGCTCGTCAAACTGATCCGCGTGATGATGCTCGGACCCGTCATCCTTCTGCTCGGTGCAGTTCATGGCCGCCGTGCTGGCGGCTCTTCAGTCAATCTCCGCCATGTTCTCCCCTGGTTCATCCTCGGTTTTGCAGCGATGGCGACGCTTCGTTCCCTCGACGCGATCCCGGCGCCGTTGCTGCCCGGGATGTCGGCTGTCTCCGCCGCCTTCACCGTCACCGCCATGGCCGCTTTGGGCCTCTCCGTTGATGTCAGATCCGTCGCCCATACCGGCGGTCGCGTCCTTGCGGCGGCAGCGCTGTCGCTGTTGGCGCTGGCGGCTCTTGGGCTTTGCCTGATCGGACTGCTGAATATCGTCTGATCGAAGGTAATATGCCCAAAATACTTGCAAAGATTCCAGTTGCCTTCGAAACGATCGGCGACTAGCCTGTATATACAGGCCGGGGAAGCAAAGATCGTCATGCGGGTCATCTCTTCACAACAAGCTGCGGATCTTCTCGAAGACGGGATGACTGTCGCTGCTTCGGGTTTTGGAGGATGCTGCCATCCCGAAGCCATCACGGCTGCAGTGGAGGAGCGTTTCCTCGCCTCTGGAAAACCCCGCGACCTGACACTTCTGTTTGCTGCCAGCACGGGCGATCGTCAAACGCGCGGCATGGGGCATTTTGGCTATGAAGGCCTCGTCACCTGCGTGATTGCCGGGGGATGGCGGGGAACGCCGCGCCTTGGCAGACTGGCGATCGAGGAAAAGATCGAGGCGCATTGCTGGCCGCAGGGCGTCATCGCGCAGCTCTATCGGGCGATTGCCGCCGGTCAGCCTGGAGTGGTCACCCATATCGGGCTCGGCTCTTTCATGGATCCGCTGCATGGCGGCGGCCGCATGAATGCGACGACGCCGCGCGCGCTTGTCGAGCGTGTGTCGTTGCGCGGCAAGGAATGGCTGCTTTATCCGTCGATGCCGCTCGACTGCGTGCTTTTGCGCGGAACGACGGCCGACGAAGACGGCAACATCACTCTCGAGGATGAGGCTTTCCCGCTCGACGTGCTCGCCATGGCGCAGGCAGGCCGAAACTCCGGCGGTATCGTCGTCGTCCAGGTCAAGCGGATTGCCGAGCGCGGCTCGTTGCCGGCCAACGAGGTTCGTATCCCGGCGGCGCTGGTCGATTATGTCGTCGTCTGCGATGATCCGGCCCAGCACGGCGTCAGTTTCGCCGAGACGGACAATATCGCTTATACCGGGCGCGTCCGGATGGCGGTGAGCCGCCTGCAGCCGGCGCCACTGTCGGTCGATAAAATTATTCAGCGACGTGCCTTCCTGGAGCTGGCGCCGCTCAATCGTCCAACCATCAACCTCGGCATCGGCATTGCCGCCGGGATCGGCCGCATCGCCAGCGAAGAGGGATTCGACGATTATACGGTGACGATCGAGTCCGGCGTCATCGGTGGCGTGCCGGCCGAGGAGCTGTCCTTTGGCGCCGCCGTCAATCCGACCGCCATCGTCCCACAGGCTTCGCAGTTTGATTTTTACGACGGTGGCGGCCTCGATATCGCCTTCCTCGGCATGGCCGAGGTGGATCCGCACGGTGCGGTCAATGTCAGCCGATTTAATAACTCCATCGTCGGGGTCGGCGGCTTCACCAATATTTCGCAGACGGCCAAGCACGTTGTCTATCTCGGCGCGTTTTCGGCTGGTGGCGCTGAAATTGCGGTTGCCGACGGCAGGCTCGACATCATCCAGGACGGCCGCTTCTGCAAGATCGTTGATGATGTCGACCAGATCAGTTCGAGCCCCGCCTTTGCGCCGGAGGGTCAGTCACAGCTCGTCGTCACCGAGCGGGCTGTCTTTCGGGTAATCGACGGATGCTTGACGCTGACGGAGTTTGCCCCCGGCATCGATCTTGCCGCCCATATTCTCGATCGCCTGCCGAAGAGCGTCGCTGTGTCGGACCAGCTTAAGCAGATGGATGCACGTTTGTTTTCGACCCATGCGATGAAGGACTTTGCCCCATGAAAATCGAGGGAGCCGCCATCATCGTCACTGGCTCGGCAACGGGCGTCGGGGCCGCATGCGTGAAGCAATTCGCCGAGGGCGGTGCCAGGGTGGTCGTCAACTACAGCCGCAGCAAGAAAGAGGCCGATGAGACCGGCGATATCTGCCGCAGCCTGGGCGCTGAGGTGGAGATCGTCCAGGCCGACGTTGCCGATGACGCGGCTTGCCGCCGGATGGTCGCGACCGCCGTCAACCGATGGGGGCGGCTCGACGCCTTGGTGAACAATGCCGCAATGACGGTCAAATCCGATCCTTTCGATCTGGAGACGCTGTCGGCCGAAGATTTCCAGAACGTTTTCGGTGTCAACGTCATCGGCGCCTATCAGATGTGCCGGGCGGCGGTGCCTGCGATGCGTGACAGCGGCGGCGGTGCGATCGTCAATGTCTCATCCAATGTTGCCTTTACTGGCGGCGGCAGCTCGCTTGCCTATACGGCCTCCAAGGGCGCGCTGAATGCGCTGACCTTGGCCTTGGCGCGCACCTGCGGTCCCGATATCCGCGTGAATGCCGTTTGTCCCGGCATCATCGATACGCGCTGGATGCGCGACACGCTCGGGCCGGATGCCTATGGAGCCATTGCCAAGCGATTTTCGGAAACCGCGCCGCTCGGCCGTGTCGCGACGCCGGAAGACGTTGCCGGCGCTATTGTCTGGCTTGTTCAGGGTGCAGACTTCGTTACCGGCGAATTGCTTTCCGTTGACGGCGGCATCCGCCTGTCCGGCGGCGTTCGCAAACCTGCGACATCTGGCGGAGCCGCATCGTGACGCTGTCGGCCCAATCCATCCTCGACTTCCCGGTGCCGCAAGCAACACATGTGGTCACCGCAAGAGATGCCATCCTTTACGCCCTGTCGGTTGGCTACGGCACCAACGCGCTCGACGAAAAGGCATTGAACTACGTCTATGAACGCGATCTCGTGACCGCGCCGACCCTTGCCAATATCGTGGCCCATCCAGGCCCATGGATGCAGCAGACAGGCGTCGACTGGGCGCGTCTCGTGCATTCCGAACATCGCCTGACGATCCACCGGCCGGTCCCCCTCGATGTGCCGCTGATCTCCCGGTCGCGCGTCCTGTCGGTGATCGACCGCGGCGTTGAGAAAGGAATGTTCGTCAGCTTCGAGCGCCTGATCGCAACCGCGGACGGGGATGAGCCGATCGCGACGATCGTCCAGACGAATGCGTGTCGCGGCGACGGTGGATGCGGTTCGGTGGGATCTGCGCCTGAACCTCTGTCCAAAGTCCCGGGCGGAGAGCCGGACTTGGAATTCAATGTCGACATTCCTGGCAACGCCGCTCTGCTTTATCGCCTGAACGGCGATCTCAATGCACTGCATGTCGATCCGCAGGCAGCCGGCCGGAGCGGCTTTGACCGGCCGATCCTGCATGGACTGTGCAGCTTCGGCTATGCGGGCTACGCCATCGTCGCTGCCCTCGATCCAGGCATGGCTATCGGCTTGAGCGCGATTGCGGCGCGTTTCAGCGCGCCGATCTTTCCCGGGGAAACGATCACCGTGCAGATATGGCGCAACGATGCCGAGATCCGCTTCAGGGGGCTCGTTGCTTCTCGGGACGCTATCATCCTCGACAATGGCATGGCGAGGCTGTCATGACGAAAGCAGTCAAACCGGCCGCCGGCGAGGCGCGCCATTATATCAGGATCAAGGAGCAGATCCTGGCCGAGATCGCCGAGGGCAAGCTGCAGCCGGGGGACCGGGTATCCTCCGAAAGCGAATTGGTGGCGGCATTCGGCGTCAGCCGCATGACGGCGAACCGGGCACTGCGGGAGTTGATGTTCGAGGGTGTTCTCAAGCGATCCGCCGGCATCGGAACCTTCGTGTCGCCAAAGCACTTGGACGTCGATCTGCTTCAAATCCGCAACATAGCCGATGAAATACTGGAACGGGGTCACACGCATCAGGCGGTGGTCGTCAAGGCCGGGCTGATGAAGGCGGATGCCAATGTTGCCGACGCGCTCGAACTGACCCTCGGCGCGGAGGTGATGCATTCGCTGATCGTGCACATGGAAAACGACCAGCCCATTCAGATCGAGGAGCGCTATGTCAATCCGCTGGTGGCGCCCGACTATCTGTCGACCGATTTCCGCAGCATGACGCCGCACGAATATCTGACGAAGGTGGCGCCGATAACGGCGTTCGAACATATCGTCCAGGCCGTCAAACCGGATCCCGCCATACGCAAATATCTCGGCCTGAAGAATGATCACCCTTGCCTGCGCGTCTTTCGGAGGACTTGGTCAGGCGAAGCCGTCGTGACCTGCGCGCTGTTATACTATCCGGGCGCGCAATATCGACTGGAAGCGCGGTCCACCAAGGGTCCTTCTAAACCCGTCGCTATTCTCGGAGAAAAACAGTGAGCGCTCCCAATTCTCCATCGATCATCTTTAGCGCAGCGCCGCCGACAATTGAGAACATCGCAGCAATTGCCCGTCGTCATGCAAGGATCGAAGTATCCGCCGAGGTCGAGGCCCGGCTTGCGGCCGCGCGCGCCGTCGTCGATCGCTATACGGAAAAGGATCTGCCGGTCTATGGCCTAACGACGGGACTGGGAGCGGGGGTCGATACACGACTTGCAACGGAAGATCTGGCGGCGTTCCAGATGCGTGTGCCGCAAGCCCGCGCGGTCGGCGTCGGACAACCGCTAGCACAGGAATCCGTGCGGGCGATGATGGCCGTCAGGGCCGCCGGCATGGCGGCGGGCGGTTCCGGCGTTTCTTCCAAAGTCTTCCACGGTCTGATTGCCGCCATCAATGCAGGTGTTCATCCTGTCGTCCCGTCATTGGGCTCGATCGGGGCGGCGGATTTGGCTCCGCTTGCCCATATGAGCCGCGGCCTTCTCGGCTTCGGCGAGATCGAGCTTGGCGGCGACGTGCTGCCGGCCGCCATCGCTCTTGAAAGGGCAGGCCTGAAGCCGCTCGAATTGGCGCCGAAGGACGGGCATGCGCTTGTTGTGGCCAACAGTCTCTCTATCGGCCTCGCCTGTCTGGCGCTTGAGGATATCGAGCGGCTCTTCGATTGGTCCCTGAAGGCGATTGCCGTAAATTTCGAAGCGTTCCGGGCCAATGTCAGCGTCTTCGACGACCGCGCTCTGGCCGCGAGACCGGCCTTTGGACAGCGCCGTGTCGCCGCTCAGTTGATGGACTTGCTTTCGGGAAGCTCCTTGCTCGCCGCCGATGCAGCAAGACGTCTCCAGGATCCTTTGAGCTATCGCTGCACACCGCAGGTCTGGGGCGCGTTGAGGCATGCGATCGACGAGGCAAGGCAGGCGACCGAGATAGAGCTCGTCAGCTCCAGCGACAATCCTGTCGTGATCGCATCCGAGGGCGTCATTCTTTCACACGGCAATTTTGACATGACCGCGTTTGTGCTCGCCTGGGAAAGGCTGGGGCAGGCGATGGCGCATTGCGCCGCAGGCACCGCCTATCGGATCATGAAAATCATGTCGCCCGGCATGTCCGACCTCCCGCGCTTCCTGACCCCGATGGGCCAGAGCCGTACCGGTTTTGCGACCGTGCAAAAGACCGTCTCGGCCATGGAAGCCGAAATCCGCCATCTCGCCATGCCGGTTTCGCTCTCGCCGTTTCCCGTCGCCGATGGCATCGAAGACCAGGCGTCGATGGCCCCGAGCGTTTTGGCGAAGACGCAGGCGATCGTCGAGCGCCTGCGCTATCTGGTCGCCATCGAACTGATCGCCTCGGTACAGGCCGTCGAGCTGCGAGGCGTCTCAGGCGAATTGGGCAAGGGATCGGCGCAAGCCCATGCTTTCGTCCGCAGCCACGTTCCGCCGCTTGAAGAGGATCGCGCGCAAGGGCCGGATTTTGCGACGATTGCCGCATTGATCGGGCTTGGCCCGCAATAAGCCCGGTTCGCCACTGCCCCGGCAAGAAGGGCAAGGCGCTGACCGGTCATGCCGATGGTTGTTCCGGGGAATGCCATCGGTTCGTTCATTGAAAAGTCAACAAGAGGGAATGGTTATGAAAAATTGGACAAAAGGCATCTTTGCAGCGGGTATCATGGCAGCCGCCATGTTCCAGTCTGCATCCGCAGAGACCATCAAGGTTGGCAGCAAGAATTTCACCGAGCAGTTCATCCTCGCCGAAATGTATGCCGCCGTTCTGGAAAATGCCGGCTTGACCGTCGAGCGCAAAATCAACCTCGGTGGCACGCTGATTGCGCACCAGGCATTGGTGACGGGCGAGATCGATCTCTATCCGGAATATACCGGCACGGCACTCGCGTCTGTCGTCAAGGGCGAGATGTCGACCGATGCCGACAAGGTCTACACCCAGGTCAAGGACTTCTACGCCAAGCAGTTCAACCTTACATGGCTGAAGCCGAGCGGCATCAACAACGGCTACGTCATCGTCGTTCGGCAGGAATCGGCGCAGGCCAACAATCTGAAGAGCCTGTCGGATCTCGCCAAGGTTTCCAAGACCCTGGTCTTCGGCGGCGGCGCCGAATTTCCCGACCGCGCCGACGGCTTGCCCGGCCTGAAGCGCGTCTACGATGCCGAGTTCAAGGAGTTCAAGCAGTTTGCCAAGCTTGGTCTTCGTTATGACGCGCTGGAACAAAAGGACATCGACGTTGCCAACGGTGCAGCGACCGACTGGCAGATCGGCTCGAAGAACCTCGTGCCGCTGGCAGACGACAAGGGTCTGTTTCCGCCCTATTACGTGGCTCCCGTTGTCCGCCAGGATGTGCTGAAGGCCAACCCGAAGGTTGCCGAACTGCTGGAAGCGGTCGGCTCCCATCTCGACAATGAGAAGATGCGGGTCCTCAATGCCAAGGTCGAGACCGATCACGAGGAAGCCAAGGACGTGGCGGTCGAATTCTTGAAGGAAAACGGCCTGCTGCCGAAATGATTGTCATGCCTCCGCGGCCGGGTATCAATCCGGCCGCGGTCTGGCGCGGCGATCCTTTAACGGTATTTGTTCGAAAATCCGTCCGGTCCGGGGCCGGACAGAAATGTGGAGAAGCAGGAAATGCAGGAAATCTGGATCGATTATCTCAACGCCCTCGATGCCAAGGCGCTGGCGCTGACGAATGACGAGATTCTCGATGCGGTATCGAAGGCGCTGGATGCACAGGGCAGGGGTGAAACCGTCATCGAACCGCGTGTTCATCTTGTGCCGGAGAGCTCCGACAAAGGCCATTTCAACGTGCTTCGCGGCTATGTCAAAGCGCTGAATTATGCCGGCGTCAAAGTCGTCGGCGACTTCGTCGACAACTACAAGGTCGATCTGCCTTCAGAGCTTGCGGTCCTCAACCTGTTCGACCCGAACACCGGCGTGCCGAAGGCCATCATCGACGCAACTGCTATCACCGACATGCGCACCGGCGCCGTGACTGCCCTTGGCGCAAAATATCTCGCCCGCAAGGACAGCAAGATTCTCGGCCATATCGGTGCCCGCGGAACCTCTTATTGGAATGTCCGCCTTCTCGATCATCTCTTCGACTTCGATGAAATCCGTGTGCATTCGCGCCGGCCGGAAAGTCGTGATGCCTTCGCCAAGCGTCTTGAGGCGGATCTCGACAAGAAGATCGTCGTCACCGACAATTGGGAGGATTGCCTCAAGGGCGCCGACATCATGGTCGAGGCCAGCCGCCTGCCGGAACCGGCGCCGCTGTTCAAGACCGAATGGGTGAAGAAGGGGGCCTTCGTCGTGCCCTATGGCACGATGAGCGCGCTTGAATTCGATCTCACCGACATCATGGATAAGGTCGTCGTCGACGATTGGGGACAATGCGGCCCCGGCAAGCCTTTCGGAGCGCTTCGCCGTCACGTCGACGAGGGCAAGGTGACGGCCGAGAACCTGCATGCCGAAATCGGCCAGATCGTCTGCGGCATGAAGCCCGGCCGCGAAAGTGACGAGGAGACAATCCTGTTCTGGCATCGCGGCCTCAGCACGACCGACGTGGCGCTCGGCGCCGCCATGGTCGATAAGGCAAGAGAGATGAATATCGGCCAGCGGCTGCGGTTCGCATAATCGTCATGGTGAAGTCCGAGCCGATCGCCTGTTCGAGAATGTATAATCTCAGTCCGCGCGTTCGCGGCCTGTGGGACGCGCTGTTTGCGCTGGTCAGCTTGCAGTCCGGCATAGAACTCGAGATCATCGCTCATGCAGCACCAGCCCCCCTGTCGGAATTGTGGGCGAGGCCGGACATGGGCGCGGTCTTCATGTGCGGTTATCCGTTTTCGCGCATGCCCGTGGCTGCGCGACCGACGATGCTTGCCGCACCCGTCTCGAGCGAGGCATGGTCTTTGGACCAGCCGCTCTATGCCAGCCACATTCTTGTCGCCTCCACCGGGCCGGTGAACGCGGTGGCCGATCTCGCTGCGGCCCGCTGGGGCTGGACCGTGCGCGATTCCCAATCGGGCTACCACGCGGCGCGCTCCTTCCTTGCCGGCCAGTTTGCCGGGAAAATGAAGCAGAGCATGACCGTCGGACCGTTGCTCAATCCTTCAGGCATCGTCGCCGCCCTCAAGGACGGCAGGATCGATGCGGGTGCGATCGACGCTTACGCTTTTCAATTGTTGTCGATGCACGAACCCAACGCGGTCGATGGTCTTCGTATTCTTACGACGACCGATCCGCTTCCGTCGCCGCTATTGGTTGCAGCGCAGACATTGCCTGTGGACATCACCACAGCATTACAGCAAAGCCTCGTGACGTTGCATGAAACGCCTGGGGGAACGTCGGTTTTGGAACGGCTCGGCCTCAGACGATTTTCGGCGGTCACTCCGTCGGCCTACGATATTCTGCCGCAGAGAGCCGACGACGCCGATCGCAGATTGGGGATCCCATGGTAGACAGCCAACGAGCGCCCGGACACGGAGGTCTCGACGATGAAATGGGTCCCTAAACATCTCGACCGGCTATTCGAAGCGCTGTTGGAGCACCTCTATCTCGTTTTTTCATCGGTCGGCATTGCCCTGGTGATCTCGCTGATCGTCGGGATATGGGCGGCAAGGCGGCCGCGAAGTTTTGCGGCCATCATCATCTTCACCGGTATCCTGTTCGCCGTGCCCAGCCTGGCACTGTTTGCGCTTCTCATTCCCATCATGGGTATCGGGGCGGCACCCGCTATAACAGGTCTTGCCGCCTACTCGCTGATGATCCTGATCCGCAATATCGGCATGGGATTTCAGGCTATTCCGCGTGACATACTCGAAGCCGCCGACGGCATGGGCTACGGCACGGCGCGGCGGATCTGGGAAGTCGAGCTGCCGCTGGCGATGCCCTATATTGTCGGCGGCATCCGCATAGCCATGGTGACGGTCATCGGCATCGCGACCGTTGCCGCCTATATCAATGCCGGCGGTCTCGGCGTCATCATTTTCGAAGGTATCGACCAGCGGTTTCCTGAAAAGATCATCGCGGGCGGGCTGCTGACGTCATTTCTGGCGCTCTTTGCTGACTACTGTTTTGCTTCGTTCGAAAAGCTGCTGCGTCGGCGCAGTGGAGGTAAAGCGGCATGATCGTGATCGATGCATTCAGCTGGATCTTCAACAACTCCGGCACCTTCTTCAACGCCTTCAATCGCCATCTTCTGATGTGCGTCCTGTCGCTCGGCATCGCCTTCGTCATTGCCGTGCCACTCGGATTTGCCGTCGCACGGGCACCCCGCGCCGCCTTTGCAGTGGTCAATATTGCCGGCGCCTTGCGCTCCATACCGAGCCTTGCGATCCTGTCGGCGACGATGCCTTTCCTCGGCATCGGATTGTTGCCGTCGGTGATCGCCCTCATCGTCCTTGCCGTGCCGCCGCTGCTGTTGAACACGATCATCGGCATCCGCGAGATCGACGCCTCGGTGATCGATGCGGCAGATGGAATGGGGATGAGCGCCGGGCAGATGCTGTGGGAGATCGAACTTCCTCTGGCCGTTCCGTCCATCCTATCAGGCGTCAGGACGAGCGCCATCCAGGTCATCGGCGGGGCGGCACTCGCCTCCTTCATCGGCGGCGGCGGACTTGGCGATTTCATCAACGCCGGCATTGCGATCATGAACATGCCGCGCCTTCTCGTCGGAGCGGTCCCGATAGCCCTGCTTGCAATCTTTGCGGAATTGGCGTTCGGCGCCCTGGAACGCGTCTTCACTCAACGGCGCTAAGCGGCCGAAAGCGGATAACAAGATGATTCATCTCGATCATGTTACGAAGAATTACGACGGAAGCGGCCAGCATGCGGTCGACAATCTCGATCTCCTGATCGAGACCGGCACGACAGTTGCCCTGATCGGTCCTTCGGGTTGCGGCAAGACCACGACCATGCGCATGATCAATCAGTTGGAGACCCCCACGACGGGACGCGTGCTGGTCGATGGCAGGGATATTGCCCAGGTCGATCAGAAGGAGCTGCGCCGCAGCATCGGCTATGTCATCCAGCAGGTTGGTCTGTTTCCGCATATGTCCATCGCACGCAACGTCGCAACCGTGCCGCGGCTTCTCGGCTGGGAAAAGGCGCGCAGCGATCGCCGCGTCGACGAGCTTCTCGATCTCGTCGGCCTTGATCCGGCCATCATGCGGCAGCGTCTTCCGCACGAATTGTCGGGCGGGCAGCGTCAGCGCGTCGGTTTCGCCCGCGCTCTCGCCGCCGATCCGGCGATCATGCTGATGGACGAACCGTTCGGCGCGATTGATCCGATCACCCGCGTCCGACTTCAGGACGAATTCCGCGATATTCTCAGGAAGGTGAAGAAAACAGTCGTCATCGTCACGCATGACCTCGATGAGGCCATCAAGATGGGTGATCGCATCGCGATCATGCGGGATGGCCGCCTCCTTCAATATGATAGCCCGCAGGAGATCCTTGCGCGTCCCGTCAATGAATTCGTCGAGAGTTTCCTCGGCCCCGACCGAGCCATAAAAAGGCTGAGCTTGATTGCCGTATCGACGATCATGACCGCGCCGGAACCGTTCAAAGGTGAAGCCGAGATCGCCGCTGACGCCACGGTTCACGATGCCTTGGCGCTCATCCTCTCCGGTGAGATGCCAGGCCTGCACGTCAGAGCCGCCGATGGCACGCTTGCGGGATATTTGTCTCGTGACACCTTATTGCGCGCCAATCGGCTATAGAGCAATTCCGGTAAAAGTGCGCAGCGGTTTTGCTCGACGCGGAACAAGACCACCGGCCCTTGCCGAAGAGATCAACATGCCAATGCTACTCACGCGTGCTGAAAGGGATTGCCGATCGGCTGTCTCAGGCTGTAGATGGGTTTCGCACAACGGGATTGGGCAAGCGGCCGGAATGACATCAACTCCGCTCGTTCACTATCGGCCGCTGTCTTAAGCTTTACCAGCGCACTTCGCTGTTACATTGGGGGTCCGACGCCTTTGTCTTCGCTTGTTCTTCCTAGTCGCCCGCTTTCGTTGGCGCGCAACGTCATCTCCACGCCGAATGCTTACTTCTGGGCAACGCCGATCATCCTGGCACTGGCTGTCTTTCTATTCGTCTCGGAAGCGCCAGGCGTGATCCGCGATTTCCAGATCAGCCAGAACCCTTTGACGCTCGAAAATGGCGACGTGCAAAACGGTAGATGCACGACACGCAAGGCAGTCTTTACCGATTGCGAGGCACGCCTTGTCTACAGCTACGGTGGACGAGACTACGACACCGAGGTCGAGGTCATGTTCGTCGATTTCCATACTGGCGACTACGAAACCGGTCTTGTGATATCTGCCGATCATCCGGAACTTGCGACGATAAGCCTGGGTCTGGACATGCTCTGGAACCGGATCATCACGCTCACGGTGTTCGCGCTACTGTTTGGCGGCATGGGCTTGGGGATGATTTTTCTCGCTATCCGCATCTGGTGGGTCAAGGGCCAATTGCTTCGGCCTGCCATGCTGACCCCCGTTCCGGTCGAGGTCACCGCATTCGACCGCAGACGCGGCGTCCTTTCCATTACCTACAATGACAAGATTGCCAATGACAAAACGGGGCGATCGGCTTACACGCGCATGAAGAATGGAGAGGAGCCTCTGATCGTCGGGGAAGCCAATGGCAAAGCGATCGGACTGGCTGTCAGGCACGGCAATACTGCCCTGCCAGTGCTTCTGGACGATCGTCTGCAGCGCGTGACGCTTACGGATGATGAGCGCAACGCGGCTCTTGCACCTTTCGCGTATCAGCAAGAAAGCGATCGGGGTGTGCCGGTTTTGATTGAAGACCCCAAGCAGGCGGGGGTATCGATCTGGAGGCGGTTGCAGGTTTTTTTCGGTATGTTGCTTCTGATCATCGTCGGTGTGCTCGGCTTCTGGCTTTGGTACGTCACGACCTCCACGACACCATTCCAATCGCCTGGCATGGACATCAACAATCTCATGCCGGCGCCGTTAAACGAGTGGGGATGCGAGCAGCTCAAGAAGCGGTTTGGTCAGGATCGCGCGCCGCTTGGTTGCGTCGCCGACGATTACACGAGCTGGAAATAGCAAGACGGTCCGCGCAGTTTGATCGAGCCTTCATGATTGTCGGTAGACCTGAGCGGCCTGTCTTGCGGTGAAAATGCTTTCGGCGTTTCTGCGTCCAATTCAGTCCTGAACGCGTATGAGGCCGTTAAAGCGACCGCTCGCTTAACGGCCGGTCGCTCTGGCGTCGTCTCCACGAAGCGCTTCACGGCTCTAAATTCATTCAGTCCTGGTCTGCGACGACGCAGGCAGCCGAAACCCCACCGGTCGCCGAAAACGCAAGCGTCTCGGACCAATTTTGCAGTTAAAGTACTTTAGATAACACCTTTGCTGAAAATGAAGCACCCATACGGCCCTGGGTCGGAGGTTCTGACGATCGCGAAGGATTTTTTCGCTGCTTCGTAAAACGCGAAACGCTCCAACGCCTCCATCCGAACGGGTCGATCTTCAGCGCGATCGATGACTTTTTGTATCGTCGCGAAAATCGGCATTTGCCCGCTGGCGTCGCCAACGACTTGCATCCTTTTCACCGGTGCATCGATGAATGTGTCCAGTGGGAAAAGCGTCAGAACAGCTTCGGCGACACGCTCCAAGCCGCAGCCGGAAACGTCGATGAGGTGGCCGTAGGTCGTATGCCGGGCGATGGTCTGGGCAGGGTGGTTGACGTCGCACAAGACCAGTTGGTCCCCGTGCCCCATCAGCATCAAAGCATGCATCAGCTCGGCGTTTAAGACTGGATCGATTCCCCTCAGCATGTTGTGCCTCCCTGTCCAAAGGTCTAATCTTTACAGATTATACCAATTCCGTAATGTTTGGAAAAGGGTGCAGCCTCAATGCTTCGTTTATATCTTTGGACAAAAAGTATTCCACATATTTGATGATGCTTATGGTTAGTCAAGTCGTCGCGAGAACGAAGACGAGAAATATCTGAGAATTATGCAATGGATTACTTTACAATGTAAATTCAATGTGTGAAGTTATCGATGCGGATGACGTCCTCCCAGGATAGTGGTGGCGGGTGCAGCTGAGGGCTCTACCTGCCGCCGCTTTGCAGGAAGGTCGATCAAACGTCGCGAGGAGTGCGCGACGCCGTTGGAGGAGGATCATATTTGGCATCGATGAATATCGTCAATGTCGGCAAGGCCTATGGAAACCTGACGGTGATCCATGGCGTTTCCGTCGAAATCCCCGACGGCGAGTTCGTCGTTCTGGTGGGGCCGTCTGGTTGCGGAAAATCGACGCTGCTGCGCATGGTCGCCGGCCTCGAGCCGATAACCTTCGGTGACATCCGGATCGACGGCAAGGTGGTCAACGACCTGCCGCCGAAGGACCGCGATATCGCCATGGTATTTCAGAGCTATGCGCTCTATCCGCACAAGACGGTGGCAGAGAATATGGGCTTCGCGCTGAAGATGCGTGGTGAGACCAAGGCCGTTATCGAGGGGCAGGTGCGCAAGGCGGCCGAGATCCTCGATCTGGTGCCGTATCTTGCCCGCTATCCCCGCCAGCTTTCAGGAGGCCAGCGTCAGCGCGTGGCGATGGGAAGGGCGATCGTGCGCGATCCCAAGGTATTCCTGTTTGACGAGCCGCTCTCTAACCTTGATGCCAAGCTGCGCGTGCAGATGCGAGCCGAGATCAAGGAGTTGCAGCGCCGGCTGGCAACGACGATGATCTACGTGACGCATGATCAGGTGGAGGCCATGACGATGGCCGACCGGATCGTGGTGCTGCGCGACGGACGCGTGGAGCAAATCGGTTCGCCGCTGACGCTCTACGATACGCCCGCCAACACCTTCGTCGCCGGTTTCATCGGTTCGCCGTCGATGAACCTGATCAAGGGCCATATCCGCGCTGCCGCAGAGCCGTTCTTCGAGACCGATGAGGGCATTCGGCTGCCGCTCCACCGCGCGCCTGCAGGCTCGGACGGACGGCCAGCCTTTTACGGCATCCGGCCCGAGCACTTCACACTTGGCGGCTCGGTCAGCGCGCATGTGACGGTCGTTGAATCGACCGGATCGGAAACGCAGGTCTTTGCAAAGCTCGGCCAGCAGAAGATCATCGGCGTCTTTCGCGACCGCGTCGAGGAGCCATCGGACCATGTGATCGCGATGACGCCGAACGCAGCCCTCGTCCATCTGTTTGACGGAGAGAGCGGACTGAGGCTTATCTGAGAGTTCTTGCTGCCGCTTCGAGGAGGAAGCGCCGGCAGCCACAATCGTGGCGGTTTATCAACGGGAGGAGACCCATATGAAAGTCAGTGATTTCGAGAGAATGATGGCGATCGGCCTGAGCCGGCGCGCCATCCTGAAGACCAGTGCAAGCCTCGGTGCGGTCGCAGCAGGAAGCGCCATGCTCGGCCCATTCGGAACGGCCTTTGCGCAGGATGCATCCTTGCGCAGCCAGATCTTGCAGGTGCCGGGTGTCGGCAAAGGCTCGCCAACGGATGCCGACTGGCAGAAGGTTGGCGAGATGTGCCTGGAGGCGACGAAGAAGAGCGTCAAGCAGGGCGAGTTCGCCGGTGTCGAGCTGTCTTTCATGGGCCTGAACAACCAGAACCTACATAACGTTCTGTTCCGTGGCTTCCTCAAGCCTTGGGAGGATTATACCGGCGCCAAGATCACCTGGATCGACCTCGCGCAGGCCGACTACAATCCACGCCTGCAGCAGGCGATCGCAACGGGTACGGTCGATTTCGACCTGCTCGAAATGGGCGCGCCGTTCGAGGGTGATGTCTGCGGCAAGGGGCTGGCGTCGGAGATGCCGGACTGGGTCAAGACCCAGATCGACATGGACGACTATGTCGACTACCTCAAGGCGCCGGTTGGCACCTGGGACGGCAAGACCTACCGCGTCTCGGTCGATGGCGATTGCCACAACTTCAACTACCGTACCGACTACTTCACCGATGCCGACCTGGCGAAGGCCTGGAAGGACGAAGGCCACGAGGGCGAGTGGGGCGTTCCGAAGACCTGGCAGAAGGTTCAGGAGGTCACCAAATTCCTCAAGGGCAAGACCATCGGCGGCATGGAAGCGGTCGGCTATCTCGACGCGCCGAAGGCTTGGGGCGGTTTCGGCTTCTACTTCCTCGGCAGCCGCGCCACCGCCTATGCCAAGCACCCCGATGACAAGGCCTGGTTGTTCGACACCGACACGATGAAGCCGCGCATCAACAACCCGGCATGGGTCCGGGCGATTCAGGACGTCATCGACGCCCTGCCATCGGAAGCGGGCGATCAGCTCAATGCCGATCCGGGCACGACAGCCTTCCAGCAGTTTCTGGCCGGCACCGGTTCCATGGTCTCCTGGTGGGGGGACGTGGGTGCAAGCGCGCGCACCAGCGACAGCTCGGTCGTCGGCGACACCATCGGCTTCGACATTCTTCCGGGATCGGACGATGTCTATAATTCGAAGACCGGCCAGTGGGAAAAGCTTGCCAGCGGCCCGAACCACGCGCCGAACATGGCCTATCTGGGCTGGGGCGTCTATGTGATGGCCCGGGTCGATAGCGATGAGAAAAAGAAGAAAGCGGCCTGGAGTGCTGCAGCCCACCTCGGCGGCAAGGATCTGGCACTCTGGACGGCGGCCTATCCGTCTGGCTTCCAGTGCTACCGCAAGAGCCAGTTCGACATCAAGGAATGGGTGTCGGCAGGTTATGACGAGGCCTTTATCTCAGGCTATCTCGCTTCGCAGTCGAATTCCTACAACCATCCGAACGCCGCTATCGAGCCGCGTATTCCGGGCATCTTCCAGTATTACAGCGTCGCGGAAGACGAACTGGCCAAGGTTTTCGCCGGACAGGTAACCGCACAAGCCGGCGCCGATGCGATCGCTGCCGCCTGGGAGAAGATCACCGACCAGCTCGGCCGCGACAAGCAGCTCGCGCTCTACAAGGCCTCGCTCGGGGCCTGATATCCGACGGACATCTTCGGATGTCTCGTCAATCATCTCAGGCGGCACAAAGTCGTGCCGCCTGAACCGTTGCCCGGTTCCGCACGCCTTTCTGCCTCAAGGGTCTTGCCTATGTCGCATACGATTACCCCAGCCGTCAGCCCTGTGGTGGGCACGACGGTTCAGCGCGCCGCCGCCAGGCGCGGTCGGCTGCTGCTCTTCGCTGCGACCATCTTATTGTTCGCCGTCCTCATTCTCCAGATCCTCGATGCGAGCGGGGTCACGGAGCTCGGCCTCGTCAGCTGGCGACCGCTGCTGTTTGCCTATATCGTCTGGGCGGTGGCACTGTGTGCGAGCCAGGTGATGATCCGCGGTGAGGCGGGGCAGCGCGCGGTTTTCGTGCTTCCCGCCGTGCTCTTCACCGTCGCCATGGTGGTTTTCCCGACCGTTTTCGGGCTTTATATCGCTTTCACGGATTGGAACCTGAGCGCGGCGGCCGGCCGACGCTTCAACGGGCTGGACAATCTACGCACGCTGTTTGCAGACAGGTATTTCTGGAACGCGCTGCTGAACATGGTCTATTATGTTCTTTCGGTCCTCGTTCAATATATCATCGCCTTCGGGCTGGCGCTGCTGCTCAACGCCGAGATCAAGGCGCGCAAATTCTTCCGCGTCGCCTTTCTTCTACCGCTGATGCTGAGCCCGGTAGCCGTCAGTTGGATGATTGGAAAATCACTCATGGAATACCGGTTCGGCCCGGCGGCGACCCTTGCGCGCCATCTCGGCTGGGACAATCCGGCATTCTTCTCGACGCCGTGGCTCGCGCGCACCTCGATCATGGCGATGGATGCCTGGGTGTCGATTCCGTTCATGATGATCCTGCTGCTCGCCGGTCTCCAGGCGCTTCCTTCCGAAATCAAGGAAGCGGCGAAAGTGGATGGAGCGTCCGGCTGGCAGAGTTTCAAGGAGATTACCTTTCCGCTCATGCTTCCGGTCAGCATGACGGTCGTCATCCTGCGCATCATCTTCCAGCTGAAGCTCGCCGATATCGTCATCAACGTCACCGCTGGCGGACCGGGCGGGGCGACGGATACCGTGTCGAGCTTCATCTTCCGCGAATATCGTGACCGTTCCAATGTCGGCTACGGCACCATGCTTGCGGAATTCTATCTCGTCATCATCATCATCTTCGTCGCGCTCATCCTGAAAGGGGCGAGCCGATGGATGCAACGTGAAAATTGAGGCGAAGCCCATGGCGATCATCGCTGAAACATCCGATAGGCGGGGGAGCCTCTGGTCGCGGCGCCCGCAATTCCTGACCAACAGCCTGCTGATCTATGCGGCTCTGGTCTTCTGGGCCTTCATCTCGCTCTTCCCGATTTACTGGACGATCACGACCTCGTTCAAGACAGCGGTCAACGTGACGCAGGGGCATCTGATCCCGTTCGTGGACTTTACGCCGGACTGGAAAGGCTGGCGCTCGCTCGGCCTCTCGCCGGATACGATCCTGGCGCCATCGACTGTGCGCGACGAGTTCATCCGTCGCTTTTTCAACAGTATCGTGGCGTCAGCGGGGGCGTCGTTCCTGGCGGTGCTCATCGGTTCGCTGGCGGCCTATGGGCTCAGCCGGTTCACCTATAAATTCCTTTGGATGGCGAACAAGGACATTTCCTTCTTCTTCCTGTCGCAGTTGATCCTGCCGCCGGTCGTGCTCGCCATGCCGTTCCTGGTTCTCTACAAACACCTGATGCTGCTCGATACGCTGATCGGCCTCATTCTTATCTACACGCTGATGGTGCTGCCGATCGTGATATGGATCATGCGCGACCAGTTCGATACCATCCCGGTCGAGCTGGAACAGGCGGCACTGGTTGACGGCTGCTCGATCTGGGGTGCTTTCCTACGGATCGTCCTGCCGATCGCACTGCCCGGCATGGTGGCAGCTTTCATCCTTTCGGTCATTCTCTGCTGGAACGAATATTTCTTTGCAGCGCTGCTGACGAGTTCGAATGCAAAAACGCTGCCGGTGATGGTGGCAAGCCAGACGGGGTCGCAGGGGATCAACTGGTGGTCGATGGCCGCCATCGCCACGGCGGCGATCATGCCGCTGGTGCTCGTCGGCATTTTCCTGGAGCGTTACATTGTGAAGGGCCTGACGGCGGGCGCCGTCAAATAAAGGCACGAGGAGGATATTTTTAATGCTCAAAAATCTTGACCCGGCGCTCAATGCAGACGTGCTGCACGCCTTGCGCTCCATGGGGCATGGGGACACGCTGGTCGTGTCCGATACCAATTTCCCGAGCGACAGCGTGGCCCGCCAGACGGTGGTCGGCAGGCAGCTCAGCATGGCCAATCTCTCGGCACCGCAGGCGATCCGTGCGATCCTCTCTGTGCTGCCACTCGACACGCCGCTCCAGAATTCCGCCGGCCGCATGGAAGTCATGGGCGCGCCGGGGGAGGTGCCGGCGGTACAAAGCGAGGTGCAGGCGGAGATCGACCGGGCGGAAGGGAAACCTTCGCCCATGTACGGCATCGAGCGCTTCGCCTTCTACGACCTCGCCAAGCAGGCCTATTGCGTAATCTCGACTGGCGAGACGCGGTTCTATGGCTGCTTCCTGTTCACCAAGGGCGTCATCCCACCTGCAGGCGTGTGAGGTGTCAGCCATGAGAACCGGAATTTCCATTCTCGGCATTTTTGTCGCCGACACCGCCTATCTCGCGCCGCGCATGCCGGCTCTGGGGGAAACCATCGCCGGCAGCGGCTTTTCCGTCGGTCCAGGCGGCAAGGGATCCAATCAGGCGGTGGCTGCCGCGCGTGCCGGAGCCGCCGTGTCCTTCATTTCGAAGATCGGTCGCGACACATTCGGCGATCTGGCGCTCAAGACCTATGAGCAGGCCGGCGTGACGGCGAAGCTGACCGTCATGGACGACAAGCCGACAGGGGCTGCCTTCATCTATGTCAACGACCGCACCGGCGACAACGCTATCATCGTCTATGCCGGAGCAGCCGGCACGATCGGCGTCGAGGATGTCGAGGGAGCGCGCGAGACGATCGAGCGATCCGTTGTGTTCATCACCCAACTGGAACAGCCTGCACCCGCGGCCCATCGGGCGCTCGATATCGCAAGGAAGGCCGGCGTCACCACGATTTTCAACCCCGCACCAGCGGGCGTCTTTCCAGCGGAGATCTACCGGCTCTGCGACTATATCATCCCGAACGAGACAGAAGCCGCGGCCCTGGTCGGCTTTCCGATCGAAACGCTAGACGATGCGAAGCGCGCAGCTGACGTGTTTTTGGCGCAGGGAGTGGGTGCGGCGGTCATCACGCTCGGCGCCCGGGGCGTGTTGTTTCACAATGCCGGGCAGTCGGCTCATGTGCCGGCCGTCTCCTGCGGCCCGGTCATCGATACGACCGGCGCCGGCGATGCCTTCGTCGGCGGTTTTGCAGCAGCACTTGCGCGAGGCGCGCCGCCGCTCGATGCTGTCCGCTTCGGCTGCGCCACTGCCGGCATTGCCGTGACGAGACGCGGGACGGCGCCTGCCATGCCCACGCTTGCCGAGATCGAGGCCGTAATGGCCGGCTGACGCCGACATCCTGCCGGTGCAGGCGGCCCATCTGGGCCCTTTTCGAATTCCATCCAGCCAAGGCTGCCAATACCGGCGGCGGGCTTCCGCACGCCGGTGCTTTGGCGAGGGAGGCGAGGGCGGAAGCAGATATCTCCGACGCGGCCGACAACGAATTAATGCATTGCACAACACTTATAACTTTACAAATATAAATTAATCTGTGAAGTAGTGTGCATAGCGACTGAAGTGAGCCAGAGCCGTGACCCAATTGAAATTCGCCACCCGCCTTAATTCTTTTGCCTCGAAGCCAAGGGCCGAATGGCCGGATCTTTCCGGCAAGCCGACCGTCCTGCAAATGGCGACGCGCGCTGCCAAGGTCGATGGTCTAACCGATCTCGATCTCAATTATCCTGACCATGTGGCCGACGATCCTGCCGTCCTGGCGCGTCAGATCGGTGATCTCGGCCTGGCCATCAACGGTTTCGCCATGCGCTATTATACCAATCCGGCCTTCAAGATCGGTGCTTTCACCAATCCCGATTCGGCGGTTCGCCGCGAAGCGATCGATCTCACCAAGAAGGGCATCGACTCAGCCCGCGCCGCCGGCAGCAGGCTGATGACGATCTGGCTCGGCCAGGATGGTTTCGATTATGCCTTCCAGGCGGATTATCATACGCTTTGGCAACACGAAATTGAGGGAATTCGTGAAGTTTGCCTGCATGATCCCGACTGCGCGATCAGCATCGAGTACAAGCCGAACGAACCGCGCTCCTACAGCCTGATGCCCGACTGCGCAACCACGCTCCTGGCGATCAAGGATGTCGACATGCCCAATCTCGGCGTCACGCTGGACTTTGCCCATGTGCTCTATGCCGACGAGCAACCAGCCTTCGCAGCAGCTCTCATTGCCCGCTACAGCCGCGTTCTGGGCGTTCATCTCAATGACGGCTATGCCAAACGCGACGACGGTCTGATGGTCGGCGCGGTGCATACCCAGCAGACGATCGAGCTTCTGCGTCAGATCCGCAAGGACGGTTATGACGGCGCGATCTATTTCGACACGTTCCCCGATATGACCGGTCTCGATCCGGTTCACGAATGCGAGGTGAACATCCAGACCGTCAAGCGGATGCTGACGGTGGTGGATCGCCTCGAGCAGGACAATCGCCTTTCCGGGGCGATTGACCGACAGGATGCAGTCTCTGCGCAGGCGGTTGTCCAGGAACTCATGCTCGGCTGAACTGCCTGACCGTCAACATACCCTGAATTTCTACGATCCTTGAAACCCAAGGCATGCCGGAGGCGTGCCGATCGACACTATCCGGGAGGAACCGATGACGACCTTTTTGAAGACGACCCTTGCTGCCGGCATTGCCGCCAGCCTCCTGTTCGGCGCGGCCGTCGCGCAGGGACTCGCGCCCCTCAATTCCGATACCGAAAAGGACCGTATGGACTGGTCGGAACTCGAAGCCAAGCTTGGCGCGCTCCCCAAGCTGCCCGAAGGCACGAAGGCCGGCGCCGTTTCCAAGACACTGACGAACGAATACTGGCGCTCGCTGGGCGAAGGCTACGCGGCCCTCGGCAAGAAGGTCAACGTTCCCGTCGTTTATCAGGCGGCCCAGAGCGAGGGTGACCAGCTCGGCCAGCTGACCATCGCCGAGGGCATGATCACGCAGGGCTATAACGTCTTGCTCGTCTCTCCGCAGACGGACGCCAACCTGCAGCCGGTCATCGAGCAGGCCAAGGCGGCCAATATTCCGGTCGTCAACGTCAACGATGCCGTCATTCCGCAGGCCGAGCATTATGTCGGCAACGTCCAGCGCGACAATGGCGTGCGTGTGGCCAAATGGTTCATCGAGCATCGTCCCGAGGGCGGCAAGGTCGCCATCATTGAAGGTCAGGCCGGCGTCTATGCGGCGGTGCAACGCACCGACGGTTTCAAATCGACCATCAGCGAAGGCGGCAAGTTCGAAGTCGTCGCCAGCGTTCCGGGAAATTGGGATCGTCAGACGTCCTACGATGCCGCAACCAACATCCTTAACCAGCATCCCGACCTGGTCGGCTTCTATGCCAACAATGACGGCATGGCCCTCGGCATCGTCGAGGCCGTGAAAGCCGCAGGCCTCCAGGGCAAAGTCGCCGTTTTCGGCACCGACGGCATCTCTGACGCTTATGCTTCGATCAAGGCCGGCGAACTGACCGGCACGGTCGACAGCTTCCCGGTCCTGACCGGCGAAGTGGCGCTCGAGGCCGCGCTGCGCCTGGTTGCCGGCCAGAAGCTGCCGCGCGTGGTGGCGACCCCGCAGGCCCTCATCACTGCCGACAATCTCAGCCGCTATCAGGGTGCGGGCGTCGATCTCCGGGCGGTGCTGATGGAAGATGCCAAGGCAGCCAAGTAACGAACGTCAAAGATGCCGACCGTCAAGGCCGGCATCCCCGCTGTGTTGAAGGAGGTGGAGTGATGGTGCCGCGACTGAGATTCGAGACGATCTCCAAGAGCTTTCCCGGTGTGAACGCCCTGGCCGACGTGTCGTTCGACGTTGCAGCCGGCGAGATCCACGGACTTCTCGGCGAAAACGGCGCCGGCAAATCCACGCTTCTGCGAATCCTCTCCGGCGTGTTCCGCCCGACCTCGGGAACCGTCTTCGTCGATGGTGAGGCCGTGGCCTTCAAGAAGCCGATCGATGCCCGCGGCGCGGGCATTGCCATGATTCACCAGGAATTGCAGCAGGTGCCGCATTTGAGCGTCGCTCAGAACATGTTTCTCGGTCATCCGCTGACCGGTCTGGGTGGTCTTTTCGTCTCCCGCCGTGAGCAGGAGAGCCGCGCGGCGCAAGCCCTCTCGCTGATCGACAGGACTATCGATCCTTCGGCGCCGATCTCCTCCCTCAAGGTCGCGCAACGCCAGATCGTAGAGATCGGCCGCGCGTTGCTCGACAAGGCGAAGGTCATCGCCATGGACGAGCCGACGTCGAGCCTGACGCCGAGCGAGTTCGACCGTCTGGCAGAGGTGGTCGCCAGCCTTTCGGCGAGTGGCGTCTCGATCATCTATGTCTCCCACAAGATGGATGAGGTCTTCCGCATCTGCCAGCGCGCCAGCGTCATGCGCGACGGCAAGCTCGTCGGCATGGTCGATCTCAAGAGTGCGTCGGAAAAGGACGTGATCGCGATGATGGTCGGTCGCGAGCTGATGCAGGAGGAACACAATTCCTTCGTCACCGATACGGTCAAGCTCGAGGCGAAGAACCTCTCCTCCGCAACGAAGATCCGCAACGTGTCGTTCACGCTGCACAAGGGTGAAGTGCTTGGCATTGCCGGGCTCGTGGGCTCCGGTCGCACGGAACTGCTGCGGCTTCTGGCCGGCGCTGATCGCCTGAGCGAGGGGTCGATCGCCATCGACGGCAGGGCAGTTTGTTTCGCCACCCCGCGGGACGCAATCGCCGCCGGCATCGGTCTCGTGCCGGAAGAGCGCAAGCGGGAAGGGATCATTCCCCTGCGTCCAGTCAGTACCAACATGGCGCTCGCTTCGCTTTCAAGCTTTTCGTCGGGCGGCATGATCAGCACGGGCAAGCTCCGTGCGGCCGCACAAGATTTGTTGAAGCGCGTCAATCTGCGGCCGTTTCAACTGGATCGCCCCATCCGCCTTTTCAGCGGGGGCAATCAGCAGAAGGCGATCATTGCCCGCTGGCTGGCGGCCAAGTCGCAGATCTTGCTGTTCGACGAGCCCACCCGCGGTATCGATGTCGGCGCCAAGTCCGAGATCTATCATCTGATCGAGGATCTCGCCCGCGAAGGCCATTCGATCATCGTCGTCTCCTCCGAACTGCCGGAGGTTATCCGGCTCTCGGACCGCGTGCTGGTCATGCGGGAAGGTTCGATCGCTGCGGACATTCCACGCGACCAGCTGAGCGAAAGCGCGATCGTCGCGCAGGCCATTCCCGGGGCCAACCCCGGCGCCACCGTCGCCCGCACTGCGAGCTCCGCGTGAACCAGACAGGACACCCAATGACCAGTTCTTCGATTGCATCCGTTAAGCCCGCACCGATCTTTCGCCGCTTCTCGTTTTCGCTCCGCGATGCCGGAACCCTGATCGGGCTCATCATCATCATGGCCGTGTTTGCCGCGCTCGTTCCTGGCTTCCTCTCCGAACGAAACCTCATCAATATCCTCCAGCAGTCGAGCATCAATGCGTGCCTTGCGCTCGGCATGACGCTGGTGATCATCTCGGGTGGCATCGATCTATCCGTCGGTCCGACGGCCGCGATCTCCGCCGTCATCACCGCGACCCTCCTACTGGCCGGCACGCCGATACCGCTGGCGATCTTCACCGGTCTTGGCGTCGGCGTCGTCTGCGGCTTCATCAACGGCGCGCTCGTCGCCTATGTCGGCCTGCAGCCGTTCATCGTCACGCTCGGCACGCTCAGCACCTACCGGGCCATCGCGCTCATTTATACCGGCGGAAATCCTGTTCTCGGCATTCCCGCGGGCTTCCGCTCGCTCTTCAACGGCAATCTCTTCGGCATTCCGACGCCAGTCATTATCGTCGCTGTCGTTGCGATTGCCGCCTGGATTCTGCTCAAGAAGACACCGATCGGCGAATATCTGATGGCGGTCGGCGGCAATGAAGAGGCAGCCTATGTAGCCGGCGTTCCGATTGCGCGCACCAAGATCACGGCCTATGTCATTTCCGGGGGGCTGGCAGCGCTCGCTTCGCTGATCCTGATCGGGCGTCTGGGGGCTGCCGAGCCTATCCTCGGCAATCTATGGGAACTTGACGCGATTGCGGCTGCGGCCATCGGCGGCGCTTCGCTGATGGGTGGCAAGGGAAGCATTCTCGGCACGATCCTCGGCGCCATCATCCTTGGTGCGATGCGTAACGGTTTGACGCTGATGAACGTTCAAGCCTTCTATCAACTGCTCGCCACCGGCCTTATAATCCTCGTCGCAATGATGATCGATCGCGCGACAAGGGGACGGGGATGAACGCTGAAAGCTTCGACATGAAGGCCGTCGGGCCACGCATCCGGATGATGATGCCGCTCTTGACGCCGCTCGAAGCAAAGGTCGTCGATACCGTTTTCGCCATGCGCGATTTCAGTGACGAGACGTCGCTCAAGCAGATCGCGGAGAACGCCGGCGTTTCCGAAGCCATGGTGGTCAAGATCACCAAGAAGCTCGGCTTCTCCGGTTTCCGTGACTTCCGCTCCGCCGTCAGCCAGTATAATCGCCAGCCGACGGCAGAGATGCATCAGGAACTGTCCGTCGAGGATACGTCGCTTGAAATCGTCCAGAAAGTGTTTCGCACCTCGATCCACGCCCTTGAGGAAACGCTTGCCATTCTCGATATGGAAGCATTCGACAGGGCGGCGGATCTGATCCACCAGGCGCGAAACCGCGATTTTTACGGCGTCGGCGGCTCGGCGCAGATCGCGCGGGATGTGGCGCACAAATTTCTTCGAATCGGCGTGCGCGCCAGCGTCTTCGACGATTCCCACATGATGCTGATGTCGGCCTCGTTGCTGGTGGATGGCGATATCGCCATTGGCTTTTCCCATTCCGGCAACACGATCGCTGTGATCGAGGCAATCCAGCTCGCGCGCAGGAACGGTGCGCGCACCATTGCAATCACCAACTACGATTCCTCGGCTCTCGCCCAGTCCGCAGACGTGGTTCTGTGTTCCACCGCACAAGGTTCACCGCTGATGGGGGAAAATGCCGCAGCGCGCATCGCCCAGCTCAACATACTTGATGCCATCTTCGTGGCCGTCGCCCAGCGCGACTATCAGGCAGCCGAACGCAATCTTGAACGCACCATGTCCGCCGTAACGTCCAAACGAAAAGATCGCCTCCCATGACATCTTCGCCTGTTGTCACCGTCTTCGGCAGCCTTCACTACGATATCGCCGTCTTCGGACCGGCCCGGCCCCGAAAGGGCGAGACAGTGACGGGGACATCCTGGCATCCGAAAAGCGGCGGCAAGGGCGGCAATCAGGCGGTTTCGGCTGCCCGCACCGGGATAGCCACCTCCATGATCGGGGCGGTTGCCGGTGATGACTTCGGGGATTTTCTTATCGCAAATCTCGCTCGCAAAAATGTCGATCATAGATTCGTCCGGCGTGATGCATCGCAGTCAACCGGCATGAGTGTCGCGATTTTCGATGCTGAAGGCGACTATGGGGCGGTTATCGTGTCGGGAAGCAATCTGACGCTTGGCGACCACGATGTCTCGGCAGCTCGAGATCTGCTCAGCAGAACAACAATTCTCGTCCTGCAAAACGAGATTGCGGATGTCGCCAACGTTGCGGCGGCAAAGGCCGTCAAGCAGGCAGGCGGGCGCGTGCTGATCAATGCAGCCCCGGCACGTATTCTGTCGAACGATCTGCAACACCTGATCGACATCATCGTCGTCAATGCCATCGAAGCCGAAATGCTGGCAGGCGTTCCCGTTGTTGAGACACTTGACGGCGCTCTGGAGGCAGCCAGGAAGCTTGTGAAGATTTTCCCGGAAGTGGTGGTCACCGCCGGGGGATCGGGGGTCGCCTACGCAAATCGTAGTGGAGAGGAGATCGCCGTTGCAGCTGTAAAGGTTGAGGTTGAGAGCACGCATGCAGCCGGAGACGAGTTCATCGGCGTCCTCGCTGCGGAAATCGCATCCGGGAAGACGATGAACGCCGCGCTTCAGAAGGCAAATATGGAGGCTGCACGACTGGTTAGTACACCCGAAAAGAATCGTCTGAGATGAAGTCCGGCAGGCGCCTTCGTTGATGGCGCAACAATCATCGTCACAGCCTGCCGGGCCGGCATAGCGCAGGGCACGAAACCGCGTCACTCTGGTCTCCGAGCGTAAAACGTGTGCCACCCATCGCCGTCACCGTTCACCCTGTATGCGTCCCATTCAAGAGCCAGACCCGCCCCCTGGATGCACAGCGCGAAATCGTCCCGGCGCCAGTAGGACATATGGTAGGCGCCGCTCGTCTCTCCGTCCCCGTCACGCATCGACACCAGGAAGACGCCTCCCGGGCGTAGCGCAGCGACGATCTTTTCGAGGACTAGGCCGGTCTGGTCACGAGGCACATGTATGAGGACACAGAGAGCGACCACCGCGTCATAGGGGCCGCCGAGGTCGTCGGTGATGACGTTGAGGAGCTGGCCCTCCTTGCCGCGCGCCGCCTGCAGTTCCAGAAACCGTCGCGTGGCATCGGTTCGCCTTACCGAAACGCCCTGTGTCTCCAGGAAATCCGCATCCCATCCGGCCCCAGACCCGATTTCAAGGATCTGGCCGCCCTTGCCGGCGGCGGTAGCGACCTGCCGCAGAGCCGCCTCGAGGCTTGGCGAGGGAAACGGATCAACGATGCGACTATAGTCATCGGCGCAACCTTCATAAGAATCGATCGTGCGCTGGGTGTTGGCCAAGGTGGCGGAAGAGATGTGCATTTGACCTCCGAATGGTTTGCATCCTGGACGCCGCTCGGGGCGTCTCAAACCATCCTCGGTCTAAGGCGGGCATAAGCACATCAGGCAACATACCTAGACAATCAAATAGGAATGCGATGCCTGTGTCGTGCGAACGACAGATACCGGTAGGGTATAGCCAGACAAGCGAACCTTAGGCCGGATCGACGATCCGGAGCCGGTGCGCCATTGCGGCTGCGGCGCCGCGGCTGGGGACGGAGAGCTTGCTCAAGATGTTGGAGACATGAACGCTCGCCGTCTTCGAGGAAATGAACAGATTGACGGCGATCTGGCGATTGCTCTGTCCCGCGGCGAGAAGCCGGAGCACCTCGAATTCCCGATCCGTCAGGCCGAGGGGTGCCTTCGGCATGCCACCCTCCTTCCCGTCTCGTAGATCGATTCGGGCCTTTTCGGCGAGGGTCTCGATCTGATTGGCCAGGAGGGGAGCGCCGATCGAATGGGCAAGGTCCGCGCCTCGCCGGAAATGGCCCGCACCCTTTGCGCGCTTGCCGGCATTCACTGCAGCACCACCGGCCTGCATAAGGGCATATGCCTGCCGAAAGGGCTGGCTCAAATCAGCCCAGCTTTGGGCAACCGATTCCCACGCATCGAGGTCGGAACCCGTCGAGCGCAACATCTCGGCCAAGATGCCCAGCCTCTCGGCTTCCTCCACCACATTGCGGCACGGGGATCGAGCAGCAAGGTCAGCGAACTGCCGGGCGACATCTTTCCGGTTCGTATCAACGGCAACACGCATCGCCGAGGCCAGGAGCGGCCAAGAGACGCCTCCTTGCTTCTCGAAATGGGTCAAGGCGGATCTTACCAGGATCGCAGACTGATCCATGTCACCCGCCAACGCGCGGCTTTCGATGTCAAATCTCAGAAGATCGACCGCCACGCGGCTCGCAACCTGCGGGCCTGGTGGCAGACTGCGCAAGGACCTTGCCGCCACGGCAATTTGATCCGAATTCCCCAATACCAAAGCGATTTCCGCCTGGCATTCCAAAACGTGAACGAGCCCCAGCGGCAGCGGATCCAATGCCGCCATCCGCTCGCACGTCTCAATGGCTTCGGAAACGCGGCCCAGGGCGAGGAGGGCGCGGCACAAAGGCGAACCGACTATCGCCCCGATATAGCGCGCCTGGCCGAACTCGACTGTCCGCGCAAAGATCGCCGGTCCGACTTCAATGACCTGCACGTATTTTCCTGTCTCAAACAGGGCTTGAAGCAATGCCGCGCCCGCCAGCACCTCGACCCTCCCGATGGAGGCCTGCCTCGCGCGGGCAACGACGCTCCAAAGAGCATCGATGTGGTAACTGCCCGATGCCATGTCCAAAGACTTCGCGACGATCAGTGCCTCTATGCGGTACTCCTCATCATCGAGCCTTTCAGACAGATCCTTCAGTTCGTCGCCCAGGCGCCTGGCGCGATCGAACTCTCCCCTCAATATCAGCGCGCGGGAAAACTGGCCCAGTCCGTCCGCGCGTAGCCTTGTGGACTCGGGCGCATGATCAAGCGCGCGCTCAAGGTCGGCTATCTCGCCTGGGATAAGTGCGTGTTGACGCATCACCGCGCGCTGCAGAAGAAGCGCTGCCAGTTGCTCGTTGTCGCGATCGACATCCACTTCGGCGAGTGCGCGTTCGACAAAGGCCAGCCCCTGTTCCGCCTCCGCCGCCCAGCAGGCGGCATCGGCAGCGAGTTCCAACACCCTGCAGTGATCCGCGCCGATCACTTCAATCGCATCATCGACCTCGGGCCACACTGCCAGCACGAGCTTCAGCATCTCCATCTGGTCTGCATAGGCGAAAGTGGCAGCGGCCTCAGTGGCGGATTGCCAGGCCCATCGCAGGCAATTTTCGGCTTGGCCGGCGCCGCGCCAGTGGCGCGCGAGCGCAACGGAATGCCAAACCCGGTAGCTTGGAACCGGTCCGCGTTCGAGCACCTCGGCATAGGCGCGATGGATGGCCACCTTTTCGGCGGCGATCATGTCAGCCCGCACCGCTTCCTGAATGAGTGTATGGCGGAAAGCATATCCATCATCATCAGGCACCAGGATCCCAGCCAAAATCGCGGGATGCAGCAATTCTGCCAATTCAAGGTCCGCGTTGTTCGCGACGCTGCGAAGAAGCGCATGGGTAATATGCGGGCCGCCCAGCGCCATCCCCTTCAACAGCTTGGCCGTCGGCGCCGGCATGTCCCTGACAGATCTCAGCAGGTAGTCATTGAGCGAACCAGGAAAATCTTTGCGCAAGCTTCCGCCGGCATCGATGAGTGCCTCCGTGAAAAGCGGGATTCCGCAGCACCGCGTATGGACCTCATTGATCATCGCAGGTGTTGGCGGGCGTCCCAGGAGCCCCTCGAGTTGCACGGCAACCTCCGCGCGCTGAAGGCGGGGAAGCGTCAACACCTCGGCGCCCTCGGAAAGTGAGAGGTCCGCGATGGTCGTCCGCAGGGCGTTGGCGGCGCTGGTCTCCTCGGGTCGATAGGTGACGACCAGCATGATCCGGATTTTCTTCAGCCGTGTCGCGAGGAAGCGAAGCAGATCGCAAGTGGCCTGGTCGGCCCAGTGAATGTCCTCGATGACCACGACGAGCGGCATCTCCCGTGCCAGCTCCTCGAACAACTTTCGCAGCACCTCGAACAGCCGCGCTCTTGCGATGCCAGCATCGAACCTTTGAGAGGTCTCGCCGAATTCCGGAAGAAGCCAGGCCAGTTCGCGCGCACCCTCGGCGCCGACAAGCGACCTGGCCGCCGGCCCACCGCGAAGCTGAACAAGCTCATGCAGCACTGCCGTTACAGGTGCATATGGCAATGCAGATTCCCGCTGCTCAATGCACCCGCCTTTCAGAATCAGGGCACGGCCGGACAATCGGCTGGCAAACTCTTCAACCAGCCGGGTTTTGCCGCCGCCTGCTTCTGCCCCGAGAAGAAAGGAACGTTGCCGCCCGCCAGAAACATCTCGGAAAGCGGATTCCATCGAATCGAGTTCTACTGCACGGCCTGAAAACCGAGACCTTCTGAGGAATGTCGACACAAGATGCTCCGATACCTGAAGTTCGAGATTAGCAGAGATGAAGACATAGTCATCCCGACGTAGCAGAGTGGCGATGTGGAGATTCCAAGGACCGGCGATGTTCAGTCCCCGGAACCCTGACCTGGATCTGACTAGATCACCTTATGCTGCCAAAATGGTTTTTGGGGCCTGCAATACTCAAAATGCCCGATGCGGCACCACCCACCTTAGCCACAGGATGGGGAATATGCGGACGTCAAGTGACGTTCGCGTGGAAGCCTGCAGATACGAAGACCTACGATTTTCGCTGCTTCACCCAATCCAATAAAGGATGTCCCCAAGTGACTGAACGTATGATCAAGTTTGATGACGTCGAGATTGCCACTCAGGCTTTCGGCAATCCGGCGCATGAGCCGATCCTGCTTATCATGGGCGCCATGGCTTCCATGTTGTGGTGGCCGGACGACTTCTGCCGAAAACTTGCTGATCACGAGTTTTATGTCATCCGCTACGACAATCGAGACACCGGCCACTCGACGATCTACCCGCCGGGCGAACCACCCTATGCAATGGACGACATGGCTGAGGACGCCATCAGGGTACTCGATGGCTACGGCATCGACGGCGCCAATCTGATCGGAATGTCGTTGGGTGGCACGATCGCCCAGATCGCCACTCTCTTAAATCCGAAGCGCGTCAAGACACTAACGCTGATCTCCACCACGCCGGTGGGCATTGATACCAGTGCTCTGCCCCATACGACCGACGCCTACATGGAGCACGCAGCGACGGGTGAGAACGTCGATTGGACAGACAATGCCCAAGTGATCGAATTCCTCTTCAAGGATACCCAGATGATCGCCGGTTCGGCGCACCCTTACGACGAACGGCAGGCGCGCGCCTTCGTTGAACGTGACGTCAAACGAGCCAAAAACTTCGTCAGCGCCACCAATCATTTCATGCTGAAGGGCGGTCAGGCGTTAAGGGACAAACTGGCTGAACTTGCCGCGCCTCTCCTTGTCATACACGGAACGGCTGATCCGATTTACCCCGTTGAGCACGGTGAATTGCTGGCGCGCACCGTCAAGGGAGCAAAGCTCATTCGGCTCGAGGGCGGTGGTCACGAAATTCATCTCCAGGATTGGCAAGAGATCATTTCTGCGATCGACACGCATTGCGGTCGGTAGCTTAATGGCATCAGGAAGCAGGCAGGGCCGTACCGACCAACAGCTACGCCCTCCCGTACATCCGGCTCGCGCGCAACAGGCGTTGCGAGTAGGGGTGTTCGACCGCACCTCTTCGGAGAGCGCCGACATCGACTTGTTCGACGATCTCGCCCGCTTCCATGATGGCGACGCGGCTGCACATGTGCGAGACGACGGCGAGGTCATGGCTGACAAGCAGATAGGTCAGACCGCGATTGACGCGCAGATCCTGGAGGAGATTGAGGATTTCGGCCTGAACCGACACGTCGAGCGCCGATGTCGGTTCGTCGAGAAGCAGTACATCCGGATCCAGCATCAGCGCGCGGGCGATGGCTACGCGCTGGCGCTGGCCGCCGGAGAGCTGGTGCGGAAATCTGTAGCTCAGCGCCGGATCGAGGCCGACCGATCTCAGGACGGCGTTGACGTCGACGGAATTCGTATCGAGGCCCTGGTTGCGCAGCGGTTCTTTCAGCTGCGAGCGGATGGTCTTGCGGGGATGCAGGGATCCGTAGGGGTCCTGGAACACCATCTGCACCCGGCGGAAGAATGGCCGACTGCGCCGTTGATTCAACGGCTCGCCGTGGAGCTCGATCCGGCCGTCATAGTTGGCGTTGAGGCCGGAAAGCGCCCTCAAGACAGTGGACTTCCCGCAGCCGGACTCGCCGACCAGACCGAAAGCAGTTCCCTTTTCGATGGCGAAGCTTACGTCTCGAACGACAGGCCGCTGCCCGGGTCCGAAACGGACCGTAAGATTGTCGATTTTGATCACCGCGGCGGCTCCAATGCGAATTCTTCAAGCCAGGCCGGATCTCGTTTCAGGATCGGCAGCCGGGCAGGGGGATCTTCGATCGTCGGCAGGGATGCCAGCAATCCTTGCGTATAAGGATGTCGGGCCTTGTCGAGATCGCGCGCTTCGAGCACTTCCACGACCCGGCCCGCATACATGATGAGGACGCGATCGCAGAAATTCCGGATGAGATTGAGGTCGTGGCTGATGAAGATCAGCCCGAGATTGCGGCGCAAGACCAGTTCGTCGAGCAGGGCCAGGATCTCGAGCCTCACCGTCACGTCGAGCGCTGACGTCGGTTCGTCGGCGATCAACACTTCGGGTTCGGCAATCAACATCATGGCGATCATCGCCCGCTGACCCATCCCGCCCGAGATTTCGTGCGGATAAAGGCGGGCCACACGCTCCGGATCGCGGATCTGAACGGCCTCGAGCATATCGAGCGCCTGCTGCCAGGTCTTCTTGGCGCTCGTCCTCGGATGATGGAAGCGGTAGGTCTCGGCGATCTGTTCGCCGATCCGCATGACGGGATTGAGCGAATATTTCGGATCCTGCAGGATCAGGCCGATCCGCCGTCCCCTGATCGTCATCATCGTTTTTTCGGTCGCCTTGAGCAGATCGACGTCGCGAAAGCGCATCCGCTCGGCATTGACGATCGCGGTCGGCGGCAGCAGCTTCATGATCGCGCGGCCGACGGTCGACTTTCCCGATCCGGATTCACCGACGATCCCGAGTTTTTCCTGTCCAAGCGAAAAGCTGACGCCGCGTACGGCCCGCACCTGTCCGCCGCCAAAGGCGATTTCGAGGTTCTGAATATCGATCAAGGGCTCTGTCATTCTGAACCTCGGGGATCGAGAACATCGCGAAGCGCATCGCCGACGAGGTTGAAGGCGAGGCTGACGAGCGCAATGGCAATGCCAGGTGCTGCGATGACCCAGGGGCTGTCGAGCATGAATTCACGTCCGCTGGCGGCCATCGAACCCCATTCCGGCCATGGCGGCTGCGCGCCGAGGCCGAGGAAGCCGAGACCGGCGGCAGTGATGATGATTCCGGCCATGTTAAGGGTGACGCGGACGATCACCGAGGGAATGCACATCGGCAGGATGTGACGAGTGATGATCGCAATTGATGTCGCGCCCTGCAGGCGTACGGCGGCGATGTAATCCGCCTTGCGAAGGCTGAGCGTCTCGGCCCGCGCGAGGCGCGCGATCGGCGGCCAGGCCGTCAGCGAAATCGCGATGATCGCATTGGTGATGCCGGGACCGAGCGCTGCGGCAAAACCCAACGCCAGCACCAGCCCGGGAAAGGAAAGGAAAATATCGGTGACGCGCATCAGGATTTCATCGACGATGCCGCCGAAATAGCCTGAGACAGTGCCGATCAGCAGGCCGAGCGGCGCGACGATGACCGTGACGAGCATGATGATGTAGAGCGTGGTGCGGGCGCCATAGATCACCCGGGAAAAGACGTCGCGGCCAAAATTATCGGTGCCGAGCCAATGGCTCGCGGACGGCGGAGCAAGCCGCCCGGCCATGTCCTGAACGATAGGGTCATAGCTCGTCAGCAGGGGGGCGGCCAGCGCCACGACGATCAGCACGACGATGATGGCTAGTCCCGCCAGCCCAAGCGGATGCAGGCTGAATTTCCGCCAGCCCTGATGAATTTGCTGCGCCGATGACTGGAACCAGCCTCGAGGCTCCGGCGTGAGCAGCCAGTTGCGGAGGCCGCCAGTGTTAACGCTGTCTGCATGCTCAGAGGAGATCGTCATGGCGTCACCGTGTCCTCGGATCAAGAATGCGATAAAGGAAGTCCGACAGGATGTTGATCGTCAGGAAGACGGCGCCGATCGTCAGGACCGAACCCATGACCACGTTCATGTCGTTCATCTGCAGCCCCCGGGTCAGGTACTGGCCGAGCCCCGGCCACCCGAAGACGGTCTCGATCAGCACCGCCCCTTCGAGCAGCCCGCCGAAGGTCAGCGCCATGATCGTCAAAAGCTGCACCCGGATGTTCTTGAATGCATGGCGCCACACCACTTTGCGGGTGCCAAGCCCCTTTGCCCGCGCCGTGATGATGTATTCCTGGCTCAGTTGCTCCAGCATGAAGCTTCGCGACATGCGGCTGATATAGGCGACGGAATAATAGCCGAGGATGGTCGCCGGCAGGATAATGTGGCCGAGCGCGTTGTGGAACACGTCCCACTGGCCCTGAATCGCCGCGTCGATCAGGAGAAAGCCTGTCATCGGCGTGACGAGGCCTTCATAGAAGACATCGATCCGGCCCGAGGCGCCGACGAGCTTCAGCTTCGCATAAAAGACGAAGAGCGCCATCAGCCCGGTCCAGAAGATCGGGATGGAATGGCCGGCAAGGGCGACGATGCGGGCGATGTGATCGATGATCGTTCCGCGCCTGACGGCAGCCGTGATCCCCAGGGGAACGCCGATAATCGCTCCGATGATCATGGCGATGACCGCTAACTCGATGGTGGCGGGAAAAATCGTCAGGAGATCGGTGAGGATCGGCTGGCCCGTCGTCGCCGATGTGCCGAGATCGCCTGTCGCGATCTTTCCGACATAGGCGAGGAACTGCATCCAGACAGGTTGCCCGAGCCCCAGCTCATTATAGACCCGATCATAAACCTCCTTGCTGACCTCCGCCCCGGTGATGGCAAGCACCGGGTCGGCAGGCAGCAGGCGACCCATCGAGAAGGTCAGGAAGAGCAGGCCGAGCAGCGTCGTCACGACCGCGACGGCGCGCCCTGCCAAGCGCCGCAACAGGCTCATGAGAGGGTGCGGGGCCGCATCGGCGAACCCGCCCTCCGTGGAACGACGGCTGCTTTCCCGCTTCGCTGTCAGATCGGCGCTCGCCACGGCGTTCTACTCCTTGGTCACGTCATGCCAGCGCGTCGACCATGTCGTGTGCCCGTGATAGCCCTTGACGTTGGCGCGCATGACATACGGGTCGGTTCGCTGGAAGAAGATGACGAGCGGCGAGGCCATGGCGCTGTAGATTCCGTCCATCTTCTTGAAGATATCCGTGCGCTTGCCGGTATCGCGCTCCTTCATCGATTGATCGACGAGTGTGTTGAGCTCGTCCACCTTCATGCCTGTGCGCCAAAGATAATAGCTGCCGAGACGCGCCTCGTCGCTATTGTCGGGGTTGAAGGCATATTGTGTGGCCACGGCGAAGGGATCGGGCAGGCGGGCGCCGGAATTGCCGAGCAGCACTTCGAATTTGCGCTCACGGAAGGCGGGCGTGAATTCGCCCGGCACGAGATCGAGATCGAGGCCGGCGGCGCGGGCACTCGCCTGCAGCGCTTCGGCGAAGGGCAGGGTCGGGGCTCCCGACGGATTGAGCACCTTCTTCAGGCCATTGGGGTAGCCTGCTTCCGCCAGCAGCTGCTTGGCCTTGGCGGGATCGTAATCGTAGTGCGAGGCAGCTTCCTCAGGGGCGCCGATCATGCCACGCGGGATCATCGACTGCCAGGGAAAGCCGGTATAGCGCATGATGTTACCGGAGATCGCCTTCCAATCAAAGGCATGCTGGAAGGCCTCGCGAACCTTCGGCTTCTGCAGATCCGGGTCTTTCTGGTTGAGCGCGATATAATAAAAACCGAGGCCCGGAACGCTTTCAATCACCATGTCCTTTTTGTTGGACAGGGCATCGAGGTCGCCGCTTGCGAGGTATTGGCCGACATCGACGTCGCCGGCTTCGAGCTGCAGTCTGAGGTTACCGGATTCTGGAATGTGCCGGGCGACGACGCGAGCCATGGCCGGCGCCTCGCCCCAGTAGTCCTTCCGTGCGTTGAAGATCGCAACGTCGTTCGGCCGCCATTGCGTCAGCGCGAACGGGCCGCTTCCGGCCGAGTTGGCAGAAAGCCATGCACCGCCGAAGTCGCCATTTGCCTCATGCGACAGTGCCGTCTTCTTGTCGATGATGCCGATCGATGAGCCGGCAAGCGAATAGAGCACCAGATCGGTGTTTACCGCCTGCGGCAGCTCGATTTCGAGCGTATGTTCGTCCTTTGCCCGAACAAGCTTTTCGACGTTGTCGGGTGTAAAGCCCCAGAGAGCGATGTCGGTGGAGCCGACCTGGCCCATCTTGATGACGCGCTGGATCGACCAGGCCGCATCGTCGGCGGTAACCTTGTTGCCGCTCTGGAAGACCGCATCGTCGCGCAATGTCAGCGTGATAATCTTGCCATCCGCCGAGACGCTCCATTGCGTCGCGAGCATCGGCTTCAGCGTTTTAAGGTCGTCCGGCGACAGTTGCACGAGGTTGTCGTAAATGTTCGAGATCAGTTCGGAAACGGTGCGGGCATTGTTCTGCGCCGGATCGAGCGTCCTTATCCCGGTAAGATTGGTGCCGATCACCAGCATATTGGGCGGCGACGCCGCGAAGCTGGGCTGTGCCGTCATCATGGCGCCGGTAATTGCGATCGTCGTCAGTACCTGTCTCAACATCTCAAGACCTCCCAATCCTGTTGTTTGCGGAAATAGAGCAATTCCAGGAAAAGTGCGAAGCGGTTTTCCGTCCGGAATTGCGTAAAAACAAAGGGTTAGAGCGGCTCCGCGCTTCCATGAAAAGCGGAGCCGCTCTCGTGTCGAACTCAGCCGGCCGCCTTTGCGGAATCCTGCTGGTGTGGATGGATCTGGTTGTTGCCGGCGGCATCCCAGCGCTGAAGCAGCCGATGAAGTTCCTCGCGATCATGCCGATCGAGCAGCGGCAATCCCGGCACGCGCACGGGGCCGACATCGAGGCCGGAATAGGTGACGGCCTCCTTGACGACAGTCACGTTCGCACCATTGCGGAATTTGGTCCGCATCCGCTCGAATGGTTCAAGCTGGTTGACGATAGCCCTTGCCGCGCCGAAGTCGCCTCTTTCGAGCGCATCGTGCACGGCAAGCGACAGGTGCGGCGCGATATTGACCAGACCGGATGTGAAGCCGCGCGCGCCCGCAGCCGTAAATGTCGGCGCCCAACTCTCCGCCAGGCCGCAGACGAACAGCGCGCCGGCCGGATCGGCGGCAGCGATCGCTCTGGAAAGCAGCATCAGATCGGTGGTGGCAAACTTGATGCCGGCAATATTGCCGTGGTTTGCGAGGCGGGTAATATCCTCGACACTGAAACCCTCGGCCCTGACATAGGCGATGAGCGGCAGGGTGGAAGCATCCGCAAGATTGCAGAAATAGTCGATCTGGGCCGAAGGTGCTGCGAAAGGATCGACGGGCTGATGCGACATGACAGCGGATGCGCCGATCGTCGCCGCATCTTTCGCCATGCCGATCGCCTCGCGCAGCGACCGGCCGATCGCCGCCGTCACCGGCGCCTTGCCGTTAACGCCCGAAACCGCCGCCTCATGGACGATCCGGATTTCCTGCGGCGTCAGAGCATAGAATTCCCCGGTATTGCCGGCAGCGACAATGTTGTGAATGCCCGCTGCCGCGACCCGCTCATAGACCTTCGCCGTGATCCGGGGTTCGACTTCACCTTTGCCGTCATAGGCGGTGACGGGAACACCCGATACGCCTGTAAGCGCCTTGCGCATGGTTGCGATGCTCATCTCTCTTCCCCGTTATCTTTCCATCTATTCGCTGTCATTTCGAAGGGAGGCTCGCTGTCATCCCGAAGGGTGACCGGCCCCGAAGCGAAAGGGCGGCAGGCCCTCTGCATCCACATCAAAAGCGATCACCGTCCCCGCCTCGAAACGTCCGGTGCGATCCGTCGACAGGCTCGTGACAAAGAGGGTACGCAGATCCGGCCCTCCGAAACACGGCATTGTCGGCGCTGCGACCGGCAGAATGTAGATCTCGACGATTTCGCCTCCGGGCGATATTCGGTTGAGGCGACCGGCGGAAACGCCGGCGCTCCAGTAGAACCCGTCACGATCGGTTGTCGCGCCGTCCGGCCGACCCTCATCTTCCGTGAAGCTGCGAAGCCGGCGCCCATCGCCGAGGTCGCCCGTATCGGGATCGAAGTCGAATGCCTGCAGGAAGCATTGCCGGCTGTCGGAGTGATACATCCGCCGGCCGTCCGGCGACCAGGCAAGGCCGTTGGAACTCGTCAGTCCGGTTGCGACGGTCCGCGTGCGGCCATCGGCGCCCACGCGGTAAAGTGCGGCCTCATCGGTCTGCGGCTTGGCTTCGCTGAACGAGCCGATCCAGAAATGCCCGTCGGGGCCGACCTTTCCGTCATTGAGGCGGCAGTTGAGGTGGCGCCCGACTGGATCGGACACGAGCTCAAAATCTCCAGAGACGGGATCGAAGAGATGGACGCCCGTCTGAAGCGCCACGACGATCCTGTGATCGCGGCAAAGCCCGAGGGCGCCGATTGCGGCCGGCATGTCGAAGCGGTCGATCTTTCCTGAAGCCGAGAGCCGGACGAGCGCCGGCGCTTGAATGTCGACGAACGACAAAGTGCCGGTCTCGTCGTCCCATACCGGCGATTCACCAACCGTCAGCGGCTGTTGGATCACGGAACGGACGTCCGGGCGGATGATTCGCGGGGCCGTCATTCAACCGTCTCCAGGTTCTTGGCCAGACCCTCGGCGTCGCGCATGCGGATGGTGCCGTCGTGATTGATCTCACAGAACCCGCCACCCTGGAACGCAAGCGCGACCGGCCCTTCCGATCCCTCTTCGATGCGGGCGTGATCGCGCGGCCGGTCCTGTGGCTGGTAACCCAATCGTGCCGCCAGACCGTTGTCCCACCAGATCTCCTCGGCATCAGAAACGCCATAAACCACCGTTGCTGCGATCAACGGGTGCGACAGGCCGATCCTGACCAATTGCGCCAGGTCTCGGGCGCTGATCCAGATCGCAACGGATCGCTCGCTGTTGGGATAGGTGCCCGCATTGCCGATGCGGATGGAAAGAGAGCGAATGCCTGATGTATCGTAATACAGCCCCGCCACAAGTTCGCCCCAGCATTTGGAAAGTCCATAAGGGCTGTCGGGGCGCATCGGGTCGAGCGGCGACACGAGCTGGCCGCGCGGATAAAAGCCCGTGGCATGGTTGCTCGATGCATAGACGACCCGCTGGACCTTGTTGGTCCGCGCCGCTTCGTAAAGATTGTATGTTCCAAGCACGTTCGCGTGCAGAATGGCGTTCATGTCGATGCCGCTGGCAATGCCGGCGAGATGAACCACACCGTCGACATCCTTCAGCGCAGCCGTCGCCTCGTCGAGCTTGGTAAGATCGGCCTTTACGAAGCTCTCGTTTTCGCCAAGCTCGCCAGGCTCCTGGAGATCGATCAGGCTGAGGTGCTCGACATGCGACCGAAGGAGCGGGCGCAGCAGAGTTCCTACACGTCCGGCAGCACCCGTCATGGCGACCCGTTTCATCATTTCTCCTCCCATTGTCGCTCAAACGCCCTGGAACATGCGGGCGCGAGCATTCAGTATGTGTTTTTTCATCGCATCGTGCGCTTCGGTTTCCCGGTGCGCGAAGATCGCCTCGACGATCACCGCATGCTCATCCTGGACGCTGCGGATCTGTTCCGGCGTCCGCTTCAAGCTCAAGCTTCGCGTAACGGAATGCCCGATGGCGAAATGCGGCTTGAACCACTCGCGCAGAGTGATGTGGAACTGGTTGCCGGTCGCCATGGCAATTGCGTCATGCAGAGCCTGGTCTTCCTCGGCACCAAGCTCTCCGTTGCGCAGACATTGTTCGATCGAAAGAAGCGCTGCCGTTATCCGCTCCCTGTCGGCTGGCTGCCAGTTTCGTGCGGCAAGCTCCGCCGCCTCGGCTTCGAGACCGGCGCGGAATTCGAAGAACCGCTGGACATCGGCCAAGGAGCCGACCGGCACCATTTTCAGCATCGACGAATCCGGCCTTTGCCTGACATAGGAACCGGAACCCTTGCGCGAAACGACCAGGCCATCGGCTCTCAACCGTTCAAGCGCTTCGCGCACGACGGGTCTCGATGCGCCGAAATCAGCGGCGAGCTTCGTCTCCGGCGGCAGTCGTTCGTTCACAGGAAAGTTGCCGTCGGCGATCATCTCCACGATCTTCTCGTAGATGATGTCGCTGAAGCGCGTTGCGCCCCTGTTCGAAACGGCATCGACCATAAATGTCATTCCGGTCCTTTTCTCTCGTCTCTAGACGCCATGCGACGGCGTTGACGGCCGCACCCTGGCTGTCACCGTCCATGATGTTCAGGGCGGTGCACAGCATCTGACAGATCGAACGTTTTTCATCCTGCTGACCGTATTTCAGCGGCACAACATCGTATTTCGATGCTGCATCGCTACGAAATTTGTAATTATCTGTCAACTCTTGTAATCATTTGCGAACGTGTCTATGGTTTCGGTCGTAGCGCCGAGGAGGGCGTCAGCGGCGGGTCGGGAGCCCGCCGCATCAGCCGGTGCAAAGGCTGCGCCGGCACAAAAGGGAGGAATTCGATGGCCAATGAAATACTGTCGCGTGGTGTCACTCGCCGCGCCGTACTTGGCGGCATGGCTGGTGTCGCAGCGCTGTCTATCGCCGGTCGCGTCTCTGCTGCAGGTGGCGAAGCGCCAGCACTTGCGCAGCTCGCCAAGGATGGAAAGCTGCCGCCGCTCGCCGAGCGCCTGCCGAAAAAGCCGATGGTCGTGACGCCGTTCGAGAAAGTCGGCACCTATGGCGGTTCGCTGCGCCGGGGCCTTCGCGGTTCATCCGACCATAACGGCATCCTGCGCATGGTCGGCAACCAGAGCCTCGTGCGCTGGAACCTCGATTTTACCGCCGTGCAGCCGAACCTTGCCGAACGCTGGGAAGTCAGCGATGACGCAACGCAATTCACGTTCCATCTCATCGAAGGCGTGCGCTGGTCGGACGGTCATCCCTTTACGGCCGATGACGTCGTCTTCGCGATCGAAGACTGCGTCAAGAACACCGAGCTTTACAGCTCGACACCGGCGCAGCTTGCGGTCGCCGGCAAGCCGGTCACCGTCGAGAAGGTCGACGATTATACGGTGAAGTTCACCTTTGCCGCGGCCAACGCGCTTTATCTGGAAAACCTCGCCACGCCACTTGGTCAGCATCCGACGCTGTTCCCGAAGCACTACTGCAGCCAGTTCCTGCCGAAATATAATCCGAATATCGAGGCCGATGCGAAGAAGGCCGGCGTCACCAGCTGGACGGAGCTGTTCCGCAGCCGTTGCGGCGACATCGAGATCCCGTCGCGATGGGGCAATGTCGACAAGCCGACACTCGATCCATGGGTGATCAAGGAGCCCTATGCCGGTGGCGCGACGCGCGTCGTCATGACCCGCAATCCATATTTCTGGCAGGTCGATACCGAGGGCAATCAGCTTCCCTACATCGATGAAATCAACTTCGGCATCTCGCAGGACGTCGAATCGCTGATGCTCAACGTCATCTCCGGAAAGATCGACATCCAGGAACGCCATATCAGCGTCCTCGCCAACAAGCCGACGCTGTCCAAGAACATGGAAAAAGGCGATTATCGTCTGCTGACGCTCGTGCCTTCGGCCTCGCAGCAGTGCCAGATCTACTTCAACATCACCCACAAAGATCCTGCCATGCGCAAGATGTTTGCGGATAAGGCATTCCGGCAAGCGCTCTCGATCGGCATCAATCGCCCGGAGCTCATCGACATCGTCTATTTCGGACAGAGCGAGCCCTACCAGGCCGGGCCGCGTCCGACCCATCCCTGGTATAACGAGAAATATGCGCGCCAGTTCACCGAATATGACGCCGACAAGGCGGGCGCGATGCTCGACGAGGCCGGCTACAAGAAAGGCGGCGACGGTTTCCGGCTGCGGCCCGACGGCCAGAAAGTATTCTTCTCGATCGACGTCATTCCGACGCTCTATCCCGACCTCGTCGATGCCCTCGAACTGGTCAAGACGCATTGGGCCCAGATCGGCATCGACATGAAGGTCAACACGATCGAGCGGGCGCTCTATTACACCCGCGGCGATGACAACGCCCATGATGCGGCGGTATGGCCGGGCCCTGGCGGCCTCGATCCGATGCTCGATCCGCGTGATTTCTTCGCCTTCCATCCACAGGGCTCGCGTTACGCCATTCCGTGGACGCTTTGGTACACCTCCAACGGTGCGCGTGGCGAAGAACCACCGGAAAGCCAGAAGAAGCGCATGAAGCTCTTCGACGAAGCGCGTTCGACGGCCGATCTCGACAAGCGCGGCGCGATCATGAAGCAGATCTTCGACATCGCGGCGGAGGAGTTCGAGACCGTCGGCCTTTGCCTTGCTGTCGGCGGTTTCGGCATCATCCGCAACAATCTGCGCAATGTTCCCGAGAAGGAGCCGGATAGCTGGTCCTGGCCCAATCCCGGCCCTGCAATGCCGCAGCAATTCACCTTCACGAGCTGATTTTCGTCTTAAGCGCCGTGCCCGACGGTACGGCGCTTTCTTTCAGTTCGCCCTCCGAGATGCCTTGCCGGTCCTGACGGCCGACAAGGCTCAGGGGGCGGCATTCAATGCAAGAGGCGCCTTCATGCTGGTCTTTATCGCCAAACGCTTCCTATGGATGATTCCGTCGCTGTTTGCCGTCAGCTTTCTCGCTTTCGTGCTGATCCAGCTGCCGCCGGGCGATTATGTCACAACCTATATTGCGACGCTGGCAGCATCCAACGAGATCGTCGATCAGAACACGGCGGCGCAACTGCGTGAGCGCTTCGGCCTCGGCGACCCGATGCTCGTCCAATATTTCAAGTGGATATGGGGCATTCTCACACGCGGCGATTTCGGCATTTCCTTCGAATGGCAGCAGCCGGTCTCTGACCTGATCTGGGAGCGCATGGCGCTGACGCTCGTGCTGGCCCTGTCGACATTGATCGCCACCTGGGCGATCGCGCTGCCGATCGGCGTCTTTTCCGCGGTGCGCAAATATTCGATCGGCGACTATTTCTTCACTGCATTCACCTTCTTCGGCCTGGCCGTTCCGTCCTTCCTGCTGGCACTGGTGCTGATGTATGTCGCGGCGGTCGAATTCGGACAGGATGTCGGCGGGCTCTTTTCGCCGGAATACGAGAACGCGTCCTGGAGTTTCGCCAAGATGGTCGACCTCTTCTCGCATCTCTGGCTTCCCGTCATCATCCTTGCCGTCTCCTCGACGGCAAGCCTTATCCGCGTCATGCGCGCCAACATGCTTGATGAATTGCCGAAGCCTTACGTCACAACGGCACGGGCTAAAGGTCTCTCAGAGTTCCGGCTGCTGATCAAATATCCTCTGATGATCGCCCTCAATCCGTTCATCTCGACGATTGCCTGGCTGCTGCCCAACCTCATCTCCGGCTCGGTCGTCGTCGCCATCGTCCTCAATCTGCCGACGGCGGCACCTTTGCTGCTGCAGGCGCTGATGGCCCAGGACATGTATCTCGCCGGCGCCTTCGTCCTGCTGATCTGCGCGCTGACGCTGATAGGCTCTCTGATCAGCGATATCCTGCTTGCGCTGGTCGATCCCCGCATCCGGTTGGAATAGGAGCCCCACGTGGCCGACATCACCGTTACGAACATTCCCCCGGATCGCGCCGCCGTCGCGTCGCAGTGGCAGCTCATCTGGTGGGCTTTCCGCCGGCACCGGCTGGCCATGGTGGCGCTTGTCGTCACTGTGCTGATGTATATCGTCGCCCTGCTTCCCGGCTTCTTCGCCATCAACGATCCGTACCTGCAAAATGCGCGGGCGACGTTTCATCCGCCGCAGAGATTGCATCTGATCGATACTGAGAACGGGTTCTCCTTCGGTCCGCATTATTATCCGATGAAGCTGACCCGCGATCCTGAAACGCTGGCCGCCATCTTCAAGGAAGACACGACGAAGCGTGTCGACGTCCAGTTCTTCGGGCGCGGCTACGAATATTCGGTGTTCGGCCTGTTCAGGACCAACATCCATCTGATCGCCTCGCCCGACAAGACTACGCCGCTGCTTCTCTTCGGCGCCGACAGGCTTGGGCGCGATGTTTTCAGCCGTACGGTGCAGGGCTCGCAGATCTCGCTGTCGATCGGCCTCGTCGGTGTCTTCTTCTCGCTCATGCTCGGCATCGTGCTCGGCGGTATCTCGGGATATTACGGCGGCCGCATCGATTTTTTCCTGCAGCGGGTGATCGATTTCGTGCTGTCGTTGCCGACGATCCCGATCTGGCTGGCAATGGCCGCGGCCCTGCCGCAGGATTGGCCTGCGACGCTGCAATATATGATGATTACGATCATCCTGTCGCTGACCGGCTGGGCACAGCTCGCCCGCGTCGTTCGCGGCCGCTTCCTGTCTTTGCGCACCGAGGAATTCGTCGCCGCCGCCAGGCTCGACGGTGTTCGCGAAAGGCGCATCATCTTTCGCCACATGCTGCCGAGCTTTGCCAGCCATATCATCGCGTCGATCACGCTTGCGGTGCCGGCGATGATCCTTGCCGAAACCTCTCTCTCCTTCCTGGGGCTCGGTCTGCAGCCGCCGACCATCTCCTGGGGCGTGCTTCTGCGCGAGGCCCAGAACATTCGCTCGATCGCCACCGCGCCATGGCTCTTCATGCCGGGCTGTGCCGTCGTGGTCGCCGTGATGGCGCTCAACCTTCTCGGCGACGGCCTGCGCGATGCGGCCGACCCCTACAACAAATGAGGCCGGCATGACCGATATCCTTCCCATTGCCGGCAGGCCGCTGTTGCAGGTGAAAAATCTGACGGTCGAGTTCCCTCTGCGCACCGGCGTCTTTCGCGCCGTCAGCGATCTGTCTTTCTCGATCGAGCCGGGCAAGACGCTCTGCGTCGTCGGCGAAAGCGGATCCGGCAAGTCGGTGACGGCGCGTTCGATCCTGCAGATCGTCGATGCGCCCGGCCGCATATCCGGCGGATCGATCATACTGAACGATCAGAACGGCGGCTCGATCGATCTGACCAGCCTCAATCCGCGCGGGCGTCAGATCCGAGCGATCCGCGGCCGCGACATCGCGATGATCTTCCAGGAGCCGATGTCGTCGCTGTCGCCGATCCACACGGTCGGCAACCAGATCGTCGAGGCGCTTCGCCTTCACACCAGGATGAGCAAGGCAGAGGCGCGCGCTGAAGCCATATCGCTGCTCAAGCAGGTCGAAATTCCTTCGCCTGATAAAGCGCTGGATCGATATGCCTTTCAATATTCCGGCGGGATGCGCCAGCGCGCGATGATTGCCATGGCGCTCGCCTGCAAACCGCAGTTGCTGATCGCCGACGAGCCGACCACGGCCCTCGACGTGACGACCCAGGCCGAAATTCTCGACCTGATCGCCCGGCTGCAGAAGGCCAAGGGCATGGCCGTTCTGTTCATTACGCATGACATGGGCGTCGTGGCGCAGATCGCCGACGATGTGCTCGTCATGCACAACGGCGTCGCCAAGGAATATGCGCCGGTCGAGCAGATCTTTCATGCGCCGAAAGACGACTATACCCGCATGCTGATCGGCTCGGTGCTGAAGCTGGAAGCGAAGGCCGAAATCCGGCTGGCGCGCCCGCCACTCGACACGACGGCGCCACCGATCCTCGAACTCCGCAATGTATCGATGGATTTCGGCGAGGTGAAAGCGCTGGACGATGTTTCCATTTCGCTTCTGCCGGGCGAGACGCTCGGCATCGTCGGCGAGAGCGGATCCGGCAAGACGACGATGGGTCGCTCGATCATGCGGCTGATCGATCCGACGGCAGGCGAGATCCTCTATCGCCGCGCCGACGGCGACATCATCGATCTGGCAACGGCAAAAGGGCAGACGCTTGCCGCCGCACGGCGGGAGTTGCGGATGGTTTTTCAGGATCCTTTCGGCTCTCTCAACCCTCGCATGACCGTCTCCCAGATCATCGGCGAGCCGCTGCTCGTCAATGGCGTCGCAAAGGGGCGGGCGCTTGAGGAGCGCGTCTGCCATCTGATGGAGCAGGTTGGCCTCGATCCGAGGGCGCGCGAACGCTACCCGCACGCCTTCTCCGGCGGCCAGCGCCAGCGCATCGGCATTGCCCGCGCCATCACCCTCAATCCGCGTGTCATCGTTGCTGATGAAGCAACCTCGGCGCTCGACGTTTCCGTGCGCTCGCAGGTGCTCGATCTGTTGATGCGCCTGCAGGACGAGCTCGGTCTCGCCTACATCTTCATCAGTCATGACATCGGCGTTATCCGCTACATGTGCGACCGTGTCGGCGTCATGTACAAAGGCCAGCTCGTCGAAATCGGCGATGCGGAGAAGGTCTGCCGCACGCCTGAGCACGCCTATACGCAGGCGCTCATATCAGCGATCCCGCGCCCCGATCCGCGCGATCGCGATCATTCGCGGCGCTTCCGCTATGTCGCGCCGGACATTTTGAAGGATGGGAGTTCTCAGCGATGAAAATCACCGGGATCCGCACTTTTCTCATGCTTGTCGGTCAGCCCGATCCGGCGAACTGGGCTTCCGACCAACGTTCTGGCGGTGGCGCCTCCAAGCAGTTCGGCGGCACCAGAAACTGGCTCTTTCTGAAGATCGATACCGATGAGGGTATCACCGGCATCGGTGAATGCTCGGGTTGGCCGCGTGTCGTCGAGACGGCGATCCATGATCTCGCCCCACTCCTCGTGGGCGAAGATCCGGCCCATACCGAGCGGCTGTGGCAGAAAATGCATATCGCCATGATGGGCCATGGCATGCTCGGGACGGTCGGCGGCGGTGCGATGACCGGCATCGACATGGCGCTTTGGGACATCAAGGGCAAGGCGCTCGGCGTGCCTGTCTGGATGCTGCTCGGCGGCAAGGTGCGTGACCGGATCCCGATCTATTCGCATGCGAATACGCCCGAGCGCGCGCTTGCTCTCAAGGAGCGCGGCATAAAGGCGATCAAATGCGGCGGTGTCGCCGATCCGGTCCGCAAGGTCGCCGCGCTGCGTGACGCCGTCGGTGACGACATGGACATCGCCATCGATCTGCATGGGCCGCCGTGGTTGACGCCTGCGGATGCCTGCCGGCTGGTGCGGGCGCTCGAACCCTATGAATTGATGTGGGTGGAAGATCCGATCGCGCCGGAGAATATCGACGGCTACCGGCGTATCCGCGACGCAGCACATGTACCGCTTGCCGCCGGCGAGCGCTCGGCGACCATCTTCGGCGAGCGTGAGCTCATCGAGAAGGAACTGGTCGACGTCATCCAGCCGGACACCGGCCGGGCCGGCGGTATCACACAGATGAAGAAGATCGCGGCCATGGCCGAAGCCCATCATATCCAGATGGCGCCGCATTCGGGCTCGCTCGGGCCGGTGGCGGAATATGCGGCTCTGCATCTGCTTGCGGCGATCCCGAACGCCCTCATCCTCGAGCGCCTTGACGATGACTGGGACGGCCGCCGCCAGACGATCGTGTCGCACCCGCAACAGGTCGACGGCCTGATCGCCGTTCCTGATGGCCCGGGACTTGGCTGCGATATCGACGAGGCCTTCGTGGCGCGCTTCCCAAGCAACGGCAATGTCTCGGTCCCGCAAAGTGCCGGCGCCTATAATCCCGGAACCGACAACGAGCATCTCTACGTGCAGACGCGCCAGTCGCGCCGCAGCTATTTCAATCGCTAGAAGGACAGAAAGATGAAGATCGACCGCATGCGGGTTTTCATGACCCGCGACAAGGACCGTCCGCGCGTGATCGTCGCGCTCGATACCGATGACGGGCTGACGGGTTGGGGCGAATGCTACAATCACGGCCCCGACAAGGCGCTGCCGCCGCTGCTCGATTATCTCTACGAATTTGTCTCCGGCCAGGACCCGACACGCGTGGAGTATCTCGTCAATCTGCTGATCCAGCAGAGCCGGTTTCCGCCGGGGGCGCTTGGCCTTGCCGCGATCTCCGCGCTCGATCACTGCCTGTGGGACCTTGCGGCCAAGGCGGTGAATGTCCCGGTCTACAAGCTGCTCGGCGGCGAAGTGCGCGACCGCATCAAGGTCTATGCCGGTGTCTATACCGCGCCGGATGCGCCTGCGGCCCGCGACGAGTTCGATCGTCTGAAGGAGGGGTGGGGTTTCACCGCCTTCAAGCTCAGCCCCTGGCGTATCGACATGCATTCCAATCGCTGGGGCAATGTCGTCAAAGCCTCGGCGGATTATTTCCGCTCGCTGCGCGAAACGGTCAATGACGAATACGAGATCGCCTTCGACGCCCATGCGAAGATTTTCGAGCCGATCGCAGCAAGGCAACTCGGCAATGCCTTGGCGCCCTACGACCCTCTGTTTTTCGAGGAGCCGCTGCGTCCTGAAAATATCGAGGCCTGGGGCGATCTGAAACAGGGGCTCAACTGCACACTTGCGACCGGCGAGTCGCTCTACAACAGAAACGAGTTCCTGCGGCTGCTGCAGGTCAAGGGCGCCGACCTCATCCAGCCCGACATCTGCGTCGTCGGCGGCATCAGCGAAATGCGCCGTATTGCAACGCTCGCCGAAGCCTTCTTCGTCGGTGTGGCGCCGCACAACCCGATGGGTCCGCTTGCGACGGCGGTCAACGTTCATTTTTCTGCGGCGGCACAGAATTTTCGTATCCTCGAATACCGGCTGCCAAAGGGACAGGCCTACGTCTATGGCGGCCTCGATATCGAGAAGCGGGAGGGGGAAACCCGTTATGTGGTCGATCCCTATCTACCGAAGGACGGTTATCTGGAGCTGCGTCCCGACCGGCCGGGCTGGGGCGTCGAAATGGACGAGAAGGCGATGGAAGAGGAAGGCTACATCCATTGGCAGCGGCGCGTGCCGAAGCGGCCCGACGGCTCCTACGCGTTCGCCTGAGGGCATTGCGCGCTTTAAACAGAAGCTGGCCGCCCGGATGGACGCGGCCAGCTCCAGCAGCGCGACGCTTCTAGAGCATGATGCCGAAAAGTGTGAGCGGTTTTCGGGTTACATCATGCTCTAACTCTTTAATTTAGAACAGGATTCAGATTTTAGGCCGACGGGCCTAAAATCATCCTGTTCTAGGCATCTTTCGGCAGCACTGAGCGAACCCTTGCGATGAAGACATGGAAGTCCTGCATGAAAGTGCGAAGGAAATCGGCGGTGGTGTCTTTCCTGACCTCGCCGTCATCGGTGATCAGCCCCGGAGTGAACTGGATGTAGGCTTCCGGGGCATTCATCTGGGGAGAGTTGCAGAAACTGAGCACGCTGCGCAAATTCTGCTGGGCGACTGCCGTGCCTATCGCGCCCGGCGACGTGCCGATCACCGCTGACGGCTTACGTGTGAACGAGTTGGTGCCGTAGGGGCGGCTCGCCCAGTCGATTGCGTTTTTCAGCCCGCCGGGTATGGATCGATTGTATTCGGGCGTGACGAACAGCACGGCGTCGACGGCCGCGATCGCCGCCTTGAATGCCTTGCCAGCCGGAGGATAGTCGGCGTCATAGTCGTAGCTATAGAGCGGCAGGTCCTTGAAGGATATCTCCGACATTTCAAGTTCCGGCGGGGCGAGCCGCACCAACGCCTTGGCGAGCTTGCGGTTGATCGAGCCCTTGGCGAGGCTGCCGATGAGATAGCCTACTTTATGCGTGGTCATGGCGTTCTCCAATATCTCGCATGATGATGGCAAGTCACTAATCGCCGAGGAACGTGACCGTCTCGCCGAGCGGGGCGCGGCCTGTACGGGCGTAACTGACCGTGGGGTCCTCGTAGCCGATCGACATGCCGCAGAAGAGGATGAGCCCGTCCGGGGGTGAGAGGACCTCGGCGACCGTCTCGCGAACCTGCGACCACGCCATCTGCGGGCAACTGTGCAGACCTTCGGCGCGGAGCAGCAGCATGATGGTCTGCAGATACATGCCGACGTCGGCCCATTGGGGTAGGCCCAGGTCACGGTCGATGTAGCAGAACAGGGCGGCGGGCGCGCCGAAACAGTTCCAGTTGGCGATTGCTGCCCGCTGGCGCGCCTCCCAGTCCTCGCGCGCAATGCCGAGCGCGCTGTAGCGCTCCTTGCCGAAGGTGGACCGGCGCTCCCCGTAGGGGGGCTTCAGCTCGTGCGGGTACATCTCGTACTGCCGCTTGTCCCAGGGGTCACCATGGGCCACGCGCTCGACGGCGGACGTCTTGAGCTCTGCCAGCGATGCGCCGGTCATCACGTAGGTATTCCACGGCTGGATGTTCGATCCTGACGGCGACCAAGCTGCGGCGGACAGCACACGCTCAAGCACCTCCCTGTCCACAGGCTCGTCTTTGAACCCTCGCACCGACCGTCGACTTTTGACTGCCTCATATACGTCCATGGTCGCCTCCGTCCGCCCGGACGGCCGGGTCAGCGTTGTGGCCCAACATCGCGCCTGGCAGCATTAGCACCCCATCGCCGACCACCTTTATGTCAATCTCGCCGATATCAAGCACATAACGCAGCGGAGCCAGCTCGCCGGGTTCCGGTCTACCGGGGTATGAGGTGTTGTCCATACTCATGGTCGTTCGTCCTGACTGTTCCGTTCCTGATGTGGTTCATTATCTCCATTCGCGAAGGAGGCGTAATCACACCGTGGTCTAGGAGGCGTACATCAAATGTACATCAGGGATCGATGCGTTCGAGGGCATGTAGGCGAAGCATCGCGGGACTTGGCGCTTACGCTCAAGCCGCAGTCATCTCCTCGAAACCGCGTTCTTCGCCATTGCGCTGCTCTTCGCTGCCGCGGCGCCAATCATCAGCTGCAGGATCAATGTTTCGTCATTTTCATTGGGTGCTCACGGCTTGGACACAGTCTACTTCGGTGCGAGAGTACGATCCGAAGATGTCAGCGAGCGTATCGAGTATCGCCCTGGCCGCGCCGGATTGAAGTGAATAGTAGATCGTCTGGGCGGCTCGTCGCGTCTGCACGAGTTCCTGTTCTCGAAGAATTGCCAGATGCTGCGAAGTCGAAGATTGGCTCAATCCCACCTCGTCGGCCAGGAAGGTCACGGACATTTCTCCCTCGGCCAGCAGATGCAGAATGTGAAGCCGTTTGGCGTTCCCCATGGCCGACAGGAAGTTTGCTTCGTTTTCGAAGGCGTTGGTTTCAGGGGAAGGCGCGGTTGACGATTGATTGTTCACGGCGTGATCTCCTTTGGGGAACCAAAGCCGGGCACCAAGTCATATCGCCGAGCTTTAATTTAGGATTAACGCATGGGTGCGAGAGCGAAACCCTTTGCCGGCGCCGCGTCGTCTTTTTTGGCGCAAATCGGATACGACTCGCCTCAAATGGACAGCGGCCGCAGATGATGTTCGAGGCCGGCATCTTCCACTTTTGGAAGACACGCGGCTAAAAGCATAAATCAAAGACTTAAAGCGCGTCGATGATCCGGATTGACGCGACGCGTTTTAGCGCGCGCCAGCCTGGCGCATTTGCGCGGGCAGTGTTTCCCACGCTCGGATCAATTCGCCGATGGAGGCGGCCTCCATCTTGTGCATGACATTGCTGCGATGCAGCTTGACCGTCACTTCGCTGATGCCGAGATCGAAGGCGATCTGCTTGTTGAGGCGACCGTGCGCCACTTCATGCAGAACCTCGCGCTCGCGCTGCGTCAGCGTCTCCAAGCGCTTGATATTGCGCTCGGCGACCGCGGCTTCGGCCCTTCGTTCGGCATCCATCGCAATGGCCGCTGTGATGGCGTCGAGCAGGGTCTGGTCCCGCACCGGTTTGGTAAGAAAGTCTACAGCGCCGGCCTTCATCGCCTGAACGGTCATCGGAATGTCGCCATGCCCGGTCAGGAAGATGATCGGCTTGGAAATGCCCTGTTCGGCCAGGTGACTCTGCAGGTGGAGACCGCTTGCTCCCGGCATGCGCACATCGAGGATCAGGCAGCCGGGGCTGTCCAATATATCGGCATCAAGCAGTTCGCGGGTCGAGGCAAAACTGGTCGACTGGAAACCAGCCGACAGGATCAGCTCCGACAGCGCTTCGCGAACGGAGGCGTCGTCATCGACGATAATGACGAGCGGCTGGTTCTCTTCATAACTGCGCTGCAATGATAACGGCGCCGATCTCCGCAGCAACGGCTGGTCAACTCTCATGTTACCCTCCATCTGTCGATTTATGCAAGGCTTTGGCGATGGCCGCCAGCAGGGCCTGGGCATCGAAAGGCTTGCGGAAAAATCCGCCCACGCCTTGAGCGCGGCCCTGATCTGCTATCTCGTGGCGGCCCGTGATCAGGAATACCGGCAGCTCCGGCCGTGATTTCCTCACCAGGTCGCGAAGTTCGAAACCGTCGATGCCAGGCATTCCGATATCGGTGATGAGCAGGTCGAGGTCCGACAGCCCGTTGACGAGCAGCGAGCCCGCCGACGAGAAGCTGCGAGCCACATAACCCGCGGATTCCAGAAGGTCGCCCATCGATTCGAGCAACCTTGGATCGTCATCGACAATTGCCACGACGTGTCTTGTCTTGTTCATGTTCAATTCCCTCCCACTCGGCGCGAGTGGGTTATCGGTATTTCCAATCTCTCCGCGATCCGGACGAGATCGGCGAGCGATGCCGCCGCCATTTTCTGCATCACATTTCTTCTATGGATCTGCAGCGTCACTTCGCTGATCCCCAATTCGGCTGCTGCCTGCTTGTTGAGAAGGCCGCTGACGACGAGCGGCAGCACCTCGCGCTCTCGCGGCGTCAGGTCGAGATAGTGTTGCCTCAGCATGTGGAGTTCGGCGCGTTGCGACCTCTTTTCCCGATCCTCAGCGATCGCCGCATGAATTGCCGCCATCAGGTCCGCGTCGCTGAAGGGTTTGGTCAGGAAATCCACCGCGCCATGCTTGATCGCACGCACGGAGGAGGGGATGTCGCCGTGTCCTGTGATGAAGACGATCGGCGGATGGTCCCTGTCGGCGATCTGTTTTTGCAGATCGAGGCCGTTGATGTCAGGCAGCTCGATATCGAGGATGAGGCAGGCGGGGACGTCAGGCTTGTCGGCTCTGACGTAATCACAGGCCGATTCGAAGGCGATGGCGCGCATGCCATGCGATTCCAGCAGCTCGCCGAGGGCTTCCCGAATGCGTTCATCGTCATCGACGATGAAGACAATATGGTCATCCGCCGTCATGACGCCGCCTTCGTTTCTATGGGCAAGGTGAAGAGCAACGTCGCTCCGTGCGGATTGTTCTTCTCCGCCCACAATCGTCCGCCATGCAGCTCGACGATCGAGCGGCAGATTGCCAGCCCCATGCCCATGCCATTTTCCTTCGTCGTGAAGAACGGCTCGAACATCCTCTCGGGAAACGCGATACCCTGGCCGCGATCGCTGATTTCGGTCTGGATGCCATTCCCCACCTGGTGCACGCGCATTTCGATCACCTTGTCGCCTGCAATGGCTTCCATCGCCTCGATGCCGTTGCGGATGAGATTGATCAGAACCTGCTGGATCTGGACGCGGTCGATTGCGACGAGCGGAAGGTTGCGGTCGATGTCCACGTCGATCCGGACGCGACGCCGCGACGCCTCGTCGGCCATAAGGTTGCGCGCTTCATCGATGATGCTGGAGAGCGTCGTTTGGATCCTCCTGTCTACGGATTGCTTGAACAAGGCGCGAATGCGGCTGACGACGTCCGCCGCCGAGTTGGAATCCCGGATGATGCGCTCGACCGTCCTCTGCGCCCGCTCGATGTTCGGCGGGTCGGCTGTCAGCCAGCGCTGGCAGGCATGCGAATTGGCCACGACGGCCGCGAGTGGTTGGTTCACCTCGTGGGCGATCGAGGCCGAAAGCTCGGCAAGGCTCGCCGCCTGGCTCGCTCGGGCAAGACCCTCTTGCGCCTGACGCAGCTCTTCTTGCACGCGAACCTCGCCGTCGATGTCAAGGCATATGACGTTCCACTGCACGATGGCGCCTTCGGCGTTGCGCATCGGCGCGGCACGCGTCTCGACCCAGCGATATTCGCCATCGAACCGTCGCAGGCGATGCTTGCGCGCATAGGGTTCGCCGGTGGCGAGCGAATGGGCATATCTCTCCTTCACCTCGGCCACGTCGTCAGGGTGAACGCCGGCGTCGAGCGTGCCGGCCAACCGTGACTTGCCGGTTCCGTCCAGCTCTTCGAGCTTGTATCCGAGAAAGTCGCGAAGCTGAGGATTGCGATAGACGGGTTCTCCATCAGGAGCTGCGCAATCGATCATTGCCGGCAGCGTTTCGACGATCTGCCAGAGCGAGCGTTCCCTCTCTCGCAACGCCTCCTCGACGCGCAGTTGATCATCGATGTCATGCGAGAGACCGTACCACTGGACGATCCGCCCGTTTTCGTCCCGCAGCGGCTCGGCGCTGCCCTTCACCCAGCGATAGACGCCATCGGCGCGCCGCAGGCGATACTGTTTGGAGAAGCGCGCGCCGGTTGCGAAGGAATGATTGAGGGCTTCGGCAAGGCTTTCTGCATCGTCGGGATGGATGGCGGCTTCTATGAGAGCCGCCAGCCGGCTCATCCCCGTCTTGTCCATTTCCGTCATATCAAGACCGAGAAAATCGATCAGGCGCCTGTTGAAAAAAGTCGGCTCGCCGCTCGGATCCAGCCGCCAGAGCAGACTCGGAACGATGTCGACGAGCGTCGACAGCTCCCGTTCCCGCTCGCGAAGCGCTTGCTGCGCGCGCACTTCGTCATCGATATCGATTGCCGCCGCGTACCATTGCAAGATCGCTCCATTTTGATCCCGCAGCGGTTCTGCGCGGCCTTCCATCCATCGATATACGCCGTCGGCCCGGCGTCGGCGGTATCTTATGGTGTAGGGCTCGCCGGTGGCGAGGGCGTGGCCGAGAATCTCTTTCATGCGGGGCGCATCCTCGGGATGGACTGTCGCCCCGATGATGGCTGCCGAGCGGCTGATCTCCGGCTTGTCCCAGGCCGCGACGTTATCCACGCCGATGGATTCCAAGGTGCGCTTGCTGAAGAAGGTCGGTTCGCCATTGGGCGCCATGCGGGCAATGTGGACGGGGACCACGTCGACGAGCAGCGACAGCTCCTGCTCCCGATTGCGCAACGCCTCCAGCGCGCGTACCTCATCGTCGATGTCGAGCGAAACGCCATACCATTCCGCGACCGTTCCGTCTTCGTCGTGCCGGGGCTCCACCCGGCATTCCGCCCAGCGGTAGACGTCATCCTTTTCGCGCCAGCGAAATCGCATCGCGGAGCCATCGCCGGTTTCGAAGCAGTTCCTGAGTGTACGCAGGATATCGGGAGCGTCTTCGGGATGAACCAGCTGCTGCAGCAGATCGTCGATGCGCGGTTCACCGAGAGTGTCGAAATTGGCGATAACGGAGCGGAAATGATCCTGATACCGCTTATTGAAATAGAATGAGCCGCCGGTAGGCTCCACACTCCAGATCCGGACCGGCACGGCGTCTATGATCTGCTGAAGCTGTTGTTGGCTCCGCCGCACAGCCTCTTCGGCATGAACCTGATCGTCGATGTCGTGACAAAGACCGTACCACTGGACGATATGCCCCGACTGATCCCGCATCGGTTCGGCACGGCTCGACATCCAGCGATAGAGGCCGTCGGCGCGACGCAGTCGATACCGCGTGGCGAAGCTCTCACCGGTGACGAGGCAATGGCGAAGGGCATTCCTGAATCCCGCTGCATCCTCGGGATGAACGATGGTCTCCAGGACCGCCTCCAGCCGGTTCACGCCGGGTTTGTCCGAGTCCGCGACGTCAAGACCGAGAAAATCGACCATCCGTTTGTTGAAGAAGGTCGGTTCGCCGTCGGGGGTCAGACGCCAGACGTGGCTCGGAACCATATCCACGAGCTGCGAGAGTTCCCGCTCACGGTCGCGCAGCGTATCCAGGCTTTGGCGCAATGTGAGCACTGCCAGCTGGTGCTGCCGGGATATGGCAGCCACGATGAGCGCCGAAAATGCCGAGATCGCCAGAAAAAGCTGCAGCATGACCTGCTTGTGCTTCTGGAACTCGGGATCGCCGGCAAACTGGCTGGTGCCTGTTATCGTGAACAGCGCCGTGATCAGGGCGAGGAGAGCCAAGGATACGGCAGCGCCTTTGAACTCGAAGCGAACCGCAGCCCAAAGAAGGGGCGGCATGATGATGTATGCGAAGGGGAGGTAGCCGCTCAGAGAAAGACCGGCAACGCCGAGAAAGATCAACCCAAGGACGCAAGCCTCCACCCATTGCGTTGCTGAGAGCCGGGTCTTGCCGCGCCAGCTTTGAAACACAACCAGTGCCAGCGGCGCTACAATCAAGACGCCGGTGGCGTCTCCGATCCACCATAGAGGCCAAGCTGCGGAGAAAGACTGCGATTGTATGCCAAACCACGCCAGTGTCGCACTTCCCACGGTCGCACTGACGATGGGCGCAATCCCGGCGCCCAGTACGACAAATGCGAAAACGTCCTGCAAGGTTTCCAACCGAACTGGCCGCGTCAAGGTCCGGTTGACGAGCCATGCCCCGGCCACCGCTTCAAGGGCGTTGCCGATGTAGATCAGAAAGGCCGCGGGCAGGGGGCTGTGGAACCATAAGTAATTGCTGAACAGTTCAGCCAGGCAGCCCCCCAGTACCCACCAGGGCCAGCTGTAGCGGGAGGCGAGGACAAGTGTCGCGATGAAAAGCCCCGCCGCAGGCCAGATGGAAATACCGGTTCCAGGGACGATTGCGAGCGACTGCGCGAATCCGCAGGCCAGCACATAGGCCGCGATGAAAAGCCCCAGATGCAGGGGTCGAGGGCGGTGCGACCAGACGCTGATCATCAGCTGTTCCTGCCGGGCAGACAAAGCCAGGCGATCGTCAGCGTTTCGTACTGTCGTTGTTCTCGGTTTCGGGTCTGGCGGGCTCATGATCGAAGCGTAACCCCGTCACACTACAACCGCAACTCATGGAAACCCATGCATTGAGCGGGGATGTAGCCGCCGCGCGGGGTCGGAATTTTCGGCGCGAGCGAAGACCGACATGTCGTTCCGTCTTGCCGGTCGGTCATCCTAACCTTCGGGCTGGCTCCGCTATATCCTACGGCTAAGCCGCTAGACCTCTTACATAGTAGAAGGGGGCTGGCTATCCGGTCATTGTGTCGCCGTTCGCGCCGCGCAACTCGGCGGCGGTAATGCATGTTGCCCGAAAGGGTGCCGCGGTTTTAGGAAGACGGCATGCGATGGAGGATGCTGATATGAAAATCACGGTGGTTGGAGCAAGTGGCCTTATCGGAACGCGGCTCAGCGAGAACTTGCGCCGTTCAGGTCACGAGGTAATGGCCGCATCATTGTCGCTGGGTGTCGATACGGTTTCGGGCAAGGGCCTCGAAGCGGCCGTGGCGGGAACCCAAGTCATTGTCGATGTGACCAATGCCGCATCATTCGGCGACAGTGCTGCACTGGATTTTTTCAAGGCTTCGACAAGGAATTTGCTCGCGGCCGCGACCGAGGCTGGCGTCAGGCACTATCTTGCACTCTCTGTCGTCGGCACGCCGCGCCTCGTGGAAAGCGATTATTTTCGTGCGAAAATGGTGCAGGAAAACCTCATCAGGGCTTCAAGCCGACCCTATACGATTCTCCGCTCCACACAGTTTTACGACTTCATCAGCGGATTGATCGACACCGGTGCTGATGGTGATGTATTTCGATTGCCCCCGGCATTCATAAGGCCGGTCGCAGCGAGCGACGTCGCCGCATTGCTGGCGGAATTGGCAGTCGGAATGCCGTTGGACGATATCGCCGAAATCAGTGGCCCGGAACAATTCGGTATCGACGAAACCGCCCGGATCTATCTCACCGCGAATGAGGATGAGCGGCAGGTCGTAACGGATCCATCCGCATCGTATTTCGGGGTTGAATTGACTGAAGACGCGCTGCTTCCTGAAGCCGGTGCGCGGGTGGCGGCCAAGAAGCTATCCGACTGGCTCAACCAATCGATGGGGGAGTAGGCCGTGCGGCTTTTGGAGCCGGATGCGACGATGGACCGGCATAGTTGCCGAGTCCGGTTTGATCAGTGAGTGCGGCCCCAATGGCTCATCGCAATCTTCAAATCGAGGTGAACAGGGATTTCAAGACTTGCTTTCAAAATGATTGTGCATTAAATAATCGTATCCGAGATAAATGGAGTCAAGCTATGTTGAAGATGTTTGTTGCCGCCGCCGCAATCGCTGCGGGAAGCGTTTTGAATGCCTACGCGGCCGAGAAGCCGACGGTCGTCCTTGTGCATGGCGCATTCGCCGATGCCTCCAGTTGGAATGGCGTAATTACACGTCTCGAAAGGGATGGATATCCAGTGGTGGCGGTTGCCAATCCGCTTCGAAGCGTAACGTCGGATGGCGATTACGTGCGCAAAGTGGTCGCGGGATTGAAGACGGACGTTGTTCTCGTTGGTCACTCCTACGGCGGCTCAGTCATCAACCAGGCCGCAGCAGGCAGCGCCAATGTCAAATCACTCGTCTTCGTCGCGGCCTTCGCGCCTGATGTTGGGGACACTGCCGTCGCGCTTTCAGGTAAGTTTCCGGGAAGCACGCTCGCACCGACCCTTGCTGAACCCGTCCCGTTGGATGGTGGAGTAAAGGACCTGTACATCAAGCAGAGCGCGTTTCACGATCAATTCGCTGCAGATGTATCCAAGGCGGAGGGCAAGCTGATGGCCGCAACACAGCGCCCCATCACTGATAAGGCTCTTGGCGAGGCCTCGACTGCGGCGAGCTGGAAGAAGATCCCGTCCTGGTTCGTCTATGGTGACGCGGATAAGAACATACCGCCGGCAGCGCTCGCATGGATGGCGGATCGGGCGGACTCGAAAGAGACGGTCGTGGTTAAAGGCGCGTCTCACGTCGTGATGGTCTCTCATCCCGATAAGGTCGCGAAGGTCATCGAAGACGCTGCGTCCAGCAAATAAACGGCGTAGCTGCGGCTCCGCGGCCGGATCAGCACTGATCCGGTCGTGGTAAGGCAATACGCAACGCGAGATGCCGAACTCCCTTTTCTCTCGAACCGTCGGGCCTTATCCTATCCAAGGCCCAAGGCCCAAGGCCCAAGGCCCAAGGCCCAAGGCCCAAGACCCAAGACTGTCTCGGCTCTCATGGACGCGTGATCCTGTAGACCAGCAAATCATCCGAATCCACAAGCTTGGTTGCGGTCTTGTCCAGATAGTCGATGACACCATCATGATGCTCGACGAACAGCCGGTCCTGCTTGTCGACGGCGTTCTTGGCCGCGCCGAACAGATCCGCGCCCTGCGCGCGCAGTTCCTCGAGCTGCGCGATCGCGGTGGCGTCATCCGCGACGAATTTCGACCATTCGACATCGCCTCCGCCAGGCGGGAACACCCAGCCGCGCGCCCTGCTGTAGTAGACTGCGACGGGATCGCCGACCTCGGGCGCGATGGCAACGACAAGGTCGCCCGGTTGCGCCAGCCGCGCCAGTTCCTCGCCAAGCAGCTTGCCGTTCATGGCGATTGGCTTCTTCATCGTCCTGACGAGGGGAAAGGTCGACCAGACAAGCGCGAGGGCCGCGATGCAGATCGAGCGAAGCACGACCGCAGGCGTTAGAACGGTTCCCGATGCAAGCGCTGCCAGAAGAAGCGCGCCGCGGCCGCAGAACATCGCGACCGGCACATCGAAGATGTGGAAGTTCCACACATTGCTAGTGATCTCGCCCGCCGCCGCCAGATAAACGATCATGGCCGCAGCCGACCACACATAGGGAATGCGCGAAAGGGTGCATTGCTTCGGGTCTTCGGCGGGTCTGGGCGGTATCCACAAGCCGACCGCGAGCAGCACCATGAACGGATAGCCGTAGAACCACAAGACCGAGGTGTTCCACGCGGATTTGAAGTAGAAGCCGTTCCTGAAGTATGTCCAGAAGCCGAAATCCCAGATATAACCGCCGCTGCCGGCGACATGAAACGGCGGATAGCTGCGGCCGAGATAAATCGCCCAGCTGAAATAAGCGCCGATGATGGCCAGGCTCAAGATCCCCGACAGGAAGACCCAGGTCGCCTGCTTTCGCTTCTTCTCCAGAATCCAGCAGACCATCAGATAGAAGATGACGGCACCGGCAGCGATGCCTGGTGGCTTTGACAGCACACCGAGCGTGAAGCTTACCGTTGCGACCGGCAAGAGCCAGCCGCTGCCGCCGGCCCAGTATTTGGCGAACAGCCAGACGCCAAGAGTCACCAAGGCCAGCATCGCGGGATCGGGAAGAAACGAGCTGTCGATCATGATTGTCGCCGGCATCAGCGCGTAGGCAAGTGCTGCCGCGTGGGCATGCATCTCGTCCCAGCAGAGCGCGGTTAGCCTGTGCAGCGAAAACACCGTCACCAGACCGAAGAAGGCCGCAACCATGCGGCCGAACCAGTCGTGCCAACCGAAGAGTTGGTAGAGCAGGGCTGTGAGATAGCTGACGATCTGGAACTCGCGGCCCTGATAGCTTGGCCCAGGCCCGGTCCAGCTGACCTCCGGAAAGAAGATGTTCCAGCTGCGCTGCTGGAAATTGTCGGCCATCATTGCGGTGCTTATCTCGCGCCAGCTGAAGCCGTCGACCAGCGGCAAGGTGATCTTGTGGAATCTGAAGACGATCGCAATAAACAGGATCCCCAGCAAGATCGCCGTGTTGAGGTAGTTGCGAGCAGCCATGTCCCGGTCGGTCGTCTGCTGCGGGTATTGCTGACCTTCGGCCTGTTTCAATTCCAGGTCGTCCGTCCTCTGAAACCCTGTCCTCCGTGACGCCCGAGGCGGCGCGATACGCGCCGGCATCGGATCGTGAGGAAGATTAGGCTGAGCGGGATCTCGCCGCCGGCGCGGTCGGCTGCGGAGCTGCTCGTAGGCTTCACCGAGCAGCGGCTCGGACGGCTTGCGGGGCGGCTTTGTCATGATGGCAGTTCATCAGCAAAGCCTTAAAAAGCAATTCACCCAGATTGATTATTGATTCATGCGAACATAATAAGAACGTCGGCGGGCGGCTGCCAATCTGAAAACTGAGATATGGAGTGCGGAGATGCGCGAGCCGCCGATCAGCGAAGCCGTGGGAGACGATGAGCGTGAGCAGGTGATCGCCAATCCAAGGGCGATATGCACGCCGCTATCGGCACCCTGCTGGAGGACACCCGATTGGTGATCTGGCGGCGGGCACGATAATGAGCGAGCATATTTCCATGTCGGCCGAACAGCGCTCAACTCCAGCAGCCTGGATCAGTGCTTCGGGGATGCCCCAAGCTTGACAAAAAGACAGCCATTGCCGATCTCTATTTGCGTCAGAAGGTCCGCCCTTACCTCTTCGCCAACGACCGCTTTTATGTGCCGCCACTTTTGACTCTTCGGATGTGCGGGCACCGGTACGCCTTCTCGCAAAAAAAGCGTTACTTCAGGAACTTCATCTGATTTGTAGATGCAAATTCTCACCGGCTCACGTCCCTGTTAGCAGCAAATATTGTGCACTGCAAAACAAGAAATGGCAAACATTCATTTGCCGGGTAAGTCAACGTTGGGCCGGTGCAGACCCGTGATGCTGAGGCGCACCCTGCCGCCCGATGCTGAGAACGGCGTCCGTCGGAAGGTCGAGGGGCGCGACGCCGGAGGTTTGGACGTTTTCACCTAAGTCGCCGGGCTTCACCGCCTCGAAGCGTTCAAGAAACCTTTATGAAGCTCAGGGTTGAACTCGTCGCACCCCGCTCCAAATTCCGTCGGCGGCAGTCGAAAAGGAGGGGAGGCGTGCATGGGTAAGGCACAGATCGATCGGGGCGGTCGGGTCAGATCAGGCTTGGGTTTCATTCTCGTTCTCGTCACCCTCCTGTTCAGCCCTCAATCATTCGCCGCACCAGTCGATGTCGGCGGCCTGACGGTGACGCTGCCCGACCCTGCCTCCGGTTGGAGGAAGGCGGGCAAGGGCAATCTCTTCATGCTCCAGAAGGATTTTCCGGAAACGGAGGACGGCAAGCGCGGCAGTGCTCTGACGCAGATCACTAAGCCGCTCCCGGCAGCGCGTAATTCCCTGCAGGCCGGTATGAAGACCTTCGTCGCGACGCTGCCCGACATGGCGAAGGAAGATATTCTGATCAAGCACTACGGGGTCACGGTAAACGGCTATGACATCCGCGTGGAAGAACGCTGCTGCGTCCATCAGAAGAACGTGAGCATCAGCCAGATCGTCGTCGGCATCGCCGGCGACAAGCGGCAGGCCTTTCTGCAGCTCGTGCTGCTGAATGTGAACGGTGAGAGAAGCAGTAGCGCCGAGGCCGATTTCGCTGCCCTGGTCCGCTCGGTGAAGCTTGATCCTTCCGACAAGGATTTCGACCTCGTGCCGACGAGCGGCGACGGCGGGCTGGACGGCGTCTTCACCCATCTCGATACCGGTATCCGGCCGAATGTCTTTGGCGGCATGGATTTTTATTCGGACAGCACGATCAGCATGTTCGACCCGAAGGGGCTGTTCAGCACAGAACTGCCGAAGGGCGGCCGGAGCATCACCGAACATTGCAAGGAGACCCCGACCGATTGCGGCCTCTACAAGCTTGTCGGCGGCGGTTTTTTCTCTTCCGCCGGGTCGATCGAAATGCGCAGTGTCACCTCTGCCTACGGCACGATCGAGATCGAGACGAAACCATTCTCGAAAAAGGGCGAAGACCTGGTGATTGCCGAGGCAGACTACCGCGCCGCACCGCCGTTTGATGAGGGCACGACGCTTGACGGCGAATGGGTATCCACCTTCGCCTCGAGCGGCATGACCGCGACCTCATCGGGATCGATGGCGTCCAGCCATACGCTGAGGCTTCATCGAAACGGTACTTTCGAACGCACAGGCTGGTCCGGCGCCTCGATGACGAACGAAATCGGCGGATCGCAATCAGGCGTCACCACATCAGGCAACCGGCCGGGCGCAAGTGGGCGCTACAAGCTTTCCGGCTATCGTCTCGACCTGACCGACGCGAGCGGCAAGATGGAGACCATGAGCATATTCGAGCCGGACAAAGGCTCCGATGGGCTTCTGGTGATCAACGGCAGCAATTACCTGAAGGACGACGGGAAATAGCCAGACAGCGTCCAAGCTATTGATAAATTGGATTTATACGGCGACCTGATTGACCTCCCGGTCGGGCGGAAAGCCACCGTGGTTATCAGTCACTTCGAGCCGTCGGCAATGCGCGAATCACCTGAAATCTGTCTCAGGTCGCGAGCCGTCTCGGCGGTCTGAAACGGGCGGTTTGGTTAAGCATTTGTAAATTGGTAACGAATCGAGGCATATAGTAACTGCGCAACTGAAGCGCTTTCGTTCAAAATTGCGCAGTTACTTGGGAAAAAGATC
>NZ_CP025014.1 GCF_002953715.1 Rhizobium leguminosarum
GTACGGATCGAGCGGCATGCGAACCAGCTTTCGCGGCAACTGAAGCTCCTCCGCGACAAGCTGTTTCCGCCGCTCTCGCAAAAGACGCTACGAACATTCTCCTCCGGCGAGGCGGCCCAGATGATCGGCGTCTCGGACGGCTATCTTCGCCAGCTTTCACTGGATGGCAAGGGACCGCAGCCGGATCTTGCCCAGAATGGCCGGCGTTCTTACACGCTCGGCCAGATCAACGAATTGCGCCAGTATATGGCGAAGCTCAAGCCCAAGGACGCGCTTTCCTATCAGCCGTGGCGTCGCCCTGGCGAAAAGCTGCAGACGGTTGCCGTCACCAATTTCAAGGGCGGCTCGGCCAAAACAACGACGACGCTCTATCTGGCGCAGTATCTGGCGCTGGCTGGTTACCGGGTGCTTGCGATCGATCTCGATCCGCAAGCTTCGCTCTCCTCCATGCTGGGCGTTCAGCCCGAATTCGATCTTTCCGAAGGCGACACGCTCTATGGCGCAATTCGCTACGATGAGGGTCGCAAGTCGCTGAAGGGGATCGTCCGCAAGACCTATTTCGACGGGCTGGATCTGGTGCCGGGCAATCTCGAACTGATGGAGTTCGAGCATGAGACGCCACGGGCACTGAATGACCGGCAGCGACCTGGCGAGCTGTTCTTCCGTCGCGTTGGCATCGCCATTGCCGAGGTCGAGGCCGATTACGACATCGTGGTGATCGACTGCCCGCCGCAGCTCGGTTACCTCACGCTTGGCGCCGTTTGTGCCGCCACATCGCTGCTCATCACCATCCATCCGCAGATGGTCGACGTCGCTTCCATGTCGCAGTTCCTGCTGATGACTTCGGATCTGCTTTCCGTCGTGCGCAAGGCCGGCGGCGACCTGCAGCACGACTTCATCAAATATGTCGTCACTCGTCACGAACCCTTCGATGCGCCGCAGTCGCAGATCGTTGCGCTGCTGCGCAGTCTTTTCAGTGATGACGTGTTGACGGCGACAATTCTCAAATCGACGGCAATCGCCGATGTCGGTCTGACCAAGCAGACGCTCTACGAGATCGAGAAGGGGCAGGTGCGCCGCTCGACCTATGACCGGGCGTTGGAATCGGTCAATGCCGCCAACAGCGAGGTTCTTGCCGGTATTCACAAAGCCTGGGGCCGCACATGAGCAGACGCGATCGCCTGAAAGGTCTTTTTGACGATACGGCGCAGGAGTTGGCCGCGGCCAACTACGAGGAGCCATCTTCACGCGGATCGGCCGGGCCGGTTCGGACGATGGCGCTGACCCTTGGCCGCATGGAGGAAGAGAGTAGGGCGATGCAGGAGGCCTTGCTCTCCGGTGAACGCATCGTCGAACTCGATCCCGATCTGATCGATTCCTCCTTCGTCCGCGACCGCCTTGCCGACCAGGCTCTCGATATAGAGGACGAGCTGGTGCAGTCGATTGCTGAGAACGGGCAGGAAGTGCCGATCCTCGTTCGCCGCCATCCCAATGATGAAAATCGCTACCAGATCGCCTACGGCCATCGCCGCCTGCAGGCGGTCAAGCTGCTCGGGCTCAAGGTTCAGGCGATCGTCCGCAAGCTCGACGATACCGACGTCGTCATCGCGCAGGGCATTGAGAATTCGGCGCGTCGGAACCTTTCTTATATCGAGCGCGCGGTCTTTGCCCTCAATCTCGAGATCAAGGGGTTTGAGCGTCCCGTTATTATGAAATCCCTGTCGACGGATAAGACGGAGCTATCGAAGCTGATATCCGTCGCAAAAGCCATCCCCGCCGAAATCGTTAGGTCGGTCGGAGCCGCGCCAGGCATCGGCCGACGCAGGTGGATGGCGCTTGCCCAGGACTGGAATGGGATGACGGCCGCGCGGCTTGCCAAGCTCATTGCCTCGGGAAGTTTCTTGGCGGAAGAGAGCGATCGACGTTTCGAGCTTTTGGTTGCCGAGCTCGCCAAGAAAGAGGCGAAGCCCGAAACCACGGAATATGACTGGAAGCCGAAGAGCGGCGGCAAGATTGCCGGCCGAATCAAGAGCGCCGGCAATTCCTTCACGATCGCGTTGAAGACCGGCGATGCGCCGGATTTCGGCGCTTACATTTCTCGCCGTCTCGATGAGCTTTACGAAGCCTATCGATCCGGCAAATTGCAAGCAGGAGAATAGGCCGCAAAAGAAAAAAGCCTCCGAACGTTGCCGTCGCGGAAGCCTTTCTCATATCTGGACAATCTGAGAATCGCACTTCCTCGAATCACTGTCAAGCATCTTCGGCATCCTTTTGGGTGGTAGCTTTCTTTTGCCTTGAGAAAAGGTGAGGGACATGGAGCCTCAATATGTATCGACGCCCTTTGGGCGGCGATCGATGACGCTTGGCATGCTGGCAAGCCAGGAAAGCGCCAGCAAGGTCGATCCGGACGCATCGGTCGATAAGTGGAAGATTTTTCGTGCGCTCTGCGAAGCAAAGGACATGGTCGGCGTATCCGACCGTGCCCTGGCTGTTCTCAACGCGCTGTTGACCTTCTACCCGAAGAACGAGATTGCCGAGGCCAACGGCTTCGTCGTCTTTCCCTCGAACGAGCAGCTGTCGTTGCGCACGCATGGCATGGCCGGCACGACGTTGCGGCGGAACCTGGCGATGCTGGTGGAAGCCGGCCTGATCATCCGAAGGGATAGCCCGAACGGGAAACGTTTTGCCCGCCGCAACGGCGAGGGCGGGCTTGGAGAGGCCTTTGGCTTCAGCCTGGCGCCGCTCCTGGTGCGCGCTCGCGAGATCGAGGCGCACGCGGCTCAGGTAATGGCCGCCAAGCTCGAATGGAAGCGCCTGAGGGAGCGCCTGACACTTTGCCGGCGGGACATCACCAAGCTCATCGAGATCGCGCTGGAAGAGGAAATTGCCGGCGAATGGATCGAGATGCAGCAGCATTTCAATCTGCTTTCCGCAAGCCTGCCGCGCCGCCCGTCGGCCTTCGAGATGGAAAGCCTGCTGGCCGATCTCGAAGCTTTCCGGGAAATGATCGTCAAGACGCTGGAATCGAAATCGAAAATAGAAAAAACAGACGCCAATGATAACCAAAACGGTCGGCACATACATAATTCAAACCCACACCCTATATCTGAACTTGAACCAAGCTTCGAACCGAAGCAGGGCCCAAAGTCGGAGGAAGAACCGCAGCCGTGGCGGGAGCCGCCGAAATCCTTCCCCCTTGCCATGGTGCTGCAGGCCTGCCCGGAGATCATCGCTTACGGACCGGGCGGCGGCATCGGTAGTTGGCGCGATCTGATGGCCGCGGCCGTCATCGTCCGTTCCACTCTTGGCGTCAGCCCTAGCGCCTATCAGCTGGCCTGCGATGTCATGGGGCCGGAAAACGCCGCCACTGTGATCGCCTGCATCCTGGAAAGGGGCGGACATATCAACTCGGCCGGCGGATACCTGCGTGACCTGACGCGGCGGGCGGAGCGCGGCGAATTTTCGCTCGGACCGATGCTGATGGCGCTGGTGCGGGCAAATGGTCCGACGGCGAGGAAAGCCGGATGAACGGCTATGAAAAAGCTTCGCGCCAGCTGCGACGGTTAGAAGGATATGCGGCCGGTCGATCTACCATCTCAACGGCTTCCTTCCCTCGAGTTTTGTTGAAATACACTGTTAACCATGTCATACATGGCGGAAGGAAACACGTATTTTGCTTCCATTTGTGAAAAACCGTAAAGCTTAACAATGCGCTACGATATCGACGGTGCAATGCTTCAGACCCTGCTTCCCTCCATTGCCGCGGCGGAGGATGCGGTGGCTCGGCTGGACGAGCGGGTGTTGCGCTCGGTGGTCGGCCAGGGATTTGCCGAACGCAGCCATTTCTTCGACGCCGCCGGCGCGCTCTGGGTGGCCGGCGAACTCGTGCATGTCGAGGATCTCGTTTTGCATGATGCGCATATGGATAGCCGCGCTCCCACCCACGAACTGACGATCGCCCATGCCGTGCTGCGGGCACGTCGGCGCATATGGACCGGCGACCCTTCCTGGGCACTTGGCGTCTCGGGCCTTGCAACGCTGACGGCGACCGGCGGGGAAGGGGAGGGGAAAGCGCAGGAAGCGAAGAGCCCGGCAGTTCCGGTTGAGGCCGACGGAGAGGGCGAGGATGAGGACGGGCCGCTCGCTGCCGAGATGGCGGAGATCGATGCGCTTCTTGCCCGCTCGCAGAAGCTGCTCGATATCCACACAGGGAAAACGCCGGCAAGCGAGACGGCCGCCGTTACTCCGGCAAGGCGCAACGAAGATCCTCTCGGCTTGCTCGGTGACGACGAGTGGGACGAGGAACAGCGGCTTGCGGAATGGCGGAGCATTCAGCCATTGGCCGATAGCTTGCCGCCGGTTCTCGGCGCCATCATCCTCTTCGAAGCTTGGGAAAGGATCGAGCCGTTGCGGCGTCAGCACTGGCTCGGCGGCCTTCTCGTCGCAAGCCATCTACGCGCCCGCGGCAAGGTCGCCTCGCATCTGTTTTCTTTTTACGGCGGGCTGAAGCTGGTGCGCCATGAGCGTCGTCGGGCGCGCGATCGGGCCACGCGGCTGCAAGCCTTTCTGGAGGCGATGCATCTGGGTGCTGTGGCCGGCCTCAAGGAAATCGATCGCTTGTCCTTAGCACGCACGCAGATGGAGCTGCGCTTTCGCGGCCGCCGTTCGAACAGCAGTCTGCCGGAACTTGCCGATTTCATTCTGTCGCGGCCAATGGTCTCGGCGGCGATGATCGCCCGTCATCTGCGCATCACGCCGCGCGGTGCGCTGAACCTCGTCAATGAGATCGGCATTCGTGAAATTACCGGCCGGGGCCGCTATCGCGCCTGGGGTATCATCTAGCGCATAACCCCGAAAATCGGAACCGGTTTTCGGAAAGGATTATGCGCAGATTCAAAGTGATAGAGCGTCCTTAGCGCGTCTGAAAAGACGCGCGGCGCTCTAATGCATGTCGCCCAAAAGTGTGCAGCGGTTTTGGGACAACGACATGCATAAAACAAAGACTTAAAGCGCGTCGCATGATTCCGATTTGACGCGATGCGCTTTAAACGAAACGGCCGGGCGTTGACCCGGCCGTCTCGTTTAGGTGAGCACCCAGTCCGCCATCCTGTCACAGACTGCAGACCAGGCGCTCTTGCGCTTCCTTTGCCCCCAGAAGCGCAGTCCTATTCCCGCTCGCCGGTGAAGTTGAGCAGAAGCTGGAAGATGTTGACGAAGTTCAGGTAGAGCGAGAGCGCACCGAAGACGGCGAGCTTCTGGTTCGATTCCTGATCAAAGTTTTCCGAATACTGTTCCTTGATGTTCTGCGTGTCGTAAGCGGTGAGACCGACGAAGACGACGATGCCGATCACCGAGATCGCAAACTGCAGCGCGCTCGAACCCAGGAAGATGTTGACGACCGAGGCGATGATGACGCCGAAGAGGCCCATCATCAGGAACGAGCCCATGCGCGAGAGATCACGCTTCGTCGCATAGCCGTAGAGGCTGGTGGCGCCGAACATCGTGGCGGTGATGAAGAAGGTCCGCGCGATGCTCATCCCGGTGAAGACCAGGAAGACGGAAGCGAGCGACAAGCCCATCACGGCGCAGAAGGCCCAGAAGGTGATCTGAGCGGTGCTGGCCGACATCGTCTGGATCTTGAACGAGAAGAAGAAGACGAAGGCGAGCGGGGCAAGCATCACCACCCACTTCAGCGGCGAGCCGAAGATCGGGACGTAGAGTGCCGGCGTCGAGCCGACGACAAAGGCGACGAGGCCCGTTATGACGAGGCCGAGAGCCATATAGTTGTAGACGCGCAGCATATGCTGGCGCAGGCCTTCGTCGAAGAGGGCCTGGGAGCCGGCGACGGCGCCGTAGCGGGGATTGATCGGGTTCATGCTGATCTCCTCGGTTTGAATTAATAGAGCGAGCGGGCGAGCCGTTCGGCCGCCTGGTCGAGATTGAGACCGCTATCGTCGGCGATCAGCGCATAAGCGACCTCGCCGATCTGCCAGTAGGCGGCTTCTGCTTTTTCCAGCGTGAGATGACTGACCGGCTTGACCTCGAAGGCGCCCGGACGGACGGCGAAAAGCGACAGTCGCTTTCCATCTGATTGTTCGATCGCCATCTCGACACTGGGGCCGAATTCGGACGGGAAGATCTGCACGTCGGCGACCTTCCAATCCCTAGGCAGTTCGGGCATCACGATCGCGGTGGCGGCGCGAATATCGTCAGCGCTATAGCTGGCCGGCGTCTGCGGAGGCATCGATTGGCGCAGTGCCGCGGTCTGATAGGCGCGGACGGCATCCTCCACATAGGCGGGTGCCGGAACCGATGCCACCACCTCAGTCGCCGAGAAGGCGCCGAAGGAATTGTGCGCCACCCAGCCGGCGGCGATCAGAATGCCGACGGCGGCAACGCGCTGCATTGAATGGAAGATGCGGCCATAGGAAAGGCCACGTTCCAGCCGGCGGGCGGCATCGCGGGTCTCGGGGCGGCCAAAGGCACTTTCGCCGGCCAGCGCCAGACGCAGTTCGCCCCTCACGCTGAGGTCGGCCATGACTTTGGCGGCAATCGCCGGATTCTCGGAAAGATAGGATTCCACCTGGATGCGACGGGCGACATCGAGTTCGCCATCGACATAGGCGTTAAGATCGGCATCGAGGATCGGATCAATTGCTTTCATTGCCGTTCCCTCCGATGATTCTCAGATGCGAAACCCGCGGCGTCTTCTCCTCGAATTCGCGCAGTTGAGCGCGCGCGCGGGAGATGCGCGACATCAGCGTGCCGACTGGAATGCCGAGCGCCTGGGCGGCTTCCTGGTAGGAAAGGTCTTCGATCGCGACGAGATGCAGCGCCTCACGCTGTTCCTCCGGCAGGTCGAAGAAGGCGTCGCGCACCTGCTGCAGGCGCACGGCATGTTCCTGGCCGGCCGGCAGCGACTGCTCGGCTTCGACAGCCGCTTCATCGTGGCGGCGCGTCAGCGATCGGTTCCGGCGAAGACGATCGATATGGGCATTGTGCAGGATGGAGAGCAGCCAGGTGCGCAGGTTGCCTCCGCTGCGGAAGCTCTTTCGCTTCTCGAAGGCGCGCACCAGCGCATCATGCACCAGATCCTCCGCCTCGTCCGAATTGCGCACCAGCGAGCGAGCGTAGCGCCTCAGCGCTGCAAGCTGTCCGATGACGTCGAAGGGGCGTTCTTTGCGTTCCATGATTGAGTATACGCGAGTGCGGCGGGTTTTATTCCCGGCGGACTTAAAAAAATCATGCGGGCCGAAGATCGTCGCCGGATATCATCAAAATAGTCTTCTCAAGCGGACAGGCGCCTCAAATCCCCAATTGTTTATGACAATTACATGACAGATCATGACGCCGCTGATTTGCAGGGGAAAATAAAGAATGAAGGAAAAGAAGCGGGTCTACGAGGCTCTCGTGGACGGCGCCATGGAAGGGCTGACGGATGAGGCGCTCTATGATTTCGTCAAGGCGCGTTGTCCGAAGGCCACCAGCAAGAAGATCGTCCGGGCCTCGCTTCTCGCACTGATGGATCCTCATCTCAGAGACCGCAATATTCTCGACGTGATCTATGCGCTGGCGATCAAGCATCGGCTGGATGACGGCGTGCTGGACGACGGCGAAGACGAGGAACCCGACGAGCGGGCTCAACCCTCGCAGGCAGCCAACCAGAACATGCCACAGCTTTCCTGAGGCAGGTCGCCTGAAATGGTCAGCCGCCGTCCGAAAGCTCTTCGAGGATCGGACAGTCCGGCCTGTCGTTGCCGTGGCAGGCATGCACGAGGTGCTCCAGCGTCCGGCGCAGCTCCGTCAGCTCGCGGATCTTGCGGTCGATCTCGGTAAGCTTTGTCTGAGCGATATCCTTGACGTCGGCACTCGCCCGGCTCTTGTCCTCATAGAGCGCCAGCAATTGCCGGCATTCCTCGACGGAAAAGCCGAGGCCGCGCGAGCGCTGCAGGAAGCGCAGCTTGTGGACGTCGGTTGCGGCATAGTCGCGATAGCCGTTTCCACCCCTTTCGGGGCGGATGAGGCCGATATCCTCGTAGTAGCGGATGGTCTTCGAAGGCAGGCCGGACCGTTCCGATGCTTCGCCGATATTCATCGCCATCTCCTATAATTTTGCAAAGCGCAGTCTCAGCGCATTTGATATGACCGAAACGGACGAGAGGCTCATTGCTGCCGCGGCGATCATCGGCGAAAGCAGCAGCCCGAAGATCGGATAGAGCACGCCGGCCGCGATCGGCACGCCGAGCGCATTATAGCCGAAGGCGAAGCCGAGATTCTGGCGGATATTTTGCATCGTCACCTCCGCCAGCCGCCGTGCCCTGACGATGCCGTTCAGGTCGCCCTTCACCAATGTGATGCCGGCGCTTTCCATCGCGACGTCGGCGCCGGTACCCATGGCGATGCCGACATCGGCGGCAGCGAGCGCCGGCGCGTCGTTGACGCCGTCGCCGGCCATGGCGATGATGGCGCCCTTGGCACGCAACTCGTCGATCAGCGCCTTCTTGCCTTCCGGAAGCACATCGGCGCGCACCTCGTCGATGCCGAGGCTCTTTGCCACCGCACGCGCCGTGCGCTCGTTGTCGCCGGTCGCCATGATGATCTTCAACCCGCTGTCGTGCAGCGCCTTGATGGCGGCAGTTGTCGTCGGCTTGATGCGGTCGGCAACGGCAACGAGACCAGCAAGCGCGCCGTCGAAGACCACGAACATCACCGTCTTGCCGTCGCCGCGCAGGGCTTCGGTCTTCTCGGCAAGTGCGGCTGCATCGATGCCGAGATCGGCGAGCATCGCCGCGTTGCCGAGCGCTACCATCGTATCGCCGGCACGGCCCTGAACGCCCTTGCCGGTCTTTGCCTCGAAACCGGTGACCTCGACGAAGGGGACGCCGCGCTCCTCGGCGCCGGAAACGATCGCTTCGGCCAGCGGATGTTCGGAGCCGCGCTCCAGGCTTGCCGCCAGCGACAGCAGACGGTCTTCCCCGACGCCACCGAAGGCGACGACGTCGGTAAGCTTCGGCTTGCCTTCAGTCAGCGTGCCGGTCTTGTCGACGATCAGCGTGTCGACCTTGGAAAAGCGCTCCAGCGCTTCGGCATCCTTGATCAGCACGCCTTCCTGCGCGCCGCGCCCCGTGGCGATCATGATCGACATCGGCGTCGCAAGGCCGAGCGCACAGGGGCAGGCGATGATCAGAACGGCGACGGCGGCAAGCAGTGCATTCGCCATGCGCGGCTCGGGCCCGATCGCGGCCCAGACAAGGAAGGCAAGGATGGCAGCAGCGACCACCGCCGGCACGAAGACGGCCGACACCCGGTCGACCGCGCCTTGGATTGGCGCTCGCGAGCGTTGCGCCTTGGCGACCATGTCGACGATGCGCGACAGCACCATGTCTGCGCCGACCTTTTCGGCGGCCATGACGAAGGTGCCGTTCTTGTTGATCGTGCCACCGGTCAGCGGGTCGCCTTTCGACTTCTCCAGAGGCAAGGGCTCACCTGATATCATCGATTCGTCGACGGTCGACTGGCCTTCGAGGACGGAGCCATCCACCGGCACCCGCTCGCCAGGGCGAACGCGCAGCCGGTCACCGGTCTGGATATCGTCCACCGGCACGTCATTTTCGCTGCCGTCGGCATCGATGCGCCGCGCCGTCTTCGGCGCAAGGTCGAGCAAAGCGCGGATTGCTGAGCCGGTGCGTTCGCGCGCTTTCAATTCCAGCACCTGGCCGACGAAGACGAGCGCGACGATAACGGCCGCGGCCTCGAAATAGACGGGCACGGCCGCGCCGTGGCCATGGAAGCTCATCGGGAAGATTCCTGGTACAAGCGTGGCGACGACGCTGTAGACATAGGCGGTACCGACACCGAGACCGATCAGCGTCCACATATTCGGGCTGCGGTTGACGACAGACGCCCATGCGCGGCGGAAGAAGGGCAGGGCCGCCCAGAGCACCACCGGCGTTGCCAGCAGCAGTTCGATGTAGGTCGCCTGCGGCTCGCCGATCGTTTCCCGAAGCGGCAGGCCGAACATCGGCCCCATGCTCAGCGCCAGCAACGGCACGGCAAGGATGGCGCTGACTGAGAGCCGCCTGACGAAATCGACGAGTTCCGGGTTCGGGCCTTCGTCAGCGGGCGGAATGCCCATCGGCTCCAGCGCCATGCCGCATTTCGGGCAGTCGCCGGGACGGTCGCTGACGACTTCGGGATGCATCGGGCAGGTATAGAGCGTGCCCGTCGGCGCCGGCTTTGCCGGCGGGCGCTTGCCGTCACGATAGGCTGCGGGGTCGGCTTCGAATTTCGCTTGGCAAGCGGCCGAGCAGAAATAGAATTTCTCACCCTCGTGTTTCAGAAAGTGTTTCGCCGTCGAGCGATCGACGGTCATGCCGCAGACGGGATCCTTCGCGGTCAGGTAATCCTCAGGTGCCGCCGCAAACTTCGTCCGGCAGCCCTCGGAGCAGAAATGATAGGCGCGGCCCTCATGCTCGAGCGAGGGCTTGCCGGCCTGTCGATCGACGGTCATGCCGCAGACAGGATCACGGATCACGGCGTCGGCAGCCATCTGCTGATCATGGCCGCATTGCCAGTGTTCGTCGCCATGGGCGTGGCGGTGGTGGTGGTCGTGATCGTGCTTGGTATCCATAACTATCTCCTGGGCCCGGAGGGCCGGTCGATGGGTTATCCACCTTCCAGCGACTGGAAGGTCAAGCACTATTTTCATGGACGCGATTTTTGCGACGGCTGATCCTCAGATCGGGGTGATCAGCCCAACGGGTTGGCTCCCGAGCAGGGCGGCGACCGAAATGCTGCCCCCGGGCTCGACCGTCTTTCCGGTCAGCAGATCCGCCTTCAGACCGTGAAGCGGGGAGGGGACGGCGATCGCCGTATCCTCCCAGAATTCTGGGCCGGCAAAGAGCACGCCGGGGTCGAGCCAGCCGAACATCAGCCGCGGCGCTGCGATGATGGCGAAATCACTCTTTTGCACTCTGGCAAAAGCGAGGACATGGTCGCGCCGGTTGCCCGTCACCTTCAGCGGCAGATAGTCGCCTCTGGCAAAGAGGTCCTGGTGCCGCTGGCGCAGCTGCAGGCCGATCCCGACGATGCGCTGCTTCAACGCCGCCGCCTGCAGCTTGGCGATCGGCCCGGCTTCATCAAGCCATGCCTTCAGCTGCTCATGATCGACCGGTCGGCGGTTGTCTGGATCGACGAGGCTGAAGTCGAAGCTTTCGGCACCCTGGTAGATATCGGGAATGCCGGGGGCTGTCAGCTTGAGCAGTGTCTGCGACAGGCTGTTGAAGTAACCCGCCGCGATGAAGGGCTGCAGCACCCTTTCGAAATCCTCGAGGAAGACGTCATTATCAGGCGAAACCAGCGCCGCGGCATAGGTCGTGACCGCTTCCTCGTAATCGGCATCCTGTTCCGTCCAGTCGCTGCGCAGTTTCGCCTCGCGCACGGCCTTGACCGCGTAATCGGTGAAGCGTTCCCGGAGCTCTTCCGTCCGTCCTCTGTCGAAATCTTCAGGCCAGATGCCGGCCAGAGCCTGATAAAGCATCCATTCGACATTGGGCTCCGGCGCTGCGCCCTCCGGCAGATCCTTCAGCCACGGCCGGTTCATGTCGCGCCACCGCTCGACCGCCTGTGCAAAAACATCCGCCCCCTCGCTCAGGGCGTAGAGCCTTGCACGCGCATCCTCGCCGCGTTTGGTGTCGTGGGTCGCGCTTGCCGAAAGCCCATGCGGCTGCAGCCGCGCCCGCTCTGCCATGCGGCGGTGGAATTCCTCCGGGCCGCCAGGCGCCTTGCCCGGTTCACCGCCCACTTCGTTGGCGGCAAGCAGCCTGTTGTAGCGGTAGAACAGCGTATCCTCGGTCGCCTTCGCCATCACCGGCCCGCTCAATTGCTGGAAGCGGATCCGGAATTCATGCGCCGCATCACCTTCGACCTTGCCTTCGAGCAGCTTCAGCACATGGTCGAGCGCACGTCGATCTTCGAGCCGCGCCATGGCTTGCGAGGCGGTCGCCGCAAGGACCGCTGAATCCTGCCAGGAAAGCGGGCCGCCGTCGCCATAGGTGCGGTAGACGGGAAAGGTGATCAGCAGTTCGCCGAGCGCGGTGGCGATCTCGTCTCTTTTCACCTCGGGAAAGATGTCTGCTGCGATCGACACCAGCCTATTGGTCTCGCCGGCGAAATTGCGTTCGACCATCAGTCGCTTGGCCATCCGCCGGCTTTCCTCGAGATCAGCCGTCTCGGCGGCGATGCTGCGATAGGCATCGTCCAATATGCGCAGGCCGCCGCCGTCGATGAAGAGCTCGCTCAGGGCAGCGATGAATTCATATCCCGTGGTGCCGGCGATCGGCCAGCTCTCCGGCAGGACCTCACCGGCTCCCAGGATCTTTTCGACGACGATATAGGTGTCCGGTCCGGCCGCCTCCCGCAGCCTGTCGAGATAGGCCTTGGGTTCGGCGAGCCCGTCGACATGGTCGATGCGCAGGCCCTGGACCTTGCCATGGCGCACCAGCTCGATCACCAGCCGATGCATGTCCTCGAACACGGCGGGATCTTCGACGCGGGTGCCGACCAGTCCGGTCACCTCGAAAAAACGGCGATAGCTCAGATGTCGCGCCGCCGCCTTCCAGTGCGTCAGCCGCCAATGCTGTGCCTCATGCAGGCTTCTCATGAAATCGCGATCTGCCGAGACGTCATCGAGTTTTTGCTCAAGGACTGCCCGATCGCCGCCTTCGAAGAGGATGTCTCGCATCGCACGGTTGAAGTTGTCGCCGGAGGTCACGGCCGCCGCCTCCGCCATCCTCATTGCCACCGGATCGTCGAGCCGGTTGGCAATCGCTCCGTAACTTCCGGGGTTCAGCGGCAGCAGCGTCTCGAAATAACGGAACGCGAAGTTGCCAAGCGTTTCGTCGAGTGCGATGCGCAGCTCGCCGTCGGCCAGCGCGCGATCGAAATCCTGGCCGAGCTGCGGCAGGGTCAGCGGCTCGCTCCAGTCGATGTCGAAGTGGGGGAAATAGGCGCTCTGCCGGCCGAATGTCAGCACGTCGCGCCACCAGCCGTTTTCCGGCGAGGCTGCCATGTGGTTCGGCACGATGTCGAGGATCAGCCCCATGCCCGCGGAGGCAAGACTTTCCGTCAGCCGGTCGAATCCGGCCCGGCCGCCGAGCACCGGGTCGATTTCGTTGGCGTCGGTGACGTCATAGCCGTGGGTCGAGCCACTGACGGCGGTGAAGATCGGCGAGGCATAGAGGTGGCTGATGCCGAGTGTCTTGAGATAGGGGACGAGCCCGCGGGCGCGATCAAAGGTCATGCCGTTGCGGAATTGTATCCGGTAGGTCGCTGTCGGAAGTGTCATGGGGCCTTCTGACGTTGGAAGGAGATTGTCCCCAACGGTTGCAGCGCGGCTTTTGTTCCCTTACTGCGCCCGCGTGTCTTTTCAGGCGCGCAATGAACGATGCTTCAGTCGATGAAAACGCCGACGCTTGCGGCGCGTCCGGCCGAGTCGATAACGGTCAGTTTCGAGTAGCCGCCGCCATCAGGCAGCCATTGCTGGATGCGCCGGCGGGAGAGGTCGGGCAGCGGCTTGCCGTTGGCAAGCCAGCGGAAGGGGGCTCGGCCGCCCTGGAGCTTCAGCATCAGCGGTGACAGGTTGCCTTGCCCAGCGCCGAGATCGACATGCGCGCCCTCGGGCGGATAGATGATCTGCGGCGCGGCCTCGCGGCCGGAGGTGAGCAGGCCGCTGGCATTGAGGGCGAAACGCCGCTGGCTGATCGGCAGCTCGGACTGGGCGATGCGCACGGCGCCTGCAGGCGGGCGGGGCAGCGGCGTCGTCGCGATGCCTGACTTGGCGAACCCTTCAAAGAGGATGGGCGCGGCGGTACCATAGCCCGTCAATCCCGGCACGGCGCTATTGTCAGGTCGTCCGACCCAGACGCCGAGCACATAGCGCCCGTCATAGCCGACCGACCAGGCGTCGCGATAGCCATAGCTCGTGCCCGTCTTGTAGGCGATGCCGCGTTGCGGCGCGCCGGCGGGGGGAATGACGCCGGAGAGAATATCGGCGACGTTCCAGACTGCGACCGGCTCCAGCAGCGGTTCGCCGTCGAGCTTGCCCGGTGCGCCGGTGACGCCGTCGCCGAGCCTTGCCGGTTGGCCGCGATTGGCGAGCGCCGTATAGAGCTGCACCAGATCCTTCAGGGTGATGCCGACGCCGCCAAGCCCGATCGCAAGCCCCGGCGTCTCATTCGGCGGCAGGACCGGGCGTACCTCGGCGCGGCGGAAGCGCGCCATCAGCCGTGACGGCCCGACGGCATCGAGCAGCTTGACGGCCGGCACATTCAGCGACAGCTGCAGCGCCTCGCGCACGGTGACGTCGCCCTGGTAGCTCATGTCGAAATTGCGCGGCCGGTAGCCGAAGAAATCGGCGGGCCGGTCTTCGATGATCGTTTCCTGGGACACCAGGCCCTGCTCGAAGGCCAGCCCATAGATGAAGGGCTTCAGCGTCGAGCCCGGCGAGCGGTTGACGCGCGTCATGTCGATCCAGCCGGAGCGGCTGGCATCGAAATAATCGGCTGAGCCGACCTCGCCGACGATCGCGCCCGTCTGCGCATCCGCCATCACCATGGCAAGCGAAAGCTTCGGCCCGAGCTTGAATGCCGCTGCCCGCGCAACCGCCTCCAGCCCCTGCTGCACCTGCTTCCTCAGTGTCGTCTGGTGCTTGAGGACATCAGGCTCCTTGCGCAGCGCTGCTTCGGCGACATGGGCGGCAAGGGCCGGCAATTGCATGCGCTGGGGCGGGACCGCGACGCCTTCGGCCCGTTCCGCTTCGCCGTCACCAACGGCTCTGGCGACTGCCACCCGGTCGAGCACACGCTTGCGTGCCGCCTCGGCTGCCTTGAGATTGCGATCCGGCCGGCGCCGTTCCGGCAACTGCGGCAGGGCGACGAGCAGCGCCGCCTCGGCGACCGTCAGGCGGCGCGGTTCCTTGCCGAAATAGGCAAGGCTTGCGGCGCGCACGCCTTCCAGATTGCCGCCATAGGGCGCGTGTGTGAGATAGAGGTCGAGAATCTGTTCCTTCGACAGCCGCCGCTCGATCTGCACGGCGCGCACGAGCTGCAGGAGCTTTGCCGAAAGCGAGCGTCCTTCGCGCGGCTCGATCAGCCGCGCCACCTGCATCGAAAGCGTCGAGGCGCCGGAGACGATACGGCCGTTGCTGGCCAGTTGCACGGCAGCGCGCCCGAGCGCCCAGAGGTCGACGCCGCCGTGTTCGTAGAAACGCTGGTCCTCATAGGCGATCAGCATGCGCAGGAATTGCGGATCGACGTCGGAGACTGCCGTCTTCAGCCGCCAGCGGCCTTCCGATGTCGCGAAGGCACGCAACAATTGCCCGTCGGCATCCAGCACCTCGGCGGAGACGGTATTTGCCCTGTCGAGCGGCGGCGGAAAGGCCTTGTCGGCGGCATCGAGCGCAAAGAGAGCCGCACCGGCAAGAACGATGCCGGCTGCGGACCCGATCGCAAACTTGTGCCACCGCCTCATTATTGCGCCGTCACGACCTCCATCTTGCCGGTTGCCGTGCGGGCCGAAAGCTCGGGCCGGTACATGTCCTCGACGTTTGCGGCCGGATGGTCGTAGGTGCCGGGGGTGACCGCGCGCACGACATAGGCGACGTTGAATTCGCGCTCATCGCCTGCTGCGCGGTTGAAGGCGGCGACGAAGCGGTCGTAGCGGAATTCGGTATGGGCGGCGGAAATCTCGCCGATCCAATCGAAATTGGTCATCTGGGCGCTGTCGACGAGATTCGGATTGTCGATCTCGAAGCCGGCGGGCAGAAGGTCGGTGATGACGATGCGCGAAGGCCAGTCATTGGTTTCGCGCACATGGATGACCACGACGTAGCGCTCGTTCTGCTTTGCCTCGCTGACATTCGCTTCTTCGCCGTCGAGCGTGTAATAGGTCCGCTCGATGATGAAGCCGTCGCCGCCGGCTGGCAGTGGCACCGTCGGGGCGGCAACGGTGGTGACCACAGCCGAAACCGTGTCGTTTGTCTGGTTGGTCAGCGTCAGCGGATGGTCGGCCAGGGCATCGCCGGTCATGCGTGCCATATAGGCGCCAGTATGCGCGGCACCATTGACATCGACCTTCAGGCCGTCGTCACCGCCCTGGATGGCGCGAGCGGCAAGCAGCATCCAGGTTTCTTCCTGCGTGCTCTTATATTTGCTGCGCTCCCATTCCTTGCCGACCGCCTTGGCAAGTTCCGGGATGACAGGCGGTACCGGCCGGCTTTCGGCGGCGAGCGCCAGGATCGCCGCGCCATCGCGCAGGATTGTGCCGTAGTCGGTGCGCGACAGGTTCACGCGCGACACCATCGATTGCTCCGACATCTGCAGCGCGTCGAGGAAAATATTCTTCGAACGCTGCGCATCACCATAGAGCGCCAGTGCCGCGGCGATATGCGCCTTGGCGAGCGGCGTCGGGAAGTCGTTGATCATCGTATCGGCATAGTAGCGCAGATCGCTGATCGCGGCCTTCTTGTTACGGGCGAGGACGTAGATGGCATAGGCGATCTGGTCACCCTGGCCCTTGATGTCGGTGGTGTAGGACAACGTGTTCTGCAGGTTTTCGAGCGCCTGCACGAAAGCCCTTTCCGGCACGTCGTATTTCATTTCGCGGGCCCGCGTCAGGAAATCGGTGACATAGGAATCGAGCCAGACATCGCCCGAATCCGGTCCCCAGAGGCCGAAGCTGCCGGCCGAGGCCTGATAGGAGAGTACGCGGTAGATCGCATCCTGCACGCGCTTGTGCACGTCGTCGTCGTTTTCCATGCCCGCTTGCTTTGCCACTTCGGCGAGATAGAGTAGCGGCAGCGCCCGGCTGGTGGTCTGCTCGGCGCAGCCGAAGGGATAGCGGTCGAGCGTCATCAGCAGGGCTGGGATATCGAAGGCGGCCGAACGGGTGACATTGACGCTGATCGAGGCGCCGGGCAGCACGCTGTCGGCGAGCAGGTTCTTGTCGACGGTGAGCTTTGCCCCGGGCTTCAGCGCCAGCACCCTACGTTCGGTGATCGGCAAGGAGGCCGGGCGCACCGGCACGTCGACCGTCTGGTCGAGCGAAAGGCCGGAAGCGTCGGAGAGGTTGATCGAGACGCTGCCGGCGCCCGGCTGTTTGCCGATGAGCGAAAGCGTCAGTTCGGATTTCGCGCCGGCCTCGAGGCGGATCGTCTGCGAGGCGGAGGCTTCTTCGATGCCGACGGCATCATTGCCGGTCAGTTGCAGCTTGTAGTCGCCAGCCGGCGCATCGGTATTGGCGATGTCGAGCCGCAGATTGGCCTTGTCGCCGGGGGAGAGGAACTTCGGCAGGCTTGCGGTCACCACGACAGGATCGCGGATGATGACATCCTTGATGCCGTGGCCGACGCCTGATTTCGACCAGGCGACCGCCATGACGCGCGCCGTGCCGTTGAATTGCGGAATGTCGAAGGAGACATTGGCCTTGCCTTCGGCGTCGAGCTTCACCGGCCCGGAGAAGAAGGCGACGAGCTTCTGCGTCGGCGGGCTTGCCTGCAGCGCAATGGCACCGCCGTCACCGCCGGTCCTGAGCTTGCCGGTCGCACCCAGCGAGCCATCGATCAGGCGGCCATAGAGGTCGCGGATTTCGAGGCCGAGCTGGCGTTGGCCGAAATACCAGTCCTCCGGGTTCGGCGGTTCATAGCGCGTCAGGTTGAGAATGCCGACGTCGACGGCAGCAACCGTCACATAGGCATCCTCGTTGGCGCCGGCGCCCGCCACTTGCAGGCCGATAGCCAACGGTCCGCGCGGCAGCATCTTTTCGGGCGTGTCGAGCGTCACCTGCAGCGCGCGCTGTTCAGGATCGACTTTCAGCCATTTGATGCCGATCGAGCGCATCGGCATATGGCTGTCCTGCGCGTCGCCGGGGCGGAAGAGCGTGGCTGTGACATAAGCACCGGCACCCCAGTCTGAGGTAACGGGGATGTCGATTTCGCCGCCCGTCTCACCGATCGTGGCGTTCTGTACAGCGACCAGCTTTTCGGTTCCGGCCGTCACCATCAGCTCGCCGCCATAGCGCGAGGTGACTTTCAGCTTGGCGGTTTCGCCGATCTTGTAGGTGTCCTTGTCGAGGGCGATCTCAAGCCCGTCGGGCGTTTCGGTCGAGGTCGAGGTCACGAACCAGCCGGCGTCGAATTCGACGCTGGAGGTCGGGCCATCGGCATCGGGGCTTTCCACTTCGAGGCGATAGCGGCCCCAGGTCACCGGCACGGAGATCTTGCCGCCGTCCATCGTCGCGTCGACGCTGCCGTTGGAGACCTGCTCGGCGGTGTAGACCGGCTCGTATTTCCAGGCCGTCCCCTCGCGATACCATTGGTATTCGCGGTTGAGGCTGTAGAATTTCCAGCGCAGGCCCTTCGCCTCCTGCTTCTGTCCATCGGCATTCACGCCGATCACCGTGAAGTTGGCGATCGAGTTCTCCGGCAGATCGTCGGAAAATTCCGGCTTGATGCCGATCGACGCCCGCTCGTTCTTCACCGGAATGGTCAGAGTGCGCTCGATGGCGCGGCCGCCCGCCTCCTGCATGCGCATATAGACAGTAGCGTTGAGCAACTGTGTCGTGGCCGGCAGCTCGCTGATGGTCAGGTCGGTCGAGGCTTCGCCGTTTTCGTCGAGTTCCGGCAGTCCGTCGATCGGCAGGCGCGAATCCTCGCTCGCCTCCTCGTCGGCGAGGCCGAAGAGGAAGCCCTTATAGGCCGCAGTCTCACGCGTCGGCTTGACGACGACGTCGCCTTCGAGCGTCAGGCCGACGGCCGGGGCGCCGTAGAGATATTTGCCCGAAACGGTGATCGTCGCCGGCGTGTCCGGACCGACTTCCTTAGCCTCGGTCTTGATCTCCATGTCGGTGCGATCGGGGACAAAATCGTCGACGAGGAAACTCTTGGTGGCGATCGCGCTGCCCTTGGGATCGGTATAGATGTTCATCGTCCAGGTGCCGCGCATCGCATTTTCCTGGGTCGGGAAATCGATGGAGTAGCCGCCGAGATTGCTGGTCTGGCTGACGATCCGCCGGTCTTCGACACCATCGGGGCGGCTGAAGATGAAGGTGAGTGGCAGGTTCTCGATGGCGTTGCCATCGGTGTCGCGGGCAAGTGCCTGAGCATGAACCGTCTCGCCGGCGCGGTAGATGCCGCGTTCGGTGAAGGTCAGCACGTCGATCGCGCCGGGTGAGGCGCGGCCCGTCACGCCACGGTCGGAGAGGTCGAAGCCGGCGCGCGTCATGTCGAGGAAGACGTAGTCCGACGTGCCGTTCTTGGCGGTGATGACGGCGGGCGTCAGCGCCGCCGTGCCCCGGATCAGGCCGGCGGTGAAGATGGCGCGGCCGTTTTCGTCGGTTGTCGCAGTGCCGAGCACTTCATTATTCTTGGCGAGCAGCTGCAGCTCGACGCCTGCGATCGGCTTGGCCGAGGCGAGCGAGCGGGTGAAGACGTTGAGCCCGTCGGTGCCGGCATAGGTGGTGACGCCGATATCGGAGACCAGGAACCATTGCGTCGCCTGCGAATCCCACTCCTGCGCGGTGCCGTTTGCTGCCGTCGCGGTCATCACGTAGATGCCGGGCTTGCGCTCGGGCAGCGCCTCGTCGACCGGAAAACTGGTGACGATGTCCTTGTTGAGCTCGTTGGCGATGTCGATCGACCCCTGCCAGACGAGTTCGCCGCTCTGGTCCTGGATGTTCTGGGCGCTGTAGCCGTCGAGCTGGGACAGGAACTGCGAATTGGTCAGCAGCGGCGCGATGGCGCGATCGCCGATGCGGTAGAGCTTCAGGTTGGCCGAGGTCATATTGACCGAGACGATCGGGATGCCGCGGCGCGCCGTCGAGGGCAGCACGAAGCTGTCGCCGGTGAAACGCACCATCTGGCTGCGGTCCTTGATGTAGACGTCGACGCTGACAGGCGCTTCCAGCACCTCGTCGACTGATGACGGCAGGCCGGTCCGCAAGGCGATCTTGTAGGTCTGGCCATGCGTCAGCCCCTCGACACAGATCTGCTTGTCCTTGGTTTCGAGCGCCTTTGGTGCTTCGGCGTTCAGCGTCACGAAGGGTGTGTAGTCGGTGGTTTTGACCAGCGCCTCCGAGAAGGTGACGCAGGCACGCGGCGTGGCGCTGTCGGCATCGACCGTGTGTTCGGTGACGCGGAAGCCCTGCGTTGATTTCAGCTGCAGGTAGGCGGCCTGCACATCCTTGGCGCCGACAAGCGCCAGGCTCGCCTTGTAGGCGTCGAGCGCCGGGCGGTAGTTGGCATTCCGCTCCAGCGCAGTGGCGAGCACGGCCAGCGCCTCGGCGCGTTTGGCGGTGGTGCGCGTCAGCTCGTAGCCGTTCAGCGCGTCGAGCACGGCCTGGCCCGTCGTATTGCTCTCGGCGCTGCCGAGCGACGCTGCGGCACGGGCAGTTTCGAGCCAGAGATCGGCGTCGTCAGGCGTGATCGACAGCGCGCCATGGAAGGACTTCAGCGCGTCGGCCAGGTTATTGGCGGTGAGGTCGATGCGGGCATTGGCCGTCAGGCTGTCGACGCCCTGGCCCTGCTGGTCGTCGGCCAGGGTCAGATTATCCTTGAAGTCGTGGGCCTGCTGGATGAGATCGTTCGTCAGGAAGGTCAGCCGCGGCGCGGCGCCGATATCCCGCTCCTGCTGGGCGGCCGTTTCGACGATCTTGCCGGCGATGGCGCCGGGGAAGGCGTTCATCGTTTTGAAATCGGATTTCAGGAAGCACCATTTCACCTTGGGATTGTAGGTGAAGGCCTTGCAGCTCTTGTCGCCGATGCAGGATGTCTTGCACTGATCGAGCGAGACGTTCTGCTCGGTGCGAAGATCGAAGCCGAAGAAATCGGCGTCCTTGATCGTCTGAATGTCGCGCTTGGTGTCCGCCGCGGCGACGGGAAAGCTGATGGCGATCGTGGAAAATGCGATTGTCGCGAAAGCGAAGAACGAGCGCACGGACATAGGTTCCCCCCGGAAATGCTGGCTCTGACCGGCGGCACTCTCCTCACTCCTCGCGAGATTGTCAACTCAAGTTGAGCGCTGTTTCATGTTCGCACAGGCGCTTTCGTCTGGCTGTCACATCGGCGTGAGTGACCGCCTTGTGATTTGCGACTTTTGCAAGGATGAGCAAGGATTTGGGCCGTCGCAGGAGGTAGCGCCATGTCCACGTCTTCCCACCGCAGGAGCCTTGCCGCGCTCCTTGCTGCCACTCTATTCTCGCTCGGCGTGTGTGCTGCGGACGCGGCCGAGGATGCCGTCGTCATCCCGCCGCCGACCGTTGACGAGGTGGCCGGGTCAGGCACCGAGACGGCCATTTTCGCCGGAGGTTGTTTCTGGGGTGTCCAGGGCGTCTTCCAGCACGTAAAGGGCGTTGAGAGCGCCGTCTCCGGTTATGCCGGCGGCGACGCCAAAACGGCGCAGTACGAAACCGTCAGCACCGGCTCTACGGGTCACGCCGAATCCGTCCAGGTGAAGTTCGATCCGAAACAGGTGAGCTACGGCAAATTGCTGCAGATCTTTTTCTCTGTGGCGCACAACCCGACGCAGCTGAATTTCCAGGGTCCGGACCGGGGAACGCAGTACCGTTCGGCGGTGTTCGTCTCGGATCCGCAACAGCGCAAGGTCGCCGAGAGCTATATCGGCCAGCTCGACAAGGCGCATGTCTTCCCGCAGCCGATCGTCACCAAAGTCTCTGAAACCACCGGCTTTTACCCTGCGGAGGCCTATCATCAGGATTTCCTGACACTCAATCCGACCTATCCCTATATCGTTTACAACGACCTGCCGAAAATCGAGAACCTGAAATCGCTATTTCCGGCCGACTACCGCGGCAAACCGGTCCTCGTGCTGAAGGCCAAAGGCTGATTAATCCTGCCGGTCTTGTCTTTATCAAGGCGGCCATGGTGCCGCCTTTTTTGCTTCAGGTTTGAGCGCCTTAAGAATTTATCAACGTTAACAATACCTTAAATACAAAAAACGGCGTTCCAACGCGGAACATATCGTTGAGTTGCCCGTTACCACCTTGAGTTTCGCGTGGGATAGGCTGCCGGAGCGGATCCCTCTTTAGAAGTACAGGCGTAACCAAGGGGACGTATCATGGCCACCAATGTCGTGCGGCGCTGGCAACGAGATGATCTCATGAAACAGAGAGTATTGATCGTCGAAGATGAATTCTTGATCGCCCTGGATCTCGAGGCGACGGTGGAAGGCATGGGCATGCAGGTCGCGGGCCTTGCGAATGATCGTGAACAGGCGCTGCGGCTGGCGCCGCTTGCCGATATCGCTTTCGTCGACGTCAATCTTGCCGACGGCCCGACAGGGCCTGAGATCGGCCGACGGCTGGCGCAAGAGCATGGCATTGCCGTCGTCTTCATGACCGGCAATCCCGAAATGGTCGCCGATGGTGTCAAGGGCGCGGTCGGCGTGGTTCAGAAGCCGGTCATGCCTTCGGTTGTCGAACAGCTGGTGAAATATCTTGCCGCGCGCCGCGTCGGCATGTTCGCGGTCGTACCCTCACAAATGACGGTCTTTGCCTGATCGGAAGGCTTGATCGGAAGGGCTCTCTCAGCCTGATATGGCTGCGAGTTGCGGCGGATGGCCGGCCTTTTCCGCCTCCGGCCTGCCATAGGCCTTGAGAAAGGTACGGACCGCGTTGCGCGCCGCCTTTTCCAGTTCTTCATCGGTGGGTGTGCCGCCGAGAAGGATCATCATCTGCAGGTCGGCATTGCCGAGTGCCACGAACTGCCGGGCGGCGACGTCGAAATCGTCGATGGCGAGCGCGCCCTTATGGGCAAGCCGCCCGAGAAGTGCAGAAAGTGCGGTGATCAGCTTGCCCGGCCCCTGCTGGCGCCAGCTTTCGAAGAGGTGCGGATATCGCTCGCCCTCGGTCTGCACCAGCTTGCGCAGGAATTTTCCGTCGTGGTTGCAGATGCAGTTCTTATTGAGGCGCACGGCGAAGGCCGTCAGCTCGTCCTCCAGATCGTCGGCGTGATCAGGAAAGGTCGAAAGCACCGAGAACAGCATGGCGTTGGCGCGCTTCATGACGTCTTCGACGACGGCGACGAACAGCGTTTCCTTCTCGCGATAGTGATTGTAGATCGTCTGGCGCGAGACACAGGCGACGGCGGCGATCTCGTCGATGCTGGCGCCGGCAAAACCCTGGCGGCAGAATACGTCGGCCGCGGCATCGAGGATCGACATGCGCTTGGCGCATTGTCCGCGCTGCGTATGCCCCGTCATCCGGACTGCCGGTGTCATGCGATCTTTCATGAGAGCGAAGATAAGACGTCTTGACGTTTTAGACAATGGCGTCTAGTTTTACATCTGTGTCCAAATTTATTGACACTCTTGGTTCCGCCGCTGGAGATATGAGCTCCCAACTTCGTCTTCGCGCGAACGATCATCATTGAACCCTAGCGCGTCGGCCCGAAAATCGGTTCCGATTTTCGGAAAGCACGATGCGTAAATTCAAAGAGTTAGAGTGTCCTTTGTGCGTCCGAGAGGACGCACGGCGCTCTAAGAGCAATGTGGCGGAGCGACGATCCGGTACCTCCGCCGCGCTTTATGAAAGATCACCATTATGACGGCTCCATTCTTTCGCATTGCCCTCATTCTCGGCCTTCTGTCGGCCATCGGGCCTTTTGCCATCGACATGTATCTGCCTGCGCTGCCGTCCATCGGCCAGGACCTGCATGCCGATAACAACGTCACCCAGCTTACCCTTCTTGCCTTCTTCATCTCCTTTGCGCTCGCCCAGCTCGTCTATGGTCCGCTGTCGGATATGTGGGGCCGTAAGCTGCCGCTCTATCTCGGTATCGGCCTCTTCGCCATCGCCTCGATCGGCTGCGCTCTGGCGACCGATATCGAAACGCTGATCGCCTTCCGTTTCGTTCAGGGTATCGGCGGTGCCGCCGGCATGGTCATTCCGCGCGCCATCGTCCGCGACATGCACACCGGCGTGCAGGCCGCGCGCCTGATGTCGCTGCTGATGCTGGTCTTCTCGATCTCGCCGATCCTGGCACCGCTGACCGGCAGCGCCGTCATCGAGTTCTACGGCTGGCGCGGCGTATTCTGGGCCGTGACGATCGCCGCCTTCATCGGCCTCGTCCTGCTTGCGACCCAACTGGAGGAAACCCGTTCGGCGAACGAACGCAGCGGCAGCGGTCTGAGCAGCGCCATGGCGGCCTATCGCCTTCTGCTAACCGACCGCAATTTCCTGACGCTGACCTTCATCGGCGGCCTCGGCATTTCGAGCTTCCTCGTCTATCTCGCCAACTCGCCCTTCGTGTTGATCCAGCATTACGGGCTGACGCCGACGCAATACAGCTTCGCCTTCTCGATCAACGCCGTGTCCTTCTTCGCGGTATCGCAGGCCACGGGCTGGCTCGGCGAGCGTTTCGGCCTCGTGCGCGTCATGCGGATTGCGGTCAGCGCTTATGCGCTTGCGATGGTCGTGATGGCGGTGGTGATGGCCTCAGGCTTCAACCAGCTGCCTGTCCTGGCGACCTTCTTGTTCATCGGCTATGGCTTCCTCGGCCTCGTCATCCCGACAAGCGCGGTGCTCGCCCTTGAGGATCACGGCGAGATCGCCGGCACGGCCTCGTCGCTGATGGGCACGCTGCACTTCGTGATCGCCGCCGTCGCCATGGTCATATCGAGCGTCTTCTTCGACGGTACTGCCGTTCCGATGGCCGCCGGCATCGCGCTCTGCGCCTTCTCAGCCTTCGCGCTGACCCAGGCAACGATCGGCCGCCGCGCTGCTGTTGCCGCTGCTGAATGATCTAAAGACAGGCCGCACCCGGTGTCCGGGTGCGGCCTCGTGATCCGGTCGCGGCTCCTGGAGAAAATGCAACGCGCAATTGATTATCGGCTGGCCGCTCTATCTACGCCGTGACGAAGCATGGTCATATCGGAGGATACTTATGGTCGACGAGAAGCGGCTGATCTCGAAAATCACCTGGAAGCTAATGCCGTTTCTCGGCATCCTTTATCTCATCGCCTATATCGACCGGCAGAACGTCAGTTTCGCCAAGCTTCAGATGGTCGATGCCCTCGGAATGAGTGAATACGCCTACGGTCTCGGCGCCTCGCTCTTCTTCATCGGCTATTTTCTTTTCGAGGTGCCGAGCAACCTCTTCCTTGACAGGCTCGGCGCCCGTGTCTGGTTCGCACGCATCCTGGTGTCCTGGGGCATCGTCACCATCGCGCTCGCCTTCACGCAGAACGCGACGATGTTCTATATCCTGCGTTTCCTGCTCGGTGTCTGCGAAGCCGGCTTCTTTCCCGGCGTCCTCTATCTGCTGACGCTGTGGTTCCCCTCGGTCTATCGCGGCAGGATGGTCGGGCTGTTCATGATCTTCAGCGCGATCGCCAATGCCGTCGGTGCGCCGCTCGGCGGCGTGCTGCTCGATCTCGACGGTCTTTACGGCTTTGCCGGTTGGGAGTGGGTATTCCTGGCGACGGGTGTTCCGGCTGTTATCGCCGGCATCGTCACCTTCTTCTATCTTCCTGGCCGGCCTGAAAACGCAAGCTTCCTGAGCGGCGAGGAAAAGCAGTGGCTCGAACGCAGGCTCGCCTCGGAAGATGCCGGCATGGGCGAGAATGCCGGAAACGGCTTCAAGGCGCTCATCGACCCACGCGTGCTGCTGATGGCGCTCTGCTATATCGCCTTTCCGCTTTCGGCCTATGGGCTCAGCTATTGGCTGCCGACCATCGTCAAGGCCTTCGGCGTCAGCAACACGGTGAACGGTTTCCTCAACATCATTCCCTGGGTGCTGGTCGCGATCGCGCTCTATGTCGTTCCCGCCATGGCCGACAAGGCGCAATCGAAGACGCCCTATATTGTCATTCCCGCTTTCATCGGCGCCGCCTGCCTGCTGCTCTCGGCGCTGATCCCGAACCACACCTTGCAATTCGCCTTCCTCTGTGTCGCCGCTGCCGGGATCTTCGCCCCCCAGCCGGTGTTCTGGAGCCTGCCCTCGCGTTTCCTCAAGGGCGCGGGTGCTGCAGCCGGCCTTGCCGCCATCAATTCGGTCGGAAATCTCGGCGGTTTCGTCGCCCAGAACGTCGTGCCCTGGATCAAGGAAGCGAGCGGCAGCACGATCGCGCCGATGTTCTTCCTGTCCGCCTGCCTGGCGGCCGGAGCCCTGCTGGTCTTCTTCGTCACGCATCAGCTGTCGAGCAGGGAGCAGGCTGCTCCAAGCCGGGTCTGATGCAAGCCGCGAAATAGAAATATATGTACGCGACGGGCTTCAGGCCGTCAGCGTGAAAGCGTCGCTTTCGCCCGGAACGAGTTCCAGCGGCCAGATCCTGTTGCGGGCACCCTGCGGATAGTGATCGGCATAGGCCGGCATGGTGGCGAGCAGTGTTTCGCCGAGCTGCGCGCCGAGATCGCGCAGCGACATGCGGAAGGACGTCAGCGTCGGCTGCAGGAAATGCGTGCGCGGCTCCTCGCGGAAACCGACGACGGCGAGGTCGCGGCCGGGCACGACGCCGGCCTCGGCAAGCCGTCGGTAAAGCCCGATCGCCATCAGTTCATGGATCAGGATGATCGCCGTCGGCCGCTGCTCGATCATCAGCAATTCGTGGCCGGCCTGATAGCCACCCTGTTCGCTCGACTTGACCCGGATGACGAGGGCCGGGTCGAAGGGGATATCATGCCGTTGCAGCGCCTGGCGGTAGGCGTCGAGGAAGAGGTAGCCGAGATTGATGTCGGAAGAGGGTGCAGCCACAGCGATCCGCCGGTGGCCTTTGGCGACCAGCCGGTCGACGCCGCGCGACGCCACGCCCTCGAAATCGAGGTCCATCCAGGTATAACTGCCGCCCGACGCGCTGCGGCCGAGCGCCACGAAGGGGATGCGGGCCTTTTCCAGAAGCTCGATGCGCCGGTCGGTACGTCGCGTCGCCGAGATGATCAGCGCGTCGACAAGGCGGCGCGCCACCATGCGCTTCAGATACTCGTGCGGGTCCTCGTCATCGGGGCAGGGCAGCATGACGAGATCGAGCTTGTGACGGGAAAAGACGCTCTGCAGCCCGTCGGTGACGCCAAGGAAGAAGTCGTCGCTGTTTTCGACCGTCTCGCGGCTCACCTCGAGCATCAGCCCGATGACATTGGTCATGCCCTGGCGAAGGCTGCGGCCCGACTGGTTGGCGACGTAACCGAGCTCTTCGGCGGCGGCGAGCACGCGCCGGCGCGTTTCGTCGTTGACGTCGGGCTTGCCGTTCAGCGCACGGGATACGGTCCCGATCGAAATGTCGAGATGCTCGGCGAGCTGGCGAATTCCCTTCATCTCAGGCGATCTTCCTCCCCAATGCATGTCGCCCAAAAGTGTGCAGCGGTTTTGGGACAACGACATGCGGCAAATAAAGCGTCATGCCCCTTCTTGCCACAGGATGGCGCCTGCGAAAAGCCACGCGGAAAGGTCAGGGTCTGAAGCTCTGGCGGATGACGAGTTCCGGAATGACGCGTTCGTAACCTGGAGGCGCATCGGGTTTTTCAAGCCGCCGCTCCATCAGCTCGACGGCGCGCTGCGCCATGGTCAGCGGATCCTGGCGGAAGGTGGTCAGCCTGTAGCTCAGCCAGGAGGATTCCGGCACGTCGTCGAAGCCGATGACGGCGACGTCCTCGGGGATGCGCAGCCGCGCTTCCAGGCGCACGACATCCATCAGTCCGAAGGCGATCTGGTCGTTGGCGCAGAAAACGGCGTCGGGCTTTATTGTCTCCGAGAAGAGTGCACGGGCGGCGGCAACACCGCCGTCATAGTCGGAATCGCCGCCGCGTCCGACGACGACGGATGCGCCGAGCGACTGGGCGGTCGACAGGAAGGCGCTTTCGCGTTCGATGATAGCCGGCGTTCCCGTGTTGGAGCCGATGGCCGCCAGACGCCGTCTGCCGCTTTCGTAAAAGGCCGTTGCCGCCTTGCGGGAGGCTTCGGAGTTGCCGGCGCGCACATGGTCGGCGTCGGGTTCCGAACGACCGATCACGACGAGTGGCTGGCCGTTTCGCTGTGCGAGTTCGAAGAAACTCGCCGGCGGCGAGCCCGACAGGATGATGATCGCCTCGGCACGGTGGCCGATCAGCATCTTCTGGGCGGCGAGCAGCTCATCTTCCGTCTGGCCGGTGTTGATGAGGATCGGGATGCTGCCGCGCCGGATCAGGGCTTTGGCAAGTGCAGCGGCCAGATGCGCGCGAAAACCCACTTCCGGCCGGGTCGCGACGATGCCGACGAGGCGGCTCTGATTGGCAAGCACGCCGCGCGCCAGGTCGTTGACGTGGTAGCCGAGCTCTTGCGCCGCCCGCAGCACCTTTTCACGCGTCGTCGGAGCGACGCTGGCGCCCGGCGTGAAGGTGCGTGAGACCGCGGAGCGCGAAACGCCCGCCAATTGCGCGACCTGCTCGGCGCTGACGAACCGCATGCGTTCTTTCTTCGGCGCCTTGCCGTCGTTCACTGGACCATCATTCATCGGCTTTCAGCTATTCATCGTCTCTGACAGCCGGATGACAAGCGATCGAATGGCAACGAGATTTTTTCGATAAGGGCGATAACCGCAGAATGAGCTGACATGGCGCTCAACGCAGCCAATGTTCATTGCGGAAAGTGCCGGGGCTGCGGACGAACCTCGGCTGAGGGGGCGAATACGAGCGGCGACGACGAATGATCACGTCACGCCGCTCGAGAGTTCGGCTCCCGGTGACGGGTTTATGAACCCGTTATTCGCAGACGCGGACGGTTTCGGCATGATAGCCGCCATCATAGCGGTTGCGGACATCGCGGTCCTCATACCAGCATCTCGGCGCCGGTTCGACATAGCGAGGGCCGTCGACATAACGAGGCTCTTCAACGTAGCGAGGGCCGCCGCCATTGGCGATTGCGCCGCCAATGAGCCCGCCGACAACACCTGCGGCAACGCCGCCGGCGATGATTCGACCGGTGTTATCGTGATGACGGTGGTCGCGGGCGGCAGCAGGCTGAATGGCCGATCCAACAAGGGCCGTGGCGATCAGCAGGCTGCAAATTGCTCTTTTCATAATATTCTCCTCAGTGGCACTCGCCCCGGATAATAGGCAAATGCGGCAGCAAGTCGTTTGTTCGTTCAAACTTTGCGACAGGCGTTAATGCATGTCATCCGGGATTAGTGCGCCATGCGTCCTCACGGACGCACAAAGCACGATGCGCTAGGTCGCCGATTGCGTCGCCGTCGTCTCTTCCAGCACGTCTTCGGGAATGTCGTCGAAGGAGGAGTAGTTCAGATTGTAGAGCTTGGAATAGAGCTTGCCGTTCTTCATTAGCTGGCGGTGATCGCCGCTTTCGATGATTTCGCCGTTCTGCAGCACGATGATGCGGTCTGCCTCGCGGATCGTTGCAAGCCGGTGGGCTATGACGAGGCCGGTGCGGTTTTCGAGCAGCTTCACCAGCGCTTTCTGGATCAGCATCTCGGTATAACTGTCGATATTGGCCGTCGCCTCATCGAGCACGAGGATCTTCGCGTCCGCCACCAATGCGCGGGCAAAGCTCAAAAGCTGGCGCTGGCCGAGCGAAAGGTTGCCGCCGCGCTCGCCGAGGACGCTATCGTAACCCTCCGGCAGGCGCATGATGAAGTCGTGCGCGCCGACGGCCTTCGCCGCCTCGATCACCTGTTCGCGCGTCGCCTCGAGCTTGTGGTAGCGGATGTTTTCGAAAACGGTGCCGGTGAAGAGGAAGGGTTCCTGCAGCACCATGGCGATCTGTGCCCCGAGCGAATCCTGCGTCAGCGCACGCACATCGTGGCCGCCGACCAGCACTTGACCTTGCTGCACATCGTAAAAGCGATGGATCAGCGACATGCAGCTCGATTTGCCGGACCCTGTCGGCCCGACCAGCGCCACCGTCTCGCCGGGATTGACCTTGAAGCTGACATGCTTCAGCACCGGATGCTTCGGATTATAGCCGAAGACGACGTCCTTGAATTCCACCGAGCCGTCCATGTCGCGCGACAGCGCCGTGGCACCAGGCACATCCTTGATGTCGACGGGCACGTCGAGCACTTCGGTCAGCCGCTGGCCGGAAGCCATGGCACGCTGCATCACCGAATATTGCAGGGTCAGCGAACGGATTGGGTCGAAGAAGCGCTGAATGTAGAACAGGAAAGCGACGAGCACGCCGACATCGAGCGCCTGGTTGAGAACGCGTGCGCCGCCGACGACGATGACGAGCGCCATCGCCACGCCGGTCAGGCTATCGACGATCGGCACCATCACCTGGGCATAGCGCGCCGCCGTCAGATGCGTCTTGAGGTTGGCATGCGCCTTGTCGTCGTAGAGCGTGAAGTTGACACCCTGCCTGTCCATGCTCTGGACGGCACGCACCCCGTGGATCGCTTCGGCGAGTGCGCCGGCGGCAATCGAATTGGTCTCGTGCGCGGCCATGAAGGATTTGCGCGCCAGCGGCAGCCAGAACAGCCGGACGATGAAGAGCACCGGCAGCACCGAGAGCGTCAGCAGCCCCAGCTTGAAATCGAGATAGAGCATCACGAAAATGATGCCGAAGAGCAGCACGATGTCGCCGACGGAGAGCACCGAGGTTTCGAGGAATTCCTGCATCGAGTTGACGTCGCCCTGCAGGCGCGACATCAGCCGGCCGACCTCGGTCTTGTCCATGAAGGAGAGCGAAACGCGCTGGAGATGCGAAAACATCGCCTTGCGGATATCGAAGAGCACCTCTTCCGCCACACCGCCGACCAGCGTCTCCTGCGCGTAGCTTGCCGCATAGTTGATGAGGATGGCAATCGTGAAGGCGACGATCGACCAGGCCAGTGCCGAATGGTTGCCGCCCGCCGACATGCCGTGGTCGATGGCATAGCGGATGATCAGCGGGATGGCGAGCTGCATCATCGTGAAGGTCAGAACGGCGACGACAGACCAGAGGACCTGGCGGCGATAGGGGTGAACGAAAACCCAGATACGCTTGACGACGTTGCCGTCGAAGGCCTTGCCGAACATCTCCTCCTCGACGCGCTGCGAACCGACCACCGCCCTCGGCGGGCGGCGTCCATCCTCGCGAACGTCGGGACGCTCGGTTTCCAGTTCCTCGGCCATGCCATTCCTCCCGCGGCCATCACTTCCGGTGGCCTGCATAAGTCACTAACCGTTCCCCTCTTCTTGGGAGCAGAGGGGATATGCCGTTTGCCAGATCCGGATGTTTCAGGCCGGATGCATCATGCTCTAAGCGCTCAAGGCCTCGTCGCCCGGCCGCACCTGGAGGTCGTAGAGCGCCTTGTAGCGCCCGCCGAGCGAAAGCAGCGCCGCATGCGTTCCACGCTCGACGATCCGGCCGTCTTCAACGAACAGGATCTGGTCGGCATGCATCAGCGAGCTCAGGCGGTGGGCAACGATGATCGTCACGCGGTCGGCGGCATAGCGGCGCATGGCGCTGCGGATGCGCTGCTCGGTGGCCGCATCGATCGCCGCCGTCGAATCGTCGAACACCATCACCGCCGGCTTCAGCATCAGCGCGCGGGCGATCGAAAGACGCTGCCGCTGGCCGCCGGACAGTGAAACACCGCGCTCGCCGACGACGGTGCCGTAACCGGTGGGAAGGCCGAGCACGTAATTGTGCAACTGGGCGCTTTCGCTGGCGCGTTCGATGCGGCTTTCCTTCGCCCACGGATCGCCATAGGCGATGTTGTTTTCGATCGTCGTGGTGAACAGGAAGGAATCCTGCTGCACGACGGCCACGGCCCGACGCAGCGATTGCAGCGTCGCCTTGCGGATATCCTGGCCGTCGATCGTGATCTTGCCGCTGCTGACGTCGTAAAAGCGGGGAATGAGATGGGCGATCGTCGACTTGCCGCTGCCGGGAGGCCCGACGATGCCGATCGTCTGGCCGCGCCGCGCTTCGAAAGAGACATCCTGGAGCACGGTGCGCTTTTCCGAACCCGGATAGGCGAAGCTGACATTTTCGAAGCGCAGCACGCCGTCCGTGAGGTTCAGCTCCTTCGCATCCGGCGCATCCTTGATCGCGATGTCGAGGTCGAGAAGGGCAAAGAGGCGTGAGCCGCAGGTGGAGGCGCGGGCAAAGGCGTTGACCATCAGGCCGAGTTGGCGCACCGGCATCTGCAGGATAGTCATGAAGGTCAGGAAGGAGGCCAGCGTGCCGACGGTGATCTCGCCCGACATCACCTTGCCGCCGCCGACCCAGAGCACCAGGCCCATCGCCGCGAAGAAGGAGAAGGTCATGGCGCTGGTATTGGTGACGCGGATGCCGACGCGCTGATGCGCGAGCGCCAGCGCGTTCTTCGACGCCGCCTCGAATTTCGACAGCTCGTGGTCCTGTGCGGCAAAGGCGCGCACGACGCGGATGCCGCCGAGATTCTCCTCCATGATGCGGGTCAGCACCGAAAGCCGCTCCTGCAGATCGAGCCAGGTGGCGCGCAGCCTCAGCTGCGTCACCGAGGAGCGCCAGCCGACGAAGGGCACGAAACTCAGCGCCAGGAGGCCGAGCACGACATCGGTCGACAGCAGCATATAGGCACCGATGCCGATCAGGATCGACAGCAGGATCATCCGGACGAGTGCGGTGGAGAAATACATGCGCACGCCTTCGAGATCGAGCAGGCCGACAGTGATCAGGTCGCCGGAATGCACGGTGTCATGAAAGCTGAAGGAGAGCCGCTGGATCTTCTCGTAGCAGGCCAGCCGCAACTCATAGCCGATGTGATGGCCGACGGCTTCGCTGTAATAGTTCTGGACCATGGTGAAGAGGCCGCGCAGCACGCTGGCGCCGAGCAGCAGCAATGCCGTGGTCAGCAGCGCGTCCTGTGCCACCAGACCCGCCGCGCCACCGCTCATCGCCATCTGCGTGTGGTCGACCGCCTGACCGAGAAGGCGCGGGATCATCAGCTGGAAGGTGGAGGCAACAAGCGTGGCGCCGATCGCAAAGCCGGATTGCCAGGGGTGGCGGAAGGCCATCATGGTGATGCGCACCAATGTGAAGAGGCCTCGGCCCCAGCCTGCCGCAGTTGCAAGCGCCATCGAAGCCGAAGGCTTCGTCGCGCGTATTAACGCATCGCTGCTCACGGTATTTTTTCCAATAGATGTGTGGTCGGACGCTGGCCCGAAAAGACGGCAAATCCATGAAGGGATTGATAGCACCTTCACTTTTGCCGATTCCATTTGGGGGTTCAAGTAAAGAATTCACCAGTTGGTTATTTTTACGTGAGGTCACCTCGCATCCGGGCGGGAACAATCTGTGCGCGAACGGGTTGCGGCAGGTGAATGTCTAGAGCCGACCGCTACCGGAGAGAGCCATGCCTCCCAAAGCCCTCGCCCTACGGGCCAGCTGAGGTCGCTGTCGATCTGACGTTTTCGACAATCAATTCGCAGTTCGGGGTGCAAAGGTCGACCGGATTTCCACGGGATAGTTCTAAATTATGTTATATTTCAATATCTTGAAACGATGTGGCAACAAAGCGCTTGCCACCTGGGTCATTTAGCGCTTTCATACACTACTAGTTTGATAGACTATGGACGAGCGTGATTGCTCCCCTAGTTCTCTTGCGGGGCCGCTGGTTCGGACCCTGATGCCGCGGCAGGTGTTGTGAATGGCCGCATGAACCTCATCAACGCGTGAACCGCTGTTTTATGCGTTGAGACCTCGATCGACCCACGGTGCGGATGAAGCCGCAAAGGAGTTGCGATGACGGTTCAGGGACTTTTTTCGGCGAGAGCCAATGCGGCGGCACAGATATCAGCCGTACCGCGGATTGCGATCGTCGGGCGCGGCTTTTCCGGCATGATGACGGCCATCGCGCTGATGAAGACGGTGCGCGCGCCCTTCCACTTGCAGCTGTTCGATCCGAATTCGTCGGTCAGCGGTGGGCAGGCGCTGGCCTCGGCCCGCTCCTCGACGATCCTCAACACCCGTGTGCGAGATCTCTCGGTTTCGGTCGGCGACAATGACGATTTCAACGACTGGCTCTGCAGCAATGCCGCCTTCCGCGCCGCCGTACCGGCCGCCATCCCCGGATTCCGGCAGATCTTCGTGCCGAAGGAAATCTTCAGCGATTATGTCTACCAGCGCTTTTCGGAAGCGCTGGCCGCGCGCAGGGACATCACCGTCCAGGTCTGCAACGATCCGGTCGTAGCGATCCGCAGGAGCCACGGCAACCGCTTCCTGCTCGAAAGCGCCAATCCCGCCAATCCGCTGTTCGATACCGTGATCCTCGCCACCGGTTACGGCCTGTCTGCGCCGGATGCCGGTGAGCAGGAGGCTTCGCCGGTCAGGGCCCAGCGCCTCGTTGCGCGGCCGCATGCGGTACTGCTTGGCAGCGGCATCCGCGTCGTCGACCAGCTGCTGCAGCTGCGCGATTCGGGCTATGCCGGCCAGGTGACGATCATTTCCCGGCGCGGTTTCCTGCCGCAGAGCCATACGCCGAATTCCGCCGATCCGGTCTTCCCGGCCGAAGCGCTGCCGCAGAGCCTGCCGGAGATCGTGCACTTCATCCGTCAAGCCTGTCGCGAGGCGGAGGAAGCGGGGCGAAGCTGGCAATCGGTGATGAACGGCCTGCGGAAACATGCCCGCTCGCTTTGGCGTTCGCTGCCGGCCCGCGACAAGCATCAGTTCAACCGCCACCTCAGGGCAATCTACGACAGCCATCGCAACCGCCTGCCGGAGGCCATGCACCTGCGGCTGAAACGCGAGCTTGCCGAAGGCCGCACGGTGCTGCGCCGTGGTCGCGCCGGCCGCCGGGGTCTGAGCGGCCTGTTCTTCACGCCGGCCGGTTCCGCTGCCGAGGAGGTCATCCATGCTGAGCGCATCATCGATTGCCGCTGTCAGGCGCCAGATCTGTCAGCGCCCTTGATGCAGAGCCTGCTTTCCGCCGGCCTCGCCATGCCGGACGAGCTCTCGCTGGGGCTCGCGGTCAATGCGCGCGGCGAGCCCTTCCTGGAGGATGGTTCGACCGTCGCCGGGCTCTTTGCTGTCGGCCCGCTGGGCCTCGGCAGCTTGCCCGATATCGATCTTGTGCCGGAAATCGTCTCGCAGGCCTATGCCGCTGCCGAGCGTGTCGGCGAGAGGTTCTACCCGCAGGTCAAGGCCGTCTGAAAATTTGAGGCTGAATCGGAACCATCCGCCTGCCGCGACGTTATAAAGCGCTGGTGACTCCGAGGGGCCGATGGAAGTACTGAATCGACATGATACCTCTCTAAACGAAGAGGGACGCTTTCGCCTTCTGGTCGATGCCATCACCGACTACGCCATCTATATGCTGAGCCCTGAAGGCATCATCACCAGCTGGAATACCGGCGCCCAGCGCTTCAAAGGTTACAAGCCCTCCGAAATTCTCGGCGAGCATTTTTCTCGTTTCTATCTGGAAGAGGACCGCGCCGCGGGACTACCGGCGCGTGCGCTCGCCACGGCGGCGGAGCAGGGCCGATTCGAGGGAGAGGGCTGGCGGCAGCGCAAGGATGGAAGCCGCTTCTGGGCCCATGTGATCATCGATCCGATTCGTCGTCCCTCCGGCGAGCTCATCGGCTATGCCAAGATCACCCGCGACCTGACCGAACGCAGAGCAGCTGAACAGGCGATCCGCCAGAGCGAGGAACAGTTCCGGCGGCTGGTCCAGGGCGTCTCGGACTATGCGATCTACATGCTCGATCCCGACGGCAATGTCAGCAGTTGGAATTTCGGCGCCGAGCGGATCAAGGGCTATCGACCGCAAGAAATCATCGGCCGGCATTTCTCGACCTTCTATACCTCTGAGGACCGCGCCGCCGGCGTGCCGGAAACCGCGCTCGGCATCGCGCGCGCCGAGGGCCGGTTCGAAAGGGAAGGCTGGCGCGTCCGCAAGGACGGCACCCGTTTTTGGGCCAGCGTCGTCATCGACGTCATCCGGGACGACGAAGGCGATGTGCTCGGTTTCGCGAAGATCACCCGGGATATCACCGAGAAGATGGAGACACAGCGGGCATTGGAGCAGGCGCGCGAAGAGCTCTTCCAGTCGCAGAAGATGGAGGCAATCGGTCAACTGACCGGCGGTATCGCCCATGATTTCAACAATCTCTTGATGGCTGTCCTCGGCAGTCTCGAAATCCTGAAGAAACGCATGCCGCAGGATCTCTCGCTGACATCGCTTGTTGACAATGCCATGCAGGGCGCCCAGCGCGGCGCGGCGCTGACGCAGCGCATGCTGGCCTTTTCCCGCCGGCAGGAACTGCACATAGAGCCGATCGACGTCTCCGGCCTGGTCCGCGGCATGATGGATATGCTCAGCCGTTCGCTCGGCCCTCTCACGGTGATCGAGACCTCTTTCCCCGTCAGGCTGCCAACGATCCTGACCGATCCGAACCAGCTGGAGATGGCGATCCTGAACCTCGTCGTCAACGCCCGCGATGCCATGCCATCCGGCGGCCGGATCCTGCTTCGCGCTTCCGAGGAATCGATGCCTTCAGGCAAGGGTCCGCTGCCGCCCGGCCGCTATGTTCGTATCGCGGTGATCGATGAAGGCGAAGGCATGGATGCAAAGACGGTGGAGCAGGCAATTACGCCGTTCTTCACCACCAAGGGTGTCGGCAAGGGCACCGGTCTCGGCCTTTCCATGGTGCAGGGCCTTGCGTCCCAGTCCGGCGGGCGGCTCATACTGAAGAGCAGCCTCGGCGAAGGCACGACGGCTGAATTGTGGTTCCCGGTCGCCGTTGCCGAGCAGGTGACCGAGGCCGCTGTAGATCTGCCGCAACGCGAGGACAATGCGCCGCGCCGCCTGCGTATCATCGCCGTCGATGACGATGGTCTGGTCCTGATGAATACAACGCTGATGCTGGAGGATCTCGGCCATACCGTGTTCGAGGCGATGGCGGGCTCCGAGGCACTCGACATCCTGCGCAAGCAGCAGATCGACCTGGTGATTTGCGACCATGCCATGCCGCGCATGACCGGCGCGCAGCTCGCCCAGGCGATTCGCAACGAATGGCCTGATATGCCGATCATCCTCGCAACCGGTTACGCCGAGATCCCCGAAGGGGCCGGCATCGTCGACCTGCCTCGCCTCGGCAAGCCCTTCTCGCAGGCACAGCTCGCCGAGGCGATCAGCCGGATTGCCGCATAACCGTGCTCGATGAGAGCTGATGCCGACAAGTGTGAGCGGTTTTCGGCCGACATCATCCGGATCCAGGTAAATGGCCTGGCTGACCTCGGCCACCTCTCTCACCGCGAAGAATGAACACCAGCAACGCCAGCACCATCACTGCCAGCCCGTACCAGGTGATCGCATAGACGAGATGGTTGTTGGGGAAATCGATGACCGTCAGGCCGCCGACTGGCAGGCCGCCTGGATTGGCAGCGGCATCGGCGTCGATGAAATAGGGCGCAACCGCACCGACGCCGCGCTTTTCAGCGATCGCTGCGACATCGCGCGAATACCACCGGTCGGCGGTGACGTCATTCGATTGCAGCAGCGATCCCTTCGGCTCCGTCATCCGCATCAGCCCGGTGATCTCGACCGGGCCTGACAGTTGCCCCTCGCGGCGCGAGGCCGGGTCGCGCCTCTCGGTCGGCACGAAGCCGCGATTGATGAGGATTGATGTACCGTCGGCAAGCGTCAGCGGCGTCATGACCCAATAACCCGGACCGAGCGCGGTCGAGGCATAGACCAGCGTTTCCTCGTCGTTCGCCAGCGTCCCGGCCACGGTCACCTGCCGATATTCGTCATCGGCAGCATTGACCTTGTCCCAGTCGGCGCGTGCCGGGGCCGGCACGGGTGCCGCATGCACACGCTGCTCGACGCGGGCAATGAGGTCGCGCTTCCAGGCCAGGCGCTCAACCTGCCAGGTGCCGAGTGCCGCGAGTGCTGCGGCAAGCAGGACCAGGCAGACGGCGAAGGTCGTGCGTTTTACCCGATAACGCCGTCTTTCCGATTGTTCCGAGGGAGCCTCGCTCATGAGCGGAACCGCTGCGGGCGGCGCTGCCGCCGCCCCTTCGTCATAGTCACGGCATGTTCTTCATCATCTCGGGGCTCATCGGCATCATGTTGGTATTGAGATGATGCATGACCCAGAGCGAGCCGGAGAGTGCGATGGCGACGATGATGAGCGTGAAGATCAGCGCCATGATCGTCCAGCCGCCCTCGCTCCTGGTATTCATGTGCAGGAAGAAGACCATATGGACGACGATCTGGATCGCGCCGAGGCCCATCACCAGCACCGCCGTCACCGCCGGGCTGTCGAACACGCCTGACATGACCAGCCAGAAGGGAATGGCGGTCAGAATGATGGAAAGCACGAAGCCCGTCATATAGCTGCGGAACGTGCCGTGGCCGGCCTGATGGCCGTGGCTGTGGCCGTGATGAGCCTCGTGGGCATCCTCATGTGCAGGTGCTTGCGAACTCATCCGAGAACTCCCAACAGGTAGACGAAAGAAAAGACGCCGATCCAGACGACGTCGAGGAAGTGCCAGAACATCGAAAGGCACATCAGGCGGCGGCGGTTGGCCTCGATCAACCCGTGCATCGACACCTGCACCATCAGCGTGATCAGCCAGATAATGCCGAAGGTCACGTGCAGGCCGTGCGTGCCGACCAGGGTGAAGAAGGAGGAGAGGAAGGCGCTGCGCGTTGGCCCGGCGCCTTCATGGATCAGGTGGATGAACTCGTAGAGCTCGAGCCCGATGAAAGCTGCGCCGAACAGGCCGGTCACAGCAAGCCAGAACAGCGTTTCCGCCTTTGCATTGCGCTCCATCTGCAGCATCGCGAAGCCGTAGGTGATCGAGGAGAAGAGCAGCATCGAGGTGTTGAGGGCAACGATCGGCAGATCGAAGAGATCGGCCGGCGACGGGCCGGCGGCGTAGTTACGGCCGAGCACCCCGTGTGTTGCAAACAGCACCGCGAAGATCAGGCAGTCGCTCATCAGGTAGAGCCAGAAGCCGAGATTGGTGCTGTTCTCCGGATGATGGTCTTCCGTCAGGTAGAATTCAGGCTTTTCGGCCGTGTCGATAGTCTGATCGCTCATGGTCACACCTGCTCGGCAAGCAGCGCGGTTCGCTTGCCTTCCGTTTCGGTTACCTCTTCGGCGGGGATGTAGAAGTCGCGTCTGTAGTTGAAGGTATGGCCGATCGCGACGACGAGCATGGCGACGAAGGAGACGACGACCAGCCACCACATGTACCAGATCAGGCCGAAGGCGAGTGCGACACTGATGCCCGACAGGATCGCGCCGGTGCCGGTGTTCTTCGGCATGTGGATCGGCCGGAAGCCTTCCAGCGGACGCGCATAACCGCGGTTCTTCATGTCGTACCAGCCGTCATGATCGTGCACGACGGGCGTCAAGGCGAAGTTGTATTCCGGCGGCGGCGAAGAGGTCGACCATTCCAGCGTGCGGCCATCCCAGGGATCGCCGCTGTCGTCGCGCAATTCCTCGCGTTTCATGAAACTGACGACGATCTGGATCAGGAAGGCGGCAATGCCAAGCGCAATCAGGCCGACGCCGAAAGCGGCGATGATGAACCAGATCTGTATCGACGGGTCTTCGAACTGGCTCATGCGGCGGGTGACGCCCATCAGGCCCAGCACATAGAGCGGCATGAAGGCGAACCAGAAGCCGATCTGCCAGAACCAGAAGCTCATCTTGCCCCAGAAGGGATCGAGCTTGAAGCCGAAGGCCTTCGGGAACCAGTAGTTCACGCCGGCGAACATGCCGAAGAGAACGCCGCCGATGATGACGTTGTGGAAGTGGGCGATGAGGAACAGCGAATTGTGCAGCACGAAGTCGGCCGGCGGCACGGCAAGCATGACGCCGGTCATGCCGCCGATGACGAAGGTCACCATGAAGCCGACCGTCCACAGCATCGGCACCTCATAGCGGATGCGGCCGCGATACATGGTGAAGAGCCAGTTGAACATCTTCGCCCCGGTCGGGATGGAGATGATCATCGTGGTGATGCCGAAGAAGGAGTTGACGCTGGCGCCCGAGCCCATGGTGAAGAAGTGGTGCAGCCAGACGATGTAGGACAGGATCATGATCACGCAGGTCGCGTAGACCATCGAGGCGTAGCCGAACAGGCGTTTGCCGGAGAAGGTGGCGACGACTTCCGAGAAGATGCCGAAGGCCGGCAGCACGAGGATGTAGACCTCCGGATGACCCCAGATCCAGATGAGGTTGATGTACATCATCGGATTGCCGCCGAGGTCGTTGGTAAAGAAGTTCGTGCCTGCATAGCGGTCGAGCGACAGCAGCGCGAGCGTTGCCGTCAGGATCGGGAAGGAAGCGACGATCAGCACGTTGGTGCAGAGTGCCGTCCAGGTGAAGACCGGCATCTTCATGAAGGTCATGCCCGGCGCACGCATCTTGACGATGGTGGCGATCAGGTTGATGCCCGAAAGCGTCGTTCCGACGCCGGCCACCTGCAGGCCCCAGATATAATAGTCGACGCCGACGCCCGGACTGTAGGCAGCGCCCGACAGCGGCGGGTAGGCGAGCCAGCCGGTCTGGGCGAATTCGCCGATGAACAGCGACAGCATGATGATGATCGCGCCGGCGGTGGTCATCCAGAAAGAGAAGTTGTTGAGGAAGGGGAAGGAGACGTCGCGCGCGCCGATCTGCAGCGGCACCACGAAGTTCATCAGACCGGTGACGAAGGGCATCGCCACGAAGAAGATCATGATGACGCCGTGGGCGGTGAAGACCTGGTCGTAATGGTGCGGCGGCAGATAGCCCTCCGAACCGTTGAAGGCGATCGCCTGCTGGATGCGCATCAGGATCGCGTCGGAGAAGCCGCGCAACAGCATGATGACGGCGAGGATCACATACATGATGCCGATCTTCTTGTGATCGACGCTGCAGATCCAGTCGTGCCAGAGCGGACCCCAGAACTTGAAATAGGTGATGATTCCGAGCACCGCGAGGGCGCCGATGACGACGCCGATGAAGGTCACGACCAGGATCGGCTCGTGATAGGGGATGGCATCGAGGGTCAACCGGCCGAAGACGAACTTCAGGAGGTCAGGATTGGAAAACATGGAACAACCCGTTCATTATGTCTTGCGACGCAAAGCGCCAGGTTAATTGTTGTTGTTGAGCTGCGCCGGCGCCGGATCGGCGCCATTGCTCATGCCGGGCATGGAATGACCCTCATGCTGCATGTCCATTCCGGGCGTGCTAGGCATGTCGTGCTGCATGCTGTTGCCGTCGGTACGCTCGGCGGGCTCGCTTCGGGCCGGAGCCCCTGTCGCCGGCACGGTGGCGGCGGGCGCCACGATGCCTTCGTCGGCATGACGGGTGTCATATTGCAGCTTCTCGCGGTTCTCCGCACTTTCCTTGCCGCCGCCGCCCATCATGTCGATGTGCATCATCTCGTTCATGCACATCTTGCCTGGTGTGGCGCACATGTTGAGGATGGCGTTGTAAAGGTCGGCGTCGGCGCCGGCATAATAACGCACCGGTTCCTTCTCGCTCGGCTTCTCGAGCTTCAGATAGGCCTCGCGGTTGAGCATCGTGCCCTGCTGCTTGACCTGCGCCACCCAGGCGTCAAAGCCCGCTTGGTCGAGGCCGTGGAACTTGAAGCGCATGTGCGAGAAGCCTGCGCCGCTGTAATTGGCGGAGAAGCCCTCATACTCGCCTTCTTTGTTGATGACGGCATGCAGCTTCGTCTCCATGCCGGGCATGGCATAGATCTGGCCGGCGAGGGCAGGGATGTAGAAAGAGTTCATCACCGAGGAGGCGGTGATCTTGAAATTGATCGGCATGTCCACAGGGGCCGCGAGTTCGTTGACTGTGGCAATGCCGAGTTCGGGATAGAAGAACAGCCACTTCCAATCGAGCGCCACGACCTCGACGTTCAACGGCTTGGTATCGGCCGGAATGGCGCGCTCCGCATCGAGGCGGTCGAGCGGGCGGTAGGGATCGAGCTTATGCGTGGAAATCCAGGTGACGGCGCCGAGTGCGATGATGATCGCCAGCGGTGCTGCCCAGATCACGATTTCGAGGCGGGTCGAATGGTGCCATTCCGGCGCGTAAGTTGCGGCCGTATTGGAGCGGCGGTAGCGCCAGGCGAAGAACAGGGTCAGGAAGATCACCGGTATGATGATCAACAGCATCAGTACCGTCGAGATGACGATGAGATCGCGCTGTTGCACGGCGATGTCGCCGGAGGGCGCCATGACCACCATGTTGCATCCTGCCAGGAAAAGCAGCGGCAAGACGGATAGAAGGCGGGAAAACTTCACGAGTTTTGGCACGTCTCTAAGCTCTTGTTGTTTCGTTTGTTCCGCGACTAACGCACTGGACCTGATAGCGACATGAGGTGTTTGGTCGCAGTGCAGCAATCATGCCGCACTGCGGCACAAATCTTGTTGCACTACAGCTTTGAAATCCTGATGAAATCAAGAAGGATTTTTCGCGAGCGCATGTTCCAACCAATATATCCGTAAGAACCGGCCATGCCAGCGTTCCCATCCGAAAATCGCCGCCCGGATCACGCTATTTTTTCCGTCCACGCCTCATTTTGAGCCGCCATGATGAACTATTTACGTCTTACGGACTTGATAAGCCTGCGGGTTTGATCAAGATCAGGCTGAGGCGCCTTGCCGAAAGCGCTTCAACGAGGGAGGCGTTTTATGGCTACAACATCGCATTACGGACCGTCGTCGTCGTCGCTGGAACGCGACGCGCGGCGCATTCACGACGACAAGCCGGTTTCGCCGGGCAGCATCGCCATCGGCGTGGTGATCGGCCGCATGTCGGAATTCTTCGATTTCTTCGTTTACGGCCTCGCCTCGGTCCTGGTCTTTCCACAGCTGATCTTCCCCTTCGCGCCGGACAGGCTGACGGGAACGCTCTATTCCTTCGCCATCTTCTCGCTGGCCTTCCTGGCCCGTCCCGTCGGTTCCATCGTCTTCATGACGATCGACCGGCTGTACGGCCGCGGCACCAAGCTGACAATCGCACTTTTCCTGCTCGGCGGCTCCACGGCCTCGATCGCCTTCCTGCCGGGTTACAACGAGATCGGCGTCTGGTCGATCGCGTTGCTGGCGCTCTTCCGCCTCGGCCAGGGCTTCGCACTCGGTGGCGCCTGGGACGGCCTTGCCTCGCTGCTCGCGCTCAACGCGCCGGCCAAACACCGCGGCTGGTATGCGATGATCCCGCAGCTCGGGGCGCCGATCGGTTTTGCGCTGGCCAGTACCCTCTTCGGTTATTTCGTCGCCAATCTTTCCAATGAGGATTTCCTCTCCTGGGGCTGGCGTTATCCCTTCTTCGTCGCCTTCGCCATCAACGTTGTGGCGCTGTTTGCGCGCCTGCGCCTGGTCATGACCAAGGAATTCGGTACGCTGCTGGAGCAGCATGAGCTGGAGGCCGCACCCATCCTCGACGTGCTGCGCGTCCACGGCCGCGACATCCTGATCGGCGCCTTCGTGCCGCTGGCGAGCTTTGCGATGTTCCACCTCGTCACCATCTTCCCGCTCGGCTGGATGAGCCTTTACGGCAACCAGCCGATCGGCGCCTTCATGGTGGTGCAGGTGGTCGGCGCCATGGTCGGCATCCTCGCCATCATCGCGTCGGGCCTCATCGCCGACCGTATCGGCCGGCGCGCCCAGCTTGCCATCTGCGCCGTTCTCATCGCCGTCTTCAGCTTCGTCGGACCGATCCTGATCGCATCCGGCAACAGCGGCCATGACGCCTTCGTCATCATCGGCTTCGGCGTGCTCGGCCTTTCCTTCGGCCAGGCAACGGGCTCGATCTCGTCCCGCTTCGGCCGCGGCTATCGCTATACGGGTGCCGCCTTCACCTCGGACCTCGCCTGGCTGATTGGCGCAGGTTTTGCGCCGTTGGTGGCGCTCGGCCTCTCCAGCCGCTTCGGCCTGCCCTTCGTCGGCTATTACCTGCTTTCCGGCGCGATCTGCACGCTTGCCGCACTCGCCTTCAGCAGGGCGCTGGAACAGCGCGAATAGGCGGACTTGAACACACGGGCCTGCATGGGAAACCATGCAGGCTTTTGTCTTTCGGACTGCGCAATTCTAATTATTGAATGCATTGCAATCTATAATTAAATGCATATCCTTGTCGGCCTGAACGAGGATATGCCATGACTGCAGAAACCATCGATCATTCGACCCTTTCCCGCCTTGTCGAAGCAGGAGCGGTCGATGCCGCCCACGTCGTCGGCAAAACCGGCGGCTGGTCCGTCGTCATCCGCTACGGCAAGGCCGAGCGCCCGCTCGCCGCTCAACGCAGCCGGCAGGTGCGCCTGTTCAAGCGCATGGATACCTTGGTTTCTTATCTCAAGGATGTCGGCATCTCGCAGTTCGATGTTGATGCGGCCGATTACGCTCCTGAGTCAGCATCGCGGCCGGATCGGGCCGCAGCTCTGCGTCGTACCCATGAGGCGGCGGAATACGACAAGTGGTTCCGCGAACAGGTCGAGGAAGCGATCCGGGAGGCCGATGATCCGAACGCGGTCTGGATCAGTGCGCAGGATGCCGAAGAGCGAATGGACAAGCTTCGGGCCGAACTGCTCGCGCGGGTGGAATCCGGAGATAAGGCTTGATCGTCAGATGGCTGCGGCAGGCTCTTCTGGATCGGGAAGGTCAGATCCGGCACATCTTCGCTCAAAACCCAAAGGCTGCAATCGCATTGGATGATGTCATCCGACATCAGGCCAAAATGCTCGCCGACCACCCCGAGGCAGGACGCAGCGGCCGTCTTAACGGAACACGGGAATTGGTCATTCCGCGCACCGCATTTCTGCTGATCTATCGCATCGACACAAAAACGCAAAGAGTGGAAATACTGCGCCTTCTTCATGGCGCGCAGCAATGGCCGCCGAAACGCTGAATGTGTTTTTACTGCGCCATCTGCGGCTGTTTCGCCGCCCGGGCAGCGGTCAGTTCCGCGGTGGTGTGGTTGAGGCGGTCGGCCAGCACGCGCATGATTTCCACGGCCATCTCGGGGAAATCGCTGAGCAGCTTCAGGAAGTGCTCCTTGCTGATGCGCAGCACTTCGAGCGGCGAGGTGGCGCGCACCGTTGCCGTGCGCGAGACATCGCAGAGGATGGCGATTTCGCCGACGATGGAATTGGGTTCGACGTCGGCGACCTTGATCTCGCCCGCCGGAGAGGAGACGACGATATCGGCGGTACCCGAGAGAATGACATAGGCGGCATCACCGACATCGCCCTGATGGAAGAGGTTCTGCCCGGCCTTGTAGGTCATGCGATCGGAGGTAAAGGCCAAAAGCTTGAGCTTTGCTGGCGCGATCCTTGAAAAGATCGGCACCCTTCGCAGCATTTCGACTTCGTCTCTCAACAGCATGAGCGTTTCAATCCCCTGACGCAGGGTCCGCAGGACCAGGCATCTTCAAACTCCGAGGCGTTCCCCATACGGAACACCCACCATCGCCGCCCCTATAGAATATTACGATAACAGTTCCTTGAACATCCCGTTTTTCTCGGAAAGTTCCGGATAGTTTCCGGCTTCCGCCAATCCACCGCGGTCGAAGAGCAGGATCCGGTCGAACATCTCTGCCAGCCGGGCATTGGAAAGAACCCAGATGATCGCCGGCCGATGGCCTTCCTCGTGCAGGTTCTCGATGATGTTGCGGGTGATCTGATCCTGAACGCGCTGGTCGAGCGCCGACAGCGGCCGGTTGAAGATGAAATAGTCCGAGCGCTTCAACAGCGCGCGGGCCAGGTTCAGCTTTTGCCGCTGCACCATGGTCAGTCGCTTGCCGCCGGAGCCGACGTCGAATTCGAGGCCGATCGACAGCACGTCGTCATAAAGGTCGAGCGCGTCGAAGAGTTCGCCCATGATGCCGCGGATGCGGTCGGATGCGTCGGCCTGCTGATAGGCGATACGGCCGAAGAGCACATTGTCCATCAGGCTTGCCGACGGGGTGAAACGCTCGGCGTCGTAGCGCTCGATCAGCTCGGCGAGATCGGCCGGAATATGCTCGTGGAACTGCTTGCGGGCGTTGACGATCTTGTCCATGAGCTCGTTCGTCAGCAAACCGAAGCGATGGCGCGGCTCGATATAGGCAAAGCTCAGCCGGATGATGGCCGAACGCTCCTCGGGTGTCGCGTCCTCGAAGCGGCGGCTTTGCAGCTTCTGCAGCAGCGCCTGATAGGTCGGAATGTCGTCCGCCGTCATGAAGGTCAGCTGCTGGAAGAAAGGATGGTCTGGCGGCAAGTCGTGGAAGAGTTCCACCGCGTTCTCGGCGATCTCGAGGCCCATGTCGTAGAGATCGGTGCTGAGGCCGGTCTCACGGAAGAGCTGCTGGAAATAGGGATGCGCGGCAAGCCTGCGGTTGGTCATCAAAGGCCGCTTCATCGTGCCGAAGAGCAGGTTCTCGCCGACCGTCGCCTGGGCGTTATAGGCGTCGAAATCGAAAGGCACGACGATGGTGTCGAGCCCTTCGTCGCGCAGCCGGTCCCTGAGCGAGGCGCGGAGCGCCACGACGTGGTCGCCGAGCGCCACATGGACGTCAGTGTTGACGGTCGAGCGCAGCGCCAGATCGAGGATGTCCTGCGAGATCAGGACGGCGTCGAGCACCGGGCGGATCGCTGTCAGAATGTCCTCGGGCCCGCTGGCGCCAGCGGCCTTGTAGTCCACCCAGTCGCTGTTGAGGTCGAGCGTCGGATTGCCGGCTTTCTCCGCCTCGGCGGAATGCCATTTATACTCCAGCGCTTCCCGCTCGTCGTAAACCGGATCGGTCATCGGCGCGTGCTTGAGGCCGTAGAGCAGATTGCTGGCGAGCGTGCCGTGGAAGAAGAAAGTGTCGGACGAGGCATAGGAGATCCGCCGGCCGGTAATCGATTCCGGCATGTCGAGGAGATCGCGGCCGTCGATGGTGATGCGGCCGGAGTCCGGCCAGACCATGCGGCCGAGCGCTTCGGCGAAGGCTTCCGCGCCGCTGCCGTTCGGCCCGACGATCGCCACCGTCTCGTTCGGCTTGATCTCGACGGAGACGTGGTCGACGAGGCGGGCGCCGCTGTCGTCGGATAGCGACAGGTTGGTGACGACGAACGCGCCCGTCAGCGCCCCGACCGGGGCGGTCGCGAGTTCCTGGATACGGCTGTCGATCAGTGGCTCGACATTGAACTGCTCATAGACCTGCTGGTACTTTACCTGCACGTCCTGGCGCATCTGGTCCCAGTCGATCAGTTCCTTCAGCGGACCGGGCAGGTCCTTGTAGGCTGATATGACGGCGACGAGCTGGCCGATGTCGAGCCGGCCCTGCAGCGCCAGGTAGCCGCCGATCGCGTAAAACAGGAACGGCGTGACCTGGGCCAGGAAATTGTTGATGAACTTCACCAGGAACTTCCACTGGTAAAGATCGTAGCGGATCGAGAAGATCCGGCCGAGCCGCGAGGCGATGTCGGCGCGTTCGAGGTTCGATGTGTCGTTGCCGTGGATCGTGCCGATGCCGTCGACGATTTCGCCGACGCGGCCGGAGAGCTCGCGCGCCGTCAGCTGCCGCTGGCGGCCGAGATCCAGCAGGCGCTTGCGCATGCGGGGAATGACGATCGCCTGCACGCCGACGATGCCGGCGGCGATCATGCCGAGCCAGAAATTCTGCACGATGATGAAGGCGAGAGCCGTGATCGCCTGGCCACCGAGAAGGGCAGGGGAGACGAAAGCGTCGCCGGTGAAGCCGCCCATCGGCTCCACCTCGTCCTTGATCATGGTGGCGATTTCGGCCGATTTTACCCGCTTGAAGTGAATGGGCGGAAAACGCAGCACCCGGTCGATCAGTTCGAAGCGGATACGGCGCAGCATGCGCTCGCCGAGCCGGCCCTTATAGGTGTTGATGTAGAACTTGAAGAGGCCGTTCAGCACCACCAGCGCCAGAAACACCAGGCTGAGCGCCATGAGCATCTGGAAGCGGTTGAGCTGCAACCCTTGAAAGAATTCGACGTGGCCGATCAGCGGCAGGTCGTAGGCAATGTGCATGAAGGTCTGCGTTGCGCCGGGACCTTCGAAGCCGTCACCCTGGATCGGTCCGTTGACGATCTGTTTCGGCAGGTCGAAAGACAGGAAGTAGGGCACCATCGAGGCGGCGACGACAGCCAGAATCCACAGCTGCTGCAGCCGCGTGTTCTTCCAGATGTAGCGGGCGAGGCTTTTTTCCATGGCTAACCGTCAGCTTACTGGGAAATTCCGGGAGCGCGATCCGGGCGCCGGGACGGGAAGGAATTTTGAGAACAGGACCATGCAGCCGGACCGCCGATATCGCAATGAAAACAAGGCGAAGCGACCGGCTGCAAAAATGCCGATTCTCGCCGGAACTCTGCTTATATCACAGGAATTTTGGATTGGGCGAGGGATTCGGCAATCATGGAGCGAATGATGCCGGCCGTTTTCTCCGCCCCGTCGAGATCGAGCAAGACCGGCCCCCGTCGTGGCGCGGCGAGCGCCTTTTCGACCGCCTCTTTCACATGGCCCGACGTCAGTCCTTTTTCCGGCAGGATGTCGGCGAGCCCGAGCGCCTGCAGCCGTTCGGCGCGCACCGTCTGCTCGGTTTCGCCGTCGGCGACGAAGGGGATGAGGATCGCCCGGCACTCGGTGCGCAAGAGATCGCCGACCGTATTATAGCCTGCCTGCGAGATCGACACCTTCGCGCCGCGCAGCAGTGAGGGAAAATCCTTGCGGAAGCGCACCAGCGTGACATTCGGGGCCGCGTCCTTTGACAGCGCGGCGAAATCGGCCTCCGGCAGGTTCGGGCCCGATATCAGCAGCCAGCGAAGATCGGCGGGCAGGATCGCTGCCGCCTCTTTGGCCGCGCCGATCAACTCGGCACCGACCGCGCCGCCGCCCGCCGATGCGATGATATCGAATGTCTCGGTCGGTTCCGGCGCCGGCGGTGGTGCGACGAGGCCGGTATAACGCAGCCTGTCGGCGATCTCGGGTGTCAGCGGGAAGGTGTCCTCGAGCCTGATGAAATCGGGATCGCCGTGGACGAGCACGGCATCGAAATGGTCCTTGACCAGCGTGACGGTCTCCGCGTCGCGGCCGGCCTTGCGGTTTTCCTGCAGGACGTCGCGCACCGAGCTTAGGAGTTTCGGCCGGGGTTCGGCCCTTTCGATTGCCTCGAGCAGCGGCAGGAGTTCGAAGCGCATCTGTCGCCGGCCGAAGGGGAAGGCTTCGATGATGACGACATCGGGCCTTGCGGCATGGAAGGCATCGAGCAGCAGCGCGCGGCGGGCATTGAGGAAATCCTCGCCTGCTGGCCGGCCATCGGCATCGGCGAGGCCGGAGAAACCGGCATTGCTGGCGACGACCGCCGGCAAGGCCACGGTCTTCACGCCCTCGCCGGGAAAGCCCGGCACCGGCAAGCCGCCGGTCACGACAGTCACGTCAAAACCGTCCGTCACCAGCGCATTGGCGATGCGGCTGGCGCGGGCTATATGGCCGATGCCGAGCAGGTGCTGGACATAGAAGAAGATACGCGGTGCCGTCATGACGCCTTCTGCCATTCGGCCTCGAACAGGCCGGCGAGCTGTCTGATGCTGGAGTGATAGTCAAAATGTTCGCGCACCTGGCTTTCGGCGGCATCGCCGAGGCGCTTGCGCAGTCCCGGGTCGCGGATTGCCGCCTCCAGTGCTTTGGCCAGCAGCGCCGGGTCCTCCGGCGGCACGACGAGGCCGTTTTCACCGTTCTTCAGGAGCTCCGGCACGCCGGATACTTCGGTCGAGAGGCAGACGAGCCGCTGGCTGGAGGCCTCGACCAGGACGTTCGGCAGGCCGTCGCGGTCGCCGTTGGCGGCGATGCGGCAGGCAAGCGCGAAGAGGTCGGCGCGGCGGTAGTGATCGAGCACGTCTTCCTGCGCCATGGCGCCCTTCCAGACGATACGGGGGGAGATGCCGAGTTCAGTGGCCAGCGCCTTCAGTTTCGCAAGCTCCTCGCCGCCGCCGATATGTTCCATCCGCCAGTTAAGGTCGGCAGGCAGCAGCGCCAGCGCCCGCAGCAGCACGTCGTAGCCCTTCTTCTCGACGGCGCGGCCGACGCTGAGGATGAAGGCCGGGTCGTCGGGGTCACTGCCGGTCCGGTCCGAGCGCTCGCCGGCAAAATGGCCGAAACGGGCGAGATCGAGACCGTGGTAACTCAAGTGCACGGCCTCCTTGCGTGATGTCAGCGTCCGCATGTGTTCGTAGCCCGTCCTGGTGCAGGTGACGGTCCAGCGGGCGCTGCCGAGTTTCTCGTTCAGCTCCCAGTCAGGCGATGTCCATATGTCCTTGGCATGCGCCGAACAGGTCCAGGGCGTGTCCGTGAGGATGCTCGCATATTCCGTCACCGAGGCCGGCGTGTGGATGAAATGCGCATGCAGCCATTCGCCCTCGTCCGGCCATTCGCGTCCCAGCACCAGCGCCTGGCCGAGGCGGCGGAAGCGGTTGCGGGAGAGGTCGCGCTTGAGGTCGGCGAGGAAGCGTTTCATCAGCGCCTTGAAGCCGGGTTTGGAGAAACCGGCGACCAGGCCTTTCAGCACGCGGATCGGCTCCTCGTGCAGATATTCCGGCAGATAGACGACGCGCGCACTGATCTCGTCATGCACGGGATGGCGCTTCTTGTCGGTCGGCCGGCGCATCGAAATCAGCGTGAGGTCGAAGCCGGCCTTTTCGAGGCCGAGCAGTTCCTGGGCGATGAACGTTTCCGAAAGGCGGGGATAGCCTTTCAGCACGACGAGGATCTTGCGGCGTGGCGGCAAGGCTTTGCTCTATTCCGCGCCGACGAGGGAAAGGTGACTGCCGCGGCCGTCGATCCACCGGCCGACGGTCTGCGAGATATGGTCCAGCCCTTCGAGACGCATATTGCCGCCGCTCTTCGACGGCGGTTGGCGGGAGGGCAGACGCTTCAGCGCTTCGGCCATGATGGTCGGATCGACCGACTGTTCCGGCAGCAGCATGTCGACGAGGCCGAGCTCGCTTGCCCGCTGGGCGCGCAGCAGCTGTTCCTCGCGTGGCTTGACGCGCGGCACGATGAGGGCCGGCTTGTCGAAGGAGAGGATCTCGCAATAGGTGTTGTATCCGCCCATGGCGACGACGCCGGTGGCGCTGTCGATCAGCTCTTCCATGTGGTTGTCGAACTCGATCACCTCGATATAGGGGATCGCTTCCCCCTTCTGCACCAGCTTGGCCCGCTCGGCGGCCGGCATATAGGGCCCGAGCACGACGAGCGCCTTCTGCGTCAGCGTCGGGTCGGCCTCGTAAGCGTTCATGACGTCGTGGACGAGATCGGAGCCGTCGCCGCCGCCGCCTGTCGTGACGAGGATGTAATTGTCCTTGCGGGCGTTGATCGAAGTCTTGCCCCTGGAGACGCTGCGCTGCAGGAAACCGACGAAATCCATCTTCCGGCGCAGGCTTGGCGGCACGTCGAGGCCGATCAGCGGATCGTAGAAATCCGGCGGACCATAGACCCAGACGCTGTCGTAATACTGGTCGATCTTCTGCATGATGCTGTTCTTCTTCCACTCGGCCTCGAGCAGATGCGGCGCATCCATGATCTCGCGCAGGCCGAGCACCAGGACGGTGCCGCGGGCCTTGAGATAGGCCAGCGTATCCTCGACCTCGCCCTTCAGCCCCATCGGTTCCTTGTCGACGATGAAGATATCAGGCTGGAAGGTCTCGGCCGTGTGGCGGATGCTCGATTCGCGCATCTTTAGCGTCTCGTGCAGGTCGATATGGCTGGCGAGCGACGTATATTCGCCGTTGCGCAGCTTGATGACGCTCGGGATCTTCACGAAGTCGACGCGGGCGCGGTAGTCGAAGGCGCCGGCGATCGTGGCGCCCGAAATGATCAGGATGTTGAGGCCGCGATAATCCTCGACCAGCGCATGGGCGATGGCGCGACAGCGGCGCAGATGGCCGAGTCCGAAGGTGTCGTGGCTGTACATGAGGATGCGCGCATCTTCGAGACGTCTGGACATGGGCATCCCTTCTGGGGTGAGCAACATACTTAGTACCCCCACCGTCCGGAGGCCAAGAGGTGGGGGCGGTGCCGTGATGCGCCGCCGCGTTTCCTGCTATTTGTAGGGATCTGCCGCATCACGCAAGCCGTCTCCCAGAAAGTTGAACGCCAAAATGACAAGAACAACAGGAATGATCGGATAGAGCAGCCATGGATAGAAGGCGATGACGCTGACGCTTTTTGCCTCGGTCAGCAGAATGCCCCAGCTGGTGATCGGCGGACGAAGGCCGAGGCCAAGGAAGGAGAGAGCAGTCTCTCCAAGGATCATGCCGGGGATTGAAATCGTCGCCGAAGCAATGAGATGCGACATGAAGCCCGGCACCAGATGCCGACCGATGATGCGCGGCGTGCTCGCACCCATCAGCTGTGCTGCCTGGACATAATCCTCCTCGCGCAGCGCCAGGAGCTTGGAGCGCACGGCACGCGCGAGCCCCGTCCAGTCGATGATGCCGAGGATGACGGTGATGCCGAAATAGATGACGATCGGGCTCCACGTCACCGGCATGATGGCGGCCAGCGCCATCCACAGCGGCAGGCTCGGCAGCGATTGCAGCACTTCGATCAGGCGCTGGACGATGAGATCGAAAATGCCGCCGCGATAACCGGCAAGGCCGCCGATGACGATGCCGAGCACGAAGCTGATCGAAATGCCGATCAGACCGATCGTCAGCGATATCCGCGCGCCGTAGAGGATGCGCGAAAGGACGTCACGGCCGAGCCGGTCGGTGCCGAGCAGGAACATCTGCCCGCCGATCGCCGGGCAGACGAGATGATAGTTCGAGGCGGCAACGCCCCAGAATTTATAGGCATCACCGCGGCAGAAGAAACGGATCGGCTGCACGTCGTTCGTCTTGTCGGTATAGACGCGGTGCAGCGTGTCGATATCGAGCGTCATGCTGCGGCCGTAGACGAAGGGACCGACGAAGCTGCCCTTGTCGAAGAAGTGGACGCGCTGCGGCGGCGCGTGGATGAAATCGACATTGCGCGTGTGCAGCCCGTAGGGCGCCAGGAACTCGACGATCACGATCATCAGGTAGACGGCGGCGAGAAAGATGCCGGAGATCAAGGCCAGCTTGTGCTGCTTGAACTTCCACCACATCAGCTGCTTCTGCGAGGCGAGATGGATGCGCGATTGCGCCGACGTCATGCTTTCGGTTGCACGCGGATCGAAAGGCGCGGTCGAGACGTAATGTGGAAGCGGCGCGCCGGGTGCGGGAAGGGGCGACATTATTTGGTGCTCCTGCCTTGCAGACGGATGCGGGGATCGAGGAAGCCGAGCGCGATGTCGGAGATCAGCACGCCGATGACGTTGAGGAAGGCCAGGAACATCAGGAAGGAGCCGGCAAGATACATGTCCTGGCTCTGCAGCGCCTTGATGAGCATCGGCCCCGTCGTCTCGAGCGACAGCACGATCGCGACGATCTCGGCGCCCGAGATGATCGACGGCAGGATCGAGCCGATATCGGCGACGAAGAAGTTGAGCGCCATGCGCAGCGGGTATTTGATCAGCGCCTTGAGCGGCGGCAGGCCCTTGGCGCGGGCGGTGACGACATACTGCTTCTGCATCTCGTCGAGCAGGTTGGCGCGCAGCCGCCGGATCATGCCGGCCGTGCCGGCCGTGCCGACGATGATGACGGGGATCCAGAGGTGAGAGAGGATCGATCGTGCCTTCTCCCAGCTCATCGGCGCCGAGATATATTGCTGGTCCATCAGATGGCCGATCGAGATGCCGAACCAGATATTGGCGAAATACATCAGGATCAGCGCCAGCATGAAGTTCGGAATGGCGATGCCCATCAGGCCGAGGAAGGTCAGCCCGTAATCACCCCAGCTGTACTGGTGCGTGGCCGAATAGATGCCGATCGGAAAAGCGATCAGCCAGGTGAGCAGGATCGTCGTGAAGGAGACGAGCATCGTCAGCCACAGACGATCGCCGACCACGTCGGAGACCGGCAGCTGGTATTCGAAGGAATAGCCGAAATCGCCGTGCAGCATGCCGCCGACCCAGTAGAAATAGCGCACGATCTCCGGCTTGTCGAAGCCGTATTGCAGGCGCATCTCCTCGATTTCCTGGAGGTTGGCGGTCTCGCCGGAGGCACGCAGCTCGGCGATCTGGCTCTCGAAGAAGTCGCCCGGCGGCAGCTCGATGATGGTGAAGACCAGCGCCGAAATGACGAAGAGCGTCGGCACCATGGCGGCGATGCGCCAGAGAATGTATCTGAACACGCCTCAGGCCTCCTTGTACCAGAATGCATCCGGCATATAGACGCCGAGATAGGAGGTGGGATCGAAGCCGTAGAGCGCTTTCTCCGGCAGGTTTTGCAGCTTGGCGGCGCGAAGGATCGGCTGCAGCGTGCTGTTGATGAGGCCGATCGAGAACACCTGCTGCGTATAGAGCGACAGCATCTTGTGCCAGATCACCTGGCGCTCCTCGAATTTGGCCGTCGAGCCCCATTGGCTGAGCAGGTCGACCAGTTCGGCGGCCTCCGGCAGGTCGGGTGCGACGCCCTCCTGGCCGGCGGAGAGGTAGTGCATGCCCCAGAGCGGCCATTGCAGCTGATCGTCGAGTGTCGGCGCAAGGCCTGCGGGCGACATGTCGGCCGTCGGCACGCCATTGTCGAGGCCGTACCAGATCGACATCATGATCGAACCGCTCATGGCCCGGTTGCGGAAGACGTCGCGCTGCGAGGTACGGGTATAGAGCGCCAGGCCGATATTGGCCCAGTGGTCGTGCACCAGCTCCAGCACGTCGGTGTCGAGATTGCTCTCGCCGGCGGTCTCGACGGTGATCTCGGCGCGCCGCCCGTCGGGCAGCAGCCGGATGCCGTCGTCGTCGCGTTTGGTCAAGCCGAGCTCGTCGAGCAGGCGGTTGGCCTCGGCGGGATCGAACTTCACGAAGGCGTCGGCATATTCCTGCTTGAAGAGCGGGCTGTCGGGCAGGACCGTATCGGCGCTTGGCGTGCCAAGGCCGTAGAAGGCCACCATGTTGACCTCGTGCCGGTCGATCGCCAGCGACAGCGCCCGGCGCAGGCGCACGTCGCGGAAGAGGCCGCGCCACACCTCGTCGGCGCAGTTGAGGTTCGGCAGCAGCGTGATGCGCGAGCCGCGCGCGAGCTTCCAGAGATTGACCTTCACCGGGAAGCGCTTCTCGGCCTCCTTCAGGAAGGTGTAGTCGTTGAAATCGATGCCGGTGACCTGCAGGTCGGCTTCGCCTGCACCCGCCTTGGCGGCGATGATCGACGAGGAGGAGACGTTGAGGATGAAACGGTCGAGATAGGGAAGCTGCCTGCCGGTCTCGTCGATGCGGTGGAAGAACGGGTTGCGCTCGAAGACGAACTGCTCGGACGGCAGCGGCGTCGTATTGCGCCAGGGATCGAGCGTCGGCAGGTTCGGATTTTCCGGACGATAGGAACGCGCCATCTTGATGTGCAGATCCTGCCATTTCTTGACGCGGTAGGTCTTCATCAGCTCGTCCATCTTCGCCTGGTCCGGCTGGAATTTCTTGTGGAACTGCTTGAGATAATGACCAGGGCCGAAGATGACGAGCGGCTGGGGGCCTGCCAATGTCGGCAGGAACATCGGGTTGGGTTTTTCCCAGGTGTAGCGCACGGTCAGCGCATCGAGCATCTCGAAGCGCGGCAGGCTGCCGTGCGGACGAAGCTCGAGCGCGCCGCCGCCGGGTGTCAGCTTGTCGTTCAGGATGACATCTTCCCACCAGTAGCGGAAATCGTCGGCCGTGAACGGCTGGCCGTCGGACCATTTATGGCCCTCGCGCAGCGTGAAGGTGAAGACCGTGTCGTCCTCGGACTGGAAACCGGCCAGGATATCCGGCTGGAACTGCAGATGCTTGTTGTAGCCGACCAGGCGGGCATAGCCGTAGATCGTCATGAAGCGGATGTCGCGCTGGCTACCGATGATGGTGCGCACCGTGCCGCCATAGGCACCGGGTTCCAGCCCCATCTCCTTCAGGTTGACGATGCGCGGGCGGACAGGAATGCGCTCGGCCATCGGCGGCAGGCTGCCTGATGTCAGCCGTTCCTTCAGGAATTCCGGCTCGGCGGCGAGTTGCGCCCTCACCACCGCGGGCGCGATCGCCGCACCGACGAGGCCGCCAAGGAATACGCGACGCGTCACCATCAACGCAACTCCTTGGCATCGGCGCCCTTGCGGGCGCGCACCAGATGGCCGTCGCCGAGGTCGGTATAGGCAAGTTCGGAAGCGTCGTCATGTTCGGCGGTGAAGGTCACGCCCCAGTTCTGCTTGTCGGCGGCGCCGTTTTCTCTGAGCGCCTTGAAATCGAGCGGTCGGTCGAGATCGGGGAAGGGGACGGCGGCGAGCAGCGATTTCGTATAGGGATGCACCGGATCGCGCAGGATGATCTCGCGCGGCGCGATTTCGACGATGCGGCCCTTGCACATCACCGCGATGCGGTCGGCCATATAGTCGACGACGGCGAGATTGTGCGAAATGAAGAGATAGGTAAGCCCCAGCTCCTTCTGCAGGTCCTTCAACAGGTTGAGGATCTGCGCCTGCACGGAGACGTCGAGGGCCGAAACCGGCTCATCGAGGATGACGAGCTTCGGGCCGAGCGCGAGAGCGCGCGCAATGCCGATGCGCTGGCGCTGGCCACCCGAAAAACTGTGCGGGTAACGGCTGAGATAACGCTTGTCGAGGCCGATTGCCGCCATCAATCCTTCGACCTTGCGCTTGCGCTCGTCACTGTCGCCGCGGTCATGGATCTCGAGAGGTTCGCTCAGGATGTTGCGCACCGTCATGCGCGGCGAGAGCGAGGAGACCGGATCCTGGAACACCATCTGGATCTTGGTCCGCATGTCCTGCAGTTCGGAGCCTTTGACGGAGAGGACGTCGACGACCTCCTTGCCGTCGTTGAACACCACCGCGCCGCTGTCCGGCGTGATGGCGCGCATCAGGATCTTGCTGAGCGTCGTCTTGCCGCAGCCGGACTCCCCGACCAGGCCAAGACATTCGCCGCGGCGGATGTCGAAGCTGACGTCGTCGACGGCGCGCAAGACGGTGGCTTCGTGCTTGCCGAAGAAACTGCGCTTGCGCGTCTTGTAGGTCTTCGAGAGATTGGCGACGGAAAGCAGGATGCCCGGCGTCTCTGCCTGGAGCGGCTTCTTCTTGCCGACGAGGGACTCGAGATTGACCGTTACCTCGCGCAGCGCTTTCAGCCGCTCGCCGGGTTTCATGTCGAAATGCGGAACGGCGGCCATCAGGCCCTTGAGATAGGGATGCTGCGGATTGCGGAAGATCGCCTCGACGGGTCCTGCTTCCATGATCTCGCCGTGATAGATGACGACCACCTCGTCGGCCATATTGGCGACGATGCCGAGATCGTGGGTGATGAGCAGCATCGCCATGCCGAGCTTGGCCTGCAGCTCGCGCAGCAGTTCGAGGATCTGCGCCTGGATCGTCACGTCGAGCGCCGTCGTCGGCTCGTCGGCGATCAACAGCGCCGGCTTGCAGATCAGCGCCATGGCGATCATCGCGCGCTGGCGCATGCCGCCCGACAGTTCGAACGGATACATGTCGTAGGTGCGATGTGGATTGGAAAAGCCGACCAGGCCGAGCATCTCCTCGGTCCTTTCACGGGCTTCCTGCTTGTCGGCCTCGGTATGGATCAGCAGCACTTCGCTGATCTGATTGCCGATCGTATGCAGCGGCGAAAGCGAGGTCATCGGCTCCTGGAAGATCGTCGCCATACGCCGGCCGCGCAGGTCGCGCATTTCCTCGCTGTCGCGCGGAAAGGACAGGATATCGGTCGTGCTGCCGTCGAGCGGATCGGTAAAGAGAATACGGCCAGACGCCTTGGCCGGATTGGGCAGGATGCCCATGACCGACTGGCTGATCACCGATTTTCCGGAGCCGGATTCACCGACGAGAGCGGTGACTTTGCCCGGAAGGATGCGAAGATTGGCTTCTTTTACGACGCGTAACCGGTCACCGAAAACCGAGAAGGAGACGTCGAGATTTTCAATACGCAACAGATCGGCCGCAGACGCCATACCAATGAAATTCCCCAGTCTTCTATGTTCCCGTTAAGGCACACTATCGTACCGCAAACGGGGTGTCTAGCTGATGACAATCATAGAAAAACCGCCGCCTCCCGCCGAAGTTCCCCCGGGCGAGACACGCAGATTATGGCAGGGGTTCTAAGCTCTTACTGGATGAATTTCTCCATGCTGGTGTGCTTGACCTGTTTCTTTGCGTCACGATGCAGGAGAATGACCTGCTCGGCTTCTGAAAGTCCGTTCTGCACGGCCTCGCGGAAGCTCTCGTCGACGTTGATTGCGGGCGCCGGCGCACGCGGCTGCAGCACCGTCACCTTCTGGCGGATGCCGCGCAGCTTCTCCTCGCCGAGCGTCGTCCATTCGCCGCCGCAGTAACCGGCGAAGGCCTGGCTGGCGACGACCTCGCGGCCGTATTTCTTGGTAAGGATCTGCAAACGTTGGACCTCGTTGACCGCCGAGCCGAAGGCGGAGAAGGTCAGGCGGTCCTTGAGGCCGACATTGCCGAACATCACGTTGCCGACATGCAGGCCGATGCCGTAGCCGACCCTGGTCAGGCCCTTCTGCTCGCGGTCCCTGTTGAGCTCGGCGACCCGCGCCTGCGCCTGATGCACGGCCGAAAGTGCCGCCTCGCAGGCAATTTTCGATGGGTCCTTGTGGCGTCCGCAAGGATAGACGGCGAGGAAGCCATCGCCGAGGAAACTCAGGATCTCGCCGCCATTGCGGTTGAAGGGGGCGGCGATCGCGTCGAAGAACTGGTTCAGCGTGTCGATATAGGCCTGCCGGCCTTCCTTTTCGGCATACATGGTGGATTCACGCATGTCGCCCATGACCAGCGCCGCGCGGATCGTCTCACCGTCGCCGCGGCGGATCTGGCCGTTCAGCACCCGCTTGCCGGCGTCGCCGCCGAGATAGGTGGTCAGCATGTTGTTGGCGAGCTTGCCGAGCACCGCCATCTTGGCGGCGACCGCCAGATGGTTCTGCATCCTGAGCAGCGCATCGATCATGTCGTCGGAAAAGCCGGTATTATGGTCAGTCGACCAGGAGCCCATCATGCCCTGCACGGAGCCGTCGCCGAAGGGCTGCACAAAGGCCAGGTAATCGGTGATGCTGTCCTTGCGCAGGTCCTCGAAGATCGGAAATTCGTTCGGCCCTTCCTGTATCAGCCGGCGGCGGATGTGCTGCAGATTGTTGTCGAGCAGGTAATAATAAGGGCTCTGGAGGAAGCGATCCGGCTTCTGTCCGGCGGGCATGCGGAAGCCCTCGATGGTGACGCCGCTGGCGCGCCGCCAGGTGAAGCTGAGCGCGTCGTAGAGCGGATGCAGCATCGAGAAAGAAAGATGCACGCGCGCAAGTGGCAGGCCCGCAGCAGTGAGCCTTTCGCAGAAACCGCGCACGATGTTTTCAAGCTCGTCTCCGGCCAGCGAAGAGTTAGTCAGCCATTCAGCGACCCGGTCCAACAGGATGGAGGACACGCTGGATTCGATCGTGCTCATTCTCGGTATGATCCTCATAAGGCACGCCATCCCCAAGAGCCAAAAGTCCCTCGGCCGGCACATTTTCATGCGCAGGTCCCAAGGAAATCAGGATGTACGAGCGGTATTATTGTGTCAACGATCTGCCGAAAGCCCGGCAGCGGCGCCCTCAGTTCCCCATAGCGGAATCGGACGGGTAGTCCTTTCCAGGTGGTTCATTATCAAAAGTCAAAATAGGGATGCTGCAATTGCGAAACAATGGGAGCTGCAATTTTTTGTGCGCTCAAGTTGCAGCAAAGGCCGCCGCCGAGTCATTTTCGCCACACCCGGTCAGCCACACCCAGATAAGCATGGCAAGGAGGCGCGGCCCTGTTTTCTGCTCCCCTTGTCAGCGGAGAGACGGAGCCCGGGTTTAATTTGCCTGGATCATGCATTAGATCAGCCTTCTCTTCCCCCGTTTGAAAGATCCCGCCTTGGCCCTCTCCCCCTTCGATACGCTTTTGCAGAAGATCGAAACCCGCGCGGCCCGTGCCGGCATCATCGGCCTCGGCTATGTCGGCCTGCCGCTGGCGATGGCGGTGGCGCGCAGTGGCTTTGCTGTCACCGGCTTCGACATCGATCCAGGCAAGATGGTGGCTCTCGATGCCCGCCGCTCCTATATCGACGCGGTGAGCGACGAGGCGCTGTCCGCCGAGATCGACGCGGGACGCTTCAAGGCGACGACCGATTTCGCCGGCCTCGACGAGTGCGACGTCATCATCATCTGCGTGCCGACGCCGCTCACCAAGCATCGCGATCCCGATCTTTCCTTCGTCGAGGCGACATCGCGCTCGATTGCCGCGCATTTGCGCCCCGGTCAGCTCGTCGTGCTGGAATCGACCACTTATCCCGGCACGACCGATGACGTGGTGAAGGTCATTCTCGAAGGCACCGGGCTGAAATCCGGCTCGGACTTTTTTGTCGGCTTCTCGCCGGAGCGCGAGGACCCCGGCAACCAGCATTATCATACCGCCACCATCCCGAAGGTCGTCGCCGGCGACGGCGACGAGGCGCTGGCGCTGATGAAGGCCTTCTATGGTGCGGCGGTATCGTCCGTCGTTCCGGTCTCCTCGAATGCGACGGCCGAGGCCGTGAAGCTCACCGAAAACATCTTCCGCTCGGTCAACATCGCCCTCGTCAACGAGCTGAAGACCGTCTATGCGGCGATGGGCATCGATGTCTGGGAAGTGATCGACGCGGCCAAGACCAAGCCCTTCGGCTACATGCCCTTCTATCCCGGTCCCGGCCTTGGCGGCCATTGCATCCCGATCGATCCCTTCTACCTCACCTGGAAATCGCGCGAATACGAGCTGCCGACCCGCTTCATCGAACTTGCCGGCGAGATCAATTCGGCAATGCCGCGTCATGTCGTCGGCAAGCTTGCCGAGGCGCTCGACATCCGCGCCGGCAAGGCGCTGAGCCGCAGCAGGGTGCTGGTGCTCGGGCTCGCCTACAAGAAGAACGTCGCCGATATCCGCGAGAGCCCGTCGCTGCGGCTGATCGAGATCATCGAGGAGCGTGGCGGGCGGGCGGATTATCACGATCCCTTCGTCGCCGAGATCCCGCCGACGCGCGAATACCAGGCGCTGAAGGGCCGCAAATCGGTGGCTCTGACGCCGGAGACCATTGCCGGCTACGATGCCGTGCTGGTCGCGACCGACCACGACAGGGTGGATTATGCGACGCTCGCAAAAAACGCCTCGCTGATCATCGACACGCGCAACGTCTTCAACCGGCTCGGCCTCTCGGCCGATCACGTCATCAAGGCGTGACGGAAACAGCCGAAAGCGACTTGCCGGTGATCTGGCTCGCGGCCACCGCATAACCGCCGGCGGCGCCATCGATGAAATGGATGTGATCGCGCGCGATCGGCGTCGGCACGAAGCAGGTCATCAGCGCTGAGGATTGCCGATGCAGGCCGTAGCGGGCCACACCCTTGGCCTGCGCCTGTTGCAGCAAAGTCTCGATGCGCTTCAGGTGTTCGGCGTCGACGTCGATCGTCATCTTCAGCCCGTCGTCGAACTTGCGGAAATCGGAATTGTCGGCGACGTCGCGCTTGTAGCGGCGGGCATCGAAGCGGCCGAGCGGAATGCCGAGCCTGTAGCACGCGACCGTGATGCCGAGCTGCAGGAAGATGAAGAGCTTCTGCCACAACCGGCGGTTGGGTGGCGCGGTGGCCTTTGCCTCGCGATTGATGCCATGCAGCGAGAAGGCAAGGTCCGGACCGTCGGCCGGTACCGGATGGCTGTCTCGGTTCTGCTCGGTGGTGATGGCGACGATGCCGCTGACGAGCTCTTGAAATTCCCGGCCCGGCCGGCCTTCGCCGGGCACGGCGATAATCGAGACGATCTCGCCGTTTCGGGCATCGATCGGGCTCCAGCGGCAGGAGAGACCGGTGAGATCCGGGCGGGTTCCAGCGGGCGCGCGGGCAATGCCGTAACGGCCGAGCTTCATCTGTCTTTCGGCCCAGCTGGTGCCGCCGCCCCAGAACATCGCATAGGTGACATAAGGGCTTGCGGAATAACGCGCGACGCGGACGTCGAGGCCCTCGGCACGGGTGTCGGCGACCGGCACGATGGCGATGCGCAGCACCAGGTTCAGATCTTCCTCGACCCAGACCTGCGCGGCGGCAAGGGCGTCGCGTGCCGCCGCCTCCAGCGAACCCGGAAGCGCGATCAGCGCGCCGTCGCCGCCGAAGACGAAGGGATAGTCGCCCTTGCCGACGGAATTCAACACCGCTGAAATGACGCTGGCGCCCGCCATGTTGACGTCCTTGTAACGGCCGGCACCGATCGCCTGCGTCGAGCCGACGATGTCGGCGAGCGCCAGCACCCATCCATCCGGCAGCGGCCGGTAGTTGGCGGCGTCGGTCACGCCCTCGAATTCGCTGAAGAGCGGCACTTCGGCAAAGAAATCTTCGTCGGTCACGGTTTTCATGTCATCGAGCTTAGCACAGACCCATGTTGCCACTGCAACGCCAATTCCCATTTACGGCAATCGACTTGGCGCGGTTTCATGTGTTAGAGCCTTTCTTCGTTTCCAGGACGCAGGGAAACGCCCTATCTTTTTGTTTTTACGCAATTCCGACGCAAAACCGCTGCCGCATTTTTGCTGGAATTGCTCCAGGACCGCTAACGATTTCATGACGGATACGGATAGATGAGCCGCCTCGACAGCTTCATTCGCCGGTTGACGGCTCAACGCGACATTCTGAACTCGATCATCGATCTGGTGGGGGAAATTCAAGGCCCGGTGCTGGAATTCGGCCTCGGCAATGGCCGCACCTATGATCACCTTCGCGAGAACTTTCCCGGCCGGCGCATTGTCGCTTTCGACTGGGAAGTCCGTTCCTATTCGGCCTCGACACCAGAGGCACAAGACATGGTGACCGGTAATATCCGCGAGTCCGGCCAGACTTTCGTCGGCATCGGTGCGGCACTTGCTCATGCCGACATCGGCACCGGCCATGACGAGATCGACGCGGTGACGCTGACCTGGCTGCCGCAACTGATGGCCGGCGTGCTTGCCCATAACGGCGTCGCCGTCAGTGGGCTGCCACTGGAGCATCCCGAGCTGGTGGCGCTGCCGCTGCCAGACGGCATCAAGGAAGGCCGTTATTTCCTTTATCGAAGGACGTAAAGGACAGCATCAGCCCTACTCCATAATTCCTTAAATCGGAATCGATTTAAGGATAAAATTATCCAGCAATTCAAAGTGCTACAGCGTCCTTTGCGGCTCTCGAAAAGACGCGCGGCGCTGTAGCGTTTCGGTTCACGCCACCAGACCCTTGGTCAGTTCCAGCGCCTGCCGTTCGAACAGCCGGCGATAGATACCGTTATTGAGCCTGATCAGCGCCTGGTGATCGCCTTCCTCGACGATCTTTCCCTTGTCGAAGACCAGCAGCCGGTCCAGCGCTCGCACCGTGGACAGCCGGTGCGCGATGACCAGCGTCGTGCGGCCGTTCATCAGGCGTTCCATGGCCTGCTGGATCTGCACCTCGCTCTCACTGTCGAGGCTCGACGTCGCCTCATCCAGGATCAGCACCGGTGCATCGGCCAGGAAGGCACGGGCAATGGCGACACGCTGCCGCTCGCCGCCCGACAGCTTGACGCCGCGTTCCCCCACCAGTGTCTCATAGCCCTTGGGAAGGTCCATGATGAAGTCGTGGGCACTGGCCTGTTTTGCCGCCTGCTCGATCTCGCGGCGCGAGGCGTTCGGCCTGGAATAGGCGATGTTTTCCGCAAGCGTGCGGTGGAATAGGATGGGCTCCTGCTGCACGATGGCGATCTGACCGCGCAGGCTGGATTGCTTGACCGCCGCGATATCCTGCCCGTCGATGCGGATTTCGCCCGAGTTGACGTCATAGAGGCGTTGGATGAGCTTGACGAAGGTCGTCTTGCCGGACCCCGAATGCCCCACCAGGCCCACGCGCTCACCCGGCTTGATGGTGACCGAAAAGTCCTCATAAAGCGGAGTGGGATGAGCGCCATACTGGAAGGTGATGCGATCGAAGACGATCTCGCCCACGCCAATCTCGATCGGCGTGGCGTTCGGCTTGTCCTCGATGCCGAGCGGCATCTTGTCGAGCAGCACCAGCTCTTCCATGTCGTTGACGGCACGCTGCAGATTACGGATGTCCTGGCCGACATTGCGCAGATAGCCTTGCAAAACGAAGAACATCGCCAGCACGAAGGTGATGTCGCCAGGTGTCGCCAGCCCCTGCCGCCACATGACCAGGCCCGTTCCCAGAATACCTGCCTGCATGGAAACCATCAGGAAACCCTGGATCGTGCCGCTCAATGTGCCGCGCTTCCATGTCCGTCGCGTGCGGCTGTCCCATTTGGCCAGCACGTGGCCCAGTCGCTTCTCTTCGCGGCTCTCGGCCCCGAAGGCCTTGACCACCGAATTGCAGCTGATGGCATCCGCCAGTGCACCACCAAGCTTGGTGTCCCAGGCATTGGCAAGCCGTGCCGCCGGCGACACGAAGCCCATGGAAAGCGCCACGGTCACGCCGATATAGATCAGCGAGCCCGCAGCCACGATCAGGCCCATGATCGGCCAGTAGCTGCCGAGCACGATGCTGGCGCCCACCAGCATGACGATGGACGGCAGCAGGGCGACCAGCAGCAGGTCGTTGAGCTGGTCGAGCGCCCACATGCCGCGGGTGATCTTGCGCACCGTCGAACCGGCGAAGCTGTTGGCGTGCCAGTCGGTCGAGAACCGCTGCACCTTGTGGAAACCATTATTCGTCACATCCGCCATGGTGCGCAGCGTCAGCCGGATGATGCCGTTGAAGATGAACCAGCGCAGTGCCACGCTGGTCAGGCCCAGAGCCACGACGATGACGAAGGCGCGCAGCGCCCGGTCAGCCGCATTGCTGCCGGCAATGGCATCGACGATCTGGCCGGAAAAAACCGGCACCATGACTTCGGCCAGCGTGCTGGCAATGACCAACACGATGATGATGCCCACCAATACTGGCCGATGGCGCCAATGATGGAAAACAAAGCCGAGCACATGGCGATAGGCATCGGCGCGGAAATCGAGCTTCTTGCGAGTCATTTTAATCGCTCGGCGCCGTGTCGGCGTCCGGTCCTCAGAATCGAGAGTTGGATGGCACAGCCCAAGCGGGAGACGAAATAATCGCGTCAGATCAATCGGGCTATGAATTAAGGGAAAACCGCATGTCGGGCGCGCTCGAGGCGGGCCGCGAATGGAAATGACCTAGTGTCGGGACATTCCGCACGGGAAGGTTTCGATGATTGCTGGCATGCAACGCCTCCCTTATGTTTGAACTCAAGCGGTGAGCGTTTTGTACCGAAGCATTTCGCCATTGCCAAGCGGATATTTGCAACCTTACGGAAAGTGATGCGGAAACGACACACCTTGTGCGCTTGCGAGGAGAGGGTTCGGCCGGCCCATTCGCTAAAAGCGGCATCAAGAAAGGCCGTTATTCCACTACCGCAGGACGTAATCCCCGCTCAGGAAGCGCAGGAATAGGATGTGGCCGGGAGCGCGGTCAGTTTTGCCTCGAAGTCGGCGGCGATTTTGTCCAGCGTCACGCTGTCCAATCGTCGCAGGAGCAGGGCCTGGGCTTCCTTCATCGCGTCGCCGAGGGCGACATTCACCGCCTGTTCCACAAGACACTCCGGCTGATCGTCGGCTGGGCCGATGGCGAAGAGATGCGGTTCGCCAATGGCGCGGTAGACGTCGAGCAGGGTGATCTCAGACAGCGGACGCACCAGCGTCCAGCCGCCGCCATGGCCCTTTTCGGAGCGGACGTAACCCTGTTCGCGAAGGCCGGCCATGGTGCGGCGGACGACGACCGGATTGGTGTTCAGCATCTTGGCAATCATGTCGGAGGTCGCCGAGTGCTGGTGCTTATCCATGTGGATCAGCACGTGCAGCATGCGTGAAAGGCGGCTGTCATTGCGCATGGTTCTCTTCCTGTCGATCGGAAGGGTCATTATCGCAAGCGGATCGTAACAAGACAAGTAACATGATGCTTGACGGCGGCATATCACGTAACTTATGTTGAGTCATGAGTTCGATATCAGAGGAGAGTTCCATGTCGTTCGAAGCCATCGTCATCGGCGGAAATTTTTCCGGCCTGTCGGCAGCCATGCAGCTTGCCCGGGCGCGGCGGCGGGTTCTGCTTGTTGATGCCGGCGCGCCGCGCAATCGGTTTTCTGAAGCGTCGCATGGCTTCCTCGGCCAGGACGGCCAGACGCCGGCGGCGATCATGAGGGAGGGAAAACGGCAGCTTTCGCTTTATCCGAGCATCACCATCCGCGAGGGGAAAGTCGTCCGGGCACTGAGGGATGGTGACGCGTTCATTGTCGGCACCGAAGACGGCGGCGAAGAACGAGCCGCGCGCATCGTGCTCGCAACCGGCGTCAGCGACACGCTGCCGGAAATCCCCGGCCTCAAGGACCGGTGGGGCCGCTCCGTGCTGCACTGCCCCTATTGCCACGGTTTTGAGGTCAGCGGCGGCAAGCTCGGCGTTCTGGCAAACCATCCGCATTCGGCCCATTCGGCCATGATGATCCCGGATTGGGGAGCGACGACTTATTTCACCCAGGCGCTGTTCGAGCCCGATGAAGAGCAATTGGTGAAGCTGACGGCCCGTGGTGTCCGGATCGAATCCAGCCCTATCGTGGAATTGTTGAGCGACAGTCCGAAGCTTGAGGCCGTTCGCCTCGCCGATGGCCGCGTCGTGCCGCTCGATGCCGTGTTCGTCGCGCCGAAAACGACGATGGCGAGCCCGGTTGCCGAACAGCTCGGCTGCGCCTTCGATGACGGCCCGTTCGGGCCGGTCATCCGGACAGGGGATAACAAGGAAACCACCATCACGGGTGTCTTTGCCGCCGGCGATGCGGCAAGCGCCATGCACAATGCCACGCTCGCCTCCGCTTCGGGCGTGCTCGCCGGCGTGCACTGCCATCAATCGCTTGTCATGCAGTCGGCCGCGTAAGGCGGAAACAGCACGTTAACCGGGTTGAATTCTTCCCCAGCAGGTCAAGGACCTTCACGTCCACCTCGTCACCGAGGTGAAAATCTCAAGGCGTTAATCATTGCTTCTAAAATAATGAGCCGTTGTAACCGACTTATTGCAATTTCTACGTTTGAATTGTAGCTGTTTTTCAGCCGCAGCTACTATCGCTCAACGACCGTGGTGAGACAATAGCAGACGCGCAGCACGCAGAACGGGGGCATCGAGTTGGGGTTTACTGACGCTGTTGGGACGGCTCTTGTGCAGAAATATGCAACTTTCGCGGGCAGGGCCTCCCGCTCGGAATATTGGTGGTTTGTCTTATTCTATTTCACGGTGCTGTTCGCGATCGGAATCGCGTGTCTTGTGACCTCCAGCTTTTCCGACTTCCGGGGCGGAGTTCCGCCACCAGTCGGCCTCCTCGTGTTCATCGGCGGATTGACTTGGCTGGCAATGTTTTTGCCACAGGTGGCCCTTCAGGTTCGCCGTTTCCATGATCGAAATATTTCCGCTTGGTGGTATCTCGCGCTGTTCGTCGGCGGCTTCGTTCCCTACTTCAATGTCATTGCCGGTATCGCGATCCTCGTGATCTGCTTGCTTCCAGGCACGGAAGGTCCGAACAAATTCGGGCCAGATCCGCTGCGTCCCCAAGCGCGAGCGGAGGTCTTTGCCTAGCGCATGGCCATCCGCAACGTCGGCCTGTTGGGTCTGTTCCTGGGCCACGATTCAGTTTCCGCATCAGCGAGCGTCTGTTGGAGCAATCGACTTATTGCAATTTCTACGTTTGAATTGTAGCTGTTTTCATCTTAATGACTATCAAGCAAGACGATGGTGAGACCGTGGATCACCGTGCTTGAATCAGCATAAATGGGGGCATTGAAATGGGGTTTACTGAAGCTGTTCGGACAGTTTTAACGCAGAAGTACGCAACCTTCTCCGGCAGGGCTTCCCGCTCGGAATATTGGTGGTTCGTGCTGTTCTATACCTTGGTAGGGCTCGCGCTTGTAATTTTGGCTTTGGCGGTAGGCGCCTTTTCCGACCAACAGGGTGGAGTTTCGTCAGCGGTGGTCGCCATCATGGTGATCGGTGGATTGTTTGGGCTTGCAATCTTTTTACCAATATTATCCCTTCAGGTTCGCCGTTTCCACGATCGCGACATTTCCGGTTGGTGGTATCTCGCGCTGATCGTCTTGGGCATGGTTCCCTATATCGGTACCGTTACGGGTCTCGCGATCACGGTTATTTCCGTAATGAGGGGCACGGATGGTCCGAACAGGTTCGGGCCGGATCCGCTGCGTCCCGAAGCGAGAGCAGAGGTCTTTGCCTAGAGAATGACCATCCGCAATCTCGGCCTGCTGGTGGCTCTGTTGCTTGCCACCTCGGTTCAGTTTTCGCCTGCTTGGGCGCAAGACAGCGACAGTCAGCAGGTTGGGGGCGGCGATCATCAAAAGAGCGCCGTCGGAGCCGAATATGCCGCGCAGTGCCAGCAGAACGGATTGCGCTGCACGCTCGTCTATGGCGACGCCTCTGCAAAGGTCGAACCGGCATCGAATACGACAAAATCGTCGCCACAACGCAAGCCGTTGATGAGCCCGCGGGAGCCGGTCGTCAACGGTCCTCTGGCGGTTGCTATCGTGCTTGTCGGTCTCATTGTGGCCGTCGGCTTGTGGATACGCTTCGGAAATGGCGGTGTCTTGCTCTCGTCTGCTCCACGCGACATCAAGCGGCAGGGGGAGGCGCCGGAAAGCTGGCGCACGTCAGCAGCCGAGGCCGAGGAAAAGCCGAGCGACTTCCTGCAGCGCATTGCCGCCATGGCGGATCGCAGGCAGGCGCTTGTCCTGCTGCTCAGACATTGCCTGCTTCATGCAGCAGATATGACGGGAACACGGCTTTTCCGCTCGGATACGGAACGGGCCGTTTTCGCCCGTCTACCGAGCAATATGCCCGAACGCGATAGGCTTGAAAATTTTCTGACGGCAGTGGAACTCGTTCATTACGGCGGCCGCACGCTTGCGGAAAGCCATTTCGGCGTCCTTCTGACGACGGCGCGCGGCTTGCTGTCATCAGGCAGAGTGGCCAATGCGTAACTCGGGGCCTCTTCTGTTGCTGGGGCTGCTGCTTGCGCTGGCGGCTCTGGCAGTCTTTGCGCTTTCGCGCGGCAGCGATTTCGACCGCTCGCCGCTTGGCAACAAGGGGTTGGAAACGTGGCTGCAAGCCAAGGGTATCCCTGTCGTACGATCCGACCCTCATGTCGCTCGGGCGCGTTCGGAAATCTCGCTGCGCATCATTCCCCTGTCGATACGCCAAGCCGAGGCTGTCGCACCTCAGGCAAACGAGGAAGCGGATGACGCAGGCCCGGAAAGCCCGATCCGGGAGTCAAACCGCTATGCGCTGCCGACGCTGATCGTTTTGCCGAAATGGCGCGGTAGTGTCTCAACGGATGGTGTTGCCGGCAAATCCGGACTGGCCGATCTCGCCGATATCGGCGGCGAACTCGACAAGATCGGTTATTCAGATTTTGGCTTCGCCCGCAGCAGCACCGATTTTGAAGTGGCGCAACCACAGCTGAAACCGGGCCAGCCAATCAATATCGCCCTCTATCAGGCACAAACCTTCGAACGGTCGAGCCTCCCGAGCGGCTGGGAGGAACTCGCGGGCACGCCGTCGGGTGCATTGCTCCTGCATGGTGAGGACGACCCCAACGTCTATCTGCTATCGGATCCGGACCTGTTGAACAATCACGGACTGGCTCTGGCCGACAACGCCTCCTTTGCCGTGTCGCTGGTCACGCTGCTGCGCGGCGCGGGCGAGAAGCGGCCAATCTATCTGGATACGGCCGGCCTGCCCCTGGATAGCAAGAAACCGGCGGATGAGGGCCGGACCTACGAGCGCTCTGCCTCCGATTTCAAGCGGTTTTTCGCTTATCCGCTGTCCGTCATCTGGGGAGTGCTGTTTGTCGTCGCCGCGATTTGTTTCTGGCGCGGCGCCTATCGCTTCGGGCCTGCCTTGAACGAGACATCCGGAAACATCGAGCTGTCGAAGACCGCCGCGATCGACGCGACGGCGCGTCTGCTGCGCCTTTCGGGCAATGATGGCCGGATGACCGGACAGTTCGTGCTCCATCTGCTTGCGGACAAGGCGCAACTGGTCTTCGGCCCCGGAGCCGGAAACGAGGCGGGCATAGAGCGGCTGTTTCAACGCCTGGCGCGCCGCGATCAGGCGGCGGCGAAGGCATTGCATTCGTCAGCGCAGGCGCTGATCGATCGTGGACATCGGATGACGCGGGCGGATCTGCACCGCAATCTCGAAATTTTTAGAAAATCGCTGGGGAGCACTGACCTTGGATCTAGGTGAATTTCGCAATCTTATCGCTGCGGTTCGTGGCGAAATCGGCAAAGCGGTGCAGGGGCAGGATGCGATCATCGATCTCGTCCTGATCTCGATCTTTGCCGGCGGGCATTGCCTGGTCGAAGGTCCGCCCGGCACGGCCAAAACCCTGCTTGCCCGGTCGGTCTCCGCCGCCATGGCGCTGCAATATCGTCGCATCCAGTTCACGCCAGACCTGATGCCCGGCGACGTTCTGGGCGTCAATCTCTTCAATTTCCAGACCAATCAGTTCCACCTGACCAAGGGCCCGGTCTTTACCGACATTCTGCTGGCCGATGAGATCAATCGCGCCCCCCCGAAGACGCAATCGGCTTTGCTGCAGGCGATGAACGAGCGAATGGTCACGCTTGATGGAACCGATTATTCCCTGGGGCCGGACTTCTTCGTGCTTGCCACGCAAAACCCGATCGAGCAGCAGGGCACCTATCCTTTGCCCGAAGCACAGCTCGATCGCTTCCTGTTCAAGCTTGTCGTCGATTTTCCCAGCCGCGATACGGAAATTGCCATCCTCTCCAAACACGCGACGCAGGCGCTGAAATCAGACCTGCGCAATGCCGGCATACGTCCGCTTGTCACAAGCGCGGCACTTGCCGAGGGGCGGGCGTTGATCGATGCGATCCGTCTGGACAACACGATCCTGACCTACATCGTCGACCTGGTGCGCGCCACGCGCTCCGATCCCGACATTCTCTACGGCGCGTCCACCCGCGCGGCCGACGCTGTTGCATCGGCAGTGCGCGTGCGCGCGGCTTTCGAGGGAAGGGATTACGGCTTGCCAGACGATGTCCAGGCGTTGCTGGTGCCTGCCTTGCGCCATCGCATCGTGCTTTCGCCCTCCGCGGAAATTGATGGGCGCACGCCGGACGAGGTGCTGCGCAATATCATGAACCGCGTGGATGCGCCCCGTTAAATGCGGCCATCCTCCACTCTGATCGCGCTCGTTCTGATATCAGCCGCGGTGACGATCTTCACCAGCGTGTGGTGGCGCGACATGAGCTACGTCTTGCTCCTCATGTGGCTTGCACTTGCAGCCCTGACCGTCGCCGATCTGGTCATCTCCAACCTGGCGGGCAGGATGACGGTCGATTTCGATCTGCCGCCGCAGGGCTTTGTCGGCCACACCGCCGCGTTTACGGTCGGCATCCGGTCGCAGAAGGGCGCGCTGTCCCGGAAAATCGAAATCCGGCTCGATCTCGCTCCCGAGCTGGTCGTCGACGAAATCAGATGGCTCAACCCTGCATCGGGTGCCGGAGAAGGAGAGGTCAAGGCCTCTCTGGACCTTCATCTGACCCGGCGGGGACGATACGCGGTCAACGCGCTATGGCTGAAGTGGCCATCGCGATTGAAGCTGCTCGAGATCATCGCGAAGATGCCCGTCGGGCAAGAGATCGCTGTCCAGCCCGACATATCGCCGGTGCTGTCGGGAGCGATCAAGACCCAGATCCTGCCGCTGGAGGCCGGCCAGAAAGATTTGCGGTTGCGCGGCGAGGGATCGGAGTTCCACCAGCTGCGTGAATTTGTAAGCGGCATGGATCCGCGCAGCATCGATTGGAAGCGGTCGGCGCGCATGCGCAGTCTCGTCGTGCGCGAGATGAGGGCCGAACGAAACCACCAGATCATCCTCTGCGTCGATTCCGGGCGGCTGATGGCCGAGCAGCTTGCCGGCTTCACGAAGCTCGATCGCGCCATCAATGCAGCGCTCGCCATGTGCTGGGGCGCAGGCCTTGCCGGCGATCTCGTCGGCTTCTATAGCTTCGACAGCCGTCCGCGTCTCTTCGTGCCGGCCTTGCCCGGACGCGCAGCCTTTCCGCGACTGCAGACGGTGTGCGCCGGGCTGCGCTACGAAACCCAGGAGACCAACCATACTTTGGGGCTGACCCACCTGTCGGGACGCCTGAAGCGACGGTCGCTGGTTGTGATATTCTCCGATTTCGTCGACACCATCACGGCGGAGCTGATGATCGAGAACATACAGGTGCTCGCCCGGCATCACTTCGTCGTCTATGTCGCCTTGCGCGATCCGATGCTGGGGAAGCTCATCGAGCCCGAGGAAACGACGCTCGATGCCGTCGCTCGCTCGGTTGCGGCGCGCCAGATTCTTCACGAAAGGCGCGCCGTCATGGAAAAGCTGGCGCGTCTCGGGGTGCTTTGCCTCGACAGCACGCCGGAGGCACTGACTTCGGATCTCATTGCGCGCTACATCGAAATCAAATCCCGTGAGATGATATGATGGATATCGGTATCGACGGCAGGATGGATAGGGGCGCGACAGTCAATGTCGGCACCGTTCAGAACGATACGCTTCGTTCGGCCCGCTTCCGGCTGGAGCGCGAGGTACACTGGCGTCAACTGGACGAACTGGTGACGCGTGCCGAGAAAGGGGGCGCAGCCACACTCGGCTATGATGAAGTCCGCAATCTCGCCACCGGATACAGGCAGGCGATGAACTCGTTGAGCGTGGCGCGCGATATTTCTCTCGATCGCGCCCTGATCGCCTATTTGGAAAGCCTCTGCGCCCGGGCCTATCTCGTCGTCTACGCTCCGCAGGAAAGCCTGGGCGGCCTGATGTCGCGCCTGCTGTTGCACGGCATTCCCCAGGCCGTGCGGCGCTCGGCCCTGCCTTTGTTCATCGGCTTCCTGGCGCTCATTTTGGGCGCGCTGGCGGGTTACAGGCTCTGCACCAACGACCCAAGCTGGTTCTATACCTTGGTGCCGCCGGAGATGGCCGACCAGCGCACGCCTGATGCCTCGACCGATTACCTCCGCTCGACCATCTATGGCGATGAAGGGCATGACAGCGACCGGCTGGCCGCATTTTCCGCCTTTCTCTTTTCCCACAACACCACCATCGTCATCCTGATCTTCACGCTTGGTGTTTTCGTGTCGGTGCCGAGCTTCATCCTGACCTTTTACAATGGTCTGATCCTCGGCGCGTTCTTCGCGATGTTTTATCGCAGAGGGCTGGGCTACGATGTCTTCGCCTGGCTCTCGATCCACGGCGTGACCGAGCTTGCGGCCATCGCCATTGCCTGCGCGGGTGGGGCAAGGCTCGGACTTGCCGTTCTCCTGCCCGGTGCCAGAACGCGAAAGGAAGCCTTGCGCCACCAGGCGCATGATGCCGTCAAGCTCGCCATCCTGGCGGCGCTGATGCTCATCGTGGCAGCCTTCATCGAAGGGTTCCTGCGTCAGCTGATTCAGGATCCGCTCTGGCGCATCGCTATCGGCTGGGGGATGGGCCTCTTCTGGGTAGGCTGGCTGCTGCTTGGAGGCCGCCAAAGCAAGGTTTCGCGCGAGGCCATGCGATGAGCCAGGCAGTCACCGACGGCAGGCGCACCGAGCAGTTCATCCCGCCGGAAGGCGTCCCGATCACCTTCGCCATTGCCTCGATCGGAACCCGTTTCGGCGCGCAATTCCTCGACATCGTCTTCACCTCGATCATCATATTCATCTTTGCCACCGCCATCATCTTCACAGGCGTGCTGCCTATGACGGCGGAGGCGATGCTCATGGTGATGCTCGGTTTTTTGGTGCAGACCCCCTATTACATTCTCTCGGAGCTCATCTGGAACGGACGCACGCTCGGAAAGAGAATCACGGGCATCCGCGTCATCAACATGGACGGACGGCGGCTGACGCCGCACCAGGTGACCGCACGCAACCTGATGAAACAGGTCGAGATTTTCGCCCCCATGGGCCTTTTGGCTTCGGTCGGCACGCAGTCGGCCTGGGAAAACGGTCTCACGAGCCTCTGGCTTTTAGCGGTGGTCATCGTCCCCTTCACCAACCGACGCCGGCAAAGGCTTGGCGACATCATCGCCGGCACCCTGGTGGTCGACACTCCGCGCTCCGTGCTGCTCTCCGATCTCGTGCTATCTGCTCCTGCCGCCGCATCGACGCAGGCGGAATTCGAATTCCTGCCGGAACATCTCGATGTCTACGGCAAGTATGAGCTGCAGACGCTGGAGGACGTGCTTCGCGACTCCACAAAGAGGTCCAACTATAAGGAGATCGAACAGATCGTGCGAACCATTACCCGAAGGATCCGGTATGAAGACACCGTGAAGCCCGGCCGGGAGCTGCACTTCCTCAACGAGTTCTATCGGGCCCAGCGCGAGCATCTGGAAAGCTTGAAGCTTTTCGGCACGCTTCGCGAAAACAAATATCATGAGCATTCGCGATCAGAGGCGAAGAAACTTGTTTGAGGTGGGGTGAATGCGTTGGGCATGGAAAGTGGCAAGTCACCGCCACCAAATGATGATTGGGAGCTGGTACCAAAAACAGCTTAAGCGAGAGGGGATTTTACCCTCGCCGAAAGTGTGCAGCATCGTCACCTCTCAACCCGGAGGGCACATACTGCGCCTCACCTTTCTCGCAATCCCCGTATTATTAGCTGGCTGCATGACCCCTGAGCGATGGGATAAGGTCTATTCCACGCAGACCGCGCCGACAGCTAGCGACAGATCCAGCGCCATCGAGTATGCGCGGAAGACATATTATAACTATTACTCAATTAGCGACGCGAGCATATCGAACGTCATAACGCTAGATAGTGGAGATCGGCTCATTTGCTTACGGTTCAACGCAAGAAATCGTCTAAGCGCATATGCAGGCATCTCGAAGAGTCCCTTGCGCTACTTCCATGGAGGAGGCCCTCCGCTCAGTTTGGTTGGAGACGACTATCGCTGCAGCGCAAGCCGGCTGCAGTACTCTCCATTCCCCGAACTGGAACGTCTTTTTTAAAGCATTGAGAAGGCTTGAGCTCGACGACAGGTGATTGGATGCCAGTTTCGCTGTTGTTAGAGCCCTCCTACCGATCGAACTCTGAAGGAATTGTGGTTTTGAGTTGCAGCGAATTTACTTCGGAAATCCGCCGGGTTGTACTGCGCCCAGAGATTGTACTTTAGGGATAATGTAATGAAGCTGCGTATCTTAGGCGCTTTCGCGCTTGTTCTTGCTGCTACGGGTCACGCTCAGGCCGACGATCGCACCGCCGCATCAGCAATCTTCTTTCATGATGTGACGAAATCGACATGCGGTTTCAAGATGACGCCAGAGTCGGCGTTAAAAGCTGCAACCACTCTTGGAATGTCGGGTCTTATTAGCGAGCCATTGCTTTCGGCGGTGTTTGCAATTTGTGGAGAGGTAAAAAAAGGAAACAAAAGCAAAACCATCGTAATCCAGGTTCCCGACAACCGCAAAGTGCTGCGGAAAGTCATGGTTGAAAGAGCCAAGTGGTGGCAAGCATGATAAGGGCGGCAGGGCTTGGCGGAGATGACAAACCCGCTGTAACTGCCGGATACCCAAGCAAGTGACAAGTGCTGCATCTTCACCGCGTGTCTGGTGAATGACTCAATTGACGCAGGGGAAAGAGTCTCTCCGGCATTCACGGCCGAACATCTAAGGCAGAAACAGCACGTTGTACTGTCCGAAATTGCCCGGCAGGTCGCGGACCTTCATTTCCTCTTCGCGATCCTCGAAGATGACGAGGCAATTCTCGTAGAAGCCGGAGAGCATTGATATGAAGGCCTTCGTTCCCTCCGGTCCGTAGAAGATCGGCGTGAACTCCATATAGAGCGGCACGCGGCGGGCAAGCAGCGGCTGCATTGAGCGGCAGGCGACCGGCTCGTAGCCCTCGATATCCATCCAGACGAGGCCAATCGAGGCCGGGTCGATCGAAAGTCCGGCAAGGATCTCGGGCACCGGCTTCACCGGCACGCTGATCTTCTTGTCCGTCGGGCTTTGACGGATAGCGCTGCTCTTGCCGTGATTGTTGAGGTTGAGGAAAAAGTCGATCTCGCCTTCGTTCTCGCCGGCGGCGCAATGGGTGAGCCGGACCTTCTCCTCCAGCCGGTTCTGGCGGATATTGAGCTGAAGCAGCGGGAAATTGCGCGGATCGGGCTCGATGCTGACGATCTGGGCGTAGGTGTCGCTGAGGGCGAAATAGACGGTCTGGGTGCCGATATTGCCGCCGATCTCCAGCAGCGTTGCGTCCTTTCGCAAGAGGCCGCGCTCGCGCAGGATGACGATCAGCCGGTCGACGGCCTCGCGTTCGAAATGGCCCTTTCGGAAGACCTTGCGGCCGATATAGTCCGAAGGCGAGAAAGTCATCAGATGGTCGCCGGCGTCGACCGTCATCGAGACCACCCGCGGGCCGATATTCTCGATCAGCAGGCGGCGGCCGAAGCGGGTGTCGAAGAAGCGCGAAGCGGCCGCATTGCGCGCCTTGCGCAAGCGGCGGCTCCAGTATTTGGCGGTCAGCCAGGGCTTGCCGGGCATCAGGGTTTTCCTTCGAGCGGCTCTGCCGCTTTCTCTCTCGGAATGACGTAGACTTTCAAGGGCAGGGCCCGGCCGCGCACATTGATTTCACGGCTTTCTATGCCGGCGAGGTTAGCACCCGAAAGGCTCGCTACCGGCTCGGAGATGACGATCGCCGCCTCGAACTCCTTGGCGGCGGTCTCGAGCCGGCTCGCAACATTGACGGTATCGCCGATCGCCGTCATGCTGCGCACCCGTCCGTATCCCATCGTGCCGACGACGGCCGGGCCGGTGTGAATGCCGATCGCGATGCGCAGCGGCAGTGCCAGCTCATCGGCCAGCTCGGCGGCGAGTTTCTCGATCTCGGCGACGATCGCCGCTGCTGCGTTGAGCGCCTGGCGGCAGGCTTCTTCCGGCGCGGTGTTGAGCCCGAAGAGCGCCATGGCGCCGTCGCCGATGAACTTGTCGAGCCGCCCGCCCGCCTGCTCCACCGCCTTGCCGATGATGGCGAAATAGCGGTTCAGCAGGAAGACGACATCGAAGGGCAGGCGGGTTTCCGTCAGTGTTGTGAAATGACGGATATCGACGAAGAGCACGGCGATCTCGCGCTCGCGACCGGGGCTCGTCTCCTGGCTGTTGGCGGGAAGAGCCGCCTCGATCGCCGGCACGAGAAGCGGCGCGACCGCAACGTCGCCGTTCGGACGAAGCTGGCAGGCGAGCCGGACATCCGGGCCGGCATTGATGCGCCTCAGTGTCGTCTGTTCCATCTTGTCAGGGGCCGGCAGGCTGTCGTAATCGCCAAGGATCTGCACACGGCAGGTGGAGCACTGGCCCTTGCCGCCGCAGACGGCATAATGCGGCAGGCCGCCGAGCCGGCTTGCTTCCAGCACCGAGAAGCCGCGTGGCACACGGATCACCTCGCCGCCCGGATAATTCACGGCGACCTGGTCAAGCCGCTCCTTCAGCTTGCGCCGGGCGCGGGCGACGACGACGATGAGCAGCGAGGCCGAGAAGGCGCCGTAGAGCCCGGCACGGATCATGGCGACCTGACGGTGAACGTCCGGGTTGGAGGCGTAACGGGTGTTGACGCCTTCCTTGTAAGCGCTGACCGTCATTGACTGCTGGTAGGAAGGGTCGGCGAGCGTCCGGCCCATTTCGACGAAGCCGAGCAGCGCGAGCACCGGCACGAGGATGGCGAGCGCCAGCATCAGCGGTGCGAAGTCCGGATACCAGGAGCGATAGCGCAGCCAGAAATGGATGCCGATGCAGCCGTGGATCCAGACGGCGACGACGGCGAGCGCCTGCCGCGCGCCGTTTGCCGGGTTCCGGATCCACAGCGAACCGACGACCGTCTCGTAATCATCGATGTAGCCGTAGAACTCGTGGGCGATGCGTGTGCCGATGACATGATCCATAAGCAGCAGCGGGATCATCAAGCCGAGCACGATCTGCGCCATTTCCCCCTTCGGCATGACGAGGCTGCGGCGCATGTAGATGGCGCGCAGCACCAGCGCGATATGGATGAGAACCGACGAATAGAAGATGGCGGTCCCCAGAGGATTGCGCCAGATCGCCAGGAAGAGGTGGGCGGCTTTATCGGCGGCGGTGACTGAAATCAGGCCAATCGCATGGTTCGACAAATGCAAGAGGACGAAGATGAAAATGACGAGGCCGGAACCGAGCCTCGCCCTTCTGATCGTACGTTCCGAAAAAATCCCTGTGGCCGAGACCGTCGTCATTCATTCCCGTTCTTGTCGATGTAACTGCAGGCCCATAGAGATTGAGAAAGAGGCGGAATTGCTTCGATCGCGATCACATTCCATATGCTTATGCGCAAGTTTTAGGGAAAGGGACAATAGCGGAATTTTTCGTGATAGCACGAGTGCCAGTTGTAAACAGTCTGTCGTACATGAGGTGTCAATGCGGGTGGCTTTCTACGCGCCGATGAAATCGCCGAACCATCCGGTGCCGTCGGGCGACCGGCTGATGGCGCGGCTGTTGATCAGGGCGCTGGAACTTGGCGGGCATCAGGTCGACATCGCGTCCGAATTTCGCACCTATTCCTCGACACCGGAGGCGGCAGCGGCGGTCGAACCCGCCATCCGCGCCGAGCTGGAGCGGCTGCGGCTGACATGGAAATCCGCGCCGCGACCGGAACTCTGGTTCTGCTATCATCCCTATTACAAATCGCCCGATCCCTTCGGGCCGGCGATATCCGCCGAATTTGCCATTCCCTATGTCACCGCCGAAGCCTCCTACGCGGCTAAACGCGACCGGACCGGCTGGGCAGCATCACAGAACCGCGTGGGCGAGGCGATCATGCAGGCAGCGGTCAATATCAGCTTCACCGAACGCGACCAGGCCGGGCTTGCAGCCGCATTTCCGCAGGCGCGGCTTGCCGGGCTGAAACCCTTCATCGACACGGCGCTGTTCGAGAAGGTGTCGCCGGCCCCCGATCCGCACCGGTTGATGACGGTGGCGATGATGCGGGCCGGCGACAAGATGGACAGTTATGTCATGCTCGCAAAAGCATTGCGGCTGATCGAAGACCGGCCCTGGACGCTTGCCGTCATCGGCGATGGTCCGATGCGCCAGGAGGTGCAGGGTCAGTTTGCCGGCCTTCCCGGCCGCATCGAATGGCTGGGCGAACGGAATGCCGTCGAGATCGCCGAACTGCTTGGGCATGGCGGCATCTATGTCTGGCCCGGTTGCGGCGAGGCCTATGGCCTTGCCTATCTGGAAGCCCAGGCCGCCGGCCTGCCCGTCGTCGCGCAGGAAACGGCAGGCGTGCCAGCAGTGGTCGAGGCTGGGGTGACCGGCCTGCTGACGCCGGATGGCGATGTCTCCGCCTATGCCGAGGCCGTGGCTGCCCTGCTTGACGACAGGCAAAGGCGCGACGCCATGGGGCAGGCGGCGCGGCGCTTCGTGCTTGGGGAACGTTCGCTTGTGATGGCGGCGCAGCTATTGAACGGAATTTTGCGGGACAGCGCAGCAACAGGAGTGACGTGATGACCGACGGGATAGCCTGGGACCCCCTGCGCCACGAACTTGACCGCTGGCAGACGGCCGGCCGCGTGGCGCGGTTCTGGCTGCGCGATGACGACGCCGTCGAGCCGACGCAGGCGCTGGAGACGCTGATGGCGCTGGCTGGCGAAAGCCGGGTTCCGCTGACGCTCGCCGTCATTCCCGGCCTGACCGGCGAGGCCTTGGCCGCACGCCTGGGGGAGGAAACAGCCGTCACGGTTGCGGTGCACGGCTGGTCTCATACAAACCATGCGGGACCGGAGGCGAAGAAGCAGGAACTCGGCGGCGAGCGGCCGGCGGAGGTCGTGCTCGGCGAGTTGGGTGAGGGGTTCCGGCTGCTGGAACGGCTGCATCCGGCCCGCTTCCTGCCGGTGCTGGTGCCGCCGTGGAACCGGATCGACGCTGCCCTCATTCCGGCGCTGCCCGGTCTCGGATTTGCAGCCCTTTCGGTCTACGGGCGGGCAAAGCAGGGCGGTCCGATGCCGCTTCTCAACACCCATGTCGACGTCATCGACTGGCACGGCACGCGCGGCGGACGGGGCGAGGTGGAATTGGTGGCCGAGCTGGTGGCCGAGCTTCGCGACCGGTTTGCCGGCAGCGACGAGCCCGTCGGCGTGCTCACCCACCATCTGGTGCATGACGCGGCCGCATGGGACTTCCTGTCGGCCTTGTTTGCAGTGACGGGCGGGCATCTGGCCGTCCGCTGGTCATCGGCGTCGGAACTGCTAGAGCATGTCGCGTAAAAGTGCGCCGCGGTTTTGCGATAACCGACATGCGCAAAAGCAAGACCTAAAGCGCGAGGAGCGAATCTGAAAGATCGCGACGCGCTTTAGGGCCTTAGACATTGCCGATCAGGCGGCGTGAACGCGTCCGAGGAAGTCTCGGATGAGTGCGACGACGTCATCGAGATGCGTCTCGAGCAACCAGTGGCCGCCGCCGAGCACATGCAGTTCGGCATCCGGCAGATCGCGCAGATAGGCTCGCGCCGATTTTTCCGGCATGTAGTGGTCGTTCGGCCCCCAGACGATCAAGGTCGGAGGCTGGTATTCCTGCAGATATTTGCGGTGTTCCGGAAACCAGCTCCGGTTCTCCTTCAGTCCGGCGATCAGGTCTATGGCGATTTCCTTGCGCCGCGGCGTGATCAGCGACCAATGCAGCTTCCAGAGATCTGGCGGGATGGTGTCGGCCAGAGAGGGCGGCAGATCGTTGAGGAATTCCTCTTTGAAGGCCTCCTCGCTGACCGCTGCCGCCAGCACCGTCCTCATCTCCGATTCCGGAAGTGTCCACGTCGCCTCGATATCCGCATACTTCGGCCCGAGGGCATCTTCGTAGGGGATATCGCCATTCTGGATGATCAGCGCCACGATCCGCCGCGGGTCTCTGATCGCCAACCGCGCACCGATCGGCGATCCGAAGTCGTGGAGGTAGAGGACAAACCGGTCGACATTCATCGCGCTGAGGAAGGCCTCTAGCCAGGCAGCGTATCCATCGAAGCTGTAGTCGAAATCATCAGGCGTGCCGCTGTAGCCCGCACCCGGGAAATCCGGCGCAATCAGGCGCCAATGGTCGGCAAGGCGCGGTATGAGATTGCGAAATTCATAGGATGAGCAGGGATATCCGTGCGGCAGCAACAAGACCGGAGCATCTTCTCGGCCGGCCTCGCGGTAGAAAGTCTCGACCCCTGCAACCGTCATCCAGCGATGTCGCACGAGAGTGGAGTTCGAGCCTGCGGCGCTGCCGCTCACTTTCGGTCCTCCTCATGCTGCTCGGCGCCCTCCACCGGCCGCAGCCACGGTTCGCGGCGCTTGATCCAGAGTTCGTAACGCGGCACAAGCGGCGTCGGCGCCTCGGATAGGATGCCGAGTTTGATTTCTGCCTCTTCGTCATCGACGGAAAACAGGCGCGAACCGCAGCCGGTGCAGAAATGCCGCCCCTGGAACTCGCCGGTTTGCCCTGAATGTTCGAATTGGTCGGCGGGCCAGATCCCGTAGAAGGTAAAGGCCGAACCGCTTTCTTGCCTGCAGTCGGTGCAATGACAGATTCCAACGCGTAAGGGTTCGCCACGGACAGAAAGGTGCACCTGCCCGCAAAGACACTTTCCGGAAAGCACGGTCATAACGGATGCCTGTTCTTTGATTTTGCGCTGCCGGGAAAACGGTCTGGCCCAGCATCTGTTCCGCTGTGACGTCGCAGGCATGCTCGGTCGGCGTCGTCGAAGAGCTTCGGACTGGACAAGATAACGGGAGGCCCTTAGCGGACCTACTCAATCACCACGATCTGATTGTCGCGGGCGGCAAAGGACTCGGGGAAGGCTGCCTGCGCTTGCATTTCCATCTGCGCCAGCTGTTCGTCCGTGCGGGAGGGGGCATGGTGGAAGAGCGCAAAGCGCTTGGTGCCCGCCATCTTCGCAAGCTCGGTGCCGTGCTGCCAGGTCGAATGGCCGAAGCCCTTGAAACGCTGCATCTCGTCTTCGTTGTAGGTGCAGTCGTAAACGACGAGATCGGCATCCTGCATCATCTCCAGCGAAACCGGATCGTAGGCGCCTGGAATATGCTCGATGTCATAGACGAGAGCGACCGAACGGCCCTGCCATTCAATGCGATAGCCGATGGCGCCGCCCGGATGGTTCAGCATGAAGGTCTTGATCTCGATGCCCGCACGGGGGGTCAATACCTGACCGGCATGGAAATCGCGGAAGTTCATCGTCGCCTGGCAGATGTCGGTCTTGACGGGAAACCAGGGCGGACTGATGAACTGCTCGACCATTTCCCGCGTGCTCATCTTACCATCGAGATGGCCGGACCAGATGTTGACGTTGATCGAGGGGTAATAGATTGCCTTGAAGAAGGGCAGGCCGATGATGTGGTCATAATGGCAGTGGCTGAAGAACAGGTCGACGTCGCTGACACTGTCCGCGAGCAGCGAGAGCCCAGCCTCGCGCAGGCCGGAGCCTGCGTCGAAGATCATCCGATGTTCTCCGCAGCGAATTTCGATGCAGGAAGTGTTACCGCCGTAGCGATCGAACTCGGGGCCCGACACGGGAATACTGCCGCGGACGCCCCAAAATTTTACCTGAAACAAATCTGTCGTCATCGTTCTTCAAACCGGCCTTCCCACCTCGCCATCGTAGTCATTGTTCATCCCGATGCGAAGCAGTAGAATTCCACGGGTTTGCCTGTACCCCCTTTCATTCTCCTAACCGCTAGCGGAAGAAGAAGTAGATTTTCCTAAGCAATCGGCTTTCGCTTCGGAAAGCAACCCAGTATGGTTCGTTTTCGGTAAACGGGCTGCTGAGGGCGGGGACATTTTCCCGTATGTCATGCCTATTAGATGGTTGCGCGCGATTGAAAAAACAATTGCTGCCCTGTTGAGCCGAAAAATCCAGTTTTTTAAGCAGTATGCAAGCCGGGCCAAAGGGCTTGGCCCAACAGGCATGGGGCACCTGTATTGTGGTCAGGCCCTGCTCGACCCAGTCGCTTCCCCGTTCTCCGGAAAAACCAGCATCATATGAGAAAATTCTAATTCCCATTCTGCGAATGCTTCCTTGATTGAGAATGCCAGAAAGAGATATATCCGACGAAACAGAAAATATAAGAGACTCGCCATGTTGCAGCCGGTTATAAACGAGACCATTGCCGAGAGCAGCTACAGGCGCATTCGGGCCGACATCATTTTTGGTCGGCTGGCGCCAAAACAAAAGTTGAAGCTGGAAAGCTTGAAGGAGTCCTACGAGACCAGCATCAGTACGCTCCGAGAAGTGCTGAATCGGCTGTCCTCCGAGGGGCTTGTCGTTGCCGAGGGCCAAAAAGGTTTCGAAGTGTCTCCGGTGTCCGTTTCAGACCTCAAGGAGACAGCGGCACTCAGGCTTCTCCTCGAAACACATGCGCTGGAGCAGTCGTTCGTGCATGGCGACGTTGAGTGGGAGGCTCCCCTGGTATCGGCGCATTACAAATTGGCGCGGATGGAACAGGTGATGGCATCGGGCGACACCAGCAGGGCAGAGGACTGGAAGCGTTACGATTGGGAGTTTCACCAAGCGCTGATATCCGCCTGTGGATCGAAACTGCTGATGGAGACGCACTCGGTGATCTTCGACAGATATCTCAGATATCAGATGGTCGCCTTGTCCTATCGAGGCGATGTCGCGGCCAATGAACATCAGCAGCTTTTGGATGCGGCATTGCGACGTGACGCGGAGACGGCCAAGCGCGTGCTTGTGCTGCATATCCAGGGTGGGGTCGAACATGCGCTGGCGAGAGGGACGCTGAAATAGAGATGATCCGGACATTTCTCTTCGGGCTTTAGGTCCACCAACACAGATGACATTTCGGCAAAACTAGGAAAAGCCATGCTCAAGCAAGTCCACGACCCGACTGAAACAGTAAGCGATGTCGTCTTCCGGCAGATCCGCGAGGATATCATATCCGGGACATTGCCGCCGGGGGCCAAGATCAAGCTGGAGCAGGCAAAGGAGCGCTATTCCATCGGCATTTCATCGCTGCGTGAAATTCTGAGCCGCCTGACCACGGAAAACCTCGTTGTCGCCGAGGGACAGCGTGGCTTTGAAGTCAGCCCTGCTTCGCGCCGAGAACTCCTCGAGCTCGCTGACCTCAGGATCGTTCTTGAAACGCATGCGATCGGCCTTGCCTTCGCTGCGGGAAATCTTGAATGGGAAGGGCGCATCGTCGCTGCACATCACCGGCTGGCTGCCGCCGAACGCAAGCTCCTTGCGGGCGACGTCTCGCGGACAGTCGACTGGGTCCGATACGACTGGGAGTTCCATCAGGCGATCGTCTCGGCCTGCAATTCAGCGACGCTGATGGCGACATTGTCGTCTGTCTTCGACCGCTTTCTTCGTTACCATATGCTGGCCGAGAGTTTTCGCGGCAAGCCAGTCGTCGATGACCACAGGCTTTTGTTCGAGCTTTCCATTCAGCGCGACGTCGCTGGCGCGACCGACGTCGTCAAAAGGCACGTTCAAAGCGGCGTGGAGCATGTGCTCAAGAGCGGCCGGATTCGCTAGAGCAATTCCAGGAAAGTGCGAAGTGGCTTTCCGTCCGGAATGCGTAAAAACAAAAGCTTAGAGTGGTTCTGCGCTGAAAGGCTGAACCGCTCTAAACCTGGACTTCAGGAGGCGTCTGTCGGAATTCCTTCCGGACGCATCTGTTTCTTCAAAGCGGCGATCCGGAAAATAGCGTTCGGCGCGCCGTAGCCGCGGTAGCCGCGGCGCTCGACGATCTCGAAAAAGAAACCCTCTCCATATGTTCCGCTATAGAGCTGGAAATATTCGCCATGCTCGTCCCGGTCATAGAGGATGTTTTCCGCTTTCAGCCGCTCGGTGAGTGCAGGATCGAGGCCGAAGCGTGCTTCGACGTCATCGTAGTAGTTCGGCGAAATGTGCAGCGATCTGAAACCGCACACACGAAGGTTTTCGGCGGTCGCAAAGATATCGTCGGTCAAAAACGCCAGGTGCTGGATGCCGGCTCCGAATTTCTCGGCCATGAAATGTCCGGCCAGCGTGCGGCGGTTCTCGGCGCCGTTCATGGTAATGCGCAGCGCCCCGGTGTCGTTCTCGACGACTTGGCTGCGGACCACCCCGGCCGGATCGATGATATCGACCATCGGGGTCTTCCGCGTCTCGAAAATGGACGTGTAGAACAAAAGCCAGGTGAGCATTTCATCGTAGCCGACCGTCTGGGCGACGTGATCAATGCGCAAAAGGCCCACTGATGGCGCGTCGCTGTCGTCCGTGACCGGCTGAAAGTCGATTTCGGAGAAACGACCCAATGCGCTCTTGTCGTCGATGAGATAGATGATCCCGCCCCCAACACCCCGAATGGCAGGCAGCTCGAGCTCACCGTCTGCGACAGGCTGAGTGAAAGGCTCTGCATCCAAGGCGAGCGCGCGCTCGTAGGCCTTTGCCGCATCGTCCACGATCAGGGCCATGGCATATGCAAAAGTACCGTGAACGGCGTAGGCGGCGTTGGCAAATCCTGTCTGATCGACATTGACGAGTATCCGGATCTCGCCCTGCTCGAAGAGGGAGACCTTTTTCGTCCGGTGGACCGCCGTCTTTTTGAACCCGAGGGTGCGCAGCAAGGCAACCAGCTCGACTTCGTCTTCCTCGTCCGTGGCAAACTCGACGAAGCCGACGCCCTTGACGGAAGGCCTTTCCGGCATCGCCGCCCCGGTCATGCTGCCGATGCCGAGATGGCGGCGCACCTGATCGCCAAGATAGATCAGCGAGCGGTGGCCGTCGGCCGCAATCGCACGCGACAAGCCGCCTCGAAACTGGTCGTTGAAAATTTCCAGGGAGAAATACCCGTCATAACCTGTCGCAGCGACGGCTTCGGTGAACGCCGTGACGGGTAGGTCGCCTTCACCCGGCATGTTTCGGAAGTGGCGGCTCCAATAGAGCAGGTCCATGTCGATCAGCGGCGCATCGGCAAGCTGGACGATGAAGATCTTCTCCTTGGGAATCGAGCGGATGGAATTGACGTCGATCTTGCGCGACAAGGTGTGGAAGCTGTCGAGGATAAGACCGACATTCGGATGATCGGCGCGACGCACGATCTCCCAGGCGTCGCGGTGGTCGCTGATATGGCGGCCCCAGGCAAGCGCCTCGTAGCCCACCCTCAGTCCACGCCTAGCGGCACGTTCGCCGAGTTCATGAAAGTCCGCCGCCGCCCGGTCGATGCCGCCGATGGCTGCCGGCGAGACGTTCGAGCAGACGAGCACCAGGTCCGTTCCCAGCTGCTGCATGACGTCGAACTTCCGTTCCGCGCGGTCAAAAGTACGGCTTCGCAGCGGCTCCGGCATGCCTTCGAAATCACGAAATGGCTGAAACAGGGTGATCTCCAGGCCATGGTCGCGGACGAGTTTTCCGACATCGGCCGGGCTTCCGTCGAAGGCGAGGAAATCATTCTCGAAGATCTCGACGCCGTCGAAGCCCGCCCGGGCGATCGCCTCGAGCTTCTCCGGGAGTTCACCGCTGATCGTGACAGTCGCAATCGAGGTCCTCATGTCAAAGCCCTTCCGATATCCGTGCGGGGTTAAACGAGCGCCGAACACGACGACGCGTTCCAGAATACCGCTCGCTACTATTATGGCAAATGTCGTGAGGAATTCAAATAGCGTGTCTTATGATAAATTCTCATATGATTTTGAAAAACTCTGTTGATTTGAAAGTCCTTCTCTGGCAATTATTCCTCACACAGTCAAAAGGTGAGGTGGCTGTCCGGTCGAATGACCGCCAAAGGAGGAGGAGTTACATGTTCAAGTCTTTGCTAACGCGCCGAAACGCGATGCTCGGAGCCGCGGCCCTGGTGGCTGCCGCCACCCTGGCGCAACCGGCCGCCGCCATCACGCCTGATGAAATCAAGGCTCGCGGCAAGATCATCGTCGGAATTCAGGGTGACAACCCGCCCTGGGGCTTTGTTACCAGCGGCGGCAAACAGGACGGCCTCGATGCCGACATCGCGACGCTGTTTGCCAAGGAACTGGGTGTTTCCGTCGAGTTCGTGCCGCTTGAAGTCAACAACCGCATTCCCGCACTGACGGCTGGCCGTGTCGACGTTCTGTTTGCCACGATGGCGATGCTGCCGGATCGCGCAAAGGCCGTGCAGTTCAGCAAGCCCTATGTTGCCAACGCGATCGTTCTGATTGGTCCGAAATCCGCAGAGATCAAGACGAATGCCGACATGGCCAAGTTTACGGTCGGCGTCGCCAAGGGTGCAGCCCAGGACACGCAGGTCACCAAGAACGCACCGCCGAGCACGACCATCCGGCGCTATGACGGAGATGCCGCGAGTGTCCAGGCCCTGGTGTCCGGCCAGGTCGAGACGCTTGGCGGCAACATTTTCTATATGGACCGGGTGGAGAAGGCTCGTCCGGGCGAATTCGAAAACAAGCTTGAATTCCAGAAGCTCTACAACGGTGCTTGCACGCGCCTCGGCGAAAAGGAAATCAATGCGGCGCTCAACACCTTTATCGACAAGATCAAGGCCAACGGCGAACTCAAGACCATCTACGACAAGTGGATGAAGGTTCCGGTTCCGGAATTTCCGGAAAAGCTGGAAGGCATTCCGTTCGCGGCGAACTGAAAGCTCATAAAGCATTTAGTCGAGGAGGTGGGCATCCCTGGTGATGCCCGCCAACGCTACCATCATGTTTCGAGACCGGCTTCGGCCCGCGTCCGGGAGCGCGATCATGAACAAGCCAATCTTTGTGCTCAATGGACCGAACCTCAATCTTCTCGGTCAGCGCGAGCCGGCAATCTATGGGACCACGACGCTTGCCGACATCAGGAAGCGGTGCGTGACCAAGGCAAAGGCGCTGGGATTCGACGTCGAGTTTCGGCAGACCAATTTCGAGGGCGAACTGGTCGAGAGCGTGCATCAGGCCAGGACCGACGCCTGCGGCATCATCATCAATCCTGCCGGTTATACGTTCACATCGATCGCTCTTCTGGATGCGTTGAAAATGTTCGACCCGCCGAAGATCGAGCTGCACATTTCGAATGTTCATGCGCGTGAGAGCATCTACCACAATTCGCTGATCTCACGCGTCGCCACGGCCATCATGATCGGCTTTGGAGCCGACGGCTACGAACTTGCTATCCAGGCGATGGCAGGAATGGTCAAGCGAGACTGAACTTTCAGGAAGACGAACCGGAAGGATCGCCATGAACTATAAGTTGGATTTCACCCCGGTCATAGATGGCCTGCCGAGCCTTCTGCTCGGCTGCCTCGGGACATTCTTGCTTGCCATTTGTGGGATGCTGCTGGCGATCATCATCGGAATTGGTGGCGTTGCGCTGCGCGACTCTGCGCTCAAGCCGGCGCGATGGCTGGTCATCGCCTTCGTCGAATTGATCCGCAACACGCCGTTCCTGGTGCAGATCTTCTTCATCTATTTTGCGCTTCCGCTCACGGGCATCAGGCTGGATCCGACGCCGACGGCGATTATCGCGCTCGGCATCAACGGTGGTGCCTACGCCATCGAGATCATTCGCGGCGGCGTTCAGTCGATCCCGAAGGGACAGATGGAAGCGGGGCTCGCCCTTGGTCTGCACAAGGCTCAGGTCTTCCGGCTGATCATTCTCAAGCCGGCATTGCGGGCGATTTATCCGTCGCTGACGAGCCAGTTCGTCCTCCTGACGCTCACCACCAGCATTGCATCGGCGATTTCGGCCTACGAGCTGACCTCCGTATCGCAGCGCATCGAGTCGGAGAGCTTCCGCAGCTTCGAGGTCTACTTCACGGTCACGGTTTTCTATTTCGTGATCTCCTGGCTGATGATGCGCATCTTCGCGCTGTTTTCGGCACGCTACTTCAAATATCCGGTCAAGTAGGAGGAATTCCATGGGTCACGACGAATTCGTCTTCCTCCTGATCGGCCTGAAGTGGACCGTGGCCCTGTCCGCCGTCGGCTTCGTCTGCGGCGGCATTGCAGGGCTCGGCGTCGCCCTTGCGCGCGCCTCGGGCATACCATTGCTGGAACGCGTCACGGCCGCCTATATCGCCGTCTTCCAGGGAACACCGCTGCTGATGCAGCTTTTCGTCGTCTATTACGGCCTGGCGCTGGTCGGGCTGATGCTCGATGCCTGGGTGGCCGTTGCCATCGGCCTGACCCTGCATGCGAGCGCATATCTCGGCGAGATCTGGCGCGGATCGATCGAAGCGGTTCCGCGCGGCCAGACGGAAGCGGCAAAGGCTCTCAGCCTCAGATATGTCTCGCGCATGAAGGATGTCATCCTGCCGCAGGCGCTGCGCATCTCGCTGCCTGCCACGGTCGGTTTCCTCGTGCAGCTGATCAAGGGCACCTCGCTTGCATCGATCGTCGGCTTCACCGAGCTGACGCGGGCCGGCAACATCATCTCCAACCAGATCTTCCAACCGCTGACGGTCTTCGGCATCGTCGGCGCTCTCTATTTCCTGATGTGCTGCCCACTGACGATCCTTGGCGCTCGCCTCGAACGAAAGTTTGCCGCCTCTGCGCGCTGATCCGCATCCCTCGTCTTCGATGCGATCCAGCCGCCAACGTGGAGTTCTACTGATGACCAGTCCCAGTCCTGCTCAAGGCGCAGAAACGATGATCACCATGGAGCGGGTGGAGAAGTGGTATGGCGCTTTTCAAGCCCTGCACGACATCAACATATCGGTTCGCAGCGGCGAGAGGATCGTCTTATGCGGGCCTTCCGGCAGTGGGAAGTCGACGCTCATCCGTTGCATCAACCATCTCGAGACCTACGAGAAAGGGGAAATCCGCGTCGGCGGGATTCTTCTCGGAAATCAGGCCAAGACCATCGATGCGATCCGCCGTGAGGTCGGCATGGTCTTCCAGCAGTTCAATCTGTTTCCGCATCTGACCGTGCTGCAGAACTGCATGCTGGCGCCGATGAAGGCTATCGGCGTCGGCAAGGCGGAGGCCGAGGAACGGGCTCGCGGGCTGCTCGAGCGGGTCAAGATCCTGGAGCAGGCCGACAAATATCCGGTGCAGCTTTCGGGTGGCCAGCAGCAGCGCGTGGCCATTGCCCGCGCGCTTTGCATGCGGCCGAAAGTGATGCTGTTCGACGAGCCGACGTCGGCGCTTGATCCGGAAATGGTCAAGGAGGTACTGGATACGATGATCGCGCTCGCCGACGAAGGCATGACGATGATCTGCGTCACCCACGAGATGGGCTTTGCCCGCCAGGTCGCAGACCGCGTGATCTTCATGGCCAGCGGCGCGATCGTCGAGGAAGCCCCGCCGGCCGAGTTCTTCACCAACCCACAGCATGAGCGAACCAGGAAATTCCTCGGAGAAATCCTGCGAAGGTAAGGCGTCTCAAGGTCGATGCCTCTGGCAAATTATGGGAGCCGGCAATGAAGCCGCTAGAGATTGCAGTCATGGGAGCCGGCCTCATCGGCAGGCGCCACGTCGAGCGAATTATCTCCGAGCCCGGAACCGTTCTCTCGGCCGTGATCGATCCTTCTGCCGCCGGTCGCGACTTTGCCGAGAATGTCGGGGCCCGATGGTACCGGAGCTTCTCAGACATCCGCGTCGAGGACAGGCCTGACGGCATCATCGTGGCAACGCCGAACCAGCTCCACGTTGAGAACGGAATGGAGATCGTCGCTGCCGGCATTCCTGTCCTGATCGAGAAACCGATCGCCGACGATGTCGATGCTGCGGCGGCACTGGTTGGCGCCGGTGAGAAGGCAGGCATACCGCTGCTCGTCGGCCATCACAGGCGCCACAATCCGATAATCCAGGCGGTCAAACAGATCGTCGACGGCGGAAGGCTTGGCCGGATCCTCGCGGTGCACGGCACGTTCTGGGTCGCCAAGCCCGACGACTATTTCGACATCCCCTGGCGGCGCGAGTCGGGCGCCGGCCCGGTCTTCGTCAACCTGATCCACGATGTCGATCTCTTCCGATATTTCTTCGGCGAGGTCGAAGCCGTCCATGCGATGGAATCCCACGCCGTGAGGAACCATGCCGTCGAGGATACGGCTGTCGTGACGCTGCGTTTCGAAAGCGGGGTGCTTGCCACTCTCAACGGCAGTGATGCCGTGGCAGCGCCGTGGAGCTGGGAGACGACCACCGGCGAAAACCCCGCCTTTCCCCGTTACGATCAATTCTGCTACCAGATCGGCGGCACCAAGGGTTCGCTCGGAATTCCTGATCTGACGCTTTGGACGAGCCCTTCGAAGCCCGATTGGCTGGAGCAGCTTGCCCAGGAGCGCGTGCCTTACCAAGCAGCCGATCCCCTTTGCGTTCAGCTCAGACATTTTTGCGATGTCATTCGTGGCGATGCCACGCCTCTGGTGAGTGGCCGAGAGGGCCTTGCCACGCTCAGGGTCGTCGAAGCGATCAAGAGATCGGCGCGCTGGGGACAGATGATCCACCTCTCTGACGCCAGCGCCTCTTTCGATGCCCAGAAAGTCTGACCACATGATCACCGGGACGACCAAACTCATCGCTCACCTCGGCTATCCGACGGAGTCCTTCAAGGCCCCGCTGATCTACAATCCTTACTTCGAGATGAACGGAATTGATGCCGTCGTCGTGCCGATGGGCTGCAGGCCGGAGGACTATCCGGCATTTCTGAAGCTTCTGTTCCGGCTATCCAATATCCACGGTGCTCTGATCACGATGCCGCACAAGATTTCGACGATGGCGCTGCTCGACGAAACGTCGACCAACGCGAAAGTCGCCGGCTCGTGCAATGCAGTGCGTCTCGGTTCGGATGGCAGGCTGATCGGTGACATGTTCGATGGCGAGGGCTTCGTTCGCGGCGTGTTGCGCAAGGATAAAAAGGTTGAAGGAGCCCATGCGCTCATTGCGGGTGCCGGCGGCGTCGGCTCGGCGATCGCGGCGTCGTTGGCACAGGCGGGCGTGGACCACCTCGCCATCTTCGACGCCAACGAGACGACCGCGACCGCGCTGCAGGACAGGCTGAAGAAATATTATCCGCAGCTTGAAGTAACGGTCGGCTCCGCCGATCCGGCAGGCTTCGACATTGTCGTCAACGCGACACCTCTCGGCATGCGACGGGGCGACCCGCTGCCGATCGATATCGACCGCATTTCGCCTTCGACCTTCGTCGGCGAAGTCGTGATGACCAAGGAAATAACCCCCTTTCTCGAGGCCGTGCGGGCGCGCGGCTGTGCATTTCAGGTTGGGACGGACATGTTGTTCGAACAGATCCCCGCCTATCTCGAATTCTTCGAATTCCCGACGACGACGGCCGACAATCTGCGTGCCATCGCCAAGCTCGGGTGATGCGAATTCAGGGCATGATGCCGAAAAAGTGTGAGCGCTTTTCGGACGACATCCTGTTCTAGAGCGAGGCGGTGATGCCGCCGTCGACGGTTAGCATGTGGCCGTTGACGAAGGAGGAGGCATCCGAGGCCAGGAAGACGGCGGCACCGACAAGCTCCTTGACCTCGCCCCAGCGGCCGGCCGGCGTGCGGTTTTCCAGCCAGCCGGAAAACTTTGGATCATCGACGAGCGCCTGGTTGAGCGGCGTGCGGAAATAGCCGGGCGCGATCGCATTGATCTGCAGGCCGTATTTCGCCCAGTCGGTCGCCATGCCGCGCGTGAGGTTCTTCACAGCACCCTTGGTGGCAGTATAGGGCGCAATGCCGGGACGGGCGAGTTCGGCCTGGACGGAGGCGATGTTGATGATCTTGCCGCGGCCGCGCGCAATCATCGCCTGGGCGACCGGCTGGCTGACATAGAACAGGCTAGAGACGTTGGTCTTGAAGATCTCGTCCCACTTGTCGACCGGGAAGTTCTCCAGCGGTGTGCGAAACTGCATGCCGGCATTGTTGACGAGGATGTCGATCGGACCGATTTCCGCCTCGATATAGGCGATGGCGGTGCGGCTGGCCTCCGCATCGGTGACGTCGAAGGCGGCGCTGACGGCATGGCGATGGCTGCGACGAATATCCTCGGCGGCCGCCTCGGCCTTCTGCGCGTTGCGGCCGTTGATGATGATCGAAGCGCCATGCTCGGCAAGCCCGACCGCCAATGCGCGGCCGATGCCCTGACTGGAGCCGGTGACGAGGGCGCGGCGGCCGGAGAGATCGAAGAGAGGAAAGGTCACGAGGCTGCTCCTGATTTCATTGCACTCTGCATAGCCGGTTTCCGGCATGAGATGCAAAGGCGCTGGATCAGGCCGTTCCAAGCCTCTTGATATTTCCTGCAAGCTCCTTCGCCAGCCGCAGGCTGGCGGCGGTTGCCATCGTCATTTGCGACAGGAGCAGCCATTCGAGCGTCCAGGCAGCGCCGGAGCGTTCCTGTTCGTGGACAAGGGAATGATGGATGCCCGAGAGCGCCGTGGCGTTGAAGCGGGCGAGCGAGACGAGGACTTCGGCGGAAACGGGGTTCTGCTTGTGCGCCATGGCCGACGAGGTGCCGCCGCCTGAAATTTCGATCTCGTCGCCGGCCTGGGCGAGCAGCGCAATATCCTGCCCCATCTTGCCGAGACTGCCTGATATCGACGCGAACAGCCCGGCAATATCGGCGATCGGCAGACGCCCGCTCTGCCATTGCGGTGCATCGGTGAGGCCGAGTTCCTGGGCGAGCGAGGCACGGATGGCTGCGGCGTGCGATCCGAGCTTGTCCAGCGTGCCGGCGGCACCACCGAACTGGACGGGAAAACTCTGCTCGGTCAGGCGGTCGCGATAGATCGTCAACGGCTCCTGCCAAGCGCGGAGGCGGTCGGAGACGGTGATCGGGATCGCCGCCTGCATGCGGGTATGACCCATCAGCTGGTTCCCGCCGAACTGGCCGTCCAGCGCATCGAGCCCTGCGGCAAGAGTGGAAAGCCGGCCGGCAAACAGGAAGACGACGGCCTTCAGGCGGATCATCAGGCTGGTATCGATGACATCCTGGCTGGTCGCGCCGAGATGCAGGCTTTTGGCCGCTTCCTCGCCGACATCGGTACGCAGCTGCTTGATGAGATCTGGAACGACGACACCGTCCCTTGCCGTTGCCGATCGAAGACTGGACACATCGGGCGAGAAGGCGGCGCAGGTGTCAGCGATGCGCCTTGCGGCTTCGGCAGGAATGAGGCCGTGAGCGGCTTCAGCCTTGGCGAGCGCGGCCTCGAAGGAGAGCATGGCCCGGATATCCGCCTCGGCGGTGAAATAGGGCGCGATTTCATCGTCGCCGAGCAGGCCGGAAAGGAAGGGGTGGTCGAAGGGCGATGCGGTCATGGGTGTCTCGTTTTTTGCGTCGTCCCCCATCCGGCTGCCGCACCCTCTCCCCTCGGGGAGAGAGGGGAGAGTGAGGGAAGGCTACCTGCTCGGAGCCCTTAGAACAAGCAGCCGGCATGCAGACCCTCAGATATCGAGAAACACCGTTTCCTTCGGACCCTGCAGATAGATGTCGAAATGACAGGTCGCGCCGCCGCGCGTGGCGATCATCGTTGCGACGCGCTCGCGATGTTCGATGCGCGAAAGCAGCGGGTCGGCGGCATTGGCCTCCGTCTCCTCCGGAAAATACATGCGCGTGTGCAGGCCGATATTGATGCCGCGGGCGACGATCCAGAATGTGATGTGCGGGGCTTGTCTGCGGCCGTCCTTGAAGGGAACGCGGCCGGGCTTCACCGTCTCGAAGCTGTAGACGCCGTCCTCGGCGCGGGTTGGGCAGCGGCCCCAGCCGGTGAAATTCGGATCGGCGGCGCCGCGCATTTCCGACGGGCTGTTGTAGAGACCGGCGCTGTCGGCCTGCCAGATCTCGATGACTGCATCGCGCACCAGCGCGCCGGCACCATCGAAGATCCGGCCGGTGACGGTGATGCGTTCGCCGAGGGTCTTGTCGTTGACCATCTCGATGCCGAGATCGGTGTCGTAGACGCCCGCTATGTCACAGAAATTCGGCGTCAGGCCGATATGGACATAGGGGCCTGCCGTCTGCGACGGGGTTTCCTTGAGATAGCCGAGCTGCTGCATGGTCAGTTGCCCTCCAATTTGTTTTCGAACATCGTCGAGCGGCGGCCGCGCAGCACAATGTCGAATTTATAGGCGCGTGAATCCATCGGAATGGTGTTGCCCCAGTCGAGCGGCGCGATCAGTTGCTCGATCGCCGCCTTGTCGGGGATGGTGCCGACGATCGGACATTTCCAGATCATCGGATCGCCTTCGAAATACATCTGGGTAATCAGGCGTTGGGCAAAGCCATGCCCGAAGATCGAAAAATGGATATGGGCGGGACGCCAGTCGTTGATTCCGTTCGGCCAGGGATAGGCGCCGGGACGGATGGTGCGGAAATGGTAGTGGCCATCCTCGTCGGTGATGGCGCGGCCGCAGCCGCCGAAATTCGGGTCGATCGCCGCCAGATAGGTTTCCTTCTTGTGGCGATAGCGGCCGCCGGCATTGGCCTGCCAGAACTCGACTAAGGCGCCGGCAACCGGCCTGGCGCGCTCGTCGAGCACGCGGCCATGGACGATGATGCGTTCGCCGATGGCACTTTCGCCGGGCTGCGCGTAGTTCAGGATCAGGTCGTTGTCGAGTTCGCCGATCATCGAATGGCCAAAGACCGGACCGGTGGTCTCGGAAATCGTGCCGTCGAGCGATAGCAGCGCGCGCTGCGGCGCGCGCAGCACGGAGGTCTTGTAGCCAGGCGTCAGCGCCGGCGCATGCCAGGCTCGGTCGCGGGCGAAGAAGCCGCCGGTCTCGGGCTTGCGGTTCGGTCGTTCGGACATGTTCCTCCCTCAGGCCGCCTTTTCGGCGTCCATCTGTTCAAAAGCCTGCTTTGCGATCTTGATCGCGTGATTGGCGGCGGGAACGCCGGCATAGATTGCAACATGCAGCAGCGCCTCGCAAATATCCTCGCGGGTTGCGCCCGTATTGGCAGTGGCGCGTACATGCATGGCGACCTCGTCGTCCTGGCCCAGCGCCGCGAGTAGAGCGATCGTGATGATCGAGCGCTCGCGCTTCGTCAGCGCCGGGCGTGACCAGACATGGCCCCAGGCGGCTTCGGTGATCAACTCCTGAAAGGGGCGGTCGAACTCCGTCGATGTGGTGGCGGCGCGGTCGACATGGGCGTCGCCAAGCACGGCGCGGCGGGTCGCCATGCCCTGGCTATAGCGCTCGGAAGGGGACGCGGTCTCATTCATGGGCTGACTTCTCCAGACGGAACGGATGTGAGGAAGGCGCGGATGATCGCCGTCAGCGCCTCTGGCTGCTCGACGCAGGGAATGTGCGCGCAATCAGGGATGACCTCGTAGCGAGCGCCCGATATCAGCTTCGCTGTCGAAAGAACGAGATCGGGCGGCGTCGAGCCGTCCTGGTCGCCGACGATGCAGATCGTCGGGACGGTGATCGTCTTGGCGATTTCGGTAAAATCGGCATCGCGGATCGCGGCGCAGGCGGCGAGATAGCCTTCGACCGGCTGGCGCGTCAGCATGTTGCAATAGCCGGCATAGGCGGTGCTCTCGGGCCGGCGGAAGGCGGGCGTGAACCAACGCTCCATGATGGCATCGACAATGCTGCCGATCCCATTTCTCTCGACGGCGGCGATGCGGGCGTCCCAGCTCTCCGCCGTGCCGATCTTAGGGGCGGTGTCGCAGAGGATCAGCGCGCGGACCAGGTCCGGCCGGCGGTGATAGAGCGACTGGGCGATGAGGCCGCCGACGGAGAGGCCGCAGATGACGGCATCCTTGACCGAGAGCAGATCGAGCAGGCCGGCGAGATCCGTCGCATGGTCCTCGATCGATGAAGGGAGCTGGCCGACATCGGAAAGGCCGTGGCCGCGTTTGTCGTAAAGCACGATGGCAAATTCACCGGCAAGCCGCACCACGACATCACGCCAGATGCGGAAATCCGTTCCGAGCGAATTGGTAAAGACGATCACCGGCCTGTCGGCGGGGGCACCAATGATCTGATAATGGATCGTCACGTCGTTTATGCGGGCGAATTGCACGTCACTCTCCTCCTGTCTGGTGAAATTGACTGGTTGATCCGGTTAAGTAAAATGATATTTATTGGCGTTTCGATAACCCTGGAGTTATGCGAGCGATGATCGACAGCCGGGTCAAGTTCCGCCATCTGCAAACCTTTGTCGAGGTAGCGCGGCAGAAGAGCGTCATGAAGGCCGCCGAATTGCTGCATGTCAGCCAGCCGGCGGTCACCAAGACGATCCGCGAACTGGAACAGGTGCTGGGTGTCGATGTTTTCGAGCGCGATGGCCGCGGCATCAAGATCACCCGCTACGGCGAGGTCTTCCTGCGGCACGCAGGTGCGGCGCTGACGGCGCTGCGCCAGGGTCTCGATTCCGTGTCGCAGGAGCAGTTTTCCGATGCGCCGCCGATCCGGATCGGCGCGCTGCCGACGGTTTCATCGCGCATCATGCCGCGGGCGATGGAACTGTTCCTCAAGGAAAAGACCTGGAGCCGGGTGAAGATCGTCACCGGCGAGAACGCGGTGCTTTTGGAGCAGCTTCGCGTCGGTGATCTCGATATCGTCGTCGGACGTCTGGCCGGCGCCGAGAATATGGCAGGGTTTTCGTTCGAGCATCTTTATTCCGAGCAGGTGGTGTTTGCCGTGCGCGCCGGCCATCCGCTGCTCGACGCCCGGCAATCGCCGTTCGCCGGCTTCGGCGACTACACGGTGCTGATGCCGACGCGCGGTTCGATCATTCGGCCGGTGGTCGAGAATTTCTTGATCGCCAACGGTGTCTCCAGCCTGCCGAACCAGATCGAGACGGTGTCGGATTCCTTCGGTCGCGCATTCCTCAGGGCAAGCGACGCGATCTGGATCATTTCCAACGGCGTGGTGGCCGGCGATGTCGCCGACGGCTGGCTGGCGCTTCTGCCGGTCGATACCGGCGAGACCAAGGGGCCGGTCGGCTTGACGATGCGCGCCGATGCCGTTCCGTCGCTGCCGCAATCGATCCTGATGCAGACGATCCGCGAGGCCGCAGGCGAGGCCACCCTTTAAATTCGCTTGATGAATGCCCAGATTTGGACTAAGTCTAATTCAAGACAGGAGGCTTTCATGCAGCATGCGCGACGGGAGCAACGGGAAGACCAGGGGCCACGGCGGCTGGACATGGAGCGGTTTGCTCCGGCAAACCGCAAGAGGCTGAGCGCCCCGGCCTTGCGAACCTTTCTGGCGATCGCCGATCTCTGGGGGTTGAGCGAGGAGCAGCGTCTGCTCATGCTCGGTTATCCATCCCGGTCGACCTATCACAATTGGGCCAAACAGGCGCGCGAGCACGGCGTTTTCACGCTCGATGTCGATACGCTGACCCGAATCTCAGCCGTGCTCGGCATCCATCAGGCACTCGGCGTGCTGTTTTCCGATGAACGCGCCGGCGTCGCCTGGCTGCGCACGCCGCATCAGGCGCCGGTTTTTGGGGGGCATCCGCCGCTTGATATCGTGACCAACGGAACCCAAGACGGGTTGATGACCGTACGCCGGTTCCTCGACGGCGCCCGCGGTGGTCTCTACATGCAGCCGAATATGCTCGACGAAGCCTTCACGCCCTACGAAGATGCGGACATCGTCTTCCGGTGAGGGATCGTTTTGCCGAGGCGCCGCGTCCGTCATACCGGCTGATCCCGTCGCAATTTCCACCGATCGGGCTTTTCGAGACGGTGACGAGGGCAGCCGATCTCCAAGCCGTGATGGAGCTCGTCGGCTGGACCAACGACCGCCTCGTCGCCGACCGCATTCAACGGCTTCCCGAGGACCAATGGGTTTATGGCATCCCCAATGCCAGCATCGTCATGGCGGCATTCCTGCATGTCGCGCCGGGAGGAATGCGCTTCAACGGCCCCGATCTCGGCGCCTGGTACGCAGCCGACGATCTCAAGACGGCGGCTGCCGAGGTTGGCCATCATCTCCGGCGCGAGGCCGTCGCGCGCGGGGTGGCGACGATGGCGCGCACCTATCGAAGCTATTCGGCCGCTTTGATTGGTGATTACCTCGACATTCGCGGAGAGCAGACGCTGCGGCCCGATGTCTATGACGGCACCAGCTATGCGGCGTCGCAGGTGCTGGGAGAAGAGGTGCGATCGAGCGGCGGTGCCGGGATCCTCTATGACAGTGTCCGGCTGAAGGGTGGAGTGGCCATCGTTACCCACCGGCCGCGCAATATTCAGGGCGTGGTGCAGGCCGACCACTTCGAAATCACCGTTTCGGCCACCGACCGACGCATCGATGTCAGGAAGCTCGCGGCCTAACGGCGGCCGTTGCGGGCCCACACCGGAGATATGGTGATACTCAAGCTGGCAGTCGTTCGGCCCATGCCTTCGCCGCCTTCGCCATCGTGGAAAGGTGATCGGCACTGGAGAAGCCGGAGATGGTCTTGCGCGGCTTGAGATCGTGGTCGCCGTCCTCGAGCCAGAGGATCTCGATCCTGTCGGACAGATCGTAGCCCGGCACCTCGTCCCGCGTGCCGAATTCGTCGCGTGTTCCCTGGCAAATCAGCGTGGGCGTCGTCAGCCCCGTGAGATGGCCGGTGCGCAGCTTCTCCGGCTGGCCGGGCGGATGGAAGGGATAGCCGAGGCAGAGCAGGCCGGCGATCTTTCCTCGACGACGGAGATCGTCGGCGACCATGCTGGCGACTCGGCCGCCCATCGACTTGCCGCCGATGATCAGAGGACCGCTGGCGCCGAGCTCGGTAGTGGCCGCCTCGTATTCGGGATTGAGGGTTTCGGCGCGCGGTGGCGGCTTGCGGCCTTCCGAGGTACGGCGGGCTGCCATATAGGCGAACTCGAAACGAGCGACGCGGAAGCCGACGCCGGCGAGCGCATTTGCCGCTGATGTCATCGATACCGAATCCATCGGCGCACCGGCGCCATGCGCCAGTTGGATGGTGAAGCGCGCATCCTGAGGCCCCTGCAGCAGAAACCTGTCAAGCATTGGTAATCCTCCATCCATCGTCGGAACCATGTCGACGGCCGTGACTTCTTCCTGGAAAGGAGACTGACAATGTCGACGAATGATCAAAACGTAAAGCCCGAGCAGCGGCGCCCCAAGGATGTCGGCGCCGTTCCTGAAAAGCCGGAGCCCGCAGACTCTGAATCGATGGCGCCGCCGGTCGTGCAGCCGGCTGGGGTCAGGGACAAGAGCGAACGGCCCGTGGTCAATCCGATCACTGGGGTCGCCTCCTGATCGACTGCGGACAATTGTCGTGCAGAACCGATGAACCGCCTCTTGAAACCCCGGCGGAAAGGGTCCATATACCCGTCCTGCCTGAAAAATGGATGCGCGCGGTATCGACGTCGTCGAGCTGCTCGTGTCCGACAGGATAAGGGCGCTCCCCGCAAGGGTCGAGCGCCCTTTTTGCTGTCCATTCGTTGATTTCCGCAGTCAGCCCGAGCGGACATCGGAGACTCGATCACAGAAAGAAGGCTTCGCCCTCTTTCCGATAGTGGGCCCGGAGGGAGCGCCCACCATCGCTTAAAAGCCTTAGAAACCGGGCTTTCTGGGATGATCAGGGGGGACAGGATGTCCCCCTTTTTAGTTTCCCTTAAAAGAACTCGCATTTACATTCAAGGTGGACGGACCGAGACCCTTGGTGATTAGCTTGATTAGAGAGGACGTTCTCGGAATTGTCATACATGCGTGTCCTCATTAGTTGCACACCTTGCAGTCAGGCGCGACACGAGCCAAGACAACCAACATGGATCTATTTTATACGAAATCTGCGGTGCTATCTGAGTGTGGTGGCTATAGATATTTGCTGCGACGCGTCTGGGATGACCGCTTGCCGCCATTCGTCTCTGGGATGCTTAATCCGTCAACTGCAGACCACGAAATCGATGATCCTACAATCATCCGCAATGTCAGGCGTGCGCAAGCTCTCAACTGCGGATCGCTTATCGTTTGGAACTTGTTTGCTTATAGGTCGACCAATCCAGCACTTATGAAAAGTGTAAGCGACCCCGTAGGAGCCGATAACGACAGGTGGATCGCTGCTGCCCTGCTCGAATGCAAAGAGCGAAGCGGAATCGCAGTAGTTGGCTGGGGAGCTTACAGTTTGTTGCTGGGCCGCGACCGTCAGGTTTATCTGCGAGCAAAAGACCTTGGCGTCTCGCTACTGTGTCTTGGAACCACCAAAATGGCCTGCTGCCGGTTTATCGGACACGAGGTTAAGCTAATCCCACCTTTGTTTCAAAGTCATTGGGGCTGAGATAGCCCAGTGTCGAGTGGCGACGCTTCGGGTTGTAGAAGCGCTCGATGTAATCGAACACATCGGCTCTGGCGTCATTCCTCGTGCGATAAACCTTCCGTGCCGTTCTCTCCGTTTTCAGTGAGGAGAAGAAGCTCTCCATTGCAGCGTTGTCCCAGACATTTCCAGAGCGGCTCATCGAGCAGGTGATGCCGTGATCTCCCATGAGGCGCTGGAACTGCTCGCTGGTATATTGGCTGCCCTGGTCGGAGTGATGCAGCAGAGCATCTGGTTTTCCTCGACGCCATATCGCCATGATCAGCGCATCTGTGACGAGTTGGGCTGTCATGTTGGCATTCATCGACCAGCCGACGACACGGCGTGAGAACAGGTCGATGACGGCTGCGACATACAGCCAGCCTTCCGCGGTCCAGATATAGGTGAAGTCAGCCACCCATTTCGGGTTCGGACGGTCTGCCACGAACTGGCGGTCCAGCACGTTAGGCATGATGACGGCACGGTCACCGGCATCCTTTGGCAAGCCACGCCGCCTCGGTCTTGCCCTGAGCGCATTCAAGCGCATCAGCCGCTCAATACGATGGAGGCCACAGGATAACCCTTCCTCCAGCACATCGTGCCAGACCCGTCGGGCACCATAGGTGCGGTCGCTGGACTGGAAACTCTGCTTGATCCTTTCCAGCAGGACCTCGTCATGGCGTGCATGTTCGCTCGGAGAACGATTGAACCAGGCGTGGAAACCTGAACGAGAAACTCCCAGCGCTTCACAGAGCCATGCCACCGGCCAGATCGAGCGGTGCTTTGCAACGAACGCGAACTTCATATCGCGTCCCTGGCAAAGTAGGCTGCGGCCTTTTTTAGGATATCGCGCTCTGCCTTCAGCTTTGCGACTTCACGACGGAGCCGCTCGATCTCAAGCTGCTCCGGCTTCATTTGCCCTTTTCCAGGAAAGGATTGGCTGGGATCGTCGCCGTATTCCCGAACCCATTTGCGCAACACATTCTCGTGGACATCAAGATCACGGGCAGCCTGCGCAACGGCAACCCCACGCTCCCTGACCAGCTTCACCGCCTCAAGCTTGTACTCGCGGCTGAATATTCGTCTTTGCATTCATGCTCTCCGGTTTCAGGAGGAACACCTTAACTCGATGTCTATGAAACCGGCAGCAGGCCATACCGAGTGGCGCCGCGTCAGTAGGGGGACAAGAGTCAGCCTGCTGACCCCAGTGCAACTGACGCAAGATCAGATCGGAATTTCCGCTACCAGTTTGCCGCAAATCCGCTATTCAAACGTCAGGTCGAAGCTTGAGGAAATGACGTGAAAAAGCTGAAGGGTGGTTGCCGCTGCGGTCAGCTGCGCTACGAAGTGGAAGCGGACAAACTTCCAAAGACCTATGCCTGCCACTGTCTCGACTGCCAGACGTGGAGCGGGAGCGCATTCAGCCAGAATGCGCTCGTGAAAACGAACGCATTTGCCGCCACAGGAGAGACCGCGCGGTTCGAGCTGGCGGGCGGCAGCGGTTTTGTCTCCTACCAGTCGGCCTGTCCGAAATGCTTCACCCGAGTGTTCAATACGAACTCCGCTCGTCCTGGCTTGGTGGGTATCCGGGCTGGGACGTTTGATGAAAGCAACAAACTGGAGCTGGTCGCCCACATCTGGACCAACCGTAGTCAGCGCGGCCTGCGATTGGATCCCGAAACGCCCTGCTGGCAGGAGGGCGCTCCTGCAGAAGTGCTTTTCTCGCTCCTCGATCTGCCTATGCCTTCATGAGCAGGGGATTCAGAGACTTTTGATGAAACTAGCGCGTTCACTGCAGCTTTGCGCACTAGCGGAAAGGAAGCTCTTCCCCAAGCATCCCGTTGCCGTCCGTAATCTCGAACGTCATGTCCCCATCGTTTCCGTCAAGCGTCGCCGCAGCGCGCGTCCCGGAACTGGCGAGCTCGCCACAGCCTCAGGACGGTTCAGCTCTATTGCGCCGGGCGGCACCAATTTCGTCCCGACTTGGACGAGCTCAGCGCGCTTATTTCGAGCCACAGTGGGTGAATCCCTCATTGAGGGGCCACGGCATCGCTCTTCGACTGTTTCGCGAAGGGCAGCACGTCCTTAGCCGCCCAGGACTTCTTGTAATGGTGAAGGTACATCCCGAAGATCTTGGCGACGACGGCAATCAAAACCGCCTATTATCAGTCGGAGAAGCAATTGCGCTTCCGCGCCATATCGAAGAAGCACGAAGGATGGCTCGTCGCTGCTTGGCAGGATCCTGCCATCGGTAACGCGACAGAGTGGATCGCATGGGCGAATGAGTGGCCCCAGCGGGCTGATCCAAGGCCGGCGGCGTCGGCAGCGTTTTCGAGCGGGTCGCTAGAATCACCGACTAACTCGACGCCGAGCAAGCGTTGCGATCGTATTTGGACATCGTGGTCTCTGCGGCAGGTGCCAGAAGCCTCTCTTCGAGCCATCAACGTGTCATGACAAACCCACCTACGCCCCAATTCTGAGGGGGCGGTGTTGGTCTCTCCGCTGCGGAGGTGCGCCGGCAACCGTCGTTCGGAAGCATTCCTCCTTCCAGATTGCCCCCTTGCAAGTTCCAATTAGCGAGCCATTGACTTCCAATTAGCCGAGAGGTTTGTAGAGCAGCGGGCGGAGGAAGCCCTTTCGGATACTCCGGTCGTCCTCATCGAAGGACCACGCCGAGCCGGCAAGACTACACTTGTCCGAAAGATGGGAGAAGCCGGCCGAACCTATCTCACCCTCGACGATCAGACGGTTCTCGAAGCCGCCCAATCCGATCCTGCCGGCTTCATTCGCGGCCTAGATCGAGCCATCATCGACGAGATTCAGCGTGCGCCAGACCTGCTGCTGGCGATCAAGAAGACAGTCGATGAGGACTATCGTCCGGGCAGGTTTCTGCTTACCGGGTCGGCAAACGTGCTGACTTTACCGCGGATTGCGGACAGCCTGGCGGGGCGAATGGAGACCGTCCGAATGCTGCCGCTGGCAAGGGCCGAGATCGAAGGCCGGACGCCGTCCTTTCTGGAGCACCTTTTCGATGGGAGTCTAAAGAGCCCGTGGAGCTCTATCATCGGAGACGACTTCGTCCAACTCGTTCTGCTCGGGGGATTCCCCGAAGCCATCAGCCGCAACAGCGAACGACGACGGCAAGATTGGGCACGGTCCTATCTGACTTCTATCCTGACGCGAGATCTCCGGGACATTGCCGATGTGGAGAAGCTGACCGAGTTGCCGAAGTTCGTGCGGCTATTGGCCGAACATACAAGCCAATTGGTCAACTATTCGCAGTTTGGCGGCAGTATCAACGTCAGTCACAAGACTGGGCAGCGTTATGTCGGACTGCTCGAACAGGTGTTCCTGGTCGCAACGGTACAGCCTTGGTTCACCAATACGCTGAAGCGTATCGTCAAGACGCCCAAGCTGCATTTCCTCGATTCAGGTCTGTTGGCCAGTGTGCGCGGGCTCACCTTCGACCGAGTGAAGGCGGATCGCGGAACATTCGGCGCGCTGCTGGAGAGCTTCGTGTTTTCCGAAGTTCTGAAGCTAATGACGGCGTCGGAGCTGCGGTTGACACCATATCATTTCCGGGATCGGGACATGCGCGAGGTCGACATCGTACTGGAACGCGACGACGGGATGATCGCTGGCATCGAGGTTAAGGCCAGCGCCACGGTCAAGGCCGGCGATTTCGGAGGGCTCCGCGCACTTGCAGAGGCCTGCGGAGATCGTTTCGCCTTCGGCGTCGTCCTCTACGACAATACAGATGTTGTGCCGTTCGGCGACAAGCTGGCCGCGGTGCCACTGTCCAGCATGTGGGGTTGAGAATGGTCGCAGAAGCCAACGGGAGGACCACCCAGTACGCCAACGTATCAGTAGCCGAGAAAAGAAGAAAAGCGAAAAATTCGGGAAGTCCCTTTCCGGGTATGCCGCTGTAGCGCGATTAATTGGACGAGCGCACCTCAAGGCCGCTCGCGGAAAGGAGATTGGTCAGCAGCTTGGACTATCTCATCGAACTATCGAGCACCGTGTGGAGCGGCTGAAGCAAGGGTTTGACGCACGCTCGACGTCGCAGCTCGTGGCCTTGGCGATTGCAGACGGATTGGAGAGTGCGGATTGATCCGATACCCGGATTGCAGGGCACCCCGGTTGTCAGGGGCTGCGCTGAATGCTACCGCAAGTGTGCAAGCGTTTGTGACGGGGTGTATTCATGAACCGAATGATCATTTTCTTGGTTATTGCCCTTGCGACCGGCACCGCGCATGCAAACGGGCTTCCGTTTTTCCCCAACACGAACGTCCCCGACTACACCGCGAAGCTGGCTGTGCGCGACACATTAGATGGGACGGACTACTGGCGGGTCGTGCAGCACCACAACGGCTGGACGCATGTTGAGGAGACACAAGGTGACGAGACATATATCTGGTATGGGCACTTCTTTCAGAACATTCTTTTGTCAACAGTCAAGAAAGATGGAGAGGAGATCAAGCGCTTCAGTATCAGGCAAGTCGAGCCATCGTATGACTACCTCGGCATCAAGCAGGTCAAGGAAACGAACGACGTGGAGACAGTGGGCGGCGAGGAGTGTCGCTGGCTTCAAATAGTTCGACACGATCCGCCAAGCCCTATTTGGATGACCTGCTTGACCAGCGACGGAATAGAGGTCGCAACCAAGGTTCTCTTTTCCAAGGGTAAATTGATGTCCGAGGCGCGTCTGACCGAGATCAAGCGAGGTCCGGTTCCGGAGGCCGAAGTGTTGCCGCCAAGACAGCTTTTTGACGCAAGCACGTGGCTCAAGCCGCTGCGTACCTACCCGGATCACCCTCCAAGTGCTGTCGACTTCGAGGCGAAATTGGTTACGAGGGCGTCTGACAATTCGTCGATAGACAAGTCTTCTGAGGTGAGTCTGTTGCGACATTATCCATGGTGGTTTCGTCGGCGTGAGGGCAAGGACGGGTCAATCCGGATCGAGGTTTGGAACGAGCTTGAGAACCAGGGTGTTGTCTATTCGTCGTCGAAGATGGAACGCAGAATTGTCGGTGGTCGCTCTTCGCTGGATGCGAAGCGTCCCTTCTCTCGATTCAGCAGCCAAACAGGAATGGAAAATCTGGGTGAGCAGGGCCAGTTTCTTGGCGAAAATTGCACATGGTATAACCTAACGCCGAATATGGCCGGTTCACGTCACAAGCAGTGCATCACGTCCGACGGTATTCCGTTGAAGGACGAGCAGTGGTACGGCAGGAGCGCAGTGGAGAGCTTCGACACGGTGGCGTTTACGCGTCGACCCGTCGACATCGGCGAAATGCAGCCGCCTCGCGAATACCTCGATCCCTCAGCTTGGGGATTTGCACTGCAATAGTGCGTTAGCAGAGACAGCTGCATCGACATACCCAGGACTGACTGCGTGCGATGGCCACGAGGTGCTGGTGAAGTTTCGCCCGAAACCGCAGCTCAATCAAAGCTATTTGATTTGCGAGATGCTTTCGCCCTCCTCGCCTTTAAGCGGTCACTGACGTGATCGTGACATGACAAAGCCGCCACGCTCAAAGAAGACCGTCGGCTATAGCATCAGGTCCTATCGCTTAGCCGGCCTCGTGATCGGCGGGATGATTGCCGATGCCAGCGATGGCGCGGTGGCGGCGCTTCGGCATTGGTTGAAGATCATTTGAAGTATTCCTGGGCCAAAAAAGGCCCCGCGTTTTGAAGCGGGGCTTAGTTCTGGGTTGAGTGGGCCGCACATCGAAGTGTTGGGTGGCTGCGTTTAACAAATCTCCGCACGGCCCGAATGTTTTACTATCAACGGACCCTTTTGTTACCGCGCCGACGGATTTTTTTGATCTTTCATCCGCGAGCATCATTGCCTATGCGAGCGATGGGGCCGTTGCCACCTTGCTGCATAAGATCAACCTGATGCTCGCGCTTTGCTGTATCAAAAATTAGCCCCGCCGAAACGGGGCAACTGGGGAAGGACGGATCGCACAGGAAGAGGGAAGCGGACAACCCCAGTATGGGGCGCCTGTGCGATCCTTGCGGCCTAACTGTAGATTGCCGGAAAAGTTCCTGTGCGGTTCCGGACGACTGAGGGTCCAACCGGCAGGAGAGGGCGGATCGCGAGGATCGCAAGGCCGGTACCCAGCGCCTTCGCGTCGACGCAGCCCGAGCCGGTTGGCGATTTTCAGGCTCAATGTCCTTGGGATGCCTTGCCTCGATGAAGAACGCAAACCCGCGTGATCAAGGCGGCAAGTTGATCGCCCCAAATGATGACATAACGACGGGCGCCTGTGCGGATGAGGATCTCGATCGCTGGAAGCTCGTCGACGTGCTCCGCCGCGTATTCGATGGCTGCCTGCAAAGAGATGAACTCTTTGTTCGCAGTGTCGGGGAACCAGCTGTGGACTGTGATCGGATTGGTGGAATACATCAACATCATTTCAGGCACCTTCGTCTCCACCAGTTTAGCGAGAGTAATGCATATCAGGACTCAACCTGTTGTGTGATGTTGGAAAGCCAAATTTGGTTACCGGTCGGTTCATGCCAGCAGTGACGGGGGATGATTGTTAGCAATTCTCAAGGCGCTGCGAAGTTGTTCTTTGAGCAACTTATCTTTGATTTGCAACGAATATATTGAGGGGCAACGTCTCCGACGTACGTGCTGTAGAATAGGCACTCACTAAATGTATGTTTCCGGCAGTATTTGTGACTACACACTGGGATTGTCTTTGTTATGGTGCGGTTGGCCGCTCGGCGATGTTGCCAACCCCATGCAATTCAATCTCCTGTGCGCTGAGCGGACGTCCAATCGCTCAATTATTGTTCATTTAGTTTCTCGGAGAGATGGTGCCGCAAAGCGCCTGAGCGCCGCCATCGTCGAACGTCGAACGACGGTGGACGACATCAACTCAGATGCTGCCTGATCAGATTGATCAAGGCGTCAGCCGGATAGGGCTTTTGCAACCAACCGATCGGCGAGGCTGCCGCAGCTCTTTTGCGCGTTTCGGGATCGGCGTGGGCGGAGGCGAAGATCGAGCGGACGCCGAGGGTGGCGTTTAACTTTATCGCCGCTTGGATACCATCCGTGTGGCCGGCCAGTCGAATGTCCATGATCGCGAGAGCGGGTCGGCCTGAGGCTGCAATGGACAATGCCTCGCCGGCCGTGGCCGCAATGCCGATGACTTCGAAACCCGCGTCGCGAAGGCGATTTTCAAGCTCGAGCGCGATGAGAAACTCATCCTCCACGATCAGAATGCGTGTTGGATTTCCCCCGCCTGCCGCTCGCTCGGAGCCTGTCGTATCGTTGGGGTCGAGGGGGTTCATGGAGAGAGGCTGTTTCAGTTGCAGGGTTGGTCCGTGAATCGGACGGTGCATAGCGCGCCCGGCCCAGGAGAAACTGAGAACGAGCCACGCAGTTGCCGCACCAATCCGGATATCAGTCCGGTTCCGGAGGAGCGCCGGGCGGTGTCCTTGAAATCGTAGCCGGGACCGCGATCGCGGACCGTCAGGACGTATTCATCGTCTGACCGCATCAGAGAGATCCATATTTCGCACCTGCCGGAATCGTCGCAGCCATGCTTAGCGGCATTCGTGAGCAGCTCGTTGAGAATAAGAGCCAGAGGCATCGTAATGTCGTTCCGCAAGTATCGGGCGTCGACGTCGATGTGGAGCGTGACGTCTTTCGAGAACGCCTGTCTGGCGCTGTCGCACACCGCCCTGACGAAATCACGAGCATACACCCCGGTTCGATCATGCTCGGTGTAAAGAACCTGCTGAGCGGCGGCCATGGCCCCGACACGCTGAGCAGCATCACCTAGAACCGCCCGCGCCTCGGTGCTGTGGCTTTCCCGCTCGGCTGAACGGATCAAGGCGTACAGCATCGTCATGTTGTTTTTAACCCGATGATTGAGCTCGTCGAGGAAGACCCGCTGGTTGCTCTCGGCCAACTTCCGGTCGCTGATGTCAACCAGCATATTCACGGCCCCGACGAGATCGCCGTCAGCATTTCGGATGGGGGTCGGGAACGGGAGGAACGGGAACATCGAGCCGTCGGGACGCTGCGCCATCGCCTCCACGCCGCGCAAAGGCCGGTTTTCCTAGGAGGACCGGCGATGGAAATGCTGGCGGAGATCACCCGCGGCTCGGGCATTACACTCGCTGATCGATCTCGCTCATCAGGACACGCCCACGGATGGCAAGCGATACGTTATCGTCTCCGCGCCAGACAAAAAGCGCTCGAAGGAATTTCGAGACACTTACGGGGGTCGTGAGGAGGGGCGAGACAGTCTCGTTGTCGGCGGCGATAGGGCGTCCCGCCGAGTTTTATTGGAACTGGCTCTGCCCGCAGGGATTAGCTTCACGAGGACAACCCCGGAGAAGACTAATGTCATTCAACGTACTGATTGTCGAAGACCAGCCACTGATCGCCTTGAACCTGCAGGATACGGTGGAAGAGCTTGGCCACCACACCGTCGGCATCGCGAGCAACATGTATCAGGCGCTCTTGCTTTCCACCGGCGCGGACATCGCGCTCGTTGACGTCAATCTTGAAGATGGGCCAACCGGGCCGATCATCGGCCGCACCTTGGCGGATACGGACGTTTCGGTCCTGTTCATGACCAGCGATCCCGGTGCGATCCGAGGCGGCGTGCCTGGAGCGCTAGGCGTCATCCAGAAGCCAGTCCGCGATCTCGAGCTTGTCGAGGCAATCCAATATGTTGCCGATCGGCGGGCTGGGAACACGAACATACCGCCGCCGAAATGCTTCATCGAATTTTCGCCACCCGGCCCGTCCGCTTCGTAGCAAGCTAAACGGCGGGCCGCTCGACATCTCCGGTAGTCCAATCGGTGATGACGACGTTGCGCCCACCAGCCTTCGCTCGAAGAAGGGACGCGTCGGCCCTCTGCATCAGGTTTGTCGACGGTTGCCCGTCTTGTGTTGACGCCACGCCTATCGAGACCGTCACGGTGCCGAGCGGCCGACCCAAGTAGGTGATAGGCGCTCTCTCGATTCCGCTGCGCAGTCGCTCCGCAAGCGACCTCGCCTCCTTCTGGTCGGTGCCTAGCATCACGATCGCGAACTCTTCCCCACCGAACCGATGCACTGCCCCATGATTTCCAGCCACGTCCATCATGATCGCTGCCACCTGGCTCATAACGAAATCGCCCGCGTCATGCCCGAAGTCGTCGTTGAAGTGCTTGAAGTGGTCGATGTCGATCATCATCAGCGCAGCGGGGAGATCAGTCGCCTCCCGGCGCAGTCGATTGAGGTTCTCGTCGAGCGACCGTCTGTTCAGAAGGCCCGTGAGCGGGTCCTTCACCGCGAGGTTGGCCAGTCGATCTCGGAGCTGCAGATTGGCGATGGCTAACCCCAGGTTCTCTGCGATCAACTCGATGTAGACGCGGGCGGCGATCAACTCCAATCCACCGTCGGGACCTTCGAAGTAGAGCATCCCAACCGTGTCGCCATGGGCCGCGAGTGGTATACAGAGGCTTCCGTCTTTGGTCGTTTCGTCCAGATGCTGACACGGGACGTCGCCATGCTCGACCTCGCTGAGATGGGGGCGGCCACGTCGAAGTCCCCAGCACTGAATGGACGGAAACTCGGTGGTCGAGCGGCGTGGAGCACCCCAGGTGCCCGCGGCGCTCAAGACGGTCCGGCCTTCGTTCATGACGAACAGGTGCCCGCGGAGCTCGGGAAAAATCTGCACGGCATAGCGGGCCACCACCGGAGCAAGTTCTGCCTCGTCCTGGCAACCCTGCAGGCGATGCATCAACTGGAGGATCAGATCCTTTATCTGCTGGTCCTTGCGCCGCTCGGCGTCGAGCCTGTCGCGCTCCAATCCGTTGTCTCGGAAGATTTGGATGGCGTCGTTCATGTCGCCGATCTCATCTCGGCGGCCGTCAGCCAGCAGTTCGACGGTGTAGTCCTGTTTGGCCAATCGCCGGACGACGCCGCTCATCTGGTGGAGTGGACGTGCAACCCGCCGCTTCAATACGAAGTAGAGCACGCTCAAGAATACGAGCGCGGTGATTGCCAGAAGCGATTTCGCTATTGCTCCCCAAAGGTCCGCCTTCTCCTTAGCGGAACGAAGGTCTTCCTGTCCTCTCGCGTCGACAAGGTCGGTAAAATGAGCGACGCTAGCCATTAAGTCGGTCTGCGCTTCCTCATGTTCCGGGGAGAAAACCGCTGCTCTTCCGACGTCCTGTTTGCCAGCGGCGAAATCCTTGACGGCTTGCTCCTCGATGGCGTCGAGCACTTCTGCGTCGGCCTCGACTGTCTGCAGGGCCGTCCGCTCCTGGTCGGTCAGGTTCGAGATGACGAGACGCTTTACCGACTGTTCTCGTTCGCGCTCGACCGCATCGACCGCCCGAAAGGCATTCAGGTATCGTTCCTCGCCCTTGATCACGTACAGCCGGGCGTCTTCGGTCGTCTTTTCGGCAGCACTCTGTAGCTGCTCGACCGTTTCATCCAGCTTCCAAGCGGTGGTCGCCGCGTCGCGCTCCATGTCAGCGCTTCTAACCGCCATTATGAACGCTCCACCCGAGATAAGCGTCAGAACTACGGTTGTGGCGTAGGCCCAGTTTGTGATCGTGCTAATCCGCATCCGGCTCGTCCTCGCGTGCAGCTACCGGTTATGGTAGCTGTGCTTATGCGACCGAAGATTAGCGATTTGCGATTTACGTGTGCTTAACGATTTAGGTTCGCATCCGGCGCTATCCTCAAAGAGACAAGGTGGTCCGGAAATGGACGGAGCTCGTTCAACCGGGAACTGCCGGCGAGTCTGGAAAAACGAACGATGGAAAGATTTAGGTGGTCGTCGCCGACACCACCGGCCCTGGGGTCGACACTCCCAAGGTGGATCAAATCTTTGATGCGTTCTTTACGACCAAGCCGGACGGCCTGGGAATGGGATTGTCGATCTGCCGCTCCATCATCGAGGCGCACGCCGTGTCTGCCAGGCAGCTCGCCGGCGGTCGACGGCTTCCCGCCCGCGGGTTGATCGGTACGCCGGCATCAGGGCCTGGGAACGCTCTTCGCGCCCTCGCCGGAGACGTCAAATGTCAAAAAGAGCGACAGCGCTCAGGACTGGGAACAAAGGCCTCCAGTCGAGGTTTAGGATTGCGGCCAGGGCCGCTCTTGTTAAGCCATGGGAGGCTACAGTGCCAAGCGAATTCACAGAATTAAATGGCCCGCCAAGGCCGTCATCGCAAACATCCACGCCATCTCCAAGAGCGCCTGCGCCCCCGCAGGCGGAGCCTTCACTCGCGGACTTGAAATCTAAGTTGGCCGATGATGTCACCGCGGCCAGAGACACCATAAAGGAAGGCGCCGATACCGCCGTCGAAAAGGTCAACGAGGCTATTTCCGAGCAAACCTACTTCGCAGCCCGCCAGGTTGGCGGCATCGCGACGGCGCTTGAGAAGGTCGGCGCGGAACTGGAGGCATCCGACCAGCCAGAGGTCGGACGGTATGCCAGGCAGATCGGACGAAGCGTCCAGACCGCGGCCAAACGAATGGAAGGCAAGGACCTCGGCGAAATCGCGGTGATGGCCGAGGAATTCGGCCGCAAGCAACCGCTAGCATTTCTTGGAATTGCGGCACTTGCGGGCTTGAGTGCAAGCAGGTTTTTGACCGCCTCCGCCAAGCGATCGCCCACGGAAGCGATTGGCCAAACCGTTGCAGTTGGACGCTCGGGGTCATCGGCGACGGGAGGAGAAATCAATGGTTAAGTCTGCCGATAGTAGTACCCCTCTCTCAGAGCTCGTTGGCGGTCTCGTGGCCGATGTCACTGGGCTGCTTCGCAAGGAAATCGATCTCGCCAAGACCGAGGCGTCCGAAAAGTTCTCGCAGGTGCTTAGCGGTGTCGAAGTGCTTGTTTTCGGGCTTGTCCTGGCGATTGGCGCTGTCGGCGTCCTGTTGGGCGCCCTCGTTGGAGGGCTTGCGGCGTTCCTGGTAACCGAGGGTTTTACAGAGACAAGTGCCAGTGCCCTCGCGTCCCTAATCGTCGGCGTCGTGATCGCAGTCATCGCGTGGGCGTTGGTTTCCCGTGGCCTGGCCGCACTTCGTGGAAGCAACTTGAAATTGGATCGAACCGCGACCTCGCTTCGCCGTGATGCCAATGTTGTCAAGGAGAAGATCTGATGGAAACGACAGTTGGAAGAACATCTGCTGACCTTCAGCAGGAGATCGATCAAGATCGCCGGCGGATCGGAGATCGCATCGACGCCATTCAGGAGCGAATGTCGCCAGGCCAGTTGATCGATGAGGTCTTGGCTTATGCAAAGAGCAGTGGCGGGGGAGAGTATGTCAGCAACCTTGGCCAAGCCCTCAAGGAAAATCCCCTGCCTGTCGCGTTGATGGGGGTGAGCCTAGCCTGGCTGATGGCAAAGGGAACCTCCTCTTCAAATGTGCCTGCCAGTTCCCGCACCGCGGCTGAGTATCCCCTGTATCCGGTGAACGGACCGGTCCGCCGTCTTGGCCCTCCCGAGATCGAAAACGGAATGCGCTACAGCCATTTCGCGGACAGCTCCGGCAAGAGGCTGAAAGCGCTGACCGATGAAACCGGACGCCGTGCTGGACACTTCGTCGACGAAGCCGGCAAGACCTACCGTGGGTTTGCGGACGCCAGCGGCAGGCAGATCGATCAGATCAGCGACGAGGTGGGTGCGATGTTCGACGCGGCAACGGGCTGGGCAGCGGAGAGATGGGAGCAGGCAAAAGACGCCGCGAGTGCAGTTGCCGGCTTGGTGTCTGACCGATCTTCTTCGGCGGCGACAAGCCTCCAGGAACAAACCACCAAACTCAATCAGGCGATCCTTACCCAGTTTCGCGATCAGCCCCTGGTCGGCGGTGCATTAGCTTTTGCGGTGGGCGCGGCTATCGGCGCGGCGTTGCCACACACCGACACCGAAGACGAATTGCTCGGTGACGCCGCCGATTCCACGAAAGAGCGGCTCACCGCCGAGGCATTGGATGTTGTCGACCAAAGCAAAGAGGTCGCCTCGGAGGTCTACGAAAAGGCCGCATCGGTCGCGTCAGATGCCCACGACACGGTTAAGGATCGCCTGATCACGGAGGTCGATGCGTTCAAGGCGGGTGCTCAAGGTAATGATCGCACCCCATCGAATTGAGGAGTGCGAGTGGACAAGTTATGTGATTACAGACGAAACGCCGTCGCGGTCGCAGTGAAGGCATTTCTGCCGTCCACGATCCGCGTTGTCCTTGCCGTCGTTGTGATAAGACCTCGGCCGCTGCATCTTCCACGCCTGAAGCCGCGGACGTTACCTGGTCGTCCAGGTGGCGATCGTCAGGCCCGGCCCCATCCAGGGCGACATGGTCCATCCCTATCTCCGACGCTGGGAAGGGAAGGAGAAGGTCGAATTATCCGACGCCGGAACTCGAGGCCGTCCTCGGCAAGACGCTGGGCGTGCCGGTATTTCAGGAATCTGCGATGAGGGTCGCCATGGTCTGCGCCGGCTTATGTCCTAGGGAGAAGAACGTGACCGAGTTCCAGGACATCAGAATAACCGAACTGGCGTCCGGCCAGGCTGAAAGCGGGCCGCTGATGAACATGGTTCTCAACTTGTCTGCCGACGCGCCAGTCGACTGCCCCGACGCGTTCAGGGAAGCGTGGAATCAACCCGCACCCGCGATGAGGCGGCAGGCTGTCGTCGAAGGCAGTAGGCTCACCTCGACTTGCATGGCATACGAACTTCGGGGGCAGATCGACCAATTGAACGAGGTGATATCGGCGACCAACGACGCCTGTCGCCTCGGCACCGAGCAAGCCGAGCTTAGACAGGACGGCGAACTCAGAGACTTGAAGGCCAGCCTGCGATATGACTGAGCACTTACGCATACGATGTGCGCCTCCATCCATGTCGAGCGCATAGGTTTTCCTTTGAAGATAGGGGTGGGCGGTGAGCAGCGCGGAACTTTCGAAGACCACCAAGGCGCCGACCGGCGAACCCTATCGACTTGCAGAGGGGGAGCTTCGCAGCAAGCTGTCGGGCAGCACAATATTGATCCTCATTGGAGTGGCCGTCATCCTCCGGCTGGGCCAGGAGATCTTCGTTCCCCTCGCGCTGTCGCTTCTCCTTTCGTTCACGCTGGCCCCGATCGTCTCTTTCCTTCGCAAGCGCTCTGTTCCAAAAATCGCCGCTGTTCTTCTCGCCGTCGTGTCGGCGTTTTGCGCGATCGCCGTATTCAGCATCGTCGTGGCGACGCAGGTGACGAACCTTGCAGAGAACATCCCCACCTATCAAAGAAACCTGGTCGACAAGGTTCATTCCCTCGCCCAAGCGGGCGCCGGAAACGGCGTCCTCGACCATCTGAGCAGAGCGGTCGAACGTGTCGGCGCCGAGATCCAGACGCGGGCCATCGAAAGCAAGAGCCCGACCGCCCAGACGCCCACGACTCGTGAACCGATGCCAGTCGAGATCGTTACACGTTCCGATCCGATCCAGACGCTAGGCAACCTTCTTCTGCCGCTCATCAGCCCCTTCGCGACCGCTGGTCTCGTGGTCGTGCTGGTGATCTTCATGCTCCTCGAGCGAGAAGACCTGCGCGACCGTTTCATCCGGCTGGTTGGTTTGGGAGACCTTCACCGGACGACCGCGGCTCTCCAGGACGCAGGCAAGCGGGTCGGGCGATACCTGCTGATGCAGTTGGTGGTGAACACGCTCTACGCCGTGCCGATCTCCATGGGCCTGTGGGCGCTCGGCATTCCGAACGCCATCCTCTGGGGGCTGCTCACACTTGTTCTGCGGTTCGTGCCATATATCGGCGCGATTATCGGCATGATCCTTCCGTTGTTTCTGGCCCTCGCGATCGCGCCTGGCTGGTCGCTCGTGGTCTGGGTCGGCGCTCTCTATCTGACGACAGAACTGATCAGCAACAACGTGCTCGAGCCGTGGCTCTACGGGGCCAACACCGGTCTTTCACCTCTGGCGATCATTATTTCGGCGATCTTCTGGTCGTGGCTATGGGGGCCGCTGGGACTGATGCTCTCGACGCCTCTGACTGTCTGTCTGGTCGTGCTCGGAAGACATGTCCCCCAGTTCGGCGTCCTCGATGTCCTGCTTGGCAACGAGCCGGTTCTGGAGCCTCACGAGAAGCTCTACCAGCGTCTGCTCGCGGGCGATCCGAACGAAGCCTCCGACAACGCCGAGGAGTTCCTGCAAGAGGAATATCTCGTCGACTATTACGACAATGTGGGCCTTCCTGCGCTCCTGCTTGGCGAGACCGACCGTCAGCGCGGCGTATTGTCGGAAAACCAGATCATTCTGGTGGCGTCCAGCTCGCTGTCTTTGGTGGAGAACCTGTCGGACATTGCGGAGGAGGAGGAGGAGGAGGAGGAGGACGAGACCGCATCGGACGCCGGTCTCGAAACGGGTTCCGAACTGGAACTTCGCGATGGCCAGGGCCGCTCCTTATTGTGCATCGGAGGCCGCGGCGGTCTGGACGATGCGGCCGCCGCGATGCTTTCGCAGGTGCTGGAGGTCCAGGGAGCAACGTCAACGACGTCATCATATTCCGACCATGCCGCGCGAGGATCTCTCGCTTTTCCCATCGACGGGGTCGACACGGCGATCGTCGTATATCTAAACGGCAATTCGAAGTCTCGCGCCCGTCAGATCGTTCGACGACTGAAGCGACTTAAGCCTGACCTGCGCGTAGGCCTTCTCATGCCGACGGCGAATGGTCTGGACTATGCGCCGATCGACCCGTCCGAGATCGATGCCGACTTCATCGAGACGTCGATAGCGCAGGCGGCCCGATCCGGCCTAGTCATGTCGACGCCCGTGAGTCTCAAAACCGTAGTTCGGAAGATTGCGCGGCGCGGACTGCCTTCCGGCAGGCCATCCGCTGCATCGAATTGAAAATCGGTTCTCCGTGCCTTCTGCAGGCTTGGCATTTTGCGTGCTGCTCTTCGTGATTGTAGTTGTCGGGGCCGAACTTCATATTCTCCTCCTATTTCGCCCCTCCACGGACGTTCACCTCGCATTAGATTTGAGCAGCGTGCCGTGACATCACCAGCCGGACTTAAGTCCGGCTTTCCCTCGGCACGATCCGGCTTAGCTTCTCCTGATCATTGCAAGGGCGTCAGGCTCGTAATCCTTGCGAGGACGTCAGGGAGGTTCAAGCATGTTGCCCAACTCCAGTCAGAACCTCCCTGATGACTCCCCAACGCCGCTATAAATGCAAAATGCTTTGCTTTTGTAGGACACGGATAGAAATCCGAACGGTCGGCGACCTCGAATCCTTGGCGATCAGCCCGTGCGCCTTCGGTGCCGTAGCTACGCTACCTCCGCCTATGCGCCCTCGCGCCATCTGACTGCTGCTTCCGTCCGGTTGCTGGCGCCAAGCTTGGACAGTATTTCGGTCATGTGATGCTTGATCGTTTTCTCCTGCAGGTCCAGGCGGCGCGCGATATGCTTGTTGGAAAGTCCTTCGGCTACCAGTTCGATCACCTCGGTTTCGCGGCGAGTCATTGAAGCCGGTCTGTCGAGAAGACTTTTTTCGGCCTTGGCCCGCATGCTCGACGAGATGTACCTCGAGCCTCCAGCGACCATTCGAATGGCCTCTGCAAGTCCCCGTGATCCGACATCCTTCACAACGTATCCCGCTGCCCCTCGCCGCAGCGCCGCGACCAGGGATTCGACTTCCTCCGAGGCGGTCAGCATCAGGACCTTTGTCTGTGGGCTTCGTGCCAGGATCTCGGAAATCGCGTCGATTCCCCCTCCGGGCATGGACAGATCGAGCAGAAGGACGTCAGGCCTGTGGGACGCCGCCAGCATGGCCGCGTCATCGGCGCTCGCCCCTTCTCCGACAACGACGAAATCATCAATATCGGACAGACTGCGGCTCACCCCTTCTCGAAAAAGAGGGGGGTCGTCCGCGATCGCGATCGTAATGGCTGTCAAGCTGCACTCTCCATCTCCTCGGGCTGAAGAAAAGCCATCTGCGGCCCATCGACTGGCTATTCGGCATGGACATGGCAAGGGTTTGGGAAACGTCCAGAGAGATACCGTAGGAGCGACTGAACACTTTTAGTTAGGCCTGTGTTATATCGTGATTTTGCCGGCCTCAGCGAAACGACATGGTATGCCGGTTCAGATATCTGATCGCATTTGATCGCGACGGCGACGATAAGCTTAACTCCGAGGAGTTCGCGAACTTCAACGAAGTCTTGAAGCCTGGGCTGAAATTGGACGACAAGGGCAACACGACCGTGGACATGAATGCGAAGATGGATCACGACAGCGACGGTTTCGTCGATCGTGAAGAAATGGGTTCGACGGGAGTTTTGATGCCCGCGAATTTGACGGATTCGACATTGAAATCCATGCTCGACTACTTGCACCTGCAGGTCGATCCGGCTGCATTGCAGGCAGCCGCTACTCTTGAGGAAGGTTCTGACAACAATTAGCCAATGAGCGAGGACAGGCTCGGCCACGATCGATCAGTTGCCCCAGCCAATTTGGAACCGATCAAATCGAACCTCGCTCAACGGCTGGTTGGAGGGGCCCAGCCTTACCGAACGAAGAACGACACGAAGCTCGGGGGAATAGTATTGTTCAAAAATGATCGGAGGCAATCCCGTCAGTTCGAGACGGCTGTTGATGGCCCAAACCTTGTAGGAACAAGATGCAATCGTTTCCTCTTCCCAGCGGTCGAACCTAATAATAGTAGCGCCCGAAACGGATTTTTTGCCATTGATGAAAAGTGTCGTCTCGGATTGCCATTTCTTCTTCTGTGGTAGATCGTCTAGCGCAATCGCATTCGCGTATTTCAGCTCATGCGTCCCGCTGGCACTAACTCTCTTTTCGACGAGCAAGGGGTGCAAATATACAGCCGACACCGGCTGCAGTGAGCGGTTGCGCTCCACCAGCTTTTGTTCGGTGAGACCCGGACCGTCCGGCTTGTAGAACACGGAATAGAAAGGCACTTCCCTGGTAAGCAGCACGCCGTATTTGGTTTCGTTAGCGCTCAAGCAATTGCCAAAGGCTGGCGCCGCCCATGTTATTCCAAGCAACAGCGACAAACTTCTCAGCAAGATCGACATTCCAGATATCCCTCATCCAAGTCCGCGACCGTGGCGCTTGGGCGAAATTCCACTGTCTTGAGCATGCCGTCCCATCCACATCGCCGTCTTCATCCAGTTCGTGCACCGGTAAATAGGTATTCGTCTCCATCCCTTCCCGCACGATGAACCTGATCGTGTCGTTTGCGTGTCATGCCGAGCTCGCCAGCTAGGTCGCGCAGGGCGTCCTCGTCATCATCCTCCATCGAGACGGTGCCAGAGTTGCGTAGTCGCAGCGCAGCTCGACGAAGCATGATCTGCAGATCCGCATGCGAGATATCAGCGATCCGGTCGGCGGCGTCTTCGAGCAGGGTGGCGGTGTCGGTGGCGGTCGTGATGTCCGGCCCGGCCGTGATTTTTTGGTGCGATCCCCGCAGCAGGAATCATACTCGATCACTGTATGCTTATGCGGGGTGCGAGGTAAAAATAATAGGCGCAGCCGCCGAGGACGGAACCCACCAGGATAGGCAGACGAAGCGAGTCGTCATTTCCGTATTAGTGGCAGCGCGTTGTCGGTGACCTTCAGAGCGCCACCACCTGCACAAATGATGACGACAAGGCGAAGCCTGGGGCGCCCCAGGCAGAACTGTCCGAGCACAACCGGGTGCTGTATTTGGCTGGCTGCGTAGATGAGCGATACATCGACGCCATACTGGAAGGGGCGGATAGATCGCATGGGTTCAATGTCCGGCGCCGGTATCGCGAAATGACAGGATACCAACGATCTCTCGGATCAAGGCACGGCGTTTGCTAGACAATGCCCACGGACACAGAAAGGCCCGCCGGTAGCACCTGGCGGGCCTCTATCACCGACACATGGCTTCATGCCTTGTCGACGACCTTCTTGACTGTGTCCTTGGCTTGGCCCTTCGCCTGTTGGGCGTCGCCCTTGGCTTCCTGAGCGAGGCCCTTGGCCTGCATTTCCTTATTATCTACTGCCTTACCGACGCCCTGACGGGCCTTACCTGTGAGTTCATTTGCTTTGCCGGTAACTTTGTCCGCTGTGCTGCCCATCGAATTTCTCCTTGTTGGAAACTGAACTGTTTCAGTGAGATACCAACGGGCGCTGAACCATATCGTTCCATCGTTAGGGGCTTGAATGTGGAGGGAGATTTGTGGCCAATTGCTAAAACGAACGGATCGACGGGAGGGTTGAGCTTGCGAGTAAGGGGATTGGGATGGGTCGTATTTGCGGTGTGCCTTGCGGCGTCAGCGAGTGGGCAACTCTCGGCCCAGGAGGTCGGCGAGGCCATCGTCGACGCCACCATCGGCGAATGGCTGATCGCTTCAGAAGATGGCTCCGTTGGCTGTCACATTATTCTGGGCAAAGACAAGACCATCGGCGGTCGCGTGGTGACAGAGGGCAAGACGTGCGAGGCGCCTTGGCACGATGAGATCGCGGCCTGGGATTTCTCGGATCCAGGGATCGTGCTTCGTGATGCAACTAGAAAGCAGCTCGTCGGGTTTCAGGAGCACGAAGGAGGAGCGTGGAAAACACCCATGGACGTCTCACCCGCCATCTATTTCATCCCGCAGCCCGGATCGATGGACCGGATACCGACTGCCAAGGAGGCCTACGGCAACTGGGTTCTAAGCGACAGGAAAGGCAAATCTCTGTGCCATCTATCCCTCTTGGAGACAGTCTCGAAGCGGTTAGACGACGCCAGCGCCGTTGAGCTTGGCAAGGATTGCGCCGCGAGCGTCAAGAAGACCAAAATCGACGCCTGGCAGATTGCAGAGATCCAGCTGGTGATCATCGGAGGGGAGGACTGGGTCTACACGATGACCCCGGACAAGGATGGCTTTGTCTCCGACGACGGCAAGTTCCATCTGAAGCGAGATGAATGACGACAATGGCAACAGCTTTCCTTTCGCAGAAAGGACGCGCATTCGGACGACCCTCTATGTTGTGGCCTTGATTGTCGTCTGGGTGATCTTGGCCGCCGCATTTGCAGCGAATCCGGCGATCATTTGATTGCCGAGAGAACTCGCCGGGCCGGCCGGATCTATAAGGAGCGTTGAGGCACTTGGCGACAGACTGAAAATCTGGGTTGCCCAGGAGATTGCAGTGCCGGCCGTGCCTGCGTCACGGTGAGGTGAGCGTCAGTCGCTTCCACCTCGCACCCGCTCCACGGAAAGACCTCCCGCAGGCAGCGGCTTGAGCAACTGATCCTGGGGTTTCGATAGCGCCAGCCAGTGTCTCCAATCTTCGGGTTTCAAGATAACAACCTGTCGATTGTGGATCGGCTCGACCTCCGGGCTCGGCTTCGTCGTGAGCATCGTCATCGACGCCGGCTGATTGCCTTCTCCTTCGCGCCACAGCCCGGCAATGGCGAACATCGCACCGTCGGCGAGCGTAAACCTATGCTTCGCCTTCGGGTACTTCGTTCCGGTAAACTCGAAGAAGGCCGACGCCGGGATGAGGCACCGTTTGCTCTGTGAGAAATCCCGGTTTTCCGAGACGAAATTAAAAACCGGTCCGCCCTTGCGTCCGGCAGACGGCGGAAAACCGAACTTGGCGGCGAAGAGTTCGAACTCATCGCCAGATGTCCGAACCATCGGGGCGATATCACCGATTTTGATGTCATCGGCCGTGGGTAGATCGAGTTCCGACTGGTGCGCCGGAATGCGTAGGGCGAGAGACTGCATCATCTCGCAGTACTCTTTCCAGCGAATATGTTGTTCATAGTCATTGCACATAGGCGGGACCGCTCGTCAGCCAGGGAGGGTTATCGGCCGGCCTTCTTTCGACCTTTAAGGTCGGCTTCGACGCTCTTCTTCAGGGCGTCCATGATGCTGATGACGTTTGAAGGCTTCGCGGCGTCGTCCTTTTGACCCTTGGCCGCCTTGGACGATTTGGAGGGCTCGAGAGCCTTCTTCTTGGTCGCTATCAGTTTCAACAAGCTCTCTTGGATCGGATCGCTGACCATCGAAGGCGACCATTCATCCATTCGCCGCTTGATCATTTGGGTGATGGCAGCGACGGTCGAGGTGTCAGCCTTCTTCTCGATACCCTGGAAGTATTCCTCCTCAGGGCGGACCTCGTCACCAAAGCGCAGGGTCCAGACCACGATGCCCTTATCGCGCGGTTCGAGGACCACGGCACGTTCTCGACGGCCGATTACTACCCTCGAGACGCCAAGAACGTTTTCTGCCTTCATCGCATCCCGTATGACGGCAAATGCCTCGTTGCCGATCTTGTCGTTAGGAACGAGGTAATGGGGTGTTTCAAGGTAGATCCACTCGATGCTTTCACGCGGGACGAACTTTTCGACATCGATCGTCCGCACGGTCTCCAGGTCAATGGACTCGAGATCTTCGTCGGTCAGCAAAACGTAGTCGTTTTCACCGCGCTCGTAGCCCTTGGCTTCGTTTTCATCCTTGACGGGCTTTCCAGTCACGGAATCGACGTAACGAGACAGGACGCGATTGCCGGTCTCTTTGTTGAGCGTGTGGAACCGGACTTTCTCGCTCTCCGATATCGCCGGGCTCATTGCCACGGGACACGTGACAAGGGAAAGCTTGAGGTAACCTTTCCAGTATGGACGACGGGGTGCCATTGGTGTTTCCTAGCTGGCTTTTCTATGAGTGGTCTTGGCTGTTTTGGGAGCGGCCGCCTTCGTCGTTTTCTTCGCATTCGCGTTCGCAGCCTTGGTCTTGGATTTGGCGGCGGGTTTGACGTCCCCCATTCCAGCGCTTTCGCGCAGGGCCTTCAGAGGGTCATTGGGCTTTGACACCTGAACTGGCTTCGGCTTGGGTAGCGACCGGCCTTCCGACTTCGCCTTCACCAGATCGGCGAGGGCGGCCTCATAACGGTCATCGAATGTCGCCGGATCGAAATCACCCTTCTTCGTGCCGATGATGTGCTTGGCGAGGTCGAGCATTTCTCCCTCTACCTTGATCTCGGGGATCTCCTTGAAGGCCTCCTTGGACGAGCGCACCTCGTAATCGAAATTGAGTGTCGTCGCGATCAGGCCGCGCCCGTGTGCGCGGATAAGAACGGTGCGCATCCGGCGGAAGAGAACCGTTCTGGCTATGGCGGTGACGCTGGCCTTGCTTAGGGCATCCCGAAGGCCCGCAAATGCGTCTTCCGAGACCTCGTCTGTCGGTACCAAATAATACGGCTTGTCGAAATAGACATCGTCGACCTCGGAGCAAGGGAGGAACGCCTCGATCTCGAGCATCTTATCGGAATCCGGGATGACGGCGGTCACCTCTTCCGGGTCGATCATGATGTATTCGCCGTTCTCGATCTCGAAGCCCTTCACCTGGTTTTCCCGCTCGACAGTCTCCTCGGTCTCGCTGTCCACGAACTCGCGGCGTACGGGGTTTCCGGTGGCCTTGTTGATCGTCCGGAAGGTGATGCGATCCGAAGTCGACGCCGCTGTATAAGGCCAACGCCGCAGGTGATTTCCCCGACCTTGATGTGGCCTTTCCATTGAGCCCTATGTGCTGCCATGATTTTCCCTCCGGCCGGAACTTTCGAGTTAACTTGTCGTTCGGCCTTTCGTTCCGAGCCACGGGAGATGTGCATGTCAGAGCCGCATGAAGATGACAGCGAGGTCCTTCAGAAGGAAGAGGCGATCCTGTTTAATGCCGTTCTGATGTGGTTTCGGTTCTATCGGGTCCCCTTCGATGAGCGGGCTTCCGATGTTTTATGCGAGCGGGCGATGTTGCTCTACGCAGAGGGGCGAGGCCAGCGTTATATAGAAGATCATCTCATCCGGACATTTTCAGGTCTGATTGCCATGAGGGTCAACGCTCCGTCGTCGGCTCTAAGCCACTGAACACGTTCTCTAAATGCCACGCGGCCTGGCCAGGTGAGGGCGGTGCAAAGCGATGACATACATCAGCAAGTACGGCTGCTTCCTCAAGGATACGCGCTGATCCGGAACGGTGATGCCATCGCCCCTACTCCTCCAACAAGGCGACTGACGCCATAATGTCCGATTTCACAAGCTACTCGGGCTGGATGTTCCGGGTGCTCCGGGGCAGTTCGTGCAAGCGTTTGGCATGTTTTGAAAAGCCAGAATGCTGGTTGAAGGACGCACTCAGAAAGCCCGCGCCTCGAAAGCCGTCGAGCTGGGTGTAACGTCGACTGATCACCAACTAGGCCGTAAGTCGAGATCGAGGACGGGGGATAGTCTCTGATGGACTGTCGGGCTGCCCGGCATTAGACAAGCGCGTCAGCAGGAGTTTATTGATGCGTGTTGCCGCCATCCTCTTCATAGCCGTGTGCCTATTCCTGGCGGGAGCGACGGCTTCCCGCGCTTATGTGAGCAACTCTAACCTTTGGCTGCTCGCAACCGCGCTTGTTCTCTACACATTAGGCAGTCTTTCGATGATCGCTCTCATGCGGACAAGTGGGCTCTCCCTTGCTATTTCGTTGTCTTCGGTCGCGCAGCTCATCGCCATCAACGCGATCGCCGTTTTGGTTTTCGACGAGCGGCTCAGCTGGCATCAGGCGGTTGCGTCCTCCTCGGGATAGCATCGGTTACGCTCATGGTGATCGGATGAATGGCTCTCAATTGCGTTTCCGTGACTACGGCGGATGGCAGTCGTGGGGCGGACTATTATGGACGAAAAACGTCATGCGGCGATGTGACCGCGATATTGGACAAGAGGCTAGGCCGAAATCAGGCTTGGGTGCTAAGGCGACCTGAACATGTACGATATCATGCTTCTTTTCCTTGCGGGCTTGTTGGCAGGCAGCATGAACGCGTTGGCGGGCGGCGGGTCGTTCGTATCGCTGCCTGCGCTGATATCGGTCGGAGTGCCGTCGGTAGCCGCAAACGCGACAAGCACCTTAGCCTTGTTTCCCGGCGGCATGACGAGCTCGTGGGTCTATCGTGACGGGGTTAAGAGTGTGTGCGGCGTCAATGTCGTGCCCATTGCTATCGTGACGGTGATGGGTGGTGTGGCCGGAAGCATTCTATTGCTGCTAACCCCATCGAGGATTTTCGATGGTATCCTGCCATGGCTTTTGCTGGTGGCGACATTAATGCTGGCTGCAGGTCCGAGGCTTAGCGCCCAGTTGCAGACGCAGGCACGTCCGAGTGTTCTCGCGTTCGCAACGGTTCAGTTCTTTCTCGGTCTTTATGGCGGCTATTTTGGCGGCGCGGTGGGTCTCATGATGCTTGCGGCATGGAGCGCGCTCGGGGGCGGGGACATCAAGAGCCTGAATCCGACAAGAATGGTGATGGTCACTGCCGCCAACGCGGTCGCCGTCGTCGTCTTCGTACTTGCCGGGGTAATCGTATGGCAGGAGTGCATTCCCATGACGATTGGAGCCGTTATCGGCGGGTGGATCGGAGCGCATATCGGACGAAGGCTGCCATCATCGGTCGTTCGGGTGCTAACCCTCGCGGTCGCCTTTTTAACGACCGCGGTGTTCTTTTCGCGAGCTTACCTTTGAGCGGAGTTCCCGTAGCCCTCAGGCTCTCAGTCAATAACTTGCAATTGAAGGAGCCGAAGTCCTCCAAGATGCTCAAGGGGCTCGACGAATTGGATCGCGGGAAAGCGTCGATCCAGCGGATGTGATTGAGAACGCACGAACGATCGACATTGCCGCCGAAGTTGGCGGCACGCGGACGAGCTGGTACCCAGTGTTCGCCTTTCCAAATGCGCGGATTTGCTGGTTCATGGGCGAGAGGCGCGATCCCAGGCTGCTGGATCGCTTAACTAGCGCCCGCAATGCGGCGCGCGTCCTCGAACGCGTAGGGATTGAGGAACTGGCGTCGCCAGTTTCTTGTCTAACGTTGAAGCCGGGCTTCCGATCGAAAGCGATCAGCGCCCATGTCCAGAAGGAACCGAAAGGGAGGCTTTGGGACATCAACCCGCAATATCGCAAGAAATAGATACACATTGTGTATGCGTTTGTGGTATATGGCCTTGAAGGAAAAGGCCATGACCAGCAAAAACGCCACTGACACCCATACCCGCGCCGTTAACTTGAGGGTTCGTGAGGACGTTCGCGTCCTGATCGACCGCGCCGCCAAGGCCCACGGGAAAACCCGTTCGGATTTTATGATCGACGCTTCGCGCCGTGCCGCCGAAGACGCGCTTCTCGATCAGACATTGGTGCGGGTCGATCCTGACAGCTACAAACACTATCTCGCCGTCCTCGACCAGCCGCCAAGTAGCGAAGGCTTCGAACGGTTGATGAACGCTCCCAAACCCTGGCAGCCGTAATGTTGTCGGCACCGACGCTTCTTGGCGAAGCGCACGATCTCCAGCTATTCGACAGCGGGCACGACAGCCTTGATGAATGGCTGCGCCGCAGGGCGCGGGCCAATCAGGTCAGCGGCGCATCGCGAACATATGTGGTCTGCGAGGGTGAGCGCGTTGTCGGTTATTACTGCCTCTCATCGGGAGCGCTCGCGGTCGCGGATGCGCCGGGAGCGATCCGGCGCAACATGCCCGACCCGGTTCCCATGGCAGTCCTTGGCCGTCTGGCTATCGATCGCAACTGGCAGGGAAAAGGAATCGGAGCCGCGCTGTTGCAAGACGCCGTGCTGCGTACCGGACAGGCAGCCCATATCATGGGTATTCGCGGCCTTCTGGTTCACGCAATCTCCGATGAAGCCAAGGCCTTCTATGAGCATTTTGGATTTGCAGCGTCGCCCGCGAATCCTATGGCCTTGGTGTTGTCATTGAAAGCTCAAGTAGGCCTGAAGTGATCGGTGAAAATCGCCTTCGCCCGCTCCTCTGACAACCCAACGACGGTCGGCGAAATGACGGAGAGCTTTGAAAAGTTTGTCTAAAATCGGAATCCATGTCCTAATTGCCACATGATTTCGAATATTTGGAGCCTGCCGGCAGTAGAAGAAGAAAGCCGGTTACAAGACGAGCCGCCCAAGGACGATTTGGAGAAATACTCCCAAGACGACTGGCTCTGTGCTTTCCGATAACCACACCCAGACGAAAGTTCGTTGTTCTCAGCCTTAGAAGTCATCATTCACCTGGGTAGAGGAGGGGCGAACGGACTTCGGAAGAAGAGCAAGCATCGCGTCGTTTGCCGATATCGCCGTTGAAAGTGTGGCATGATCGGCGTTGAACAGGCGCACGCCCACAATGGCGGCCACCTCGAAGAAGGCTCCGATGGCGCAGGCAGGGTCGCCCTTTTCGATCCGCTGCACCAGGCCGCGCGAGATACCGGCGCGGTCTGCCAACTCCTGTGTGGTGAGTTTGCGCTCGATCCGAGCGCGCCTGATCAACTGGCTGAAAACTAGCAGGGCGTCCCGGCTGTAACGTGAGTAAGCGCGTGATATGGGCTTGGGCATGATCACCTTTTGATCCATTAATAAACCACGAAAGTCCTTTGCGGCCTATTTATAGATCATTATTTTCGAAGAGTTTCCCGCGATATTGCGCGCCGCCGCCGCTACGTGCCAACAACTCACCGGTCAGAGGCAGCTGTCAAGCGTTGATTGTTACCGTTAGGGTCCCGTCCCGAGGGGATGAAGCCGTTGTTGTCATCCTGGTTCGGAGGACGGATAGCGAGCCGGACTAGGATGGCGACCGATCGGAATTGGACGAAGCGACTGTCGAGCGATATCGATCGAGTTGCCAAGCCGACAAGCGACCGATTCTGGACGAGTTTGGTCACTGGCCGAGGTGATCGATCTTATGCCTGCAATCATCAAGCGGATCTGCCCAAGGACGGGGAGCTCACTCCCATCAGAAAGAACGTCGCATGATCTTAGTCAGCAGCATGCACCTGAACGCCGCGGCAGAGCAGTCCCCAAGTCGGGCTTCGTTGGGCCTCCTGTGCGTGAGCTTGCGTCATCGGATCGTCGCCGTCGTCTGGCTCGGGGCCGTCAGGCGGTGGAGTCTCCCCAGGATCTCGCTCAGGCTCGGGATTGCCGATCGGCGGCGCTGGCGGCGGAACGATAGGCTCGTTGGGTACGGACATGATTTCCTCCTCGCTAGCCGGGAAAACTCGCGTGTCCTTCCGTTTATTCAAGAGGTGGCGCCGTGAACGAGATGTTTTTCTCGAGCAGCGAACTGCTCGCCGCCGACCCTACCAACAGGTGCCCCTGCTGACGCCGGCGATGCTGAGGCGACTGAAGCGCCTTTAAGAAATGTTCTCCTTTCCATGATGCGGCCTGCAAAACGAGCTTCGGGATGCGGCGAAGATCACGGAACAGTTCTTGCACGGTTACTAATATATTTACCGTGGGAGACCTAAAGTCATGAAATGGCACACATCCGCAGAGTTTACCCCTCTAATGCTCGTTGTAAGCGGGTCGGAAAAATACAAGCTTGTCGCGACCCTTTTCCAGGCTGCCGAAATGCTGACGGTTAGCTGGCCGATCGACGATGGAGAAGAATATCTCATAGCGATTAGGGCGTGCCGGAATGCAATTCACGGGGAAATTCCGGCTCAGGACGCGCGAGCAGCGCTTATCCGTGCCGCCGACGAAGCGGGCATTCCGGTGATCACCGTTCACTGAGTTCGCAGCCGACGGTGAAATGAGTTCACGGGCGCCTTCATGACACGGCCCTCTCGTTCCGCTGCATGCGCACGTCATGCCGCTGAACATCACTTTCAGGCCGCGCTCAGCCCGCAGTTCTTTCGGTCCCTCTTTGGCAATAATTGTCAGCTTCCGTTCCTTCTTGCACTTCGCGTGCGATCCTATCTTCGGCGTGTCGATGCCAGAGATGAAGGAGCACCTTCCCCAGCAACCGCGTGTTCTGCCCGTCTCATTTTACCGTGTCGCCTCGCCGACGGTCAAAGATGCGCAGATGATCCGCCCAGCAATCATTGAACAATATCTCCACGCTCGGTCGCCTCGAGCTTCCGCCTGAGTGCCTGTTCCTGCTCATATGACTTGTGCGGGAAATGCTCGAAGCACCACCAGCGGGTCGCCACGGCCGGGGAGGGGCTGTTGCCCCAGCCGCCCCACTCCTCGCATCCCTTTTCTTCGCAATAGTGGACATGCATTTGCGGCGCTTCCGTCAGCGGCTGTCTGTCGGTGTCGCTCATCTTTCCTCCTGGAGTTGCCAGCCCGCTTTCGGGACCGTCCACCCCTTCTGGGCCGCGCGGAAATCAGCCTCAGCTTCGGCCTTCTTCTTGGCTTCCGACATGCCTGTTGCCCAAACTGTGATGCGCATTCGTCCGGCTTTGAATACGAAGCGCCGTTCAAGGGTGTGTTTGCCTGCCGTGTATCCCGCGCGAAAGCAAGCGCGCGCGGCCGACAGACTAACGCTCTCGCGGAAAGGCTGCGGCTGCGACGACCACCAGTCCCTCAGAGCAGTTTCGAACGACACGGACTTTGGTTGGGGACGGTCAAGCATACGCGCCAGCCCTGGTCTCGGGTTCAACGTTGCAGACCGGCCATCGCAGCCGCTTTCCCTCATAATGGGGCATATCAGTCTCGATGGTAGCTCGGTCGCCAGCCGCGCGCCATGCCTCGGCTCATGGCGCCTTCTGTCAATGCCAACTGCCGGCGAAGGTGACGAATATCTTCCAGCAGGGTGTCTATAGCTGCGTGCGCATCGCCTCTGTGGTAGGCAATCACCTTTGCACGCTCATCGTCTTCCACGGCTTCGCCGATCGGCTGCTCTCGCATATCCGTGCTCCGTATTTCGATTTTCAGAATGGCGGCCGCGGCGCCGATGTTCTTATTATGTTCGCATCGAGAGCGGAGTCAATAATCAATCTGGGTCAATTGCTTTTTAAGGCATTGCTGATGAAGTTCCGGCATGACGAAGCCACCTTGCATGCCTCCAAAACCGCTGCCGCACGAAGGTGCGCTGCAAGTCTGGCGAAACCGCAGACACAAAAAAAGCCCCACTACGGAGCGGGGCTAAGGTTGAGGTGGGTCGCATAGCGAAGTGTAACGAATCTCCGCACGGCCCGAAGGTTTTACGATCAACGGAGCATATTGTTCCCGTGCCGACAGATTTTTTTGAGTTCGTTTCCCTGTTTCGGGCTCCACGTCGTAGCGAAGCCTTTCTTTCAGTTGAAGAGCGTGTCGACCACTTGCCGGCCGACCGTGCAATTCCAGTAGTTTTTCAGGACGCGTCGGCTCGCAAATCTGTGAGTGATCCATCGTCTACCGTCGAGCGATTGGCTAAATGTTCTCGTCCTGGCCGAAGTCAATAACTCGTATTAGGCAATTGCTTTTTTAGACATTGCTGATGGGATGGCGGCATGACAAAGCCGTCAAAACCAAAGCCGCTCCTGCAGGATGCTGATAAGCCGGTTCGATCCCGGCCGCGCAAGCCTCGAAATCTCGCGCAACCAAATCTTCCCCTCGACCCTATGCCGGATCGTGTCGATCCTTGCCTTGCTCTCCTGAAGCCGAAGCCACCCAAGGGGCCACAATGGGCGCTCGAGGTGAAATGGGACGGCTACCGCCTGGCCGTCCACATCGACCCGTCCGGGGTGCATATCCTGACGCGCGGCGGCCACAACTGGACCGATCGCTTCCCCGCTATCGCCGCCGAAGCAAGGCGCCTTCCTGTCGCCACCGCCGTACTGGACGGCGAGGCCGGCGTGTTCGACGAGCATGGCCGGTCAGATTTCGGGAGGCTTCAGCAATCGCTCGGCGGCCGCGGCGGCAAGAGGATGTCCCGCGAGGCGGTCCTGATGGCGTTCGATTTGCTCTATTTCGATGGCCGAGACATCAGGCAGACCGAACTCACCTCGCGTCGACATCTCCTCGAGGGGCTGGTACCGGCCGGGGGCGAGGAGGCCATCCGGCTATCCGAGGAGATTGATGCCGATGGTGACGTGCTCCTGCGCATCGCCTGCGAGCATGGGCTCGAAGGGATCATCGCGAAAGACCGGAACAGCACGTATCGCAGCGGTCGCGGCGGCGAATGGCTGAAGATCAAATGTATCCAAAGCGACGGCTTCGCGATCGTCGGCTACGAGAAGTCTACGGCAGCGTTCGGGGGCATCGCGCGGCTTCTGCTCGCCGCGCGCAAAGGAGATGAGCTCGTCTATGTCGGGGGAGTGGGGACCGGCTTTAATGAACGATCCGCCGCCGAGCTCCGGGAGCAGATGGACAAGCTGATCATCGGCAAGCCCTCTGTCGATACTGGGAGAAAGCGGAATGCCGTCTTCATCCGCCCGGAGCTTGTTGCTGAGATCGAATATCGGGCCTGGACGCATGACGGGAAGCTGCGGCATGCCGCATTTAAGGGGCTGCGGGAGGTGCAGGATGAGGCGACGGTTTATGAGATGGAATAATCCGCCAGCGCCGCTACGGCCCGCAATTGTAACAAGGCTTGAGGATCCCCGTCAAAGCTAAAGTAATTGGGATAAGGATGGCAGAGCTGACCACCACGAAAAGAGGCCAAACGATCAGGAGTTTCTCTCTCGGCTTCGCCGTGAAGCGATCATCATCTTCGAATTCGGAAAATTTTGGGCCGAAATCTTCGCTGAAGTCGAAGCCATTCTTATAATAGAAAATGATGGATTTGATGTACCAATACCAGCTGTACGCGCAGAAGCAGCCCACGAGGCATAGTCCGATCCACAACTGAATTCGATCGTCACCCAATCAAGCTTCCCCATCCACATCGCCATCTTCGTCCAGGGCATGCACCGGCAGATAAGTGTTCTTCTCCATCCACTCCCGCACGATGAACCTGATCGTGTCGTTACGCGTCATGCCAAACTCGCTGGCCAGGTCGCGCAGGGCCTCCTCAACATCATCCTCCATCGACACGGCGCCGGAATTGCGCAAGCGCAGTGCTGCCCGGCGAAGCATGATCTGCAGATCGGCGCGTGAGATATCTGCGATCCGATCGGCGGCGTCTTCGAGAAGGGTTGCGGTGTCGGGGGATGTCATGGTTTCACCTGCGCGGACATTAGGGATGGCGTAGCGAAATTGATGCCCACCACGATTTGCCGGTCTAACGGACAGCCCATCCAAGCTGCCGGCCGTCTAAAGGCGCAGCCGTCGAGGAGAGAAGCCGCCGGAAATTTGCAAATGAAGCGGGTCATCAGGTGCTACTCGTCAATCTCGTTCCCATCATCGTCGTACTCCGCCCCGCGGCCAGAGTCTTCGACATAAGTCCGGCATCCCTCTTCAAAAGATGATGAATTGCCCGAACAATCGTCCTCGCTTTGAATGCCGTTCTCCTCCGCCCATTGATAGCCGGCCCTGTGACCCTCGCAGTTATCGACGCAGGAATTCCCGCCGAACCTCTGCGCGAAGCCGGGGCCTGCGAGGGTTGACACCAGCAGAGTGCTCGCAAACAACGGCGCCATCACTCTCCGCACTACCAACCTCCCGGACGAGACATTGCGCTTCTGCCGCCGCACCTATTGCCCGCGGCGTCGTACTGCCAATCGTACTGGCAGTTGCCTGGATAGCGTCTCGTTGGAGTATATGCTCCGCCGCCGCAGTTGCCATTGGCGCATACTGCGCCGCCGTCCCGACCAATGCAAGCCCCACGAGAACCGCAGCGGCCTGCCGTTGCTGGGCAACCATCTGCTCACATTCCAACATGCTCATCCCGCGACGGTTTACTTCCGCCACGAGCTGGAATTGAAACGCTGGATCCTGCGTTTCCAGTGCCGTCTTGCAAAGCGCGGCTTTGCTCACGACCGACGGCTTGTTGTTGAATTCAACCGGCGTCGTTGTGCAGCTCGCCAAGGCGAACGACATCGCCACGACGCCGAAACGTCGAGCTAACAGATACATTTTCACGGATAACCCCTCAGTTGCCCGCTGCTAACATCTCAGAATTCGGCTCCACGTCAAATTGCAAGTTAATCTATCGTTAACGCAGCTTTAGGATGTAGGGAGAACGCTGCCATTGGCGTGCTGCCCAGCCTGTCTTACTGTTTGTGAAAGCGCAGCGCCGCCCGACGAAGCAAATCTGGCGATCCGCTCGCGGGGCATGTACGATCGGGTCGGCGGCGTCCTCTCGGAAGGGCGCAATGCTGATCATGAGCTGGCTCGATGGGGTCCGCATTTCGGGACGCGCGTTCTTGATCTGCTGGGCTTTGGCGATCCGGGCGCTGAGCCGGCCAAAGCGCGGGGCGAATATTTTCCGTCGGCGCTGTCGATTTTCGCATCAGCCGATCGTCCTTGTAATGATGTGCTGGCACCGCGGTCGTGGCTTCAGCACGTCCTCAGGCAACAGAAGGAGCTATTGTCATGGATAATCAGCATCTGGTCCCCGCCACCGTGCTTGCGGCCAAGAACGGCGTCCGGTTCCCCAATGAGAGCGAGGCGTATCGCAGCGCCCGCGACGCGCTGCTGGCCGAAGAGATCGAATTGCGCCGGCACATCGAGCGCGTGGCAAGACAGCGCCGGGCGCTGCCGCCGGGCGGCGAGGTGACGAAAGACTATCGCTTCGAAGGCAGCGACGGGCCGATCTCCTTTGCCGAGCTCTTCGCCGACAAGGACACGCTGATCGTCTACAGCTACATGTTCGGCCCGCAACGCGAGCGCCCGTGCCCGATGTGCACTTCGCTGCTCTCGGCCTGGGACGGCGAGGTGCCTGACATTCAGCAGCGCGCAGCCCTTGCGGTCGTCGCCCGCTCGCCGATTGAAAGGCTGCTCGCCTTCAAGAAGGAGCGTGGCTGGCATCACCTGCCGCTTTATTCCGACATGACGGACGATTACAGCCGCGACTATCACGCGATCGGCGGAGATGGCGGCGATGACGCCGCCTTCAACGTGTTCACGCGGCGCGACGGCACCATCCGCCATTTCTGGAGCCAGGAGATGGGCGGGGTGACGGCCGATCCCGGTGAGGATCCGCGCGGCGCGCCCGACCTGATGCCGCTCTGGACCGTCATCGATTCGACGCCCGAGGGCCGGCCGGCGGACTGGTATCCGAAGCTGTCTTATTAAGATCAGCCGCGTCGTCCGTCGTCGGCCGTCAGCCGGTGGAACGGTTTCTTGAGGCCTCGACCCATTCGATGCTGGTGACCGCGTCATCCGGCAGCGGTGGCGGATCGATGTCGTAGACATAGCCGGAGAGCATGTCGGCGGCGCGTTCGGTCGCCTTGATCTTTGCCTCGGTTTCCGCGACCGCCTTGGAGATCGCTTCGATGCGGGCGCGGAACATGTGGGCAAGCACATCGCGTCCGGACTGTTTTTCCAGCCGTTCCAGATGCAGGCCGATGCGCGAGGCATGGCGCTCCAGCTCGCTCCTGCTGAAACGCGCCTTGCGCAGTTCTTCGGAAAGACTGTCCTGCATGACGGCTACGGGATCGAAACTTCCGGGCGCGCGCTCGTCAAGCACTGCATCGGTGACGAGCTTCTCGATCATCACCAGCGCCTGCAATTCGGCCGCATCGGCGAATTCGACGTCGTAGCCGGTATCGTCGTAGACCTTGCGCCGGACCGGATCGAGAAGCAGCCCATAGGCTTTCTGCAGATGGGCAAAGGCGTCCGAATCACCACCCGAATCGGGATGGGCAACCTTCGCCAGGCGCCGATAGGCGGCCTTCAGCTGCGCCTCGTCCGCATCGCGTTCAACGCCGAGAATATCGTATGGATCCGTCACGCCTGCTCCCTTGCTCCCCGGCACGTTGCGGGCAGTCTAGGTCTTCTTCTGCATCAGAAGGGCGAAGTTTAGACCGAAACGAGGAATGACGTCCATGGCCCGAGATGGCGATGGTTTATGCACATGCTTCGCCAAATCCTCGATTGTTTAATGTTTTCAATTTGTTGCTCGAAGATCAGCTTGTGGTGATCGAAGCGAGATAACATCTGGCTTCGCCATCGATTTTAAGCATGGTTGCGGCCGCGTCGTCGATCAGCACCGCATCGCCGGCCGCAAGCGCGCCGGTCTCGCCGTTTCGCCGGAATGACAGTGCGCCGCGATGGCACAGCAACAGGCATGTCGAGGGCGGCAGCGGCACGGCCTTGCTGCCATCGACGTCGATCCGGATCAGCGTATGGGTGAGCCCGTTGCGGCGCGTCATGACGTTGAGATCGGTGATCGCTCCGTCCTCGAGCCTGGCGGCGACGGGGACATCCGCCGGGAAGGCCAGCGGATCGCTTGCTGTTGTCAGCAGCACCGGTGAATTGCCTGCAACATCGAGCACCATGCCGTTGCCATCAAGGATCGCCAGCGTCCGCTCGATGCCGGGAAAGATCGAAAACGGGCCGTCCTCTGCGACCGTCGCCATGCTGATGCGCCAGTCGAAGTCGTTGATCGAAGCGCCGGGTGGAAAGACGGCGATCTCCACCGTCTCTCCCTTGCCGTTTTTCCAGGGCATGCGTTTGTGATCGCCGGCGCGCAGGATCCTCATGAGGGTTCAGTTCCCGAGAATGCCGGGCAGGCGCAGGCCCTTTTCCTTGGCGCACTCGATGGCGATCTCGTAGCCGGCATCGGCGTGGCGCATGACGCCGGTCGCCGGGTCGTTCCAGAGCACGCGCTCGAGGCGTCTTGCCGCATCGTCCGTGCCATCGGCGCAAATGACCATGCCCGAATGCTGCGAGAAGCCCATGCCGACGCCGCCGCCGTGATGGAGCGACACCCAGGTCGCACCCGATGCCGTGTTGAGCAGGGCATTGAGCAGCGGCCAGTCGGAGACGGCGTCGGAACCGTCCTTCATCGCTTCGGTCTCGCGGTTCGGCGAGGCGACGGAGCCGGAGTCCAGATGGTCCCGGCCAATGACGATCGGGGCGGAGAGTTCGCCTGTTCTCACCATCTCGTTGAAGGCGAGGCCGAGCTTGTGACGGTCGCCCAAGCCCACCCAGCAGATGCGTGCCGGCAGGCCCTGGAAGGCGATGCGCTCCCTGGCCATGTCGAGCCAGTTGTGCAGGTGCTTGTTGTCAGGCAGCAGCTCCTTCACCTTGGCATCGGTCTTGTAGATATCCTCCGGATCGCCGGAAAGGGCTGCCCAGCGGAAGGGGCCGATGCCGCGGCAAAACAGCGGGCGGATATAGGCCGGCACGAAGCCCGGGAAGGCGAAGGCGTTTTCGAGGCCCTCGTCCTTGGCGACCTGGCGGATATTGTTGCCGTAATCGAGGGTCGGCACGCCGGCATTCCAGAAGGCGATCATCGCTTCGACATGCTCGCGCATCGAAGCGCGCGCGGCTTTTTCCACAGCCTTAGGATCGCTTTCGCGCTTTGCCTTCCACTCGCCCATCGTCCAGCCCTTCGGCAGATAGCCGTTGATCGGGTCGTGGGCCGAAGTCTGGTCGGTGACGATATCGGGGCGGATGCCGCGGCGGACCATCTCCGGCAGGATTTCGGCAGCATTGCCGAGCAGGCCGACGGACTTTGCCTCGCCGGCCTTGGTCCAGCGGTCGATCATCTCAAGCGCTTCATCGAGCGTCTCGGCTTTGGCGTCGACATAGCGGGTGCGCAGCCGGAAATCGATCGAATCGGGATTGCATTCGACGGCCAGGCAGCAGGCGCCGGCCATGACGGCGGCGAGCGGCTGGGCGCCGCCCATGCCGCCGAGCCCGCCGGTCAGGATCCATTTGCCCTTGAGATTGCCGCCGTAGTGCTGGCGGCCGGCCTCGACGAAGGTCTCGTAAGTGCCCTGCACGATGCCCTGCGTGCCGATATAGATCCAAGAGCCGGCCGTCATCTGGCCGTACATGGCAAGGCCCTTCTTATCCAGCTCGTTGAAATGATCCCAGGTCGCCCAATGCGGCACGAGGTTGGAATTGGCGATCAGTACCCGCGGCGCATCCTTGTGGGTGCGGAATACGGCCACTGGCTTGCCGGATTGGACGATCAAGGTTTCTTCTTCCGTCAGCGTCTTCAGCGTTGCGACGATGCGGTCGAAATCCTCCCAGGTGCGGGCTGCGCGGCCGATGCCGCCATAAACGACGAGCTCGTTCGGGTTTTCGGCGACGTCGGGGTCGAGATTGTTCATCAGCATGCGCAGCGGCGCTTCGGTCATCCAGCTCTTGGCATTGAGATCGTTGCCGCGGGGTGCGCGGATTTCGCGGATATTGTGGCGTGGATTGTTCATGGCTGTTCCCCTGTCGAGTGATCGTTATCGTTTCAGGCCTGGCGCAATCTGTTCGATGCGCACCAGAATGTTTTTGAGATGGACGCGAAGTCTGTCTGCCTTGGCGGCATCGTAGGCGAAGGGCGGCGCCTCGGTTTGGAGATGCGTCGATTGCGCGAGCTCCATCTGGATCGCGTGCACACCAGTGTCGGGCCGACCATAGTGGCGTGTCGTCCAGCCGCCCTTGAAGCGACCGTTGAGCACACTGTCGTAACCTTCGGCGGCTTCGACGACGGTGAGTGTCGCCTGCTCGATCGCGCTGTCGCACGTCTTGCCCATGTCGGTGCCGATATTGAAATCCGGCAGCTTGCCTTCGAAGAGGAAGGGAATGTGGGAGCGGATCGAGTGGCAGTCGTAGAGAATTGCGACGCCATGGATTGCTCTCACGCGCTCGATCTCGGCGGCAAGTGCGGCATGATAGGGGGCATGGAAGTCCCGCAGCCGCGCCGCGACGTCGGCTTCGTCAGGCGCCTGCCCATCCTTCCAGATCGCCTTGCCGTCGAAATCCGTCTGGGGAACGAGGCCGGTGGTATTCAGGCCCGGATAGAGGCTGACGCCCTGGGGATCGCGGTTGGCGTCGATCACATAGCGGTGGAAGGTGGCGCGCACTATCGTGACATTGTCGAGCAGGCCGTCATAGAGCTCATGGATGTGCCAGTCGGTGTCGGCCAGCATCCTGCCGTTGTCGTTGAGGCGGTCGGCAATCTCAGCCGGCACCTCGGTCCCGGTATGGGGGAAACCGAGGATGACGGGCGAGGTGCCTTGGCGAATTTCGCATGGGGAGGAGACTTTTTCCGTCGCCATCGTCTCAACCCTCCAATACCGGCAATATGCCAGATGAAACCGAGGCGTTCAGCGCGCCCGTCGCCACCAGTTCGGCGGCGGCGGCGAGGTCGTTTGCCATGTAGCGATCGACGTCGAGGCTCGGGACCTTGGTGCGGATCGCGGTGATCGCCTTGCCAAGTTCCGGGCTTGTCGATAGCGGCGCGCGCAGTTCGACGCCTTGGGCGGCGGTCAGCGCCTCGATGCCGATGATGCCGAACAGGTTCTCGGTCATGCCGAGCAGGCGGCGGGCGCCATGGCAGGCCATCGAGACATGGTCTTCCTGGTTGGCCGATGTCGGTGTCGAATCGACCGAGGCCGGGTGCGACATCTGTTTGTTTTCGGACATCAGCGCCGCAGACGTCACCTCGGCAATCATTAGGCCGGAGTTCAAGCCCGGCTTCTTGGCGAGGAAGGCCGGCAGGCCGTAAGAAAGGGTCGGATCGACCAGCAGCGCGATGCGGCGCTGCGAAATCGCGCCGATCTCGCAGACGGCAAGCGCGATCTGGTCGGCGGCGAAGGCAACAGGCTCGGCGTGGAAATTACCGCCGGAGACGACGGAATTGTCCGAGAGCACCAGCGGATTGTCGGTGACCGCATTGGCCTCGATTTCAAGGGTGCGGGCAACCGAGCGCAGCAGATCGAGGCAAGCGCCGTCGACCTGCGGCTGGCAGCGAATGCAATAGGGATCCTGCACACGCTCGTCGCCCTCGATATGGCTCTGGCGAATGATGGAGTTTTCGAGCAGCGCGCGAAGCGCGGCTGCCGTGTCGATCTGGCCCTTATGGCCACGCAATGTGTGAATATCCGGATGAAAGGGGGCCGAAGAGCCCATGGCGGCATCGGTGGACATGGCGCCGGTGATGAGAGCTGCCTGTGCGGCGCGATGGGCGCGGAAGAGACCGGCAAGCGCCAGCGCCGTCGAGGTCTGGGTGCCGTTGATCAGCGCCAGGCCCTCCTTGGCGGCGAGTACCACCGGTTTGAGGCCGGCCCTTTCGAGGGCTTCAGCGCCCGGGAGGCGTTCGCCGGCGAAGAAGGCTTCGGCCTCGCCCATCATTACCGCCGCCATATGGGCAAGGGGCGCGAGATCGCCGGAGGCGCCGACCGAGCCTTTTTCCGGGATCAGCGGAATGACGCCCTTATCCAGCATGCCTTCGATCAGCCGCACCAGCTCCAGCCGCACGCCGGAGGCGCCGCGCCCGAGCGAGACCAGCTTCAGCGCCATGATCAGCCGCACGATATTCTCAGGCAGCGGCGCGCCGACGCCACAGCAATGCGACAGGATGAGATTGCGCTGCAAGGTGGTCACATCGGCGCTGTCGATCTTGATCGAGGCGAGTTTGCCGAAGCCGGTATTGATGCCGTAGACCGGCGCATTGCCGGCGGCGATCTCGGCGATGCGGGCAGCGGCCTTGGCGATCCCCGCATCAAAGGCCGGATCGAGCCTTGCCGGTGCGCCCGTCCAGTAGATAGTTTCGAGATCTTTGAGCGAGACGGAGCCCGGGTGGAGCGTGATGGTCATCGACCGTTCCTTTCGCCCTTGAAGACGCGTGCGTGAAGCGGGTTGAAGCCGATGCGGTAGACGAGCTCGGCGAGGCTTTCGATATTCCAGATGGCGAGATCGGCGGATTTGCCGGCTTCGAGCGTTCCTGTCTTGTCGAGCAGGCCGAGCGCGCGGGCGCCTTCGCGGGTGGCGCCGGCAATGCATTCTTCGACGGTCAGGCCGAAAAGTGTGGCCGACATGTTCATGGTAAGCAACATCGAGGTGAGCGGCGAGGTGCCGGGATTGCAATCGGTGGCGATCGCGATCGGCACGCCTGCCCGCCGCAACGCCTCTACCGGCGGCTTCTGCTTTTCATGGATGGCGTAGAAGGCGCCGGGCAGCAGCACGGCGACGGTGCCGGCTGCGGCCATCGCCGCAACGCCATCTTCGTCGAGATATTCGAGGTGATCGGCTGACAGTGCGCCATATGACGCGGCGAGCTTGGCGCCGCCAAGATTGGAGAGCTGCTCGGCATGCAGCTTGACCGGCAGGCCAAGCGCCTTCGCCTTGTCGAAGACGCGGGCGATCTCGGCCGTGGAAAAAGCAATGCCCTCGCAGAAGCCGTCGACGGCATCGGCAAGGCCGAGATTATGCATGTCGTCGAGACCGGGCAGGACGACATCATCGAGATAATCGCCATTGCGACCCTTGTATTCTATAGGCGTCGCATGGGCACCGAGATAGCTGGTGGCGACGCGGACCGGTCTGATATGGCCGAGCAGGCGGGCGCTCTGCAGCATCTTCACTTCGCCGGTTCGGTTCAGTCCGTAGCCGGATTTGACCTCGATCGTCGTGACACCTTCGGCAAGCAGCGTGTCGAGCCGCGGCAGCGCCTCTGCGACAAGCTCCTCGACCGACAGCGCATTGGTCGCCTTCACCGAGGAGACGATGCCGCCACCGGCACGCGCGACCTCCTCATAGGTCGCGCCTGCAAGGCGCATTTCGAACTCGCGGGCGCGGTTGCCGCCGTGGACGATATGGGTGTGGCAGTCGACGAGACCGGGCGTTACCCAGCGGCCTTCGAGATCGACGATTTCGGAGTGTTCGATGGCCGATGCCGGCAGGTCGCTTTCGGCGCCGGCAAAGGCGATGCGGCCGTTTTCGACCAGCACGGCGCCCTTTTCGACGATGCCGAGCCCTTCTTTACCAGGCGCCAGCGTGGCCAGCCGCGCATTGCGCCAAAGCGCCGGACGCGCGTCGGCGGATGAGGCTTCCTCTGAAAAATTGTTCCCGGTCATCAGCTTTGCGCCTTTCCTTATGCCAATAACATGTATATACATAATCGACAGGTGACAAGAGAAATTTTGCGCGCTTTTCTGGAAAAGAAAGATCGGCGTCGCGGCAAAATGAGAGGGAAGGCCATGACCACACTTCACGCAGACACGGCGCTGACCCCGCAAGGCTGGCAGAAGGATGTCAGGCTGACGCTCGAAGCCGGGCGCATCGCGCGGGTCGAAATCGGCACTTCTCCCGGGCCTGGCGACGAACGCCATGCCCTTCTCATTCCCGCCATGGCGAACCTGCACAGCCATGCCTTCCAGCGGGCGATGGCAGGCCTTGCCGAAGTGCGCGGCCCAGCCAATGACAGCTTCTGGAGCTGGCGCACTGTCATGTACAAATTTGCCCTGGCGATGACGCCGGCGCATGTCGAGGCGGTGGCGGCCAAGCTTTATGCGGAAATGCTGGAAGCCGGTTTTTCCCGCGTCGGCGAGTTCCACTATCTCCACCACGACAGGGATGGCGGCACTTACGCCAATATCGCCGAGCTTGCCGAACGCATCGGCGCGGCGAGCGAAGAGGCCGGCATCGCGCTGACGCTGCTGCCGGTCTTCTATGCCCATTCCGGCTTCGGCGGAGCTGCTCCCATCGATGGTCAGCGGCGTTTCATCAATTCGCTCGAAAGCTTCGAAAGGCTGATGGAGGGATGCCGGGCAGTCACCGGCCGGCTCGACGGCGCCGAGCTCGGGCTGGCGCCGCACAGCCTGCGCGCGGCGACGCCGGACGAGCTCACAAGCCTCGTGCCGATGGCGGGCGAGGGTCCCATCCATATCCATGTCGCCGAGCAGGTGAAGGAGGTCGAGGACTGCATCGCCTGGTCCGGCGCGCGGCCTGTGGAATGGCTGCTCGATCATGCGCCTGTGGATGAGCGCTGGTGCCTGATCCATGCGACGCACATGACCGAGGACGAAACACGGCGAATGGCGAAAAGCGGGGCGATCGCCGGCCTCTGCCCGATCACCGAAGCCAATCTCGGCGACGGCGCCTTTGCCGCGCCGCTCTTCCTCGAAGAGGGTGGGCGTTATGGCATCGGCTCGGATTCCAACGTGCTGATCTCCGTGCCGGAGGAACTGCGCCAGCTCGAATATTCGCAGCGTCTGGCGCTTCGCGCCCGCAACGTCGTCGCGGCACCCGGCGGTTCGACGGCGCTTTCGCTGTTCACACATGCGCTTGCTGGCGGCGGTGCCGCATTGAAAGCACCGGCAGGTCTCGTCGAGGGCCATCACGCCGATATCGTATCGCTCGATACCACGGCCGTTCCTTATCTCACAGGTGACCAGATCCTCGATCACTGGCTGTTTGCAGGCGGCATTTCCATCGATTGCGTCTGGGCACGCGGCCGCAAGCAGGTGGAGAGCGGTCGCCATCTCAGGCGTGACGCCATCGACCGGCGATTCCTCGCTGCGATGGGCGAATTGCTGGCTGCCTGAAAAAGAGCTTTTCCTGTCCGGACATTGGAATTAGAGCAGTTCCAGCAAAAGTGTGTAGTGGTTTTTCGTCCGGAATTGCGTAAAAACAAAGAGATAGCAGGAGACCAATCGGAACGTGGCGATGAACCAAAGCAGGGATCCCACCTTGCATCAGCGCATCCTCAGCGACATCGAGGGCCGTATCGTCTCGGGCGATTGGCCGCCGGGGCACCGTATTCCCTTCGAGGTCGATCTCGCCACGCAATATGACTGCTCGCGCATGACGATGAACAAGGTGCTGACCCAGCTCGCCAAGGCTGGCCTTATAGAGCGCCGCAAGAAGTCCGGCAGCTTCGTCACCCAGCCGCAGGCGCAATCGGCGGTTCTCGAGATCCACGATATCAAGGCCGAGGTGCAGTCGCTGAACCTGCCCTATTCCTATGCGGTATCGAAGAAGACGAGCCGCAAGGCCAAGGCGGAAGACAGTCGAAGGCTGGAACTGCCGGTGGCGTCCTCGGTCGTCGAGGTCGTCTGCATCCACAATGCTGGCGCGCGGCCCTTCTGCCTGGAGGAGCGGCTGATCAGTCTTGCGACGGTTCCTGAGGCCGCGGCTGCCGATTTCCTGACGATGGCGCCAGGTCCCTGGCTGCTCAACCAGGTGCCTTGGAGCACGGCCGAACACCGGATCCACGCCGTCTCGGCCAGTGCCGAGGTGGCCGCCGTCCTGGACATAGCGCGCAATACCGCCTGCCTCGTGGTCGAACGCCGGACCTGGAGCGGCGCCGGCCCGGTAACGCATGTGCGCTTCACCTATCCGGGCGATCGTCATGCATTGGTGGCGCGTTTCACGCCGGCGTCGCAATAAGTCCGCTATGTTCCATATACAACATGGGCAGTGTTTTCATTCCTCGAACAGCTTGCCGCTGCGCGCTTCCAGCCGGTAGCGGTGGCCGGGATAGACGAGGCGGGCGGTCGAGACCACCTGCTTTGCCGACCATGTGCGCCGGCGGATCGTCAGGCACGGTTCGGTCTTCATGATGGTCAGCAGCTTGCATTCCCAGGCCTGCGGCATCGCCGCCTCGACAACGTGCTCGGAGCCGCTGAGCGGGGCCGCGGCCGTCAGATAAGCGTTCGGCGTCAGCGTCGAAAAATCCTGGGCGAGATATTCCGGGGCCGCCTCCGGATGGACGAAGCGGTCCTCGATCTGCACGGGAACACCGTTTTCGCTGTGGACGATCAGCGAGTGGAAAACCGCAGCACCGATCGGCAGTTCGAGTGCGTCGGCAACCTCGGGAGAGGCGGTTTCCTTGGCGAGAACAACGACGGAGGCCTCGTGGACATGACCGCGTTCGGCGATTTCCTCGGCGATGTTGCGCACCTCGAACAGTGCCGAATAGCCCTTGCGCTCGGCAACGAAGGAGCCGACGCCCTGGATGCGGACAAGTTCGCCCTCGTTGGCAAGTTCGCGCAGCGCCCGGTTGGCGGTCATCTTGCTGACGCCGAGCTCGACGACCAGCTCGTTTTCCGAGGGTACCCGATATTTCGGCGGCCACTCGCCGCTCTGGATGCGGTCGAGGATCACCTGCTTGACGCCGGCATAGAGCGGGGTGCTATCATTCTCCGCCAGTTCGCGCTTCATCTCGCCGGGACGCTTCATTGCCTATTCCTTTTGCACGAATGGAATTCGCTACATAATTCGACTTTCCTCTTGCATATCACAAAATATCTCATATGGTACCATATACAACCTCCCAATCGGTCCTTGAAACAGAAATAGGACAGGAAAGGGCAAGCCGGCGAAGATCGGCCGTGGTGCCGCAAGGTCTGTTTCAACTCCAGAGGAGAATTCACAAATGAAATTCAGCGCAATCCTGCTTTGTGGCGTGGCGGCTTTTTCCGCCTTCGCCGCGCCTGCCTTTTCCAAGGACTGGACGAAGGCGACCATTACACTCGAAGGCGCCTATGCGCCCTGGAACCTCACCAATGCCGACGGCACGCTCGGTGGCTTCGAACCTGAACTCGCCAAGGTGCTCTGCGAGCGCGCCAAGATCGAGTGCACGCTGGTCGCCTCCGACTGGGACGGCATGATCCCGGCGCTCAACGCCGGCAAGTTCGACGTCATCATGGATGCGCTGTCGATCACCGAGGAGCGCAAGCAGGTGATCGGCTTCACCATTCCTTATGCAGCCACCCCTGCGGCCTTCGCCACCGCCAAGGACAGCCCGCTGGCAAAGGCCGCCGGCACCGGCGCCACGATCAAGATGACACCCGGCCAGACCGGCGTGAAGGAGATCGACGCGCTGAAGGCCGCCTTCAAGGGCAAGACGATCGGCATCCAGGCGGCCACCGTCTATGCCAAGTTCGTCTATGACAATTTCGGCGATATTGCCGAGATTCGCGAATACAAGACCGGCGCCGACCGCGACCTCGACCTGCAGAACGGCCGTATCGACCTCGGCTTCGATGACGCCGTCTATTTCGCCAACGCGTTCAAGAGCGCCAACGACACGCTCGACTTCACCGGCCCCGAGATCGTCGGCTCGATCTGGGGCGAGGGCGAAGGCCTCGGCATCCGCAAGGCCGATACGGACCTGCGCGACAAGTTCAACGAGGCGATCAAGTCGACGCTTGCCGACGGCACCGTCAAGAACCTGTCGATGAAGTGGTTCAAGGTCGACGTCAGCCCGCAGGAATAAGCGTTTCGGCCTTTCGGCCGCAAACACCTGTCTCCGGCTTTATCGCCGGAGGCAGCATGCTCGAACAGGATGATTTTAGGCCGGGTCGGCCTAAAATCTGAATCCTGTTCTAAATAAAAGAGTTAGAGCATGATGTCGTCCGAAAACCGCTCACACTTTTCGGCATCATGCTCTGGTGTCAATCCGCAAAACACTGCCACGGACGGGGAACGGACGATATGGCAAGCTTGGAATTGCTCGGCTTCGGCTCGACCGGATGGGGCGCGCTGCTTATTGCTGCCGCCTTGATGACGCTGGCTGTCACGGCGACGGCGCTGGCGATCGGCGCGGTGCTCGGCGCGATCGTCGCGGCGGCGAAACTCTCCGGCAATCTCGTCCTCGTCACGCTCGGCAATGTCTATACGACCGTGTTTCGCGGCGTGCCCGAACTGCTGATCATCTATCTCATCTATTTTGGCGGCTCGTCGGCCGTCACCTCGATCGGCCAGGCGATGGGTTACGAAGGTTTCCTCGGCTTGCCCTCCTTTATCGCCGGCGCGCTTGCCGTCGGCATCATCTCCGGCGCCTATCAGGCGGAGGTATTCCGCGGCTCTTTTCTCGCCATCTCCAAGGGCGAGCTTGAGGCCGCCTCGGCGATCGGCATGCATCGCGGCATGCGCCTTCGCCGCATCATCATGCCGCAGGTGTTTCGCCTCGCCATTCCCGGCCTCGGTAACGTGTGGCAGCTCAGTCTCAAGGATTCGGCGCTGATCTCAGTTACCGGTCTTGCCGAGCTGATGCGCACCAGCCAGGTGGCGGCGGGCTCGACCCGGCAATATTTCCTGTTCTTCATCGCTGGCGGCTGCCTCTACCTGCTCCTGACCAGCCTTTCGGACCGCATCTTCAACGGGGCGGAGCGCCGCGCCAATCGCAGCATGCCGGCATCCGCCATGGGCCAGGCGTAAGGAGGCGACAATGGATTTCACCTTCATCGCCTCGACCATGGTCACCCTGCTCAAGGCCGTACCGACGACGCTCATCCTGTTTTCGCTGTCGATCGTCTCCGGCGGCCTGCTGGCGCTTGTCATCGTCTGGATGCGAACCAGCGGCAACCGGGTGCTTTCGAGCTTCGCCAAAGGCTATATCTTCATCTTCCGCGGCTCGCCGCTGCTGATCCAGATGTTCCTGGTATTCTACGGCCTTGGCCAGTTCGGCTTCATCCGTTATTCCTTCCTCTGGCCGTTCCTGCGTGAGCCGATGGTCTGCGCCGTGCTGTCGCTGGCGCTTTGCACCGCCGGCTACACGGCGGAGATCTTCCGTGGCGGCATTCGCGCCGTCTCGCCGAAGGAGATCGAAGCGGCGCGCTCGATCGGCATGTCCGGCTTCCTGCTGGTCCGCCGTATCCTGGCGCCGATCGCTTTTCGCCACGCGCTGCCGGCCTATTCCACCGAGATCGTGCTGATGATGAAGTCGACGGCGCTCGCAAGCCTCGTCACCGTCTGGGAGGTCACCGGCGTGGCGCAGCGGCTGATCTCGCAGACCTATCGCACGATGGAAGTCTTTCTCTGCGCGGCGATCATCTATCTCGTCCTCAACTTCATCATCCTGCAGGGCATGGCTCTGCTCGAATATTCGCTGTCCCGACACCGCCGCGCGGCCCCGCACGCGCTGAAGGCGTAAGCAGTTTTTGACCCGATTGGAGCACCCATGCCAGGCGTAACCCGACTATCGGTCCGCAATATCCGCAAGAGCTTCGGTACGCACGAGGTTCTGCGCGGCATTTCCCTCGATGCGGAAGACGGCGACGTGATTTCGCTGCTCGGCGCCTCCGGCTCCGGCAAATCGACCTTTCTGCGCTGCATCAACATGCTCGAAACCGCCAGCGACGGCGAGATCTGGGTCGATGGCGAAGAGATCCGCATGGTGCACAAGGGCGGGCGAAGCAAGCCGGCCAGCCAGAAGCAGGTGGACCATATCCGCTCCGAACTCGGCATGGTGTTCCAGTCGTTCAATCTCTGGTCTCACATGACGATCCTGCAGAACGTCATCGAGGGTCCGATCCATGTGCTGAAGCGGCCGCGCGCCGACTGCATCGCCGAGGCCGAAGCGCTGCTCGAAAAGGTCGGCATCGCCGATAAGCGCCACGCCTATCCCGCCCATCTCTCCGGCGGACAGCAGCAGCGCGCCGCGATCGCCCGGGCGCTGGCGATGAAACCGAAGGTGATGCTCTTCGACGAGCCGACTTCGGCGCTTGATCCGGAGCTTGTCGGCGAGGTGCTGCGCGTCATGCGCGCGCTGGCCGAGGAAGGCATGACCATGCTCGTCGTCACCCATGAGATGAGCTTTGCCCGCAACGTCTCGAACCGCGTCGTCTTCATGCGCGAAGGGTTGATCGAAAGCAGCGGCAAGCCGGACGAAATGTTTACCAGTGGCGCCACACCCGCCTTCCGCCAGTTCATCGGCCATTTCGGAAGCGGTCAATGACAATCACCATCGATGCCGTGCTCACCTGGCGCGATGTCGCGCGCGTCGGGGCAGGGGAAGCGCTTGTACTGTCGCCGGCCGCCTCAGCGCGCATCGAGCTGGCAAGCCGCATCGTTGCGCGCATCGTCGAGACAGGCGTGCGTGCCTATGGCGTCAACACCGGCGTCGGGGCGCTGGCCGATACGGTGGTCGATCGTGCCTCGCAGAGCCTGTTGTCACGCAGCATCGTGCTCAGCCATGCCTGTGGCGTCGGGCCATTACTGGCCGCCCGCGAGGTGCGCGCCATCATCGCCGCACAGATTGCCAATTTCGCCCATGGTCATTCCGGCGTGCGGGGCGAGATCGTCCAGCATCTTGCGGCCATGCTGGAACATGATTGCATTCCCGACGTGCCCTCCAAGGGCTCTGCCGGTTACCTCGTCCACAATGCCCATATTGCGCTTGTTCTGATCGGCGAAGGTAGCGCTCACCTGGACGGCCGGCGCATGAGCGGTCGCGAGGCGCTTGCTGCGATCGGTCTCGAACCGCTCGTGCTCGGCGCCAAGGAGGGCTTGAGCCTTGTCAACGGCACGGCTTGCGCCACCGGCCTGACCACTGTCGCGCTTTCCCGCGCCGAGCGGCTGCTCGACTGGGCTGATGCGATCGCAGCACTGACGCTGGAAGCGGCGGGCTGCCAGATCGCCGCCTTCGGCGAGGCGGTGCTGGCGCTGCGCCCATCGGCGGGAATAGAGAAAGTCGGAGCGAGCCTGCGCGCGCGGCTTCAGGGCAGCGGCCTTGTCGCCGCCGCCTTCGGCCGCCGCACGCAGGATGCGCTCAGCCTTCGTTCGGTGCCGCATGCGCATGGTGCTGCCCGCGATGTCTTCGACAATTCCGCCCGCGTCGTCGATCAGGAGCTTGCTTCGGTGACGGACAATCCTGCTGTCTCAGGCACGCCGGAACAGCCGATCGTCTCCTCCGAGGCGCATGCGGTTGCCCCGGCGCTCGGGCAGGCGGCTGATAGCCTGGCCATTGCGCTCGCACAGATCGGCGCGATCAGCGAACGGCGCATGGATCGGCTCGTCAATCCGCTGGTGAGTGGTCTGCCGGCTTTCCTCGCCAGCGATGCCGGCAGCCATTCCGGCTTCATGATCGCCCAATATACTGCCGCGGCACTCAGCAACGAGAACCGCCGTCTAGCCGCACCCGCGGCCATGGACGGCGGACTGACCTCGGGCCTGCAAGAGGATTTCCTCGCGCATCCGACGGCTGCCGCCGGCAAGCTGCTCGCCGTCATCGACAACGCCGAATACATCCTGGCGATCGAGCTGATGGCGGCGGCACAGGCGCATGATTTCCTGGCGGCGACGGCGCCGCGGGCGGCCGGCACGGACCTGGTCTACAAGGCCGTGCGGGAACATGTTTCCCATTATGGTGACGAACGGCCGCTCAACGGCGATATCGAGGCTGTCCGCAGCCTGATCCGCGAGACTGCGCCGCCGCTATAATCGGCCTCAGAACGGCTGGGTTTCGGAATTCTGCTTTGACTTTTCGCCGGCCTCGAGACGTTTGAGGCACTGGAGATAAGTCGGGTAGAGCTGATCCACCCGCGAGAGCGGCAGCGTCCAGTCGCCTTCATCGCCGGCAAAGGTGATCTGCACGTCAGGCATTCCGGCAAAGGAATTCTTGATGATCTTCTTCAGCCCGGCGCTCCCCTTGCTGGCCGGGCCCCAGAGGCGAAGCGTGTTCTTGTCGAAGAAATCGGCGGCGATTACTTTCGTCACCGTACGATCGGTCAGCGTCACCTCGGTCTTGGTGCCGGCCGGAATGTCCCATGTGGTCTTTGCCACCAGCCAGAATGTCTCGGTCGCGCTCTGGCGGAATTCCATGGTCTTACCGATCTCGCTGTCCCACAGCAGGCGGCAATAGGGATGCGGGCTCTCGTTGGAAAAGCCGACCGACCATTGTCTTGCGCCGCCTATCCATTCGGTCTCGCCGAAGGCTGAGACCGGCTGCAGGGCGGCTGCCATCAGAACCATCACTGCCGGAATTTTCATCGCCGAAATCACCTCCAACGCAATCGTCTCCAGCGATAGCAAAAGAAGGTTGAGCTTTTGCTACTACAGCGCCACGCGTCTTGTCAGACACGCGCAAAGGACGCCGTAGCCCTTTGAACTGCTGGAGCAAGTTTCGCGATGGATGCCAGGCAAGCCCATATTCCGCGAAGATTGGTAGATCCGAGCCCCGAAGACGTTTTTGGCGGAGCGTGCCGTCGGCTGCGGTTCACTTTGGAAAGAGGAACGTTACCGCAACGCGGAAGCCGAGTCCTTCCGGGCCATTGTCTGGAGCAGCCGCCCAATATCGCAGGCCCGCCGTCAAGCTGATTGGCTGTTTGTCGATCGTGATCAGCTTGGCGACTGCGAAGTTGATCGGCACCGACCAGTCGTTTGTTTCCCAGTCATAGGTGGACTCGGTATTGAGCGAGAAGGTCCAGGCATCTTTGGTGGTATAGGAGATGAACGGTTGCATGAACGTCGAGCTCAAGTCCCGACGATCACTCTGACCCGCAAATGACCAGATATGGTTGCCGAGCATGCCGTAGGTCCAGGGGCCATCCTGTTTGAGGACGACTACGGTCGGACCCGCTCCCCACTTGCCGCTTCCGAGAAGTTCATCCGTGGCCGTCGGAAGAAGGAACACAGGTCCTGCACCCCAGACCACGCCACTCTCGGTTGGCTTAGACGGAGAGAGAAAGAAGCTCTGCAACGTATCGCCGAGACCGAATTGCGTGCCGGATGGCCCGGCGATATCGTTCTGCCATGTGACCGGCAGGATGGTCCTCGAAATGAGGTTCCAGTCCTCGTTCAAAGAAAACGGAATGACAGGCTGGATGTTCATCGTTGCCTTGTCGCCGTCTTCTGGACCGTAGCCATGGTCGTAGTTGAACTGGAACGGCACGCTGATGAGCGAGGCGATCGGGTTCGACAGCTTCTTCGCGAGTTCTTCGCTCGACTGAGCGTTTGCCGTATCTGCCCAGATACTGAGTGCCGCGACAATTAGTACGATCCGAGAAACGACTTTCTTCATCGATGCCTCCATGATTCTATCGACCTTTTAGATAGCTCACGGTGCAATTGCATAGCTCCTCGCTCTAAGGTCTGCAGTTTTGCGCGCGACGCCCTGCCTCGCATGCAGTTGCGGCCGTGCGCGCTGGTTGGCCGTTGCTTGCCAGAGCAGCCAGGTGATCTGCATAGTTGTGTCGGCTATTCTGGTCGACGACGGCGACGGGTGCTGTCAGAATCAACCCGACGGCGTGGCCTGCCGCCGCCGCGCTACCGACCGTCGCATCCAAGATATGATCGCCCAGACCCACTGTGTTGTCCGTCAATGTCTGACCCTCGGAAATGCGGGAACCAATGAGACGGACGATTTCGGGGGATTCGGCGAACTTGGAATGATGCAACCTGTCGCCTTCCTTGACCTTGGTCAAATCGATCACATTGATCTTGTTGATTTCCAGTTCCTCCTTATAGGGAGACTGTTCAGGATCGATGGCACCAAGCCGCGACACATTTCCCCAGACCCGGCGCGACACCGCAAGCGCCCGATCGTCGCGGGAGACGAATAGGGTGAATTGCGGGTGCTGTTTGCCTATATCGACGATCTGCTGGCTGAACACGTCGACGTCGACGTCGGGAGCCGCGAGCATGACGTTCTTGAACTTCGCAGGCAGCCGGCCGTTACGGATCGCCATCTGGCGCAGCGATTCCAGCGCAAGCCAGTTGCCCATCGAATGGGCGAGGATGGATACCTCCTTCACCTCCGGATCCCGCGCGAGATATTGGAACAATGTTTCCAGAGCATTTCGCGTATAATTCGTGCTCTCCCGGTCATAGCCATAGGCGAGAAGGCTGCCACGCGACGGCCAGGTCACCAGCACAGGTGCACTGTGCACGCTGGAGTCCTGGACGATCTGCGCGAAGCGGTAGACGGAGTCTTCAAACCGATTGTTGAAGCCATGGACGAACACCAGCACACTGTGGTCGGGGCTCTTGCGCACGCTCGCGCTCAGCCAGCGTTTGGCCTCATCGATATTGAGATCGTCGGCCTTCAAGGTGGCGAAATCGGTCGCCGGATTGGAGGGGAGCCTCTTTGGCCAGGAGACCTCTCCCTTCTTGCGGACCGACTCTGGTGGGATAGACACGGTAATATCGGCGAATGCCGGGGTCAGCGCCCGTTCTCCGTTGAACATTTCTCCCGGCACGGCGGACCGGCTACGTGTGGTCATGATCAGCAAGTTGACCTTGGTCGACTTCGGAGACGTATCTGCCACCGGTGTCAGCACATCCTTCGGGTGTCCGCCGCAGCCAGTCAGCACGAAAACCAGCGCGCATAGGAGAACCCGCTGAACACAGCAACCTCCAGCATTGTTTCTCCGTCCCAACGATTCCCCCTGATGCTGTAAATCGAAGTGATCCGATCAAATCGACAGTGTCAGTAGTCACCGCGATTTCGCTCGGGCGGCTCTCTGCTTCTTCGTGGCGTCGCCGTTCCAGCTCCAAGGCGGGGCACACCATCATTGGAAGGATTATCACGGGCAAAACGAAGTTCGCCTGCCGGTTAGAACCGGACAGCGACCCCGATAATCGGCCCCTGCTGGACGACGTCGAATACGAACCCGTCATTGTCGTAATTGACGCCGAGTGCGCGATATCCGGCTACCGCCGAGATGCTGTCGTTGAACTTGTAGCCGAGGCCCAACGCCACGTCCCAGTCGATATCGGCGCCGCCGGCGCCTAAAAGACCCCATCCGGTGACATAGATTTCCGGCGTGAAGAAGTAGTTTCCTCTAACGCCGCCGACGGCATCGACCCAGGTGGCGCTGTCTTCGACATCCACACCGGCCAGAATGCCGCCATTGAAGGAGATCTCGGTTTTGGCCGACCAGACCTTCATGCCGCCGACCACGTCGAGGTGGCCATTTTGGTCTTCGAGCACGGCGTAACCGACGCCGAGAAATCCCGCGAAGGTCTTCGACGTCACATCGACGCTCTCGGCAAGGATGCCGGCCGGTGTGTCGGCATCGGCACCAAGCTTGGTGTAGATCACGTCACCGACGATGCTGAAGCGATCATATCTTGCTTCGCCTGCCGCCATGAAAGCGAAGTCGAGGTTCTGGAGGATGTCGCCGAAGTCCGCGTCGACATGAACTTCCGGAAGCCCGAACTGCCCAATATCGCCGGATAAGCCGGCAGCCCAGAAATATGGCGCGAAGGTGAATTCCCAGCCGCTCTGGCTCTCGACTGCTTTTGCTTCTGGCGCGAGCGGCGTGATATCGGCGGCGTTGCCGGCCGACGCCGCGCAGACGCCCGCCAACAATACAATGGCACGCAAGTATATGGCTTTCATGAGAATCCCCCGATCTCGTTTGTCGCCTTCGGCACTGCTGTCCCGAGTCAGCACTGTGCAGCGAGAAGTAGATTTGGACAAGCTTAAATACCTATTTTCCGTTGATCGCCTGCTTCAGCTGCCCGATGAGGCTTGAAATCTGCTGGTCCTGCGGCCTCAGTCGCGCCAGATCCTCGGCGTGTTTCAGTGCCTCCGGTAAGCGTCGAAGCTTGAGACTGTATTGGAGTGCGAGACCGATGATGTCGGCGTCTGCGCCCGCCGCCCAACCATCGAGCCTTGCCAGCGCCTCTTCCGTCCGGCCTGCGGAATCGAGAGCGACGGCAAAGGTCGTCTTGTAGCGGGAGTTTTGCGGATCGAGCCTTACCGCTTCTTCGAGTTCCATTATCGCATCAGTCAATGCCTGCTTGCGCACCAGGGACAGCGCATGTCCGTAACGCAGATCCGCGCGTTCGGGCGCCATTCGGATCGCCTCGGCATAGGTCTGCTCCGACTCGTTATTTCGACCGGTGGCGCGGTAGAACTCGGCGAGATTGATGCGCATTGTCTCCAGTGTCGGGTCGAGCGAAATCGCCCGCCGGAAGGCGGCTTCGGCCTCTGCCGCACGCTGCCGGGCGAACAGGAAGAAGCCATAATTGCTTTGTGTTTCTGCAACGTCGGCATTCGTCTCGACATAGGCGCGCAGGTCCGCGACAGCGGCTTCCAAATTGTCTCGCTGATTGCCGAAGAGCTCGGGAGGGGTGCTGGCGAGTGCGTTGGCGGCAGCGACGCGCACCGCACGCGTTGCATCGCCCAGCAGGTTGCCGATCGCCTCCAGCCTCTGCTCCGGCGGGATGTTGCCTGCTGCTTCCGCAGCGCCGAGCCTGACGAGGGGATCTGCATCAGCTGCGGCCGTTCGAATGTCGGTGCTGACGTCCACTCCGTCGATACCACTCAGTGCGGCTATGGCGCTGCCCCTGACAATTCCCGCCTGGTCCTGGTCACTGACAAGCGCCCGCAGTGCGCCCATCGCGGCCTGATCGCCGTTCGCAGCTCCGGCGAAGGCATGCGCGATCGACGGGCGTTTGCGCCATTGCGTTCCGTACCATCTGTCCATTGTCTCAGCTGCCCAAGCATCGGTTCTGCCGACATGGCAGGTCGTGCACGCATTCGGCGTTCCGCGGGTTGCCGACAAGTCAGGCCTGGGGATGACGAAGGAGTGGTCGCGGCGCGGATCGACCTTCATGTAGGTGCGCTCCGGCATGTGGCAGTTGACGCATCGTGCTCCGGTCGAACCGTCCTGGTGGAGGGTATGCGCGGGAGTGTCGAACAGCCCGCTCGGATCCTGGTTGACGAAGCGCTCCGGCTTCGTCTCGGCGTGGCATTGCGTGCACAGCGCGTTGCCCTCGGCCTTCAGGCCGGCATCGTGCGGCCGATGACAGTCGAGACATGTCACGCCGGCCCTTGCCATCTTGCTTTGCTGAAACGAGCCATACTCGAAGACCTCGTCGAGGATCTGCCCGTCCGGGAAATAGAGGTCCTGCCGGAGCAGGGCGGGGGAGAAATAGTCGAGAAGTGGCTTTCCCGGCTGGTAGCCGTCCAGAAGCTTGGTGCGCCTGGCATGGCAGGCAAAGCAGATGCCCGCATCGACTTTCGGCAGACCTGTATCCGGTTTGACGGAGGATGAGACATTGCCCGATTGCGCCGAAGCGACGTGCTTGGCTCCAGGGCCGTGACAAGACTGACAGCCGATGCTGGTGGCGACGTAGGTCGACTTGTATTCGTTCGTCTGCAGTTGAAACTCCGCCTGGGGATCGGTCGAATGACAATCGATGCAGGTGCGGTTCCAGCGATAGAAAGGACCTGTCCAATGATAGGTCGAGCCCGGTTTGGCCGGGGTGCCGTTGCCGAGCCAGAACCATTGCCGTCTGGCCGTATCCCAGGCGATATCGAGAGCCTGAAGCCGTCCTCCTCCGATGTCGACGAGGTATTGCTGCAGGGGTTCGTAGGCGAAGGTATATTTGACTTCGAACTCGGCTTGGCCGCCGTCTGCTCCCTCGGTGTCGACGAGGAAGCGGCCGTCGCGGCGGATAAAGGTCGTGACGACGCCGTCATGTTCAAACCTGCTATTGTCGAAATCACCGCGCACCGTTCCGTCGTCGGCCGGCGCCATGGCCTTTGCATGGTGGGATTTCGAAAAAGCCGCGGCCTGATCGGCGTGGCAGGATCGGCACATTCTTTCGTCCACGAAACCCTCATGGATCGATATCAGGGGATCGACTGCGGGTGTCGCGATGTCGTCGGTCGCAAGGCTGCGCCCGGCAGGCGCGAGCAACAGGAAAAGCAGGACGCCTATTCGTCCCACTGCTGCTGACCGAACAGATGCTGCCACTCAATCGCTCCCTATTGACGTGTTAGAAAGTCGGGGTCGCCGTGGTTCAAACCTCTGGCGTGAGGCTCAATCCTAATCCTTGAACACTTGTTTCCAGTCAGCCTTCATGTCGACCACGGTCCAGCCGGCGATTGCGGCCGCATCGAGCGCCTTGTCGAGGCGGCCGACGTCGGTATCACGGTCGTAGGCGTATTCACGCTCCGCATCGGTGTGATGGATCAGCACGCCGAGTCTGGCAGGTGCGCCCGCCATGGTCGTCCATTGCAGCATTTCGAGATCTCCGTCGGAATTGCCGAAGGCGGCAATCGGCCGCCGGCCGATCTGCTGGTTGATCCCGACGGGCTTGCCGGCCTTGTCGTCGATGAAATTGACTTCGGGAAGCCGATAGAGGGTCGGCGTGTCGTCCTGCATCCTGAATTCGGTCTTGATCGACGAGCCGATAACCTGCTCGGGCGGGACGCCGTAGACTTTTTCCGCCCATGGCCGCATGAACTCTATGCCTCCGCCTGAAACGATGAAGGTCTTGAAACCGTTGGCGCGGAAATAGGCGAGAAGCTCGACCATCGGCTGGTAGACGAGTTCGGTGTAGGGTCGCTTGAACTTGGGGTCACGGGCCGAAGCGAGCCAATCGGTCACGATCTTTTGGAAATCGCTGCTGGTCATTCCGGCATGCGTGGCCATGATGAGCTCGACGAGGCCCTTTTCCCCCGAGGCCGCGAGCGCCTTCATGTCGCCTTCGAGCGCTGCCTTGAACGGCTGCGCTTCCTTCCATTCCGGATGCTGTGGAGCAAGCACCTTGACCCGGTCCAGGGCAAAGGCGAGCTGGACATAGATGGGATGCTCGACCCACAAGGTGCCGTCGTTGTCGAAAACGGCCACGCGTTCCGGCTCCGGGATGAAGTCGGGCGATCCTTGCCCGGTTACCTTCTCGACGAAAGAAACGATGGCTGCCTTCGAGGCCGTGTCATTCCATGAGGGCAGCGGATCGCTCTGGGCGTACGCCGAAGCAACAAAGAGAAGAACCGCAGTAACAGCCAGCGTTCCGTCGCGGGCCGATTTGATGAAATCTTGAAACGCGAACATTGGATGGCCTCCAAATTGCTGGTGCGAAAGTCAGATAGCCCAAGCTTGGAAGACGGCGGCTCTGGCAGATCCAGGCCGCCGTGCGAAAATCAGTTGCCGGTCGGCATAGGAATGCTCACGCCTTCCTTTGCCAATGATTCTCGGATCCATTGAAAACGACTGTAATCCGATAGCGTGATGGGACCGTTGTAGGTCAGGCTCTGGGGCTTGCGAGGTGGGTATTCCACGTAGGTGGCCATGATCTTCTTCAATTCTTCGCCCATGACGACGCCCATCCAGGTCCGCTCCGTGAAGTTGTTCATGAAAATGTCGTAGCGTTCCTGCGGGTCCTGCCACAGATCGAATACCTGGGGCACCGTGGCGACATACTTCTCCTCACCCTTCCAGCCGAGGTTGGTGTCGACCGCCAGCCCGCCCGTCGTGGCTCCGTTATCCCCGCGGATATTAAACGCGAACTTGTAGTTGTTGACTCGTATCGCACCGGGGGAGAGCTCGTTTTCGGTAAAGTAGAACCATGACTTACGTTCGGATTTACCGGTGCCGAGCAGGATCGGCGACATGTCGTAGCTATCGAAGATGATCGGCTTATCTTCGCGATCCTTGTCGGGCAGCGGAACCGCGCCGACTGCGGCGAATGTCGCCATCAGATCGAGACCGCCGACGATGTCGTGGTTCTTGGCGCGGGGTTTGATCTTTCCTGGCCAGACCGCAATCGCAGGAACACGGTTGCCGCCCTCACGCAGAGTGCCTTTGGTGCCCCGGAACGGGGTGTATCCGGCATCCGGGTAAACGTCCTGCCACGCCCCGTTATCGGTGGTGTAGAAAACCAGCGTGTTGCGGTCCATTCCCGTTTCACGCAATTTGTCCATGATTCGGCCGATGCGGGTGTCGAGCTCCACGATGGAATCCGCATATTTCGACTTTGACATCGACTTATGCTCGAACTCGGGGGCCGGCATGTTCGGTTGGTGGACCTTCATGAAGTTCACATTGATGAAGAACGGTTCGTCCGGCGTTTTGGCCGCCTCGTCAAGGAAGCCCAATGCAGCCTTTTCGACGTAGCTGTCAAAGAATGGAATGCCGACAACGCCTTCCTTGCCGTCGATCACGGGTGTGTCGACATACTGACCGTTGACCTTGAATTCTTCGGTCACCGGTCCTCCTGCCTCGCCGGACAGCGCCCCCTTGGTCACCTTCTGGAACATCTCCCGCAGCTTCGGATCCATGTCCGGAAACCAGGTGGGGTCGGCATAGGTATAGGCATTCAAGTGGTAGAGGCCGGCGTACCGCATCTCGTCATAGCCTTGCGCAATCGGCAGGGCGTAATCCGCTTCGCCGAGATGCCATTTGCCGGTGAAGTAGGTGTGATAGCCACCACGTTTCAGCACGGATGCTAGCGTCCATTCGGCCGCGGGCAATCCACCGCCCTGGCCCTGAAACGCCACTGTCGTCATGCCGCTGCGGTTGGGTATTCGCCCCGTCTGCATGGCCGCACGTCCGGGCGTGCAGCTCGGCTGGGCGTAGAAGGAGAAGAAGGTCATGCCGTCTTCAGCCAGTTTGTCGATGTTCGGGGTCGGCATCCCACGACCTTCCCCCCCGCCATAGGGGCCGAGATCGCCGTAGCCGGTATCATCCGAAACGATGAACAGGATGTTGGGTTTTCGTTGGGAGTCCTGCGCTTGCAGGGGCGAGGCCGCGCACCAGAGAATGGTGGAAGAAGCCAGTGCTCCGATGCAGCGGATAAGGATTCTGCCGTTCATTTCAAATCCCTCCGTTGACGTTCTTGAATGACGGAGCCGCTCGCGGCAAAGGCTGCGATCGCATGCGTCGATTCAACTAGACTGCTTTGAAAATGAAGATCCTGCTGGAGCTGCCTCCGGCAGGGTTGCGAAGCCGGCCACATCTCTGCCCCGGCCCGCTGAATTTTAGCGAATGCTGCCTTCGCCCGATATTGTACTTAAGGGAATCTCTTCATGCGGTGGCAATCGACAGTAGTGATGCGCAGATGACGCCGCAGCGGGAAGCTGTTATTGTCGCCCGGCTTTGGGGGAAGCGGATGGGCTTGGGCGAATGCCCGAAATTTCAGTTGAGTGGCAGAGCCGTTCAGGCGCGAGCTTATTTGGATCAAGGCCACGGCGGCGAAGCGATCAAGGTTCCACTGCGTCGAGCTGTTTGCATCCATAGCAGACACGCCGCCCCGATTGTTCGAGGCGGCGTTCATTTCACTGCCCGGCTTTAGCCTTCATCGCCTCTTCAATCTGGGCTTTCACCGCATCAAGGTTGAACGACGCGCCCTTCTGCATTGGAGGAAATTCGATCGCGGATTTGGCGAGTTCTCCAACTTGCTGCTGGACGAAAACAAAGCGCCAGAACTCCCGTGCATAGAAGGACATGAAGTAGTCCGCCGAACCCACACCCCAGTTTGTGTTCGAGTAGCGTTCGAACGGGTCGCGACGCAGGTTGGTTATGGTTGGCATGTTGAGTTTGACATGCTCGCCCGGCCAACCGTCAGGCTGATCGATGAAAGAGTATTTCCAGTCGCCGATACGCACGGCGCCGAGGCTCGATTCACCAAAGTAAAAAACTTCCTCGCGGCGGCTATCGCCCTTGCCGGTCAGCATGTCCATCTGGTTGTACCCGTCCAGATGCACTTTGTAGGTCGTGTCGCCGATGGCCTTACCGGCCTTCAGCTCGTCGCCGATTTTGTCATTGCCCGCTGCCGCTACGAAAGTTGGCAGCCAGTCCAGTCCTGACATGATGCCATTCTGCACCGCTCCTGCCGGGATTTTGCCGGGCCAGCGGATGATGGCAGGCGAACGGAAGCCGCCTTCGGTCGTCATGCCCTTGGTGCCCTTGAATGGAGTGTTGCCGCCATCGGGCCAGGTAAACACTTCAGTGCCGTTGTCGGTCGTCACCATGACGATCGTGTTTTCGTCGAGCCCCATTTCCTTCAGCTTGTTCATGACCGAGCCGATGATGTCATCAAACTCCGTCATCCCGGCTTCCTGCAGGCCGTAATTGTTCTGCCCCTCGAGAGCCTTATATTTCGGCGACAGGAACGTGAAAATGTGCATCCGGGTCGGATTCAGCCAGAGGAAGAATGGCTTGCCGTCCTTCTGCGACCTCTCCATGAAGTCGGTTGCATATTTCAGTATTTCGTTGTCGATGTTTTCCATGTTGTGCTTGATGCCGTCCGTCGGATGTGGCGGCAGTGGGCCTTCGTCGACGATGCGCTGCTTGCCGACCTTGCCCCAGCGCGGATCGACCGTCGGGTCGCTCGTGTCAGTCGCAAAGGAGTGCAGAAGGTTGCGTGGTCCGATCTTGTCACTAAGCTCCTTGGGATAGCCCGGCCAGAACGGGTCGGACATTGCGTCGAGGTGGTAGAGGTAGCCGAAAAATTCGTCGAAGCCATGCACGGTCGGCAAGAATTCGTTCAGGTCGCCCAGGTGGTTCTTGCCGAACTGGCCTGTGGCATATCCCATATCCTTGAGCGCCGTCGCCAGGGTTATCGCTTCAGCCGGCAGGCCGATCGGCGAGCCCGCCTGGCCAACCGTCGTCATGCCTGTACGAATGGGCAGTTCACCCGTGATGAACTGCGCACGACCCGCCGTGCAACTCGCCTCGGCGTAGTAGTCGGTAAACATCATCCCATCGTGGGCGAGTTGGTCGATGTTTGGTGTTTTGCCTGACATCATGCCGCGGTGGTACGCGCCGATATTGAACCAGCCGATGTCGTCGCCCATGATGACGACGATGTTGGGTTTTTTCTGATCTTGTGCGGCTGCTGGCGCAAACGCAGCTATCGCAACAAAAGCGGAAGCCAGCAGATCAAGACAGACGTTTCTTATCTTGCTCATGGTCTAATTCCTCCCGGCTGCCCGAGACGGGCCGGCAGCCTGCGCCCTCGTTGAAACTGCCCAAATGACGCATCACGCATTTTCGTAGTAAGCCGGTCAGCAACTGGGTCACTTAACTTTTAGAGTCCTGCCGGCCGCCCCGGTTTGCTCTAGGCTGCCAAAGGCATTTAGTTTCGGTCGAAGCCGAGATGTTGAGATGCTCCTTCTCGAGCGGCGCCCGAACCGACTGAAGCATCCAGCCAGAGATCCGTTGCAGATTGCGAAGGACCCTCATGTCTCGCATCTTACCGAACGCCGATCCGCGCCGATATTGTACCTTCGGGCAACCACGGATTTTTATAAGCGTTGCGAAATATATTTAATCAGTTGCAAGGCTGATACGACTTGGCCTACTGCTATTCGTCGATTAGCTTTTTCGGGGGGAAGGCTATGGGCGTGGGGCGCAAGTGGTCGTTTCGATCGGACCGGCTCGGTCGGTATGCGGCGCTCTGCTGTTTTTTTCTGGCGATGGGTGCTTCGATGCCATCCCCTGCCGCAGAAATCCCAGATCGGGTTCCCCGTGTTCTCATACTCTACCCATACGATGAACGAATAGCAGCAACGACCGCCGCTGGTGAGGCCGTAAGGAAGCGGCTGCTCGACGCCACCCAAGGAAAGATTGATCTTTTCTCCGAATTTCTCGACCTTTCGAGATTTCCGGAAAGTGCGCACCTTGATCGCATGGCTCAATATCTTTCCGCCAAATATGCTGATCGTCGTCCTGATGTGGTCGTTGCGCTCGGCGAGGCGTCGGCTAGGTTTGTCGTTGCGAACCGCAAGCAGCTTGCAGAGAATGCAAAAATAATCCACGCCGGCTTCAGCATCTCCACCGCCGAGAAAATTGCTTTGCCCAGCGATGTGATCGGTGCTTTTACCGAGTTTGACATCGTCAAGACTGCAGAGATGGCGCGCGGACTCCAGCCCGAGGCACGCTATTTGTTCATCATCGGAGGATCATCAGAATTCGATCGGTGGTGGCTCGCCAAGGCGCGGCGCGATCTTGCTGTATTCTCCGAGGAGTACGAAACGACCTATCTGCAGGACCTGACCATCGACGAGTTCACTAAGCGGGCAGCCGAATTTCCCCGTGGCAGCATCGTCATAGCGCTAACGATTTTCAAAGATAGCGCCGGCCGTAATTTCATTCCGCGCGACGCGATCGGGCAGATCGCAGCGACCGCCAGCGCGCCTGTCTACGGGCCCTATCAGACCTACATCGGCCATGGCGTCGTCGGCGGCAACACCGTCACATTCGAAGCGCTGGGCCGGACCGTCGGCGACCTTGTCATCGATGCGATCGCCGGCAAGCCGGTGTCGGATGTCGAAGCGCCCCAGATATATATCGCCGATGCCCGGCAACTTCAGCGTTGGGGGCTCGCCGAAAGGGATCTGCCGCCGGGCACGATCCAGATGCATAAGGAGCGAAGCCTCTGGGAGGAACACCGGTTGGTTTTGCTGGTGGGAGGCGGCCTCGTGCTGGCGCAGGCCAGCATCATCTCGGTGCTTCTGCTCGAGCGGAGGCGCCGTCGCGACGCAGAGCGCAGCTCGCGCCTTCACCTTCTCGAAGCCGTCCATCTCAACCAGTCCGCGACAGCCGGAGCATTGTCCTCGTCGATCGCTCACGAACTGAACCAGCCCCTATCGGCCATTCGCAACAATGCGGAAGCAGCGTCGGTGCTGCTTCGAAGTGAGAGCCCCGATCGCGAACTGATCCAGCAGATTCTTCTCGACATCCAGGAGGACGATCAGCGCGCAGGAGATATCATCAGCCGGATGCGAGGGTTGCTCAAGAAAAGAAGCGAGATCGATTGGCAGGAGTTCGACCTGAACGATGTCACGTCAAGCGCAATCCACATTATTCACTGCGAGGCAGAGCGGCGCGGAATTAAGCTGACATCAAGCCGGCTGCCCGGAGAGCTGCCGGTGCGTGCCGACAAAGTTCATGTGCAGCAGGTCATCCTCAATCTGGCGACCAACGCAATGGATTCCATGCTGGACGCCGTCCCGGCCAGGAGAACGCTCACCTTTGCAACGGGACGGGCGAACGAGAAGGCGGAGCTGCGGGTCTCCGACACGGGAGACGGCATTCCCGAGGAGAGGCTGATCAGAATCTTCGAACCATTCTACACCACCAAACAGGCGGGTACGGGGCTGGGGCTCTCCATAGCACGCGCCATTGTCGAGACCTATGGCGGCACCATCCGTGCCGACAACCGCCCAGGAGGAGGGGCGGTCTTTCGCGTGGTCCTACCTCTCGCCCACAGGGAGGAGCGATCGAGATGAAACCGGTCATCCATATCGTCGATGACGACAAATCCTACCGGACGGCGACTGCAAGGCTGCTTTCCGCACATGGTCTGAAGGTCGAAACCTATGAATCCGGAGATCAGTTCCTCGCCGGCCTTTCGGCTTGCGAGCCGGGCTGCGTTCTTCTCGATCTCCAGATGCCCGGCCAGTCCGGCCTGCAGATCCAACGCCGGCTGTGCGAGCTGGCCCCGCTACTGCCGGTCGTATTCCTCACGGGGGAAGGAAACATCAAGGCAAGCGTCGAGGCGATGAAGGCGGGCGCCAAGGATTTTCTGGAGAAGAGTTCGACTACGGCGGCATTGATGGAGGCGATCGATCGGGCGCTCATCCAACACGAAAGACAGCTGGCCGAACACGACCGCCTTGAAGTCCAGCGGGCGCTGGTGGCGGGCCTCAGCCCGCGTGAGGCCGAAGTGTTCCGGCTCCTCATTCGCGGCCGTCTCAACAAGCAGATCGCCTATACGCTCGGCATCTCGGAGCGGACGGTGAAGGTGCATCGCCATCAGGTCATGGAAAAGCTTGGCGTACGCTCGTTGGCCGAGGCAGTTTCGATCGCGGCAAATATCGGTCTCATCGACCAGGATACCGCATCGCCGGTGGGATGACGGCTGCTCCTTCCCCTTAGGACAATATCAATCGACGCCCAACCGGCCTAGTTTGACCGGCAACCGTTAATCTCTCATATGTTCGAAAGAGGGGGCATGAGGTGGAGAACCTTCGCCGCACGGTCGCTGTCGTCGATGATGATGCAAGCCTACGGCGCAGCCTCGGGCGACTGCTCAACGCCTACGGTTTTCTGGTCGAGGGGTTTGCATCCGCCGAGGCCTTTCTCGCTCGCGATCCCAAAACAGCGATAGATTGCCTTGTCCTTGATATCGACCTCGGTGGCATGTCCGGCATCGATCTGCAACGCAGGCTGAAGGCCGAGGGCACAACCCTTCCGGTGATTTTCATCACGGCACTGGAAACCGCCTCGGTGAGAGCGGAAGCGGAAAAGGCAGGATGCGTTGCTTATCTGCAAAAGCAATTTTCCGGAGCTGCACTGATTGCGGCTATCAACAAGGCGTTGGTATTGTGAGCTAATGGGGCGGGAGACCATGCGGTCTCGAAGAACGACGATCGGCGTTGCGTCGTCGGCAGTGCTTTGCCGGACCGCGCGACGGATTCAGGGCGATCGCCATCTCGCTAATGGCGTTGATGGACCATAATCGCTGGCCTCGCCAACCAAAAAAACTCCTCTCAGGAGCGTCCTTGATTGCAGCAAGGCCTTGAATCCTAGCTTTGCATTGCCGATCTGGCGAGGACCGACGTGATGTAAGGGGAGTTCTACGGCAGATATGAGTGAGGTTCAACGACGGGGATTCTTGGCGAGGCTGAATGCATATGAGCCGCTGACATTGATCATGGTGGCATCGATCGCCGGTGGACTGTTCCTGCTCCAGCGGCTGACCAGCGAAGTCCTGGAGGGCGAGACATTCCGCTTCGACGAGGCGATCCTGCTGGCGTTGCGACGGCCGGGCGAACTTGCAGTGCCGATCGGTCCCTCCTGGCTGACGCATGCCGTCGACGATATCACCAGCCTCGGCGGTATCACCATTCTCTCGCTGATGACGGTTCTCGTCACCGTCTATCTTCTGCTCGACCGGCGCTGGCCGATCGCGATCTTCGTCTTTTCCTCGGTACTAACAGGCTGGCTGGCGAGCACGCTCTTGAAGATCCTTGTCGCCCGGCCGCGCCCCGATATCGTGCCGCATCTGGTCGAGGTGAACGATCTCAGCTTTCCCTCCGGACACGCGATGGTCTCGGCGGTGACCTATCTGACGCTTGGGGCGCTGCTGGCGCGGACACAGCGTTACCGGTCGACGCGGATCTTCGTCATGGGCACCGGCGTCTTCCTCGCCGTCATCATCGGTTTGAGCCGGATCTACCTCGGCGTCCACTATCCCACGGACGTCTTCGCCGGATGGTGCGCCGGTGCGCTCTGGGCGCTTGGCTGCTGGCTGATCTCGAAGCGGTTCATTCCGAGCCGCGCGCCAGATGATGTTGCGGAAGCCGGAAAACGATAAGAAAAGATTGCAGTTCAGCCCGATACGAGATTTCCGCCGGCATAATGGACAAGAGCCATGACAACACTGACAACGATCGCCTCGACGGTCACGGCCGCATTTCTCGGCTCCTTCGTCGAGGTCGTTGAAGCCTTCACCATCATTCTCGCCGTCGGCGTTACGCAGAGCTGGCGTCCGGCCTTCATCGGCACCGGTCTTGCGCTCGCCCTTCTCGCTCTTCTCGTGCTGGCGCTCGGTCCGCTGCTCGGCCTCATTCCGATCGAGCTGATGCAGTTTGTCATCGGAACGCTGCTCATTCTCTTCGGCCTGCGCTGGTTGCGCAAGGCGATCCTGCGGGCGTCGGGTTTCATCGCGCTGCACGACGAGGAGAAGGCTTTCGCAGCCGAGACCGATAGCCTGCGGCGCCAATCCGCCGAGCGCCGTGCCAATTTCCTGGCGGGCACCGCGGCCTTTAAGGCGGTGTTGCTCGAGGGGATCGAAGTGGTGTTCATCGTCATCGCCACCGGAGCTGGACATGGCATGATCGGCTATGCCAGCCTTGGAGCCGCCGCGGCATGCCTGCTGGTGCTGATCATTGGCATCTTCGTGCACAAACCGCTCTCTGCGGTTCCGGAGAACAGCCTCAAATTCGTCGTCGGGCTGCTGCTCAGCGCCTTCGGCATATTCTGGGTTGGCGAGGGTGTCGGCGCCGACTGGCCGGGCGCCGATCTTTCGCTTCTGGCCATCCTTGCCGTGCTCGCCGTCTTTTCCTTCGCGGCAGTCCGGATGCTGCGCCACTATTCCAACGCCCATGCCGAGGTGGCCGCATGATGAATATTCTTAAGGTCGCGTTGAAGGAATTCTTCGGCATGTTTATCGATGACGGCGCGCTGGCGCTGGCGGCGCTGCTGCTGATCGCCGCCGTCGGCGTTCTGGTGAAATTCGCCCATGTCGACGCGCTGCTCGGCGCTGCTCTGCTTCTCTTCGGCTGTCTGCTGATCCTCGCCGAGAGCGTGGCGCGCGCAGCGCGGCAGAAATTTCAGCGGAAATAGCCTCAGACCGCTATTGCGGCACTTTGAACAGATGACGGATGCGCGTCACCAGCGAGGTCATCGAACCACCGTGCAACGTGGCGCCTTCGGCCGCGAAGGAATGCTGGCCGGTCTCGATACGGCGTAAGAGGGTGGCGGCAAGCTCTTCGGCGATGCCGGGCCGGTCGTGCAGCAGCGGCGTCAGGCTTGCCTGGGCGATCTCGTAGACGACGACGAAGGTCAGCGCCCGCAGGCTGGCGGCCTCGCCGACGCCGATCAGCAGCCCGCTTTCGCCGAAATAATCACCCGGCGCCAGCCGGCCGAGTTCGATTTCCTTATGGCCTTCCTGGCGCGTGGCGACGAGGGCGCCGCTGCGCACGATCATCAGCGATGCGACCGTATCGCCCTGCTCGATGAGAATGGAATCCTTCTTGTAGGTCCGCCGGGTCATGGAGGCTGCCAGCGTTTCCTTCTCGTCCTCGGTCAGCGAGGAAAACAGCGGGATGGCGTCGAGAAGTTTGAGCGGCGTCGGCCGGTGCGGCCTCACCACCTCTTCCGACTGCAACTGGTCGGGCGGTGGGCCGGCGGCGTCGAGCGGTCGCGCCAAGGTGAGACCCGCGGCTTTGACATGACGGTAGATGAGATCGAATATCTCGTTCTTCGCCGGCCCCGTCTGGCCGATATCCCTAACGCGGAAGGAGAGCTCCAGCTCCACTGCATCCGATGTCAGCGATTTGATCAGCACGCCCGGTTTCGGCTCAGTCAGGATCGAGCCGCTGCTCAAAAGCACGGCGCGCATGACCTCGATGATCGCCGACGGCCCGATCGTCGGCACGACGCGGACCGTCAGTGAGGCGCCGTGACTGCGGTCGGGACTGCTGAGATTGGTCAGCCCGACCTTGGCCAGAAAGCTGTTGGGCAGGACGACGAGGTCGTTTGAGCCGTTCAACAGATGGGTCGAGCGCCAGTTGGTTTCGACGACACGGCCCTCAACACCGTCATTCAGCACGATCCAGTCGCCGATCGCATAGGGCCGGCCGAGATTGAGCGCGATGCCGGAAAAGACGTCGCTCAAGGTGCTTTGCATCGCCAGGCCGAGGATGATGGCAAAGACACCCGAGGTGGCGATCAGCGTGCCGACGGGGAAGCTGAAGACATAAGCGACCACCGAGAGGATCGCGCCGAGATAGATCAGGCCGATGACCAGATCCTGAACGAGGCGACCTTCTCGCGGCTGGCGCTCGAAGATCAGGAAGACGCGGACGAAGGCGATCAGCGCCCAGGCGGCATTGATCCACCAGACCACCTTGGCAAGGGCGATGAAGACGCGTTCGAAGGTTGAAGCCGGCGCCGGCCCGACTTCGTAGGGCACGATGTCATGATAGAGCAGCAGGACGGTGAGCGCCGCGAAGAAAAACACCTGGCCGGCGAGCTTCCAGCTCGGGAAGGGCCGAAGCGCTATGCGCGTGACGATCGCACCGACCACGGCCAACGTCCCGGCCTGGACGACAGGATCGGCAAGCACTCCGGACCATGTGACATTATCAAGCATCGACTGTCCACTCGCCAGAGCATGATACTGAAAAGTGTGAGCGGTTTTCGGACGACATCATGCCTCACTCTTGAATTCTAATGATGGCTTCGCCGCATCCTGACTTCCAATCCGACTGCGAGGCAACCGTAAAATAACGCCAGCGCCCCAAACAGAACTGCGCCGACGACCACCTCGTGTTCGCGGCGTCCCATTCTTGCGGCGTCACAAGTGCTAAAACGCTTGCAGCGCCCCGCGTCGATCTAGACGCGCGGCGCTGCAGCAGTTTGAACTGCGTTTCTGACTACCGAAAATCGATTCCGATTTGCGGGGCCGATGGGCTCAGGTGCGCGGCTTCAGATTTTCGGGGTCATAGATCGGCTTGTATCCGACGCCGACGACTTCGACCGGATAAGTCTCGGCGAAATACTCGACATTCAGCCTGCGTCCGACCTGGCAATGAGACCAGGGCAGATAGGCCAGGGCGATATTCTTCCCGACCGTTGGGCCGTAGGCGACCGAGGTCGTGTAGGACCGACGGCCAAGCTCGTCGACCAGAACCTCTCCGGTGGCGGGATCGACAACCGGCATGTTGCCGACGGGATAACGCTTCACGCCCGACTTGTCAGTATTCTCGGTCATCACAAGCGTGCAGAGCATGGCCGGCTGGTGCTCGCGCGCCTTGTATTCCAGATGCTTTGCCTTGCCACGGAAATCGGCTTCCTTGACCTTTGGACGGGCGAGATCGGCTTCGATCAGGTTGTACTGGGTCAGCAGGTCGGCGTTCTGCAGGCGCAGGCTCTTTTCCATGCGGCGCGAGTTTGCATAGGTTTCTACGCCGAAGGCCATCACGCCGGTCGCGCGCAGCGCATCCCAGACGGCGAGGCCGTCTTCGTACTTCATGTGCAGTTCCCAGCCCTGCTCGCCGACATAGGAGATGCGGAAGGCGGTGACAGGCTTGCCGGCGATTTCGATCGGCTTGATCGCCGCAAAGGCGAAGTTTTCCTGATCGAGCCCGGCAGGGTCGGCCACAGCCTTCTTCAGCGTGTCACGCGCGTTCGGACCCCAGATGCCGATCGTCACGAATTTTTCCGAGACGTCGGTGATGATCACGTCAAGGCCGCGGTCTTCGGCGACGCGCTTCATATAGTGCAGGTCGCGCGGGCCGGCATCGGCGCCGTTGACGAGACGGCACCGATCGGCCAAGCGGAAGACGGTGAAGTCAGCGCGCACCATGCCCTCGTCGTCGAGAAAGTGGGTGTAAATGCCCTTGCCGATGTTTGCATCGCCGCCGACCTTGGCGGCGCACAGCCATTCCATCAGCTCGACGTGGTCAGGTCCCTCGATATCGACCATGTGGAAGTGGCTGAGATTGACGATGCCGCAATCCTCGCTCATCGCCAGATGTTCGGCATTCGACACGCGCCAGAAATGGCGGCTGTCCCATTCATTCTCGCGAACCGGGACGCGGTCGGCGTATTTCTCCAGAAGGTGCTCGTTGGCGGCGTAGCCGTGCGCACGCTCCCAGCCGCCAAGTTCCATGAAGTAGCCGCCAAGCTCCTTTTCTCGCTCGTAGAAGGGCGAGCGCTTGGCGTTGCGGCCGGAGGCATAGGGTTCGCGGGTGTGAACAGCCGGGAAATAGATCTTCTGGGCGGCTTCGTAGCAGCGGCCCTCGATGAACTCTTCCGTCAATTGATGCGGGTAGAAGCGAGCGTAGTCGATGCTGTTGTGATCGATCTCGGTCCGGCCATCGGTCATCCAGTCGGCGATCAGCTTACCATAGCCCGGGCCGTCCTTGACCCAGATGGCGACGCAGTACCAGAGACCGCGCACCTTCTGGCTCTCGCCGCAGGATGCGCCGCCGCCGGCGGATACCTGCAGCAGGCCATTGAAAGAGTGACCTTCGTTATAGCCGAGTTCGCCGAGGATCGGCGTCAGTTCCATGGCGCGCTCGAGCGGCTCGATGATCTGTTCCATCTCGAGGTCGCGCTGCGAGGGCGAAAGGCGCGCTTCGTGTTTTTCGAGAAGATCGCGCGGATGGCACATGCGCGGATTGGTGGCTTCGTAATAGCCCCACTCGATCTGACCGCCCTCCGTCGTCGCCGGGTCGCCGGTATCGCGCATATAGGCGGAGTTGCCCTGGTCGCGCAGCAGCGGGAAGCCAATTTCCTTGCCGGTGCCTTCAAATTCATTATACGGGCCGAAGAAGGTGAGCGGGTGGTCGACCGGCATGACCGGCAGGTCTTCGCCGACCATCTCCGCGATCAGGCGCCCCCAGAGGCCGGCACAGACGATGACGTGGTCGGCCATGATGGTGCCGCGATGGGTGACGACGCCCTTGATGCGGCCGCCTTCGACGATCAGCGACTTCGCCGGCGTGTTGCCGAACACCTGCAGCTTGCCTGCCTTTTCGGCGGCATCGACCAGCTTGCCGGCAACGGTCTGCGAGCGCGGAATGACGAGGCCGGCATCCGGATCGTAAAGGCCGCCCATCACCTGATCTTCCTCGATCAGCGGGAACTTCTCCTTGATCTCGGAAGGGCTGACATAATGGGCGCGCGTGCCGAAAGCGCGTGCCGAGGATAGCTTGCGCTTGATTTCCTCCATCCAGGTATCGTCGCCGCTGCGCGCCACTTCGAGGCCGCCGATGCGGGCGTAATGGCCCATCTTCTCGTAGAAATCGATCGAATATTGCGTGGTCCAGACCGACAGATAGTCGTGGCTGGTGGTGTAACAGAAGTCCGAGGCATGGGCTGTCGAGCCGATATCGGTCGGTATGCCCGACTTATCGATGCCGACGATGTCGTCCCATCCCCGCTCGACGAGATGATGCGCGATGGAGGCGCCGACGATACCGCCGAGCCCGATGATGACGACCTTTGCCTTTTCCGGAAATGCTGCCACGTGCTGTTCCTTCTACTTATCGCACGAATTAAAATTACCTAGCCGCGCTTGACGTACGCTTCGCGCGTGAGATGCAGGAGCCATGCCAGCCTCGTAAGGAGTGTCACATTTGCCGAAGCTGCGGAACCCCCAGACGGCTCCGCATGGAAGCTGCGATGAAGGTATTATTATGCCTAAGGCTCGTGATCGTCATTGGTCCTACGCCGCCTAGTACCGGCGTAATTGCGCCAGTCCGGATCGAGGCGGCGAGGCAAATGCAAAACAGCGCCGGCACCGCTGCGATCCATCCCGCATCGAACGGTCAGGCAATGACTGGCTAAGATTGGATATAGGCGAGCCCGTGCAACTGGCCTGTCCGCTCGCACGCCCGGGGATCACGGCGCTGAAATCGCCGCGAGCCGGTCGATGTCTACGAGCACGATGTCTTCGGAAACAGGCTCGCGATTGTGCAATCGGAACCATTCCGCCGCTTCCCGCACGCGGTCACCATGGGGCGGCGGATAGGCGCCAAGTCCGAGAACCCATTCCCGCACGGTCTCGCGTTCCATCCGCCCGGCCCGGTATCGATCGCAGACGGTTTTCGCAGACGCGATTAGATCATTGATGCTTTTCACAAATATTCCTCAATGCACGGATGGCTCTTCATCTTCGAGAAACGATCGAATGCCATCCCGCGCGACGACGGCCAGGAATTCGTCGAAGGCATCCCGGTCAGTCGCAAATGGCTCGTCCCAGCGGATCAGGTCCTCCGCTTGCGTGACCACTTCCATCGTCCAGTCTTCATTGCTGCCCGATGTGCGGAAGATATCGACGAGCACGGTGATCCCGTCATCGGTGAATTCTCCCGCCAGTTCGGAGTGTTCGAGCTTTTCTTTTTTCGCCATCATTCAGCCACCTGCACCGGGCGGTGCGTCGTTTTTGAGATATTCTTCATATTGAACCGTCTCGGTCTCATTCGTGTCGATCGAGGCATCGGCGCGTTTTGCCAGGCGAACACCCGCGCCCCCGCCATTTTCCGGGATGAAAATTACACCTCCGCCTTCCAGGGCGTGCTTCATATCCTGAAGGGTTCGTTCGTAGGGAGAGCGCTTCCCGGCCTCGAAATTAGCGATCGTCGCTTTGGCGACTTTCGAGGCCGATGACAGATCGTCCTGAGACCATGCCAAAAGGGCACGAGCAGCGCGGCATTGAGCGGAAGATAGGCACAAAACAATAACCTTGCATCAAAAGTGTGATTCTGCCTCGGATAGATTATATAAAAAATGTAATCTCGAGACAAGAGATGACGAGAAAGCGCATGACGGAATAGGGCGTTTTGAACCGTTTTACATTCGCCTTTCCGAGAATTGCGAGCTCCCTGGAATAATCTGCCTATTCCATTCTTTAGACCACTAATACTCGGCGCTCATCTGGCGAAAGGGAAGATTGATTGACTGAATATTATTACAGTCTAATTTAGATTGTCCTTCATCACGCACCCGGGAGGTAACAATGCGTGAGCCAGATATGCAAAAACTCGATGCACTCGTCGGTCGTCTTGTTGGTGACGTCGGCGCCGCCATGTCAGGTGCCTTGGTCGTGCTTGGTGACCAGGTCGGAATCTTCAAGGCGATGGCCGACGGAACCCCGATGAGCGTCCAGGATCTTGCCACGAAAACGGGCGTAAAGGAGCGCTACCTCAGGGAATGGCTCAGTGCCCAAGCGGCCGCGGACTATGTCGCTTATGATGAAAAGACCGATCGTTTCAGCCTGACACCGGAACAGGCGATGGTGTTTGCCGAGGAAAACAGCCCGGCCTTTTTCGTCGGCGCCTTCGAGGTCGTCCAATCCATGTGGATGGACGAGCCCAAGATCGCCGAAGCCTTCCGCACCGGCAAAGGTCTCGGCTGGCATGAGCACAGCACCTGCCTGTTCCGGGGAACCGAGCGGTTCTTTCGCCCCGGCTATAACAGCCATCTCGTGGCCGAATGGATACCGGCTCTTGCCGGGGTCGAGGCAAAGCTCAAGGCCGGCGCCAGTGTCGCCGACGTCGGCTGCGGTCATGGTGCCTCGACCATCCTGATGGCGCAGGCCTATCCCGCTTCCCGCTTTACCGGCTTCGACTATCACGGCCCGTCGATCGAAAGAGCAAAGGCTGCTGCCCAGGATGCGGGCGTCGCCGACCGCGTGACGTTCCAGCAGGGCTCAGCGGCGGAATTTCCGGGGCGCGGCTATGACATGGTCGCCATGTTCGACTGCCTTCACGACATGGGCGATCCGGTCGGCGCCGGCCGGCATGTCAAGGAAACGCTTGGGCCGAACGGGACGTGGCTGATCGTCGAGCCCTTCGCCCACGACAACCTCAAGGATAATCTCAACCCGGTGGGCCGCGTCTATTACGGCGCGTCGACGATGATCTGCACGCCGGCATCGCTCTCCCAGGAGGTGGGGCTCGGGCTCGGCGCACAGGCGGGAGAAATGAAGCTTCGAAAGGTCGCGCTCGACGCCGGATTCACCCATTTCCGTCGCGCCACGGAAACCCCGTTCAACATGGTGTTCGAGGTGCGGGCCTAAAGGTTCTAGGTTGCCAGGCGGCAAGCTACCTCAGCTTGCCGATGCTGGCATACATGCCCGTCGTGCGGAATTCGGTGGGATTGGTGCCATAGACACGGCGGAAGACCTTGGAGAAATAGTTGGGGTCTTCGAAGCCGCACATGATGGCGACTTCCTTGACCGGCAGGAAGTCTGCTTTGGTCAGAAGCTTGACGGCGCGCTGCAGGCGTTGCTGCAGCACGAATTCGGCCGGCGGCATGCCCTCGCTCTCGGCAAAGCTGCGCGAGAAATGCGCGCGGCTGAGGCCGACGATGCCGGCAAGCTCGCTGACCGGCAGCGGCTTTTCGAGATTGGCATTGATATGGTCGATCACCGGCTGCATCAGGCTAAGCTCGGCGGCAAAGGCCGGCGAGCCGAAGACATCGTCGTAAAGCGCCATCGCCGCTTCATAGGCAATCGCCGAGGCAGCACCCGGCGACGTTGCGCCCTTGACGAGACGCAGGCTGCAATCGGCGAGATGATCAATGGTCGAGGGCTGCAGCTTCAGCACCGGGCCGGCGGTGGACAGCACCATCTGGTGTATGCGCAGCGTTTCCTCGCCATTCATCGAGATCCAGAAATATTCCCAGCGTTCGCCTTTCTCCAGCCAGTAGCGATGATTGTGCGGCACCAAAACGAGCAGTGTATCGCCGCCCTGAAGGCGATAGTTGCGGTTTTGATAGCGCAACTTGCCGCTGCCGCTGATCGTGTGCTGCAGCACGGTGAAGGGGGTCTGGCCGCGCCGGCGGCCATCCCAGTCATAGGTCTCGTTCTCGCGCACTTCGTATCCGGCGCTGGTCGGCATGGCATGCAGCCGCTGGCGGCCGCGGGGCAGCGAAACCGTTCTCATCGACTGTCCGTTGGCAATCAAATCCTGCAGCACAAAATTACCCCTGAAAGCATAATCCTTCTCTGGTCGCCCTGCCGATTTCGGGCATAATCCCGCTCGACAAGAGGAAGAGACCACGGCCGACAGAGCGGCCGGGAGGAAAAAGGCAGATTTTACGGCGTTTTCAGCCACATGCGTCAGCATGCGGCCTGATCCTCCATAGCCTTCTTTTCCTTAGCATTCGATTGGGTCGAGGTGAAGATCATGAGTTTCAAAATCGCTATCATCGGTGCGGGCAGCGTCGGGTTCACCAAGAAGCTGTTCACCGACATATTGTGCGTGCCCGAGTTCCGAGACATCGAATTCGCGCTGACGGATCTCAGCGAGCATAATCTCGAGATGATCAAGGCGATCCTCGACCGCGTCGTCGAGGCGAACGGGCTGCCGACGAAAGTGACGGCGACGACCGACCGGCGCAAGGCGCTGGAAGGCGCACGTTATATCATCAGCTGCGTCCGGGTTGGTGGGCTCGAGGCCTATGCGGATGATATCCGCATCCCGCTGAAATACGGCATCGACCAGTGTGTTGGCGATACGATCTGCGCCGGCGGCATTCTCTATGGCCAACGCAACATCCCCGTCATACTCGACTTCTGCAAGGATATCCGCGAGGTCGCCGAGCCCGGTGCAAAATTCCTGAACTACGCCAACCCGATGGCGATGAACACATGGGCGGCGATCGAATATGGCAAGGTCGATACCGTCGGCCTCTGCCACGGCGTCCAGCATGGCGCCGAACAGATCGCCGAAGTGCTCGGCGCGAAGTCGGTGAGCGAGCTCGACTACATCTGCTCCGGCATCAATCACCAGACCTGGTTCATCGACCTGCGCCTCAACGGCCGTAGGATCGGCAAGGACGAGCTGATCGCCGCCTTCGAGGCGCATCCCGTCTTTTCGCAGCAGGAGAAACTGCGCATCGACGTGCTGAAGCGTTTCGGCGTCTATTCCACCGAAAGCAACGGCCATCTCTCGGAATACCTGCCCTGGTATCGCAAGCGGCCGGACGAAATCACCCGCTGGATCGACATGTCCGACTGGATCCACGGCGAGACCGGCGGCTACCTTCGTCATTCGACGGAAACGCGCAACTGGTTCGAGACGGAATATCCGCAGTTCCTCGAATCTGCCTCACAACCGATCGATCCTGCCAAGCGCTCGAACGAGCATGCCAGCCGTATCCTGGAGGCGCTGGAGACGAACAGGGTCTATCGCGGCCATTTCAACGTCAAGAACAACGGGGTCATTACCAATCTGCCGTCCGATGCGATCATCGAATCGCCGGGCTTCGTCGACCGCTTCGGCATCAACATGGTCTCGGGCGTCACCCTGCCGGAAGCCTGCGCCGCCACCTGCATTTCCTCGATCAACGTCCAGCGCATGTCGGTGCATGCCGCCATATCAGGCGATATCGACCTTCTGAAGCTTGCCGTGCTGCACGATCCGCTGGTCGGTGCCGTCTCGACGCCGGAAGAGGTCTGGCAGATGGTCGACGAGATGGTCGTTGCCCAGGCCGCCTGGCTGCCGCAATATGCCGATGCCGTGCCGGCCGCCAAGGAGCGGCTGTCGAAATCGAAGGTGCAGACCCGCGACTGGGCGGGGGCCGCACGCCGCAACGTTCGCTCGATCGAGGAGCTGCGCGCGGAAAAGGCGGCGCTGAAAAAGGCCGTCTGATTTTCGTGAAGCATGGGTTGCCGGGGGTTTCCGGGAGGGAAATCCGCGGCGTCTGGCCCGGTTTCACGTGTTCGAGGAGAAAGGAGCCGCGTGATCGCGCTCCGGAACAAGAGGGAGAAACGATGATGAATTTTCGTAACGCAGGCATTCTGGCCGGACTGGCGCTCAGCGTCTCAGCCGCGGCGCTGAATGCATATGCCTCCGAGCCAACCGTTCCACCGAAACCGGCGGACTTTCCGGCCGAAGGCAAGATAAACTATGTCGCGCGCGACTCCATCCTGGAGTTCAAGGCGCTGCCCGAATATCACGAGCCCGACTGGGTCACGAAGAATTTCGTCGCCACCGGCAAGCTGCCGCCAGTCAAGGACCGCCTGCCGAAGGAGCCGCTGGTCTTCAAGACAGGCAATATGCCCGACGGCATCGGTGTCTACGGCGATACGATGCGCCACGTCATCGGCGGCCGGCCGGAAGGCTGGAACTACGGCGCCGGCCAGACGCAGGGTTGGGGCGGCATCGATATCGGCCTTTCCGAATGCCTGACGCGCACCGCGCCGCTGTTCCAGGTGCAGGCCTCAGACACCGAGCCGCTGCCGAACCTCGCCAAGAGCTGGGATTGGTCCGAAGACGGCCACAAGCTGACCATGCACCTGATCGAAGGCGCCAAATGGTCTGACGGCGCGCCGTTCAATGCCGACGACATCATGTTCTACTGGGACGACGAAGTCGTCGACCCGAACGTCTCGCCGCTCGGCGGCGGCGCCTCGCCGGAAGCCTTCGGCGTCGGGACTACGCTGAAGAAGGTCGACGATTACACCGTCGAATGGACCTTCAAGGAGGCCTTCCCGAAGCAATATCTCTACACGATGTCCTACCCGAATTTCTGCCCGGGTCCGTCGCACATCCTGAAGTCGAAGCATCCGAAATATTCGAAGAACACCTACGACCAGTTCAAGAACGCCTTCCCGCCCGAGTTCATGAACATGCCGGTCATGGGCGCCTGGGTACCGGTCGAATATCGCCCGGACGACATCATCGTCATGCGCCGCAACCCCTATTACTGGAAGGTCGACGAGAAGGGCGATCAGCTGCCCTATCTGAACGAACTGCACTACAAGCTCTCGACCTGGGCCGACCGTGACGTTCAGGCCGTGGCAGGATCCGCCGATTTCTCCAACCTCGAGCAGCCGGAAAACTTCGTCGCGTCGCTGAAGCGCGCCGCCGAGAAGACCGCGCCCGCCCGCCTTGCCTTCGGTCCGCGTCTCATCGGCTACAATCTGCGCATGAACTTCTCCGCCAACGGTTGGGGCAACCCGGACGAGCGCGGTGAGGCGATCCGCGAGTTGAACCGCAACGAGGACTTCCGCAAGGCCGTCACCATGGCGCTCGACCGCAAGGCAATCGGCGACTCGCTGGTCAAGGGACCGTTCACCGCGATCTATCCCGGTGGGCTCTCCTCCGGCACCAGCTTCTATGACCGCAACTCGACCGTTTATTACCCCTATGATCTTAAGGGTGCCAAGGCGGAACTCGCCAAAGCCGGTCTCAAGGACACCGACGGCAACGGCATCGTGAACTTCCCGGCCGGGACGCTCGGTGGCAAGGATGTCGAAATCGTCATGCTGATCAACAATCAGTACACGACCGACAAGAGCCTTGCCGAAGGTGTCGTCGGCCAGATGGAGAAACTCGGGCTGAAGATCGTCATCAACTCGCTCGATGGTGCCAAGCGTGACGACGCCCATTATGCCGGCCGCTTCGACTGGCTGATTCAGCGCAACACGACGGAACTGTCGTCGGTGGTGCAGAACACCGAACAGCTTGCCCCGGTCGGCCCGCGCACCAGCTGGCACCATCGCGCCGGCAAGGATGACCAGCTCGATCTGATGCCCTTCGAAAAGGAGCTTGTCGACGTCGTCAACAAGTTCAGGACGAGCCAGAACAACGACGAGCGCGTCGATCTGATGAAGCAGTATCAGAAGATCTCGACGGAGCACGTCAACACCGTCGGCCTGACGGAATATCCGGGCGCCCTGATCGTCAACAAGCGGTTCTCCAACGTGCCCCAGGGTACGCCGATCATGATGTTCAACTGGGCTGAAGATTCGGTGATCCGCGAACGCCTGTGGGTGGCTGCGGACAAGCAGGGCAAATACGAGCTGTTCCCCGAACAGCTGCCTGGCAAGCCCGGCGAAAAGGGTCCCATAAACTAGAGCTCCCTCCCAGCCTGAAGTGAGCTTCCGGCCGCGCGTGCAGCGCGCGGCCGGGCAAAACCAACAAGCCGGCCGCGCTGACAAGGAGCGACTGGCGGCAAGGAGAAGCGAACCGTTCGATGTTACGATTCCTGCTCGTGCGCATAGCCTCTGCGATCCCCATTCTCTTCATCCTGAGCGTGGTGACTTTCGCGATCATCCAGGCCCCACCCGGCGACTACGCCGATTATATAAGATCCCAGCTGATCAACCAGGGCGGCGCGTCCTATGCCCAGGCCGAAGCGCAGGCGCAGCTCTACCGGGTCGAACATGGCCTCGATAAGCCGCTGGTCGTCCAATACGTCAACTGGATCGGCGGGATCGTGACGCGCGGTGATTTCGGATACAGCATGTTTTACAACAAGCCGGTCGCCGATGTCGTCGGTGAACGCCTGCCGCGGACATTGCTTCTTGCGCTCGTCTGCCATCTCTTTGCTTCGGTGCTCGGCATCGGCTTCGGCATCTGGGCGGCGACGCGCCAATACAGCTGGATCGACAGCCTGCTTTCGGGGATTTCCTTCCTCGGCATGACGGTGCCGCGCTTCCTGATGGCGCTGATCATCGTCTATCTCCTGGTTTTCCAGCTTAACGTCTCCGAAATCGGCAGCTTCTTCTCGCCGCAATATGGCGGGGCACCCTGGTCCTGGGCGAAATTTGTCGATCTGGTTCACCATGTATGGCCGGTCGTGGCGATCGCCACCTTCGGTGGGCTCGCCTACAATATGCGCGTCATGCGCGGCAATCTGCTCGATACTTTGAATGCCCAATATGTCGAGACGGCCAAGGCCAAGGGGCTTTCCGGCGCAGCCGTGGTGATGCGCCATGCGGTGCCGAACGCGCTGCACCCGCTGGTGATGTACCAGGGCGTCGTGCTGCCCTACATGCTGACCGGCGAGATCGAAACCGCGATCATTTTCGCATTGCCGACCGTCGGCCCGGCGATCGTCGGCTCGATGGCGGTCGGCGACGTCTATGTCACTGCCACCTTCATGATGGTGCTGTCGGCGACGCTGATCGTCGGCAACATCATTGCCGACATGCTGCTCGCTTTGCTCGATCCCCGTGTCCGCCAATATGGAGGAGCCTGAGATGCTGGCTTTCGACTCCGCGCCGCCTCCGCCGACGACAGAAATTTCCATCAACAAGCCATCGCGTGGGCATGAAAGTTATATCGCCCTTGTCTGGCGCCGGCTGAGGCGCTCCTGGACCGGCATGGCAGGGCTGGTGCTCGTCGTGCTCCTGATCGTCATGGCGATCTTTGCCGATTTCTTTGCGCCGATGGACCCGAAGGCGACCGATGTCGGTTTCGCGCCGCCGCAGGTGATGAGCTTCCACGACAAGGACGGCAATTTCGTCTTCCAGCCGCGCGTCTATGCGCTCTCCGATTCCGAAGAGCTCGACCCGGTCACCTTCCAGCCGATCGTCGGCATCGACTACGACAATCCGCGGCTGCTCGGCTTCTTCGTCAAGGGCGCTGAATACCGGCTTTTCGGCCTGATCCCGGCCAGCCGGCACTTCTTCGGCTCGACCGACGGCCAGCCGGTGCATTTTCTCGGTACCGACAAGTTCGGCCGCGACGTGCTGTCGCGCGCCATCATCGGCTCGCGCATTTCGCTGACGATTGCCCTGACGGTGGTCTTCATCGTCACCATCATCGGCACGACCGTCGGCATGGTGTCCGGCTATTTCGGCGGCACGTTCGATATCTGGTTGCAGCGTTTCGTCGAACTGGTGCTCGCCTTTCCGCAACTGCCGCTCTATCTGGCGCTGACCTCGCTGATCCCGGTGACGGCGCCGACCAACGTCTTCCTTGCCTTCGTCATTGCCGTGATGTCGGCGCTCGGCTGGGCGCAGATGTCGCGCGAGGTGCGCGGCAAGACGCTGGCGCTCGCCCGCATCGAGTATGTCCGGGCGGCAATGGCCGTCGGCGCCACCGACACGCGCATCATCATGCAGCACATCTTCCCGAACGTGATGAGCCACGTCATCGTCGCGGTGACGCTGCATATACCGAGCGTCGTGCTGCTTGAATCCTTCCTCGGTTTCCTCGGCTTTGCGGTCAAGCCGCCGCTGATCTCCTGGGGGCTGATGCTGCAGGACACGGCGACCTATTCGGTGATCGGCTCCTATCCCTGGATTCTCTCCCCCGTCGGCTTCGTGCTCGTCACCGTCTTCGCATTCAATGCGCTCGGCGACGGATTGCGCGACGCGGTCGATCCTTATTGAGGTGATGAAGATGGCTCTTGCACTGGTCAATTCTTTCGCCCCACCCGTCCGCCACGACCATGATGGCCGTTCGGACACGCCGATCATCGACGCCCGCAATGTGGCGGTGAATTTCAAGGTCGAAGACGGCATGGTCGAAGCCGTCAAGGACGTCTCCTTTCAGCTCTATCGCGGCGAGACGATCGCGATCGTCGGCGAATCCGGTTCGGGCAAATCGGTGACGGCGCGAACGGTGATGGGGCTCCTGTCGAAGCGCGCCGTCGTTTCCGAGAAATCGACCGTCGCCTATGACGGCAGCAATATTTTGAAATTTTCCGAGCGGGCGCGCCGCAAGCTGCGCGGCGACCGCATCTCGATGATCTTCCAGGAGCCGATGAGCTCGCTGAACCCGATCTATACGATCGGCAGCCAGATCGTCGAAGCGATCCGCGTGCATCGCCGGATCAGCAAGAGGGATGCGCAAAAGCGCGCGCTCGAACTGCTCGAACATGTGCAGATCCCCGATCCCGCCGCGCGGCTCATGCAATATCCGCATCAGCTTTCCGGCGGCCAGCGCCAGCGCGTGATGATCGCCATGGCGCTTGCCAACGATCCTGATGTGCTGATCGCCGACGAGCCGACGACGGCGCTCGACGTCACCGTGCAGGCGCAGATCCTGAACCTGATCCGCAACCTGCAGAAGGAACTGGGGATGGCCGTCATCCTCATCACCCACGACCTGACCGTGGTGCGGCAGTTCTCGGATTACGTCTATGTGATGCAGCTTGGCGAAGTGCGCGAGCACAACACCACCGAAGCTCTGTTTGCCAATCCGCAGGACGCCTATACCAAGCATCTGCTTGCCTCCGAGCCGCGTGGCCAGGCCAATCCGCTGCCGGAGGGATCGGATGTCATCCTCGATGCCAAGGGTGTGCGTGTCTCCTTCATGATGCGTCACGGTACCTTTCTCAAGCCGGCGATGCGTGAGCTTGTCGCCGTCGACAGCCTCGATCTGACGCTGCGCCGTCATGAGACGCTCGGTCTCGTCGGCGAATCCGGCTCCGGCAAGACGACCTTCGGCCAGGCGATCCTGCGGCTGAACACGCCGGACAGCGGCGAGATCCATTTCGACCATCAGCCGATCCACGGCCTTTCCAGGGCCGAGATGCGGCCCTTGCGCGCCCGCATGCAGGTGGTGTTCCAGGATCCTTTCTCATCGCTCAATCCGCGCATGACGATCGGCCAGATCATCGAGGAAGGGCTTGTCGTCAACAGGCTGGGCGCGACCAAGGCCGAACGGCAGGACCGGGTGCGCGAAGCGCTGATTGCAGCCGGCATGCCGGGCAATATCCTGTCGCGTTTCCCGCACGAATTTTCCGGCGGCCAGCGCCAGCGCATCGCAATCGCCCGCGCCATCGCGCTGGAGCCGGAATTCATCCTGCTCGACGAGCCGACATCGGCGCTCGACCTTTCCGTCCAGGCGCAGATCATCGAACTCCTGCGCAAGCTGCAGGACGAACGGGGCCTCAGTTACCTGTTCATCTCCCACGATCTCAAGGTCGTCAGGGCTCTCTGCCATCGCGTCATCGTCATGCAGCATGGCAAGATCGTCGAAGAGGGCCCTGTCAACGAAGTTCTATCCCATCCCAAGACCGCCTACACCGAACGGCTCGTCAAAGCCGCTTTCGAGGTAGCATGATTGCCGAATGCCGGAGGTTATAATGGCAAGAAATCCCAAAATCACTTTCATCGGAGCTGGCTCCACCGTCTTCATGAAGAACATCGTCGGCGACGTGTTGCAGCGTCCGGCCCTGTCGGGCGCGACGATCGCCTTGATGGATCTCAACCCGCAGAGGCTTGAGGAAAGCGCCGTCGTCGTCAACAAGCTGATCTCGACGCTCGGCGTGAAGGCGAAGGCCGAGACCTATTCCGACCAGCGCAAGGCGCTTTCGGGCGCCGATTTCGTCGTCGTCGCCTTCCAGATCGGCGGCTACGAGCCCTGCACGGTCACCGATTTCGAAGTGCCGAAGAAATACGGGCTGCGCCAGACGATCGCCGATACGCTCGGCGTCGGCGGCATCATGCGCGGGCTTCGCACCGTGCCGCATCTCTGGAAGGTCTGCGAGGACATGCTCGCCGTCTGCCCCGAGGCGATCATGCTGCAATATGTCAACCCGATGGCGATCAACACCTGGGCGATATCAGAGAAATATCCGACCATTCGCCAGGTCGGCCTCTGCCATTCGGTGCAGGGCACGGCGATGGAACTGGCGCACGACCTCGACATTCCCTACGAGGAAATCCGTTACCGTGCGGCCGGCATCAACCACATGGCCTTCTATCTCAATTTCGAGCATCGCCAGCCGGACGGTTCCTACCGCAACCTCTATCCCGACCTGCTGCGCGCCTATCGCGAGGGCAGGGCGCCGAAGCCCGGCTGGAACCCGCGCTGCCCGAACAAGGTGCGCTACGAGATGCTGACGCGGCTCGGTTATTTCGTCACCGAAAGCTCGGAGCATTTCGCCGAATACACGCCCTATTTCATCAAGGAAGGGCGCGAGGACCTGATCGAGAAATTCGGTATTCCGCTCGATGAATATCCGAAGCGCTGCATCGAGCAGATCGAGCGCTGGAAAGGGCAGGCCGAGGCCTATCGCTCGGCTGACAAGATCGAGGTCCAGCCGTCGAAGGAATATGCCTCCTCGATCATCAATTCGGTCTGGACCGGCGAACCCTCGGTGATCTACGGCAATGTCCGCAACAATGGCTGCATCACCTCGCTGCCCGCCAATTGCGCCGCCGAAGTGCCATGCCTCGTCGATGCCTCCGGCATCCAGCCGACCTTCATCGGCGACCTGCCGCGGCAGCTGACCGCGCTGATCCGCACCAATATCAACGTCCAGGAACTGACGGTGCAGGCACTGATGACCGAGAATCGCGAGCATATCTATCACGCCGCGATGATGGACCCGCATACGGCCGCCGAACTCGACCTCGACCAGATCTGGTCGCTGGTCGACGATCTGCTCGCCACCCATGGCGACTGGCTGCCCGAATGGGCACGCACGACCCGCAAGGTACAGGCCGCCTGACCCCCTCTCCCGGGTGAGGCGTCAAGGAGCCCCGCGGTCGCAACAACCGCGGGGCTCTTTGCGTGAGGATGGGGCGCTTTGCGATTTGGGGACGTGACTCGCACGGCCGGATCGACATCCTGTCACCACTTTCTTAAATGCACCTGCAGAGCCGAATCGAAGGCGCTTGACCGAAGATAAGGCGAAGCTTTCGAAGCACGGCGGTAGGACGCAGCGCAACAACGACGGCTAACGCGAGCGGTTGTTGGGTTAAAACGAAAGAGCCTCATGCTGCTGCCAAAATTCCGGCCGGATCGTCCGCTTGGAACAGATCTTCCTAATATACGTTTGTGGGAAGCCTGCCCCACGGAGGACGCCATGATCAGCATCTGGGATGCGAACGTCGAATTGAAGATAGATGATCGTTTTCACGTCATCAGGAGCACTCGAGAGGCGGTCGCATTTTTGAAGAAATACTGGCCCGACAACAGAAGCGCGAGCTACGCGACAGCGCGGAAGGTATGCCTGGACGCGGCGAATGGCGTTGTTCCCGGTGCGGAAGCGCGAGCTGCGTTTGAGGCTGCGGCGAAGGAGGCCGGCATCCTGCGACAAACTTAACGTTGCTTCGTCCCAAGTGAAAAATGATCATGCCTCCCGCCCTCGACGTCCCGCGAGCAACGCGCTCGCCGGCCTCAGCTGAAATCGGGAGCTTCATCGGAACTGTGCGAAGCCTTTAGGGATTACCTTGTTCGTTACCTGCCATCGAACAGGAGTGCCATGAGGAGCGACATGACAGAGAGTGATGCACTCCGCCAGGAAATCTATCGACTTGCCGCGGCGGCCGAAGCTGACCCAGAAACAACGTCGAATCTGAAGGCGCTGGCCGTGCAGCTCTGGGCAAACTTCGACGAATTCACGGTCGAGGACCTGGAAGATATACTGAGGGACGAATGGAGAACTCGCGGACTGCCGTTCAACGACAACGCGGATATGTAGGCGCTTCTAGAATTGGAGGCGTCTTTGCTACCTCAGAGGCCTCTGTGCTGCGTTCGCAATCGGGCCCCTAGCTGACCTTTGTTCGACCTATGACGCATGCTACTCGTGAGCAGTGGCGCCGATATTTTCCGCGCGTCGGGTTCCCAAAATTATGGTACTTGAAAGTACCCAAAATGTCCCTATAGTTGAATCCGTTGGAGAAAATCGGCCAATGGACTTCGCACTCCTTTTCAACCTGTTCCGGAAGCCCAAGCAGGCTAACGTCACTGACGTCACACTCTGGCACAAATACGAGACACTCCTGCCGGTGCCACTCGTCGACGGCGCCGCCCGAAACCCATCGGGACAAATCTGGCGCCGGCTGAACGGTGTGCAATGGGAATATAAGCAGGATCCCGAGACGATTGAAGAATTCGATGCTCGACAATATTGAGGCTAAAGCCCAACCGTCGCAGTGAAATTGTCATAAACCCCCCACCCTTTTGCGAGTGATCATCGTCGTCAGGTATACCCGCGCACGTAGGTGCCATTCTTACGATAATAGCCGCCCACATAGACACTCCCGCCATAACTCGGCGCTGGCTTCGCCCATGACGAGCGGATCCGGCTGAATGGGATCGATGCTCCGGAAAGCTGGCAGTGTCGCGACGTGGCAGGGAGGCCGTACCGTTGCGGCAAGGATGCCGCGTTCGCACTCGACGAATTCCTTTCGAAATCGCGCCCGATCCGCTGCGTGGGCCACGGCAAGGACAGGTATCGGCGCGTTGTTGCCGATTGCTTCAGGGCAGATGGGCAGAGCGTGAATTCCTGGCTGGTCAGGCAGGGCTGGGCGATCGACTGGCTCCGATACTCGAAGGGCTTGTTCCGGGGCGATCAGGCAATAGCCCAGGCGGCGCGTGCGGGGGGTTGGCGTGGGTCGTTCGAAATTCCATGTGAGGCGAGGGCCGCGCGCTCAAAGCGGCGGGCGGCTTGCTGAGGTGCGGGATTCGCCGATGAAACCCCAAAACCTACAAGAGGCGCTTCGCGCCAGAAGCGGTCACTAGGAAAGCCATTGCGTTCGTCCTCAGGCTTTGGTCGTCTCCGCTCTGGTCGTTGGCTTCAGCAGGATGATGAGAAGCAAGCCGGCGACTATGAGTGCCGCGCCTTCGAGATGATAGCGTTGCAACTGTTCGCCGAGGAACAGGTAGGCGAGCACGGCGATAAAGATCGTCTGGATGTAAAGCAGCACACCCGCCCGCGCCGCCCCCAGGGCCTCGATGCTACGATTGAAGAGATAATACATAACCGCGCCGCCAGGGATCGCGACATAGCCGAGCGCGATAAGGCCGCTGGCATTCAGCGTGGAGCGCTCGTCGGAGACAAGCTCAAACAGGTAGAAGGGCAGGGCCGTCAGCACCGCCGCACCGAGGAGGAGTACCAGGAGAGCAAGGCGATTCACATCGAATTTCGCCCGGCGGAGCAGGACGGTATAGAGGCTGAAACAGAACGCGCCAGCGACGATCCACAGCTCTCCGGGATTGAGGTCGAGACGTAAGAGCGCAGCCGGGCTGCCTTTGACGATGATGACCACGATCCCGAGAAAGGCGAGGATCGATCCGATCACCTGCCAGCGTCCCATCGGCTCAGCCAGAATGAAACGGGCAAGAATCATAGTGATAATCGGGATCAGGGCGATGATGATGCCGGCGGTAGTGGCATCGGCATGTTCGAGGCCGACAAAAATCAGGCCCTGGCAGATCGCAAGCCCCATACCGCCGATGGCGAGCAACTCGAGGCCGCGAGCCCGCATGAGAGCGACCATGGCGCCGAAATGCTGGTACACGATCGGCATCAGGATCGCCCAGGCGATCAGCACACGCCAGAAGCAAAGCGCCCAGGGCGGCATCTCCGAAGAGACCCATTTCGCGGCGATATAGACGCCGGCCGACAGCAGCCAGCAGACAACCCCCACGGAATAGGCGGCTGCAAGCGAACCGCCCGCCGCCTGTTCCGTCCCGACCGTGTCGCGATGGACCGCCAAGACATGTATCGCCATGGCCCAGTTATGCCACAGTTCCCGTGTGCTGCACAGATGAAGGCGGCGGCACTTCGTCTATTGAGGACGACCTCCAGCCCCGGGGGGACAGCGACGATTAAAACGCAGCATTCGCGATGACTAGCCGCTGGCTGCTTGGGACCGATCGCTGACGAGCCTCGGCAGCTTTTGCGCCAAACTGCGCCCTGCAGCGTCAACGACTACCCCAGGACAGAAAGCATCATGTGATTACACTCAGTCGCGGTGCTCGGGCATCACCTAGAAGGCCTCCGACGCGACCCGCATCGCCAATCGAATGAGGTGACTTTTGACGCAGTTCTTCGAAACCACTCAAGGAATAATGGCAATGGGAGCGCTGATTGCAGCCGGTGGCTTTACTGCTGGCGCCTTCATCCCCACCGTGATTCAGCTCGCAAGAAAGCAGATCAATCGACGCCCACGAAGCGAGGCGAGAAATCTGGCGATGATGACAGTGTTGGCGCTCGACGACTTCGTTGGCGCAAGCTATGCGGCAGTCCGGGACATCCCAGAATTCAATCCGATGGATGAGGGCGAATTCGCGTTTCACGTTCCGGATCCTGTCCTTTCGCTTCCGAAGGACGCCGATTGGAAGCTTTTCACTGCCGAGTTGTCAGACGAAATCTTGTGGCTGTCGAACCGGGTCAAGAACCTCAACTATGCGTTGGATAGCCTCGATCTGTCTCGGCCCGGGTTCGATGGCTTCTTTGAGAAGCGCCAGGAAGGTTATGCGGGTCTTGCAGCCGAGGCCATGGACCTGATTGAGCGCATGCTTGAAGAGTTCGGCCTGACGCTGCCTGTCAAGCCTGACTACTATCGCCAGCGTGAGGGGCTCGTATCGGCGATCCTGAGCGTGGGAGAACGAAGCTCCGGCCGTCGAGCGACTGGGACTGTCACGCAATCGAACGGATCGAATGTCCTGCAACTATTTCCAAAGAGAGGCGATGAAGCTGACTGATCTAACGCAATGAATCGCTCTGCTGACGAGCAGGAAATTTCGATTGAGATCCGCAATAGGGAGTTGAAATGCAAGAGCAATCGCTGACCCCATCCAACTTGGTTGCTAGTGCAGGCCCGATGAGCCGTTTATCTTCCAAGACCCATCTGCTGGACAAGCAACACCATTGAACCGAGTCACCCCCTCAAGACTTTGCTTGCTTGTGACGAAGTCGCGGCATCCGTTTGGATTGTTTGTACCCGGCCGGACCTGCTCGATAACCCCAGCGCTGCCAGTTGACGGGTTGGCCCACGCTAGCGGATCGGAACCGACCGCGGCCCGTCCCACGGTTTCGGCAATCACCGTTTGGTCAGTGATCGGAACTGCCGTCGGAGCGGCCGGAGCAACTGTGGACGTCTGAAGCGGCTCGGGATGCGAGCAAGCGGCAAGCACCAGCGCAGGGGACACTATGGCAACCATGATCAGTTTTGAAAGCATAGAGTGACAAACCAGCCTTTCGGACGCTGCATATGACATCGCATTGTGACCAGATGCAGGCGCCATTGACTGCTGCTCATTGCATCTTCAGGAAATCGGTCGCGGGGCGCGAACGGCTACCGCCATTTCTCCAGCTGAGCCTCCGCGTGCGCATGCGAGGCCTGACGCGCCTTCCTGACAGGGGAGGTCCGCGACCTGGCGGCAATAGCGGCTTCGAACCGTTCGCGACATTCGTCCGCTTGCCGGACCTGACGCGGTAGCGCCGGCTCGGGAAAGCAAGATGCAGGTCTCATCGTCAATCTGGGTGATGCGTTGGGCGATGAAACCAGCCGGTACCAAATCAGAGGGGCGAAACATGGTGCTCATAGGCTGATTCCTTTGTGGAAACCAGCAAAGCAGCATCGTCGCAACTGCATCAAAACTGAGTCAGAGTCAAAATTGGACGCCGGTCACCCCGCCGGCAGAGGAGATGAGTTCGCTCATGGCACGCGTGGCAGGCCGGATTCGCGGGAGCCATGGGTAGCTTTGGCAGACATCGGGGCGCCCAGGAAATTTCCCTGTAGCCGGTCGCATTTTCTCTTGCCCAGCCAGGCAAAACGCGGACGCGACCGAGCGCGCGCGACATTGGCTGTCAACCCAGCTTTCCTTCGCGGCCGCAGCTACCCGACAATTAAGTCTGCGTTGCTCGCCCAGGCGACGCCCAGTAGTCTAGCCGTCTTACCGACAGGCGGTTAGTGAAACGCAGCGATTCGATGGCCATTTTCTTCAAAACAACAATCAGCGAAAACTCGGCATTCGAGATGATCGAACGGTCACTGTCAGGCACTTACCAATATGACGGTTACCTCAATGTCGTTAGCGATGCGGGCGAGACGGCATTGTCTTGGGGTCCGGCAATGCTTGCCGAGGAGTTCAAGGCAGAGGTCAGCCAAATCCTGCGGCAGACCTGGGATGCTGCCCGCTTCTGGGTCATCTATGAGCGCCGCGAAGACCGGGAGGATCCGGAAGGCACTGACATCCGTAACGCGGCTTTCCGCCTGACGCGCGGATACAGCGGCGTTGTCGTTGTCACACTCAGCCTCCTTGGGAAGCGCGATAGCGCAAACGACCTGGAGCTCGTCTTCGTCTGCTTCGAGCAAGATTTTCACAGGAGGAATTTTCGCGTGCGCTACGAGGGTAAGCCGATACCAAACCAGGATTGATGTTGCTCTAAGATGTGTTACTCACGCGCGACCCAGTCACGTTCGATTTGAAGGCGAGGGCAGGGGCAGGCAGCCGAGGACGACGGGTTATCCTGGTGCTGATGCCGGTCCTCTTGCTGACGCGGGAAGAGTTGACGTTTCTGGATGTGCGCGCCGTGGGAGGGGTCGAAGGCGATAGCGCGGTCAGTTCCCGAACGAGGACACTCTCTGGTTCGAGCAAAGAGCATAGTGGCAGACCGGCACGACGTTCCGGCGTCCGTCGCGTTTCGAATGATCATGCTTGCTCATGGCATGGGCATACTCCTCCGGCCTCTGGACATGGTCATCGACGTCCAATCACTCCGGCAATCCCGTTCCCAACAGGCCCCGTCTGAATTTCTCAGTCTGTTCGACAGTTTCGACCACGATCCCTCGCGCCAAAAACTCCCCGATCGTCAGATCTGGATGATTTTCGCGAACGCTTTTGGCAAGTGCGGCAGCTTCCTGGGAGCGGCCCGCCATCGACAAGCAGGCGATCATTCGGGTACTGGTATACTTTCCGGGGTTCGGTAGCTGCTTTAGCGCCGCTAGGGCCTGCTGGTAGTCGCCCTTAAAATAGAGAAGATTACCCAAAACTGCGTGATACCAGTGAGGCGGGTAGGGGTTGAGCCGCATCCCTTCCTCGACCAAGGGAAGCGCTTCGTCTATACGGTTTCGCCTTGCCAGAAGTCCGCCGAGCTGGACCAATGCATGGGCGTCACTGGAATTGAGCTTATATGCTAGGCGGAATTCTCTTTCGGAGTTGTCAAAATCCTTCAAGTAAAGGTGAGCGAGCCCGAGTACACGATGGGCGCCAGCCTCTCCTTCGTCTAACTTTACGGCATGACGAGCGAGGGCGATCCCGTCGCGAAGTACAGCCTCCGGCGCGTTGGAATAGCCGCCGACCGCTATCCTCGCCAATGCAAGATGAGCGTGTGCCAGTGCAAAGCCTCCGTCGCCCGCAACCGCTGCTTCGAACATCTCCACTGCCTTGACGTTGTCATCCGGCTCGTAGCCTCTGAGATGCACGAGCCCTCGCAGATAATATTCGTAAGCAGCGAGGCTGGCCGGCGGCCGCCGGAGGGACTCTCGATAATCACAGCTTTCGATTTGGCCCACGAGATTTGCGACAATCATTTTCACGATCTCGTCCTGGATGCTGAAGATATCTGCCGCTTGCCGCCGATATTTCTCAGACCAGACCAACCGCTCCGTGTCGGCTTGGATCATCCGCACCGTGATCCGAACCTCGTCTCCCGACCGACGCATGTTGCCTGTCACGAGATAGTTGGCAGCGAGCTTGCGCCCAACTTCCTTTAAACCCTCCGAGCGATCACGGAACGCAAACGCTGAGGACACCGCAATCACCGACAGGCTCCTGAATCTTGCCAGACCGGAGATGATGTCCTCAGTAAAGCCGTCGACGAGGAACTCGTTCGCTGCTTCATCTGCACTTTGAAAGGGAAGGACGGCGACGACAGTTCGAATTGACTGCACTATTGTGGGAGTGCGAGGCCAATGCCATGCACGCACCGGCCTGGAAATATTTTTCAGATGTAGCAGTCCTCCATCTACAAACAGCCGCTGCAATTCCTCTGGGAGGATGTCGTGCGTTGTTTCTGAGATGCAGATGCCATCCGGTAACGCGTGTTGTTCGAGGCGCGCCGCAACATTCACGCCGTCGCCGAACACATCGTCCTCGGTGATCAGGACCTCGGCGTAGTTTATACCAATTCGAATTCGAAGAGGATCGGTGCCACTGGCAGCTACAGCCTCGCTTGCCAGCAGATGCTGTACCTGTAACGCCGTCGAGATGGCGACGGCCGGGCTATCGAATATCGAAAGTAGGCCGTCACCCATAACTTTGATTGTCCGACCGCCACTCTTGAGGATTCGAGGCTTGAGAATCTCTTCTTGCAAGCGACTAACGCTTGCCAGTGTTCCTTCTTCGTCGGCTTCCATCATGCGCGAATAACCGACAACGTCCGTCGTCAGGATGGCCATCAGTCGTCTGGTGGTGGGCGAAGAGGACATCCGTGACAAATCCCGACTAAACGGCAAGTGCTTCGAATGGAATGTACAGTCTTACGGCACTGATGTCATGCACACGGAGGGATAACGCTCCGCTACCCACCATTGGTCGAGCAAGCGCCGAGACCCGCACCTGGACCCAGCTCCGGGCTGCCTTCGCACCTCCTTGGAGCAATAGGTAAGCACCTTCAATGAACTCACCTTTCGCGACCGCCGTCGACGATTTCATCGACTTCACGAAATCACACCAGAAGGCTTCCAGGTTGCGGACCGAGGCTACTTCGAGCGTCGTCTTTTCGACAGGCTACTGGTCTGCGAAGCGATGAGGATAGAAGAGCTTCGGAAGTTACCAAATAGCCCGCCACTGCGGCGCATCGCGGAGACAACTTCCGACAAAGACGGTGCAGTGGCCGGTCGCTGGAGCCCCGTTAAAGCGTGTCGATCAGTCCTCCATCCACTCGCATCGAAGCCCCGGTCGTTGCGGACGCCAAAGGCGAGGCCAGATAGGTGACGAGGTTGGCGATTTCCTCGACGCTCGCAGCTCGTTGGATGATCGAACTGCCGCGATGCTTCTTGACGAAGTCCGCCGCGACCTCCTCGATCGGCTTTCCCGTTTTCGCACGCTCATCGGCAAGCATCGCCTCGACGCCTTCGGAAAGCGTGGGGCCGGGAAGAACGGAGTTTACGGTGACGCCCGTGCCAGCCATGCGCTTGGCAAGGCCGCGGGCAACCGCGATGTCTGCAGTCTTGCTGACGCCGTAGTGGATCATCTCGACCGGAATGTTGAAGCCGGATTCCGACGCGATGAAGATGACGCGGCCCCAGTCGACCTTCTGCATGCCGGGAAGATATGCACGTGAAAGCCTGACGGCCGACATGACGTTTACCTGCCAGTGGCGATCCCACACCTCGTCGTTCGCCTCGAAGAAGTCGAGCGGCTGAAAGATGCCCGCATTGTTGATGAGGATGTCCACATGAGGAACTTTGGCGACGAGTGCGTCGCATCCTTCAGCGGTTGCGAGGTCGGCTGCGACGGCGGTCACGCTTCCCCTGGCACCTTCGCCTGTCAGGCGGTCCGCCGCCTTCGCGGTCTTTTCTTGGGACCGGCCATTGACTACCACGTCTGCGCCCGCCCTCGCGAGCTGGCGGACGATCGCGTATCCAATGCCTTCGGTCGATCCCGTGACTAGCGCGGTCTTGCCTGTGAGGTCGATCTGCATCTTCTGCTCCTGTGAGGTTGGATCACAGAACGTATGAACTGGCGAGCGGTCTCGCAACAGTCCAGGATGCGGATAATCCTTCCAGATAGGGAAGGATGTCGCCCGGCCAACACGCCACCTTCAGTGCGGTACCCGCGGGTCGCCCGTTGGTTTCCCAGCGCGCCAAATCCCTAGGGGCGTGGTCGGCCAGCGCGGAAAGCCTGGACCCGGCGGTTGACCGGCAGAAGCCAAGCGCTTCAAAAATCGGCCCCTCAAAATGTCAGCGATAGTCGATGCCGCAGGAGCAACGACCCGACCGGTCTGGCCTCGGTGGTCGCGTGTACCACCCGCCGGAGGGGATCGATGCATCCCCGACCAGCACGTCATATGGTGAGCTTTCGCTTCAATCAGCCAAAGAACGCACGAAGCTGAGCGAAAAACCCGCTTGGTTTGCAACCTGCCATCTTTCGCAAACGGCGAGCGACGACTGTCGCGCTGACGCGTTCACCAAAATGGCAGAAGCAGACAAGATCATGCAATTGCTCGTCGCTGAGTTCGAAGAACCCTTTGGCTTCTCCATAGCTATCATTTTCCATTCCTGCCGCCCGCAGAATGGGATCAGCGAATGCAACAGAGATCGGGGTGCCGTCAGCCCGCAGAGCAAGCCGATCTGCCATCGGCTGATATTCGGTTTCGTGAAGCGTCTTGAGAAACGGTCTGGGGCTGTGTTCGAGACTTTCGGCCCACCGTTCAAGCCGTTCGCGCCGCGTCATTTCAAGGCGCTTGCAGGTCGTGCTGACCTTCGCAATGGTTTTCAACTGGTCTAGTGCGTACTGTTCCATCTCGGCCTCCTATCTCCGGAAAAATAGATGGTCCGCTCCCAAAAACAGCGTCGCTCAGGTCGCAGCCGATGTCCAATCACGATTGGACGGCATCTGCTGCTGGCCGAACAGATCGGCGCGATGATCATAGAACCGGCGAAGCATGAGGTTTGCACGCAGGTCTGCGGGCTACGCTTGGCCATGCAGTGTCGAGCGACACTGTTGAAGTGAAACGGTTGCCGGTTGTCGACGACACGCCGTTCGTACGGTTTCCTCTAAGGCGCCGCTGAGTTGGCAGTCTCGGGTCATTCTCAACTGGATTTGCCACCCGCCGCCTATCGAAACATCGTAGCGCGCGTTATCAGATCCCTGACCCGTGGAGCTCCTCGTCATCGTCGCCTTCCCAAGGGGAGGGCATCGAGGTGCGATTGAGGTTGGCCGAGGGCATCGGCATCCAACACTTCAATTCCGGCTCGGCATATTCGATGATGTGCCCGGGCGAGGAATCAGAGGCGCGCCAGCCTTCTGCACCGAACTGATCGCCATTCGACCAATAGGCGAGGTCAACTTCTGCCGGCCCCTGTTCGGACGGGCGTATCGTGACGAGGATCCGGCTACCGTCTCTCGGTGCATTTGCCATGTCGCGCCACCGGTCTGTGTCGTCCATCGTTTTTCCTCCTGCCTCGCTGCAGGTTAAGAGTGTCGCCTCGCCATCGGAAACGGTCAATTGAAACTTTGCGCTAGCCGTCGTCTGTCGCCGCTCATCTGCAAATTGAGTTGGCGGGTCGAGGGTTTTCAAACTGGTTGGTGGCCTGCGGCTTGCTCGTGAGCTGCACTCTTCGAAACCCAGACGCCTGCAACTGTTCCTCGCCAATTATTGCTGATCAATTCTCTTTGGATGGAGGATGCAAGCGCCGTATTCCGAACCGACCTGGTCGTGCTACGCATCAGGAATGGGATTCGGCGTTTTCATTCACCGGTCAGATTCGATCTACGACGACAGCCCGGCAGAACAATATCAGTTCCCGCGCCAGTATCTCGGTCGCGTGAAAGCCTACCTCGAGGATTGGATCATTTATTACGAGCCGCGCAAAGTTGCGGCGACCCGGGGCTATTTTGCCATCGCTAAGGTGGCCCAAGTCATTCCGGATCCGAAGGCGTCCGGCATGTATTTGGCCCTTATCGAGCCAGGCAGCTACCTCGATTTCATCAATGCCGTTCCGTTCAGTGGGCCGGACGGTGTCATTGAGCGAGGCGTGCTGAATGAGGAGGGGCGGATTTCCGGCAGAGCACAGGCCGCGGTGCGCCCAATATCCGCAGCAGATTTCAATCGCATCGTGTCGATTGGCCTTGACGAGCATGAGCCTGAACTGCCTCGGTTGGGTGAGCCGGGAGTAACGCGCCGTGCCGACGGATTTGAAGACGGAGCTCAGGCGCCGTTCATATTTGAGCATGAGCGCGATCGGATTTCGCAGCTCTCGTCGCGGATCGTTCGTAATCGGCTGTTTCGCCGGCTCGTTTTGCAGGCCTATGACAAACGGTGCGCAATTACTGGTCTGAAGCTCATAAACGGTGGCGGACGTGCGGAAGTCGATGCTGCGCATATCCGCCCCGTGGAAGCAAATGGACCCGACATCCTCACCAACGGTATTGCTCTGTCCGGCACCGCACACTGGATGTTCGATCGCGGCCTGGTCGGTCTCTCGGATGACCTCGATATCCTGATCTCGCGGCAAGCCAACGATCCGGAGAGCATCCAAGGCCTAATCAATAAGACTGGAAGAGCAATCGTGCCCTCAAAACCGTTCGAGCGGCCCCATCCTCATTTTCTCCAGTGGCATCGCCAAAATTGCTTCAAGCAGTAGCAAAGTGCGGTCCGAAGCCGGCTTAAGCTAACCCTAAACGTTACTAACGATATACTGATGATCCGAGACGCTTCCGGCTGGTTGGACGACAACCGTGGCGGGGCCTAGGCCAGGTGAGCAGATGGCATAGTCCAGTACTGAACCATAAGAAGGTAGTGTCGCTCCGCGCATCGGTTCAAGACCCGCACTTCCAAGACTGTTTCACTCAATCTGAGGTTTGGCACAGCTCTTCAGGATTGGCGATAGCCGAAGGGGCTCGATGGGAGCGGGATTGCGTTGAGCGGGTGAACGGCGGTCTACTATCTGACCTGGCTGACTGGATAGATCCTCAGAACACCAAGGCTGTTATCAGTCGTGATCGCTGCAATACCCGCTTCATATGCGGCGCGGACGATCGCCCCATGCAATTTCTCGGGTTCGGTATCTCCGGTAAGGACCTCCAAACAGGTTCTCACCGCCGTGAAGAATTCCTCACCATCGTCGATGGGCCATTCCTTCAGCAACAGTTGGGCAGCCTCGCGAGCGGTACGGATCACCCTGCGATCTTTCCCTTCGTCAAAAACAAGAATTATCGTTGGGAAGTTTCTCAACATATCGAATCTCATTGTGCCTGAACTCCGCGGGGCGGCCAGTGCCAATGCCGGGCCAAGGTTTCGGACCGAGATCGGCCACACATGCTCGTCAACCATCAGTTAGCCAGATTGGCTTTTAGCTCACGGGCTGCCGCCTCAAGGAGTCGCTTGAATTCTTCGGAGGTCACGCCATCGGCGCGCATCACCATGGCGATCAGTGGATCGCAAAGAGCTTCCGATATCGTCAGCTCATCGTTCTTTCCGGCAGTTGCGCCAACGGAGCAACAATATCCAGACGAAGATAGCGTGTTCATGGACATACCTTGCATTCGGGGTGTTCGCAGAGAGAACGCAGATCGGCCTGATTGCTTTTGAGGTCCAATATCCATCGGCGTCCCCGTGCGGCCGAGTGTCTCGAAAGGCTTTTTTGGGCAATCCGCGACACGGCAAGGCCGGCTATAAATGCGTTCTCGGCAGCGGCCGGTGGAGCGAGAAAGCCGTCGTCGGTTGCGACCTGGGCGGCGCAATGACAGACGGGACATGCGTCCTCATGCACTGCGACCGAGGGACCTGCCATGCCATGTGCTTGGGAGCGGCCGACATGCAGATGGGGCGGCAGGCCGGCTTTCGATGCGTGGCAAGCCGTCAGGAACTCTTGGGCCGGATGAGAATCGTCGCCGGCGAGAACGACGAACGGATTGTGGGCGTAATCTGCGATCAATCGGAGCGCTGCGGCCCCTTCCGCAAATTCCGGCAGCGCGAAGACACTGGCCGAGAAACACGCGGCCAGACAGGTCGCCAGCTTGTCCGTCTTCAGCCGGCCGAGATCAGCTTCGCTCGCCCATGGGACATGGTTCAAGTTGTTCTCGTCGATACGATCGGCATCCACGAGATAGAAATGGCGCGCGCCGTGGGCCGCAAGCTGGATGGCAATCTGCGAGCCCAAGCCGCCGCATCCGATAATGACGAAGTCGATTTCGCCAAAACCTGCGAAGTCGCGTTGACGATGGCCAAGAGGCGTCAGGAAGGCGTCGTCGTGATCCATTGCGGTGGAGACATCTTCGTCCTCATCCGGCATATTGGAGCCCTCCAACGAGGCGCCGAATGCAGGCCTGGTAACATTGGGGCTCCGTTCCTCGACAGGATCAGCACTATTGCCGGTGAACAGAGCCCCGCTGCCGCCCCACCCCAGCCTATGGGTGAAGAAGTTCGGGAAATCGACAGGCGCGCTGGCGGCCGCCGGTAGTCGTTGAGACCGATAGTTGACCATCAGATCGCCTCCATCTCGCTGGGCGCGATCCCGCGGATCGTCGCGGCGTAGTGACCGTAATCCTCGCCCATCGCATGGTCGGGAGTCTTCGCAATCACGTGGAATTTGCCGTCGTACCAGAGGCTGACATTGTCGCCGCTGTCATCGATCTCTCGCCGGCCCATCCGCGGATCGATCGGCGCCTTGCCGCGCAGCAGCATCTGTCCAATATCCCAGGCTTGGCGATCGAGAACGCGCTGGCGCTCGGCAAGATGTGCCTGCCGGTGCGCAATGGGCTCTTCGGCAAGCAACTGGCTCACGAGGAGCAAGATCCGACTGCTCCAGGAAGGAATGGCGGCGATGTCTGGGAGGTCGAGGAGGACATCGCCGCCAAGACGTTCGATACCTTTCCGAGCTATGTCGATGAGCGGGACTTGCCGCGCGGCATAGGCGATTATGAATGCCGCTTTCCGGGCGCGGCGCTCAGGATTCGCCTCGGTGGATAGGCATGCCATGCGCAAGGCGCACTCCCAGGGAATGGTGTAGGCCGTATGCAGGATGCTCTCGAGCGTCTGTAGGTCCTTCTTGTATGGGGAAACATATTGGTACTCGCCGGGCAGGGATGCCGCTGCCGAGGTCGTATAGAACCCGAGCAGGATATTCCCTGCCTCATGAAGCATTTGGGCCGCTGTCGCGGCATGATCGCCGGCGCGCAATCTCTCTCTGGAAAGGACGATGAGCGCGCTGCCCGGCAATTCGTTCGAACTCGAAAAGGAGCACTGCGGTTCGCGTCGCACGCCGACGTAAAGCGTGTGCAGGCCGGCGATCAGACGCTGATGGCCGTACTCGTCCAAGTCCGCGATCAATGCGAATGCCTTCTCCAGATGGTCGGCGATGCGATCCAATTCGGCATCGTCGGTGATCGGATAGCCGGGCCGGGGATAGTCCGGCATGCATTGGCGCAGGAGGGCTTGCATGATACGGCTTCGCGCGGGACTTTCGATGTGCACGAGGCCGATTCCGCAAGAGAGCCGGCACGCTGGCTGACGTTCGAGTTCAAGATCCGCTGCGATCAGATCCGGCTGCAGATAGCGGCCGACGACCTGCACATCGGGGCGGGCCGCCTGCCATTCCAGACTGCGCGCGAGCGCACCCATCCAGGCTGCAAGTACGGATGAACGGTAAGGGTCGGCGCCGACCGGTCCGGCAACCGCTGGCGGAAGCTCCGGCAGGCGAGTGTATCCGCCATCTGCCAGGTCGGGGAAATAACCTGACAGTGCCTCCACCCCGGCCGAACAACCGGCGAGCTTCGAAGCCGCCGCAAGCGTGCGGCCATATTGGAAGCGTCGCTTCAAAAGGTTGCGTGTTGCCACGCGCTGCAGGGAGACGGTACTTGCCATCAGGGGATTGCGCTTGAGCAGGAGGCGCGCCTCATCTGCCAATTGTTGTATGTGGGACGCGGACATCGGCAGCCTCCGTGAGTTTGTCTTCGGGCGGATCAAGGTTGCATCTCGGGCAAAAATGCGGGAGTTCGGGACGGCTTCGTCCGGTATCGGAACGTTGCGCGTCGTCTGTTGAGAGGCACTATTCCCCAAGGGCGTCATTCGCCCGCCAGTTCGGCGTTAAAAATCCGTAAAAATGACGTAAACAAAGAAAAAGCCTCCTCGATCGAGGAGGCTTAGAATTCTGGATAACGCATCCGCAGGGGTCAGATCGCCAGAGCCGCCTCAACCGCCGCCCGCGCATTCGGCAGGCCCGACCCGAAGAAATAGGCCATCTCGACGGCGTCCTCGCTTTCTGCATTCATGCAATCCGCCGTCAGTTTCCTCGTTCCGGGTGCGACAATGGCGTCCAGGCGGGACGCGGCTTTCAGAATTGATTTCACTTGAGGCCCCGAGAGGCGGTCACCGGGATCGTGGCGGCTTTTGTAAGCCCGCTGTATCAGGGCGCATAACCCGCCCACCTGCGCCGACGCGCCGGAGGTGCCCCCGAAGGGAGTGTAGTATCCGCCCCCGATGCCCGGATTGGTTCCGAACGGCACGATGGCCGACCACGGATCGGAGCCATAATTATAGCCGAAAATCCCCGACAGGTCCGTCGTCAGCAGCGAGAAGTGCGAATAGTAGTATTCCCGTGTTCGAAAAGCGCCGTAGTCGTGCTGCGCGGCAAATGGAGAAAGCCGGTCGAGGCGCAACTGATGCCGGTTGAAGACCTCACCGTCGTCAGAGGGGGAGACTAACGTCAATCCTTCGCCGTAATTGCTATAGCCCGAACGGAAACCTTCGACGGTAACGGCCCCAACTGCAATGACGCCGTTGTTGTCGGCGGCAAGACTTGCCGGATAGATCAACTGGCTCTCGCCACTGTTTCCTGCGGCGCAGACGATCGGGATGTGCCGGCTGATGGCGAGGATGAGTTGTTTGAGGACATGCCACGGACGATCCGGATTGGAGCCTTTCTGCGCAGCCTTCGGCTCCAGTTCAGGTCCACCTTGATCAGCAAGGGCAATGCGCGTGAACAGATTGGCGGCATCCTGGTTTTTCCATAATTCCAGGTCGGCCTTCAGCTCGTTCTTCGGATCAACGATGCTGCGTTTCGGGTCAGGCAGACCGCGCGGCAAGACGATCACATCTGCTTTCTGAAGATAGGCATAAAGGAAGGCCGCAATGAACTGTCTGACATCGTCTTCGAAGGACGTTCTGATCGAGATGAGCCTTGAGAAAGGATCAACGCCGAAATAGGGGATGACATTGCGATTGCCGCTCGTGCGCAGCTCGTCGCCATTCCCGTAGAAGGCTCCTTCCGGCGGAAGGCTTGGCGTGCCTTCTTCCGCAACAACGGCGGGTTCGCCGACGATCAGCCCTGCGCAGCAGGTACCATGCGACGCAAACAGCGATTCCGGATTGTAGAGCCGCCGGAGAACGCCCTCTGACGCGGCGTATTCGGCAACCAGATCACTGAGATAGTCCTGGTCGTCGTTCGAAAGGCCGATATTGCCGAGCGGAGCGATGTTGAGCCCGGCAAAGAAGGCATGCCTTTCTTCGCGGTCAAACGACGTCGTCGTATCGAGTATTTCGAGCACGCGCGCGCCGTAACGATGGGTCGTCAAATCGATTGACGCGTCCCGGTCAAGCCGGGTTGCCAGATTGGGATGATCCGGAGATACGCCGACATCGATCAGCGCGACCCGCGCGGGTCGCAACGGGCCGGCAGAAGCGATGGCATCCCAGACCGTGCCGGTGATGAGGGGATCGGGGAGCGCGCGTGCAGCGCTCGCATCGAGCGCTGGTGGAGCAGGCGGAGCCGATCCGTATTCCGCGTCGACCACGCCAAGGGCAGTCAGGTGCCAGAGATAATAGTAGTTGATCGGTGCGGGCTCAGGCATTTGTGTTTGATCCGTCATGTTCATGATCCCTGTTGTGCAACTGGCGATTTCAGACCCATTCGTCGTGTACGGCCTGGAACAGAGGACCGAACGCGTCGTGGAGGTAGGGAGCGAAACGCCGGGCGAGATCTCGCCCTGCCTGCGTATCGCTCGGATAGTGGAGACCAGCCCATTCGCGATTTTCGGCGACGTTCTGGGCGATGCGGGCAAGCTCGTCGGTGGCCGGATGTTCCGGCAGGATCGTCGAGAACGCGAAGGCGATCGAAAAGCACTGGAACGAATGGTTGCTGGGATAGGACTCGTGGACCGGCACGGCCAGCAGCGGCCGCAGCATCGGCTCGAACTGGTTTGGCCGCAGCCGGTTGAACTGACTCTTGTAGATCAGCCCGACATATTCGCAGGCCGTCAGGATCGCCTGGAAAAGTCCTTCCGTCTGCTCGAAACCGCCGAGATCCTCGATATGCAATGCGCGGGTGAATTCCCCCACGGAGATCGTCGACTCGATCTGGATATCGGGCAGGCGTCGCACACGTTCGCGGTCGCGGCGTTGCATAGAGAGCAGCACCGTCGTTTCGAGGCGGGTATAATCCGGGCCGGGCGGCGGAAGTATATCCAGCATTTCCCAGGTGAAGCGCCGCGCCGCGGTATAGGCGTTGCGTGACGGCTGCTGGTGCAGCCTGCGCAGCTCGAAGGAGGGAATAAGCTGCGACACGCCGAGGCTGCCGCCGTCCATCGTCGACTTGTTCTTGTTCTTGTTCTTATTTTTGTTCTTGTTTTTGTTCAGCGACGCCTTGTTGAGCACCGACTTGTTTGCGACGCTCTTGTTGAGGACCGAGGCTACGGCCATCGTCGCCATCATGGGCCCGGGCAGGGGCGATCCATCGTCATCCGTGCCGAGGAAAAGCACAGCTTCGGGGGCTGCATCAGGTGCAGCCGGTGATGCACCGGCGAGAGGATCAGCACCGGCATTGTCCCTGGGTTCGCATGGAAGGACCGTATCCGGCTCAATCCTGAATTTATAACTGTTTAGAAATAAAACAATTTTCGATTGCGATTCCTCAGTAGTGTCCGCTTCCATTGGAACCTCCTTGCGCGATGATGTGAAGATTTGTCCGGAGTTCAGCGCAGCTTGGCGCCGGCCTTGAGCAGGCCGTCGATCAAGATCTGGCCGCCGCCTGTGTCGAGTAGCGGATAGCCGCTGCCGCGGAAGGCGTTGATGGAGAAGCCGCCCTCGACCGCCTCAAGACGCTGCAGGTAATGCCGCGCGCCGCCGAGATTGTTGGAATGGGCGTGACTGGAGGCAAGATAGCGCAGCAGACTGTTGAAGTTCGGCCGCGCCCGCAGGGCTTCTTCGCCTGCAGCTATGGCTGCGGCATGATCGCCCGCAAGCGCTGCCGCAATGCATTTGGTCGTATCGAAGTAATATTTATGCGGGCTGTAGACGCCGAGCTCTTGTACCCAACGCGCCATGGCCACCGCCTTGTCGGGCTGGCCTGCATAGCAGTGCAGCATCGCGTAGAGGTCCCAACTGAGCGGCAGCGCCGGATTCAGGCGGATCGATTTTTCGAACAGGTTGGCCGCATAGTCATATTCGCCGAACAGGAACGAATGGACGTGGCCGACGAGCGCGAGCGATACGGAATTCTGTGGATCGAGTTCCAGCGCTTTGCGCGCATATGCCTGAGCTTCGTCGATCAGATGCGCGTCAAGCGCGTTGAAGCGTTGGCCAACCTGGAAAGTCCGGATGAATGACAGCCAGGCAAAAGTCGATGACCGCGGCTGATACTGGATCTGTTCTTCCAGGCGCCGCTCCGCATTATCCAGATCGCTACGCGACAGGCGAAAGATCGCATTGACGGCGTCGATCAGGAGGCCGTCTTGCGACAATCGACTGTCGTTTGCCTGGGTCTCCAGGAAATAGGCCAGCTGATCGACGGCCTGGCTGATCAGCGCAGCGGTGGTGCCGAACTCGCCTCGCTCGAATTGCGTGCGGTTGATTGCCTGACTGCTCAGCCAATGAATACGGTTGTTGATCAGGTGCTTCATCACCAGTTCGACCATCACCATGTCGCCGTCAAACGTGAGGCGAAGCTGTAGGCATATCGGAAGGCTGATCCGCTGTTCGCTCTCTTCAATATCTGGCAAGGTGAAGGAGAGGTCGCTGACGCCAATGGCCAGCCCATCGGTGATGGCTTTTGCAATGAGATTCTGGAAGCGTGTCGCGGCAATTTGTCCGCCCTCTCCAACACCCACCACGATAGGGGGCTGAAGGACCATGACCCATTGCCAGTCACCGTCTGCCGGCCGCCGATATGGGTTGCTGCCGCCGATTCCCGCGGCTTTGCCTTGTCTTGGCACATCCGGGGCACCCGTCAGAGGTAGCAGGGCGGAATGTTTGGCGATATCGCGGCTCGGCTGCGGTCGCGGCTCGAAGACGTCGTGGACTTGTCCTACATTGAGCCGGCTATACCAGTTCTGCCGTTCGAGCGTTAACCAGTCCTCGAATTCTGGATCGCGGATGTCTATACCTTCGAGCAACTCGTCGGTGATTTGATCCGCGGACCGCTTTGTCCGAACCACCAGTTCGGTATCAAGAACGAGCCGGTCCATATCCAGCCAAACGGTATTCTTATCCGCAATCAGGAGATCACGTGCAGGCCCCAGAGTCTTATGAATGTCCAAAAGGGCCTGGCGCAGACTGGCTGCCGCCTGGTCGTCGGAGCGGTCACTCCACAACTTGTCCCGAAGCCAGATTCTCGAGCGCGAGCCCCGGGCCGACAGTGCAAGCATCGCCAGAAGAGCCTGGGCTTTTTTGGATTTCGGAGTAACCGACCGCCCTTCAGCATCCACAAGGGCAAAAGGCCCGAGCAGGAACATCCGTAACGGATCGTGCTCCTTGTTCATGCGATCCACCGGCCCCGCCCCCGTTGCCTCCGATGCGCTCGTTTGGCAGGTCGAAGACCTGGCATCCAGAGACCAGTCTGCCATACCTGCGGCGCCTGGCAAGCAACCGGGAAGGGAAATCGGGATTCCGAAAGGAAGATCGATGCTTTTGCGATAATCGAACTGAAGCATAACCGGCTGAAATCCCTCTGCGTAACTTCGCAAACCGGTCGTAGCGTCCTACCGTCAAAGCAGCGTCAAAGAAGTGTTGTTTTAGGCGTCATAATTTCGCAGGCATCCGCCAAAGGTTGCGAATTACGCAACGCGAATACCAGTCTCGATTTAGGCGAAAAGACCGACCATGTTAAATTGCGGGCGCCGAACACAGGGTTTGGCTATCGGCCTGCCTCTGTCATTCCTTTGTCCTTCATACGGCAAAATTCAATCAACTGCTCCGAGGTCATTGGTCGTGCCAGAGCGTAACCTTGCAATATATGGCAACCGAGATCTTTCAGGATCTTCGCATGCTCCATTGTCTCCACGCCCTCTGCAACGATGTCGATGTTCTGTGATCGGCCGATTTCGATGATGGAGGAGACCAGACGGCGCTGAGATGGAGACGCGATAATCGGCTTGATAATTTCGCGATCGATCTTAAGGCGTCGCGGCTCAAATCGAAGCAAACTGACGATACTGGCATGTTCGGTGCCGAAGTCATCGATCTCGATTTCGATGCCAAGCTTTTTGACGGCTGGTATGATCTCCTTGAGAACAGGTTGAAGATCATTGAAGGAGATTGTCTCAAGCAGCTCGAAACACAGGCGACCCTTCGCGATGGGAAGCTCGGACAGCTCGGCAAGCAGATTTGCCTGCGCCAGTCGACGCGCTGAAATGTTGACCGAGACACGTGGAATTTGCATTCCCAAGCTATCCCATCTTGTCAGCTCGAACAGGGCCTTTTGCAGAATCAGCCTATCCATGTCGCCGGTGCGCCCCAGCTTTTCGGCGACGTCAAGAAATCTGTTCGGAGCGAGCAGACCTTTTTGCGGGTGATCCCAACGGGCAAGTGTCTCGACGCCGGCAATATCCAATGTGTTTGCGTTGAACTGAGGTTGGAAGAATGCAACCAGTTCATCGCGATCGAGCGCATGCGTGAATTCGTCCGCCAGTTCTTTCGAATGGATCGCGGCGCTGCGAAGCTCTTCTGTAAAAACCGCCGCGCGGCCGCGGCCCGCCTTCTTCGCCTCGTACAGAGCCAAATCGGCATTGAGAAGCAATTGGCCGAGGTCCTGCCCGAGAGCACCTTCAGTCTCCCAGGCGACCCCGACGCTTGCACCGACAACACAGGCCGCACCCTCAATGAAGACGGGTTGATCGAGCGTATCGACAATTTGCCGGGCCAATGCGTTTGCCTTCGGCTCCGGATTGGCACTCCAGCTGGCGAAGATGAACTCATCGCCACCGATCCGAGCCGCTACGTCGTTTGGACCAGCCAAATCGGCAAGGCGCGAAGCCGTTGCTTGCAAGACCGCGTCACCGCCGGCATGCCCTTTGGTGTCGTTGATCTCTTTAAATCGATCCAGGTCGATATGAACGAGTATCAGACAATCCTCTGGACGAGGTCTCGGCGGTTGCGAGATCATCTGGTCGACAAATCGTCGATTGGGAAGCCCCGTCAATGCGTCATGCAATGACAGGTACTCCAGTCTCTGTCGTGCTCGAACGAGCTTTTTCTTGTGAAGGCGAAGCTTTTCGATCGTTCTTTGGCGTGATTTGGTCAGAAAACCGATCCAGACAATCGGCGCAACGACACATAATGCCAACAGGCTTGCGTAGAACTCAAAAGTGCCGATCCCGCTATTTTGGCCCCATCCCTGCTTTGGCAGTGCGGCGAGGGTCCATCGGCCATAAACCATATCAACGGATGTCTGGACCGGTTTCCTGGAAAAGGTTGCCAGGCTGCCGAAAAAAACCTCTTTGGGCGAATTCGGGTCCGGTACGGTGCTGATGGCGATCTCAAGCTCGGTCGAACCAAGGCCACTTTCCTGGTAAAGCTTTGGTATGTCTATTATTCCCGAAAGCAGGCCCCAAAAAGTCTGGCTTGTTCCGTCATTGATGTAGACTGGGCACCTGACCACAAACGCGGTTCCACCTTGGACAAGCTCCACCGGGCCTGTGAGTACGATATTGTGCGTGTTGCGCGCCAGCATCGCGGCAGCCCGTTGCTTCTCATTGGTTCGGTAGTCGAGTCCGATAGCCTTTTCGTTTCCTTTCTCCGGATAAACCCACCTGACCACCATGTCGGGCGCAGCGGCGAAGCTTCGCAATTGTGAATCGGGCTGCAGGATCTGAGCGGCAAGTTTGGAAAATCCGTTTTGGCCCATCTCTGGATTGACTGCGATGCCGGCCGCCAGCCCCTGCAGCAGCTTGACATTGCTGTTGAGGTTGGTCTGAAGCCGGGAGGATATGGTGGCAAGCTCGCTGGCAACGATCGAGCGTTCATCGGCCAGCGATCGCTCGATCCGCCAGTTCGTTGCGACCCAGACGACGATTGCAGCAATAATGGCCGCAAATATTGCGGGAGCAAATGCGCTGGTATGGCTTATTACGGAGCGAGCGAGATTTCTTCGAAACTTCATCAGGTTGCCGGCGTGGATGACAGGCCCTCATCCTTGCACAGTTTCTTTAAGGCAACGCTAAACCTGCCAACCCTCATAAAGGAAAGCTGCCTGTTCGTTGCAGCGCTTAGAGCCTTTCCTGGTCAGCTTGCAGCATTCTGCCGGAGCAGGTTTCGTCAGGGCAGAGGCGATTGGCGAAGGGCATACCTCTTGGTACGTCCGAGCCGATCGCCTCTGCCCTGGCGCAAAGATGCCCGGCCCTTCGGGTTGGCTGAAACGGGCCGGCTGATCGACCGGCCGGCTTGACCGTAGAGCTGGGCTACGACGCGCGCCGGCCGGTCGACCATCCGACTCCGTTTGAGCCAACAGAATGCTTCAAGCTGACCAGGAAAGGCTCTAGGTCGCTGGGCTGAAATCGGCGGCCAGCACCGCATCCTTCAGCGCCCGCGAATAGGGATGCTGCGGATCATCCAACACCGCCCGCGCCTGTCCCCGCTCGACGATTTCGCCTTTGCGCATGATGATGATGTTGTCGCTGATGTAATAGGCGGTGGCGAGGTCGTGGGTGATGTAGACAATGGAAAGACCGAGCTCGTTTTTCAGGCGGCCAAAGAGGTTGACGATGGCCATGCGCAGCGATGCGTCGACCATGGATACCGGTTCATCAGCCACCAGCAGGCGGGGTTGCGGGATCAGCGCCCGGGCGATGGCGACGCGCTGAAGCTGGCCGCCCGACAATTCGTGAGGAAACCGGCCTTTCACCTCTTCAAGGGTCAGGCCGACATGGACCAGGGCGGCATCCGCCATCTTCTCCGCCTGCTCTCGATCCGGCCGTTTTCCCGAGAACGAAAAATTGCGGGCGGTCTCGAAGAGATAACGATCGACACGTTTCAGCGGATTGAAGGCTTCGAAGGGGTTCTGCAGAACCGGCTGGACCTCTTTCATGAAAGCCGTGCGTTCGGATCGGCTGTGGATGGCGACGGTCCTGCCGCTGAATTGAAGCTCGCCTTCCGTTGGTTCGGTCTGGCCGAGGATCATTGCCGCGATCGTCGATTTTCCCGAGCCGGATTCGCCGACGATCGACAGGATCTCCGGCTCCGCTCCCAATTCGAAGCTGACGTCCTTGACCGCCGTGATCAGCCGCCGGCCGAGCATGCCGCCCTGCCGGTAGACTTTCGTGACATGCGAGAGGCTAAGAAGAGCGCTCAAACCTGATCTCCCGTAACGGCAAAACACGCCACGCGCCGCTGCGGCTCGACGGTGACGAGCGGCGGAACCTTCTGCGAGCAAATCTCCATGCGCTTTGGACAGCGCGGGTGAAACCGGCAGCCTTCCGGCGGCATGGCGAGGTTTGGCGGGCGCCCCTCCAGCGAAGGGCGGGCCGTCGCATCGCCGATGCGCGGCAGGCTGCCGACGAGATGCTGCGTATAGGGGTGGAGCGGCATGTTGAAGAGTTTGGCGGTCGGCGCTTCCTCGACAAGACGCCCGGCATAGACGATGCCGATGCGGTCGGAGACCGTCGCGTGAACCCCCATGTCATGGGTGACGAACAGGAAGGACGAGCCCATCTCGCGCTGGATTTCGCGGATCATCGACAGCACGTCGCGCTGAACGATCACGTCGAGCGCGGTCGTCGGTTCGTCGGCGATGATGAATTCGGGTGTCAGGATGGTGGCAAGCGCAATGGTCATGCGCTGGCGCATGCCGCCAGAGAGCTCGTGGGGATAGGCGTCGAGCAGATGCGGATCGAGCTTCAGCCGCTGCAGATGGGTGGCGACCCTTTCGAGAAAGACCGGGCCGCTGACCTTCATGTGGCGAAAGGCGAAATCGGTGAAGGAATGACGGATCCGGCGCACCGGATTGAGCACATTCATCGAACCCTGCATGATATAGGACAGATGCTTCCATCGCAGCGCCAGCCGATCCTCCGGCTTCATCGCGTAGATATCCTGGGTGCCGCCGTCGAAATGGAATGTCACTTTTCCCGACACGACCCTCAGCGGCGGCCGGATCGCGCCGGCGATGGTCTTGATCAAGGTCGTCTTGCCGCTGCTCGATTCACCGGCAACGCCATAGACCTCACCGCGGGCGATGGTCAGGCTGATATCGTCGACGGCGCGCACCTCGCGATCGACGCCGTAGAGGAAGGCACGGTAATAGGCTTTCAGATTCTCAATTTCGACCAAAGGATCCATACTAACTTCCCATCCGGTTCAGCCGGCTGCGCGGGTCATTGTATTCGTTCATCGACATGGACAGCAGGAAGAGCGCCAGGAAGAGGACGACGATGACGGCGACGGGGGCGGCCACCCACCACCATATGCCTGAGATCAGCGCCGAATGCGCATTGGCCCAATAGATCATCATGCCCATGGTCGGCGTCTCGATATCGGTAAAGCCGAGCACAGACAGGGTGATCTCCATGCCGATCGACCAGATCATGTTGTTCATCGTGGTGGCAAAGACGATCGGCAGAACATAGGGCAGGTGCTCCTCGACGAGGATCTTGCGCATGCTCATGCCGGAATAGACGCTCTGGGTGGTGAAGGATCTCGTCTTCAGGCTGATCGCCACCGAGCGGATGAGGCGTGCGTCATAAGACCAGCCGAGCGCAGCCATGATGAGGATCAGCGCTGTCCAGGTCATGCTATCCTTCAGCACGAAATAGAACAGGATCAGCAGCGGAAATTGCGGGATGACCATGACGCTGTCGTTGATGGCCATCAACACCCGGTCGACCGCGCCGCCGGCATAACCGGCGACGAGGCCGACGACCAGCGAGATGATGCGTGAAATGAAGGCGACGCCGATGCCGAAAAACAGGGTGTTGCGAAGCGCGGTCGTCAGCTGCCAGAAAACGTCCTGGCCGCGCGACGTCGTGCCGAGCCAATATTCGCCATCCGGCGGCATGTCAGGCGGCAGAAGATAGATGTCGGTCGCGCCGTAAGGCGAGAAATAGGACACCACTATCAATGCGACGATGACGGCAAAGAGCAGCAGGCCGCAGAGGAATTCCATATTCTGGCGCGCGAGGTCGCGGACGATCGTAAACATGCTCTATTCCACCTTGATGCGCGGGTCGATCAGCGGGCTCAGAATGTCGATGATGAAGACGGCGGCGGCAACGCCGACGATCGACAATGCGCTGAGGCCGAGCACCAGACTGTAGTCGCCGGCATGCACTGCTTCGATCAGCAGGTTTCCGATGCCCGGATAGCCGAAGACGATTTCCGTGATGACCGTGCCGTTGAAGATCGCGCCGAGCGACATGGCAAGCCCGGTGAACTGCGGCACCATGGCATTGCGGGCGATGTAGGAGCGCAGGATCTTTCGCTTCGGAACGCCGCCAAGCTCGGCGAAGACGACGTAATCCTCGGTGATGATGTTGGAAACGAGCGCGCGCATCCCGATCAGCCAGCTGCCGGCGCCGACCATGATCAGCGACAAGGCCGGCAGGATCGAGTGTTTCAGGATATCGAAGACCAGGGCAAAGGAGAGGTCGAGATTGGCGTTCATCTCGTAGCCGCCATTGATCGGCAGCACCGGCCAGAGATAGCCGAAGACAATCAGAAGCACGAAGGCCAGAATGTAATAGGGAATAGGAAGCAGGGCGATGAAGACGAGGCTGACGGCCTTCAGCACCATGTCCTTGCGGTAATAACCGGCGAGTGCGCCGATCGCATTGCCGAGCACGAAGGTGATCAGGGTCGACACCGTCATCAGACCGATGGTCCAGGGCAGGGACCGCAGGATGATGGTGGAAACGGGGGTGGGAAATGCCGATAGCGAGGGACCGAGATCACCGGTCGCAAGCCGAAGCCAGAAATGCAGGTATTGCTGCCAGATCGAACCCTCCATGCCGTAAAGCTCGCGAAGCGACTGGCGCATCAGTTCGATCGCATTCGGATCGGACTGCCCCATCTGGGTGATGGCGCCTATGCTTTCTTCGACCGGATCGATCGGGGTCAGGTGGGTGACGAAGAATGTTATCGTCACGCCAAGAAATACGACGAGCAGAAACTGACCGAACCGCTTCAGCACAAAGAGCAGATAGGACGTCATAGGGCGGTGGTTCCTCTCTGGTTCCCTTCATCAAGTGGAAAGGATCGACGGACATGCCACATGCCCGTCGATTAGGGGGCCGGCGCGCAACACTCGCGCCGGCGTTGGGAGGATTATTTCGGTTGTGCCGGCTTCAGCTTGACCATCATCAGCCTGGAGTTGGCCCAATTCGGCACTGGGTCGGTATAGGGGTCTGATATCGTCGGATAACCGGTCCAATAGGTCGTATCCATCGAGGTGAAGACGTTATACGACATCAGCGGGATCGTCGGCATTTCGCGGGCGACCAGCTTCAGATAATCCTTGCCGAGCTCGACGCCCTTGGGATCGTCGGCGCTGATGCCGCGGATGCTTTCGATGATCTTGTCGAGCTCCGGATTGCTCCAGCGCTGCCAGTTGCGCGGCGGTTGATTGTCACCCTTCTTGGCCACGAACTGCGAATGCCAGCTATCTAGGAAGAACGACAGATCGGGATCGCCGCCCCAGGTCTCGACGCTCCAGGCAATCGCTACCTGGAAATCACCGGGCTGGAGCGCCACCTGCCACAGTTTCGCGGCCGGCACGGCTTTGGCGTCGATGCCGAATGCGGCCCATTGCTGTGCGATCAGCGTCCCGGCGCGGGTGAAGACCGAGCGTGTGTCGCCTTCCACCGTCATCCGGATCTTGAAGGGCTGTCCATCAGGGGTCAGCCATTTGCCGCCGGATTTCTTGAAGCCTGCCTTCTCCAGTAGTTCGCCGGCAGCCTTCGGATCCGGTTTCCACCAGCCATAGCCGAAGGCACCGCTGATTGCCTCCGGGTCGGTCGGGATCTGGTCCTTGAACTTCGGCTGCTTGCGCAGGATATCGGCGATCTGTTGCCCGACCGTCGGGTCATAAGGCTTGATCTTGCTCTTGCCGGTATCGATCTCGAAATTCTTCAGCCAATCCTGCATCGGCGCCTGATAGTCCTTCATCGTGGCCGCCGTCGGCGGCACGCCGAGCGCCGAAAGCGTCGCTGCCCCGCGATAGCTCGCCATATCAACCGCCTTGATGTCGATCAGCAGGGCAAGCGCCCAGCGTACATCGGCGTTGTCGAAGGGCGGATTCTGGGTGTTGAAGATCACGGCCGGAAGCGTCGGGTCCGGATGGGCGAAGGGAAAACCCGGGAACCAGGTCTCGATCGTCTTGGATTTTTCCTTCAGCGTGAACATGCCCTCGGGCGTGTTGTCGTGAATGATATCGAGATTGTGCTCGAGCTGAGCGATGGTACGTTTATCCGGCGGGCCGGGATCGGCATAGGTCACGTATTTCGGGGCCGGCTCGCCGAAGCGGGCAAGCGAGGTGCGCTGCCAGTCGTCGCGCTTCTCCCAGGTATACCACTTGCCCTGGGGGTCGAATGCCTTGAGCTTGTAGGCGCCGAGCGAAACGGGATTGGCGAAATCATAACGAAGCGGATCTTCGACTTTCTCGAAGACATGCTTTGGCATGATCCAGGCGCCGTTCCAGCGAACGGTGAAGATGGCGTGGAAGCGCGAATTGGGCTTCTTCAGCTTGAACACCACCGTCGAAGAATCGGTCGCCTCGACGCTTGCCACCTGCACCGAGAAAGCAGCACTCCAGACCATGCCGGGGTGATCCATCTGCGTCTTGACGGTATAGACCACGTCGTCTGCCGTGAACTCCACGCCATCGCTCCAGAAGAGCCCCTTGCGCAGTTTCACGGTCATCTCGGTGAAGTCGGCATTATATTGCGGCTTGTCGGCAGCCAGCGAATTGTCCCAGGTCGCGCCGCCAAGCCCTTGTTCGGGGTCGATATACCAGAGCGTATCCATGGTCAGCTGCTGCAGGCCGGTCGAAACGCCGCCGCCGCCATTGACCCAGATGTTGAACCAGCCGGGATTCTTGATCGTCCCTTCCGGATTTTCGACGATGAGCGTCTCCTTGCGCGGCAAGGAGGTGTAGTCATCGGCATTGGCCGTCGCTGTCAGGCCGAGTGCGGCCAGCGCGACGCCAAATGCGAGCCTCTTCCACTGTTGCATGAACTCCTCCCTAGAAAGCGACGATACGGCGGCCGCAAGGGCACGCATGGGCACGTCGCGGTTGTCGGTTCGCAGAGGCGTCAGGACTTGAACAGTCAGGTCCGGGACCTCAGTGAACCATCTCTCCGGCTCCCTGCCTCCTCGCAGCGAGCCGAATATCCTCAGCCAGGGACGCCCAAATGGGCTTACCCGGCGGCGGCTGTCATACCGACAGCCGGATGACGTTGTAGGAGAACGGTTTCAGCGCCGCCCGCAACCGTCCGTCCTCGATCTTTCCACTCTCGACATTGACCGGAACGACCGTCTTCGGCCGCGCTGCCGTATTGACGGCTTCCAGATCACCGTGGGTCATCTCCACCTGCTCGACCACCCGGGCATTTCCGAAGCCTTCCAGCCGCACGTCGAGATCGAGCGCCGTGCTCGGATGGCGGTTGACGGCAAAGAAGGTCAGCGTCTTGCCATCCTCGGAATGGACTGCCGATACGTCGAGATAGGGAACGTCGTTCTCCTCGTCGCTGTCATAGGTCGGGCCATCGACGACCAGCTGCAGGGCCGAGCCGCGGCCATATCTGGAAGCGTAATAGAACGGGTAATAGATGGTCTGGCGCCAGGCCGCACCGCCGTCCTCGGTCATGATCGGGGCGATGACGTTGACGAGCTGCGCGATGCAGGCGATGCGCACGCGGTCGGAGCGACGGATGAAGGTATTGAGGATGCCGCCGACCTGCAGCACGTCCTCGAAATTATAGATGTCTTCCAGCAGATGCGGCGCATCCGGCCACTCGTCGCGCGCCAGGATCTCCTTGTCCTGCTGGTTGGAATGATACCACACATTCCATTCGTCGAAGGAAATGCCGATCGTCTTCTTCGAGCGTTTTTTCGCCTTGATATAGTCGATCACGCCGCCGATAGTGGTGATGTAGCGATCGAGCTTCGTCGCGCGGGCGAGATAGTTGAGCGTGTTTTTCTCGCGGTTGGCAAAATACATATGCAGCGAGATATGGTCGGCGCTGTCATAGCACTGCTCGAGGACCTGGGCCTCCCACTCGGGATAGGTCTTCATGTCGGAATTGGACGAGCCGCAGACCACGAGTTCAAGCGACTTGTCGAAGCCGCGCATGGCCTTCGCCGTCTCGTCCGCCAGCCGGCCATATTCATAGGCCGACTTGTGGCCGACCTGCCAGGGACCATCCATCTCGTTGCCGAGGCACCACAATTTGACATCGTGCGGATTGGACCAGCCGTGCTTGCGACGCAGATCCGACCAGTAGGTGCCGCCAGGATGATTGCAATATTCCAGGAAATTGCGGGCGGCATCGAGGCCGCGTGATCCGAGATTGACGGCAAGCATCGGCTTGGTATTCGCCTTCTTGCACCAGTCGACGAATTCATTCACGCCGATCTGGTTGGCTTCGCGGGTGCGCCAGGCAAGGTCGAGGCGAACCGGGCGTTCAGCACGGGGCCCGACGCCGTCTTCCCAATTATAGGCCGAAACGAAATTGCCACCGGGATAGCGGCAGTATGGGGTGTCGAGCTCACGCACCAGATCGAGGACATCCTGCCGGAATCCGTCCTCATCGGCGGTCGGATGTCCGGGCTCATAGATGCCCCCGTAGATCGCCCTGCCGAGATGCTCGAGAAATGAACTGTAGAGCCTGGAGTCAATGGTCGCGATGCGGAAATCGCGGTGGACAACGACGTTCGTCTTCAACGGATCCTCCCGTTTATATATCAGAATTTTTGTTTTCTTGCCTCTAACTTGATATCAGGAATGTCGTTCTGTCAACCGAGTTGCGTTTTTAATCATACTAATGTGGATTGTGGGAAAAATTGTTTTGTTCCAGTTGCTTGACGCATTTTATCGGTCATCAAAACTGGAAAGAAGCGTGATATTTAAATCAAGATTTCCGATTTTGATTTTTCAGACATGTAGCCGCATGATGATATCGCGTCCGTGATTTCCGAAGCCGCGGCCGAAAATATTGACGCCACCGGTATGGCCGGCATTCTCCGCGATGCCGACACGAAGCCGGATGGAGGAATGCTGCGTAAGCGCGAGGTCGCTGAGCGTGACATTCGAGGCGGCGACACCGTCGATGAAGGTTCCGCGCGTGGAGATGCGCCAAGTCTTCATCATACCATATTGCGAGCCTTCGAGCTTCCACCATGCCGGCGTGAAGGCGCCGCGCTTGTCGCCATAGTCGCCGGGCGACGTCCAGGTTCCGATCGCCATTCCATTGACCCAGAGGGTTATATCAGACGGCCAGTCGGGATTGGTGCCGGGCACTTCCGACGACAGCTCCAGCGAAAACTCGATGGCGCGGATATCCTTGTTCAACACCTTGGCGTTGTTGGGGAATTTATATTCCACATAGCCTCTACCGAACCAGACGAGCCCGGCCTGCATGCGCTGCGGATCGAGGAAATAGTCGGGCACATCGAGCGGGCCGATGACGCTCTCGGTGGAGCAAAGACCGCACGGCGCATGGACGTCACAACTGGTGTAGAGCCCGACCGGCATCTCGACTTCGATAATATTGTTGGCCCTTTGGGCGGCACTTTCCTCAAAGCTGATCAGAATTTCGCTGTAGATCGCAGAGCAGATCTTCTGGTTTCCCTTGCGGGCCTTCGTCAGTTGGGAATCCACCAGCCGGGCGTCTTCCAGGATCTGGATCCCGGTGGCGACGGTGGATTGGGGCAGGGAAAGGGCACGCGCGATATCGTTGATATTCATCGGTCCTTTGGCGCAAAGCAGCTTGAGCATCTCCAGCCGCGCCGGCGCCGAAAGCGCGCGTATCGCATCATTATTCTCGCCGGCGGCGATCGTTAAAAACGAGCGTTCCATCATTCCCCCACCATTTCCGATGAAATGATGTATATCGGAAATTATGATACATCAAGTGGGAATGCTTCGACGGGTTTGATTGTTATTGTTGAGAAAGACGTCATTGGTCCTGGGTATTTCTTAAAATTCCAGGCGTCCTAATGCCCAGTCGCCTCAGGCTGCAGGTCCGCATCGGTCAGGGTTCCGAGAAAGGCGACGATGTCGTCGATCTCGGGATCGGTGAGGGCGGGCTTGTCGCCGAAGGGCGGATCCTGGTTGAGATTATCCCAATAGGCTTGTGGCAGGTCGTCATATTTCCGAACCGTGCCATCTGAATTTTTCGGATACCAACGGCCGGGATCGCTGTCGCGCGTCGCATAGAAGGAGACGACGTCGCGCAGCGAGTGGAAATAGCCGTTGTGGAAGAAGCTCTGCTTCAGTGCGACATTGCGCAGCGTCGGGGTGCGGAACAGACCGCAATATTCGCTGCGTCCGGCAAAATCGGTGCGCTGAGGGCCGCAAAGGCCGAGATCATGATAGTTCGGATCGTTGTTGGCCGGGATCGCCATGTTGCGCGGTGCGGCGAGCCCGAGGAAGCCGAAATCGGAAAATTGCGGCGGCTCGCCGTCATTGGCGGGTTCGCTCAGATGACAGCTCGAACAGTTGCCCTTGGCCGGATCCTCGAACAGCTGTCGTCCGCGCAGCTCCTGCGCCGTCAGCGTTGCCTTGCCGGCGAGAAAGGCGTCGTAGCGGCTGGAATAGGGATAGAAATCCGGGCCGCTCTGTTCGAAGGTGGCAAGCGCCTCGGCGGCGGCATCGAAGGCATCCTCAGGATTGTCGAACACCGTCTCGCCGAATGCCGCCTTGATGTCGTCGGCATAGGCGGCCTTTCGCAGCTTCGCCACCACCACGGCCGCATCCTTGTTGCCCATCTCGAAGGGCGAGAGCAGCGGGATTTTTGCCTGATCGGCGCCGTGATCGACCCGGCCGTCCCAGGTCAGGCCACCCGTCGGGCCATTGTCGACGCTCTCGTCGCCCTCGTCCTCGGAATCGTAATAATGCTCGGTGAAGGATGGCACGGCCTGCAGGTAGCGCAGTGTCGGCACGGCACGCAGCCCCGGCTGGTCCATATGCTGGCCGCCCATTTCGACCGGCGTCGCCGATGCCGGGCCGAAGGCGTGAGCCGGATCATGGCAGGACGCGCAGGCCTGGAGGCCCGAGGCCGACAGGGAGGGATCTGAGAATATCTTGCGGCCAAGTGCGGTGAGCGTTTCGGCCCGGGCGAAGGCCTCAGCGCGCGACATCGGTCCGGGATGAACGCCGGCGGCGGTCGCCGCGCTGCTTTGCCGCAGGGGAAGAATGGCAAGACCAAGCGCCACGGCACCCATGCTGACGGCCAGGCCGGAGCGCACAAGCCAGATGATCTTCGTCGTCATGATAAGGATTCCAATAAGTTAGTACTGGTTTCCTCCATGATCGAACCTCGCTGCAACAAATTGATGACGGCTATCCTCCTGCGGCATCACGGCAACCCCTGATGTCACAAAGTTGATAGACGGCCGGAATAGCGTCGACGTGCCCCCGAGCGTTCTCCGCTCCCTCTAGCCAACGCCCCCTAGCCATGAGGTACCCCCGTGAAAAGACTGAAACTCCTCCATTCGATCTGTCTCGCCGGATCGGCCATCGTGCCGTTTGCGGTGGCAGCCCATGCGGCGCCGGCCGGTTACGACAAGATCGACAATGTCGTCGTCATCTATGCCGAAAACCGCAGCTTCGATAATCTCTATGGCAGCTTTCCCGGCGCCGATGGGCTCTTGAACGCGACCGCCGATCGCGCCCGCCAGCTCGACCGCGACGGCCAGCCGCTGTCCGAACTGCCGCCGGCCTGGGGCGGCCTTACCGCCAAGGGCGTGACGCCTGCCGTCACCGAGGCGCAGTCGGCCCATCTCGCCAACGCCACCTTCGCGATCGACGATCCGAAGGGCTTCGCAGAGGCGCCTTCGGTCATCACCCGCGACCTCTGGCATCGCTTCTACCAGGAGCAGATGCAGATCGACGGCGGCAAGAACGACAAGTTCGTCGCCTGGGCCGATTCTGGCAGCCTGGTCATGGGCCATTACGATGGCTCCATCCTGCCGATGTGGCAGGTCGCCAAGAAATACGTCATGGCCGACAACTTCTTCCAGGGCGCCTTTGGCGGTTCCTTCCTCAACCATTTCGCGTTGATCTGCGCCTGCGCGCCCTATTATCCGGATGCCGACAAGAGCCCGGCCAAGCCCACGATCGCCAAGGTGGATGCGGACGGCACGTCGCTGACCGTGGCGGAGAATGCCCCGAAGTCGGCGCTGGAGGGCGCACCGAAATTCGTCTCCGACGGCACGCTGACCCCCGACTTCTACGCCGTCAACACCATGCAGCCGCCCTACCAGCCGAGCGCCAATCCGCCGGCCAAGGACGGCGATGCGGCCTATGCCGATCCCTCCGCCGCTACGACGCTGCCGCCGCAGCATGAAATCACCATCGGCGACCTGCTGTCGCTGAAGGGCATCAGCTGGGCCTGGTATAGCGGTGCCTGGCAGGCAGCCCTTGATGGCAAGAATGCCACCCCGGTGCCGAACTTTCAGTTCCATCACCAGCCGTTCAACTATTTCGCCAATTTCGCGCCTGGCACCCCGGCGCGTGCGGATCATCTGAAGGATGGCGGCCTTGGCGGCGAAGCCTTCCTCAAGGATATCGACGACGGCAAGCTGCCGGCAGTTTCCTTCTACAAGCCGCAGGGCAACCTCAACGAACATGGCGGTTATGCCGATGTTTCGAGCGGCGACCAGCATCTTGCCGATATCGTTTCCCACCTCGAGAAGAGCCCGCAATGGGGCCATATGCTCGTGATCGTCACCTATGACGAGAATGGCGGCTTCTGGGATCATGTCGCGCCGCCGAAGGCCGACCGCTGGGGTCCGGGCAACCGTATTCCGGCCTTCATCATCTCGCCCTTCGCCAAGGGCGGCATGGTCGATCATACCCAGTACGACACGACGTCGATCATCCGCTTCATCACCGCGCGCTACGATCTGCCGGTATTGCCCGGCATCCTCGCCCGCGACAAGGCGCTGCGCAATAACGACCGGCCGCCAATGGGTGACCTCACAGCCGCGCTCGACCTGACGCATTGACCGATCACGAGCGGCCCCGGCGCTGAGCGGGGCCGCTCTGTCCTAATTTTGTTGTCATCGCCGCAGCAACGGCCGCAACGCCGCCTGCGTTTCCTTCAGCAGCGGCAGATAGCGTTCCTTCATCTCCGCCGCGGGCACGAGGGCGGCCGGCGCGCCGATATTGATCGCCGCGACCGTTTCGCCGCGGTCGTTGTCGATGGGCACGGCAATGGAGCAGAGGCCGATCTCCAGCTCCTGATCGATGATGGCGTAACCCTCGGCGCGGACCCGGCGGAATTCGGCGATCAACTCGTCCGAATCAGTCTTCGTATTCGGCGTGTTTTGCTTCAGCTCGCTGCGGGCGAGGATGGCGCGCGCCTCGCTCTCTGGAAGGGGTGCAAGCAGTACGCGGCCCATCGAGGCACAGTAGGCGGGCAAGCGGCTGCCGGGCGTGAGGTTGATCGACATGACGCGGCGCTGCGAGGCGCGGGCGATATAGACGATGTCGGTGCCGTCGAGCACCGAAGCCGAGGCGCTCTGGCCGGCCTTTTCCGAAAGATGATCGAGATGCGGCTGCAAGAGCGCCGGCAGCGGCGTCGCCGAGAGATAGGCATGACCAAGACGCAGGATCTTCGGCGTCAGCGTGAAGAACTTGCCGTCATAATCGGCATAACCGAGCTCGGCGAGCGTCAGCAATGAGCGTCGCACGGTGGCGCGGTCAAGCTCCGTCAGCTTGGCGGCCTCGGCGATCGAAAGCCGCTGCCGCGTTTCGCCGAAAGCTTCGATGACCTTCAGGCCGCGGGCGAAGCCGCTGACGAAATCCGTTTCGCGCATGGGTTGAGTCTCCAATCAATTTGGTTATTTTGTGCGATATATGAACAAATGTCAAATATCGCACAAAATAACTTGTCGTCCGGCCCGCTGCGCCTTATGCCTGACGCTGGAGGACGGGAGGTTCAGTTTCCCGACCGCATAGCCAAGGAGAGATCCCGCATGGACAAGACAGTCGGGAGCGCGGCGGAAGCCGTCTCTGAGATCGGAGATGGCGCGACCGTCATGATCGGTGGTTTTGGTGGCTCGGGCGCGCCGATCGAGCTCATTCATGCCTTGATCGACAAGGGCTCAAAGAACCTCACCGTGATCAACAACAATGCCGGCAACGGGCGCATCGGTATCGCCGCGATGATCGATGCCGGCATGGTCAGAAAGATGATCTGCTCATTCCCGCGTTCGTCGGATCCGCGTGCCTTCACGGATAAATATCTAGCCGGCGAAATCGAGCTCGAGCTGGTGCCGCAGGGAACGCTGGCCGAGCGCATCCGTGCCGGCGGGGCCGGCATTCCGGCTTTCTATACGCCGACGGCCTACGGTACCGAACTGGCCAACGGCAAGGTCATCGCCGAATTCGATGGCCGCCATTACGTGCAGGAGCGCTGGCTGAAGGCCGACTTCGCGATCGTGAAGGCCGAGATCGGCGATATCCAGGGCAATCTCACCTACAACAAGGCCGGCCGCAACTTCAATCCGCTGATGTGCATGGCGGCGGCGAAGACCATCGTCCAGGTCTCATCCATCGTGCCGGCCGGCGGCATCGATCCCGAGCATGTGGTGACCCCAGGCATCTTCGTCGACCGCGTCGTCGCCATCCCCAATCCCCAGCAGGAAGAAGAGCTCATTCGAGCCGGAGTGGCCTACGTATGACGATCGATATCAGCCCCATCAACACTCGGGAAGACATCAAGCTTTCCAATGCGCAGATCGCCTGGCGCGCCGCGCAGGACATTGCCGATGGCGCCTATGTCAACCTCGGTATCGGCTTTCCCGAAATGGTCGCCCGCTATCAGCCGCCCGGCCGTCAGGCGATTTTTCACACGGAAAACGGCATCCTGAACTTCGGCGAGCCGCCGGCGGCAGGCGAGGAAGACTGGGACCTGATCAATGCCGGCAAGAAGGCGGTGACGCTGAAGCCGGGTGCTGCCTTCTTCCATCACGCCGACAGCTTCGCCATGGTGCGCGGCGGCCATCTCGACGTTGCGATCCTCGGTGCCTATCAGGTCGCGCAGAATGGTGACCTCGCCAACTGGCGGGTCGGCAGCAAAGGCGTGCCGGCCGTCGGCGGCGCCATGGACCTGGTGCACGGCGCCAAGCAGGTCTGCGTCATTACCGAGCACGTCACCAAGACAGGCGAACCGAAGCTGGTGGAGAAATGCACCTTCCCGCTGACCGGCGTCGGCTGCATCACCCGCATCTATACCAGCCATGCCGTCGTCGACATCGTAAAGGGACGCTTCGTCCTGCGCGAGAAGCTTGCCGCGATGTCGCAAGAGGAATTGCAGGCCATGACCGGTGCGCCGCTGCACGTCGAGGGGCCGGTCGGTGACCTCGTCGTCCCGAAACTCTGAGGAAAAGCCATGACCGAAGCCTTTATCTGCGACTATGTCAGAACGCCGATCGGCCGCTTCGCCGGCTCGCTGTCCCAGGTGCGGGCCGACGATCTCGGTGCGATCCCGCTAAAAGCGCTGATTCAACGCAACGGCGCCGTCGATTGGGAGGCTGTCGATGACGTTATCTTCGGCTGCGCCAACCAGGCGGGCGAAGACAACCGGAATGTCGCGCGCATGTCTGCCCTGCTCGCCGGCCTGCCGATCGCGGTACCCGGCACGACGATCAACCGGCTCTGCGGCTCCGGCATGGATGCGGTAATCACGGCAGCGCGCGCCATCCGTTCCGGCGAGGCCGAGCTGATGATCGCCGGCGGCGTCGAGAGCATGTCGCGCGCGCCCTTCGTCATGCCGAAGGCCGAGACGGCCTTTTCACGGGCGGCGGAAATTCACGACACCACGATCGGCTGGCGCTTCGTCAACCCGCTGATGAAGAAGCAATATGGCGTCGATTCCATGCCGGAGACCGGCGAGAACGTCGCCGAGGACTATCATGTCAGCCGCGAAGACCAGGATGCCTTCGCGGTGCGAAGCCAGGCAAAGGCCGCTGCCGCCCAGGCAAACGGACGGCTGGCGAAGGAAATCACCCCGGTGACCATCCCGCAGCGCAAGGGCGATCCTGTCGTCGTCGACAAGGACGAACATCCGCGTGCGACGACGATCGAAACGCTGGCCAAACTCGCCACACCTTTCAAGAAGGAAGGCGGCACGGTGACGGCAGGCAATGCCTCCGGCGTCAATGATGGGGCGGCGGCGCTGATCGTCGCTTCCGAAGCGGCGGCGCGGAAATACGGCCTGACGCCGATCGCGCGCATCCTCGGTGGCGCGGCTGCCGCCGTTCCGCCAAGGGTGATGGGTGTCGGGCCGATCCCGGCCTCGCGCAAGCTGATGACACGGCTCGGCATGACCGCGGAGCAGTTCGACGTGATCGAACTCAACGAGGCTTTTGCCAGCCAGGGGCTGGCGGTGCTGCGCGCGCTCGGGATTGCCGACGATGACGCGCGCGTAAACCGCAACGGAGGCGCCATCGCGCTCGGCCATCCGCTTGGCATGTCGGGCGCACGCATCACCGGCACGGCAGCACTCGAGCTTCTGGAGACCGGCGGAAAATACTCGCTGTCGACCATGTGCATCGGCGTCGGGCAGGGGATTGCGATAGCACTTGAAAGGGTTTGAGGCCGAGACGCTTCCAGCTTTTGCCGAAGGTTGCAGACCCGTTGCGCGGGGCGCCCGGTTTCGTTAGAGATCGGCCATGCTGATCCGACCCGCAGACAAGAACGATCGAAGCGCGATCTGGAGGATCATCGGTCCGACGATCCGCGCCGGCGAAACCTATGCGCTCGATCGCGATCTGAGCGAAGCCGATGCGCTGGCCTACTGGATGGGACCGGAGCGCGAGACCTTCGTCGCCGAAGAGGAGGGCGCGGTCCTCGGCACCTATTACATCAAGGCCAACCAGGCAGGCGGCGGCCGGCATGTGTGCAACTGCGGCTACATGACCGACGCTGCCGCCAGCGGCCGTGGCGTCGCCAGGCTGATGCATGAGCATTCCCTGGAGCATGCCCGCTTGCTGGGCTTTCGCGCCATGCAGTTCAATTTCGTCGTCAGCAGCAATGAACGCGCGGTTGGGCTGTGGCAATCTCTCGGCTTCGATGTCGTCGGCCGGCTGCCTGGCGTCTTCCTTCATCCCAAGCAGGGCTATGTCGACGCATTGGTGATGTTTCGTACCCTCTAAGTGCGAAGAAAAAAGATGTGAGTGCGCTGTCGAATTCGCAGCGGTTCAAACGTCTTTGGATTGCAGGCGCAAAATGTGGCAGGCTTGCCGCATGCGTCGCGATCACTCTGTCGGCATGGAGGTTATGAAGCCATGAGTGTTTCCTATCGTTGGGTCATCGTCGCTGCGGGCGCTTTGATGACATGCGTTGCGCTCGGCGCGATGTTCTCGCTGGCGATCTTTCAGGAGCCGATCGCAACGGCCACCGGCTGGTCGCATGTCGGCATAGCCAGCGCGATGACGCTGAATTTCATCGTCATGGGTTTCGGCGGGTTCTTGTGGGGTGCGGCAAGCGACCGGTTCGGCCCGCGCGTCGTCGTGCTGATCGGGTCGGTGCTGCTCGGCCTGGCGCTGGTCCTGGCGAGCCGCGCCGAGACGCTGCTGCAGTTCCAGCTGACCTACGGCATCCTCGTCGGGCTCGCCGCCAGCACGTTTTTCGCGCCGATGGTCGCCGCGACGACCGCCTGGTTTGACGAAAACCGCGGGCTTGCGGTGTCGCTGGTCTCCGCCGGCATGGGCGTCGCGCCGATGACCATCTCACCTTTCGCGCGCTGGCTGATCTCGGCCTATGAATGGCGGCCGGCCATGTTGATCATCGGCGTCGCAGCCTGGGTGCTGCTGGTGCCGGCCGCTCTGCTCGTCAGGCGCCCGCCTGCCGAGACCGCCGATAGCGGAACCGAGTTCGCGGCCGACGGCGCCCGGCCGCAGCTGTCGAAAGTCTTTCGATCGCCGCAATTCATCGTGCTTGGCCTGACCTTTGCAGCTTGCTGCGCAGCGCATTCCGGGCCGATCTTCCACATGGTGAACTATGCGACGATCTGCGGCGTCGCACCTATGGCGGCCGTCAGCATCTACAGCGTCGAGGGCCTGGCGGGACTGGGCGGCCGGCTGCTCTATGGCAGCCTTGCCGACAGGATGGGGGTGAAGCCAGTGCTGGTCGCCGGCCTGTTGGTGCAGGCGCTCGCACTCGCGACCTATCTCTTCGTCAGCCAACTCGGCGAATTCTATGCGCTCGCCATCGTCTTCGGCAGTGCCTATGGCGGTGTGATGCCGCTCTATGCGGTGCTGGCGCGGGAATATTTCGGGCCGCGCATCATCGGCACCGTCTTCGGCGCGGCGACGATGCTCTCCAGCCTCGGCATGGCCTTCGGCCCTCTGATCGGCGGCTGGATATTCGACACTTTCGCCAATTATTCCTGGCTGTTCATCGGCTCTGCAATGGTTGGTCTAGGCGCTGCGGTGATAGCCCTCGCATTCCCGCCTCTCGCCCGGCAAAAGCCACAGCCGGCCTTTGGCGTGGCTCCGTAACGAGACCCTTTTCGGTTCTCGCAGGCAACCTCAGGCGGCCGTCGGTGACGATGGCCGTTTGCATGAAGACCGCCTAGCGCTCCTATGGCGATGCAATCTCCCGCTTTCGTGCATTGCCCTTCGTCGATTTCCCCTGATAAGACTTCTCCTATTCATTTCATCACCTATGTCCTTGGTTTTTCGGGAGGCATCGTCGCCATGGTCGAACTTGCGCAATCGCTCGCATCCATCAAGCTGCCGGACCTGTCCGGCAAGGCCGTGCTGATCACCGGCGCCTCGACCGGGATTGGCGCGGCACTCGCCCGCGCCTTTGCGGCGCAAGGGGCCAAGGTCGGTGTGCACTACAATGCCAGCCGCGAACCGGCGGAAAAACTTGCCGAGGAGATCCGGGCTGCCGGCGGCACCGTGCATCTGATCCAGGGCGACGTGTCGAGGGAAGGCGAGACCGAGCGTGTCGTCGAGGAGACGGCGAAGACCTTCGGTCATCTCGACGGCCTCATCAACAATGCCGGCGGCATGCTGGGGCGTAAGCCGACCTCGGAATATACCGACGCGCATTATGCCGCGGTCATGGACCTCAACGCCCGCTCGGTACTGGCGGCCACGCGTGCGGCGCATCCCTGGCTGAAGAAGCAGGGCGGCTTCATCATCAACACCACCTCGATCGCCGCGCGCAATGGCGGTGGCAATGGTGCGATCCTTTATGCGGCGTCCAAGGGCTTCGTTTCGACGATCACACGCGGCCATGCCAAGGAATTCGTCCCCGACAGGATCCGTGTCAACGCGGTGGCGCCGGGCGTTATCGCGACACCCTTCCATGAGCGTTATACCAATGACGAGCAGATGGAACTGCAGCGCAAGTCGATCCCGATGGGCTTCGTCGGCACATCGGAGGATTGCGTCGGGGCCTATCTCTTCCTCGCCTCGCCGACGCTGTCGGGCTACATCACCGGACAGATTATCGAGGTCAATGGCGGACAGTTGATGCCTTAGTTTCCGGCTTCTCAAGAGATCTTCCCTTGCGAGCCAAGGGAACTTTCGAGCCGCCGTTACGTTTCCCGCATGGTCTTTTTATCGAGCGGGGCATTATGAGCTATTCATTTTCAGAACTCGACTTCCTCAAGCCGGAGCTCGGGGCGGAATATACGGGCTCGGGCACCCATTTCGCGGTATTCTCAGCGCATGCAGAACAGATTGAGCTCTGCCTCTTCTCGCCGGACGGCAAGAAGGAGGTGGCGCGATTGCCGCTGCCGAAGCGCGAAGGCGATATCTGGTCCGGCTATATCGCCGGCGTCGGACCTGGCACCGTCTACGGCTATCGCGCCCATGGTCCCTATGATCCCAACGCCGGCCATCGCTTCAATTCGAACAAGCTGCTGCTCGACCCCTATGCCAAACAGGTCACGGGCGAGCTGACATGGGATGACGCGCTGTTCGGCTACCAGATCGGCGAAGACGATCTTTCCTTCGACGAGCGTGACAGCGCGCCCTTCACGGTCAAGGGCGTGGTGCAGGATCCGGATTTCGATTGGGCGGGTGAAGAGGCGATCCGCCGTCCCTGGCCCGATACGATCATCTACGAGGCGCATGTGCGCGGCCTGACGATGACGCATCCGAAGGTGCCCGACCGGCTGCGTGGCACTTTTCTCGGCATGTGCAGCGATCCGATCATCGACCATCTCGTCAAGCTCGGCATCTCGGCGATCGAGCTTCTGCCGATCCAATATTTCCTCGACGATCGCTATCTCCTGGAAAACAACCTACGCAATTATTGGGGCTACCAGACGCTCGGCTTCTTCGCGCCGCAATCACGCTACATGTCCGGCGACAAGATCACCGAGATCAAGACCATGGTGAAGAAGTTCCATGCCGTCGGCATCGAAGTCATCATGGACGTGGTTTATAATCACACCGCCGAGGGCAGCGAAAAAGGCCCGACGCTGTCCTTCCGTGGGCTCGATAATGCGAGCTATTACATCCTTTCCCCCGATGACCCGCGCCACACCTTCGATACGACGGGCACCGGCAATACGCTGAATGTCGCCCACCCGATGGTGATGCGCATGGTGCTCGACAGCCTGCGCTACTGGGTGGGCGTCATGCATATCGACGGCTTCCGCTTCGATCTCGCCAGTACGCTCGGCCGGCAGGATCTGGAATTCGACCGCCAGGGCGGTTTCTTCGGCGCCATCCGGCAGGATCCGATGCTGTCAGGCGTCAAGCTGATCGCCGAACCCTGGGATATCGGCGAGGGCGGTTACCAGGTCGGCGGCTTCCCGCACCCCTTCCGTGAGTGGAACGACAAGTTCCGCGACGACGTCCGCCGTTTCTGGAAGGGTGATGACGGCATGGTGTCGGAGCTGGCGGCCCGCGTCACCGGCTCGGCGCCGCAGTTCAACCATTCCGATCGGGGCGCGACCTCCTCGATCAATCTTCTGTCGGCCCATGACGGCTTCACGCTGACGGACACGGTCTCCTTCGACGACAAGCACAACGAGGCGAACGGCGAGGATAACCGGGACGGCCATTCGGACAATCATTCCGACAATATGGGCGCCGAGGGCACGACGGATAATGCCGATATCAACGCCGCGCGGGCACGGCGCCGGCGCAACATGGTGGCGACGCTGATGCTCTCCCAAGGCGTGCCGATGATCCTGGCCGGCGACGAGCTCGGCAATAGCCAGGACGGCAACAACAACGCCTATTGCCAGGACAATGAAATCGGCTGGACGGATTGGGCAGGGCTCGACGACCCCTTCCTCGATTTCTGCCGACAGGCCGTCGCCTTCCGCAAGGCCCATCCCGTCCTGCGGCAGGAGCGGTTCCTGACCGGACAGGTTAGCGAGGACGGGCGCATCGAGATCGCTTGGTACAAGCCGGACGGCAGTTTCATGGACGACGGTGCCTGGAACGACGACGGGTTGCAGGTGCTCGGCGTCTATGTCTCGAGGAGCGTGAATGCACCAGACACCGAGACGATGGACGACCTCTTCCTCATCTTCAATGCCGGCGGCGATTGCGAGGTTCACCTGCCTGTCGTGAATGGGCTGAAACAGTGGTCGAGGGTTCTCGACACCGGGAGGGAGACGGATGCCTTCGAGGTGCAGGAGCCGGAGAATCCGGTCATCGTCTATGCCCAGAGCGTGCAGGTCTTTGCACCGAAGGGACAGACCGAGCCGCCGAAGGGCGCGACAAAAGCCGAGCGCCGCCGCTGGTTCCAGTTCGGCCGCAGGAGCAAGTAGCAGAGACCATGAATGCCGAAGCCATCACCGACCTTGGTCTCGTCTATGTCAGCGATACTGAACCAGGCATCCGCAGACGAAGGAAGGGCAAGGGCTTCAGCTACGTGATGCCTGACGGCACGACGCTTGCCGACGAATTGCAGCGGGCGCGCATCGGCGCGCTCGGTCTGCCGCCGGCCTATGAGAATGTCTGGATCTGCCTCTACGAGAACGGCCATCTGCAGGCGACAGGCTTCGACGCGCGCGGGCGCAAGCAATACCGCTACCACAAGGAATGGCAATCCTTCCGGAGTGCGGGAAAATTCCATCAGCTAACCGAATTCGGCCGGGCCCTGCCTCGCATACGCCGCACCGTGCTGCGCCATCTCGACACCGGTGCGGAGGATGTCAACGGCGTGCTTGCGGCTTTGACGACGCTGCTCGACGAGGCGCACTTACGCGTCGGCAACCAGGCCTATGTCAGGGAGAACGGGACCTATGGCGCAACGACGCTGCTGAAGCGCCACCTGAAGATCGTCGACGGGCAGATAGAGCTGAAATTCCGCGCCAAGGGCGGCAAGCGCGTCCAGCGCAGCCTCAAGCATCCCAGGCTGCAGAAGATCCTGGAGGAGATAGCGGACCTGCCCGGCCGCCAGCTCTTCGTCTGGAAGGATGAAAGCGGGGCGCTAAAACCAATCGATTCCGGCCGATTGAACGCCTATCTCGCTGAGATATCGGGCATTCCCATTTCGGCGAAGACCTTCCGCACCTGGGCCGGATCGCTGGCGGCCTTCGGGGCGGCGCGCGAGACGATTGTCGGCGGCGGCCGGCCGACGGTAAAGCAGATGTCGGAAGCCGCAGCAGAGGCGCTGCACAACACACCGGCGATCTCGCGCTCGAGCTATATCCATCCCGCGATCATCGCGCTCGCCGGCAACGATCATCCGCTGATCGAGACTGGCAACGAGCCGCTGCGGGGCTTGCGGGCCGAGGAAAACAGGCTACTTGATTTCCTCACAAGCGAGATCGAAGAATGAGCCCCAAGAATCCGCCGGTATCGGACGTATCGCTGACCCATCCCGACCGGCTCTACTGGCCGGATGAGGGCGTGACCAAGCAGGCGCTGGCGGATTATTACGCTGCGGTGTGGCCCTTCATGGCGCCTTATGTCGTCAATCGGCCGCTGGCACTGCTGCGGCTGCCGGACGGGATAAAAAGCCACCAGCGGTTTTTCCAGAAACATGCCTGGAAGGGCATGAATCCGCATATCGAAGAGATCGCCGACCCGCAGGATGCGGACGACGAAAAGCTGCTGCGCATCGCCGATTTCAACGGTCTCGTGGCGCTGGTGCAGTCGGCCGTGCTCGAAATTCATCCCTGGGGCGTAACAACCGAAAATTGGGAAAAACCCGATATGATCACCATGGACCTCGATCCCGGCGAGGACGTGGCCTGGAGTGCTGTCATAACAGCAGCGCTTGAATTGAAGGCGCGGCTGGAAGCCCGCGGCCTGCCGGCCTTCGTCAAGACCTCAGGCGGCAAGGGGCTGCATGTGGTGACGCCGCTTGCACCGAAGGCCGGCTGGGCCGAGGTGAAGGATTTTGCCCATTCGCTCGCCGAAAGCATGTCGGCCGACGCGCCGGAGAAATATCTGGCAACCGCGACGAAGGCAAAACGCGGCGGGCATATCTACATCGACTATCTCCGCAACGGTCGCGGCAACACGGCAGTCGCGGCCTATTCGACGCGGGCGCGACCGGGTGCGCCGGTTTCGATGCCGCTCGATTGGGCTGATTTGAACGAAGTCACCAGTCCGGCCGCCTTCACGCTCGGCAACGTGCCACAGCGATTGGAAACCCGGCCGAAAGACCCGTGGGGAAATTTCTTCGATGCGGCCGTGCCGCTCGCATGAACGGCACTTAACTCATACCGTGCTGTCGAGCTCAGGATAATGCCTGAAAATCCCTTCTTCGTTGAAGGCGAGGCGGCGGGGGGAGGCGAGATAGCGGGCAATGTTTGGACGTTTCGCCACCGCATCATGCAGAGCCAGCAGGGCCGGGTATTCCGCCTTGCGGTTCACCATGGCTTTCGGAAAGGCATAGGTCAGGCCCTCGATCACCTGGAAGAGCGAGAGGTCGACATAGGTCAGCGCATCGCCGACCATATGCTCAGGGCCTTTCGGGTTCTGCCGCAGCACACGCTCGAAATAGCCGAGGAATTTCGGAATGCGTTCGCGGATGAAGGCGGCTGAGCGGGCTTTTGCCTCTGGCTTCTGGTCCTCGTAATAGAGCGACATGTCGATCGGGTGATGCGTATCGTGCACTTCAGCGACGAAATCGGCGACGGTCAGCTGCAGGCCGTTGGCGACGTGGCGAAGGCCTTCGTCTTCAGGTGCTAGGCCGAGCTTCGGACCGAGGTAAAATAATATGTTGGCGACATGCGGGATGATGAGGTCGCCGTCCTTCAGGAAGGGTGGTGCGAAAGGAATGTGCGGTTCGCTTTCACTCTCCATGATGTCGATCATGGCGCCCGTACCGCGCCCGCGGCCGGACTGGCGGGTGATATCGATATAGTCGGCGCCGGCTTCTTCCAGCGCCAGCCGCACGAATTCGCCCCGACCTTGAATGCCGTCCCAATAATAAAGCTCGTATGCCATGGCTGCTCAATCCTTCGGTTGACGACCGAAGTCTTTTCGCAATTCGTCCTTGGCCTTTTCAAGAGTGCCGCGCCGCTTTTTCGTCAGCTGGTCGCCGGCGCGGTTGATGTAGAAAGTCAGCATCGACATGGCGGCGCGATAGGGGCTCGACTTGCCGCGATCGCTCTCCTCGGCGGAGTGCTTGACGGAGCGGGCAATCTTCTTCGGATCGTCCGATTTGAATACGCCTTCCTTCAGGTCCATCGCATCGCTGTGTTCGGTGACATCCTGCGACCATTTCTTCTTCGATTTGACCATGTCGAAAATCCTTTTGCCGGATGCGGCCGGCGGCAATCCACCGGCTGTCGATCTCTGGTTGGCGGTCGGTTTGCAAAGGAATTGAACCGGCACGGCGCCTAAAAGTTCCGGCCGAGGTCGTGGCCCGCAAGACCCGGATTCGGGACAAAAGCCGGTTTTATCAGGTTTCGAATGGGAGAGGCCTGCAGGAGCTGCACATAAGAAGGAGCCGAGAACATGGAAAAACACATCGTCAAAGCCAATGGAAACGGCGCGATCGACGTGAACGGCCAAGTATCGCCGGTCACTTATACTGTCTGCCTCAAGCAAGGAAAGGGCCGTTCCTACGAGGTCGACATCCGCCTGATGGCGCCGCGCGACTGGCTGCTGCAGCGGGGTTTCGAGCGGGATGCGGTGCTGGTCAGCCAGAGCGGGGCGCGCATTCCCGTCTATCACGATGATGACAATCGTCACGATGACGGCCGTCTCGACCCTGCCGACACGATCTCGATCGAACTGACGGCGCGCGACGACAGCTGCATGAGTGAGGTGGATCTGATCCTTCGACGGCGCCGATTCGCAAAATGCAGAAGTGCTTTAGCCGACGGGCCGCTGCTGGACGGCGGTCTTGACCGCCCGTTCGAGCGCGGTGCTGCTGAAAGGTTTTGACAGCAGCACCGAGCCGGACAGGCGGCTTGCATCCGGCAGGCTGCTGTGGCCGGTGGCAAAGACCAGGCCGACCGATGGAAAGGCTTCGCGCGCCTTGGCGGCAAAGACCGGACCCGACATGCCGGGCAGGCTGACATCGGCGACGATGATGTCGACGATGGTGTTTCCGATGATTTCCACACCCCGTTCGCCGCTATCAGCCTCGATGACATCATAGCCGAGATCCTGCAGAATCTCGGCAGTATCCATGCGGATGAAAGCGTCATCTTCCACGAGCAGCAGCTTCAGCTTTTCACCGGCGCTATCGGGCTGTTTGGGAACGGGCGCTGCGGCATCGCTTGCCCCTTGGCGGCGTTGCGTCCGGTTGGCAAGCACGTGGCGGATCTTGCGGGCGAGCTCCTCGCGCGTATAGGGCTTGGAGAGCAGTTCCAGACCAGGATCGAGCCTGCCGCCATGGACGATCGAATTTTCGGTATAGCCCGATGTGTAGAGCACGGCGATATCAGGCAGGCGTTCGCGCGCCATGCGCGCAAGCTCCGGGCTCCTCAACGGGCCGGGCATGACGACATCGGTAAAGAGCAGGTCGATATGGGCGCCGCTTTCGATAACGGTGAGCGCGCTTTGCGCATCCTTGGACTTCAGCACGTAGTAGCCGAGATCCGTCAGCATCTCGACGACAGTCGTGCGCACACCCTCGTCATCCTCGGCGACAAGGATGGTTTCCGTGCCGCCGGCTGCCGGAACGCTATCGACATTGGTGATGCGATCTTCGCTCTGGAACGAGCGGGGCAGGTAGAGTTTGACGGTCGTGCCTTCGTGGATCTCGCTGTAGATCTTCACGTGGCCGTCGGACTGCTTGACGAAGCCATAGACCATCGACAGGCCAAGACCGGTACCCTTGCCTTCCGGCTTGGTCGAGAAAAAGGGCTCGAATGCCTGTTCTATTACCTCCTGCATCATGCCGGAGCCGGTATCGGTGACCGCCAGCACGACATATTGGCCGGCGGTGACTTCAGGATGGGTGCGGCTGTAGGAATCGTCGAGGAAGGCGTTGCCGACCTCGATCGTCAGCTTGCCGGCGCCGTTCATCGCGTCCCGGGAGTTGATCGCAAGGTTGAGCAGGGCGTTCTCGATCTGGGTCGGATCGGCAAAGCTGTTCCAGAGGCCACCGGAGACCATGGTCTCGACTTCGATCTCTTCGCCGAGGGCGCGCCGCAGCATGTCGTCCATGCCGGTGACGAGACGGCCGATATTGACGACCTTCGGTTCAAGCGGTTGGCGTCGGCCGAAGGCGAGCAACTGGCTTGCCAGCCGCGAGCCGCGTTCGACGGCGGCAAGCGCGTTGGAAATGCGTTCCTTGGCCCGGCCGTTATCGGCCACGTCCTTGCCGAGAAGCTGCAGGTTGCCTGAAATCACTTGCAGCAGATTGTTGAAATCATGGGCGACGCCGCCGGTGAGCTTGCCGATCGATTCCATCTTCTGCGATTGCTGGAGTGCTGCTTCGGCCTGCTGGCGCTCGGCAATCTCGGCCGCGACGCGGACCTCTAGCATTTCATTGAGTTTTCGCAGCTGATCTTCCATATCGCGGCGCTGGTCGATTTCGACTTTGGCGGCACGGAAGAGCCGGATATTGTCGATCGCGACGGCTGATTGACCGGCGAGGCTGACGAGGCTTGCCTCGGCCGCTTGGGAAAAACGGCCGGGCTGGCCGTGGCCAAAGAACAAACCGCCGATGACGCTGCCGTCGCGTGATTTCACCGGCACGGCAAGATAGCTCCTGACCGGCAAATGCCCCTTGGGCATGCCTAAATGCGGCGCATTCTGCCCGTAGCGCGGGTCGAGCAGGATGTCGTCGGAGCGCACGATGCCTTCGCCATTGAACGTCGGCGCGAAGACTTTGGTGTTGCGCGGCATCGGGAATTTCTCGAAATTCTTCCGATCGACACCGGAGAGGGCATAGAGCATATAGCTGCCGCTCTCGTCATCATCGACATTGTAGAAGAAGGCGCCGAATTCCGCGCCGGTCAGCGTCACGCCGGCATCGACGACAATCTGGGTGAGGCGTTCGACACTGGGCTCGGCGGTGACCGCGGCACCCGCCCGGTTGACGACCGCAAGCGCCTCCGATTTCACGCGCAGCTCTTCGAGCGCCGTCTCTTCGCCGCGCTTGGCCGACACCTGGTCGGTGACATCAAGGGCCGCACAGAGGATGCCGGCGACCTTGCCGTCATCGTCGCGCAGTGGCGTGTAGGAGAAGGTGAACCAGGTATCTTTGGTGCGGCCGTCGCGGCGCATCGGTATGAGCAGCTCCTTGAAGAGCTGCGAACTGCCTTCGAGCGTGCTGGCGATGATCGGCGAGAACTGTTCCCAGATATCCGCCCAGACCTCGCGGAAAGGTCGTCCAAGTGCATTGGGATGCCGTTCGGAGAAAACGGGCACATAGGCATCGTTGTAGAGAAAGGCGAGATCCGGACCCCAGGCGACGAATTTGGGCTGGCGGGAATTCAACACCATTTCGGTGATATGCTTGAGAGAGGCAGGCCAGCTTTCGACCGGACCGAGACCGACGGCGTGGAAAGCCGGATGCCGTAATAATTCGCCGATTTCGCCGCCGCCTCTCGGCCAGCCGTTCCCGACGCTTCCCATTCAAAATCGCTTCCTTGTCGTCCGCTGCGCCGGAGTGTTGGCCACCTCGGGGTTCAGCCCTTCCAAACCGTCAACATAGAGGCTTCCGATAGGAGGGAAAGGGCGCGGTCGAAATATCCTTAACCCAGAGCTTTGTGCGTCCTTTCGGATGCGCAAAGCTCGATGCGCCAGGGCGTTCGACACCTTTAGCCGTCTACGGACGGCGCCTGCGAGCTGTTATTTTCGATAGAGTTTCTGCGATGCGGCGAAGGCGCGTCCGATGTAGACGGAGACCAACTGCACCGGCGCGCGCGGATCGCGGAAAACCAGTCCGACGAGGTTATCGACGACAAGGATGAACCCGAGCGCGAGACCGAGGTAGAGCAGCGCGGCGATGATGAGGAGCGACATCTCCATCCCTCACACGATCGCAGTCGAAGCGCGGTTGCTGGCTAAAAAGAGGATTTCGGTATGACCGTCGTTCATGGCAACTTCCCCGTTCCGCCATAAACAGCCATCGCACCTTGTTGTTCCCGATTATCGGGGGAGGGCTTAACCTTTTTTAGAAGCCTCAAAGCTTTCAGCGTCATCCGGCCTCTGTTCACCCCCGCATGGAAGCCCCACCTCTGAAATTCCATAAAGCACAACTAATTCAGACATATGACAAAGAGGGATCAAGGGCGTCGCGACGACGCCCTTTTTTCGATGTGCTCGGTATTTTGGTGTTCAGGACGCCGTCTTGCGGCTCGCAGTCCGTTTCGGTGCCGGTGTCACGACGCCGTTCGTCTTGCTGCCCGTCACGCTTCGCTTCGCCTTGGGCTTGACTTCCTTGCCGTCGGAAGACGCAGCAGAACCCTCGAGCGTGTCGCGCTCGTGTCGTGCCTGTTCCCAATGGATGGAATCTCGCCCTGTCGGATAGCCCTCTTCTTCCCAGAGGGCGTATGCACGTTTTTTGATCCACTCTTCCCGAGTTTCTGCCATCGCTGATCTCCAGTCACATGATGCCGTCGTTCGAACGCGATACTGCTTAGATGGTTCCAGAGGAGGGGAGCTCTTTCAAGCGAAATCGCCCTGCACCCGCGAATATTTCGCGTTGCAGCATATTAGGGTTGAGAATCGGCCTTCACCGGGACTGAAACTCCACCGCCCTGTGCAGATCTGACACGAAATCCCGGCGCTGCCGGCGCCGCTCCGCCTCGTCGCGGATGCGCAAGAGATAGGAGGGGTGGATAGTGACCAGAACGGACGGACGGTTTGCCGGATGCAGGATATGGCCGCGCTCTGGCGTCAGCTTCACCTTCGGCCCGAGCAGCGCATAAAGCGCGCTTGCGCCGAGCGTCACGACAAGTTTCGGCTGCAGGATGTTGAGCTCTGCGCCGAGCCACCAGGCGCAACGCCTGATCTCACCGGCATTCGGCTTTGCATGCAGCCGCCGTTTGCCGCGCGGCGTGAACTTGAAGTGCTTGACGGCATTGGTGACATAGCAGCGCTGTCGGTCGAGATCGGCCTCTTCCAGGCAGCGATCGAGCAGTTGGCCGGCGGGACCGACAAAGGGCCTGCCGCTCAAATCCTCCTGATCGCCCGGCTGCTCGCCGACGAGAACGATCTCGGCTTTCACAGGACCTTCGCCGAAGACGATTTGCGTGGCATTCCTGTAGAGATCACAACGGGTACAGCCTTCTGCCTGATGCCGGAGTTCGGCAATGCTTGCGGCGTCCGCAACTTCGAGCGCCAAGGCAGGGCCGACATTTCCGGCTATGTTCATGATGGCGATCCTCATCTCCTCGGGATCAATCGATCTGTGCCGGGATTGTTCCCGTTCGGGAATGGGCAACGCGCTTTCGAAATCTGCGGGCCTATTCCGGAACTGTTCGCCATCGGTTCTCGGGCCGGCAAAATGGTCACGGTGCAAAATTTCGCGTCATGGGAGAGCCGCGGCGCGATTGAACGTCGCCGTTTCGCGGCTATATTCGCCAGCGATGTTCTATCTCCTATCGATCTACTGGCCGCATATCCTCTTTGTCGTTTCGATCGCCATGGGGGCCGCGGCGGCGATCCATGCCGCTATGACCAAGGAGGAGGTGCGCGCGGCGATCGGCTGGGTCGGCGTCATCATTCTGTCTCCGATCATCGGTGCGCTGCTCTATGCGATTGCCGGCATCAATCGCATCCGCCGCAAATCGCTGAGCGTCCGTCGTGACGCGCTGCTGCTTGCGGCCGAATTCGACGAACTGGAGACATTCGATGCCGAGGCCGAGACGGTGATCAGCCAGTTCGGCCGCCGCTTTGCGGCGCTGCAGACGCTGGGCGACCGGGTGACGCGCAATCCGCTGACAACAGGCAATACGATCGATGTGCTGGAGACCGGCGACGAGGCCTATGCGGCGATGAAGACCGCCATCGACGAGGCGACGCGCAGCATCCTGCTCGAAACCTATATCTTCGACCGCGATGCTGTCGGTCTTCGCATCGCCGATGCGCTGATTGCGGCGGCCAGCCGTGGTGTGGAAGTCCGGGTACTGATCGACGCGGTCGGTGCGCGTTATTCGGTTCCGAGCATTCTCGGCCATCTCAGGGAAGGCGGCGTCACCGTCGCCGTCTTCAACGGCAACGTCATCATGGGCTTGCGGCTGCCCTATGCCAATTTGCGCACCCACCGCAAGATCCTGATCGTCGACGGGAAAGTTGCGCTGACGGGCGGGATGAACATCAGGGCGGGCTTCAGCGAGGAGGCAACGGGCGAGAGTTTTGCCCACGACACGCATTTCAGCGTCACCGGCCCTGTCGTGGCCGACCTTTTCGACCTCGCCGCCGAAGACTGGCGCTTCTCCACCCAGGAGTTGTTGAACGACGAGCCCTGGCGCATCGAACCGCCAGAGCGCAGCCCCGGTGATCCCATCCTGATGCGTATCGTCGCCTCCGGCCCGGACCGCAGCGTCGAGACCAACCATAAGATGCTGATGGGCGCCTTTTCCGTGGCGCGCCAATCGATCCGCATCATGTCGCCCTATTTCCTGCCGGATCGCGAACTCATCAGCGCCCTGGTGACAGCAGCGCGGCGCGGCGTCGAAGTTGATATCGTCGTGCCCGCGGTCAACAACCTCGTCCTGGTCGACCGGGCGATGACGGCGCAATTCGACCAGATCCTCAAGAATTATTGCCGTATCTGGCGCTCGACCGGCAGCTTCAGCCATTCGAAGCTGCTGACGATCGACGGCACCTGGGCCTATGTCGGCTCTTCCAATCTCGACCCGCGTTCGCTGAGGCTGAATTTCGAGGTCGATCTCGAAGTGCTGAACGAGGGCTTCGCCACCGAGATCGACGAGCACATCGAGGAAACCTTGAAAACGGCGACGCCGGTGACGCTTGACGGGCTGCAGGCGCGACCCTTCGCGGTGCGGCTGCTCGAGAAGGTGCTATGGCTAGGGTCGCCCTATCTCTGAAGGATTTTTTGTGATCGGACGTGGCAAGTTCGGCTTGCCTGCCTATACTGCTGAGAGAAGCCTTTTCGATCAACGGAACAAGTGCGCCTGCCGATGCACGCCAGAAAAGACAGCCTTCCCGCCAGCATTCTCGCCTCGATCAGGAGCAGGAAAAAGCGGCTCGACGCAGCCTATACGGAGGCAAGGCCGCGCAGTGCGGGAACGCTGATCGCCTCGTACAACGTGCACAAGTGCATCGGCACCGACCGCCGCTTCGATCCGGAGCGCACCAGCCGGGTCATCCATGAAATCGGCGCCGACGTGATCGCGCTGCAGGAGGCCGATACGCGCTTCGGCGAACGCACGGGCATTCTCGATCTCGGCCGGCTGGAGCGGGAGACGGGACTGATCCCAGTGCCGGTTGCCGGCATGGCGAAGGCGCATGGCTGGCACGGCAATGTCGTGCTCTTCAAGAAGGGGCTGGTGCATGATGTGCATCAGGTGAAGCTGCCGGGGCTGGAGCCGCGCGGCGCGCTGGTTGCCGAAATCGAACTCGAGCAGGGCGGGGTGCTGCGTATCATCGCCGCGCATTTCGGATTGCTGCGCCATAGCAGAGCCCAGCAGGCCCGCACATTGGTCGAGCTCATCAACGACAGGCACGAGATGCCGACCATCCTGCTCGGTGACCTCAACGAGTGGCGGCTGGGCGACCGGTCTTCGCTCAACACCTTCCAATCCGCCTTCGGACCGCTGCCGCCCGCCGTCCCGAGTTTCCCCGCCGGCCTGCCGCTTCTGGCCCTCGACCGTATCATCGCCAACCGCAAGGGGATCATTTCGCAGGTGGAAGCGCATGATACGCCACTGGCGCGCATCGCCTCCGACCACCTGCCGATCAAGGCGCTTGTCGATCTGGAGCCGGTGGCCCCTTAGAGCCGGTCGGAGACTTTGCGCTACGCCAATCACCTTGCCGCAGTCTACGATAAGCTTAAGCTCCGCTGCCTATGTCCAACTGGTCACGGTGCGCGCCACTATTCAGCCCTGATAGGGCTCCGAAGGGGAGCAGCCAGCTCCAAAGCGAGCGTGGGGAATCGTAACGCCCACTCACTTATCGACATCGTCGTCACCATTCCGCTCAAGCATCTCCAGATGCTCGGCGCACGTCGTCTTGACCAGTTCAAGCAGCAAAGCGGTTTGCTCTGCAAGCCAGGCGAGAGCCTCCTCGCTGATCTCGTAATGTTTAGAATAGCGAGCCTTCACATAGGCCTCGTTCAATGTGTTGAACCAGGCGCGTTCCTTGTGCTGATCACGCGGAAAGGCTTCGGCCAGCCGGCGGTCCTGCTCCTCCGCGAGCGAGCGCAGAAATTTGATGTTATGCGATGGTGGGCCGTAGTTGGTCAGAGTGAGCAGAACGCAGGAATAGGCTTGCTCGAGGGATTGATGCATAATGAACGCGGCTTCGTTGTAGTCCTTCTCACTCAGGCAGAACATCGAAACCTTGTGGAGCTTCGAGGCACTCCTGAACCGATGTTCAAAGTGGTCTCTCGCTAGCCGCAACCGATCGGCCGGCGAAAGCGGCATAGGTTCGGCAAGCGGCTCATCGTCGAGTTCATAGAGAACTATGCCTTCCTTGCGAATGTCGGAGAAGAAGTATTGCCCTTCCTTGAGATAGGTATTCACCTCCCGCCTGGAGTGGACGATGAAGCTCACCGGCGTTTCGATCGACTTATCGTGGATCAGCCGGTCAGCCGCCTTGTGCCAATATTCGGCGAACTCGCAGAGCTTGCGATTGTTGACGATGATCAGCAGATCGAAGTCGGAGCGATAACCCTTCATGGTGAAGGGTTCATCGACCCATCCGCCCTTGGCGTAGGAGCCGAACAGGATGATCTTCAAGATCCTGCCGCGCTTCTTGAAGTCGGCCGTGCCTTCCTTCAGCGCGTCCTCGAATTCCTCGTGCAGGATTTCGAGAACCCGGCCGAGTTCTCGCTGTTTGCGAAGCGGCATGTGTTCAAGCGACGACTTCATGAAACACCGATAGGCGAAAGATCCTGCACCGTCCAGCCGCAGTTTTCACATTGTACGACCCTAGGTTCGCGTCGGAATACGTCCACTTTGGTCCACCCTGCGAACGCACCCTTAACGTTCGCCAAGGCACTGTGGCTGCCCTGGCGTACTCTCAGGAAATTCCAGGGCCTGCTGGGCGCATATCGTCCGGCCGGGGCTCCATTCCGCCGACGCCGCCGGCTCTACGAAATCTGCTGAAGCAGTCTTCGCGCCTTTCGCCGTGACGATTTCTTGGGCGAAGCATGTTGCACCGTCATATCGATAGCCGCGACGCAGCTTGCGGCTGGTCACGCGCTCACAGGCAGTCTCAGCGTCTTCAGGCGTATCGTACAGTTCCACCATCCGCCGGCCTTCGGTACCGATCCGGCCCCAATTGCGCATGAGAGAGCTGCCTCCGAACAACGTCGACTGGATCGACAGACGATAGAAACGCGCCATATTCCGGGACGGATCGATCCGATAGAGCAGCATAATGTCAGCCGTTGTATCCATGATCGGATCATGCGCGCTCACCAATTGGCCGTCCAACGAGTTTCCTGAATCGGTCGTGGCGGATCGATTCATGTTCTTGATGCATGCTACCGCCTGACGGCTTCTTCAACACCCGGTGAAGAGCTCTTGCCGACGATCGGCGATGAGAGAGCCGACCTTGCCGATCGCAGCCGGCTGTCGCGCAAGATGGCTTGCTGCCCGGCGCAGATATGCGGAAGGAAGATCCATCCAGCTCGTGTAAGACGTCCGGGGCAGGGCTCCTGCACGAGCCGGCAATCGGATCGCCATGGATTGCTGTCTCCTGACGGTCGCTGTTCAGGACTATTCCCGTTCACCCTGCCGCCTTTCTAAGGGACCGGCCGCCATCAGCGTCAACCCGCAAGGGGTTCCCCTGCGCTGGCGCTCCGGTGACGCCTGCGGCTCGGCCCCTTCTTCGGGCGCCATCGGGAATGGTCCCGAGCAACCGAAGGAGACAGTACCATGGCCACCACGATCGCAACCCTCACCGCAAAGAGCGACGGCACCCTCGAAGGCATCTTTGCCACCATCCGGGTCAACGCCCCGATCGCCATCGTCCCGAATGACAGCAAGACGAGCGATGAAGCACCCGACTACCGCATCATCCACCGCAAGACCGGCTTCGAGATCGGCGCGGGCTGGAACCGCATCGCCCGCCTGACCGGCGAGGAATACCTCTCGGTAAAGCTGGAGGCTCCGGAGATCGGCGTGATCTTCGGCAACCTCGCACAAGCCCCCGGGGGTGAACCGAACCGCAAGGTCATCCTCTGGAACAACCCGGCCTGAGGCCTACAGGCCGGCCCCGAAAGCGGGGCCGGCTCCCAGAATGTCTCTGCCGCGAGCCTTCTTGTTATTCGAGCCGTCAAGGGCATCGAGCCATTGACGGCTATTCTGGTGCCATACGGAGAGGGAAAGTCTGCTCAGTCGATCCGAGGGTGCCATGGCGGCATAAAGGCCTCAAGCACTTCGTGGTTCCCCCAATTTTGCCTCCGCTGCGGCTCCCTCCGCTCCGACAAAACCGGCACCCCCACTTGCCGGCTCCGCCGGTCGCTGACGCGATCCTTGACCCCTCCATCCCACCATGACCGGAGCGCTCGTCTTTCACAACAGTCAAGGAGACGACAATGACCACTTGCATCGACGAAGTCATCGAAGTGCTGCGCGCAGAGCTTAGAAACGCTGACCCCGCCGAGCGTCCACAGATCGAGAACGAACTCGAGCTGGCGCTGGCCGAACGCGAGGTGATCTGGGCCGAACAGGACGGCCGCGCGAGCTCTGAGCCTCCGTTCTGACGGGGGCTTATCGCCGTATCCGTAAGCCTGGCTGGCCGGATCGACCGGCTGCCGGGCTGTCAGGGATTTCGCCCCTCGACAGTTCCGCAGGCTCGCGCCTGATAGGGTCGCGGCCCCTTCTGTCCGCCGATCTCTTCTCCTCTGACGTCCTGTGTCATCAACGAAGGAGGTCGCATTCTGACAACCGATGTGAACCTGATGCTATATACCAAGCTTGCCTGCTTCGGCTCGTCGTCCTCTCAAACCGCTTCGGCCGGGCGATGACCTTTTACAAGAGCTTCACGATCGGCTGGCCGAGGGAGCAAGGTCATCATGGAATTGGAACGAAGCGTTTTCGCGAGAGCCGGCGAGACTTGCGCAGCTGCCCCACTCCTGGCGCTTCTCATCCAGACCGCATCCACCCGGGCCTGCTCGACTGTCGATTTGCCGATCCAATTGGATTTGCGGTTAGACTAACGCAGAACCATCAGTATCTCCTTGCTTGACGTAGTCGGCCCGTGCGTAGCGACGACCTATGACCCAGCGTGATGATCTGGTCGACCCAATGTTATCGACTAGGCAGTGATGCGGCCCGATCAGCAGTCGGCGCGCAAGCTGACGCGCCGGCTTTCCCGCGTTCGACCGTTTCGGTTGCTCAGCTTAGATGGTGCGAGAAGCCTTCACCCTGGCCATGGAAGACCTCACACGCCTACTGTTCCTTTTGTTTTCGATGAGCGATGCCAGCCAACATACTAACTAGAATAACATAGTAAAATGCGCTAGCGTGCGGCGGCAAAAGCGGCATCGGCCCTTCGGTCCGATCGGTTTGAGGGCGCAATATACGTCGCTGTCGCGACGTGCTCGGATGATCAGGAGACGGCAGTGGCGATCATGTTCGTCAGAGCGCAGGTGATCAGCAGGGGAGCAGGACGCAGCATCGTCTCGGCCGCCGCCTATCGTCATCGCACCCGGATGATGGACGAACAGGCCGGTACGTCCTTCAGCTACAGGGGCGGGGCCTCCGAACTCGTTCATGAGGAACTGGCCCTGCCGGACCAGATGCCGACCTGGCTGCGGACGGCGATCGACGGCCGTTCCGTTGCCGGCGCCAGCGAGGCGCTCTGGAATGCGGTCGACGCCTTTGAGAAACGGGCAGACGCGCAGCTGGCGCGTGAGCTTATCATCGCGCTGCCGGAGGAACTGACGCGGGCCGAGAACATCGCGCTGGTGCGCGAATTCGTGCGAGACAATCTCACGTCGAATGGAATGGTCGCGGATTGGGTTTATCACGACAGGGACGGCAACCCGCATATCCATCTGATGACCACGCTGAGACCGCTGACGGAGGAGGGGTTCGGGCAGAAGAAGGTAGCGGTGACCGGCGACGATGGCGCTCCGTTGCGGGTCGTTACGCCGGACCGCCCAAAGGGCAGGATCGTCTACAGGCTCTGGGCCGGCGATAAGGAAACCATGAAAGCGTGGAAGATCGCCTGGGCGGAGACGGCCAACCGACATCTGGCGCTTGCCGGCCACGAGATCCGGCTCGACGGTCGCTCCTATGCCGAACAGGGCCTTGATGGCATCGCGCAAACACATCTCGGTCCCGAGAAGGCGGCGTTGGTCCGTAAGGGCAGGGAGCTTCATTTTGCGCCGGCCGATCTTGCCCGGCGCCAGCATATGGCCGACCGACTGCTTGCCGATCCTGCGCTCCTGCTGAAGCAGTTGAGCAACGAACGTTCGACCTTCGATGAGCGCGATATCGCCAAGGCGCTGCATCGCATTGTCGACGATCCCGCCGTCTTCGCCAATATCCGCGCGCGGCTGATGGCCTCGGACGAGCTGGTCATGCTGAAGCCGCAGCAGATCGATGCCGAAACGGGCAAAGCGAGCGAACCCGCTGTCTTCACCACGCGCGCGATCCTTCGCATCGAATATGATATGGCGCGGTCGGCGCAGCTTTTGGCGGAGCGCCGCGGATTTGCGGTTTCCGATCGGGTGGTGGCGGCCGCGATCAGAAACGTCGAGGCCCGGGATCCGGAAAAACCCTTCAAGCTAGATCCGGAGCAGGTGGACGCCGTCCGTCATGTCACCGGCGACAATGGCATTGCCGCCGTGGTCGGTCTTGCCGGCGCCGGCAAGTCGACCCTGCTTGCCGCCGCACGCGTAGCGTGGGAAAGCGATGGCCGCCGGGTGATCGGTGCTGCCCTTGCCGGCAAAGCCGCCGAAGGGCTGGAAGACAGTTCTGGCATCAGGTCGCGAACACTCGCCTCCTGGGAACTCGCCTGGGCCAATGGACGCGAGTTGCTCGAACGAGGCAATGTGCTTGTTATCGACGAGGCTGGCATGGTGTCGTCGCAGCAGTTGGCCCGCGTCCTGAAAATTGCCGAGCAAGCGCAGGCGAAAGTCGTGCTGGTCGGCGATGCGATGCAGCTCCAACCGATCCAGGCGGGTGCGGCGTTCCGGGCAATCACCGAACGCATCGGTTTTGCCGAACTTGCCGGCGTGCGCCGCCAGCGCCAACAATGGGCGCGCGAGGCGTCGCGGCTTTTTGCGCGCGGTGAGACGGAGAAAGGTCTCGATACCTATGCCCGACATGGTCATCTGATCGAGGCAGGGACGCGAGACGACATCATCGGACGGATTGTTGGCGACTGGACGGAGGCGCGCCGACAGGCGCTCCAGAACTCAGCCGCGGAAGGCAATGACGGTCGTCTTCGCGGTGACGAGCTTCTCGTGCTCGCCCACACCAATCAGGACGTGAAGCGTCTGAACGAGGCGCTGCGATCGGTGATGACGGGCGAGGGCGCGCTGGGTGAGAGTGGCTCTTTCCAGACCGAACGCGGCGCGCGGGAATTTGCCGTCGGCGACCGCATCATCTTCCTGGAGAATGCCCGCTTCCTCGAGCCACGTGCTCCCCGTCTCGGTCCGCAACATGTCAAGAACGGCATGCTCGGCACGGTCGTTTCCACCGGCGACAAACGTGCCGACACATTGCTGTCGGTCCGTCTCGACAATGGCCGTGATGTCGTCATCAGCGAGGACAGTTATCGCAATGTCGATCACGGCTATGCCGCGACCATCCACAAGTCTCAAGGGTCGACTGTCGAGCGAACCTTGGTGCTCGCCACCGGCATGATGGACCAGCACCTGACCTATGTGTCGATGACCCGACATCGCGACCGCGCCGATCTCTATGCGGCAAAGGAAGACTTTGAGGCGAAGCCGGAATGGGGACGGAAGCCGCATGTCGAGCATGCCGCCGGCGTCACCGGCGCGCTCGTGGAGTCGGGACAAGCCAAGTTCCGGCCGAATGACGAGGATGCCGACGACAGCCCCTATGCCGACGTCAAGACGGATGACGGAACTATCCATCGACTTTGGGGCGTCAGCTTGCCGAAGGCGTTGGAGGATGCCGGTGTCTCCGAGGGCGACACGGTGACCCTGCGCAAGGACGGAGTGGAGCGGGTGACGATCAAGGTTGCGACCGTCGACGAACAAACCGGCCAGAAGCGGTTCGAGGAACGTGAGGTCGAGCGGAATGTCTGGACCGCCAAGCAGATCGAAACCGCCGAAGAACGCCACGAGCGTATCGAGCAGGAAAGCCATCGGCCTGACCTGTTCAGGCAGTTGGTGGAGCGCCTGTCCCGCTCCGGCGCCAAGACGACGACGCTCGATTTTGAAAGCGAGGCGGGTTATCGCGCCCATGCCGACGACTTCGCGCGGCGCCGTGGTCTCGATCATCTCTCTCTTGCCGCAGCCGGGGTGGAAGGAAGCCTTTCCCGGCGGTGGGCCGGGATTGCCGAGAGGCGCGAGCAACTGGCGAAGCTTTGGGAGCGGGCGGGCGTTGCGTTCGGCTTCACGATCGAGCGGGAACGGCAGGTCGCCTATAGCGAGGAACGGGCCGAAACGCAAACCGTCTTGGACGCAGACGTTGTTCGTGGACGATATCTGATCCCGCCCGTCACAGTCTTCGCCAGGAGCGTGGAGGAAGACGCGCGACTGGCTCAGCTTGCGTCGCCGGCCTGGAAGGAACGGGAGGCGATCCTGCGGCCGCTGTTGGAGACGATCTATCGTGACCCGGATGCAGCACTTGTCGCCCTGAACGCGCTTTCATCGGATACAAGCATCGAACCGCGCAGGCTTGCCGACGATCTTGCCAAAGCACCGGAGCGGCTCGGCCGCCTGCGCGGTTCCGATCTCATCGTCGACGGCCGTGCGGCACGCGACGAACGAAATGCCGCGATCGCCGTCTTGACGGACCTACTGCCGCTCGCCCGCGCCCATGCCACCGAGTTCCGTCGGAATGGCGAACGCTTCGATCTCCATGAGCAACAGCGCCGCACTCATATGTCATTGCCAATCCCGGCGCTCTCGAAGACGGCGATGGCACGTCTTACGGAGATCGAGGCGGTGCTCAAGCAGGGAGGGGACGATGCCTACAAGACGGCCTTCGCAATCGCCGTCGAGGACCGTGCCGTCGTGCAGGAGATCAAGGCCATCAGCGAGGCGCTGACAGCCCGCTTCGGTTGGAGCGCCTTCACACCCAAAACCGATACGGTTGCCGAACGCAACGTGATCGAGCGTATGCCGGAAGACCTCGCGAGCATCAGAGGCGAGAAGTTGACCCGGCTGTTCGAGGCGGTGAAGCGCTTTGCCGACGAGCAGCATCTTGTCGAGCGGCGGGATCGTTCGAAGATCGTCGCGGCGGCGAGTGCCGATCAGGGGATGGAGGCAGACAAGGAGAGTGCCGCCGTGCTGCCCATGCTTGCCGCCGTCACCGAGTTCAAGACCCCTGTCGACGAGGAGGCGCGATCACGTGTGCTCTCAGATCCTCTTTATCGCCAGCAGCGCGCCGCGCTGGCGACGGTGGCAAGCACGATCTGGCGCGATCCGGCCGGCGCCGTCGGCAAGATCGAAGAACTGCTTCAAAAGGGTTTTGCTGCCGAGCGCATCGCGGCCGCGGCGACCAACGATCCGTCCGCCTACGGCGCATTGCGCGGTTCCGATCGCCTAATGGACCGGCTGCTGGCTTCCGGCCGGGAACGGAGGGCGGCGGTGCAGGCCGTGCCTGAAGCCGGGGCTCGCCTGCGCGCGCTCGGTTCGGCCTATGTCAATGTGCTCGATGCCGAACGCCAGGTTGTTGCCGAGGAGCGACGGCGCATGGCAGTCGCCATTCCCGGCCTGTCGAAGGCGGCGGAAGACGTGCTCATGCGGCTGTCGGCCGAGGCGAGGATCAACGGTCGCAAGCTGAGCGCATATGCCGCTTCTCTTGATCCGAGCATTCGCCGGGAGTTTGCCGCCGTCAGCACCGCGCTCGACGAGCGCTTTGGTCGCAACGCCATCATTCGCGGCGAAAAGGACCTCATCAACCGTGTGCCACAAGCGCAGCACCGCGCCTTCGAGGCGATGCAGGAGAGGCTGAAAGTCCTGCAGCAGGCGGTCCGCAGGGAAAGCAGCGAGCAGATCATCTCGGAACGGCGCCAGTGGGCTGTCAACCGTGGGCGTGGCGTTGGTCTCTGACCAACCGAGGAGGGCTCCATAAGCTTAGTCGTGCTTCTTTTTTGCCTGTTCTTCTGAATCCGACGCAAGTCGAAAGCGCGATGGCAGTCAGATTGAGTCACGCCCTTAGGGCATTCGCTCCTGAGCTGCGAGCGGAGGTTGTCTGATTGATGAGTAAAACTGGACGCGCGGCGGTAAACAGCTTGATCTGCCGGTTCAGTTGAGCACTCCGTTCAGCCTGAAGCCTGTATCGTTGAAGTGCCAGTACCTCGGTTGTCGATTTCGCAGGAAATCTTGGAGAAGGACGGGGCGGTCAATCGTCGTCACTCGGCGGCTGAAACGTCACCAGCCGGATGACGTTCAATATGATCTCGAATATCCGCTTGCGCATCGATATCTCTCCTTCACGATAATATGCCGCCTCTTGCCTCGCGCCTTCAAACGAGCTTATCGTCGGCCTCGAATGACTTGAGGTTATGGATGAAACGCGGACGCCTGCCATTGACGGCCTTGCGCAGTTTCGAGGTCGCCGGCCGTCTCGAAAGCTTCACGCTGGCGGCGCAGGAGCTGTTCATCTCGCAGGCGGCGGTCAGCCGGCAGATCCGCGAGCTGGAGACGTTGCTGGGCGAGGCGCTCTTCGAGCGCCGCCATCGCGGTGTCCATCTGACCGCCTCGGGCAACAAGCTGCTAGCGATCTTGACGTTATCCTTCGACCGGATCGACGAATGCCTGGAAGAAATCCGCAGCCGACCGGCGACAGCAGCGGTGACGATCAGCGTGGAACCTTCCTTCGCGGCGTGCTGGCTCGTTTCCCGCCTGCCGGAGTTTCGGGAACTGCATCCCGAGATCGACGTGATGATCGACGCCGATTCGCGGCTCGTCGAGTTCCGCAGTGGTCAGGCCGAGATCGCCATCCGCCACAGCGCCAGCGTGACCGCCTGGCCGAGGACGGAGAGCGGGCATCTCGCCGATGTCAGGATGGTGCCGGTCGCAGCGCCTGCGCTGCTCAAGGCAGGGCCTGCGATCGACCGCCCGGAAGACATGCTCCGTCATACGCTGTTGCATGAGGAGACCCGCGACGTGTGGTTCCGCTGGTTCCAGACGGCAGGCATCGCCATGCCGGAAACCGCGCGGGGGCCGGTCTATGCCGATAGCGGGCTGGTCATGCAGGCCGTCCTGCGCGGACAGGGCATAGCGCTGATGGACGATATCTTCGCCGAGGAAGAGATCAGGGCGGGCCGATTGCTTCGCCTGTCCGATCTTGCCGTTGCCCACGGCGCCTACTGGCTGGTCGCACGCAGTTTCGAGCGGCTCGCCCCGCCTGCCTCACTCTTTGTTCGCTGGATCAGCTCCCGGATCGAAACCTTCTGAAGGCGGCCGATATCGGCAGAACTCGGCCAAGGCGGCCTATCGACCGTGACGCCCGACCTCGGTCAGCGCCGTGATGAAGGCCCGCAAACCCTGCGGCACGTGACGGTGGCCGGGATAATAGAGACAAAGGCCCGGAATGGCGGGACACCAGTCGTCAAGCACGGTGACGAGCGCGCCGCTTTCGAGAAAAGGCCGGGCCGTGCGATCCGAGACATAGGCGATGCCGAGCCCGTTTGCCGCGGCCTGCGCCATCAGCTCGACATGGTCGAGCGTCAGCACGCCCGGAACGTCAACGGTAAGCTCGTGGCCGTGTTTTTCGAACTCCCAGCGGAAGAGTTTGCCGCTTGGCAGCCGGAAGCGGATGCAGGCGTGGGTCTTTAATGCGTCCGGTGTCTGCGGCGCCGGATGCGCTGCGAGATAGGCCGGCGAAGCGACGGCGACAAAGCGGGTGTCGCCGCCAAATTCCACCGCGATCATATCGAGCGGCACCGCCTCGCGAAGCCTTATGCCGGCATCGAAACCGTCGGCAACGACATCGACGAGCCGATTGTCGGTAACGAGATCGAGCGACATGTCGGGATAGCGTGTGAGAAAGGTCGGGACGGCGGCATCGAGCAGCACCCGCGCGGCGATCTCGCTGGTATTGATCCGCAGCGTCCCGCTTGGGTGGCCGCGGAATTCGTTGACCTCCTCGAGCGCCAGATCAAAATCCCTGAACAGAGGCGTCAGACGGGTGACGAGGCGCTCGCCGGCTTCCGTCGCCGCGACGCTGCGGGTCGTCCGGTGGAGAAGCCGAACTCCCATATTTGCTTCGAGCGAACGCATCATATGGCTGAGCGTCGAAGGCGACAGACCCAACTCATCGGCGGCCTTGCGGAAGCTGCGATGGTTGACGATGGCAGACAAGGCTCTCAGATCGGCAAGGGTCGGCCTGTAATTCATGGCTAAAGTTCACCAACTCATGCAGCATTCGACGGATGGAAGCAGGAATAGGCTCATCTATCTTTACCTTCAAGAGCACCGCAATCCCGCGGCATGAAAGGTAAGACAATGGCAAAGACATGGATGATAACAGGCGCCTCCTCCGGTTTCGGACGCATCATGACCGAAAAACTGCTGGCGCGCGGCGATCGCGTCGCGGCGACAGTGCGCAGGCCGGAAGCGCTCGACGATTTGAAGTCGCACTACGGCGAGAACCTCTGGATCGAGACGCTTGACGTCAGCAAAGCCGGGGCGGTGCGCCCGGTCGTCGACGCCGCCTTTCGAGCGATGGGCCGGATCGACGTCGTCGTCAGCAATGCCGGCTACGGCCTGTTCGGTGCTGCGGAGGAGGTCAGCGACGAACAGGTCCGCCATCAGATCGATACCAACCTGATCGGCTCGATCCAGGTGATCCGGGCAGCGCTGCCGCATATGCGGGCGCAGGGCGGTGGCCGCATACTGCAGGTGTCTTCGGAAGGCGGACAGATCGCCTATCCGAATTTCAGCCTCTACCATGCGACAAATGGGGCATCGAAGGCTTTATCGAAGCCGTTTCGCAGGAGGTTGCCCCCTTCGGCATTGAATTCATCATTGCCGAGCCAGGTCCGGCGCGGACCGATTTCGGGCGCGGCCTGGTGATGCCGCAGCCGATGAAGGCCTATGACGCGACGCCGGCCGGCGAAATCCGCCGCGCCATCGCCGACGGCACATTCGAAGCCAAGGGTGACCCCCTCAAAATGGCGCAGGCGATGATCGAGGCTGCCGAACAAATCCCTGCGCCGAAGCGGCTGGCGCTTGGCGCCGGCAGCTATGCCTCGATCCGCAAGGCGCTGGTCGAGCGGTTGGCTGAGCTCAACGCCTTCAAGGAGGTGACGATTTCCGCGGATGTCGATGCCTGACCGCGACCAGCAAATGTCGCTACCGGCGCCGGCCGGGTCGATGTCAGCCGGCGCCGTATGTCCAATCCTGCAATTTGCGCTATACGCGCGGTTGGCTGCCCAGCTCTGAATTCGAGGGATGATGATAACTGCGGAGACGAGCAGCGTCCCAGGGTTCGTCGCAGAACTCGTGAGGGCGGCGAATGAGGTCGACCGCCTGACCGCGAGCGAAATCGAGAGCTTGTTGCTTCGTGCGATGATCACGGTGCGCGATCTGCGCGAGCAAGCTGGCATCCCTGGAGGTGGTACTGAACACGATGCAATCGTCCGCCTGGATATCGTCGCAAAAGGCGTCGTCACATTTTCCCAAGCGAATATCTCGGCAACCCTTCGCGAAGCGGCAGATATGGTCCGGACTCTCTGGATCATCGTCGACAGCGGGACCGTTGTGACCTTGAAGCCGTCGCGGTGATCGGGTTCCGGTGCGATCCAGACTAGCAGCTTCTCGGGGGATGGGGCCGGCATTTGCGATGGACATGGGGCCCTTGCGATTGATCGTTATCCAAAGAGAGCACGGCGAAGATGCCCATGACGCGAGATCGGACGTCGAGCGCCACTCCTATCCTATTGCCCGCCCAGTTTCCAACTATCACCAGACGGGCAGACCACGCCGTTGAAGCGCGTCATGCCGTCAAGCGATTGCCGACTGGTTACAAAACCGCGACATCCGTCCGGCCCATCGTTACTGGCATCGATCTGTTCGATAATGCCCGCGCTTCCGGTCGATGGGTTGGCCCAAGCAAGCGCAGTTGCACCGACAGCACCGCGACCGACAGTATCTGCGATTACCGCCTGATCGGTCAAAGGCGTCTGGTGCTGAATTGCTGACTGGGCGATGGGCGTCTCAAGCGGCTCGATATGCGAGCATGCCGCCAAACCCGCTATGCCCATTGCCGAGATGAAATGCTTCGGATTCATCGCTCGGATAAAGCGCTTTGCCTGTTGTGTTTCAAGTTACTAATAGTTCACAATCTGGCGAGGTCTGAAGAAAACGTGGTCACTTGGAGCGGCGCGAACGTGTTCTCCAAAGTGTGGTCTAGAGGCCGTCAATGAGCTTGGGGCCCGAAAGCTGCGATTTCGAAGCTTCGGACGACGTCGATTTACCAATTTTTCCGACCTGCCTGTTTACGCTGTCTTCGCTCAAAAGAGGCGGCGATAATGGACCCCGCTGGGAACCTCCGAAACGACATCGAAGCAGCACTGCTTCGCCAGAACTTGACCGCTTGGCAGCGCGCCTTTCTGGCCGATATTCACGCTCGTCTCGAACGATCCGGCGGGCAAGCTCGTCTTTCCGATAAACAATGGCGGAAGATTTTCGAAATTCTCGGCCGGCCGAATAATGTGATTGCCCTGCCGCCGGCGGTTGGCAGCAGGTATCGGTATCGTCCCGTGGCCACGAAATCGTTCAGGCCTCATTTTGGCCGCGCGGCCAGACGGTTGAAATGGCGTCTTCGAAACGTAGCCATCGGATTTCTAGTCGTTGCCGCAGTGGCCGTTGGACAGCAAGCGTTCGATTTCGGGCGAGGACAATTTCAGTCGGCCCCAGTGACAATGCAAGCATCGCAGACGCAGGACTTTACGGTTACCGACGGAGACACCGTTCACGTTGTTGGCGAGGCGGCAGGGACCAGGCTAATCGGCTTCAATACGCCAGAAAAGTTCTCGCCCCAGTGCGAGTACGAACGCCGGCAGGGCGAGCGGGCGTCGGCACGACTTCGGGAACTGGTCGCCCGCGGCAGTGCCCGGCTGACGAAGGTCGCGTGCGCGTGTGCGCCAGGTACTGAGGGTACGAAGAAGTGCAACCATGGGCGCTATTGCGGCACCCTGCTGGTTGACGGGAAGGATGTCGGCAGCATTCTTGTCAGCGAGGGCCTTGCAGTACCATTCGTCTGTGGCAGAACGAGTTGCCCGCCAACGCCTCGGCCATGGTGCAGGGGCAACCCATGAATTTAGGCACTTCGTCTAGGGGGCCAGATCCTTCTTCTCCAGGCGAAGGGCGCAAAAGATGCTAGAATGCGATGATTGCTCGGAACGTTGCAGATCGGATCTTCGATTTGCGTCGTTTAGTTCCGCTTACTGCTATTCTGGTGGCTTCCGTCCTCGGCGGCTGCGCCTATTATTTCACGCCGCACCTCCCATAAAGCATACAGTGATCGAGTATGATTCCTGCCTGGGGATCGCTGCAGGATAGCGCTCTTTAGTCCGGCCGGATCAGTTTGCATTTGTAATTAACCGCGTCACGATTTCTACTTTGACTTTTCTCACAAGAGACCGCTTACTCGTTAGAGGGTGGTAGGGGTTTGCTCAAGTGCGTGGTCTGTGGCTCGCGTGTTTCCTTCTGTTTTCGTGGCTATCCCACGCTTGGGCCGCGAACATTCAGATCGAAAAACTTAAAGACGATATCTCTCTGATTTCGGTAGTAGGTGAGTTCACCGAAGGAGATGACGCACATTTCAAGAACCTTGCCATAACGACTGACAAAGCCGTCGTGTTCTTCGACAGCCCGGGCGGCTTGGCAGGCGTTGGGATGGAGATTGGACGTACAATTTCCATCAAAGGGTTCGCGACAGGGGTCGATCGCAATGCGGTGTGCGCTTCGTCCTGTGGACTTGCATGGCTCGCTGGCAAAATTCGCTTCATAACGCCGACGTCAAAGGTCGGCTTCCATGCGGTTTTCAAAGACGACGCGGGACAGAAAGACGTCAGTAGCGCGGGCAACGCCCTTGTCGGGTCGTATCTTCAGCAGCTTAACCTGAACGCCAACGTCATCGTATATGTGACCAACGCTGCACCAGGGGCTATGCAGTGGCTGACGGCAGACGATGCCAAGCGGATTGGCTTGGAGATCGACCTGCTCACTGATGATTCACCTCCGCAGGCCGGGCCGGTTCCGTTCGGTGGAGACGCTAGCGCCAGCTATGCACCGACGACGGTCACCATCACGCCTCCGCCCCAACCGCAGGGGCCGGCTTGGCGACTCTACGAATATACCGACCTCCCTGGCTATGATTTGCCTGGCATGCCGCTCAAGGTCTTCACGGCCGAAGACTGCAAGCTCGAGTGCGATGGCAATGATCGTTGCCGGGCTTTCACCTTCAACGAAGCGCACAACGTCTGCTTTCTCAAGGGAATGGCCTCGGAAGCCATGCAGTTCTCAGGTGCCGTATCTGGCTACAAAGGCAGCGATGGAGACATTCGTCGCATCGGGCATGATTTCGGCCCCTCGCTGCAATTCCGCACTAGCAGAAACGTGGAGATCACGGGCAAACCATTCGCGAAATTCAATGGCTCGACGTTGGACGCATGCCAAGACCAGTGCATAGCAACGGCGGCGTGTGAAGGCTTCAATTATTACCGCAACGGCATGTGCTTCATGTTTAAGGTTCGGAAACCAACCCGCAACAACTTGCTTTCCGTGGCGGGGAGCCGAACGAATTGAAGTATTGGGCTATTGGTGCAGTTGCACTCCTTTCGGCTGTGGCATTGGTCGCCGAGCCCGTGTCGGCTAACACGCCCTGCAGCGGCCGAAAAGGCGGTATCGATCACTGCCAAGGTTCCACATTTATTTGTCGTGACGGATCGGTGAGCGGCAGCAAGAAGTCGTGCGAGGCCACGATGGGTACGGTTGGTATTCTCGGATCGCAGGCTGAAGAAATGGAGCCCACGCTTTCGGGTGATTGCTCATGTCGGGGCTGGAACCACTGCACGGGGCCGAGAGGAGGTCACTACTGTCTGACGGACAGCGGAGCCAAAAGCTACATTCGCAACTAGACCCGATCGACGATGCTGACAACGAGTGCAAGTTGGATTCCTCGTTGACGGAATTTTCGAGGCGGGCCCTCTTTGTGAGGTGGACGAAATCGCCGCCAGACATCCCTGAAGATAATCCCGACCGCTTTCTTCGATGCCATGAGACCCGATCCGTCTGGCCTGGCCAGTGTTCGGGTTCGAAATCGAGGGTCGCTTGGATGAAAATCCAGATCGGGGCCGTGTCCCGGAAGTTCTTGGCAAATGGGGCCGTCGCCTTGGTGTCGCTCTCGTAGATGTCGATCGCGTTGTTGACGTGCACGAAACTCGAGAAGCGTTTCTTCTTGGCCACCGGAGCGCGCAGCATCCAACTGTTGTTGAAGACGTAATGCGGGTCGTCGGCAACGTGGGTTGCCGCGAATTTGAACAGTTGGCCGCCAGTGTGCAGGTCGTGGGTGGGGCCAGGCTTTCGCTGGTTCCAGCCCTGATTTCCGTAGACGTAGAAATAGCCCGATCGTCCCACCTGCACTCTCGGAACGGAAGCGGCGTCGGTTTAACGGCGCTGCATAGCGTAGCACCTACAGCCGGGCTGTTTCTTGCGCAGAGCGCGAAAGTGTTTCCCTTTGTGAGGCCTTTTTCCCGAAGTTCAAGAAGTTAAGTTTTGACCCACGGCGGAGGAATGCCGTTGGGAGGATTTCATGAGCTTCAATTTGTTTTGCCGGGTCGGCCTTGTTCTGCCTGCCTAACAAGGCGTCGAGCCCCTGCAGTCGGGAAACATGATTTCCCAAGACCTCAACCGAGCCGGTCCTCCGGCAGTCCAAAACTCAAAAATCAAGAAGTAGATCGATGATCAAGCATATCGTCATGTGGGACGTCCGTGGGGAAAGCGCCGAGGAAAAACAGGCCGCCGCCTTCGACCTCAAGGCAAAGTTCGAGAGCCTCCGCGGGGAAATCCCCGGACTGTTGTTACTTGAGGTCGGCATCGACTTCTCTCGCGTCGATTACGCCTGCGATGTCGTGCTCTATTCCGAGTTCACGGACGAAGCGTCCCTTGAGGGCTACGCAACTCATCCCGCGCACCTGCGGGTCAGGGATTCCCTGAAGGACGTCCGGATCGCCCGACACCAAGTCGACTATTCCCCGTTCAAGAGCGCCAGCGCGCATGCAACGCCGACTGAGGCGTGAAGGCGGAGGAACCTATGACCATGACGATCACGCAGTCCCAAGACCTCATGTCTTCGCCGGTCCTGAACGTCCGAGGCCTCCGCAAGACCTATGGCGGCGTCGTCACTCTGAAGGGTGTCGACTTCGACCTGATGCCGGGCGAAATCCACGGGCTGTGCGGGGAAAACGGAGCCGGCAAATCGACCTTGGTCAAGATTCTCGGTGGTCTTGTCGCCCCGACGGAGGGATAAATCGCAGTCGACGGCGTCTCACTCAAGGGCGGCCGCCGAACCGACCCTCGGCTGATCTCGATCGTCCATCGTGCTCCAGTCGCCGATCGACGATGGCGTCTACGCCGCCCAGGCCGTCGCTGACGTCGTCGACGGCAAGACGTTGAGAAGAACCCGCTTCCTGCCGCATGAGATCATTACGAAGGACAACGTGAAGGATTGCTACACGGCCAACGGGAAGTGATCGACGCAGGCTCGGTCGCGGCGTGCGAGCTGCTACCGCTCCATCCGAGCTGACCCCTGAGGGAGAGCGATGACGATGAAAGGAAAAGTCCATGCTCTTTGCGGTTCATTGCCTTGACCATGCGGATGGCCTGCCACGCCGCCTGGCGAACTACGACGCCCACAAGGCATATCTCTCCGCGGGCGCGGTGAAGACCATAATCTCGGGACCGCTTGTCGCCGATGATGGCGAAACCATGATCGGCTCGCTCTTCGTCTTCGAGGCCGACAAGATCGACGACATAATCGCGTTCAACAACGACGACCCGTTCGCCCACGCCAATGTCTGGCGGCAAGTGGACATCAACCCATTCTTGAAGCGCGTCGACAATCGCTAGGAACGCAGGAGGTCCGGTCCGATCGAGGCCGGAATTCGAGGAACCAACATGCAGTCTTTCGTCTATAACGGCCAGTCGGCCAGAGTGATTTTCGGGTCAGGAACGTTGGCCCAGCTTCCCGCGGAAGTCGATCGTCTCGGGCTGAAGCGGGTCTTGGTACTGGCGACGCCGCCGCAGGCCGAGGATGCGGAGAATCTTTCCGCGCTTCTGGGCGCGCGTTCGGTCGGTGTCTATTCTCAAGCGACTATGCACACACCCGTGGACGTGACCGATGACGCGATGAGGGTCGTGGCCGACAAGAACGTCGACGGCCTGATCGCAGTCGGTGGCGGATCGACCACAGGGTTGGCCAAGGCGATCGCGCTGCGGACCGATCTGCCTCAGATCGTCGCCCCGACCACTTATGCCGGATCGGAAATGACCCCGATCCTTGGCGAGACCAAGGACGGGCAGAAGGTCACGCAGAGCAGCCCGAAGATTCTTCCGGAGGTTGTCATCTACGATGTGGACCTCACCCTCACCCTTCCCGTCGGCATGTCGGGCACCAGCGGCATGAACGCCATCGCCCATGCGGTCGAGGCTCTCTACGCGAAGGAGCGGAATCCGGTCGTGTCGCTGATGGCGCTGGAGGCGATCCGGGCCTTGGCACGGTCGCTGCCGCTTATCCACGACGATCCAGCCGATCGCGACGCGCGGGCCGACGCGCTCTATGGCGCGTGGCTCTGCGGCATCTGTTTGGGTTCCGTCGGCATGGCTCTCCATCATAAGCTCTGCCACACGCTGGGCGGCTCGTTCGATTTGCCACATGCGGAGACCCACACCGTCGTCCTGCCGCACGCGCTCGCCTACAACGCGCCCGCCATCCCCGAGGTGATCGAAAAACTCCGGGACGTGCTTGGCCACCAGGACCCCGCTGCGGCGCTTTTCGAACTCGCGGGACGGATCGGCGCGCCGAGGTCTCTGAGAGAGATCGGCATGCCGGAACACGGTGTCGAGGTGGCGACCGAGCGCGCACTGGCCAACCCGTACTGGAACCCCCAACCATTGGAGCGCGACGGCATCCGCGCGCTCATCGCCCGCGCCTATGCGGGCGAGGCTCCGGCCATTTGATGGCGAGCAATTCGGGCCGAGGAGGATAGAAAATTGTCTGAGATGAGCCAAACCGAAAGGTCGAAGCCCAAGTATCCCTATTTCGAGGAAGAGACCTCGGTCGACGTCGTCAACGCGAGAATGGGGCCGGACGTCGATCCACGCCTGCGCGAGGTCATGTCCGTTCTGGTGAAGCACCTCCACGCGGCGATCAAGGAGATCGAGCCCACGCACGAGGAATGGCTCCAGGGGATCAAATTCCTCACCGAGGTCGGGCAGATGTGCTCGGATTGGCGTCAGGAGTTCATATTACTTTCCGACACCCTCGGCGTCTCGATGCTGGTCGACTCCATCAACCATCGCCGCCCCAACGGTGCGACAGAAAACACGATCCTCGGGCCGTTCTATGTTCCAGCGGCTCCGCGCTACGCCAACGGGATCAATATTTGCCTGGACGGCAAGGGCGAGCCGATGGTCGTGCGCGGACATGTCGTCGACACCGATGGCAAGCCGATCGCCGGCGCTCTCGTCGACGTCTGGCAAACCAATGACGACGGCTTCTATGACGTGCAGCAAAAGGACGTGCAGCCAGATTGGAACCTCCGCGGCGTGTTCACCACGGAAAACGACGGCTCTTACTGGTACCGGGCGGTCAAACCCCGCTACTACCCAATCCCCGACGATGGTCCGGTGGGCAAACTGCTGGGTCACCTGGGCAGACATCCCAACAGAGCCGCGCATATCCACTTCATCGTGAGCGCGCCGGGCTATGACCCTGTCATCACCCACATCTTCACGCCGGACTGCCAGTTCCTCGCGGAAGACTCGGTTTTTGGCGTCAAGGACTCCCTCATAGCGGACTTCCAAAAGGTGACCGATCCGGCACGGGCGTACGAACTCGGATTCGAAAGCCCCTTCTGGGCGGTCGACTGGGATTTCGTCCTCGCCGCGAAAAAAGACCCCGCGAAAGAGAAATGACGATGCCGCAACTCACCTTCGAACTTCCCGACACGGTCGTAGTGACCGGAGCGTCGCCCGGCCTTGGCCATGAACTTTGCAGCCTTCTCGTTGAGGCGGGAGTGGCCACGGTCGGCGTCGATCTTGCAGCCGCCCAGGACAAACCTCGCCGCGCTCGCGGGGTACCATCACGTCGGGGGGATGTCGCCGGAGAGGCGACGTGGGAGAAGGTCGTCGCCCGCCTGAGGTATTCGGGCGCGAAACGCATCGGCCTAGTGACGTCTGCAGCCATCCTCGACGTCGGTACAATCCTGGAGGCCACACCTGCGATCATGTCCCGGGCGCTCAACGTCAACATCGTGGGCACTGCGCTGGCGATCAAATTTCTGCTGCCCTGATGATCGATGCCCATGACGGGACAATCGTGGCGGTGGCGAGCGTGAACGCCACGTTGGCGGAACAGCAACTCGGTATCTACAACGCCACGAAAGCGGCGGTGCGACAGTTAGCCCGGACGGTCGCGCTCGACCACTCGCGCAGCGGCGTCCGCGTCAACGTCCTCAGCCCCGGGCCTATGTTGGCCGGCCTCTTCAAACGCCACCTCGAATCCGCCACCGACAGCGACAAGTTCTTGGCAACCCGGTCGGCGCGCCAGCCGGGCGGCCGCATCCTAGAGGCCCGCGAAGTCGCGCAGGCGGCGATGTTCCTGTTGTCGAGCGGTTCGACGGCGGTTCTAGGCGCGGACCTCGTCGCCGACGGCGGGCTGACCGCGAGCTTTGTTTTCCGAACCGGGGAGGAAGGCGCTTCGATCTGACGCGCCCCCGATATTCAAACAATCCAAGGGACTAGAGAAATGGAAACTGGACTGAAGGGTAAGATCGTGTTCATCACGGGTGCCGCCAACGGCATCGGCCGCGCGACCGCCGTGGCGTTCGCGCGCGAAGGCGCTACGTTGGGCCTCGTGGACATCGACGAGAAAGCCATGGCCGAGGTCAAGGCCGAAGTCGCCGCCGCGGGCGGAACGGCCCACACCGCAAAGGCGGACCTGTCCACCGGCGTTGGCGTATCCGCGGGCCTGGACGAGTTGCTCAAGGCGACGGGCGGCGCGGTAGACGTGCTCGTGAACAATGTTGGCTCGGGCGCGATCCGCACCTTCGACCAGCTGACCGACGAGGAATGGGAGAAAACCTTCTCCCTTAATTTCATGAGCTATGTCCGGGCTACGCGGAAGCTGCTTCCGATCCTCCGCGAGCGGAAGGGCGTAATCGTCAACAACGGTTCCGATCTCGCCCGTCAGCCCGAACCCGTGCCGATCGACTACTCGGCGTCGAAGGCCGCCGTTCTCGCCCTGACCAAGGGCCTCGCGCGCGCCGAGGGCAAGGCCGTGCGGGTCAACGCGGTCGCTCCGGGACCCATCTGGACCCCGTTCTGGACCAAGCCGGGCGGCTTCGCCGAGACGATGGGCGCGTTCCACAAGATGGAGCCGCAGGCGGCTGTCGAGCACGAAATGAAGCTGCGGCAGCTTCCCCTCGAACGCCTTGGGACGCCGGAGGAGGTCGCCAACGTGGTGGTCTTCCTCGCGTCCGACCTCGCCAGCTTCGTCACGTCGGCTGTTTGGGGCGTGGACGGCGGCAGTATCCGATCGATCTGATCCCACCTCATTGTATATCTTTGGGCTACAATGTTGATCTCCGCGGCGTAATTTATCGCTCCGGGGCTTCAGTATATAAAAGGCAATTCAAACGGATGCGGCGCGTGGCCGCCGGGAGTATGGCAATGACTGGGAAAAACGGCATCGAGTTGCTGGCGGCGTTCTTCACACTCGGAGGCGACGTCTATCCGTTCGGTCCGACCGAAATCAGTCCGATCCCCTTCAAGGATCGCGTCGAGGCGGCCGCCAAGGTTGGCTACAAGGGCATGGGCCTGATCCACGCAGACGTTCAGGCTACGGCCGCCCAGATCGGTCTCAAGGAAATGAAGCGGATCGTCGACGACAACGACATCAAATACCTCGAGTACGAGTTCCTCTCCGGCTGGTATCTCGACGGCGAGCGCCGGGCGAAGTCGGACGTCATGCGGACGGAGATGCTTGACGTTGCGCAGCGTCTCGGAGTCCGAAATCTCAAGATTGCTCCCGGCCTCGGAAGCGATCTCTACGCGCCGACCGAAGCGGAAATGACGCCCGACGTCGACCGCATGCGCGAGGCATTCGCCGGAGTGTGCCGCGATGCGGCTGAGTACGGTGTCAGGGTGGTCATGGAGATCATGCCCTTCTCCAACGTCAGGACGCTGGAAGTGGCGCGCGCGATCGTGGAAGGGGCGGATCAGCCCAATGGCGGCTTGCTCATCGACATCTGGCACATGGCCCGCGGCGGCATCCCCTACAAGGACATCGAGAAGATCCCGTCCAGGTTCATCGGTTCGATCGAGCTGGATGACGCCGACGCCGAGGTGAAGGGCCTCCTTTGGGAAGACACCATCTACCATCGCCGCCTGCCCGGCGAAGGCGTGCTGAAACCCAAGGAGTTCATCCAAGCCGTCGAGAACGCCGGTTACGAAGGCCCGTGGGGCGTCGAGATCATCAGCGAGACCTACCGGAAGCTTCCGCTGGCCGAACAGGCCAAGCGTTCCTTCGAAACCACCGCGGCCCAGTTTAAGTAAAGAAGGAAGACAAGATGAAATACCCCACCGAAAATCGGATGCTGTGGCTGTCCCAGGTCCGCAGCGTCCCCTATCGGCAGCGCGTGGAACTTGCGGCCAGCAATGGCTTCGGTTGGCTTAGCACTTCTCCGATGGATTACAAGAACACGCGCGCGGGCGGGCTGTCTGACAAGGACATCCGCTCGATCGCCGCCGACAACGGCGTCCGGCTGAGCTACCTTGACCCACTCACGAGCTGGGTCCCCGACGGCCTGACCCCTGGCGAAGACCCCGACATCAAGCCCTACCTCAACACGACGCCGGACGACTTCTTCCGGATCGCCGAGGCCTTGCAGGTCGACCGCATCCACCTGATCGGCAGCTTTCCGGAGGGTCGTTACACTCTCGAAGAGCTGACTGGCCACTACGCGGCGATGTGCGACCGCGCCGCCGAAAACGGACTCAAGTGCCTTATCGAGGCAATGCCGCTCTGGGGCCTGAAGACCGTGGACGAAGTCTGGACGATCGTCAGGGACGCCGGCCGGAAAAACAGCGGAATCATCTTCGACACCTGGCACTATGTCCGCGGCGGCCGCAACGATGCGCTTCTCAAGGAAATCCCGGTCGGAACGTTTGACACCGTACAGATCGCCGATGGTCCCCTTGTCTGCCCGCCGGGGCGCTCGATGAAGCGGGACTGCCTCTCCTACCGGGTGCCGATCGGTCAGGGAGAAATCCCCAACCTTGAAATCCTCAAAATCCTCAAGGACGCCGGGCATATCGAAAGCGTCGGTCCCGAAATCTTCTCCGACGCGCTCGACAAGCTCGAAGGCGACGAGATCATGTCGCGCCTGATGCCGGGTTTCGAAGCCCTTCTCGACGAACTCGACAAAGCATGAACCACTCTAGTCGGGGGCAGGATGTCCCTGCCGCCGGCCGCCTCTCCACGGAAGTCGCCCGCGATTTTTGCAGATTCCGGTAAAGTGTTTTCCGCGCCACCCACTTCCGATCGTTCGCGTGATTGCTACTGTCCGGCCTGGAGGGGTTTCGGCATCGTCTGCTCGATCGGCCGCCGACGTCGGCGGCCGCGGAATGTCGCCTGTGCATCTGGAGGAACACCGTTTGCGAGCGCTAAGATTCCATAAAGCCAAAGACCTTCGAATTGGAGAGCCACTGGCGCGCTTGATCGCCAGCGGGAAATTCCCGGTCGAAAAGATCGTGACGGGCCGCGTGACGCTCGACGCCGCGGTAACCGAAGGATGCGAAGAACTCACCAAGAAGGGAAACGACCACCTGAAAATTCTGATCAGGATGGCCGACGTTTCCCCCGCCGACCAGACATAGCAGTCGGGCGCTCAAACGACACATCACAGAGGAGGAAAAATATGGGTAGGCTTCAAGGCAAGGTGGCGATCGTCACCGGCGCGGCTCAAGGCATCGGGCGCGCCGTCGCCGAGCTGTTCGCGGCGGAAGGCGCGCAGGTCATCGCTGGAGACGTGAAGAAGCAGCCAGCGGCTCTCGCAGGCATCGTGAACCAAGACCTGGATGTCTCCGACGAAGCCAATTGGAAGGCCGTCGTCGACTTCACACTCCAGGCTCATGGCCGGATCGATGTTCTCGTGAACAACGCGGGGATTGTCTTCAACTATGGGCAGATACTCGACACTAGCCTTGCCGATTGGAACAAGGTGATCGGCGTCAACCTGACCGGATCGTTCCTGGGCATGCAGGCAGTGCTGCCCGCGATGCGCAAGGCCCGCTCGGGGTCGATCGTCAATTTCTCCTCGATCTGGGGGAATGTGGGTGTTCCCGGTGCTGCGGCCTACAACGCCGCGAAGGGCGGCGTCCGCAACATGACCAAGAACGCCGCGGTGTCCTATGCGCCAGACAACGTTCGCGTGAATTCCGTCCATCCCGGGCTCATCCGCACTCCGCTGGTCACGGCCCAGTCCGAGAAGATGAACAACGGCATCATCAGCAACACGCCGATGGGTCGAATGGGAACGCCGGAAGAAGTGGCCCAATGCTGCCTGTTCCTGGCGGGCGACGATTCCTCGTTCGTCACAGGAAGCGAACTGGTCGTCGACGGCGGTTATCTCGCGCAGTAGTTCCGCGAACCCGATGATACCGAAATGGACGTGATGAACAGCCAGACCGAACCCACGATCGAGCACGGTGGCAGTTGCAATACCATTTCATGGTCCCCAAGGAGTCGGTGCCGGCGGTGACCGAGGGGTTTTATCTCGAATATGTCTCCGAGTGCGAGATCGCCGTGGCCCCGTCTGGGGCCGCATCGGCACAACACCCATGAGTATTACTAGATGCTCAAGGGCAAGGCGCACATGCGGATCGGGCACGAAAAGTGCGAAGTCGGACCTGGGGACTTGATCTACATCCCGCCGAACGCCGTGCATTCGACCTCGCCCCTTGGGAACGAGCCGATGCGGGCTCTTGCATTCGCGGCGAGTTTCCTTTTCTTGCCCGCGCTTCTACCCGTAGGCGTGGTTCACCAAGAAACATGCTCGATGAATTTGCCGAAGTGGGCCGCGATTACATCTCGGATCCTTGATCTGTAAGCATGAAATACGAGCTGAGACCTGAGCATTTAAGCGCGATCGGCTTCGAATGCACTTGGTTTGCGGCTGCCGACTTAGCCGTTTCGCGTCGCGCACCAGAACGACCGTACGGCAGACGCCTTTTTCCCACGGAACGCAAAACTGTTTCCCCCAAGCGCGTCTTTATCCCACTTCGCGACACTAGCATAACCGTGGCCGAGGGAAGAGGAGGAAAATATGTTCAATACCCTTAGACTAGCTTTCGCCACCAGCATTTCCATTTCTGCCGTTATGATCGGAAGCGCCAGCTACGCCGAAACGATGAAGCTTGGTCTCTCGATGCCGACGCTCAATACCCCGTTTTTCACGGTATTGGTGAACGCGGCGACAGAACAGGCCAAGTCGTCCGGCGGGGATGTGGTTCAGACGACCAACGCCAACCGCGACGCAAGCCAGCAGGTCACTGACTTCCGTAATCTGATTAACGCAGGTTCCAACGTCATCCTGGCCGGGGTGGTAGATCGTGCCGCTATCAAGCCGGCTCTGGACTACGCGAAAAGCAAGAATGTTCCCGTCGTCATCGTCGACGACAAGCCTGCGGCCGGTGACGTCTACGCAGTGGTGCGCGCCGACAATCTTGCCATGGGCGCGCGTGCCGCGGAAGCACTTGCGACGGCGATGGTCGACAAGAACGCGACGGTTCTCAACATCACTGGCGGACTGACAACGACCAACGGCCGAGACCGTAAGAATGGTTTCGACGAGGCCTTCAAGAAAATCTCGACCGCAACGGTGATTGAGCAGACGGCCAACTGGGATGGCCCGCAGGCCGCCAATGTCGCCTCGACGGTGATGAGCGGCAATTCGGAAATCGCTGGCATCTATCTGGCGACGGACACACTCTACTATGATCCGGTTGCCGCCGCGTTGAAGTCTCGTGGCCGCCTCGCAAAGGTCGGCGAGGTTGGTCACATCGCAGTCGTCGCAATCGACGGCGGTGCGAGCGCTCTCAAAGCCATCCGCGACGGCTATCTGGATGCGACGGTTTCGCAGCCGGTCACCGATTATGCCAAGTACGGCGTCATGTATCTCCAGGACGCTCTGGACGGCAAGGAAATGAACGAAGGCCCGACCGATCACAACAGCACCGTGGTCAAGGACGGTAAGTACTTCGTGGACAATCTGCAGTCTCCCGTCGTGACGAAGCAGAATGTCGATGACAAGGGCCTCTGGGGCAACGCCAAATAATCACAACATTTGTCCTGGAGTGCTGAATATGCTGGAAAGCCCGTCGGAACAACTTGTCGCAATCGACAGCGCCGTAAAGCGTTTCGGAGGGACCGTTGCTCTGAACGGGCTTTCCATATCGATAAAAAAGGGGGAATCTCACGCCCTGATCGGTCGAAACGGTGCTGGCAAATCTACCCTGGTATCAATCCTGACCGGGTTGCGAGCGATCGATTCAGGGTCTTTTCTCCTGAATGGTGCCGCTCCCCCCGCGTTGAACGATCGAAACGCTTGGCGCGAGGCGGTGGCGTGCGTCTACCAGCACCGAACTCTCGTGCCGGATTTGACCGTGGCCGAGAATCTCTATCTCGGACGGTATCAGGGCAAACAGATGATCTCGTGGCGCGGCCTCAACCGCCAAGCGGCGGCGGCGCTCGAAAGCTGGGATATTCCGATCCTGCCTACCACTCCGGTCCGCGAATTGGGGGTGGGGGAGGCCCAGATGGTGGAAATCGCCCGCGCCCTTAGCCAGGGCTCAAGGTTCGTGATCCTGGACGAGCCGACCGCGCAGCTGATTTCCAGCGAGATCGACCATCTGATCGAGCGGGTGAACGAACTGCGCGCCAAGGGGATCACATTCCTTTTCATCTCACACCACCTCGACGAGGTCCCGAAGGTTTGCGACGCGGTCACCGTGCTGCGAAACGGGCGCGACGTATTGCATGGCAACGCGAGCAAACTCACGACAGCCGAAATCGTTTCAGCGATGGTGGGCGACGAGGGGGCGGGCAAAGCACTCACCTCCAGTGAGAAAGTGTGCCGCCCAGCATTGCCCACGAGCACGCCGGTGGTACTCGAAGCGAACCTGCGGCTTGATGCATGCGAGGACCCTCTCGGTCTCACGCTGCGGGCGGGCGAGGTCGTGGGTTTCGCCGGACACTCGGGGTCAGGCACCCGTCAAATCGCGCTTGCCCTCGCGGGCCATTATTCAAAATGGTCGGGTGCGATCAAATTGAACGGAAGAGAAATTCCGAAGCCCTGGAAACCGCCAACGGCGGTGAAAAATGGGGTCGCACTTCTACCGGAGGACCGGATAAAGACCGGCCTGGTCGGCGAAATGTCGATCGAAGACAATATGACTCTACCGAGCCTGAAGGCATTCACCAACCGCGTATTTTTGAACGGCAAGGCGCGTCGGAAGTTCGCGGAGGACAATCGGTCCGAGCTCGGCGTTGTCTGTCATTCCGTCAGACAAAATGTCGGTGAGCTGAGTGGCGGCAATCAGCAGAAGGTACTCCTGGGGTCCGCATTGAGCACGAACCCCAGCGTACTAATTCTCCTGCACCCGACCGCAGGCGTCGACATCGCGTCAAAGGCAACCATTCTCGACATCGTTGAGCAACGACGACGTCGAGGACTTGCAGTCATTCTCGTCAGTGACGAGCCAGAAGAACTCGCGTTCTGCGACCGAGTACAGGTCTGGGTTCGCGGCAAGAAAGTCGTCGAGAAAAGCGGCATGAACGAGGAAGAGCTCGTGTCCGCCATGGAAGGCTTTCACATATCTCGGGAGGAAAAATGACCCACACTCAAACAACGGGCGTCACCGGAACGGACCTCCGTTCCCGCCGGCTCCTCAGCGACCTGTTCCAACCTGAATGGGCGATAGTGCCGGTTCTGGTTGTCGTCATGATCGTAGGCACGCTTCTCAACAACGCGTTCCTCTCCTACGACAACTTTTACGGTGTAGTGCAGCAGGCCAGCGAACTTGGCGTGCTCACGATGGGACTTACCCTGGTTCTGATCGCCGGGAAGTTCGACTTGTCACTCGAGTCGACTTTCGGCCTTGCGCCGATGGTGGGCGTGTACTGCCTCCTCGAAGCAGGTGGCTCGGGCCTCAATTTTGCGAATTCGCCGCTTCTGGCGCTCCTGGTGATCTTCGCCGTGGGTGCCATTATTGGCGCGTTCAATGGTTTGCTGGTGATCTACCTTCGGTTCAACGCCTTCATCGCAACCTTGGCGACGCTGATCCTCCTGCGCGGCATCAGCCTCGGATTGACTCGCGGCGAGACACTCTCCGACCTGCCTGTGCTCCTCACATTCCCTGGAGACTCCACGTTTCTGGGTGTGCCCGTCTCCTTCCTGCTTGCCTTGACCTTGCTCGCCGTTCTTACGGTCTTCCTGTCGCGGCACCGGGTTGGAAGAATGCTTTACGCCGTCGGTGGAAACCAGCAAGCAGCTCGGGTCGCCGGCATCCCGGTGGAGCGTGTCTTGATGGGAGTCTTCATCGTTGCGGGCATCCTTGCTGCGCTGGCAGGGTTGCTGCAGGCGGGCCGGATCGCGTCCATTCCTTCTTCGCTCGGGCAAAATCTGATCTTCAACGCATTTGCGGCCGCGGTCCTCGGTGGAGTCAGTCTCAACGGAGGGCGAGGCACGATCGCTGGTGCCTGTGGCGGTGTGCTGCTGCTTGTCCTCATTCAGGATGTTTTGGTTCTCTCCCAAGTACCCGCCTATTGGATCAACGCGACTACAGGCGGCATCATCCTGATCGCTCTATACATCAGTAAAATTAGTGGGGCGGATAAAGGCAACTGAAGAACTCCGCTGGTTCATTCAAGCTGGAAATGGCCGCCGATTGGCGGCCTTTCTACTTCACACCCTCCGCTGGTCGGAAGATGTGACCGTCTCTTATCGTCGCTGTCCTGTGGTAGGTGGCGGCGCTGCAGCGGTGCCGGACTCGCCCTTGTGGGCAGCGTCGGTTCTGGCTTTGAGATCGCGCAGGGTCTTCAACGCCAGTTCGCTTGGAGCCGGCTTGACATCCAGGTCCTCCGCGAACTTGACCTTCCAGCCGCAAGTCTCCTGCACCTTCGCTGGTCGCACCGGGTGAAGCGACATGACGGTGAACTCCTTGGTCACCAGGTCGGGCCTCCAGATCGCTAGGTCTTTAATTGGCAGCGTGGATCATTTGGTCGCGATGCCGAGGCGTTCTCGGTGATCGCCACCTTCGCGGTGTCCGAAAGAGGCGACGAAGTCGATTTTATCGACCATGCCGCGGGTCGACTGAGCCATGGTGATGTAGATTTCGCCGTACGAGCTTGCGATCTCGGGCGCTCCGCCGCCGGGCAGCCGGGTCTTCGGTTTTTCGTAGCCGCCGATGACGGTCGTGTTGATGTTGCCGAACTGAACTTATCGAACTGCGCCGCACCGAGGAAGCCAATTTGATGCGGCCGCCCTGGAGGCAATAGCGAAACATCTCAGGGACCGAGACTGTCGTCACCGACGCCTCGCAAAGGTCGCCGTCGCCCATGGAGAGAGGCAGAACGGTGGGAGCCGTCCCGGATCGTACCGGATTCATAAAGGAGCGTGATGTCGGGAGCGTGGGTCAGCCGGGCGACGTTGTATGCCGCGGAAGGTGCTCCGATCCCGACGAAGCAGACGTCGGAATTGGACCGCGCCCTGGCGGCCGTGATGGTCGTGATCTCGTTTGAGTGAATGGCCGATTCATTTGGCGGACCTCAGATGTGCGACGCGTCGTTCGAAGTCTTCGCGCGTCGCCGACAGGACTTCGCCCTTGATTGCGCGATACCGCGGTGGCGCTTGCGATCGGCCCAGTTTCATTCCATCGACACCAGTATCTTCATCTTTCCGCTGTTTGGGTCGAGGAGTTCGCGGAAGCCCTTTTGCACGACGTCTTCCATCGCGATTTCGGCGTCGACGATCTTCTCGGCCGGATAGAGTCCCGTCCTCATCATCTCGAAGATTCTAGGCCAGATGGTCAGCGGGTAGTTCAGCGAGCCCCGCAGTGTGATGTCTCGCATCGTCAAGTCGAACGGGCTGATCTCAGCGGGGCCGCCCATCAAGCCCACCTGGACGACGGTGCCCTGTGCGCGCACCGCCTGGAGGCAGGCGTGCAGCGCGCGGGGATGGCCTGCGCATTCGATGGCGGCGTCAACCCCGACACCCTCTTCGGTGCCGTCCTTGATCGTGGGCAGGAAGTCCGAGGAACCAGGATCGAGGATTGTGACATCGCTCGAGAGCGCCGCGATGCGCGCCCGACGGTTGGCGTTCGGCTCGCTCACAAAAATGCGGGTGACACCTGCGGCAATAGCGGCGAGAACCACCAGCGCCCCGATCGGGCCTGCGCCCGTGATAAGGAGCGTGCCACCAGGCTTCAAACCTGACCGATCAACGGCATGCACCGCGACCGCTGCGGGTTCGACAAGCGCGCCTTGCTGGTCGGTCACGTCGTCGGGCATGCGGATCGCATTGTATTCGTGGACGATGGCGCGCTTCGCCATGCCGCCCCATGGCCAATTAAGGCCGACGACTGAGGCCCTTGGCCCCAGGAAGGAGAGATTGCGGCTGCCGAAATAGTCTACTCTTGGGCCGATCTGCGGCTGGATCGACACGCGGTCTCCAGGCTTCAGCGTCTCGACGCCGGGGCCGACCGAGGTCACACGTCCCGCGAACTCATGCCCCAGGATTTGGGGCAGGATTGCCCCGCTATAGGCATTCGGTGTTCTTGGCGTGAAGATTGGGCCGGACTCATATTCATGCAGGTCGGTGCCGCAGATGCCGCAGAATGTCGGCTCGACGATGACCTGACCGTGCTGCGGTGTCTGGGGCTCCGGCGCGTCCTCGACGCGGACGTCATGCCTTCCGTAGTAGCGCACTGCCTTCAAAGCGATCTCCTGTCGATTGCGACAGCCGCCTGGCTTCGCGATCGTGACCTTCCTCGGCCGTCCTTTGCAGAAGGACAGCGACGTCGGGCTTTAATCCTGGGGGAGATCGTTCTTTCGCGAAAAAGGCAGCTAAACCACCTGATCGAACCTCCCTCCGGCTCCCACTCCGGCGTTGGGCGAGATAATAGCGTTGCCGCAGGTGGCAAAAAGGGATCAAAGCGGAAAACACTTTCCCGCTCGCCGCGAAAATCGCCGCGCTCAAGTTGGCTTGCCGCATCCGTCTTGTCCATTTCCAGCCATCTGGCTGGATCGCAGAAACGTTGTCGATACAGGGGGCAATGTTTAGTCGAGTTCTCCCTGCCGCCCCTTTTCCGCGAGGAAGTCCACGACCGTCCTGACGCGTGGCAGCAGGTGTCGCGTTACGGGCCAGACGGCATAGACAGACACTGGGACATCTGCGACCTCATCGAGGACCGAGATCAATGCGCCTGTCTCTAGGTGAGCTCTCACGAGCGAACGAGGCATCTGGCACAGCCCCAAACCGGCCAACGTCGCCGCTACGATAGCCTCTCCGTCTCCGAACTGGTGCGACACGGGTGGCAAGTAGCGGATCGGGGCACCGTTGGAGTCTTTGATGCGCCAGCTCGCGGAGTTGTCTCGCCCAAATCCGCAAATGCAGTCGTGGCGCTGGAGGTCCGCCACGCTCTGAGGTGTTCCTCGTGTTTCCAGGTACGATGGCGCGGCGACGACAACGGATGGCTGCTCGGTGAGCTTCTTCGAAATCAGTCCGGTGCAGTCGCGTGTTTCGCCGAACCGAACCGTGAGATCGACACCCTCTTCGACGGGATCGACGATCGTATCGGTGAACGAGAGCGACAGTGTCAAGCCCGAGTAGCGTCGCGAAAAGTCCAGCAGTAAGGGCATGAGAATCTGGCGACCGAACGCTGCGGGGGAGTCGATCCTCAACCTTCCGGATATGGCTTGGCTTTTCGACAGCAAGGTGGTCTCAGCCGCCTCGATCTCGCCAAGCGCATGTCGAAGGCTCGCGAAATAGGCCTCGCCGTCCGGAGTGAGGCTCAAGCTCCTGGTGCTTCGATGGAGAAGCTTGATCCCGAGTCGCTCTTCCAGTTTCGTGACGCTTTTGCCGACTGCGGACTTCGTGATGCCCAATTTGGCGGCGGCTGCCGTGAAGCTGAGAGCTTCAGCGGAATGCACGAATGCGATGACTCCGTTCAACTGGTCGACCTGGGTCATTGTAAACCTTTGCTCCACACACTGGAGAGATATGAAGCCTTCTGTTCCCTGAGGGTTACATTATTCTACAGCGCACGCGCAAGCAAACCCCGAACATCGACAACCGCTTTCGCGCCAAACGCAAGATTGTGCGGGTCATGGATCGCCTAACCGAGATCGAAGTGTTCATTCAGATAGCGGAGCGCGGCAGCATCACCAAGGCTGCCGATGCGCTCGACATGTCGGTGTCGGCCACAAGCAGAAACCTGCAATCCCTCGAGGAGCGCCTCAATGCCAGGCTGGTGCAGCGCACGACCCGGCAACTCAGCCTGACAAGCGAAGGGGAGCACTTCTACCAGCGGGGCAAGGAGCTCATCACCGGAATGCTCGACGCCGAAGCGAGCGTCAGCGCGGGAGCGATGAGCCCGAGCGGGCTGCTCCGCATCAGCGCCTCGCTATCATTTTGCCTTCTGCATCTCAGTCCTCTGATCCCTTCGTTTACTCAGCGATATCCGAAGGTGAGGGTCGAGGTCGTCGTCTCGAACCGCTACTACGATCTCATTGAAAACGGCGTCGACCTCGCGATCCGCACCCGCCGCGTGGAGGCGGACTCGTCGATCACTATCCGTCGGCTCGCGGAGACACGGCGGTTGCTCGCGGCGTCGCCCGACTATCTGGCACGGCGCGGTGTGCCGACCAATCCAGGCGAGCTCGCAAACCATGCCCTGCTGCTCTATACACTTGCCGACAACTGGAACCACCTGACCTTCCGGAAGAACGGTGAGGCTGTCACGATTCCGGTGGCTGGCCTCCTGAACTCCAATGACGGACAGATAATAAGAAAGGCCGCCTTGGACGGCCTCGGAATTTTGGCGCAGCCGACATATATCATCAACGAGGACCTTCAGTCCGGTCGACTTGTCCGCATCATGGATGATTGGGATTTGCCGCGCCTGACGATGAATATCGCGTATCCGACGCGGCATCATCTCCCAGCAAAGACCCGCCTCTTCATCGATTACCTCGTCAAAGAATTCAAGGACAAGGACTACGAGGCGCTGTGGACCGCGTAGTCGTTTGGAAGTCCATTTGATATCGAAAGATCAGCAAGCCGCATCAGTGTTTTCCGCGAGATTTCGTAATATTCGCGGCGCCTTGCCGTGGCCAGTATTTAGAGAGGCGATATCGTCGAGTACCTTTCGTGGGATCAATTTCTATCTCGTAGTAGGCGTAGAAGTTCTGATTGAAGTATCGGCTGACATTGTCCTTATGTTTCTGCGAGGTCTTCGACAGAAGATCATTGATGATTTTGGCGATCTCTGAGGTTGTGAAGGAGGGCCGCTTCTCATCATCTGTCTCACTTCGTGAGAAGAGCCACAAGAATCGCGTCCTCGGGCTTCAGCCTTTTCTGCTGAGAAACGATCGACAACCATTTATGCAAATCAGGCTCGCCCAGGGGAACTCCCCGACATCTCACGACAAGATATCGAACAGGCGCTGCGTCGTCCGAACTTGACGAGCTGGCAGCGGACGTTCCTGAAAGACATCCACGCCCAGCTCGAACGGTCGCGGGGACAGGCCCGGCTGTCGGACAAGCAGTGGCGCAAGATCTTTGAAATTCTCGGGCGAGCAACCGGCACGAGTGCGGTGCCGCCATCCCCTGCGTTGCGCCATCCGACACCGGACCAGAAGGGAAGCCGGTTTAGACAGCGATTCAGGCCACGCCGAAGAAGACTGGACCGCGGTCTTCAAAGACTGGCCATTGGATTCCTTTTTGTTGGCGTAATTGCCGTTGGACAGCAGGTAGCTGAATACGGGCGAGGGCAGGTTCCCCAAACTCTTGTGACCAATGCCGCTTCGGAGATGCAGCGGTTCACCGTAACGGACGGTGACACCGTCCACGTCATTGGTGACGATGCCGGCACGCGGCTTGTTGGATTCAACACGCCTGAAAAATTCTCGCCCCAATGTGAGAGCGAACGTCAACTGGGGGAGCGGGCTTCATTGAGGCTCAAGGAGCTGGTTTCGAAGGGCGTAGCCCGGCTGACCAAGGTCGCATGTGCATGTATGCCAGGCACGGAGGGCTCTGAAAAATGCAATCACGGCCGCTCTTGCGGAACGCTGCGGGTCGACGGCGAAGACGTCGGAAACATCTTGATCCGGGAAGGTCTTGCGGTACCGTTCGTGTGCACAGGAACACGTTGCCCGCCGACGCCGCGGCCTTGGTGCCGGGGTTGATCCCGTCTCCGTGCCTATGTTCGTGTTGGAGACGGCAGTTCGGTCGAGGAACGTGAATGCATGAACGTGCCTGCCGTAGGAAATGGAATTTGGCAAAACCCGATATCAAGAGACCATGGTTCAGGAGGCAGAATGGGCACACAAATCGTGAGAGTTCCACCCGGTTTTAGGCACCCCGTCGATGAGGAGGGGGAGGTCATGGCGGGCGGCCACCTTGAGCCGCTCTATTATACCGACCCTGCCTCTCTTTCCTCATATCAAGTCTATGAAAACGTTAGTGATGGCACTCCCATCAGTCCTGTTTTTGAGACGGTAGACGAACTGCATGAGTGGCTTAGACAGGAGGGCTGGGATCAAGAGACCATAGAGTTCCTACTAACCCATGGACACGCTCCGTCCCTGATCCGGAAGCTCCGTCCCTGATCCGGAAGATTGAGGGTATGTGCAAAAAAACCGTCATAAGCAATTCTCAGGGCTGGGCCGGCCACGTTCTGCGGCCGCTCCCGCGGGGCAGGCGGCAGTCGCAACCGCGGCGTCGCTGAAACCTCCGCCGTCTCGCATCCGGCATGAAGAAAGTGCGTGGCCTCCTTCGCAGAAAGATGTCCGAGCAGCTCCTGGATTTGTCGGCCTTCTTGAACAAGCGATCGGAGACCTCTACTGCGGGCACAACCGATCAGCGTCCTGAACGGTGCGGCTTATATCGCCTCAGAAAATTTAGCGTTCGACCTCTGTGCCTTTGATAACGTAGTCGGAAATCCCGTATTCTGATTCACTGTGGGTGGCGAGGTAATAGCGAAGCTCTTCGATATAGAACCCATTGTCCTTGTTCCCATTATCGTAGTGGCAATTCAGCGGCCAAGCCTTGCCCTTAAGCGAAGCGTGGACTGTTTCGGCTTCGACCGGCTGGCCGAGATGACACGACGTGTCGGACTTTGTCGATTTGCGCCCTGTCAACATTTCCGTCTGGAACACAATCCCTGCATCGGGCGCCCAGATCGGGGCCTCAACCGCCAATGATTGGGTAATCGTGACGTCCCTATCTCCCGAAAGGCTCGAATTCATCTTTGATTTCAACTGCACAGGACCGAGCCATTCTCGGTCCACGGTGAACTGGGGGCTATAGATCTCCTGAACGCGAACAGTTCCGTTCTGGCTCGGCTTTATGATCTTCACTACAGAGCCGTCGCCCTGATGTTTGCTGTTCTGAATCTCTACTGCAATCTTGGCTGATGCCGCCATCGGCCCTTGCGGCAGGATTGACTGGAGTTTAGCTGCCGCGGCAATCACTGCGGGGGGATTCGCCACATCTTCAAAATTCTGGTCCCTCGGAAGCGAGGCTTTCGGTCTGATGGGGCTCCCACCGATCCCCGCAAATTTGATCGGATCGAGCGAGCTGTCACAAGCAACGTCCTTTATTGCGAGCACATAGTCGTCGTTCGCGGTGAACGGCAAATCTTCGTCACTAGGTTCGGTCATTCCGTCCGTCATCGCCCCTTCGGGCGTAAAATCGTAACCGAGTAGGATCCGATAACTGCTTGCGGCACAATTCACTTTGATGAACTCACGCTTTGAATCGAAAGGAGCGTCATATGGAGGATCGAGATGGATTTCAGGGTAATCATACCGGGTCCAAAGGAACACGCTTTCGCCTATTCTTTTGACACTGCTGACGTCGACCTGGATCAAGGTATCATCGTCCCTGAGTCTCGCGTTCACCAACCGCTCTTTTGGAAGAGGCAACCTGCAGGCCCATCGATAAAAGCTCTCGTTTTGCGGGGTGGCGTCCACCTCGGAAAACTGTACCGGGGTATAGCCGCGAGCTGAGTTGCTATAGAAACGGGTATTCATCCGGCCATAACTGAGATCGGCCCATGATGTGCGCATTGCATGTTTCCCACAGTCGAATTCGACGGCGGCTGTGTATTTCGAGAAGGCGTCCGGTGGGGACGCTCGATGAACCAGATAAACATGGTCGCCAATACGATGGGCGGAATCGACTAGATATTGAGTGTCTGGTCTATCCGGGATCGCCTGCCACGGCTCCGCCATTGCTGGCAGGCTGAACAGCAAGCAGCAAGTGAAAGCGATACTTTGTTCGATACGCGATTTCCGCAGCCGAGGGGATGAACGCCCTGGCGACCGCACGACTGCCGCGGCTGCATCGACGGCAATGGCCAAAAGTGACCCAATCATGGAATATCCTGTCTTCAAGTCGGCAGAGGGAGTTCATGCGGCGGCGCAACGACGGCGCCCTGCACCCGCACCGACGATCATCCGACTGCAAAGAATATGAGGCTCACGACCACGCCAAGCGTGACCCTGAGATTTGCGATCAATTCTTCGCGGCATGTGTCGATCCGTCATTACAATGACGACGGTGATAGCAGTGGGGCGTTAAAAATTCGCCATTTCACTCGCTAAAGTTGCTTAAATCGGATCCGTTATGGACTGCCAGTGTCGAGGCAGAGGATCTGCCCTGACGTCTCGCCAGTTTGCAAGCTGGTCGCGGGCAATCGGAAAGGGTCTTGAACTTCTTGGAATAGAAACGGTCCGGAGGATCTAATCGTCAACTCGACCGCGAGGCCAATTTAGCCCTTCAAGCTGCCATCATGTAGCGTCAGTGGACCTGCCGTGGGATCGAGTTTTCAACATGCCAGTAAAGATCCTCAAAGAACCCCATATCAGTCAGATGTTTATAAACCTTGCCAACCATGTCTTCGGGCTTCTCGCATTGGCACCAGATCGCCGGCGTCGCAATGTCGAATGTCTCTTCTACACCTGCCTCGACGATCAGGATGCGATAGATTCCGCAGGCGTCTCCGGAAGCGGCGTCGACCGCGATATCAAAGCAGGCGCATGGCGCACCTGAAGTGCGATCATAGGCTATCGCGGTGAAAAGCTCCGTGCCTATGCGGCCCTCGATCGCTGTCAATAGGTTCCTATGTGCGCTTTCCGCCTTCAGTGGGATGGCCGTGCTCCAATATAAACCAGAGAAGGGAGACACCCTGAGTTTAGATTTTTCACGCATAACCTCGCCGGCGTGCGAATGCTTCAGCATCGTCGTCTCCTGGTGCAATTATTCAGATTGGTGTTTGTAGTCGCTGATATTCTTATTATGTTCTCATATTTGGGATTGTCAACAGATTCTGGACGAACGAAACAAGCGTGGTTCGCGCAAGTGTCCACACCGTTTAAAGCAAGAACCGCAACTGCGGCGTCACTTCAGACCTTCGCCGGTCCAGTGAAGACAGCGAGACGCCAAGCAGGCGTATGCCATTGCGGGGCGGGAAGATAGGCGCGAGAAGCAGAGCGACTATCTCCTCGAGATCGACGATCGCTGACAGCGCTGAGGAAACTGTCTTGCTGCGAGTGATCTGACTGAAGTCGGCATATTTGACCTTGAGCGTCACCGTCTTCGCGCCTATTTCATTGGCCTCGCAGTAGCCCCAGACCTTCTCAATCAGCGGCTGAAGCCCTTCGCGCGCGGGCTCAAAGGAATGGATGTCCTGCGAAAACGTGTCTTCCGCACCGACTGATTTCCGCACGCGGTCCGGCCTGACCAGACGATCGTCGATTCCGCGAGCGATCCCATAAAAATACGGTCCTGACTTCCCGAAATGTTCGACGAGAAAGTCGAGCGTTCTCTCCTTCAGGTCAGCTCCCGTCTCGATCCCGAGCCGATGCATCTTCTCGGCCGTCGCCGGCCCCACGCCATGAAACTTCTTGACGGGCAGGCGCTCGACGAAGGCCGAACCGTTCTTCGGCGTGATGACGAACTGGCCGTCCGGCTTGTTCTGGTCGGATGCCATCTTGGCGAGGAACTTGTTGTAGGAAATGCCGGCCGAGGCGGTGAGCCCCGTGGTCGCTTTGATTTTGGCACGGATTTCCGCGGCGATCTCGGTAGCGATCTCCATGCCTTTGAGATTTTCGGTGACATCGAGATAGGCCTCGTCGAGTGACAATGGCTCGATTATCGGCGTGTACTCGGCAAAGATCGTCCTTATCTGCAGCGAGACAGCCTTGTAGACATCGAAGCGCGGCTTGACGAAGACAAGGTCCGGGCATTTCCGCTGTGCGGTCACCGACGGCATGGCGGAATGAACGCCGAACTTTCTGGCTTCATAGCTGGCGGCCGCCACCACTCCGCGGGCAGCAGGACTGCCGACGGCAACCGGCACGCCACGCAGCTCGGGATTGTCACGCTGCTCGACCGATGCGTAGAAGGCGTCCATGTCGACATGCACGATCTTGCGCGGCCGCCTGCTGCTTTCTTCACCTGTCATCTTCTAGTTTCCATCAGTGAGACCATTACCCAAACATGGGAAATGTGCTCCACACCTGTCACCCTCGGACGTCTGCATCCGTTCGCAGCCCATCGCCATGCGTCGGCGGATTTCCGCGAAGCTGACGCTTGCGCCAAACGCTTTCACCAACAGCCTGCGCTCATGCGCGCAATGGCGATCGCAGAAACGACAGATGAGTTCGATCACCGGGACCTTGTGATCCTTCAGTCTCGGAACCCCATCGTCCACAGGCCGCGTTCGGCGCATCCGAAAATATTCCTTCCTCGTCATCCGATTGAATCCGCAGGCGATTTTTCTGCTTTGCACTCGTGCTCAACTTCAGCGGGTTACAAGCGCATTGACTCATTTATTCTATGAGAACAAATACAGAACATATTGCTGTTTCTCAAGCTGAAAACGGGTTGCCGTCAAAGGGAGATCATGAACTCAGCCGTCGCCACCAACGCCGTCCTCGACGGCCTGCGCGAGCAGATTGCGCACCTGGAAAGCGCCAGTCAGCGCAAGCGAGGCGTTTTGCCTTTCGGCGTGGCCCAGATCGACGGGCGGCTTCCGGGCGGTGGATTGGCCTATGGGGCGCTGCACGAGTGCGCTGGCGGCGGGGCCGGCACCGTCGATGGGGCGGCCGCCGCCCTGTTCGTGGCCGGGATTGCCGCCCGCACCAAAGGCAAGATCGTCTGGTGCCTGACACGTCCCGACCTGTTCTTCCCGGCCCTGGCGCAAGCGGGCCTGCATCCGAACCGGGTCGTCTTCGTCGAGTCCGACAAAGAGGAGGACGTCCTTGCCAATATGGAGGAGGGCCTCTCGTATGGCGGCCTTGGCGCGGTGGTGGGCGAGATCGTCCGCCTGCCTATGGCGGCGTCGCGGCGGCTGCAGCTTGCTGCCGAGAAGACCGGCACGATGGCGCTCGTGGTGCGACGGTGGCGACGGCAGACCGAGGCCAGCGACTTCGGATAGCCGACGGCCGCGACCACGCGCTGGAGGGTGAGCGTCATTCCAAGCGAGGAACTGCCGGCTCCAGGCATCGGGCGGGCGAGGTGGCTTCTGGAACTGATGAGGGTGAAAGCGGGTGAGTGCGCTGAGTTCGAAGTAGGAGCCTGCGATGCCAAGGGTCGTATCGATATTTTTTCCCGATCTGCCGACCGACAGGATCAGGCGGGCCGATCCCACTATTCCCGTTGAGCCGATTGCCGTCGTTTCGAAGAGCGGCTCCAAGCGCTGGGTCTCGGCCGCCGACGCCGCGGCCAGAAAGGCCGGAATCCACGTCGGCATGCCGGCCGCCAAGGCGCAGGCACTCTTCCGGAGCCTGCGGATGATCGACGCCGATCCGGCCGCCGACGCAGCGGCGCTCGAGCGCATCACCATGTGGGCGCTGAGCCAGTATTCGCCGATGGTCGCCGTCGACGCGCCGGACGGCATGGTCATGGACACGGAAGGTGGCGACCATCTGCAGGGCGGCGAGGAGCGCATGTTGACGAGCATCGCCAACCGCTTCCGCGCCAAGGGCCTGACGGCACGGGTCGCCATAGCGGACACCTGGGGCGCGGCTCATGCCTGTGCCCGTGCGATCAACCGGCGAGACCATCCGGGCCGTCGAACGCCTTCCGATCTCATTGCTGCGGCTACCCGAGAAGATCGTCGGTGATCTGCGCATGCTCGGCTTCCGGACGATCGGCGATCTGTCGGCGACGCCGCGCGCTCCCTTGGCGCTTCGCTTCGGCCCGGAAGTCGGACGGCGTCTCGACCAGATGTTCGGTCGCGTCTCCGAACCGATAGATCCAATCCGTAGCCCAGAGCTCGTCGAGGTCGTTCGATCGTTCGCCGAGCCGATAGGTGCAGCGGAAACGATCGACAAGTATGTCGGCCGACTGATTGTTCAGCTCGTCGCCGAACTTCAACGGAAGGGTCTTGGTGTCCGCCGGACCGATCTCATCGTCGAGAAGGTCGACGGGACCAGACAGGCGATCAGAGGGGGAACCGCCAAGCCCGTGCGAGACGTTGCCTGGTTGACGAAACTGTTCCGTGACCGGACGCAGACGATCGAGCCGGGTTTCGGGATCGAAAAGCTGACCCTCGTCGCCGTGATGTCGGAATCGCTCGCAGAGACGCAGAAGGCCTCCTCGCTTGTCGACGCCGACATCACGCCTCTGATCGACGTCCTCGGCAATCGAGGCCAGCGCGTCTACCGGGTCGCGCCAGTCGCGTCCGACGTTCCGGAGCGTAGCATCCAGCGTATCGCCGCGGTCGGCGAGGACGTGACGGAAGATTGGGTCCACCATTGGCGACGGCCGGTGCGGCTGTTCGCGCGTCCCGATCGGATCGAGGCAATAGCCCTGCTGCCGGATCATCCGCCGGCCAGCATCACCTGGCGCGGCAAGCGTCATCGCGTGAAACACGCGGACGGACCGGAGCGCGTCTTCGGCGAATGGTGGAAGCGCGACAGCGAACTCGAGGCGGTGCGCGACTATTTCGTTATCGAAAACGAGATCGGCGAGCGATATTGGATCTTTCGCTCCGGCGACGGCATCGACCCCGAAACGGGCTCCCATAAGTGGTTCATGCATGGGATATTCGGATGAGATACGCCGAGCTCCAGGTCACGACGCATTTCAGCTTCCTTCGCGGCGCGTCCTCGGCCGACGAACTGTTCGCGACGGCGAAGGAGCTCGGCATCGAGGCGATCGGCGTCGTCGACCGCAATTCGCTGGCAGGAATCGTCCGGGCGCTCGAAGCGTCCCGCGCCACGGGCGTCCGCCTCGTCGTGGGATGCAGGCTCGATCTGACCGACGGGATGTCCATCCTCGTCTATCCGACCGACCGCGCCGCGTACTCCCGGCTGACCCGGCTGCTGACGCTTGGAAAGAGCAGGGGCGGCAAGGGCAACTGCATCTTGTCGCTCGAGGACGTCGCCCTCTATGCCGAAGGACTGCTAGCCGTCCTCGTTCCCGACCTGCCGGACGACGCCTGCGCCGTCCAGCTTCGCAAACTCGCCGGTCTGTTCGGCGATCGCGCCTACGTTGCACTTTCGCTGCGGCGTCGCCCCAACGATCAGATGCGGCTGCACGGGCTGTCGAATATGGCGACGAAGTTCAGGGTTCGCACCGTCGTCACCAACGACGTCCTCTTCCACGAGCCGGGCCGGCGGCATCTCCAGGACGTCGTCACCTGCATTCGAAACAACACCACCATCGACGACGTCGGATTCGAGCGTGAGCGCCATGCCGACCGCTACCTCAAGCCTCCGGAAGAAATGGAGAGACTGTTTCCACGCTACCCGGAAGCGCTGGCGCGGACGACGGAGATCGTCGACCGCTGCAGGTTCTCGCTGGAGGAGCTGACCTACCAATATCCCGAGGAGGCGATCCTCCCAGACAAGACCCCGCAGGAATCCCTCGAGCACTATGTCTGGGAGTGCGTGCCCAACCGCTATCCGGAAGGATTGCCGCCGGAGGTTCTCAGAATCGTCCGTCACGAACTCGATCTCATCCGGACGATGAAATACGCCCCATACTTCCTGACCGTGTTCTCGATCGTCCGCTTCGCCCGGTCGCAAGGCATCCTTTGCCAGGGGCGGGGCTCGGCCGCCAACAGCGCTGTCTGTTACATCCTCGGCATCACCAGCATCGACCCCTCGACCAACGATCTCCTGTTCGAGCGCTTCGTCTCCCAGGAGCGCGACGAGCCGCCGGACATCGACGTCGATTTCGAACATGAGAGGCGCGAGGAGGTCATCCAGTGGATCTACAAGACCTACGGGAAGGACAAGGCCGCTCTCTGTTCGACGGTGACCCGTTACAGGGCGAAGGGCGCCATCCGCGACGTCGGCAAGGCGCTCGGCTTGCCTGAGGACCTCATCAAGGCCCTGTCCTCAGGCATGTGGGCGTGGTCGGAAGAGCTGGTCAGTGATCGCAGTCTTCGTGATCAGGGCTTGAACCCGGAAGACCGCCGCCTCGCGCTGACGCTTAGGCTTGCACAGCAGCTCATGGGCGCTCCTCGGCATCTCGGACAGCATCCAGGTGGCTTCGTCCTGACGCACGACCGCCTCGACGATCTCGTTCCGATCGAACCCGCCGCGATGGTCGACCGGCAAGTGATCGAGTGGGACAAGGACGATGTCGAGGCGCTCAAATTCATGAAGGTCGACGTCCTGGCGCTCGGCATGCTGACCTGCATGGCGAAGGCATTCGCGCTCATCCGAGAACACAAGGACGAGCATCTTGATCTCGCCACCATCCCTCAGGAAGACCAGGCGACATACGCGATGATCAGGAAAGCCGACACCCTCGGCACTTTCCAGATCGAGTCGAGGGCGCAGATGGCAATGTTGCCGCGCCTGAAGCCGCGGACCTTTTATGACGTCGTGATCCAGGTGGCGATCGTCCGGCCCGGTCCGATACAGGGCGATATGGTGCACCCCTATCTCCGCCGCCGGGAGGGCAAGGAGCCGGTCGTCTACCCGACGCCGGAGCTCGAAGCTGTTCTCGGCAAGACACTCGGCGTCCCTCTCTTCCAGGAGTCCGCCATGAAGGTCGCGATGGTCTGCGCCGGATTTACCGGTGGCGAGGCCGACCAGCTTCGCAAGAGCATGGCCACCTTCAAGTTCACCGGCGGCGTCTCCCGCTTCAAGGACAAGCTCGTCGCAGGCATGATCAGGAACGGCTACACGGCCGAGTTTGCCGAGAAGACCTTCAGCCAGCTCGAGGGATTCGGCAGCTATGGATTCCCGGAATCCCATGCGGCATCGTTCGCCTTGATCGCCTATGCCTCCAACTATGTGAAATGCCACTGCCCGGACGTCTTTTGCGCGGCGCTGCTGAACTCGCAGCCGATGGGATTTTACGCCGCTGCGCAAATCGTCGGCTGCGCCCGGAACCACGGCGTCGAGATTCGACCGATCTGCATCAACAATTCTCGGTGGGACTGTACGCTTGAGCGTATCGGAGATACCGACCATCACGCTGTCCGCCTGGGAATGCGCATGGTGCGCGGCTTGGCCGCTGCCGATGCCGCGCGCGTCGTGGCCGCCCGCATGAACCAACCTTTCGAAAGCGTTGACGATATGTGGCGACGGTCCGGGGTTCCGGCGGCTTCTCTGGTCGAACTCGCCGAGGCCGACGCCTTCCTGCCGTCCCTGGGACTTCAGCGGCGGGACGCCTTGTGGGCGATCAAGGCACTGCGTGACGAACCCCTCCCGCTCTTCGCCGCGGCGTCCGAACGAGAGGCGAGGGCGATCGCCGAGCAGCAGGAACCCGAGGTCACTCTCCGTCAGATGACGGAAGGGCATAACGTTGTCCAGGATTACGGTCATATCGGGCTGACGTTGCGCGAACACCCTGTCACCTTCCTTCGGAAGGACTTGAGGGAGCGCCGGATCGCCACCTGTGCGGAAGCCATGAATGCACGGGATGGCCGCTGGTTGATGACGGCTGGCCTTGTCCTTGTCCGGCAGAAACCTGGCAGCGCCAAGGGCGTCATCTTCATGACGATCGAGGACGAGACCGGGCCAGCCAACGTCGTCGTCTGGCCCAAGCTCTTCGAGCAGCGCCGTCGCGTCGTCCTCGGTGCATCGATGATAGCGATCAACGGGAGAATTCAGCGTGAAGGCGACGTCGTCCATCTCGTCGCCCAGCAGGTATTCGACCTGTCCGCCGATCTTTCCGGGCTGGCCGACCGCGACGCCGAGTTCCGGCTCCCGACGGGTAGGGGAGACGAGTTCGCGCATGGGTCGCCCGGAAGTTCGGATTCGCGGGACTGGCCTGCTGCCGGTTTATCGGACACGAGGTTAAGCTAATCCCACCTTTGTTTCAAAGTCATTGGGGCTGAGATAGCCCAGTGTCGAGTGGCGACGCTTCGGGTTGTAGAAGCGCTCGATGTAATCGAACACATCGGCTCTGGCGTCATTCCTCGTGCGATAAACCTTCCGTGCCGTTCTCTCCGTTTTCAGTGAGGAGAAGAAGCTCTCCATTGCAGCGTTGTCCCAGACATTTCCAGAGCGGCTCATCGAGCAGGTGATGCCGTGATCTCCCATGAGGCGCTGGAACTGCTCGCTGGTATATTGGCTGCCCTGGTCGGAGTGATGCAGCAGAGCATCTGGTTTTCCTCGACGCCATATCGCCATGATCAGCGCATCTGTGACGAGTTGGGCTGTCATGTTGGCATTCATCGACCAGCCGACGACACGGCGTGAGAACAGGTCGATGACGGCTGCGACATACAGCCAGCCTTCCGCGGTCCAGATATAGGTGAAGTCAGCCACCCATTTCGGGTTCGGACGGTCTGCCACGAACTGGCGGTCCAGCACGTTAGGCATGATGACGGCACGGTCACCGGCATCCTTTGGCAAGCCACGCCGCCTCGGTCTTGCCCTGAGCGCATTCAAGCGCATCAGCCGCTCAATACGATGGAGGCCACAGGATAACCCTTCCTCCAGCACATCGTGCCAGACCCGTCGGGCACCATAGGTGCGGTCGCTGGACTGGAAACTCTGCTTGATCCTTTCCAGCAGGACCTCGTCATGGCGTGCATGTTCGCTCGGAGAACGATTGAACCAGGCGTGGAAACCTGAACGAGAAACTCCCAGCGCTTCACAGAGCCATGCCACCGGCCAGATCGAGCGGTGCTTTGCAACGAACGCGAACTTCATATCGCGTCCCTGGCAAAGTAGGCTGCGGCCTTTTTTAGGATATCGCGCTCTGCCTTCAGCTTTGCGACTTCACGACGGAGCCGCTCGATCTCAAGCTGCTCCGGCTTCATTTGCCCTTTTCCAGGAAAGGATTGGCTGGGATCGTCGCCGTATTCCCGAACCCATTTGCGCAACACATTCTCGTGGACATCAAGATCACGGGCAGCCTGCGCAACGGCAACCCCACGCTCCCTGACCAGCTTCACCGCCTCAAGCTTGTACTCGCGGCTGAATATTCGTCTTTGCATTCATGCTCTCCGGTTTCAGGAGGAACACCTTAACTCGATGTCTATGAAACCGGCAGCAGGCCATCGTGACCGACCGCACATTCGGAAGGTTCTTAAGGTCGCCACGGCTCCAGCGAGCGTTCGCTACCGGACTTGGCTAGCGCTCGAATCCTTGCCTCCGATGAAATTCCACCAGTCAGGGAATCCCTGCAGCCTGGCGCGCATACGAAGAGTGAGCTGAGGATCTTTCGCGCGAATAGCGGAGATTGGGGCAGGCGTAAGGGTTCGCGATCCGCAGAAGAAATCGGTGCTGTTCAAGGCGCCGGGCTTGGTCATCGGCGCGCTTGCGTTTGGTGCTGCCGGCGGCATGATCGTCAGCGATTTTCTAGCCCCATGGAGCGCTTCAGGCGGCTCCGGACAATCATGCAAGATCAAGGGCAACATCAGCATCGACACGGGCGAGCGCATTTTCCACTTGCCGTGGCAGGGATACTACTCACAGACGAAGATCAGCCCCCAGTATGGAGAACGGTGGTTCTGCTTGGAATTTGAAGCCTGGGCAGCCGGTTGGAGGAAATCGAATGCCTGATGCATCAAAGTACGGAGGGTAGCAAGTGTTAGCGCATGTGTTGCACTAACCACACAACTCTCCGAAAACGAGCGTAAATCGAGGTAAGGCAAACACTACCTATCGATGTATCGCGTCAAGATCTGCTATGAAGTCATCGAGCCGATGATTGGTCTCGCTCTCTGAGCCTTTTTCATGAATCTATTATTTGCCGGTGTGCGAGAACCACAGGCAAAATCAGTTGTAGCGACATGGCTTTCCACCTGATCGAAATCTTTGCATTTTCCATGAGACGTTTTTTGAAAAGCGGCACGAAACGGGGCGGCCGGACTGTCGCCGCCGTTCTGATCGTTGTTGCTTGTGCCAATCCGTCTTTTTCGCAATCGCCTGTCCCAGCCGATAAAGCGCCGGAACAGGCGCCGACTCAACCGGCGCCTGCCATAAAATCCCGGAAGTTCGACGACTGGTATTATCGCTGCACCAGCGGTGCGGCATGCGAAGTCGCGCAGGTGGCGCAAGTCGCCAAGGACGGCAAGAACGTCAATGTGCTCACGCTGGCGATATCAACTGCGCCAGCCGATTCCCAGCGCAAGGGCGAGAAAGGCAAGTCACGGCTGGTGCTGACCGCCCTTCTGCCCCTCAACGTCTTCCTGCCTTCGGGCCTGTCGATCAAGGCCGACGGCAAACCGGTCGCCAAGCTCGACTACCGCAATTGCAACGAGGCCGGATGCTGGGCGCAACTGGCGCTGGATACGAAGACGACGACGGCCTTGAAGAAGGGCGCGACCGCCGAAGGGCTGGTGCGGCTGATGAACGGCCAGGACGTCAATATTCGCTTTTCGCTGAAAGGGCTGAAGCCGGCCCTCGACGAACTCCAGTCCATTTCAGTGAAGTAGCCGAATTTCGAAATGACCGCAGAAATTCGATCCATCCTGGTCGCCGGCACCATCTTCGGCATGAGCATCGCGCCCGCCTTCGCGCAGTCGCCTGCGGATGATTTCACGCGCCGCCAGGAAGAACAGGCGCAAAAGCAGCGGCTGGATGCGCTTCGCCGTGCCACGCCGGGCGGCGGCGCGGATGGGGAAAACGGATCTTTGCCCGCAGCCCCCGGAAATGGTGCCTGTTTCGATATCACGCGCGTCGAGATCGATGGGGCAACCCTGCTATCGGCGCAGGAGATCGGCAAGGTGACAGCACCTTACGGCAACAAATGCGTCGGCCTCGCCGAGATCAATGCGGTTCTCAGGGATGTCACGCACCTCTATATCGATCATGGCTATGTGACCTCGCGTGCTTATGTGCCGCAGCAGGATATACGCAAGACCAGGATTCTCCGCCTGCTCGTCGTCGAAGGCACGCTTTCTGACATCTATCTCAATGGCCAGAAGGTCGCCGGCAGCGGTTCGCTAGCGACGGCCTTTCCGGGCCTGATCGGCCGGGTCGTCAATATCCGCGATATCGAGCAGGGGCTCGACCAGATGAACCGGCTGCAGGCCAACGATGCCAAATCCGCCATGCTTCCCGGCCCCAAGGACGGAACCTCCATCCTCAATATCGAAAACCGCTCGGGCCGGCCCTGGCACGTCTCCTTCAGCAACAACAATATGGGGCAGGAAAGCACAGGTTTTTCCAGAAGCTCCACGTCGCTCGGCTTCGACGATGTGCTCGATATCAACGATCAGTGGAATTTCTCCTACGAACATAGCGGACCGGACTATCCCTGGGGCAATGACGGCAGGGGCTATGGCAACAGCTATTCCGGCAGCGTCAGCGTCCCCTACGGTTATTCCACCGTTTCGCTGAACGGCTCCTGGTACCAGTATGAAAGCGCCGTCGAAGGAAACTTCAGCACGCTCGAAACCTCCGGCAATTCGGGGCAGGCGGGTGTCGGCATCGATCGCGTCGTCTTCCGCGACAAGGATTCGATCACCACCGTCCGCAGCGGCCTGACCTACAAGCAGACCAACAACTTCCTGCTCGGCAATCTGATCGAGGTCGGCAGCCGCCGCTATACGGTCGGCGATATCGGCATTTCCCATTCCCGCAGCATGTTCGGCGGCGTCTGGATGTTCGACGCCAGCTATGACAAGGGGCTTGGCCTGTTCGATGCGGTGGAGCCGGGGGATCCCGGCGCCGGCAACGCCGATCCGCGATTTTCAAAATTCAACGCCACCGTGAGCGTGACGCAGCCGTTCCAGGCCGCCGGCCGGCAGTTCGAGCTGACCTCGCTCATCAGCGGTCAATACTCCCCCGACAATCTGCTTGGCGCCGAGCAGATCTCGCTTGGCGGCTACAGCAATGTCCGCGGCACGCGCGAAAGCGTGCTCTACGGCAATAACGGCATGTTCAGCCACAACGAGATCGTCTGGAGAACGGGGTCCAACCAAGGCGGCGGCGCGGCGGCGAAGGCGTTCGGCGAGCTGCGCCCCTATCTCGGCTTCGATTACGGCCACATTTACGCGCAGCAGCGCTTCGATATATCAGGCGGCGATCTCGCCAGTTGGACGTTCGGCGTCCGGACCTCCGGCGGCAATATCAGCGCCGACCTCGGCTATTCCGAGATTGTTGCAAGCAGCGTCGACGGTGTCGACGGCGGGCTCTTTTATTTCAGTGCATCCGCTCATTGGTAGTGAAACAAGAAGTGAAGATGCCCCTCTCCATCAGGATGGTTGGGATAATGGCCAGCCATGATTGCTGCACCGCGATAAATGACGATGTTTTCTTCGGATTGCATTTACCTCAAGTGCAGGCGGAAGTTGACCGCGACCAATGGCTGTGGTCTCGGTCCTGCTGAAAAATTACAACTCCGGCGGGATTTATCCGCCGTGCAGACTTCAGGGCGCGGAAGACAGTGATGAGCGAAGAGCGGTTGGGGCGGACGGCGGCAACAAGGGGCGTCGCCGGCGCAGATGAAAGAGCTGGTCTCAGGCCAGCACGTCTTTTCAGGCAATCGCTGGCGCTCCTGCTCAGCAGTTTGCTCGTGCTGCAGCCGATGCTTGCCAATGCCCAGTCGGTCTCGGCAGGCACCACGGCGCCGGCGGCCAACCAGCCGGGCGTCGGCACGGCGCCGAACGGCGTGCCGCTCATCGACATCGTCACGCCGAACAGCAAGGGCCTGTCGCATAACAAATACGACAATTTCAACGTCGGCACGCCGGGCCTCATCCTCAACAACTTCAAGGGCGAGGTCGGCAACTCCAATCTCGGCGGCGTCACGCCGGGCAACCCCAATCTCAACAGCTCCGGTCCGGCATCGGTCATCCTCAACGAGGTGATCAGCGGCAACCGCTCGGCATTGAACGGTGCGATCGAGGTGTTCGGCGGACGAGCCGACGTCGTCATCGCCAATCCGAACGGCATCACCTGCGACGGCTGCGGCTTCATCAACACGCCGCATGCAACGCTAACCACAGGCGTCCCCGATATCGGCGCGGACGGCACGCTGAAGGGCTTCACGGTCAACGGCGGCGATGTCACCATCGGAACGAATGGCGGCAACTTCGCTGCCGGGCCTGGCGCGGTCGACCTCTTCGATATCGTCTCGCGCTCCGTGCACGTCAACGGCGCGGTCTTCGGCAAGGATCTTCGCGTCACGGGCGGCCGTAATCAATTCGATTATGCTACCGGCAACGCCACGCCGCTTGCGGCGACGTCCGGCACCCCGGAATATGCGATCGACGGTTCGGCACTTGGCGCCATGCAGGCCGACCGTATCAAGGTGGTCGTCACCGAAAAGGGCGCCGGCGTGCGCATGCGCGGCGACATGGCCGCCAATGCCGGCGAGCTGTCTCTGTCTGCCGACGGCAAGATCTCGCTCGGCAACGTCTCCGGCCAGCAGGGCGTTTCGATCTCCTCGAAGGCGAAGGTGACGGCTTCCAAGGTCACGTCGAAGGCAAAGGTCGCCGTTCAGGCGGATCAGGGCATCACCCTCAATACGGTCGCCGCCGATGACGATATCCTGCTGTCGAGCGGCAGCGGGTTGTTGAGTGTCGGCGGCGAGGTGAATAGCGGCGCCAACGTTGAGATGACGTCGGCCGCCGGAATTGCGGCCGACAGCGTCATGGCCGGGCAGATGCTTACCCTGTCCGCCACCTCAGGCGACATCCAGATTGCCGGTGCGGCAAAGAGCGGCGATGCGCTGGCGATCACCGCGACATCAGGCTCGATCGCCGCGGCCTCGCTTGTCAGCGGCAACAATCTCACGCTTTCCGCCGGCGCCGACATCGCCGTATCGGGCGATGTCCTGGCTGAGGGCGACGTCACGGCTTCGGGCCGTTCGATCGCAGCCGCGACGATCGCCTCAGGCGTCGATCTTGCCGCCACCGCCCAATCCGCCAATGCCGCACTGGTGCTGCAGCCGGCGGGCGACATAAGCCTTGCCGCCACGAATGGTTCGATCACCGTTTCCAACGCGCTGCTGAGCAGCGGCGATCTTTCGGCCGATGCCAGCCAGAATCTCGCCTATACCAAGCTGCAGAGCCTCGGCAGTGCCGATCTCTCCGCTGCCGGCCAGATCAGCTACGGCAATCCCACCAGCGCCAAGGGAAACCTGACGCTCACCACCACCACTATCGATCTCTCCAACGGCGGCGCAGGCAACATCGCCGCGGGCGGCACGCTGACGCTCAACGCCGATAGCGCCAATCTCAGCAATAACAGCATCACTCTCGGGGGGCTCACTCTCAATCTATCAGATGCTGCCGATCTCAGCGGCACCAGGATCAATGCCGTTACCAATGCCGGCGGTTCGGGCGACATCGACATCAACGCTTCCAGCCTCTCGACAACGGTCGGCACGGCGCTGCTCGCCGCCAACAACCTGACCCTGACGCTGCCGTCGCTGACCAATGCCGGGCAATTGGCTGCCGGCCACGATTTAACATTCAACATTTCCGACGATTTCACCAACAGCGCCACGGGCCTTGCCTATGCCGGCCACGACGCGGGCCTGTTCATCGGCGGGGTGCTCACCAACAATCAAGGCGCCATCCTCGCCGGCAATGATCTTGAGATTGCCGGGACGACATCGGGACTAAGAAACACTGAAGTCACCAATATTTCCGGTCTGATCCAGGCTGGAAACGACATGTCCATCCTCACCAGCAATCTGACAAACGAGCGGGCTACTGCGCCGCAATGGACGACCGGGGTGCTGGTTTCCTCGGGCGTCGTCAGCGGCTTTACGCTCAACCCCGTCGCCGCCGGCCTGCCTTTCGGCTACCTCGAGACCGCAGATCAGAACATGTACCAGCTCTATGCGGGCGTGGATCCGGGGTTGTGGCAGGACTATCAGCCTCTGCTCTGGTCGAAGGCGACGCTTGCCGACGGCACGACCTATCGCGCCTGGACATGGATCTCGGCCGACGGACCCGAAAAGGTCGAGCCAATCATCGACTGGATCAGGGCCCGCGTGCCGAGGGACGCGAACGGCAATCCCGTTGTCGATCCCAACAATCCGTCGCGCTATTTCATCGTCGACGAGGTCAATTTCAGCGGCTCGGATGAAAGCACCACCTATAGCTGGGATTGGTCGTCCCACCTCAGCCAGTCGGTCTATGAAGATCGCCTGGTTGGCACACTCAGCCCTGAAGCGACGATCCGGGCGAGCGGCAATCTCACCATCGACGCCACCAATCTGACCAACGCCTACAGCTCGATCGAGGCTGGCGGCAACGCGACGCTGAAGGGGTCGACACTGACCAATACCGGCGTCAGTCTTTTCCGCACTACGACGACGACCTGCCATGCCCAGGGCGCCTGCACCGCCTATAATGCCAATGGCACCGCCAATCCCTCGAAGAATATCGCCAACGGCTCGACGATCGTCAGCTCCGTCGAGGCGATCGGCGGCGTATCGGCCAACATCAAGGCCGGCGGTGCGCTCTCCGTCGATTTCGGCAGCGTCAGCAACACGTCGGCGGCCGGCTCGATGGCCGGCGGCGCCAGCGTCACGGCGGCAGGCAATCCCGGCGATCCGCTGTCGGCGCTCAGCGGCCTGACCGCGGGCGGTGCGCTGTTCAACGTCAATGCAGGACTCGGCGGTGCCGCCCTTCTGCCTCCTGCCAACCCGAAATCCGGCGGCTTCGGCGGCAAGATAGCCCACCAGACCTTCCTGTTCGAAACCCGCGCAGCCTACCTCGATGTCGGCACCTTCTATGGCTCCGGCTATTTCATGGATCAAATCGGCTATCAGCCGGAGACGACGGTTCCGTTCCTCGGCGATGCCTATTTCGAAAACCAACTGATCGACACGCAGTTGCGGCAGCTCGTCGGCGAAGGGCTCGGCAGAAGCACGTTTATCGCCGGCGACAGCGCCATCAAGCAGATGAAGACGCTGCTGGACAACGGTGCCACCTATGCCAAGGATCATGGCCTGACCGTCGGCCAGGGCCTCACGCCTGAGCAGGCGGCGGCGCTGACCGAGTCGATCGTCCTCTACCAATGGCAGACCGTCAACGGCGTCCAGGTGCTGGCTCCGGTCGTTTATGTTGCCGCCGCTGACCGACAGAAGCTTTCCGGCGCCGGCGCGGCCATGGCGGGCGGCTCGGTCAATATGAATGTCGGCAATCTCGACAATTCCGGCCTGATCGCGTCGGCTGGCGGCCTTACCGTCTCCGGCAGCTCCATCCAGGGCAGCGGCACGTTCCTGTCGCGCGGCGACACGGCGCTCAATGCCACCAACGGCATCACGCTCGCCGCCCAGACGATGACGATCGGCGGCCAGAACGTCGTCAATACCAATGCAGGCGTGACGGCAGGCGGCGCTCTGCAGCTTGCCGGCGGCAGCGGCGATCTGGCGCTGACGGGCGTCAAGGTCAATGCCACAGGCAACGCTTCGCTCACCGGTAAAAACGTAACGCTGGATGCGGCCAAGGTCGACAATAGTGGTCAACAAAATGCCACCGGCACTCAGATCGCCAGCGGTGGGGCCTTGACGATCAAGGCCACCGACAATGTCAACGTCATCGGCAGCTCCGCCAAGGCGGGCACGACGCTCGACGTGACTGCCGACAAGGGTTCGGTGGCCGTGGTGTCGACCGATGTCGCCCGCGGCAATCAATCCGGCTACACCAAGACCCTCTCCACCGACCAGCAGCAATCGCAGCTATCCGCCGGCACCAATGCGACGATCAAGGCCGGCGACGACATCCTGCTCTCCGGTTCGTCCGTCAAGGCTGGCGGCAATGTCGCGCTCTCCGCAGGCGACGATATCAACATCACGGCCGCGCAGGAGCGCTCCGAGTCCTCCTTCGGTAAGAAGTCCGCCTCGTCGATCACCCATGTCGGCTCAGAGATATCGGCGGGCGGCGACCTCTCGGTGACGGCAGGCAGCGGCAGCGGCGATCACGACCTCAACATCGTCGGCAGCAAGCTCGCCGCCGACGGCAAGGTCGCTCTCAAGGCCGATGGTGACGTAACGATCGCCGAAGCCACCGACACCGCGACCCTCGACACCAAGCTCAGCATCAAGGGCGGTTTCCTCGGCAGCAGCGAGAAGACGACTACGCATCAGGAAACGACGACGGCCGTCGGTTCCGCCATCACAGGCGGTGGCGGCGTCGACATTGAATCCGGCAAGGACACGGTCATCTCGGCCTCGAAGATCGAAGCCGGCAATGAGGCCGGCGCCGCGAACCTGAACATCACCACCAAGGGCGACCTCATCATCGCCTCCGGCAAGGACACCAGCGCCAAGGATGACAAGGGCTCGCGCAGCGGCTTCCTGTCCAAAGGCTCATCCAGCTACAAGAGTTACGACGAAACGACGGTCGCTTCCGAACTCGGGGCATCCGGTAATATCAATCTGGATGCCGGCGGCGCTGCGGTGATCGCTGGCTCACAAGCGTATGCGGATGGTTCGATTTCCGTCAAGGGCGACAGCGTCTCGGTCATCGGTGCGGCCGAGCAGCATGAGCTTGAGATCACGCGCAAGAAGTCCGGCTTCGGGGTCGGCGGCGGTGGAGGCTTCATTTCGATCTACGGCAGCCAGCAGAACAGCGGCAAGCAGGCCTCTGAGCTCAACGTGGCCTCTGTGCTTTCTGCCGGAACGGATGTCGCACTCAAATCGCGCGAGACCGATGTCAACATTCTCGGCTCGCAGATCTATGCCGACAACAACATCGTGCTCGACGCCGCCCGCGACGTCAACATCACCCCCGGCGCCGAAAGCGAATCGTCGGAGGAAAAGGAAAAGCGCTCCGGCTTCGGCATTTCCTTCGGCTCGAGCAGCGGCGGCTTCTCGGTCGGTATCGGCATGTCCTCGGTTTCCGACACGACAAAGCAAGGCTCGCAGACCAACGCGATGGCCACCCTTTCCGCCGGCAACGACCTGACGATCAAGGCCGGCCGCGACGCCAACCTGCAGGCTGCCGATGTCTCCGCCGATCGCGACGTGGCGATCACTGCGGAGCGTGATGTCAATCTGCTGAGCGCGGAAGACAAGTCGAACTACGAGAGCGTGCACGAACAGTTCTTTGCCGGTGTGACGCTGTCGGTTTCGACTGGCCTGGTCAGTGCAGCCCAGAGCATTGCCGGCGCTGCACAGAAGATCGCCGGTATTTCCGACGGTTATGCGGCGGCCAACGCTGCCTTCGCCTCGCTGAAGGCTTATGATGCCCTGCAGCAGCTCTCCAGCATCGCCAAGGACGGCGGCAGCATCGCCTCCGTCTCGCTGACGGCAGGCTTCAACTACGAAAAGAGCAGCGCCTCCGCGTCCACCTCTACGCCAGTCGTCACCAACGTGGAAGCTGGGCGATCGGTCACAATCGAAGCGACCTCCGGCGATCTCACAGGCCATGGCGCGCAGATAACCGCGGGGTACGATTACGGCGTTGCTGCAGCGGTCGGCGACGACAAGATCGGCGATATCACGCTGAAAGCCGGTCATGATATCAAGCTTGAAAGCGCCCAGGCGACCAGCGAGACGGGCAGCGACAGCAAATCGGCGAACGCCAGCTTCGGCGTAAGCGCGGGTATCGGCCTGCAGGGTGTCGGCGTTGGCGTCACCGGCGGTGCCGGCGCGGGCATGTCGAAATCCAACGCCAATTCGATCACGCAAGTCAACAGCCATGTCACCGGCAGCGGCGACATCACGATCAGCTCCGGCAATGATACGACGCTCAAGGGCGCCGTCGTTTCCGGCGATACGATCACAGCCGATATCGGCGGCAATCTCAGCATCATCTCCACGCCCGATACCGGCAGCAGCGCCAACAGCTCAGCCTCAGCGGGCTTCTCGTTGAGCGGTGCGGTCGGAGGCAATTTTCTGCCGTTGACCACTCAGCTTTCAGGCTTGCAATTCGGCGGCGGCCTGGGCGCGGGTGCAACGAACTGGATCAGCGAGCAATCCGGCCTGCTGTCCACCGGCAAGATGGATATCGAAGTCGGCGGCAATACCGATCTTCAGGCCGGGAAGATTATCTCCGAGAGCGGCAACTTGTCGCTTTCGACCGATACACTGACCTACAGCGATTTCCTCGGGCAGAAGGGTTACGAAGGCTTTAGCGCCCAAATCGGCATAGACATTCCCGGCAAGCAACTGCCCGGTGCGCCGCCGGCCAACAATACGCTGGAGGGCAATTACCAACTTGATGACACGCGCCAGACGGTCCGCGCCACCGTCGGCCCCGGCGCAATCACTGTCCGCAACGAGCAGAAGCAGTCCGAGCTGACGGCGCAAGGCGCGACGCCATCGTTGCAAAACCTCAACCGAGATCCCCAAAAGGCCTACGAAATTACCAAAGACAAACATGTCAGTATTGAGTTCTATCTTTCCGACACTAGCCTGAGAGCCGCACTGTCCGCGGGCAAGACAATCGCCGAGGTTCTCGGTGATCTCTTGGACCGGATGGTTGCTGAAGGAGTGAGGAGCCCGGAACAAGCTGCCTTGTCAAAAGAAATGTTCCCCTATCTTGACGACCCCGAAGTCCGTGATCAACTCGAACAGTGCGGCCAACAGCAGGGCAGTATCGATTTCAATATCTTCGACTGGATAATCACCCCCGCATACGCGCAGACCGGCTGCCTGATTTCGCTGCCAAATGGACAGACAAAGCTATTTTCTGCGACGCAGGCGGCGGACTGCCTGTCTGATTACGAGCAAATGACGGGTATTGTCCGTGGGATCATAGGAACCACGGGTGTGGCAGTTGCAGCTTTGGCCGGCGCTTTTCTTTTAGTGTCAGCAGGGTCAACTGGGCAAGATATCGATCAAGAGTTCACTGCTGCGGATGGAAGTACGGTGCAGGTTTCCGGTCAAAGTGAGCAACCGGGTCGATTGGTCTTGGTGACCTATCCTGATGGAACAAGGGCGAGCCTTACTATTGAAGTATACGATGACGGCGGCGCCATTTACCTAACCGGCGGGACAATTGGCAATCAACCGATGACAGCGTACATGTTGCAGGACATGCAAATTACGCTCAGCACTGCCGGCATGCCTAACATCGTGTTGAGCCAGAATTCGAATGCAGGAGGTGATCAGAAATATTTCCCGCCACCAAAGACCGCAGAAGGAATACCGGGAATTCCGGATTTGCAAAAGGGAAAGCCAGTTGGCGGCAGAGCGCGGTGGTACGACAGCAAGGGAAACATTTATGAATGGGACTACCAACACGGTAAACTTGAGAAATTCGATAAGTCGGGAAAGAAGCATCTCGGTGAATACGATCCGGTGACCGGGGCGCAAACAAAACCTCCAAAGCCTGGACGAACAACACCAAAAGGATGACCCTATGCAAGTTTCGCTTGTTCTGGAGCTGTATGAGAAGCAGGGCCAAGTTCTGAAGAATACACTTGATGTAGAATTCAGCGACCTGGAGTTTTTTCGACGAGTATTATCTGTTCCAGATCAGGATCCATTAATGTATGGATCGTACAAGATAGACAAAATTAGTAACGGTAAAATTTTCGACAAGTATGGATTTATGTTGGATGTCGACAGATACGATTGCTATGCGGGATATAGGCAAATTTCGTAGTGCGCGAAGCGAATTGGTGAACTGGACGATCACTGAACTGAGGAAGTTGGATTTTAAATTACGCTGCCATGACTGGTTCGTCCAGCATCGCGTAACACTGGGCGTCGCCCGCGGGACAAAATCACCGTCGGTAGGTAAGAACAATGCGGGATACCCTTCGATTGCTAATGATGTCAGTCAATCTTTCAGGATACGGCGCATCAAATGGCTTCCTGGGTTTTTTTGAAAAAGACACCCGATATGAGGCGGGCATGGAAGAATCTGCCGTCGACTTCTTCATGCGATATTTCAGAAACGATCTGGAATATATTGTGATTGCATCTTCGGTGCACGCAAACTCTGACGAAGTTGGGCATTACGGCGATGCTGCGGATGACCAGCGAGACGGCGATCTAATAAAAGGCCTAGTTCAGTCCGGGCTTGTTAGACAATTTAGTTACAAAAAACGATTTGGGCGTGATCCTAGTTCGCAGCAATATGCTGAATCCGTTGAAACTGAATGGGGGAATATTACCCTCATGAAAGTGGATGATTTCCCTATCGAAAGTGTAAGATCTTTACTTGTCGCAAAGATGGTTGTGTATGGACTGTACGGTCATTGCTTCATGATCTCACTCGATTGGAATCTGGCTTTTTATCCACACGATGATTTTGGTTTTGGCGTGATAGGTTTAAGCGACAACCCAAATGTACAAGTCGCGCACGATTTTTTGGCGCATGCCGATCAATTGCCAGGCATGCATTCCATCATCAGGACGCCGCCCACCGATTGAGCCGATCAATGGCGCCCAGTGCGTCAGACGAAGTCGATCAGCGAGCTGGGTAACAAATTGATTCAGAGGATAAAGGCAGAGAAGGGCATAGATCTAAGGTCGAGCGATAACCGCTATCACTGCCCGATCCAGACCGGCAAGTGGTCGCACATCTCGCCAGCAAGATGGAGAAGAAGCTTCCAATAGAAGGGCGCGGAATCATCGAGCCCGCCTCTTCGTCTCCTTTGGGGCTGCCCGGCTTTTGGCCGTGGCACCACCTGATTGGTTTTCTTATTCGACAGATGGGCGATGAGGAGTGGGAGCGGTCCGTCGATCTGCAGTGGATATTAACGATCTCTAAAGCTCGGACCTTGATCGGCAGTTGTGCCTGTGGGACACCATTTCTAGTTTAACTCAGCATTGGACTTTGATTCCATGAACGGCCCTTTTAATACCTCCGTTCGCGACTTTTCTAAGCTTGTCGCCGCCAAGATCGAAGACATCCGGCCAAGGCTCCTCGACCTGACGTCGAAGAATCCGCTCGTGAACATGAGCTTCGACGCCAGGTCGGCAAGTCAGATCCGTGTAGTCGACGAATTGCCGGACCGCGTGTTCTATAGCCTCAACAACGACAATTCGCTGAAATTCAGGTCGCTCCCATCGCTGGAGGAAGACAACAAGGACGAACTCTCGCCGCTGTTCGTGGAGGAGGTTTCGATCGCTCTACGAACTGACGAGGAGTACTTGGCGGAAACAAAAGCGTTGGACGCCGAGGCGCTCGACTATCCAGATCGCGTTCGGAAAGCGGAAAGGGCTCTTCGGGACCGCGTCCGAGAACGACTCGGTATGCCAACGCGCGTGACGCGGAAGGACGAATCGCTTGCTCAGCATGCCCGGAACAACGGCATCAATCCGAGCTTTGAGCTTCCCTTGCCAGGCGTCGACGTCGATGACGATCGTTATGAAGACGAGCACCTGCAGACGCTGCTCCTGGCCCCCGACCTCGAGCGAAAGTTGAACGCCTTGATGACCAAGGCGCGGACGGCACAGCAGGAGACGGGTCTGAACCTCTTGCGCGGCGCGTTCGGCTTTCTCGAGTGGAAGGATCCTGCTCGTGCCGACGATCGTGTCTACCTTTCGCCTCTCGTTCTTGCTCCCGTCACCGTGGAAAGGAAGAAGAGTGCCGGCGGCCCAATCTTCTCCGTGGAAGGCACCGGTGAAGAGGCTGAAACCAATCTGGTGCTCCGCGAGAAGTTCAAGCGCGAATTCAACATCGAGCTTCCGCTGTTCACGGGCGGCTCGCTCGAAGAATATTTTGATGAAATCGCGCAGATAAAGCATGCGACGCTTCCGTGGCAGGTCCGCCGCCGGATCACCTTCTCGGTTTTTCCGGCAGCTCGCATGGCGATGTACGAGGACCTCGACCCAGGCGCGTCGGATTTCTCCAAGAACGGCATCGTCGAATCCATCCTGGTAGGATCCGAAAGTTCGGAGGCCGGCGCAATCGCCGAGGAGTACGAGGTCGACGCGCCCGATGTCGAGGCGGAAGTCCCACACCTTGTCAAGAAGGCGGACGCCAGCCAGTTCAGTGTCCTCGTCGACGTCGCCCGTGGCCGCAATCTCGCGGTCGAGGGGCCGCCCGGCACCGGGAAGTCCGACACGATCGTCAACGCGATCGCGACCGCTCTCGCCACGGGCAAGAAGGTCCTTTTCGTCGCCGAGAAGTCCGCTGCCCTGGAAGTGGTGCAAAGCCGTCTCGAAGCCGTGGGTCTCGGTGAGTTCGTCCTTCCGCTTCTTGCCGGCAAGAGCTCCAAGGACGAATTCATGAGGTCGGTGCGCGACCGCATGGGGCTTCGGGAACACCTGCCGAGAGAACTAAAGGAAAGCCGCGAACGCTTTGTAGAAGTTCGCGAAAAGCTGTCTCGCTATGTCACGATCCTTTCGAGCGAGTGGGAGAACACGGGAGAAACCGTTCACCGCGTGCTTGGGCGAGCGATCGCTACTCAGCACTTGCTCGAAGCCATGTCGCCGGTGGCCCTTTCTGAACATTCGGTACCTTCCCGCGAATTCCGGCTCCACGAAATTGAAGAGCTCGTCTCGAATGTTTCGCGGCTTTCACGGATCAGTTCGACGCCCGTTGCCGGAAGAACTCACTGGCAGGGTACTCAGAATCTCGACACAAGCCAGTTCAAGAGCTCGGCAATTCTTGCTCTCGCCCAGCGCACTGCCGACGCCTTCAGGACTCTCGAGGCGACGGCCGAAGACTTAAGGCGAAGCGGCGTCGAACAGCGGATTTCGATGGAGGACATTTCGGCGATCGAAGGACTGGCTGCAGCGCTTCGCAATCTTGTCGTTGGCGAGATGACGACGGCCGAGGCCAGGATCGCCACGTTCGAAAAGCCGGCCGAGCTGCGAGCATTTCTGTCGGATTGCGATGCCGCCCGGTCAGCGGCAGCGAGCCTCGGTTCCTCATTGGTCGATCCGCTGCGAGACGACGCGCTTCCGATATTGGCTCGGATAACCGAGATCTGCCGGTCAACGGGAATTCAGTCTTTCGGCGCCGCGGCACGAGCTATCGAGATATCGGCCGTCGAGCAGACCATCGCCGATTTCGGCAAGTCATTGTCGACGGCGAGAGATTTCATTTCCCAGTGCCCGCCTGCTGCAGGATGGTCGATCGGCGTCCTGCGGAAGATTGGCGAGCTGGCTCGCTCAGTTCCAAGGAATATCCTTGAGATGAGATCGGCAGCGCTGGCGGACGCCAACGCCGTTTCGACCCTGAAGACGATGATGACAGCGGGGCTTGCCCTTCGTGAACAGCGTCGTCAGTTGGAAAGCAGCCTTACGCTTAGAACTGGGATGCGTGCGGCCGACATCGACGGCCCTCTCGCCGCGATCCGGAGTGCCGGCGCATTCAGTTTTCTGTCTTCGAAGTACAAGGAAGCAAAGGCGTTTTATGGCTCTCTCGCGAAGTCCGACAAGTTCGACAAGCAAGCTGCCATCACGCAACTCGACGCCGCGCGAAACCAGCTCGACGAGGAGGCGCGGTTCGACGCCCGCGCCGGAAATAGCGGCGTGTTCGGGTCGCATTTCGATAGCGTCCGGACAGATTTCGAAAGTTTTGCTCAGCTCGCTGGATTTTACGAGAAGATCGAAGCGGATTTCAGCGGGTTCGGCAACAGAGAGGTCAGAGAGCTCTTGAAGGGCGAAGCGGTCCAGGTTCTGGTCGATACTCCCTCCCTCCCAGACCTTCCTCCGGAAACGGTGCTTCGAGGTCTGGAAGGTACACGCGAGAAGCTCACCGCTGACCTCGAGAAGATGAAGTCGACGGATGCTGAATTGACGCGCCTTTGCCAGGTGTTTCAACGGGCCGGCGCGGTCACTCCCGCCGAGGTCCAGAGGCTCGCGGGCGAGGTGGCCAAGCTGCAGCATTTGATCAGCGTTCTTAACGCAAGCCCGCTCGCCGATATCCTTGAAGAACGATTCGCCGGCTGGAAGACCGACGGAGGAGCAATCGGGCACCTGGTCGAAGTTGCGGACGCTCTTCAGAGATACGCTTTCGGCGGCGTTTTTGCTGTGGCGGCGCGGCAGGGCCGCCTGCAGGAGCTGCTCTCCTGTGCCGCCAACACCTATGCGGCCGCAGAGAAGGTTCAAGAGCTTCTGGCGCGTGCGTCGTCCGAGGGTTCGCTGGACCTGACGGCGAAGATTGCCGATCTCACTTTCAGGCAGGCTGGCGACTACCTCGCGGAAGCCGCCGCAGACGCCGAGGCACTCGAGCACTGGATCGCCGTCGCAAAGGCGCGAGCGGAAATAGATCGCTTGGGCATGCTGGCCTCCATCGATCTGCTTTCACGGCAGCTAGGGACCACCGACGTGGCAAATCACGCCGAGGCCTTGCTTCGACGAGCTTCTGCAGCGCGGGTCTACGCAAAGTACGGTCGCGAGCTCGTGAACTATTCCGGTCGGCAGCTCGACTCTCTTCGCGAGCGCCTAAAATCGCTGGACGACGACATCACGGTACTGTCCCGGAAGGCGCTGCGCCACCAGTTGACGACCGGCCCCAGTCCTCCGGCTGGCAATGCGCGTGGGCGCGTCGCCGAGTTCACGGAGATGGGACTTCTAGAGCATCTCGCCGGCCAGAAGAAAATCCGCGTGCCCGTTAGAGACATCACGAGGCGGGCAGGGCGGTCGCTACAGGCCCTCAAGCCGTGCTGGATGATGTCGCCTCTGGCGGTGGCGCAGTACATTCAGAAGAACACCATCGAGTTCGACATCTGCATCATCGACGAGGCCTCGCAAATGCCTCCTGAAGACGCGATCGGCGCGCTGTTCAGGAGCCGGCAGGCGATGATCGTCGGCGACACGCAGCAGCTTCCGCCCACGAATTTCTTCCACAAGAGCATCGCAGACACTGCCGACGACGAAGAGTCGGACGCCGTTACCGAGGAGTCCGTTCTCGAGATGGCCAACAGCGCGTTCCGGCCGCGTCGGATGCTTACTTGGCATTATCGTTCGAAACACTCCGCGCTGATCCGGTTCTCGAACAACGTGATCTACCGGAATCGGCTGACGGTCTTTCCTTCCGCAAATGAAGACAATCCGAAGATGGGCGTCTCGCTCGTCCAGACGGGTGGGATTTACAAGGCCGGCGTGAACACGACAGAGGCCCATGCCGTCGTCGAGGCCGCGCTTTCGTTCATGCGTCATGACGCGGGCCGGTCGCTCGGTATCGTCGCCGTCAACAAGGCCCAGGCCGATTACATCAACGAGCGGCTCCAGTACGAGATCGCCCGCGACAGAGCTGCCGGAGACTACGTGGATCGCTGGCTGCGCGAGCGCGATGGTCTCGAGGAGTTCTTCGTAAAGAATCTGGAAAACGTCCAGGGCGACGAACGTGACGTGATATTCGTATCGACCGTGTATGGCCCGCCTTCGGAAGGCGCCAAGGTCGCGCAGCATTTCGGCCCAATTGCCGGACCTACGGGCCGCCGCCGCTTGAACGTCCTTTTCACGCGAGCAAAGGAGCAGATCAAGACGTTCACCTCGATGTCGCCGTCCGACATCACCGCCGAGGAGACGACGAACGCCGGCGCCTGGATGTTGAAGCGTTGGCTCGAATATAGTGCGGGTGCGCCCCTGGAGGCGGGCATTGGGATACACGGTGCGTTCGACTCTCCGCTCGAGGAGTTCGTGGCCGCACAGATCGAGGCCATTGGGTGCGTGGCTGTCCCGCAGGTTGGGGCCGGCGGCTACTCCATCGATCTCGGCGTGCGTCATCCCCAATGGCCTCACGGCTTCCTGATGGGGGTCGAATGCGACGGGGCGACCTATCACTCGTCCCGCTCGGCCCGAGACCGTGACCGTCATCGCCAGGAAATCCTCGAAAACCTCGGATGGAACATTCACCGGGTCTGGTCGACGGATTGGTTCGACAATCCGCGACGGGAGGCGGAGAGACTTCGCGCCGCAATCGGCAATCGTCTTGACCAGTTGAAGACGAGGCTCGCTGAACGGGCCGCCGCGCCGGTCCGCTCGCCGGAGCTTCCGCGTCCGGCGTCGCCCCCACAGCCGTCGACGGCCGCACGTAGTGAGGCGAAGCAGATCGTTCTTCCTGTTGAACCGCCGGCGAAAGCTAAGCCGGACAGGGTACCGCCACCGCGTCCAAAAAGCGGCGTCGCACGACTGGGAAGCAAGGTTCGTCTTCGATATGTCGATCGCGGCCTGGAAACTTATCAGTTCACGATCGTCAAGGATCCGAGCGCTCCGGAGAGGGGGCTCGTCAATCAGAACGCTCCACTGGCGAAGGCCGTCCTCGATGCTGAGGCGGGGGACGAACTGGAAATCCTGCTTGGCAGCCTGATCAGGAAGGCGATCGTTGAAAGCGTCACATAGTCCACGCGGTGCCGGGGTCCGCCTTTCGAACGCATCGTCCACACGACCCGGCGGGGCCCATCGGCGTGGAACACGGTGGCCTTTTGCCGACCAGACTCGTAGTTCTAAAGCTTCTCGTAGAAAGGCAATGCTGTGAGGGCACTCTATATTTCGTTTTTCCTATGTTTGACTGCCAGCGCCTCCTATGCCGACCTCATTAGCGATGTGCGCTCATGCAAGGCCGAGAGTGATTCTCTAAAACGGCTGACCTGCTTCGACGCGATCGCGGTCCCTGGGCCTGCAGAAGCATCAACCGGGCCGACGGCACCTCCGAACCCGCTTTCGAAGGCTCCAGTTGAATCGGTCTCGGCGAAGATGCGGGTCCAGAACAAGGATTATCAGCGACAGATTTACCACAGCCGAGTGGAACTGGCTCCGACATTCAAGAACACCTCCAAGAAAACAGTGGTGGCGATCGCGCACACGCTGACCGTCACCGACGCCTTCGGAGACAAGATTGTCGATGGAGAAAGCAAGCTCGATATCAAGATACCGCCTGGCAAGACCGCCGCGAGCGAGACCTTCTATTTCTGGGACGACAATCCTTTCATCCAGGGAGAGCCGTACGACAAGCTCACGGGGCCGGTTTCCACCGGAACTGCTAAAGCGACCCTGCTCGTCACCAAGGTCATCTACTCCGATGGATCATCCGAGAGCTTTTAAGAGAGTCGGGTGAAAGTGCCGCGAGGCGGTCAGCCACAATCCAGAAAATGGTTCAATTAGTCCAAATAACGGATCGATCTGATTCAGCGCAACGCCGGCTCTAGGTTGACCCAGCTTGTCGGTACGCCCTGCGTTTTCGGATGATGACGACTAATGCCCAGCAATTGGATTCTGCGTCTACGTCTGCCACTGCTACCATTGTTGGCATCTGCGGCGAGTGAAGCGTGGTTCAATGCTAGCTTCACTTGAATCATTTGCGATGGCTAAAGGATTGGCGATGAATCAGAGCGAAGATCTCGGTGAACAAGATGGATTTCAGGCATTAGTTCCCGATGCGGTGCGGAACGCATTTCATCAGGCCTTCGGAGAAGCGATGGCTTCGTTCGGAGGCATCGAGGCGGCATTGATGTACGTGTTCACAAGTTTGCTGCAGCCTGCCAATGCCACGCGCGGTCACGATGTTTTCAGGAGCGGGATCGGCTTCAAAGGTCAGTTGGACATGATTTCCGCGCTCGTCGTGAGCACTGACGTCGATGGCGAACTCCAGCAAGAGTGGAAGCAACTCAGGAACAGGATCGAAACGGTTCAGAGCCGGAGAAACAAGCTCGCCCACATGCATGTCTGGCAGATGAGCGGCCATGGGCTTTTCGGCTATGATACCAAGAAAAAGATCGAAGACTTGCCTGTTGACTGGTCACGGCGCCAGCATCACCAAAGCGTGTTCACCACTGAGAAGATGAGGACCTATCGCCTGGAATTCGACGAGGTGGCGAGGCTGATCGTCGACTTCGACGAGAAAGCAAATAGCTATGTGAGAGGGTCGGCGCTCGTGCGGGCAAAGTGAAGACACCCCCGGAGTTTTCGGATCGGTTCCTGTTTGAGGCGGCCATCGCGATTAGAGGTTAGCCAAGTGCCGCGGTCGAGATGCCCCGCGGGTGGGCGTCTGGGAGATGTTGGTTTTCGCTGGCGGATCTCCATGACAGCTAGGTTGCGTCGTTGTCGATTGAGGCACCTGTTAGACGATCAGGCCTCTGCGGCCTGCGTTTCGTGGTGATGAGCTCGCGGAAATAATCGGAGATCGAACCGTCACGGCTGGCATCTTCCGTCTCCCATCCGAACTTCCAGGCATCATGGCGCGCGAGCCAGTCAGCAAGCGCCGAGCTGTCGCCTGTGGGCATTCTCGCGGGAGCAAGATACGGGTTTTCGCAAGATTTCAGACCAAGAACACGTGCTCTGGAGCCCGCCTCCTGCAATTCCATCAGTTCATCTATGGTCATTATCGATCCCTCGGCGGCGGCATGCTACCATCGAAGCTTTTATAGGCAAGATGATACTGCAGAATTACTTTAGAAAGATCAAAAGTTGCGTGCCTGGTCGCAGGAAGCTATGGAAACGAACGAAAAGCCCTGGCGCGACTGCATGGAGGAGAAAAGGCCATGCCGCTCTACTGTCGACAGCTCGAGATCGTGCGCCTAGTCGTGCCGGAAGAGACCGCGTGCCGACCAAGCGAAAGGGGCGCTTGAAACATCCGCCTAGGTGTAGCCTCGGCTTAAGTTGGCGGAGGACAGGGAGCCGGAGGCGCTAGATCACGTCGTCGGCAGAGATATGTTTCACCTCGGTGATCCGGATCAAGGGTATCCCTGCGCGTTCGTTTGCCTCTTTCACATCCTGCTCGGACGAGGCGTCAAACAGGCAGAATGAACGCTCCTCGGACGGCACGAACGTCGACCGAAGATAGCGCACGGGCTTGCCCTGGCTAGTCATCTCCGCCGTGACGTTCTTTGCGCGGGAGGCCGCTGCGCCAAGCTGATCGGGGGTTATACCTGGCAGGTGTCTTTCGACCATGTACTGTGGCATGATGATGGTCCTTGATTGCGCGATGACAAGGGGTTGCGTTTAAGCCAGCTCCTCGGTCGCTTGGAACATTCGGCAGTTGCGAATGGACATCTACTTTGCCGCCGTGTTCACAGATCTCGTCCGACACTCAGCGGTCTGGAACAGGGTTTCGCGCGACTCCGTTACAACTACGATTGCCGAATATCGATACCTGTCTCAGACGCTCGCGAGCCAATACGGTCGGCGGCATGAGAACTTTACAGGCGACGGGCATCTTTATCTATTCGAATCTGCTGATGTAGCCGTTCATTTCTCGTTGAAACTGATCGCCTACTGGAAGCAACGACGACGTCACTTGATGTCGGACCCGGCTCACGACCTGCCAATCCGAGTCGGTTGCCATTTCGGTGAGTGCTCTCGAATGCACGACGACGACGCCTGGATTGGCCGGGCGTTGAATATCGCCAAGCGAGTGGAATCGTGCGCCGAGCCCGATACCCTCTTGGTCACGCAGACTGTCCTCGATCTCATCGACCTGCCGGTCTATCTTTTCCAGGAGGTCGACGTCTTCGAATTGAAAGGCGACTACCTTCCGCGACGGCATCTCTATCGCGTCCTTTCCGTCGATCAAGGGGCGCTAGCTGCGCGGCCCGAAGAGCAGATGACGGCTGAGGACTGGTTTTTGAAAGGAGCAGGCATCGTCGGTACGGACGATCGGCAGTTGGCAGAAGAGATGCATTGCTGCGAGAAAGCATTGGAGCTTCGAATTGACTACCCCGAAGCGCATAACAACCTCGGCGTGATCTTAAAACGCAGCGGTGATCGAATAACCGCCGAAAAGCACTATCGAGACGCCATTCGTCTTTGGCCTCAATATCCTGAAGCCCATTACAACCTGGCTATCCTGCTCGAAGAAACCGCTCGACCCGAGGAGGCCGAGACGCATTACAGGCAGGCTCTGAAGTGGCGGCCGGAATATGTAGACGCCCTCCTGCGTTTGGCCGGTTTGTTCGACGCCTGGGGTGATCGGCACGAGGCGGAACATCACTTTCGAGAGTCACTGCGGCTCCGACCCGGCTTTGCCGAGGCGCACAACAATTTCGGGGTTTTCCTCGAAAGCCAAGGCGAGGTGAAAGAGGCTGAGTCGCACTACATACAAGCGTTGCAGGCTAGACCGAATTACGCCGAAGCTCACTACAACTACGCCATGCTGCTCGAAGTGCGAGACCTAGAGGAGGCGGAAAAACACTATCGAGCAGCCATCAGGGCGATGCCTGAGTACGCAGAAGCCCACAATAATCTGGCGGTACTTCTTCATGAGAAAGGCTCTTTTTCGGATGCGCGCTCGCATTATCTGACAGCAATAAGAATACGTCCTGCTGACGCTCAAACGTATCAGAATCTTTCTCTTCTGCTTGCAGCGATGGGTGAAGACGAACAGGCCGACCGGTACGCCCGGAGGGCGGCCGAAATTATCGAGGGTTGATCACCACGCCTTGATGCCGTCGATCCACGTCAAGTGTATTCCCTGCTTTTCGACCCGCTTGGCACCATCAAGTGCTCTGGGTCTTCGGTCTTCGGTAGTGTGTCGGTCGCACCTAGGCCAAGACGCTTTAAGTTGTCGAGGATTGCCGCAACGAGGGGCGCCTGAGATGCAAGTGTCCGCAAGGCTACTACTCGGTCAGCACAGCCGGAGAAATGTTCACGAACCCGAGTGTGTATCCTGTGATCAGTCCCTTGCAGGTCACAGGATTGCCAGCAGCGAGTGTCTCTAATCTATTGATGGCCCCGGCCGTTTCTGCGGACACCTTGCAGAAGATCGAAATTGGCGCGTCGCTGCTCGTCTGCACGATATATTTCTCGCCATCTTTTGTGACGTCCCAGACCGGCAAGGTCCACTCGACAAGCATTCCGCGGTATTTATCCTTCACCGAATCTTTCTGGACCTCGGTGAGTTTGGAGAAAAACGACAGGGCGTCCGAGAGATCATCAGGTGGGCTGGTGCTGGACGGCGAACCGTCCAGCGTTGCTTGAGTTTGAACAGAACCCCCGCTTCCGAAATCAGTGAATGACGATAGAACCAACGTCACCAGAATACCGAGAACTGGCAAGCCAAGCCCGATGATCACGATCCAGAAGAGGACCTTCCAGATGGTCTTCACTTAGGCGCTCGCCGCAACCGGCTTCTTGACGCCGATGGTCGCAAGTAGTCCACCGATGAAGGCGAGAACCATGAAGATGGCGACAAACGTCCCACCGAGAACCGCGCCGACGATAGCGCATACCATGAGGAGCGCGCCGGGTACTTTGCCGTTGGCTCCCATCGCGACCGCACCCAGCACGATCGTCAAGAAGGAGAACAACATTCCACCCCAGCCGAGGCCGATCACTGTTGAAGCCCCCTCAGATTCCAAACCTGCTCCAACGCCTCCAACGAACAGCGTAACCAGAGCAGCAAGCACTCCGAAAATCCCCGCCACAAGTGCGATAATGCCACCAGCTTTTTGCATTTACCCCTCCACAAAATATGACTGGGGATTGAAAGCATCGTTCAACGATGGTCACGCTCCCCAACTTTAAAGGAACATAAGCTTGTGATTCCGGCAACTGAAAGTTGGAATAATGGTTTACGCTAGAACGGATCAAATATAGATTCAGGCACCGCCGCTCGAGGTTGGTAGCGACCGGCCAGCCAAGCTCTTCGCGAAAGAGCGGAGCTCAAGGTTCGGTGCTGCTGATGCGCGATTGACTATCATGAGGGACCGCTTCACCTCGACTCGAAGACATCCGACCTCGACGAGATGAGACCTGTCCATCGAGTGAAGACACGTTCGTCCATCCTCTTACGGTGGATCCCCATCAAGAGACCAGCACTTGCAGACGGCGCTATGGGTCTGGCGGTACGTCCGGAATCCCACGCTCTCGTAGAATGCCTGGGCGGCCGCGTTATCCAAGCCGATAAAAGCCTCGATCTTGGTCACTCCGGTATCGATCGCCGCCTGCCGGGTGAAATTCAACCGTCTCCCGACACCGAGCCTGGCGGCGTCCGGCGACACGTGCGTCCCGATGATGCCCCAGCCGATCGGCGTGCCATACCGATTACCTTCTGTTACCCGGATCAGCGACTGGAAGCCGAGCAGGCAGCCGCCTTCGTCCTCAGCCAGTGAATAGCGGATAACGACAGAATTGGCGACGTAATTGTGCTGAACAAATTCGACGTCGGCTTTCGCCGACCTCTTTGCCGACTGCGACGAGCCTCTGAAGCATTACGCGTCCCAAATGGCAGTTCTAATGTTCATGCCACAACCGCCCCAGGGGATTCACGTTATATCGCGCGGACGTTTTCCGCCTTCGACTTTCCTGTTTTGCGATCTTCGCCAATCTCGTAGGACACCTTCTGGCCATCGCGCAGCAACGTCGACCCCTGTACGGCGCTCACGTGGACGAACACGTCCTGACCGCCGTCGTCAGGTGTGATGAACCCGAAGCCCTTGTTTTGATTGAAAAACTTAACTGTGCCGTTTGCCAATGGAATTCCCCGGTGCCTTGTTGGTGACGTCAATTCATAACCAGCGGGGCCATATTTCGCAACGGCATCCGCACGATAGGCCAGCGAGGCGCGGCGAGTTCGTTCGACAGATTGAACCACGTCGTCGCGTTGACTTTGATGCCGGTTTCCGTAGCCTCCGAATTCGGGCCATCCGATAGTGCTGACAAACTTGTCAGCTTGACCAAACGGAAATCCAAGCCGGCGATCCATGGTCCGCTTGCGCCAAGGATCGCTTCAAAGTCTGCAAACGTGCTCCAGCGCCGAAGCTCTCGAAACGAAAGGGTGTCCCTCAAGCTCGCAAACCGCGCATGTGAGCGGTTTTCGCCGGGAAGGACGGCTTGTGAAATCGACCCCCTAGACCCTCATCGTGGCCCTCGTTCGCATCCAGTTTGCCGATGATCGTCGTCGCCCATTTACCCTTATATACAACTTACCAAAAGCAGACTTGCGACCTGAAGTGGACTGTGCATTTGATCTCCTGAGTTGGGGTGCGTCAGATGTCGTTAAAGTTTCCGGTCGCTGCTGTAGCGATGTTCCTTGGGGCCGCGGTAGGTCAAGCAAATGCTGGGCTGGAATATGCCGCTCATCACACGGACGCCGGGTGGGCTTTCGTCACCGTTAGCGGCGCGTTCGAGTACATCGACGATCTCGCACGCTTCAGGGAGATTGTCGCGCGCGAACACCCGGCCGTCATCGGCTTTGATAGTCCCGGCGGCAATGTAGCCAAGGCTATCGAACTGGGCCGCCTCATTCGCTCGCTCGGGCTCTCGACAATTCAGGTGCGACAAGCGGAGTGCGCGTCGGCCTGTTCGCTCGCGTTCCTCGGAGGGGTCAGCCGTCTTGCCGAGCCGGGCTCGATCGGCGTCCACAAGTCGTCTTTCAACGACACCCAGGGTATGAAGATCGATGACGCGGTCTCCGCCGTACAGGAGACGACTGCGGAGGTCATTGGCTACATGTCGGAGATGGGCGTCGATCCAGCGCTTCTCCAGCTCTCGTTTTCGTACGACAGCAACGACATTCGGTACCTGTCGGGAAGCGAGATGGCGAAGTATCGGGTCACGACCGGCTCGCATTCACCTGATCTGTCGACAAAGGTAGAACCTCGCGACGTCGCGCGAGATGCTCCGGTACCGCGCCGTGTCGAGGCGAAGGCCGATCCGTCGCTGGAGGTTCCTCTCGCAAGAGATGGTACTGTCCGACATCCCAAGGGCAGGGCTCCGGTCAAGCTTTCCGCGGACGCCGACGCCAAGGCGATCGGCGATGCTGGAAACGGCGCATCCGTCGACATTCTCGATATCCGCGGCGATTGGTACAAGGTTTCCGTCGCCGGGCTGGTCGGCTTCATGCACTACTCGTGGGTTCACATCAGCCAGTTCGATGAGGACTCCGGCGAGCAACGTTATGTTCAGGTAAAAAGCTTCAATTCGTTGCCAGACGCCCAGGAATTTGTGAAGGGGTCGCCTGTGCCATTGAGCGTGCACCTGGCTGCCAATGGGTGGTTCGCCGTCACATTGCACGACCTCTATACCGAGCAAGAGGCGAAAGATGTTTCCAATGCCCTGAAGAGCCATGGGCTGATCGCGAAGGACTCGATGGTCACGATCGGCAACACCTACGTTAGGAGAGTCTGTTGTGATTGACCGCTCCCAGCCACGCCCGATGAGCCTTATTGCAAAGCTTCTCTCCATTCTCGTGATCGCCTTGGCGCTAGTGGGCGTCGACGCCCAGAATGCGGCCGCTGCGATCACGTATGAGCGGCTATCTCTCGACGATGGCAGGCGGCTACTGGTCATCAAGGGCGAGTTCGAACCCTCTGACGATCCGATGAAACTCGTCGCCGTGTACTCCGAGTATCAGCCGACCGTGATTAGCTTTGACTCCAATGGCGGAAGCGTCGTGGCCGCAATCAAGAGCGGACGAGCGATCCGTGCGTTGTCGGCAAACACCGTTCAGATCCGATCGACGCAGTGCGCCTCGGCATGCGCTCTCGCATTTCTCGGCGGCGTGAAGCGCTCGGCCGAAGCTGGTTCGATCGGCGTCCATCAGGCTTCGTTCTCGGACGACGCAGCACTCGACAACAAGACCGCGGTCGCCACGGTGCAGACGATGACCGGCGAGATCATCGGTTATCTGTCCGACATCGGAGTGAGCCCGAACCTGCTCAGGCTCAGCCTGTCGATCGAAAGTTCGGACATGCGGTACCTGACGACGGCCGAGATGCGCGACTGGAACATCATCACATCCAACGATGCCGTGACGGCACAGACAGCCGATAATCCAGTCTCCAGCCCGAACCCAAAGGCCGAGGCCACGGCGACTGCGCCCCGCACATCTCGCGACAATGCGCTTGAGTTTATCCGGCGATACCACGAGGCGTGGTCACGCGATAATTCGACGGCGCTTGCCTTCATGCACAAGGCATATGAGGACCAGGTGACATTCTACGGCAAGGTCGTCGACCGCGACGCCGTTATGAAGGACAAGGCGACGTTCGCGCAGCGATGGCCGGAGCGCATCTATAGCGTCAAGCCCGGATCCGAGGCGGCGGTATGTGCGGAGAAATGTGACGTATCCGGCGTCGTCGAGTGGTTCGCAAGAAGCCGTGAAAGAGGCAAGACCTCCTCCGGGATGGCTGAGTTTGCGCTCGTCTGGAATCCTGCAACGAGCCAGATCGAATCCGAAAACAGTAAGGTGCTTGCGACGGACAGAGGCGCACAGGCGCCGGACCGGATCATTAGCCAGTGGCATGTGGAGAACGGCGAATGCCGCGGCAGCACCAATCCCGACAGTCCTGAGACGCAGACGGCATGCGCGCGGCGCGAACAAATTGGTGCCATGCTCGACACGTTCGGCTGGTGTTATGGTCACAAGAACGATTACGGGTACCAGATGAAATGGCACCTTTGCGATGCCGCCTCGAACCGGCTTTAAACATCCGCGTAGAAAGCTCGGCCGGGTCTGGTCGAAAGTCCGTCTCTGCTGTGAGCGTGCCGGCGACGTATACCAGACCGCCATCTCAGCACGTGGGATTCCGGGATATTGGTTCCCGAAGGTCGATCTCTATTCCGAAAGCTTCGCCTTCGATTTCCTCCACAACGCGGATACTGCCGGGGTTCCCGCAGACGGCGCCGACGCCGACCGAGCAGTCATTCAAAGTTCCGGGGAAGGGGTGATCACCATCCTCAATGTCATTGGTTGCGTGATACGGAATCGGCGTGGATTTACCTAGTGTTGGACGCGACGCTGCCGTCAACCGTTCGGTCCGGGCCTTCGAGGTCTAGGTTTCGGCCTAGGCTTATCGTCATAGGAGGGCTTGGGGCCGAAGGTGCGCTCCATCATCCATCGCGACATGATAGGAACGATCTTCATCGGGCGATCGTCTAAAACGGAGTAAATATGATCTCTCAAGAGTTCTGTTTCTGTGGCGAAGTCCAGCACTGCAACGAACTCGACCTCCAGGCCGTCATATCGGAAGTACTTCGTCAGCCTAGCTCGCAGTTCTGTTGCTAGTGCCGCCGCACAAATGATCAATCGATCAATTCGCTGTTCCATCTGCAAGCGCGAGATGATGGTTTGCACTTCGAATTCGTCCGCAATGACTGACTGGCAGAGAACCACGGTGGATTTCGGCGGAAGCGGCTCGATGATCTCCTGGCTTATGCAGAAGTTTCGGATATTTCCCGCTACGCGGTGGGGAAGTAAGTGTGTCCAAATGGCCGCGGCGCCGAGGAGCTGCTTTCCAAGCTTGTCGGCCACTCTCGCTCCAAACTGATCGAGGTCTGGACCGGATCCTACCACGTACGCCGGCTGCCCTCCCAGCTTCGACGCCAGTTCGTCTGCAACCAGATCGGCTAGGCGTCTAAGCTCGCGCGCTGTGCGTTTGCGGTCGGTGATAGCGAAAAGCGCGTCAATCGACGCTGTCGTAATATTCATCGTCGCAATCTTCATCAATTCCAAAGCCACCGATCGCGTCCCAAAACTCCCAGGGGTCTTGTGGGAAATCATTCCAGAAACCGTCGTCGACAGCCGACATGAGAACTGGCAACGGCACTAACGTCCGGCCCTGTCGACCCGTAACGACGAGCGTCTCACTGTCGGCGGCGAAGTGCAACTTGCCCTTCATCGTTTCATTCAGCAGCCAAACAAGGTCATTGGTTTCGTTGCTGGGAGCCTTGAGCGAACTTATGATGTAGCGGGATGTACGGCTGAGATCTTCAAACAGCTCCAACAGATCGCCCTTCCGCTCCCAATCGTGGATCCAGACGGAATATATGTGATGCCAGATACTCGCAAAGAACGTCGGGTGAGCGGGTACTAGGCTCACGGAGTCTATGAGCCTGCATATTTCCCGGTTGTGATGGGGATTATGGCGAAGCGCAATACTAACGTGGTTCACCGTTACGAACGAAAGCTCGTAGTCATGTCGCTCGATCTTCAGCTTTTCCGCGAGATCCATGCGATGAACTGTCAGCACCAGCTCTGCGTGCGGATCCTTACGATGCTCTACGATGAACTGCTTCTGCAGGTTGGTGTCCCATCCAAGTTCCTCTTCTGACTTGATTTGATATCGCCGCGAAAAGGAACCCTCGGGCCAGTCCATGTGCAAATCGTCAGTCTTTGATCCCCGCTTTTCCTGCGTTATAAGCGGACTGTCGCCGATACCTAAGCAGGTCGAGCCGCACTCCAGGATTCTGGCAACAGCAACAAGATCTTGGAAGTGGTAGCCTTTACCACCCGCAGCTCCGCCGACATGCTGACGCAACGAAGTCGAGGCGATCTCTGCAAGTATCTCCGGCTCTGTAGGCTTGCGTCGCATGGGTTCCCTTGATGCCTCCTCTCCGGCGACGGACACATAAGGCTGCTCGGTTAATTTTTTGGGGTAGCGGGGCGAGACCTTCCCAGATCACGCGGACCCTTCAACGACGAGTTTTGAAGCCACGCTGCAATCCTGCCGACCGAGAGGGACGTGCACTGTCATCCTCGATGCTCTGGTAGTGACTGACGGAACTCGACAGCGGCCTCTTCAGTCGCCGATGGAGGTGCGGCAGTCAAAGGTGGCCGACTTCGGGATCATGATCGTTCCTTCAAGGGCTGCCGAGAGAGGACTAAGAGCTCGCGTACTGAATCCGGGTCGCCATCTATCAGGGCAGGCCTGAAACTGCAGTCCCATGTGCTGGCAAAAATACCTGAGCCGAACGGGCGGAATTGGCGGGCCAATCTCGATAGAATGCTAAAAGGAACCGCCGGCGTGTGTCCGAAACTAGCCGCCAACGTTTGCATGCATGCCTAAGACAGTCGAGAGGGTTCTATCTATATATTAACCAGAACAAGCCATATAAGGTCGTCCGCGAGGGATTCGAACATGAGCAGCGGTGGCAGATCGTTCCAGTTACGCTACGTCGGAAAGCGTTTTGACGGCGCGCGGCTTCCGCTGGAAGTTCTCTCCGATCTCCCGGCATTTCGAGATCTGCTTGCCGCTTACGCCAAGGAGTCCTGGCGCGTTTCCCATAGAGGGAGAAAGCGACTGCCCAGGGGGTTTGACGGGAGCATCACGTTCGATCTCGTTGCGATCGATGAAGGAAGCGCGATGCCGCGCCTCGACTGGAGTCGGGAGACGGCTCAGGAGCTGCTACCTGGGTTCGACAACGAGCTCGACGTGCTCGTGGGCGACTCGTTTTCGAAGATCGTCGATCTGATCGACAATGCCGGCGTGAACAAGTTCCCTTCGTCGCTGCCGTCCGAACAGATTCGGGCGCTCAATCGGCTGGGCGCCGGTCTCAGGCCCGGAGAGCGCATCGAGTTCCTTGGGAGCACGGGCGCTGACGGAAAGGTGGTTTACCTCGATACGCATCGACGCAAGTCGTTGATCACTCAGGTACGCGAGACTTATCAGACGCGGTTCGACGGTTTTGGGATCCTCACAGGCATCCACATCGACGGCATGCTACAGATCTCTACTAAGGAATACGGGGAGATCGACGTCCGCGTTGATCGCGATCGTGTGGCCGAGGAATTCGATGGAAATATCGGGTCGCCGGTTCAGATTTCTATCCAGATCGAACTCGATGACCGAGATGTTTATAGAAGCGTCGTCGACGTGTACGATCTGGATGTGATCGACGAGAAGGTATCGGAAGAAGTCATGAAGTGCCGCGAGCGGTTGAACGAACTGCGCGACTACCGGTCTGGCTGGCTCGACGGATCCGGCGAGCCGCCGAGCGCGGCCGCCATTAAGGCCGCGGAGACCTTCCTCGCAAAACGACCGTTCCAAGCTGTCGCCTACAAGCTGTTTCCAACACCGTCGGGCGGTGTCGTGTTCGAACTGGATGTCGGTGGCTGGGACTATTCCGTCGAATTCCCAAGCGACGGCAGCGTTGAGATGTACGGCATCGAAGTGGACGGTACGGATGAAATTCTGCCGGAGCGTTTCGATGCCGTGGGCGACGAATTTCTCGAATTCTTCGATCTGAGGACCGGCAAGTGACGGCAGTGCATCTCGAGGACAAGGACGAAATATTGTTTCGGCAGATCCATCCGAGTTTCATCCAGGACGGTGAGCTTTCCAGTCAGCCGTTCACTCCGACCAGCCAGGCCTTCGCGCCAACCCCCAAGGATGAAGGCTATCTGTCCGTCGATCGGTCTTCGATGACGTCGGCCGGCGATTCCTATCGACTATTCACATCCAACGGTCATGCATCTAGCGCGGTGTACGGCGTCACGGTAGGCGAATTCTGCGAACAAGCGATCGCATGCATCCAGGCGCCGATCCAGGCGTCCGAAAATCAGACCGCAAATCCGGCTCATGCGCTAGCCGATTACAATCCGCACAAGTCCGGGCAGCAGAAGAATAAGGCCAAGAGATTGAAGCAGAGGGCGATCGCGCGGGGCCGTCTTCATCCTTAGGCGCGGGTTGGCACTGTTCCAACTTGGCTCGCGGCCGTCAGCCCGCCTTGTTTCGTTTGAACGTCTCGAATTCTGTTCGTAACGTAATAAGTGACATCCAGACCGAACGCATCTTCGACGCCAGCGAGAGAAAAAATCTGCGCGCCTCGTTCGCCTCTTCCTAGAAGGGCTTCTGCGTTTCGTTTGCGAAGCTTCGCCGTGACGCTCCAGGACGAGATGCCCGCTGCGGTTCCGCTTTGGGCCGCGGATGCGTCGGGTGTACAGGAACTTTCTCCCGCCGCCTTCGACGTTGTCCGTCCGTTTTGCAGGCCTCTGATGGCGGACGACGTGCCGCAGCATGACAAAACGCGCTTTTTGCGCTACTACTCCACGCCAGAAATGATTGTCAGCCAGGGGGAGCGCCATGACCTCGTATGACTCTGACAAGGCCGCCAAACTTCATCGCGAATTGCATAGCCACCTGCCGCCGGAGCCCGCGTTGCGTCTGAAGGCCCTGGAAACGGTTCTGACCGAAAAAGGCTTTCTCGATGCCGATGCTGTCGACGCTTGGCTCGACAACTATGCAGAAAATGTCGGGCCGATGAACGGCGCCAAGGTGATTGCCCATGCCTGGACAGATCAGGCCTTCGCCGATCGGCTGGCAGAGAATGCGATCTCTGCCTTTGCAGAAGTGGTGCCAAGCGTCGAGCCGGATTACAATCTGCGCGCAGTCTTCAACACCCCGGATGTTCACAACCTGATCGTCTGCACGCTGTGTTCCTGCTATCCGCTCGGCATCCTCGGCATGTCGCCTTCCTGGTATAAATCGACCGAGTACAGGGCCCGTGCCGCCCGCAATCCTCGGGGCGTCCTTCAGGAGTTCGGCATCGCCTTGCCGGAATCGGTGGAGATCAGGGTGTGGGATTCAACATCCGACCGTCGTTACATGGTCATTCCGCAGCGACCCGAGGCGACCGAAGGCTGGTCGGAAGAGCAGTTAGCGACGCTCGTGACCCGCAATTCGATGATCGGCACGTCGAGGGATCTCACGCCGGGGGCCAGGTGATGGATACCATCCACGATCTCGGCGGCAGGCAGGGATTTGGGCCGGTCTTGCACCAGTACGACGATGACGACGTGATGTTTCCTGAAGAATGGAAAGCGCGCCTCTGGGCGATTGCGATGATGTCGATGTCGAAACTCAGCCAGGAAGAAACCGGATGGACGCTCGACTGGTATCGTCACGTTCTGGAACGGTTGCCGCCGGACCTCTATCTCCGCTTCGACTATTTCGAAAAGTGGACACTGGCGATGATGGTCACGGCGATCGATGAAGGCATTGCCGATGTCCAGGAATTCGTGGACGGGCACGCAAGGTCTGCCGAGATGCAGTTGCAGCATATGCCGCCGCAGACAGAGAGCGCGAGGGTCTTTGACTCCTTCAAACCCGGCGACAGGGTCGTCGCCAAGCGAGACAGCGGTTCGATGCACACCCGCTTGCCATCCTACGTGCGAGGGCGCCGCGGTATCATCGAAAGCGTGACAGGGCCGCAGCCTCTGCCGGATCTTTCCGCGACCGGCAGGATTTCCATCGAGCAGACCTACGCGGTTCGCTTCGATATGAAGGAGCTTTGGCCCGAAGCGGCTGACAGCCGCGACGTGCTCCTGATCGACATGTGGGAGAGCTACCTTGACCCAGCCTGAGATTTCCCGTGGTTCGCTTCGATCTCGCGACCGAAATCCCGCCTTCCAGGAGCAATGGCATGCCCAGGTCGTCGCGATTGTCGAACTGCTGCTCGCTTCGGGAAAACTGGACCCGGAGGACTGGTCGCAAACCCTGGGCGCGGAACTCGTAAAGCGCGCGCGCGCCGGTGAAACCGACGACGATGCGACCTATTACGGGGCGTTCAAGGCGGCCCTCGAACTTGTTCTCGATCGCACCGGAATAGCGCTGTATTCGGAAGTGGATCGGCGCGAGTGCGAATGGCGTCAAGCCTATCTCAGCACGCCGCATGGCAGGCCGGTGGCGCTCCCGGACTAACGGGCCGGGACCAGCGGCGCAACACTGACTACAGTGTCGCCGGGCAGAGGGAATCCCGCGTTTCTGACACCAGACTTGATACTACATGCAGGTCGGCCAGCCTGTTTGGAAGGCGCCTTCATGGATCACGCCTCGACCGGCCGCGAGACCTACAGCTTCGATGAGCGCGGTACCTGAAGCACTTAGATTTCTGCTTGAACGTCGGGCTCGTCGCCAGGGCTCGCAAGGTGACAGAAATCCTGTCGAAGTATGACCTCGGACACCTGGCGGAACTCGCCGATAGTAGATCGCGCCAGAGATTGGCTACCCGTAGCTGAACTTTTCGAGGCCTCCCACGGCGATGGATCGCTCATGAATGTCAGTCACCCGAGATACCTGCGGGGGGCCGCCAAGGCCCGTAGAACGGCTGGATTCTAGCGAGGCTATGGCCGTTGTGCTTGCCGAAACAGCCGTGGATGAAGATCGGCTGAGCGTGGCATACACTGCGGATGTCTGCGCGTTGTAACGTTTCCGCGAGAAGGTTACAACGGTGACAAAACCGAGCATCGCGCGCCAGGGCGGGCATTTATCGAGACGTCACCTATTCTGGCCTCGAAACAAAGCCATGAAAGAAAATATTGCCAGGGTCCCTTGGCTGAAAGATACAATGTAATGGATGCCGCCTAGTCTGCAATATCGCCGAGTAAAGCCGTTGACGGGCCTTCGACGATGGGTCGGACGAACGTACATCATTTGTAACTTCGCACCCGCGGTAATTGTCATACGATTCAAAACGCTAAATAATAACAAAAATCAGTTGCTTACTCGAAGTTTCTCGACTACGTTTTTTACAGAATAGTTCCGAAATAACGGGCCCCGCCGGCGATACTCAGCGGTCGTTTGACCTCGCTTGAGGAGGATGATGACGTTGTTTGCCCGACTTCGTTTCTTTGCAATGGTGCAGCGAGTGCGTGATCTCGTCTCGATCCGATACCGAACTACGACGGCAAACTGACGCGTCGTAAACCCTTTGTTCCACTTTTCTAAGATGGTGCTCCCGTGTGGCGCGCCCGAGGTTTGTTATGCAAAAGCAAGCTGTCGTATTCAACGGTCAGGAAGTCGGGATCGCGGTCCCTGTCGAAAACCGTCTCAAATTCATCGCTGTCCGCTTCAATGTCATCGACTTGGACAACAGGCTCTTCGACACGGTTACCGAAATCCGGCGCGCCATTACTGAGCATCTCGCGTCCAGCGGTCGTGCGATCACCTCGCACTGAATGGCAGGAGATATTTTTCTACGTCATGCGGCGTCCGTCATCGGAGGCCGACATGAACGCAATCCCCATCTGCTTCACAACGCTGCCCGATTACGAGAACTCAAAGGTGAAGAACGGTGGACGAAAGACCATCAGCCGAGGCGGTTCAATGCCCCACGTCTCAACCATGAAACTCCCGAACACCATCATCGAACTGAATTCTCTCGTGGCTCCGAGGTCGGTTGTCGTGTTGATGTCCGATTGAGGTTCCTTAGGCCCAGCAAGCTGGCCAGTGCTCAGGGCTCTTGCTTCCTACTCACGAACTTCAAGCTTGTCGCCATATTTCAAGGCGAGCCGACGGCAGTCCTCGCAATTCAACATCATGCCCTCCGCAACTACACTCGCGGCGGCGGTCGTGCAAACCGAAACGTCCAGTCTCGCGACATGCAGAATTGCATTACCCAGTAGCATATCGCAGGGCGCAGTCTCGACTTCGGCCCCGCCCACGCTATGCGCGACGACGCCGCGCACGGTCGCCAGCATTCCGCGCTTTCTTAATATGGTTATGTCGGCATCCCTTGCCATGACGATCTCTTCTGCCGCCCGAGGCGCAGGATATCCGCCCGATACGCCGCATCTGCAACCAAACGGCCGCGAGACACCGAAGTTCCCATCGCCCGTCCAGCGGACATTCCAGGAAGAAGCGACGAAATGCCCGATTAGAGAAGCGGTCTTCGTGTCGCTACTGATAATAAGGCCGAAGGAAAATGAGGTGGAACAACATGGGGATCGCAACGACAGCGCTGTGCTTCAGCCTTTGACTGCGAAGATGTAAATACTCGTCTCTGATCTCTTGCGGACACTCCGGAGAGCCCCAAGCGATCCCGGTGTGGATCGTGAATGGAGTTGTGTAGGTAATGTTGCCGAATTTCGAAGCCTTGGCAGCAAGGCGCTCGTTCATGATCAAGTAATACATGCCACCGGCAACGAAGATCGCATGGCAAACCAAATTGGTGCTCCTGTTACCGCGCCAAGCGACACGGTTTGGATTCACCCTAACGGCACCCTCACCGTAGGTTCAGAAGCAACCGTCAACAGCGGAGCGTGGAACACATTTACGCCGGGAATTAAACCATGAAAAAACAACTGAAGCGTATCGGTTTTTTTCGAGAGCTGCCCTATGGGAGTCCGGAGGGATTGAGTATAGATTCGTCGTTCTCGGAGTTCTCTTTAGAAAAAAGAGCAAAGGTCATTGCATATCTGAGATCGGGAACGGTTTGCGTCGTATCTCCGGGTCTTTCGAGAGATGTGGTTTCCGCTGAGCGAAACATAATTGGATCTTTGTCACTATTGACGGATGGGGTTTTCTTGTGGCCGAGCGATTTGGCATATTATATTGAAAAATACTCGGTCGGGATTCCGCAGGAATTCCTAGAACATATGGAACAGAATGCGTGGGTCATTTCGACCGATATTGATATTCACAATTTGGAACTGTGATTGGGTGTTAGGTTCTGAATGACGGCAGCGAATATTTGCGTGCGGCGAATTGGGTGCAAAAGCATCTACCAGCATCATGATGCTGGCCTTCGACTCTGAAGTGTCCAGTTGTTGATGGAGTGTACCTGTCAAGATCGTGATTGAACCGGCCGGCGAGGGCATCATCACAGGCTACCCACGGTATTGAGGCTCATATGGACATTGAGAATCGCCTTACAGAATTGATCCGTGATTTCGGCAGGCGGTTACCTGACGAGTATATTCGCGAATATGTATCTCTGGCAGAGTATAATGAGTGTGCGGTCGCGCTGGAGAATCTGTGCACGCAGTTATACGAGTATGACGTGGTGCCGACCCCAGGGGGAACTGATAGTCATTCAAGAGCTGTCGGATGGATTGCACCTGGAAAAGGAGACCTGGGATTTCCTCGGGCGTGCTGATTTGTGACGCCTATCTTGCGCGTCCCTGGATGTTCGTTGCTCCATCGAGGATGCCGCGCGGAGAGACTAGGCCACCGAATGGCGATCCAAAAAATGGACTGATCGAACCACTTTTCGGATCGACATCGTATCGGTGGCAGTTGCTACTGACTGCCCGAGAACCGGGTAATTTTCCCCTCAACTTTGGGCGACTCTCTTAATCCGAGGATGCCAGACCGGGAGATATCTATATATTACACGAGACTTGGATGGCCATTACGGGGGCGCTTGGAAGATAGCAACGTCTATCAAGAATCTCGGCAGCAAGGCCACCCGACTTGGGACTTACGACACGAACTAGACCGCATAGGTGATTGAAATGATATCAAACGTCGTCGACGCTCAAAACTGGACGGAGAGAGGAAAGACTATTTGCGATTTAATAAAAGAGTTGCAGTCTTTCGAGAATCCAGAACTGCTCGCGGAAATATCTATTGACGGAGGCAAAACCACCCGTCCCATCAGTTTCGTTGGGAAGGAAAATGGGAAATGCCTAATAGTCTATACGAAGTGATCGAGCAGCCTACCCCTTCTTGCCGCGACGTCGTGCGACTTCGTCCGGACGAAGCCTTTTGGCAAGGTCATCGGCAGTTATGTTGATCCGGTGGCCGGTGAGAGAAACCGACGACAAAAGGAATCATTTCCATGGCTGCAAGAGAGTGCAAATTGTACCGTCGAGGCCACGACCCTGTCAGAAAAAACTGAATTACGCGTCCGGGTTTTGCTGGCTGTACAGCAGTCACTCCTAGGAAGCGTTAGCCCCAATTTACGAGCGGTAACGTGCTCTTGGAGCAGTTCAGATATTCAAGTACGCGCGATATTTGACTTGGCTGTAAGTGAAATCGACAAGGAAAACATGGGCGAGGTTGAGACAGAGATCATGTCTCATTTTCCTGACCAGGAGGTGGCTGTAAACTGCACAAGGGTGGATGCCCCGGCAATAATTCGTGCCGATCAAAACGAGGTATTTGTCTTTAAGCGGCGTGAAGGTTAGGACGCCCGAACAGGCCGCCGCGCTTGCGAGCCGATCGGAACTTAAAGAGGAGGCCAAAACCGTTTTGCCGCATGCGTCGTCTTACATCACCACAGTGCTCCGTTTCCTCGGGGTCCAGAAACGTCCGTCTCATCAGCGTCGACAGCTTGGCGTTCGGAGAACAGGCCGCGAAAGACTCGATCGGGGCCGTCCGCGCTGGTGATCGGAGCGCATGCGAGCGGTGGCGCCACGGAGGGACACGGCAGGGTCTGGTAGCCGCTCTTTGTCTCGATTGCAGCGGACCAATCATTGATGTTTCAGTTCACATCGTGACCTTTGTATTGAGCAAAGCTTACCGAAACGTGGGCGCAGCGACTTATGTGGCCGTTCGGGCATCCGAAATTTATTAGTTCCAGAAACGAAAGAATACAGCTAAAAATTGCATCGGAAGACACGAATTTTAGGAGGCACGATGCGCCGCGTTTTCGTGGTTATGGGGATGGTTTGCTTCGCCTACGCCGTCTGGCATGTGGCGATGGCGCGGTCGACCACAATTCGGCTTGGGCCTGCTGGCTACGAAGTGACCTACAGGATGACTTGGGGCTTGGGTATGGAAGAGCGCCTGACCCTGAAAAAGTTCGGCGCACTATGGCCGTCGCAATCGAGCGAGTGGACTGAAATATGGAAAAAGCCCTATAATTCGGGGATGGTTGTCTACGTCAGCGATGACGGAACGACATACTATTTCGGAACAGGCTACGGGCTCCATTTCTTTCAGCCGAAGCAAGGAGCCTATTGGACTACTTGCCACAAAGGCAACATTCCAATACGTACGCCACTTGCGGAACGCCTGTCATTCTTTGGATCGGACGCCGCTGACGAGGATATCGATCCTGGTAGACCCCGCCTTTTTGAATACGTCCAAGCAAATGAATCTAGCGGCGCTATTCCAGGTTCGCCACCCGCGTCAAGGTATTATGCTGGCCTTAGATACCTTGGGAAGTTCGGGCTGGTAGCGACAAACGGACAAGGGCGAGGCAACGAGGTAAGATTCGTTCCAGCAGGGACCTCCATCGAGCCGCGCTTAGGTCTGCAATTTAGCTGCGGCTGACTTTTCAAAATGACTGCTTGAGCCGGATGGTGTCCCTGCTGGCGTTTTGTGCCTAACTCCGAAACATCTGTGGACCGGTTGGCCAGCCCTACAGCCGGACGCGACATTTTTTGGAGAATCTGGCCTGATCCTGACCTCGTTGATCCTACACCTTCTCTCGACCGAGGATCGCCTCTACCTCGTTGTGGAAAACGGATTTCTGCTCCCCGCGAATATACTATTAGAAGTGTTTACCTGTGCGAACGGGATAAGCCATAAAAAAGATTTCGCAATTTAACCCCTATGGTGGGCGACTAGGTAGCGACCAGTTCGGCGATTTTTTTCGCGACTTCCTCCATCGACTCTTCTGCTGTGTTTAGCCCCGCTCGGGAGGCTAGCAAGAGGCTGACCTTCTCAAGCTCGTCATAGGTCGTTCCGTGAACAACCGGGACGAGCCGCTCGCGGCGGAGGAGCGCCGATAGCTCTTTGTCTGCGATGCCTTCCGCCGGGAGACGGCGCAACATAGCCGGGGTTACCAGAACAATACCGACGCGCGAATTCACCAAGCCCTTATCGATTGCCCGCATCATCGGCACACCAAGGCCAAGATCCTTCTCGCTGAACCACACGCGAACGCCCCGCGCTTCAAGCAGATCATGAAGTTCCTTGGCGGCCCCTTGCCTGTCATCCCACGCATGACAAAGGAACACATCTCGGAGATCTGGCTGTGACGCCGCTAGGCTCTCAACATTTTCGCGAACCGGCGTAAGCGCCTGTACTTGTTCCGGTGTGTACCACGCTGACGAACCGCCACTCGACCAACGGGGCTTTGACGTGCGGCGACTGGACCCGCCGCCGCTGCTTCGACCACTGCTAAGTCCGGAGGATGAGGAAGAGGTAGTTGGGTATGAAGGCGAGGAGTATGATCCATAGTCGTAGCGGCTGTAGCCGCCGTATCGCGACCGGCTAGAGCACGCAGGGCAGGACGCCGCGCCGCCGCCCGTATGACCACGAACCGGTGCAGTACATTTCGCCATTTACACTTTCCCCCATCGTTTGGTCACACGACCAACACGCAAATAGGTATCCATAAAACTCGCTTCAAGTGATTGAAGGTAAGCGGTTAGCTGATGGCGTCAGGCCTGAAGTTCCATGGCATAAGCGCCTCGAGCTCGGATACTGGCCAGCCTTTAGCGATGCGGGTCAATGTCTGGGAGAGCCAGTCGAGCGGGTCAACATTGTTCATTTTGGCCGTCTGGAGAAGCGTGGCCAGCGTCGCCCATGTCCGTCCACCGCCCTCGCTACCGGCGAATAGACTGTTCTTCCTCGTGATCGTTTGGGGCCTGATTGCGCGCTCGACGATATTGGAGTCAATTTCGATCCGGCCGTCCGTCAGGAAGCGCTCCAGTGCTTCGCGCCGGGTGAGCGCGTAGCGGATAGCTTCGGCGGTCTTGGACTTGCCAGAGACCTTGCCCAGTTCCTTTTCCCAAAGATCGAAGAGGTTGGCGACGATGGTCACCGACTTCTTCTGACGCAGCGTGGAGCGGCTGTCGGCATCCCGACCGCGGGCCTCATCTTCGATGCCCCACAACTCGGTCATCGCGACGATCGTGTCCGTTGCGGCCTTGGAGACACCGCTGATGTGAAGATCGTAAAACTTGCGGCGAAGATGCGCCCAGCACCCTGCGAGCTGGATCGTTTCATTGCTGCCGGCTTTGGCACGCGTCTTGGCCAGACTGGTATAGGCCGAGTATCCGTCAACTTGCAGGATGCCGTTGAACCCGGAGAGATGATGCGCCACGCAATCTGCGCCCCTACTATCCTCAAACCGATAGGCCACCATCGGCGGACTGGTTCCACCAAAGGGTCTATCATCGCGAGCATAGGCCCAAAGCCAGGCTTTCGTCGTCTTGCCCGAACCCGGTGCGAGGGTAGGCAATGTCGTCTCGTCGGCGAAGACCCTGTCGCCCTCCTTGACGCGCTCAAGAATGTAGTCGGCGCATATCTGCAGTTCGAAGCCCAGATGCCCCATCCACTGGGCCATCAACGATCGGCTGATCTCGACACCGTCGCGTAGATAGATTGCCTCCTGCCGGTAAAGCGGAAGGCCGTCGGCGTATTTGGAGACGGCGATATAGGCGAGCAGCCGTTCTGTTGGCAGGCCACTTTCAATGATGTGTGCCGGTGCCAAAGCCTGGATCACGCCATCGTTGCCCCGGAAGGCATATTTGGGGCGACGCGTCACGATGACCCTGAACTGAGGCGGCACGACATCCAATCGTTCGGAGCGATCCTCACCGATCAGGACCTTTTCCAGCCCCTCGCAGCCGGCCGGGATCTCTGGCTCGATCACTTCCTCGATGCGTTCGAGATGAGCGGCAAAACCCTTGCGCGGACGTGGTGCTCGTTTCGGCTTGTCTTTGGCCGCGTAATCAAGCTCGCTCTGGATTGCCGAAAGGCCGGTCTCGACTTCCTCGAAGGCAAAGGACACCTGCTCGTCATTGACGCCAAGGCGCAGTCGCTCGGAACGGGTGCCGTGTTGGGTGCGCTGCAGAACCTTCAGGATCGATGTGAGGTTGGCAATCCGCTCGTTGGCACTCTTCTCCACCGCTTCCAACCGGGCGATCTCGGCTGCCGCGGTGACAAGCCGGGCTTCCTTCGCGGCCTGTTCGCGGGCCAGCGCAAGAACCATCGCTTTCAGCGCGTCAACGTCGTCCGGCAGGTCGTGAAGGGGCAAATCCATGGGAATGAGTAGAGCACAAAAACAGCCGTTTTCCCAACCATTACAGCGGCATGATTCATCTTGCCGCAGGCGCTGTCAGCCCGTCAACAAGGGTCGCCTGACCTTGGTCGGGCGGATCTTTTTCCAATCCATTCCGGCCAGCAACGCCATGAGCTGAGAATGGTCAAGACGTATCCGTGCCGCCGATATGCCCGGCCAGCAGAAGCCTTGATCTTCCAGGGTTTTCAAATAGAGGCAGACCCCGCTGCCATCCCACCACGCGATCTTAATTTTGTCTGCCCGTTTCGACCGGAAGACGTAAAGCGCGCCATTGAAGGGATCGAGACCGCCATCGCGCACCAGCGCCATCAAAGACGCGGACCCCTTGCGGAAGTCGACTGGCTGGCACGACACATAGACCACAACACCAGACGCGATCATGCCTTGCGAACCGCCCGCAGAACCTTCACCAGGTGATCGGGGTCAAAATCGCCGCCGACGCGCACCACCATATCTGCAATGACAATATCTACCGAGCCGCTGCTTACCGTTTCAACGCGCGCGAACTTGATCTGCTTGCCCGTTTCCTCCGTCAGCGGCGCAACAACTCCCGATGCCAGTGCCTTGCGACGCCACCCATAAAGCTGCGAGGGATCCAAGCCTTCAGACCGGGCAACCGCCGAGACATTGGCCCCAGGCTGCAGCGCCGCGGCGACGATCCGCGTCTTTTCGTCATCCGACCATTCCCGGGGCTTGCGTCTTTGTCGCACGGGCTCAGCCGTCAAAACCTCAAAGGTTCGATGGTGATTCACAGTATCGCTCATAGGATTCTCCGCATGATTCATGCAGAAAATCGCTGATCAGCAGTCCGAAAGATACGTGGGATGGCCTACGCGCTTACGATTGAAGTAGCTGAACTTCGTATCAAAAAAGCTAGAATGGCGGAAGGTCGCGACGAAGACCTTTGTATCGATGAACGTTCGGAATGGGATCGGTAGTGGCTTACCTTGATCCGCACTGTTTTTGTCCGCTGTTGGCGAATTGCGGACGATGACTACTGCCGCCTTTATGCAAGCTCGAAAACCCGCTGGGGTTGCGCGTATTCTAGTGCTGTAGCCGAGCGATAACGAACCATCGTGATCGGAGACTGCATGTCACATGATACAGAGAGCGAGGGAGCCAAGCCTGGCGACACAGAGGCGACCGGATAACCTTGCCAACGTACCGAAACGGTTGGCGAGGCCCTATCAAAGGTGGGCTTTGAACCCGCAAGGGTGGAGCAGAGGATCATGCCGCGAGAAACCTTGAAGAGGCGGCCCAGGGGTTGTCAGTGACTCCTTCCGGAATTCCGTCAGATCTTATTTGACGGATCCGATGCAGGGTCAATCCCGGACGCGAAATTCGCAACGTCTTTCGCTCCGGGCCCTACCGACTCACCGTTGGAGAAAATTGGGTAAAGTTCGAAATCATTTCCGTGCAGTACCATCGCTGCGCAGTGCGCTGAAGGAATTTCGAGCATCCACACTTCCATGTCCTCGATCCTATGTGCCGCATTCCGCTGCATTTCATCCAGGGCGTTCATGAAGGCGGTGGAAGGCCCACGCCTTACGCGGCTGAAGGATCCTTCGGGTTCGCCGGAGATGTCCATTACAGCGAGACCCTGGCCGTCGTCGATGAGGTATTGCCAGCCTGCGGCAGAGGCAAGCCTGACATCGTCGTCCGTCTGCGGCGGGGTTGCCAGCACACGCTTCGGGAACGGGCCGTAGCTGACGTAGGAAGTGTTCTCGGGGCTATGTCGAGGACTGCAGGCGAGACTAGCCATCGCGCGCTCAAACTTCAGCGATATGAAGTCAGGAGCGGCCTCAATCAAAAATGGCATAGCGAGTTCCCTCGTTGAGCGTTCAAGTTAGCCTCTGCTTACAAAAAACGTGTATTCCCAGTCGCCGCCGCCGAACGGACGCAGCTTACAGTCGGCGACAAAGTCGACCTCGGAGTTGTCCAAGGTGACGCGCCGCCACTGTCGAGCTCTGTTCACGCCATCTTGAACAGGTCGACCCACCTGGAGGAGAAGCAGCCTTTGCTACTGAAGGTCTAGGATGCGTGACGTTTTTTAAGGAGCAATGTGCATCGCAACTCGGGTCCAGCGACATATCTGGCGCGCCCACGCAAGAAGGTGATGCTCACTTCGAAAATGCGGGAGCCGAGGGAGCGACGAAGCAGCAGCTTCGGCAGTTTCTGTCGTAGCCGGTTGTCGATCGACGAACTGACTGCTCGCGCGTCGGATAACTTCATAGGTGTCTTCTGACATGATCCAGCGGAAATCTTATCGGAGCCACATCCCTCAGCTCAAAAGCGCGCCATTCCGAATGCAAGGGCATATTTCAGAACGGTGTCGCAGGCCCGTGACGTTAGGCGCAAAGCTATCGCGGAGAATCTATCAAACCAAGGGATCCAGGCGCAAACCTAGGCGGGCTTACCATACCACAAGATGCTCCTCCATAGTACGCAGCGTCGAAGACGAGTGGTGCACCCGACGAGACTCGAGCACTCGACCTCAACCTCCGGGCGGCATTCCGTTCATGGTTTCGCAGTGACCGTAATCGGCGCTCCGTGTCTGTGGATCGGACTACCTCCCCCTGCGATCGATTGCCCACGCGGGACATCGATTCAGATACTTTGGGGCCTTTTCGGGGGTGCAAAAGGACATTGTGGAGGAGCGGGGCCATCTACAGACAAACACAACTTGACGCATTCCGCCATTTGAGAAATGCTAAGATGTCAGACCAATTTTAAGCTCTGACTGCCTGATAAGAAAATGGGGAACCATGAAGGCAAATAGCAGCGACAGGCCGGTGATCCGGCCGCTTCCGGTCATGGACCGCGCGCGTCAGGTGACCGATGCGCTGGCGGACTATGTTGAGGAAGCCAGGTTGAAGGCGGGTGACCGGCTACCGGCCGAGCGCGAGCTGATGGCAGCCCTAGTCGTCGGCCGCTCGACCATCCGTGAGGCGATCCGACACTTCCAGGCGCTCGGCGTCATCGAAACCCGCAAGGGCAGCGGCACCTATCTGCTGAAACCGGTTTCCAGGGCGACGATCCACATGCCGCTGTCGTTCGACACGGTTCATCTGCGCGACGTGCTGCTGCAGACGCTGGAGGTTCGCCGCGGCATCGAATGCGAGGCAGGTATGGTTGCGGCGCGGCGGCGCACGAGCACCGATCTCGTCGTCATCGAGGAAAAGCTGAACGAGATGGAGCGGGTGCATATCGAGAAAGGCACCTCCGGGCCGGAGGATCTGGCCTTTCACCTCGCTGTCTACGACGCCACCCACAATCCGCTGTTTCGCCAGCTTCTCGAGCAGATGCGCGAGACCTTCGAGCGTTTCTGGGAACATCCGTTCGACCGGCAGGATTTCGCGCGCCGATCCTTTCCCTTTCACCGCGAACTTTTTAACGCGATCGCTGCCGGGGATCCCGAGGCGGCGCGCGCGGAAACATTGAAAATTCTCGATATCGTCGAGGAAGACATCAAGGAAATGTCCAAATGAGCAACGGCGCAGAACCGTTCGATCTTGCTTCCCTCATCACGGCTCATGACGAAGGCAACTTCGCAGACGCCGTCGTGCCGCCGATTTTCCAGACCTCGCTTTTCACCTTTTCCGATTATGACGACATGATCGCCTCTTATCGCGGCGAGAAGGTGCGGCCGATCTATACGCGCGGCCTGAACCCGACGGTGCGCGCCTTCGAAGAAATGCTCGCCAAGCTCGAAGGTGCCGAGGATGCGCTGGGCTTTGCCAGCGGCATGGCCGCGATTTCGTCGGCAGTGCTGAGCTTCGTCGAGCCGGGCGACCGCATCGTCGCCGTCAAACATGTCTATCCCGATGCCTTCCGTCTGTTCGGCACGATCCTGAAGCGGATGAAGATCGAGGTGACCTATGTCGACGGGCGCGACGAGGAAGCGGTCGCCAAGGCGCTGCCCGGCGCCAAGCTGTTCTATATGGAAAGCCCGACGAGCTGGGTGATGGAAGCGCATGATGTCGGAGCGCTCGCAGCACTCGCCAGACAACACGGCATCGTCTCGATGATCGACAACAGCTGGGCAAGCCCGTTCTTCCAGCGGCCGCTGACGCTCGGCGTCGACCTCGTCATTCATTCGGCCTCGAAATATCTCGGTGGCCACAGCGATGTGGTGGCGGGCGTCATCGCCGGCTCGAAGGCGATGATTGCGCGCGTCAAGGCCGAGGCCTATCCTTATCTCGGCGGCAAGCTTTCGCCGTTCGACGCCTGGCTCCTGATCCGCGGCCTGCGCACGCTGCCGCTGCGTATGAGGGCCCACGAAAGCTCTGCCCTCGAGATCGCCAGGCGCCTGCAGAAGCTCGACGTGGTGGAGACGGTCTGCCATCCGGGGCTCGCCAACCGTCTGCCCGCCGGGCTCAACGGCACCTCGGGCCTGTTTTCGTTCATCTTCCGCGAGGGCGTCGATATCCGCGCCTTCGCCGATCACCTCAAGCTCTTCAAACTGGGCGTAAGCTGGGGTGGACATGAAAGCCTGATCGTACCGGGCGAGGTGGTGCTTCAGCAGAAGGCACAACCGAATTCCGCACATGCCTTCGGCATCCATGCGCGATCCGTACGTCTCCATGTCGGCCTCGAAGGAACCGAGGCTCTGTGGAGAGACATCGAGGAGGCGCTCGCCGCCGCCTCACAATCCTGAAACCCGAGAGAAACCTAATAAGGGGGAACTGAGCCATGAAAAAACTAATAATCTCGACGCTCTTTGCTTCGATGATGGCGGGCACGGCCTTTGCCGATACCACGCTCAAGCTTGTCGAAGTCATCACCAGCCCGGAGCGCACCGAAACGCTGAAATCGATCGTCGGCAAGTTCGAAGCCGCCAATCCCGGCACCAAGGTCGACATCATCTCGCTGCCCTGGAACGAAGCGTTCCAGAAGTTCGCGACCATGGTGTCCGCCGGCGACGTGCCCGATGTGATGGAAATGCCCGATACCTGGCTGTCTCTCTATGCCAATAACGGCATGCTCGAGAGCTTGGAGCCCTACCTCGAAAAGTGGGAGCACACCAAGGAGCTGACGCCACGCGCGCTCGAACTCGGCCGCGACGTCAAGAATACCGCCTATATGCTGCCCTACGGCTTCTATCTCAGGGCGATGTTCTACAACAAGAAGCTGCTGTCGGAAGCCGGCGTCGCCGCACCGCCGAAGACGATGGAAGAATTCACCGCCGCTTCGGAGAAAGTTTCCAAACTGTCCGGCAAATACGGCTACTGCATGCGCGGCGGACCGGGCGGCCTCAACGGCTGGATGATCTTTGCCGCATCGATGGCCGGCTCGAACAAGTATTTCAACGACGACGGCACCTCGACGATGAACAGCCCCGGCTGGGCCAAGGGCATCGAATGGATGGTCGATCTCTACAAGAAGGGCTATGCGCCGAAGGACAGCGTCAACTGGGGCTTCAACGAAGTCGTCGCCGGCTTCTATTCCGGCACCTGCGCTTTCCTTGACCAGGATCCGGATGCGCTGATCGCCATCGCCGAACGCATGAACAAGGACGATTTCGGCGTCATGCCGCTGCCGAAGGGTCCCGACGGCAAGTCCTTCCCGACGATCGGCTATGGCGGCTGGTCGATGTTCACGACAAGTGGCAACAAGGATCTCTCCTGGAAGCTGATCGCCACCCTCGAAGGGCCGGAAGGCAATATCGAGTGGAACAAGCGCATCGGCGCTCTGCCGGCCTATACGGCGGCTGAGAAAGATCCCTTCTATGCCGGTGACCAGTTCAAGGGCTGGTTCGAGGAACTGGCGGACCCGAACACGGTACCAACCGTCATGCCGACCTACCTCGAGGAATTCGCCTTCTTCAAGGATTCGCTGGCGATCAAGACCTCGCAGCAGGCAATGCTCGGCGATATCTCGGCAAAGGATCTGGCCGACCAGTGGGCGGAATACCTCACCAAGGCGCAGCAGAAGTTCCTCGCCAAGAAATAAGCAACGGACTGACGGCGGTGGCCTTTCGAGACGGGGCCGCCGTCGCTTCTTTGATGACACAGACGGCGCATGAACGCCGCGAATGGGAACCTCTGGCTGATGACCATTTCCGCCGATACGCTCGACATGCGTCGCGACCGCAGGCCATGGCTGCGTCGCGTTGCCGATGCTTCGGAGCCCTACCTCTACAGCGCGCCGTCGCTGATCCTGATCATTGCGGTGATGCTGGTGCCGCTGACGGTCGGCATTTCCTACGCCTTCCGCGATATCCAGCTGCTCAATCCGTTTTCCGGCGGCTTCATCGGGCTCGATCATTTCCGCGAGCTTGCCGGCGATGCCGCCTTCTACGGGGCGCTGCGGAATACGCTCTGGTGGACGGGCGCCTCCGTCGTCCTGCAGTTCGTTTTCGGGCTGATGCTGGCGCTGCTGCTCGACAAACCGTTCAAGGGCAGGGCAATCGCGCAGGCGCTGGTCTTCCTGCCCTGGGCGGTGCCGTCCTTTCTCGCCGGCCTCAACTGGGCCTGGCTGTTCAATCCCGTCATCGGGCCGATCCCGCACTGGCTCTTTGCCCTCGGGCTGATGCATGAGCCGGGCAATATCCTTTCTGATCCCAACTATGCGATGTGGGGGCCGATCGTCGCCAATGTCTGGTGGGGCATTCCGTTCTTCGCCATCACGCTGCTTGCCGCCCTGCAGGCGATCCCGCGCGATCTCTATGAGGCGGCATCCATCGACGGCGCCGGCTGGTTCCAGCGCTTCCGCTCGATCACCCTGCCGTTTCTGGCGCCAACGATCGCCATCACCGTGCTGCTGCGCACCGTGTGGATTTCCAATTTCGCCGATCTCATCGTCGTCATGACCAATGGCGGGCCGGCGGACCGGACGCAGATCGTCGCCAGCTACATCTTCACGACAGCCTTCAGGCGGCTCGATTTCGGCTATGCCTCGGCGATCGCGCTGGTGCTGCTCGTACTGCTGCTTGCCTATTCGATGCTGATCATCCTGCTCCGGCAGACGCTGCTGAACAAGGATTGAGATCATGAGACGATCCGTCATTCCCACCATCGCACACCGTCTGGCGATCCTCTGCTACATCGCCTTCGCACTCTTTCCGCTGTTCTGGCTGCTCAAGGTGTCGGTGACGCCGAACGACCTGCTCTATAGCGAAGGCGTGCGGATGTGGCCGTCGCGCACGACATGGGATCACTATGCCTTCGTGCTGCGGCACAGCGCCTTTCCGACCTTCTTCAAGAACAGCCTGATCGTCTCGGCCTCGACGGCAGTGACTGTGACGATCTGCGCCTCGCTGTCCGGCTACGCGCTGTCGCGCTTCAATTTCCGGGCAAAATACTGGATCATCGCCCTGATGCTGCTGACCCAGATGTTCCCGCTGGTCATGCTGGTCGCGCCGATCTTCAAGATCCTTTCGCCGCTGCATCTGACCAACAGCCTGACCGGGCTCGTCATCGTCTACACCGCCTTCAACGTGCCTTTCGCCACCTTCCTGATGCAGTCCTTTTTCGACGGCATCCCGAGGGATCTCGAAGAGGCAGCGAAGATCGACGGGGCGACCCAGTTCACGGCGTTTCGCCAGATCATCCTGCCGCTGACGCTGCCGGGGATCGCCGCCACACTCGGCTTCGTTTTCACTGCCGCCTGGAGCGAGCTGCTCTTCGCGCTGATGCTGATCAACGGCAATGACGCGGCGACCTTCCCCGTCGGCCTTCTCACCTTCGTTTCGAAATTCTCGGTGGATTTCGGGCAGATGATGGCGGCGGGCGTCATGGCGCTCATTCCGGCCGGCCTCTTCTTCCTGCTTATCCAGCGCTATCTCGTCCAGGGCCTGACGGCCGGCGCGGTCAAGGGTTAAACAAATGGCATCGATCGATATCCAGAATATCCGCAAAGCCTATGGCCATGTGCAGGTGCTGCACGGCGTCGATCTCGAAATCCGAGACGGCGAATTCGTCGTGCTCGTCGGCCCGTCCGGCTGCGGCAAGTCCACCTTGCTGCGCATGATCGCCGGGCTGGAGGAGGTCACATCAGGCGAGATCCGCATCGCCGGGGTCAGGGTCAACGAGTTGCATCCCAAGGACCGCGATATCGCCATGGTGTTCCAGTCCTATGCGCTTTATCCGCATATGAACGTCGCCGGCAATATGAGCTACAGCCTCAGGCTGCGGAAGGTGGCGAAGGAGAAGATTGCAAGCGCGGTCGCCGCGGCCGCCGCCAAGCTCGGCCTCGATCCGCTGCTCGAACGAAGGCCGAAGGCGCTTTCCGGCGGCCAGCGCCAGCGCGTCGCCATGGGCCGCGCCATCGTGCGCCAGCCGAAGGCCTTCCTGTTCGACGAACCGCTATCGAACCTCGATGCGCGCCTGCGCGAACAGATGCGCGCCGAAATCAAGAAACTGCATGGCGACCTGAAGGCGACCTCGATCTACGTGACCCACGACCAGATCGAGGCAATGACGCTGGCCGACCGGATCGTCGCCATGCATGGCGGGGTGGTCCAGCAGGTCGGCAGTCCCCTGGAACTCTACGACCGCCCCGCCAATCTCTTCGTTGCCGGCTTCATCGGCTCGCCGGGGATGAATTTCCTCGAAGCCAGCTATGATGCCGGCGGCGTGAAGCTGAAGGACGGCACGATCGTGCCGCTTGCAAAGCCTTTGCCGCTTTCAGACGGCGCAAAGGTGACGCTCGGCATCCGGCCGGAACATGTGTTGATGAGCGACGGCGGGGCGGGGCTTGCCGCGGATGTCGAACTCGTCGAACCGACAGGCTTCGGCATCATCCTGCACCTTGCCCTGCATGGTCTGCCGTTCAAGATCTTCACGCTGAACCGCGAAGCGCTGAAGGCGGGGCCGAAAGTCAACGTGGCCTTCCCGGCCCAATATCTGCATGTGTTCGACGGCGAGGGAAAACGCGTCGATTGAACGGTTAAGGCCGGTAGCCCGATGCTGTCGGTTTCGGCATACTGTCTCCGGCAGAGCTGAGAGGCACAACATGCTCGTTGCGCAGATATCCGATATCCATGCAGGGCCGGACCTTTCGTCGCTCCAGACGCTGGAGCGAGCAATAGGCTGGCTGAGGACGTTCCGTCCGGATGCGCTGGTTGTCACCGGAGATCTGGTGGACGACGGATGGCGGCAAGGCTATCGCCTGGTCGCCGAAAGCCTGCTGTCGCTGGACTGTCCTGTCCACCTGTTGCCGGGCAACGGTGATGATGCGCAATTGATGCGCTCCGAACTTGCCGCCGTCGGCACGTGGATTAATGCGACGGGATCGATGCATTTCCGGACAGCCGTCGATGGCCTGACCCTCTTCGGTGTCGATGTGACCGTCGCTGGTCAGAGCTACGGCGACGTCCAGCCGCATCTGCCGTGGCTGATGAGCGCGCTTGCGGACGTGACGACGCCGGCCCTTCTTTTCATGCATCAGCCGCCATTGAGGATCGGCATCGAGGTGCTGGACCAGGTCGGATGCCGGAATGGCAGTGCGCTTCTCAGCACCCTGGAGACGGTGCACAGGCTGCCGCTGGCGATTCTCTGCGGCCATGTTCACCGACCTTTATTTGGTCGGCTGGGAATAATCCCTGTCCAGACCTGCGGCTCCCTCTGCCCACCCAATCCGCTTCTGCTCCAAGGCCGGGCCGATCTTCCAGTGATCGACGCTCCGTCCTTCCTCGTGCATGAAGTCAGCGACGGCGGGCTGGTTTCCCATGTGGTATCGATTCCGGCATCCGATGGCAGCGCATGAAATGGATTGAATGGGGAAACCCTCCCGGACTGCGAGCGGAAAAATCTTTTGCCGCATCGCCCATGAGGGCTATATCCTCTGCGTGATCTTGCTGGACTGGATGCTATGACCGACACTGCTCTCGACCGCTTTCTCCGTTATGTCGTTATCGATACTCAATCCGATCCTTCCTCGTCGACGCAGCCGACCACCGGAAAGCAGAAGGATCTTGGACGGGTTCTGGTCGATGAATTGCTGAAGATCGGTCTTGCCGACGCGCATCTCGATGAACACGGTTATGTCTACGCGACCATTCCGGCCAATAGCGACAAGACGGTGCCGGTCATCTGTTTCTGCTCGCACATGGATACGGCGCCCGATTTCAGCGGCACTAATGTCAAGCCGCAGATCGTCAGGAATTATGCCGGCGGGGATATCAAGCTTGTCGGCGACACGGGTCGGGTGATCCGCGTTGGCGAACATCCCGAGCTGAAGAACCAGATCGGCAACGACATCGTCACGACCGATGGAACGACATTGCTCGGCGCCGACGACAAGGCCGGACTGGCCGAAATCATGACCGCGGCTGCGATGCTCGTCGGCAATCCTGATATCAAGCACGGGACGATCAAGATCCTGTTCACGCCCGACGAGGAAGTCGGGCGCGGCGTCAACAAGGTCGACCTGAAGAAACTCGGTGCCGATTTCGCCTATACGATGGATGGCGAGACGGCCGGTCATATCGAGGATGAGACCTTCTCGGCCGACGGCGTCGAGATCAGCATATCAGGTGTGGCAATCCATCCCGGTTTCGCCAAGGACCGCATGGAAAACGCCATCAAGATCGCTGGCGCCATCATCGACCGGCTACCGAGGGATCTTGCCCCGGAGACCACGGAAGGCCAGCAGGGCTTCATCCATCCGATCGGCGTCACCGGCTCGATGGAGAAGGCGTCGCTGAGCTTCATCATCCGTGACTTCACTGACAAGGGGCTCACGGAAAAGGAGACGATGCTCGAAGCCATCGTCAAGGACGTGATGTCAGCCTATCCCGGCTCGACCTATCATTTCCAGGTGAAGGAACAGTATCGCAACATGAAGGTGGTGCTCGATCGTCACCCGGAGATCGTCGAGAATGCCATCGAGGCGGTGCGCCGGGCCGGCATGACGCCGGTGCGCGGCAGCATCCGCGGCGGCACGGATGGCTCGCGCCTTTCCTTCATGGGACTGCCGTGTCCGAACATCTTCGCCGGCGGCCATGCCTTCCACTCGCCGCTCGAATGGGTGAGCCGCCAGGACATGGAAAAGGCGGTCAAAACGATCGTGGAACTGGCGAGGGTCTGGGAAGAGCGCGCCTAAAGTGCGTCGCGTCGATCCGGATTCATCCGACGCGCTTTAAGTCCTTGATGTATGCATGTCGTTATCCCAAAACCGTTTCGCACTTTTGGGCGACGTGCATCGGAGCAATTCCAGCAAAAGTGGGCAGCGGTTCGCGTCCGGAATTGCGCGGAAACAAAAACACGCTTCCACCCCATAGACCGGAACGGCGGTTTAACCGCCGTTCGTCGGAAGGCTTTCACGCAGCATCACGCTGTCATAGGCGGGCCGGGGAATAGGGATCGCGATGGGCATTCCCGGCTCGGGTTCGACCGATGTTACCGGTGATGTTTCCGGCGCGGTCACCGGCGCCGTGATCCGCATCTGCCCGGTGCTCGCCGTCGCCAGGGGGTCCGGAGCCGGCAGAGGAACGGGAACCGCCGAGGGTATCAGGGCCTCGAATTGCGGCGGCAGCATGGTTTCGCCGGGCACATAGTTCATCGCCACCTCGTAGGAGGGCAGCGGCGGCGGCGTTTCAAGCATGCCGTTGGAGTCGCGCTTCTCGTAGAAGGCGTTGCCGCCAGCAACCGTCACATAGTGCATGTTGTCGTAAGGGAATTTCAGCCCATCGGTGTGGAAGAACATCGCGTCCTTCACCGCAGGATGGCGTGCGCCTTTAACAAGGATTGCATCGGCCGCGCTGGCAAGCTCAGTTTCCGCCTGCGGCTTGACTTCGCGCGTCATCACGCCGGGCGCGAACTGCCTTTTCTGGGCCACCACGCCGCAGATCGATGTGGGATAGGCGCCGGAGGTGAGCCTGTTCATGACGACGGTCCCGACAGCCATGTAGCCGTCCTCGTCCGAATGCAGCGATTCGAAATACATCGCGCGCTGCAGGCACTCGCGGTCTTTGGCCGTATAATTGAACGTGACTTTCGCCGCTTGGCCCTGCTTCGTCTTGGTGTTCGCCGCCGTTGCCGCCGGTTTCGATGTCGTTGTGCAGCTTGCAGCTGCCAGTCCTACGAACAAAATCCCGATCAGGGATTTTCCAAAGGAAATCTCCGCCCTCAACGCCAGGTGCCTCCTATGGGATTAGTCCAGCCCTTAATGATTAAGCGAAAACGTTTTACTCGTCATATGACTGAAATACAAACAACCTTAGATAACAAAAACCTTAAGGGACTCTCGCCAAATACGATTCCGGCGATGGCCTCCTGCATAATTCCCTAAATCGGAGTCGATTTAGGGATAAAATTATGCAAGAATTCAAGGTGTTACAGCGTCACCAATCTCCATCAGCTGCGAAACAGCTTCCAGCGGGTCGGCTTGAAAGCCACCCGGTTGCGGTCGAGCCTGTCGGCCTCGCTCGGCGGCAATTCGATCTCGATATGCGGTCGGTCGTTGCCGATATCCAACTCGATATGGCGGGTGCCTGCCACGCGGCGGCTGGAGACCGGCTGGCCGGCGATACAGTTTTCAGCTGATTCGCAGAGCCTGACGTCATGCGGGCGGAAATAGAGTTGCGCCGTGCCATCCGGCTCGCCTTCGGCATTGAGGCCGAGCGAGCGGCCTTCGAATCGGATGTCACCGTCTGATACCTCGACTTGCAGGCAGTTCGACTGGCCGATGAAGCCGAAGACGAAGGGAGAATTCGGATTGTCGTAGACTTGGTCCGGCGTGCCGACCTGTTCGATCGCGCCCTGACTCATGACCACGACGCGGTCGGCAAGCTCCAGCGCCTCATCCTGGTCGTGGGTGACGAAGACGGTGGTATGTCCGGTGCGATCGTGGATATCGCGCAGCCATTTACGCAGGTCCTTGCGCACCTGGGCGTCGAGCGCGCCGAAGGGTTCGTCGAGCAGCAGCACGTTCGGCTCGACGGCCATGGCGCGGGCGAGCGCCACACGCTGGCGCTGGCCGCCTGAAAGCTGGGCGGGGTAGCGTTTTTCGAGACCGGAAAGCTGGACGAGGTCGAGCAGTTCGAGCGCCCGCCTGCGGATATCGGCCTTAGGCGGCCGCCGCGCGCTGTTTCTGACCTTCAGGCCGAAGGAGACGTTTTCGAGCACAGTCATGTAGCGAAAGAGAGCATAGTGCTGGAAGACGAAGCCGATATTGCGCTGCTGCACTGATTTCTTCGAGGCATCCTCGTCGCCGAAGAAGATCAGCCCCTCCGTCGGGCTTTCGAGGCCGGCGATCAGCCGCAGCAATGTCGTCTTGCCGGAGCCCGAGGGGCCCAGCAGTGCGATCAGCTCGCCGGAGCGGATGTCGAGCGAGACATCGTGCAGCGCCGGAAAACGATCGAATTCCTTGCGAATGTTTTGAACGCGTACTTCCATTCCAAATCCTTCAGTGCCGCCGGCTGGCGGCGATTTCCGCGCTATAGCGCATTTCCAGCAGCGTCTTCAAAACAAGAGTCACGAGCGCGAGCAAGGCCAAAAGTGTGGCGACGGCAAAAGCGCCGGTGAAATTATACTCGTTATAGAGAATTTCCACCTGCAGCGGCATGGTGTTCGTCTGACCGCGGATGTGGCCTGACACCACCGAGACGGCGCCGAATTCACCCATGGCGCGGGCGTTGCAGAGCAGCACGCCGTAGAGCAGGCCCCATTTGATATTCGGCAGCGTCACGTGCCAGAAGGTCTGCCAGCCGCTGGCGCCGAGCGAAAGGGCTGCCTCCTCATCGGCCGTTCCCTGTTCCTGCATCAGCGGGATCAGCTCGCGGGCGACGAAGGGGAAGGTGACGAACATGGTGGCGAGGATCAACCCTGGCACCGCAAACAGGATCTTGATGTCGTGAGCGCTGAACCACTGGCCGAGCCAGGTATTGGCGCCGAACAGCAGAACGAAGACCAGGCCCGATATGACGGGTGAGACCGAGAAGGGCAGGTCGATCAGCGTCGTCAGGAAGGCCTTGCCCTTGAACTCGAACTTGGCGATTGCCCAGGCGGCGGCGACCCCGAAGACGAGGTTGAGAGGCACGCTGACGCCGGCGACGATCAGCGTCAGGCGGATCGCCGACAAGGTCTCGGCGTCGGCGAGCGCCACGAAGAAGGGGGCGGGCCCTTTGCGCAAGGCCTCGACGAAAACGGCTGCGAGCGGCAGAAGCAGGATCAGCAGCAGGAAGACGAGTGAAAGAACGATCAGCGTGAAGCGCGCGATCCTGTTTTCGGTGGTCACCGAACGCAGCTTCACCGGTTGAGCGGTCGCATCAAGCGCCATAGCCGTACCTCCGCCTGCTCCAGCTCTGGATGAGATTGATAACGAGCAGCATGGCGAACGAGATGACCAGCATGATCGCCGCAATACCGGTCGCTGCCGCGTAATTATACTCTTCGAGTTTGATGATGATCAGCAGCGGCGCGATCTCCGATTTGAACGGCAGGTTGCCGGCGATGAAGATGACCGAGCCGTATTCGCCGACGCCACGGGCAAAGGCGAGCGCGAAGCCGGTGAGCACGGCGGGCGCCAGCCCCGGCAGCAGCACGCGGAAAATCGTCTGGAAGCGGTTGGCGCCGAGCGTTGCTGCGGCCTCCTCCACTTCCTTGTCGATTTCCTCCATGACGGGTTGCACGGTGCGCACCACGAAGGGCAGGCCGACGAAGATCAGCGCCACGACGATACCGGCTGGCGTAAAGGCGATCTTGATGCCGAGCGGCGTCAGGAACTGGCCGATCCAGCCGTTCGGCGCGTAGAGCGTCGTCAGCGCGATGCCGGCGACGGCAGTCGGCAGCGCGAAAGGCAGGTCGACCATGGCATCGATGACGCGCTTGCCGGGGAAACGGTAACGCACCAGCACCCAGGCGAGGATGATGCCGAAGACAGCATTGACGATCGCGGCGATGAAGGCGCTGCCGAAGCTGATGCGCAGCGCGTTCAGCGTGCGCGGATCGAGCGCGATCGACCAGAATTTCTCCCAGCCGAGCGCGCTCGACCGGACGGCAAGGCCCGAGAGCGGGATGAGGATCAGAAGGGTGAGCCAGGTCAAGGTAAGGCCGAGCGCCATTCCGAAACCCGGAATGACGCTCGGCCGCTTGAACCGCCACCGCGTGGGGCTATGTGCTTTCATGAAGTCTATTATTGGGCCGGCTTGTAGATTTGGTCAAATACCCCGCCGTCGCCGAAGAATTTCGGCTGTGCGTCTTTCCAGCCGCCGAAATCGTCGATGGTCGCGAGCGTCAGCTTCGGGAAGCGGGCGATGTCAGCCGGATCGGCGACTTCCGGCTTGATCGGCCGGTAGAAGTGCTTGGCGGCGATCTTCTGGCCTTCGTCCGAATAGAGGTAGTTGAGATAGGCTTCGGCGACCTTACGCGTGCCCTTCTTGTCGACATTGCCGTCGACGATGGCGACCGGCGGATCGGCGCGGATGGAGAAGGCCGGCGTCACGATCTCGAACTGATCGGGACCGAGTTCCTCAAGCGAAAGATAGGCTTCGTTTTCCCAGGCCAGCAGCACGTCGCCGAGACCGCGCTGGACGAAGGTGGTCGTGGCGCCGCGCGCGCCGGTGTCGAGAACCGGAACGTGCTGCAGCAGTTTCGTCACGTAATCCTGCGCCTTGGCTTCGTCGCCGCCATTCGCCTGCTTGGCCCAAGCCCAGGCTGCCAGGAAGTTCCAGCGGGCGCCGCCCGATGTCTTCGGGTTCGGGGTGATGACCTGCACGTCGTCCTTGACCAGGTCGCCCCAATCCTTGATGCCCTTCGGGTTGCCCTTACGGACCAGGAAGACGATCGTCGACGTATAGGGCGTCGAATTGTTGGGGAACTTGGTCTTCCAGTCGGCCGGGATCTTGCCGGTCTTCTTGGCGATGGCGTCGATATCACCTTCGAGCGCAAGCGTGACGACGTCGGCGTCGAGACCGTCGATGACGGAGCGGGCCTGGGCACCGGAGCCGCCATGCGACGCCTGGATCGTTACGGTTTCACCGGTGTCCTTCTGCCACTTGGCGGCAAAGGCAGCATTGAAATCCTTATACAATTCGCGAGTCGGATCGTAGGAAACGTTAAGAAGCGTCTGATCCGCGAATGCAGGAGCGATGCTCCCGATTGCGAAGCTGCCTGCCATGACCGCGGCGGCGATGAGCCGGGTGAGCCGTTGTGTCTGCATTGGGGAACCCTCCGTGTTTGTGCCTAAACACTATCAAGTCAGTCGTATAATGAAACAAAGGTTCTTCCGGTTCCGGCGTGGCTGTTAGAATGCCATTCCATTTAAGGGGCAATTTGGAAATGGACGTGCCGAAGTTGGCCGCGGCCAATTGGTCGCCGGGCGCTGCCTGCCGCGCGGCCGTGTTTTTTTGGCCACAGTTCCTCCACGAAAGCGACATGGTGATGCGGATTTTTGCCAAAATTTTGCCGCGATGACACTTGTGGATTCCTATATGGCTCCCGTGCGGCCGTATTCGCCGACCGCTACGCGGGGGCACCCCTTGAAGTGTGCCTCGCATTCCAAACCTGTTAGGGCCATTCAAAATGAATATCAGAACTATCCTTTTTGCCTCCGTTGCCGCCCTTGCCGCGGCCTCCGGAGCCCGCGCAGCCGACGCCATCGTGGCGGCGGAACCCGAGCCCGTGGAATATGTTCGCGTTTGCGACGCCTACGGTACCGGCTATTTTTATATTCCGGGGACGGAAACATGCCTTTCGATCGGCGGTTACATCCGTACCGAAGTCCGCTTCGGTGACCATATTTCCGGCGATTCCGACGTAAACTTCTGGACTCGCGGTCAGGTCACCTTCCAGGCCAAGAACGACACCGAGTACGGCACGCTCACCGGCGTCATCACGCTGCGTTACAATGCCGACAATGCCTCCGATCAGGACGCTCTGCTTGATGAAGGCTACATCGACATTGCCGGTTTCCGCGCCGGTAAGCTGTACAGCTGGTGGGATGACGACATGAGCGGCGAGACCGATACGCTCGCCAGCAACGAGACGACCCACAACTCGATCCGTTATCAGTACGAGGCCGGCGCTTTCGCGGCCGGCATCTCGGTCGACGAACTGGAAGAAGACTACGCCACCAAGCCGGGCGACGGCCCGAACAACTTTGGTGTCGCAGGCCAGGTCTCCTACAAGGCCGGCGCCATCAGCGCTTACCTGCTTGCCGGCTATGACACCGACACCAGCGAAGTCGCTGTCCGCGGTATCGTCTATGCCGACATCGGCCCGGGTACGCTCGGCATTGCCGGCGTATGGGCAAGCGGCGCCAACTACTACTACGAAGAGTCCGAATGGACGATCGCAGCTGAGTATGCCTTGAAGATCAACGACAAGTGGAAGGTCACTCCCGGCTTCCAGTACTTCGAAAACATCGCTCTCGAGGCTGACGGCAACGGCTTCACCGGCGGCAGCGCCTACACGACCGGTGTCACCATCGACTACCAGATCGTCGAAGACCTGCGTACGAAGCTCAGCGTGCAATATCACGATGAGGACGAAGGCGACGACGACGTGTTCGGCTTCCTGCGCTTCCAGCGCGATTTCTAAGATCGTCTCTTTGCAGACAAGTGAGGCGCGACCTTCGGGCCGCGCCTTTTTTTAATTTAGAACAGGATTCAGATTTTAGACTGCCGGCCTGAAATCGGAATCCTGTTCCAATGCCGTCACACCCGTGAATCGGCGATGAAATCGGAATAGAATTCGTCGACCGTTCTTGCCTTGCGCATGGCGGCAAGCGCGCCGTCCGATTGCAGCCGCCTGGCGATGGCGGAAAGCACGTTCAGATATTCGCCGCGATTATTTTCTCCGAAGAGCAGCACGAAGGCGATGTCGGTCGGGATATCGTCGATCGCCTCGAAATCCAATGGTTGGGCGAAGCGGAGGAGAAGGCCGCGCGGGCTGGTCATGCCGTCGATCGCCGCATGCGGGATGGCAATGCCGTTGCCGATGCCGGTGGAACCGAGCTTCTCACGCGCTTCGAGCGCCTTCAGGATGGTCTGGCCATCGACGGAGAAAGCCTTGGCGGCCTTGTCGGCTATGGTCTGCAGCGCGCGCCATTTGGTCGGCGCCGACACGCCGATGAAGGTGTGTTCCGGCCGGATGATGTTGGGAAGGTTCATGTCATTCTCGATGCTGTTCGGGCTCGATACTGTTCGGGCGGCGGGAGGGAAGGGAGGTCAATCCGGTTCCCTGAGCCGGTAGCCGACGCCGGTCTCCGTGGTGATATAGTGCGGCTGGTCCGGAATCTGTTCGACCTTTTGCCGCAGTTGCCGGACGTAGACGCGCAGATACTGCACATCCGCCGCCGGCCCCCATACCTGCTTTAGAAGAAACTGGTGTGTCAGCACCTTGCCGGCATGCTGGGCGAGCACGCGCAGGATGTCGTATTCCTTCGGCGACAGCTTTATTTCCTGGCCGTCGACCTTGACGATGCGCTTGACGAGATCGATCGACAGCCCACCGGTCTGGAAGATCGCCTTTTCGCCCTGCTGCTGCAGGCGGTGGCGCAGCGCCACGCGGATGCGGGCGCCGAGTTCGTTGATGCCGAAGGGCTTGGTGACGTAATCGTCGGCGCCGCTTTCCAGCGCCTTGACGATGCCGGCCTCGTCGGTGCGGCTGGACAGAATGACGACCGGCATGGAAAGCCCTTCATCGCGCCACGCCTGCAGCAGGTCGTGGCCTGATGTGTCGGGCAGGCCGAGGTCGAGCACGATGAGATCGGGCATATCGTCGGCGACCGACTGCCGGGCGGTGCTGGCATTTGGCGCCTCGCGCACCTCGTAGCCCTGAGCGGTCAGGCCGACGCGGAGCAGCTTGCGGATCGGAGGCTCGTCGTCGACGACGAGGATTTTGACGGCTGAACCGGTCATCTGAGTTCATCCAGTTTCGGAATGTCGTTGGGTTTCGGCAGGCGGATGGTGAAGACTGCGCCCGGACGGCCAATCCGGTTGCCGGCGGTGATCGTGCCGCCCATCGCCTCGATAAAGCCGCGGCAGATGGAAAGGCCAAGACCGGTGCCGGCGCGCACCTGATCGCCCTTGCGCACGCGGTAGAAGGTATCGAAGACGCGGTTAAGATCGGCCGGCGGAATGCCTGGGCCCTCGTCCGAAATCTGCACGACGACATTGTCGGCATCGGCCCAGCCCTCGATATAGATCACCGATCCCTCGGGCGCGTATTTCGCGGCATTGTCGAGCAGGTTGAAGATCACTTGCTCGAACAGGACAGGATCGACGCGCACCATCGGCAGGTCGGCGGGAATGCTCATCTCGGTCTTGTGGCCGTCGAGGATCTTTGCGGCACGGCGAAGTGCGCTTCCGACAATATCGCCGGCATAATGCAGCGCATAGTTCGGCTCCATCGCGCCGGATTCGATCTTGGTCATGTCGAGCAGGTTGGCGATGAAGCGGTTGAGGCGTTCGGATTCGTCGACGACGGTCGACAGCAGGTCGCTGCGGTCCTCCTCCGGCATCGAGGCGAAATAATCGCGCAGCGTGCCGGCGGCGCCGAGGATGGCGGCAAGCGGTGTCTTCAGGTCGTGCGAGATCGAAGTCAGCAGGGCCGAGCGCAACCGGTCTGCTTCGGCCCCAAGTCTTGCCCGGTCGACATCGGCGACGAGCTGGACGCGTTCGATGGCAAGGGCCGCCTGGTCGGCCAGCGCATCGAGCAGGCGCTGTTGCTCAGGCGTCAGCAGCGGTCCGTCGCGGCGGTCACTGTCGAGGCCGATGACACCGACGGCGGTGCGCCCGGTTCTCAGCGGCACATAGAGGCGTTTGGCGCCGGGCAGGGTGTCGGCGCCGCGGCCGGCGGCGTGATTGTGCTCCCAGGCCCAGCGGGCGGCGGCGATATCGGCATCGTCAAGCGTATCATCAGGCGGATAACCGGCCTTGACGGCGATGCTGCCCTCTTCCGGCAGCAGCAGCACGACGCGGACCTTCAGCATCGAGGCAAGTTGGAAGGCGGTTGCCCAGAGCACGTCGTCGAGCGTGCCGGTGCCGGCGAGCTTTTTCGAGAAGAGATAAAGGTCTTCGGTCGTGCGCGCCCGCTGGCGGGCGGCGGCGGCCTGGCGCTGCACGGTTGCAGTCAGGTTGCTGGCGATGATGGCGACGCCCAGGAAGAAGAAGAGCGCAAGCACGCTCTCCGGATCGCTGATCGTCAGCGTGTAGCGCGGCGGCAGGAAGAAGAAGTTGAAGGACAGCGCGCTGAGGATGCAGCTGTAAAGGGCCGGCCGCAGGCCGTGGAGGACGGCTGAGGTCAGCACCGCCATCAGGAAGACGAGGGCGAGGTTGCGCACGTCGAGCACCTGGTCGAGCACGACGCTGACGCCGAGCGCGATGGCGACATAAAAGGTTGCCAGCAGGTAGGCCCTGAGATCCAGTTGCGGCGGGGTGGCCGCCGCCCTGACGCCGCGCGCGGTGGTGCCGTCCTTCTCATTGCCGGAAATGACATGGACGCTGATCTCGCCGGTCTTGCGGATCAGCTCGTCGGTGATCGAGCGGCTCCACCAGTCGCGCCATGTCGGCTTCTTCGGGGCGCCGATGACGATATGGGTCACGTTGTTGGCGGTGGCGTGGCGGACAAGCTCTTCGGCGACTTCGCGGCCGGGAATGGTGATCGCTTCGCCGCCGAGCTGCTCGGCAAGTCGCAGCGTCGCGGCGACGGTATCGCGCTCGGCTTCGTTCAGATTGATCGAGCGGTTGGTCTCGATATAGACGGCAGCCCAGGGCGCGCGCAGCCGCGAGGCCATGCGGGCGGAATAACGCACCAGCGAGGCGGAGCGCGGATGGTGGTCGACCGAGACGAGAACGCGTTCGCCCGCCGCCCAGGGGCCTGATATGGCATGGGCCTGCATGTGCGTGAGCAACTGGTCGTCGACGCGCTGTGCGGTCTTGCGCAGCGCAAGTTCTCTGAGCGCCGTCAGGTTGCCCGGCGTGAAGTAGTTGGTCAGCGCCCGCTCGGCGGTGCGCGGCATGTAGACCTTGCCGTCATGCAGGCGCTTGATCAGATCATCCGGCGTCAGGTCGATGATCTCGACGTCATCGGCAAGGTCGATGATCGAGTCCGGTACCGTCTCGCGCACACGGATGCGGGTGATCTGCGAGACGACGTCGTTCAGGCTTTCGACATGCTGAATGTTCAGCGTCGTATAGACATCGATGCCGCGGTCGAGCAATTCCTTCACGTCGAGATAGCGCTTCGGATGGCGGCTGCCCTCGGCATTGGTATGGGCGAGTTCATCGACCAGCACGAGATCAGGCCGGCGGGCAAGGATGCCGTCGAGGTCCATTTCCTCCAGCGGCCGGCCCTTGTAGCTGATTTCGACACGAGGGATGATCTCGAAGCCGCTGAGGAGCGCTTCGGTTTCCTTGCGGCCATGAGTCTCGACGACGCCGATGATGACATCGAGACCGTCGGCGATCTTGGCACGGCCGGAGACGAGCATCTCGTAGGTTTTGCCGACGCCGGGGGCGGCACCCAGAAAGATCTTCAGACGGCCGCGCGTTTCAGCCCGGGCTTTTTCGAGAAGGGCATCGGGCGAGGGCCTGCCGGCCTGGTCGCGGTTGTCGTCTGGCATGCGTATGGTCTTTCTGCAGATGGCTGCCGAGGCCGGGTTACATCTCCCTATCCCTCGTCCCTGTGACGAGCGCAGGGATGAGGGAAGGAAAGGGGCGCAGCCTGCCAGGGTCACTCAGTCATAGAAGCATCAAGGCTCTGGTTCAACGCCAGAACATTGACGGTGGGTTCGCCGAGAATGCCGAGCTCGCGGCCTTGAACGGCACCGTCGACCAGCGCGTTGACCTTGGCCTCATCAAGGCTTCGCGCCTTGGCAACACGCGCCACCTGGAAATAGGCAGCCTCCGGCGAGATATCGGGATCGAGGCCGCTGCCCGAAGCGGTGACAAGGTCGGCAGGCACGTCAGCCGTTGGGTTCGCCGCCTTGGCGGCGGTATAGTCGCCCTTGACGCGGTCGATCAGCTTCTGGCTGGTCGGGCCGAGGTTCGAGCCGCTGGAGGCGGCCGCATTGTAGCCGTCGCCGGCGGCCGAGGGACGGCCGTGGAAATACTTGTCGCTGGTGAAGGCCTGGCCGATCAGCGTCGAGCCGATCACCTGGCCGTTGTTCTCGATCAGGCTGCCGTTCGCCTGGGCCGGGAACAGGGCCTGGGCAGCACCCGTCATGGCAAGCGGATAAAGCAGGCCGGTGATGGCGGTGGTGGCAACGATCATGACGACCGCCGGACGAAGTTCTTTCAACATTGTCTTACTCCTTCGAGTGTTCAGACGGGATCCGTTAGGCGAGGCCGAGGGCTGCGACAGCCATGTCGATCGCCTTGATGCCGATGAAGGGAACGATGATGCCGCCGGCACCGTAGATCAGCAGGTTGCGCGACAGCAGCGCGCCGGCGCCGATCGGACGGTAGCGGACACCCTTCAGCGACAGCGGGATCAGCGCGATGATGATCAGCGCGTTGAAGATGATCGCCGAGAGGATGGCGCTTTGCGGCGTCGAAAGCCCCATGATGTTCAAGACGCCGAGCTGCGGGTAGAAGGTCAGGAACATCGCTGGGATGATGGCGAAGTACTTGGCAATGTCGTTAGCGATCGAGAAGGTCGTCAGCGCGCCGCGCGTCATCAACAGCTGTTTGCCGATCTCGACGATCTCGATGAGCTTCGTCGGGTCGGAGTCGAGATCGACCATGTTGCCGGCCTCGCGGGCGGCGACCGTGCCGGTGTTCATGGCGACGCCGACATCGGCCTGGGCGAGCGCCGGCGCATCGTTGGTGCCGTCGCCGCACATGGCGACGAGCTTGCCCTTCGACTGTTCTTCGCGCATCAGCGCCAGCTTCATCTCCGGCGTTGCCTGGGCGAGGAAGTCGTCGACGCCGGCCTCGGCGGCGATGGCGGCTGCCGTCAGCGGGTTGTCGCCTGTGATCATCACGGTGCGGATGCCCATGCGGCGCAGCTCGGTGAAGCGCTCGCGGATGCCGCCCTTGACGATATCCTTCAGCTGGATGACGCCGAGCAGCCTGCCGTCGCGGGCAACGGCCAGCGGCGTGCCGCCTGATTTGGCGACTTCGTCGGCGATCGACTGCAGTTCGCGCACGATCTCGCTGCCGTTTTTCGAGGATGAATCGCCATTGACATAGGTCAGCACGGCATCGACCGCACCCTTGCGGATCGAGGCGCCTTCGAGATCGACGCCGCTCATGCGGGTCTGGGCGGTGAAGGGCACGAAGGTTGCTTTCAGGCTTGCCATGTCGCGGCCGCGGATCGCGTATTTCTCCTTGGCGAGCACGACGATGGAACGGCCTTCCGGCGTTTCGTCGGCAAGCGAGGCGAGCTGGGCGGCATCGGCGAGATCCTGTTCGGAAACGCCGCTGACCGGACGGAAGGTCGTCGCCTGGCGATTGCCGAGCGTGATCGTGCCCGTCTTGTCGAGCAGCAGTGTGTCGACGTCGCCGGCGGCTTCGACCGCGCGGCCGGACATGGCGAGCACGTTGAAGCGGACGAGGCGGTCCATGCCGGCAATGCCGATTGCCGAGAGCAGTGCGCCGATCGTCGTCGGGATCAGGGTGACGAAGAGGGCGACGAGCACGATGATCGGGATCGAGCCGCCGGCATAGATGGCAAAGCTCGGGATCGTCGCGGTGGCGAGCACGAAGATCAGCGTCATGCCGGCGAGCAGGATGTTAAGCGCGATCTCGTTCGGCGTCTTCTGGCGTTCGGCGCCTTCGACGAGCGCAATCATCCGGTCGATGAAGGTCGAGCCGGCAGCCGCGGTGATGCGCACGCGGATCCAGTCGGAGAGCACCTGCGTGCCGCCGGTGACGGCCGAGCGGTCGCCGCCGGATTCGCGGATGACAGGGGCGGATTCGCCTGTTATCGCCGCTTCGTTGACGGAGGCTACACCTTCGACCACTTCGCCGTCCGACGGGATGATGTCGCCGGCTTCGACGAGCACGAGGTCGCCGACCTTGAGGCTGGTGCCCGGCACCACGCGGTAGCCGCTGCCGTTATTGGCAGTCAGCAGCTTCGCCTGGGTTTCGGTGCGCGCCTTGCGCAGCGAATCCGCCTGAGCCTTGCCGCGGCCTTCAGCAACGGCTTCGGCGAAATTGGCAAAGAGCACGGTGAACCAGAGCCAGAGATTGATCTGGAACGAGAAGCCGAGATTGCCGTTGCCTGCCACGAGATCGCGCAGGAAGAGGACGGTGGTCAGCACCGAGACCGTGGCCACGACGAACATGACCGGGTTTCTGGCAAGCGCCCGAGGGTTGAGCTTCTTGAAAGCGGCGCCCACGGCCGGAATGAGGATGCGAGAATCCATGATGCTCGCGGATTTTGCCTGGCTCATAAGAGACTCCAGCTTTGAAACGAGGATGGCGAACCGGAAGCCGGTCAGCCCTGTAGGATTTTGAAGATGGCGGCGATGACGAGGAGGCCTGCCATCATCACCAGGATGATGTCGGTGGCGCGGGCCGTCGGGCCATTCCCACGCCCCGGCGCACCGGGACGTGGATGGAAGGCGTTGCGAAGCCTGTGGCGCAGGATCATGGCATCACCTCAGAAGGTCTGACCGGCGATCATGACCAGGTGCTCGACGACAGGGCCGAGCGCCAAGGCCGGGAAGAAGGTCAGGCCGCCGACGATCAGGATCGTACCGACGAGCAGGCCGACGAAGAGCGGACCATCGGTCGGGAAGGTGCCTGCCGAGGCCGGAACCGACTTCTTGGCGATCAGCGAGCCGGCGATCGCAAGCGCGGGGATGATGACCAGGAATCGGCCGGCGAGCATGCCGATGCCGAGCGTCACGTTGTACCAGGGCGTGTTGCCCGTCAGGCCGCCGAAAGCCGAGCCGTTGTTGGCCGCAGCCGAGGTATAGGCATAGAGGATTTCGGAGAAGCCGTGCGGGCCGGCGGTGCCGATCGAGGCGACGGCGCTTGGCAGCACCGTGGCGATCGCGGTGAACACCAGCATGGCCAGCGGCAGGCAGAGAATGGCGAGAACGGCCATCTTCATTTCTTTCGCCTCGATCTTCTTGCCGAGATATTCCGGCGTGCGACCGACCATCAGGCCGGCGACGAAGACGGCGACGATAATGAAGAGCAGGATGCCGTAGAAGCCCGCGCCGACACCGCCGATGATGACTTCGCCGAGCTGCATGTTGATCAGCGGGACGAGGCCGCCGAGCGCGGTGAAGCTGCCGTGCATCGCATTGACCGCGCCGCACGAGGCTGCCGTGGTGATGACCGCAAAGAGCGAGGATAGGGCGACGCCGAAGCGGACTTCCTTGCCTTCCATGTTGCCGCCGCCAAGACCAAAGGCATGCATCAGCGGGTTGCCGGCGGCTTCCGCCCAATAGGTGACGCCGACACCGACGATGAACAGGATGCCCATCGTGGCAAGGATTGCCCAGCCCTGGCGCTGGTTGCCGACCATTCGGCCGAAAACGTTGGTGAGGGCCGCACCGATCGCGAAGATCGACACCATCTGGATGAGGTTGGAGATCGCATCGGGGTTTTCGAACGGATGGGCGGAATTGGCATTGAAGAAGCCGCCGCCGTTTGTGCCGAGCATCTTGATTGCAAGCTGCGATGCAACGGGACCGACGGCGATTGTCTGCTGCGCGCCTTCGAGCGTCGTCGCATTGACGTAGGGGCCAAGCGTCTGCGGCACGCCGAGATAGACGAAGACCAGTGTCAGCAGGATGCAGATCGGCAGTAGCACATAGAAGGTCGCCCTGGTCATATCGACCCAGAAATTGCCGACGGCCTTGCCCGAAGCGCGCGAGAAGGCGCGGATGAAGGCGAGCGCGATGGCTATGCCCGTCGCCGCAGAGGCGAAGTTCTGGACCGTGAAGCCGGCCATCTGGGTCAGATAGGACATCGTGCTTTCGCCGCCGTAATTCTGCCAGTTGGTATTGCTGACGAAGCTGACGGCGGTGTTGAAGGAAAGCTCGGGCGGGACGGCGGCCATGCCGGCTGGATTATAGGGAAGGCCGGCCTGCAGGCGTTGCAGCGCGTAAAGCACGATGACGCCGAGCAGGCTGAAGAGCAGCATGGCGAAGGCATAGGAGGTCCAATGCTGTTCCTCGCGTTCGCTGGTGCCGGCAAGGCGGTAAAGCCCCCGTTCGATCGGAACGAGGACCGGTGACAGGAAAGTGCGCTCGCCGCTGAAGACGCGCGTCATGTAACCGCCGAGCGGTTTGACGAGCACGAGGACGATCCCGCAATAAAGCAGGATCTGAAGCCATCCGTTGAGGGTCATTTGGGGTAACTTTCAATACCCGGCTGCTTCTCGGTCGCGCATGCGCGACCTCAGAAGCGCCAGTTCTCTTCAAAAGCGTTCTGGGCGAAGGAGAGCGTAGGTGAGGTAAACGGTGAGAAACACGGTTACGGCACCGCTCAAGACATAATCGAGGGTCATCGTCGCTTCTCCTGTCAAAGCCTGTCGCAGGCTCGGGTGTAGGCAAAGCACAGCGCGAAGAATATGATCGCGGTGCCGAGTAGAATGATATCCATCATGATCGTGACTCCTGTTGTTCTTCTTGGAGTCAGACAAGACGAAGGGCGCTGGGAGGCCGCCTTTCATGCTTTCTGGCGTGGAGATGATCTTTTCGATCTCTCGGCCATGAATATGGAGCCGAAGCGCATAAAGGTTCGAGACGGACGACAGGCCATCTATATAAAAATCTTATAAATGCCCTTCCGAGGCTGCTCGCCATCGGACCAGGCTGGCGCTGTTTCCCGACGGACCGCTGCCGCCACTGAGCCTCGGCAAGTCCGAGTGAGCATTTTTTCATTTGTTGAGCAAAAGCCTTCGCAATCCGGTTGAATTGGGAAGGCTTCGGGCCTTATAGTCGGCTTCGACGCTGCCCGATGGAGTCATGGGCAAGCCATTAGGGAAGGAAACCGACGATGACCAAAGTCCGTGCGCTTGTCCTCGAGCGCCAGCATGAGCTTGCGCTTCGCGATATCGATCTGCCGCTTGAAACCGGCCCTGGCGAGGTGAAGATCAGGATCCACACGGTCGGCGTGTGCGGTTCGGACGTGCATTATTACACCCACGGCAAGATCGGCCCCTTCGTCGTCAACGCGCCGATGGTGCTCGGCCATGAGGCGGCGGGCACGGTGGTCGAGGTCGGCGCTGGCGTCACGCATCTGAAAGTCGGCGACCGCGTCTGCATGGAGCCCGGCATTCCGGATCCGAATTCCAAGGCAAGCCGGCTCGGCCTGTACAATATCGACCCGGCCGTCACCTTCTGGGCGACCCCGCCGATCCACGGCGTGCTGACGCCAGAGGTCGTGCATCCCGCCAATTACACCTTCAAGCTACCCGACAATGTCAGCTTTGCCGAAGGCGCCATGGTCGAGCCCTTCGCCGTCGGCATGCAGGCGGCCGCCAAAGCGAAGATTACGCCTGGTGATACTGCCGTCGTCCTCGGCGCCGGGCCGATCGGCACGATGGTGGCGATCGCGGCCCTTGCCGGCGGCTGCGCCCGCGCGATCGTCGCCGATCTCGCCCAGCCGAAGCTCGATATCGCCGCGCAGTACCAGGGTGTCATTCCGGTCAATATCCGCGAGAAGAACCTGGTCGAAGAGGTCGGCCGGCTGACCAACGGCTGGGGCGCCGATGTCGTCTTCGAATGCTCCGGCTCGCCGAAGGCCTGGGAGACGATCATGGCGCTGCCGCGCCCGGGTGGCGTCATTGTTGTCGTCGGCCTGCCGGTCAACCCGATCGGCTTCGACGTCTCGACGGCATCCACCAAGGAAATCCGCATCGAGACGGTGTTCCGCTACGCGCACCAGTATGAGCGCTCGATCGCGCTGCTCGGCTCAGGACGAGTGGATCTGAAGCCACTGATTTCCGAGACCTTCAAATTCGAAGATTCGATCAAGGCCTTTGATCGCGCCGTCGAGGCCCGGCCGAGCGACGTGAAGCTGCAGATCGTGATGGGGTAGGTCTACAGCGCTTCTATGAGTGCCTGGCACTCAGTTTTATCTTGCGAAAGGCAAGAGCCGCGCCTGTGACGACAGCCGCGGCTCCGACTGCGATCAGCAGATGGCGATGAAGGGGAAGGTGGCCCAATGTCTGTTGGATGCCGTGCCCGAACAAGTAACCGAGCGCCGTGAAAAGCTGCCCCCACGCAAACGCGGCCACGGCATTCAGGATGATGAATTTTCCGGTCGCTATTCGCGTCGTCCCGATGACGATCGGGCTGATCGTCCGCAACCCCACAAGAAAACGAAACGCAAGGATGAATCCGGTGGGATATCTTTCCAGAAGCCGGGTTGCGCGCGCCAGCGCCGGTCTTTCCATCAGCCGGCGGACGAGACCCCATCGAGCCGCATAACGGCCGGCGAAGAACCAGAACTGATCGCCGGCGAAGGATCCTGCCGTTGCCGCAAGCGACGCCGACCAATAGGTCAGCAGACCGCGGTGGGAGATGACGCCGCCAAGGAAGGCGGCTGTTTCGCCTTCGAAGGCGGCGCCCAGAAATATCGCCAACAGGCCGTAGTGCTCGATCAGCAGTTCGATAGACACTCAGCCCGCCTCCAGCTGTCGATTTCGGAGCATCAATTCATAGCTAAACCGGCTTCAAATCCCCAAGCAGCGTCGGGATCAGCTCCGACACCGTCGGATGGATCGGCACCGACCATTGCAATGCGGGATAGGTCGTTCCTGCATTCATCGCGTCTATGATGCCGTGGATCACCTCGTCGCCCTCGATGCCGAGGATCGCCGCACCGAGGATTTTTTTGGTCTCGGCGTCGGCGATCACCTTCATGAAGCCCTTGGTCTCTCCGCGCTCGTTGGCGCGACCGACGCGGCTCATCGGCCGGGTCGAGATCATAATCTTGCGGCCGGAGGCGCGAGCCTGCTTCTCCGTCATGCCGACTCGGCCAAGCGGCGGGTCGATATAGAGCGCATAGGCGGGGATGCGGCTCGAGAGATTGCGGTCGTCGCCGTCGAGCAGATTGGCGGCGGCAATCTCGAAATCATTGTAGGAGGTGTGCGTGAAGGCGCCGTGGCCGTTGCAATCGCCGAGCGCCCAGATACCCTCGACATTGGTGGCGAGCTTGTCGTCGACGGTGATATATCCGTGCTTGTCGGTGATGACGCCGGCGGCATCGAGGCCGAGATCGTCGGTGTTCGGCTTGCGGCCGGTGGCGATCAGCACATGGCTCGCATCGATCCTCGCTGAATCGGTGGCGACCGTTATTCCGTCGCTGCTCCTGGCGAAGGCGATGTCGCTGACGCCGGTATGAATGTCGATGCCCTCCGAGCGCAGGACATCGGCGATCGCGTCGGATATATCCTCGTCCTCGCGCGACGCGAGCTTCGGGCCATGCTCGATGACGCTGACTTCGGCGCCGAAGCGGCGATACATCTGCGCGAATTCCAGCCCGATATAACTGCCGCCGATGACGGCCAGATGCCGTGGCAGCGTGTCGAGATGGATGATCGAGGTGCTGGTGAGATAGTCGATATCGTTGATCCCTGGCAGGTCGGGGATGACGGGGCGCGCCCCGACATTGAGGAAGATGCGCGGTGCGGTCAGTGTCTCGCCGTTGACGCTGACGGTCTTCGGGTCCTCGAAACGGGCATGGCCGTAGATCACGGTCATGCCATCCATGCCGGCGAACCAGCCGATCAGGCCGTTGCGGGCGTTCATGGTCACCGCCTCGGCACGGGCCCTGACCACCTTCATGTCGATGGCGATCTCGCCCGGAATATTGACGCCGTAAACGGCGCCGCTTCTTGCGACATGGGCGGCGCGGGCGCTGGCGACCAGCGTCTTCGTCGGCATGCAGCCGGCATTGACGCAGGTACCGCCGAGGAACTTGCGCTCGATCAGCGCCACCTTCATGCCCTTTTCGACCATGCGGGCGGCGAGGAAGGGGCCGGCCTGGCCGCCCCCGATGACGATGGCGTCGAAGCTCTTCATGACACGGCCACGATCAGTAGCGCGCCGATGACGGCGACGGCATCCTCGATGAGAGCGGCCGGCAGATCCTTGCCGAAGGATGCGGCAAGCCTGCCGCGGAGGGCGGCGCCTCCATATGTGCCGATGACGGCGCCGATCACCCCGGCGATCAACCCGCCGAACAGCAGGCCGCTGGCGGCACCGATCGTGGCGCCGGCCAGCGCGCCGCTGACAATGCGGGCGCCGAATTGCACCGGCACCTTGCGCGACGGCGTGGACGGCAGCTGGTCGGTGATTAGTTCGACGACGGCGAGAAGCGTGAAGATCCAGGGCGTCCACTTGTAACCCATGAAGGCCAGCGGCGTCTGCGAGACATCAAACCAGCCAAGCGCCGCGCCCCAGGCGACGGCGGCCGGCGCCGTCATGGCGCGAAGCCCGGCAATGACACCAATCAGCAATGCAAGAAGCAGAAACATGCGGCGATCCCCCTTTTTGCCGGCTCTTGCCGTCGTCAGGGAAGGTTGCACATTGTCAGGCGCGTGGCAATTCGCCTTCCCCGGCAGCCGGCCTAGTTTGCAAAGGCGGCGATGCCGGTGATCGCCCGGCCGATGATCAGCGCGTGGATGTCGTGCGTGCCCTCATAGGTGTTGACCACTTCGAGGTTGACGAGGTGACGGGCGATGCCGAATTCGTCGGAGATGCCGTTGCCGCCGAGCATGTCGCGGGCCGCACGCGCGATCTCCAGCGCCTTGCCGCAGCTGTTGCGCTTGAGGATCGAGGTCAGCTCCACCGGTGGATGGCCTTCCTCCTTCATGCGGCCGAGCCGCAGGCAGCCCTGAAGACCGAGCGAGATCTCCGCCACCATATCGGCGAGCTTCTTCTGGATCAGTTGGTTGGCGGCGAGCGGCCGGCCGAACTGCTTGCGCTCCAGCGTATATTGCCGGGCTCTGGCATAACAATCCTCGGCAGCACCGAGCGCGCCCCAGGCGATGCCGAAACGGGCCGAGTTGAGGCAGGTGAATGGTCCCTTGAGGCCGGTCACATCAGGCAGAAGGTTTTCTTCAGGCACGAAGACCCCGTCCATCACCACTTCGCCGGTGATCGAGGCACGTAAGCCCACCTTGCCGTGGATGGCGGGAGCCGAAAGCCCTTTCCAGCCCTTTTCGAGGATGAAGCCGCGGATGAGACCATCCTCGGTCTTTGCCCAGACGACGAAGACATCGGCGATCGGCGCGTTGGAGATCCATGTCTTCGAGCCGGTGAGGCTGTAGCCGCCGTCGACTTTTTTGGCGCGTGTTGCCATCGAGCCGGGGTCGGAGCCATGATCGGGTTCGGTCAGGCCGAAGCAGCCGATCCATTCGCCGGTGGCGAGTTTCGGCAGGTATTTCAGCTTCTGCGCCTCGGAGCCGAAGGTTTCGATCGGAACCATCACGAGTGAGGACTGGACGCTCATCATCGAGCGGTAGCCACTATCGACCTTTTCGACCTCGCGGGCGATCAGGCCGTAGGCGACGTAACCGAGGCCGGCGCCACCATAATCCGGCGAGATCGTCGGGCCGAGCAGGCCGAGTTCGCCCATCTCGCGGAAGATCCCAGGATCGGTCTTTTCATTGCGGAAGGCGTCGAGAACACGGGGCGCAAGCTTTTCCTGCGCATAGGCGTGGGCGGTGTCCTGCACCATGCGCTCTTCACTGGTCAGCTGCTCCACCAGCCGGAACGGATCGGCCCAGTCGAAAACCTCGCGCGTATGCTGCATGGCCGCGTCTCCTCATCCCGGTTCTGGCTTGCCTCGCTTAAGTTGGCCATAGACCCGCCAGCCAATCGCGTCAACAGAAGGCGGCAGTCTCGAAAGACCGGCCGCGCCATCTTTTCAAAAGCGTCGGCATGATCCACTTTGCCCGCGATCGATTCTGGAACGAGGAGGCGGAAATGTCGTCAAGCGATCTGTTCGTATCGGCCGAAGGCGCCGAATGGGTCAATCCCGAGCCCGGCGTCGTCAGGCGCATCATGACCTATCTGCCCGAGATGATGATGGTGGAAGTGGCTTTCGAAAGCGGCGCCGTGGGTGCGGCCCATTCGCATCCGCACATCCAGGCCAGCTACGTCGCCGAAGGCAGTTTCGAAGTGACGATCGATGGCCGGACCGAGGTGCTCAAGCAGGGCGGCAGCTTCATCGTGCCCCCTAATCTGGTCCATGGCGTCAAGGCGCTGGAAAAGGGCCGGCTGATCGATGCATTCACCCCGCACCGGGCCGAATTCCTGAAGTAACCAGAGCATGATGCCGAAAACTGTGAGCGGTTTCGGACGACATCATGCTCTAATCAAACATCCGCTCTTGTCCGGCGCGCCGGGCCGGCGGCCGTGACATAGGGCGGCACGAAGCGCGCATCTTCGCCGCGCACCGCCTCGCGCAGGAAATCGATGACGGCGCGCACGCGTGGTGCCTGTTTGAGGTCGCGATGGCAGGTGATCCAGTAATGGCGCTTGAGGTCGATCTCGTCTGGCAGCACGCGCACCAGTTCGGGATAACGGCTGGCGAAGAAATAGGGCAGGATGCAGAGGCCGAGGCCGTTTCTGGTGGCGGTGAGCTGTGCGAAGATGCTGGAGCTCTGGAACTGCGGCTTGATGCGCGGGTGCACATCGCCCAGATAATCCAGGCCCGGCGCGAAAATCATCTCCTCGATATAGCTGACGAAGGGATGCTCAAGCAGGTCTTCGCGGCAGGTGATCGGTGCGGCCTTCGCCAGATAGTCGCGCGAGCCATAGATCTGCAGATGATAGTCGGTCAGCTTCTCGGCAAAATACGGCCCGCCCTTCGGCTCATCGAGCACGACGGAAAGATCGGCCTCCTTGCGCGACAGCGACATGATCTGCTGGATCGTCACCAGTTCGAGCGAGAGATGCGGATGCTGGGCGGCAAACTGCGGCAGCACGGTTGCGAAGAAGAAGTTGGCAAAACCCTCCGGCGCGCTGAGCCGCACCAGGCCGCGCTGCGCCATCGAGCCGTCGGCGAGGTCGGCGCGCAGCCGCTCGGTCTCCTGCTCCATCCTCTCGGCCGTCTCGACGAAGCGGGTGCCCATGGCGGTCAGCACGTAGCCGCGCGGATTGCGCTCGAACAGTTTGACCTTGAGGGTGAACTCCAGCCGGTCGATGCGGCGTGAGACGGTGGCATGGCTGGAGCGCAGCTGGCGGGCCGCCGTCGACAGCTGTCCCGTGCGGGCGACGGCTAGAAAAAACTGCAGATCGTCCCAAGTAAACTGCGGTGGATTGTTCATCGCGGTCCCCTCTGTTCAAAAATGAACAGATACTGTTTGGAATTAGTTGTAAACCACCCGTTGCCTCAGGGCGGAATTTCCGTGATCGTAAGGTGAGGGTCCGTCGTTCTGAGGAGTGCGGCTGGCCAAATTTGAACAGATCCGCAATCTGGCCAATCTCTGGGAGGAGATCATATGCGAAAGAATCTCATTGCATCAGTTGCATTTCTGCTTGCAAGCAGCACAGCGGTGCTCGCGCAGAGCGCGACCGACGGCAAGGTCAAGATCGGCATCCTGAACGACCAGTCGGGTGTCTATGCCGATTTCGGCGGCAAGTCCTCCGTCGAAGCCGCCAAGATGGCGGTCGAGGATTTCGGCGGCAAAGTCCTGGGTGTTCCAGTCGAGATCGTCGATGCCGACCACCAGAACAAGCCTGATATCGCCTCCAACATCGCCCGCCAGTGGTACGACACCGAGCAGGTGGATGCGATCATGGAACTGACGACCTCGTCGGTGGCGCTCGCCGTGCAGGCGATCGGCAAGGAAAAGAAGAAGATCGACATCGTCACCGGTGCGGCGACGACGGATCTGACCGGCAAGGCCTGCTCGCCTTATGGCTTCCATTGGGCCTATGACACACATGCACTCGCCGTCGGCACCGGCGGCGCACTGGTCAAGCAGGGCGGCGACAGCTGGTTCTTCCTGACTGCCGACTATGCCTTCGGCTATTCGCTGGAACAGCAGACCAGCGATTACGTCAAGGCGAGCGGCGGCAAGGTCGTCGGCGCCGTCCGCCATCCGCTCTCGACCCAGGACTTCTCGTCCTTCTTGCTGCAGGCGCAATCATCCGGCGCCAAGGTGATCGGCCTTGCCAATGCCGGCCTTGACACCTCGAATGCCATCAAGCAGGCGGCCGAATTCGGCATCACCCAGGGCGGCCAGCATCTGGCGGCGCTGCTCTTCACGCTCGCCGAAGTCCATGGCCTCGGCCTCGAGGCGGCACAGGGACTGACGCTGACGGAAGGTTTTTACTGGAACCGCGACGACGAAAGCCGGGCCTTCGCCAAGAAATTCTTCGCCCGCACCGGCAAGATGCCGAACATGATCCACACCGGCACCTATTCGGCAGTGACGCAATATCTGAAGGCGGTGGAGAAGGCCGGCACCGACGAGACGGAAGCCGTCGCCAAGCAACTGCATGAAATGCCGGTCGACGACGTCTTCGGCCGCGGCGGCACCGTCGGCGCCAATGGCCGCATGATCCATGACATGTACCTGCTGCAGGTCAAGAAGCCTTCCGAAAGCAAGGAGCCGTGGGATTACTTCAACGTGCTCGCCACCATTCCCGGCAAGGAAGCCTATATCGATCCCGCCAAGAGCGGCTGCGATCTGGTGAAGTAAGCACGATGGCGGTTTCCGCAATTGAAACTCAGGAAAAGCCGCGGGTGGTCTTGTCCGCCCGCGGCCTGCGCCGTGATTTCGGCGGCTTCACCGCCGTCAAGAACGTCGATCTCGACGTGCATGACGCAAGCGTGCATGCGCTGATCGGCCCGAACGGCGCCGGCAAGACGACGGTCTTCAACCTGCTGACCAAGTTCCTGCAACCGACATCAGGCACGATCACCCTGATGGGCGTTGACATCACGAAGACGCCGCCCGACAAGGTGGCGCGCATGGGACTGGTGCGCTCTTTCCAGATCTCGGCGGTCTTCCCGCATCTGACCGTGCTCGACAATGTGCGTGTGGCGCTGCAGCGGCCGAACAATCTTTCCACGCAGTTCTGGCGGCCGATTTCGGCGCTCGACCGGCTGAACGAGCGCGCCGAGCAATTGCTCGCCAGCGTCGGGCTTTCCAAGGAGCGCGATCATGTCGCCGCCGATCTTTCCTATGGCCGCAAGCGCGTGCTGGAGATCGCCACCACGCTGGCGCTCGATCCCAAGGTGCTGCTGCTCGACGAGCCGATGGCCGGCATGGGGCAGGAGGATGTCGGCGTCGTCTCATCGATCATCCGCGAGGTCGCCCGCGAGCGGGCGGTGCTGATGGTCGAGCACAATCTCTCCGTCGTCGCCAATATCTGCCAGCATGTCACCGTGCTGCAGCGCGGCGAAATCCTCGCCGAGGGCGATTATGCCACAGTCAGCCAGGACGAGCGCGTCCGCGTGGCCTATATGGGCACGGAGGAGCATTGATGGCCGCTCTCCTCGAAGTCCAAGGGCTCAATGCCTGGTACGGCGAAAGCCACGTCCTGCACGGCGTCGATATGCGCGTCGGTGAAGGCGAGACAATAACCATTCTCGGCCGCAATGGCGTCGGCAAGACGACAACGCTGCGCACCATCACCGGCATCGTGCGTGCCCGTAAGGGCACGATCAGCTTTGCCGGCAGCGATATGATGCAGGTGCCGCTGCACAAGACGGCGCATCGGGGCATCGGCTTCGTGCCGGAGGAGCGCGGCATCTTCTCGACGCTCACCGTTTCGGAAAACCTGCTGCTGCCGCCTGTCGTGGCAGAGGGCGGCATGACGCTCGACGAAATCTACGAGCTCTTCCCCAATCTCTACGAGCGCCGCGGCAGTCCCGGCACCAAGCTTTCCGGCGGCGAGCAGCAGATGCTGGCGATCGCCCGGATCCTGCGCACCGGCGTCAGGCTGCTCATTCTCGACGAACCGACGGAGGGGCTTGCCCCCGTTATCGTCCAGCGCATCGGCGAGGTGCTGAAGACGCTGAAGGAGCGCGGCATGACGATCCTGCTCGTCGAGCAGAACTTCCGTTTCGCCAGCCGTATTGCCGATCGCTTCTATCTGATGGATCATGGGCAGATGGTGTCGGAATTCCCGGTTGGTGAACTGCCGCAGCGCATGGATACGCTGCACAAGGTTCTGGGAGTGTGACCAGATGACGATGATCTTCGGCATTCCCCTGCAGGCGCTGTTCGGCCAGTTGCTGATCGGCCTGATCAACGGTTCGTTCTACGCGCTGCTCAGTCTCGGCCTCGCCATCATCTTCGGCCTGCTTAGGGTGATCAACTTCGCCCATGGCGCGCAGTATATGCTCGGTGCCTTCGTTGCCTACCTGCTGCTGACTTATGCCGGCATCGGCTACTGGCCGTCGCTGATCGTGGCGCCCCTTATCGTCGGCCTTGCCGGCGCTATCATCGAGCGGCTATTCCTGCGCCGGCTTTACGATCTCGATCCGCTCTACGGCCTGCTCTTCACCTTCGGGCTGGCGCTCGCGGTCGAAGGCACCTTCCGCTATCTCTATGGCTCTTCCGGCCAGCCCTATGCGACGCCGGCAGCGCTCGCCGGCGGTGCCAATCTCGGCTTCATGTTCCTGCCGATCTATCGCGGCTGGGTGGTCGTCGTCTCGCTCGTCGTCTGCCTCGGCACCTGGCTGCTCATCGAGAAGACCAAGCTCGGCGCCTATCTCCGCGCCGCCACGGAAAACGCCGTGCTGGTTCAGGTCTTCGGCGTCAACGTGCCGGTGCTCTTGACGCTCACTTACGCGCTCGGGGCGGGTCTTGCCGCCTTTGCCGGCGTGCTGGCGGCGCCGATCTACCAGGTCTCGCCGCTGATGGGCTCGAACATGATCATCGTCGTTTTCGCCGTGGTCGTCGTCGGCGGCATGGGATCGATCATGGGCGCGATCATCACCGGTTATGTGCTCGGCATCGCCGAGGGCCTGACCAAGGTCTTCTATCCCGAGGCGTCCAACATCGTGATCTTCGTCATCATGGCGATTGTGCTTCTCATCAGGCCCGCGGGCCTCTTTGGCCGGGATGCCTGATATGGCTGACATCACCGAAACCATCCAAACGGAAAAAAGCCGAACCGCCCTTTCGGTGCAGGCGGGTTTTCTGCTGGCGGGGCTGCTGCTCCTGCTGCTGGCGCCGTTTTTCTTCTATCCGATCTTCCTGATGAAGCTGCTCTGCTTCGCGCTCTTTGCCTGCGCCTTCAACCTGCTGCTCGGCTACACCGGCCTGCTGTCCTTCGGCCACGCCACCTTCTTCGGGGGAGCGGCCTATTTCACCGCCTATACGGTGAAGGCATGGGGCCTGCCGCCGGAACTCGGCATTCTGATCGGGGTGATGGGTGCGGCGTTTCTCGGCCTCGTCATGGGTTTCTTCGCCATTCGCCGCCAGGGCATCTATTTCGCGATGATCACGCTGGCGCTGTCGCAGATGTTCTTCTTCTTCTGCCTGCAGGCGAAGTTTACCGAAGGTGAGGATGGTATCCAGTCGGTGCCGCGCGGCCATCTCTTCGGCTTCATCGATCTGAACAGCTCGACCAACATGTATTATTTCGTGCTGGCTGTTTTCATCATCGGCGTGCTGATCATCTGGCGTTTCATCAACTCGCCTTTCGGCATGATCCTGAAATCGATCCGCGAAAACGAGCAACGGGCAATCTCGCTCGGTTATTCGGTGGCGCGCTACAAGCTCGGCGCCTTCGTCATGTCGGCAGCGCTTGCCGGGCTCGCGGGCGCGGTGAAATCGATCGTCTTCCAGTTTGCGACGCTGACCGACGTCGCCTGGCAGATGTCGGGCGAGGTGATCCTGATGACGCTGCTCGGTGGCATCGGCACGCTGATCGGCCCGCTTTTCGGCGCGGGACTGGTAGTGGCGCTGGAAAACTACCTCGCTACCTCGGAATTCCCGGTGACGATCATTACCGGCATCGTCTTCATGGTCTGCGTGCTGATCTTTCGCCGCGGCATCATCGGCGAATTCTACGCCTCGCGGCTGGGGCGGAAACTGGGCTTCGTCTATCGCCGCTGAACGGGCGGACCTCTCTTCGTTCCAGGAAAGAATCCCTCTTTCCCGGGAAAGGAGACGGGCGGCGGCGCTGCGACTCTCCCTCTCCCCGTGCTGCGGGGAGGGGGAAGCGGCAAGCATCTGGAGTCTCATGCGGGGCATGGATCGTTACGACTATATCATCATCGGGGCAGGCAGCGCCGGCTGCGTGCTCGCCAACCGGCTGTCCGCCGATGGCCGGAGCCGCGTGCTGCTGCTCGAAGCCGGCGGCAGCGACAACTACCACTGGATCCATATTCCGGTCGGTTATCTCTATTGCATCAACAATCCGCGCACCGACTGGTGTTTCACCACGGCGCCGGAGGCGGGATTGAATGGTCGGGCGCTGAGCTATCCGCGCGGCAAGGTTCTCGGCGGCTGTTCGTCGATCAACGGCATGATCTACATGCGCGGCCAGGCGCGCGATTACGACCTCTGGCGGCAGATGGGCTGCACCGGCTGGGGCTGGGACGATGTTTTGCCGTTCTTCCGCAAGTCGGAGGATTTTTATCGCGGCGAAGACGAGATGCATGGTGCCGGCGGCGAATGGCGCATCGAGAAGGCGCGTGTGCGCTGGGCCGTGCTCGATGCCTTCCAGCAGGCGGCGAAGGAGGCGGGTATTCCGGAGACGGCGGATTTCAACCGCGGGAGCAATGAAGGTTCCGGTTATTTCGATGTCAACCAGCGTTCCGGCATTCGCTGGAACACCTCGAAGGCTTTTCTGCGCCCGGCGATGAGGCGCTCCAACCTGACGGTGCTCACCAAGGCGCAGGTCCGGCGGCTGCTGGTGGAGGAGGGCGCCGTTGCCGGGGTCGAATTCCAGCATGGTGGCGTTGCGAAACGCGCCTATGCGGCGAAGGAAACCGTCCTTTCGGCCGGTTCGATCGGTTCGCCGCATATACTGGAACTGTCAGGCATCGGCAGGGGCGAGGTTCTCAGCCAAGCGGGCGTCGATGTCGTCACCGAGGTGAAGGGTGTCGGCGAGAACCTGCAGGACCATCTGCAACTGCGTCTGGCCTACAAGGTGACAGGCGTTCCGACCCTGAACGAGAAGGCGACGAAGCTGATCGGCAAGGCGGCGATCGGGCTCGAATATCTCGTCCGCCGCTCCGGGCCGATGGCGATGGCGCCGAGCCAGCTCGGTATCTTCACGCGATCGGGCCCGGACCGGGAAACGCCTGATCTGCAGTATCACGTGCAGCCGGTATCGCTGGAGAAGTTCGGCGATCCCGTCCATCCTTTCCCGGCGATCACGGCGAGCGTCTGCAATCTCAGGCCGGAAAGCCGGGGTTCGGTGCACCTGTCGAGCCCGGATTTTGCCGCCCAGCCGACGATCAGCCCGAAATACCTCTCGACGCAGCGCGATCGTGACATAGCTGTCCGTTCAATACGGTTGACGCGCAGGATCGTCGCGCAGCCTTCGTTTGCCCGTTTCAGGCCGGAGGAATTCAAGCCGGGGCCTGCCTATCAGACGGAGGCCGATCTGGAGCGGGCGGCGGGCGATATCGGCACGACGATCTTCCATCCCGTCGGCACCTGCCGCATGGGCGCCGACAGGGACAGTGTCGTCGATCCCAGGCTGAGATTCCGGGCGCTCGGCAAGCTCAGGATCGCCGACGCCTCGGTGATGCCGTCGATCACCTCGGGCAACACCAATTCGCCGACCATCATGATCGCCGAAAAGGCGGCAGCAATGATCCTCGAAGACAATCGATAGGAGAAGACCATGGCAAGGATCGCATTCATCGGGCTTGGCAACATGGGCGGGCCGATGGCGGCCAATCTGGTCAAATCAGGTCATGAAGTCTTTGGCTTCGATCTCGCGGCTTCGGTGCTGAAGGCGGCCGAGGAGAGCGGCGTCAAACCGGCAAGCCATGCCAGCCAGGCGGTCAAGGACGCGGAGATCATCATCACCATGCTACCGCAGGGCAAACATGTGCTGACGGCCTGGACCGATATCCTGCAGTCGGCGGCGCAAGGCACGCTGGTCATCGATTGTTCGACCATTGACGTCGACAGCAGCCGCAAGGCGCATGAGATGGCCAAGGCCGCAAGCTGCCTGTCGCTCGACGCTCCCGTCTCCGGCGGCACAGGCGGGGCGACCGCAGGCACGCTGACCTTCATGGCCGGCGGCTCGGAAGAGGCCTTCGCCAAGGCAAAGCCGATCCTGGAGGCGATGGGAAAGAAGATCGTCCATTGCGGCGAGGCCGGCGCCGGCCAGGCTGCGAAGATCTGCAACAATATGATCCTCGGCATTTCGATGATCGGCGTCTGCGAGGCCTTCGTGCTCGCCGAGAAACTTGGTCTCTCGCATCAGGCATTGTTCGACGTTGCCTCGACCTCATCGGGCCAGTGCTGGTCGATCAATACCTATTGCCCGGTGCCCGGGCCGGTGCCGACTTCGCCTGCGAATAATGACTACAGACCGGGCTTTGCCGCAGCCCTGATGCTGAAGGATCTCAGGCTTTCGCAGGAGGCGGCGCTGACCAGCGGCGCCTCCACGCCGCTCGGCGCGGAAGCAGCACAGCTTTTCGCGCTCTTCGAAAAACAGGGCAATGGCGGCAGGGACTTTTCCGCCATTATCGAGATGTTCCGCGAGAAGGCGTAGGCACCGCGGCGTCAAATCAACCCTTCGACACCGAGAAGCTGAGCCTGATGTCGCCGAGGAGGATGTTGATCTCGCCGGGTTCGGTCAATTCGATCGCGCCGCTCAACGTGCCTGTGGTGATGAGCGCACCTGTCCTCAGCGATGTATCGGGGCGCAAGCCGTCATTGGCGTAATCGACGAGCCAGGTGAGAACGTCGCCCTTCGGATGCTGTGCCGGACCATCATAGATCGTGCGGCCGGCATGAGTGACCTTGAGCGGCGTGCCGCCGACGGTGTCGACAACGCTTTTTTCGAGCTTCGGACCGAGCACATAGCCGCTATTGCCGAGGCGGTCGGCAACGAACAGCAGAAACGAAACGCTGCCGCTTTCCCTAACGGCGCTCACCAGCAGTTCGGCGCCGAGATAGACCGCGGCGATCGCCTCGACCACGTCGGCGCGGCTGTAGGGAACGCCTGTGCGGACCGGCAGGTCACTGCCAAGACGGACGGCGATCTCGGTTTCGAATTTCAGGCCCGGATACCAGGGAATGTCAGCGTCCGAGACGGCTTCGGTATAGGGATGCAGCGGAGCGGTGACCGCCTGGCCCTGCGGCGAGACCGTCACCTTCCAGGCGTTGCTGGAAATACTGTCTGCAGCGGTGAGCAAATTCTGCGCCTCCATCGCCTGATGGAGATCGGCTGGCAGCGCGAAACTGTCCGTTGCCTCCTGCCGGCCGGCCTGTCGCAGGCTGTGAAGCCTGGCTGCAACCGTGCGCGGATCGAATGTCTCTGTCATGCTATCTCCTCGACCTGATTTTCGAGGTGCCACACTAACCAGAAGGCAGGGACGAACAAGGCCGCTTTTGGAAAGACTCCTATTCCATCGCCGCGTACCAGCGAGCGCGATAGACGGTCAGTCCGGGGATATCGGTCGGCGGAACATGCGTCTCGGCACCCGACACTGGCCGGATGCCGGTGAGAAGGGCAGCACCCTGGCTGGTGCCGGTCGAGCCCGGAAGGGCCATGACCTCGCGGCCGGTTAGGGCGGCCAGCAGCTTGAGATAGGTCCCATTCAGGGCAAAAGGCCCTTCGACGATAACAGGGCCTTTGGCGCCGATCAGTCCGAGGCAGGCATCGGTCATCAAGGCGAGATAGAGGCAGGCAGCGGCAGAGCGCTCCTCGCGGCTTGCCTCTTCGGCGCCGATCCAGCGGCTTGTCTTTCCGGGGAAAGGCCCCGAACCCGGCGCGATATTCGGCAGCAGCATCATGCCTTTGTTGATGACCGGGCCGATTGCCGTCTGGGCGGCTTTTCCGTCGACAGGGCCGATCTCGGCCGAAAGGATCTCGAATTCCCGGCCGCCCATAAAACGCGAGGAAGGGACGGCACGGCCATAGGCATCGACATTGGCGAGCGCATCGCGGCTCGGATCGAGATGATCGAGGTCGCCGCCGACGCCGAAATTGATGACCCATGTGCCTGTCGAGACGACAGCGAAGGGCGCCTCCCGATGGACCAGATGCGGCAGCAGCGAGGCATTGGAATCGTGAATGCCGCAATAGACCGGCAGAGGTGCGGCAAGGCCGAGCTCAGCGGCGATGTCGGGCAGGACCGGGCCGAGCGCATCGAAGGCGGAGCGTATCGGCGCCATGAGGTCGCGGATGCCAAGCCTGTCGACGAGCGAGGAATAGCTGCCGGCTTTCGGATTCCAGAGGTCGGTGTGACAGCCGAGCGAAGTCAGCTCATTGGCGGCGACACCGGTCAGCCGTGCCGTCCAGTATTGCGCATAGGTGAGGATGGTCGCCACCTCGGCGAATTCCTCGGGAAAGGCGGACTTCTGGTAGTGCAGCTGCGCGCCGACATTGAGGCCCATCGCGAGGTGCGGCGAGAAGGTTTCGTCGAAGGAGGGGCGCAGCCGCGTATAGGCATCGCGGATTTCCTGCGGATATTCGTGTTCATAGTCGATGACAGGCATGGCAAGCGCGCCGTCTCGGCCAAGCAGTGCTGCGGATGCGCCATGAGTGGTGATCGAAATGGCGTCGAAGCCAGGCTCGCGCGCAAGGCTCTTCAGCGCATCGAGCGCAAAGGACCAGAGAGCCTCTACGTCGTAATGCGGATAAAGGCCGGTTTTGATTGTAACGTTCGGCCGCTTCAGGACGGCGATCTCGGCGCCCGTCTCGCTGTCGAGCACGACGACCTTTGCGTTGGTCTTGCCGATGTCGAGGACGGCGATGCGGCGATAGGAGATGGCGTTCATGGTAAGTGGAAGACGGTGACCAGGTCGCTCTGGACCGGCGAATTATCGGGATTGGTCGCCATGATATCGGCCATGTGCGCCCACCATTTTTTCATAACCGGATGGTCCGGCAGGCTCGCCATCCTATGGTCGGCGGGCCGCGTCAACACGCCGAACAGCGTGTTGGTCTCGCGGTCGAGATGGATGGAATAGTCGCTGGCGCCTGACTTATGCAGGAGATCGACCAGTTCCGGCCAGATCTCGTCATGCCGCCTGCGGTATTCGGCTTCCATGCCGGGGTTGAGCTGCATTTTGAAGGCGTGTTTTTCTAAAGTCATCGGGAGCTCATGACCTTGATGCGGCGGGCGATGATCGGGATGGCGATGGTGATGATCAGAAGCAGGCCGATGAAGATCGACATGACGATGCCGGGCACGTTCAGCAGACCGAGGCCGAAGGTGACGAGGCCCATGACGAAGGCGGCGATGACGACGCCGACGATGGTACCGGAGCCGCCGAGGATCGAGATGCCGCCAAGCACGACCATGGTGACGACCTCGAGTTCCCAGCCCTGGGCGATCGATGGCCGGGTCGAGCCGAGGCGTGAAGTCAGGCAGACGGCAGCGATGCCGCTCATGACGCCGGTCAGCAGGAAGAGGATGAATTTGACGCGCTCGACCGGAATGCCGGAGAAGCGGGCGGCGAAGTCGTTGTTGCCGATCGCATAGACCTGCCGGCCGAAATTCGTCGCATGCAGCAGCACGGCGAAGAGGATCGCCAGCACGATGAAGAGCACGAATTCGAAGGAGAATACCCAGACGACATAGCCCTGGCCGAAATAGGCGAAATCAGCCGGGTATTTGCCGTAGGCCTGGTCGCCGAGGACGATATAGGAAATGCCGCGGAAAAGGCTCATCGTGCCGATGGTGACGACGATCGACGGCAGTTTCAGCACCGAGACCAGAACGCCGTTGAAGATGCCGCAGGCAAGGCCGGTGCCGATGCCGATCGCGACCAGGCCCGGTGTGCCGATGCCGACCTGGGCTGCCGCGCCCATTGCCGTCGAGGCGAGCGCGATGATCGCGGCGACCGAGAGGTCGATCTCGCCTGATATGACGAGCAGCGCCATGGCGAAGGCAATCATTGCCTTTTCGGTGAAATTGAAGGTGGCGTCCGAGAGGTTCCAGGCGTCGAGGAAATAGGGCGAGGCGAGCGAATTGAAGATGAAGATCAGCACGGCGACGGCAAAAAGCAGCACTTCCCAGCTCGCGAGGATGCGGCGGAAGGGTGTGCCGAGACGGTCGGGAATGATCCGCTTTTCGTGTGTGGACGCGGTGTTCATGCTGCGGCCTCCGTTCTGATCTCGGCTGCGGCGCGGTCGCGCAGGATGATGCGGCCGCGGTTGCGCTCACGCCTGGCGTTGAAGGCGACGGCGAGAATGATGACGGTTCCGGAGATCGCCATCTGCGTGAAGGGTGAAATGCCGATCACCGGCAGCGCATTCTTGATGACGCCGAGGAAAAGCGCGCCGAGCACGGTGCCTGCGACCGAGCCGACGCCGCCGGCAATCGAGATGCCGCCGATGACGCAGGCCGCGACGCTGTCGAGCTCGAAGCCGTTGGCGATATCGACATAGGCGACGGCATAACGCGACACCCAGAGATAGCTCGCGAGGCCGGCAAGCGCGCCCGACAGAACGAAGGCCAGGAATTTCGTCCAGCCCGTATCGATGCCGGCATAGACGGCCGCAGTCGGATTGCCGCCGGTCGCATAGGCCGAGCGGCCGAACTGAGTGTATCGAAGCACAACATACATCAGAAGCACGATGACAATGCCAACCCAGCCGAGAACGGGCAGGCCGAGGATCGGCGTGCGCGGCACCGATAGAAAGACCGGCGTCATCTGGTGAGCGTTGACCCACGCCCCGCCCGAGAGCACGAAGGCCATGCCGCGATAGATGGTGAGCGTGCCGAGGGTGACGACGATCGGTGGGATTTCGAGCGCCCAGACGAGAAGGCCGTTGATGGCGCCGAGGCAGGCGCCGATGACGATCGCGGCAAGGATGAGCACGACGAGCGGCAGGTCGGGATAGGCGGCATTCATCATCGCGATCGCCATGCCGGTGAAGGCGAGGTTGGCGGCAACCGAAAGGTCGATCGATTTCGTCAGGATGACTGTCATCTGCGCGAGTGCCAGGATGATCAGGATGGAGGTATCGTTGAAAATACCGGCGAGATTCTCCGGCGTTGCGAAATCGGCAGCGCGCGTCGAAAAGATCGCGATCATCACGACGATGATGAGGAACAGCAGGGTTTCGCGTTTTCTAATCAGTCTTGCCATGCTCTTACCTTATGCATTGCGGGCCTCATGCATTGCCGGTGGCGGCGCGCACCAGCGCTTCCGGCGACAGCTCGGCGCGGTCGAAAATTCCGGCGGCGAGACCTTCCTTCATCACCAGGACGCGGTCCGACATGCCGATGATCTCGGGCAGTTCGGACGAGACCATGATGATCGACAGGCCCTCGGCGGCGAGTTCGCTGATGAAGCCGTGCACGGCCGCCTTCGAGCCGATGTCGATGCCCTTTGTGGGTTCGTCGAGGATGATTACCTTCGGCGCCGTCGCCAGCCATTTGCCGATGACGACCTTCTGCTGGTTGCCGCCGGAGAGCGTGCCGACCGGGACGGAAAGGGCAGCGGCGCGTAAGTCCAGCCGTTCGGCATATTTGCGGGCAAGCGCGAATTCTTCTGCCGCCCTGAGGAAGCCCCGGCGCGAGGTGCGGGCAAGCGACGGCAGCGTCATGTTCTGGAAGATCGGCATCGGCAGCGCCAGCCCGTGGCGGCCGCGCTCCTCCGGCACGTAGACGATGCCGGCGCGGATCGCATCCTGCGGCGAATGGATGGTGATTTCGCTGCCTTCGAGCATCATGGTGCCGGAGAGCGGCCTGGTAATGCCGAAGAGCGATTGGGACAGTTCCGAACGGCCGGCGCCGATCAGGCCGTATATGCCGAGAATCTCGCCCTTGCGCAGGGTGAAGGAGATGTCGCGGAATTCCGTTCGGTGGCTATAATTGCGGATCTCGAGCACCGGGCCGCCGATGGCGACATCCACCTTCGGAAAGGCATTCTCGACGTCGCGGCCGACCATCATGCGGACGATCTCGTCCTGCGGCGTTTCCTTGAGCCGGCCCTGGCCGACGGCGCGGCCGTCGCGGAAGACGACGAAATCGTCGGCGATCTCGTACACCTCGTCGAACTTGTGGCTGATGAAGAGGATCGCCTTGCCCTTTTCCTTCAGGCCCCGGACGATGCGGAAGAGATCGTCGATCTCCTTGCGGGAAAGGGCTGCCGTCGGTTCGTCCATGATGACGATGCGGGCCTCGATCGACAGAGCGCGCGCAATCGCCACCAGATGGCGCTGCGCGATCGAGAGGTCCTTCAGCCGGATCGTCGGATCGATATTGCTTTCGAGCGCGGTCAGCAGCGCCTTGGCGCGGCTGTTCATCGCCTGCCAGTCGATGGTGCGCAAACGTGTGCGCGGCGCATGGCCAAGGAAAATATTTTCGGCAACCGTCAGCTCGTCGAACAGCACGGTTTCCTGATGGATGGCGGTGACGCCAGCGTCGATTGCGGCCTGGGCGCTGGCAAAGGTCACCGGCTGGCCATCGACCAGGATCTCGCCTTCGTTCGGCCTGTAGATGCCGGTCAGGATCTTAACCAGCGTCGATTTGCCGGCGCCGTTTTCGCCGATTAGCGCGGTGACCGTGCCGGGATGCAGCGCGATGCTGACATTGTCGAGCGCCTTCACGCCCGGAAAGATCTGGGAGATGCCGCGCATTTCCAGAATGGCGGGCGCATCACCGGTTTTGCTGTCCGTGGCGGTTTGTTGAAAGGCAGCGTTCATCGAGCTTCTACCAGTGTCGAATGAGAATCCCGGCGGCCATCAGGCCGCCGGGCTTTTATGCGTCGGCCCCAGATCAGAAGACCTTGGAGAACTGGTCGATATTCGAAGCATTGTAGACGAAGGGATCGGCCATGGCGGCTTCACCGTTGTCGCCGACCTTGATCTTGCCCATGCGGCCGGCCTCGATCTCGCTGCCTGGCTTGCCGTCGGTCTCGCCCTTGACGAGGCGATAGGCGATCTGCGTTGCGGAGTAGCCGAGATCGATCGGGTTCCAGATGGCGAATTCCTTCGTGGCGCCCGACTTGATCGCGCCGGCCATTTCGGACGGCAGACCGAGACCCGTGACGTAGACCTTGCCGACAAGGCCCTTGTCTTCGACAACCTTCGATGCCGCGAGAACGCCTACCGTTGTCGGAGCGACGATGACCTTGATGTTCGGGTTCGCCTTCAGCAGGCCCTCGGCTTCACGATAGGACTTGTCCGAGAGGTCGTCGCCATAGACTGTGGTGACGAGGTTGAGGCCCGGGAAATCCTTGAGCTGCTTCTTCATCTGGTCGATCCAGATGTTCTGGTTGGTCGAGGTGGTCGTGGCGGACAGGATGGCGAAGTCACCCTTGCCGCCGTCGAGATGGTCCTTGACGAGCGTCAGGCACATCTTGCCGATCAGTTCGTTGGACGACGGGTTGAGCTGCAGGATACGGCCTTCAGGTGCGACGCCGGAATCCCAGGAGATGACCTTGATGCCGCGCTGTGTAGCCTTCTTCAGCGCCGGAACGAGCGCGTCGGGATCGTTGGCCGAAACGGCGATGGCGCTGACGCCCTGGGCGATCAGCGAGTTGATGACTTCGATCTGGCCTTCGGCCGTCGTCGTCGTCGGACCGGTATAGATGACCTCGACGCCGCCGAGTTCCTTGGCGGCTTCCTGCGCACCCTTGTTGGCGGCATCGAAGAAGCCGTTGCCGAGCGACTTGACGACGAGACCGATCTTGATGTCGGCAGCACTTGCCGTGCCGGCCATCATGGCGACGGCAAATGCCACGCCGATTGCGAGTTTCTTTGCGAGTCTCATGCTTTCATCCTCCCACTTGATTGACACTCTTCACACCTGGCCGGCGCCTTATGCGACCGACGAGGAATCCTCCTTGATTGCCTGGGTGACCGGGCTCGCGACAATGAGCCTGATGCCGGCATTCTCGATCATCCTGACGGCTTCCTCTGGAATGCCGTCATCGGTGATGATCGTAGACACACGCTCGAGCGGGCACAGAATGAGGCTCGACCGGCGATGGAACTTGCTGGAATCGGCCATGACGACCAATTCGTCGGCCTGATGCATCAGCTTCTGTTCGCTCTGGATGATCAGCGCGTCGGCTTCCATGATGCCGAGCGGGCCGATGCCCTGCGCGCCGATGAAGAAACGGCGGGCGTAGAAATTGCGGATCGCGTCATTGTCGAAGGGGGAGAGGATCAGGCTCTGCTCGCGATAGATCGCGCCGCCCGGCACCGTCACCGTGTTCTTCGAATGTTTGACCAGATGTTCGGCGATGGCGAAAGAATTGGTCATCACCTGCAGGCGGTGCGCCGCCATGAAATGCACCATCTGGAAGGTGGTCGTGCCACCGTTGATGATGATCGCATCGCCAGGATCGCAAAGCTCGACTGCCTGGCGGGCGATTGCGCGTTTCTTGTCGATATTGACCGATTCCGATACCCGGAAGGGGCGGCCGGCAAGATTGCCGAGCTGCGGCGGATGCACGGCCTCGGCGCCGCCGCGCACACGGCGGATCTTGCCTTGAACATGAAGAGCCGCGATGTCGCGCCGGATCGTCGCCTCGGAAGCCTCGGTCAGTTCGGAAATATCCTGAACCGTCACGACGGACTTTTCCTGAACGGCGCTCAGAATGATGCGATGGCGTTCGCGTTCGTGCATGGGGCTCCTCCTTCAATCGTTTATTTCGCACATATGACAATGTGTCAATCAAAAACGATCATAAATTTTCATACTGCGCTGCACAATAATCGAATTTGATCGTTTTCGATTGACAACCGCCGTTTTGATGAGCGATACCGTCAGCGAAAAGGGGCGCGAACTTTGCGTCCCGATGAAGATTTCATATGGGAGGATGACATGGCGGCGAACGTCCGGCTTCTGGAAAACCGGTGGGATGATGCTTACGCGGCAGGCCTCGATGAGCCTGGCAAGCTGCTCTATCGCTCCAACCTGCTGGGCGCCGACAAGCGCATCACCAATTATGGCGGCGGCAACACCTCGGCGAAAGTGCTGGAAACCGATCCGCTGACCGGCGGAAAGGTGAAGGTACTTTGGGTCAAGGGATCGGGCGGCGATGTCGGCACGATCAAGCTCGACGGTTTCGCGACGCTCTACCAGGACAAGCTGGAATCGCTGAAGAGCATCTACAAGGGCGTCGAGGACGAGGACCGCATGGTCGGCTTTCTGCCGCACTGCACCTTCAACCTGAACGCCCGTGCCGCCTCAATCGACACGCCGCTGCATGGTTTCGTGCCTTTCACCCATGTCGACCACATGCATCCCGACGCGATCATCGCGATCGCCGCGTCGAAGAATTCGAAGGAATTGACGCAGCAGATCTTCGGCGACGAGATCGGCTGGCTGCCCTGGCGTCGTCCGGGCTTCCAGCTCGGCCTCGACCTCGGCGCATTCGTGGCCGCCAATCCGAATGCCAAGGGCGTCGTGCTCGAAAGCCACGGCCTCTTTACCTGGGCTGATGACGCCAAGGCCTGCTACGAGCTGACGCTCGACATCATCAACAAGGCGATCGTCTGGTTTGCCGAAAAGACCGAGGGAAAGACCATTTTCGGCGGCGCGCTCACTGAGAGCCTGGCCGTTGCCGAACGCCGCGCCATCGCCGCGCGGCTGATGCCGGAGATCCGCGGTCGCATCGGCAAGCAGGAGCGTAAGCTCGGGCATTTCGACGATCAGGACGCCGTACTCGAATTCGTCAATTCCAGCGATTTGCGGCCGCTCGGCGCGCTCGGCACCAGCTGCCCTGACCATTTCCTGCGCACCAAGATCCGCCCGCTGATCGTCGATTTCGACCCGGCCAAGCCGGATGTCGACGCGATCATCGCCGGTCTCGACAAGGCGCTGGAAGACTATCGCGCCGACTACGCCCGCTATTATAACGACTGCAAGCATGACAATTCGCCTGCCATCCGCGACGCCAATCCCGTCATCTTCCTGGTGCCCGGCGTCGGCATGCTGTCCTTTGCCCGCGACAAGGCGACGGCCCGCATCGCCAGCGAATTCTACGTCAATGCCATCAACGTCATGCGCGGCGCCTCGACGGTCTCCGAATATCAGGGCCTGCCCGAGCAGGAAGCCTTCGATATCGAATACTGGCTGCTCGAAGAGGCCAAGCTGCAGCGCATGCCGAAGCCGAAGAGCCTTGCCGGCCGCGTCGCCTTCGTCACCGGCGGCGCCGGCGGCATCGGCCGGGCGACGGCCGCGCGCCTCGTCGGCGAAGGTGCCTGCGTGGTGCTTGCCGATATCGACCAGGCCGCACTCGAGGGCACCGAAGCCGATTTCGTCAAGAGATACGGCGCTGACGCCGTACGCAGCGTCCGGCTTGACGTCACCAAGGAAGATGCGGTGATCGCCTCCTTCGCGGAAGCCTGCGTCGAATTCGGCGGCATCGATATCCTCGTCTCGAATGCCGGCATTGCCTCCTCCGCGCCGATCGAAGCGACCGAACTGTCGACTTGGAACCGCAATATCGATATTCTGGCGACCGGCTATTTCCTCGTCTCGCGCGAAGCCTTCCGCCTGTTCCGCCGTCAGGCGCTCGGCGGCAACGTCATCTTCGTCGCTTCGAAGAACGGTCTTGCCGCTTCGCCGAATGCGGCTGCCTATTGCACCGCCAAGGCTGCCGAAATCCATCTCGCCCGCTGCCTGGCGCTCGAAGGCGCGGATGCCGGCATCCGCGTCAACACCGTCAACCCGGATGCCGTCCTGCGCGGCTCGAAGATCTGGAGCGGCGAATGGCGCGAACAGCGCGCCGCCTCGTCCAAGATCGAGGTGGACGATCTCGAGGAACATTACCGCAAGCGGTCGATGCTGAAACTCAACGTGTTTCCGGAAGATATCGCCGAGGCGATCTATTTCCTCGCATCGGACCTTTCGGCAAAATCGACCGGCAACATCATCAACGTCGATGCCGGCAACGTGCAGAGTTTTACGCGCTGATTTTTGATTGACGGCGGATGCGTCGGCCTTTCACCCTAACCCTCTCCCCGTTCAGACGGGCAGAGGGGACTTGCCTGACGAAATGTTGGAGCAGGACGGAGACGGTGCGGCATATCCCCTTCTCCCCGTCTGAACGGGGAGAAGGTGCCGGCAAGCGGATGAGGGGCTGTCCCATGACAAAGTCCCAATGTTTAAATTGCATAATCGGGAGGAAGAAATGGCCGAATTCAGGATCGCGCAGGATCTGGTTGCGACGGATAATGACAAGCGGGCAACCGCGCTGAAAGCCGACTACGAGGCACTGGGCGCGACGCTTGCCCGTCGCGGCGTCGATATCGAAGCAGTCACCCGGAAGGTTGCGGAATTCTTCGTCGCCGTTCCGTCGTGGGGCGTCGGCACCGGCGGCACGCGCTTTGCCCGTTTCCCCGGCATCGGCGAGCCGCGCGGCATCTTCGACAAGCTCGACGATTGCGCCGTCATCAACCAACTGACGCAGGCGACCCCGAACGTCTCGCTGCATATTCCCTGGGACAAGGCCGATGCCAGGGAGTTGAAGGCCAAGGGTGATGCGCTCGGCCTCGGCTTCGATGCGATGAATTCCAACACCTTTTCCGATGCGCCCGACCAGGCCCATTCCTATAAATATGGCTCGCTCAGCCACACCGATGCGGCAACACGGGCGCAAGCGGTCGAGCACAATCTCGAATGCATCGAAATCGGCAAGGCGCTCGGCTCCAAGGCATTGACAGTGTGGATCGGCGACGGTTCGAACTTCCCCGGCCAGAGCCATTTCACCAAGGCTTTCGAGCGTTACCTCGCCTCGATGGCGGACATCTACAAGGCGCTGCCTGGTGATTGGAAGCTGTTCTCCGAGCACAAGATGTACGAGCCGGCCTTCTATTCCACCATCGTGCAGGATTGGGGCACCAACTACCTGATCGCTCAGACGCTCGGCCCCAAGGCCTATTGCCTCGTCGATCTCGGCCACCATGCGCCAAACACCAATATCGAGATGATCGTCGCCCGCCTGATCCAGTTCGGCAAGCTCGGCGGTTTCCACTTCAACGATTCGAAGTATGGCGACGACGATCTCGACGCCGGCGCGATCGATCCCTATCGGCTGTTCCTCGTCTTCAACGAACTGGTCGATGCCGAGCAGCGCGGCGTCAATGACTTCAACCCGGCCCATATGATCGACCAGTCGCACAATGTCACCGACCCCATCGAAAGCCTGATCAACAGCGCCAACGAAATCCGCCGCGCCTATGCGCAGGCGCTGCTCGTCGACCGCAAGGCGCTCTCCGGCTATCAGGACGACAACGACGCGCTGATGGCATCGGAAACGCTGAAGCGCGCCTATCGCGCCGATGTCGAGCCGATTCTGGCCGAAGCCCGCCGCAGGGCCGGCGGCGCGATCGACCCGATTGCCGTCTATCGCGCCAGCGGCTATCGCAGACAAGTGGCGGCCGAGCGCCCGGCATCCGCTGCCGGCGGCGGCGGCATCATCTGAACGAGAGATTGTTTCGCATGGCCTGAAGCCATGCTGATTGGGGATGAGGTTGCCGGCAGCGCAGGGGTGACGCGCTGCCGACAACCTCGTCGTTTACGGCTTCCAGGCCCCGGCGATCTGGCGGGTGGCGATGTTCAGCCGGTTCCAGACATTGATATTGGCGATGGCAATGACGAGTGCTGCAAGGCTCCTGCCGTCATAATGCCGGGTCGCTTCGTCCCAGATATCATCCGGCACAGGGTCGGCGCGGTCGCTGACGCGGGTCACTGCCTCGGTCAGCGCAAGGGCTGCGCGCTCGGCATCGCTGAAATAGGGCGAGTCGCGCCAGGCGCCGATGGCGAAGAGCCTTTCGTCGGTTTCGCCGAGTTTCTTTGCAATGCGGGGATGACCGTCGACACAGACGCTGCAGCCGTTGATCTGGCTGGCGCGCAGGTTGACGAGTTCGAGCAGCTTCGGCGAAAGGCCGGTTTCGACTGGCACCTTGCTGAGCGCATTGAGCGCCTGCATGGCCGCGGGAAGGACGAGGGCGGGATTTCCCATTCTCTCCTGCATGATATGTCTCCTTGATAAGTTGACTGTTCGACGATCCGCCGGCGCTGTCACATCGGCCGGGTTTCATTCGTCATGGCGTTGACGGAACGCAGTGGAGGAATGTGACAAATGGACGAGAAAAAATGGCTGGCCGATGAGTTCGAGGCGAACAGAGCGAATCTGAGGGCCGCAGCCTATCGCATGCTCGGCTCGCGCAGCGAGGCGGAGGATGCCGTTCAGGAGGCCTGGTTGCGGCTCAGCCGCACGGACACGACAGGGGTCGGCAATCTCGGCGGCTGGCTGACGACGGTGGTGGCGCGCATCTGCCTCGACATGCTGCGCGCCCGCAAGACCCGGCGCGAGGAGCCGCTGGAGGCGCCGGTCCACGGAGGGATCGCCGATCCGGCGAACGATCCCGAGCGCGAAGCCGCCTTTGCCGATTCGGTCGGTCTGGCGCTGCTCGTCGTGCTGCAGACGCTGGCGCCCGCCGAACGTGTCGCCTTCGTGCTGCATGACATGTTCGATCTGCCCTTCGACGAGATCGCGCCAATCATCGGCCGCTCATCCGCGGCTGCCCGCCAGCTCGCGAGCCGCGCCCGCCGCCGGGTGCAGGGTTTGGACGAAGCGCCTGATGTCGATCTCGGTCGCAAGCGGACGATCGCCGAGGCCTTTCTGACGGCGTCGCGCAACGGCGATCTGGAGGGCTTGATCGCGGTGCTTGCCCCTGACGTCGTCTTACGGCCGGATGCGACGGCAGCGCGCTTCGGCACCATCGGCGAAATGCGCGGCGCAGCTCACGTGGCTGAAGCCTTCAAGGGGCGGGCGCAGGCGGCAGAAATCGCCATCGTCGACGGCGAACTCGGATTCGTCGTGGAGATCGGGGGCCATCTCCGTGTCGTGGTGGCGCTGACAATCGCCGACGGCAGGATCGCCGCGATCGACGCTATCGCCGATCCGGATCACCTGGAACGGCTTGACTATTCTATTCTTCGCGATTGAAAACAAACAGGAATTTGTCGGATCTTCGAAACAGGCGCGCTTCGGAAGGAGCGCACCGCTTAGGTTTCTCAGTGACGACGACCGCGTCATTTTTCTTGACAGCGTCGTCCTCGGCTTTATTCTTTTATAAAGCCTTATGTATCATAATTATGGAATTTCCGCAGTGCGGTGCCATCTCTAGCCTCCCCATTACTCTTTCATAGCGACCCGCAGACGGATGACGGAGGAGCGATCCCGGTCCGAGACTTCGAAAGGAATGCATGTCATGTCCGGCGACCAGGCGAAGAAGCCGCTTCTCCTCACCAATGTCAAACCGATCGCTTTCGGTGCGGGCGCATCCGAGGGGGCAATCGACATTCTTGTCGATGCCGACGGCAGGATCGCCGAGATCGGTCCGTCGCTTGCGGTCTCGCAGGATGTGACGCGCATCGACGGCAAGGGCGCCTTCATTTCGCCGGGCTGGGTCGACCTGCATGTGCATATCTGGCATGGCGGCACTGACATTTCCATCCGCCCCTCCGAATGCGGCGTCGAGCGCGGCGTCACCACGCTGGTCGATGCCGGTTCGGCCGGTGAGGCGAATTTCCACGGCTTCCGGGAATATATCATCGAGCCTTCGCGCGAGCGCATCAAGGCTTTCCTGAATCTCGGCTCGATCGGCCTCGTCGCCTGCAACCGCGTCGCGGAATTGCGGGATATCCGCGATATCGATCTCGACCGCATTCTTGAAGTCTATGCCGAAAACAGCGAGCACATCGTCGGCATCAAGGTGCGCGCCAGCCATGTCATCACCGGGTCCTGGGGCGTCACGCCGGTTAAGCTCGGCAAGAAGATCGCCAAGATTTTGAAAGTGCCGATGATGGTGCATGTCGGCGAGCCGCCAGCGCTCTATGACGAAGTGCTGGAGATCCTCGGACCCGGCGACGTCGTCACCCACTGCTTCAACGGCAAGGCCGGGTCGAGCATCATGGAAGACGAGGACCTCTTCAATCTCGCGGAGCGCTGCGCCTCCGAGGGCATCCGTCTCGACATCGGTCATGGCGGCGCCTCGTTCTCCTTCAAGGTCGCCGAGGCGGCGATCGCGCGCGGGCTTCTGCCGTTCTCGATCTCGACGGACCTGCACGGCCATTCGATGAACTTCCCGGTCTGGGACCTGGCGACGACGATGTCGAAGCTGCTCAGCGTCGGCATGCCTTTCGACAAGGTGGTGGAAGCTGTGACCCATGCGCCGGCATCCGTCATCAAGCTGTCGATGGAGAACCGGCTTTCGGTCGGCTCGCAAGCGGAATTCACCATTTTCGATCTCGTCGATTCCGACCTTGAGGCGACGGATTCCAACGGCGACGTCTCGGTCCTCAACAAGCTGTTCGAGCCGCGCTATGCCGTGATGGGCGCTGATGCCTTTGCCGCCAGCCGCTATCTGCCGCGGGCGCGCAAGCTCGTGCGCCACAGCCACGGCTATTCCTACAGGTAGGATCCGCTGAAGAGCGCAAGGCTCAGCGGTTGCGCCAGCCCATCAGCTTTTCGATCCGTTCCGCTGAACTGCGCACATGGGCCGTATAGTGGTTCTCGTCGGAAAAGGCCTTCTGTTCTGGCAGCACGATGGAAATGGTGGCGATGCACTGGCTGTCGCGATCGCAGATCGGCGAGGCGATGCAGGCAACCGCATAATCGGATTCCCCCGCCTGGATCGACAGACGCGATTCAAAGGCCTTGCCGGCGGCTTCCGACAGCGTGCCGGGATCGATCTCGGCGCGGCCGGTCGGTGAAGAGCGGGCGCAGCGCTTGAACAGTTCGATGCGCTCCTGCTCGGCCAGGTGGCCGACGAGCAGGCGACCGGAGGCCGTCCAGTTCAGCGGCACCCGGGTGCCCACACGGGAGGCCACCTGGAAGTGGCTCGGGCCGTCAGCCATGGCCAGTACCAGCATATAGTCGCCATCGCGACCGCAGACCTGCACGGTTTCGCCGGCCTGGCGGCAGAGATCGTGCATCTCATGGGTGGCGATGCTCATGAAATCCAGCGACCGTGCATAGGCAAGGCCGTAATGGTAGAGCCGCGCGCCGAGCCAGATCGAGCCGTCCGCCTGACGCGTCAGCATGTTCTTCTCGACGAGATCGTCGACGATGACGTAAACGGTCGACAGCGGCGCCTTCACCGCCTTGGCGATCGCATAGACGCCGGCGGGCGATCCGGTCTCGTAAAGATGGTCGATCACCTGAAGCGCCCGGTCGATGCCGCTGACGCGCGCGCGACGCGCACCCTTGCCGGCGGCTTCGTCGGCAACGCCCTGATCTTCGGAGTAAACTGCGGATGATGTCTTTCCGTCCAATTCCACGCACCTCATGAAAACTGCGATCATGTTACATTACTATGGCATAGCCGTTGCTGTGGCAAATCGCAATATTTTGCGGGTTGATAGTGTCGGGTGAATGCGACAGCGGCATGTAGGCCAATTGGGCCGACCAGGTGAGCAGGCTCCGTTTTCCAATAATCAGCCAGGGCAACGCGCCGACAATGAGGGGAAATTCGGGTTGCGGCGACGGCCGTGAGCGTGCTCCGCGAGGGCTTGGAACAGATCCTCTAAAGCGGCAAGGGCCGCCGTCTGGTTGTGACGGCAGCCCTTGACGGGGGCAGGGAGAGATCCCCAAGCTATTCAGGCGGCTTGTTCAGCCGAAGCAGGGCATAGCCGGCAGATTGGCGCGGTTTGCGAGTGCTCCGATCAAATTGCCCACCGAAGTCGAGCGCGGTTCGCGTTTGCGGGCGGCCGTCTCCAGGAGTTGCTTGAAGTCTTCAAGCTTCACGCCGTCGGCGCGCAACACCATGGCAATCAGGGGGTCGCGAAGGGCTTCGGATATCGTGAGATCGTCTCTGGTCTTTGTCATGGTTGTCCTCCTTTCGTGGGCGGTCGCCCGTGTTCCACTTCCCGCTGTCATGCCCTCGGCATTGACTTTCGCGTTTCGCGGTGTTACCGGTAAGTAACAATGCATTTGTTACCGATCGGTCACATTGATGTCAAGGACTACGTCCGCAAAAAAATCAGAAACTTCGAATGAAATCTCCGCCGCCGTTCCAGAAGATCGCATCCCGCCGCGGGAACGTATCGTCTCGACCGCGTCGGAGCTTTTCCGCGAGCGTGGCATCCGTGGCATCGGCGTCGACGCCATTGCCGACGCGGCTCTGACCAACAAGATGACGCTCTACCGGCATTTCGGCTCAAAGGACGAACTCGTCTGCGAAACGCTGCGCCGCGCCTCCGAAAAGGCGGGTACCATCTGGCGCGATCTGGAAGCAGCCTATCCCGGCAATCCGCGCGCCCAGCTGGACGCCTGGGTGGAGCTGCGGGCGCAATGTCTGAACGGCGAGCCCGCCGGTTGCGATCTCGCCAATGCCGCCATCGAGCTGAAGGGCGAGGGCCATCCCGCCCACGAAATGATCGAGCGGCACAAGGCCGAACAGCGTGATCGCTTGGCCGCGCTCTGTTCGGCGGCCGGCGCGCGCGAACCCCAGCTTCTTGCCGATACGTTGACGCTGCTGCTCGAAGGCGCGCGCGTCAGCCGCCAGGCCATGGGCGCTGCCGGCTGCTGCGGTCATTTCGCCAAGGCCTGCCACGCGGCGATAGCTTCTTTCGCCTGACCGCCTCTTTCGGGGGAACCTTACCGCTTCCATGCCGTTTTCCCATCACCGGGGCGATGTGGAGGCAGGGAGATGAACTACGTCTATCTCAAGCGCCTATATGACAAACGCGCCGAGCTCGAAGCCAAGCTGGAGCTTCATGACGCGCGCTATTGCTTCGGCGAGGAAGAGGTCGATGATGGCACCGACAGCGATCTGCGTGAGCGGTTGAGCGAGATCTCCGAGGAAATCGCCACGCTGGAGAGCAGGCCGGGCCGCTAACTGTTTCATTTGGGAACGGGTTCGGATTTCAGGCCGGCCTGGCCTAAAATCATCCCGTGCTGACACTGAGGATTTCCATCGTCCGTTCGTCGAATTTTCCCTGATAGAAATGCTCGATCACCCGGTGGAAGGGCGAACCGTGATCGCTGATCGCGGCAAACAAGGTCATCGACGAGCGCAGCTTGAGGTCGTCGGGTGAGCCCAGGATTTCGTGCGCCGATCTGCCGCCAACAGACAGGATCGCCTCGACGCAGCGCAGCAGCCGGCCTGAGAGAATGGGATCGGCGAGATAGGCGGTTGCTTCCTCGGCCGAGCGGATCGCATATTTTTCGGCCATCACCGACGTGCCGAGACCGGCGATCTGCGGGAAGATGAACCACATCCAATGGGACGTCTTGCGTCCCGCTTTCAGCTCTGAGAGCGCCTGTTCATAGACGCCGTTCTGGGCATCGATGAATCGATCGAGATTATAATCGATTTCACCGGCCATGGTCCTTTTCCCTTTTCCTGCTGTCGACGCAGCCCGGGCCAAGGTCTCCATGCCCGGCGAGCTAGCTTTCCTGTTAGCAGACCCTTTCAGCGTAGGGGCTGCTGTCGCGGCAATGGCCGTAAGCCGGATGCGGCGGCGTGTTATCGCCGGCGGGGGCGGCAATGGCCGATGTCGTCATCGGGTCCGTATTGCCGGAAGAATAGGCGGCAAAACCCGCAAAGCTCAAGAGAACCAGCGCTCCGACCACGACAATGCGCTCGAAGGTCGAAAGTTTCTGGGCGCTGACACGGTCCACGTAATCGCGCTCGCCTAAACCGGCGGTTTCATCCTCTTTTACATGGAGGGTCACCATATCCTGGCGACGGCTTAAAGTTTCACAATCTGTCATTTCAATTACTCCTGCAACACATGCGGCGCCGGTCTCTCTAGAGCAAACTCTCACCCTCGTGCCGAACCGCGTCCGCATGCGAGCAGCATGTGTGTCTTCGATCGTGGCAATTGAAGGGGCGATATTCAAACTCAGTGTTCAAAAAATCGTACCAATAAATGCAAAATATCGTGAAGCTCTGGTTCACCGGAATGATCCGGGGTAGTCCAGAGAGGAACATCTTTCTTCTGGATAGTCCCATGAGCAAATCCTTCGGCGCGATGTCGGTCGCGCAACTTTCCGCCCTCATTCAAGCTGGCGCGGCCGATCCGACCGAGGTGGCCGAGGCGATCTTCGAGTCCATCGCGAATTATGCCGACAAGGCGGTCTTCACGACCCTGCTCGAAAGCCGGGCGATGGCGGAGGCGCGTGCCTCTTCGCGACGTCTGCGGGAAGGGCGCTCGCTTGGATTGCTGGACGGCATTCCGATCGCCTGGAAGGATCTTTTCGACATTGAAGGCCTGCCGACGACAGCGGGTTCCGTCGTTCTGGCAAAGGAGATGCCGGCCAAGCGCGATGCGGCCGTCGTCGCTTTGCTCAGGCAGGCGGGCATGGTCGCCGTCGGACGCACCAATATGAGCGAATTCGCCTTTTCCGGCCTCGGCATCAATCCGCATTACGGCACGCCGGTAAATCCGCGAGGCGCCGATCTCCCGCGCATTCCGGGCGGCTCGTCCTCGGGTGCTGGTGTCGTCGTCGCGGCCGGGTTGGTTCCGGTCGCCATGGGCACCGATACCGGCGGCTCGGTGCGTATTCCCGCCGCCTTCAACGGTATCGTCGGCTACAAGGCGACGCGCGGCCGCCACGCGATGGCAGGCGTCTATCCGTTGGCAAAGAGCCTGGATTCGTTGGGACCGCTCTGCCGCAACGTTAGAGACGCGGTCTGGATCGATGCGGCGATGCGCGGCTTGACGGCGCCTGATGTCGCCACGCGTCCCCTGCAAGGGCTGGAACTCATCGTGCCTGAAAACGTCGTCTTCGACGGAGCGGAAGCGGGCGTCGTCGCCGCGTTCGAGGCAGCTTTGGAACGTCTTCAAAAGGCCGGCGCGCATGTTGCCCGCACCGTCATTCCCGCCTTCGACGAGATATTCGATCTGATGACGAAATATGGTCCGCTGGTGACGGCGGAGGCTTTCGCGCTTCACCGCGAACGCTTGGCCGGACCGGACGCGGACAGTATGGACCACCGTGTCGTCATGCGCACTCGGCTCGGAAGCAAGACGACGCTGCCCGATTACCTGGCAATCCTCGAGGCGCGCAGCCGCCTGATCGCCGATGTCGAGCGCCTGGTCGGCGACCGGCTGCTCGCCTTTCCCACCGTTGCCCATGTCGCTCCGCCGATCGGACCGCTGGAGCAGGATGACGAGCTGTTCTTCGCGACGAACAACAAGACGTTGCGCAACACTGCGCTCGGCAATTTCCTCGACTGGTGCGGCGTTTCCATTCCCTGCGGCAGCGGTGAGGCTGGCATGCCGGTCGGCCTGCTGCTTTCGGCCACCGCCCATCGCGATGAGGCGCTGCTGGGGATTGCCCTTGCCGCCGAGCCGGTCATCCGCGACGATTTTGCCTGAATTGGCAATTGAACCGCCGGGATTTAGTTGCCATTGATGGCATGAGGAGATCCCGGAGGAAAGCAAGTGCAGGTTTTGCAAAACGGACGTTTCGCGGTTTCGACATGGTCGCTGCATCGGCTGCTTGGCGCCGTTTATGCCTATAGTCCCGATCCCGGCAAAAGTGCTGCGCCGAAAGAGCCCTATGGCCCCGGTGCCGCGGCGCTGATCGACGTGTCGGCGGCGCTCTCGGCACGCGGCGTCAACCGGCTGGAGGTCTGTTCCTTCCATCTGCCGAGCCTCGACGCCGCCTATATAGGCGAATTGCGCGAGGCGATGGCGGCCTCGAACGTGCTGTTCCAGACGCTGCTTGTCGAAGACGGTGATCCGAGCCATCCGGAGTCGGCCGAACGCGACGTCAAATGGATGGCGGAGTGGATCGACATCGCCGCAGCCCTCGGAGCGCAGAGGATGCGCGTCATAGCCGGCAAGCAGAAGCCGACGGAGGAAAACCTTACCCGCGCCGCCCATCATCTGAACTGGCTGGCCGGAAAGGCGGCAGGCAGCGGCGTGCGTGTCGTCGTCGAGAACTGGTTCGACCTGCTGCCGTCGCCGGTCGAGATGAACTGGCTGCTGGACCGGCTGGACGGCAAGGTCGGCCTCAATGGCGACCTCGGCAACTGGGCGGCGCCAGCCAAATATGAGGGCCTCGCCGACATCATGGGCCGGGCGGAAATCTGCCATGCCAAGGCCGATTACGGCGTTGCCGGCCTCGATGCCGACGATTACCGCACGTGCCTGGAGATGTGCGAGAGGGCGGGTTACGACGGTCCCTTCACGCTGATCTACGACTCGCCCTTCTTCCCTGACGAATGGGACGGCATCCTGCTGCAGAAGACGTTCATCGAGGATTTCCTGCGCGAGGCGCCGGCGCGCAGGACGGCTTAAATCAGAAACACCTCTCGTTCATTCCTAGAGCATGATGCCGAAAAGTGTGCGCGGTTTTCGGACGACATCCTGTTCTAGCGCGGGAACCTTTGGTTTTCCTCCAGCACGTTCAGATCCATGTGGTTGCGCATATAGCGCTCCGAGGCTTTCTGCAGCGGCTGGTAGTCCCATGGATAATAGGCCCCGTTGCGTAGTGCCGCATAGACCACCCAGCGGCGCGCCTGGCTTTCGCGCACGGCTGCATCGAAATCGGAAAGGTTCCAGCGCCGGCCGGCCTGTTCGACAAGCCTTACCAAGATCTCGGCATGCGCCGGGTCGGCCGCCAGATTGTCGAGCTCCTGCGGATCGGCCTCGAGATTAAACAGCATCGGCGGGTCCTTCTCGCAGAGCGAGAGCTTGTATCGTCCGTCTCGGATACAGACGAGCGGCGCCTCGGAACCCTCCGCGGCATATTCCATCGGCACCGGGCTGCGGCCGCCGGTGCCTTCGGCAAGCGCAGCCAGATCCTCGCCCTCGGTCCACGGCTTCAGCGAGGCGATATCGATCCCGGCAAGACCGGCAAGAGTCGGCGTCACGTCAAGAGTGGAGACAGGCTGGTCGATCCGCCTGGGCTTCCAGCCGGGTGCCGCGATCATCAGCGGAACGCGGGCCGATCCTTCGAAGAAGTTCATCTTGAACCAGAGGCCGCGATCGCCGAGCATGTCGCCATGGTCGGAGGCAAAGAGGATGATCGTGTTTTCAGCCATGCGGCTCCGTTCCAGGACGCCGAGAATGTCGCCGATCTTCTCGTCGACATAGGAGATATTGGCGAAATAGCCGCGCCTTGCACGCCTGATCTGCTCATCGCTGATGTCGAAAGCGTCGTGGTCGCAGGCTTTCATCAGACGCTGCGAGTGCGGGTCCTGCCGCTCGAAGGCAATCGGCGCAACCGCCGGGTCAAGCGCCGGGCAGTCCTCATAGAGGTCCCAGAATTTGCGGCGCGCGACATAGGGGTCGTGCGGATGGGTGAAGCTGACGGTCAGGCACCAGGGGCGCTCGTCATGGCCGCGTGACAGATCGAACAGCTTGCGGACGGCGTGATAGGCGACCTCGTCGTCATACTCCATCTGGTTGGTGATCTCGGCAACGCCGGCGCCGGTGACCGAACCCAGATTGTGATACCACCAGTCTATGCGCTCGCCGGGCTTGCTATAGTCGGGCGTCCAGCCGAAGTCGGCCGGGTAGATGTCCGTCGTCAGGCGCTCCTCGAAGCCATGCAACTGGTCGGGGCCGACGAAATGCATCTTGCCGGAAAGCGCTGTCTGGTATCCGGCAGCGCGCAGATGATGCGCATAGGTCGGAATATCAGAGGCAAATTCCGCCGCATTGTCATAGACGCGGGTTCGGCTCGGCAATTGTCCGGACATGAAGGAGGCCCGCGCCGGTGCGCAGAGCGGGCTTGCCGTATAGGCGTTGGTGAAACGCACGGAACGCTCCGCCAGTGATTTCAGATGCGGCGCATGCAGAAACTCGGCAGGCCCATCTGGAAAGAAAGTCCCATTCAACTGATCGACCATCAGGACGAGGATATTCGGACGCGCCATGCGAAATTGTCTCCTGTGGTGTCAGATGCCGGGGAAGGTCCGATGAGGGACGTCGCCGAGTGCTATTTGCAGATCTTATCAAAGCCAGTATCATAGTGCCTGTAAAGCTGGCTTTTTTCGATGGCTGCCAAAAGGAATTTTTATGCCAGACCGCCGGCCTGAGCTGGGATGGATGCGCATCTTCGCGGAGGTCGCAAGGCTCGGCAGCTTTTCGGCTGCGGCGGCAGTTCTCGGCCTTACGCAGCCTGCCGTCAGCTATCAGATTCGGCGGTTGGAAGAGCAGTTCGGCGTCGCCCTGCTGCGCCGGAAGCATCGCGGCGTCGAGTTGACCGCGGAGGGCGAACGGCTTTTCAAGGTCGCCGCCAAGACGGTTGGTGACATCGATGCCCTGGCGCGCAGTTTCCGCACTGAGGCTCAAAGGCCGGTCGTCAGACTGAGGACCGACTATGCCTTTTCAGCGCTTTGGCTCATCCCGCGCATGCACGGCTTTCGCCTGCTTCACCCCGAAACGGATATACAGATCGTCGCGACCCAAAGGCTTGAACCCGGCTTTCGTGACGACGCAGATGTGGTGGTGGTTTTCGGCACAAAGGTGGAATTCGGCGCCATCGGATCGCTTCTGCTGCAGGAAAAGGTCGTGCCCGTCTGCACGCGAGGCTTTCTCGATCGCAACGGCCCATTCGACGATCCGCAGCTTCTTGCCAAGGCGATCCTGATCCACCTCGATTCGCCGACGCCATCGCCCTGGTTCGACTGGCGAAGTTATCTTGCCGAATTCTCCGTTACTCGCGATCTCCATGCCGGCCGCGGCGATATCAGCTTCAACACCTACTCGCTGGTCGTCCAGGCCGCGCTCAGCGAACAGGGCGTGGCGATCGGCTGGATGGGGCTGGTCGATACGCTTCTCTCCACACATATGCTGGTGGAAGCCGGGCCGCCGCTCGAGGCCTGGGACCGCGGTTATTGGCTGATACCGCCGCGATCGGCAAATGTTGATAGCGAGAGGCTCAGCACCTGGCTGGTGGATGAAGTCGGCAGGACATGACATTCGGACCGAGGCCAGCGCGTCATCGCATCCGGAATATGTTCGCGCTCGGGAGAGAAGCCTTGTCATGACCGACGCCGATCGACATTGTGGCATCGATTCATAGGGAAGGGCCGAAGCATGTCGCGAACCGTCGGATACGTCGTTGGACTGCTCATGATCCTCTTGGGACTGATCTGGATCGCACAGGGAAGCGGCTATTTTCCCTATCCGTCATCCAGTTTCATGATCAACCAAAGCATCTGGGTTCTCTGGGGAGGCATCATGGCTGCGGCGGGGATCACCGTGACGGTCATTATTTCACGGCTTCGCCGGAAGGGATGAGCCGGCAATCCGTGCATGGCTTTGAGGAATTCGACATTCAAGAGTTCCTCGAGGTGAAATATCTGGCCGCTGGCGGCCTGTCGAATTGAGGAGAATGGCATGAGCGCAGCTGAAATCGACGGCTTTGCGGACCGGATCAGGCATCACGGGGGCGGCATGATCTCTGCCTGGATCGGTATTCCCGACGCCACGCTCGCCAATCACCTGGCGCAGGAGGCCTTCGACACCATCGTGCTGGATATGCAGCACGGCATGTGGGACATGCCCTCGGCAGCGAACGCCGTCGCCCAGGTGCGCCTTGCCGGCAAGCCAGCGCTGGCGCGCATACCGGTCGGTGATTTCGCTTCCGCCTCGCGCCTGCTCGATGCCGGCGCCTCCGGCATCATCGCGCCGATGATCAATTCGGCCGAAGACGCGCAAGCCTTCGTCAAGACCACGAAATACCCGCCTCTTGGTCACCGCAGCTGGGGACCGTCGCTGGCACTCAACCATACCGGCCTGTCGGCCGATGATTATCTGAAAAACGCCAACGCGCTCACCGTCGCCATCGCCATGGTAGAGACCCGGGCGGCACTCGAGGCGATCGACGACATTCTCGGCGTTGCCGGCCTCGATGGCATCTTCATCGGTCCCTCCGACCTTTCGATCGCACTGTCAAACGGCGACCAGGTGGCGCCGAACGCCGCCGAGATCGACAGCGCCATGCAGCATGCGGTTTCGCGCTGCCGCGCCCACGGCAAATTCGCCTGCGCCTTCGCCGGTGACGGCGAGCGGGCCGGCGAGCTGCTGAAATTCGGCTTCGATCTGGTCATTGCCGGTGCCGAGACAGCGCAGCTGCGCTCCGGCGCCCGCCGCGCCATCAATGCCGCCCGCAGGATCGCTTCGGCTTGAACGTCATTTCACCGGCTTGACGGCGAGCCAGATGATGTGGCGGGCGCCGCCGCGTTTGCCGTTGGCGCGCGTGTTGACCACATCGACGGCAAAACCGCTGCCCTTGAGACGCCGGGTGAAATCGGGGTCCGGACCGGACGACCAGACGGCGAGCACGCCGCCGGGGCGCAATGCGTCGCCGGCGGCGCGAAGGCCGGCGAAATCGTAGAGCCGGTCGTTGGATTTGCGGGTCAGGCCATCAGGGCCGTTGTCGACATCGAGCAGGATCGCGTCATAGGCGCCTTTACCGGAACGGATCGCCTCGCCGACGTCGCCCTGATGGATGCCGACGCGCGGATCGTCGAGACAGCCCTGGAAGACCTCGGCCATCGGCCCGCGTGCCCAGGCGATCACGGCCGGCACCAGTTCGGCGACGGTGACGCCGGCATCTTCGGGAAGGACGGCGAGAGCGGCGCGCAAGGTAAAGCCCATGCCGAGCCCGCCGATCAGGATCCTTGGCTTCGGGTGCGCCTTGATCCGATCCCAGGAAAGGGTCGCCAGCGCTTCCTCCGAGCCGCTGAGGCGGCTGTTCATCAGCTCGTTGGCGCCAAGCATGATCGAGAACTCGCTGCCGCGCTGCTTCAGCCGCAATTCGCCGTTTTCGCCGGGAATGGTCGCGGAATCGAGCTGGATCCAGGGCAGCATGACGGTTTTGCCTCATATGAAAGAGACCGTCCCCTAGCATAGGGCGCTAGATGAGGCCAGCAAGCCGGCCTCAGATCATCCGCATGAAATGATCCGGCTCGAATTCGACGATGTCGTCCTGCGGCACGGCCGAACGGCGGCGGATGTCCTCCACCTCGTCGGGCCTCAGCCGGGCCTTCGGGTCGTCGAAGCGGACATCCGGATCGGGCACGGCCGAGAGCAGCAGCCGGGTATAGGGATGCAGCGGATTGTCGATCACCTTGGCGACGCTGCCCCATTCGACGATCTGGCCGGCATACATCACGGCGATATCTTCCGCGACGTAACGGGCGGTGGCGATATCATGGGTGATGTAGAGCAGGCCGAGATTCAGCTCCCGCTTCATCTCGTTCAGGAGGTTCAGCACGCCGAGGCGCACCGAGACGTCGAGCATCGAGGTCGGTTCGTCGGCGACGATGACCTCCGGCTTGACGGCCAAGGCGCGAGCGATGTTGACGCGCTGGCGCTGGCCGCCGGAGAGTTCATGCGGATATTTCGGCGCGACGAGATCGGGATCGAGCCTGACGCGCTGCAGCAGTTCGCGGACCGCAACGTCGATCTCGGCCCCCTTGATCTCCGGGCGGTGCAGCTTCAGCGGCCGCCTGAGATGATGGGCGATGGTGTGGGCGGGGTTCAGCGAGGCAAAGGGGTCCTGGAAGATCATCTGCACCGAGCGGCGGTAGCGGGCGATCTCGGCGGATTTCGCCGCCTCGACAGGCCGGCCCTTGTAGAGAATCCGGCCCGATGTCGGCAGATATTCGCGCATCGCCATGCGGGCGCAGGTGGTCTTGCCGCTGCCGGATTCGCCGACCAACGCCAGCGCCCGGCCGGCATGCAGCGAAAAAGAGATGGCGCGCGCCGCATGCACGGCCCCGGAGCCATGGCCGAAGGTCTTCGTCACCTGGTCGAGTGCGAGAATGGCGTCGGTCATAGCAGCACTCCTCCATGCAGCGAGGGGAAGGAGGCCCAGAGCTTCTTCGTGTAGTCGTGCTTTGGCGTCCTGTAGATCGCCTCGGCCGTGTTCTGCTCCACCAGCCGGCCGGCAAGCATGATGCCGATGCGGTCGCAAAACTGCACCATCAGGCCGAGATCATGGGTGATGAACAGCACGGAGAAGCCGAAGCTGCGGCGCAATTCGTTGATGCGCTGCAGGATTTCGCGCTGGACGACGACGTCGAGCGCCGTCGTCGGCTCGTCCATGACGACGAGCTTCGGATCGAGCGCCATGCAGATGGCGATGACGATGCGCTGGCGCATGCCGCCGGAAAACTGGTGCGGATAGTCGCGCATGCGATCCGGCGCGATGTCGACGAGCGTCAGCATCTCGGCGGTGCGCTCGCGGGCTTCCGCACGGCTCATGCCCTTGTGGGTGCGCAGCATGTCGTTGAATTGCGCCTCGATGCGCAGCACCGGGTTGAGCGAGTTCATGGCGCTCTGGAACACCATGGCAACCTCGCGCCAGCGGAAGGCGCTGAGCGCCTGCCGGTCGAGGCCGAGCACGTCGCGGCCGTCGAGCAGGATGCGGCTCTCCTTGCGGATCAGCGCCGGCGGCTTGTGCAGGCGGCTGATGGCAAACGCGATGGTGCTCTTGCCGCAGCCGGATTCGCCGGCAAGGCCGAAGACCTCGCCGGGCGCGACGTCGAAGCTGACATCGTTGACGGCGCGAAAATCCTTCTCCTCGCCGATATAGTCGATGGTGAGGTTCCTCACCGAAAGCAGCGGCTGCGTCACAGGCGGCCCTCCCCGGAACGGACGAGCAGGGACCAGCGCTTCAGATGATTGCCGGTGCGCAGCCGCGGATTGGCGATCTCGTCGACGGCGAAGTTCAAGAGCGACATGCCGATACCGAGGAAGGCGAGCGCGAAGCAGGGGGTGAGAATATCCCACCAGGCGCCGACCGAAAGGGCTGAGGCCTTCTGCGCATTGTAGAGCATGGTGCCCCAGGAGATCGCTCTCGGATCGCCGAGGCCGAGGAATTCGAGCGTCGCCTCGGTGATGATCGCAAAGATGACGCTGCCGATGAAATTGATGCCGACGATTGAAATCACGTTGGGAAAGATCTCGAATGTCATGATGCGCCATTGCGGCTCACCCATCATCTCGGCCGATTTCACGAAATCCTTCTGCTTGACGGAGAGCGTTTCGGCACGGGTGACGCGTGCGCCCCAGGCCCAGGAGGTGGCGCCGAGAATGAGGGCGATGACGAGGGGGCTTGCCTGGCCGATGAAGGCGGCAAGTACCAGCAGCAGCGGCAGGTTCGGAACGACCAGCACCATATTGGTGAAGAAGCTGATGACCTCGTCGGTCTTGCCGCCGCGATAGCCGGAGATGATGCCGAGCGCGGTGCCGACGAGGGTGATCAGGAGGCCGGCGCCGAAGCCGACGGCAAGCGAGGTGCGGGCACCGTAGATCAGCCGGGCAAAGACATCCTGGCCGATGCGCGTGGTGCCGAGGATATGGTCGAGTGACGGCGCTTGATGCGGCCGCCCGGTGCGGGCGGCGGGATCGTACTGCGTCAGGAGGGGCGCTGCGATCGCGACGAGGACGATAAAAGCGATGAAGACGAGGCCGATCAGCGCCTTGCGGTTTTGAAGCAGGGTCTTCATCTCACGCTCCCTTCAGCCGCGGGTCGAGCATGACATAGCTGACGTCGACGATAAAATTGGCGATCAGCATGGTTGCGGTCATGATGAGGAGCTGGCCCTGGATGACGGGATAGTCGCGGGCGAGGATCGCCTGGTAGAGAATATTGCCGAGGCCGGGATAGTTATAAACGACCTCCGTCACCAGCGAGCCGCCGAGGATGGTGCCGATGGCGATGGCAAGGCTGGAGACGGTCGGCAGCAGGGCGTTGCGTGCCGCGTACCAGAGCATCACATGCCGGTCGGAAAGGCCCTTGGCGCGAGCCATGACGATATAGTCCTCGCCGAGCAGGTTGATCATGTTGTTGCGCATGGTGACGGTGAAGCCGCCGATCAGCACGGTGCAGAGCGTCACCATCGGCAGGATGCCGTGATAGGCGAGGCTGCCCATATATTGCAGGCTGAAGGCCGGATCGAGCGATGGGTCGGCGGCATAACCGTTCGGAAACCAGCCGAGCGTGAAGCCGAAGATGAAGAGCACGATCAGCGAGGTGACGACGGCCGGCACCGAGGTGGCGAAGATCGCGCCGACGGAGACGACGACATCGAACTTGCTGCCGCGGCGCCAGGCGGCGACGATGCCGAGGAAGGTGCCGAGCGCGAAGCTGACGATCGTCGCCGTGCCCATCAGGCCGACGGTCCAGACGAGGGCATGGCCGAGCACCGACGCGACCGGCAGCGGAAAATATTTGATCGAGCGGCCGAGATCGCCGGTGAAGATGCTGCCGAGATAGGTGAGGTACTGTTGCCAGAGCGGACCGTCGACGAAGCCGAAGGTGAGTTTCAGCGCCTGCAGGCTTTCCGGCGGCAATTCGGTGCCGGCGCTGGAGAACATGATCTGCACGGGATCGCCCGGCATCAGACGGGGCAGGAAGAAATTGATCGTCGCTGCCGCGATGAAGGCTGCCATGTAGAAGACGAGGCGGCGAAGCAGGAAAGCCATGGGAACTCCGTCGTGACGGAAGCGGCGCTTTACGCCGCTCCCGAGGATTGCGATGCTTACTTGACCGGCTCGAGGGCCAGGAGGTTCAGCAGGCGTGCCGGATTGGTCCGCGAGATCGACGGATTGACGAAGGGGTTTTCCTTGGTCGACCAGCCGGTGAAGCGCTTGGTGTTGTACTGATACCAGTTCGGATTGTTGAACACCGGAATCACAGGCATGTTTTCGGCGACGATGCGTTGCGCCTTGTTCATCGCTTCTTTCTGCTTGGCAAGATCGGCGGTCTGGGTGAACTCGGTGACGAGTTTTTCGACCTCCGGGTTGAACCAGCGCTGCGCGGTGAAGCGGGTCTTGCCCTTGTCCGAGGCGCTGAAAGCGCGCTTATAGGGGTAATAGGGCGAAGCCGATGCCGGCAGGCTGTTGATCGCCGCATCGAAGGTGCCGTTGATGAGGTTGCCGGTCCAGACAGCTTCCTCCGGCGTTTCGATCTTGGCGTCGATGCCGACCGCCTGCATGCCTTCGACGGCGAGGTTGACGGTGTCGATCCAGTCCGTCCAGGCGCTCGGGACGATGATCGAGAAGGAGATCTTGGTGCCGTCGGGATTGTCGCGGAAACCGTCGCCGTCCTTGTCCTTGTAGCCCGCCTCGTCGAGCAGGGCCTTGGCGGCATCCGCATCATAGGTTGCGAATTTGCCGAAGTCGGCCTTGACGGACGGGTCCGCCCAGCTCTTGTAGAGCTCGCCCATCAGTCCGGGGTCTTCGTTCAGCGTCGGATAGCCGTAGCCGGCGACATCGATCATTGTCTTGCGGTCGAGCGCCATCGAGACAGCCCGGCGGAACTTCAGATCGTTGAAGGCCTTCTTGTTGTTCTCGTTCGCCGTTTCCAGGTTGAACAGGAAGGCGACCATGCTGCTTGGCGAATACCAGTAGTGGAAATGCGCCGGATCCTTGGAAACATAGACATTATCGATATCGGGAATGAAGGAGACGCCCCAGTCGAGCGTGCCGTCGGCCGTTGCGGTCAGCATCTGGTTGTTGTCGGCAAGCTGCGGGAAGCGCATGCAATCGACCTTCAGGTGCTCGTTATCCCAGTAGTTAGGGTTGCGGCACTGGTCGTAGGTCTGGCCGGTGAAGCGCGGCACCTCCGTCAGCGGACCGCTGCCAACCGGGGTCTCGTTGGCGAAGGTGACCGGATCGGCGACATCCTTCCAGACATGTTCGGGAACGATCGGCAGCTGCGAGATCTGCTCGGCCGCAAGCGAGCTCGGATTGGCGAGCGTGAAGCGCACCGTCTGGCCGTCGACGGCCTGGACATCGGTGATGAAGGTCCAGATGCTGACGAAATCGAGCGCCGGGAACTTCTTCAGGTAATCATAGGTGAACTTGACGTCGGCTGCTGTCAGCGGCTTGCCGTCCGACCATTTCAGGTTCGGCCGCAGCTTGAAATCGATGCTCTTCAGGTCGTCGGAGAGCTTGAAGCTTTCGGCCAGGCGATAGACCGGCTTGTTGCTGTCGAAGCGATTGAAGACGACCAGCGGCTCGTAGATGAAGTCGAGCGTGGACTGGCGCGACGAGGTCTGGTTGAACGGGTTGAAGTTGCGAACCCAGGTCGTTGCCGGTTCGATATTCACTGTGAGGACCGTCTGCGCCATGGCAGAACCCGAAAGCAACGTTAGTGCGGTGGCAAGAAGATATTTTTTCATGTTTTATTCCCCTTTTCTTATGCGGTGAGAGATGAGGTGCCGGTCAGGAGACCAGCGCGCTTGCAAACATGTCTTCGACTTGCGCATGGGCGGCGCGGACATCGATCTTGAGATTGCCGAGGCGGGCGCTACCGGCAGCGATCCGCTGCAGGGCAGCTTCCGTCAGCGGGCGGGCGGCCTTGGCGGCGGCTTCGCTTTCCGGGATGTCGCCATGGCTGTGGAGCGCGATGTCGAAGCCTGCGTCGAGCACCTGTTTGACGCGTTCCGGCAAGGTGCCGGAGAGCGACTCCATGAAGATGCAGTCTGATATCAGCACGCCGTCATAGCCCATGTCGTTGCGGATCACGTCGTGCATAACAGGCGAGACGGACGCCGGCAGCTCGGCGTCATAGGCCGAGTAGACGACATGGGCGACCATTGCCCAGGGCGTATCCTTCAGTGCCACGAAGGGCTTGAAGTCGGTTGCGGTGAGCGTCTCGCGGCTGGCATTGACCACCGGACGCTCCTTGTGGGAGTCGAGCGTCGCACGGCCATGGCCGGGAATGTGCTTGATAACAGGCATGTTGCCGGTCTCGAGCAGGCCATCGACCACCTCGCGGCCGAGGGCAGCGATGAAATCGGGATCAGGGCCGAAGGAGCGGGCGCCGATGACCGCGCTCGTCGTCTCGAAGACGAGGTCGAGAACGGGCGAGCATCCGCTGGAAAGGCCGAGTTCCGTCATCATCGCGCCCATGGCCTGGGAGGAAAGGCGTAGTGCTTTTTTGCCGAGATCGAAATCGCGGAGTGCAAGTTCGGCGAACTGGCCGAAACTGCGGAAGAGCGGCCAGGGGCCGGCATCGAGATGCTGAACGCGGCCGCCTTCCTGGTCGGTGAAGATAGGCGCGTCGTCGCGCCCGACGGCTTCGCGGAAGCGCTCGATCAGGCGCCTTGTCTGCTCCGGCTCGCGCTGATTGCGCCGGCCGACGAACAGGCCGAGCGGATTGGTTTCGCGAAAGAGGGCGAATTCGTCATCCGAAATAGTGGGATTCGGAAGGCCGACGAAAAGGGCGAGCGGGGTCGAGGACAATTCTGTAGCTCCGGTATCAGATGATCATTTCGGCGTGCTTCTCAGCATGCCTTCGTAAATGCCCTTATCGGGGGCGGGGATGATGGTTGCGCCTGCGGTCCTGGCGTAGAATTCGACCGGCCCGGCATCGCCGATGAAGGCATAGGCGTGGCCGAGCGTCTTCATGGTCTGAAGGCAGGCGGAAAAGAGGGCGAGTCCGATGCCCTTGCCGCGGGCGTCGGGATCGACGCCGGTCGGGCCGAAGAAGCCGCGCGCCGTCGTGTCATAGCAGGCAAAGCCCAGGAGCTTGCCGCCGTCGACGGCGATCAGGCAGGCAACCGGCTGCCGGGAGAAGGCGACCGCGACTTCGCTTGCCCAGTTCTCGCTGAACCGTTCGCGAGCCCAGCTGACGACGAGATGCAGTTCCGGGGGGAGGGCCGGACGGATGGAGGCGCCGACATCGTTGGCTTTGCGTTTCAGGTCGGCGAGCTCAGTGGAATATAGGCTCACAAGCAGGTCTGGCACCTGTCACTCCTCCAGTTATTCCGTTATTGCGGAACATATCCCCTTTTAGTGTCATAGACTTGGCCATCTGGCCGGGCTTGTCAACAAGGTTTTTCAAACGGCCAAAGGCGCGACCCGCCGCTGTCCCCAGGGTTTCAACGCAAAGTAGGTGCCGAACGCAAAAACGGCCCGGGAAGGCCGGGCCGTTTCGATTGGCGGAATATTGATGGAACGAGCGCCTATTCGCTGTCTTTCCAAAGCGCATGAAAATGCTGCACCGGGCCGTGGCCGGAGCCAACGCTTAGGTGTCCGGCAGCCGCGACTGCGCCGGCGAGATAATCCTTGGCGATGGCGACGGCCTCTTGCGCCGAGGCGCCCTTGGCGAGCTCGGCCGCCAGCGCGCTGGAGAGCGTGCAGCCGGTGCCGTGGGTGTTCTTGGTCCGCACGCGTCTGGCCTCAAAACAGTGCAGGCCGGCGGCAGTGGCAAGCACGTCAGGGCTCTCGTCGCTGTCGAGATGTCCGCCCTTGACCAGCACCGCGACCGGGCCAAGCGCCCGCAGGCGCTCGGCCTGCGCCGCCATGTCAGCCCGGTTTGTCGCGACCGGCTGGTGCAGCAGGGCGGCGGCTTCGGGCAGGTTCGGGGTTAGAAGTGTGGCAAGCGGCAGCAGCCGGTGGGTCAGCACATCGACCGCTTCAGGCGCAAGCAGGGCGGCTCCACCCTTGGCGATCATGACCGGATCGATGACGATCGGAATGTCGCGGTGGTCAGACAGCGCACCGGCAACGGCATCGGCGATGCCGGCATTGGCGATCATGCCGATCTTGACGGCATCGACGCGGACATCGGCAAAGACGGCATTGATCTGGTCGGCGACGAATTGCGGCGGCACCAGATGCACACCGCTCACCCCTTGCGTGTTCTGCGCCGTCAGCGCGGTCAGCACCGCCATGCCGTAGACGCCGCGGGCGGAAAAGGCCTTGAGATCGGCCTGGATGCCGGCGCCGCCCGAGGGATCGGAGCCGGCGATCGAGAGAACGTTGCGGATCATGCGCGCACCTTTCGAATTTCTGCGGCGATGCGGCGCGTGGCCGCTTCGGGGTCGGGCGTGCCGCAAATGGCGGAAACGACGGCGAGCCCCCGAGCGCCCGCGGCGAACACTTGGGCGACATGATCCGCCTTGAGCCCGCCGATGGCGACGGACGGCACTGGCGAGGCCTTCACCAGCCTTGCAAGGCCGTCAAAGCCGATCGGCTGCTTGTGGTCGGCCTTGGTCGGTGTCGCAAACACTGGCCCGACGCCCGTGTAGTCGATGAGATCAGGGTCGACCGCGTTAGCAAGCGCCTCGCTCTCCACCGACAGGCCAAGGATCATGTCGGGGCCGATCATCGTCCGCGCTCTCATCGCATCCATGTCCTCCTGGCCGATATGCAACCCGTCGGCGCCGATGGCGATTGCCGCCTCGACATCGTCGTTGACGATGAGGAGGGCGCCGGTTCCATCCAATGCCTGCTTCAAGGCACGGCCGGTCTCGATCATCCCGATGGTGCCGGCATGTTTGTCGCGCAGTTGCAGCATGGTGGCGCCGCCGGCAATGGCAAGTCGCGCAGTTTCGACCATGCCGATCCCCGCGCAGAGATCGGGGTCGAGGACGAGGTAGAGCGAAAGGTCGAAAGCCTTCATGCCGCCGATATCCTTGCCCTGGCGTCAAGCGTTTCGGCGTCGAGCGCGGCCAGTGCATCGAGGAAGCGCCAGGAGAAGGAGCCGGGGCCGGCCGCCCCAAGTGCCGCCTCCTCGCCGGCAATGGCGAAGGTTGCAAGTGCCGCAACCGTCGCGCCGAAAATGTCTTCAGGTGCCGTCGCGGCAAAGGCGCCGACGAGGCAGGTGAGCGAGCAGCCAAGCGCGGTGACTTGCGGCATCAAGGCCGATCCGCCTTCGATGCGCACGGCCCGCTCGCCGTCGGTGACGAAATCCACGGCGCCGGTGACGGCGACGACTGCCCGCTGCCGCTCAGCCAGCCATCGCGCCGAACCTTCCGCCTGTTCGACCGGATCGCGGCTGTCGACCCCCTGGCCGCGGCTCTCTCCGCCGGCAAGCGCGATGATCTCGGAAGCGTTGCCGCGGATGATGGTCGGACGTAAGGCCAGGAGATCGGCAACCGCGTTGCGGCGGAAGGCCGTCGCATAATGGGCGACCGGATCGAGCACCCAGGGTTTGCCGGCGGATGTCGCCGCCTTTGCAGCCGCTTGCATGCCGTCGATCCATTGCGTCGACAGCGTGCCGATATTGATGGTCAGCGCACTGGCGATCCCGGCGAACTCGCCGGCTTCTTCCGCGGCATGCACCATGGCGGGCGAGGCGCCTGATGCAAGCAGAACATTTGCGGCAATGTTCATGGCGACGTAATTGGTGATGCACTGAACGAGCGGCGGCTTCTCGCGCATCGCCTTCAGCATCGCTCCGGGTGTGGTCTTGGTCTGCATATGGCCCCTTTCAGGCGGGGGCGGGCACGGGGCGGTTCGTGCGGGCGATGCCGCGGCCCCGAGCGACTCCCTCCGCCGGCATTATCCGGTTCAGGTTCGAAGGGTGCTTCTCAGCCCGTCTGTCGACGAACGCCCCTGTCTCTCATCGCGCTCTTTTTCGCAGAGAACGGGGCTGATGTCATCCTGAAAATGACAATTCTGCGACCGACGCGGCGCGACGTTTGTGGACGATCTACGAAAGGCGATCAGCCGACGATCTTTGCCAGCAGCCGTCCGACATCCTCGTTGGCGACATTGTTATGAGCATCCGAGGCCGCCGTCTTGATGATGTACTTGTCCGCCAGGAAGATGTTGACGTTGCCGGCCTGCGGCGCGAAGACGGCATTCGTATTGTCCTCGGCGGCCTGGCCCGCCGTCAGGTGCTGCGGACCGTTCGCCTCCATCGCCCCGAACTCGTCGTTTGCATTGTCGATGCACCTGGCGATATCGCGCGACAGGTGCGAAGCCAGCGCATAGGCGAGCGTGCAGGCGAGACCAGCTAAGCGCCGAAGCTAAGGCCGACGAGATGCAGGCGGATCGGCTGCTGCAGCACGAGCTTCGACAGCAAAGCGCTCCTCGTCGACATTCTAGTCATGTCTCAAGCCCTCACTCACGCATGCGCTTCCCTGCCGCGATAGACCTCCGGATCGGGGATCGGAACCGCGGCGATCAGCGCGCGGGTGTAATCATCCCCCGGATTCTCGAATATCTCTCGCCGCGTGCCGGTTTCGATGATGCGGCCGGCGCGCATGACGGCGACGTTGTGCGACATGCGCTCGACCACCGCCATGTCGTGGGAGATGAAGAGATAGGCGAGCCCCATCGTTTCCTGCAGTTCGAGCAGCAGGTCGAGCACCCGGGCGCGGACGGAGACGTCAAGCGCTGCGACGCTTTCGTCGGCGACGATCAGCTTCGGCTCCAGTGCCAGCGCCCGGGCGATGCAGATGCGCTGGCGCTGGCCGCCTGAAAATTCGTGCGGATAGCGCGTCGCCGCATCAGGCGTCAGGCCGACCCGGCGCAGCAGGTCGGCGACGCGGTCCTGCCGTTCGCTGTGGTTGCCGATGCCGTGGATGAGCATCGGTTCGCCGATCGCCTTGCCGACGGCCATGCGCGGGTCGAGCGAGGCATAGGGATCCTGGAAGATCATCTGCGCAGAGCGGCGCACCGGCCGCATCTCGCGCTGGCTGAGGCCGGCAATGTTGCGGCCGTCGATCAGGACGTTGCCCTGGAAGGGGATGAGACCGAGCACGGCCTTGCCGGTCGTCGATTTGCCGGAGCCGCTTTCGCCGACGAGACCGAGCGTTTCACCCGGCAGGATATCGAAGGAGACGCCATCGACGGCTGCGACCGGCGGCTTGCCCCGGAAAATCCGGCTTGCGGCATTGCCGTAGGTAACGGTCAGATCGCGGACGTTGAGGATCGGCGTTCGGTCCGGGTGCAGCGTTTCAACGGCGCGCTGCGTAATGCGTGGTGGCCGATCCGTGCCTGCGAGCGCCCCGAGCCGTGGGACGGCGGCAAGCAATTGCTGAGTATAGGCTTCCTTCGGCCGCTGGAAGACGGCGAGCGCCGTTCCCTGCTCGACGATCCTGCCGTTCTGCATGATGACGACGCGGTCGGCCATTTCGGCGACAACGCCCATATCGTGAGTGATCAGGATGATCGAGGCGCCGAATTCGCGCTTCAACTCGCGCATCAGCCTGAGGATCTGCGCCTGTACGGTGACGTCGAGTGCCGTCGTCGGCTCGTCGGCAATCAGCACCTTCGGCCGGCAGGAGAGCGCCATGGCGATCATCACCCGCTGGCGCATGCCGCCGGAAAGCTCGTGCGGATATTGCTTCAGCCGCCGGGCCGGCTCGGTGATCTGCACGGCATCGAGCATCTTCAGCGCTACCGCCTCGGCATTGTCGCTGCCCTGGTGCGCGCGGATTGCCTCCGTCAACTGGTTGCCGACCGACATGACCGGGTTCAGCGAGGTCATCGGCTCCTGGAACACCATGGCAATTTCACCGCCGCGCACGCTGCGCATCGCCCGGTCGGAAAGCCTGAGCAGGTCGCGCTCGCCGAGCAGTACACTGCCGGAGGCGACCTTCAGCGAGGCTTTCGGCAGCAGCCCCATGATCGACAGCGAGGTGACGGACTTGCCGGAGCCGGACTCGCCGGCGATGCAGAGCGTTTCGCCGCTTGCAAGCTCGAAGCTGACGTCCTGGAGTACCGGCTTGCGGCCTTCGGGCGTGCGGGCATCGACGCTCAGATTGCGAAGGCTGAGCACCGGTGCTGCGGCTGAAATCGCTTCGTTCACGCGAACACGATCCTCGGGAAGTAGAAGGAGACTACCCAATTCGGCTGGTCGACGATCTCGCTGATGCGGAGATCGCCGCAGACCGAGCAGAGCAGATAGGCGTCGACGGCGCTCATGCCATGTTCGGCGCCGAGCAGGTCGATCATGCGCATGACGCTTTCGCGCGCGCCGGTCATCAGATCAGGGCCGATGCCTGTCGTCACCTCGTAGCCGGCGCCGTCCAGATGGCGGGTCACCGGTTCGGTGGTGGTGAAGCGCGGCGTCTGCAGCTTTGCGTCCTTGACGAGCTCGATCGTCGCCTCGACGTTCATCTGGCTCTCGATCGCCGTGCCGCAGACTTCGCCATCGCCCTGGGCGGCATGGGTATCACCGATCGAAAATAGCGCGCCGTCGACCTCGACGGGCAGGTAGAGCGTCACCCCTGCCGTCAGGTCGCGGATGTCCATGTTGCCGCCGACGCGACGTGGGGGAACGACGGAGTGGGTGCCGGGCTCGGCGGGTGCGACGCCGATCGTGCCGGCAAAGGGCTTCAGCGGCACGCGGCCGCCCGGGCCGTAAAGGGCGGGCACCATGCTGTTGGCGTCATAGGACCAGACATGCAGCGCCGGGTCCGTGAACTGGTCGGCAAGCAGGCCGAAGCCTGGAATATTGGCCGTCCAGCCAACGCCCGACGGAATGAACTTGCGCAGCGTCACCTTCAGCGCATCGCCGGGCTTGGCGCCTTCGACATAGACCGGGCCGGAGACCGGGTTGATCTTGCCGAAATCGAGCGCGTTCAACGTTTCCAGCGTCGCATCGTCTCCGAGCTGGCCACCCGATGAATCCATGCATTCGAAGTGGATCGTCTCGCCGGGCTTGGCGACGACGGCGGGGGCGAAATCCTTGTTCCAGCCGAAATTATGCTGGGCGCGGTGAATGGTGTGGGTGCAGGCGATGCACATGTCATGTCTCCCTCGATTTTATGACGCCTTCCCGGCCGGGACCGGGAAGGCATTGTTCTTCAGGGCTTATTGCTTCACGTAGATCGCGTCGTAATTGATGACGCGGGTCGGATCGATGTAGATGTTGTCAGTACCGCCCATGCGCAGCGACTTGGCGACGACGCGGCGTTCGTTGATCACAGGGATCCATGGCGCATCTGCCATGATGTCGGTGAAGATCTTGCCCCAGGCGGCGGTGCGTTCGGTTGCCTTTGCCGGATCGGACATGGAGTCGGCGGCAACTGCGCGCTTGTCGAGATCGGCGTTGCAGTACCACGACCAGTTCCAGCCGCCCGGAACCGCGCCGGCGCAACCGAGGATCGGGCCGTAGAAGTTGGACGGATCCGGGAAGTCGGCGATCCAGGCCATGCCGCCCGACCAGATCATCGGCGCTTCGCCTTCCGTGCCGCCGGCCGAGATGACGTTTGCCTGGGCCAGCGCCCGGACTTCGGCCTTGACGCCGACGGCGGCCAGATCCTGCTGGATCGCCTGGGCGATACGCGGCTGCGGATCGGTATTGGTGGAGTAGAGCACGGTCTCGAAGCCGTCGGGATATCCGGCTTCGGCAAGTAGCGCCTTGGCTTTCGCCACGTCGTAGGCATAGCCGGTGAAGGACTTGTCGTAGCCCGGCATCAGCGGCGGCAGCGGCTGGTTGGCAGGCGTTGCGCGGCCGTTGAGGATGCGGGTGATGCGCTCCTTGTTGATCGCCATGTTCAGGGCCTGGCGAACCTTGACGTTGTCGAAGGGCTTCACCTTGGTGTTCAGCGTGATGTAGCCGGTGTGCAGTTGTTCGCCGTCGACGATCATCTGCGCGCCGTCGGCCGAATTCTTGATTTCGAGGAACTTTGCCGGCGGAATGCCGTCGCCGGCAATATCGACCTCGCCCTTCTGCAGGCGCAAGAGCGCCACCAGCGGTTCCTGGCCGACCTCGACCTTGAAGCTGTCGATATAGGGAACGCCCTTGACGAAATAATCCTTGTTGCGCTCGAAAACGAGCTGCTGGCCGATCGTCCAATCCTTGAGGATGAAGGTGCCGGAGCCGACCGGCTTCTTGCCGAAGTCGCCGGCGGCCGCCTCGACGGCTTCCTTCGGCACGACCGAAGCGAAGTTGATGGCAAGCACGTGCAGGAAGGTGGCGTCGGGACGCGAGAGATTGAAGATGACGGTGCTGTCATCCGGCGTCTCGATGCCGGAGAGCGTCGTCGTCTTGCCGCCGGTTTCATCCTCGAAGCCCTTGATGGCGCCGAAGAAACCGGCGCCGGGGCCTTGCGTCTTCGGGTCGACGGCGCGTTCGATCGAATATTTCACGTCGGAGGCGACGACCTCGCGGCCGTTCGAGAACTTCACGCCCTTGTGCAGCTTGAAGGTATAGGTCAAGCCGTCGGGCGAAACGGTGAAGCTTTCGGCAAGCGAGGGAACCGGGTTCGGCGTGCCGGGTGCGTAATCCATCAGCCGGGAATAGAGGCTCTTGATCATCGACCAGTTCACCCAGTCGTAGCCGATCGCCGGGTCGAGCGTGGTGATGTCGTCCTTGTAGGTGACGACGATGTCGCCGCCCTGCTTGGGCGTTTCCTCAGCCATGACGGACAATGGGGCGAGCGCCACCATCGTTGCCATGGTCGTCTGTTGCAGCCAGCGTTTGAACATCTTGGTTCCCCTTCTTTGGTTGCTGTCAGCGTGTGCGGATGCGCGGATCGATGACCGGCGCGACGAGGTCGGCAAGCAGGTTGCCGATGATGATGGCAAGCGCCGACGTCAGCGTGACACCCATGATGATCGGAATGTCGACCTGCTGGATCGCCTGCCAGGCGAGCTGGCCGATGCCGGGCCAGCCGTAGACCGCTTCGACCACGACCACGCCGCCCATGAACTGGCCGATATCGATGCCGATCATCGCGATGATCGGCAGCACGGCATTGGGCAGCGCATGCCGCAGGATGACGCGTTTCGAGGAAAGACCCTTGGCGCGCGCCGTGCGGACATAATCCTGGTTCAGCACGTCGATCATCGACGAGCGCACCATCCGGGCGTACCAGCCGGCGCCGCAGATGCCGAGTGTTACGGCCGGTAGGACGAGATGCGAGAAGCTGCCATAGCCGCTCATCGGAAACCAGCCGAGCGTTGCCGCCAGCAGGTAGAGCAGCAACAGGGCAACAAGGAACTGCGGCGCCGAGGTGCCGACAAAGGAGGCCATCATCACCAGCCGGTCGACGAAGCCGCCGCGGCGCACGGCAGCGATGGTGCCGAGCGTCAGGCCGAGCACCACCTCGACGAAGATGCCGGCAAGCATCAGTGTCAGCGTCGCCGGCAGTCGCCCGGCGATCAGCGTCCAGACATCGGTTTTCTGCGCATAGGAGCGGCCGAGATTGCCATGTAGCAGATTACCGAGATAGGTGCTGAACTGGACCAGCAGCGGCTGGTCGAGGCCGAGCTCATGGCGGATGTTGGCGACCGTCTGGGCAGTGGCGCTGCGGCCGGCGATCATGCGGGCCGGATCGGCCGGAAGGGCATAGAGCAGCACGAAGGTGATTGCCGCGACGCCCAGCAGGATGAGAGCCGCCTGCGCCAGCCGGCGCAGCATGAGTGACGCCATCAGCCCCTCCCGCGCTGGGTCGGGTCGAGAATGTCGCGCAGCGCGTCGCCCACCAGATTGAAGGACAGCGCCGTCAGAAGGATGATCGCGCCCGGGATGAAGACCAGCCAGGGGGCGGCCTGGAAATAGCTTTGGCTCTCGAAGATGATGTTGCCCCAGGAGGGCTGTGGCGGCTGGACGCCGACGCCGAGGAAGGAGAGTGTGGCTTCGAGCAGCACGGTGGTGGCGATGCCGAGCGTTCCCCAGACGATTGCCGTCGGCACGAGATGCGGCAGGATATGCATGAAGAGCACGCGCATGTGGCCGGCGCCGAGCGAGCGCTCGGCCATGATGAAATCACGCTCCACCAGGCCGCGAGTCTCGGTATAGACGATGCGGGCGACCTGCACCCAGTTGACGAGCGCGATCACCATGGCGACGATCCAGAGGCTAGGCTTCAGCAATGCCGCGAGCACGATGGCGAGCAGCAGCGCCGGAAAGGCCATCATCAGATCGGTGAAGCGCATCAGGATGTTGCCCGGCAGTCCGCGGAGATAGCCGGCAACGATGCCGACGAAGAGGCCGATCGCCACCGCGATGCCATTGGCGACAAGGCCGATGATCAGCGAGGTGCGGGCACCGAAGAGCAGGCGGGAGAAGAGGTCGCGGCCGAGCGTGTCGGTGCCCAGCAGATAGGGACCGCCCGGCGGCAGCGGCGCGCCTTCGAGCGAGAGGCCGTCAAACATCTGCTCGTCGGGGCTGAACGGCGCGATCCACGGCGCTGCAATGGCAAGCCCGATGACGAGTGTGACGACGATCAGGCCGAAGAGGGCCGTTGGCTGGCGGATCATCTGTTTCAGCACATGCATCAGCCCGCCTCCGGCAGAGGTTCGGCACCCGCCAGGATGAAGGCTGATATCTGCTCCATCGGCAGGCGGCGGCGCATCGCGCAATTGCGCAGGATTGCGTAAGCGCTCTCCTCGTCGATGCCGTGTGCGGCCTGAAGCTTTTCGACGGCGGCGTGCACGAGCGGCCGCAGCCGGACGCGCTCTTCGAGATATTGCAGCTTTTCCGCAGTCGCCTTGCGTTCCTGATGAATGGAGACGGCCATGACAAGCGCCGGATAGACGGCCGATGTGGCGATCGGCTTGGCGATGATCGCGCCGGCACCCTGTCCGAGCGCCCAGGCGATGCGGCCGGGCGCTTCCGAACCAAGCAAGGCGACGACGGGGCAAACAGGCGTTTCGCCGTTCCAGGGCAGCAGATCGTCCCAGCCCTGGTCGGCATCGACGATGACGAGATCGGGCAGTGCCGCGGCCGAAAGCGGCGCCCATTGCAGCGTTGCATGGATGCCGAGCAGGCGAAGCTGGCGGATCAGCTTGTCGGTGTTGCCGTCCTCGCGATGCAGGACCGTCGCCTGCCAGCCGGTAAAATTGGGTGTCTCTCTCATGACACCACCCTCAGCCGCGGCAAGGCCTGTCGGTTGCGGCCGGTCAGATAGGGGTCGGCGGCGAGTGGCGGCCGCGAGGCGACGACATCGAAGCCGTTGTCAGCGTTGATCCGGCCGAGATGGAAGGGCAGGGCGGCATGATTGGTCTCGCGGTCGATCGAAAGCGTGCCGAACGGGGTCGGCCAGGATCGATTGTAGAGCTCGCGCCGGACCGCGTCGGGATCGTCACCGCCGGCAGCGACGATTGCATCGACGCAGAGCCGGACGGCCGTATAGGCGCTGGCGAAAACGCTGGAGACACGCCGCTCGGCGCCGTGACGCTCGGTGACGCGGGCCTTGAAGGCGGCATTTTCGGGGGTCGCGATACTGTCGAAATAGGAAGCGGCGCAAAGCTGGCCGGCGGCGGCACCGGCGGCGATATCGTCGAGCTCGCATTCCATCAGGTCGCAGCTGACCACCGGGCAGTTTTCCGCGCGGAAGGCCGGGTCGCGGTCACCGAGGGCCTTGATCGCTTCCAGGAAGGCGTAGCTCGAGGGGCCGATCAGGTTGTTGAGGATGAAGCTCGGGCGGCGTTGCGCGATCTCGGCGACGATGCGCTCGACGGCGGTTTCCTCGAGCGGAAGGTAGCGTTCGCCAAGCACCTCGCCACCGGCATTGGTAATGAGTTCGCGGGCGAGCCGGTTCATCTCCCAGCCCCAGACATAGTTGGCGCCGACGAGATAGGGCCTTGCGCCGTAGCGCGGGATCAGGTGCTCGAAAAGCGGCAACAGATGCTGGTTGGGGCAGCCGCCGACATAGATGACGTTCTCGTTGGCCTCGAAGCCTTCATAGGGGCACATGTACCAGAGCAGGCCGTCATGTTTCTCGACGAGCGGGATGACTTCCTTGCGTGCAGCAGAGGTGATCGTGCCGACGATATGGCGGCAGCCGGCGCGCAGAAGATGACGCGCGCCGTCGAGATAGGCGGCAAGATCGGCATGCGGGTCGAAGAAGACCGGCTCGATCGCCAGCCCTTCGACGCCGGCATATTCGGCCATCGCGAAATCGGCGCCGTCGCGCGCGTCGCGGCCCATCGAGCCGTAGGGTCCGGTGGTCGAAAAGAGGATGCCGATTTTCAGCGCGTCATTCATGAAGTGACCACATCAAAAACCCCACGACGCTGGTCCCATCGAGCGATGAGGCGTCATGGGGCGAAACTGCCCAGAGACTATCGGAGTCATGTCAACGCGGCAGGCCTTCTGCCTAATCCGCAGGCTTGAGTAAAATACAGGCAGCTTATCTTTGTCAAGTGTGCTGCGCTGCACTCGCAGTCATTTGATCTTGTTCTTTCCGTAGAGCCGCAAAAGGACGCTCTTCTAGCTCAAATCATGCAGATCCCTGGTGATCGCCGGGCCGATCGAGAATTCGGAAAAGCGCACCGTCAGTCCGCTACGCTCCGGCGTGCAGGCGGTCGGTCCGACCTCGTAGCGCGTGGCTGCCGGGAAGGGGGCGAGCCGCAGCAGCGGCCAGAAACTCCCATCGCGCGAAGCCTGGATGCGCAGCGCGCCGTTTGCGAGGGTGACGCGGATGCGAAAATCCTCCAATTCCTTGAAGGGTTGCGCCACGGACCAGTCGGACTGGCCGTCGGTGACGACGGTGCTGAGGAAGGCTTCGCCGTCGGTGAACTCGACGCCTGTTTTCACCCAGCGTGTCTCGTCGATGCGCACCATCAGTCCGGCCTGGTCGTAGAGCGTGCGGAATTCGCCTTTGACGCGGATCTGCGCCGTGAAGCCGTCGCCGGTGAGAAAGGCGAGGAAATGGCCGCTGTCGCGGGTGAAGCCATAATGGGTCTCCCGCCAGAAATCGGTTTTCTCGTCGGTCGTCAGGGTGAGACCGGCTTCGTTCGCCAGCCAGTCTGCCGGCTCGTTCAACCATTTGCCGTCGTTGAAATCGATGGTCATCCTGTTCTCCCGTTCCGTTAAAGCCTTGCCACAGGGCGATCGCCTCACCTTGGCATAATGCCCGGCTGTCGTGCAGAGGGCGAGCCGCAGCCGAAGATGGTGTTTCTCCGGCGTCGCGCTACTCGTGAGGCATAATCCGTCGCTCGTGCTTGACAGGATCGATCCATCTCCTATTCTGTTACAAAAAGATGAATTACATAATTGTGGAACTAAATGGGAGCCCTCACATGAAAACATTGGTCGCATTCCTTCTCGGCACTGCGCTCGTCGCCCTGCCTTCGACGCTCCTTGCCCAGGAAAAGGGCGGCGTCATCAACGTCGCGACGATCGGCGAGCCACCGACGCTCGATCCGATGTCATCGACGGCCGATCTGGTCGGCATCGTCACGCAGCATATTTTCGAAACGCTCTATACCTTCGACAAGAGCTGGAACGTCACGCCGCTTCTGGCCGAAAGCCTGCCTGAGATCAGCGCCGACGGCAAAACCTATACGATCAAGCTCAGGACCGGCATCAAGTTCCACAACAATACCGACATGACCTCGGAAGATGTCGTCGCCTCGCTTGGCCGCTGGATGAAGATCGCCTCGCGCGGCAAGCAGGTGGCCGGTTTCATCGACAAGGTCACCGCCGTCGATCCGGCAACCGTCACGATCACGCTGAAGCAGCCCTATGCGCCGCTGACCTCGTTGCTTGCCTTCAACAATTCGGCCGCGATCATCATCCCGTCCGAAAAGCAGGACGAGCCGATGAAGGAATTCATCGGCACCGGTCCCTACATGCTGAAGGAGCGCAAGGCCGACCAGTATATCCAGCTCGTCCGCTTCGACGGCTATAAGTCACGCGAGGGCGACAGCAACGGTTATGGCGGCGCCCGTCATCAATATCTCGATGAAATCCGCTTCGTGCCGGTGCCCGACCCGAACACCCGCGTCGAGGCCGCCATTTCCGGCCAGTATGATTATGTCGACTCCATTCCGGTCGAATCCTACGATAAGCTGAAGGCCTCCACCGCCTCGCAGCCGATCATCCTGAAGCCCTTCGGCTATCCCGTCTTCGTCTTCAACACCGCCGATGGCGTCAACAAGAATGTCGAAGTCCGCAAAGCGGTTCGCCAGGCGCTCAGCATGGAGGACATGCTGGCGGCGGCGTTCGGCAGCAAGGATTTCTACGCGCTCGACGGCGCCATCTATCCGAAGACCTTTGCCTGGTCGACGGATGCCGGCGTTGAGGGCGCCTATAACGTCGCCGATCCGGAAGGGGCGGCGGCTGCCGCCAAGAAGGCCGGTTACAACGGCGAACCGATCCGCATTCTGACCAGCCGCCAGTACGAGTTTCACTACAAGATGGCGCAGGTCGCCGCCGAATATCTGAAGCTTGCCGGCTTCAACGTCGATATGCAGGTCGTGGACTGGGCGACGCTGACGCAGCGCCGCACCGATCCGAAGCTCTGGGATATCTATATCACCCATAGTCCCTTCCTGCCGGAGCCTGCCCTGATCGGCTCGCTCTCGACCAGCTCGCCGGGCTGGTGGGATACGCCGGCCCGCAAGGCCGCCGTCGATGCCTTCACCTCGGAAGTCGATCCGAAGAAGCGCGTGGCGCTCTGGGCCGATGTCCAGAAGGCGATCTATGCCGACGCCCCCTTCATGAAGATCGGCGACTTCAACGCCGTTTCGGCCGAGTCGACCAAGCTCGAAGGCGTCGATCCGGCTCCGTGGCCGTATTTCTGGAATGCTTCGATCAAGAAATAAGCATCGTCACCGATACCGGCCCGCCGTGGCCGGTATCGGGCTTCTTTTTCGCAGCGTCTGCAAAGGTTACCAGGCATTCATGATACGCTACATCCTCCAGCGCCTGTTCGGCATGATCGTCGTGATGTTTCTCGTCGTCACGATCGTCTTCGTCATCGTGCGCGTGACGCCGGGAGATCCGGCCGCCGTCATGCTCGGGCCGGATGCGACGCCGCAGGATATTGCCGACCTCAGGTCCCGGCTCGGCCTCGATCAGTCGCTCGGCCTGCAATATGTCTATTATATCGGCCAACTGCTGAAGGGCGATCTCGGCCAGTCGATCTTCCTCAACATGCCTGTCACTTCGGCCTTGCTCGACCGTGCCGAGCCGACCTTTTTCCTGACGCTGTTCTCGCTGGCTATCGCCAGCATCATCGCCTTGCCGATCGGCATTTATGCCGCCTATCGGCGCGGCTCCTTCGTCGACCAGGCGGCAACGACGCTGGCGATGTTTGCCGCCAGCATTCCAAGCTTCTGGCTCGGCCTGATCCTGATGCAGTTCTTCGCTGTCAGGCTCAACCTCTTCCCGGTCTCAGGTTATGGCGGCCCCGGCTCGACCTTTTTCGAGCGCATGTATCACCTGACGCTGCCCGCCTTTGCGCTCGGCATCGTCTCCTCGGCGCTGATCCTGCGCTTCACCCGCGCGTCGATGCTTGATGTGCTCGGCGACGATTATATCCGCACGGCCCGCGCCAAGGGGCTGATCGAGCGCCGGGTCATTCTCAAACACGCGCTGAAGAATGCGCTGATCCCGATCCTGACGGTGATCGGCCTGACGGCAGCGGTGCTGATATCTGGCGCCGTCGTCACCGAGACCGTCTTCGGCCTGCCGGGTGTCGGCAATCTCGTCGTCTCGGCGGTGCTGCGCCGCGACTATCCCGTCATTCAGGGGGCGCTGCTCGTCATCGCCGCCCTCTACGTGCTGATCAATTTTGCGATCGACATGCTCTATCTGCTGATCGATCCGAGGGTGCGCTACTGATGGCCGATATCGCAATCAAGTCAGTCGAAGGCGAGGGCAGCAAATTCACCAGGCGCTTGCTGAAGCGCAAGACGGTCGCCTTCGGCCTGCTGATCCTGACGATCTTCGTGCTTCTGGCAGTCTTCGCGCCTGTTGTCGCACCCTATTCGCCGTCGAAGCTTTCCATCGTCAACCGGCTGAAGCCGCCGAGCGGCATGTTCTTCTTCGGCACCGACGAGTTCGGCCGCGACGTCTTTTCGCGCACGATCTTCGCCGGCCGCCTGTCGCTGCTGGTCGGTGTTGCGGTCGTGACTCTGTCAGCCGTGATCGGTGTGACGCTTGGCCTGCTTGCCGGCTTCTTCCAGAAGCTCGATACGCCGATCGCCCGATTGATCGATGCGATGATGGCGTTTCCGGATATTCTGCTGGCGATCGCGCTCGTCGCAGCCCTCGGCCCGTCGCTGACCACGGTCATCATCGCGCTGTCGATCGTCTATGCGCCGCGCCTTGCCCGCATCGTCCGCGCTTCGACGCTGGTCATTCGTGAGCTGCCCTATGTCGAGGCGGCAAGGGCGCTCGGCATCTCGACCTTCCATATCATGACGCGGCATGTGCTGCGCAATCTGCTGTCGCCGATCCTGGTGCAGGCGACCTTCCTTTTCGCCAGCGCGATGCTTGCCGAAGCCGGCCTGTCTTTCCTCGGCCTCGGCGTCAGCCCCGAAATCCCGACCTGGGGAACGATGATCGCCGCCGGCCGCCAGTATATCGGCCAGGCCGACTGGATGACGCTGTTTCCAGGCGTCGCCATCATCCTCTCCGTGCTGTCGCTGCAGATGGTCGGCGACGGCCTCAGGGACATGCTCGATCCCAGACTTCGCAAGGATCTTTAATCTGCCGACCAAGCGTCGGCCCAATCCAATTCGCCCAATCGAAAATTGCATGACAGGAGTTTGCGTGAATCAGTTTCCTACCGCCGCCGGCAAGGTCGAGAACTCGCCTTACGAACGGCTTGCCGCCCTCGGTATTGCGCTTCCGCCGCCGCCGCCGCCGATCGCCAATTTCGTGACGCATGTAATCGAAGGCAATATGCTCTACCTCTCCGGCCAGGGACCGCGCGAGGCCGACGGTTTCATGCATGCCGGCAAGGTCGGCGCCGGCATCAGTGTCGAGGAGGCCTACGGCCATGCGCGGCTGACCGGCATCAACCTGCTTGCCGTCATGCAGGATGCGCTCGGTGATCTCACCCGGGTCAAGCGCGTGGTGAAACTGCTCGGCATGGTCAATGCCGTGCCTGAGTTCGAGGATCATCCGAGCGTCATCAACGGCTGCTCGGATCTGCTGATCGCAGTCTTCGGGACGGCTGGCGAACATGCCCGCTCGGCGGTCGGCTTCGGCTCGCTGCCCGGTAACATCACCGTCGAGATCGAGGCGATCGTCGCCTTGCACGGCTGACGGGAGCTCGACACGCTTGATCGACCGCCCCATGTTTCGTTTTTCGACCCAGAATCCTGGAGATCTCCATGTCCACTGATATCCGCCCGTCGTTTGGCCTTCGCCCTGTCATCAATGTATCGGGCACGATGACCAGCCTCGGCGCCTCGATCGTCGTTCCCGAAGCGATCGAGGCGATGGCATCGATCCTGCCGCACTTCGTCGAGATCAACGATCTGCAGCGCAAGGCAAGCGGCATCATCGCCCGGCTGACCGGCGGCGAAGCGGGCTTCGTCACCGCCTCCTGCTCGGCCGGCATTTCGCTGGCTGTTGCTGGCGCGATCACCGGCAATAATCTGCTGGCGATCGAGAGGCTGCCGGATGTCGTGCCGGAGAAGAACGAAGTGCTGGTGCAGATGGGCCATGTCGTCAGTTACGGCGCTCCGGTCGACCAGGCGATCCGGCTTGCCGGCGGCAAGGTCGTGCTTGTGGGGCAGGCGACCTCGACGCATCGCTTCCACATGGAAAACGCCATCACCGACAAAACCGCAGCCGCCGTCTATGTCGTCTCCCACCATGTCGTCGATTACGGCCTATTGAACCTCAAGGAATTCGTCGAGATCGCCCATGCCAAGGGCGTGCCCGTCATCGTCGATGCGGCTTCGGAATATGATCTCAGGATTTTCCTGGAGCAGGGGGCCGATATCGCCCTTTACTCCGGCCACAAATTCCTCGGCGGCCCGACTTCGGGCATCGTTGCCGGCAGGAAGGAGCTGGTGCGTCATGCCTTCCTGCAGAATATGGGCATCGGCCGCGGCATGAAGGTCGGCAAGGAGAGCATCTTTGGCGTCATGGCAGCACTCGAAGCCTGGGAAAACCGCGACCATGCCGGCATCCGGGAACGCGAGACCAGCTATCTCAACCTGTGGAAGCGGACACTCGACGGTCGCCCTGGCCTCACCGCACTGATCGAGCCTGACCCGACCAACAATCCGCTCGATCGGCTGCGCCTGATCGTCGATCCCGAGCAAGCCCATATCACCGCCTGGGATCTGGCCGATGCGCTTGCCAAGGGTAGCCCGCCGATCATCGTGCGCGACCATGAGGTGGAGCACCGCTATTTCTACCTCGACCCGTGCAACCTGCATCCGGGTGAGGAGAAGATTGTCGCCGAGCGCCTGGCGCAGGAACTCGACAGGGCGCGCGCCTCCAACGAGATCATCGCAACGCCGATCGAGAACCGCAGCAGGCACCGCTTCGACGGTGCGCTGCGCTGGCCGGATTGATCCGTCGCCGCTCATCTGCCGCAAGAGGAATCACCATGGCCAGTGCCCAAGCGCAACCGATTGAGACAACCAGCGCCGTTCTTTCCGTCGAAAGGCTGACGACATCCTTCCTGGTGGACGGCGTCTGGAAGCCGGTCGTGCGCGATGTTTCCTTCACGGTGGCGCCAGCCGAGACGGTGGCGATCGTCGGCGAATCCGGCTCGGGCAAGAGCGTCACCTCGCTCTCGATCATGCGGCTGCTGCAGGCGGACACCAGCCGCGTCGAGGGCCGCGTCATGCTCGGTGGACGCGACCTCCTGGCATTGCCGGAAAATGCCATGCGGCAGGTGCGCGGCAACGAGGTGGCGATGATCTTCCAGGAGCCGATGACATCGCTCAATCCGCTCTTCACCATCGGCGACCAGATTTCCGAAGCGCTGCTCTGCCATTCCGATATGAGCAGGGCCGATGCCAAAGCCGAGACGATAAGGCTGCTGGAAAAGGTCCGCATTCCCTCGGCCGCCTCGCGCTTCGGCGAATATCCGCATCGTTTCTCCGGCGGCATGCGCCAGCGGGTGATGATCGCCATGGCACTCGCCAGCCGGCCGAAACTGTTGATTGCCGACGAGCCGACAACGGCGCTCGACGTGACGATCCAGGGCCAGATCCTCGATCTCATCAAGATGCTGCAGGATGAGGAGGGGACCTCGGTTCTGTTCATCACTCATGACATGGGTGTCGTTGCCGAGATCGCCGACCGGACGGTGGTGATGTATCGCGGCGAACAGGTGGAAAGCGGCGCCACCGCCGATATTTTCCACCGCGGCAAACACCCCTATACCAGAGCCTTGCTTTCCGCTGTGCCGGTGCTCGGCTCGATGCAGGGCCGGCAAAGGCCGCTGCGCTTCCCCGTGGTCAATACCGCAACGGGGGAATCGGACATTCCTGCCGAGGTCGCCGATACGGTGGCGGCGACGCCAGTCCTGCAGGTGAAGAACCTCACCAAGCGCTTCGACATTCATTCCGGTCTGTTCGGCCGGCTGACCAGCCGGGTGCATGCCGTCGAAAACGTCTCCTTCGATCTTCACGCCGGCGAGACGCTGTCGCTCGTCGGCGAATCCGGCTGCGGCAAGTCGACGACCGGCCGCGCCATCATGCGCCTGATCGAGCCGCAGGCCGGTTCCGTTCTCGTCGAGGGCAGGGAGGTGCTCGGCCTCGACAGGAAGGATCTGCGCGAGATGCGCAAATCCGTACAGATGATCTTCCAGGATCCCTTTGCCAGCCTCAATCCACGCATGACGGTCGGCGCAGCGATTGCCGAACCCTATCTCGAGCACAGGATGGGCAATTCGAAACAGGCAAAGGACGTCGTCGCCGACCTGCTGGTAAAGGTCGGCCTGTCGGCGGATATGGCCGCGCGCTATCCGCATGAATTTTCCGGCGGCCAGCGCCAGCGCATCTGCATCGCCCGCGCGCTCGCCTTGCAGCCGAAGGTCATCGTCGCCGACGAAAGCGTCTCGGCGCTCGACGTCTCGATCAAGGCGCAAGTCATCAACCTGATGCTGGACCTGCAGCAGAGCCTCAACCTCGCTTTCCTGTTCATCTCGCACGACATGGCGGTCGTCGAGCGCGTGAGCCATCGTGTAGCGGTGATGTATCTCGGCGAGATCGTCGAGATCGGCCCACGGGCCGCCGTCTTCGAAAATCCGCAGCACCCTTATACGAAGAAACTCATTGCTGCAGTGCCCGTGCCCGATCCGGACCGTCGCCACGAAAAGCGGATGGTGGCAAACGACGAGATCAAGAGCCCTATGCGTGCCGTCGACTATCAGCCCGCGAGCACTTCCTATCGCGAAGTCGGGCCGGGCCATCTGGTGATGGCCGATCGGTAGACCTGCCATCGCATTTCGGATTTGGCCGGCACTATTCCATCGCCAGGATCATGTTGCGCACGACGGGGTAGATTTCTCCCTCCCAGCGGCGGCCGTTGAAGACGCCGTAATGCCCGACATTGGCCTGAAGATGATGGCGCTTCAGATGCGGGCGCAGCGCCCGACAGAGATCGTGCGCGGCGGAGGTCTGGCCGAGCGCGCAGATATCGTCGCGCCCACCCTCGACGGTCAAAAGCGCGGTGTTGCGGATCTGGCCCGGGTCGACCTTGCGGCCATGGTGGGTCAAGTCGCCGGTTGCGAGTTCTGCTTTCTGGAAGACGCGTTCGATGGTCTCGATGTAGAATTCCTCGGTGAGGTCGAGCACGGCGAAATATTCGTCATAGAAATTCTTGATCTTGCCGGCCTCGGCGGTCTCGCCCTTCGACAGATGGTCGAAGAGCTTGCGATGAGCGTCCTGGTGGCGCTCCATGTTCATCGACATGAAGGCGACGAGCTGGAGAAAGCCGGGATAGACGCGCCGTCCGGCGCCCCGATAGCGCCAGGGAACAGCTGCGATCAACGAATTCTCGAACCAGGCGAGCGACTTCGACACGGCAAGCTCGTTGACCTTCGTCGGGCTTTCGCGCGGGTCGATCGGCCCGGCCATCAGCGTCATGGTCCGCGGGGTGGCGGGATGCCGCTCTTCCGACATCACGGCAACAGCGGCCAGCGCCTGTACGCAGGGCTGGCAGACGGCAAGGATATGAGCACCGGGGCCGATCTCCTCCAGGAAATGCATGATGTAATCGACATAGTCGTCCATGCCGAAGCGTCCGGCCGACAGCGGCACGTCGCGGGCGTTCGCCCAGTCGGTGATATAGACGTCGTGATCGCGCAGCAGGGTCTGCACCGTGCCGCGCAGGAGTGTTGCGAAATGGCCGGACAGCGGGGCGACGACCAGCACCCGCGGCCGCTTTGCATCGGTGTCGGTTGCAAAGCGCAGCAGTGTGCCGAAGGGCATGTCGAGTACGGCCTCGACGGTGACCGGCACCACGCGATTGCCGATCATGACCGAGTCTATGGCGAAATCCGGACGTTGGTGGGTGATCTCGAAGCGTGAGATCATCTCCAGCGCGGCGGCGAAGTGCCGTCCCATTTCGCTGCCGGATCCCCAGAGCGCTGTCGCGGAGAAGATTTGCAAGCGCCGCGCCAGATCGCGGAGCGGCGCGATGAGATCATCCTGGAACTGATAGGCCTGGTAGAGCATGGCCGAAATCTCCCGCACTGCCGCATCGATGCGGCGGTGCAAAAAATGCTAGTGGAATATGTCCTGCCATGCGAGAAGATTATCGAGGAAGAAGCAACATTGTCCGGCAAGGATACGAGCGCGATGTCGCAGGCGGCACTGACGATTTCCTCGAAGAACTACTCCTCATGGTCTCTGCGCGGCTGGCTGCTGTGCCGGATGGCCGGGCTGGACTTCGCCGAAGTCCTTGTGGAGATGGATGACGAAGCGCGCCAGGAACTGCTTCTGCTTTCACCGTCAGTTCTGGTGCCGAGGCTGACCCATGACGACGTGACGGTCTGGGACACGCTGGCGATCGCCGAATATCTCCACGAAGTGACGCCCACTGCGGGGCTCTGGCCCACCGAGCGCGCAGCGCGCGCCCGCTGCCGGTCGGTCTCGGGCGAGATGCATTCGGGTTTCCACAATCTGCGCTCGGCATTGCCGATGAACCTCAAGGCGCGGCATGAGCGGTTCAAGATATTTTCAGGCGCCCGGCCCGATGTCGAGCGCGTCAAGGCGATCTGGTCCGAATGCCTCGAGGCAAGCAGCGGGCCCTGGCTGTTCGGGACCGCGCCGACCGTGGCCGATGCGATGTACGCGCCGGTCTGCACCCGCTTTCGCACCTATGCGGTGGAACTGGAGCCGCGGCTTGCGGCCTATGTCGAGACGGTGCTGTCCTGGCCGCTGATGGGCGAATGGACCGAAGGGGCGTTGATCGAGCCGGACGAGATCGTCGAGCTGGAAGTCGAGTTCTGACGGAAACACGGCCGGGCGGCTCCGCATCGATTTTCACGGTCGAATTAAGAGTTGCCTGGAAGGTGAGCGGCGCATAAAGCAGATGCAGTGCCACATGCCGCGAAGCCTGGACCGATGAACAGAGATTATTATTCCAAACTCGGCGGATTGCCGCCGCAAACCGAGCTGCTTTCCAGCAAGGCTGTCTTCACCACAGCCTATGCGGTCATCCCGCGCAGCGTCATGACCGACATCGTCACCAGCGTCCTTCCGCATTGGGCGGGGACACGGGCATGGGTTCTCTCCCGGCCGCTCTCCGGCTTCTCCGAGACCTTCTCGCAATATGTGATGGAAGTTCAGCCGGGCGGCGGAAGCGACCGGCCGGAGCCCGACAAGCGGGCCGAAGCGGTTCTGTTCGTCGTCGAAGGCGAGATGACCGTGGAACTCGACGGCGTCACCCATGCGCTCCGCGCCGGCTCGTTCGCCTATCTTCCAGCGGGTTCGGTCTGGCGCCTGAAAAACGGCGGCTCGACTGCGGCAAAATTCCACTGGATTCGAAAGGCCTTTCAGGAGGTCGAGGGGCTGGAGCCGCCACCGGCGATCGTCACGCATGAGGACGAACACGCCATCTCGGCAATGCCCGACACCGATGGACGCTGGGGGACGACCCGGTTCATCGATCCGGCAGATGTCCGCTACGACATGCACGTGAATATCGTGACTCTGGAGCCGGGTGCCGTGATCCCCTTCATGGAAACCCATGTCATGGAACATGGTCTCTATGTGCTGGAAGGAAAAGCCGTCTATCGGCTGAACCAGGATTGGGTCGAGGTCGAGGCCGGCGACTTCATGTGGCTGCGCTCCTTCTGCCCGCAGGCATGTTACGCCGGCGGCCCCGGCCGGTTCCGCTATCTGCTCTACAAGGATGTCAACCGTCACATGACGCTCTGGTAGGAGCTATGGTGAGGGACGATGCAGCTCGAAACTGAACGTCTGATTTTGAGACCCTGGCAACGGCAGGATCGCAAGCCCTTCGCTGCGATCAATGCCGAGCCCGACGTCGTCCGATATCTCAATCCTCTGAGCGACGAACAGTCGAATGCGATGCTCGACCGCATCGACCTTCACTTCGAGGATCATGGCTGGGGGTTCTGGGCGCTGGAGGAGAAGGCGAGCGGCGCGTTGATCGGCATGTGCGGCCTCGCCAAGGTTTCACCTGCTTTGCCATTTGCCCCGGCAGTCGAAATCGGTTGGCGGCTTTCAGCCTCGCGGCACGGCGCCGGATATGCGCGCGAGGCCGCGGAACGGTCTCTCGACTTTGCGTTCAACGATCTGAAGCTTGACCGCATCGTCAGCTTCACGGTGCCCGCAAACAGCAATTCCTGGGGTTTGATGAGACGACTGGGGATGAACCGGATCGGTGAGTTCGATCATCCCAATTTGGCTGAAGGGCATCCGTTGCGCCGTCACGTGCTCTACGAATTGCGATCATCAAACGGTATTTGAACCCAGCCGCCGATCGGCACCAACTACGAGGGGCGCTCCCACAATTACACAACTTATAATTGTAAAAGTGGCGTAATCTATCTTATGGAACTGAACGCGCATTTGCCAACGACGTGGCTGCGGTCGGAAGACCGGATTTTCTAGGAACGATTCACGGAAATACCCGACGACGCGAGCCGGCAGCATACGGGAAGTGGCGCCGCTGCGCATAGTGATGATCGTCGAGTTCAAACGGCCCGGACGGACAAGATACCGCATGGTCGAGGATTTTGTGGAAGATCGCCCAATATCTGCGTCAATTGAAGAGTCGATCGATCGAGGTGTTCAACCGAAAAGGGACGGCAAGAATGCCGCCCCTATATTCAGTTGTTGCAATTCGGATCCTTTGGATCGCAGGCGCCACGCGGCCTCCTACGATCATTACCCGGCGTGCGGTGATCGCCTCCGCGCCGGATGTCGCGGCTATTGTCGTCGTCGTTGCCCCGACGCTGAAAGTCACGTCGAACACGGTTGCCACCGTCATTGCCGTCGCGGCGGAAATCCGGTCGGCGCTCGAATTGCGGGCGGCGGTTCTGGTCATCGACGGCATCCCGCCTGCGATTGTCGCGATCGCGCGTAAAAGCGGGTTGACGTTCCTGGTCGCGATTGACGTTCGGGCGGCGACTGTCATCCGGCGCCCGATCAAAGTCAGGCCTACGATCGAATTCGGGGCGCCGGCCAGTGTCAAGCCGCCGATCAGAATCAGGTCGCCTGTCCAAATCCAGACGACGGTCGACGTCGCGGGGCGACGGCGGGCGGTAGAAATCGGGGCCGCGGCGCCAGCGGTCCCGGTCACGGTAGAAATCGCGGTTGCGGTAATAGCGGTCCCAATAGTTGCCAACGCTGAAGACCACCGTGGGAATGCCTAGTGGGCGATAATATTCCGGGCCGACATAGACGCGGCGGCTCTGATAGAGCACCTGGACATAGCGACCAGCAACCCAGCCACGGCCACCATAGAATTCAACGTCGCACCATGGAACGTCCGCAAGGCACCCGTGAATTTCGACGGATTCGCCAGCAGGAATAACGGCAACCGCGGGATAACCGGTACTTGGACCGGCACGCATGTTGACGTTCGCTGTCGAATAGCCTTCGGCAGCTTGGGCTAAAGCGGGCGCCAGCAAAAGCAGACTTGCTGCAGCAATCTTGAGAAGGGTGTGTCTCACGTTCAACTCCCTGCCGGTGCGGCCATAGTGTCACCGTGAATTTGTTGGACGCCTTCCATGGCTATAAAATAGTTAAGCGCTGGCAGCCGTTTACGAGGCGTCTCTGACCCATTTCATCTTGTTATGATTTATAGCGCCGTGCCGATGAACGCAGTTTGAACGTAATAATTGGATTACTTCTAGGTTTTGTTGTTCACAAGCGCACCCGCATTCTCTTCGGTCATCGTCGCGAACTTTCCACCGGACAAGTATTCTTGATGAGACCCGCGGCTACCCGAAGATCATGCTCTGCGTGCGCGCCTCGCCGCATAGTGAACGGCAGCGCCAGGCAACAGTACCTTCCGTCGCGGGCATATTGAAATACGCTCCAAAGATCACGATCTGAGATTGGCAATCGGAGCCCTGAAGTGCTGTACCTCATCCCTGCCCTGTTCGTCATTGCGTGCGCGATTTTCGTGGGAAGGTCCTATGCTATCAAGGCGCGACTAGCCCAGGCCATGCTTGACCGAGCAATTGCACGAAAGCTTTCCACATCTCCTCTGAACCTGGAGGTGATGCACTTGAGGGAGCAAAATGCGGTGATGCGCAACCTCCTCCTAGACATGGTAGAGAACGAGACATCGGTTGCGACCGACCAAACAAAGTCGGAGCAAGCTCGCGCGTTGAGCGCCAGGACAAAGCGGCGACGGGAGATCTTCGGAGAAGCCGTATTCGTGCTGCAGCAAAACGAGAGACCCCAGGCATCAAATCAGAATCATAAGATTGCCGGTTAAGTCACCGCTTACAAAACAAGTGAGGCCAAAATTGTTCGGGGGCATGGTGAGACAGTTACAGTAGCACCTCGGTAAGTGGCGATTGGGAAAACTGCATTTCCTTCGTCTTGTTATGTGAAATCATCACCGAACGGAATGATTGAACTAACGGATCAATGTCTTGGGGGAAAGTTTTAAGTTCCGGTGTGAGGACTAAGCGACGACAGCGCCTGCGGCATGCACCACTAGTTGATGGACTACGCCCATTTGGGTGCGCGGATATTACTGTGATCCGGTAGCCCTGCGCTGCTACCAAACGTTCGGAAACTTGCCAATCGCGCGCTCTGCGTGTTGAAGCTGATTGGATTGTCAACACCGTAGCAACACAACTGGCTTGTGGCCGACGGTAGATCTGCCCGTGCGACCGATCTGTCGGAGTTGTCAAAGAGACTCAATTATTCTCGGAGTTTTATTCGTCAGGCCGTTCGTCCAAGGGTGGAAAGTGCATCCTGCAGTCTAAGCGCCGCCAGCGCCTCGGTTGCCTCATCCGAAGACCATCCCGCTTCCAGCGCCGCAGACAGGACCAGCGATTCCGTTTGAAGCTCGAGCTTCTCGTAAAGCGGCTCGATGGCTTCGCGCGCTGTTACAACGTGCTGGTCTGGTGGGGTGATGGGTGTCGCGGCAACCGTAGGCATGAAATGCTCCTCCTATTGAACGCTAAGGTTCGAAACCCGTTAGGGGCATCCTTGTTCCATTCATATCGCCTTTTCGGTCTTCGAGCGGCGATGCTAAAGATGACGACGCCACATATGGCGAAATTTCTTCCATCGCAGGAACGCGCGAATAATGATTGCCGGCGGGATCTTCTTGTGGTCGCCGACAGTCCCCTGCCTGGTGATAGATGCGTTCGGGTCGAGCAGAAACGCGACCAACGTGCTTGCACTCTGCGCCTCTACTTCGAGCTTGTCATCAGATAAATGCAGCCCCTGCTCGCCTTCGGCGAAGGTCTGCTTATCGACGACAACGGAACCGCTAAAGACATAGAAATAGAGGTCTCGGCCTTGTTTCTGCGGGAATTCCACCCGTACGCCTGCGTCCAGCCGCATGTCGAAGAAGTCGACTGCGCTGCGGACATAGAAGGGCGCGCCCTCTCCTTCCTGCCCGATCAGGTGTCGCCAGACGTTTGCCGCGGCAGCTGGCACCGGCCCGTGCTGGATCTTCGGCTCCAGATCGACCGCATAAGGGCGAACGAGGATCTGCAGCATTCGCAGAGGCGGATCGGATGCCAGCGTCTCTTCGGAATGCCATAAGCTTTTTCCGGCATTCATCACCATCAGATGGTCGCGGTCGATCACCAACCGGCCAGCGGCCTTGTCGTCGTGACGCATGACGCCTTCGGGCACCCAGGAAATGATCTCGTCGTTTCTATGCTCGTGCATGGCGATCAGGCGACCGGGATCGAGGATGGATTCAACGATCATGGCGAGGGGGCCATGGCCGTGATCGGTCGGCTTTGGCTTCAACCAGCCCGGCATGTTGACATGCGCGACGAAACCTCCCGCATCCCGCACCACGAATGTTCGTTCGCCCTTGAGCAACATCGCATCCTCCATGCTTGCAAGGCAATGACGACACCAGGCCATTACCGCTCGTGATCAAGAATCACGGTCGGCGCGTTCGTCCAGGCATTACAAATCAATCACGATGTCGCCCTCAGGTTTTGCGCAGCAAATCAGCACATTCCCATCCGCCGGCGCGTCGACGGGGTCCGGCCGGTAGCCGACGCTTCCTTCCACAAGTCCGGTCTCGCAAGTGTGACAGACGCCGGTTCGGCACGACCATCGCACCGGTACGTCGCAGGCCTCGGCCAGTTCGAGCAAGCTCTGGAATGTCGGCTCCCAGCGCACATTGAGACCGGTGCGGGCAAACGACACCAGCGGCCCCGAGCCTGGAAGCCCTGCCGGCAAATGTGGCTGCCGGCGAGATGAGGCAGCTATGCCGGGGGTCATCGCAGGACCGGCGCCAAACATCTCGGTGCGGATGCGATCCGGCGCGATGCCCAAGGCTGCAAGGCCGACGGTCAGATCGCTCATGAAGCTCGACGGTCCGCAGACATAGACGTCACAATCGCGCGGCAGGTTGAGCGATTTGAGCGCCTGCGCATCCAGATGGCCGCGAGCGTCGAAATCTATATCAGGCCGATCCTTGGGGTCGGGAGAGCTGTAGCAAATGTGGCTGTGATGATGAGCGAGCGCCTTAAGCAGCCCGCGCGCCTCCTCGGCAAACGGATGTTCGCGGCCATTGCGGGTTCCATATAACCACCAGACCTCCCGCGTTGATGCTTCGGCCGCCAAAACATGAAGCATCGCCAGCACCGGCGTCACTCCGATCCCGGCACTCATCAGAACAACCGGCCTATCGCCCGGCCGCAATGTGAAACTGCCGCGTGCAGCACTTGCCTGCACGATGTCGCCAACCTGCAGCTCGTCGTCGATGTAGCCGCTGGCTGCGCCATGGGCCTCCCGCTTGACGCTGACGCGATAGCGGGTGGCGCCGGGCTCGCCTGACAGCGAATAGCTACGCATCAGCGCAGGCGCCGAAGCCGGCCCGAGCCGTAGCACCACGAACTGCCCGGGGAGTGCGGCGGAAACAGGTTGGCCATCCGCAGGTTCGAGTACGAGGGAAACCACGCTGCCGCTTTCGCGCACCTTGCGCGACACACGCAGCGGGCGGAACCCGCGCCATGCCGGAGGTGTGCCGGACGCGGCTGTCAGCCCGGCATTTCCTGTCGTCGCGCCCTGCTTCCGCTCCTGCTTGAGCAGCGCTTGGAAAGAACGACGCCAGCCTGGGCTCAGTGCCGGGATGCGCAGCGCACGTTCCAACTGATCGCGGGGGTGGCCCGGCATATAAAGCAATGCGTTGATCTCGAAAACGCTCATGCCCTCAGGCCCGGACGCCACTTTCGTGATCTCGTCGCCGGCCTGCACTTCCCCTTCCTCCATCACACGGAAATAGAAACCAGGCCGACCGTGTTTGACCACCAGCGCAGCCATCTCCGGCTCGTCCATGCGTATGCCGAGCCGGTAACAGGTGACGCGTGGTTGCGTCACTTCGAACAAAGCGCCGCCGATCCGGTAACGGTCTCCAATGCATACCTCGGCGTCGGGCAAGCCATCGACGGTGAAATTCTCGCCGAACTGCCCGTAGACGAAGTCGTCTCGGCGCAATTGCTCCTGCCAGTACCGATAGGACTCGATTTGATAGACAAAGACTGCGCGGCGTTCGCCGCCGTGGCCGGCCAGGTCGCCTTGTCCATCGCCGTCCACGTTCAGGCGCCGCACCATACGCGGGCCGTCGACCGGCGTCTTCCAAATGGCCGTGTTGACGATCTTGCCTTGCCAGGTGACGTCGCGCGGCAGGCCTACATTGACCGAAAGCAAGTGTACCATGACATTTCTCCCGAATGACGATCACCGCAATCTCGAGATCGACGGAGGATGGCTACAACGTCAATCTCAGCTCGAGATAGTGTTCGGTCAATGTCGTCAAGGTGAAGGCTCTGTTGAGGCCACTCGGATTTGGCAACAGCCATATGACGGCGCCGGCAAATTCCTCGGGCTGCCGCCCCCATTCAACATCGGCTCGAAGACTGATGGCCGCGTATGCCGCCTTTCCAAGAAAGGCCAGATTGGCTGGCGCAAACTTTCGTATCTTGTTTTCCAGGACGGGCGCGGCGCTGAGATAATCCTGCCTCTTGAGCTCGCTTGCGCTTTTCGTGGGACGTGAAACCGCCGATGTCAGACCACAGCCATATTGCAATAGCGCGTGCTCTTCATCAGCGCGCAGCAACCGCGGTGTAAATCCAGCCAGATGCAAGACCCGCCAAAAACGGTTGCTCGGGTTCGAGAAATTATGCCCATCGCGAACGGCGGACAGAGCCGGATTCAATCCGCAGAAAACCACGGAAAGGCCAGGAGCGAGGATTTCCGACAATCCGGCTTTCGGCATCGTGGAGGCGTCTGGACAATCAAGTTCCGCGGACATGGCATCATCTTGCATTATGGGACATCGCTCGAATTTAGCCTGTCAAATACACCAACCATGCGTCGATCGGACGGTGCTAATCATCTTGCTGAAAATGCCGATGAATGGCCTTAGTGGCAATTTGAAAAATATCGGGCGCAATCGATTCTTTGACGGGATCTACAATGACCACCGAAGCAGCGCGTAATTCGCATCCCATCTATTTCATCGGAGCTTTTGCCACGGGTGGGCTCCTGACGTTCATGGTGCACCTCAATGGGGAGTTGGCCCGTTATGGGAATCCCCTGTTCTCATCGTGGATCGCTCACGGCACAGGCATCATAGCAGCCGTCATTCTTCTCCTGGTGGTCCATCGCCGACGCACGCCGAGGCCAGAAAAAGCCCCCAACGCGCCTTGGTGGGCTTATTTCGGTGGGATATCCGGCGCGGCAACGGTCATTCTGACTTCGACCGCGGTCAACTCACCGCTCGGGCTCTCCGGCACCTTGGCTTTGGGTTTGGCAGGCCAGGTCGCTTTCAGCGTCGCGGCCGACAGTTGGGGATTGTTTGGTCTGCCAAAGCGGCGTCCAGATACACGAGACATCGTAGCACTCGGCTTGGTCGTCACGGGGGCTGCGCTCATTATCCTGTTTGGCCGAGGTGCGGCGTGACGGTGTTCATTCTCCTGGCTTGCCTGGGCGGTGTGCTCGTCGGCCTCAGTCGTCAGCTCAATGGGCGGTTGAGCATATCCACCACGCCGCTGATTGCATCCTTCTGGAATCATGCCATAGGCTTTGCTGTCCTCACCTGCCTTGGTCTCTTTGTCGGAGGCCTGCTTCCTGCGGGCGCTGCCGAGGCGCCTTGGTATGCCTATCTGGGTGGTTCCATCGGCGTTGTTTTCGTGGCGGCGGGCAGTTGGGTCATTGCCCGAATAGGTGCGGTTAATTCGGCCCTGCTGATCATCGGTGGCCAGATGGTAACAGGGGTAGCGTTTGATTATATCAGCGCCGTTCCCGCATCATTTTGGGCGAACGCGGCCGGAATTGTTCTCATCGTCGGCGGAATGATGGTCAGCCGGCGACGACGCAAAGCCGGCGGCTCGCAATAGCCAAGCGCCGCGTTAAGATTCCGGTGCCATTGCGACCGGGCAATTTCATCGGCCGGTCGCAAGGGGACGGATGGACGGAAGGGAATGGCTCCCCGCCGTATTTGCTATTGCAAGAGCGGCTAAGACGAGCAGGCACGCGCCCGACAAGCGGAAATAGCCGGGAAGCCCGAGCGGCCGGGAACTACCGGCTGTGAACTGTTGCAGGCATCACATCGTCAGGGATCGGGCACACATAGGCTTTGCCGCTGGTCTTTTCCCGCCACTCGGCCGTCGCGGCTGCCAGAAGGTCGGATGACGACATCAATGCGAGCCCCGTTGTCGCAAGCGTCTTGGCCGCATGCGCCATGGCTTTGTGCGCGGCCGGGCTTTTTCCCTGCGCGACGACCTGCCAGGTATGGGGATTGGTGCCGATCGCCCAGGCTGGCGCCCAGCATTGCGCGGTCGGCGTCACCCAGCTGACATCGCCGACATCGGTCGATCCGGCCCGGAAATGCGATTGTCCCTCGAAATTCCGCAGGCCGGTGTGCAGGGGCGCCGAGCCATCGACCTTGGCGTTGGAGAACACATCGCCCTTGATCTGATAGAGGCGGATGCTGCTCCTGATCGCTTCGGGTGTGAAGGTATCCTGGATTTTCCTGGCGAAGGCGATGTCGGCCTCGTCGAAGGCTATCGGCCCGAGCGCGACCATGTTCTCGTGCATCGCCGTTTCAAGCGTGATGTTGGGAAGCAGGTTCGTCGAGGCGGTGTCGAATACGATCGCGACCTCGGTTTCGGTCATCATCGCCGCACCTCGTGCAACCTTCTCGACCCGCCCAGCAAGCTCAAGCGCCTGCGGCATATCAGGCGCTCTGATCAGATAGAGAACCTCGGCGCTAGCCTGCACGACATTGGCGGCCCTGCCGCCGGTGTCGGTGATCGCGTAGTGAACGCGACAATCCTGCGGCATGTGTTCCCGCAGGAAATTGACGCCGACATTCATGAGTTCGACCGCATCGAGCGCCGAGCGGCCGAGATGGGCGCTGTTGGCCGCATGTGCCGCGACACCCCTGAAGCGATAGTAATATTCGAGAACGGCAAGATTGTTCGTCGAGCGAACACCGTTGAACGGAGCCGGATGCCAGGTCAGGGCGGCATCGACGTCATCGAACGCGCCGGCACGAACCATAAAGGTCTTGCCGGAACCGCCCTCCTCTCCCGGGCAGCCGTAATAGCGCACTGTTCCGGGCAGGTTGTTCTCCTTGAGGTGGCGGGCAAGCGCAACCGCGGCCATCAGCGATCCGACGCCAAGCAGATTGTGCCCGCAGCCGTGACCGGTTGCTCCCGCCGCCTCGGGAAAAGGCTCGGCTAGGTCGGCGGTCTGGCTCATTCCGGCCAGGGCATCGTATTCTCCGAGGAAGGCAATCACCGGCTTGCCGCTGCCGGATTCGCCGATGAAGGCCGTTTCCATGCCTGCGACGCCGCGGTGCACGGCAAAGCCGTTTTCCTCGAGTGTCCTTGCCAGCAATTGCGACGAGCGCCGCTCCTCGAATTTCAGTTCCGCGAAGTCCCAGATACTGTCGCTGAGGGCGGTATAATCCGGCTTCATCTTTTCGATCGTCGCGGCAATGGAGCTGATCGCGTCAAGATTCATGGTATTCCTCGCTGTCTGCCCTGCCGCCACAGGGATGTGTTGCACCGGACCCGGCAGGTCTGCCTGCCGGATCTCCTGTTGACTGTCGAAGTGGGATGGCGGCGCCCGACCACCGGGCGCGGCAGTTCAGGATTAGTTGTCGAGCGAAACTTCCCAAAGACGGGCATTCGATTGCCAGACGGGCTGGCCCTTCAGCTTCTTGGTCGCGCCCCAGACATCGACCATGTCATAGAGGAAGATGCCTGGCATTTCCTTGAGCATCAGCGTGTGAAACTCGTCGAAAATCGCCTGACGCTTCGTCTGGTCGGGTTCCGCATAGGCGGCCTTCATCAACTCGACTGCCTTTGGATCATCCCACATCAACGACGCATTCTTGTCCTTGTTGCCGACATAGAAGCCGTACATCAGCGCCGGATCGAGCCGCGGCGCGACTGATTGCGAGATGATCTGATAGTTGCCGGACCGGCGGCGATCGACCTGCGTCGCATAGTCGAGCACCTCGATCTGCACATTGAGACCTGCCTGCTGCATCATGGCCTGCGCCATCACCGCGGCCGGGAAGCTTGGCACGTTGCTGCGCTTGTTGGCGATGATGGTAATCGGCTCGCCCTTATAGCCGGCCGTCGCAAGCTCTTTCTTCGCGGCCTCGATGTCGTAGGGCAGACGCTCCTTCTGGACATCGTCGAAATAGAGCGAGTCTTGAGAAACCATCGAACCGTTGGCTGCGCCGGTGCCATTCGAGGCGGCCTCGACGAGCTGGTCGAGATCGAGCGCCATCGCCATGGCGCGGCGCACGCCGGGATTGCTCAGAACCTTGTCGCGCGTCTGGATGTAGAAGAGATTTTTGCCGTTGTTGCGAGCCACGATCAGTTGCATCGTGTCGCTCGTCTTGAATTCGGGAATGAGATCCGGCGAAATCTCCGCGGTATCGAGCACGCCGGACTGAAGGCCGGCCTTTACGGTCGAAGCATCGGGAATGACCATGAACTTGATGCCATCGACGAGAGGGCGTTTGGATCCGACCATGCCGTCGGGCTTGCCGTCGTTCTGGGGCGAGACATAATCGTCGAACTTGGCGAGATGGATATACTCGCCCTTCTTCCATTCATCCCATTTGAAGGGACCGGTACCGATCGGCTTGATAAAGCTGCCATCCGCGCCGACCGATTCCGGCGAAATCATCCCGGTGTAACCGCATTCGGGGCGCGACATCAGGCCAAGGAAAACCGCGGATGGTTTTTCCAGCGTGATGGTGACGGTCGAAGCATCGACTGCCTTGACCCCGGTAACATGCACGGATCCGCTGCCGTCGAAATCGGGAAGGCAGGTCCATTTCGTTTCAGGCTTGAGATAGCGGTTCCAGTTCCACACGACGTCATCGGCGGTCAATTTCTTGCCGTTATGGAATTTGACGTCGTCACGCAGTTTGAAGCTGTAGGTCAGCCCATCCGCCGAAACTTCGAAGCTCTTTGCCAGCAGCGGCTTGACCTCGCCGTTGTTGGCGTAGCCTACGAGCCCTTCGACGATATGCAGGATGACGCCATCGGTATTGCCGTCGCGGTTGACGCCCGGATTGGCACTGCGCAGATCGGAACTTTGCGCCACGACGATGTCGCGGGCGTCGACCACGCCGGTCATCGCCATCAACATGGTCCCTGCAAGAAGAAGCTTATGCATTGTTCTACCCTCTTTTATGGATTGTTAGGATTGGAGTTCATCCCAGCAGGCGCGTGAAAGCCTGCCGATGGTTTCAAGCGCGACCGTATAGCCAGGGGTGCCGTCCGGCATTTCCTGCGGCACGTCGTCGGTATAGGCGGCGATGATGTAGAAGGGGGTCCCGTCGCGATAGACGATACCGGCATTCATGCGGCCGCGCTTTCCCGTGCCACCCTTGTGGGCGACGAGCGCACCGAATGGCAGCCGGGAAGGAATGGCATAACGCAGGATCTGGTTCTTCAGGGTTTGAAGCGCGTAAGCGCACAGCGCCTGCGAGGAGCCGAGCCGGTCCGCGGCTTCCCGCGAATCCTGGGCATCCAGGATGGTCTGCAGCAGATAGACCTGATCCCGTGCCGTCGTCGTGGTGACGGCTTTCAAAGAATGATCGGGCGACAGCGCCAAGGGAGGGATGAGGAAGCGATGGTTGGTGCCTGACATGCCGATCGACTTGCAATAACCGTCGACCTCTTCGAGCGTCAGCCTTTCGAAGACCATCTTGGTGCAGACATTGTCGCTCAGCACCATCATGCCGGTGATGGCATCGCGCAGCGATATGACGATACCGGGCGTCAGATAGCGGAACATCCCGCTCGCCACTTCCTCGGCGAAGCGCTTTTCGTAGGTGATCCGCTCGTCCAGATCCAGGCGGCCCTCATGCGCGGCCTTCAGGGCCGCCATCATGATCGAGGTCTTTCGGGTACTGGCGGAGGGTGTTTCCTCGTCCGCACCTCTGCCGATCGTTTCAGCGCTACCAAGCGCACGCACCATGAAGCGCGTCACGAAAGGCTGGGCATCGCAGATCGCGTTCAATCGCTCCGCGAGCTTTGCGGATTCAATCATCGTCGTCATGTCAGTTCTCCAGGCGCCATTTGAGGATCACGCCGCCCTGAGCATTGTGGTCCAGAGCGGGGATGGCCGAGAGAAGCCTTTGCGTATAGGCCTCCTTCGGGCTGTCGAAAACCGTATCGCGGTCGCCCTCCTCGATGATCCGGCCGTCCTGCATGACGACGACGCGATCGGCCACCTGTTCGACCACGCCGAGATCGTGGCTGATGAACAGGCAGGAAAAGCCGTAGCGTTTTTGCAGATCGGACAGGAGTTCGAGCACCTGCGCCCGGACCGTCACGTCGAGGGCCGATACCGGTTCGTCGGCGATCAGGAATTTCGGCCGGCGCGCAATGGCCCGGGCGATCGCTACGCGCTGACGCTGGCCGCCCGAAAGCTCATGCGGGTAGCGCCCGGCGTAGTCGGCCCCAAGCCCGACTTCTTCCAGCGTCTCCAGGGCGCGCTTGCGCTTTGCCGCAGTGTCGAGATCGGGAACGAGCCGCAGAGCTTCTTCCACAAGCGCGACGATGGTCATGCGCGGATTGAGCGAGGAATAAGGATCCTGAAAAACCATCTGGCAATTCAGCCGATAGTCCATCCAGTCGTCGTCGCGGCTGCGTCCTTTGAACCGGATATCGCCTTCGCTCTCCCGGACCAGTCCGGCAATGGTGCGACCGAGCGTGGTCTTGCCGGAACCCGAACCGCCGACCAGTGCCACGACTTCGCCCTCGTGGATATCGATGCTGACGCCATGCAGCGCCCGTTTCGGCGTTGCCTTCTTCATCAGCGACCGCCGGCCCGGATAGTCGACGACGATATCGCGCGCCGAGACCATCGGCGCCTTGGTCTTGTCGATCGTCCGCGTCGCTCCGCGAAACGGCAGGGAGGAAAGCAGTTTCTTCGTATAGGCACGCTGCGGTGCGTCGAGCAGATCGGCGGTGCGTCCTTCTTCGACGATCACGCCCTTTTCCATGACGACGATGCGGTTCGTGTAACGGGCAACCATCGGCAGGTCGTGACTGATCAGCAGCACGGCGGTGCCTTCCGCCTGGGTCAGCTCCACCATCAATTCCATGACGTCGCGCTGGATCACGGCATCGAGCGCCGTCGTCGGCTCGTCGGCGATCAAGAGCGCCGGCTTCAGCAGCATGACCGATGCCAGCATGATGCGCTGGCGCATGCCGCCCGAGAATTCATGCGGATAGGAAGTGAGCGCCCCGGCGGGATCGCGGATCCCGACCCGGTTCAGCATGTCGAGGATCCGGCTGCGCCGTTCTTCCCGCGAAAGTTTCGTATGCAGCTGCAACCCTTCTTCGAGTTGGCGGCCGACGGTCATCGAGGGATTGAGTGAGGTCATCGGCTCCTGGAAGACGACGCCGATTTCCGCACCACGCAATTGGCGCAATTGCGCGCCGTTCATGGAAAGCACGTCGCGTCCCTTGTAGGCAACGGAGCCGCCGATCACCTTGATGGGTGCCGGCAGCAGCGAGATCAGGGCGCGTGTTGCCAGCGTCTTGCCCGATCCGCTTTCTCCGACGATGCCGAAGATCTCGCCTGGCGCGACGTCAAAACTGACGTCCTTGACGACCTGCACACCGGTGCCAGTGACCTGAAGCGACAGGTTGCGGACATTCAAAAGCGTTCTATTGGTCATTTCAGCCCCCTCATCCGCGGATCAAGCTTGTCCCGAAGAGCGTCGCCCAGAAGATTGATGCCGAGGAGCGTCAGGGCGATCGCCAGGCCCGGGAACAGACCCAGCCAGACCGCCTGCTCGATGAATGGTCGGCCGGCGGCCAGCATGTTGCCCCAGGTCGGCGCCGGTGGCGGGACGCCGAGACCGAGAAAGCTGAGCGCACTTTCCGAAAGGATCGCCCAGCCGAACATCGAGGTCGCAAGCACGGTGATCGGGGCGATGCAATTGGGGAGGATATGGCGGAACATGGTGTAGAACTCGCCATTGCCCATCACCTTGGAGGCCTCGATGAATTCCCGCTCGCGCAGCGACAGGACGGCACCCCGGACAACGCGGGCCATGGAGGGCGAATACGCAATGCCCAGCGCGAAGATGATGCCATATTGGTTGGCGCCGAAGACGGCGAGCAATCCAAGCGCCAGAAGGATGCCCGGAAAGGCGAGAAGCGCATTGTTGACGGCCATGATGACTGCATCGATCCAACCGCGGGCGTAACCGCTGACGAGACCGATCAGCGTGCCGCAGACCGTCGCGAATGTGACCGTCAAGGTGCCGATCCAGACGCTCGCCCGGGCGCCGACGATCAGGCGGCTGAGCACGTCCCGGCCGAATTCGTCGGTCCCGAGCCAGTGGGCGCTGCTTGGCGCTGCCAGCCGTGCCGTGAAGCCGAGCTTCATCGGATCATAGGGGGTCCAGAAAAGGCCGATCGCAGCGGAGATGAGCAATGCGGCAATCAGAATGCTGCCGATGAAGCCGTTGAACGTGACGTTTTTCATTCGGCGACTACCCGCGGATCGAACAGGGGATAGAGCAGGTCGACGACCAAATTGACCAGCACATAGGAAAGCGAGACGAACAGCAGGCAACCCTGGATCACGGGGTAATCGCGGGCAAAAATACTGTCGACCATCAGTCGCCCGAGCCCCGGAATGGTGAAGACCGTCTCGATGACGGCAATGCCGCCGAGGAGATTGCCGAGGATCAGACCGATGACTGTCCAGGTCGGGCCGAAGGCGTTCTTGAAGGCGTGCCGCCAAAGGACGGCGCTCTCGGAAAGCCCCTTGGCCCGGGCGTGGGTGATATAGTCGAGACGCAGGACTTCCAGCGTCGAGGCGCGCGCCATGCGGATCAACACACCCATCTCGTGAATGACCAGGGTCATGATCGGCAGCACGAGGTAGAGCAGGCCGCCGGTGAGGTTGCTGCTGATCGAGACATAGCCGAGGACCGGTAACCAGCTGAGTTTCAAGCCGAAGAAAAGCAGAAGCAGAAGGCCGAGCCAGAATGTCGGGATCGACAGCAGGATCGTGGCCGTGCCGACCAGCGCCAGGTCTGTCAGACTGTTCTGCCGCCAGGCGGCGATGACACCGGCCGGCACGGCGATGAGGCTCGCCAGAAGCACGGCGACGACGACGATTTCGGCGCTGACCAGAAAACGGGATGCGACGAGCGGCAGAACCGGCTCGTCATTGACGATCGAGCGGCCGAAGTCACCCTGCACGACATTGGCGGTCCAGATCAGGAACTGTTGCGGCAACGATTTGTCGAGGCCGAGTTCCGAGCGCATCGCCGCGATCTGAGCCGGCTCAGCCATATCACCCAGCATCAGTGCCGCCGGATCGCCGGGTATGAAGCGGATCAGCGTGAAGACGGTCACCGAAACGAGGACGATCGTCGGCAATGCCATCAACAGGCGGTTCAGAACGAATTTCAGCATTTTTGTTCCCCGCGATTGGCGACGGACAGTGCCCGGCGCCATCGGTTTCGTTGCCGCAAACTATGATCGAATGAGGAAATATCCGCAATATTATGCGATTCTGTCATAAGTCTATGCGGAATACGGCCGCAACCAAAACGGCTGCCTTGGCGTAAGGGTGCAAGCTAAAAGTTTGATTTTAAACGTCTTTTTGAGAAAGCCGGATCTGTCGCTTCAAGGCGTCGCTCAGAGCGTGGGCGGCAATCGAGAGTGGCGTTCCGACCGCCCGCGCCAATCCGAATTCCTGGGTCGCGCGTGGCACGAAAGGACGGTGAACCACCGGCAGGTGGCGATAGAGATTCGCATAAAAGCTGCTGATGATCGTGACCCCAAGGCCATGCGCGACATAGGAACAGGCGGAACTGTTGGTATGCGTCTCGATCTTGACGATCTGCTTGACGCCGGCCCGCCGGAAGGTCTGGTCGAGCGCCATGCGGTTCGGCCGTTGGCGGCCAATCAGAATGAGGGGCACGTCGCGCAAATTCCTGACCGTGATCTCCTCCAGTTTCGCAAGGGGATGATCCTTCGGTACGACGCAGACGCTTTCGCCGGTGGCGACACGCTCGACCTCGATGCCCGGTCCGCTCTCGCCCTCCATGCGCAGAAAGCCGAAATCGATCACCCGCTGCTCGACGAGCTTGTTGATCGCAGTCGTCGTCTCGAAGAAGGTTTCGATCCGCACACCGGGAAAATCGCTGATGTAATCGGCCAGCATTGCCGGCGCGAAATGCTCCCACATGCTGCTCGGCAGGCCGATGCGGACGATCTCCGGGCCGGCGGCGCCGCTTCTTAAGTCCTCCGCGTGGCCCGACATCCGATCGACCGCCAGCAAGATGGTCTCGGCATCGCGGGCAAGAAGCAGGGCCTCGGGGGTGGGGATGAGACGGCCCTTGTCGCGCACGAAAAGCGACATCGAAAGGTCCGCCTCGAGCTGCTGGAGGAGGCGGCTGACGCCGGACTGACTGAGCCCCATCGTCTTTGCCGTGGCAATCGTCGACCCCGTCGCCAGAAGCGTGCGCAGGACTTCCAGTTGCTTGATATTCATGCGTTCGCGATCCCCCGGGACAGTTCAAGCATCGTCATCATGCCCAGTCCGAAATGCTTTGAAGGAAAAGGCTGGCGGCCTTGGGCATCGGAAATTTCTCTCCGCTGATCAGCGCGTAGGCAACCGGCAGTTCCGGTTCGAGCGGAATGAACCGCAGCGGCAGCGTCGCATATTCGCGGGCGATGATCTCGCCGACCAGCGCAATGCCGAGCCCCTGGGCGGCCAGCGCGCAGGCACTCGCCACCGAATGTGCCTCGAGCAAGGGGCGTTGACGGATGCCGGCCTTGTAGAACAACGCCTCCAACTCGTGGCGAACCGGTCGCTCCCTGTTCAGCATGATCAGATCCTGCCCCTTCAGGTCGCCGACAGACAAGAGGCGGCTGCCGGCCTTGGGATGATCATTGTGCAGGGCGCAAATGATCCGCGACGACAGGATTTTCTCCTGTTTCAATCCCGGGCTCATCAGCGGCAGACGCGCGAAGCCGAGATCGGCCTCGCCATCGGCCATCATCCGTTCAATTGCCAGATAGCTGCCGGATGCGACCTCGACGCGCATCGGACCATTCGCGGCGAGAAAGTTCTTCACCAGCTTCGGAATGAGCGTCGAGGAAAGGCTGGCGGGAAAGGCGAGCCGCAGCATGATCTCGCGCGATCGGCCGCTCTCGAGCTCCATCGCCGCCGTTTTCAAGGCGCGCAGCCGGTCGGAAATGGCACGGATTTCCGGGCCGAGCTGCAGCCCCTCGCGGGTCGGTTGAAGCCGGTTCTTTTCCCGGTCGAAAAGCCGGACGCCGAGATAGTCTTCCAGTTGCTGCAACAAGCGGCTGGCATTCGATTGCGAAATCCCAAGCTCGACGGAAGCGGCGATCGTCGAGCCCGTCGCGGCGATGGCGTCATAGGCCTCGATATGCTTCAGGCTGATCGCCGCACTCGTGTCTCGCGCCATTCTATCTCCAATGTCGATAGCCCTACCCGTAAACCGCATAAGATTGCGGACCTGCGGAAAGTTGAACATTTTCCGCTGAGAACCAAACTCACGGAAAGACTTTCGTCAATGGCCACCATTCTCCGGAAGATCGCGGAACAGGTCCTGTCGCGAACGACGTTCTCAGACCTCGCGATGGATCGGGCAAGAGATGCTGCGGTGGACACCATCGGCTGCATGATTGCAGGCAGTGGCGATGAAAGCGTTGCCGCGCTTACCCGCGCCTTCGACGGGGAAATCGCCGGAGGCGGCGAAGCGCGGCTCGTCACCGGCGGCTCCGCCTCGCCCTCTTTCGCCGCACTCATCAACGCAACGGCGGCTCATGCGCTCGATTTCGATGACAATTTCCATCCGGCAAGGGCGCATGCTTCCGCGGTGCTGGTACCGGCGCTGCTGGCGGTTCTGACGAGCGGCAAGGTGACAAGCGGAAGACGGTTTCTCGAGTCCTACCTGGCCGGGCTGGAAGCGCAGGCGGCGGTCGGCTTCGGCGTCAATCCCTCTCACTACAACAGGGGCTGGCACGCAACGGCGACGGTCGGCAGCATCGGGGCCGCGGCTGGCGTGGCACGGCTTCTCGGCGCCGGCGAAGAGAGCCTGGTCGCGGCGATGAGCCTCGCGACCAGCTTCGCCTGCGGCCCGAAAGGGCAATTCGGCACGACCGCCAAACCGCTTCATGCCGGCATTGCCGCGCGCAATGCCGTGGATGCGGCGCGCATGGCGCTTGCGGGGATGAGCGGGCGGGCGGATATCCTCGAACGGCCGCAAGGCTTCCTCGATCTTTTCGGGGGCGATGATGCCAAGGGCTGGGAGGGCCTGACATTCGACGAGGAGCATATCGTCGAAAGCCGGGGTGTGGTGACCAAGCGCCATCCCTGCTGCGCCTCCACCCATCGCGCAATCGACGCGCTTCTGGATCTGAAGCAGGAGCATGGGCTTTTGGCGGGCGACATTGCCAGGATCGAGACGAAAGTCGGCATATCCGCTGCCCGCAACCTCGCTTATCCCGAGCCCACCGACGAGATGCAGGCCCGCTTCTCAATGCAATATTGCCTGGCGACAGCTTTCCTCAGGGGATCTCTTAGCCTTTCCGATTTTACACGGCAGGAGATTGGGCGGCCGGAAATCCGGGAATTCATGCCGCGCATCGAAATGCAGTCCTATTCGGCCGATGAGGAAAAGGGCGTGGAGCGCCTGCCGCATGTCGTCACGGTCACGATGCGCGACGGGCGCATTTTGAACAAATCCCGCTTGCATGCGAAGGGATCGCTCGAAGCGCCGATGAGCGCTCATGAACGTGAAGTCAAGTTCATCGACTGCTTGCGCTGGGGAAATCGGAATGTGTCCGGCGCCTCTTTCCTGCAGCTTCGCAGGCTTGCCGATTTGGAAAACCTGTCCGGCGACGATCCCTTCTGGAGCCTGATTGCAGACCGTCAGTCGCCTTGACACACCACGGGGCGGATAGGCGGCGGGGAATGGCTCCCCGCCCGCAGCATCGTTCAGGCCGCGGCCTGCTCAGGCGAGGTATTTCGTAAACCAGTCGACCGTTCGCTGCCAGGCGAGCTTGGCTGCCGCTTCGTCGTAGCGGGGTGTGGAATCATTGTGAAAGCCGTGATTGACGTCGGGATAGACATAGGCCTCGTAGGTTTTTTGAGACGATTTCAGCGCAGCTTCATAGGCCGGCCAGCCTTCGTTGATCCCCTTGTCCAGCCCGGCATAGTGGAGAAGCAACGGCGCCTTGATCTTCGGCACGTCGTCGGCGCGCGGCTGCCTGCCGTAAAAGGGCACGGCTGCGGCAAGCTCCGGATAGGCCACCGCCGCAGCGTTGGCAACGCCGCCGCCATAGCAGAAGCCGGTGATGCCGACCTTGCCGGTGGTGAGATCGCTGTGCATCAGAAATTCGACCGCCGCGAAGAAATCGTTCATCAGCTTTTCCGGGTCGACCTTCTGCTGGAGCTCCCGGCCCTTTTCGTCATTGCCGGGGTAACCTCCGACCGAGGTGAGGCCATCCGGCGCCAACGCGATGAAACCCGCCTTCGCCACGCGCCGCGCCACATCCTCGATATAGGGGTTCAGGCCCCTGTTCTCGTGAACGACCACCACGGCCGCGACTTTGCCGGTCGCGTTTTTGGGGCGGACGAGATAGCCGCGGACATCTCCATTTCCTTTGGGCGAAGGATAGGTGATGTACTCGGCCGATATATCGGGATCAGTGAACTCGACCTGGGTCGCCAGCGCATAATCAGGGCTCAGCGACGCAAGAATGGCGGCTGCCGTCACGCCGCCGACCGCGAATTTGCCGGCCCGGTCGAGAAACTCGCGCTTGGTAATTCTCCCGTGCGCGTAATAATCGTAGAGTTCGAGAAGTTCCTGAGGGAAATCCTTGGCTGTCATTCGGGTCATGATGGCTCCTCCTTGCCTCCGGTTGTCGCACCATCCTACACACGTAAACTCGCGGCTCTTTTCAACATTTCGCGAGTTCCGCGTGAGCTTGCCGACGCGATTGCTACCTGCGGCGACAGGCGCTGAATTCGCCGCCCCGGCTTCAAGAGATGCGCACTATTGCCATTGGCAATCGGCGTCCGGCCGGTCGCAGCCAGCAATCGACCGCCGGCTACCGATCTATGAAAATTAATTTCATACTCGCGCTTTGAGGCCCGTTTTCTATTGACGCCTCCCGATTTTTGTCCCAACTTAAAGAAAATAAATTACTAAATGGGAACTTGATCGGCATGAAAGTGGGAATCATCGGGCTAGGATTCCGGCTCGGCTATCTCGGCTACGTTTTCAAGGCAATCGATAGCAGCTTTGACATCGTAGGCTATGTGGATCCGGAACCTGCCGGACTTCCCGGATTGACGGAAAAGGGAATTTCGGTCGGCAAGGCCTATGGTTCGCCGGAGGAGCTCCTTGCCTCTGAAAAGCTCGATCTCCTGATGATCGGCTCCCCCAATCATCTGCATCTCGACCATATCAGGCTCGGACTTCAAGCCGGTCTCAAGGTCTTCTGCGAAAAGCCGATCGTCACCACGATCGCCGAAAGCATCGAGCTTGCCCATCTGATGGCAAAATTCGGCCACGAGCGGCTGATGGTCGGTCTCGTGCTGCGCTATTCTCCTCTTTATAAGGATCTCCGCGCCATCCAGGCCGAGGGCAAGCTTGGTCAGATCGTGTCGATTGAGGCCTCTGAACATATCGAGCCTTATCATGGTGCCTTCTTCATGCGCGACTGGCGCCGCTATGAGCGCTATTCCGGCAGCTTCATGCTGGAGAAATGCTGCCACGACCTCGATCTTTACAACGGTGTCGCCGGCGCACGGCCGGAACGCGTCGCAAGTTTCGGTGGCCGCAAGAGCTTCATTCCGGCAAACGACCCGGCGCGCGAGGGCATCAACGACCTCGAGCTTTTCCACCGCAAGCCGAGCGGATGGATGGGATCGGACAAGGTCTTCGACAGCGATGCCGATATCATCGACTATCAGGTCGCGATCGTCGAATATGCCAATGGCGTCGGCATGAACTTTCACACCAATCTGAATGTGCCCGATCAATTCCGCCGTTTTGCCATCATGGGTTCGCGCGGCATGGCCGAAGGCGATTTCGTTCGCGGCTATCTCGATGTGCACGAACAGCTGACCGGCAACAAGATTGTCGAAAACAAATATGCCGCCACCGAGCTCTCCCAGCACTACGGCGCCGATGAACAGATGGCGAGCGACCTGCTTGAAAGCGTGCGCACCGGGCTCGAACTTCCTGTTTCCACGCTGAATGCGCTCGAGGCCGGCATCCTCGCCTTGGCGATGGACGAAGCGAGGATGAAGAAGGCAGTCATCGATCTGCGTCCGATCTGGGACCGCTTCGACGAAGCCCTTCACGCAAGAGCGGCTTGAGGAGGGCGGCAAGATGAGTGTTCAAAGAAGCACCTTCATCTTCGCTTGCATCCTTCTTCTTCCGGCTGTGCTCTATGTTCTGGCGATCGTCGCCTATCCGCTGGTCGATACCTTCATTCTCTCCTTCACCGACGCGTCCCTCAGGAAGACCACCAATTGGGTTGGCTGGGCCAATTACGAGAAGATCTTCAACGAGCGGTTTGCAGAAGTCATCATCCGTACGTTCATCTGGACATTCTTCTCGGTCGCCCTGAAAATGGTGATCGGCACTTTCGGTGCGACCATGCTGAATGCCGCGGTCCCCGGCCGCTCGCTGTTCCGGCTTTTGACCATGCCGCCATGGATCGTGCCGATGGCGATCGGCATCTTCATGTGGGGCTGGATGTATAACGGCCAGTTCGGGATGATATCAGGCATGTTGCAGCGCTTCGGTCTCGTCGACGGCCCGGTCGCCTTCCTCGCCTATGGAAGCACCGCCTTCTGGGCAACGATCATCACCGATGTGTGGATCGGCGTGCCGCTGGTGACGATCTACTTCCTGGCCGCGATCCAATCCATTCCGAAGGATCTCTACGAGGCTGCCTGGACCGATGGCGCCGGCCGCTGGTACCGCTTCCGCCGCATCACGCTGCCGCTGATGGTTCCGGCGATCATCACCATGTCGATGCTTTCGCTGATCGCTACCTTCAACTCGTTCGACATCATCTGGATCCTGACGCAGGGCGGACCGAGCGGCGAGACGACGACGATGATCATCGATACCTATCAGACCGCGATCGGCTCGAAGAAATACGGTGAAGGTGCAGCGCGCGCCGTTTTGATCTGCATCTTCCTGTCACTCTTCTGCTTCGCTTATTTCCGCGTCACCCGTCGCCTCAATCCGGAGAAGCGCGCATGAGCAATGCAGCCATGATCGACCGTTACCGCTGGTGGGAAATCATCCTGATCTATTGCGGCATCGCGCTGTTTCTCTTCTTCGTGCTGTCGCCCTTCGTCGAAGGTTTCCTGGTTTCGCTGAAGCCGCTCAGCCAGCTCTTCTCCTCGCCCTACCGCTTCTGGCCGGAAAACGGCTCGTTTGAAGCCTACCGGACGATGTGGATCAGCGTGCCGGGCTTCGGGCGCTATATCTTCAACTCGTTCTTCATCTCGATCATCGTCACGCTGATCGTGCTCTGCCTCGTCATTCCGGCGGCCTATGCCTTTGCGAAGTTCGAATTCAAAGGCATGGGCATCCTGCTCGGCGCATTCCTGACGGTGAACATGTTTTCCGGCGCCGTGCTGTTGATCCCGCTTTTCCGGCTGATGCGCAGCATCGGCGTGCTCAACACCTATCTCGCCATGATCGTACCGGGCGTCGCCTTCCTGATTCCGTCGGCGATCTGGCTGCTGCGCACCTACATGATCCGTATTCCGCAGGAACTTAACGAAGCGGCCTACATGGATGGCGCCAGCCATTTCTATACGCTTCGCCGTGTCATCCTGCCCATTGCGATGCCGGGGATCATCGTCGTCGCCATTACCACCTTCATCGGCGCCTACGCCCAGCAATTCATCTTCGCGCTGACGTTCAACTCGAAGACCGAATACATGCCCTTGCCGGTGGGGCTCTTTGCTTACTTCGGCAAGCAGGAGGTCATCTGGAACGAACTGATGGCGGCTTCCTTCGTCGGTATCGCGCCGGCGATGGTCGTCATCTTCTTCCTTCAGCGCTACCTTGTCGGCGGACTGACCGCCGGTGCGGTGAAACAATAAGACCAAAAAACGAGTGAACAGCTAACACAAGAATGGGAGTCACGACGTGAGCATTACCATCAAGACAGGCCTTATGGCGCTCGCCTTGCTCGGTTCGACGGCATTGACGGCAGTCACTGCCCAGGCGGCCGACAAGGAAATCAGCTGGATCTATTGCGGCGACACGATCGACCCGGTCCACATCAAATACATCAAGCAGTGGGAAGAAAAGAACGCAGGCTGGAAGGTCGCCCCCGAAGTCGTCGGATGGGCGCAGTGCCAGGACAAGGCAACGACGCTCGCCGCCGCCGGTACGCCGGTGGCGATGGCCTATGTCGGTTCGCGCACGCTGAAGGAATTCGCGCAGAACGACCTCATCGTTCCGGTGCCGATGACGGACGACGAGAAGAAGACCTATTATCCGCACATCGTCGACACGGTCACCTTCGAGGGCTCACAGTGGGGCGTTCCGATCGCCTTCTCCACCAAGGCGCTCTACTGGAACAAGGATCTCTTCAAGCAGGCCGGCCTCGATCCTGAGACGCCGCCGAAGACCTGGGCTGAAGAAATCGAGATGGCAAAGACCATCAAGGAAAAGACCGGCATTCCGGGCTTCGGTCTCTCCGCCAAGACTTTCGACAATACGATGCACCAGTTCATGCATTGGGTTTACACCAATAATGGCGCGGTGATCGATGCCGACGGCAAGGTCACGCTCGACAGCCCTGAGATTCTTGCTGCACTGAAGGCTTACAAGGACATCGTTCCCTACGCCGAAGAAGGCCCGACGGCCTACGAGCAGAACGAAGTCCGCGCCATCTTCCTCGACGGCAAGGTCGCGATGATCCAGGCAGGCTCGGGTGCGGCCGACCGCCTGAAGAAAACGAAGATCAGCTGGGGCATCACGACACTGCCGCTCGGTCCCGACGCCAAGGGCCCCGGCACGCTGCTGATCACCGACAGCCTGGCGATCTTCAAGGGTTCGGGGGTCGAGGACAAGGCGACGGAATTCGCCAAGTTCATCACCTCGCCCGATGTGCAGTCCGAATACGAACTGCAGGGCGGAGCCGGCCTCACCCCGCTGCGTCCCTCCGCAAAGGTCGACGAGTTCGTCGCCAAGGATCCCTACTGGAAGCCCTTGATCGACGGCATCAGCTATGGTGGTCCGGAGCCGCTCTTCACCGACTATAAGGGCTTCCAGAACTCGATGATCGAGATGATCCAGTCCGTGGTGACGGGTAAGGCCGAGCCGGAAGCAGCACTCAAGAAGGCTGCCGGCGAAGTTGAGGCGTTCAAGTAAGCTTCTTTGGGATCGCGGGAGGCAACATCCGCGATCCCTCCCCTACAGCGCCGCGGGTCTTTTCGAGAGCCGCAAAGGACGCTGTAACACTTTGAATTGCTGCATAATTTTATCCATAAATCGAATCCGATTTATGGAATTATGCAGGGATAGTGATCGAATGTGCGACGAAGGCCGCTGGCGGAGACAGATTTTTGGGACAGCTCTTTCTCAACAAAGTTCAGAAGTTCTATGGCGATTACGAAGTTCTGAAGGGCGTGCAGCTCGACGTGAAGAACGGCGAATTCGTCGTCTTCGTCGGCCCGTCAGGCTGCGGCAAGTCCACCCTGCTGCGCATGATCGCCGGTCTCGACGCGACGAGCGCGGGCGACATCGTCATCGATGGTATCAGGGTCAATGACCTGCCGCCGGTCAAGCGCGGCATCGCCATGGTGTTCCAGTCCTACGCACTTTATCCGCACATGACGGTCTTCGAGAACATCGCCTTTCCGCTTCGGGTCGAAAAGATGGAGGAGGAAAAGCTCAAGGCCAAGGTGGAAAATGCTGCGCGCATCCTTCACCTCGAACAGCGGCTGCAACAGAAACCTGGCATGCTGTCCGGCGGCCAGCGCCAACGCGTCGCGATCGGCCGCGCCATTGTGCGCGAACCGAAGATATTCCTGTTCGACGAGCCGCTTTCCAACCTCGACGCAGCACTTCGCGCCGACATGCGCATCGAGCTTGCCAAGCTGCACAGGCAGTTGAAGGCGACGATGATTTATGTCACGCACGACCAGGTGGAGGCCATGACCATGGCCGACCGTATCGTCGTGCTGGATTCCGGCGATATCTCCCAGACGGGGGCGCCGCTGGAGCTTTATCACAAGCCCAGAAATCAGTTTGTCGCCGGCTTCATTGGCAATCCGAAAATGAATTTTCTGCCCGTAACCTGCAAGGGTGTCAGCGCCAATGGCGTTGAGGTGGATTATCAAGGCCAGACAGCCGTTCTGCCCGTGACGCCGCGCGACGGCATTGTCGGCAAGGCTTTGACGCTCGGCATCCGGCCGGAGCATATCCAGCTTAACGGCGGCGATATCGTCTTTACCGTGACGCCGACGGTCATCGAGCGCCTCGGGGCAAATACGGTCGCTTACGCCTCGCTCAATGGAGAGTCCGAGAATTTCTGCGCGATGCTGCCGGGCAGCGTCGGCATCCGTGCGGACGCGCCTGTCGCAGCCGGCATCAATGCCGCAGATTGCCACCTCTTCGACGAGGCGGGCATAGCCTTTGAGCGGCGGGTGGAACTGACCGAAATCGATATGAACGTGATCAATCCGACGGCGGCCTAACACGTCAGACTTCTATATCAGCAACGCTTTTGAGAACGTGGGGGCGCCGTATTTTCGGATTGGCGATCAGCCCCACCCTGATCAGTTCCTTCGCAGTCGTTTCGCCTATGGCTCTCGCAATACGTAAAATGACGCTCGACGCAGGTCGGGTTCACGATCGTAATCTTGACAACGACGGTTATACTAAGCTTCGTTCCGTTTGGTGGAAATACAACGGGAGATCGACCTGCACCCCATGCCTTGGATCAGACGGAATAATGCCTGCGCGCTGTATATTTCTTATTGCCGCCTGGTTCGTTGCGCCGGCCTTGGCGTTTGCTGATATGAATCTAACCAAGCCATCTGGCTGGATTGAGTACAAAGAAGAGATAGCTCAACTGAGCTCTCGCTTAAAGCCTTCAATGGCTCCTATTGGTGGGCGTTTCATTTGTTCACGCGACGAAGACGAAGACCGAATGGTTGCGCTGCTCACAAAGGAGGGATTAGCTGTATCCGACAGCGGACAATGCGAGATTGTCGCATACAAATCAGTCACAACTGATCAACCGGCTGTGCGCGAAGCAATTGCGTATATGCGCGAACTGGGAGACCAGCTAGGCTATCGTCTCGTTTCAGTTGAATCCGGTGACTTCGAAAGTGGGAACGCCACCATTCTCGCCAGCGAGGACGAAAATATACCGTGGTGGCAAACAAGTGATAATTTTGAGCCGATCGATCAGTTTGTGCGAAGCACGATGTCACGAGCAGATCTCGATGCTGAATCCGTTGAGGCCATTAGGCTTTATCTGGATAATCGAGAATATGAAATGGCTTTCGAGGGTCTGTTTTTAGAGCTTATCAAGTCTCGAAAAACGATCAAATTAAACGCCAGTGAATGCATCGGCATGGCACGGCAGCTAAAACTCGATAAAGAAACTGTATTTGACCACCAGTTCTGGTCAAAGTTTGAAACATACCTTCACGATATGGCCAGGTGACGAGATCTAAGCCCCGCCGATCGGCGTTATTCCCTTACCAGACGAGACCGCGGGCCGCGACATCCTCGACGCGGGTGACGATGCCGCCCCGATGGAAGACCATCGTGTCGAACAGGTTGGAGACCACGCAGGTGTGGTTCGGGATGATGAAGAGCCTCTCGCCGATCTGCGGCCGCGGGCCGGTGCAATTCGACAGGTCGATCACGCCGTGTTCTTCCGAGAGGCTGCTGATCCGCGCCTCGGGATAACCGACGATCAGTCCGTAATCGCTGAAGCCCTGAAGATCCGATGTCAGAGCCTTCGACCCGGCATCGATGACGGCGCGGTCGGCGTTTGGCCGCGACACGACGGTTGCCAGCACATGCATCGCGCAATCGTCCTCGGTGCAATGGCCCATGCGCACCATCTGGCGATCGTTGTAGATATAGGTGCCGGCGCGGTGTTCCGTGGCCGAGGTGACGAGATGCGCTTCGAAGAGGCTGGGCGTTCCGCCGTTGCTGACGATTGGGCAAGTTATGCCTTCCGATGTCAGCTGCTCGAGCGCCTCTGTGATGAAGGCTTCGACGGCGGCGGCCGATTGCGGCTTCGGATAGGTCACGATGCCGCCGAAGGTGAGGCCGTCGGCAGCGGTGATGCGCTTGGCGAGGGAGGCCGCCTCGCCTGGTGTCTGCACGCCGCAGCGGCTGCCGCCCGTATCGCATTCGACCAGTACGTTCAGCGGCTTGTGGCCGGAGAAATGTGCCGCGAGCCCGTCGACCGTCACTTCGCTGTCGGCGACGACCTTGAGGGCCGAAATTCTCTCGTTCAACTTGGCCAGGCGCTCGAGCTTCTGCGGTCCCAGGATGTTGAAGGTGATGAGGATGTCCTCGAAGCCGGCTTCGGCAAAGACTTCGGCTTCCGTCACCTTCTGGCAATTGATGCCCTTGGCACCGGCGGCAACCTGCGCGACGGCCAGTGCCGGGATCTTGTGCGTCTTGATATGCGGGCGGAAGTTCAGCCCTTGCTGATCCATATAGGATTGAACGCGGCTTATGTTTGCCGCCAGCCGGTCTTCGTCGATCACAGGACGCGGCGTCGAGAGATCGGCGATCCTGTCGCCTGCCTTGGCGATGACGGCAAACCGATTGTCATGCATCTAGGCGGCTCCGCGTTCTAGTCCGTGTGGATCGGCGACGATCGGCCATATGGTCTTCGGTGCCCGTTGGTACGGTGTCGTCGCCGGATTATTGGGATAAGGCGTTCCGGCGGAGCAGTAAAGGATCTCCGCCGCGATCTTCGAGAAGGACGCGAAGAAGTGGTTGGTGGATTTGATCACCAGGATCTTCTGCCTGGCGGGATCGATGCCCATCGCCGAAAAAAGGCTCGGATCGAAGCTTTGAGCGCGCGTCGAATTGAGGATGATGTCGATGCCGTTGAGGACGATATGTGCGGCATCGCCGAAAGGTGCGAGGCTTTCGCCGAACTGCATCTCGGCATTCTTCACCAGCTTGACGACCTTGACGGTGCCGTCGACAGGATTGCCGGTGCCGGGCGCCGACTTTGCGCCGAAGCGCAGTGGAATTTCCGCCCCCTCGCCTGCCGCAAAACAAATCTGGACGGCCACCGGATCCCAGATGGTGCCAATCGCAGCACTCCTGACGCCGCGGGCCATGAGCTCCCCGAGGATGACAGTCGCATCCCCTGCGGTGCCGCCACCCGGATTGTCCCAGACGTCGGCAATGACAACAGGCCATGCGGTGGCAGTCATCGCGCGCGAGACGGCTTCCTTCTCGTCGATCTGCGGGACCATGAAGGTGCCACGCTTCGAAAATAGCTCGAGGCCGAGCTCGCGCGCCAAAGCCGCGCCCTTTTCCGGCTTGTTATCAGTCACCACCAGCAGCTTCGTCCCCATTTCGGGAACGTCGCCCACCATGAAGCCGTGGATCACCGAGATCGACAGGATGTCCGGATCATCCGTCTCGATCTGCATGATCTTGTCGACGAAGGAACGCATGGGCTCGCGCGATGTCGGGAAGACGTCGATCATCTTGCAGTCGAACACCGACATAACAGGCTTGATCCGGCCTTCGAGCGTTTCGACGGTAATGCGCCAGAGATCCTCGGCGCGGTCGACGAAGTCCGTATGCGGAAACTCCTTGAAATAGACGGCGAAATTAAGCGCAACGACGCGTTTTGCTGTGAGATGGCTGTGCGGATCGAGTTCGGCGCAGATGAGGACATCAGGCCCGACGATCTCGCGGATGCGCGAGAGAAGATCGCCTTCCGTATCTTCGTATCCGGCGGCCACCATGGCGCCATGCAGGCCCATGACAACGGCGTCGACAGGCATTGCCGCGCGGAGTTGACCGAGGATTTCGTCACGCAATTCCTCGTAGGTCGCCCGGTTGACGAGGCCTGCGGGGTCGGCCCAGGTGGCGGTTCCCTCGATCAGTTGCCAGCCCTTTTCAGCCGTGACGCGCCTTCCGACGGTGATCGGCGCGGTGCAGAGCGTTGGCGTTTCGGGATGTTGGCCGGGCGGGGCATAAAGAGAGGCTTCGAATGCGCGACGATCCACGCAGATCGGGGAAAAAGTGTTGGTCTCGGTCGCTAGTGCTGCCGTGAAAATGCGCAAGAAAGTCGCCTTCGTGTTGTCGGCCCCGCGTCAACCCATCGGGTTCGGCAGATAGCCGGTGAAACCTGAGATCTTCCAGCGTCCTTGGTGAAGCCTGCAATAATAGAGCGTCTGCCATTGCATGACGTCTCTGCTGCCGTCAGGCTTGGAAATGCCGCCGTCGAATTTCTTGCGGACAAGCGCCATATCGCCTTCGATTTCGATGTCTTCCAGCGTCGTCGTGGTGAAGATCGCCATACGCGTATCTTCTGCGAAACTCTGTTTGGCGAAATCCTCCGCCTGCCTCAGCCATTCCTGGCGATAGGCCGACAGCGTCGGAAATGCGAGGCGCCACTTGTCGGGGCTGACTTCCTTTCGGCCGTCAATGCCGATGAAGCCCTCTTCCACGAAGTCATGTTCGACCATCGACCAATCGGCGGCGAGAAAGGCATCGATATCGCGCGGAACGAGCATCTCCCAGATAGCGTGCCGGGCGCTGTCGGACGGGAAAGGATTCTTGAAAGGATCGCGCATATCTGCCCCAGATTGAAATTCTTTTCATAAATCGTGTTTTTCACTGGTCAAATTCTGCTTTCTATGGTCACTTGTCAACTTATCAAGAAAATAATTTGCAAGGACTTCAGCATGCCCATCAAGCGCTATGGCACTGTTCAAACGGGCGCCGGCGGCAAGGCACTGCCTTTCGCACGGGCGGTCGAAGCCGATGGATGGCTGTATGTTTCCGGCCAGGTTGCGATGGAAGATGGCGAAATCATCGACGGCAACATCATTGCTCAGACCCACAAGACGATTGCCAATGTTCTGGCGATCCTCGATGAAGCCGGATACGGCGTCGAGGACGTCGTGCGCGTCGGCGTCTGGCTCGATGATCCGCGCGACTTCTGGACCTTCAATAAAATCTATCAGGAGTATTTCGGCGAACATCCGCCGGCACGCGCCTGTGTGCAATCGTCGATGATGGTTGATTGCAAGGTTGAGATCGACTGCGTGGCCTATAAGAAGAAGGATAAATAGAGAACCATTGGGGGGGACGGGCTTGGATATCTTTTCAACGCTGCAGGAAGACAAGAGCAGGCTCTCTCCCTCCGAGAACCGCATCGCGGAGATCATTGTCAACGATTTCGAGTTTGCCGTGAATGCCTCGATCATCGAGCTTGCGGAACGAGCCGAGGTATCGCCGCCGACCGTCACCCGCTTTTGCCGGCGGCTCGGTTGCGAGAGCTTTTCCGACTTTAAGGTGCAACTCGCCCGCACCGCCCATATCGGCGTTCGCTATCTGAAACCGGAATCGAAAAGCACCGATCCGGCCGATGTCGCCCAGGATATCATCACCAAGGCCCAAAATGCGCTCTTTCTCCTGCACCGGTCGCTCGATCTTGTCGCGATCGAAGCCGCCGTTTCGCATATCGCCAAGGCCGACATGATCTATGCGTTCGGCTCGGGCGGCAATTCGTCGATGATCGCCGACGAGCTCCAAAACCGCCTCTTCCGTCTCGGGCTTCGCATCACGGCAAGTTCCGACCACAGCATGCAGCTGATGATGGCTGCCGCGGCACGACCGGGTGATGTGTTGATCGGTTCGTCCTTCTCCGGGCGCAATATGGAGTTGGTGCGGGCCTTCGAGCTTGCCCGCCAGACCAAGGTGAAGACGATCGCGCTCACCCAGACGGCCAGCCCGGTTGCCAAGGCTGCCGAAATTGTCGTGCCGATCGACCTTCCCGAAGGCAACAATATCTATCGCCCGACCTCCACGCGCATCGCCTACATCGCGACGGTCGATATCCTGTCGAGCCTGGTTGCCTACGCCGTTCAGCCAAAGGCGACGACCACGCTTCGGCGCATCAAGCAGCAGCTGGTCATTCACCGCGACGGCGACGACCGGCAATTGCTTGGAGATTGAGGTCATGAACGGGAGCGACAGAAAATGACGCAGTCGATAGCCATCGTTACGGGCGCTGCCGGTGATATCGGCGCGGCGATCGCCGCACGGCTCGCCGATGACCACGACGTCGTGTTGCTCGCCGACATCGATGCCGCGGCTGCGGCTGCCGTGGCGTCGAAGCTCGGGCCGGACAATCGCTTCGTCGCCGTCGGATGCGATGTGACCAGCGAGACGAGCATTGCCGAACTGGCAAGACGCGCTGCGGAGGCCGGTGTGGTTCGAACCCTGGTCAACAATGCCGGTGCAGCCCGCGCCACCAGCCTGCACGAGACAACGCCCGAGATCTGGCGGGCGGACAATGCGCTCAATCTGGAAGCTGCATTCTTATGTTTTCGTGCATTCGAGCCCATGTTGAACGCCTCGAAGGGTTCCGTCGTCAACATTGCCTCGGTCAACGGCATGCATGTCTTCGGGCACCCGGCCTATAGCGTCGCCAAGGCAGGCCTTCTGCATTTCACCCGGCTGGTCGCCGTCGAATACGGCAAGTTCGGCATCCGCTCCAACGCCGTCGCACCCGGCACGGTGAAGACGCAGGCCTGGGAAGCACGCGCGGCAGCCAATCCGAATGTTTTCGAGGAAGCACGCCGCTGGTATCCGCTGCAGCGCGTTGTTGATCCGAAAGATGTTGCCAATGCCGTGGCCTTCCTTGCCGGTCCCCTGGCCGCAGCCATCACCGGCGTCTGCCTGCCTGTCGATTGCGGCCTCACGGCCGGCCAGGCCGAGCTCGCGCGAACCTTCTCGCAATCGGAACATTACTGAAATCCAGAGCGGTTCAAGTTTTCATGGAACCGCAGAACCGCTCTAACTTTTTGTTTTTACGCAATTCCGGACGAAAAACCGCTTCGCACTTTTCCTGGAATTGCTCCAGAGGAGGACGAGAGGAGCAGGTTGTGAAGCCGGCTTACTTCTGATCGATGACCGCATGAGCCGACTTTTTCCCGACGTCTTCCGCAATCCGGCGATCCGCGCCAGCATGATCGCCATTTTCACCTTCGGAATGGCGGGGGCAATGACTGCCCCCTATCGTTCGGTCGTGGGTATCCGCGAATTGGGCTTGAGCGACGGTCTCTATTCGTTCCTGAGTTTCGTCTCGGCGGCGGTCAACGTCGTCATCAGCATTCTGCTCGGCAATCTCGCCGACCGGCTTGGCGAGTACCGGTCGACGATGATCGGCGCATGTCTCTTCGGCATCGTCGGCTACGGCATGGTCTACGCCTTTCCGACTGCGGCCATATTCGTTATCAGCGGCTTGCTGCCCCTGCCGATCTACGGGGCGCTGAACTCGCTGCTGTTTGCCAATGCGCGCGCGGCGATGCACGGCATGAACCGAAGCGACATGGTGACGGCCAACTCCGGCGTGCGCGCTATGATCTCGCTGTCCTGGGTGCTGATCCCAGGGATAACCGGCCTGCTGCTGTCTGGCGCATCGAGCATGCTGCCGGCCTACCTCTTTGCCAGCATCTCATGCCTGCTCTGCCAGGGGATCGTCGTCTTCGCCTTGCCGAAGCGAACGGGAACGGAGATGGCTGCGGCTCATCATCTCAGCTATCTCGGCGCGCTTCGCCAGGTGGTTTCGCCGCGCATCTCGGCGCATATTTGCGGGGTAGCGCTCATCACCAGCACGCTGCATCTCAATGACGCCCTTCTGCCATTGATCGCCACTGGTGCTGCGCATGGCAGGCTGAGAGACGTCGGCATTCTCGTTGGCATCGTCGCATTGCTGGAAGTCGTCTTCATCATCGTCTGGTCGCGGATCGCGCGGAAGGCCGGCCAGATGACGGCGCTTGCTGCCGGTACCATCATCTATGCCGTGTTCCTCAGTCTTCTCGGCTTTGCCTCTGAGCCGTGGCACCTCTATGCGCTCACCTTGCTTGCAGGCATGGGAGCGTCGGCGATCATCAGCATTCCGATCACCTATCTGCAGGATCTGATCGCCGACCGGCCGGGGCTCGGCAGCGCCCTGATCTCCGTCAATATCTTTGCCAGCGCCGGGATCGGTGCGCTGGTCTTTGCCGCCGGCACCTATGTGACAGGCTATTCGGGAACCGCGATCCTGAGCGCCGTCACCGGATTGGCGGGGATAGCGATCATCGGCCTCCTGCATAGAGGCAAAGCCCGCTAGTCGACAGCATTAGCAAATGGGACGTGACGAAGAATGTGGCTTTCATCAATGTTCGTCTTGTGACAAGGGTGACGCACCATTTCCTTTGAAGGCGACATGAAGGCGATCTCCGGCACGAATCTCGAGCAGGCCAAGTCTCACAACCGGCGAGTGGTAATCGAGGCTGTCCGCACGAACGGTCCCTTGTCGCGCGCGGCAATTGCCCGGATGACGGCGCTGACCGCCCAGACCGTGTCGAATATCGTCGAGGAACTGGAGAGGTCGCACCTTCTCGTCCCATCCGAGGCGCAGAAGCTGGCGCGCGGCCAGCCAATCATCCCCTACACCATCAATCCGCGCGGCGCCTACTCGATCGGCCTCGAACTTGGCCGCCAGCGCGCAAGCGGCGTTCTGACGGATCTCTCCGGTGCCGTCTGCGCGCGCATCGAGCGGCATGTCGAACATCCGGATCCGCAACGGGCCATGCCGGCGCTCCAATCCATCGTCGAGGATCTTCAGCAGGACTTCGCATTCGACCGGAACAGGCTGCTCGGTGTCGGGATGGCCCTGCCCGGCCGCTATGCCGATGGCGGTACCACCTCTCTCAGCCCGTTGAATCTGCCCGGCTGGCAGGGTTTTCCTGTCGGGCATGAGCTGGAACAGCGGGTAAAAGTGCCGGTGCTCGTCGAGAACGATGCGACGGCGGCCGCGATCGGCGAGCGTCTTCACGGTGTCGCCCGCGGTTTGGGCAGCTTCGTCTATCTGTTTCTCGCCGGCGGGGGTGGCATCGGCGCCGGCATGTTCCTCGACGGCCACCTCTACAAGGGCAGTCGCAACAATGCCGGCGAGATCGGCCATATCATCGTCGAACCGCATGGCAAGCTCTGCAGCTGTGGCAAGCGCGGCTGTCTGGATCGCTACGTCTCGCCGGCCGTTGCCTACGAGTTCATGGGCATTGCCAATGCCGAGGAGCTGTCGCCTGACGATCTCGATGCGCTGATCGCCAAGGGCAGTGAAGGTCTCGACGCCTGGCTGGATCAGGCCGTCCAGCCTCTACGGCAGACAGTCGATTTTCTGGAGCTTGCCTTCGATCCGCAGACCATCGTGCTCGGCGGCAGCATCTCTACATCGCTGATGCTTCGGCTTGCAGAGCGGCTGGAACCGCTGCACACCCCGATCGATCCCAACCAGAAGCGGACGGTACCTCGGGTGATGATCGGCATGACCGGCAAGGATACGGCAATCCTCGGTGCCGCCGCCCTGCCGATTTTTTCCGAAACCAATCCGCGCTTCGACGTGCTGCAAAAGCCGCTCGGCTAGAACAGGATGATTTTAGGTCGGATCGGCCTAAAATCTGAATCCTGTTCTAAATCAAAGAAATAGAGCATGATGTCGTCCGAAAACCGCCCACACTTTTCGGCATCATGCTCTAGGGAGATTGCAGACGCCGGTCTCATCCGCCTGCCGGCAGCCTCGCATCTGACTGCGGCGGGCGACGGGCTAGTGGTCGCGCAAAGATGACCACGTTGCCGAGAAGCGTCAGCGCCAGGCCGATCAGGCCCAGACCGCTCCAGTGGTAGCCCTCGAAGACCGTCGACAACGACAGGGCGACGATCGGGAACAGGACGGTGGCATAGGCAGCGCGTGAGGAGCCGATGCGGGACACCAGCATGAGGTAGGTGGTGAAGCCGATCACCGATCCGATTGCCGCGAGATAGAGCATGGCGGCAAGATAGGTGATGTTGGGCGGTGCCACGATCGGCGTTCGCGTCACGGCAATCAGGAAGAGGAGGATGATCGCGCCATAGGTCATGCCCCAGGCATTGGCGGTCAGCGGTGAGATTCCGGCCGCGCTGTTTCGACGCGATGCCATATTGCCCAGCGAGAAGAACAGCGTGCCGAGCGCTGCGAGCCCGATCCCTTTCAACGTGGCCATATCGAAATCGACGACAACGTCCTGTCCGAAAAGGAGCAGAAGCCCGGTTGCTCCGAGCGCGGCTGCGAGAAGCGTGCGGCCTGTAATGCGGTCGCCGAAGAAAAGGCGCGCATTGACGGCATTGTAGATCGTTGCGAGCGAGAAGATCACCGAGATCAGCCCGGACGGGATAGAGGCGGCGGCGTTGTAGAAACAGATGAAATTGAGGCTAAACAGGCAGAGCGCTTGCGCAAGGATGAAAGGTTGATCGCGCAAGGCAGGCAGCTTGAGCTGCCGCATAACAACCAGGATGGCGACGAGGATCGCGGCTGCAACCGCAAATCTGTAAAAGACCGAGACCAAGACCGGCACGGGACCGACCTGCATCGCAATGGCGATCCAGGTCGTCCCCCATATCAGGACGGTCGCGATGAAAAGAGCGGCATTTGCCATGGAGTGATCCTCGTTTTCCCGACCAATAGGCGAACCGTGAGCAGGCCTCTTGCAGATTCTTGCTATGAAATCGATTTGCCCGGACTTCCGGCTCGCCATGCGGGTCATCCGCCGGTATTGTTCGCGCGGCATGGTCAGGTGTGGGGAAGAATTGGTGAAATATAGTCACCCCTCGGTTTTCAGGTTTCTATCCGCATCTCCCACTGCGCGGATGTCACAGTCCATCGATCTAGGGTTCGGGCGATCAGCTGCCATCTGGAGCAATGCACACGACAGGATGAGCTATGAGCGGCCGAACGGTCATACGTTCAGTCTTTATCTCAGGGGCGGCGCCGGAACGCGTCGTCTGGATGGCAGCCCCGCCGCTCGCGGCCGTCCGGGCGTGCTGTGCGTCATGCCACAGGAGCACTCTTCCGAATGGGAAATCACCGACTTCTCCCAATTCGTCCATCTCTATGTTCCCGACGACCAGATGCGCCGGATGTTTGCCGAGACGTTTGACCGCGATGCTCGGCTCATGGCTCTTCCCGAATTAACCTTCGCAGATGCACCCGCCTTGGCGCACACGCTTCGGCAGATGACGAAAGCGATGGTGACGGGCGGTCATCTGCTGGCTGAGGAAGCGATGACGCAGGCGATCAACGATTTCTTCGTTGATCCGCGTTATGGAGGGATGCGTCCCTGTGCGATCAGCGGCGGGCTCGCTCCTCATGTGCGGCGCCGGAGTCTGGAGTATATCGAGGCCCATCTCGGTGAGACAATCCGCTTGCAGGATCTGGCGACGATCGGGCAGCTCAGCGCCTTTCATTTTCAGCGGATGTTCCGGGCAAGCTATGGTGTGTCCCCAAATGGCTGGGTGGCTCACCGGCGTGTCGAGCGCGCCAAATCGATGTTATCAGGCATGGATCCAATAGCGCAGATCGCTTCGGCCTGCGGCTTCAGCAGCCAGAGCCACATGACACGGGCATTCAAGTTGGGCACGGGCGTCACACCCTCTGCCTACCGGCAACGACAATGAAGCCCTTCGCTCGACCGCATTTCTCTTTTCCGAAACCAATCCGCGCTTCGACGTCCTGCCAAAGCCGCTCGGCTTAACCGAGGGTTCTTCGGCCTTCCAGACCTCACTTCACCGCAATGACGACCTTGCCCTTCACGCGTCCCGTTTCCACATAGTCCAGCGCCTCGTTGGTCTTCTCGAATTGGAAGGCCCGGTCGATGACGGGGCGGATGGCGCCCGCCTCGATCAGCGAGGTGATCTTGCCGAGTTGCGCGCCGTTTGCCGTCATGAAGAGGAAGGAATAGCCGATCCCGCGGCGTTTCGATTTCCGCCGGATGCCTAAACTCAAGAAGCGCATGACCTGCCGCAGCAGCCAGCCGAAGCCGTTTTCCCTGGCGAAATCGGGATCGGGCGGACCTGATATCGAGATCAGCTTGCCGCCGGGCTTCAGGACGGCGAGCGATTTCTCCAGCGTATCCTTGCCGAGGCTGTTCAGCACGACGTCATAGCCCTTCAGTACCTTTTCGAAGTCGTCCTTCTTGTAATCGACCACCACGTCGGCGCCGAGGCTTTTCACCAGATCGATATTTGCCGTGCTCACGGTCGTCGCCACATGGGCGCCGAGATGTTTGGCAAGCTGGATCGCGATGGTGCCGACGCCGCCGGAGCCCGCATGGATCAGCACCCTCTGCCCCTTCTGCAGCTTGGCGCGCTCGACCAGCGCCTGCCATGCGGTCAGCGCCACAAGCGGAATGGATGCGGCCTCTTCCATGCTGAGATTGGCGGGTTTCAACGCGATATCGGCAGCGTCGATGGCGATATACTCGGCGAAGGTGCCGATGCGATCCTGGCCAGGACGCGCATAGACCGCGTCGCCGGGTTTGAATTGCCGGACATTGGCGCCGACCCGGACCACGACACCAGCGACATCATTGCCGAGCACCAATGGAAGCCGGTAAGGCAGGATCAGCTTGAATTCTCCGTCCCGGATCTTGGCATCCAGCGGGTTCACGCTGGCGGCATGGATCTCGACCATGACGTCATTCTCGCGCAGCTGCGGTTCAGGGCTCTGGCCGAGCCTGAGGGCGCCGCCTTTCTTGTAGCGATCGATCAGGAATGCTTTCACGGGAGCGAACTTTCGTTTTGCGATGAGCCGACAATACGGCAAGCCAGGATCAATCGGGAAGTTTGTTGAATTTCCGGAGGCTCTTGTCGACGAAGGACTCGGGCAGGAAGCGGCGGATGAAACGCACCTGCCCTGCGGCCTTTCCGGCCGTGTAGCGTCGCTTGGGCGAGGCCGCATTGGCAGCCCGGATGACGGTTGCGGCGACCACCTCGGGCGCATCGCCTTTTGAGACGATCTCGCGCATCAGCTTCTCCGCGTCGGCGCGCACCGCATCATAGACGGCAAGCGGCCGGTCGGGGCGCGTGATGTTCTCCTCGAAGGAGGTGCGGGTGACACCCGGCTCGACGAGCACGACGCGGATGCCCTGTGTGCGCACTTCATGGTCGAGGGATTCCGAATAGCCTTCGATCGCGTGTTTGGTCGCTGCGTAAAGCGCGTTGAAGGGCGCCGGGATCAGCCCGAGGATCGAGCTCAGGTTGATGATCCGGCCGCTACGCTGCCTCCGCATCACCGGCAGCACTGCATTGGTCATGCGCATCGTGCCGAAGACGTTGACGTCGAACACGGCTTTGGCCTGCGCCGTCGTCGATTCCTCGGCGCCGCCGAGCAGGCCGATCCCGGCATTGTTGACCAGAAGATCGATCCGTCCCGTGCGTTTCAGAATCTCGTCGACGACGCTCTGCACGGATTGATCGTCGATGACGTCGCAGACCAGCATGGTGATGCCGTCGGCGGTGTCGGCCATCGGCTTTCGGCTGGTGCCGAACACCCGGTAACCGTCGCGCCGCAGCGCCTTCGCCGTCACCAGCCCGATGCCGGAGGAAGCCCCGGTGACCAGGGCAATGCCGCGTTCTTTCTTGCTCATTGACGTCTGCCTTCGTTTTTGTCGTGGAACATCCATGCGCATTCTGTTACTATCAAATCGATAGCAAGTCACTACTAAAAAGATATCGACATGAAGAATCTTTCCAAACAGCCTTGTCTGATCGCCCGCAGCCTGGCACTCGTCGGCGATGCGTGGAGCATGCTGATCATGCGCGACGCCCATGCGGGGCTGACCCGCTTCGATGAATTTCGCAAAAGCCTCGGCATCGTCCCGACAATGCTGACGGGGCGGCTGTCATCGCTGACCGAGGAAGGATTGCTGGAAAAGCGTCGCTATTCCGAGCGTCCGCCGCGCGACGAATATGTGCTGACGGAAGCCGGCCGCGACTTTCTGCCGGTGCTGTTTGCAATCGGCGCCTGGGGCCGCAAGCACCGCGCCGGCGGTGCAGTCACCCGCTTCTTCGACGCTGAGACCGGTACGGAGATCGATCCCGTCACCATCGACCGCGCGACCGGCGCGCCGATTGGAACACGTCCTATTCGTATCGCAGCACCCGAATGTCAGCTGCCCGCGGCAGATGAAGCGGCACCTGACAACGCCCTTTGAAAGCAATGTCAGTATCCCCCGCCATCACCGCCTCCGGTGATGGCAAGGGTGATCCTCAAAGCAAAACCCGTGACCCGATCTGAGCACTACGACTGCTGCAGCCCGTAGAGCAGCGGCATCAGTCCTGCGAGCGCCCTGAAACGCTCCCACGACTTTGACGAAGGCTTCGTCCAGCCCGTTTCGGCAAGTGCGGAAAGGCGGGGGAAGACGAGGCGGTCGAAAACGGCGCGATCCGTCATCGGCTCGGACCAGATGCAGGCCTGGATGCCGAGGAGTTTCTGTTTCTGGCTCGCCGTCCAGCCGCCGATGGGGTCGAAATTGTAGAGCTTCTCGGCATCCGAGGTGCCTGCCCAGCTGGCGCCGGGCTCGTCCCAGTCCGGCCTGAGCGCCATGTCGAGGTAGTAGACCTGTCCCGGGCAGACGACGATTTCGTAGCCGCGCTCGGCAAGTTCGGCCGAGACCTCGACATTGCGCCAGCTGCAGAGATAGCTCTTCGATTTGTCGATGACATCGCCGTGGGCCGCCTCTTCCCAGCCGCCGGTGATGCAGCCCTTGCTCGCAAGGAAGCGCTGGACGCGGCTCAGGAACTCCGCCTGCAGGATGGCGGCACCCGAGCCGTGGATGTCATCGGCGCCATGGGTATTGGTCACAACGTTCAGCCGCTTGGCATGCGCATCGGCAACCTCGTCGCCTGCTACCGTGCGCAGGCGCTCCAGCGCTTCTGGCGAGCCGGACCACGCGCCAAGCGGAACTTCGTCGGCGCCGAGATGGATGACCTTGAACGGAAAGAGCTCGATGAGTTCTAAGAGGATCGTCTCGATGATCTCATAGGTCTTCTCGCGGGCCGGATTGATGCAATTATCGGGAAAGCCCTGAACCGAATAATAGCTGCCGACCTCGGCCGGATCGCGCAGTTCCGGTATCGCCTGCAGCATGGCGTAGCAATGGCCGGGGACATCGATCTCCGGCACGATCTCCACGCCGAAGCTCTTGGCATGGGCGACGATCTCGCGGATGGCCGCCTTGGTGTAATAGCCGCCGGTGCGGGCCGGGCTAGAACCGAGCAGCGGCGGAACGGCCAGACCGTGGCCGCGCCAGGCACCGACCGCGGTCAAATCAGGATAGGCGTCGATCTCGACGCGCCATGCTTCGTCGTCGGATAGGTGCCAGTGGAAGCGGTTGAGCTTGTTCCAGGCAAGCACCGCCACCAGCTTCTTGACCTCGGCGGCACCGTAGAACTGACGGGCGACGTCGAGATGCAGGCCGCGCCAGCCCATCGACGGCTCGTCGACGATCTCGCCGGAAGCCGGAAACTGGAAGGCCTCGGGATACAGCCTTGCACCGCGCCAGATCTGGCCGAGCGTGACGAGGCCGTAGAGGAAGCCGGTCTGGCTGCTTGCCTCGATCGTGATCGCCTCATCCTCGAAGCTCAGCCGATAGGCCTCTGGCCCGAACCCGGCGGCATCCTTCAGGGCAACCGGAACCGCGCCTTCCGCCTCGCTCCGCACGATGCCTTCGACGGCGAAGAGATGCTCGACCAGCGCTGCGAAACTGCGTGCTGCCGCCTCCCCTTCAGCACTCTGCGCCTGCGGCGCAAAACCGGCCGGAAGCGGCCGGCGCGAGGCGACCGCCACATGGTTCGGCCAGGGGATGATCGACACCTGAACGGGCGCATTGACCGGAACCGGATAGATCTCGGCGCCACGCTTCAAGGGCGCGTTGCTGACCGAAGATCGCGTCGGCTCGATGGTGAGCACGATCGTGCTGCCATCGGCCAAGGCGAGATAACCGCTCGTCGCACCGTCCGTCCAGTGGCGGAACTGCCAGCTCAGCGCGTAGACCGATATCGTCCACGTCTCGCCGGCGCCGAGAACGAAATTGGCCGGCGGCTGGAATTCGGTGAAATTCGAGAGCCGCTGCGAAACCGTGGCGCCTTCGACACGACCGGCCGGATCGACACGACCCGGGCCGCTGACGCAGAGGGAGAAATTCGAAAGCGGCTCGGTGCCGAGGTTTTTGAGGCGCAGGACGTAGGAAAACTCCTTGCCGTCTGCAGGCGGGTTCCAAAGGGTTTCAAGCCGCAGGGTTCTCGGTCGTGATGTGGACATGGTCACTCTTTCCTTTTGAAGATCTGGCCTTTTTGACGATCTGGCCTTTTGAAAATCAGCTCTTGAGCATCCCGGCGTAAATGCCGGGAGCGGAATTGGGGATCGGCACGGCCCCGACGGCCTTTTCGTAAAAGGCAGAAGGGCCGACGTCGCCGATGATCGCATAGGCATAGCCCATCGCTTTCAGGTCGTTCAGGCTGGCAAAAAGCAATGCCCGGCCGATGCCGAGCCCGCGAAGGCCTTCGTCGACGCCGGTCGGTCCGAAGAAACCGCGCGCCGTGGCTTCGTGGCAGGAAAAGCCGACGAGCTTCTGCTCGCGCGTGGCGATGAAGCAGGTCGGCGGCTGGCGGGTCATCGCGACGGATGCCTCGCTCGCCCATCCCTCACCGAATTGTTCTGCGATCCAACCAGTGATCAGCCGGAATTCCGGCGGCAGAGCCCGGCGGATCGTCACACCCTTGCGCGCCATTCGTCCGGGCGACTGCGTGTCTGGCGACAGGGTGGAGAGGTTGACGAGATAGTCCACTTTGCCATCCTTCAGCTGGAAACGCCGAGCGCGCGTATGAAATGGTTGGAGCCGACCTGCTCGATAACAGTCGATTCAGGACGGCTGAGCGAGCGTACCTTTTCCGCCTGTTCGAGGAAACGCGCGCTTCCGCCCGTCACGAACGGCCGGCTGCCATCCGGAACGGCTGACAGCAGCAATTTTGTATAGGGATGGCGCGGATCGGACAGAACCGTATCGGTGTCGCCCCATTCGACCATCTGGCCGGCGAACATGACGACGATCTCCTCGGCCACATGTGCGGCCGTTGCGATGTCGTGGGTGATATAGAGCATGGCCAGGTCATTTTCCCGTTTCACCGTCGCGAGCAGATCGAGAATGTCCTTGCGGATGGAGACATCGAGCATCGAGGTCGGCTCATCGGCGACCAGCACGCTCGGCGCGACGGCTAGCGCCCGGGCGATATTCACCCGCTGCCGCTGGCCGCCCGAGAGTTCATGCGGGAATTTCTGCCTGGTCAAATCGGGTTCCAGCCCGACGCTTGTCAGCAGGCGGCCAATCTCTTCGGCAAGATCCGCCCTGGAGCCGCTCTGCCGATGCAATTGCAGCGGCCGCGCCAGATGATGGCTGACCGTAAAGGCCGGATTGAGCGATGAGAACGGATCCTGAAAGACCATCTGCACCTCCCTGCGGTACTGATGCTCGTCCTTCGCCTCGCCGCGGGCGGTCAGATCCTGCCCGCGGAAAAACAGCCTGCCGCCCGTCGGCTTGTCCAAGCGCGCGATGATGCGGGCGCAAGTCGTCTTGCCGCAGCCGGATTCTCCGACCAGCGCCAGGGCCCGACCGGGAAAGAGCGAGAAGGACACACCTTTCAATGCCTGTACCGGGCCGAAATTACGCTTGAGATCTTCGAGCCGGATCACGGCTTCAGCGACCACAGGATTTGCCTCCGCCTTCATGCCAAGACTCCCGATAGGTGCGGATTGCCTGGAAGCTGCGGAATGGCATTCCAAAGCTTGCGGGTATAATCGTGCAGTGGCGCCTGGGCGACCTGGCGCACGTCGCCCACTTCGACGAGTTCGCCCTTCAGCATGACGCCGATGCGCTGGCAGAGCTGCGCCATCAGATGCAGGTCATGGGTGATGAAGAGCACAGAGAAACCATAGGTCCGCTGAAGATCGACGACCTGCTCGAGGATCTCCCGCTGCACGACCACATCGAGGGCCGTCGTCGGCTCGTCCATGATGATAAGCTCGGGTCTGAGCGCCAGGCAGATGGCGATGACGATGCGCTGACGCATGCCGCCGGAGAACTGGTGCGGGTAATCGCCGATGCGATGCGTGGGAATGCCGACGAGACGGAACATCTCCTCAGCCCGAGCCCTTGATTCCTCATGCGAGCAACCGGTGTGCCGGCGCAGAACGTCATGGAACTGCGCCTCGACCCGCATCAGCGGATTGAGCGAATTCATCGCGCTCTGAAAGACCATGCCGATGCGCTTCCAGCGGATTCTCTGCAACTCGCGTTCCGGCAGCCTCAAAAGATCCTGTCCATCGAGCTTTATGCTGCCGCCGCTGATCCAGGCAGGCGCCTTGGAAAGACGGGTGATGGCATAGGCGATCGTGCTCTTGCCGCAACCGGATTCACCGGCGAGCCCGAAGATCTCGCCGCGGCCGATATTGAAGGAGACCTCCTTCACGGCACGGAATTCTCCCTTGTCGACGAGATAGTCGACATTGAGCTTTTCGATTTCCAGAAGATTGTCGCTCATCGGCCAAGCTCCAGTTCCCTGTTGCGAGCACGGTTGAGGCGGAACCAGCGCGTCAGCGCCGGGCCGGAGCGCAACTGCGGATTGGCGATCTCGTCGAAGGTGAAATTCAAAAGAGCAAGGCCTAGCCCAGTCAGCGCGATGCCGAGCGCCGGCACCCCGATGTCCCACCATGCACCGACCATGATCGCCGAGGAATTCTGGGCATTGTAGAGCATCGTGCCCCAGGAGACCTTCAGCGGATCGCCGAAACCCAGATATTCGAGCGTCGTCTGGGCAACGATGGCGTAGATGATGCTGCCGACGAGGTTGATGCCGATCAGCGTCGTCAGGTTCGGCAGGATTTCCACGAAGATGATGCGCCAGGCCGGCTCTCCGATCATCTTGGAGGCCGTGACGAAGTCGCGATTGCGAAGCGCCATCGTCTGCGAGCGTGTCATGCGAGCACCCCAGGGCCAGGAGGTCAGCGCGATAATCGCCATGATCGTCATCGGCCCGACCGTGCCGGCGAAGGAGGCGAGCAGGATCAGAAGCGGCATATTCGGCACGACAAGCACGGCATTGGTCGCAAGATCGAGCACCGCATCGGTCCTGCCGCCGGCATAACCGGCGATGAGGCCGATGGCCGTGCCGAGAACGGTGATGGCAATGCCCGTGGCAAAGCCGACGGAGAGAGAGCTGCGGGCACCCCAGACGAACTGGCGATAGACATCCCGTCCCATCTTCGTGGTGCCCATGACGTGTTCGATCGACGGCGGCTGATGCGAGCGCCCGACACGTGCTCCGGGCTCGCCGGGCGCAACGATCGGCGCAAACAGCGCCATCAGCCACAGAGACACGATGATGACGAGGCCGGCCAGCGCTTTCTTCTGCCTGAGGATAGGCCGCAGCGTAAAGCCCATCATACGGCCTCCCGCAATCTGGGATCGACGAGCCCGTAGATGATGTCGACGAGGAAGTTGGCGCCCAGCGTCGCGAGCGTCATCAGCAGCAACTGCCCCTGGATGACAGGGTAATCGCGGGCGATGCTCGCAGTATAGAGCGTCAGTCCCAACCCCGGATAGTTGAAGACGATCTCGGTGACGATCGAGCCGCCGAAGACGGCGCCGAGCATCAGCGCCAGGTTGGTCAGAACAGGAAGCATGGCATTGCGTGCGCCGTAGCCGAACATGACGGTGAGGTGGTTGAGCCCTTTGGCACGCGCCATGGTTACATAGTCCTCGCCAAGTACCGAGATCATCGACGAGCGCATCGTCGTCTGGAACTCGCCGATCAGAAACGGCGAAAGCGTCAGGACCGGCAGGATGGCATGCATGAATACACTGCCAATGAAGGTGAAATCGAAGGCGGGATCGAGGTTCGGATCATAGGCGTATCCCACCGGAAACCAGCGCAGCGAGACCGCGAAGACGAAAAGCGTCGTCAGCGCCACGATGACCGGCGGCACCGAAATCATGATCACGGAGAGCGGCGAGACGATCGTGTCGAAGCGTCCGCCACGGCGCCAAGCCGAGATCGCGCCGAGCACGACACCAACGCAGAGCGAAAAGATGATCGCGGTGGTGACGAGGAAGACCGTCCAGAGCGTCGAACGGCCAAGAACCTGGACGACGGTCTGGGGGTAATATTTGACCGAGACGCCGAGATCGAGGGTCGCCAACCCCTTCACGTAATCGACGAACTGCCAGAGCATCGGCTGGTCGACCGCGCCGAAGCGTGCCTTGATCGCCTCGACGGCGGCAGGTGTTGCCCGCGCGCCGAGCTGGGCGACCATGGCATCGACCGGGCTCCCCGGCATCAGCCGGGGAAGAATGAAGTTCATGACGATGGCGAACGCCAGGGCGACCGCATAGACGCCGAGGCGCCGGCTCGAAACGCGCATTTCCGCTCCCTCGCGAGGCTTATTGGACCGGCTTGAGGCGCAGCAGATGCATCAGGCGCATGCGGTTGTTGTCATGATCTTCCGGGTTCATGACGGGATCCTTGTCGGTGACCCAGCCGGTGAAACGCTTGCTGGAGAACTGGTACCAGGTCGGCCCGTTGAATACCGGCACGACAGGGAAGTCGTCGGCGATCAGCAGCTGGATGTCGTTGAAGATCTTTTTGTGATCGTCCTCCGACGTCGCCTTCAGATACTGATCGAAAAGGGCGTCCAGCTTCGGGTTCGAATAGCGCGAGGGCGCGCCGGTGATGCGGCCGCCATAAGCGGTCGACAGGCTCTGGTAATAGCCGCGGAACGGTGTTGCGCCATCGGCGCGGGAGTTCATGACGACCTCGAAGCTGCCATCGATGATCTGCTTGCGCCATTGTTCATATTCCGGCGTGGCAACGGATGCGTTGATGCCGGCAGCACGCAGTCCTTCGACCGCGATCTGGACGGCGTCGATCCAGTCCGTCCAGCCGTTCGGAACGATGATCGGGAAGACGATGGGCTTGCCGCTCGGCGTGGTGCGGAAGCCGTCAGCACCCTTCTTGTAGCCGGCATCGTCGAGAATCGTGTTGGCCTTCTCGGTATCGAAGCCCATGAAGGCGTCCTCGTCGCCTTCGGCGTCCTTGTTGCGCCAGGTCTCGAAGCGCGGCGGCAGGCCGGTCGCATGCTCGTTGACGACGGGATAGCCGAAGCCGGCAATATCGACCATCGACGCGCGGTCCATGGCGAGGCTGAAGGCGTGGCGGAAGTCCAGGTCCTTGTAGGCCTCGAGATTGCCTTCATTGCCGCTCTTGAAGTTCATCTGGAAGGCGACGGTCTCGGCCGGCGGCTGCCAGTAGCCGTTATGGTCGGGATCGAGCGCCACGAAGGTCTTGTCGATCTGCGGAATGAAGGAGCCGATCCAGTCCATATTGCCTTCCGGCAGGATGGCAAGCATCTGGTCGTTGCCCGAGATCTGCGGCAGCCTGAGGCAATCGACATGCAGCGAGGCGGCATCCCAGTAGTTCGGGTTGCGGCATTGCTCGTAGACCTGCGGCGTGAAACGGCGCAGCTCCGTCATCGGTCCGGACCCGACCGGCTTCTCGTTCTTGAAGGCGACCGGATCGGAAACGTCCTTCCAGATATGCTCGGGAACGACGGCGAGGTCTGCAAGCGTTTCCGGGAAATCGGAGTTGACGGCCTTGAGATTGATCCTGACCTCGGTCGCCGACGGCGCCTCGACGGAGGCAACGGTCTCGCCGACGCCGACGGTATCGAGCGCGGCGTTCTTCAGCATGAGATCGATCGTGTATTTCACGTCGGCCGAGGTCAGCGGCTGCCCGTCGGACCATTTCGCGCCGGGCCGCAGCGTATAGGTGACCGATTTCATGTCCTCGGAGAATTTATAGTCGGTCGCCAGGCGAAACACCGGCTTGCCGCCATCCTCGGCATTGAAGATGGCCAGGGGCTCGTAGATGAAATCCATCGTGCTCTGCCGACGGCCGGCAAGGTCGAACGGATTGAAGTTCTGAACCCAGCTGCTCTGCTCCTCGATATGCATCGTCAGCACCGACTCTGCGGCTGCACCACCCGTCCCAAAAACGACGAGCGCCGTCAGAGCGGTTGCCGCCGCAAAGCCGGCGCGCATGGAATTGTTGCGGATTGCACTCTTTCTCAAGCTCATTCCATCGTTCCCCTTGTTGCTTATTTTTGAAGTCAATCAAATTGATTTAATATTGATAGTCAGTTTCCTGCCGACACGTCAATTGCCGATCTCAAACTTTTTGCAACGAACTCCGAGGCGGTTCACTGCGTTGTTTTATAAGGGTAATTCCGGCGTTAATAATTAATGTACCTTTAAGTACCATAATTGTTTCAACGATGGCGAATCGACCTGCTCGAACATTGGTCGATAAGCATGAGGCTGCTCGCCACGGCCGGGATGTTCCCCGGGATGCAACACATTCAACTTCTAAGAGCGGGTCGAATTTCCCATGACGAGCATCAATACGAACAATTCAGCGATGTCTGCCCTTCAGACGCTGCGCAACATCAACTCCAGCCTCGAAACGACACAGAACAGTGTTTCCACCGGCTATCGGGTCGACACCGCATCCGACAATGCCGCCTACTGGTCGATCGCAACCACGATGCGGTCCGACAACAAGGCGCTCTCCGCCGTTTCCGACGCGCTTGGCCTCGGCGCAGCAAAGGTCGATACCGCCTATACGGCCATGGACAATGCGATCGACGTCGTCGACGAGATCAAATCCAAGCTTGTCGCGGCAACCGAGGACGGTGTCGACAAGTCCAAGGTCCAGGAAGAAATCAGTCAGCTTCAGGAACAGCTGCTGAGCATTGCCCAGTCGGCGTCGTTCTCCGGTGAGAACTGGGTCGCGGGCGCGGATGGCACAAAAAGTGTCGTATCGTCCTTCGTTCGCGACGGCTCCGGCGCCGTTTCCGTTAAAATGACGGAATACGCTCTGGATACCAGCTCCACGGGCAATGTGTTGTTCGGCATGAGCAGCGGGACGATCGATACCGCGTCCGGCATCCTCGGAACCGTGGACGCAAACGGCGATTCCGTCTATTCGCTTGATATCACCGACTTCACCACTGGTCAGATCCAGTCGGCGCTGTCGACCATCGAATCCGCACTGTCGGCAATGACCTCTGCCGGTGCGCAGTTGGGTTCGATCTCGACGCGCATCGATCTGCAGGAAGACTTCGTCAGTGCGCTTTCCGATTCGATCGACTCGGGCGTGGGCCGGCTGGTCGACGCCGACATGGAGGAGGAGTCGAGCAAACTGTCTGCCTTGCAAACACAACAGCAGCTTGCGATCCAGTCGCTATCGATCGCGAATTCGTCGTCGCAGAATATCCTGTCGCTCTTCCGCAGCTAAGCGCCGGATATATAGGACGCTCGGAGCAAATCCGTTGATGATACTATCGAGCCTGGCCCACCCGGTCAGGCTCGATCGCGTTCAACTCACTCGTGCAAATTTGTGCCGGCGGGTCCCTATCCCTCCTGTCCTCATCCGAACTATGGTGTCGCGATCGGCGAAATCGCGGTTCACTTCCGAGCCATGCTGTCCGTCGTCTCGATCGCAACCACGATCGGCCTTAGTCTTCGCACCCCAGGGCGGAGAACGCAGCGCACGGGATCATCGCATGTCGGAACGACTTGAATCTGCCCGTTCTGATGAAACGCCCGCCATCGTCTGGCTCGGCTTCCTGGCGATGTGCGTCGGCATGTTCATGGCGATCCTCGACGTCCAGGTGGTGGCAACATCGTTGCCGACCATCCAGTCGGCGCTCGGTATCGATCCGGATCAGATGAGCTGGATACAGACGGCCTATCTCATCGCCGAAGTGGTGGCGATCCCGCTCACCGGCTTCTTGACCCGGCTTCTGACGATGCGGTGGCTGTTCGTTACCGCCATCAGCCTGTTCGTCGCCGCCTCCGCCGGCTGCGCGGCCAGCGGCAGCTTCGGTGAGCTGGTCGCCTGGCGGGTGCTTCAAGGTTTTTCCGGCGGAACTCTGATCCCCTCGGTGTTTTCAGCCGTGTTCATCCTCTTTCCGAACGAGCGGCAGGCGCTGGCGACGACGATCGCCGGCGTGCTTGCGGTGCTGGCGCCGACCGTCGGGCCGATCGTCGGCGGATGGCTGACGCAGACCTATTCCTGGCACTGGCTGTTCCTGATCAACATCATCCCCGGTATCGTCTCGGCAATCCTGGCGGCACGGTCCTTGCCGCGGAAGGCGACTGATCCGTCCGAACTCAGACATCTCGACGGTCTGTCGCTCCTGCTGATGGCAACCGCGCTGACGAGCCTGGAACTCAGCCTGAAGGAGGCGCCGACGAGCGGCTGGATCTCGGCCTATGTGCTCAGCCTGCTGACGGTCTGCCTCGCATCGGGAGGCGTCTTCGTCTGGCGCACGCTGCGCCAAGACAGGCCGATCGTCGATCTCGGCAATTTCGGTGACCGGAACTTTCTCGTCGGCTCCGTCTTGAGCTTCGTGCTCGGCATCGGCCTCTTCGGTTCGGTCTATCTCATGCCGGTCTTTCTCGCTTTCATCAGGGGGCATGACGCGCTCGAAATCGGCATGACGATGCTGGTCACCGGCATCGCGCAACTGGTGACCGCGCCGATCGCGGTCGCGCTGGAGAAGCGCATGGATGCGCGGCTGCTGTCGGCGGCCGGTTTCGCGCTCTTTGCGATCGGCGTCGGGATGAGCGCCTTTCAGGATCCTCGCACGGATTACGACGCGATGTTCTGGCCGCAGGTCGTGCGTGGCGTCGCCATCATGTTCTGCCTGCTGCCGCCGACGCGGCTGGCGCTCGGCACACTTCCGCCAGATCGCATTCCCGATGCCAGTGGACTTTTCAACCTGATGCGCAATCTCGGCGGGGCCATCGGTATCGCGCTGATCGACACCATCATCTACACGCGCTCGGAACCGCTGGGACAAGGCCTGTGGACCCGCCTTCAAGCCGGCGACATCGAGGCTGCGACATTCGTCGGCGCGCCTCTCCAGACCATATCGGGACATAGCGGCAGTTTCGATGCCGACACCACGGCGCTGCTCGATCCGCTGGTCCAGACGGCGGCAAGCGTCCAGGCGATCAACGAAGCCTGGATGGTCATCGCCGCCCTGACCAGCTGCGCCCTGCTCTCAGTGCCCTTCGCCAGGCGGCCGGCGTCAACGTGAAAACCATGGTGATAGGTTGCCGATCTTCCGGTCGCCGGTAAGATTTCTCTCAATCATTTTGCGTCATCCTCCAGTTCCCCTCTGAAGCCAATCGACGAGATCTCAATGGCCCCGGTCCTCACACGCAGTTTTCAAATGCCCCGACGCGAGGAGCTTGGCCTCTTCACGATCAGCAACGGGTCCGGCCTGTCGATAGAGGCCCTGCCGAACGGCACGCTGTTTGCCATCGAATTTGCCGACGACAAGGGATCGGTGCAGATCAACCAGATCCAGGGCTCGCCGCTCACCGGCGGCATCGGCCGACTTTATCTGCGCATCGGCGGTGCGGCACCTGATGTCGTCGAGATTGTCGGGCCTCGCGCTGATGGCAGGTTCGGGCACGATGCAACGAGCTTCTCCTGGAGCGGCAAGAGAGGCGATATCAGCTACACCGTCCGCCTCGAGCTCCATCCCTCCGAAACGGCCTGGTTCTGGCGTGCCTCCATCCGCCATCTGAAGGATGGAACGCTGCCGGTCGATCTGGTGCTGGTCCAGGACGTCGGTCTCGGCGATCGCGGCTTCCTGATGAACAGCGAAGCCTATGCCTCGCAATATGTCGATCACCACATCGCCGATCACGAGACATTCGGCCCTGTGGTGATGAACCGGCAAAATCTCAAGCAGTCCGGTGCCCGCAACCCCTGGCTCGTGCAAGGCTGCCGCGATGGGGCGGCTGCCTATGCCACGGATGCGATCCAGTTGGTGCAGGCGAATGACCGGCTCGACGACCTGCTGGTCGGTCCCTTCGGCACCAGCCTGCCGCGCAAACGGCGCCAGCAGGAGACGGCATGTCCCGCCATCCAGTCAAAATCGCTCCCCGTGCCGGCAAGCGGTGTGACCGCGACCTTCTTTGCTATGTTTGCCGCCGACCATCCCGAGGCGTCGAGCGATGCCGACCTTTCACGGCTTGACGAGCTCGCGGCGACCGACAGTGCGGCTGTCGATATTGCGGAGGCAGCGCCGGTCCGCAGCCTGGTGCAGGATGCTGCCCTGCTGAAGGCCGAGGCGCTGGATAAAATGGCGATCAGCAGGCTCTATCCGGAGCGGAGCCTGGAAGAGCGCGTCGACGGAAAGCTTCTTTCGTTTTTCGTATCGGACGGCGTTTTAAACCGCCATGTGGTCCTGCGCGACAAGGAGCTCATGGTGGCGCGCCGTCACGGCGCGATCGTCAGAAGCGGTGAGAATATGCTGCTCGACGATGCGACGCTTGCCGCGACCTGCTGGATGCAGGGCATTTTCGCGGCCCAGCTGACGATCGGCAATACGTCCTTTCACAAGCTCTTTTCCGTCTCCCGCGACCCCTACAATCTGACGCGCGCCAGCGGGCTGCGCATCATGGCGGATGTCGGCGCCGGCTGGCAGCTTCTGGCGGTGCCGTCCGCTTTCGAAATGGGGCTCAGTGATTGCCGCTGGATCTATCGCCTCTCCGAATGCACGATCATCGTGTCGGCGGTCGCCTCCGGCGAGGATGCGGCGATGCAGTGGACCGTCTCCGTCGAAGGCGAGCCGTGCCGCTTCCTGGTGTTTGGTCATGTCGTGCTCGGCGAGCGCGAATATGACGCGGGCGGGCAGATCGAATTCGATACGGCAGGCAAACGCATTCTTTTCCGGCCGGACCCGGGCTGGCTCTGGGGCGAGCGTTATCCCGATGCCGGCTATTGGCTGGTGAGTTCGACGCCCGGTGCGATCGAGGAGATCGGTGGCGACGAACTGCTCTACAGTGATGGGATAACACGCAACGGCGCTTTCGTGGCGCTCCGATCCCGGCCGACACAGGGGCTCTCTTTCGCCGTCGTCGGTTCGATGACCGATGCCGCGCAAGCCGAGCGCCTGGCGCAGCGTTATGAGGCCGGCGTCACCGATGAAGCCATGCTTGCACCAGCATCAAAATTCTGGCGGAACGCGGTGCGCGGCATAACGATCGGCAGCACCTCGCCCGACCTTGCCGCACAGACGACGCTGCTGCCCTGGCTTGCGCATGATGCCATTGTGCATTTGAGCGTACCGCACGGCCTCGAGCAATATACCGGCGCTGCCTGGGGCACACGCGACGCCTGCCAGGGCCCGATCGAATTCCTGCTTGCCTATGAGCATGACCGCGAAGCCAAAGAGGTGCTGAAGACCGTCTTCAGTGAACAATACCTTGACAAAGGCGACTGGCCGCAATGGTTCATGCTGGAGCCCTATGCCAACATCCGGGCGGGCGATAGTCACGGCGACATCGTCGTCTGGCCGCTGAAGGCGCTCTGCGACTATATCGAAGCGACCGGCGATCTCGCCATCCTCGACGAGAAAGTCTCCTGGCGCGACGAAAAGACGATGGCCAGGGCGCCGGAGCCCGACACCATTGCGATCCATGTCGAGAAGCTGCTCGAGACCGTCCGCGAAGCTTTCATCCCGGGAACGCATCTGATCCGCTATGGCGAGGGAGACTGGAACGATTCCCTGCAGCCGGCCGATCCGCATCTGCGCGACTGGATGGTCAGCAGTTGGACCGTTGCTTTGCTCTATGAGCAGATCGTCCGTTATTCCGCAATCCTGCGCCGCCTCGGTCATGGCGACAAGGCCAGGGGCTTGCGGAAGATCGCAACGGCGATGCGCCGGGATTTCAACCGCCATCTCGTGCGCGACGGCATCGTTGCCGGCTATGGGATCTTCGATCCCAGCCATGATGGCGTCGAATTGCTGCTGCACCCGAGCGACCGGCGCACCGGCCTGCATTACTCGCTGATCTCGATGACGCAGGCGATGCTCGGCGGCCTCTTCACGCCGGTTCAAAGACGCGCCCATATGAAGCTGATCGAAGAGCATCTGCTCTTCCCCGACGGCGTGCGGCTGATGGAAAAGCCCGCGACCTATGCCGGCGGGCCTGAGACGCTGTTTCGCCGCGCCGAATCCGCCTCCTTCTTCGGCCGCGAGATCGGGCTGATGTATGTGCATGCGCATCTGCGCTACTGCGAGACGCTGGCGCTCGAGGCCGAGGCGGACGAACTCTGGAAGGCGATCGCCGTCGTCAATCCGATTTCAGTTACATCAGCGCTGCCGCATGCGTCGCTCCGCCAGCGCAATACCTATTTCAGCAGCAGCGATGCGGCTTTCCATGATCGCTATCAGGCGACGGCCGAATGGGAGCGCGTCAAGGCGGGAGAGATCGCCGTCGACGGCGGATGGCGCATCTATTCAAGCGGCCCCGGGCTCTACACCAGAAGCTTCGTCGAAAATATCCTCGGCTTCAAACGCCGCTTCGGCCGGCGCAAACGCAAACCGCTTCTGCCGGCGATCCACGCCTCTGCCGATCTGCACACCGACCACGCCGCCTGGCGGCGGCTGATGAAGCCGAAGCCTGAGGTGTGAAGCGGCGGACGCCATTCACTGCGGCATCATGCGGTAGCGTCGCGCAGCTCTTCGAAGCGCGCGGCACTCTTCGACAGGTGGCTTCGGATGGCGCGGCGCGCGGCGGGCTCGTCGCGGTCGCGGATCGCCGCGAATATGGCATGGTGTTCCCTGCGCATGCGCGCCGCATGGCGCTTGCGCTCGGCTGTTGTCATTTTGTCCAAGCGCGCCCATTGCCGCGGTACCATGATGTTGCCGAACGTATCGAAGAGGCGGCCGTAATAGGAATTCTGCGTCGCGACCAGAATGGATCTGTGGAAGGCGTAATCCTCTTGCGCACCATATCCGCCCTCCTCGAGCGCCTTGTCGAGGGCATCGAGACGATCCTGCATGCGGTCGATGTCCTCCTGGGTGCGCCGTAGCGCGGCAAGACCGGCGGCTTCGTATTCGATCCCCATGCGCAGCTCCAGCACGCGCAGAACCTCGTCGATCGACTGCAGGTCGTTCGGAATAATCGAGAAGGATCTCGGCGTCGGATCGTTCGAGACGAAAGCCCCAAGGCCTTGCCGCGTGGTGATCAACCCCTTTGCACGCAGAGCGGCGAGCGCTTCGCGAACGATCGTCCGGCTGACGCCGGTCGCCGTCATGATCGCCTGTTCGGTCGGCAGGCGCTGGCCGGGCTTCAGGTCGCCGGACTCGATTTGCGCCGTCAACATATCGGCAAGATTGCTGCGCAGGTTCGGCGCCTGCTGAATGGTATTGAAGACCGCGTTGTCCTTATCTGCCATCCTGTTTCGAAATCCTGGTGTCGAGGCGGCTGCGCCGACCCCGTTTCCTGTTCTACATTATATAGTTAGAGCATGATGTCGTCCGAAAACCGCTCACACTTTTCGGCATCATGCTCTAGCGCATAACCCCGAAAACCGGAATCGATTTTCGGGGTTATGCTGAAAATCAAAGCGATAGAGCGTCCTTAGCGCGTCTGAAAAGGCGCTCTAGGCCTGATCGGTTGGTGAGACCGATCAGCGCGCCAGCCAACCGCCATCGACGGGCAGCACCGTTCCATGCACGTAGTCGGACGCCGACGATGCCAGGAATACGGCCGCACCGCCGAGTTCGGACGGCGTTCCCCAGCGCCCGGCCGGGATGCGGGCAAGGATGGCGGCATTGCGGTCGGCATCCTCGCGCAGCGCCGTGGTGTTGTTGGTCACGAAGTAACCGGGGGCGATGGCGTTGACGTTGACGCCCTTGCCGGCCCATTCGCAGGCCAGCAGCTTGGTCAGTCCGGCGAGGCCACTTTTCGAGGCGGTATAAGACGGAATCCGGATGCCGCCCTGGAAGGAGAGCAGCGAGGCGATGTTGATGATCTTGCCCCTGCCCTTGTCGACCATGTGGCGGCCGGCTGCCTGCGACAGGAAGAAGGCGGTCTTCAGGTTGACGTCGATCACCGCGTCCCAGTCTTCTTCCGTGAAATCGAGCGCATCGGCGCGGCGGATGATGCCGGCATTGTTGACGAGGATGTCGAGGCCGCCGAAGGCCTGGATGGTCTCAGTGACGATCCCCTTTACCGGTTCGATGCTGGCAAGATCGGCCTTGACGACATGAAAGCGGCTTCCCGCTTCCTTCACCAGCGCCTCGGTTTCGTCCATTGAGGAGCGTCCGACGGCGACGATCGACGCACCGGCCTCTGCCAGTGCGGCCGCGATGGCCTGGCCGAGCCCTGTATTGGCGCCGGTGACGACGGCAACCCGGCCGGAAAGGTCGAAGGGATTTGCCACGACGCTCACCTCAGATCCGCGATGGCGATATGGTCCATGTCGGTGAAGCTCTTATTGTCGCCGGCCATCGCCCAGATGAAGCTGTAGTTCTTGGTGCCGGCGCCCGAATGGATCGACCAGGGCGGCGAGATGACCGCCTGTTCGTTGGCGACAAGCATATGCCGGGTCTGCTGCGGCTCGCCCATGAAGTGGAACACACGCTGCTCCGCTTCGAGATCGAAATAGAGATAGGCTTCCATGCGGCGGTCATGCGTATGGGCTGGCATTGTGTTCCAGACGCTGCCCGGCTCGATCATGGTGAAGCCCAGGGTGAGTTGGCAGGACTGGCAGACTTCCGGGTGGATGAACTGATAGATCGACCGCTTGTTGGCTGTTGCGGCTTCGCCCGGCGTCAGGTGACGGGCCTTTTCGCGGGTGAGCAACACGGTCGGGTGCGCTTGATGCGCTGGCGTCGAGACCAGATAGAACTTTGCCGGATTGGCAGCATCCGCGCTCTCGAACCTGATGTCCTTGGCACCCTTGCCGACATAGAGGCAATCGTATTTGGCAAGATCGTAATTCGTGCCGTCGACGATGATACGGCCGGCACCACCGATATTCAGGGCGCCGAGTTCACGCTCGGCAAGGAAGGTTTCCTGTCCGATCGCCGTCGGCGCCGTCAGCGTCAGCCCGGGGCCGAGCGGCGTCGCGCCGCCGATGACCATCCGGTCGTAATGCGAATATGTCAGCCGGATCTCGCCGCTCGCGAAGACGGTTTCCACCAGAAAGTGACGCCGCAGCGTCTCCGTGTCGAAATCGCGCACGGCCTCGGGATGGGAGGCGTGCCTCACGTCGATCTGCATGTCAATTTTCCTTCCGCTTCATTATCGCCAGGGGTCGTCGCTATTGCGGAAGCCGGTCTTGTCCGGCCTGTTCCGCTGCGGCGGTATCCATCCGGTTACATAGTTGTACGACAAGTTTGGTGTCAACAGGTTTGTCGGTGCGCGCATGAGGAGACGCAGGGCCCGCAAGAGCACGACAGAAAATTTGGGAATAGAGAGGGGAATTTGCGAAGATGATGAGGCCATCTTCAAGCGATGATCGCAATCGGCCGCTTCGGCGCCGTCCGGTATTTCCTTGGGCCAAAACAAAAAAGCCTGCCGCGGGAGGAGGTGCGGCAGGCTTTCGAAAAAAACCGAACGACAGCTGGGAGGAGGAGTGCTGTCATTCCACAGACGACCCTGGGAGGAGGATGGGGCGCCTGTATATCGAAGGGACGCGGGAGGAGGTGCATCGCTTCGATAGAAATAATCATACTTATTTCTTGCTCAGTTGATAGGCATTTCTTTGCAATGCAGCTATGCGTTATGCGAAAAGCGGGCGGCTTGATCACCCTGCTCCATCCGCCGGACGCACAAAAGCAAAGCGCCCGCTCGGGAGGAAGCAGGCGCTGGCATAGTCTCGAAGATGCTTGGTGCAAGTTGCCGTTAGCGGGCGATGGCCGCGCGGGCGACGTTGCGGATTTCGCTGCGTCCGATGCCGAGGTCGTCCAGTTCGCGTGCGGACATGCGACCCAGTTCAGCGACCGTCTGACGATACTTGCGCCAGTTATTGAAAGAGCGTGCTACGTTCATGATGATCCCCTTTCGTGGGCTTTCGAAGCTCAGCTGCCAGTCCTTGGCGCTTCGTTCGCTTCGATGAGTTGTATATAGTATGAGACCCTTGATTATTGCAGCGCCAATGCATCACTGCACCTATGCAGCAATTGCATGGATCGTCATATCGGGTAGCGACTTCCCGATCAGGATCCGAACCGCTTCGCGGTCAGAGTTTGAAACGATCGAAGGCCGTCAGCCGCACGATCGGCGGCTCCGCTTCTTTCCACCGGTAAATTTCCGAACGCAAATAGGAAAGCTCGTCGCCGAGATCCTCTTCGCCCACTTCTATCCACCAGGACTTCAGGCGACCGTCGCTGCCGTCCGACCAGCGATAACCCCTCGCCTTCAGATGATCCTTCATCTCGAACGGGCTGTGTTCGGCAAAGATGCGGATGCGCGAGCGCTGGCTGGCCCGGTAAAGCTCGGTGAACGGGCTTTCACCGTCGCGCTGCTCTCGATCGAGGATTTCCAGGAGCGCGTGGCAGTCGTCCACGGCGCGATGGCCTTCGTGAAAATACCCGGCCTGGCCGACGAGATAACCGAGCTTCGTACCCTCGAAGCCGCGGGCGCTCCAATCGATCTCCGAAACCGAGCATGCCCAGGCCTTGCCGGTGAAAATCTTCGAGAAGGCCTCGCAGAACGGCCGGTCGAACCCGGCATTGTGGGCAATGATCAGATCCGCAGGTTCGATCAGCACTCTCAGAGATTGGATATCGATGAGCTGTCCTTCGACCATCGCATCGGTGATACCCGTCAGCCGGGTGATCTCGGGCGGGACCGGTCGGGACGGCTGTTGCAGGCCGCCATAAATGCCGACGATATCGCCGATCGTCCCATCATCGTTGAACGTGAAGGCGACGGCGCCGATTTCGATGATCTCGTCGCTGCGGTGGTTGAGACCGGTGGTCTCCGTATCGAGAATGACGCCCAGCCGCGAAAACTCCGGCCGTCTGACTGACGCAACCGGCCGGGCGGCCAGCTTTCTCAAGATACGATAGTTGCCGCTTTCTTCGAGCGTCCGCGCCATGTCTTCATCAGAGTAGGCGGTCGGTTGGGAAGGTAGCCGGCGCGCTGGACCGCGCACCTTGGCAATCGCGGGCGATGCCTTGGCAAACATGTCGAGTTGCGAATCTCTGTGCACGCTCATCGAATCTATATGTCACGGAGACGCGATTTAATCCATCGCACGACAACGCCGCGCGTCTTTTCGAGAGCCGCAAAGGACGCTCTAAAGCATGTCGCGCAAAAGTGTGCAGCGGTTTTGCGATGACGACATGCGCAAAACCAAAGACCTAAAGCATGGCAAGCGAATCTGAAAGTTCGCGACGCGCTTTAGAACTTTGAATTATGCAGTCGCCAGGCGCGGCGGCGTGTGAAGGCCTGCCGTTTTGTCCGGTGGGAAGCTCAGCCGGCAGACCGCGCCGGGATTGCGGTTGTCGATCGTCACCTCGCCGCCGTGCATGCGCAGGATGTCGCGGACGAGATTGAGGCCGAGACCGGCGCCGCGTCCGTCGTGATGGCGCTTGAAGAACGGCTCGAATATCCGATCCCGCATATCGGCGGGAATACCCGGTCCCTCGTCGCTGACCTCGATCCAGTTGCAGCCGGCGGTCAGTGCGATGATGCCTTTCCTGCCGCCGTGGTTGATCGCGTTCTGCAGGATGTTCATCAGGGCGCGTTGCAGCGCCAGAGGATCGCCCTCAATCTCGCCGGCGCCATCGACATCGAACTGCACCGTATAACCGGCGGCAAAGGCCAGCGGCGCCATCTCGATGATGACCTTCCTCGCCAGTTGGCCGAGATCGACCTTGCTGAACTGGACCTTGCCCTGTTTCAGCCGCTGAAGATCGAGCATCTGCTCGGTGAGAACGGCAAGCCTTGCGGCATCTTCCAAGAGGTCGGTCTTGATCGAACTGTGCGGCAGGGATCCAATTCTCGTATTCAGAATGGCGATCGGCGTGCGCAGCTCATGGGCGGCGTCGGTCAGAAACCGTTCCTGCCGCTCGTAACCCTCGTCGAGACGGCCGAGCGCACGGTTGACGGCGCGTACCAGTGGCGCGATCTCTTCGGGAATATCCTTTGCCGAGAGCCGACCGCCGCGCTGGTCGATATCGATCGTATCGGCCTGGAGCGCGGCCTGGTCGATCCCGACCAGCGACCTTCGCACGACGAGCGGCGTTGCGATCAGCGCGCCCAACGCCATTACTGCGACGATGGGGATAACAACTTTCACAAGGATCAATGAAACGCGGAACAGGATGAAGGCGAGCGAGTTCGGGCCGTCGGTGCCCGTCAGAAACTGCGCCTGTCCCCAATCCATCGCTATCCACATCATCCGGGCAGCCGGACGGTCGTGGTCGCCGAGATCCGAGCCGAACCTTGCCTGGCCGACATGATCGAGCGTATTGCCGATGGTGGCATATTCTTCCGGAATCCGGCCCTCTGTCAAAACATGTCCCTGCATGTCGCGAATGGTGTACCAGAGATCGGGCGCATCTTTCCGCAGCTGTCGCAGGTCCTGCGTTTCCCTCAGGCTCAACTCTCCGGTGGGCTGGCGGAAGACGGCCTGGCGCAGGATCTCGATCGTGCCCTCCGTCGATCTGTAATCGGTTATCTTGCCCACCGAAATCAGCACGATCATCACCAGGATGAGCACGACCGACTGTACGGCAAGAAGCCGCCAGAGCAGGCGCTTGCGCAGCGAATAGGAGCATCGTTTGCTCATGATGCTTCACGCAGGAGATAACCCACGCCCCGGATAACGTTGATGACTACGCCCGCATGCGACGCTGCCAGCTTGCGCCGCAGCCGCGATATATGGGAATCGAGCGCATTCGACTGGATCTCGTCGTCGAAGCCGAAAACCGCTTCCATCAAAGCCGGCCGCGGCACCATGCGACCAGCCCGGCGCATGAGGCATTCGAGCACCAGCGCCTCCCGGCGCGGCATTTCCAGACGCAAGCCGGAAACGATGATGTCGCAATAGGTCGGATCGAACGAAAGACGGCCGATCGAGATCAGCGCCGGGCGCAAGGTTTCGGAGCGGCGCATCACGGCGCGCAGCCGCGCCAGAAGTTCGTCGAAGACGAACGGCTTGGCGAGGTAATCGTCGGCACCGGTCTCAAGGCCAGTGATCCTGTCTGGAACCTCTCCCTTGGCGGTGATGACGATGATTGGCAGCGTCAGCCCTTTTTTGCGGATCTTCGGAATGAGTTCAAGGCCGTCGCCGTCGGGCAGTTGCCGATCCAGGAGGACGGCGTCGTAGGCGCCGTCGCCGATCACCAGCTCGGCGTCGCATAGGGTCGAAACATGGTCCATCACCATGTCGTGCCGGGTCAGGGCGCCCCGGAGCGCCACGGCCATTTGAGGTTCGTCCTCGATCAGTAATATGCGCATCTCACATTCCTATCGGGGGCCGGAGCGGTCGGTCCATAGGTGGAACCATATCACCCTCAAGCAAGTCTGCGGTGCCTGCAGCGCATCGAATGCAAGATCGTCGCCTCGTAGCAAAGGATCCTATCCATCATCATGCGCGGCGCTGCTCGATCAGGGCCATCGGCTGGTACCTGCGGCTGATGCGGTAGACGGCGGCCGGCGGGATATTGCGCAAGGTCCAGCCGATCCTCTTTGAGACGAGACCGAGGGAGTCGAGGATTTCGATGGGCACCGGGCATTTTGGGCCGTAGGTGAATTGATAGAAGGCACCATGCGGTCTGAGGTTGGAAAAGCAGCCCTCGAGCAGCGCCTGCACATCGTCCGGCCGCATGACGAGAAGCGGAAGCCCGCTCACGACGCCGCCGAAGAAGCTTCCGGAAAGCGCCGTCTTCCACATCTCCCGCACGTCCAGCTGCAGAACCCTGGAATCCGGAAAGCGGCCCTGCAGCAGCATGGCGAAATCCCGTTCGTATTCGATCAGCGTCAGATCCCGCTCGGCAATGCCGCGTTCCAAAAGGGCGGTAGTGAAAACGCCGGTGCCCGGGCCGAGTTCGAGAACCGGCCCGGTTAGCGCAGAAATTTCCTTGGTCATCAGGCCCGCAAGGCGGGGGCCTGATGGCGTGATCGAAGCGATGCGCAGCGGCGCGCGAAGCCAGGCAAGAAGAAAGCGTCGTCGATCGAAACGTGGCATTGGACCTTCACAGTGGCTGATTGATCCCACCCATGAACCGGCTCAACATTGCAACAGTCTGTCATGTCGCAGTCACGGCGACGCAGACGCAGATTTTTATGCCTGAGAGGCGACCTTCCGCTGTGCTATTCTGAGACCCCTCCTGTCGATCCAGCTTTTGATTTCGGCGGCAATCGCCTCGGGCTGGTCCTCGGGGGCAATGTGGCGCGCCGGCCCGCAACCCCTGATCTCGAGGCCGGCGATGTTGTCGCGGCACCACGAAATCATCTCGCTGCCGATCAACAGCGTTTCGGAGGGACCGTCGAAGGTCAGCAGCAGCTTGGGAATCTGAGGACTAGCAGAAAGCCAGCGGTCATAGCTCTGGATCCTGGCGACTACATCGGCCGGCTCGCCGTTGATCGGCATGGCGCGCGGCCATTCCAGCAGCGGGCGCCGGCTGTCGCGGTCCGGATAGGGTGCGCGATAGACATCCCAGTCGACATCGCTGAGCCCTTTCAGCGTGGTCGCGCGCAAGGCCTGTTCGATGAAGAAATTTTCCTCAAGGACCTTGGCCTCGCCGGTTCCCGCACCCCGCAACAGTTCATAACGCGCCTTTCCTCCACCTGGCAGATCCTCCCAGCTCATCGGCCGCAGGATGGTTTCCATGACGGCGATGCCGCGCACCCGCTCGGCGTGGCGCGAGGCCCAGTCGAATGCCAGCGCGCCGCCCCAGTCGTGGCCGACGAGCACGACGTCGTCGAGGTCAAGCGCATCGAACCAGGCGTCGAGATAGGCGATGTGATCGCCATAGCGATAGCCGATATCGGGTTTGCCGGATCGTCCCATGCCGATCAGATCGGGCGCCAGGCAGCGGCCGGGCCCGATACCGGGCATGATGTTCCGCCAGAGATGCGATGAGGTGGGATTGCCGTGAAGGAAGACGATCGGGTCGCCCTCCCCCAGTTCCTCGTAGGAGATGAACGAGGTGAGGATATCGATGGTCGGCATATGGAGCTCCGCGCTTTTGTGTTATATAGGCAGGCGACTGTCCATTTATCATATAGACAGGTAACTGTCTATATTGTTGCGCGGGGTTTCATGTCGTCGTCTTCCCTTGGCCTGTTGTTGCGTCTGGTCCATCAGCATTGGACGCAGGCCGTCGACGCGGCACTCGATGAGGCCGGCTATGGCGATATCCGCCCGCCGCATGCCAACGTTTTCACCTTCGCGCGGCCCGAGGGCATTCAGGTCAGCGAGCTGACCAAGCTCGCCCGGGTTCGCAAGCAGACGATGACGCAGGCCGTGGAAGAACTCGAGCGCTTGGGTTATGTCGAGCGCCGGCCCGATCCGAACGATCGGCGCGGCCGGCTGGTGTTTCTGACGGAAAAAGGCCAGGGGGTCAGGCCGATTGCGATGGCGGCGGGCCGGCGCGTCGATGAAAGCTGGGCGGCTTTGACCAGCCACCAGCAGATGGACGATCTGCGGACAGCACTGCGGCGGCTGCTGGAGCAACTACAATAGCGAAGCGGGGCTTGCTTGAGACGACCCTTTCCACGTAACCGTCGCACGACCGAAGGAAAATACATGCCGGGTGACAACAGCAAGGGCGCCGAAGAGAATGTCGTCATCATCGGCGCTGGTGCTGCCGGCATCGCCGCCGCCCGCCGGCTGCAGGCAATCCGCCCGCATCTTTCCATCCTCCTGCTTGAAGCCGGCGACCGCCTCGGCGGGCGCGCCTGGACGGTCGGACTGCCTGACGCCGATATCGGGCTCGATCTCGGCTGCGGCTGGCTGCATGGCGCACGGACCAACGCCTGGACTGCGATCGCCGGCGAGGTCGGACTGACGGTCGACCGCACGCCGGCGCCCTGGAACGATGGCGGACGGCGGCTTCAGCGGGATGACGCGGAGGCGCATGCCGCAAGGGAGGCGATCGGCGCCTATTTCGAGCGCCTCGAGAGCCACGAGGGGAATGACGCAGCCATGGCCGATATGCTCGAGCCCGGCAATCCCTGGAACGGCCAGATCCGGGCGATCGGCACCTATATCACCGGTGCCGAACTGGAGCGGTCGTCGGTCGTCGATTACAACAGATATGATCCTGGCCCTGGCCCTGACTGGCGGGTGCGCGAGGGCTATGGAACGCTGGTCTCGCTTTACGGCAAGCCGGTTCGGGCAAAGCTCGGCACCGAGGTGACGCGCATCGACCATCGTCACGCCGGCCGTATCGGCATCGAGACGAACCAGGGTGGGCTCAACGCCCGTGCGGTGCTGGTGACCGTGTCGACGAATGTGCTTGCCGCCGGCAAGATCGCCTTCGACCCGCCCTTGCCGGAGAAGATCGAGGCGGCGGCCCGTTTGCCGCTCGGGCTCGCCGACAAGCTCTTCTTGAGGCTCGCAAATCAGGAGGCGCTGCCGGCGGACACCCATATGCTCGGCTCTGCCAGTCGCGGCGCGACCGGCACCTATCAGCTCCGGCCGTTCGACGCGCCCGTCGTCGAGGCCTATTTCGCCGGTGACCTCGCGCATGATCTGGAGGGGCAAGGCAGAGAGGCTGCCTTCTCCTTCGCTGCGGATGAACTGGCCGCACATTTCGGCGCGGATATCCGCAAGGAATTGTCGGTGGCGGCAATGTCGGCCTGGGCTGCAGCGCCCCATATCGGCGGCTCCTATTCCTATGCCGAACCCGGCGCCTCCGATCTGCGCGGCCGTCTCGCCGCGCCGCATGACGAGCGGATCTTCTTTGCCGGCGAGGCCTGTTCGATGGCGCGTTATTCGACGGCGCACGGCGCCTACGAGACCGGTGTCGCCGCAGCCGATCTGATCGCCGGCTCGTTTTCGCAAAATCCGTGATCCTCGCCGGCCGCGACGGCAGGAATATTTTTTTCTCACTTGTCGCGCGGGCGGGATTGGTTATGCTCCCCCCAGCCCCCTGTGCTCCCAGCCCGGGGCGCTATACGTCATCCGGCGGCAAGCGGCCGCCTCAAGCACAATATTGTCATTGATTGCAGGAGCCCCGGCTTCTACCCCGACCGTTTGCGTGTCGGCTGCGGGTATCCGCATGAGGAGGAAGAAATGGACTATCGCAAGCTCGGTCCCAGCGGGACCGTCGTTACCGCCTATTGCCTCGGCACCATGACCTTCGGCGCGGAGGCTGACGAGGCCGCCTCGCACAAGCTGCTCGACGATTATTTCGCCTGGGGCGGCAATTTCATCGATACCGCCGATGTCTACAGCGCCGGCAAGTCGGAAGAGATCATCGGACGCTGGCTGAAGGCGCGCCCGACCGAGGCCCGCCAGGCGATCGTCGCCACCAAGGGGCGCTTTCCGATGGGCAACGGACCTAACGATATCGGCCTGTCGCGCCGGCATCTCGGCCAGGCGCTCGACGATTCGCTCCGCCGCCTCGGCCTCGAACAGATTGACCTCTACCAGATGCATGCCTGGGACGCGCTGACGCCGATCGAGGAAACGCTGCGCTTCCTCGACGATGCGGTTTCCTCCGGCAAGATCGGCTATTACGGCTTCTCCAATTATGTCGGCTGGCACATCGCCAAGGCCTCGGAGATCGCCAAGGCGCGGGGTTATACGCGGCCCGTGACGCTGCAGCCGCAATATAACCTGCTGGTGCGCGACATCGAGCTCGAGATTGTCGCGGCCTGCCAGGATGCCGGCATGGGCCTGCTGCCGTGGTCGCCGCTCGGCGGCGGCTGGCTGACCGGCAAATACAAGCGCGACGAGATGCCGACGGGCGCCACCCGCCTCGGTGAAAACCCCAATCGCGGCGGTGAATCCTATGCGCCGCGTAATGCGCTGGAACGAACCTGGGCGATCATCGGCGTCGTCGAGGAGATCGCCAAGGCGCATGGCGTCAGCATGGCGCAGGTGGCGCTCGCCTGGACGGCGGCGCGGCCGGCGATCACGTCAGTCATCCTCGGCGCCCGTACGCCGGAGCAGCTCGCCGACAATCTCGGCGCCATGAAGCTCAAGCTTTCCGACGACGAGATGGCGAGACTGAACGATGTGAGCGCCCCTCAGCCACTCGACTATCCCTATGGCAAGGGCGGCATCAACCAGCGCCACCGCAAGATCGAGGGCGGCCGCTGAGCTTCCGTCTATAACCGGATGAGCCGTCTCGCCCGGTCTTCAACCACCAATGAAAAAAGCCGCCATGTTTCCATGGCGGCTTTTCGGCCTTTCTGCTTGGGAGGCGATTTTAGGCCGGAAGCTGGAAGATCACGTTGGCGATCAGGACGATCGCGAGGCCCGCGGCGAGTGCGAGATAGGGCAGGATGCCGGCTTTCTTGACGCCGAGATCCTGGCCGACGAGACCGAGATCCTCCATCGCGCCGGCCGGGAATTTGCCGCCGTCGCGCACATAGTGGCGATAGGCGAAGACCGGCAGGATCAGGGCGGCGAAGATGAAACCGACCCAGAGCGCATTGGAATAACCCCAGACCTTGGCGCCAGCGCCGAGGAAGAGCGCGTTGACGAAGGCCAGCACGGTATTGAGGCCGATCAGCCAGGTCGGCGCCTTCCAGGGGCGTTCGATATGGCCGGAATCCATCCGGTGGATCCAGCCGGAATTGAGGTTGAGGAAGTTGAAGATGATGTAGCCGACATTCGAAACGGCGAGCACGAAGAAGTAGCCGCCGACATCCGAGGCGATCGCCAGCAGGAAGAGATTGAAGGCGAAATCCGTCCACATCGCCCGCGTCGGCGCGCCGTGTTCGTTGACGTGGTCGAGATATTTCGGCAGCCAGCCGTCCTTCGAGCCCTGGTAGAGCGTGCGCGAAGAGCCGGCCATCGCCGTCATGATGGCGAGGAAGAGTGCCATGATCATCAGTACGACGAGCAACTGGGTGACGACGCGGCCGGCGCCGATCAGGCCGCCGAGCGCTTCGGCAACACCGGTGCCATCGACGATGCCGGGGGCCAGCATGCCTGCATGGCCGAGAACGCCCTGGAAGGCGAAGGGCACGAGGAAGAAGAACAGGCAGCAGGCAAGGCCGGAATAGAAGATCGCCTTGAAGGTGTCGGTCTTCGGGTTCTTGAGTTCGCGGGTGTAGCAGACGGCCGTCTCGAAGCCGTAGGTCGACCAGGCCGCGATATAGAGGCCGCCGAGGAAGAGCGTCCAGCCGCCGTTGCTCCAGGTGCCGTCGACAGCGGCATAGGCGGCTGTCGGCGGCACGAGACCGGTGACGTTGGTGGCAAGGATCTGGCCGCTGACGATCGGATAGAGGCCGATGATGAGCAGCGGCACCAGGACGATGATTGCCAGCCACTTCTGCACGCTTGCCGTTTCCGAAATGCCGCGATGCTGGATCGCGAAGATGATCAGCATCAGGATGCCGCCGATGAAGAAGGTGGCGTTGATATTGGCGGTGGCAAGGAAGGGAATGCTGAAGCTGAAGAGCGACCAGCTGCGGATCGCCGGCGTCAGGGCGGCGATACCGTCGGTGCCGAGCAATGCCTTGACGGCGTCATCCGGCGTGGTGCCGGCATGGGCTGCGATATATTCGGCGACGCGGGGGCTGTCGGCCGTGATGGAAGCGGCATGCGCTGAGATCCAGTCGAGGACCATTTGCGAATCCGCCGCCGGAATCGGGTAGAATGCGTTGAGGATGTAACCGGCGGCGATAGCGCAGCCGAGCGACAGCACCGGCGACCAGGCAAACCAGTTGCACCAGACGGACAGCGGCGCGATGAATTTCGAATAGCGCAGCCAGGCGGTGGCGCCATAGACCGAAGCGCCGCCGGATTTGTTGGCGAACATGCCGGCGATCTCGGCATAGGTGAAGGATTGCAGGAAACCCATCACCATCGAGATGATCCAGACGACGAAGGCGAGCTTGCCCGTCGTGCCTGCGATGCCGCCAATGGAGAAAAGAACGAGCGGCGGCACGCCCGCAGCCACCCAGAATGCGCCCTTCCAGTCGAGCGCGCGTACAAGCTTACCTTCGGTGCCGGATGCAATCCCGGCCTCCACAACGTCTGTCATCGGTGAAATTCCCCATTCTATTTGTTCCGGACGTATCTTTGTACGTCTCCCTGAACGTGTCTCCCTGACAGTCTCAAGCCCGCCCGGATGATTTTTGCGATCCGCGTTCCCGACGGATTCCCCGAGTCTCAACTCTTGATGCATAGTGAAGATTTTTTCTTTTTAGTCAACTCGACTTTACTTTCGTGGCGCATTTTGTAACCTGTATGGGTGGGTGTCCGAGGACGCCCGATCCTCCCACGAGGGCAGCATGCGAGAACTTCACCCTGCTATGACGGGCCTGCGGCCGGCCGCTCCGAGCCTCGTGCACTATCCCGGCATTCCCACACTGCCGGAGGGAACCGAGCGCTACAGGGCAAAGGGCGGCGGATCGGTCGTTATGCGCGTCGAGCCGGGCGACCGCGTCAGCGTTATCGACAGCGAGGGCGGACAGGTCTGCGAGATCTCTTTCCTCGATGAGAAAGGGCGCTTCCTGGCGGCCGGTCTCGGAGCGGCATTCAGCAATTCAGCCGAGGGTTTGAAGGCCATTCTTCAGGCAGAGGATGAGAGTGCTGCCCGCACGCGTACAGCACTTCAGCGTCGCGGCGCCGATTTGGCAAAGGTCGGCGCGCGCAGCATCTTCGGGGCCGGATCGACGCCGGGCAGCCGGGCGGAATTCACGATTTCCCTGAAGGGCCTGCTGATGGTTGCAGCACCCGCTAGCGCCATGTCGCCGGAGACGCAGGATACGGCGACTCCAATCGAAATCAGGATCAAGCGCAGCCTGCTGATCCGCGATTATGCCTCCGCCCTGCCGGAACCGGCCGCCGATCCCGTCGAGGATATCCGCATTCGGGCGGCGACCGCCGCAGCCTATTTCGTGCGCGCCGGCGAATTCATCCAGATCATCGACGTCTATGGACGCCAGTGCACGGATTTCCAGGCTTTTGCCGCCCGCAAGGTGGACAAGGGTCTCGACCTCGCGCTTGATTCCACCGTCACCCGTACGCTGCTCGGCCGCAGCTATCCGATGCCGGGCCTGCCCTCCAAGGCCTTCGACCGCGACTTCGAGCCGCTGGTCGAGATCGTTCAGGATACGGTCGGCCGTCATGACGCTTTCGCGACCGCCTGCAACTCGCGCTATTACGACGACATGGGTTATCCCGGCCACGTCAACTGCACGGATAATTTCAACGCGGTTCTGGCGCCTTACGGCATTGCCGGCCGCAAGGGCTGGGAAGCGCTGAACTATTTCTACAACACCAATATCGACCACAACAACCAGCTCTATCTCGACGAGCCCTGGTCGCGCCCTGGTGATTACGTGCTGATGCGGGCGCTGACCGACCTCGTCTGCGTCTCCTCGTCCTGCCCTGACGATATCGACGCAGCGAACGGCTGGGATCCGACGGATATCCACGTCCGCACCTTTTCCGGAAAAGAGAAATTCTCACGAGCGGTAGCCTATCGCATGACCCCAGATGCCGACGCCGAACTGACGCGCGAAACCGCCTTCCATCCCCGCCTCTCCGCGTTGACGCGGGACTACACCGAATATCGCGGCTACTGGCTGCCGAACCGCTTTTCCAGCGAAGGGCCGGTCGAGGAATACTGGGCCTGCCGCGAGCGCGCCGCCGTCATCGACCTCTCGCCCTTGCGGAAATTCGAGGTGACGGGGCCGGATGCCGAGGAGCTGCTGCAATATTGCCTGACGCGCGACGTGCGCAAACTGTCGACCGGCCAGGTCGTCTATTCCGCCATGTGCTACGAAAACGGCGGCATGATCGATGATGGGACGCTCTTCCGGCTCGGCGACAAGAACTTCCGCTGGATTGGCGGCGATGATTTCAGCGGCATCTGGCTGCGCCAGCAGGCCGAGAAGAAGGGCTTCAAGGCCTGGGTCCGCTCCTCGACCGATCAGATGCACAATATCGCCCTACAGGGTCCGAAGAGCCGCGATATCCTCAAGGAGATCATCTGGACGGCGCCGCGCCAGCCGACGATCGGCGAGCTCGAATGGTTCCGCTTCGCCGTCGGCCGCATCGGCGGCTTCGAGGGTGTTCCAATCGTCGTTTCACGCACCGGTTATACCGGCGAACTCGGCTACGAGATCTTCTGTCATCCGAAGGATGCGCTGACCGTGTTCGACGCCGTCTGGGAGGCAGGGCAGCCGCACGGCTTGAAGCCGATGGGGCTGGAGGCGCTCGACATGGTCCGCATCGAGGCGGGCCTGATCTTCGCCCATCACGAATTCACCGACCAGACGGACCCGTTCGAGGCCGGGATCGGTTTCACGGTGCCTCTGAAATCCAAGCAGGACGATTTCATCGGCCGCGAGGCGCTGATCCGGCGCAAGGAGCATCCGCGCCATTTGCTCGTCGGCCTCGACATCAAGGCCAATGAGGCCGTCGGCCATGGCGATTGCATCCATATCGGTCGCGCCGAGGTCGGCGTTATCACCAGTGCCACGCGCTCGCCGATCCTCGGCAAGACGATCGCCCTCGCCCGCATCGACGTGATGCATGCAAGCCCCGGCACCGAGGTCGAGATCGGCAAGCTCGACGGCCACCAGAAGCGCCTGCCGGCGACGATCGTGCCGCTTTCGCATTACGACCCGCAGAAGACGCGACCGCGCTCGTAATGCCTGCTTTTGAGGTCGGAGCCAGCGATCGGCTTCTTGCGGTGTTGATGAAGCCGCACGTTTTAGCGGCCGCATGCAAGACGACCGAGATACAACTTTATATTGAGTGCGCGGCCCTGAAAAACTAAAAGTTGACAAATTTGGGTTGAATGACTATATCTCGGTAGTCGATATTGCTTGTTTGACTTTTGTTATCGCACGCTGGCAACGTGCCCTGGACGAACTTCCCTCTTCAAAATCGAGACCATCATCCGTCGTGCTTCCGCACGTGCGGTCGTTCAATTGCTATGAAAGGGTTTGTTATGACCACTGGCACAGTTAAATGGTTCAATTCCACCAAGGGCTTCGGCTTCATTCAGCCTGACGACGGCGGCGCTGACGCCTTCGTCCACATCTCTGCCGTCGAACGCGCCGGAATGCGCGAAATCGTCGAAGGCCAGAAGATCGGCTACGAGCTTGAGCGCGATAACAAGTCGGGTAAAATGTCCGCTTGCAATCTCCAAGCTGCCTGAACTGACATCTGCTTTCCTTTGACCGCGGATGTACCGGCACTGTCGAAAGCATGATACTATCGAGGTCAGGCACGTTGCCTGGCCTTTTTTGCTGAGTCGGCCAGCGGGCTGCTGCATAATTCCTTAAGCGCGGAATCGATTTAAGGAATTATGCAGTAATTCAAAGCGTTACAGCATCCTTTGCGCGTCTGAAAGACGCGCGGCGCTGTAATAAAATCCGGGAAGAATATGACAGAGACACACAGCAAATCACGCAAGCAGGCGGAGATTGCCTTCGGAAACGTGCAATCGCAGTTCTTGGAGCGAAGCCGCGCGGTCGAAGAGATCGACTCGACAGTGCGGGCCCGCGAGGAAAAAACCTTGCGGTTACGCGAGGCCCGTGAGGCCAAGGAATTGCAGGATCGTTTGACAGCGACGACTGCGCCTGCCGCGAAGCGGAAAAAGAAAATCTGACCCTGCTGCATAATTCCTTAAATCGGCTTCGATTTCAGGATAAATTACGCAGCAGTTCAAAATATTGCAGTGTCCTTTGCGCGTCTAGAAGACGCGCGGCGCCGTAGGTCGAAATTAAACAGTCAGGAAACAGATTTGAAAAACGCCAGAAACAACGAGCTTTCCGATCGCCGCAGCGCAGCTGCCGAAGCCAAGGCCGCTCTCCTCAATGCGTATCGTAACGCCATGGATACAGCCGAACCCACAAGGCTGGCAAAGCAGGCGGAGCGTCAAGCCATTGCCGCGGCCAGGGAAGAGCGTCGCGCTGCGCGAGAACGTGTCAAGCTCGAGGAGCTGGAGCGGGCTCAGGCCGCGGAAGCAGAACGTCAGGCTGCCGCCGAGGCGGCGGCACGCGCTGAAGTCGATGCGCGCGAAGCGGCTGACAAAGACCGGATCGCTCGTGTGATTGCGGACGAAGCCGCTCGAAAGGCCGAACGCGACCTGCGTTACGCCAATCGCAAAGCCAGAAAGTCCTGACTGTCAACGCTGCCTGTTGTCGCAACAGGCAGCGCGCTGTCTATCAAGCGGCCTGCACGGCTGCATTCAGCGGGATTTCGACGTCGATCTCGAGCGTCGAGACGTACTCGTTGCGATCGATCGTCACCTGCACCTTGTCGTGGTCGAGCTGCACGTGCTTTGCGATCACCGCAAGGATTTCCTCGCGCAGCAGGGAGACCAGGTCCGACCCCGCCGAGGAACGTTCATGGGCGAGAAGGACCTGCAGCCGTTCGCGGGCGGCCGGTGCTGTTCTCTGCTTGTTGAAAAGACGGAAAATATTCATGCCGCCCTCCGTCCGAAGATCTTGCCGAAAATATTCCTCTTTTCCTCTGGGATCGCGATCGGCACCGTCTCACCGGCGAGCCGGCGAGCGGCATCGAAATAGGCCATAGCAGCCGCGCTGCGACTATCTGCCAGCGTCACCGGCGCACCGATGTTGGATGCCCGCAGAACATCCATGCTTTCGGGTATGATGCCGAGGAGCGGGATGGACAGGATTTCCAGGACGTCGTCGACCTTGAGCATGTCGCCGCGTTCGGCGCGGTTGGCGTCGTAGCGGGTGAGCAGCAGGTGCTTTTCCATCCGCTCGCCGCGTTCGGCCTTGGCGGTCTTGGCATCCAGCAGGCCGATGATGCGATCGGAATCGCGCACCGACGAGACCTCGGGATTGGTGACGACCACGGCAACATCGGCGTGACGCATGGCAAGCGTTGCGCCGCGCTCGATCCCGGCGGGGCTGTCGCAGATGATCCAGTCGAAATAGCGCTTCAGGTCGTTGATGACGCGCTCGACGCCCTCGGCCGTCAGATTGTCCTTATCGCGCGTCTGCGAGGCCGGCAGCAGGAACAGCGTCTCCAGCCGCTTGTCGCGGATCAGCGCCTGGGTAAGCTTGGCGTCGCCCTGGATGACATTGATCAGGTCGTAGACGACCCTGCGCTCGGCGCCCATGACGAGGTCGAGATTGCGTAAGCCCACGTCGAAATCGACGACGACGACTTTTTCATTGCGTTGCGCCAGCGCCGCTCCCAATGCGGCGGTCGAGGTCGTTTTGCCAACCCCGCCCTTGCCTGACGTGACGACGATCACTTTCCCCATCTCTGTCTCTCCTTTGCCGTGGCCCCAGTAATTCAAAGTGTTAGAGCGTCCTTTGCGGCTCTCGAAGAGACGCGCGGCGCTGCCGTCAGATCAGTTTCTCTGCCATGATCGCGTCGTCTTCGAGCCAGAGCTGAACAGCCTGTCCGCGAAGATTGGGGGCCATGTCTTCCGCCATTTTGTAGATGCCGTCGATTGCAACCAGCTCGGCCTCGAGCTTGCGGCAGAAGATCCGCGCCGATGCGTTTCCGATGGACCCTGCCATGGCTCGGCCACGCAAGGTGCCATAGATATGGACGGACCCGCCGGCGATGACCTCGGCACCCGAGGCGACCGAACCGATGACGGTGACGTCGCCTTCCGGAAAGATCACCGATTGCCCCGAGCGCACAGGCTCCCTGATGACGATCGATTGCGTTGCCGGACGAGCCTCTGCCACTGCCGGTTTGCCGGGCGGATCGACAGGCTCCTTTGACTGAACCTCGATATCGGAAACCGACCGACCGCCTTTGAGTGCGGGCGGCATGCCGGATCCGAGAATCGAAGGCCGCGCGCCCTCGATGCCCATGATGCTGACATTGCGCTTGGCAAGTTCGGCAATCAGGTCCTTCAGCTGCGGCCGGTCGATTTGCAGGTCCGTCAGGTCGAGCACGACAGGCCGTCCGAGGAAGAAGCCGGCCGAACGCGCGGCCAGATCGTCCAGCCGGATCAACCAATCATCGATCGGAAGATCCGGGGACAGCATGACCGCGAGGAAAGAGCGGCCCTTGATGCGGATAGAGCGAGCGTCTGTTAGCACTTTGGTCATCTATGTGAAGAAATCGTTGACCATGTCTACCGCTGCTATGGTTAACAAAAAGTTAACGCGGCCTTAACATTACCCACAATCACAGCAGATTCTTCAAGCACAGGATTACCGCAAGTCATTGGAAAAGCGGTGCAATCTCTGGAAGCACCGAACGGTTAATAATGCGGCTTCAAACGTGAGCCGCAAATCTGCCGCTGCTTGGGTAACGCTCAGCCTTCCGCCTTGCGTTGTGCGTTGGAAATGGCGCGTGCGGCCTCTTCCGAGGAGTTGGCGAGCGTGCGCATCTCGGCGGCCAGCACGGCAAAGCCCGATCCGGCCGTGCCGGCGCGGGCGGCCTCGATGCCGGCATTGACGGCGAGCAGCTTCAGGTAGCGCAGCGATTGCAGGATCTCATTGGTCTTCGAAGCGGTGACGCGCATGTCGGCGGTCTGGTCATCGATTCGCTGGTAGAGCGATTCGATGTTGATGATGCTGCCTTCGAGATAGAGAAGCTCGCCCTTCTCGTCCCAGATGCCGCCGCCCGTCTCGGTGACCCAGATGAGATGGCCCATGGCGTGACGGATGCGGTATTCCATCGTCCAGTCTGTGCGCCTCTCCAGCGCCCGTCCGACGATCTCGTCCATCAGCGGCACGTCTTCCTCGTACATGATCGAGGTGAAGGTCCGCGTGCGGTTGCCGATGATCTCGTCGGCCGGATAACCGAAGATGCGCTCGATGCCGTTGGTCATCTCCAGCATCGTATAGTTTTCGTCGGCGCGGCAGCGATAGAGAAACCCGCTCATGCGCCCGAGAATGCTCGTTTGAAAATCCATGAAGGCCACATCCGAAGAGAAGAGTTGCAGATGGATTTATGTCGTCTCATTTAAAAAGGCGCACGTCACAATGCCGGAAGAGAGCACGAACACCCTCCTCCGGCAATACAGGTCCGCCTCATCAGTTGCGCAGATATTCCTCCATGGAATCATCGAGCGCCTCGACCCAGGGCGTGTGATGCGTCGGCGACATGTTGCCGGTTATCAGCGACCGGTAGGCATGATCGCGAAAGCCCATGATGTTGTGGGCCTTGTGATGTTCCCACTCCATGAAGGTCTGGTTGGTGCCCTCGATGTCGAAGGAGGGATAGTCGGTTTCGGCAAGCAGTTCCTTCACATAGTCGCCCTGATACCAGATCATCTGCTCGGCATCCTCGAGCGTTTCCTCGCGGGCGCGCCACATGTCGAAATTGGCTTTCAGCTCCTCTTCCGGCGGCAGGGTAATGCGGCCCATCATGACGTCGCGCGCCCACCAGGCCTGCACGTCGAACATGTTGAAGGTGTAGAACTGGTCCTGCATGCCGATATAGAAAAGCTGCGGGTTCTTGTCGAAGATCACGCCCTTGTAGAGGCTGTCGGCCCAGAGGCGGTTGGCGGTCTTCAGCCTGAGATCGTCAGGCAGGAAGGGGAAATGGTGCTGGTATCCGGTGCAGAGGATCACGGCATCGACCTCCTTGGTCGAGCCGTCGAGGAAGTGCGCCGTGCGGTTTTCGAGCTTCGTCAGCAGCGGCCGCTCCTCGAAATTATCAGGCCACTTGAAGCCCATCGGCTTCGAGCGGTAGCTCGTCGTCACCGATTTCGCACCGTATTTCCAGCATTGCGAGCCGATGTCCTCGGCCGAATAGCTGCGGCCGACGAGCAGAATATCCTTGCCCTTGAACTCCAGCGCGTCGCGGAAATCATGGGCATGCAGCACGCGGCCGTTGAAGGTCTTCACGCCCTCGAAATAGGGCACGTTCGGCGTCGAGAAATGACCTGATGCTACGACGACATAGTCGAATTCCTCGTCATACATCCGGTCCTCGATGCGGTTATGCGCCGTCACCGTGAATTTCTTCGTCTGATCGTCGAAGCGAACCATGCGCACCGGCGTGCTGAAACGTACCCAGTGGCGGACGTTCGCCTTCTCGACGCGGCCCTTGATGTAATCCCAGAGCACGGCGCGCGGCGGATAGGAGGCGATCGGCTTGCCGAAATGCTCCTCGAAGGAATAATCGGCGAATTCGAGGCATTCCTTCGGGCCGTTCGACCAGAGGTAGCGATACATGCTGCCATGGACCGGCTCGCCATATTCGTCGAGGCCGGTGCGCCAGGTATAGTTCCAGAGGCCCCCCCAATCCGACTGCTTTTCGAAGCAGACGATCTCCGGGATTTCGGCGCCCTTCTGGGCGGCCGATTGAAAGGCGCGCAGCTGCGCCAGCCCGGAAGGACCGGCACCGATGACGGCTACTCTTGTCATGAAGCATTCCCCTCTTGATTATATGTCATTGCCTGGCACATTCGCTGCGCCTCAGTCCGGATAGATGCCGGGGCTGGTCGGCGCCCCGTCGTCGTATTTGGAAAGCCAGTCGATCGTCGTCTCGCGGAAGCGGGTGAGGCCCTTGTAGTCGATGAGCTCGGGCGGCAGCGTCTTCAGTACGCGCGGAAAGCGGCGCGCCCATTTCGGCACGGTGACGAGCTCTTCCATGTTCATCAGGTAGCAGCGGATGACGAAGAGGATGGCGTTCGAGCGCGGCAGGCGCCAGAGGCTCTGCAATTCGACGCGCAGATGCACCTTCTCGCCGACATTCTCCGGCCTCACCGTGGTCCGGTCAGGACCCCACTTGTGATAATTCTCCGGGCTGGTGTCGAGCCGCGGATTGATCGTCATCGTCCAGTTGAAGCGTCGTGTCGGCTTGCCCTGCTGCAGGTTCAGGAGGAATTTCAGCGCCCTGTCGAAGACGCCGATCTGGTGGGCGAGCGGCACCGGTCCATGCCATTCCATGAAGTTCATGCCGATATCGAAATCGAGCGACCAGTCGGCCTGAGTCGTCACCATGCCGGCATCCATCCAGAGATTGCTGTCGCGCTGGTCGACGATGCAGAAATCGCCCTGGGCCTGGCGGGTGATATATTCGAAGGGCTCATAGGGCAGCGTCGAGGCGTCGCCGAAGGTGAAGCTGTCGTCGATGCCGAGCGGGCGGTTGATCCAGCGCCATTGGTCGCCGTTGCGGATCAGCGTGAAATGATCGGGGTACCCTGCCGCCTGCTCTTCCATCAAAAGTTCGAGCGTGTCCCACTGGGCGCTCATCATGTGCGGCAGAGCCTGATAGCGTAGCGGATCTTCCTTCAGGACCAGCGCCCGGTCGTGCATCTCGGCGACGTAATGCTCGTCGACGTCGATCAGGCTTTCGTAGACGGTTCCCGCCCGGCCGTGCACATGCGGCTCCATATTGACCGAATACATGTATTCGTCGCGGTCGAAGGGAAACGGGAAACGCCGGATGTTCTCGGGACTGTTCCGATAGCTGAAATCGTTCCGGAAGGTTTCCTGCTTGAAGACGATTGCCATGTCCGGTCTCCTTGTTCCGCTTCCGATGCCGCTAGAGATCAAGATGCAGCGTGTTTCCCTCGAAGCGGGAAACGCAGATCATCACCTTGCGGCCGGATGCCTTTTCTTCGCTCGTCAAATAGACGTCATGGTGCAGCAGCTTGCCGTCGCAAGTGACGACCCCTGTCTCGCATTGACCGCAGGCGCCGCCGCGACAGAGGAAGGGCGCATCGACGCCCGCCGCCTCGATGGCCTCCAGCATGCTTTCGTGATGGCCGACCTTCACGGTCTTGCCGGACCGCAGGAGCTCGATCGCGAAGGGCTTGCCGGGCAGCGACGACAGGAACCGTTCCGAATGCAGGTTCTGCTCCGGCCAGCCGGCGTCCAGTCCCGCCTTCAGCACGCCGTCGATCATGCCGGATGGGCCGCAGACATAAAGATGCGTGCCGAGCGGCTGGGTGTCGAGCAGGCGCGTCAGGGGGATGGCGCCGCCTTCGGCGTCGCAATAGATCTTGATACGATGTCCGCCATAGCGCTCGACGAGTTGCTGCCAATAGGCACCGCGGTCGCGCGTGCGGATGGCATAATGCAGCTCGAAATTGGCGCCCTCGCGGGAAAACTGCTCCATCATCGCGATGAAGGGGGTAATGCCGATGCCGCCGGCGATCAGAAGGTGCTTGCGCCCGCGCCAGTCCGGCTGGAAGAGGTTGACGGGATAGCTGACCTTCAGCTCGTCGCCTTCGCTGAGCTTCTCATGCATGAAGGTGGAGCCGCCGCGTGAATCCTCGACGTGCAGCACGCTGATCTCATAGGCTGCGCAATCATGCGGCGGCGACATCAGCGAATAAGCGTTGCGGCGCATATGGCCGCCATCGTTCATCAAAACGATGACGTGGGCGCCGCCGGAGAAATAAGGCATCGGCTTGCCGTCAAGGCGCTCGAAACGGAAGCGCTTGACGCGCTCGGCGATCGGCGTGATCCGCGTCACGCGGACAGGAATTTCAGTGCCACCGCTCAAAGGAACAACTCCTCCGGATCAGGCGCGCTGCCCGGTTCTTCCGCATCGATATTGACGCCCTGGAAGGCGGCGAGCCGGCGCGAATAATGGTCGCGCACCAAAAGCGTCAGCCCGCAATGGCTGCAGGCAAAGGGACTGGTGGTGACGTCGTCGGTGATGCCCTTGCAATGGACGCATTGCACACGCCGGGCCAGCGAGCCGCGATGCTCGGTGATGACGGAGGCATGGTCCATGCCGTAATCGAGCGCCACGAGCATTGCCTGGCCGATGAAGCCTTCCGTGCCCGATAGATAAAGCCGCGTGCCCATATGGGCGGTGGCGAGCGAACCTTTCAATCGGAAGAGCAGCGTTGCGATGGTCGGGGCCGTGAAGAACATGTCGGCGCCGAGGCGGCGCAACGCCTCGTCCAGGCCGGTACCCTGCGAGCCGCGGGCGACATAGAGGATTTCGCTGCGGGAAAGCGCCGTTTCGTCGAGCGCCGGCTGCTGATCGAGGAGAGCCTTGGCGCCCTCCCCTTCGAGCGCGAAAATGTGCCGCCGGGCGCGCGGCTGGATGGTCAGGCCCGTATAGACTGGTCGGCTTTTGATGCCTGCAACGAGCATTCGCGTGCTCCTTAACCTACAGCGGTCCTCTTCTTCTTCTCCGGATCGTCGAAAGGAAGCGTGTGGGCGGTGGCGCCTGCCTTCACGGTCTTGCCGCGGACTTCGAGTTTCGTCCCATGCACCGCCTTGTCAACGTCCAGACGGGCAATCGCCATGGATTTCTGCGTCAGCGACGAATAGCTCGGGCAGGTAATGACGCCGACCTTTTTGCCGTCGGCAAAGACTTCGTCGCCGAGATCGGCCGGTCCGTCGGCATCGATCAGCATGCCGAAGATCTTGAAGCGTTCCTTGCCCTTGAGGCGAGCATGTTCCTCGGCGCCGCGGAAGCCCGTCTTGCCGGGGCTGACGGTGAAGTCGAGGCCGAGTTCCCAGAGGCTGTCGCCGGGCGGCTGATCGGCGAAGGGATACATCTGCGAATTGTCGTAGGGGTAGAAGAGCAGGTAGCTTTCGACCCGCAGCATGTCGAGAACGGAGAAGCAGCAGGGGATGATGCCCATCTCCTTGCCTTCCTCGACGATCCGGTCCCAGACCATGACGGCGTCCTGGCCGCGCACGAAGATCTCGTAGCCGCGTTCGCCGGTATAGCCGGTACGCGAGATCATCACCGGTGCGCCGAACAGCGTTGTCTGCATGTGGTGGAAATATTTGAGGTCGCGGATGCCAGGCACATATTTGGCGAGATAGTCGACCGCGATCGGACCCTGCAGCGACAGGTCGTGCAGGTCGTCGTCGAAGAGCACGGCGCAATTGCGGCCCGCAGCCTGCTTGACGAGTTCCTCGTGGCCGGAGCCGGAGCCATGCACGAGCATCCAGGAATTCGGGCCGGTGCGATAGACGATGCAGTCGTCGGTGAAATGGCCGCGGTCGTTCAGCATGGTCGCGTAGACCGACCGACCGGGGTAGATCTTCGTCAGGTCGCGGGTGGTGATGGAGTCGAGCACGGCGATGGCGTGCGGGCCGACCAGGTGCACCTTCTTCAGGCCTGAGACATCCATGATGCCGGCCTTGGTGCGGACGGCGACATGCTCTTCAGACATGTCCTTGTCGTAGGTCCAGGCGGTGCCCATGCCGCTCCAGTCCTCGAGCTTCGATCCCAGAGCGCGATGCCGATCCGCCAAGACGGAGAAACGCCATGATAAAGCCATTGTCCGTTCCCTTTTGTTTCCTCTACGGAATATTTATTTCCTGACTATATAAGTCTTTCGCGCCGTGGCAACCCCGCCCGACATGCATTTCCCAAACTTTTGACGGTGCTTGCTGCAACCTTGACCATCTGAGCAACGCATGCGGCGACGCTTTTGCCGTCCCCCAACCCCGTCTCTAACCCATGCGTTCGGAGGCGTAGCTGCCGGGGCTCGCCGGGAAGACCACGGTGCGATTGCCGTTGATGAAGGTGCGGTGATGGATATGGGCATGGATGGCACGCGCCAGCACCTGGCTTTCGACGTCGCGGCCGATCGAGACATAGTCGTCGGGCGACTGCGCATGGGTGATGCGCGCCGTGTCCTGCTCGATGATCGGGCCTTCGTCGAGATCGGCGGTGACGTAATGCGCAGTCGCCCCGATCAGCTTCACGCCGCGGCCGTAGGCCTGTTTGTAAGGGTTGGCGCCCTTGAAACTCGGCAGGAAGGAATGGTGGATGTTGATGATCCGGCCGGACATTTTCTGGCACATCTCGTCCGACAGGATCTGCATGTAGCGGGCGAGTACGATCAGCTCGGTGCCGGTCTGCTCGGCCACTTCCATGATATGGGCCTCGGCCTGCGCCTTGTTGGCCTTGGTGACCGGAATATGGTGGAAGGGAATGTCGTGGTTGACCACGACCTTCTGGTAGTCGAAATGGTTGGAGACGACGCCGACGATATCGATCGGCAGCGCGCCGATCTTCCAGCGGTAAAGCAGGTCGTTGAGGCAATGGCCGAAGCGCGACACCATCAGCAGCACCTTCATGCGCTTCTCGCTGTCGTGAAAATCGTAATCCATTTCGAAAGGAGCGGCGACGGCTGCAAAACCGGTGTCGATATCGGCGCCCGAAAGACCCTCTTCCGAAATGAAGCTGACGCGCATGAAGAACTTGCCGGTATCGAGATCGTCGAACTGCGAGCTGTCGATGATGTTGCAGCCCTTGTCGGCCAGATAGCTCGAAATCGCCGCGACGATGCCGCGCGTCGATTTGCAGGATACGGTGAGTACGAAGTTCTTCATGCTGTCACTTTCTTCGCCATATCAAGTGCAGAAGGTCCGATCACGTCGGAGCCTGTTCGCCCCGGCGCGTCAGCGTGTCAATAGAGCGCCGCGTCTTTTCAGACGCGCCAAGGACGCTCTATCACTTTGAATCTGCGCATAATCCTTTCCGAAAATCGATTCCGATTTTCGGGGTTATGCGCCAGAGGCGTCCAGCCACTCAGATGTCGAGCGTACTGTCGCGTTCCCACTGGGTGAAATGCGAGCAGTAGGCATTCCATTCCTGATGCTTGAGCTTGAGATAGGCGGCGGAAAACTCGGCCCCGATCGCCTGCTTCAATCCCTCGTCGGCATCGTAGGCGCGCAGCGCGTCGAGCAGATTGAGCGGCAGGCGCGGCGCGTCCTTCACCAGATACCCCTCGGCATACATGTCGATATCGTAGTGCCGGCCGGGATCGGCCTGGCTGCGGATGCCGTCGAGGCCGGCCGCGATGATGATCGCCTGCAGCAGATACGGGTTGACCGCACCATCAGGCAGACGCAGCTCGAAGCGGCCCGGTCCCGGCACGCGCACCATGTGGGTGCGGTTGTTGCCCGTCCAGGTCACGGTGTTCGGCGCCCAGGTCGCGCCCGATGTCGTGCGCGGCGCGTTGATGCGCTTATAGGAATTGACCGTCGGATTGGTGATTGCGGCAAGCGCGGAGGCGTGCTTCATGATGCCGCCGAGGAAGGTTTTACCCTGAGCGGAGAGCCCAAATGGCATTTCCTTGTCCGCGAAGGCGTTGACCTTGCCATCGATGTCCCAGACCGAGATGTGGGCATGGCAGCCGTTTCCGGTCAGGCCTTTGAAGGGCTTCGGCATGAAGGTGGCGCGAAGGCCGTGTTTTTCGGCGACCGACTTCACCATGAACTTGAAGAAGGAGTGCTTGTCTGCCGTCTGAAGAGCGTCGTCATATTCCCAGTTCATCTCGAACTGGCCATTCGCGTCCTCGTGGTCGTTCTGGTAGGGCTTCCAGCCAAGCTCGAGCATGTAGTCGCAAATCTCGGCGATGACATCATACCGACGCATCACGGCCTGCTGATCGTAGCAAGGCTTCTCGGCTGTATCGAACTGGTCTGAAATCACCGAGCCGTCGGCGGAGATGAGAAAGAACTCGGGCTCCACGCCGGTTTTCACCCGGAGCCCCTCCTTCGCAGCTTCAGCGACCAGTCTTTTCAGCAGCACACGCGGTGCCTGTTCGACAGGCTGATCGTCCATGACGCAGTCGGCGGCAACCCATGCGACGTCTTTCTTCCAGGGCAGCTGGATGACGGAGGAAGCATCGGGAAGCGCGAACAGGTCGGGATGGGCAGGCGTCAAATCGAGCCAGGTTGCAAAGCCCGCGAAGCCGGCGCCATCTTTCTGCATATCGGCGATGGCTTCGGCGGGGACCAGCTTGGCGCGTTGGCCGCCGAACAGGTCGGTATAGCTGATCATGAAATATTTGATGCCTTTGTCTCTGGCAAAAGCAGCAAGGTCCAGTGTCATTCTCGTTCCCCTTTGGATTTCTTGGAGACACTTTGGTTATGGATGCGAGACGGCCGGGACGTTTGCCCGGCCGGTAGAAATCAGTAGCCTCCCTTGCCGGGATACCAGTTTGTGCCGGCGAGCGGGATCTGGGCCATGGCGGCCGCCTCCATCGTCAGGGCGCAAAGATCTTCCGGTTCCAGGTTGTGCAGGTGGTTCTTGCCGCAGGCGCGCGCGATGGTCTGGGCTTCCAGCGTCATAACCTTCAGATAGTTGGCGAGACGGCGGCCGGCGGCGACCGGATCAAGGCGCTTCATCAGCTCGGGATCCTGCGTCGTGATGCCAGCCGGGTCTTTGCCTTCGTGCCAGTCGTCATAGGCGCCGGCCGTGGTGCCGAGCTTTTGGTATTCTTCTTCCCAATGCGGATCGTTGTCGCCGATCGCAACGAGCGCTGCCGTGCCGATGGCAACGGCATCGGCACCCAGCGCCAGTGCCTTGGCCACGTCGGCGCCCGAACGGATGCCGCCCGAGATGATCAGTTGCACCTTGCGATGCATGCCGAGGTCCTGCAGCGCCTGGACCGCGGGGCGGATGCAGGCGAGCGTCGGCATGCCGACATTCTCGATGAAGACATCCTGCGTTGCCGCGGTTCCGCCCTGCATGCCATCGAGCACCACCACGTCAGCACCCGCCTTCACGGCAAGCGCTGTGTCGTAATAGGGCCGCGCGCCGCCGACCTTCACATAGATCGGTTTTTCCCAGTCGGTAATCTCGCGCAGTTCCAGGATCTTGATTTCGAGGTCATCCGGGCCAGTCCAATCCGGATGGCGGCAGGCCGAGCGCTGATCGATGCCCTTCGGCAGATTGCGCATGTTGGCGACCCGATCGGAGATCTTCTGGCCGAGCAGCATGCCACCGCCGCCGGGCTTGGCACCTTGACCGACAACCACTTCGATTGCATCTGCGCGACGCAGGTCCTTGGGATTCATGCCGTATCGCGACGGCAGATACTGGTAGACCAACGTCTGCGAATGGCCGCGCTCTTCGTCGGTCATCCCGCCGTCGCCTGTCGTGGTGGAGGTTCCGGCGATCGTCGCGCCGCGTCCGAGCGCTTCCTTGGCATTGCCGGACAGGGCGCCGAAGCTCATGCCGGCAATGGTGATCGGCGTCTTCAGGTGGATGGGCTTCTTGGCGAAGCGCGCGCCGAGGACGACCGACGTGTCGCACTTCTCGCGGTAACCTTCGAGCGGATAGCGCGAGATCGATGCGCCGAGAAACAGCAGGTCATCGAAATGCGGGACCTTCCGTTTGGTGCCGGCGCCACGGATGTCGTAAATGCCGGTCGCCGCCGCACGGCGGATTTCCGCCAGCGTGTAATCATCGAAGGTCGCGGATTTGCGCGGCGGGGTATAGGGGTTGTGATAGCTCATGATGGTCCCTCGCCTTAATATGCGTCAGCGTTGTCGATATTGAAATTGTAAAGCTTGCGGGCGGAACCGTAACGCTTGAATTCCTCGGGCCTCACTTCGGTCACACCCGCTTTTTCGAGAAGTTCGGCCAGCTTCGTCAGATGCTCGGGACGCAGCTCCTTTTCGATGCAATCGGCACCCAGGCTCTTGACCGAACCGCGCACGAAGAGCTTCGCCTCGTAGAGCGAATCCCCAAGCGCATCGCCGGCATCGCCGAGCACCACGAGGTGGCCGGACTGCCCCATGAAGGCGGACATGTGGCCGATATTGCCATGAACGACGATGTCGATGCCCTTCATCGAGATGCCGCAGCGTGACGCCGCATTGCCCTTGATGACAAGGAGGCCGCCGCGGCCGGTTGCGCCGGCATACTGGCTGGCATCGCCCTCGATGACGACTGTTCCAGACATCATGTTTTCCGCAACACCTGGACCTGCCGAACCGTGTACGGTGACGGTCCCGCCGTCGTTCATGCCGGCGCAATAATAGCCGACGGACCCCTTCACGTCGACCGTGACGGGCGCATCGATGCCGACGGCAACCGAATGGCTGCCACGCGGATTGACGACTTCGTAGGAAAGATCGTTCGAACCGTTCTGGATGTTGTGCAGGGCGCTGTTGAGTTCACGCAACGGCGTAGTGGCAAGATCAATGACAGGCATGTTTCGATAACCCTTGGAGAATGCGCATGAGGTGCCGGTCAATCGACCTTCTGGTGATCCCAGAAATAGACGGTTGCAGGCTCCGGCTCCCAGACCCGGGCATTCTCGATGCCGGGCAGATTGACGAGCGCCCGGTATTCCGAACCGAATGCGACATACTGGTCCGTTTCGGCCATGACAGCGGGCTTGCAGGCGATCGCATCGCGCACGACGCCGAAGCCGGACTTCGTGCCGACGACGAAGGTGAAGAAGCCGTCGAGGTCATCCACCGCGCCTTCCAGCGCCTGGCCGAGATTCTTGCCCTTGGCCATCTCTGCCGTCAGATAGGCGGCGGCGACCTCGGTATCGTTTTCCGTTTCGAAGGTCATGCCTTCGCGCTTCAGCTCGCGGCGCAGATTGTTGTGGTTCGAGAGCGAGCCATTATGCACCAGGCATTGGTCGGAGCCGGTGGAAAAAGGATGAGCGCCGAGCGTCGTGACGGCCGATTCCGTCGCCATGCGGGTATGGCCGATGCCGTGGGTGCCGGCCATTGAATTGACCGCGAAGCGGGAAACGACATCCTTCGGCAGGCCGGTTTCCTTATAGATCTCGATGGCGTCGCCGCTGCTCATGATGCGAACGTTCGGACGCAGTTCGGCAACGGCTGCCTTGCCCGCGTCGAGCAGATCCTTCGCAAGCGTGATGACGGCATGCGTGCTCTTCACCTGGATGGCGACCCGTGCGCCAACCGCCTGGCCGAGTTCGGCCTCGAGGCCCGCGAAATCCTTCTTCGGATTGGCAGACTGGATGGTGATCTTGGCATTGCTGCCGCTGGCGTCGCCATAGATCGCGATACCGGCGCTGTCCGGCCCCCGATCCGTCATCGTCACCAGCATGGACGACAGGAGCGCGCCGAGCTCCGGTTCGAGACTTTTATCCTTGAGGAAGAGACCCACAATTCCGCACATGACCAGACCTCCGTTCGTGTTGAGAAAGGACTAGCAGGTCTGTTTTGAGATTTCAACTCGGAAGAAAGATTTTTTCTTTTAAAGCAAGTCAGCCTTTCGAGCTGCGCTGAGGATAGGTGATGATCGAAAGGTACTTGCTCGGGAGTTTCACCAACTGCTCCGGCCCATGCGGTGCATCGGCATCGAAGAACAGGCTGTCGCCCGGCTCCATCTGGAAAAGCTGGTCGCCATGGCGGTAAACGACCACGCCTTCGAGCATGTAGAGAAATTCCATGCCCTCGTGCTGAAAGGTCGGGAAGGTGTCGGAATCGGCCGTCAATGTGATGAGATAGGGCTCGACGATGACGCCGCTGGTATTGTTGTCGATATGGCCGAGCAGATTATATTGATGGCCGGCGCGCGTGCCGCGCCGTTCGAGTTCGATGCCCTGGCCTGCCTTGACGAAGACGGCATTGCGCGGTTCCTCATAGCGGCGAAAAAAGGCGGTCAGCGGTACGCCGAGCGCCCGCGACAGCGATTGCAGCGTCGTCAGCGACGGCGAGATGTTGCCATTCTCTATCTTCGACAGCATGCCGAGTGAAATGCCGGTCGCGGCCGCCAGATCGGTGACTGTGATGCCGAGTTTCTTGCGGTAGGCGCGCACCTCATGGCCGATCGCCATTTCGAGGTTGTTTTCCTTCGGCTCGCGGACGGCGTGCGGGTCCTGGGAAAAGGGAGCGCGTCCACTATGCGCCTGTTCCGGTTGCTCTGCCGCTTCACGCTTGGATTTCATGGGTTTTCCACTGCCGCCTTCTCTTTTGTCTGAAGGCAACCCTATCGTCATAGTGAAAATTCCTCAACCGTGAAGAAAACCTATTCCCGCCGAGCCTCGCGCGGAGCGATGCCATAGAGGGTACGGAACATCCGGGAAAAATGGCTCAGACTGGAAAAACCGGTGGCCACCGCGATTTCCGAGACGGAAAGTGGGCTCTGTTTCAGCAGACGATGGGCATGCTGCAGCCTGATCCTGCGGTATTGATCGAGGAAGGTGGTATTGAGCTGGGCCGCAAAGAGCCGGTCGAGATGGCGGGTGGTGACGCCGGCGATGCGCGCCATGGCGGCACGCTCGAGCGGCATCTCGATCGTCTCCTCCATCCGTTCGAGAACGCTGAGCAGGCCGGGATGATAGACGCCGTAACGCTGCGCCAGCGAAGCGCGCTGCGGCGCTGCAGGTTCGTTGACCTCCGTATGAAGATACCAGTCGCTGACGCGGCGGGCGAAATCCGGCCCCATGCGCTCGGCGATCAGCACATGCATCATGTCGAGCGGTGCGATGCCGCCGCCGCAGGTAATCCGGTTGCCGTCGATCAGGAAGCGCGCCTGGCGCGGCGTGAGGTCCGGGAAGGCTTCGAGAAGGGCTGCGGCATGCTCCCAGTGGATGGTGAAGTCGCGGCCGCCAAGCAGTCCGGCAGCGGCCATCAGATAGGGCCCGCCCGAGATGCCGCCGATCCTCACCCCTTCGCGCGACAGCTGCCGCAAGCAGGCAAGCACGCCGGGATACCGCCAGTCGCGGGGCAATCCGCCGGCGCAGACGAAGGCCGTTCCGAGCCCCGCACCCCTGACGGGCAGAGGTTCGGCGGGGACGCTGACGCCCGAGGAGGAAAGCGCCGGGGCGCCATCGGGCGAGAAGATCTGCAGCCGATAGATCTCACGTCCGGCCAAGAGATTTGCCGCCCGCAGCGGCTCGGTCGCCGAGGCATAGGACATCAGCGCAAATCCCGGGATAAGGATGAAGCCGATCGTCTGGGCATTTCTGCTATCAAGTGAGGACATGTCTCTTTCTTAGCGATTCATGTCTCTATTGTACAAGTCAGCGCTCCGCTTTCTGGCATCATCGACTTGTTCTTTCCGGGGTGACCCATGCGCTATTCCGCTCTTTCGATTTTCCTGAACGGCCTTCGCGGCAACAAAAGCTGGGCGCCTGCCTGGCGCGACCCGGCGCCGAAGCCGCATTACGACGTCATCATCGTCGGCGGCGGCGGCCATGGTCTTGCCACCGCCTATTATCTTGCCAAGGAATTCGGCGTCACCAATGTCGCCGTCCTCGAAAAGGGCTATCTCGGCTCGGGCAATATCGGCAGGAACACGACGATCATCCGCTCGAACTACCTGCTGCCCGGCAACAATCCCTTCTACGAACTGTCGATGAAACTCTGGGAGGGGCTGGAGCAGGACTTCAACTTCAACGCCATGGTCTCGCAGCGCGGTGTGCTCAACCTTTTCCATTCCGACGCCCAGCGCGACGCCTATACGCGCCGCGGCAACGCCATGCGGCTGCACGGCGTCGACGCCGAGCTTCTCGACCGGCAGGCGGTGCGCCAGAAATTGCCCTTCCTCGATTTCGACAATGCCCGTTTCCCGGTGATGGGCGGCCTGTTCCACCCGCGCGGCGGCACGGTGCGCCACGATGCGGTCGCCTGGGGTTATGCGCGCGGCGCCGATCAGCGCGGCGTCGACATCATCACCCAGTGCGAGGTGACGGGAATCCGCAGCGAAAACGGCCAGGTGACCGGCGTCGAGACCAGCAAGGGCTTTATCGGCTGCGGCAAGCTGGCGCTTGCGGCCGCCGGCAACTCCACCGTCGTCGGCGATATGGCCGGCCTTCGCCTGCCGATCGAAAGCCTTGTGCTGCAGGCCTTCGTTTCGGAAGGGCTGAAGCCGTTCATCGACACGGTCGTCACCTTCGGCGCCGGGCACTTCTACGTGTCCCAGTCGGACAAGGGCGGCCTCGTCTTCGGCGGCGATATCGACGGCTATAATTCCTATGCCCAGCGCGGCAATCTTGCTTCGGTCGAGCATGTCGCCGAAGCCGGGCTGGCGATGATCCCTTCCTTGTCGCGGGTGCGGTATCTGCGCTCCTGGGGTGGCGTCATGGATATGAGCATGGATGGCTCGCCGATCATCGACCGCACCCATATCGACAATCTCTATCTCAACACCGGCTGGTGTTACGGCGGCTTCAAGGCCACACCCGCCTCCGGCTTCTGCTACGCCCATCTGATTGCCCGCAATGCGCCGCATCAGACCGCCCGCGCCTTCCGGCTCGACCGCTTCGCGCGCGGCTACCCGATCGACGAAAAGGGCGTCGGCGCCCAGCCCAATCTGCACTGAGGACATTCGACGATGGCAAGCCTGATTTCCTGTCCTCATTGCGGCGCCCGACCGAAGGAGGAATTTTCGATCCGCGGCGATGCCGGCCTTGTCAGGCCGGCGCCGGATGCCGGTGCGGAGGCCTGGTTCGACTATGTCTATCTGCGTGACAATCCGCGCGGCCGGCACAGCGAATACTGGCACCACTCCTCCGGATGCCGCCGCTGGCTGATCGTCGAACGCGATACCGTCACCCATGCGGTTCACGGTGTCAGGGATGCCGCCCTTTCCAAGCTCGGCGGAGAACCGGCATGACGAGCTTCCGTCTTTCTTCCGGCGGCCGCATCGACCGCGCCACGACGCTCGGCTTTACTTTCGACGGCAGGCCGCTCGAAGGCCATCCGGGCGACACGCTCGCCTCGGCGTTGCTTGCCAACGGCGTCCAGCTCGTCGGCCGCAGCTTCAAATATCACCGCCCGCGCGGTATCCTGACGGCGGGGGCTGCCGAACCGAACGCGTTGATGACGACAGGCAGCGGCGGGCGCACCGAACCGAATACGCGCGCGACGATGATCGAGCTTTACCAGGGGCTGGCGGCAAGGAGCCAGAACCGCTGGCCTTCGCTCGGCTTCGATGTCGGCGCGGTCAACGGGCTGCTGTCGCCCTTCCTCAGCGCCGGTTTCTACTACAAGACCTTCATGTGGCCGGCGGCCCTCTGGGAAAAGCTCTATGAGCCGGTGATCCGCAAGGCGGCAGGCCTCGGCAGAGCCTCCTACGAGGCCGATCCCGATTCCTACGAGAAATGCTGGGCGCATTGCGATCTGCTGGTGATCGGCGCCGGCCCTGCCGGTCTTGCCGCGGCGCTGACCGCCGGCCGCGCCGGCGCGCGCGTCATCCTCGCCGATGAGGGAGCCGAACTCGGCGGCAGCCTGCTTTCCGACAGCGGTTCTGTTGACGGCAAACCGGCGGACGCGCTTCTCGGCGAGCTGCTTACCGAGCTGGAGGGCCTCGCGAATGTGCGCCGCCTGCCGCGCATGACGGTGTTCGGCTGGTACGACGACAATGTCTTCGGTGCGGTTGAACGGGTGCAGAAACATGTGGCGACGCCTGATCCGGATCGTCCTGTCGAACGGTTGTGGCGCATCGTCGCCCGCCAAGCGATCCTTGCGACCGGCGCCGAAGAGCGTCCGCTCGTCTTCGGCGGCAACGATATTCCCGGTGTGATGATGGCAGGCGCCATGCGCAGCTATCTCAACCGGCAGGCGGTCGCACCCGGCAGAAGCACTGTCATCTTCACCACCAACGACGCCGGATATCGCACCGCTGCCGATCTTGAAGCCGCCGGCCTCGCGGTCGCGGCGATCGTCGACAGCCGCGGGGATGCGGCCGAGAGCTGGCAGGGCCGCGCCGAGGTGCTGAAGGGCGCCAGGGTCATCGATGCGTTTGGCGGCAAGCGCCTGCGCGGCGTCAGCGTCGAGGCGGCAGGCGGCACCCGTCGGATCGAAGCGGATGCGCTTGCCATGTCGGGCGGCTGGAGCCCGATCATCCACCTTGCCTGCCATCGCGGTGCAAAACCGCAATGGTCGGACGAGGCCTCGGCGTTTCTGGCGCCTGTCCAGCAGGAAGGTCTGACCGTCGCCGGCTCGGCCGCCGGCATGGCGCAAACCGCGACCTGCCTCGGGGATGGCGCCGCAAAGGCAGCTGCTGCGTTGAAGGCGATCGGTTTCGCAGCGGCGGAGCCGGCCTTTGCACCGGCTTCCGAGACGGCTGCACAGGCAAAGCCGCTCTGGTCGATCAAGGGCTCGAAGGGCAAGGCTTTCGTCGATTATCAGAACGACGTGCATCTCAAGGATCTGGGTCTCGCCGTCCGCGAAGGCTACGGCCATGTCGAGCTCGCCAAGCGTTACACCACAAGCGGCATGGCGACCGACCAGGGCAAGCTTTCCAACATCAACGCCATCGGCATTCTTGCCGAGGCGCGCGGCGTGTCTCCCGCCGAGGTGGGAACGACGACCTTCCGGCCCTTCTATACGCCGGTTTCCTTCGGCGCCTTGACCGGGGCGTCGCGCGGCAAACATTTCCAGCCGGCGCGCAAATCGCCGCTGCATGGCTGGGCTGAGAAGAATGGCGCGGTCTTCGTCGAAACCGGCCTGTGGTACCGTTCGTCCTGGTTCCCGCGCCCCGGCGAGACGACATGGCGCGAAAGCGTCGACCGCGAGGTGCTGAACATCCGGAAGAATGCCGGCCTCTGCGACGTCTCGACCCTCGGCAAGATCGAGATTTTCGGGAAGGATGCCGCGACCTTCCTTGATCGCATCTATTGCAACGGCTTCGCCAAGCTTGCTCTGGGCAAGGCGCGTTACGGCATCATGCTGCGTGAGGACGGCTTCATCTATGATGACGGCACCACCAGCCGGTTCAGCGACGACCATTTCTTCATGACGACGACGACCGCACTTGCCGCCGGTGTGCTGACCCATCTCGAATTCTGCGCCCAGACGCTCTGGCCGGAACTCGACGTCTGCTTTGCCTCCTCGACCGATCAATGGGCGCAAATGGCCGTCGCCGGGCCGAAGTCGCGTTCCATTCTCCAGGAGATTGTCGACGAGGACTTGTCGGATGCGGCCTTCCCGTTCATGAGTGCCCGCAAGGTCTCCCTCTTCGGCGGCCGCCTCGAAGGCCGGCTCTTCCGGATCTCCTTCTCCGGCGAACTCGCCTACGAGCTCGCAGTACCGGCAGGCTATGGCGAAGGGGTTGCCGATGCGATCATGTCGGCGGGCGAGAAACATGGCATCTGCGCCTATGGCGCCGAAGCGCTCGGCGTCATGCGCATCGAAAAGGGTCATGTCACCCATGCCGAAATCAACGGCACGGTAACGCCAGGCGATCTCGGCTTCGGCCGCATGGTTTCATCGACCAAGCCGGATTTCATCGGCAAGGCAATGCTTGCCCGGGAAGGGCTGCAGGACCCCGAGCGGCCGCGCCTTGTCGGCGTCAAGCCGCTCGATCCGGCAAGCGGTTTCCGCACCGGCTCGCATATTCTTGCCGACGGCGTTGCGGCGACGCTCGAAAACGACCAGGGCTACGTGACATCAAGCGCCTTTTCGCCGGGGCTCGGCCATACGATCGGCCTGGCGCTCGTCAGGCGTGGGCCGGAGCGCATCGGTGAAAAGGTGACGGTCTGGAACGGCCTGCGCAACGAATTCACCGATGCCGTGCTCTGCCATCCCGTCTTCATCGATCCCGAAAACGAGAAGCTCCATGCGTGATCTTCCGCAACATAAACCGGTTCTTGCCGGGGCAACATATAACGGCATCTCAGGGGCGGGCATCCGGCTGGAAGCCTTGCCGGAGGGCCATCTTCTGCATGTGCTGGGTGCGATCGAGCCAACCGCGCTCGCCGCGGAATTGGTGAAAGCAGGCTTTGCGAAAAGTTCGATCCGCCAGGCAGGCTTCCGGCAATGGTTCGTCGCCGGCGATGATCCGCTTGTCCCGGCCAGCCTCGATGCTCTCGTTGCAGCGCTTGCGGGAAAGGCCTTCGTCATGGACCAGAGCCACGGGCGCGTGCGTATCGGCGTTTCCGGCCGTTCTTCGCGGGCGCTTCTCTCAAGGGGGACCGCCGTCGATCTCGATCCTTCCGTCTTTCCGGAAGGCCATTCGGCCATGACGATGGTCGGTCATCTCTCCGTGCAGATCGTCCGCACCGGCGATGACAGCTTCGAGCTTACGGTCCTGCGCAGCTTTGCCGAAAGCCTGTGGGACGATCTCACCCATATGGCGGCGAGCGCCGAAAAGGACGGCGTCTGATAAAGCCGGGTTTCGATCGTTTTCAAGCTGTATGCAGCGCGGCGGCACCGACCCACTCGGGGCGCTCCGCGCCTTGCAGCTCTTCCACTGCATCGGCGGCAAAGCTCGGCACGACACCGGTCCACAGCAGTGCGCCATCGGGATTGGAATGACCGTCGCCCTCGAGCTTGTAGATGCTTTCGACGATATACTGGCCGTCATTGTTCAGGCCCTTGATCTCGGAGATCTCGATTACCCGGCGCCGGCCGGTGCGCTTGAAGCGGGCGATCTGCACGACGACGTCGACCGCCGAGGCGATCTGGGCCCGCAGCGGCCGAAGCGGCATGTCGATGTCCGACATCAGCGCCAGCGTTTCCAGCCGGTGCAGGGAGTCATAGGGCGTGTTCGCGTGCACCGTCGAAAGGCTGCCGCTGTGACCTGACGTCATCGCCTGGATCATATCGAGCGCCTCGCCGCCGCGGCACTCGCCGACGATGATCCGGTCAGGCCGCATGCGCAGCGACGAGCGGAACAGGTCGCGGATGCTGGCGCCGCCGCGACCGAAACGGTCGGGCTTCGTCACTTCGAGATAGACCACGTGTTCCTTGCGGATCTGCAGTTCGGACGTGTCCTCGATGACGATGATGCGCTCGTGGTCGGCAAAGGCTTCCGACAGCGCGTTCAGCATCGTCGTCTTGCCGGTGCCGGTGCCGCCGGAGATTATGACGTTCTTCTGCAGCCCGACGGCCGCCTGCAGCAGTGACAGCGATTGCTCGGTCAGGCTGCCCTGGGTGACGAGATCGTGGATGCTGCGATGTTCTTTCAGGAAGCGGCGGATGGAGATGCAAAGCCCGGTGCGGGACGCGGGCGGCTGGATCATCTGCACGCGCGAACCATCCGGTAGCCGCGCCTCGACGCTCGGTTCCTCCGGCGTCAGCCGCTTGCCTGAGAACTGCGCGATGCTGCGCGCGGCCGATTCCAGGTCCTCACGACTGGCGAAACGCGTATCGGCGCGTTCGAGCTTGCCTCGCCTTTCGACGAAGATGTCGGATGTCCCATTGATCAGGATTTCGGACACGCTCGGATCATCGAGGAGAAAACGGATCGGCCCGAGCAGCTTGTCCAGCGCCCGGGTCAGGACCTGGAAGGTCGCCTGTTCGGCAGCGTCGTCGGAAACGGCCTTCATCAGAGCGGCATCCCGACCAGGACCGTGCTCATGCCGAACAGCGTCGCCATCATCTGAACCGCGGTCGGAAAGAACATCATCAATGGAATGAGGACCAATCCAAGTATTAAGATGCTGCTCATCGTTTCCATCGTTCTCTCTCCGGATCGACTGGCGGGCGATACCCACCATTTGACGAAAGCTTAATCCAGATCGCCAAACAACGCCATGGCCGGGCCCCGCCGAGGCAGTCATTATCGGCGCCACACGCCGTTTCTTCTATCACTTTGAAAGAATTGACCAATTATGGAGCAGTAGACGAGGACAAGGAAGGTTGGAAAAAACTTCGCTCATGCAGGTAAAACTGCAGCTTGTTCAAGCGGTTAGTTCAAAAAATGTGACGTCAACTGCGATTGTGCCGGCGATGCCTCCAAGACAATTGGAACCCTTCGTTTCGTTTGCTTGACGGAGGGCTGGCCTTGGGCGCACTCTTGGGTCTTAATGGTGTTGCTCAACAAGCGTTGGCCGCCGGGGAAGATAAGCTGAAGCAGAAAATATCATTGGAACGAGCAACGTGCTGGTTCGGATCGATAGCGTATGCTTGCTTCATCTTCACCAAGGTCTTCGATCCGAAACAAACCTAGGAACGAGGAATACGCAGATGTTTGGAAAACTCAAGACTCTCGCAATTGCACTTCACAAGGACGAGCGCGGCGACATGGCCCAGATCGTCCTGGCCGTCGCTCTGATCGTCATTCCGCTGATGCTGCTTCTGCTCGCATTCGGCAAACAGATCGGCGAATGGTTCAACGAAAAGAACACGGCGCTCTCGGATGCCGAGAGAATTCCTGAGCCGGGTCAATAAGCGGATCAGTGTCATGGACATGACCTACGATCTGACCCTGATGCCTGCAGCGGCGGCTCTTGCCGTCGCCTGCACCATGACTGCGGCGGTGCTCGACCATCGCCACGGTCATATCCCGAACGCCGTCACCTATCCCTGCCTGCTTGGCGGGTTGGCGCTGGCAGCGATCGGAAGCGGTCCGGCGGGGATCGGCCTGGCTTTTGCCGGGCTCCTTGCAGCCGGTCTGATCTTTTTCATCGCCTTCGCAGCCGGAAGCTGCGGCGGCGGCGACGTCAAACTGATGGCGGCGCTCGGCGCCATTCTCGGCCTCTGGCCCGCCATCGACGTCACCCTTGCATCGCTCATGGTCGGCGGCGTGATCGCTGTTTTCTCCATGGCGCGGCGTGTTCAGTGGAGCGTGCTGGCTCGAACGGTCGGACTGTTCGCATTGCTTCTGCCCGCCGGTTTTCGCGATGCCGCTTCGGTGCTGAAGCCGCGCGAGACACATCATACCGTCCGCTTCGGCGTTGCCGCTGCTCTCGGCCTTCTCTGGTGCCTTTTTATGCCTGATTTCACCCCTCTTTCACTCGTGAGGTAACGGCAATGCGCGCGGAACTCGAACGCCCCATCTTCGACGGTGCCTTCTGGAGTTCGATCCTGCACTCGCGGACCTTCTGGATCCCTGAGGATCACGGCGCGCTCCTCGGTACCTTTGCGATCGCCATGATGCTGCTTGCCTCGATGCTGCTGCTGCCGCGGCTTTCCGCCCGCCGGCGCCGGATCTCGGAGCTTCACGGCGATATCTCCGGCAGCACGACGATGATGGATTTCGTGCTTGTCACGCCGGTCTTCGTCTTCTTCATGTTCGTGGTCTTCCAGTTCACCATCCTGGCCAAGAACCACCTCTTCACTCACTACGCCGCCTATGCGGCGGCCCGCAGCGCCCGCGTCTATTTCTGTCCGGCCCTGCCGATCACCATCCGGAGCTTAATCGACGCCAAGACCTGCGATGACGATGCTGCCGCCGGCAAGGCCGATCTTGCGGCCCGCCTGGCGCTGATCCCGGCCGCACCCTACGACCAGCTGAAATGCGTCGGCGCCTGCCAGCCGCCCGAAGAGGCGCTGAAAAGCCTTGCCGATGCCTCGGGCCTTTCGAAGAACTGGCGCGCGATGCGCAACCAGGCCCGCTACATGTTCGATCCGCAGAACGTCACCGTGACCGTCGATCGCGCGCCGATGGCGCTCTATGCCGCCATCAACCGTTCGCCGCATGTGCCGGTCACCGCCAAGGTGGAAGCGCGCTTCCTGCTGCTCGAATATGCCGGCTGGGTCTTTGCCCGCGGCCAGAGGAAAGACGGCCGCTACTACACGATCTCGACGGCGGAGGTGAACCTGCTATGACACCGACCCTCATAAAGCGCCTGCACCGCGACGAGCGCGGCTTCCTGTCACCCATCATTCTCTACATGACGATCGCGCTCGCCCTGATGATCGTCTGGATCCTGAATACGGGACAGATGATCTACGACAAGCAGCGCACGCAGGACACTGCCGACGCCGCCGCGCTCGTCCATGCGGACTGGGAAGCGCGCTATCTCAACATCATGGCGATGAACAACGTTGCTTCCTCGCAGGCAACCGTCGTCATGGCGACCTCGGTCGCCTACCAGCTGACGACGGCGGAACTCGCCCTGCGCTCGGGTGTCATTCTGGCGAAACTTGCCGAATATTCTTTCACGGAAGGCTTCGGCCCGGCGTCGCTCCTGCCGCCGATGCCGCCGATGCCCTATTGCCCGGGCTGGCAGAAAGTTCCGATCGTCGGCGGCATCATCTACGGTGCTTGCTTGGCGTTCCAAGGGGTCCGGGCGATAGGAGCCACCAAGGCGCTTGCATATACGGTAAAAGCGCAGATCGATTATGATCCCTTAGGCCTCATCGTGAAGTCCAGCGACATCATCGACGCCATGAATGATCTCAACGACTACCTCGTCGAGAGCTTTCCTCAGCGGGTCGGCAACGAAGCCTTGCATCTGGTGCGCCTGAACAAGTCGGACCATGTCGTCTTCCACCCGCCGTGCGAATCCTGCAACGACGCCGGAGAGGGCGCCGGCGGCAACCTGCCGGTGGATCGCGACGGCATCAATCCCGCCTCGGCCTATGCTGAAATGTGCCTTGCCATGGCCAATGGCACCCAGGGACAAGACCCGCTCCTCATGCGCGGCGAGTTTGCCAATCGCGGCTTCCCCAACGGCAAGGGTCCGTTGACTGCAGGCGGCGTCGACGGCAGCCATATCCGCGACTGGGTCAACCACGAGAGCGGCATCGACGATGCTTTAGTGGACTTTTACATCTTTTATGAAGCCTTCGGCCCGGCCTATCTGAGCAAGGTCCCGTTTAAGGCGATCATCGAGCAATTTGGCGATCTCAGCTGGTGGCAGGAACTGCTGCTCGATGGCAGCTTCTTTGTCGCCGAAGAATTCTTCGGCATCGAGTTCGGTGTCGTGAACCCCTTCCAGCTGCCGATCGACGTGCCGCCGCGCTATTCCGACAAACAGACAAAGGACGAGAACGATTTCACCCGCAAGTTCGACATGATCTGGAACCAGGTCTGCGGCCCAGCCGGTGGCGCGATTTCCGTGGCGGGTGCTCCCCTGCCCGTCATCTCCTTCCCGAAGCCTTACTGGCTGAAGGGACGCATACCGTTTAACTTTACGCCCTTTGGCGGCGAGCAACTCGACGACTACCAGACGCTAGCGATCGTTTCGCGCGCCCCGCGCGCCAGGCTGCAGATCCGCATCTTCAAGGACAAGACACCGTCCGCCTATGCCTTGGCGCAGAGCTGGGTCCACAACTACACGGCCTTCGATCTCTACACCCAGGATTGGCTGGCATCGCTTGCCCCCGCGACACTCGCCGATGATATCGGCCAAGTTTCCAACACCATCAAACAGAGCCCGGCTGCCGATAGTTTCACCGGCTTGACCCGCGTCTTCGACCGAGGAGGAGCCAATGCCTGGGCTGCCGTCAACACACACTGAGCCTATGGGCGGTCCTCCGGGCCGCGGGCTGCTGATGCGGCTGCACCGCGACAGGCGCGGCCTTGCCTCGATTGAATTCGTGCTCGCCGCGCCGGTCATCTTGCTGATCGTGATTTTTGTCATCCACGCGAACAAGATCTCCACCAAGAAGGTCGGAACCATGCTCGCGATGCGCAATGCCGCCTTCGCCGAGGCGAATGGGCTGGACTGCACGTCGGATTTCTCGAACGTCTTCCCGATTCCGGCCTTGCCAGGACTACCCGGGGGCGACGCCATGAACTGCTCGCGCACACCATCGCACGAAGGCGACGGCGACCCGCCGCGCACCTTTGTCTGGGACGATGTTCAGAACACCCTCAAGAGCGACGGCCGCGATTTCGGCGACATGGTCGGCGACCTCGCCAATGAGAAGCCGCAGCTCGTCACCGCGACTGCCGACCGCGTCTACAAGTTCAGGGATTCCGACGATCTCGATACCATCAGGAGCATCCGCTGGAAGGATGCGTTTACGGTGGACGATTCCACGCTGTTTGCCTCGCACAACAACGATACCACGCGTCGCGGCTACGATCCGACCCTGCGCCGGGAAATCCGCGACGTGGCCGACGATTCCGGCGATCTCTTCGACGGCGTCTTTCCGGGGGCGAAATGAGATGAGACAGGGCTCGCGCATCGCTTTCCGTTTCGCCGGCCATCTCACTGGTTTGGCGCTCGTCATCGGGCTTGCCGCTGCCATGGCCGCACCGGGCCGCGCCGAGATCTACAAGGATTTGAGGGTGACGCTGAATTCGATGCTGGCCGGTATCGTCGGCGCGCCGGAACGCGCGCCGCGCGATCTCGTCATCAACGGCCAGCCGCTTGAATTCACACCCTACCAGAGCGATCGCAGCATTTCCGATATCACCGACGAGTGGCTGCGGGTACTGGCCGTCAATACCCGCCCTGCCCTGCCGAAAAGCAACGACAGGCAAGAGCTGACCGCCGTCATTGCCGCCAACATGCTGATCGTCCCGAAAACGAGCCGCATCCGCGACGATCTCGCCGTGGTGGTGCGGTTCTTCGACGGCGACGGCGAGGCGGCCCTCGACTATCTCAGACGGCAGGATCCGGCCAATCCTTCGGCAAGAGCGCCGATACCAGGCGTCTCGATCATGATCCGTCGTCCCGCCGATGCGCCGATGACCGAAGTGCTGATGAGCCGCTTCGACGATGTCACTGCGACGCTGCCGGCCTTCGCGGCTCCAGCCGATGTCAGCAAGCTGCCGATGTCGCTGCGTCCGCCGGCCGGTGTCGAAGTGCTGAGCGATATCGGCGATCGCGACAAGGGCCACACGTCGCGCACGGTCGTGTCGAAAGGCACGCTCACCGCCTCCCGCTGGTCGGATCAGCGCGCCGATCTTCTTGTCCGCGACGGCTTCACCATCGAGACGCCGCCGGCACAGCGCGGCGGAGTCACCGCTCTTTATGGCCGGCGCGGCAGCGTCGAGGCTAACGTTCTTTATGTCAGAAGCAAAACCGACGGCCGGACCGTCGAGGTCATTCAAATCAGGCAACCCTTCGTCGAAGGAATAACACCATGAACTGGAAGCTCATCGCGGCCGTCATCGTCGGGCTCATCACGGGCGTTCTGCTCTACTTCTGGACCGAGAGCGTCAAGAACGAGCAGGTGGCCTATGCCTTCATGCGGCTCCAGCCCGACAGGAAGGTGACGCGAGGACAGGCGATCACGCCCGACATGCTCGCCGAACCAGTCATGCTGCCGGAAAGCTTCGGGGCGCTCGCCAAGCTCGCGGTTCCCGCGGCCAGCGCCTATCAGGAATGGCTGAAGGACAGGACGGCTGCAAGCGATATTCCGGCCGGCTCGGTGTTGCTCTTCCAGTATTTCGACGATACCGACGGTGGACGCCTGACGACGATGATCGCGCCGGGTAAACGGGCGCTGACCCTTCCCGTCAATGCGGCCGCGGCCGTCGGCCATTTCGTCGAGCCGGGCAGCTATGTCGATATCATCGGCACGGTCGACGAACCGGTCGAGCCCGTGGCGCCGGCCGCCGCGACCCAGCTGGGCGCTCCTGGCCAGCCCGCTGCCGTGCCAGGTCAGCCTGCCGTCCCTGGTCAGGCGCCGGCCGCAGCCGGGCAGCCGCAGGCTCCAGCCCAGCCGCAGTCGCCGGTCGAGCAGATGCTGAAGAATTATCTCACCCAGTATCCAGGCGCCGACGAGAACGATGTCAACGCCTACCGCAAACAGGCGCAGGACTATAAGCTCGGCATAAGCTCGCGCACCCGCGTCGTCACCCGCACCTTCCTGCAGAATGTCAAAGTGCTGGCCGTCGGCGCAGCGACGACGGCGGAGGGTGCGGTCACCAAGGCCAATAGCACCTACAACAATGTGACCGTCGAAGTGACACCGTCGGAAGCTGAAATGCTGATTTTTGCCATGGGCCAGTCGAACGGCAGCCTCAATCTCGTGCTGCGCAATCCGGCTGACAATACCGTCGAGGACCTGCCGAGCATCAACTGGACGCGCATGTGACCGTCGCGGGGGAATGAGCCATGCTGTTGAAGATTTCCTATGAGGACGGCAGCGGTCGGGAGGTGATCCCGCTCTCGGCGAACGAGACCTATTTCGTCGGCGAAAGCAGCACGCTGACGCTGCCCGCCGGCGCGGGCGTCGTGCGGCTGCGCGGCAGCCACGTCTCCTCGCCGCAATTCGTGCTGCGAAAGTCGGGCCAGGGCTGGTCGGTGCAGCATCACGGCCGCAACCCGACGCGCGTCGACGACCAACCGCTTCGAGCCGGCACGCCGGTTGCGATATCGGCCGGCATGTCGATCTGGGTGCCGAATGTCACGATCGAACTCGTCGAGCCGGCCGCGGCCCCCGTGGCGGTCACGCAGTTTCCGGACCAGGAACGTGTGCTGGCGCTGCAGATGGAAATACATGAGCGATTGCTAAAAGACACACAGTATGACCGGCTGGTGAAATCCTCCGATTTCGGCCGCGAGGAGACGCGCAGCCGCATCCGCGAGCGTCTCGACATGTTCATCAAGGAGGCGCTCGACAGCGCGCCGCAGGATCTCGTCATCCTCGTCATCAAGAACGCCGTCTATCGGTGGCTGGCAAAACGCATCGCCCGCACAGGCCGACGGGATGCTTCGTCGAATGCCGCAAGCCTCTCGCGCGAGGAGCAGGACAATCGCCGCCTGTTCGACGTCGGCAAGGCGCTGATTTCGGCGCTGCAGCTCAAGCTGAACTTCGAATCCACCCGCTCCGACTTCGCCCAGCTCGACACCCGTTTCAGCGCCGCCTTCCAGTCCAGGCAGGCTCTGTTCAACGCTGGCGACCGCTACGAAATCGCCCATATGCACATGCGCTCCAATATCGAGGAGCTGATGTATCGCTGGGGAACGATCTCCGAGCTGATGGATCTCGACGTCATCTCGGAAATCATGGTGACGCGCTACGACGAGATCTACGTCGAAAAATTCGGCCTGCTGGAGCGCTATCCCTTCGCCTTCGCCAATGAGCGGCAGCTGATGAAGGTGATCGAGCGCATCGCCGTCGATTCCAACCGCTCGATCAACGAGAGCGAGGCGATGGCCGACTTCCGCATGCCGGATGGCTCGCGTGTCAACGCCGTCATTCCGCCGCTGGCGGTCAAGGGCGCCTGCCTCACCATCCGCAAGTTCGGCGGCAAGTCGCGGCTCGACATCAGCAAGCTGGTGACCGCCGGCGCGCTCAGCGAGCCGATGCGCGCCTTCCTCGAGGCGGCCGTCCGCTCGCGCAAGAACATCGTCGTCTCCGGCGGCACCGGCTCCGGCAAGACGACGCTCTTGAACAGCCTGTCGCAATTCATTCCGGTCGGTGAACGCGTCGTGGCCGTCGAGGACACGTCCGAACTGCAACTCGACGGCATCCATGTCGTCTATCTGCAATCGCGGCCGAAGACGGCGGAGTCCGAGACCAGCGTCACCATCCGCGATCTCGTGCGCAACGCCCTGCGCATGCGGCCTGACCGCATCATCGTCGGCGAGTGCCGCGGTGCCGAAGCGATCGACATGCTGCAGGCGATGAACACCGGCCATGCCGGCTCGATGACGACGGCGCATGCCAATACGCCGCAGGACATGATGACCCGCCTTGAGGTGATGGTGCTGCAGGGCCAGAGCTCGCTGCCGGTCATGGCGATCCGCCAGCAGATCGTTGCCGCCGTCGAACTCGTCGTGCAGCTGAACCGCCTGGCGAACGGGCGGCGCGCCGTCACCGAGATATCAGAGGTGATCGGCATCGATCCGGATACCGGCCTCATCATCGTCGAGCCGATCTTCAATCTCGTCGGCCGCGCCGGCGGCCAGGCCGTGCATGCCTTCACCGGCTACCTGCCGAGCTTCGTCGCCGAACTCGTCGAGTTCAACGACGACGGCGAAATCGAAAAACTGGATATGTTCGTCTAGAGCGGTTCAGGTTTTCGCGGAAGCGCAGAACCGCTCTAAGCTTTTGTTTTTACGCAATTCCGGACGGAAAACCGCTTCGCACTTTTCCTGGAATTGCTCTGAGGGGGAAACGATGAATATCAGCATTCTGCAGATTTTTACGGTCGCCCTCGGCGCTGTGACGGCGGGACTGCTCGTCTGGGGCGCGCCGGTGCGCTGGCCGGCGCCGCTGCTGCGCGCCACCGAGCGTGACATTGCGCTCGCCAGCGAGGCGGCGCAGGTCTTCGGGCGCGATGCCGTTCCGCCCTATACGATGATCCTCGCCTACGGCATCACGGCGATTGTCGTCTTCATCGTGGTCTCGCTGATCTTCGGGCCGATCTTCGGCTTCGTCGTCGCCATCCCGGTCGCCATCTTTCTGCCCAAGGGCGTGATCCGTTATTTTCTGCAGCGCCGCTGGCTGCAGATCGAATCGCAGCTTCCCTATGCCGTCGACCAGATCGTCTCGGCGGTGCGCACCGGCAAACCGCTCGCCATCGCCGTCAATGCGGTGGCCGATACCGGCCAGATGCCGGCCTCGCGCGAGTTCGAGCGCATTGCCCGTGAACAGAAGCTCGGCATCGGCCTGGTCGAGGCGCTCGACCGCCATGGCCGCAACGTGCCGAGCCTGCACTTCAAGATGGTCGATGCGGCTCTCGGTCTCTTTGCCCGCCAGGGCGGCGACATTTCCGAGCCGCTGACGGAAATGTCGAAATCCTTCAAGGAAATCTGGAAGCTCGACCAGAAGATCACGACCTCGTCGTCGCAGGCGCGCATGAATTTCCGCGTCGTCAACGGCGGCGCGCTGTTCATGATCCTGATGATCTTCTTCGGCCAGCCGGAACTGATCGACAAGGTGTTCGGCAATGCCATCGGCATCGTCATCGCGATCGTCGGCGCCGTTCTCTATGCCACCGGTTTCTTCTGGATGCGCTCGATGATGAAGGTTTCGGTATGATGTCCGGGATACCTCTTGGCCCCATCGCCGTCGTCTTTGCCGGGATCACCGCTGCGCTGTTCGTCTGGTGGATCGGCGACATGCTCGGCAGCATTCAGGTGGTGCGCCGGTCCGCAGGCGGCGATGGTCCGCCGCCCAATATCGTCGACAGCATCGGCATGCGCACGCCGGTCGAATTCGTGCTGACGCATTTCGAGCCGCTCCTGGCCGATTACGGCGCGCAGCTCGAGCAGAAGCTGATCTATGGCGGCCGGCCGTTCGGCGGCGTGACGGGGCGGGAATATATCGCGCTTCTCGTCGTTCTGAGCCTCTTCGGCTTCATCGTGCTCGGCCTGCTGTTCGGCATTGCCAGCGGCAGCGTGATCGGCGGGCTCGTCGCCGGCCTGATCCTCGGCCTGATCCCGGCCATCTATTTCTGGGTCGTCGCCGACGACAAGGCGCAGGATCGCAAGGAGCGCATTTCGCGCGAATTTCCCTATTTCCTCGATCTCGTCGTCATGACGCAGCAGGCGCAAGCGACGCTGCCGGAAAGCCTGAGGCTTTATGCCGAGGCGGCACCCGGCACCGTCATGAGCGAGGAGATCGAACAGACGCTGAAGGACGTGGCGCTCGGCACCGGCATGATCGAGGCGCTGCAGCGGCTGGAGCGCCGCATGACCGCCGAGGAGGTCATCCGCGTCATCCGCGCCGTGATCCAGGGCGAAGTCGAGGGCAGCAACCGCGTCGAGCTGTTGCGCGAACATGCGCGCGACCTGCGCTTCCGCCGTTGGGAAAAGGCCGACAGGGCCAGTGAAAAGCTGAAAGCCAAGATCGTCATGCCGGCGATGATGATCGTCGTGTCGATCCTGCTTCTGGTGCTGGCCCCGGCAATTGTCGAGATGATGTCGAGTGGGATGTTCTGATCATGGTCTTTTCCTTCTTTCGCGGAAACAAGCCAAGCCTTCTGCAGACCGGTCCCGGCGGCCAGAGCCGCAGCCATGTGCTCGACCGGCCGGAAATGTCGATCGGCCGGGCTTCCAATGCCGATATCGTCGTCGACGATCCATTCCTGGCGCCGATCCATGCGCGCATCGAGCGGCAGAGCGACGGCGGCTTCATCATTCGCCGCATGGGGCTGAACCCGATCATGCTGCGCGGCGAAGCATTGTTGCAGACGGCCTCGCTGAAAACAGGCGACAGCTTCCGTCTCGGCAAGGACGTCGAATTCCAGTTCGTCGTCAAAGCCGCCGCCAAGGAGGCGCCGAAGAAGGAGGCTTCCAAGGTCGGTGACGACAAGCCGAAAAAATCGCTCCTCAAGCAGCCGGCTTTCCTCGCCGGCATGGGTGTCGCCTATCTCGCCATCGTCGGCATCATCGGCTACGTGATCCTGTCCGACAGCGGCAGCGCGGAAAGTGGCCCGACGGCCGAGCGCATCAATGCCGAAGCCGGCCGCATTCCGACATGCATCAAGAACGCCCGGCGCATGCGCCAGGTCTCCGAGCAAAGTTTCAACGGGGCTGTCGGTGGCCGCGTCGGCAGGGATGGCGATGCAACCTATGCCGCTCTTTCGCTGGCAGCCGAACCGTCTGACGACACCGCGCTGGCAAAGGCCGCCGAGCCGATCGTCGAGGCTTACAAGCGCACGGCGCTCGCAGCCCTTGCCTCGGAAAACCGCGGCAACAATACGCTGGCGCAGAGTCTCTACCAGCAGACCTACGATCTCGTTCCCGACATCAACTGCTCGGCCGCGCGTTTTGCGCTGCAGCGCCGCGCCGCCACGAAGCCGCCCGCCCGCCGCTGATCGACGACATAAGCGCGTCGAAGCGGTTTGCTGCAAGACGAGCGGTTGACCGACCATTCCAAGCGCACCCCATGCATTTAAGTAGGTGCACCTAGCAAAGCCGACGCAAAAGTTATCGAGCTCGACGGGTCCGCGTAGCCATGGTTTTGTCAACGAGGCGAGCGGTCAGATAAGCGAAACATACGACCGCGCTGAGAAACACTGAGAATGCGAGAGGGCTATTCAATCCAATCGACGCCGCAACCGGCTTGAAAACGCCGATCGCACCTCGATGTAGGATGTAGATTGGGTAGGAGATATACCCAATCCATGTCGCCAACGCCTCTGCTTTTGCAGGCATCTCCAAAAGTAGGCCAAGCATCACGATGAGCGGCGCCAGGGCCATCGCGAACATCAAGTCGTAGTAAGGCCGCAGCACGACAGGAACCGGCGCCGCAATGCAAATCATCAGAAGAAGGCATGGCACAATGGCGGCCCAGCCCTTCCTCCATGCGGGCATGCCGCCGAATAGACGGCTTATCACGACCCCTGCGGTAAATGAAAACATCACCCTTGGCAGGCCGCCTACCGCGGAGGGCCACTCCCAGCCAATATTCAACATGCCGTATTTAAGACCGACAAAAACCAAAGATGCAGCCGAGACCAATACAACTCCGCAGAGGGCGCGGATAGAAAGCCGAAAAAGCCACAGGGCGAAGACTATATTCACCAACAGTTCCCAGAACATCGACCACGCTGGACCGTTGATTGGAAACATTCCTTGCATCGGGTTTGCTTGAAGGAAATAGATTGGGCTGGGCAGAAAGAACGTGTTCGCAGTCGTCGACGCCAGCAGGTCGATGACACTTTGATTTCTCAGCCCCCAGCTTGTTAACAGAATGATCTGTATGAGGCCGACCAAAATTCCGATCAAATAGAGCGGATAAAGGCGCTTGATGCGGGCCGCCATAAACGACTGGAACAGCAGACCGCGGGCGAGCCGTTTTCCGTAAATATCGGCGATAATAAATCCGCTGAGAACGAAGAAAAAATCGACGGCCAAATAGGCTGAAGGCGCATAGCTCTCCCGGAAATGTGTAGCGACAACACAAATAGCGGCAAATCCGCGCATTGCATCGAGCGTATAGTAGCGGTTGCGGTCGGCAACCGAGGCTCCTACATCGTCCATCGCCGGTGGCGAATAACCGCGGTCGAGGCTAGTCATCTTATGGATTATCCTATTACGCGTTGTGTCTGAGGGGCGTTCGGATGCGGTGGATGAGAACGTCACCGAAGCGGCGTTCTCATAATTTCAGATGACGGCTTGAGCACCAGATCCTTCAAATCGCAAGACAGGTCTATGCGGGTAGGGCCTGGAAATCATGCAGGGTTGGCAACCGCACCCCTGTTACTTTTGCGCTGCCGTGCCTGCTTTATACTGCCGATCAAGATATTTAAGCGAGCTCTGCACAGAACGAATATCAGGCCGCAGTAAACCATGCCGCCTGCAAGGATTTCCAAAGCCAAGCGTGGATACGGGGACCAATGAATGAGCAATTCGTGGAGGAGGAAAACGACTGCAACCATTCCTGCAGAGGCTATGGTAGGCCGCAGGAATTGCGCCAGATATGCCGGGATACTCAGCTCTATATGCTGCGAAACCTTCCAGCTGGTGATCGGCCAAAACAACAGAACTTCGATCATTATGGCGAAAACAATCGTCGTGACGCCATAAGGATAGAGAATTGCGATCGTCAGGAGTGTGAGGAGGTTTCGTGCCAGCTGGTAGTAAAACCACCAATCCATCTCTCCTTGGCTCTTGATCAAGGATGCCTGCACGTAGCCGATCCCAGCCATCAATCCTATGACGCAGTAGAACCGAACCGGCCAAACGGCCGCGATCCAATGTGCACCGAAAATTGTCGTGATCGCATCATCGGCAACGGCGGCAAGGCCAATGAATACGGGGTAGGACACCAGAGCACAGCCAAACGTTGCCATGAGAAATGCTTCTCGAACTTTCTTCGGATCGGACCGCAATGAAGAAAGCAAGACGTGCGTGACAGATGTTAAGCCCCCGGCGATAACGTTGTTGATCATATCAAACAAGCGCTTCGAAAAGTTATAGATCCCGAGCGCTGCCGGGCTCAAGAGCACTCCAATGAGCAAGTTGTCCAAGCTCATCGTCTGTAAAAACCGCGTGCCGGATGCAAAGAACCCATAGTGAAGGAGTTCGTTGAGGCTTGCTCGCTTCAGGTGAAGCCCGGGCCGCCACCCGGCGCCCCAGAAAGCGGCGCCGCATGATGCTGCTGTGGCCGCGATCTGTGCAATCGCAAGCCCCCACAAGCCGAAACCCGCGAGAACCAAAACAAGGCAAATGCAGGCAGAAGTGATGGTAGCAATCACAGTGCGGACGGCTACCAGATGAAACGACATCTTCCTATTGACAATTGCATTCGGAACGACGGCCGTGAAGTCGAAGAAAACCTTCAATCCCATGATGTAAATCAGGGGTGTGATTTGCTCATGCCCCACATAGGCCGCGATTGGCGAAGCGGCTATGCACAAAGCGCCATAGATCAAAAATGAAAAAGCGAGCGAAAGCAGGAATATCGTATCCAGATGGCTGCGCCTGATTTCGGCTTTTTGTATGATCGCTTCGCCAAATGCCGTTGGTCCAAAGCTGCCCGCAAACGACACAATGCTGAATGCCAGCGCGACAAGACCGAAATCCTGGGGCTGGAGAACGCGAGACGTCACCACAAAGACAGCGAAGGTCAGAACTGTCGGAATAAGCGTGCTCAGCGCCGACCAGAAAGCACCCGTTACGGCTGCGGCGGATCGGTTCTCACTGACATGGCTGAATAGAATATCGTCGTCTCGTAAAACCGACAAAGTGAGCTCCTACCGGGAATCAGACTATGGAGGGTTGAGGTATTAGATCGGGCGCGGGAATAGCGGGACTTGGATTCATGGGTTTACTCGACTTGTACCAAGCTCCTCCCATCTCATACGGCAGGCGAGACATTGCTGCTAAAAGCTCACCGTGATTTGTCGCTTTCTCCACCAGAGGGCTATCGCCAGTCTGGCTATCGATGACGTCGTGTAGATTGCTTCCGTCCCTCGCAACCGCGATATGCGGCTTGTTCAGCAAAAGACAGAGAATATGACCGTGTAGATGGTTGGTGATGATCCGTTGCGCGCCGGACAGGATCTTCACGCCGTAATCGACATATCGAGCCGCGACATCCTCACGATGTTGGGCGATCATCTCTGTGCGGCTAAAGCCATGCCGCAACGCCGACTTGACGACGCTCGACTTGCGCATGCGCGACAAGCTATTTGGACCGTTGATCCAATTGGTAAGAGGTCCATCAACGATCGCTCGTGCTTTCGCTATATCAACCTCGTCCTCTCCAAGAGGCTGCATGACGTATAATACCCTGAGAGGATCGGCTTCGAACGGTTTCAGCGTTCCCATGCCGAATGCCGTGTCCGGACCAGCCTCAACTTCACAATCGAAGTTGGCTTTCGCTAACTCGAAACTCTGACCATCGCGCGTCATGCAAAAAAACTTGCGATGCCTCCCAATCGTACGTTTCGCGTATTCCTTGAGGGACTCGTTGGCGAAATGAATCGTTTGCGGCATCTGAATGATCGTTCGATCCGGATATTTCCACATCAAACGGTAGCGAACATCATCCCTGCCCGTCCGCGCGTCTCCAAGGTCGGTCCAACCGCAAATGAATATTGGAGCGTCGCCTGGTGTTGTTTTTATCTCATCTATACTTTGAGCGGTGCTGCCAGTCAGCACCGGGAGGCGCCCCGTTACTTCGCGCAATACCATCGACAATCCAAGCCAACTCGCATGATGGCCAGGGTCTTTATTTGATGGAAAGTTCATTATAACGTAAGGCTGTCCCCGGCTTACAAATTTCCTTACGATTTCAATCAACTTTTCTTTTTGTCGTCGTATTACAACTTCGCCGAGGTGATGCATATACTCAACTTGTATTTTCAAAACTCGAACAGCAATTACAGCCGCGATTCTGAAAAGTCAATTGGAGGATGTATTACTTTTGAGTAATAGTTAAGTGGGCAAATTGTCTCACTTCTTAGCCACCAACGATCACGAGGTTCGAGCGTCGCGCCTGGGCTGGGAATTGCGAAGCGAACGGACAGCCCGCGGCACATCCGTGGATGATGAAGTGTTGATTGGACTAGATGTCGAAGAAGGAGATCGCGGGCTTTCGGCGATGGCCGGACCATCAACAGCACCGCGCAATTCCGTTCCGGTTTCCGCGATATCTATTCTTACGACAGCAGGGGAAGCGGGCAAAAACGCCTGGGATACCAGGCTGGCCGCTTCAGCTGATAACGAGCCTCTACCAACAGACCTACGATCTCGTTCCCGACATCAACTGCTCGGCGGCGTGTTTCGCGCTGCAGCGCCGCGCCGCCGTGAAGCCGGTCGCCCGCCGATGATCGCCACGCTCTCCGCCACCGTCAACAGCGACATGCAGAATAAGATTGATAAGCTGCTTTCGTGGATTATTCGGTATTGCATTGTCCACCAGCGGTCGTCAGTTCCGCTTGCCTTGCCTTGCCTTGCCTTGCCTTGCCTTGCCCTGCGCGGCTCGACCATATCGTCGTTAGCTCCCTGAGTGATTGGATCAAAGCACATGCTCATAAAGCAGTATTAAGCCATAAAGCCCCATGGCGGCTGCCAGGACGGTTTGGGCAGCCCTCGCCCAGATCGTGTCGAGCCGTTGAATGGCGGGGACGGAGAAAACAAGTCCAACCAAGATAAACCAGGAGAAGGCCATGAGGAAAATGATGCAGGAGGCTGCTTCACCCATACCGGTCCTGAAGTCCGGCTGGGCGAGATAGAGGCCCACGAAGAAGGGAACGGACAGGGGATTACTGAGCGCCGTTGCGAGGCCCAAACTGTAGAGCCTGAGACTCAGGCTATCCGATCCGACCTGTTGTGGGCGCGCGCCCGCAAGAGGACGGCGCGCAAGCCGGACGGCTGAATAAAGGAGAATCGAGGACAGAACAACTGAAGCCCACATATCCAGGTCATCCAGCATGTAAAGGGACGTTGCTCCGATCGCAGCGAGATAAGAGGCCATGGCGGCGCCGGAGGCAATCCCGGCGGCCACGCTCAGCAAGCGACCCCAGGACGGCCTTACGGCCACGCGAAGCACAATAAGCAGGTTTGGCCCCGGCGCGACCAGAACCAATGCATACGATAGAGCAAGCGAGGCGAGAAGCGGCATATCCGCCTCACATAAGCATGTCGTGATGGGCTGCCACCGCCAGGACGGGCTCGGCCACGTTCTGGATGTCGATGGTGAAGGACTTGACAGTCGATGCGCCGAGGCTGTCGGTGGCCTTTGCGGTGATCGTCAACGCGTGATCTGTTATGGTCTCGTAGTCGATCGCCGCCGTCGTCTGCAATTTGTTGCCGACGATCTTGAAATGGTCGGCATCGCCGACGAGCGACCACTTGATCGTATTGCCCTCGGCATCGATGGCTGAAAACAGGCCGACCGAGGAGCCGACCTTGATGTTCTCTTTGATGCTGGCGCGGGAGAGTTTGAGCTCGACCGGGGCAGTGTTGACCGCAGGTTCGGCGACATCCTTGACCGAAATCGCAAAGGTCTTGTCGACTGACACTGTGCCGTCGGAGACCTCGACGATGATAGCGAAGGAACTCTTCGCCTCGAAATCGAAGGCCTTGGCGGTGACCAGCCTGTCGCCTTTCAGCGAGAACTGCCCGTCGGCGTCGTCGATGAGCTTGAATTTCAGCGTGTCGCCGTCGCCGTCGAAGGCCGAAAGCAGGCCGAGCGTCGTCCATCGCGGCGTGTCCTCTGCGACGACCATCTTGGAGAGCTGGATGTTGGTCGGCGCGGTGTTGACCGGAGGCGGCTCGCCGGTTCCCAGATCGATTGTGCGATCCGCGAATTGCGCGAATTCAACATCGAGACCGTATGTGTCCTTGCCTTCCGCAACGCTGGCAATGGTGTGAAGATCCGAGTTCCATTGGTAATCGGCGTATTTGCCGGCAAACACGATTGTGTCGCTGCCATCGCCACCGGAAAAAATGTCGTCACCGCCGCCGCCCGATATCCGGTCGTCGCCTTTACCGCCACTCAGGATATTGGCAAGCCTGTCGCCGATAAGCGTGTCGCCGTAGTCGGAGCCGGTCAGGTTCTCGATCGAGAAATACTTGTCTCCCGCCGCATCCCCGGTGTTGACCGAGGAGTCGGCGAGACTGGCCGTCACGGCCTGCGTCGCATCCGAATAGGAGGCGGTGTCATTGCCGGAAGCGACAGCGCCGTAGCTTGGCACATCCACCGAGACGTGCAGCTGATAATCATAGGCCCTGTTGTAGTAATTATCGACCACCAGGTAATAGTCGCCGGTATTCTGGACGGTAAACGTCAGGTGGGAATCTTTTACATTCGTCGATCCCGGATCGAGCGGCCCCGTCATATCGTCATTATAGGCGATATCGAGCCCGCGCGAGGCGTATAGGCGGATGTTGGTGTCCGTGGTCACGCTCGGCGACGTGCTGTCGATGTCGAAGGTAACGGTGGTGCCGGCAAGGAGCCGGAGATGGTAGTAGTCAAAGCCATTCTCACCGGTTGAGGCGTCGACCGTCACATGCGGCAGCGAGGTGGCGTTGGCGATGTTGGCGTTGGCGCCCAGGCTGAAGCGATCCGTCAGATCGAGCGCCTTGTCAGCGGAGGAAAGATCGAGCGTGGCGGGCTTGACAACCTCGCCGCTGCCCATGCCGATCGGCGAAACCGGGCCATCCGCCGAGACATGAAGCTGGTGCGCCATTTTGCCGTTGCCGGAATGCGTGATGTAATAATCGCCTGTCGTGGCGACGGTAAAGGTGATGAAGGAGTCTGTCCCGCTGGCCGAGCCGGGATCGAGCTGTCCACCCATCGCCTTGTTGAAGGCGACCAGCGCGTGCGCCGAGTCGTAGAGGCCGACTTGGCTGTAGGTCCCGTAAGGCAGGCCATCGACATCGAGCGTCACCGTCGTCCCGGCGTTGAGATGCACGCGATAATAGCCTTCGCTGTAGGCTTCTTCGTCGGGCAGGTTGATCGTGACATGCGGGACCGTGGTCGAATCCTGGACATTGGCATCGGCAAAGACGCTGAAGCTGTTGGAGATATCGAGCGCCGTGGCGAAGGACGAAATCGCGTTGCCGACAGGCTTCGTCACCGAGCCGCTGCCGAGGCCAACGCCCGCAGGCTGGTCGTCGCCGTAGAGCACGTCCGCGCCCGCGCCGCCGCGAAGGATGTCGTTGCCGGCCCCGCCCAGCAGTCCGTCATTGCCGGCTCCGCCGTTCAGTGTGTCGTTGCCCTCCTTGCCCGAGAGCGCATCGTTGCCGCCGCCGCCGCTCAATGTGTTGGCAGCGATGTTGCCCAGTATCGTATCCGCTCCGGATCCGCCCTTGGCGTTCTCGATCAACGAGCGTGGATCGTTATTGTAGAGCAGCGCGTTGGCGATATTACCCTCGGGCGGCGTGATGATGTTGCTTGCCGAAAGATGGCGAGCGGCCAGCTGGCTTTCGGAGAAAGTCGACATCGCACCCGGGGCGAGGTCAATCTTGAGGTCACTGCTGTAGTTTGACAGATCGTAGGTGTCGACGCCGCCGCCATCCCAGACCGTGCCGTAGATCGTGTTTGTCGCCGGGGCGCCCTGGCCGACACCGTTGTGGAATTGCTCGCCGGTGGTCGGGTCCCATGAATAGGTCGTGTCGCCGCCGTTGGTGGTGAAGTTGGCGCCGTAGAGATATTGAAGAGCCGCGATATCTGCCGGCATGAAGCTTTGTTGCGACTGGTCTCCCGCGTAATAGCCGAACGAATGGTCGGCTCCGAAGAAGATGGAATAGTCGGCGCTGTGCCCGCCCTGATCCAGGCCGAGGGTCTGCGCCACGCCCCTCATGATGTCCAGAAAGCCAAAATTTCCCTTTATCGGCTGGCCAAAAAAGAAATTATCCTGGCTGAACCATGCGTCGCCCGCCTCGGGCGTGTGGCCGGGGGCATTGAACATCGTCGAATCGAAATTCTCGATGGGTGGAGCGTCGCTGTCATAGACGGTCTTCAACTGGCTGAACCGCAAAATGGCGTGGTCGGTCGCCGTTTCGGTCACTTCGGAAAAGTTGAGGCCGGTGTAAGAAGAGACCATGGCAAGGGCGGAGCGGGTCGCATCCTGCTGAGCGGCGGTAAAGCCGACATGCTGCGCCCACCAGGGCCCAAGTCCGACGCCCGGATATTCGAAGCCGCCAGAGGGATAATAGGAATAAAAAGAACCTTGAGCAGGGAAGCTGTAGGTCAGCGTCGTCGACGTCCATCGGGTACCCGAGAGAAGCGGATCGATATTTGGATTTCCTGAGGGGCTTACGTCTGCACTATCACCTGTTTCGGCTGATATAAGTGCGGCTTCAGTTATGTCAGACATCACAAATCCTTCCAAATCAATGTCTTAGAATTTAACGGAGCATCGAATTCCAGCACCTAAGCCAAAACAGCGAGATTGTTTGCCGCCGAGACGAAGGTGGCCTTCGATCAGTCTGGCGTGAAGCTGGCGCTCTCGGCACCTGCCGCATCCGAGAGAATGGTGACTGCTCCCGTCACGAGGTCCTTCAGGAAGATGTCGGAATGGCCGTCCGCGTCTCCGGCGACGAGATTGGAGGCGGAGGAGGTGAAGACCGCCTTGGCTCCATCGGGGGAAATGCTGCCGCTTCCGGCCACACCCGAATTGCCATTGCCGGCTTCGCCGTCAGCGTTCGAGGAGAGAATGATCGGTGTCGTCATGTCGTGCCTTCATCGTTGCGTCGGGACGAATTCTGGCGCGACTGTAGTGAGGGTTGTAAATAACGGCGTCCACCATTGGGATGAGAAACAGCTTGAGCCCATTTTTGGACTGCACTATCGTTGCTGCATTGCAGTAAATCCGAAGAGCATCGCAAATGGCATCAAATATTTCGCCGGATGTATTTTCGTCCGTGCTTGGGCAGATTTACGAATGTGCGCTCTTTCCGGAACGCTGGCCTGCCACAATCGAGACTATCCGGCGCCTTTTATCTGATATATCGGGCCTGGACTTCGAACAGCCCTGTCTGTCGACATTGGCAGCCGACGGTGCCGGTCACGGCAACAGGGGTGACGGCGATATCAGGATCGCCACCCGGCCGGCCCTCGATGCCATCCTGATCGGGCATCTCGAGCGGGCTGCGTCGATCGGCCGCATCGCCCGCGATCGGGCGATCGCATCCGAGTTGCACGAGGCCAATGTGGATGGCTGGGAAAGCGGGGTTCTTCTTGTCGACGAGGCGCTTTACCTCATTCGCGCCAACCGGGCCGGCGAGAGCATGATCGAAGGCGGCAATCCGGTGCGTCTGCGGCATGGATGCCTGGAACTCAGACCGGCCTCGGCGCAGAAGGCGCTTGAGCAGGCCGTGGTGAAGGCGACCGGCGAAATTGGCGGATCAGGGGCGCCGATCAATTTCATCGCTGTCGACGGCGCCGGCGTTCCGGCTGTGATCCAGGTGATGGCGGTGCGCGAGGATTTGAGGCCGCCGCTTCCCGTGCGGCAATCAGCAGTCGCCATCGTGCTGGTCTCGCCGATGGCCACGCGCTCGCCGCCGCAGCAGGCGCTGAGCGCGCTTTACGGCCTGACGCCGGCTGAGACTCGCGTCCTCCAGCTTCTGGGGGCGGGATCGACGCTGGCCGACATTGCCGGCACTCTGCAATCGAAGCGCTCGACGGTGAAGACGCATCTGCTGCGGATCTTCGCCAAAACCTCCACGAACAGGCAGGCCGATCTCGTGCGGCTCGTCCATTCCCTGTCCTCACCGGTGTAGCCCTTCCCGATGAATATTCATCCACCGCTTCAACTGACCTCGCATCTCGTCGGCATGATCTATGACTGCGTTCTCGAACCGGTCAAATGGGAGGCCTTCGTCAGCGAGCTGCTGCGCGAGCTCGACTTTTCCTATGGCCTGCTCAGCATCAGCGCCTTCCCCGAAGGCAACGCCGTCTTCGGCGTCAGCGTCGGAATCGAAGGGCCGTGGATGGAAAAGCTGCCTGGCTACTGGGCCGATATCATGGATCTCTGGGGCGGCGACGCGCGCATCCAGCAATATCCGCTGGAGGAACCCATCCTTCAGTCTGAGATCGTCGACGGCCGCCGGCTGAAGGCCAATCCCTATTACAGCGGCTGGTTCGCGCCGCAGGGCTATATCGATGCCGTGGCGATCGGGCTGGAGCGCAACCCGCATATGGTCTCCAGCATGGCGCTCGGGCGTCACGCCTCGGTCGGCCCGGTGGGCGAAAGCGAGCTCGGCCTGCTGCGCCTCCTTGCGCCGCATCTGCGCCGCGCCATATCGATCGCCCAGCAGTTAGAGCTGCAGTCGATCGCAGCATCGGCCTATGCCTCGGTGGTCGAGAGCCTGCCTGTCGGCGTGCTGCTGGTGGACGAACTGATGACCATCATCCATGCCAATCCGACCGCCGAAAGCCTGCTGTCGCGGCCGGGGCCGTTTCGGTCGGCCGGCAACCGGCTGGCGGTGAGGGCCGAAGGCGCCGCAGCGCTCGAACAGGCCATCGCCAAGGCTGCGTCCGACGAGGTCGCCCTTGGCGGCAACGGCGGAGCTGGTATTCCCCTGCGCCATGCCGACGGCTCCGCCTATGTCGTGCACGTCCTGCCACTGCGGCAGCGGCAAAGCCGCGGCGCACTCTGCCTGCCGGCGTCGGCCGCTCTCTTCCTCGTGCCGGCCGGCAGCCAGGCGCTGCTGCCGAGCGAACCCGTGACCCAGCTTTACGGCCTGACCCCAGCGGAAACCCGCATCTTCGAGCTGATCGCCCACGGCGAAGCGCCGAAGGCGATCGCCAAACAGCTCGGCCTGTCCGCCAACACGGTCAAGACGCATGTCCGCAATATCTTCGCCAAGACGGGAACGCGCCGCCAGGCCGATTTCGCCCGGATGGCCGCCTCGCTTCGCGTGCTGCTTTGAGGGGCGATCGGAAATGCCTCGCCTGCATGAAAGCCTCGGCCAAGCGGCGCCGAAATGCGCTCAGGTAATGGAGAAACTGCCTTCTCGCACGGTGGAAGGTACGAACCCTGGTCCACTCTGGGCAATAAACGGTATAAGCGGCACACCGCTTTCCTTTTCCGGTCTCTAGACTTCGGATCGGTCAGGGCAATTCGGCGGTGACGCGGAAGATGCCGCCGAGCCGATCGTCGAGGCTTACAAGCGCACGGCGCTCGCATCCCTTGCCTCGGAAAACCGCGGCAACAATACGCTGGCGCAGAGCCTCTACCAGCAGACCTACGATCTCGTTCCCGACATCAACTGCTCGGCCGTGCGTTGCACAGGGTTGCTCTATGGCTGCCCGAGGGGGTTGGCCTTCCCCGCCTCGCATTCCGGCAGTCGCACAGGTTTGGCGAGGTTCACCAGCGCCTCGGGCTTGGCGCACGCCGGGAAGCCGGCGAGCGGCATTGTCTCTATAAACCGATTGCGCTCGATTATGCTTAGGCCGGGTTCACTGATCATGCTCTCGACAGTCACCTCGGGGTGCTGCTTGAGAGTTTCCATAGCTGAAGCATGCGCCTCATCGGTTCGACCCAGTGCCGCAAGCGAGCTGCTACGGACCACCCAAGTCCACCTTTGGTAGTTGTTAGGCGTCATGCGCTCCAGCATCGTCACCGCGTCCTCATACCGCCCCGCCATAAAATAGGCAGGTGCGAAGAAGTTGGACGCCCACATCGGATAATTCGGGTCGAGCCGCATGACCTTGTCGACCATTTGAGCACCGCGTTCTGGTTCACCGAAGCGTGCTGCATAGCCGCTGTAAAAAGTCAGGATTTCGGACGAACCCGGAGCCAGACGAAGGGCCGTGTCGAATTCGGACTTGCCGCGGCCCATGTCGCCCTTATTGGCAAGGCTCATACCAAACACCGCATGGGCTTCAGCGTCGCTCGGATCAAGCCGCACCGCGCGTTCGGCCACATCGGCGGCCGCCTTGCGGTTGCTCTCGGGATCGACGCCAAACACACCCATCAGATCATGAGCATGGTAAAGTTCTACCCAGGCCCGTGCCAGCCCCGGGTCCAGCTCGACGGCGCGGTTGAGAAACGTGATGGCCTCCTCGTCATCGGCTTTTGTGAGCTTTTCAATCTTCTCGGACCCGAGAAGATAGTAATCATAGGCATTCAGGTTTTCAGGCCGTTTGCGTTTGGCTGCAGCCCGCCCGGCCTCTTGAATCAGTCCCACTCCGCCGCCGAGGCGGTTGGCGACCTGTTCTGCGATTTCGGTCTGAACGGCGAACACGTCCTCAGCGGGCCGGTCCCAATTCTCCGACCAAAGATGATGGCCGGCCTTTGCATCGATCAACTGTGCTGTGATCCGTACCCGATCACTCTGCCGCTGGATCGAGCCTTCCAGTACAAAGCCGACATGGAGCGCGCTTGCGACCTGGCGGGCATCCACGGGCTTGCCTTTATAAACGTCCGTCGAATTCCGCGCCACCACCTCGAATTCGGGAAACCGCGCGAGGTCGGTGATGATGTCCTCGGTCAGCCCATAGGCCAGACGCCCGCTGGCCTCGTCGCCGCCATAATTGTTGAAGGGCAGCACCGCCACCGACGGCTTGCCACTCAAAGGTTCGGGCTGCAAGAACCACCAGACCCCGCCGCCCGCCAGAGCAAGCGCCACGATCGCCGCTGCAGCCGCCTTGGCCCAGCGCGGTACAATTTTGAGAAGGGGCCGACGCGCCCGTTTGCCGTCGAGCCTCAGCCGATACATCCGTACCGGGCGGCTGATGTTCTTGACCTGCTGCTCGCCGGCGAAATCGAGCGGCCAGTCGAGTTTGCCCTGGAGATGATCGTATGCCGTGCCCGACACCACCACGCCGCCCGGCTCGGCCAAATGCTCCAGCCGCGCGGCGACATTCACGCCATCCCCATAGACATCGCCATCCACCAAGGCCACATCGCCCAGATTGATCCCGACGCGAAATACGATGCGCTCGGGCTCCGGTAGGTCGGCGTTGCGCGCCGCCACGGCATTCTGAAATTCCGCGGCGCAGGCAACCGCATCAACCACGCTGTCGAAGGCGACGAGCGTGCCGTCGCCCATCAGCTTGATAACGGTGCCATGGCGCTGGGAGATGGCGGGATTGATCAGGTCGGCGCGGATGGCCTTCAGTCGCTTGATGGTGCCGGCCTCATCGGCCTCCATCGCCTTCGAGTAGCCGACCATATCCGCCGCTAGGATCGCGAGCAGCTTTCGGTCGAGCGCGGGGGTGCCCATCATCGTTGCCTTGCATGAACATGCAATAGTGTCGGCAGTCTACACCCATCGACGCGCCGCAACTAGCACGCCGCCAAAACGGCAGGTCTGCTTGTGGCGCTACCCAGAGCCGAAGCAGGCCTCACGCGTCCCAAAGGGACGCTCCTCAGCATGCTGAGAATATCTGGCATCCGCCCGCCGACGCTGCCATAAATCAGCTTCATCGAGGGAGGAGCCATGATGCAGAAGAATGCGCCGGACTTCAGCCTTGAGGGCAAGGTGACTTTGGTGACGGGAGCAAGCCGTGGCATCGGTCGAGCTTGCGCGCTTGCCTGTGCGAGAGCAGGCTCCGATATTGTTTTGGGGGTCCGCGATGTCGCGGCGTCGGCGGGCCTGGTTGCCGAACTCGAGGGCGCGGGACGAAAAGTTCTGCCCGTTGAACTGGACATTCCCAACAAGGCCCATATCGCACAAGCGGTCGACGCGGCGCTTACCACGTTCGGTCGGATCGACGTCCTCGTCAACAACGTCGGCGTGGCTCCGGGCAATCTCGCGGAACTCGTCGAGGAGAAGGACCTCGACGAGATACTCGATGTCAACATCAAGGGCACTTTTCTGATGATGCAGGCAGTAGGGCGTCACATGATCAAGCGCAATGGGGGCCGGATCATCAGCATCAGCTCACAGGCTGGCACCGTGGCACTGCGCGGCGAGGCAATCTATTGCATGAGCAAGGCGGCAATTAATCACCTCACGCGCTGCCTTGCAGCCGAATGGGCATCCTATAATGTCACTGTAAACACCGTATCGCCGACGTTCATTCACACCGATGGTACAGCACCTTTTCTATCCGATGCCGAAAATCACAAAGCGACGCTCGGTCACATTCCACTCGGCCGGATCGGTGAAACCGATGATGTGGTGGGGGCCGTGGTCTTCCTGGCATCGCCGGCTGCGAGCCTCATCACGGGCGCGAACCTGCTGGTGGACGGTGGATGGTCCGTCGCCTGAGGCCTAGGCTGGCTGCACAGGAGCGCAAGACACGGTCTCGAAGGCAAGGGTCGCCTCGTCGGCAACATTGACCACACGTCCGTCATGGCGCGAAGTTCGTCGGGACGGACCTGTTGCGCAACCTCTCGATGCGCTAATCTTGACGGATGAAACTCAGCCAGACCATACGGTTCTGCGCCTCCGCCGACGGCACCCGGATAGCCGTCGCATCGTGCGGGACGGGACAAGTGATCCTTCGGGCGGCTCACTGGCTTAGTCATGTCGACTATGATGTCGAGAGCCCGGTCTGGCGGCCGTGGCTGCAGGCGCTCTCGGCCGGCAACCGGTTTGTGCGTTACGATCCGCGCGGCTGCGGTCTATCGGACCGGCATGTCGCCGATCTTTCGGTTGAAGCGTGGCACGCGGACCTGGATGCCGTGGCAGCCTCGATCGAGGAGCCGCGTTTCGTCCTCCTCGGTCTTTCGCAAGGCGGCGCCCTCAGTATCGCATTCGCCCTGAGGCATCCCGAGCGGGTGTCTCACCTGGTGCTCCTGAATGCCTATAGTCAGGGTGCGCGGGCACGCGCGCAGACCGAGCCCGAGCGCTTGGAGGCCGAGACGCTCGTCAACCTCATCCGCATCGGCTGGGGCCGCGACAATCCGGCATTCTGTCGGTTTTTTACCAACCTTTTCATTCCGGACGGGACACCCGAACAGCATCGCTGGTGGGGCGATCTGGAGCGTGTGACGGCAGCACCCGACGTTGCCGCGCAACTGCTCTGGCAGATGCAGGGGCTCGATGTGCTGGATCTGGCGACGACACTTCGCGTCCCGACTTTGGTTGCGCATAGCCGCGGCGATATGCGCGTACCGTTCGACCAAGGCTGCAAACTTGCGGCCGCGATTCCCGGAGCACGCTTCATACCGCTCGAGAGCAAGAACCATGTGCTCTTGCCAGACGAACCGGCCTGGGCCGTCTTCCATGGCGAACTCGCAACATTCCTCGGGCAGGATCGACCCGTGCGACCGCGCGCAGTGCGCGACGCCGGCCTGACAGCCGCCGAGGCGGCGCTTTTCGACCTCGTCGCGGAGGGGCTCGACAATCGCGCAATCGCAGCCCGCCTTGGCAAGAGCGTGAAGACCGTGCGCAACCAGCTGTCGGTGATTTTCAGCAAGCTCGGCGTGCATAACCGTTCGCAGGCGATCGTCATGGCGCTTTCCAGGTAGCGAGCTGCGTCGCCTCCACCTTTGGGACAAACGCCCCTTTACCGGGCCTGAATCCGCAGCTGCGCGGGACAGCTGTCTCATGCCGTCAGGCGCGACGGGTCTCATCCTTGAACCGCGATCGGCAAGAGGCCGCCCGTAAATCAGGAGGAATCCGACATGACCCAACTCAACGAAACAACGCTCAATGAGCTCGTGGGCCGCATCCTTGGCGACCTTGGCGGTGCAGTCAGCGTGCCGCTGGTGCGGATCGGAGACGCGCTCGACCTCTACAAGACCCTCAAGGATATCGGACCCGCGACGGCCGACGCGCTTGCAGGGGCCGCGGGATGCGCGCCGCGCTATGTGCGCGAGTGGCTGGCAGCGCAGGCGGCTTCGGGCTATGTGCATTACGAGAATGGCCGGTTCTCGCTCACGCCCGAGCAGGCCTATGTGTTTGCTGAACCCGACAGCCCGGTCAACCTGATTGGCGCGTTCGATACGGCTGCGGCGATGGTCGAAAACCAGCCGAAGGTGCAGTCTGCCTTCAAGACCGGTCGAGGCGTGGCTTGGGGAGATCAGGCCGGCTGCATGTTCTGCGCCGTGGCGAGGCTGTTCCGGCCCGGCTATGTGAACGCCCTCGTGCAGGACTGGCTGCCTGCGCTCGGTGGCGTCGTCGACAGGTTAAAGGCGGGCGGGACTGTGGCCGATGTGGGGTGCGGACATGGGTTGTCGACGATCCTCATGGCGCAGGCTTTCCCCAATTCCCGGTTCATCGGCTACGACTTCCATGCGGATTCGATTGCGGCCGCGACTGCCCACGCCCGGGCAGATGGCCTGACGAACGTGCACTTCAAGGTGGGCCGCGCGCGGGACTTCGACGGAAGCGACTTCGATCTGATCACCTGCTTCGACTGCCTGCACGACATGGGCGACCCCAAGACTGCGGCGGCGCATATCAGAAAGGCGCTGAAGGAGGGTGGCACGTGGATGGTGGTCGAGCCCACGGCCGGGGATACGCTCGAGGACAATATCAACCCGGTCGGGCGGCTTTACTACTCCGCCTCGACGATGATCTGCGTTCCCACCTCCCTGGCGCAGGAGACGGGACTCGCGCTTGGCGCCCAGGCGGGAGAGAAGCGATTGACAGAGGTGATCCGGTCTGGCGGGTTCACACATGTCCGGCGAGCAGCCCAGACCCCGCTCAACATGGTGCTCGAAGCAACCTGATGAGAAGGAGTGGCGCGTCGGTGTCCGGCCAGATGTGGCTTCAAACCAACCATGTCCAGGTATAGATGACTTGACCGACGAAATCGTCCAATTCGATTGCAAGGACCGAGGGGCCATCAGGCGCAACAAATCCCGTAGATCGACTGTGAGATCATAAATTCTCAGCGTCACCATGGTGCTCCTCCAGAGGTTACTGCTGCACTCGGTTACCTGACCATACGAGGTCGGCTCCGACCGGATTGATAATCCACGGAGAGGTCTCGGAGGATCAGGTGAGACCTTACCGCCAATGCAGCTGCAGGAACTTTCTGGCTTTGATGAAGCTCCACGTCACAGCAGCGTTTTTGTGCGGGCCATTATCATCGAGAATATCGTCAACGGAGTAAAATAGCAGTTCAGACGCTTCGTTTCGATCAGCTGCCGCTTCTGCGCCTGACAGGATATCCGCAGCCGTGGATTCGCTCGGCATCAGGAGAAACAGTTCCGGGTGGCAGAAGACCGGATCATAAGCCAGACCGACAGCAACCGCTTCAGATCGGGTTACATCACGAACGGCGATTTCCTCCTCTACTTCGCGGGCAATCTCGTTGAAGAGGTCTAAGGGACCGTCGCTCTCACGTGGCTCGGCGTACCCCCCGATTAGATAGAGGCCGCCGGGGTTTTGGTCCGCCAGCAGACTTCGCTTCGTGACAATGACATTGCCGTCGCCCGTCAGCACCACGGCCGTTAGTCCAAGGGGGTCAGCGCGATCCGCTTCTGGATACTCGAAACCGAAAGTGGGATGGCGTGTCGCCACGTAGGCAGAAAAGCGGGTCCGGCTTGCAGCAATGCTCAGCCGTTCACCTTCAACCCGGTAAGAGGCCATCCGCAACAAAGCGCCGTCGAAAGCAGCTGGACGCTTTGCGCATACTGCTGCCCAGGTCGATTTCCTGACTTCTTCCACGCGATCCTGCAGCTCGAAATTGCCAACGAGGTGGCAGTCGATATGATCGACGGGAATGCTGAAAGCTTGATCTTGGAACACACCATTACCCCGTTGAAAAATCGAATCGTAGGCCGCTTCGAGGTAAACATGAGCAAGAAGGCCAACCAACAGCTTTTCGATTGGCATTGGATAGAAGCTGGTAAGCAGGCTTTCAATTCCACTATCAAGATGCCTGCCCGCTCTCCCAGACACGCTGATAGAAATCGAGCGATTTCTCAGGCGTTTCGACACATAACTCCAAGCTCAGTTGCAATTGGTGCCTCCTTCTCTGCTCGAAATGTCTGCTGTTGCCAGAAGTAGCGGACGCGCGGCCGGCAGCCAATTATTTGTCGAGATACTTGTTCAGGAATGCTCGAACGCTGCTAAAGGACTGCTCGGCCGCCGTCGCATTATATTCTTCCCGATGGCCGAATGCCGTCTTTGCCACCGCGACGTACGGGGAATCGAAATCATGGTATGCACCCGGATAGACGTTGAGTTCGATTGGCGGGCCTTTGCCACTCAGGTGAGAAACCCTTTGCCGACACCTTTCGGCGGGGCTCCAATCGTCCAGTTCGCCATTTAGGATCAAGGTTGGCACCGTCGCATCGCCCTCATGGGGAGCGCAAACCGGATAGTAGGCGACTGCAGCCTTGAACTTTCGATCCATAAACTGCTCGATGCCTTCGGTTTTCGTGGCTTCCAGTGTTGCGATTCCACCAGCCGAGAAGCCCATCAGCCCCACACGTTGGGCGTCAACGAAGGTGTATGTCGACAGGAGATCGAGAGCCCCGTAGGCATCGAATACCCGATCGGGAAGATAACGCTCACAGGTGTTGTCAATGTTGCGGGTGGTGAAGCTGTCGACCACCAGCACGACATATCCCCATGAGGTCAACCGCTGCGGCCAGTAAGTCTTGGTGTTCGGCCGAATACCTCCGCAACCATGCATGATAACGATGGCCGGAAAGGGACCATCTCCCTCAGGTCGGCTCAGATATCCCAGCAAGTGCGTCGCTTGGGCCTGCGGGAGACTGACACCTTGTTCCCTGGCCCTGCGTTCCAGGAATGGACTTGGCTTTGTGACTGCGCTGTCGAATCGCACCAACTCGTCAGCGTGAGCCGCAGGGTTAGGCTGCACGATAGCGATGAGCAAAAGTCCGAAAACAAGCTTTGTGATTTGCATTGCGTTGTTCCGCTGGGCGACAGGCAGTTGATCAAACGCTATCCACAACCGATCATCATCTAGATGCGGAAACTTCGACGTCCATAGGCTAAAAAAGGGCGTGGCAAATAGCCGCCCCTAATGAGTATCCGCAGTCTTAAGACCGCAGCCGGGGACAGAGCTCAAGGCTAAACCTTACAAGCGACATCGGCCTCGACCGAGCCTCGTCAGCCAAACCGTTCCACCAGGAAATCTATCACCGTCCGCAACATCGCTGTCGGCCGACGGTTCGGGGCATAGACGAGGTACATCGGTACAGGCTTGTAAGACCATTCCGGCAGCACCTGCTCGAGCCGTCCTTCGGCGATATCGGCGGCGAGCAGCAGTTCCGGCTGAAGCGCAATTCCCGCGCCGCTGAGCGCGGCCATGCGCAGCGCCGCCCCCTGGTTGGTAGAGAATTTTCCGGAAATCAGTACGTCGCGCATTTCGCCCCCCGGTCCGACCAGGTGCCAGCGATCCTGCATGCGCCAATAGGAGTGGCCGAGGCAGAGATGGTTCGTCAGAGCCTCAGGCGAGGCCGGCCGGCCATGGCGGGCAAGATAGTCCGGCGAGGCAGCGAGAATCCGCCGGTAGGGCGTGAGCGGGCGGGCGACCAGGCTGCTGTCCGAGAGCGGGCCGATGTGGATACCGAGCTCGAACCCCTCGCCGACGAGGTCATGGACATTGTTGTCGAGCGATAGCTCGACGCTGACGTCGGGATAGGCGTTCTGGTAATCGATCAGCGCCGGCACCAGGACTTGCGTCCCGAAGCTGACCGGCGCAACTAACCGAAGCCGGCCGCGCGGCGCCGATTGCAGCTCGCTTGCCGAAGCCTCGGCCAGCGCCACTTCGGAAAGGGCGCGCTTGCAGCGCTCGTAATAGAGCTGGCCAACCTCTGTCAGCTGATGGCGTCGCGTGGTGCGATGGATCAGCTTCGCCCCGAGCCGGGCCTCAATCGTCTTGATGTGCTTGGCAACCATGGCAGGCGACACTTGTGCGATCTCCGCGGCCGCCGCGAAACTGCCATTGTCGATGACCCTGACGAACATCGCCATGCCGGCCAGCTTGTCCACGATTGCCTACCTGTTGGTTTCGAATGACGACACCAACAGCTTATTTATCAACCAAAGAATTTACAACATGGTCGTCATGCCCGCGCCAAGACGACGGACATCACCAACCTGACCAAGGAGACACCATGCCCATTCTTCACCTGCAGATGCATCCCGGCCGCACCGACGATCAGAAGCGCGCCTTCGCGCGCGAAGCGACCAAGGCCGCCGTCGAAACCCTGGCGTGCCCGCCAGAGTCGCTGGAAATCCTGATAACGGAGATTGCCAAGGAATCCTGGGCGGTCGGTGGCAAGCTGAAATCCGAGGCCTGAGAGACGACCCGCAGCGCCGAAGGCTCGTGCTGAGGGACGCCGCCGCCAGAGTATTGGACAGGGAGCCGGCACTCGGCTCCCGTGCTGAATGTGAAGGGCGGCCGGTTGATTTTACTGGCCGCCGCAACTCCACCGCACGCAAGCCTTTGGGCAGGCGACTTCGTCGGGGAATTTGCCTTTTGGTGCATCTGAGCCGTGGCGGAGTTCGGCCCTAAGCGAGCTTTTTCGTCGAGGATAAGGCTGCGTTGCGCCCTCATATCAGTCGTAGAGCCCAGCCAAGCGGCGGCTTGAAAGCGGCAACGCATTGGACTGGCGAGACGGCATGTTTGCGTCAAAAGCGGATTTTACGTTGAACGTGATTGCATCTCCGATGCCTGCGCCTGTTTTTGGCCCTGTGTCCAGCGGGTCACTCGTTCGCAAGCGCTGTCTTTCCAGATGCAAATTGGCGATCATAGAAAATCCGAACCGACAGAACGACGCCGGCGATCAGGACAACAACCCCGGCGACTTCGATCGGCGTTGGCCAGCGCGCATGCACGACAAGTCCGCCGATCACGCCGAAGACAGTCTCGGAGACGATCAATTGCGCGGCCAGGGCAACCGCCAGGGTCCTTGACGCAATACTCCAGGCCCAGACGCCGCCCACGGTGGCCAGTAGCGCGAGAGTTGTGCCCCAGACATAGAGGTTGCCGGCAGCGCTCCAGCCGAATCCCAATGTAGGAAGCCGGAAGAGGTCCATCGCGGCACCGATGGGATAGAAGGTCAGCATCAAGACGCCGCCGCCAACCAGTATCAGCGCCGACCACACGCCGGAGGGCATGTCCGGCCGTGCGGCGAGTGCTGCCTGATTGGAAAGCGCGAACCAGACCCAAAGGCCCACAGCAGCAAGCGCCAGCGGCACGCCAATCCACAATGATTGCACAGAGTCCAGTCCTTCGGCCGTGAATGCCGTGCCATTGACGAGAACAAGGCCGACCAGCACCAGTGCCAGAGGCACCATGAGGGATCGCCATGGCAATGATGCCTGACCCTGATTGCCAATGACCATCAATACGATTGGTACCAGCCCGAGAAAGGCCGGAGCGATGACTGGGCCTGCAAAGAGGGCCGCTCCCGTCACTGTCAGGAAGTAGCCGACATAGCCGACGAAGGCGAGCCAGATGGCTTGCAGGCAGTTTCGAAGCGTGAGGTGGCGCATGACACCCTTCTCGGAAAACAGAATGTAAAGCCCGACGAGCGCCGAGACGACGTGACGGATGAGGGCAAAATCAAAGGTGGAATAGTCACCGATGATGAAGGGCACGACGAAGTTGAGCGAAAAGGCAAAGGCCGCAAAGAGAGCGGCCGACACGCCAACATAGAAAAGTCTGTCCATAATGTTCACCCTTTTGAAGTTGCGTCACCGAGCCCTGGTCTCCGCGACACCGAGTGTGCCGTTTGGCAATCAAGCGAAATGCTTGATCGAATGGGGAAAATTTACCGGCCACGCGCTCTGGTCGGTAGCCGGCGAAAATGAGAATCAGCCTCTCGATACGCATCACCCGGATCGTAAAACGGTGCTGTATCTCGGGGGCCGCGATGCGCGTGCAACGCTTCCCCACCGAGCTCGCCGGCCACGACGGGATCATGTTCCAAAACCGGTCGTTCTTCTGGAATTTCGAGATCGACGGGGCGCGTCGATCCGCCGGAACTGCTCAGACCGGGCGAACTTCGGCAAGCCGCTTGACTGCATACTCGTCCCGCCAGCAGACGGCGGCTTCCCATGCGGCTGATGCTTGCGCGGCGATGTCATGCGCGCCGTCGTCGAGGTCGGCAGCGTTGCCGGGCAGTACCAGGTCAAGGTCGGGGACGTCGACATGTGCCTCGTCCCAATCGATCAACGCGACCCGATCCGCGGTCATGCGGACGTTGGCAGGGCTGTTGGGGTTGCCGTGGACAACACATGTCTGACGCCCGATGAGCCGCGCCCACGCTGCTCGACATCGAACAACGCCCTCAAGCGGCATCGCGGCAAGGTTGATCCTCGTTCCAGTTTCGGCATGCAGGAGGTCGGTCGACGATCGCCAACCCGGGCGCTGTGGCCAGCCCTGCGTCAGCCGATGCAGTTCGCGGAGCGTTTCGGCCACGCGACGCCAGTCGGACTCCGTCTCAGGCGGTCCGCCCTCCATGTATTTCATCACCACCAGACCGTCCACGAACAGCTTGCCGTCAGTCGTCGGAATCGGCACTGGAACGTCCATCCCTTCACGGTCGAGATATTGGAGCAGCGCGGCTTCCCATGCGAGATCAGCGTCGGTCCTGGAGCCGAGACGAGCGACCGCGATCTGCCCGTTGATGCGAACGCTCCACACGTCGTTGGCGACTCCACCGGCAAGTGGTTCGATGCGAACCGCACCTTCACCCCATTGCCCCAGCGCTTCCCATCCCATTGACGATATCCCTGGCGATCGTGATCAAATCGACGGAGAAATAGAAAAAGTTTGCGACGCCACGATGTCCGCTGCTGGCGGCCCGAAGCGGTCGTTGGCGAGGAGTTTAGTTGCTTCGCTCAGGGCTGAGATTAGGTGGAATACAAAGTACGCTTACTCCATTGCGAGCTCGAAAACTCAACGATTTTTCCACTAAGCTGATTTCGATCCTCGACGCCTTGTCTAGTATGAGCGTCTCGGGGGCTCCGTCACTCCCGGAACACGCCCTGCGGAAGACCTTGATGACAGGGCCGTAGACGACCAGATAGCGGCCAAGGTCGACGCAATTGGGTTCTCCTGTAGTAATCGGATTACCGCTAGCATCACATCTCTCAGCATAAGGGAAATTTTTTGCTGTCATCGAAAGCCGAATGAGGGCTGCGCTCTGGCTGAACATTTCCCACAAAATATATACGACGATAACGACAGAGGCGAAGAGGCCACTGAGTCTGAAAAGACCAAGGGACAGACTAGGACCGGCTTCATCATCCTGCATTTTGTGCTTTTCTAGCTTTGGGACCAACGTCCGCGGCTGGGCGCAAACGTGACTTCGAAAGGCGAGTAGCCTCTGGAAATACGTGCTATCTTTGCGCGCTTGACGGCAGGTCCGGCCGTCGCTCTCCCACACCCTGCCGGACGAGCGATAGCGCAGCGATACCGGCCTCATCGGCCGCACGCAGAAGCGCTTCCCGGAATTGTTCCGGGGCGATCTTCCCGCTCAATGCGTCGACGCAGGCTTTGACGGCAGCCACATATTCCTCGCCGTCATCGCAAGGCCAGTCGTTGATCAGGAGACGGGCCGCGTCTCCCAGCGTCCATACGATCTTGCGAGATGCCGGGCCTCGCAAAGCAAATCCAACCGGCGTAAATGCTGATGATGTATTCCAGCACATTGTCCTCGACCCCTCAAGGCACGGATACTGCAGTCCCCACGTTCAATATACGCCGTATTCTGAAATTTGGAATTGAAAAGTGTAGAGGTATGCGGCTTGAGCGCGAGCTGCCGGATGAAGAAGAAAGAGCGCTCTAGAACCTTATGTCGGAGCGCCCTGCGGTCCGTCGAAGTGTTGCACTGATGGACGCATTCCGGCATCGCAGCAGATTACCCCGCCCCGGTGTCAGCGGCGCACGCTTCCCTGTTCGGTCCCACGTTTCGCCGCGCTCAGCGCAATTCGGCGGTGACGCGGAAGATGCCGCCGGCGGGGCGAAGCGACCCTGCACCTCACCCTGATGATCGAGCGGTGGGTTATTTTGTGATTTTAACGACTTTGGTGACGAAACTAAAAACAGCCTTCCCGTAAGCTTGCGGCTTTGGAGCTGTGCGATTGATCACAACACGTCACTTCACCTATGCGGTAATTCTGCTCGGCCTCTTTGCAGGCTTGGCCGGGGCTTATTCGCTAAGCAATCTGTCGCTCGAAGGGATGGATCGGAGCCGCTTCACCTATGAGTTTAGGAAGTGCTACTATCCAAACTGTGACCGTATGATCGTGCATGACAGATGGCTCGATGAAGCTCTAGCAAAAGCACAGCGACGCAGCCATTGATGATCGGGCGGGGACAATCCGCTTTGTGTTTTCATGGCGCAGTCCCGGCAAGGCAGTATACAGTCAAGCGGATCCCCACTGTCGAAAGCCATACATGCAGCGCCTGCCCCGTGCTCCCAAAGCCGTCCTGTTCGACATGGACGGTTTGATGTTTGATACCGAAGCTCTGTATCGCGATGCCACGATCACGGCTGCACGGAATGCAGGCTTCGAATTGCCTCTGCCGGCCTATCTTGAAACCATTGGTTTGCCGGCTTCCAGTGTCCGCGAAGTTTTGTTGGCCCGGTTCGGCAAGGATGCCCCTCTGGAAGATCTCTGGAGTCAGGCTTCGGAACTCTTCACGCAGATGGTGCAAACGGATTTACGAACGAAAGCAGGCTTGCCGGAAATTCTATCCTTCCTCGAAGAGGCGCGGATCCCTTCGGCCATCGTAACCTCATCGGATCGGACGGCCGTCGAGGGCCATCTTTCCGCAACCGGGCTGCAAGACCGGTTCCAAACCATTGTTGCCTATGGCGATTACGGGGTGGGAAAACCGCATCCCGCTCCATACCTGCTGGCTGCCGAGCGGCTCAACCTGCCCATTTCAAAATGCGTTGCCCTGGAAGACTCCCGAAATGGGGTTCTCTCCGCATCAAGCGCCGGAGCAATGACCATCATGGTGCCGGATCTGGTTCAGCCGGCTCCAGATCTTCTTGGCCGCTGCGCCTGCGTCTTGGCGGATCTTCACGCCGTTCGGGACTTGATCGCAATCTCGATAGTGGGCACGAGTAGGTGGCATTGAGGCGGGCGAGACGGAGCAGGAAATCGTCAATTTTCTGCCGGTGGCTTGAGAGCCAAGCCAAGGCATTTCAATCGAAAGCTACACCGCCTTGACGTGAATCGAACCGCAGAGCCGCACTTCATGCAGTTGACAGGCCGGGACGGTTCTTTCATCTGGAGCGCCAGATCAGGAGCCTCTCACATGACCCTTACCGTACGCCCCGCGACGCCTTTAGACGCGGCAACGATCCTGCGATTCGTCCGCGAATTGGCCGACTATGAAAAGGCGATCCACGAGGTCGAGGCGACCGAGGAGAGCACACGTGCGGCGATTTTCGGCGACGGTTCTGTCACGCATGCGCTGATCTGCGAACGCGAAGGCCAAGCGATCGGCATGGCGGTCTATTTCTTCAGCTATTCGACTTGGCAGGCGAAGAACGGCCTTTATCTGGAAGATCTCTACGTAACACCGGACGCGCGCGGCTCGGGGGCCGGCAAGGCGCTGCTGCGGCGCCTAGCACAGATCGCGCTAGAGAAGAGCTGCGGCCGCTTTGAATGGAGTGTGCTCGACTGGAACGAACCTTCGATCCGCGTCTATGAGGCGATCGGCGCGGAGCCGCAGAAGGAATGGATCCGCTATCGGATGGCGGGAGAGAAGCTGGCGGCGTTTGCCCGCGGCTAGAACTCTCTCTCCTTTTCCTGGCGACGGCCTCGATTTTCGGAGCCTTTTCCAGCTCTGGCCGCGTCAGCAGTGCGTCCCGCCTCTTCCAATAAATCCGCAATCAGGCATTGGACAGACCGCTCAGGAATGCCGTCCGGCGATACTCGGCCTGTTCGAGACGGCCCCGGCTCTGGTCGTACTTGGCCTTCACCGCATTGAGATTGGCTAGTAATCGGCACACAGCTCCCGCTTTCCGATCTCCACCCCTCTGATCCCTTACCGCAATTCAGCAGTAACCCGGAATATCCCGCCGGCCGAAGCGTCCGAGCAGACGACGAAGGTCGAGCCTTCCTGCGCCATGAAGGCGATATTGCCGCCGGCTTCGCAGGGGGTGGCGCTCCATTGCAGGATGATGTCGCCATTTTCGGGCAGCTTTTCCGTGGGGATTTTCGTCGCGCTTGCCATCCATTCCGTTGCCGACGGCAGATGGACGGGGGCGTTCAGTTGTTTCGACAGCCACGCGGTATAGTTCTGCGCGACGGCAAGCGGCACGTCGTCGGCCGGCTGCTGCGGATTGTCGGTATAGGCCTGGGCCGCGGCGGGATCTGAATTGGCGGTGTAATATTCCGCCATCTCCGCCCGGGTGACAGCCTTCGTCTGCATGCAGAAGGACTTGTCGATCTTCACCGCGCCATTGGCAACGCCAAGCATGCCGCCGAGCTCCTTCATCGACGAGGTCATCAGCCGGACATTCTCAAGCGAATAGCTTCCGGCCGGGACGGTCTCGAAGGCAAGGGTCTGCGAAACCGGGCAGAAGCCGCGCGCCGACAGCGCCTCGAGATCGGCAAGGATCGGCTGGTAGGCGACGACGGCGAGCTTATAGGCCTCGGCGGTGTAGCGGCCGTCGGCTTCGCCGATCTTCGGGGCGAGCGCGGCAAGCGTCGGATCGGCAGCACCTGCGCGTGTTGCGATCGAGGCGCTGAGATCGGTGACTTTCTGCTTCAGCGCCATCGCCTCGTCCTTTGCCGCCATGACATCGGCGATGACGGCGTCGAACAGTTTGGCGGCGTCGCCATAGCCTGACGTCGCGGCCGGCATCTGCCATTGCTCTGCCTTGGCCTTGGCCTCGGTCATCAGCCCGCTCGCCTTTTTGACGTCGGGGCTATCGCCGGCGCCGATGCGGTTGACGGTTTCGCGTTTTGCCGCCGCATCCTTCTCGGCTGCCGCCAGCGCGGTCAGCGCCTTGGCGAGATCGTCAAACGTCGTTTTCGATGCGTCGTAGGCGTCGACCGCAGCATGCATCTGCTTTGCTGTGGCCGCCTCCGCAGCAGTCTTCATCTTGGCATCGGCCTCGGCAAAACCTGGCGCCTTGTCGCCGCCTGCGGCCGAAGCGGCAGATTTCGCCTTCTCGGCATTCTCCTTCGAGATACCGATCAGCGCATTGCCAAGATTGATGGCGGCCGTCTGGAAACCCGGAAGCGCCTTTTCGTAATCTTCGTCCTTGAGCAGGGCATCGGCCGATGTTAGCGCCGCAGCACCCGTGTCATAGGCAAGCTTTGCCTGGTCACCGGAAGGTCGCTCCGGCGCCTTGGCGGCAATCGCCTTCTGCTTGCGGCTTTCGGCCTCCTTCTTCCAGGTGCCGACATCGGCGACGAGTTTCGGATCCGGGCGAAGAAGTTTCGGGATGGTGACGACACCGACGCCGATGCAGATCAGGAGCAGCGCGCCGATCATCGACAGCTTGGCAAGCGTCCACTTTTTCGGTTTCGGCGCCTCCTGCTGCTGTTGCATGCCGCCGCGCGGATCCCACGACATCGGCTGGATGCCCGTCGTCACCCGGGCGAATTCGCCCAGCGCATCGGCGCCCATGCGCGGTCGCTGGGCCGGGTCGCGGCTCAACATCCTTTCCACAAGGCTTGCAAGACCCTCGGGAAAACCGGGGATCAGCACGTCCAGGCGGGGAAAGACGTTGGAAGGGTCGAGATGGATGTTCTTCCAGCTCTGCTCGCGCTGATGCTCGTCCTCCCAGACCATGACGCTGTCGAAGACGCTGGCATAGGTCTGCCGCGGCAGGAAGAGCTTGTAGGCGATCATGCCCATGGCATAGATGTCGAGTGCCGATGAGGCGGAGAAGGTGCCGCTGGCATAGATCTCCGGCGCGCCGAATTCCGGCACATAGGGCGGGATGATGTGCTCGCCGATCTTCGAGATCAGGTGCAGGTTGCCGATCCGGACCGACAGGCCGGAATAATCTTCGGAGACGTAAATGCACTGGTCCGTCAGGGCGTTGTGGGCATAACCGGCGCCATGCAGCGTCGCCAGGCCCTCGAGGATGTGGCGGCCGATCTCGACGGCGCGCTCGTAAGCCACCATCTCCGTTTCGTCGAGATATTGGTGCAGCGTTTTCGACGGCCGCTTCTCGACGATATAGAAATTGTCATCTTCCGGCGACGGCGGGATGAGGTCCTCGATCTCGACGAAGCGCCGCGCCGTCAGAGATTTGGCCTCGTTGATGGAGGTCCAGACCCGCTCGAAACGAGCCTTGTCGAGTTTCAGCGCCACATCGGGCGTGACGATGAAGACCGAATGGTCCATCCGCTTGTCCTGGGCGGGATAGACGATGAATTCGTTTTCATAGATCGGCTCGCCGATCGTGTAGCGGGCGATCAGATCACTTCTCATGCACTTGTCCCCCTGCATTCATTGCATTCACGAACCCGAATTCTATTCGCCCGCCAGAAGCGGATCACCGATCAGACCTGCGGCCAGCAGCAGGCCGGTCTTGGTATCGCGAAGCGCGAAGGCAAAACGGGCATCGGCCACGACGCGAACAAGCTTCGGATCGATGCTGCGTTCCGTGATAACAGCCGTGGCCGCTGCCGCCTCGGTGCCGTTTTCGTCAACCTTGATCATCGTCTTCTGCAGGACGCGCGACAAGCGGATGTTTTCCTTGGTGAAACCCGGGAAACCCGCATCCTTGGCCTTCTCGGGCGCCACTCCCATCGCATTAAGTACCGGCATCAAATCACGCCCGTCGTTCAGGGAAAAGCGGGGCAGGAAGATTTCGCCCTTGGCCGCTTCGAATTTCTCGCCCTGAAGCCAGGAGGCAAGCGTCTTCAGGTCCGCGCCGCCGACGCCCTTGCCGGAGCGCGCCGCCACCACAACCATGCTGTAGCCCTCGCCAGCATAGGCAAGATCGACGGCTGAGAATTTCTCGTCGGAGCGGAATTTTTGCCCGTCGCCGGCAAGATGCATCATCGGCACCGAAATCGTCGAGCCATCCGGGCGCTGAAAGGGGCTTGCCGGGCTTTCCCGATCGAAGGAGGTCTTCCAGCGCGCCTTGAACGAGAGCGCGCCGAGGCTGACGAAGCCGCCGCCGGGCGGTGCGTCCAGGATTGATGGAATGGCGCCCCGCGTCGCTTGTTTGACCCAGCCGTTGATGTGCTCGACCGATTTCGGTCCGTCGAGGTCCTCGATCGAAGGCTTGACGTGGTGACCGGCGAGCATGGAGAGCGCGTCGGGAACGAGCACCAGCTTGTCGTCGAAGACGATCGCGACCGCCGTCGCCAGGGGCGCATCCGTAGCTGCCGGCTTCTCCGGAGACATCGCGTTGAGCGCCGTCTCCGGTCCCTTCACCGCGCCGCCGAAGCCGAGGCCTTTGGCAATCGAGGCCTTGCCCGCCTCGGAGGCGCCGAGGCTTGCGAGACCGAGCGCGGCGGCAAGGCTTGCCGGCGACACCATGATATTGGCAGCACCCTCCTTTGCCAGCGTGCGGTCGATGAGTTCGGCGGCAAGCCCAGCCTGTGCGGCGAGCATCGCCTTGCTGTCGCCGGAGTTGCCGGCATGGGCGGCCGGCGCAAGCGCCATCAGGGAAGCGGCAAGACCCGCCAGCAGAGTGGATTTCGGCATGGTTCGCTCCTGTTCAGCGGATGCGATAGAATTTGGAATCGAAGGACCATTTGCCTTGGGCGCCGGTCTCGTCGTCGCCGACGATCCTGAGGCTTCGGGCGAGATCGTAGACATAGTTGAAGGCGGCGCGCTGGCCGACGAGCGGCGTCGGCACATCGGGCAGGTCAAGCACTTCGATCGGCTTGTCGCTGAGGATGGCAACGACCATGCCGACGCCCGCCGGTCCCTCCACCACATATTCGAAGCCGGTATAGGGATTGCGCGCATCGGGCACGACGACCGGCCGGGCCGGATCAAGCCGGTTATCGCCGCTTTTGGCAGTCGGCTTCAGGCCCATCGAGCGCTTGTTCGGATAAAGCTGCGTCAGTTTGCCGGAGGCATCGATATCGACCAGGATCAGGTAACCGGACTTTTTGGTGGAGACACGCATCGCCACCTTGTCGCCGATGCTGACCGCGGTGCCGGGCAGCACGTCGACGGCGACGCCCGCCTCATTGTCGCTCTTCAGCGTATTCTCGACTGCGGCGACCGGCGTCTTCGCCTCCTCGCCGGTGATGACATCCCGGCCGAGCGCATCCGGCTGGCCATAAAATTGCGGCACCGGCGTGAAGCGGCAATCTTCCGCATGCGTCCGGCAATATTCGTCGGATTTGCGCCGGACATAATCGAGAAGGGCGGCATTGCTGACATTCGGCTTGTCGGCCGCGCGCGCCACGCCATCCTGCACGCCTTCGATGAAGTGGCGGGTGAAAACCCCCAGCGCCGGCTTGGCCTCGCGGTCGACAAGCGCCCACTGCCCTGCGTTGACGGCCGACCAGACCATGGCGTTTTCGCCGCCGAAGGAGAATTTTGCTTCCTTGCCTGACTTGTTCGGCGGTTCGAGCGCTGCCAGCGCCGGGCCGAGGCAACGCACGGTGCCGGAGGGCGCCGCCACCGCGCTGCGGCTGCCAGGGCCGACATGGCAGGCATCGATTAGCAGTGTGACGCGGCGGTCCTTGAGGCTGTTCAGCCGCGCGGCGATCTCGGTTTCGCGGATCTGGTTGGTGACCGTCACCTTGCCGCCTTCGCGGACCAGCTTGGCATCGGCTGCCACCAGCGTCGGGCTGGTCGTTTCCTCGGCACCCATTTCCTCCGAGCCCTGGCCGCTGAAATAGAGGAAGACGCGGCTTCCAAGCGTCGACTGACGCACCAGCCAGTCGTCGATCTCGGCAAGGATCGCCTCGCGGGTCGCCTTGCGATTGGTCAGCGTGTGGATCTGTTCCGGGCGGTAGGCGAGCGTCTTGGCGAGGAAGACCTGCATCGCCTTCACATCGGTGGCGGAGCCGGTCAGCTTGGCCTCGCGCATCTCGTAATCGTCGATGCCGATCAACAGCGCGCGGTCGCCGGGCGAGCTTTCGATCACCGGCGTCCGGACGACCTGTGGCTGAACGGCGGGTTCGTCGCCGACAGGCTTGTCAGCCGGCGGGGTATCGCCGGCGGGCGCGTCGGGCGTTTCGGTCGTGGCGGCAGGCGCCGTATCGCCTGCGGGCGGGGTGGTGATGGCGAGATTGGCCTCTTCCTGTCCGGACTTCCTCTGCTTGGTCCCGCCACCGGTGGTGGTGGACGCGACCTGATCGTCGGCAGCAGGCCCTTCAACATCAGGCACGTCGCCATCGGTCTTTGCGGCGATCCAGTCGCGGAAGGCGGCCACACGGGTATAGACGCCGTAATGCTCCGCCTCGGCGCAGCCGGCGCCCCAGCTGACGATGCCGAGCTGGATCCAGCGCTTGTCGGGACGCTGGGCGACGAGCGGCCCGCCGCTGTCGCCCTGGCAGGCATCCTTGCCGCCTTCGGCATAACCGGCGCAGACATTGCGCTCGTCGATCGGGTTCATCCGCATCGAGCTGTCGCGATAGGCGGCGCGGCAGTCCTCGCGCGGGACGATCGGCAGTTCCACTTCCTGCAGCTCGGTCGGCAGGTACTTGTCGTCCCAGCCGTGATCGGCCTTGGTGTAACCCCAGCCGGTGACGACAGCCGGGTGGCCGGCGGCCTCCACCTCATCATCCGAGGCCGAGGCCAGGATCGCCGGCTTCGATTTGGCGGGCTCGCTCAGCTTGATGAGGGCGATGTCGTTGGCGAAGACCTTGCGGTCGAAATCCTCGTGAATGATCACGTCTTCGACGGCAAGCCCCGGCTTGTCGGGGCCGTCGACCGCGATCACCTTGTCGATCTTCGACTTGCCCTCGACGATCAGCAGGTCGCGGGCAAAGAGATCCTGCTTGCCGGAGCGGCCGCTGGTGACGCAATGGGCTGCCGTCAATATCCAGCGTGGCGCGATCAGCGAGCCGCCGCAATGGCCGCCGAAGCGGCCGCGCTGTTCGGGGTCGGGCGCCAGGATCTTCACCTGCCAGGGCCATTCGCCCTTCTTGGCGGCCTGGCCGCCGATGACCCGCCCGCCATCCTCGCCAGCAAAATCGGTGTCCTGCTGCGCCAGAACAGGAGCAGCCAGAAGCAGCATGACGGACGCAATATTGAGGACCCTGCTGATCGACGTGCTCATAGCTTGCCTCCAGCGGAGGTATAGAGGACCGTAAATCCGACACGCGCGCCCTCGGGCAGGAATTCACCGAGGCGCTTGGCGATATTGCCGGCGGTGCGGCGCCTGTCGTTCTGCTTCAGGAACTCCACAAGTTCGGGCATCGGGGTTTCAGAGGTGACGGCAACGAGCAGGTCGGTGCCGAAAGGTGCGACGACGGAAAGATCGAGATCGAAGGTCTGAGACATCTCAGCATCGACCTCCTTCTCGTTGGGATAGAGGAACTGTACGGTTCCATCGCCGGTGACGTCGAAAAGCACGAGCTTGCGGCCTGATAGATCCGAAACCGTGACGCCGACGCGCTCACCTTCGCGATGGACGGTGTCGGAAGGCGTCACGCGCGTGGTCTGCGGGTTTGTCTCGGACAGCCGCTTCAGGGTATCGAGCGCGGCCATCCGGTCGACGACGAAAGGCATGTCGCCGGCGCCGACGGCGGAAGCGACGACGTCGCCGCCGGCAATCGCCTCGCGCTTTTCCGGATCGAAGACCAGTTCGGCATCGGCACCCTCGGTCAGCTTGAACGGCGTGACGGCTGATACAATCCCCTGCAGCACCGGCTCGGAGCCGAGGGCGGCGACGCTGATCGGCGCGGGCTCGGCGGGCAGCGGAGCGTTTGATTTCTCCGCCGCCGCCTGGGCCCCCGCCCCTTCGTAATGATAGACCACGGCGCGGTCGAGATCGGTTCCGGGCGGGCTTTCGGTGAAGATGTTCTGCCGCTGGTCGGTGAACTGGTAGACCGCCTGGCGCACATATTCGAACAATTCGCGGCGGCTGACGGCGCCGTCACCATTCCGGTCGGCGGCGCCTTCGAAGGCGCGGGCGGTGGCATAGCTCAGCGCGCCGCGTTTCTGCGGGATGCCGGGAATTGATATCTCGGGCGATTTGGTATTCTCGTCGACGGCGGCAAGAAAGGTCAGCCGCTTGAAATCGAAGCCGGTGGACAGCGCATCCGCCGTGGTCGAGATCGGCGCGAGGTCGTCCTCCTCTATCGTATAGGAAGGCGCCTGACGCCAGGTGATCTCGGCGCCGCGCGGATCGACGTCGCGGGTCATGCCGCCGGCGTGGCAGGTATCGGCGATGAAGACGACATCGGCGCCCTTGGTCTCAAGATTGCGGATCAGCGCCTTGAATTCGTCGCCGAAGATGCGCTCGCGTGATCCGGGAAGACGGGTGTCGAAGCCGGCGAGCACATAGACCTCGTCGCGGCCGCTCGGTTTCGAGCCCTTGACGCGTTCCGGCTCGCTCGACCCGTGACCGGCGATGCCGAGCACGACGAGGTCGCCAGGCCCTGCCCGTTCCGTGACGGCCTCGATCGCGTGGAAGATGCCCTCGCGGTCGGCCGCACCATTCTTCAGCAGCGTCATGTCCTCGACGCCGACCGAGCGCAGCGAAAGCGAAAGGTCCTCGGCATCGGCGACGGCGCCGTGCAGCGGCGGGACGTTGCGGTAGAGGTCGATGCCGATCAGCACCGCCCTGACCGCACCGCGCTCCGGCGCCTCGATCACCCTTGCCAGGCTGTTGGTGGCCGCCAAGGTGAGGAGGGCAAATGCTGCGGCCATGGAAACGGATGCGGACATGGCCAAACTCCCCTCGCCCCAGCTATTCGCGGCGCCATTCGACGCGCCGGTTCAGCGCATCGACATCGTCTTCGGTGAGGTTTGCGGTTGCGGTCACATCCACCGGCTCGGATGCGCCGCGGCCTTCGGCGTCGATCGTCGCGTCGATGCCGTTGCTCTTCAGGAAATCGGCGACGGCCTGGGCGCGGCGTTCGGACAGTTTCTGATTATAGTCGTCACCGCCGAGCCGGTCGGTATGGCCGATGAGGATGACGCGGCCGGGCTTCTGCTCCTTCAGCGCCTCCAGCAGTTCCTCAGCGGCCTCGGTGCCGATCGAGGTGAAGCTCGACTTGTTGAAATCGAAGGTGATCGGAACCGGAATGGAGACCGGCACGATGCCGCGCACATTCTCGGAATAGATGCCGCCGAGCACGCCGCTGCGGTGATCCTTCTCGGCCGGCACGAAGCTGCCTTCAGGATTGTCGCTCGTCGGGTTGGCGGCAAGGATGCGGGCCTGGGCGGCGCGCTGGATGAGATCGGAAATCGTCTCGGCCGGCGGCGCCTTCGGCGTGCGGGTCTCGTTCTTGATGATCTCGATCGCCTGCTGGTAATCGGCAGCGGCATCGGCAAAGCGACGGGCGGAGAAATAGATCTCGCCGAGCGTGGCGGAGGCCTGCCAGAGCACCTGCGGGCTGTCGGCGGCGATAAGCAGCGGCTCGTAATCGCCGACCGGCTGGTTGGCGGCCATCATCTCCTGGGCGGCGGAAAGCCTGAGGGCCGCGACGCGGCGCTGGGCGTTCACCTGGAACTGGCCGCAATCGGCGCTGACGGCGATCGTATCGGCTTCAGCGGCGGCAGCCGTGATATCCTTGGCGGCAACGGCGGTGTTCAGCTTGTCGAGAAGGGCGGTGCAAACAGGCGTATCGGCATTTGCCATCTCGATCTCCTCGCCGGCCCCGGCGGCCTCGTCAGGTTCGGCCGAACGGCCGAGGTTTAGCTGCGGCATCTTGATGCTGAAACCGCCGGGAAGCTTGAATTGCGGCATCTTGATCTGCGGCATCGGCAGTTTCGGCATCTTCGTCTGCGCAGACTGGGCCGGCTGCTTGTACTGCGTCGGCTGCTTATATTGGGTCGGCCGGGTGGATGAGGTGGTGTCGGCCGGACCGATCAGCTCCAGTTCGTCGGCGGCAAGCTCCTGGCCGGGCGCCAGGTTGGTGACGATCTTGTATTTCTTCGGCGGCTGTTGTGTTGCCTGCTCGACAGGCTTCGGCGCGACCTTTTTCGGGGCAACGGGCCTCGGTTTTTCCACCACCGTTTCCGGCTTCTTGGCGACTTCCTGTTTCGTCACCGGCTTCGGCTTCGGAGCGGCTGCTGGTTTCGGCGCAACGGGCGGCTTTGCAGCCTGTTCGACCGGTGCGGGTTTTGCCGCGGGAGCGGCTGCGACGGGCGGGGTTGCGGGCAAGCTGTCGACCGTCGTCAGCGTCAGCGTCTTGCTGCTGATCTTGGTGCCGAGGCTGCGGGCTTCTTCGAGGCTACGGGAAACGGCTTCCATGCCGCCGTCGATCGAGCGGAACATGCCGCTGCCGCTGCCGCCGAGATCGGCAAAGATGTTGAGCGGCTTGGAGGAATAGAAGACCTTGATCTGCTCCTGGCCGACCGGGCCTGAAACCTGCAGCCGGGCGCCGCTTGCCGGATCCGGCACCTGGACGCGCTTGCCGGCGCCGACCAGGGCGTCGGTCTGGTATTTGTTCGGGAAAAGCTTCACGACCGCGCCGTTCGGCGAGACGTTCAGCACCGTGACATAGGCGGTCTCAGTTGACTGGATGAAGAGGCCGACCACTTCGCCGATGGCGTATTTGGCTTCAGCGCGATCGAAGGTGATGCTGACGGGGCCGGTTTGCGCCGGCGCTTCGGTCAGTGTGCGTTCGTTCTGCGCCTCGACGGCGGGAACCACCGAAAAGAACGAAAGAAAGGTGGCTGCTGCTAGGATGGCTTTGCGGTTCGGCATTGGAAAACCTCCTCTTCGAACAATCTCACACTGTGTTGAAGATGAGAATAGCACTGACCGGCGAAATTGGGATGGCTTCGCCTGTCTTGCTTGAGGGAGGGTTACAAATTATTTGGAGCCTGGAAGAATCCGCCAAGGCAAAGACGTGAGCAAGACTCACGCTCGGCAATATCCGATGCCTTTTATAGTCCCGTTCGACTGCAAAGAGATGGTTAGTTCTTGGGTTTCTGCCCGGCTGATTTCAAAATCGAGATCAGGTCGCTCATTCCCTCGGGCGAGGAATTGTAGAGCCAGAGAATATCGGGATTGTCGACCGTGAATTCCTTGCCGGGGCCCGAGCCCATGTCGCGGCCGGGCGAGGTCGCATCGGGGAGCTTGTCTTCGCCGGGTGCAAGCCCCTTGGCGCGCTCATGTTCGGCGATGATCGCCGTCGCCGCAGCAAAGGCCTTCTCGTCCTGTTGGCGCAGCGCTGCCAGCGAGGGGTTTCGCGCCGCTAGCGCATCCTCAGCCGGGCCGGAATAGGCAAGCCGGGGTATCTGCAACGCCAGCAGAAGGCCGATCGACAAGGTTATGAGCCAGGATTTCGTCATCGTCGTCAAATCCGTTATCAACCTGATGCGCACCGCAACAGGGCAAGCAGCACGACAATAGGGAGAGGCCGGAAGGATGGCAACGGCGCTCAGTGCCAATCGATTGGGAGGGTCGAAATCGACTGGCAGCGGATGTCAGACAATTTTCAATTGCTGCAGGCTAAGGCGCAGATCGCGCAGCATTTCGCCGAAGATCTCCTCGATCATCCCCGTCGACCAGACGACCATGGTGCCATAGGGCGAGCGCTTGCGCTGCATGAAGCCCGCTGTCTCGAAATCGATCAGCGTCTTGCGGCAGGTCTCGCTCGACATCACCGCGACAAGGAAACGGGCGAGGTTGGACTGGTCGATCGCGCCTGATTTTTCAGCCCAGTTCTGGATCAGCCGCGGCTTGGTGTCGGCGGTGAACATCGAGGCGAGCGCACGATCCTGCGAGAGCCCCAGGCGCTGCAGCTTGGCCGGATCGCGGGTGAGCGAAACCACGTAATCATTGTGCAGATCGGCGAAGCGTTCGATATCCTCGGCGGTGCTGATGCCGAAGACCTTCATCGAATAGAGGAACTCGGCCATCAGATAGGTCGGCTCCGAGCGCAACTGCGCCAGATGCTTGTCATCCTTGCTGGCCGAGGCCGCGCAGACGCGATCGGAAAAGTTGATCCTTGCCGCGCGAACCTGCTCCAGCAAGCTTATGTCGAGCGCCAGTTCGTCACCGTTCCATTCCAGCATAAGCATTCCCTGCCAGCAAATCTTCGAGACGATGATCTTGTACTATCGCCGGCGCAGATCTCCAAATCGTTTGGAAAGCAACGGCTTGCTGAGGGGCCATATCTAGCCTACCATTTTAAAGACTTGGTCACAGAGCATGATGCCGGGGGTCGAGGCAATGCGTAGTTCAGGGTCGCATTTTTTGCTTGCCGCGGCACTTGCGGTCGCCTCGCCGGTTTTTGCCAAAGACACTGTGATGATCGAGCTTCGCGGCGGCGACGGCGCACGTTCGGTCGGCATCATCTCTTCCAACGAGGAAGTGGAGGCATCCGGCCCGGCGGCGATCACCGTCGGCGACGACGGCACCATCTACGTCCTCGACCAGAACAACGGCCGCGTGCTCGCCATCGACGCCGAACGCTCGCGGGCCGATCCCGAAATCCTGCCGCTGCCTGATAATGCCGCGCCGGAGGATCTCGCCGTCGTCCACAACGAACTCTACCTCTGGTCGGACGGCGTCGTGCCGCTCGAGCGCTCCACCGATGCCGACGGCCGGTCGCAGACGCTGCGCGCCGTCGACGGCGGCGGCGATGCCGACGATTACACCCGCTCGGTCTTCGCCTCGATGGGCTCGGTATCGCCCGGTCCGCTGAACAGCATCATCGACGAGATCGGCCGCAGCACCAGCCGGCCTGAGGCCCGCCCGCCGGTCATTCAATATGTGCCGAGCCGCGGGCTCGGCGATATCGTTGCCGAGGTCTCGGCTGCTGCAAACGACAAGGCGGAAATCCTGCTGCGGCGCAGCAGCTCGGAGGAGAATTTCCTCTCGCTGCAGCTCGCCTCGGAAGGGCGGATTGGCACCGTCGAACTTCTCGACATCGACACGACAGGCAGGCCCTATGCGCTGGTCGAGCTTGTGCCGGCCGACCGGCCCGAGCGCACCGGCATGCTGGTGGTGCGCTTCACGCCGAACGGCGCGATGGACCGGGTCTACGACCTGCCGATCGAACCCGGCACGGTATTCTCCAGGCGTTTCGTGGCGATCGGCCCACGGGGCGACGTGCTTTATCTGCGTTCGCAGGAAAGCCGGGCGCAGGTGCTGCGGCTCGACGGCCGGGAGCCCGGCCGCAAACTTGCCGTCGCCCTGCCTGCGAAACAGTTGAATACGGGCAAGCCCGGCAAGACGCCGAAAGTGGCGATCGTGCCGAAATCGCGGGGCGACGTCATCGAGCGGGCAATCGGCTTCGAGACGCTGAACTGGCTGGTGACGCCGACGGCCTATGGCAGGGATCCGGGGCCTGGCTGCATCAACATGAACCGGCTGCGCCGCCCGATCTACCTGATCGGCAAGCGCGGCCAGACGGTCAAGGGTGTTCCCTACTGCTGGGGCTGCAAGACGCCGCTCGAGAATTTCATCGGCGGCGTCGAAAAGGGCCAGACCGCCGGCAATGTCTGCACCAAGAGCGCGCCGCAATCCAATATCCTCGGCGTCGATTGCTCCGGTTTCGTCAGCGACGCCTGGGGCCTGAAGATGCATGTCTCCACGCGCGCCATCCCGGGGATCACCAAGCGGCTCTCCGACCCCTGGTCGATGCGGCCGGGCGACGCGCTGAACAAGCCGGGCTCGCATGTGCTGTTGTTCATGCGCTTCACCGACGACCGCAAGGTGGAAGTGATGGAGGCGTCGCCGAATGCCTGCAAGGGCCGGGTCTGCCGCAATACCTATTCGCTCGGCAGCCTGTTGATGCGCGGCTACCAGCCGGTGCGTTTTAAGGGGCTGGATGGTTGAACGGACAAGTAGCGTCAGGCCGCCGGCTTTGACAGCAACCGTCGCTTTGCCATCGCCCAAAGCCCGTGGCTGGTGACGCTCTCGGCATAGTCCCGATAGGCGGGATCCTCGCTCAGCATGCGCTCTTCGGCGCGGGCGCGCATGACATAGATAAGGCTGACGACCGCCAGCATGCCGGCCCGCGCAAGTCCTTCCGTTAGGCCGCTGGCGATGAAGCTGGGAGCGGCAAACAGCCACCAGGCGATGTTCTTCGAGACATAGGCCGGATGCTTGATGAAGCGATAGGGGCCCGACGTGATGATGCCGCGATGGGTAAGGTTGGAAAATCGCGGTCCGAAGGCGACGGTCGCCCAGACATAGATGACGGTGCAGAACAGCGTCGTGACGCTCCAGAGAATGAAGACGGCCGACCCTTCTTGGATCACGCTCTCCCATCCCGGCCCTTCGCCATAAGGCACGAAGGCATGCGAGATCGCAGGGAAGAACGGCTCGTAACAGATGAGGCAGACGAGCCAGCCGAGCGCCGTCGTTTCCGTTGCCCTGACATGCCAGCCGAAGAGTTTGAAGGTGGCGATATAGCCGCCAGCGGCAAGTACGGTGTCGAGAAGAAAGGCAAGCCGCAACAGGCCTTCGAACCAGGCGGCTGAGAGCGGTGGAAACGCCCAGGCCGGCTTATCGGCAAGATCGGAAAAGGCCGCCATGCCGCCCGAAAACATCAGCACGAGAAAGAAGCACTTGATCGCGAGCAGGCGCAATGCGAACAGCACGTCCTCCTCGCGAAAATCCTGCATCAGCACCGCACGCCCGACCTGATTGAGGTAATCGTCGGGCTCTTCGGCGACCAGATCGGTGGCTACGATGTAGAGGATGGTGGCTGCAGCAAGCGCGATTGAAATGACGATGGTCGTGTGCCCGGCCTCAATGAACCATCGGACCGCTGACGACTGCGTGAAAAACGGAAAGACCGAACAGACAATGACGACCACGCCAAGGAGCGCAGCGAGGCCGACAAGCTTCGTTCCGACGCGCCGCCAGAAGACGACCGGAGCGTCGTCTCGTCTCATCCTCGATGCCCAGGCCCGACGAGCAGCCAGTGTGCCCTCGACGACGGTCCACGTCAGGAGAAGGCAGAATAACGCAAGGGCCATCGCTATGCCGGACTCAAGCCGGAGATACGTGGAGAGTGCGATGCCCATTGCTGCTCCGATGAACGTCGCAGCTTGGATCATGAAGGACCCTGCCTTTACCAGGAAGTACCGCCCGACGACCCGCCCGACGACCCGCCAGAGCCACCGCCCATGCCGCCGCCAGAGTTGGAATTCCCACCGGAACTGTTCTCAGAGCGGGCGAAAGCCGGTTGATTGCTCTTTGCCGCCACTCTTTTGACGGTGGGCGTGGTTTTCCTGGCAGGCGTGGCGTTCGTAGCCGGCTCTTCGCTGGCGAACAGTGTCCTGGCGCCTGGGTCGAAGATGCAGCTCTGCAGGATTGCACCGGAACCTGCGATGAATGTCGAGCACAATAGGACACGGATGATGAGCTTGCTGTTCATGTATGGCGCCCCCAGACCGCCGTTTTAGAAGAGATCGTACCTCGGATTTCGCTTTACCCATGTCGCCTTGGCGAGCTGAACGAGCCTGTCGTCAAGCGACTTGGTCTTCGGAAGTGCCTTTTGCTCCTGAGTGGTCAACTCGGCAACGAAGGTTTTTTCCGCTTTCTTCTTTGCAGCATTGGGCAAGGTCTTGAGTGCCGCCTTTGCCTGGTTCTTCGGATCGCCGCTGCCCGGCATGTTGATGGCGGTCGCCAGCGCGAAATAACGTGCCGCCGTTGCAAGGCTGTCAGCGTCCGTGCCTTCTTCTTTCGCCAGCATGGCGCGGTCGAGCGCACCCCAATAGTCGCCGCGTTCCGCGCCCATCTCCAGCCACTTCACCGCTTCGGCCTTGTCCGCGGCAACGCCGATGCCGTCGCGGTACATGCGTCCGAGATTGGTCGGGGCATGAGGCTGTCCACCCTCCGCCGCCCGCGTGAATAGCTCGAGCGCTCTTGGGAGATCCTCCGGAGCGCCTTTTCCGAAACGGTAGACGAGCGCAAGATTGTTCAGCGAATAGATGTCGTTGCGCTGGACGCCGGCCTCGTAGAAGCGGATGCCCCGCTCCGGATCGGCCGGAACGTTGACGCCGTTCAGGAAGATATAACCGAGCTCATTCATTGCATAAGTATGACCGAGATCGGCAGCCTGTAGCATCAGTCGCAACCCTAGCTGCTGATCGGCCTTGGTGCCGCGGCCATAATAGAGCGCCTTGCCATAGCTGTGCAGGGCAAAGGGGTCGCCCTTGGCCGCACCGCCCTTGGCGATCTCGCTTGCCTTGGCTGCGTCGCGTGGGACAGAGGCGCCGAACTCGTAGAGCCTTGAGAATTCCTGGATCGCCCGAACATGCCCGGCATCCATCGCCTTCTTGATCGTCGCAAAGGCTGTTTTGGTGTCGCGGTTGGCAAGCTGGGCGCGGCCGAGCTGATAGACAAAGCGCTCGACCTCAGGATAGGCCTTTATCGCCTCCGTGCAGGCGGGCAGTGCAACATTCGGGTCGATCTCGTTCGGCAGTTTGCCCGATGTCACACCCTGCAGGTCGAGGGGTGCCGCGGCTGCGGTGTCGCAGGCGTCGAGCGTTGGCTTGAGGGTGATGGTGGCGGGCGGCAGATTATCGTTGGCAGCCTGCAGCGTCAGGGCGAAGGTCTGGTTTTCCGTGCCGATCTGCGGCTCGTAGGAAAGCGCCGGAACATCCACTGCCTCAAGCACATGGCCAAGCCCGATCACCCGGTCTCCGGCGCGCAGCGTGCCTTTGTCGGGCAGAGCGGCGACCTTGAAGGTCATTTCGGTGGCCGACGCCGGTACCTCAGGCAGGCTGGCTTTGACGGGGCCGACACCGATCGTGGCCTCGATATCGCGCGGCAGTGTTTTCAGATAGGCGTCGGCATCGGCCAGCCGCACCTGCTTTTGCTGTTCGAGCTGGGCGAGCTTGGCGCCGGCATCCGCCGAGACGGTGATCGCCACCACGCCCTGCGTCGCCTGGCCGTAGGGATCGCTCACGGTATAACCGATCAGGCCGACGGTTCCGGCGGCAACACCTGATGAATCATAGGTCAGCGCCGCCAGCGCTGCGGCAGGTATCTTCGCGCCCTGGTCGACCGGCTTGCCGTCGAAGCTGAGTTTGCCGGTCTTGGGAAGCTGGTTGAGGGTGACGAGCAGCGCCGAGCCGGTCTCGTCATGCGGCGGAGCGATCGGCAATTTGGTCGTGGCCGCACCCTCCGGCACGCTCACCTGCTGCATCGGTTCGACGGTCGGCGGCGGCGGCGCCGGAATGAAATAGAAGCTGTCCATCAGTGAGGAATTTTCCCAGGGGACCTGCTTGCCGCCGGTCATGGCGATCACATCACGGCGCACGTCGGTGAGGACCTGGCGGATTTCCTTGTTGGGTTCGCTGGCGCGCTTGATGAAGGATTCGGAATAGGGGCTCAGCGCCCCGGTGCCATCGAGCGCCACCTGGCCGGGTTCAGTGGAAAAGGCGATCAGACTGCCGAGATCGCTGTCGATACGTGCAAGTCCGCGTGTGGCGCCGACCGGTTCCAGTTTTTCCGCCATCCAGAATTTCTGGGCGTTGAAGGGATTGTTGCGGCAGGCGTCGAGGAAGATCAGCTGAACCCGTGAATTCTGCTTGAGATGGTTGAGGATGAGGTCGAGCGGCATGGTCTGCGTCTCGACGTCATAGGGCGTCTCCAGTGTCGCATCGACCGGCACGATGAAATTCTGTCCGCCCACCTGGATGCCGTGGCCCGAATAATAGATCAGGCCGGCCTCGGCATTGCTGGTCGAACGGAGGAAGCGGCGCACCGTATCCTCGAGCCCGATGCGGTCGACATTGACGCCGATCGTCACATCGAAACCGGCCGCGCGCAGCGTGCTGGCGACCTCTTCGACATCATTGGCAGGATTGGGAAGCGAGGGCAGCGTCTTGTAGACAGAGTTGCCGATGACAAGGGCGACGCGGCGTCCGCTCTCTTCTGTAACGGCGGCAAATGCCGTGCCGATCGGCAGCAGCATTGCGGCAACGATCAGCAGATAAGCGCACAGTCTCTTGACGTGGTGAAACTTGGGCATGGCTCGATCGCAAACATTCTATTGTCCAGAGTTCAATAAAATTTGCTGGCCTGCTGGTGCTGGGCCCCCTCCGCATTCACACGACGAAAATATTCCTCGGCGCTTTAAAAAGCAAGCTTCGCCGCCTCCAAGTCAATTGGAGCAGTCCCGTCAGATTGGAAGCCCATCGCCGACAAGAAAGACTGTCGAAATCAGGAATTTAACATGCGGCCGGCGAAGTTTCCTTAGCCTCGAAACGTATAGTTGCTGATCGAAGCCGGTTTCATCTCGATGGAGAAGCCTGGCAGGGTGGGCGGCATGTAGGCGGCGTTCTCGATCAGGCAGGGGTCGAGGAAGTGTTCGTGCAGATGATCGACATATTCGATGACGCGGCCGTCCTTGGTCCCCGACACTGCGACGTAGTCGATCATCGACAGATGCTGCACATATTCGCACAGGCCGACGCCGCCGGCATGCGGCCAGACCGGCAGGTCGAACTTGGCGGCGATCAGCAGCACGGAGAGAACCTCGTTCAGCCCGCCCATGCGGCAGGAATCGATCTGTACGATGTCGATCGCGCCCTCGGCGATGAACTGCTTGAACATGATGCGGTTCTGGCACATCTCGCCGGTCGCGACCTTCACCGGGGCGATCGCCTGGCGGATCTTGCGGTGGCCGGCGACATCATCGGGGCTGGTGGGTTCCTCGATGAAGAAGGGCTTGGCGAAGGAGAGCGCCTTGACCCAGTCGATCGCCTGGCCGACATCCCAGACCTGATTGGCATCGATCATCAGATAACGATCGGGACCGATTACCTCGCGGGCGATCCTCAGACGGCGGATGTCGTCTTCCAGGTCGCGGCCGACCTTCATCTTGATATGGTTGAAGCCGGCATCGATCGCCTCCTGGCAGAGGCGGCGCAGCTTTTCGTCGCCGTAGCCGAGCCAGCCGGCCGAGGTCGTGTAGCAGGCGTAGCCCTCCTTTTCGAGGATGGCGATGCGTTCCGCCTTGCCCGCCTCGGCGCGCTTCAGGATCTCGACCGCCTCGGCGCGCGTCAGCACATCGGTGAGATAGCGGTAATCGACGATATCGGCGATTTCTTCCGGCGACATCTCGGCGACGAGCCGCCAGACGGGCTTGCCGGCCTGTTTGGCAAGCAGATCCCAGACGGCATTGACGACGGCGCCCGTCGCCAGATGAATGGCGCCTTTTTCCGGGCCGATCCAGCGCAGCTGGCTGTCGCTGGTCAGGTGCCGCCAGAAGGTGCCTGGATGGGCGAGGACTTCGGCGAGGTCGGCGCCGACGACGAGGTGGCGCATCGCTTCGATCGCCATGCAGCAAATGTCGTTGCCTCGGCCGATGGTGAAGGTCAGGCCGTGGCCGGCAAGGCCCGGCGCATCCGTATCGAGAATGACGTAGGCCGCCGAATAATCCGGATCGGGATTCATCGCATCGGATCCATCAAGGCTTTGCGACGTGGGGAAGCGGAGATCGAAGACACGAAGGTCGGTGATGCGGGTCATGGTGTTTCTCCCGATTATATGCGCCGATTATATAGAGCCGATTGCAGTGGCCGGGCCGGCCGGCAAGATTGCCGGGCCGGCCGCATCAGCTGAAATCAGATCGTCCAGCCGCCGTCGATGGCGATCGCCTGGCCCGACGTGTAGGTCGCGCCGGCGAGATAGACGGCGAGATCGGCGATCTCTTCCGGCGAGCCGAGCCGGCCCATCGGCTGGCGGGCGATAAAGGCAGCGCGCGCTGCGTCGTAATCGCCCTGCGCGCGCATGCGGTCCTGCAGCGACGGGCTTTCCACCGTGCCGGGGCAGATAGCGTTGCAGCGGATGCCCTGACCGACGTAATCGGCGGCAACGGCTTTGGTGAGCCCGATCACCGCCGCCTTGGTGACGCCGTAGGCGAAGCGGTTCGGCACGCCCTTGATGCTGGAGGCGACGGAGGCCATGTTGATGATCGCTCCGTCCTTGCGCTCGATCATGCCGGGCAGCACGGCGCGGATGGTGCGGATCATCGCCTTGACGTTGAGGTCAAAGGCAAATTCGAGATCGGAATCCTTCATCTCGAGGATCGAGCCGGCATGGACGAAGCCGGCGCAGTTGAACAGCACGTCGACAGTGCCGATCTCGGCGACGAGGGCCTTGACCGCGTCCTCTTCGAGCACGTTCAACTGATGCGTGAAAACGCCGGTTTCAGCGGCAAGCGTCGCCAGCGCCTCGGTGTTGATGTCCGTCGCGTGAACCTTGGCGCCGATCGCGGCAAAGGCTGCTGCCGTCGCCCGGCCGATGCCCTGACCGGCGGCGGTGATGAGAACGGTCTTGCCGGAAAGTCTGTTTGTCATGTCACGGGCCTTTTCTGGAATTGTCTACGCTGAACGATGGAGTGCGGTTGATATCTTGGCGAAGCTCGGTCGTGATGGAGCACGCCGGTCTGCTTCCGGAGGTGCATGGTTCTCTGCGTTAAATGGAGGAGTTGGCGCTGTTGCACAGGCAGATCAGCGGGAGATTCAGCCGATTGGCTGCTTTTTCGGCGATCTCCGCCGGCGGCAGGGCCGATGACCATTCCCATGCGCTGCACGGTCTTCCTCCCTGTCCCCGGCTTGCTTATGATCCTGCCGCTCGGGGCGCCTTCGGTACCTCAGTCGTTCGCTTCCGATCGACCTTTTTCAGTGATGATTTGTCTGTTTATAGACAAACAGACGATTGGCCAAGGGTCAAGTGCGAAGTTTTCCTTTTCCGGCTGCAGTTCTGCGTATATGCAGAATAATATTCACAGGAGGAAGGAATGGAGATCGACGAGTCCGACCGCTACCGCGCTCCTGCCCTCGATAAGGGCCTCGATATCCTGGAATTGCTCGCCGGCGTCGACAGTGGCCTCACCCAGGCCGAAATCGCCAAACGGCTCGACCGCAGCCCCAACGAATTCTACCGCATGCTCGACCGGCTGGTGCGCCGCGGTTACGTCACCCGGCTGGATGGCGACCGCTATTCGCTGACACTGAAGCTCTTCGGTCTTGCCCAACTGCACGCGCCGGTGCGCCGGCTCGCCTCCTATGCCACGCCGCTGATGCGCGATCTCGCCCAGCGCACGCGCCAGGCCAATCATCTTGCCGTCTTCGATCGCGGCGCGGCTGTCGTCATCGCCCAGCAGGAGGCGCCGGACTATTGGGGATTCTCGATCCGCATCGGCGCCCATATCAGCCTCTTCGACACCGGCTCGGGACATGTGCTGCTTGCCTTCCGCAGCGAGGAGGAGCGGGAGATGATGATCTCGGAACATGTGCGCAGCCGCTCAGACATCGAACTCGGGCCAGAATTCTACGATCGTCTCCACCAGATCCGCGAGCGCGGCTACGAGATGATGGCGAGCGCCCAGACATCAGGCGTCTACAATCTTTCCGCTCCGGTTCTTGGACCGGACCGCCGCTGCATCGCCGCCCTCACCTGCCCCTTTATCGCGCTCGTCAATGCGCCGTCCGCTCCCGACATCACGCAGGCGATCACACTGGTGCAGAAGACCGCCGCCCAGCTTTCGCTGCTTGCCGGCGCCGATGTCGTCAACCCCGCCTGAGGCCTAAGAATTTCTATTTGAACAATCCATTCACCAGGAATAGGTTTGCCGCAAAACCACTCTGGGAGGAGAAGAGCGTGTTCATCGACACCCATCTGCACATCATCGATCGATCGGCCCTGCCCTATCCCTGGCTCTCAGGCGTGCCCGCTCTCGATCATGATTTCCTCTACGAGACCTATGCGACGGAGGCCCGGCGCTGCGGCATCACCACGGTGCTGCATATGGAGGTCGACGTCGATCCCGCCGCGATGCAAGCCGAGACCAATCACGTCGCCAGCATCGCCAAAGAGGAAGGCAGTCTGATTGCCGGCGCTATCGTCTCCTGCCGGCCGGAAGAGGAAGGCTTTGCCGCCTATCTCGAGCGGCAAAAGGCCGATCCCTTCGTCAAGGGGTTCCGCCGCGTGCTGCATGTCGTGCCGGATGATGTCTCCGAAGGCGCCCTGTTCCGCGAAAACATCAGGGGCATTGGCGGCAGTGGCCTGACTTTCGACCTCTGCACATTGCCGCATCAGGCGAGCCGTGTGACCGCCGTCGTCGATCTCGCGCCTGATGTGCAGTTCGTGCTCGACCATTGCGGCGTGCCTGACATCCGCTCGGACGCCTTCCAGCCCTGGAAGGCCGGCATATCAGAGATTGCCCGGCGCCCGAACGTGGTCTGCAAGGTCTCCGGCGTTGTCGCCTATGCCGATGCGAAGACATGGACGGCGCAAACGCTGCAGCCCTATCTCGAACATGTGATCGCAAGTTTCGGCTGGGACCGCGTCGTCTGGGGCAGCGATTGGCCGGTCTGCACGCTCGGTGGCGGCCTCTCTACCTGGGTCGCGGCGACCCATGCGATGCTCTCCGGCGTGAGCGAGGCAGAGCGCTCGAAGTTGCTTTTCGCCAACGCGCAGCGTCTCTGGTCGCTCTGACGTCACAAAATAAAGCGACCGGTCTCCTGGACGTGCCATTTCGGCATGTTTTTTGTATCGTTCCGGGACAAAAAACGCCCGATTTTCGGGCTTAACGCTATCTACATGCAAGCAATTGCTAGCCTTATTTATCTCGGCTAAAAGTTGTTGACACGGATATGGCGAATGACCCCTGTCCGCTGCCTTCAGAAGGGAAAATGAGATGAAAGAAGAACCGCATTCCGTCGATGTTCACGTCGGAAAGACGATCCGTATCCAGCGTCTGTTGAGGAAAGTTTCTCAGACGGAACTGGGAGATCGTGTTGGCGTAACGTTCCAGCAGATCCAGAAGTACGAAAAGGGCTCCAACCGCGTTTCCGCCAGCATGCTGGTCGAAATCGCCGGCGCGCTGAAGGTCGATGTCAGGACGTTTTTTGACGATCTGTCGACCCCTGATACGGCCAACGACAACCCCGCTCCGAGCGAGGAATTCGTTATTTCGCGCGAAGGCGTGCAACTCAATGCGGCGTTCTTTTCGATCAAGAACGAAGCGCTTCGCAAGAAGATCCTGAAGCTCGTCCAGGCGATTGCCAACACCGAACAGTTGGAAACCGAAGCGGCCGAATAGACCGGTTGTCCTTCACGCGCTCCAAACGGACCGCATGAGGATCAATGGCGATCAATCGCAATCAATGGCGATCGATCAGGATTAGATTCTCGCTGGCATCCTTCATTGCGATCTTGGCTTTGCTGCCGAGCAGCTTCTCGAGATTGACGTCAAGCTCCCTGTCGGGATCTATGCCGTCCCAATCGATGACGACCTGCAGCAGCGCCATGTTCGTCAGGTGCATCAGATTGCGCAGCTGAAGCTTTTCAGCCTCATCCTTGGCTGCCGACAGCAGCCGGAAGATCCTTGCGTATTCGCTGCCGGTACCCTCGTTGTATTGATCAAACATCGTTCCCGCCTCTTTGGTCGTGGAACCCTACGATTCCGTCACTGCTGCATCTTTCCGCCGCGACCGTTATTCAAGCGTTACAGGAACCGCATTGCGCGTGACTTCGGCGTGCAAGAGCTCCCAATGTGAGGTCGCGGCAAAGTGCCAGTCACGGTTGACGGGGAGGAATTTATCCCGGCGCAGCCATTCCAGCACCACGCGCGCGTCGTTGCGCTTGCGCTCGACGCGGCTGCTGCGGATGGCGGCGAGGATATGGTCGCGGCGCGGCTTGCGGAAATGGCACTCGTCGGCCACCTTCGCATAGGTGCGCTCGGAGAAATGCAGAAACCGGCCGGCCAGCAACAGCTTCTTGCGCTCACCGGGCGAAATCTCGCCTTTGGCGTGAAGCGCATCGATCGTCGGCTCGAAATCGACCCAGGGAACGGAAAGCGGCAGCCAGCCGAGCTCCTGCGGCGCATGCACCAGCGCGACGGCCTCATCGTCGAGCAGCCGTCCGGACTCGTAATCTTCGAAGATCGAGCCAAGCCCGACCATACCGAAGGGGGCGCATTCGGCTGCCCGCAACGCCCCCATGCTGGCCCCGCCGGCAACGGCGACATCATGTTCGAGTGCGTAAAGTATTTCCTTGTGCCAGACCGAAGGCAGATCGCCGAAATAGCCGTCGACGAGGCCGATCGCCGTGGCGCCGTCCCGAACGGCCTTCAGGATGTCGCCGGCGGCGGCCGGCGGCCGGAAATCGATGCAAGGAGACATGGCTCTTGCCGCGGCAAGATCACTGCCAAGGCTCGGGCCGACGAACAGCACCTTCATGATTCGGCTCCTCTTATCGTGTTGACCGCGCGCATGCCGAGCTGGATGTATTGGCCTGAGATATCGACCTCCAGTCCCGGCACGATCACTCTGACGACCGAGATCGGCAGGGATCGATGCGGAAAGGGCACGACGACGATCTGCTCGATGCCGGTCGCCGCCAGTCGGTCGGCAATATGGGCGATGGTTTCCTGGATCGTCGCCGGGCGGCGATGACGGGGCTGGAACGCGCGCATCCGACCGTCGCCCTCGCAGAGTTCGACCACCTGCTGCATCGCCGCACTCCGGTCGAGCCGCTGATAGATGCGCGGCGAGAAATCGTCGCGGCTGCCGGCGATCGCGGTCAGCCGGCTCTGCGCCGCTTCGGTGATGGCGCGCAGCGCGGCGCGCACGGGATCGGGGTGGCAGCCGCAGCCACCGCAGACATGCGACCAGCGCGCGTCGACACGGTCGGAAAGATTGCCTGGCATGATGACGGCCAGAAAAGCGGGAACGCCGATATCCGTCGTCATGTCGAGTAGCAGCAGTTTCATGCCGGCGCGTGTGATCCGGTCGGTCATGACGTCGATAACCGCATCACCGAAGGAGGCAGGGTCGACGCGGCTCTCCTTCAGGCGTTCCGGCGACTTCAGCTGGGTCAAGGCCCAGGCGTCGCGCTCTACCAGCTCGCAAAGCCCATGCAGGACCGCCTCGGACGGCGTGTTGCCGGAGGCAAGCCCATCGCTCGACTGCTCGAAGCCCGGCGGCCTCTCGCCGCGATGGTCGAGACCGACGAGCCACCAGGGCACGAAGACGCTGCTGCCGGAAAGGATGTCGAGCCCCGTGCACCAGGCAATAGGACTGCTGCCGATCTCGTCGGGCGCGCAGCGTGCGACATTGTCGAGATCGATCATCGCGGCATGCTCCGACCGCATGCTGTCGATCGTCGCCTGAGTCAGGTCGGCGGGGGCAATTTCGGCGATCCGCGTCTCGACCGCTTCCATCGCCGCCGAAGTCATGGCGGCATCATTGTCGATACCCTTGCCCTGAAACACCGAGAGCGTATGGCTGTTCGGCCTCGTTGCGAAGGCGACGGGGATGTTCACGACGTCGAGTGCAGTCAGCAGACCGACGCGCGTGATGCCGAATTCGCGCAGATGCGGCCTGATGGCCGCGAGGGTCTGAGCCGGCGTGACCGCGCGGTCATGATAATCGCTGACACCGGCCGATGATCGTTTAAGGTCACCGGCTAGCGTTTCAAGGTCGGTGAAAGCGGACATACCGATCTGTTCCTTAGCGGAACCTCAGCGCATGCGTCAGGCTCTCGAGCGCATTGGCGGAAACGTTGAGTTCGTCCTGCTTCAGGGCTGCCCTGGCGGCAGCAGAAAAGCGCAGCGACTGTGTCTGAGCTGCGGTGGTTTCAGCATTCGTCTTCATGTTCCATCTCCGATTGGTCGGGCAGCGCCTTGCTGCCGTTAACCATCGGAAAGAAACATTGCCTGCGTCATTTAAGCGTTACAGGCTTCGTTAAAAGGCCGTGCAATCAGGGAAGACCAGCAAGTTGCAGGCCCTGTATCAGCGGTTCCGTATAGGCGGGATCGCGATCGGGGACGAAATGACGGATGTCCTCACTGCGGAAATCGGGGAAGTTTTCCAGCACCACCCTGGCGTAATTCCTGGCTTTGCCCGTATCGCCTGCCATGGCATGCGAGGCGGCGAGCAGACGGGCCGTCGCCTGCTTGGTCTTCACCGGTTCCAGCGCCTCGATCGCCATTTCATATTCTTCGCGCATGAAGTGGATGCCGCCGAGGTTCCAGTAATAATAGTCCGGCGGCAGCGGGTTGAGTTTGAAGGCCGCACGGCTGAGTTCCAGCGCTCGATCGAAATCGCCATCGTGGGAAAGCGCATCGGCGAAATCGGCGAGGATGTCTGCGTCGTTAGGATTGAGATCCTGAGCCTGCTGGAAATATTCCAGGCTTTCGTCGAAGCGGCGGCGATAAAGCGCCACGAAGCCGAGCTCGCGGTAGGCCCGGCCGCTGTTCGGGTCGGACTGCTGCGCTAGCCGCGCAGCACCGTTCGCTTCGTCGAGCAGTTCCTTGTCCCGCATGCCGCGGATCAGCCATTCCATGCCCAGCGCGCGCGACATGCCGGCATGGGCGGCAGAGAAATGTTCATAACGATTGAGCGAGGATTTGAACCATTTGCGCGCCTGGCGCAGATGCTGCAGATCGGTCTGGGCAATCAGCCGCTTGCCTTCCAGGTAGAGACGGTAGGCGGACGGCGGCGCCTCGCCGATCGGTATCGCCAGTTCGTGGCGCTCGATCGTGTCGGCGAGCGACGAGACGATCCGCCGCGTCAGATGCGCGAAGGATTCGCTGATCTTCTGCATGACCAGCGGCAGTTCGATGGCCCAGATCACCTCCGATGTCGTTGTCCGCGTCAGCCGGCAGGTCGCAAAGACATCCTCGTCGCGGCCCTGGATGGTGACGTAGACCGCATAGTCGAAGCTGAGGTCGAGCGGACCGGGCACGACACGCGATGGATCGATCGAACGGCTGAGGATCTCCAGGCTCGTATGCGCCGCGATCACCTTGAAGCCGCGCTGCTGGCTAAGGCCAATGGTAACGTCTTCGAGAAGGGCCCTGCCGACGCGCTCCATCAGCGGATCGGTGAAAATGCTTTCCGGTGGCAGGATGATGATACGCGGCTGACCAAGCGGACCGACGGAAAGGTTAAGCGCCGACTGAGGATGTCCCGACGTCGCCTGTGCTGCCGGCACCAGGTTAAGTTCGCGGGCAAGAGCGGTGGTGCTTTCTTCCGGCTCGGTGTCGAAATCGTCCTTCAGCTGGCTCTTGCACTTCAGATAGGCCTGACGCGCCGCTGCCGGATCGTTCATCCTGACATAGGTGCGCATCAAGGCGCGATAGGCCGTCTCGCTGGCAGGGTCGAGTTCCAGCAGGCGCCTGGCAAGCGTGACCTGCTCGTCATCAGATCTGTCTTCTGATGTCTCGACCAGCCGGGTGAGATGGGCGGAGCGCAGTTCGTCGACACGCTGGCGCTCAAAGGTCAGCCAGTCCTCGGCGCCCTGCGTCGGCGATTTGACGCCTTCGAGCAATTCGCCGTTCAGCAGGCCGCCGTCTTCGGGGGCGAGCGGCCCTTTCTGTTTCAGGATATGAACGTCGACCTCCCAGCCATCGGCAAGGCCGATATGGGTTCGGGTCGCGGCAAGCAGCGGTGGAAGGCCGGCGGGAACGCTCTGCTCGATGCGCGCCAGCAACTGACGCAGGCTGCCGGCCCGTTTTTCCGGCAGCTCCGATTGCCAGAGCTGTCGCCTGACGGTTTCGCGGTCGAGTTCGAAATTGGGTTCGGCGGCGAGCATGGCGAGGAGAAAATAAGACTTCTCCGGCAAGGGGAGTTCTCTCCCCGCCGCCAGCAATCGCGGTCTTCCGAGCAGGCACAGCCTGTTCGTCAACATCTGCCGGATGTCCATCGCATCTCGGTTCTCACCCCCTGAAAGCCAAGGCGCACAAGCGCACCGGCCAGTCCAAACCATGTTAGAGCCATTAGAGGCCGACGCATAGCGGTTTTGCTTTAAAAAGAAGAAGTTTCATCGAATATTTGTATATTCTCGCGTCACACGGGGAGGAAATGCTTGCCAAGACTTTCTCGAGGATGCGGTTTGCGTGTCGTGGCGACAGGTTATTTCCGCTGCCGATGGTCCTTATCACCCGCTATTTCCAAGCAAATCGCGGCCGCGTTAAAGGCCGAGCGCCTTGATGTGCTCGATCGAACGCCGGGCAAAGCGGCGCCAGTCGGCAGGATTGTCATGCTCGGTGACGATATGCTCAGCCTTTGTCTCGCGGAAGAGTGGTACGAATTTTTCCCAGTCGATGATGCCGTCGCCGGTCGCAGCCCAACCGTCTTCCGTCGCGGTGCCCTTCGGCGCCATGTCCTTCATCTGGATAGCGATGATGCGGTCGGCGAATCTCTTGAGTTCGGCCGCCGGATCGGCGCCTGCGCGGGTGATCCAGCCGCAATCGATCTCGAACCAGACAGTGTCGCCAGAAGACAAGGGCCACCGTCTGCTCCAGCGTGGCGAATTCGACGGTGGCCACGGGCGCTATGCCTATTACGACACGGTGCCCGATCTCGGCGTGATGATCGAACTGCTGGAATTCGACAGCGACAAGGAAGTCCAGCCGAAGCAGGCCTGAGGGATTACAGCACCTGTGCAATCCGTCTCGGGCTAACCTCCGTCGCGGCCGCGGCTTCGACGAAATCGAGCCCGATATCTAGCACCGGGGCGCTGTGTGTCAGCCAGCCGACGGAAATGAGGTCGACACCGGAAGCCGCGATTGCGGCGGCCGTTATCGGCGTGACGCGGCCGGACGCTTCGGTGATGGCTCGGCCGGCGACGATGGCGACGGCCTCGCGCAGCTGATTCGGCGTCATATTGTCGAGCAGAACGGCGTCGACGCCGGTCTCCATCGCTTCACGCAGCTGATCGAGGGTGTCCACTTCGACCTCGATCTTCACCATGTGGCCGACGCCTGCCCGCGCCCGGCGGATCGCTTCAGCGACCCCACCGGCGATGGCGACGTGATTGTCTTTGATCAGCACCGCGTCATAAAGCGCGAAGCGGTGGTTCATGCCGCCACCGGCCCGCACGGCATATTTCTCCAGCGCCCTCAGCCCCGGCGTCGTCTTGCGCGTGCAGGCAACTGATGCCTTGGTGCCGCGAATGGCGGCGGCGATCCCTGCCGTCACTGTGGCGATACCAGAGAGATGGCCGAGGAAGTTCAGCGCGGTGCGCTCGGCGCTCAGCAGGCCGCGTGACGGGCCTTCGATGGTAGCGATCACGTCGCCAGGCTTGACTGCTTCGCCGTCCTGGAGATGGCGGCGCATGACGATCTCGGGATCGACGAGGGCGAAGGCGAGTTCGGCGGCATCGAGACCGGCGATCACGCCCGGCTGGCGGGCCGCCATCGCCACCGTCGAACGGTGATCGCGAGGGATGACGGAGGCCGAGGTGATGTCACCGGCAAGACCGAGATCTTCGAGAAGGGCCGCCCGCACCAGCGGCTCGACGATCAGGCGCGGAAGGGGAACGAGGCTCATCTCAGGCACTCCTTGCAAGGGCATAGGGCGGTGTCGCGCGGGCGATCTCCAGAACGTCGGAAAGGCACATCTGGCGGCGGTTGGCGTTGGCGAGCTTCAGCGGAAAGTCGGTGCGGGCATGGGCGCCGCGCGATTCCATCCGTAGGCTGGCAAAGACGGCGATCAGCAGCGCGACGATGGCCGGATCGGCGGCAGGGCCGTTGCCTTCGGCAAGCGGCAGCAGTGCGGCGATCGCGCCATGAATGGCGCCGGCATTGCGCAGCACGCCGAGATGGCGCGAGACGATCGGCCGCACGAATGACGCATCGGCCGGCGCCGGGAGACCCCCGGCGGTGATGGTGCTGGTACCACTTGCCGGCATGCCTGAAATGTCGCGCGCCGCCCGCATGCCCATGACAGCCGCTTCCAGCAGCGAATTGCTGGCAAGCCGGTTTGCGCCGTGCAGGCCGGTCGAGGCCGCCTCTCCCGCAACCCAGAGACCGGGAACCGAGCTGCGGCCATTTGCATCCGTGGCCGCGCCGCCCATGTGATAGTGAACGGCCGGGCGCACCGGAATGAGGCCTTTCGCCGGATCGATGCCGGCCTCGCCGCAAAGGCTCGAGATGACAGGAAAGCGAGCGGCAAAGCGGCTGCCGAGGGCATCGCGGGCATCGAGAAAGACTCGTCCGCCTCGGGCGATTTCGGCGCTGATCGCCCGCGCCACCACGTCGCGCGGTGCAAGTTCGGCGCCTGATATGCGGACCATGAACCGTTCGCCTCGCTCGTTGACGAGCAAAGCCCCCTCCCCGCGCACCGCCTCGCTGATCAGTGCCAGCGGGCGGCGGCGTGAATCGAGTGCGGTCGGATGGAACTGGACGAATTCCATATCGGCGAGCGCGGCACCGGCCCTTGCTGCAAGCGCGATCCCCTGGCCGAAATTGCCCATCGGATTGGTGGTCGCGTCGTAAAGCCCGCCGATGCCGCCGGTGGCGAGCACCACCCTTGAAGTCGGCAGAATGGCGGCGCCATTCGCGGTCGCGCAGAGCAGACCGGCGACCTGCTCGCCGTCCATCACAATCCGCCGCGCCTCGCAACCTTCGAGCACTGATATAGCCGGCGTTTTCATCACCGCCTTGATCAGCGCGACGATGATCGCCGCACCCGAGCCGTCGCCTTCGGCGTGGACGATGCGGCGGCGATTATGCGCAGCCTCCAGCCCGAGCGAGAGGTCTCCTGCGGCATTCCGGTCGAAACGAACGCCGGCTTGCTCCAGCGCGGCGATCGCCGCTGGCGCCTCGGCAATGATGCCGGCGGCGATGGCCGGATCGCAGACCCCGTCGCCAGCCGCAAGCGTATCGGCAAGATGCAGTGCCGCACTGTCGTCGGCGCCCATGCTGGCGGCGATGCCGCCCTGTGCCCAGGCGCTCGACGTCTCCGCGCCAAGGGCCGCCCGGGTGATGATGACGGAAGGTTCAGGCGCGAGGGTCAGCGCGGTCATCAACCCCGCAAGCCCGCTACCGACGATTACCGTGCGCCCGGCTAACTGCTCGAGGATCTCGGTCATATCGCCAGCATCCTCTCGACAGCGCGACGCGCGGCAACGGCGATTGCCGGATCGACCGTCACTTCGTAGCGGTTTTCCTCGAGGGCAGCACGGATATTGGCCAGCGTGATCCGCTTCATATGCGGGCAGAGATTGCAGGGGCGAATGAACTCGACATCGGGATGGTGCACGGCGACATTGTCGCTCATCGAGCATTCGGTGAGCAGCACGACGCGCGCCGGCTTCTGCCTGCCGACATAGTCCGACATGACGGCGGTAGAGCCGGCGAAATCGGCTTCGGCCACCACCTCGGGCGGGCATTCCGGATGGGCGAGCACCGTCACGCCCGGATGGTTTTCGCGCAACTGGCGTACATCCTCGGCGGTGAAAAGTTCATGCACCTCGCAATGGCCATGCCAGGCGATGATCTCGACCTCAGTTTCGCGGGCGACGTTGCGCGCCAGATATTCGTCCGGGATCATCAGCACCTTCGGCACGCCGAGCGATTCCACCACTTGTTTTGCATTGCCCGAGGTGCAGCAGATGTCGGAGGCAGCCTTCACCGCGGCCGAGGTGTTGACATAGGTAACGATGGGCACGCCGGGATGGGCCTGGCGCAGCAGCGCGATATCCTCGGGCGTGATCGAATCCGCCAGCGAACAGCCGGCGCCGAGATCCGGGATCAGCACGGTTTTCTCGGGGTTCAGCAGCTTGGCGGTCTCGGCCATGAAATGCACGCCGGCAAGCACGATGACATCGGCATCGACCTCGATCGCCTTGCGGGCGAGCGCCAGGCTGTCGCCGACAATATCGGCCACGCCGTGGAAGATCTCTGGTGTCTGATAGTTATGCGCGAGAATGACGGCGTTGCGGCGGCGCTTGAGTTCGAGGATCGCGTCGACGTCATTTTCGAACGTCATCCATTCGGCTTTGGGAATGACGCGGCTGACGCGCTCGTAGAGCGAGGATGCAGAAACAGGATAATTCATGACCGGCTCCTAATTATGCTCTCTTTGAGCATATCATAGGCAAGGAGATATTCTCACGGTGAGCATATGTCAATTGCGGGAGAGCGGTAATTTCGTTCCTGCCAGCGCCCGTTCTTCGAGCACGGTGTGGCGAAAGCGGAAAAGCTTGGCCGGCCGACCGCCGGTTTCGCTTTCGGTGCCGCCGGTTTCCTCGACCAGTTCCTGCTGTTCGATGAGGCGGCGGAAGTTCTGCTTGTGCAGCGTCAGCCCCGCCAAGGCTTCGATGGTGCGCTGCAGCCTCAGCAGCGTGAAGCTCTCCGGCATCAGCTCGAAGACGACCGGGCGGTATTTGATCTTGGCGCGCAGCCGGGCGATCCCGGTCGCGAGAATACGGCGGTGATCGGCAAACATCGCGCGGCCGAGATTGGCCTCTGCCCCGCATCCGGTTTCCGAGACGAGACCCGCCTCATAAAGCAGTTCATAGCGCTGCAGGGCCAGATCCTCGTTCCAGCCGCCACCATCGAGGCCGAAGGTGAAATCCGCCCGGCGATGGCGATGGTCACGCCTTGCCGGATCGGCATCGGCCCAGCTCCTCAGACGCGCCATGATCTCGTCAAGCACGGCTGGCCGGCCCTGCCGGTGGTCTTCCCAGGGGAAATATTCGTACCAGCCGTGCCATCCCGGCCGACCGGCGCCCGACTGCTCGTTGACGAGGCCGAGATAGCTGATCGAGATCGTCCGTCCGCCTGGGATGTCGTTGTTCCGGTCGCGGTCGGCAAAGGTATAGAGCTGTTCGAGATAGCCGACGGGATGTTCGGTCTGCTCCTGCACCCATTCGCGCAGGCCCGATTGCAGGGTGCGATGACCCATTTCGAAGGGCCCCGACGGCAGCGCATTGCCGGAACGGATGGTCATTACGCGCGGCTCGTCCCCCGTCACCGCGACGAGCACCGCAATCAATTCCGCATGCGCAAAGCCGATCGTCACAGGGGACCGAATACTCCGTTCCGAATGAATCGAACGGATAATTCCTGACACAGGCGGAGACGGAAGCCAATGGAGAGGAAGCGCCTTTGCGGCGCTTCCCACATCATCGAGGCAATAGAGCGCGTTTGCCCTCAGCTATTGCCCATCTCGCTTTTCAGCCGCTGCAGGAAGATTTCCAGTTCCGCGTCGTCGATACCGACGAGATGGCGCTTTTCCGGATAGGCGCCGGTCCTGACATCCTCGGCAAATTCGGTGAAGGCGGCGATGCGTTCGCGCTGCAGCCGGTCGTGTTCGGCGGCAAAGTCGCGATAGATCTTGGCGTGGCGCGGATAGTGGTCGCGATTGGCGCCGAGCACGTCGTCGGCGAAGAGATATTGGGCGTCGCAGCCGCTGCCTGCTCCCATGGAGATCATCAGCATCGAGGTGTTTCTGCTGATGGCGGCAGCGACTTCTCCTGGGACGACTTCGATTTCGGCGGCGAAGGCGCCGGCCTCTTCCAGCGCCTTGGTCTGCCGCCAGATCTCGGCGGCACTCGCCGCCGTCTTGCCGACAGCGCGGAAGCCGCCTGTCCAGGTCGCCTTCGAAGGGATCAGTCCGAGATGGCCGCAGACGGGGATACCCTCGTCCCGCATGCGCCGGATCGTCTGCAGGCTTGCGGCGCAATAGACCGCATCACCTCCTGCCTTCAGCGCCGCGAAGGCCGCACGCAGATAGTCCTCGGCCGAGACATGATCGCCATATTCGAGCCCCGGAATGGCAAAGGGAGTGGGCGCGATCTCGCGAAAGACCGGCCCGAGCAGCGAGGGCGGCACGGAGACGATGTCGATTCCGGCCTTTTCGGCGGCTTCCGCCTCCTCCAGCGAGGTGACGCGCAGCATGGTGAGCTGGCGCTTGCCTTTTTCCGAAAGCAGATCGGCGACGGTTGCGCGTCTATGTTTTTTCATCATCAATTCCTTTGAAAATGTCGGCAGCTCAGGCGGCCAGCAGGGATTTCAGCTTGATGTCGCTGGCTGCGAGTGCTGCCGGGTCCGGATGGGCACGCGCTGCGATCAGCATTTCGGCGAGCCTGATGTCGCGCGCCACCGCATTGCCCGGCCCGATGCCGCTTGCGGCGATCAATCGTCCGCCGGCGTCGAGATGGAAGAGAATGAAGGCGCCTGCGCCGAGTTCGCGGCGCTGATGCGTGGCGGCCCCTTCGGCAAGGCCTGATATTTGCAGCGTCATGTCGTACTGATCCGACCAGAACCACGGCACCGCCGAAACGGCCTCGTTAAGGCCGAGCATGTTGGCCGCGGCCAATGTGCCCTGCTCCTGGGCATTGCGCCAGGATTCGAGCCGCACCCGCCGGCCGCCATAAATCGACAGCGGAAAGGAGCAGCAATCGCCGGCCGCAAAGACATCCGGTGCGGAGGTCTGGAGATAGGTGTCGACGGCAATGCCGTTGTCGATGGTGAGGCCCGCTCTTTCGGCAATCTCGACATTCGGCCGTGCACCGATGCCGACGAGGACGAGATCGGCTTCGATCACCTCGCCGGTCGACAATCGGATCAGGGCTTTGCCGTTTTCCGCAGTCAGCGCCTCGATGGAGACACCGCAGCGGATATCCACGCCTTCAGCGCGATGGCGCTCGGCGAGCAGATGGGCGATCTCCTCCGGCACCCCACGCTTCAGCACGCGTTCCAGCCCCTCGATGACGGTGACCTCGGCGCCAAGCAGCCGCGCCGTTGCCGCAAGTTCCAGTCCGATGAACCCGCCACCGATGATGGCGATATGCCGTCCCGGCTTCATCGCATCCCGCAATGCCGCCGCATCGTGATGCGTCCGCAGCGCGCGAATATGCGGGCTGCCCTGCGGTGCGCCGGGGAATGACCGCGCGGCCGCACCCGTCGCAAGCAGAAGCTTGTCGTAGGAAAGCACGGTACCGTCCGAAAGCGTGACGGTCCTGGATGCGGTGTCGAGATCCCTGGCCTCCAGGCCGGTCAGCAGCCGGATACCGTTTTCGATATATTTTTCCGCCGCGGCGATGAATTTCGGATCGCTTGCATCGGTGGAGCCGGCCTTCGAAAGCGGTGGCCGTTCATAGGGCGGAAGCGGCTCGGCGCCAACCAGCGTTATCTCGCCGGCAAAGCCCTTTTCCCGCAAGGCGAAGGCGGCGCGCGCACCGCATTCGCCCGCGCCCAGGATGACGTAATGAGCCATGCCGGCCTCCCTCAGAGCGAGATGAAGACGGCGCCGTCTTCGATCTTGACAGGATAGGTCTTGAGATTGACGCAGACCGGCGCACCCTTGGCTTCGCCCGTCTTGTAGTTGAAGCGGCCGTTATGTTTCGGACATTCGATGATCTCATCCATGACAAGCCCGTCAGCGAGATGGATATGTTCATGCGTGCAGAGCCCGTCGGTCGCGAAGAATTCGTCGTCCGGGCTGCGATAGACCGCGAAGGTGCGCCCGTCGTGATCGAAGCGGATGACATCCTCCTCGTCGATCTCATCCTTGTCGCAGACCTGGATCCAATTTCCGCTCATCTTGTCCTCCCTCGATTGTAATTATTGCGCGGCCGGAGCCAGCTCGTTGTGGAATTCCTCGCGATAGGGCCGCGCGGTGGCCGGCAGTTCGCGCCTCAGGAAATAATCCTCGTTGCGCAGCTGGCGCAGGAAGGCCGGGATCATCTCGCGATAGCCGGACCAGATCGATGGGTTCGGCGCCGGCAGGTCGTGCTTGATCATCGCGTGCAGCCTGGGCAGCGCGTGATAGGGCACCATCGGAAACATGTGATGTTCGACGTGGTAGTTCATGTTCCAGTAAATGAAGCGGCTGATGGGGTTCATATAGACCGTGCGGCTGTTCAGCCGATGGTCGGTCACATTGTCGGCAAGGCCGCCATGCTGCAGCAGACCGGTCAGCACATGGTGCCAGGCGCCATAGAGGCGCGGCAGGCCGATCAGCATCAGCGGCAGGATCGAACCCATGGTGATCGCGATCGCGATCGTTGCAACGTAGATCGCCAGCCAGATGCGGGCGATGCGGATGGCCTTTGGCTGCTCCATCTCCGGAATGAAGGTCTTTTCCGCCGCGCTGACGCCGCCGAAGGCATTGCGCAGCATGTCGACGATCGCATGCCAGGCGTCGAGGATGCCGAAGAAATTAAGCACCAGCCGGAAAAGATCGGGTGGCCGCATGACGGCGATCTCGGGATCGCGACCGACGATCACCGTATCGGTGTGATGGCGCGCATGGCTCCAGCGCCAGGTCACCGGATTTCGCATGATCATGAAGCAGGCGATCTGGTAGACGACATCGTTCATCCAGCGCGTCTTGAAGGCGGTACCATGGCCGCATTCATGCCAGCGGCTGTCCGAAGCCGAGCCGTAGAGCACGCCATAGGCGAGGAAGAAGGGCAGCGCGATCCACGAGCCCCAGAAATAAATACCGAGCCCGGCAAGGACGACCATGCTGCCGAGCCAGAGGGCCGTGTCGCGGATCGCCGGCGCATCGGAGCGCTGCATCAGCGCCTTCATCTCCTTGCGCGGAATGTCGGTGTGATACCATTCGGCTGCCGCCAGCCCCGTCTCGACGGCAGTGCGGCCGCTTTCGCCGAGAAGGTAGTAGTCGCGCTTCTTTGTCTGGGTCGCCATTATCCGCCTCCCGTTATGCCCTTGCACGGGAGAATAGGTTGACTTTGGAAAGCGCTCAATGCAGGCTTGATATAATCTATCAAAAGCCATCATGATTGGCTTGCATTCATGATTGAATCCATCAGGAACGCCGATGCGCCGTCCCACTATATCCGATCTTGCCCGCGCCTCCGGCGTCAGTGTCGCCACCGTCGACCGCGTTCTCAACGCGCGCCACAGGGTGCGCGAGGAAACAGCGCGACGGGTCTATGATGCGGCGCAGTCGATCGGCTATCACGCTGTCGGGCTGATCAAGCAGCGCGTCTTCGAGGATCTGCCGCAATACAGGCTCGCCTTCCTGCTGCAGAAGCCGATGCAGCCTTTCTATCAGAGCTTCGTGCGTGAGATCGAAACCGCGGCACGGGCACTGACGAGCGCGCGCATCCAGCCGCAGATCGACTTTCCGTCAGCCGCGACACCGGCTGCGATCGTCGAAAAGATCAAGACGCTCGGCGCCCGCAACCAGGCCGTTGCTCTGGTCGGCCCGGATTATCCGGCGGTGACGACGGCGGTCGAGGAGTTGAAGGAGCGCGGCATCCCCGTCTTCTCGCTGCTCTCCGATCTCGCCACGGGCGTGCGCGACGCCTATGTCGGCGTCAACAACCGCAAGGTCGGGCGCACTGCAGCCTGGACGATCGCGCGCACGGCGCACAAGCCCGGCAAGGTCGCCTGTTTCGTCGGCAGCCACCGCTTTCACGGCCATGAGCTCAGAGAAATCGGCTTCCGCTCCTATTTTCGCGAGAACGCGCCTGAGTTCGATGTCGTCGACACGCTGATCAATCTCGAGACCGCCGAGATCACCCATGAGGCGACGTTGACACTTCTGCAGAAACATCCCGATCTCGTCGGCATCTATGTCTGCGGCGGCGGCATGGAAGGGGCGATTTCGGCATTCCGCGAAGAAGGTGTCGGCGGCAAGATCGTCCTGGTAGTCAACGAGCTGACGCCCGACAGCAAAGCCGGCCTTGCCGACGATATCGTCGCCATGGCGATCGGCACCCCCCTGCCCGCCCTCTGCAAGGAGTTGATGGTGCTGATGACGGGGGCCATCGAAAACGGCGAAACGGCTGTTCCCGGACAGCTCTTCCTACCTTTCGATATTCATATTTCGGAGAACATCTGAGGTGTGATGGAATTCCATCATTTCGTTCGAAATTCTCTCAGCAATGAAAGCCGGCGCCGGCGATGACGGATGGATTGCGACGCGAATTCCGATAGAGATTCGCTGACCCATTCACAAGGACCGCTCCGCCCTGACGCGGAGATCAGGAGGAGATACCGATCATGACTTCGATCCGTTTTGCGCTCAACCATATGGCCGCGCCGTCGCTTGCCATCGAGGATTTTTTCGCGCTGGCCCGTTCGCTCGGCATAGATGCCGTCGAAATCCGCAACGACCTTTCCGGCAATGCCATCCTCGACGGCACCAAACCCGAAACGATCAGGCAAGCGGCTGCCCGCCATGGCCTGACGATCATCTCGATCAACGCCCTGCAGCGCTTCAACGAGTGGAACGCGACCCGGGCGGCCGAAGCGCAGGAACTGATCGATTATGCCGGCGCGTCCGGCGCCAAGGCGCTCGTCCTCGTTCCGAAGAACGACGGCACCGGCTGCGCCGATGGCGAACGGCAGGCCAATCTGCGCCAGTCTCTGATTGCGCTGAAGCCGATGCTCGAGAAAGCCGGCATTATCGGCCTCGTCGAGCCGCTCGGTTTCGAGATCTGCTCGCTGCGCTCGAAGACCGAGGCGGCCGAGGCCGTCAAGGAACTCGGTGCGCAATCGACCTTCAGGCTGGTCCACGATACCTTCCACCATCACCTTGCCGGCGAAGCGGCGACCTTCCCTGAGCTTGCCGGCCTCGTGCACATCTCCGGCGTCAGCGATCCTTCCGTTGCTGTTGCCAATATGCGCGATTCCCACCGCGTCCTGGTCGATGTCGACGACCTGCTCGACAATGCCGGTCAGGTCAGGGCCCTGTTGCAGGCGGGCTATAACGGCCCGTTCTCCTTCGAGCCCTTCGCGGCGGAGGTGCATGCGCTGAAGGATCCGGCCGCCGCGCTGCGCGCCAGCATGGACTATCTCAGCGCGCAGGTTTGAGATCTGGCCAAAGCGTCGGCTGATACCGCCATTGGTGTCGGGACGGCGCGCAGGACGATTGTCCCGAGAGGCCGCGCTGGCGCGGCCTCTCGCCCGAAGCTACTCCCTGCCTCTGAACCGACGCTGATAGGCCGGATCATAGAGTGAGCTCTCGCGAAAATCCTCGGCCGCGAGCGAGTGGCCGACGAAGATGATCGCCGTGCGTTCGATCGGTTCGGCTGCAACCTTTGCCTCGATATCGCCGAGCGTGCCACTCAGGACGCGCTCGTCCGGCCAGGAGGCCTTGACGACGATGGCGACCGGGCAGTCGACGCCGTAAAGCGGCGTCAATTCTTCCACCACCTGCTTCAGCGCGTGGATTGCCAGATGGATCGCCAGCGTAGCGCCCGTCGCGCCGAATTTCGCCAGTGTCTCGTCGTTCGGCATTGGTGACGCGCGGCCGGAAACGCGGGTCAGCACCAGGCTTTGCGCCACAGCCGGGATCGTCAGTTCGCGCCCAAGCGTCGAGGCTGCGGCGGCAAAGGCCGGAACGCCTGGCGTCATCGTATAGTCGATGCCGTGTTTTTGCAGCCGGCGCACCTGCTCGGCGACTGCACTCCAGACCGAGAGATCGCCGGAATGCAGCCGGGCGACATCCTGGCCGGCCGCAGCGGCGCGAAGATATTCCGCCTCGATCTCGTCGAGCGACATCGGCGCCGTATCGACGATGCGTGCGCCCGGCGGACAATATTGCAGCAGTTCGGGCGAGACGATCGAGCCGGCATAAAGGCAGACCGGGCACCGGGCGATGAGATCGCGGCCACGCACCGTGATCAGATCCGCAGCACCTGGCCCCGCGCCGATGAAATGCACCGTCATCTCGTCATCCTTTCGTCCAGCGCCACTGCGTCACCGGCATGGCCGGCCGCCAGCCGCTCATGCTGCCGACGGGCTGGGCGCGCGATATTTCGATCCGCGTGAGGAAACCGCCGCGTTTGCCATGTTCGGCGAGCAGTACCGCTTCCATCTCCAGCGTCACGGCATTGGCAACGAGCCGCCCTCCCCGCTTCAGCGCGGCAATCGCAGTATCGACAACACCCGGTTCGCTGCCGCCACCGCCGAGGAAGATCACATCCGGCTCCGGCAGGTCTTTCAGCGCGAGGGGTGCCGCACCTTCGACGACAGCAAGATGCGGCACGCCGAAGGCGGCTGCGTTGCGGGCGACACGCGCGGCCCGTTCCGGCGACTGTTCGACGGCGATTGCCTTCAGGCTGGGATCGGCCAGCATCCATTCGATGCCGATCGATCCCGAGCCCGCGCCGATATCCCAGAGCAGCTCGCCGTGACGCGGCGCGAGCGCCGAAAGCGTCATCGCCCGGATTTCACGTTTGGTGATCTGCCCATCGTGCTCAAACAGTTCGTCCTCGAGCCCGGTGGTGAAAGGCAGAATGCGCGCCCTCTCCCCTGCCGCGATATCGAGTGCGCAGACATTCAGGGGATCGATGTCCAGGAGGTCGAAATCCGTCGCCGCCGCACTTCTTTGTCGTTCCCGAACACCGCCAAGCGCCTCGAGCACGGTAAGCCGCGACTGACCGAAGCCAGCAGCCGTCAGCATAGCAGCCAGATCGCCAGGCCCCTTCTCGTCCGAGGTCAGCGCGATGATGCGCCGTCCGGGGTGCAGATGCGGCCGGATCAGGTCGAGTGGCCTTCCATGCAGCGAGATCGTCGCGACGTCCTGCAGCGGCCAGCCAAGGCGGGACGCGGCAAGGCTGAAGGCCGAGGGCGCGGGGATGGTGCACATCTCTTCCGCCGCCACATGGCGGGAGAGCGTTGCGCCGACGCCGTAGAGGAAGGGATCACCTGAGGCGAGCACGACAACCGGCGTGCCGCGCCTTTTAACGATAGCCTCGACCGAGCGCTCGAACGGGCTCTGCCAGGAAAGCCTTTCGCCTGTGATCAGCGATGCAGCAAGCGCGTGGTGGCGCGCGCCGCCGAAGACGGCAGGTGCGGTCGCGATCAGCCTCCTCGCCTCCTCGCCCAGCCCTTCTGGACCATCTTCGCCGATGCCGATAATAGTCAGCCAGCGCTGGCCGGATGCAGGAGTGACATCAGACATGGGAAGACCCCGCATCCTGATCCTTGGCGGCACCAGCGAGGCGCGGCTGCTGGCCGAGGCGCTCGCGGCGCCTGATGATTGCGATGTTTTGTTGTCGCTTGCCGGGCGCACCGAAAAACCGGCCACGCAGCCTGTTCCGGTTCGTATCGGCGGTTTCGGCGGCGCTGCCGCACTTGCCGATTTCCTGAAGGCCGGCGGATATGACCTGTTGATCGACGCTACGCACCCGTTCGCCGAGCGCATTTCGGCAAATGCCGCTTTTGCGGCTGAGACCACCGGCATTGCTGCCATGGCTTTGCGCCGGCCCGAATGGCAACGCCGGCCGGGCGATCGCTGGCAGGGGGTGCGGAGCATTCCGGCTGCCATCGAAGCGCTTGGCCCCTCCCCCCGCCATGTCTTCCTGGCGACGGGCCGGCAGGGCGCGCATCATGCGGAAGCCGCACCGCAACATCACTATCTCGTCCGCAGCGTCGATCCCGTCGAACCGCCGCTTGCGCTTGATAATGTCGAGTACATCCTCGATCGTGGTCCGTTCACGCTGGAAGGCGAATGCGATCTTCTGAGGCAGCACGACATCGACGTCATCGTCGCCAAGAATAGCGGCGGTGCGGCCACCTATGCGAAGATGGAGGCCGCCCGCCTGCTCGGCATCGAGGTGATGATGGTGGCGCGCACGCCGGCCTCGATCGTCAAGGCGGTCGAAACTATCGATGCGGCGCTGGCGGCGATCGATCACCTGTTTCCCCCCGCCATGAAACGCGGCGTATAGACGAGGTCCAGTCTGCCTGGCCGCGCGACGATGCGTGTCTCGGCCGAGCCGATGATGACGCAGGTCGCCATATCGGCAATCGACGCATCTGCCTGCGACAGCTGCTGGACGGCGATACGTTCGTCCGGCCGCCCGGCCGCCCGCCCGAAAATAACCGGTGTTGCTGCAGGCAGATGGTCACGCAACAGCTTGAAGGCTTCGCCGAGCTGCCAGGGCCGCGCCCGGCTGATCGGATTATAAAGCGCGATGACAAAACCCGCCTTTGCCGCCAACACAAGACGGTTTTCTATTATATTCCAAGGCTTTAGATTGTCAGACAGCGATATGGCGCAGAAATCATGGCCAAGCGGAGCGCCTGCTCTTGCCGCCACTGCCAGCATCGCCGTGATGCCGGGCAGGATGATGAGATCGACCGCGCGCCACGCGGCCGGCCCGTTCTCGATCGCTTCGCAGACCGCGGCCGCCATGGCGAAGACACCGGGGTCGCCGCCGGAGACGACGCAGACCTTGGCGCCATCAGCTGCCATGGCGAGTGCGGCCCCTGCCCTGCCGAGCTCTTCGCGATTGTCCGAGGCATGCCGCAGTTGATCGTCGCGGAGCTCCAGCCTGTCGAGATAAGGTCCGTAGCCGAAGAAATCCGTCGCCGCATCGACAGCGGCCAGCGCTTCCGGCGTCATCTGCTCGGGGTTGCCTGGACCGGTGCCGATCACGAAAAGCCTGCCGCTCATCGGCTGCCCTCCCAGCCCGGCACCAGAACGAGTGAAAAATACGGTGCGTCGCCGTCGGTCCTGTCGGCAAGCTTTTCCATCGCCGCATTCGCCATGGTGCCGCGCTCAACATAGACGGCTTCCGCAAGCCGGCCGGCGGCCGCCAGTGCCCGGCGGATCTTCGGCAGATTACGGCCGACCTTCATGATGACGGCGGCTTGCGTATCGGCAAGGCGGCGCGTCAGCTCGGTCTCGGCCATCGTACCGGGCAGTACGGTAAGCACGTCGTCGCCCTGGACGATCGGCATGCCCGCCAGCGACCAGCAGCCAGACATGGCGCTGATGCCCGGGATCACTTCCGTCGGGTAGCGTGTGGAAAGCCTGACATGCAGGTGCATATAGGAGCCGTAGAAGAGCGGATCGCCCTCGCTGAGAACGGCGACAGTCAACCCGGCATCGAGATGCCCGGCAACAGCTTTGGCAGACAGATCGTAGAATTGGGTGATCAGCCTCTGATAGCGTTCGTCGTTCTTGTCGATTTCGGTCGTCACAGGATAATAGAGCGGCAGCAGCGTCACCCCGGATTTCAGCAGCGGCTCGACGATCGCCTTGCCGTTGCCGCCCCTGCCCTGCTTGGCGAAATAGGCGATCACATCCGCGCCTTCGATGGCGCGCACGGCTTTGAGGGTGAGGAGCTCCGGATCGCCGGGACCCGTGCCGACGCCGATGAGACGGCCGATTGTCGTCATAGACCCGGCCTCGCCAATGCATTGATGGCGGCTGCGGTCATGGCGCTGCCGCCGAGCCGGCCGCGGACGATGGCAAACGGTACGCCGTAGGAATTTTCCGCCAATGCATCCTTCGATTCCGCCGCGCCGACGAAGCCCACCGGCATGCCGAGGATCGCCGCGGGTTTCGGGGCGCCGTCGCGCAGGAGTTCGAGCAGATGGAAGAGGGCGGTCGGTGCATTGCCGATCGCGACAACGCTGCCGCCGAGCCGGTCGAGCCAGAGATGCATGGCGGCCGCCGAGCGCGTATTGCCGGTCTCGCGCGCAAGCTCCGGTGTCGCGGGATCGCGCAGCGTGCAGATCACCTCGTTCAGCGCCGGCAGCCGCGCCCGGGTGACGCCCTGGGACACCATTTCCGCGTCGCAGAAAATCGGCGCCCCACCCTTCAGCGCATCGCGCGCCGCGCTGACGAAATCGGCAGAAAACAGGAAATGCTCCGCCGCCTCGACCAGGCCGCAGGCATGGATCATGCGCACGGCGATTTCGGCTTGATCGTCGGTGAAGCGCGAAAGATCGGCCTCGGCACGGATAATGGCAAAGGAACGCTCGTAGATCGCATCGCCGCTGCGGATATAATCGTAGTCTGGCATTCCTATTCCTGTCGCAGCGCCTTCGAAACTCCGGTTGCGCCAAGCCGTGTAAGGCAGGCGGCGGTCGATTCGCCAGCGTCTTTGTTGTCTTCGATGGACCGGGCGAGCCTCTCTATAGCGAAATCGATCCGACCGCCAGCGATCCGTTCGTCCGGCTGATCCGCCGCAAGCCCATTGAGGATGAGGCCATAACCTTCCGTCGAACCCGTCAGGGTCAGCGCCGGCCGGGCATGAGCGCAGCCCTTGGCACAGCCGGATAGATGCAGCGTCAGCGAACCGTCGAAAAGGGCAGGTGCCGCGGCAATGAGCCGGCGCGCCAGAGTTCGGGTCTCGTAGAAAGCGGAGCCGCAGGCGCCGGCGCCGGCGCAGGCGGCGATATGCTCACTGTTGTCACCGGGTTGGGCGCTGAAGCCATGTCGGGCGGCGGCGATCTGCATAGCCGGCACTGTATCGGCGGAAAGCCCGATGAAGAAAAAACCGCGACTAGGCGCAAGCCGGATGGCTGTTGCGCCACGGGCCTTTGCCAGGTCAAGCAAAGCGACCAGATCGGACGCTCTGATCTGCCCGAATTCCGGCCTGACGCCGAGTATGGTTTTGCCGTCCTCAAGCCGGTGTGAACCGGCAAGCGGTATTCCCGCTGCGCGTGACGGATTGAACTGAATGCCATCCATCGCGGGAAAACGCGCCCGCAGAAGCGCCCGGTCGATATCCCTTGCCCGTCCGCCCTGCCCCAGGGTCGCCAACAAGTTCAGAATTTCGCCGACAGCTGATATCGCCACCTCTGCAGGACCGATCGCGACTGGCACTGCAGTTTCACCGTCGCCATTGATCGCGACAAGCCAGTCTGCGCCGAATTGCGCGACGACACGAATATCGGCGGACAGTGCGGACAAGCCGAAAGATCCGCCGCCGTCGACGACAAGCGAGAGCTTCGGCGCCAGCCGCGGCGAGGCAAGCAGATCGTGGAGCGTACCGCGCAAGGACGTTTCCATCGCGGCCGGATCGCTTATCTCTTCCGGGTCGATGCCGTGCAGCGGTGATGTCTCGATCGCCGGCCCTTCCGGCACGGTGATCCCGGCGGCGTCGATATCGGCAGCGAGCTGTCCGACGGTCTCCGCCCGAAGGCCGCGGATCTGCAGATTGCCGCGGGCGGTGATTTCGAGAATGCCGTTTCCATGCGCTGCGGCGGAGCGGGCAAGGCTTGCGAACTGCGACAGCGTCAACGCGCCCCCGGCCGGCCGCAGCCGTATCAGCAAACCGTCGCCGGTCGGCATGGGCGCGGCAAGGGCGGGGCAGGCGCCGCGTCTACGCATATTCGCTGCCGGGCGACCGTGCAGATCCGCCTCGCCTGTCCTGTCGCTCGCCTTTGCGGCCTTAATGCTCATTCTCGATCCTCTGGCCACTTCTTACATGATCGCAGCCGGGCCGGCAAAGCATGCTGGAGAGGCCGGACCGGCTATTCGTCGAAATCCCGCCCCTTGCGCAGGAGATAGATGTCCATGATCCAGCCATGCCGCTGCCTGGCCTCGGCCCTGAGCGCCAGAATGTCGGTGGCGATGTCGCCAAGTCGTCCTGATCTGACGATCTCGTCCTTGGTGCCGAGATAGGCGCCCCAGAAGATTTCGGCGTCGGGATCATCGATCTTGGCAAAAGCCTGTTCGCCGTCAAGCATGACGACGGTGCTGTCGGCCAGAAGTCCGTCCCGCGCCAGCCTGCGCCCTGTGGTGATCTCGATCGGTTTGCCGACGAGGTTGACCGGGATTCTGTGGCTCGCCGCCAGCGCCTGGATGCTGGTGATGCCGGGAATGACGCTGTAATCGAAATCCAGGCGGCCCTCCTGGCTGACGCGTTCGATGATGCGGATCGTGCTGTCGTAGAGACTGGGATCGCCCCAGACGAGAAAGGCGCCGCTGCCATCATCCGGGAGACCGGAGATCAGTTCTCCATAGATGCGGGCGATCTCACCGTGCCAGGCGTCGACGCTCTGCACATAGGTCTTGTCTGCCGTCTGTCTTTGCGGCACCGCGAATTCTGAAATCCGGCCGGCCGGCCGTGTGATATAGCGTTCGCATATATCCCGCCGGATTTCGGCGAGCTCTTCCTTGCCGGTGCCCTTGACCGGCAGGAAGACCACGTCGGCTGCGTTGATCGCGTTGATCGCCTGTATGGTCAGGTGCTCCGGGTTGCCCGTGCCGATGCCAATGATATTGATATGCTTCAAGCGGATACTCCCGTTGAGTCCTGGCGGTCTTGCCGAAAAAACTGGCTCGCCGCAAGAGTGGGACAGGGAGTTGGCCGCGGCCAACCGCGCCTGTGGATGGCATCTGAGCCCTGTTGTTGCTGCAAATCCCGAATCGTGTCACTTTTGATACGCTTTTTGACGCTATGTTGACAGAAAAGCGCATCGAAAAGGATTGGGTGTTTTGGACAACATTAGCGTATCGACGACAGAT
>NZ_CP025015.1 GCF_002953715.1 Rhizobium leguminosarum
ATGGCGATAGCAAACCGAGTAGAAGCAAGTGTTGGCTCGAAGGAAGATGCCGGCAGCAAAATCATGCGCCATGCCGGGCTTCTGTCCGGGCAATTGCAGCAGCTCAGAACTCGTATGTATCCGCCAAAATCGGAAAAGACCCTGCGTCCCTTTCTGACCAACGAAGTGTCGAAGCTGACGTCTATACCAGATTCCACCCTGAAGCTCATGTCCACCGAAGGACGTGGGCCGATTCCCAGTAGGCTGGAAAATAACCATCGCGTCTACACGCTGGACCAGATCAATGAACTGCGTGAATTGTTCGCGATTCAGAAACCTGCAGACGCCTTGCGATTCCTTCCTCGTCGACGTGCCGGCGAGCACCTCCAGGTTCTTGCAATAGCCAACTTCAAGGGCGGCAGCGCGAAGACGACAACCTGTGTCCACCTTGCCCACTATCTCGCCCTTCATGGGTATCGCGTCCTCGCACTCGACCTGGACCCGCAAGCATCCTTGTCCGCTTTGTTCGGTGCTCAGCCAGAAGTTGATGTTGGGTCGAATGAAACGATCTATGCCGCTTTGCGTTACGATGACGCCGAGCGTCGTCCCATCCGCGATATAATTCGCAGGACATATTTCGATGGCATCGACCTCATTCCGGGCAATCTTGAAGTCATGGAGTATGAGCACGAAACGCCACGGATCTTGGCGAACAAGGCCAACTCCGGCGCAATCTTTTTTGAGCGGCTGAAACTCGCCCTTTCGGAAGTCGCGGCGGACTACGACATCGTGATTCTTGACACTCCGCCGTCGCTCGGCTTTCTGACGTTGAGCGCGATATACGCCGCGACTAGCATGATCATTACTGTCCACCCGGCTATGCTGGACGTTGCGTCAATGAGCCAGTTCCTTCTCATGATGGGCGATCTGATTAGTGTTCTGAACGAGAGCGGCGCTCAGTTAGACCAGGACTTCATTCGGTATCTGGTCACACGACACGACCCCAATGACGCGCCACAGTCGCAAGTCGTTGCGATGCTTCGGCACTTGTTCGGCTCCGATGTATTATTGCCCACCGCCATTGAAAGCACCGCCGTTGAGGCAGCCGGCTTGGCGAAACGCTCGGTATACGAGCTCGAATTGGGGCAGATCGGGCGCGATACTCACAAGCGTGCTCGCGAGGCGGTAGATGCTGTGAACGAGGCGATTGTTCGCCTCATCAATGAGAGCTGGGGGCGGACATGAGCAAATCCTCTCGAAAGTCGATTGTCGCCAGTTTCGGGTTGCTTTCTGCCGAGCTGGAGAGTGATCAGGCTGCGGATCAACAGCAGCCGTCGCGGGCCCCTGCCCCGGTTCCCGGAAATCGTGTCGGAGCAGGTGTGATCGGTGCTGCTCACCGAGCAATCGACGACATTCGAACAGAGCGAGATCGCTTGAAGGCTATCGTGGAGTCGGGCGGTGGTGCTGTTCGCGAGTTGGATCCGTCGCTCATTGACCCTTCCCCTTATCCGGACCGGCTGCCGGACGATGACGCAACGAGCTTCGAGGCGTTCAAACGGTCGATCGAGACTGAGGGGCAAAAGGTTCCCGTTCAGGTTCGCAAACACCCTTCGTCCCCAGGTCGCTATCAGATCGTTTACGGTCATCGACGCTGGCTCGCTGCCATGCAGCTTGACAGGCCTGTTCGCGCTCTCGAAGTCGAGATTTCCGACCTCGACCTAGTTCTTGCACAAGGCATCGAAAACGCCGGTCGCCAAGACCTCACCTGGATCGAGCGCGCGCTGTTTGCCTCCCGAATGGATGATGCGGGGATCAAGCCTCGGCACATCTACGCTGCCCTTTCGATCGAGGACGCAGAACTGGCTCGGATGCGGAATGTCTACAGGATCGTTCCCGCGGATATCATCGAGGCCATTGGGCGGGCGCCGAGGATCGGGCGGCCACGTTGGCTCGACCTTGCCAAGGCGGTTGCGGGCGACACGGGAGCGCTCGATGCCCTAAGGGCGGCACTGGTTAGGAGGGGCGATGCGGTTGAGACGTCCGATCAAAGGTTTCAGCGTGCATTGAACGCCATCAAGCCAGTATCGGCTGGTCGGAGAGAGCCAAGCCCGATTACAGACCAAAGCGGAACGAAGCTTGGCGCCCTGTTGATATCCTCGAAAGAGGTTCGAATTTCGGCTGAGGGTTCACTCGGGGTCGACTTTTTGAAGTTTGTTGAAGCGGAGCTCCCAGCGCTAACGGAGCGCTTTGTCCGCCTGCGAGAAGACGAGAAACCCTGACAGCTGTCAGGGTTTGGAGATAAAAAAAGGACGAACTGCAAAAGAAAAAGGCCCCCCAAACGTTGCCGTCGTGGAAGCCTCTCTCAATGTGTGACAACTAGAGAATCGCATTTCCCCGAATCCCAGTCAAGAGTCTTTGGCACCGTAATTTGGTGAGCAGGTTTCTTTTGCCTTTTTGAAGGTGAAGAAAATGCAGATTGGAAGTGTGACGACGCCCTTTGGGCGGCGGCCGGCGACGCTTGCCCTGGTGAAGCGGCAAATCGAGACGAGTAAGATTAAGCCGGGCAAGACAGCGGACAAATGGAAAGTCTTTCGGGACGCATCCGAAGCAAGGGAGCTGCTTGGCCTGCAGGATCGCAGCCTGGCCGTCCTTGACGCGCTCCTGAGCTTTCATCCAGACACCGAATTGCGCCAGGATGCGCAACTCATCGTTTTTCCGTCCAACACACAATTGACACTTCGGGCGCACGGTATCGCCGGCGCTACCCTTCGCAGACATCTGGCCCTTCTCGTTGAGGCAGGACTGATCGTGCGGAAGGACAGCGCGAATGGAAAGCGCTACGCCCGGAAGGACAAGGCGGGTGCGATCGATAGCGCATTCGGCTTTGATCTGTCACCGTTGCTCATGCGAACAGATGAGCTTGCCATGATGGCGCAACAGGTCGTTGCAGATCGTTTCGCCCTCCGTCGGGCGAAGGAGAATTTGACAATATGCCGGCGTGACGTTCGAAAGCTCATTTCTGCCGCGATCGAGGAAGGTGCGTCAGGCAACTGGGAAAACATCGAAGCGATGTACGTCGGTCTCGTAGGCAGGATTCCGCGCGCTCCGACGCTCAGTGATGTGAATTCAATCCTGGACGAGATGGAGCTCCTGCTGCAGGAGGCGGTCAACATCCTGGAAGTGCAGCAAAAAGACGAAAATAATAGCACCAATGGTGACCAATGTGAGCGTCACATACAGAATTCAAATACCGACTCCATCTATGAACTTGAACCTAGCGCAGAAAACGAGCAGGGCGCAAAGGCGGTGGACGATGATCGGCCGAAGCGGGAGCCAGTCCGGAATTTTCCACTTGGCATGGTGATGCGGGCTTGCCCTGAGATCGCGATATATGGCCCGGGCGGTACGATCGGGAGTTGGCGCGAGATGATGGGTGCAGCGGTGGTCGTCCGGTCGATGCTGGGCGTCAGCCCGTCAGCCTATCAGGAGGCCTGCGAGGTGATGGGGCCGGAAAGTGCGGCCACGGCGATCGCCTGCATCCTTGAGCGGGCAGGGCACATCAACTCGCCTGGCGGATATCTGCGAGACTTGACACGCAAGGCGGCACGTGGCGAGTTTTCACTTGGCCCGGCGCTTATGGCGCTGCTTCGGCTGAATGGCGATAGCGATCGCAGGACGGGATAGTTGATTACCTAGGCCGTTGGTCGGCTGGTCAAAACCCTGACAGCTGTCAGGGTTTTGCGATCGGCGGATGCTGGAGCGGGGAAGGGTAGATCAACTCGGCTGGCGGATGCTGACATCATCCGACAAGGCAAGTTTTCGCTCGGTCCGATGGGCAAATTAAATGAAGTTGCTTGCCTGGTCCGAGCCGTTGCTCTGCTGGCCTTCGAGACCGTTTTAAAAATGAGGAAGAGCAATGCCGTCTGAAACTCGATCTCCGCGCCTCGCTGTTCTGATTGATGCGGACAATACATCCGCTAAAATCGCCGACGGGCTGTTCGAAGAGGTAGCCAAAATCGGGGAGGCGAGCGTGCGTCGCATCTACGGTGATTTTTCCGGCACCCGCTCCAAGGGTTGGGCGGACGTGCTCGCAAAGCACGCGATTATCCCGCAGCAGCAATTTGCGTATACAACGGGAAAGAATGCTTCCGATATCACTTTGGTCATCGATGCAATGGATTTGCTGCACAGCGGGAGGTTCGACGGCTTCTGCCTAGTGTCCTCGGACAGCGATTTCACGCGGCTTGCCGCCCGGATCCGCGAGCAGGGTGTCGATGTATTCGGCTTCGGCGAGCAGAAGACACCGGAAAGTTTTCGCCAGGCCTGCCGGCGGTTCGTCTATACCGAAAATCTGCTTCCTGGCGCGATCAAGGACGAGCAGAATACTGCTTCCACCGACAAGCCGCTGCAGCCGGCAACATCGGCCGTGCCGCTGATCAAGAAGGTACTGTCCCAGGAGGATAGCGATGACGGCTGGGTCAACCTGGGCACCGTCGGCAAGCAGTTGTTGAACCTGGCGCCGGATTTCGACCCGCGTACATTCGGCTTCCGAAAACTCAGCGATCTTATCCGCAAGACGAACCAGTTCGAGATTCGCCAGGCCGAGGGCAGTCCGATCAGCATCCGGGTGAAACAACGAGGTAACAAGTAGCACCATCGTCGCGGCGATAGAGCGAGGAGTACCGGGACACCTCGACGGTGAGTATGGCTTTCCCCGCGGCAAGAAGCGTCTATCAGTGCTGCCCGCAAAAAAAGTGTCAGCCGAGCACGCTTCGGAAATGCGATTGATCAAAGGAAGACGTCATGGCGACCGGTACGGTAAAGTGGTTCAACGCAACGAAGGGCTTCGGGTTCATCGAGCCGGACGACGGCAGCGCCGATGTGTTCGTCCATATTTCCACAGTGGAGCGGGCCGGCATGCGCGGCCTCAACGACGGCCAGAAAATTACCTATGAGCTGGTAAAGGATCGCAAGTCCGGCAAGATGTCTGCGGACAACCTGCAGGCCTGAGTCTAACTGCAGGTGAATGGTCGGATAGGCCGGGTTCGCCCGGACTATCCTTTTTTGCAGGCCGAGATATGTGCGCGGTGCAAGCGCGGGACTTAAATGTTCTGCATGGCAGTATTACCCTCAGAGTGTTCAAGGGGTTCACCTCCTCCCGAACCCCTTGGGTCCGACGGACAGCAGGCTGTCAGTCACTATCGGACCCCTGCGCCCCTCATCCCGTGCTGGGCTTTCTGTTGCGCAAGCAGGACGACCGCCACATCCCTCATTACGATTTTTGCCATCCTTATCGATCAAGGCCTCACGAGATCGCCCCAATTGTCTTGACGGATCTGTTCTTAGAGCCGGCCGGCCGGCCCAAGGACGCCATCGACGCATTTAATTTCGATGCGGCTGAGAGGATGCAGACCAGAAGCTTAGAGACATCAGCAGCATCCCCGTTTCGCGAGTACTAGGTTCCCTCGTGATGCTCCATCTGCGCCCGCTGAGGGACGATTAACGTGACCGACACCAAGCGGTGTGAAGGTACAGGGGCTGCACGTATTTGCTTCTAATCTACGGTCCCCCGCCCGCCAGCTTATGACAGGAAGGAAGCATTCGGCGCCCCTGGAGTGAAGGGCTGACGCGCGGATATATCAAACTTGGCAATTGCTCTGATGCTGTCGAAAATTCCCATCTTTGCGAGGAGTGCTGAAGGGTGAAGGTCACGCTGCTACGTAGACGTACTTCAACTTAATCTCGGTTCATCGCTCGCCCCATCTCGGGGAAAGCGTTAGTAAAATTACCTGGCTGTAACCCACTTCTGACCACTGGAGCCGGAAGCAGCCTTCAGAGCATACGCGTAGCGCGTCCGCTGCGACGGGTGGCATTGTTGTAATAACTCGAGGCTTGCTGAACCGAGCGATGTCTCGACTGTTCCATCGCCTCGGGGAGCGGAATCCCGCGGATGGCAGCCTCAGTCAGATATCCCGAACGCAATCCGTGCGCGGAAAACTCCCCACGCTCTAATCCAGCCAGTTCCACCCGCTGCTTGATGATCGCATTGACCGACTGCGGATCGATCGCCCGCCGCGAAACAGTCCCCCATCGCCCGATCGCCCGAAACACGCTGCCGCTGTCGATCTTGGCGGCCACCATCCAGGCATTCAGCGCATCCACCGGCCGACCGGTCAGGTAGACAACGTCGTCCTCGTCGCCGCTGGTCGTCTTGGTGCGGCCGAGATGGATGGCAAGAGAGGGGAGGGGGCTCCCGCCTTCGACCGGAATGGGCGGCTCGACGGTCAACTGTTCGCGGCGCAGCCCGGCGATCTCGCTGCGCCGGCGACCGCCGGAGGCAAACGCGACCATCAGGATCGCCCGGTCCCGGAGATCGCGCAGACTGTCGGTCGCGCAGGTCGCCAGCAGTCTTGCCAGGACGTCGCCGGTGACCGCCTTGGCGCTCTTGCGAAGACGTTGTCTTGGCGCGGCTCGGATCGCCAGCCGAATGGCTGATTTGAGGGCAGGGGAGGCGAACGCGCCGTCGAGGCCCCGCCACTTGGTCAGCGTCGACCAGTTCGCCAGCCGCCGCCGCACCGTGGCTGGCGCGTGTGGACCGACGGATTTCAGAAACCCTTGGCTCCTGAGGCTTTCGTCGACGTCGGCCGGCATACCGTGATCGGGTGCGTAAGCCCGCTTTTCCGGATCCCAGAGGTGATGAGCGACGAATTTTAAGAGCAGCGCTTCGGGCGCCGGCCAGGGCAGCGACTTTTTGGTGGCGGCCAATCCCCAGGCTTCCAGATAGGCGAGATCCGAGGTCAGCGCCCGCAGCGTGTTGTCGCCCATGCCCTGGTTGACGAGATGGCGCAGCGTTTCGACGTCGTGGTCGGTGAGCAGTTCGGCGAGTTCGTCGCGGCGCTCCATCGGCAGCACGGCGGCGATGGTGTCGAGCTCTTCGGCACGGCGCTCGACGGCGGTCAGTGATGTCTTGGCTTTGGCCACGGGCGTCCCAAAAAGTCGCGGGTTTTGGCGGCCTTGAGGGCCGTGATTTGCCCCGATTCTTTCTGATTTGCGGCTCCAAATCAACAACCATCGATAAACGGTGGTTATCGATGGTCAGCAAACGCGTGGAGATCCACAGCCGTGACAGAAGCAATTAGCGATATCGCTTCTGGTTAATGGCGTGTTTACTATGATTTCAATGCCTTACGATTGTCGAGGTTGCCCGTAAGTGCCCTGCTGCGACGTAAGCGGGGCTGATTTGGTGGCCATGCCGACACAATCAGCATGTCTGACCCAGAGCAGGGTGCTAGTTGCGCAAAGGATCGAGAGCGTTCAGGCGCGTGCTGCAACCATCGAGGCGAGGGGTGCCACAAGATGATCTTCGTCACCGATCCCCAGCCGATCGCCGAGATAGTGCCAGAACGACAGGCCGAGCTTTTGGCAGGTCTTCATCAGGCCGAGCATGCTGTCACGCGCCTGCCGACCGTTGCGACTGACCGTGCCGCCGGAAATCTTTCGCTTGATGACAAGTCCGCGCAGATCTCTTTCCGACGCATTGGTATGGAGCGGGGTTTCAGGCCGCTCCAGAACCCGCAGCAGTTCGGCCTTGCGGCGACCCAGTCGAAACAGCAGTTTGTCGAGGTCGCCATAACCGGTGCGCAGCGAAAAGATCCGATCGAACCGGGCCTGAAGGCCCCGGGCTGCACGGGGATCAGGTCTTCGCCGATAGGCTTTCAGAGCCTTGTAAAAGTGCCAGACAAGCTCGCGCAGGGTTTCGACGTGTTTCACTTGGCCGGGCGTCGCCGGCATCAGCTTGTGCAGCAAACGCTCGGCGTGGATCCAGCACAGTGCATGGGTGCCGACGCGGAACTGTCCGGCATCGTCGGACACGATCACCGCATTGCCGACCAGACCATGATGGCGGATAGCGCCCCAAACGCCGGCCTCGGCAAACGGGCGGATTATTTCCTTGTCGAAGATGTTGATACCATTGGCGGCCAGATACTCGAGAAACGGAACCTGATTGGCAAACCGCCGCGGTTCACATGTCTTCAAATGCGCCAGAAGGGCGGGATCCACCTGACGGTTTTCCAGAAAGGTGAAGGCGGCATCGTTGAGAACATAGTCCTGATAGTTGCCGCGCAGCAGGGCCAGAAAGTTCAGCCGCGACTTCGACGGCGTCGTGCGGAAGGCGGTGAAATGTTCGCCACCGATCTGTGTCGTATGGAAATTGCGGTTGGCATGACGGGCGCCAGTGTCGTCGACGGTGACAAAGGGAGCCGAGACCAGGCCGGCATGCAGCACGGCGGCATCCTCGGCATGAAAGCCGTCCAGCCGCTCTGTCAAAAACCGGATGACCTGGCGTTTGGAAATCTCGACACCGACATCGTTCAGCAAGGTCGTCAATCGCTGCGTCGTGACCTGCCCATGGCTATGAAGCATCAGGCAGAAGCGACGCAGACTGGCGCCGTAGCCACCCTTTATCCCTGCTGGCAGCGGCGCAATGATCGTGCGTCCTTCCGGTGTCACCCAGCATTCGCGGCGATATCGCACCACTTCGGCCCGCACGACCAGATCACGGACCATGCAATCCTTGTAGCCTTTAAACCGCGATCCAGGTGGGGCTCTGGCAGGCAGCACCTCTTCGCGCGTGGCGCTCCCCGTGTCGCCCTTCGGCCCGCGACGCCGCGCAGGCTTTCGGCTGCCGGCAACCGCCTTGTCGCTCGTTGCCTGGTCCATACCCGAGGGTCTGAACGGTGGGCGTGGCGGCAGGTTTTTAAGTCGCGCAATCTCGTCGCGCAGAAGCTGGTTGTCGACCTTCAGCCGCGTGTTCTCGATCCTCAGCTGATCGTTTTCTTCTCGAAGCTTTCGGTTGTCAGCCTCAAGCGCCTCAATCCGGATTTCTGCCCGATCGGCCCGCGCCACAAGTCCCGTCACCAATTCCCGCAGCGCCTTCAGCGACAGCGTATCGGCATGCTCGGCCATGGGGAGGCGGCGCTTCGTCATAAAGGAAGTGAATCATGATTCACAAAAAATCGGAATCCCCCGTGCCACCAGATCTGCTCCAGTTACGCTGCGACCGATTTCGGACGCAGGCATTGCGCTGGCCCGTCTCGACGAGCGGATCGCCCGCTCGCCGGTCGGTCAGGGCTGGATCGAACGCATGCACTTCACCGACGCCTGCGCCTCGCTGTGGATCGATGGCGAGCTGGTGCATCTCGAAGACCTCGTCCTCCACGACGCCGGCGCCGACATCCGCGCGCCCACCCACGAGCTGACCATTGCCCGCGACGTCCTGCGCACCCGCCGGCGGATTGCGTCGCAAACGCCCGGCTGGGCGCTCAGCGCCGAAGGTCTCAGCAGCCTGCGTGGGCAGGCGTGGCCTGCGGCATCATATGGTGCCGACGGCGCAGTTGCGGACGAAGCCGGCGAGCTGGATGGCAGTGCGAACGGAAGAGGGGAGGTGGAGGATCGCGATGACGGCGCTGACCCGCTCGATGCAGAGTTCGCCGCCATCGATGCGGTGCTGGCGCGCTCCGATGCTGCCATCGAAAAGGCAAAGCGGCCTGGTGGCGCCGGCGGACCGGAAAAGGATCCACTGGTCTATGATCTCGACTGGGACGAGGACGAGCGGCTGGACGAATGGCGCAGCGTGCTGCGGCAGGCCCAGGACCTGCCGGCAGTGCTGCAGGCGATTATTGCCCTGGACGCGTGGAATGAAATCGCCGTGCTGCAGCATGCCCCCTGGCTTGGCCGGCTGTTGTCCGCTTCGATCTTGCGACAGGCCGGCGTCACGTCAGCAGCGCATCTGGCCGCCTTCAATCTCGGCCTGAAATCCATACCCGTCGATCACCGCCGGCATCGCGATCGCGAAACCCGCCTGCTGGCCATTCTCGCCGGCATCAGCGCCGCGGCCGAGCTCGGCCTCAAGGAGCACGGCCGTTTGACCCGTGCTCGGCAGGCGATGGAGCGGAGGTTGGGCGGCCGGCGCGCATCGTCAAAACTTAAGGATCAACGATATCGATCGCATCGCGCAATCATTTGTTGGAGATGGGACCAATCTTCCGGTCTTGTTTACAACAGCATAAGCTCTGCTTGCTACCTTGCACTAAAAGAGACAGATAATTCGACCGGCACCTAAAGGTGCCGCTTGGTGTTAGAACGGGGGATGAGAGTGGGAGAGGCGAAACGGAAGAAAGAGGCAGCGGCCGTTAAGGCTGCTCGAGCAAAACGGGTGCTCACCGCCATTGAGGAAGTCGGTATACCGATTCCCACCGGCATGGAGTACAGCGATCCACGCCTCGTTGATGCGGCTCGCACTGCTGGAAAATTGCTGGATCTTGCATTCGATGTCATGGAAAAAAGCAACGCCAGAGCCAATTCAGTCCCGGTTATGACAGGGTTGGCCATGCAACTCCATGGAAACCTAGATTATCTCCTCGATCACATTGTGAATAATGGCGGTTCGCCCGTGAGTGTCGGATGCCACGAAGGATGTGCATGGTGCTGTCACCAGAACGTCGAAGTTTCCATCCTGGAGGCGATACTTATCGCTGTTGAAACCGCCCACGATGAGCGGGGAACCAAGTTTGACGAAAGGTCACAATCGTTGCTGAGTTTAAGCGACCGTGAACGGGCCGTTCAAGGGGAACCCTGCCCATTCCTCGATGATAGAAACAAATGTTCGATCTACAAGGTGCGGCCTGTAGCGTGTAGAAGTTATCTGGCTCCGGATCCTCGCCAATGCGAATCCTCGTTTCGCCTAGCAAAGGAGGGGCACGAGTCGGAAACACAGTTCTACGCAGAACCACAAATCAGTGGCACGGCCTTCAAAGCAGTTCTAGACGCAATGGCGTTCGATTTTGGATATCAACACGATTTGGTAGATCTTGTTTCCACTGTCGCTACAATCCGTAAGGACCCGAGCATAATTGAACGCTGGCTGAGCGGCGAAAAGGTGTTTGAACCCAAATCGCACGACAGCCACTTCGTGCAAACCACCTGAGATCTGCGCACGCATTATCGAACACAGTCTGACCGCTGTCAGACAATAATTACAGTGTTCATTTTCGGCGTGCTCGACGCACTTTGTGCACACACACAAGACGCCGCCTTTCAGAAGGCGCGTCGCAGCAAAGCTATGGGGAGCGATCTGACACTGCCCAGTGAGGGCAGCTCTTCTCAATGGAGGTGAGACATGCGAAGCATTCCCATTGCCCGTGCACGTCTCCAAGCCGACCGGACCCACAATAAGATTCGACCAATCTGAGGGACGCAATAATGGATCTGTGGCCTGACCCCCTGCGCATCTATTACTTTCTCATCATGGGGGAGGACGCTTGGATCGACATGTCGCCCTTCCAGGGCTTCGGCAGAAGTTGGTCCGCCCTCCACTGGGCAATGCGCGGGATTTGCACCCTGCCTGGCGACATCAGCGAGAGGGCGAGTGCGCCTGAACAGATTGCGATCCAGCGAATTGCCGGACTACGGCCACTGATCTGGTTCCCGTTAACTGTTTCAGCCCTAGAGACACTATCAGCGGCTCAATTGCCACCATGTTGCGTGTTGTTTTCAGGCGAACCTGAAGTGGCCGCTCGAATTGACGCTTGGCAGGAGAAGATCGGTTTCAAGGCTCTGCATATCACGGTCGTTGACGGCAAAGGCACTCCCGCGGAGAATTTCGATCTTACTCTCCTTAGGGACTACTGCTTGAAGCGGCTCGAAGAGGAAGCTGCGCGTCTCAACGAAGGGCAGAAAGAACTTGTCGCCGACGCGGCCGTTGACTGGAATTGGCCCGACGTCTTGTTGGAAGACTATGACGTCAAAGGTCACAACGTCACGGTCCCGAACCACATGGCATTGGCTCGAGTCGGCTATACGCTGAAGGAAAGTGTGCCGTTTATCGCCGAGACGGAGAATGAATATACAGACGCAATCGTTGAGAGCGCGGCAAGCGTTGCCTTGCTTCGGCACGAAATGGGAGACCATGATATTTACGCACTAGGAGCGCCAGCACCCGGTGTTATCCTCTTTGAGCCGGCCCTTTTTCGGATGGGGTATCGACGCGTGGCCGGAAATACGCCGGAGGGAGCCGCCTTCCGAAAAGCGTTGCGGTATTTTCAACAACAGAAGCTCCTACGCCCAACTCTCGATCCCGAAGGTATCAAATTTTTTCAGGACACTAGGGAGGGTAGGTTTGTTGCCGAAACAAGATCCGAAGAACTCCTTACACAAACATTCGGCGTCGGGCTTTTGGCGGCGCAGACAACTTCCCCGGTTGTGAGGCTCTCTCCGGGCGTAAACCACGTGTTTCCATCCCTCTCCGCCTACGCGAGGAACGTGCGAGCGGGCCGTTTTGAAGCGCGAAGAAAGGCCACACGCCTCTTTTCCGAAATTCAGGAGCAGTTGCATTCGGCCGCGGGAGACGAGAGGATTGAATTCATTTCGAGGACGAGAGGACCGATAAAGATCATATCAGACGCGCCGATAGAATGGTTGCCGATCGACGGTCTTCCTTTGTCATTCGCCCGAGATTGCTCACGCATTCCGGTTACCCCTGGAAATGTCATGATGGGCGAGCTGCTACCGGTGCAGCCAATGTCTATTCCACCTGAGGCGTTTCGTAAGGTCTTGGTCATCAGCTCCTTCAAGGAAGATGACCCATTGAAGGATATCCTCTCGAACGCTCTTGAGGCGGTGCGACCTTCTTGGGAGACAGTGGTCGACCTAACCCAAGTCCGCGTCTCAACGGTCGAGCAGTTCGTATCCGCGCTGAATGACTTCGACGGAGAAATTTTGATCTTCGATGGCCACGGCGTCGCGAACGCCAGCACCCCAATCAGCACTATAGCTATTGGCGGTGAGCGCCTTGATGATTGGAGTTTGAGAGGGCTGGTCCGTTGCCCGCCGATTGTCATCCTAAGCGCATGTGACACTCACGGTATTGACGCATCAAGCCATGCAACTGTCGGTAATGGATTTATCGCGCTGGGTGCGCGAACCGTGCTTGGCACATTTCTTCCTGTCGACGGACTTCGCTCCGCGATGTTCGTAGCCCGACTAATGCACAGAGTGGCTGAATTCATTCCTGCGGCAATCAAGGCGTACGGACGATCGGTGACGTGGACCGAGGTGGTTTCAGGCATGTTGCGAATGTGCCTGGCTACTGAGGTGATCATTGCACTGGTTGGACCGCCGGGCAGCGCGACTTACAACGAGCTCCAAGGGAAAGCCAACTACGAGATCAATGGCCACGATCCAGAATGGTTTGAAAAACTGATCGAAAGGATAGCCAAAATTCGCGATGTTGACATTGAAGCTTCGCGTCGTCTTGCGCAGAAGGTCGTCGCAAGGTCCGACGCTATTCGATACACGCAACTTGGTAATCCGGAGACGATTATCCTAAGCGGCGACACTGTGATAGAGAGTATCATGCGCGCCCGTGGAAGATTGGGTGATGAATCAGAAGCGGTCGCGGATACACGAGTAGTCGAATAGGCAACCCGGCGCGATTATTCCCTGCCTAGACGGCCGGGGCGATATCGCGCAACTTCGCGAATCCGTAGCTCCAGGGCTGTATTGGCCTAGCAGAGGCCACAACCATACGCTGATGCGGTGTTTTCAACGAGAGATCAATCACCTCGATTTCGGAACCGCCGTGCAGCCTACGAACTAGCTCGGCAATGACGAGACATGCAGCCAAGAGGCCCACAAACGGTGCCCCGACGGTTCTGGTTGCCAACTGGACCAACCCACATGCATCGACGGCACCAGTTTCCAGAAGATTGTCGTAAGCCTGTCCGTCGCCCAAGGCGCGATCTCGTTCCAATCCGCCCCATTTTCCCCTGCTCGTAACGCTCGCAGGAAAAGTGTGAACCCGGGCAGCGACATACTCATCGGGACCAGCACCCAAGCCGGCCTCCACGACCAGCTTGAAGCCGGCTTCGTCGAGAGCAGCACGAGCCTCGAGATTGTCCACACCGCATAGGCCAACCTGCGGGTCCTGGGGTGTGAGCCGAAGATCACCGTCGAATTTGCGCTCGACAATGCGGGTCTTAAAGCCGCGTGCTTCCAACCACTCCGCCATTACGCGGGTCTTGTAATGACCAACGCGATCGAGAGTGGTCAACATCGAGGTGCTGTCATTCGACTCGGTCAGCTTATCGAAATCCTGCAGTGTAATATCAACATCGACCGGGTTCTCAAAGTCGAACAGCGCAAGAACCCAAAGGTATGCCTGACCCAGGTGACCGAGGCCCATGAGCCAGAGACGGTTCGGCATCACTTGGATTGCGGGAGCGCCGTCGTCAACCTGCCAATCCTGCGACGCCGGATCCCAGAGCGACATTCCCACGGTCCGGCGGCATGCCGGCACATAGCCGCGAAGATTCTGAAATACCTCGCTGATGGCGAGGGCGCCTGCTAGGGTTGCCGCAAGAATGGCGACCGGAGGCTCGGCGAGGCGAGCGCATTCCTCAACCGGGCCGACGCCGCCGCGCCAGCCGTCGAAGGTTGCAACGATTGCCAAAGCCTCGGTGACCAGCGTCAGGTCAGCGCTGCCCAAGATGATGATCGGTGAAGCCTCGCTCGGATCCTCCGCTAGCGTCCCGCCGAGCGAGGCGACCGCTTCAGACAGCGAGCTACCGATGGCAGGCAATTCAATCAATAGCGGCGCGTCGGACATGCCCACAACGTGAACACCGCCAAGGAGCGACCGTCGGCCAGCGTTCACCATCGTCAGCAGGGCTGCTTGATGGGCGCGAGAGGTTGCGATCTCTTCGCCGACAATGATGGTGACGCGATAGCGCTCGAAGAGAGCGTAGCCGTCGGCGACCGACCGAACCTCACGTGTGTCGAGCGCCATTTTGACGCCGCGATGAAGGTTATCTGGAGTGACGTGATCAAGGTGATAGCTCATCTGAATGTTCCCGTCCTGAGGAGGCCGCGAGCGGTCCAACCACTAAGGTTTGTCCATTGGTGATCGCCCTCATATCGATACACCCCGAGCCTATGCCGCCAGTGCGGCCCCCGAGCGAAATCAGACACGATCAGGGCAATATGGCCAGCAGTCGATACCATGGGGTTGGTCCGATCGGAGTGACTTTGCTCGGGCGAGCCCGGGTGTGTGTGAAGGTCGGCAATGACCGCCATCCCGGTTTTCCGACCTTCCGACCAGAGGCGATCGAAGGAGTCCGCGTAAAGCACGCACACGCCGCTCGAATACGCGCCGGGGTCTAGGTCGTCATAGAAAATCCAATGAGACACGACGCTCCTGCCATTCTCAGATTGTCCAAGCAGGAAGGCTCCGGCCTCGTGACGTTCTGCGCCGCGGCGATGAAGTTCGGCCAAACCGCGAAGCCAGCTCGCGCGGGGAACAATGATCTTTGCGTTAGCCATGGTGCACCCCCGTATAATCCTCCGAATTGAGCAATTCGTGTACAGCCTGGAGGTATTGCGTGATACCATCCTCTGGGAGCCAGATCAGGTCGGCATGTTCTTGAAGCCAGTTTTCATGACCGGCGAAGCTTTGCCGATCGCAGGGGATGTAAAGGCAACTTCCCTCCTTCCAGTCGGTACGAAAGACAGCCGGTACACGGTTCCGGCCGGTCGGCCATTCAGCAAAGGGAAGCGGCCTATTGTTGATCGGATCCCAAAGGCGACCAGTCGGAGCGACCTGGGGATAGTCGGTGCAGTCGAACCGAATGCAGTAGCTGTCAGGGGATTGAGGACGCGGCGCGGCCGCGACCTCAATCATTACGTTGGGCCAAATGACGTCGCGAAGGCGCCAACGGCCAGAATGCTCCCCGATCAGGAAAGCGCCCCCCACCAAGTCCGCCATGACCGAGCGCTGATCTGGAGAAATGAACGCCACGTTCATCGCATTAGCCCTCGACACGCTTGCGGGGGACGAGGGTGAATTCCACCGAGCAGGTGCCCTTTGTCACCACGGTCCCGATCGGCACGTCATGATCAGGACGGCGGTTGGTGCCTGTGATCTGCAGGACGTGTTCGCTGGCGTCGACGGGCGTCATTCCAATTTCGTCAACGAACCAGCGCTTCACTCGGCCAACCGTCGCGGCCGGGTTGAACTTGCGCTGTTCAAGACGAGCGTTGAACGCCACGCTGACTTCGACGCGGCGGCAGCGGTGGATCGTGACACGGTCTTTATGCTTCACCCCCTGTTTGGTCAGCGACAGGTCGGTTTCGAGGGCCTCGTCCTTTTCCTCAATGAAGATCAGAGCGTCGCGCTGGACGTCATCAGGAAGACCGCGCTCAGTGGCGGCAAGGATCAGTTCGGCGAAAGTAGCCGTGTCGGAAAGCTCGATAAGCTCAATGTTGGGGGAGGCCTCGAACTGTACGAAAAGCGTAATCTTGTTCATCTTTTTGCCTTTTGCGTTTGCCGCGGCTCTTGGCCGCACGACAACTACAACCGGCATTTTCAGGCTATCGGAAAAAGCACCCGACGATTTTTCGTGTTTTTATGATGGCAACCGCACCCCGTCTGTGGCGCAGATGAAATAGTACGGGCACGTCGGGCAATTGCGGTCCGACGTGATGGGATCAAACCTGCCCTGGGCAATTCCACCGAAGTAGCTCTCGATGACGCCCTCGATCGCATGATTTACCTTGCCGCTAGCAGATCGTTCGCCAGTCAGTAGCGAAACGTGTTCAAAGTTGACGGTTGTGCCCGAATTTTCCCTGGCGATTATCGAGAAGATCAGCGCATCGCGCACTCTCATTTTTTCACTCTTCGAAAGGGGGCCAGCCTTTAGCCGCTGAACCGTGATACGCGATCCAGTGGCTTTTATATTGTCGGCGTTGGTCGTGATGTTCTTGCCCGCTATTATCGAGCTGCGCGGCGTTGGCAGCCTTGGTCCGGTCAACTCCTTTTGAGCGAGCCCTAGCATCTGCTTCGCGGTCTTCTCATAGAGGCCGCCGTGGGGATGGGTCGATGGGCCGTGCTCCAGCCAGGTCGCCGAAAACTGCAGTTCCATGCCGCTCCATTGCGATGACGGCGTGTCTTGCAACCATTTCACGGTCGATCGGACCACCGAGATAAATTTTAGATATGGCCGGCGTTCAGTCTTTGATCGCAGCCTAAGAACATCCTGGTAATAGAACTTTCTGGGACAGTCGGCGTATCGCTCAATCGCCTCGACCGTAATTTCATCAATCCCGTCCGAATTACCAAGGAGAGCAGGAAAAGGTGGCGCCTGCTTGCCTTCCGAGACCCAGGTCGGGCTGCTCGGGTTTGGCAGCATACCGCGGATGGGGTCTAGAAGAGGCGATGGATTAGGGCGTGGCTGGCCCCCGTATTTGTTCGAGCGCGATAGGCTCAAAATGTTCTTTGCGCGAGACAAGGCGACATAGAACAGGCTCTTTTCCTCCATGTCGGCGGTCAGCAAGGGATCGTTCTCGATCATCCCGGCCGGTGGCGGACAGGGGTCATACCTATTGTTCGGCGGAAAGTGCGAGGGGCTAAGGCTCGGCACGTGAACGACCGGAAATTCAAGTCCCTTGCTGGCGTGGACGGTCATGAGGCGCACCGCGTCGATACCTGCGGCGGCGGCGGGCAGACGACGAAACTCCTTTTCCTCATCAAGGATTTCGAGCCGTCGCACATGGTCCAGAAACGACCGCTTTGGATTTCCCTTTGTAGTGTGGTGCTCAAAAGTTACCTGGAGCAGCTGATAAATCGCCAGCCGACGCTGCTGAGCGGAAATCGTGTCCTCGATGATATCCGGCGCTAGGACGCCGCCCTTGTTGAACAAATAGTCGGAGATCAGCAGGTGCGGCGAGGTCTTGAATCCAACTCCTGCCAAATCGTGGGCGAGGGAAGTCAGTCCAATCATGCCCTCGTCAGACAAACCGCTTTTATCAATTCCGTTCTGAAGCATAGCGAGCAGGCTTTTCTCGCCCTTGCCCGCGCGATGCAGCATTTCGATGATGTCGCTGACAGGTATCCTGTATTTAGCCCATTGCCCAACGCGCAGCAGTCCCAGCCCGTCATGATCGGCCGCCACGGAGAGAAGAGACAGGAAATCACGGATTTCCGGTCGTTCGAAAAAGTCGCCAAAGTATAGGCTCGGAATTCCGGCCCGCTCAAGATGAGCGGCGATCCGCACCAGAGTGCCGTGCGATCGTGCTAATACCGCGTGATCACCGTGGGCGCCGCCGTTGGAGACTTCGAGCTGGATACGGGCTGCGATTCCCTGCTGCTCGGCTTCTCGCGACAAGGCTACATTGAAATCGACAGAGCCAGTATTCTTACCCCGATGCGGCTCAAGAGGCTTGCTTCCAGCGCCGCCTCCAAGCTTCAGCGTTCGGCCGAATGCGTCGAAGATCGAGACAATCCGTCCACCGGAACGATAATTTATCTCCAGGTCAGTTGGCTCTGGTGCCTTGAAGCGATCGCGGAACCGGGACATGTTGATGGGCGACGCGCCACGGAAACGATAGATCGATTGCTTGACGTCGCCGACCACCCATGGTCCGCGTTTGGGATCGGCGAGGATTTTAAGAAGCTCCCCACTCGCCCGGTTCATGTCCTGGTACTCGTCGACAAGGACGTTCCGATAGGTGCCGCGGACTTGATCGGCGATGTCGGGACGTTGCTTGAAAAGCTCGATGGGACGGACGATGAGGTCGACGAAATCGACCATTCCTCGTTCGCGCAACGCATCGTCGTAAACCCGATAGACGTGTGCTACTTCAAGCGCCTTGGCGGATGCTTCGGGGTCAGTCGCCTCCATCGAACGGGCATAGTCGGCGTACATCAACGGGGAACAGATCTCGTCCTTCGCGCGGCTGATTGCGCCAAGGATCGACTTCAGGCCACGCAAAGGTTCATGGAGATCGAAATACAGATCGAGCCCAAGGTTGGGCATGAGTTCCTCAAGGAGGAACAAGGTGTCGGTTCTGGTGACCAGCTTGGGAGCGATGTTGGGGCCGATCTCTGACCAATACAGCCGCAAGATCTCCAAACCAAAAGCATGGAATGTTCCTGTCCATACGCCAGCACTCTTGTCCCCAATGCTGGCATGAATTCGTGACGCAAGATCGAACGCCGAGTCATTGGAATAGGTGAGAGCCAGGATGCTACTCGGGGGCTCTTCTTTTTCGACTAAATGCGCCACGCGGCTCACGAGGGTACGAGTTTTGCCCGTACCAGGACCGGCTCGCACCTGATGCGGACCCGGAGGTGCTTGGATGGCCTTAATCTGGCTGGGATCTGGATCGGGCTCCTTTCGGAGCGGACGAGCAGGCGGGTCATTTGGCAGCAGAAGCGCGTCGGCTAGTTGCTGAAGGACCAGGTTTTCCGGGACCTTCATCTCGCTAGCGATCTGTACGGCCGTCGCGCCTCCGGTTAGAAACCGCGCCTTCAGTTTATCGCGGGGCAGTAGCAGCTCCCGGGCGAAAAGGTTCGCTTGCGCCTCCCGCCGTTGTTTCGGGCTATATGCGTCTCCTTCGCCGACAGCTGATCCCTCTGGCTCGGCGGGCGTCCATTCATCGATATCGCCGTGGCTGCAGCCGTCGACTTCATCGTGAAGTCGGTGGTGGCCGAATTCGTGCGCCAGGCAGAAATATTCTTCCTCTGCTTTCAGGTCATTCGCACAATAGATTTTGGGCGGTTCAGGGTCGGCAGCTGTAACATATGTAGCACGCGCACCGTCGAGTAGAATGTTGTCGGGTGCGACAAGCTTGACCGAGACGCCGCTCGTTTCCTTCGCCCGATTAAGCAAATCATCAGCGGCCACCAACTCGCCGGTCTCTCCGGCGAGTTCGGTGTGCCAATGTCGTGCCTGAGAGCGTACCTCGTTCCAACTGGTCATGGTGGCCCGGTCCCTTTCTCAATTGACCGAAGCCACTCTTCTTTTTGCTCCGGCGGCATCGCCGATGCCGTGATGGCGTCCTTGAAACTCTCGGTCCTTACTTGAGCAGGACCCCGACTCTTCTGCAGCGCACGCGGTGAGGTAGCGCGGGGCGGAAGCGACAGCGCACGCCAAACTTCTTCAACACCAACCTTAAGAAGTTCAGATAGCATGGTGGCCAACACTGTCGGGATACTCGCGACGGGAATACGGCAAAGGTCCAGCTTCGTCACGATTTCCTCATCGAGGCGCACCTTTGCGGCGAGGGACGCAAACGTAAGACCAACGGCCCTGCTGAACTGCGCAAGCGTCCTAGCTTGCGCCCGCGCGGAGGGGACAGCGTTCGCCTTGCGAGCATGCAACAGGTTCAAAGCATGGCTCACTCCAATGTTCACGAAACGTTCAGATCGAGATTGTACGATCTCTTCATCTCCCGTTTCTGCCTGGACAGCCCATTCCGCGAAATAATTTGTGAGATCGTCGGAAAACTGCGGGTATCGTTGGATCCACTGCAGCAAATTTTCATGCGAAGGTGTCACATCCTCTTCCAGCAGGAATGTAAGCACGTCGTCGAAGGTAACATTTTGATCAGTTGTCATTCTAGTTCTCCGTGGGCCTCACGCATCTCCTTTTCGGCGCGTTCGATCCAATACTGGACCGTTCGGCGCTGATTGGAGCGGAGGCCAAAATGGCGCAGTACCGAAGGGACGGTAGGATCGTCATGGTACATTGGCCAGTCGCGCATCTTGCGCAGGATAAACGCCTTGCGATGACGGGGGTCGGTTACCGCCTTCAGGAGGCGTCGCATCATTCCCTGGTCGATTCTGGTAGCAAGCGAGCTGTAGGGATCGTTAGGCATCGCTACAGCGTCGAGCGGGTCGGACCCGTTCGCGGACTTGGAAGCCGTCGAAACCTGATAGGGCTCGGGATGTGTTTCGAACTTCGCCGCCGCCTTGATCGCAAGTTGCTTAACTTTTCCGTTGAAGTCCACTTCCAGATACTCCGACGCACGGGTCGGAACCTCGGTCATGATGAGCTCCACGAGCTGAAGACTGACAGTGGTGTCAATCTGCTGCAACGTCGTCGGATCCATCCCTTTCAAGATGAAGCCCAGCTTCGTCGAAGCACGTTTCAATACTTGCCGAAGTAACCAACCGAATGCCTTGTCATCGTCAAGGGCATGTCGTGCGAGATAGACAAGTGTTTGGCTTTTCCACCGTGAGCTATTGCCAACGATGATGGTGTCCCACTTGTCGATGGGATATTGGATGATCTCAGTGATCTGCCGCTCTACGTCGGCGAAACGCGCGTAGGGCATCCCAAGGCGCGTGCTCTGGGTAAGCGGATCGGGGCTTTTCAAAGGCCCAAGTTTTTTGGTGACAACGCTCATACCACCTTACAAGCCTCACTTCGACCGAATCGGAAAGCATAACAAAAAAATTTCGCGCAAAGCGCCGAACGCGGCCTCATCAGTTCGGAAGCTTGCCGTCCGTCTCCAACATATCGAGCAAGTCTGGGGTATCCGGGTCCCTTCGGTTGCGCAGACTTTCTCCGCGATACAGGCAAGGGTGTTTCGTTCGAGTAAGACCATGCCCTCCTTCAAAATGAGCCCAGCCGGCCCTTTGGCATGTGCACGCTAATTATGTGAGCACCGCACTTGGGGCAGAACCGCTGATATGCCGCATTGCCGTTCTCATCACGAACTTCTTGGTAAACCCACGTCTTTCGAACGTGAATGGTTTTTCCCGATGCCGTGCGACGCTGATGCGCACGACGCTCAACCCATCTTCCCGGCATCAAAAAGCACTCCTCGTCTGGATTGTGCTGCCCCACGGTCCCCTATCGACATAGAAGCCATTCGGAATCGATTCCTGCACCTCTCGCACGTGAGAAATCAGACCCACCGCGCGGCGTTGGCTCACTAGTTTGTTGAGAACGTCCAACACCTGGTCGAGAGTCCCTGTGCCGTTCTCGGCGTCGAGGCTACCAAATCCTTCGTCGATGAAGATCGTGTCGAGTTGAACCTTGCCGCTCGCACTTTCGACTACGTCCGCCAACCCCAATGCCAGTGCGAGGGCAGCAATGAAGCTCTCGCCTCCTGATAACGTCGCCGTTGGTCGGGATTTGCCGGTGTAAATGTCATTCACACGAATGCCTAGGCCACGACGGCCGCGACCGCTTTCCTCAACCTCACGTTCAAGATAGTAGCGGTGACCCGTCATCGGTCCCAATCGCAAGTTCGCGGCTTCAAGCACTTGATCGAACATGGCGCCAATTGCGAATGTCTCAAGATCCAGGTTCTGGGCGTTCTTACCATCAAACAAGCTGGCCAGGCGACGCAGAGGACCAGAACTGAGCTCGAGTGCATCGAGGCGCTCCATCGTCTGGGCGAGTTGCTCCTGGAGGCGAATCAGGTGATCCAGTCGGCTGGCTGCTTTGATACGAGCTTCTTGCGCAGCCTCATGCGTACTCGTCGCCTTGACTCGGGTCTCCTCAAAAGGAGGTAGGTCAGGTCGCAACAATCTGACGATCTTGGTTCGGGAGTTGTCAACGGCCTGTTGAGCCGCCATCAAGTGCTGCCGATGCCGCTCCACCCGGCTTCGATTGTCGTCGATTTGGTCGATCGCCGCCTTGAGAGCATGAAACTCTGCTTCCGTAAGGTGCGCCGCATCGAGACGGGCGTCGAATATCTGCCGCGCTCTTTCCAAACGGACTTGACGAGCGGCGAGGGCGTCGTTTGCTGCTTGCAGATCGCGCCTCGCAACGATCGAGGCCTCACGAGCACGCGTTGCCTCCTCGGCCACGGCACGCATTGTGGTTTGGCGCTGATTGTGGAGATGCTGCCTCTCGTTAACGGCGATTTCAAGCGCAGCAACGTTCCTGAGGTTCTCAGGTACATCGGCCAACGTCAGCGATAACTGCGACTGCGCCACGGCCTTAGTGGTCTTCGCCTCGTTGGAGGCTTGTTGAAGCTCCCCGTGGGCTTTCTGATGCCCCTCGATTCTTACCTCGCGGTCCCGCAGCTGCGTCTCAAGGGCAATCAAATCTATGACTGAGCCGAGCGCGCGAACTGCATTCGCGCAGTCTTGGAGTTTACTACGGAGCTGCGCGGAGGACAGCTCGGGCTTCTCAGCTTGGACAAGCTGACCCTGTCGCTCTGCAAGGATGTCTCGCGCAGATGTAAGCTTCTTGTCCGCATTGCGTTCCGCAAGTTCCGCTTCTTTGCAATGGCGTCTGGCATCACGGAATGCCGAATCCAAGCCAACGTTTTCGACGCGACCTGTCGCAGGTGCTGGATGATGTGTAGCGCCACAGACCGGGCAGGGTTCACCATCTGCAAGTTTGTGGGCGAGGTGAAGAGCTTGGGCCTCGGCCAGCTGTCGTTCCGCTTCGGAGAGCGCGGCCTGTGCCTTTTGGAGGAAACCGGTCGCGTGAGAATGATTGCGCTCTTCCGCTTCGACCAACGCGGCTGCCGATTGTGCGCCTTGCGCGACCGTTTCGTAGGTCTCGGCGACCTTGAGGGCGGCCGTCAGGCTTGCGGCTTGTGTTGCAGTGGTCTGGCGCTGCGTCTCGCTGGTCCGCGCCGTCTGCAGCTTCGCGGCAAGCCCGTCCTTTTCGTCAATCAAGCTTTCAATTTCGCCACAAGACTTAGCGACAGCCGCCTCGGCCTCCAGAAATGCAGCGGCGCTTCTCTGCGCCTCCTCAGCTAATGCCGCTGAGTTTTCGACTGTTTGACGGTGACGCGCGAGCGACTCGAGCTGGCGGCGAAGATCGTCGATTTCAGCACTACGTGCGTTTTCGGCGGCGAGTGCTTCTGTCGCCCGTTGCTCCCTGTCCGCGGCTGCCTTCTCCGCTTCCTCTTCAACGACTTTCTTTTCTTGTGCCTCATCGACGTCGAGATGTGCCTCTCGAAGCACGCCTTCAACGTCAAGGAGGCTTCGGGCACGTTCGGCCTCGGCTACGCGTTGGGCAAGCTGTTCGATCTCGGGAGCGAGAGCTTCGAGTTTGAGGACGTCAGCCTGCGCTGTTTCGACCGCCGCAAAGAGCCTTTCGGTGTCGCGAGCGAGTTCCAGCGCAGCTCTTGCCGCGGCGAGATCCTCTAGTGCCCTGGCTTCTTCTAGACTACGGTCGTGTAGTGTCGCACGTGCACCCTCTATTCCATCGACGAGGGCGTCCGCGCTCTCGAAGCCTTCCCCGGATAGCCGGCGGGAGCAGACTTCGCGTTCGGCACGCACCTCACGTTCTGCATCTTCCGCGTCGATTCTCATTTTAGCCGTCAAGCGGCGGTATAGCGAAACGTCAAAGAGGCTTCTAAGGATTGCGAGCCGATCCTTCGTGTTTGCAGCGAGAAAAGCCTCGAAACGACCTTGGGGCAACAAAACGATTTGCCTGAATTGGTCGACGCCATAGCCGAGCAGGTCTTTGATCGACGCCTCGACCAAACTTGTCTTCTTTTCTGCAACGGCCTTTCCGAGATTGCCGCCGGTGATGTCGTCGAGCGACAAGCCGGTTGCGTCAAACAGCCAGGCCTCGTGGGCGCTGCGCGTCTCACCAAACCCACGTTGCTTGAGTCGAGCTTGCTCCGGCCGGCGACGGACGACATACCGGCGTTCGCCGATGTCGAAGACGAACTCAACCTCCGTCATCAACTCCGCGCTGGCATGGTCCGAACGAAGCGAACCTGGATCCTGCTCGGCTTTGGCCGGCTCACCGAACAATGCGAATGTCATGCCGCTGAAAATGCTGGATTTACCGGCGCCGGTTTTGCCATAGATTCCGAAGAGCCCGGTTTGAACGGCATCGCGAAAGTCGACGACCTCGGTTCCAGCGAACGGACCAAATGCCTGGAGTGTCAGCAGCACGGGTTTCATGCCGCGTCCCCCTCGACCTGCATGCCATGCAGCACCGCACTCACCAGTGACTGCTCGGCCTCCGTCGTACCTTCGCCGCTGATCTGCTCAAGGAATGCATCGACAACGTCAGTGGGAGCCGTCGCACGCGCCGCGGAGGCGACCACTTCCTTGGCCCCAGGAACTTGCTCGTCCCGCGCGTAGCTCAAATGGCAAGCATGGGGAAACACCTCACGCAGGCGCTTCATCGGCTCGATCAGTGGAATGTCATCTGTCAGGATGGCCTTAATGAAATCGGTGGACGGTTTTCCCACGACGAGCTCACTATGTTTACCGCGAAGGACCCGCACACCCCGGGGCGGTTTGAAAGGAATCGCTTCGATCCAGATGTGCCCCGCGCCATCCATTTCGACGAAGCTCATGGACTTCTCATGATCCGTTTCATCGAAACCGAATGCCAGTGGCGAGCCGGAATAGCGAATGTGTTCTGCGCCGACATGCTGAGGACGATGCAAGTGGCCAAGCGCCACGTAATGTGCCCCGGCAAATACTTCCGGAGACACTGTCTCTATGCCGCCAACGCGGGCGAGAGGTCGTTCGACGTCACTGGTTCGAGCGCCGGCGACGAAGGCATGAGACACCACAACCCACCGTGCGCCGATCGGGACACCTCGCCGGGCTGCGGTTAACTGAGCTACCAGCACGTGCTCCGGGGTTGTGATTTCCTCGTCTCCGAAGCATTCTCGCGCGGCGTATTCGTATGAGAATGGTAGTGCCGAAAACGCCACCGGTCCGTGTTCGTCGGTCAATACTAGAACTGGTTCATCTGCGCTCACAACGCCACGCACCAGCGAACGGGTCCCGTCGGTGAGAACCGCCATGGCGCCGATCCGGTCGCCAGAATCGTGATTGCCCGCGATCACCACCACGGCGGCTGCGGTATCTCGGGAAATACGGGTCATGAAGCGGTTGAATTGGCGAATGGCAGACGACGGTGGAGCCGCGCGATCAAAGACATCTCCGGCAATGATCAAGACATCTGCGCGCTTTTCGGAAACGGCGCCAAAGATCTGATCAAGGATGACGTCCTGATCGCCGTCGAGTGCGATGCCATTGAACTGTCGCCCAAGATGCAAGTCCGCTGTGTGAAGAATGCGCATCGTCATAACCTGTATAATTTCTATACATGTAATTTCTATATGGACGTTCGCGTCAGAGTCAATATAGGTTCGTGCTCATGAGCCTTGATGACCTCAAATATCCCCAACGGCAACGATTAGTGTTCCTCGATCGCTGCCTGACCTGGCGCGGAATGGCGAAGCGCCGTGACCTGATCGACCGGTTTAAGATTTCCAGTGCCCAGGCCGCCATCGATTTCCGCGAGTACCTAACTCGAGTCGCGGTGGCGCCGATCTACGACGCGACACAGAAAACCTATGTCGCGGCGCCTGGCCATAAGCCACTAGCTCCGTCGACCCTAGTGGAGGCATTTGAAGCACTAGATGGGACGGGGGACGGTTCGACGATAGCTTCCATTCCGCAACCGGTGCGGCAGGCCACTCCGGCTACAGTCACCAAGCTTTATGCGGCGTTGAAGGGGCAGAAGGCGGTCAATGTCGCATATACGTCAATCAATTCCGGCGTGGACGATGGTCAATGGCTTGTGCCAACTCGTTTCATGTCTGACGGAGAGAATGTTCATCTCCGAGCGTTCAGTTTTAAACACCATACTTATCGGGACTATCTACCGATTCGGATAAGCCCATGGAGCACATTCGAGCTTCGTGATTTAGAGGCGCCGTTGCCGGCCGATGTCGACTGGCACACTAAGGCGGTATTCCGGTTGCGTCCCAAGAGTGATCTCTCCGACGACCAAGCCGCCGTGGTTAGACGAGAGTATGGGTTCGACGGTGAGTTTTTGGTCGTAGAGATCCGGAAAGCGATGGAGATCTATTTCAGGAGAAGATGGCGATTGGAGGAGAAGAATTCTCGTTTGGAGGTCGCTAAGATTGACTTTGAGAACCTTTAAGGCCTTTTCGAAGGTCGAGACGATTTAGCGCTGTCTGCTTTCGGGAGAATGGGACCGTAACGCTCGGTCCTCGCGAGGCGCCCGGTGCTCTACAGTCTGCTCTGCAGCGCATCGGCGTCCTGACAGCACCTCAGAGATTGCCGCATCGGGACAATCTGAGTTCGCTGATCGGGCGACCTGACGGGATCTTTCATTGAGCACACGAGATCAGTGAGGCCCAACTGGACGATGGAATGCGCCACGCACGGCGCTTCATCGAGTAGTTTGCGAAATCTCTGCTCGATCTGAATCTTTTGCAGTAGGCCATCGTAGGGACAGGCTGGGTCACTATGGATTCTGCAGTTTCCATAGGCGGTATTGCTCGCGCAGCTTCGCTTCTATCGCAATCAGTTGGCCAGGATAGTCGTGTCCGCCGAAGCTGCGTGCCGCGATATCGGTCGACAACTGGACTAGGCGCCAAGGTGTGTATTCGTGGAATGGGTTTAGCCCGATGACATTGCCAAGAGACAGGTCAGCCGGCGCCGGCGCCGTCAAGAGCTTGGTAAACGTTGCAATGGCTGCGTTCATGTCCCACCGTGAGACAAACAACGACAGGGCGCACAGGGCAAGGAGTGGAATCGGCGGTCCCCTCCACTTGTAGGAATCAGGATCGATCGGGCTGAACTTTATGCCAGCGTTCTTCGCGACAAAACCGCAGAGCGTCAGAGCTGCGTCGTAGTGCGGCCGCAAGGTACTGACATCAAAAACCTCCTGGTCCTTGTGCTTGGTGGCCAGTTCCTTGGCTCTGCGCCAATGAGGTAGATCGAACGGCGTCTCCCTGAGAAGTTCAAACAGGGCAAGGTGCTCTTCTGTGAAGTGGTATTTCGCGGCCGCGGCCCAATCGAAGCCTGGCATTTCTGCCTGGGCGGGGTGGAAGGTCCAGCGTTGAAATTGCGAGTGGCGCCGGAGGCATCGGGTCCATTCAATTTGCTCAGGCGTAACTGTTACTCGGACGCGGCTAGAGGCTTTCAGTTCGAAAAACCATTGGCGCATGGCCCGGATCGTCGATTGATCGAACAGCCTTTGCTCGATGCCCTTGCACACAAGCTCTCTGATCAGTCGTGTTTCTGCGGATTTCGCAGATCCGAGATTCACGAGCCCGTCAGATTGGGTGAGCACGCCATCGTATTCGCCATAGAATTCACAGAAAGGATGATGGGCGTCGGTGCCGTCCTGGCCAACGAACCGGAAGTGAGATTGCCTAATCAGCTTTTGTGTTGTGCGGGCGCGAGCCGAACGCACGACATGAGCGCCGGTCCTGCCGCACGACGAACATCGAACGTCCGAGCGAATCCAGTCGCTCCATTTGGGATCTATTTCGGGAACGTGCTCGTCGGCGGTAATGGGCTGTCTTCCGCTCAGCAACCAGGCGAGTTGCTCGACGTCGATCTCGCGAGCGTAGTGTTCCGAGTAAGCAGTGGTTGCCATAGAGCCTCCTAGAATGATCTTCAATGTCCGTTGGACGTGTGTCGCCGTTGGTTGAATTGGACTCAGATGTCTTGATCGACGGCATTGAACTCGTGAGGCACCACGTCGTTGACGCTGGCAGAGGCTCATGGTGGTCTAGGACCTCGCTGAACGCAGTCGTGTCCGGGCTGCCCCCTAGTACCACGCCACAGAGATTATGACGGTTTGTCTTATCGTAGAATTGGCAGGGCTTCTGGTGGGATGAGAAGTTGGATGCTGCGTGCGGCGCCTGGCACGCGAGATATAAAACCCGCCTTCTCGAGGGTCAGCACCATCTGGTGAACAGACGGAGCCGTAACGCCGAAGTGGCGACGCATGTCGGCTTCGGCCGGAGGCTGTTTGAAGATGCGGCTGTAGGCGTAGATGAAGGCCAGGTACTGGCCTTGGATCTGCGTAAGGCCCCGTCTTGCCGTTGCGGCTTGCGGGTCAAGTGAGGGACTCATTTTGGGATTCATCTGCGTCTCCACGCTGAAGGAGGTGTCGATGAATATAAAGTTTCACATAGAGCTTAGCCAATCGGAACGTGACCAACTGGCCGCTTTGTTGAGCGGGGGGTGCCACAGGTCGCGCAAGATCAAGCGCGCCCAGATCCTGGTCGCAGCGAACGAAGGCTTCAGCGACGAGGTGATCGCGGCAACCTTGAACGTCAGCGGATCGACGATCTACCGGACCAAACGCCGGTTTGTGGAAGCCAATCTGGAAGGGGCGCTCAGCGAAGAACCGCGCCCGGGTGTTGAGCGCAAGCTATCGAGCAAGGAGGAGGCGCTGTTGGTAGCGACCGCCTGCTCAAAGCCGCCGCCTGAGCCCGCTGGACCCTGGAGCTTCTGGCAGATGAGATGGTCCGGCTCACCGATCATGACCAGTTGTCCTCGGAGACCGTGCGTCGCCGGCTGGCTGAGAACCATCTCAAGCCTTGGCGCAAAGACATGTGGTGCATCCCAAAGATCGATGGGGAATACGTCGCGCGCATGGAGGATGTTCTCGACCTCTACGCAGAAACGCCTGATCCACAAAGGCCCGTGGTCTGCTTCGACGAGAGCCCGACCCAACTCATCGGCGAAGCGCGCGAGCCCATTGCGGCCAAGCCTGGCCAGCTTGAACGCTACGATTGCGAGTATCGCCGAAACGGCACGGTCAATCTGTTTGTCTTCATGGACGCCCACCGGCCCTGGCGCAGGGTGAAGGTCACCGATCGGCGAACCAACCAAGACTTCGCCGAGTGCATGCGCGAACTGGTCGACGTCGATTATCCCGACGCGCCGATCATCCGCGTGGTGATGGACAACCTCTCCACTCATTCCGCCGGGGCGCTTTACGACGCATTTCCCGCCCCGCAAGCTCGAAGGGTGCTGAAGCGACTGGAGTTCCACCACACGCCCAAGCACGCCAGTTGGCTCAACATGGTCGAGATCGAGATCGGTGTCCTGCGTAGCCAATGCCTCGACCGTCGTATCGACAACAAAGACACCATAATCGCCGAAGTCGCAGCCTGGGAGCAGCAACGCAACGCCCACGGCGCAAAGATCCAATGGATGTTCACAACCGAAAATGCCCGCAAAAAGCTCCGCAAAGCTTACCCCGTCAAAGAGTCATAATCTCTGTGGCGTGGTACTAGTTCAAGAGCTCATCGCATTCGGCCGTTGTCGGGCTTGCCGCGCCGTTGCTTCTCAGTTCCAGGTAACCCGAATTAGTTTCTTGAGCCAAATCTCAGATCCAAATGCACTCTACACGAATAAATTTAGAAATTCGATCATTGCTGCCTGGGCGTGAATAGTATTATATGCGTTGTTGGACTTTATCCCTCAGGCAGAAATAAGCACGTGTTTGAACCTGAATTGTTCGGAATTGCGGCCTCCCGATATGCAGATTTTGGGATGTCGTTGATTACTCCGTTGCTTGGCTTCCTGTTTCTTTACTTCCTTCGTCTTCCACTTAAGAAGCTGCCCTTTATCGGAGGAGACGTCAATTATACTCCTCCAAGTTGGGTGCTGCCGCTCTTCGCCATGAGCACTTTGTTTGCATTGGGGCTATCGTTCTCAATTGCCTTTTTTTTGATGCAGATGCGCGGCGAACCAAACCAAGTAGATTTCGCGAATAGCTTCGAGCGGAAGATCGATTACGCTCCAAATATCGGCACGGTTATCGGGGCGTCATACTCGTTGGTGGAATATGACGGAGACAGCGATGTCAGGATATTCCTGAACGGATACCGGCTGTTTGGCACTTCATCTCACTGTATGCTGAACTTCCAGTGTCGCAACGCTGCGGACCTGGGCGCAAAGGCACGCTTTTCTGCCGCAAGAACGTTCGACCTGCCCGATTTGTCGTACAAGCATGTCCGGCAACTGAGGTCTCTACCGATCTCAGAGGACGTCACCGATTATCTGGTACCGGGGCAGAACATCTTCGATCTTTTCTTCGGAAACTCAGGCGTGGGCGACTGTGCAGTTCAAGCTCTGATTCATCTGCGTGGCGATAAGACAGAGAGAGACTTGAGATTGACCGTGACCGACGGACTATCTGCCAAGCCTGTTGAACAGACGACAGGGCCGGGTTTCGACGCCTATGTTTACTCCGCCTCTGCCGATCAGAACTCTCCGGAATCGGTTAGCAAGTACGGCACTTATATCGACAACCCATCCTTTCGGGTGTGTGAACGGATTAGGGTCATCTTCCAAGTCTCTAATGGCTTTCCCTTCGACGAGGCAACCTGGAAGGCAAAGCAACAAGCCCGCCAGAAGGCAGAGAACTGCGAGATAAATCCTCGAATGCAAGGGTGCTAGACTTGATCGGTTTTCAGCGCAATCCGTACCAATTTATCGGTCCACCACCGCGGCCGAACAAGCCGCCCTCTTGGTGGATGCGGCTTATCGGCAATCGAATTGCGCTGGCATGTAGCGTATTGCTGCTAAGCGTATGCACGGGTTGGATCGTATCGCCGGAATTCGGGCTGGGCATTAGGTCCGCGGCCCCAGCTAGCATAGACAGCGATGGCGGATACTTGGGGGAAATTGAAACGCTTAGGATGCCAATCGGTGCGAGAACTAAAGACGACATCAGCACGTTCAAAATTGAAAATGGCGGTGGCGACGACTACGTAAGAATATACGTGAATAACTATTTGGTCCTCAGCGACGAAAGCCCTGAGAGATTATTTTACATGACAGCACCGGGTGCACAAAACGAAGAGGTGAGGAAAAAATTCTTGGAGATGGCCGTCGATCGTCGTGAATACAGATTGGGAGCCGTGGATATAGCTCCCTTTCTGAGGAGCGGATACAATTATATTGTCTTTGAAAATGAGAATTCCACTCTGGGCGCGTGTTCAACCGGAGTGATGATGTCTGTCAACGAACAAAAACTGGAAGGCTTTCCTAAGCAGATACCGGCCCGATTTACCGCGGAAGCATCGGTACTGAATGCCTCTCTGGTGAAGAGAGCAAAAGAAGCAGGCCTGCCTCATTTGAACAACGCACTCTGCGCCCGTCGAGTATTTTCCATTTATCTATATTGAAAGTTGGCTGATAGTTTCAATGCGGGCTAGGCTCGGGAAGTTCGAATCGTTCAGTTGCACCAATCCACATGCTCAATGCGGGCGCCATGGTCTTGCAAACCCTTCCTTGAGGAGGATCTTGCCAACTTCCCTGCCATCGGAAAGATAAACGTTCACGAGCGGTCTTCGTCAACGTGCCCGAACTGATTGCCATGGTCCGGAGCTTCGCGGACGTCGTTTTGCCCGAGGATCTTCGCGATTACGTCAAGGTTCCGGCGATCTCGACCGGCCGGCGGCAGATCCTCACCGCCAAGCCGACGCCGGCGTTCAACGCCTATCAGCAGATTCTCGACGCGCGTATCAAAGCCATCGAAATGCGCGATCGGCCGGCAGAGCCTGGCGACGATATCCTGCTCTCGGTTATCACTGACGGGCGTCACGCGGCAATCGATCTCCGGCTCGTCGCCCCAGTCAACGACAACGAGGAAGACAACAAACTCAACCTGCTCATTCGCAACGCCTTCCGCATTTGGCAGGAGACGGCTGAGCACACCTATGTCCGGCCAGACGGCAAGCCGTTCGAACAACCCGGCGCCGCGCAGATGATCTTTTCCGATCTCGGCACGATCAACGTCGAAAAGACGCGCGGGCTCTCGGCCTATCGCTGGATCCGTGACGAACTGGTCCGCCTGGGCGTACCATCGGCGGAAATTGCCTATATCCAGGACTACAAGAAGACCGAGGCCAAGCACCGCCTGTTTCCCGATGTTCGCGCCGGTAAAATCCGCTTCCTGATCGGTTCCTCTGAGATGATGGGCACCGGTGTCAACGCGCAACTCAGGCTCAAGGCACTGCATTATCTTGACGTGCCGTGGCTGCCATCGCATATCGAACAGCGCGAAGGCCGCATCGTCCGCCAGGGCAATCAGCACGACGAGGTCGACATCTCGCCTACGCGACGCAGTCGTTCGCTCGACGCGTCGATGTGGCAGAATAATGAGCGCAAGGCCCGCTTCATCGCGGCGGCTTTATCCGGTGACACGTCAATCCGGCGGCTCGAGGACCTTGGCGAGGGACAGGCCAATCAGTTCGCCATGGCGAAAGCGATCGCCTCAGGTGACGAGCGATTGATGAAAAAGGCTGGTCTCGAGGCTGATATCGCTCGCCTCGAACGGCTGCGCGCTGCCCATGACGATGACCTCTATGCCGTTAGCCGTCAGATCAGGGACGCCGAACGTGACATCGAGACCTCGACGCGGCGGATTGGCGAGATCGGCAGGGACATCGGACGCCTTGCTCCGACCACTGGTCAATCCTTCACGATGGCCGTGCTCGGCAAATCCTATGACGAGCGGAAAGACGCGGGCCGGGCGCGGATGAAGGAGATCCTGACGCTTGTCCAACTCCAGCAGGAGGACGAGGTCATGCTGGCGTCCCTCGGCGGTCTCGATCTTGTGTTCGTCGGCGAACGCTTTGGCAAGAGTGATGGCTATCGTTATACGACTGTGGTCCAGCGAACCGGCGCCGACTATGAGGTCAATCTGTCCGTCACCGTGACGCCGCTCGGGGCGGTCTCCCGTCTCGAGCATGCGCTGAGTGACTTCGAAGGAGAGCAAGTTCGCCATCGACGGGACCGTGATGAGGCGCGCAGGCGGCTGTCCTCCTATCGCTTGCGTGAGGGCCGTACCTTCGCATTCGCAGACGAGCTCACTGAGATGCGCCGGCAGCTTCGGGAGGTCGATGGAGCCATTGCCACCGCCGCATAGGTAGAGGGATAGAACGGCAGAATCCTTCGCAGCTCGGGATAGGTGGCTGAGTTTGCGGGTTTCTAAAGATGCCCGCCCACAGCTATTTCTCAATATTGAATAGCGAGGAATCCACGAGGTTAATCTTATCCTGTGCCTGGAAGCCGAACACCTTCTCGAATTTCTCGGGTCCGAGTAGACGCGCTGCTTCATCAAGAAGGTGTTAATTGCGCGAGTTTAGCATCTCAGCCGGCGGTGGTGCCGAGTTGTCCGGCGAAGCTCTGAACCTCTCCCCGTAGCGAGAGCAGTCGGTTCAGCAACTCCGGTTCATCAGCCAACACGCTTCTTGCTGGCGAAAATGCATTCGCCTACCCGTTGCCAGCAGCCGCTTTCCCTAGACTCCTGCAACGCCGACTGGCACCAGCGCATTGGGGTTCATGGCAACCTTCGAGCGGTCGACAGCGCTCGCATATGCGACCCAGATCTGCGTCTGATACTCTATGTGTAGATGGGGTTCATTGGGGTCGGGATTGCCAGTGATTCCGGTCTTTCCAATGACCTGCCCGGCGACAACCGGATCTCCTTTCTTCACCAGGGCCTCGTTAAGATGACAATACGCCACGCCAATAGTCTGCCCGTCGACATTATAGCTTATGGACACATATTTTCCCACATCGGTGCCAAAGCCCACCTCCTCGACTTTGGCGTCCGCAACAGCGAAACACTCGGTACCTTTCACGGCCTTGATATCGAGTCCAGCGTGAAACTTGGTCCCGCTGTTACGAGTACAGCCAAAACGATCCTTCTTCTTGCCGGTTGCCAACTCCATTGCAGCAAGAGGGTTCTTGACCGGGACCGGAGCTGCCGGCCACACCGGTGGGTTATCGCACGGATTTTCTACAACTAAATTTGGCAATTTATCCTCCATCATAAGCATAACCATGATTCGTTAGATGCACAGAATGATACGCAACAGTAAAAATCAGCGTTAGATGGCCTTTCTGCGTGAGTTAAATTGTCACTGTGACCGTCACTACCGCGCCGGCAGCTACATTGACTGCCTGCTTTACCTTTTTTTCTACACCAGAAGCGTCCCTCGCCTCGATCTCTATTTCGTGGGCCCCGGCACTCACCGAGCACTCTCCGGCTTCAGGAAAGCGGCCTCCGGCCGTCGTCGCTCGCAGTTGACCATCGATTGTCACATTGATCGACGCGTTGGAGGGAACGTTCTGTCGGTAAAACTCGACGACGATCCTCGCCGGCTGTTGGATCGGTGAACGAATTCCCAACCTCTCAAACAACTGGTTTACCGTGCCGCTGCCGCCGGCAACAATGAAGGACGTTATTATATATCCTGGTGTTGTTTTGCCGAATGATGTTTGCGGACCGCCGGTAAATGCGCTGAGCAGGTCGGAGACCGCGTCGAGTTTGTAGAAAAAGACGAAGAACGCCGAGACCGCTATTGCAATTGGCGTCCGAAAACCCTTGCCCAGCAAGTTTTCTTGGAAATACTTCCAGTTGAATAGCGTAGCCAGACCTATCTCAAGAACTAACGCAAGAACCAGGATAACTCCGAGCACCCCGCCGACACGCACAGCATCAAAAGTGACGACACGCATCGGAGATTCGACCGTGATCGATATTTCTCCTTCGTACTTCTGGCCTGCCTGATCTGTGGCTTCATACTTGACAATATCGGTTCCGACGTAGTTTTTCTTGGCAATGTAGCTGATGGCCTTATCGTCGTTTACCTTGTCAGCCCTGCCGGCATCAGGATTCAGGTTCGAAACTGAAACAAGCTTCGCCGTTTCAGCGAGTTGCTCCTCCATCAGAATCGGAATTGTGATGAGTTGTCCCTGCTCAACCCTCTCCGTCCTTTGTTGCGCGAAAGCATCAGCCGTCGCGCAAAAAACGGGCATAATGCAGATCACAAGAATACCCAAGATACGATGCGTTGAAATCAACTTACCCTCCTCCCATTGGCGGTACAGTCTTCAGGTCACGCCACAATATTTCATGACGAATATGTTACCTCCGATAGGCATAGCAGGACTGACAAATGGCCCCCAACTGCCCACAATTTTCTGGGCCTGCTCATATGGCCAATCGTCCGAAAGCGACGATGGCTTCTTGGATGGCGTCTTGCCGGCATCGTCCGAGTACCAGATCACGAAGTGCCGGCAGACTTTGACATCATCGCTGGCAGCGTCATCGGCGGCTTTCAGGCAGCGTTCCCAAGCAGCCTTTGTTTGCGGATCCTCTAGGTCTGCGGCGACGGGGATTCTCGCAGGCGGCATGCCGTCGCCGTGTCGCTTGTAGGCAACGCCAGCGATGAAGCGGCGGGCTTCGGCAAGCGTGGCAGCATCACCTGTCAGTTGCCGCGTCCGGCCGAAAACGTGGCCCGCGCAGACGACGCGATCGAGCGCCGGCAGCGGCAAGCGCGGCCGGATGTCGGGCGGATTCTCCGGCAACTGCCCGCCGCCGGCCCGATCGACTTTCAGAAGCGTGGACGTATCCGGCGACCGGATCGGCAAATCACCCATCTGCCAGACGAACAGGGCACGGCGGCGGATAAAGCCGATCGCAAGGTCATCGAGCAGCGCAGGGAATTCAATCCGCTGCGGCAGCGGTGCGGTCGCGTGCAATGCGACCCGCGCGACGGAAGGGCCTTGCGGCACGACAAGGCTGTAGACCGCCGGCGGCGGCGCAATGACCGGGCGCGGAACGACCTTGGCCCGCGCGGACAGCGTCCTGTCGACCCGTTTGGTCTTGCTTGGATCGCCCGGATCCGGCTCGTTCTGCGCAAACGCGATCGAGATGACGATTTCATCTCCATCCTCGAATATCACGGGCTGGTTGTTGCTTCGCAGCTGATCGAACGAGATTGCATAGGCCTGCCGCACGGCTACGGCGTAGCCAGGATAACCCTTCCCGTCTGGCGTCTTTAGCACCTTGCCGACTTTTATACCGGCGATCGATAACGGTTCGACGGCCTTCTCCGTCGTGTCTTGTCCTCTTTGTCGTTGGCGCTGAACCAGCAGAAAAGACTCCAGGAGGCCGGTTACGCCCTCGGCAAATGTCCCCTTCTGTTCGTCGATCCTGCCGAACGCCAAATATAATGGCGTATCGCTGCCATATTCAAAACGATCGAGCCCGACTTTCCAGGACTTGCCGTTGTTGTCGCGCTGCGTGTCGGACGCACCGGGGCCACACAACTCGCGATCATAGGAGGGATCGCCAAATACTAGGGTCGAGGTATCGATCTTCACGCTCGGTCGCGAGGTCGGGCGTACCGGCAGGCGCAGCGAGAACTGACGACGGGTCTCCGGGACAAGATCTTCCGCATGTGCCGGATCATTCGAGCCTGCCGGCCCGAGATCGAAGATTTCGTCTTGATGCGGCGGGTCGGAGCTTTCGCCGTCCTTGCCACATTGCAGCAAGAGCACGACGTCGGAGTCGCCGTCCACCTCGTCCAGCCGTGTCTGCGCACCCGTTATGTTGTCGGCATGCAGTGTCAGCCTGATGGCGGTCCCGACCCTCGACCATCTGGCCCTGTTGAAGGTCACAATCGAGCGGTTGATCGACAACGCGGCGTACAGTCCCGGCTGCTTCCTCAGCACGCCGAGCCCCGCAAGAGCCTTCGCCAGGTCATCGTTGTCGGCAGTAAAGCTCGGCGAAGTGACCTCGAGCGTCACATTGCCCTGCTTCCAGTCGTCAAGCACCGACTGGTTCCATCCCGGCACGAGCGGCATGTCCAGCACGCGAATCCGGTAGCTCTTCTTGTCCTTCCGCAGCACCGTAGCGACACCCTCGAACACCCGGAAAGGTGCGGGAAAGCCTTTTTCACTGTCGAGATCGTCGAGTTCGACGAAGGTGCGCCGCCCGTGCGTCTCGACGAATTCCTGGGGCACCCGCGGCAGCACCGGCGCACGCGGGGGCCGCAACTGGCGCAGCAATCGCGGCCCTCCATGTCCTGGACGACCATATCGCGACGTGTCGCTGCTCATGTCCTCCTGCGGCTGCGGTTGCTGCTGCGCCGGTGGGGTGAAGAGTCCGTCCGTGAACAGCAACATATCGAATTCGGCCTGGATCGCCCCGGGGCGCAAGCCGAAGGTGATGCGCTCCAGATGCGGCGGGACAATCGGCGCCGCCTTCCCCTTGACGACTCGCACCAGGGCAGACTTGAGCTCTCGCGCAACCGGAACCACCGCGCGCGCCTCGGAAGACGTCAGATAGCGCGCCGGAGGGGATACGAGGGGCAAATTGGCGGAACTTGGGCGGTCAAAAATCATCTTGCGCGAAAGCGCGTAAAATATCGGCGAGACCGTATCGACGTTCTCATCTCCCAACCTGCTATCCCGGTCAGCGCGCGCCGGCAGGGAAATGCTGGCGGCCCGTCCCGACAGGCCGGAGCCGTAGCGCTTGACGTCGTCTCCGGACGCGGGAGGCATGGGAACGGGTTTGGGACCAAGATCCTGGAACGGCCAGTCGCCGCCCAATCCCAATGCACCGGAAGCAGCAGCCCTTGTTCCGTCCCTTGTCGGCCAGCCCAGCGCGGGAGAAGCATAGACGCGATCGGATGGATCGATCTTGATCGGGATGTCGAGCACGGAACTATCGGGATCGCGCGGTACATCGACCTCGATCCACAATTCGTCTGCACCGCTGTCGCGTTGCTGCGTTTCGGCAATGACAAGGATGCCGACCGCCTCACCGACCAAGCGCCCCGCGCGCGCCACCTGACGCGCGCGGCCCAGCGCAGCCTCCTTGATGCCTTGGGACCGACCCGAGATGATCGACTCACCCGGAGGTAGCGTCTCGAAGCGCGTGACGTTGCGGTCGATGGCAACGAGCACGCCCCGGCGGGCGAGGATGAACGAAAGCTTGTCGTCCGGAGCGCCATCACGCCGCTTGAGCCTGACGCGAGCGGCCCTGCCGTCGGCTTTTCCCGACGACAGCACCGTAGTGACGCGCTCGGCGAACGGTCGCTTGTCGTCACTGGGCACGTTGTCCCAGACCGTTCGCAGCGCCAACAGACTGCGCAACCACATCGGCCGCTCGCCGAGTGTGCCGCCGCCGCTGGAGAGACGAAGGAACAACTGTTCAACGGCCGCAAGGGCTCGGTTGGCATCCTTCTCGCCGGCGTTGCCCATTGCGCGGCCGAGCAACGCCCTTATTTCATCGCTTGCGCTTCCGATCGCCTGAACCGGAACGGATTTGCGCTCCAGCGGCGTCGACCATCCGGCCGCCCAATCGACGTCGGCAGCATCCCAACTGGCGGTGCCCGTGCTTGGCGCCTGACAAAACTTCTCGATCAAGCCATCAAGCTTGTACGAGCCGTCCACCGCACAGATCCAGGGCAGCGCAAGCACAACACCTTGCGAATCGCTGGAAATGTACGGCGACGCGGCGGGCCAGAACGGTCCTTCCTTCTGGTCCGATGTCCGGACGATCACCGGCCCTGCGCCGCTGATGACGATTGCATCGCCGGGGTCATTGGTCTTGAACTTGTCGGCAATCGCGCGCGCCATCGCCTCGACCGGAAAACCGGCCTGGGCGAAGGCGCGCAACACCAGTCCACCCTTGACGGCGATCGCGTCTGTTTCGTGCGCGTCGTCGATCACCTTGTAGCGGGGCGCAAACGCGAACATGCGGTCAGCCGACGCCGGGTGCAGCTTCGTCGTAGCCTTCGCAGCGCTAACCAGGGCGCGCGCATCGATTGCGCTGACATGATCGAGCGACATCCAGGTCAGCTGTCTTTGCGTCCCATCCGTAATGGTATGCTCGATCAGTGCGTGAAACGACCACGGCCTGCTCAGGTTGGCGCCGTTTGCGTCGAGCGCATCGGTTTCGATTGCCTGCCCGTCCACAGACGCCGTGAAGCTATGGGTAAGCGCGCTTGCGTCATCGAACGCCTTCAACTCGCCGCGCAAGGCTGCCCCGGTTGGCCGGGCGCCAAGGTTTTCCAGTTTGACAACCTTGTTGTCGAGCGTCTTGACAGTGTCCGGCAGACTCTTGATCGGCCACCGGATTCGGCTGAGGCGCTTTTCCAGCACAAGATCGATTGTGATTTCGGACGACCACGGTGGTTCCTGTCCGGCAATTCCTGAAAGCCACTCCTGTCCGGCGATCATGTGATCGAACCGCTTCAGCGGACCTTTATCGGAGAGCAAATTCAGTTCGCCGAACCCTGAGAAGGATCGGAATCGAAATTGTCCTTCGGCCGTCGTACCCGTTGGCGTAACCGCAACGATCAGGATGCCTCGTACCGAACCCTGGTCTGCGATCAACCCGACGATCGGTTGCAGCTTCGATTGCCCCTCCGGTTCGATCCGGCAGGTCATCACGCCGCGCTGGTGATCGATCGTGACGGCAGCCGCCGCGATCTGCTGGTTGAGCCAGCGCAGCGAGCCGCCGAGCGTGTATACGACCACGTTCTTGCCCGCGAGCGGCGGTGTCCCCTTCGGCGGGAGATCGTTGGCGGATATCGCCAACTTCCCCTGCAGGAACAACGCCCACGTCGAATCTTCGGCAATTTCCAGCCTGATATTGTCGAGCACCACGCCGCTGAAATTCGACAGCGCGGTGGGCACCGGCGCCTTGAACTCGATGGCGAGAGTTTTGCCGTCAGGCTGCGTTACCTTGCCGTTGTCGAGAACGACACTGCGGCCGAACAGGACGGTGGCGAGCGAGGCGCCGGCAAACTGTGGAATGCCCCCTGCGCCGGCGGCCTGCTTGATGTTCAAGGTCAATTTCGCGGTAGTCTCGCCGACCGATTGCTGCGCGCTGCCGAGTTTCGTTTGCACGACCGCCATCCGAAACGAAACCGACGCTAGGCCGTCGGCTGTGACAGCCGGCTTGTCTGCGGCTGGCTCGGAGATGGCAACGTTGACGTCCTCCCATTCGGAGAAGTTCAGCTTGCGGCCGTTTGCGGTCAACGAAACCGCGACGAGATTTCCGGTCTCATAGGCAAGTTCGGGCTCGAACGGGCCACGATCGTTCGTCCTCGCCAAGCTTGAGCGCAGCGATGCCGTAAAGACAATCTTGGCGAAGTCGATCTGCCAACTGCCGGACTGCTTGCTGACGCTCAGGTCCAGCAATCGGAGCGGCCGCAGCCGCAGCGGCCCGATATCAAAGTCGTAGGCGCTCTTTGGTAACGCCCGATCCGGCGTCGTGGCCGCATCGTTGCAGACTCGCCACTCGTACAGCGCCCGAGGAAGCTGCCCGGCGTCGAACGCCTCCTGTCGCGGACCGATGCTGAGCTCTGGTCCGCGAGGATCATCCACCAGCGACTTGCCGCCCATCGTCGTTTCCAGCGGAAGGTCTCGAAACCAGAGGCCAAGTTGGCGCGTGGTGTTCGCCGTGACAATCTCCACCGGCTCGAAGATGGTCGTGCACGAATAGCGCGACGCTGTCCCCTGCACGGAGCCGTCTGCTGCTCGCACGAAGTAGCCGGCTTCCCGAAATACGATTCCATTTGCCTCGTTGTCGCCGAACTTGTCGGTCGTCGGCATGCTCGCCATCAACGCGGTGCGCGTATCGCGCCACAGCGGCGTCCCGTCGAACTCCTGCTTGCGAAGCGGCGCGGCGAAACCGATGACCTTGATGCGATCGCCGTTTCCGCCGGCGACGTCATGAATGTGATCGAACGCCGTCCTCGTCAGGCCTTCGAGCGCAGTACGTCCCGAGAAATGCGTGTCACCAAGCAGATAAGTGCCGAAAGCGTATTTGCTTCCGTCAATGTCGCTCGCCGGATCGAGCGCGAAGTTCGTCGACCATGTGATCCCTTCGATCAGGGTCCCAATCTTCACGGCTTGCTGCTGGCCGCCGAAGTCGAAAGCGTTCGCGATCTGCACGCGCGAAAGTTCAAGCCGGTCGACCGCCTTTTGCCAGGCCAGCAGGAGCGCGTCGAAATCGAGCGAGGTCGGGATGCCTGGAGGCGGCTGCGGCGCGGGTTCATCGTTCGACGGCACCGGGGCCTTCTCCGGAAGGCGCGTAGTGGCAAACAATTCGTCAAGGATCGGAAGATCGAAACGCAACCGGGTCTGCAAGGCAGAGTACGCGCCAGCCGCCGGCTTCATCTCGATGCCGGGCAAGGTGACGGGAACGAGCGGCACATGCGGCAACAGCTTTTCGTCCGCCAGAGGCAGTTCGTTCACCGGCTTCGCAAGCTTGAGCGCGGGAATTCCCCGAATGCCGTCGTATTTCAGCGTGATGTCGAGCTGGGTGCGATCCAGCTTCCGGCAAAGCAGGTCGCGCGTCGACGAAGGAAGGCCCGAACTTTCCGATGTTCGAGTGATTCCGATCGCGGTGACGAAAGGCATCTCGGAATAGCCCTGCCAAACATAGGCCGGAGCTGGGCCCCCGCCCTTCGGAATCGAGAATTCAAGAGCCTTGCCGGGGGTGAATTCACCCGAGGTGAGTCCCCAGAGCTCTCCGGTGGCCGCAGTCTTGCGCGAGAAAGTCAGCGCCGGGCTCTCCAGCGCGGCCGGCCCCGCGCCAAAGCCGGGCAGAATGTTTTCCGCCGTAGGACTGCCGGCCGCCAGCCACAGCAAGCCGTCCGCCGTGCCTGCCGCGCCGCTGAGTTCGACGCGGACACTATCGAGCTTGCCTTGTTTTAGCGTCGCAACGACGTGGACATAGTCCGCGGCCGCAATCGATATCCGGCGGCCGACCGGCCCCTCGCCGAAGGTTCCGTCATCAAGGACATAGTCGACCGTCCCGGCGAAGCCGATGGAGTCGGAGGCAGCACCCGAGAAGCCCAACACCGTGTCGTCTGAAGCGGGTTGCGGCAAATCGAACGGCAGTTGCAGCCATCCGTCGGTCAGCGGAAGGAAGGCATAGGTTCTTTTGGCGGCATCCGGTTGAACTCCCGCCTTGCCGTAACGCTCCACCAGCCTGCGCGCGAGGCGCTTCTGGTCGATAAACCAGTTAACGGTGGTCTTGCCATCCTCCTGCTTCGCGCTGATCGTTGTTCTCGCGCCGAGCGTAACCCTCGGCCCCGCAATACCCTGCGGATTGCCGTCCTGCGACGCCGCTTCGCGGCGATCCGCGTCGAGTGCCAGTTCGACACCGTTCTTGGAGCCGCTGAGTTGGAGCCGGTTGGCTACGATCGCGACCTCGGTCGGCAATTCGCCGCCGCGCACCGGTGTTCCCGCCAGGCTCGTTCGCAGCGCCGCGCGATCCACCCACATGCTCCATTCATCCGGGCCCTTTCCGGGAAGCTGGAGCGCGTTGTTCTCCAGGGTAAGCGGCCAGCGCACCGCAAGGTCGTCGGCGACCGTGTTGATATCGAGAAAGACCGGGTTGTCGATACCGGGCCGCAGTTGCGATCTCACCTTCTCCAGCGCGGTGCGGATCCGTCTGCCGATCCCGGTGACGACGGTGTCATCTTCCTCGCGCACCAATTCGAGTGTCCAGCACCTCTTGTCCGGCTGCAGCGGATCGACGATGCAGACAAGGCGCAGAACTACATTGACGCGGTCCGGTCCGGCGCTCTCGCTGAACGCGCGCAGCGGGTTGACGATCGTGCCGCGGAATTCGACGCCGTCGGGCGTCAGATCAAATGCAACGAACGGCCCCTCGGCGGAGCCATTGAGGCTGACCGCGGGCAGTTCGACCCTTGGCAGCTTGGTGGGCGAGTTGACGCCGCCCGCGGCGCCGACGAAGGCTGCCACGGTATCGGCCGTCTGCTTGACGAGACGAAGGAAGCCCAGCGGATTGGTGTTGGTCCCTGCCTTGGCATTGACCAGGACGCGAATCCGGTTGGCGGCGAGAGCAAGCCGCGGCATTTCGATCTGGCGCGAGTTCTGCGGCGTGGGCCATGGATCGAGCGGCGATACCAGGAGATGCGAAAAGCCAAGGGTGACATCGCCGACATCCGGCTTCGCATGAGGCTTCGCTGCAAAGATGGTGTAGGGGTCGGTATTGTCTGCGATCCAGAGCTTCGAGTTCGATTCCGCGCTTTGCCGGGCCTGCACGTTTGCCGCCAGCAGATACGGCACGCGCAGGGACACCTTGTCCTGCACGGTCCCTCCAGCGTCGTTGATGTTGATTTCGATCTGTCTCTTGACCTTGTCCGACTCCGGATCCTGCAGCAGGACGCGCAATCCCGGCGTCGAATTGACGATCGAACGGTCCGGGCGGTTCTTTCCGAGATAGGACAGCGCGAGTTCGGCGCTCCAGCAAAAGTCGGCCGATTCGTTGGAGGCCTTGAGCGGCTGCTTTGGCCCCACAAGCCTGATGGTGCGAAGGTCGGTCGTGTCCGCCATGGCTATTGCTCCCGCTGCACGATGTCGTCTTGCGGCCGCGCAAGGCCGTGGAACGCCTGGATCACTAGGTGGCGCCGGGGACCGAGCACCATCGTTTGGGTAAGATTGCCGGCAAGAACCCTCAGATCGGCATGGGAAGGCGCGAGTTCGGCAATCTCGTCCTTTTTGGCAGGTTTGATCAGGACCATGGTCTTCAGAACCGGCGGCGTATCCGGATGAAAGTTGTAGAGCTCCGGCTCCGCCACCTTGCGGCTTGACCATCGCATCGAGATATCGGCGGCCTCGCCCGGTCGCTCCATCATCGCCGCCAGGCTTTCCAGCGTATCGGCCGTATTGGCCTTGTCTTCCAACGCCGTGAACGCGGCCTCGATCTCCGCGGCCGTGCGCGCCGCATTTTCCGGCAGGTGCATGGCCGCAACGAAATCGATGGGACTTGTTTCGGAAAGCTTTCGTAGCTCGTCGAGATTGATACCCGCCGGGAGGTCGTTGCTGCGCAGAGGTACGAGGTCGTGCTTTGGTTGTTCATCGCTGTCGCGGCGAAGCGCGATCATGTGAGCGCGCATCGCGTTGAGGACGGAACGCTTCAACCCCTCCAGCACCTTGACGCGGGCGGGATTGCCAGCCGCCGCTGCGATGGCCGCGTCGAGCACCGCCTTGATCTTTGCTCGAGCAGCCCCGTTGATTGTGCCGGTTTTCTCGGGCGCAGCGAACCACCGCCAGACGATCGGGCCAAGGGTGATGGAGGGGAAATTTTCGAGGGGCAAGCCTGCAACCCAACGCACATTGACCGTATGCGGAAGCAATCCGCCGGTCTTGACCTTCCAATCGAAGGCCCTGTCAATAGCAAACGGCTCGACTGCGTCTGCGATCTCCTTGGCAATCTTCGCGAAGCGAGGGGATGCGGATGGCGTCGTCTCATAGGTTCTCATCGACTTGACGAATGCCTCGACGTCTTTGCGGAATGCCGCCCATTGCGGCGCCGGCGGCGGAAGCGGGTCGGGAACATTGAGCGGTGGCGTCACCGTCAAGTCCAGCGTACCGTCGATATCTTCGTTGCTCGTTCCCGGCGCGACATCGCCCCACGGCGCAGTGTCTGCGGCAGCCAGCAAGAGATCGGCCGGCGCAAGCGCCGGGTCGAGAGCCGCCGGCGCGAATTTCCCGAGCGGCTTTTTGGCATCCGGCTGCTCACCCTTAACCTCCAGGGTGAGGCTCGCAGGATAATGGGTACCGTCGACGAGTTGGCCAGACGGCGCTTTGAGCTCAGGCTTGTCGAACCGGGCGCCGATCAACTGTGGCAGATACAGCAAGTCGCGCGGTTTAGTGTCGGGATCGCTGCTCAGGGCGCCGAGCTCGATCTCGCCAACGCGCACCTGGCCATCGTCGGTTTCGACCGATATGCGGTAGCTAACCGCAGGATCCGGCATCTGGTAAAGTCGTGGCGCAGCGTCCGTGCTGAGGCCAGCGGCGCTCTTGCCGAACCAGATCTTGAGCGCGTCCTCGAACATCCCGTCCACAATGCGAACCATCGGCCATTCGACGACGACCCTCACCTTCTTGTCATCGCTCGGCGGCCGATCAATCCGCCAGGATGGATGCGTCACCTTTTTGTCCTGCCACGCAACGGCTCCATCCGCACCAGCCTTCCAGGGCAAGACCAGCCGATAGCCTGCCTCGTCCACCGTGGCGACGCTGGGCGGAGAGACCACCACCCCTGCCGCGACATGCGCTGTTGCGTGCAGGCGGAAGCCGTATGGCATCGCGGACATGTTGAGCACATAGGCGCCGCGCCACAGATCGGGATGGCGCTCATACATCTCGCGGATCATGCCGATATCGGCGTGCTCGGGCTCGAGGTTCTGGTAGTCATCGCGCTTGGACTCCTCGATGATAGAGAGTCCTTTGGGCACGGGCAGGCGGCTATAGTCGCGCCCATTGTCCTTGAACGGCCCGAAAGGTTCGAGCAGGTCGAATTCCGGATCGCCGGAATTCTGTTGCACGAGCTTAGCCCATTGCGGCGCCGAGAACTCGCGCCAGAAACCGACGGCGACGTGGCGCATCGAGAGTCCCGCGTCCACACGGATATTGGCGTCGGACAGGATCTCTTCCGGATGGCGTGACACCACGATCTGAACGGAATCGCCGGGACGCACGACGCCGCCTGCATCGGTCCTGTCGTTTCGGCGCGTTGCCAGGATGACGGGCGCCGCCAGCGGTTCGGTGCGTTCGATGCTCACATCGGCAAAGAATTGCCGCAGAGCCTCGTCGGTCTCTATGGACTCCGGAAGCGATGCCGCGAAGTCTCGGCCGGCCATGGCAGTCTTGGCCGGCTTGTTCTCCTCTGACTTCGTGCTCTCATCTTTTGTTTCCGCAGCAATCGCAAGGCTCTCGTAGCGTCCGAACGGCCGAACCGCATACTTCCGCGCCTTGCCCCAACGATCGGTCTCCAGCAGCGTGATCGACAGCCGTCCGTCGCTGTCGGGCGCGAGCCTCCAGGGATTGGGCCGCGTCAGCATCGCAAATGCGAGCCCGGCCTTGCTCATTGCCGGCTTCGCCAATCCCTTCTCCATGAAGCGGCGGGTCCAGGGTCCAAGCCGCGCGGCGATCTGCAGACGCTTCTCGGGCTGGTCCGGAATCTTCATGTTGGGTTTGTTGGGGAAGTGCCCGAGAATCCGGATCAGGGTCGCAACCGTGTTGAATGGCGCAGACCGTTCGGGATCAGGCAGCGTCGGGTCGATACCGGGATCGATCTGTATGTTGTCGCCGAACATCAGCGCCGAAAGCCAGCTGTCAGGCAGGCTCGCAAACCGTCCCCAGGGGCTGGCGCCTTTCTGCGTTCCGTCGTCTTCCTTCGGCGCATCGCTCGGATCGAGCTTGACATCGCTGGGCAGCGTCAGCAAGCCAAGTTCAGACAGATCGGTGACGTCATCAAGCGCGATGAGACGGACATAGGCGAGCGCATCTTCGGGCTTCATTCCGGCGGTTCGCAGCGTCAGCGCATTGCTGATCGGTTCGCCTTCGGTTGGAAACTGCGTTTCGTCCTTCCACCCCTGCGCCATCAAGACGCGCCGCTGGCTGGAGCCGTCGGTCGGCACCAGAGGCTCCAATTCGAAGACGATCCTGTCGCCGGTCTTTGTGGGTCGTATCGATACGGTTTCGGTCATCTTTGCCAGCCTTAGCGTGGCATAGCGAACGCGACGCTTCTTCAACTGTCCGTCCAGATCGAGTAACGGCTGCACGGTCGGCCTCAGTTCAAGCTGCACAAGCGCGAGGGCCCTGTTCTCGCGAAGCTCTCTCGCAGCGTTTTCGTGCCTCGGTGCAGTGCCGAAATGCGATACCACCTCGGAAAGGCCGTCGGTCGTGAACAAGACATCGACGAAGGGCGCGCCAAATTGCGTGCCTTGGTACCGCGGCAACACCAGCTTCAGGGCGAGGTTCAATTGCTTCAGTGCATCGTTCGACTCAAGGAAGTTGCCGGTTTCGATGTCGTAGAGCCTGAATGCCGTCGCGAGTCCAAGCGTGCGCAGGATGCCCCAACCCGCGGGATCGCGGTCGGGTGCCGTCTCGTCGAGGAACGGAAGTATTTCCTCGCCATTGAGCTGGGGAGCTGGATCGATCACAGGCTCGTAGCGGCGATATACCAGTTTGTTGCCACGGTACTCGATGCCTTCGTAGTAGTATTGGACGACGTCGAGAACGTCCGCGAGGATCGGATGCTGGGACGGCGACAGCGAAACATTGACGGTAACGGTGCTCGGATCGCTATTGTCGTCCTGATCGCGATACACCGAGGTCAGTTTGAGCGCGCGATTTGAGAATGGATCGGGGTTCGCGTAGGCTTCCCGGTCCTTTGCCGCGAGATCGCCCACCAGGACCAGACCTCGAAGCAGACGCCTCGCCTGATCCACCGTAAGCGGCTTGTTGTCGTCTCCGTCGAGATAACCTGCGGAAAGCATTCCATTGTGAAGAGGCGCCGGACTCTCGTCCGGCTTCTCGGATGCGAACCCAAACGTGTTCGGCAGGGCCAGTGGTTCCGGATCGTCCGGCTTCCACTTTGTCCATTCCACGCGGATTGCGAGCGGTTGCCTCCGGGCGAACAGCGCCGCGATGTCGTTCTCCTCTGGCAGGGTCAGCAGCGAGCGTCGCAGCGGACGCGTCGGCCAGATCAGGAAGGATTCCGCCTGCGAATACCAGTTGGTTCGCCGCTTGCCAAAGCGCCGATCAAGCGCTGGATCGGTCAAGCGCTGCATTTCGCTGGGATAGAGCACCTCGACCCGCGCGAAGTCGCCGGTCTCCGACGGCTCCTGGCCGCGCTCCAGCGCCGGCAGGCGCTGCACCCGGCCGATCGGCTTGAACAGTCGCAGAGAAGCATTGGCGCCTTCATCGTTGTTCGGCACCGTGGTCGCATCAAGCGAGAACAGGTCATAGCCCGCGATCAGCGTGTGCAGATCCGTAGCCTTGAGCGGGGGGGTCAGATTATCTCCCTGGGCCGCCATCTGGTCCGGCCGCGCGGTCCAGCCAAGCTTGACGGCGGTGCGCTGGTCGCCGTCGCAGAGCAATTGCACGGCATCGGCTTTTGAACCGACAAAGCTGTCTATCGTGGCCTGCGCCGTCGGATAGTACAAATGTAGCCGCCCGCTTTCGGGGAAGATGTAGTCCGACTTGAACGGCCGGAACTTGACGTCGACGGGATGCTCAAACCGCTCGATCGTGACATTGACGGGAGGTTCTCCAGGCTCCTTGGGATCGTCGATCATCAGTTGGAGTTGCACCGGCACCCACGCCGGGCTGCGCGGCTCTGCACCGCCGAACCGCAGATATATCCGCGCCGCCTGCAGGCGAGCTACGCTGGCCGGATTGTCCGTTACGACCTCAAGCCGTGCCAGCAGCTTCTTCCAATCGCCGTCCGCTATCCTGTAGTCGATCGTCTCCGTTGCAGGTTCGGGCAACGGGCCGGGAGTCGTTCGCGCCTTGAGGCGGCGGGCGATACGGTTTATCCGGATCTTCTTGCCGGATCCGGCGCCCGTCTGCAGCACGATATCCAGTTCATGCGCACCCGGGTCCAGACGATCCGGCACCGGCGGCTCGTTGCGCGCTTGGGAGACCGCATCGGCGCCAAACACGCCGACGGCCACGGTGCGCTCGGTCCTGACACGAAGAACATAGTTCTGGGCGGGTGGAAGCTCGGGCTTTGAATTTTCGTCCGACTTTGACGCCTCCGTGAGGACCTCCTCCTCCTCGACCGTAAGCGCAAGGAAGCTGCTTGAAAGCGCAGGCGTCTGCAGAACCGAAGGCATCGACGGATAGCGGAACCGCGCGATAGCCTTCAAAAGATTGTTCGGTGTTTCCTTGCGCGGTGTGAACTCGACGACATGTGTGTCCACTTGGCCGCGAGTCCCGGCGCAGTCGACCGGAACGATCGCATACACGATGCGTGGAGCCCCCTTCTTGAATAGCTCCTTCCACTTCGTCGTGTCCTTCGTCTCATCGCCCTCACTCGACAGGACGGGGGGCAGCAACGCAGCACGGAGGCCAGGGTCAATGTCCTTGAAATCATCGATAAATTGCAACGGCTTCGCTTCGCGCAGGCGCCGCTTGCGCAGCTGCAAATTTCCGTCAGCGTCGAGCAAGGGATTTCCGTCTTTGTCCTTCAGAATGACGATGGCGGTGTGATCCGAACGCTTGATCGTCAGCTCCAGCGGCGCCGGTCGCTGCTTGATCGCAGCGTCATCGGCCCCCCCCTCGATCCGGCGCTCCACGCAATAGTGTTTTAGGTGGAATTCGGCATCGCCATAGAGAGACGGCGATTTTTTCCAGGCAGGTTCCAGATCCCAGGTGGCGCGCACGCCTTTGGTCGTGATCTTGAGCTCCGGCTTGTCGAGCACAGGCGACATGATGCGGAACATGCGGTCGGGCGGATTGAACAGCACGACGCCAGGCGGAGGCGGATCGATCGACGGTCCCGGCTGGCGCGGAATGCGGGTCTTGATTGTGAAAGTTTCCGATGTAATTGGCGAGTCGGAGGACTTTGTCTTCGTTCCGAACAGCTCTTCGATCCGGTCGCCGCGCATGACGAAAGTGAGACCAAGCGCCCTCGGATCGAATTCGAGCTTTGACGCGATATAGTCCTCGGCATCCTTGTTCAGTTCAGGGGTACCGGCCCGGAAGGTAAAGAGGGCCGCGATCTGCTCTGCAGCTTCGGCCACCGTCGCAATAAACGACGAGCGCGCCTCGTCGACTTGCTGCATGCGCTTGAAGCGCAGACCGCAATCCGCTCGCGAGCGCGCCGCCTCCGCGAGCATGATGTTGGCGGCCTCGGGATCTTCCGGCAGCAGGACCGGATGTTCTTCCCATTCCACCGACTTGATGTCGGTTGCTTCATACTCGACGTTCCCGATCTTGCCCTTCGCCATGAAGCAGCAGGCCTCGAAAATCTCCCCCAGTTTGGCATTCTGTCGTGCGTTCTTACTGTCCTCGGCGCTAAAGCCGGTAATGTCGCCGTCACGACCAAACGGCGCGTCCCAGTCGGTCCAGATTTGCAACCCGGCGCCAGTATCCTGTGGTGGCTTCATTCCACCCCTTAGGAAAACTTCCTCCTTCCTCACTCCCTGCACGACATAGGTGGGTTCGTCTTCCTTCTGCATGGGAGCCGCATAGAAGTGACTGCGGTCGTTCGCTCCGCCATCACCCAACGGAGAATTGTCACGCGGGATCAGTTGGACCACGTAGGATTCGGGGCCGGCGCCGTCGGGCTGAGGAACCGGAATGAGCAGCGCCCAGTACGACACCGGACCAAATTCGACGCCGACGAACTCGATCGTTTCGCTGCCCGCGACCGGCTTGTCGGGGCTCGAACTCGCTTCGCGTCGGTTGACGCCCTCTTCGAGTCGGCCTTCGGCCTTGCGCGCATTGTCGGCGCGTGACGGCTCGGGCAATGGCGCCGGCCGGGACACCGGCACGCCGGCCTCCGGATTGGGATAACTGGTCGCCAGACCAAGTGCCAGGAACCGTTCCACCCTGACCCGCGCCTCGGCGAGCCTGCCGCTGCTGCCCAGCGAAAAGCCGATTCCGAGCGAAAGGTTGCGTCCGAAAGCTCCCACCGAGACTGATGCCTCGATCCGTGCAGCAAGGTCACCCGGCTGGACCAGAAGCTCGACGCCGATGTGGACCGTGATCGACCGCGAGAAGCCGCAGGACAGGCTGAACCATTTCGTGCGCAGCCACATCCGCACGGAAAATTCCAGCGTCAGGTCGAGCGTGATGACGCCGTAGAACATCGATTCGGCAGTATTGGCGGACAGATAAGCGATCAGCTTGGCGCCGAGCGCAAAATTGGCGCGCGCGGTGATGGCCGCGCCGAAGTCGCCGCCGGTGTCATAGGCGAAGGCCGCAAAGCCGCGCGCGCGGAACGCCAGGCCGTACAGTACCGAAAGGTCCTCGATCCGCAGCACGGTCCCTCCCTCCACCGAGAGGAAGAAGTTGCCGTTGGGGTTGCCGAGGGAAAAGCCCAGTTCATACGGCCAGCCATATTCCGCGTGGAACAGGCCCGGCCTGATATAGAGGGTGGATGACCATTTCACCGCCTTCATCGCCATCTTCAATTCGGCAGGAAGCATCGGGTGGTTGCCGATATCGGCGCCGGGATTGTAGACCGCACGCGCCAGAAACTCGCGGCGCGGCACCGACAAATACATGTAGCCGGTCAGGCTCGGATTGTTGGTCCAGGCCGAATTGTTGCGCCGGCCGTCGCGCCAGTCGGCATAATTGTAGGCGATCCAGATGCGAAGGTTCATCAGGAAGGTGAGGTCCGTCCTGAGCGCGACCACGATGTCGAACAACGCCAGGTTCGGCAGATTCTTTTCGCCCTCCTCGTTGTATTTGGAAGTGGTCGAAACCGAGGTGAACGAGAACATTCCGCGCAAGGCGAGCGTGATCGCGGCGTTGTCGTAGGTCGGCCACCACGCCTTCACGTCGTATAGGCTACCCTGGTATTTCGAGATTTCGTCGAGAATCTTGACAAGCTCTTTCGGCGTCTCGGCACGCTCGGCGGCGGCAATTCCCGCCAGCGTGTAGCGATAGCCGAAGCCGAAGCCGACTTCGCGAAGATAGATGGTGCCGATCGGCGTCGGAATCTTCTCCGCCATGTCATTGCGCTGAACATACAGGAAGAACGCCGGCCGCTTCTCATCGACACCCTGCTTCTCGAGTTGCAGGAATCCCATCGATGCCGACATCGAGGCCCAGCCCTGGATCCGCAGCGATCCCGAAGCGAGAAAGCCCTTGGCCGTCACGTCTGCCGGCAGGACGTCGGGCTGGAACAGCGTCGGCAGCTTGCCGTCGACCGCGATCGCGGTGCCCGACGCCTCCGCCATCGAGCCGAGCGACAAGCCTACGCCCAACCCGTCGAACCTCACCCGCGGCAACGCCTTGCCGCGCTCGGGCGGTGCCACCCAGAGTTTGTGAAAATCGAACCGGGGCGTCACGATGTCGCCGAAGTCGGTGAAATTCACCTGGCCGGAAATCGAGAATGCCGGCGAGCCTCCGAACGCGGGCGACGCCGGATGGAAACCGACGCCGCGGAGCTCGAACGAGAACAGGTCGAAGAAGGTCGACCGCTTTGGCGGCTCCACCGTGACCTGGAATTCGATGTGGTTCATCAGCACGCGCGGATCGGACGCAAGCGGCGCTTCGTCCAGCGTGATGCGCAGCGCGGAGATGTTCTTGAGCAAGCCGTCGGCGAACGCGTCGGAGCTCGGCCGGAATTCCGCAGATCCGGTCAGGGTGAAATAGAAGTGATATTGCCCTTGTCGGACGTATTTCAGGCCGAGCTTGGTGACGGTAATGGTGAACTGCGTACCCTCGCAACGCAGCGGATCGCCGCTCTTGTCCAGCACCGCCTTGGCGGCCTGGAGCGCAAGTACGCCACTCTCCTGGGTGAAATTGAGCTCGATCGACGCCTTGGCTTCGCCTACCAGCGCCGGCGGCAAATTGCCGTGTCCTGCGAGGCCAAAGGTCTGGATCTGGCTGCGTTTGACCGCGAGTTGGCCCTTGTCGAACCGGAACGGCATGTCGACACCGGCCAGCGTCACCGGATTGGATTGCACCTGCCCGCTGAGGTCGATGCCGTCGCGCGACACGATGAAGCTGTCGACCTCGAAATCGAGCGTGCTGCCGCTGGTCGAAAGCTTGTCATAGGACAAGACGATCTTCGCTGCATCGCTCAGGCCCAGCCGCGGATCGCCGTCGGTGAAATCGAGGAATAGCGGCGCGAAATCCGCGGGTGGTGCGCTGCCGTCCTTCTTGCGGAACCTGCCGTTCAGACCGAGCAGATTGAACTCTTTCTTGGGGTCGCCGATCTTGATGTCGAACCTGCCGCCCTTAACCTTCATCGAGAACGTGTAGACGTCGATGATGAGGTCCAGCTTGGTGTCGATGGCGGTGTCGGAAATCTTGACTTCGACATCGAGGGTAATTGTGACGGTTGAGCCGGAGACAACGACCTTGTCGTTTTTCTTGACGCTGATGTGCTGGCTGAACTGATCCAGCGGGTTTGCGCCAGGGGTTGCGTTCGGCTTGCGAAACAGCGAAAGGATTCGATCCTCGTTGATTTTTGGCGTGATGACGAAGGCCGACGGATCGAGGTTCACGAGCTCAACCCAACGCGCCGCCAGCAGCAGGTGGCCGACGGGAACGACGACTCCACCTTTGGGACCTTGACCCAGGACTTGCGCAGAAACAGGCTCGGTCCTGAGCTGCTGAAGAAATTTGACGCGGCCGTTATCGACCGTAATCAGCGCGACCGCAGCCTTGGAATCCTTCGGTGTGACGTCGAGTACCAGAAGCGGCGACCTTGGCTGCGCGGCATCCTGGGGCGTTCCGGTGACCGGCTCGGCCGGCCCGTGCTCGTGGCCAAGCCAGAGGTCGGTCGACAGCGTAACCTTTCCGGCGCCGTCCGGCTGCAGAGCGAGCGCCAGCCAGCCTTTCTCCAGATCGCAGACGAGTGCGGGGGAAAGACTGTAGGGAAAATCAAGCTTGAACCCGAGAAACTCGCGCCTGAAGGGATCGATGCTGACATCGGGATCGCTAGGCGTGACGACGATCTGGACGATGCGCCATCGGTCGGGATCGACGCGGACTTCCACGATGATGTAGTTGAAGGCCCTCTTCGCTTTCTGTGCTTCCCTTGCGATTGCTTCGGCCAGCGTCGAGATCAGCTCGGCGATCAGCTTGAACGCCGCCTCGGCAAGTCCGGCCAGGGCCCGGACGCCGGCAGCCCCCTGTTGCGCCAGCCAGGCAGCAGCGGAGGCGGCAAGCTCCCCTACCCGCCGCAGCACCTTGAGGAACCCATCGAGCGAGGGCAGGTCCGGCGTACCCGGCCAATCCTGCTTGGGCACCTCGAACTTGTGGATCAGCGCCATCAGGCGCCTCGCTCCGTCCTCGATGACATGCGCTGCAAAGAGGGCGAGCGTGATCGGATAGGGTTCGACCAGATCCAGCCTGGTCAGCTCGGGTGTCAGCTTGTCGCCGGCAAAAGTCAGTTTGAGTTCCGGCGATACGGCGAGCACGAGGCTCGGGTCAGTGCGCGCACTGATGACAAGCCGGTCAACGCTGATCGTCACCACGACCTTCAGTCCGGTGCCCTGCGACCAGGAGGCATCAGCGGACACCGTCACGCCAAATAGCGTGACGACGAACGGTCCGGGCAGTTTGTCTTTGAGGTCGATCTTGGCGATGGTCTGCTGCGAGGTAGCCGTGGCGATATTTGCCGCATTGATCGACACTTTGCTGCCGTTGACGGCGATCTCGACGTCGGTGGCGATCAGGATATCAGTGCCGGAAAATTTGACCGTCGCGGTCGACTTCGTCGACGACAGCGTCAATTTGCCGCCGGCAACCGCAAAATCCAGATCAGGCGTGGGTTGCCATTTGACGGCGAGGTCGAGGTCGAGGTGCAGCGGGATGCGAAGGAACGGCAGATCCGGGAAGGATATCTTCAGCCCGTGCAGCGACCATTTTGGAAGCGGGATGTTGGGGAAGTGAAAGCTGAGATGCGGCAGAGCCGGCACCTCGATATGTGGCAGGACCTCAAGCACGTCGCCACGGGTCAGTTGCACCTCGATGCGCACCACCGCATCCAGTGCCGCGGCGGCGAAGGGCGAAGAAAGGCCTGCCGCAAATACCGCCGTCGCGCGCGCGCGAAATACCGGTTCGTCGGAATTTGTCTCCCCGAGCAGTCCAGCTGGATTCAACTCCAGGTCGAAGCCGGTAACGGCGTCGGCAACTCCGGTGATGCCGAGAAAGTCTGCCACCACGCCATTCTGCGTCGTCCCGTCCGCCTTCAGACGAAGGCTGCGGAGCCGATCGTGAAGCGCGTTGAGCGCGATTGCAGCGAGGCGCTTTGCTTCGCCCGTCGCCTCGTCGACCGCCTCTTTCCATGTGACAAGGCGTTTGTCGGAACCGTCAAGCGCTCGGACAAGAATTGCGTCGATGGTAAGCGGAGCTTCAAGGACCAACGTTCCTGTCTCGCCACCATATCTTTGCCAAAACGATGTGACACTCAAAAGAGAGGCGTCCTGCGCGGCTTCAAGCCATGCAGAATTTGAACTATGTCTGTCTCCGTATAGAAAAATCCTCATCATCCTGCCCCACTCCTCAACGGAATCAGATGAATTGAAGCAACCTTGAATATTTTCTCCCGAAAATTCTCTCCCCCTTAATAGGGTTGATAAATGAAAGCGTTTGTCAACTCAAAATTGCATGCCTGAGAAAGTTTCCGAAATTTGCCTTGCCAGTAGTCCCCAGGTAGCATCAGACCGTGTCGTCAAGTAATGCGAAATCTCACCGGATTCGGCTCAAAGCCCCTCCAAGTCTCGACCTCTTCAAGACAGGTGGCTTTTTCGCTTTTGGACACAGGCGGCCTTTTCGGCTCCCACTTTAATGAAGCGATCAGCGGCAGCGCCGCAGATGACTTCGGCGTAGTGACCCTCCGTGCTGTGCAAGATTATGTTCAATAGAAGATCGAGCTTCTGGGTAGTGAACTCAGCCAATTCCCGGAACTACACAGCTCCGGCAACATGTCCGAATTTCAATTTACGCGGGGGCAGGTTGAAAATCTACCACGGAAGCGCACTGCGCTCTTGGCGGGCTCGGAGCTTTTTCAGGCCTCAGACATGATGCCCTCTCCCCCAGACTCAAAGGCAGTTGACAGAAGCCGCCGACATACTCGTAGCCAAAGGGGAGTACGATGTAACACCGGGCCGCGGGCCGCCGAAAGCTAGGCTGGAGGGTCGTCGTCAAGGTTCCGTTCATTGTCGAGATCGAGATGCCGTTTGCAACGGACTGGAACCGGCCCGTATGAAGTTCCGTCGAGGTCCACTTCGCCGTGCTTATCTTAGGTAGGCATCAAAGATCGGGATTCGCTTCCACCGACGTCACGGTGGCTGATCCAGCCGTTGGGACGGGCACGTTTCTGCTCGGCGTCCTGCGTCGTATTGCCGAAACTGTTGGATCTGATTTGGGAGAGGGCGCGGTTCCTTCCGCAATCGCCAGCGCCTCTGAACGTCTGATTGGCTTTGAACTTCAGTTTGGTCCGTTTGCAGTCGCGCAGCTTCGGCTGATCGCGGAATTGCAGGAACTTATGAAGGTGGGGCCAGGCAAATCGACAGTCTTGCCGTCACTAAGGCTCTTTATTACCAATACGCTGGCAATCCCTTCGAAGAGGAGGAGTGGCTACCGCAAGTGATGCAGCCGATCGCCAATTCCCGTCGCCAGGCAAACGCCATTAAGCGTGGTCAGCCGATAACAGTCGTCATTGGCAATCCTCCCTACGAAGAAAAAGTGGACGGACGCGGTGGCTGGGTCGAGTTAGGTGCGGGTGGCGATCTTAAGGCGCCCATGGACAGCGGCAGCCTATCCAAAATGATCCGCTCCTGCAATGGCACTGTCAGTCGGACAAAGATCATCGGCCCGTCGGTCCTGAAGGATGTGCGCTTGCTCTCGGTCTCGAACACCAAGAGTTGCAGCCGCGCCATCGGCAGCAGGCGCTCAACGAGTTTGGCAACGCTGTTGCGGACAGGCGGTCCCCAGCGCGTGGCAATGCGACCTTCCTCCACCCAGGCCTTCGCCCGGCCTTGAATGAGCAGCAGGACCTGGGCTGCTACATCGCGATCGAGATTGACGAGCGACCTGGCACCTGGCGGTGGAGCAATACCGGCGCCTCGACTGTTCATCTCCGACAACGCCATTTCAAGAAACTGGCGTTGCAGTTTCGAAAGCGATTCTGCTGTTTTTGCACGTAACTCGTTGCGCCGCTTGGTGTCGAGTTCCTCGCGGAAAGCAACCAGGGCCGGCCGGCGTGGTCGCTGCCCGGCCTGCATGCGAGCCCAATAACCGCGAGGCGGCTTTGGGACCTGCAGCTTGGTGCAGAGCTTGCCGATCGCCACGTCCGAAAGGCCAAGTTCCTTGGCGATCTCGCTGGTCGGTTTCTCCCATACGAGGGCGAAGAGTTCTTCCCTGGATAGTTTCCGTCGTGGCATCTTCAAGCATCTTTTTCAGGCGAGCGCCTTCACCAAGGCGACACCTTCGGTCTGGTGCGGGATATTTTGGATAGGCTGCCGCTGTCCATTGGCGGCCGAGCCTAGCCGTTGGGCTTTGGCCTTGCCTTCCCCTTCATCCGGACCGTGACGATCTTCGGGCTGTGGCCGCTTCGCTCTATGTCGATGATGCCGGAAGCCTCGACAAGGTCTGTGAGGCGGGCAAAACCGTAGTTGCGGGCGTCAAAATCCGACGATTGTTTTGCAAGATGGGCGCCGACACGGGCCAGGTTTGCGCGGCCGTCTTCATCGGCCGACGCCGTCACGGCATTCTCAAGCATCTTCAACGCGGCAGCATCAAGCTTCGGTTTTACAGGCGCCTTTGCCGGGGATGCCTTGACCTCCTTGGCCTTCACGACGGCAGCCGGTTGCGGATCTTGGCGGGCCTCGGGCTCGACGGAGTTAGCGTTGAGGACATCGAAATAGACGAACTTGTCGCACGCGGTAATGAAGGGGCGCGGTGTCTTCCGCTCGCCGAAACCGTAAACGGTCACGCCCTGTTCGCGGATGCGTGACGCGAGCCTCGCGAAATCGCTGTCGCTCGAGACGATGCAGAATGCGGAAAAGCGGCCGGTATAAAGAAGGTCCATTGCGTCGATGATCATCGCCCCGTCCGTCGCATTCTTGCCTGTCGTATAGGCAAATTGCTGGACGGGCTGAATTGAACGCTCCAGCAGGCACTCTTTCCAGCCGTTGAGATTTGGCTTGGTCCAATCGCCATAGATGCGCCTTACACTGGCGGTGCCATAGGTGGCGATCTCCGCAAGGAGCCCGCTGACGATCTTCGGCGAGGCGTTATCGCCATCGATGAGGAGAGCCAAGGTGTCGGATGTGCCGGCCATCTGTCAGCCTCTTCCTATGGCCATGCTCCACACGATGGTTGGCAGGCTGGATAGTTACAACGTCCTGGAGTTACAGGACCGATACATTCTCTGCTTTGGACTTTCCGGTTTTGCGATCCTGTCCAACTTCGAAGCTCACCTTATCGCCTTCACGGAGTGAACCGCCACGTTGCAGTGCAGACACATGGACGAAGACGTCCTGTCCGCCATTCTCGGGTGTAATGAAGCCGAAGCCCTTGTCGTCATTGAAGAATTTGACGGTACCGGTTGCCATGGAAATTCCAATCCTATCTAAGCGTGCCGCGATTTCGCAGCGAAGCTACAACGGGAGCTGGACCGCATCAACCAACAAAAGCCATTCCGTCGCTGGCGCTGTATGGCCAAGCTTCGTTAATATCGGCGGAACGGTCCGGCGGGGGCAGTCTATCCCGACTTCCGCTTTTGCGCACATCGCTGAAAGCTCCGATGCCTTCCATCGTTTGTTCGAGACTAGGCTTGGCCTCGGCGGAAGAGTGGAGGACGAGGGGGAGGCGAGACGCACTCGGTTCAGGCTTGGGAAGTCGAGGTGCCGGTTGCCGTGGAGGATCATCTGGACTGGCTACGGCCGGCGCTTGATGCGCCGGATTCGCGACCAGAGCAGGATCACGAGGATCGTCATCCGCAGCGTGACGGCGAGGAACGGCTTTTAAAGGAAATGCACCGCGAGGATTTGGAGCCGGAGGATTATCTGGATTGGTGGAAACGTTAAATTTAGGGACAGCCCGGCGTTAGCGGAGGGTGATTCACGGCCGGCAGCCGACCGCAGACGGTCCCAAAACGAGAACTGACAAATATTGAAAGCCTATGGACTTGGAAGCTATGTTTTCGCGGGCGCCGGCGATAAATAGTGTGAGTGGAAAAGTTCAACTCCCGTGGTCTCATCATGGGCGACGGCTGATACCAAGCTCGTGCCGTGAAGCTCGGTTTGGGCCCATTCCAAGAACTTCAGGTGTACCACCATTGCCAGCCCATTAGTCGCGACGGTTGCCGGCGTCGGCATGCGTAAGGAACCGTCACGCGTGAAGTCGTTTTCATCCTTGGTCTTGAACTTAATCAGAACGGTCATAATCGCACCAAATCTCTTTGCGTTTTCGAAGTAGCGCTTGCCGATCTCGGGCGAGAACATAGCTGCAGCGAATGAGTCGGCGACAGCGAGCGCCAAATACATGGTGAAGTCCGAAAGCTCGTCGGCGTGCTTCTGGTCGTCAGGCCGCCGTGAATCCCTTCGCTTGATATTGCCATGAAAATAGAAGCCCCGTCTCTCGACAAGGTGTTCGATCATGGCTTTGGCATCAGGATATTCCGCGACAAGCTCCTTTGTCTTTGAGCCATTATGGAGGGGATCGGTGCGGAAATCGCTGATCGTTGCCGAAACCATCACAACAAATTCGACGCTCGAAAGCATTTCATCCACCAACTGGGACTTTTTGAACTTTCCGTTGCCATACAAGGATTCAAACAAAAGGAAGCAGTAGCGGAACGCGTCGATATAACGACGTTCCATGGATGCCTCTCGGGCCATTTGCAGAAATGAGGTCACGAAGGACGGGTCGTCGCTGCTCTCTGTGGCAAAGAAGGCCTGCGCAACCATAGAAAACCCTATCCGCGATTTCGGTGTGACGGTGGACGATTGGAAATTAAAGATTTTGATCTGCGCCCGTTCCGCGTCATCCTTCGGGATGAAGGCGACCTCAACGTCATCGGCGTTGATTTCCAAAGAATGGTGGATGCTGAGAAAGTGTTGAAGGCGCTTGACGATCTGGACTGCGACGCTGCCAAGGCTGTCCCGCATCTTAATATCTGCGGCGATTGGACCGTGATCAGAAGTCGTCAGTTGAGGCGCCATGCTCAGCGGCTGGTCACGGAATGTCACCGTGATATGAGTGACCTCGTGGTCCTTCCGTTCCAATTCCAACACCGCGCCACCGTGTCCCTCCAAGGGCCAGGAGTCGTCGAGGATAAATGACCGTTTAAGAGGGAAGCGGTAGCGGATGTGCATATGGAAGCTATTACCTCATGAATACAATGGCGTCACGGAAATCGCCCGATCGTACCCGATGTATTCACTCCTTCGCGTACGCTATCTCCTCAACTTTCGGCAAATCTGCCGTTGAAGGCTGCAAGGTGGAGATATTAGCCTTCAAGACCGGCAGGCGATTCAGATAAGCTTCCGATTGCAGCGCTGCCCGCCGTTCCTCTAGCGTCGGATGTGTCGACAGCAGAGAGCCTGCCGCCACACCCCGAAACATCAGCCCGGCATGCTGACGCTCGAATTCGCTCAGTTCCGGCCCGTTATGCAATTTTTCCAGCGCGGCGATCATGTGTTCCTTGCTAGTGAGGGCGGCGCCGATGGCATCGGCCCAGTATTCCCGGCTGCGCGACAGGCGCAGCACTAAGCCAGGTCAGGAGCCAGCGGCCCCAGCGTTGCAAGGTGTCGGAGAAGCCGAGGTACCAGACCAAGGAATTCTGGAACGAGCGGGCCAGACCCATGCGGCGCATGTCATTGTTGGCGACATGGCCGAGTTCATGGCCGATAATGGCATCAACCTCGTCTTCGCTCAGGCTGTCGATCAGTGGCTGGCCGATAACGACCAGCGCGTTGTCGGCGCTGGCGCCGATGGCATAGGCATTGTTGTGCGGCATAACGGCCACCCATGGGCGGGTTTTGAGACCCAACTGCGCCGCCAGAGCATACACTCGCTGCGCAAGCCGGATCATCTTCCTTCAGCAGGCTGCCGAGCCCGACCAGGCCCCAGAGCGTACCCCAGACCGGCACCACCAGGAAACCGCCCAAGGCGCTTCCCGCCGCAACGCCAACGCCGATGCCGACCGGCGCGGAAATCAGGCTGCCCCACGCCAGTCCAACCCAGCTCCCGGCGACCAGTCCCAGCTAGGTCGGCAGGCTGCTACTTTTGAGGTGCCGATAGTTGATGGTCATTTCGGTCATCGCTTTCCCCTCTTGTCATCAGGCCGATGCGTTGTCGGCAGGTTTCGCTCTTTTCATGCACCACAAGCTGCGTCTTGAATGGCCTCGTGCCCGCAATATCGGTAATCCCGTAGCGCCAGCCGTCACCCTGCCAGCCGCCCAGCAGTTCCCTGACCTCGTCGCTGGTCAGCAGCGGGCGGCCAAGAAACTGGACGCTTTCAGTCATCGAGAAGCTCGTGTTGGTGGAGGCGTCGCCGTACCACTCGCCAAGATGGGACGAGATGCTGGCGCTGGCGCGGGTCGTCCGGATTGCATGGGTCTTGTGGCCGAGATAGCCGCCGATCATCTTTGCGGTGTCGTCATCATTGATGCCGAAGAACTGCTTGACGGCACAATTGAGGAACGGGCGCCAGCTGTTGCCCGGATAGTGTTCCTCGATCGAGTAGATGTCCTGCAGGAAGAACCAAAGCCGGATTCCAGCGCCGGCGTGAGTGCGGATCGCGTCACGGTATTCGGGGAAGGCGCCGATATTCAGAAACTCATCGAGTACGAACAGAACCGGGATGTCCGGAACGCGTGGATTGGTAAGCATGGCATCAAGTGCTGTTTTCAGCACCACCCGGAGCCATCCCGAGAAGGTCTTCATCATATCGAATGGAATCTCAATATAAACCGTGGCGGGCCGGTCCTTCAGGCTCTCGAAGCTGACATCGTTGCCGCTAACGCTGCGTTGGATATCCGCGTCCTTCCACTTATAGAGCTTGCTGGTCAGCGTCTCCTGCAGAACCTTCAGTCCCCGCAGCGGATCTTTTTCGAGGCTCGCGCGCGCGCCATCGGCGGACGGAGGGAAAGCTTCCATCTCCTTTGCGACTTTGAGCAGACTGGCGCCTTTCAGCGATGCCATCTGGCACACGGTTGCTAACGTTCGGCGGTGCGGCGGCGCCTTATATCGCACGAACATGACGATCGCGGTCATAAAACCGACCGCGTCATCGGCAAAGAACGCCGGTGATTTCGGGTCGCGCGGGAACATCTGCATGGCGATCGCGCGGGCATCGGACTCCCGGCGGACTCGGCTGACGGGGTCGAAACGGTGGACAGGCTTGCCGGATCCACCGTCCAGCGGCGCGATCCGATACACGGGCCCGAGTGTGCTACGCCATTGCGACGTTGCTTCGAACAGTTCCCCCTTCGGGTCGAGCACGACGCAGCTCCCCTGATAACGCAGCAGGTTCGGAATGATGGTTGTCTTGCCTTTGCCTGAACGTGTCGGGGCGATGGTGAGCAGATGGCCGTCGCCGTCCCAATGTGCGAACCCGGCAGGTGTGGCCTGGCCTTCGTCGCTGAATGTGCCGAGCTGGATCGACCGGGGATCGTCGAAAGCTTTCCTGTCCCGAAGGTACGGCCGAAGATCCTGCGACGTCGGCCACCTGGCCGACCCGTAGAGGGGCGGAGGATCGGCAATCTGGCGCTCGCGTTCCTGACGGGCCGCGAGATCACGCTTCGCACGTTCGATAATCGGTCCGGGATCTCGTCCTGAGCGCACCGCAGCGTCCACCGCGTCAGCCACTTCAGGCCCATACAATTCCTCGACGTGCTGCCGCGCTGAACGGGCCTTCAGATTCCTGCCGGTTTTTGCGCCCCATTTCCCCCATCTCAACGCAAGCGAGAGATGACGCTCCAGATCGCCAAACAGATCGAATTTATTACTCATTGATTGCCCCAGCCGTTATAGTTAGAGTAGCAATCACAAATTGGAACGCAACCGGCCTTTATTGCGCTATACTTGATTTGTAGGGCTATTACCGCAGTCGAAAGGCCCAGCAAGGGCGGGACCGACCGCGCGGCTTGGGCCGAGATATGAAACGCCATTTGACGCGTGAACACGCGGGCGCAAATGACAAAAAGCATTGTCATTGGTCATTGTTGCAATGGCAACACAGCCTCCGGAACCGGAGGCACAGTCAGAAGCTCTTAAGGTTGGACAACCTGAAGAGATATAGGTGAAGACATAACTGATTACGAAGCGCCTGCTGTCCGACAACCAGACAAACGGGGCGTTCTGCGTAGTGGTGCAACTTTATATGGCGGTTAGGATCTTGGATGCTCCTGGGGGAGGTGCATATGACGATCAGTGATAGTGAATTCACGCTTTTACTTGCAAGTCTAGACAGAAATAGTGACCGGACACGGTCGGCTGTCTATTTTTTTGTCATTGTATTTGCCGTTAGCGCGACGTTTGTCTTCAGCGCCTACTTTAACGACGTACCCAAAGCGCGCGTCGAAGCTCAGGCTCAGAGATACCGTGTGCTTTTGGATCACGCGGCCTCATGCGCCAGCCTCAAGGAGACCATGTATTTCGATCCTACGTTCAATGAGCATGGTCTTCTCACCGATACGGAGCCTTGCACCGTAGGGACACCCGATGAAAAGTCATCGCTGATCTCTTTGCGATACAGTTTGATAGCGCACCACATTCAGCAGTTCATGGATGATAGATTCAGAAAGGGCAGCACCTTTAGCATTCCGATCTTAGGTGTTGCGATCGATCGAACGGTCTTCTGGATTTTCAATGGAATTGCCGGCCTATTGGGAAGTTTCATCTTGTACTGCCTGATTCAGAATGAAGCAGAGCTGCTAAGATTTCTGATTGACTCAAGCAAAGGGAATGCCATTCGTCTCAGGTTGATACTCGCAACGCAAATATTAGGTGATCGTGGCCGGCCGCGCCTCGACCAGAAAACCGAAGGATCCTCGCTCGTGCAACGCGACGAGTGGTTTCGACCCATACGATGGGTGTTCGTGTTGCCGATCTTGGCATCGCTTTATGTGCTTTTGGATCAATTCTACGTATCCGAATTCTTGCTTACGATTAAGAATGATCTTTTTAGACTGACATTCCATCCAGCGGACGCCTTCATGACTGTCTACGGCGCGGAAAATGGGATTCGCAAAGACTTTAAATTTGCACCGGTTTTATTTGGTGCGGAGTTTGCGTGCCAGATTTTTTTCCTCGTCCTGCAGATCGCTTGGTTCGCCAGATTGCGGCATGCAATGATTGATCTGAGTTCCTGTTCTGGTAAAGCGCGCATTGACCTTGCGGAGGAAGAGCTGAGATCCGCCTACGATGGGGACGGTAACGATTCTGGCCGCGGTCGAGCTTAGATATCACCGGCCCAGACGCTCGCAGTGATCACCCCGCAGGAGGTATTTCAGGATGAATTGGCGGACTATGTGGTCAAGAAGAGCCGAGCACTGGCGCTTCCGGTATCTACCAGGCTTGGTGGACCTCCTAGTTACCGCTTCGACTTTCCAGGCACGAAAACGCCTGAGCGGGATATCTCGGCGCGTCCTGGTTGATAGCAGCGTGCTTGGTCATAGCATCACGCATGAGACGGCGTGGATATCCACCGGAACCAAGAAGTGGGGCGACATGGATATCGAGGGCGGATATGCCGCCAGAATCTGCGTCCACGGCCCCGATTGCGATACCGAGGTCTACAGGAACGTCACGTATATGCCCGGTATCGCCCATCTGGCGCGAAAAGGGATGCTGGAGCTCTGCACATCCGCCGACGAGCAAGCGCGGCAGCCGGTTGGTCGCTTTCGCGGCTATGGCTTAATGGATCACGGCTTATTCCGTGATATCCGGATGAGAAGCGTAGATGGCTTTGCGTTTTCAATGATGGGACCGGGCGGGCTCACAAGGTCTGACCCGAAAGAAGAGCAGCAAATACGTCTGGCTGGCTCAGACGATGTCCTCTATTCCGCGTTGTTGGAGAAACTTGGTCCGAGGAACAACCTGGACGCCTGGCATATCCGCACCGCCGAGCGCCACGACATGTTCTGCCTGTTGACAATGGATTTCCGCCTGAAGCGCCTGGTTGACGCTAATGCGCAGAAAGAGCCGTTCCGCAGCCTGCGCACGCGCGTCATGACACCGATGGACTTCGGGCGCCTGCTGGGCTTAACGCCGATCCCTCCGGCATTTTTCAGTTACCACGATGCGAGCTGGTTTGTCCGCCCTGACCTTCATTGGCCGGAGAATACCCGAAAGCCAAGAAGTTCGTACCGAAAACGAGGCCAGGATTAGGCTCGCTTGACCGATGTGTATGACATGACACCGATCAGTGCGGACCGCGCTTTTTAACAGGATTGTTTCCAAGCGTCCTATGGATGGCCGTTTCGATCTCTCCGCAAAGCTCAGGACGCGTGGCAGCAATTCCTTGCAATTGCGATGAGGTGTGAGATGCGCATAATAGCTTGTCTTCAACTCCGTTCGGAGAAGCGCTTATGGGAAAGTGCATGCGCTGCGATGGGACCGGTTCGATTGATTGCCCTGATTGCGGGGATCTGGTGACTACAATGATGACGGTGAAGTTGTTCCTTGCCTCAATTGCGGCCATGGGAACCAGCCTTCCGGGCAGGTTTGTTGTCCGGAAGATTGCGACGAGGGTTACGTCGATGATGGCGAGGACGACGACTAGACTGGCCGCGCAAGAATTCCGGCGATAATCTGGTTATCGGCAACAGCTGCGTACTCATTGGAGTAAAGTCGTACGTGCCGGGCAAACGACCGCCGCGCCGTCGTCTCGATCCAAACTGCGCAGGTTCCATCTGTGTGTGCGTGATCTAGCGCGTACGGATAAGCAACCCATTGCCCGTCGACCGGGGGTGAAATCATTGGTGGACACTCAACGATGCCGAGCTGGTGGGAAAAGAAATGCGCATACTCAGCCCATTTCGCACTTTCTAGAAAAGCCACCTCGGCCCGCTCAGATTTGAAGGTTTCGCCAATGGTCGCGCATTGGCGAAGGCGCGGGGCGTGAAGTTTGGTCGTAAGCCGAAACTTGGGCCTCGGGAGTTAAGGAAAATTGCTGAATGGCGGGCAAAAGGTGAGCCTTCTGCTCGTATTGCCAAGATATTCGGTGTCAGCGAAAGCACGATTCTCCGCACCTTATAAACAAGCGATTAATGCCACGTCCAGATCGCCATGGCGGTACTGCTGCACAGGGTGATCAGCGCCAATACGGTCAGCGCCAGTTTGCCTTCCGCTTTGAGTGATAAGTAGCGGCTGAGCTTCACCTCCAGCCTATCCGTGGGCTCGATCCTTTCGAGCTAGTTGCTATTTCTATTATGATGTCATATAAATTCACTGATGTCTGTGGATCCATCTCCTTCAGGCGCCACGGGCGCTATCACTCCCGCTCAATGTCGGGCGGCGCGAGCTCTTTTGGCTTGGTCCCAGCAGGATCTAGCGACTAATGCGCGGGTAGCCACGTCAACCGTTGCGGATTTCGAGCGTGGGCATCGAACTCCCATTTCACAAAACGCCGAGGCAATCCGTGGCACTCTTGAAGCGGCGGGTATCGCCTTTCGTGAGGGAGGAGCTGTCATCGGCCCTCCATTGCCTGCGCTCCCCGACCATGGCGGAGGTGGTTCACCTATCCGATGGGTTGATGCAACCGACCTTGCGCAATGGGCCGAGCGCCGCGATGGACAAGATTCTCTGCCTACCCTTCTGGCAAAATTGGCCAGGGCCGTACGGCCGATGTCTCTGCGGTTTCCCTCCGACGAGGGTGTACAGTATTCCGGTTGGGACGGCATAACCGAGGCGAACGAGGACACGGAATTCGTCCCGGCGGGTAACGCCGGTTGGGAGATCGGGTCGCAGCGGGACCGCATTGCCGCCAAGGCCAATGACGATTTCAAAAAGCGTGCTAAAGATCCGTTGGGTCTTGTGCCCAACCATACAACCTTCGTTTTTGTTACCCCCCGTCACTGGCCCGAAAAGGCGGCTTGGCTAAAGGCGAAGCGGGCTGAGAATATCTGGCGCGACGTCCGCGCTTACGATGGTAGTGATCTGGTCCACTGGATCGAGTTATACCCCGCCGTTGGCCTATGGCTTGCCATTGCGCTTGGTAAGCGCCCTGCAGGAGCGCTTGATCTTCGTGAGCATTGGCTTGAGTGGTCCCTCGCAACCCGCTGGCCGTTGTCGACCGAGTTGTTGCTTAGTGATCGCGATGAAAGCGCAACCCGTGTTCTCAGGTGGCTTCGGGAGCCTTCGTCAATTTTAGCTGTGAAGGGCGAAAGCCCTGAAGAAGTTTCCGCATTCTTCTATTCTGCCATCTCCCAACTTCCTCACGAAATTGCCGAACATTATCTTTGCCGATGCCTCGTTGCGGCAAGCCCTGAGATGGCGAGGTTGGCCGGTGATAGTGCGACACCCTTGATTATTGTCGCCTTGGACCCCGAACCGGGATTGGTGCAAGTTCTGGCTAAGAAGGGACATCACGTCCTCGCAGCTTATGGCCAAGACAGTTCGTCTTCAAAGGTTGAAGTCGTGCTAGAGCGTCCGTCACGCGAGAGTATCGAGGTTTCGCTAATGGGAATCGGCATTCAGCCAGAGACTGCAAACGGGCTAGCTCGAGAGTCTTCCCGCAGCCTGAGCATTCTGCGGCGCTTGATACCCAGCGTCCCCGGACGTGTACCGCGATGGGCGAAAGAGACTCCGTCACAATCGCTGATCGCGTCACTATTGGCGGGCGGATGGGATGAGAGCAATGAGGGGGACAGGACAATCTTGTCCCGTTTGGCCGATATGCCATACGAACAATTTGCAGCAGAGATAGCGGGTCTCGCAGGGAATTTTGACAGTCCACTCCGCCACGCCGGTTCCACTTGGAAGCTTGCCTCGCCGCGCGATGCATGGGGATGGCTCGCCCGGCACCTATCAACCATTCACGTCGAGCGGTTCGCTGCGGTCACTTTCGACGTTTTGAGTGCGACAGATCCCCGATTTGAGATGTCTCAGGAGGAACGCTGGTACGCGCCCATCCGGGGTGTGCATCCGCAGTTTTCCGAGCATTTACGCCATGGACTGGGTGAAGTGCTGATCTTGTTGGCTTTGTTCGGGAGTTTTGCGTCATCGGCGCCGTCCGCCGATCAATTGCCTGATCGAATTGTCCGCAATTTGCTTGATGGCGCGGACCGTCAGCGCTGGTGGTCTCTATCGAGGGATTTCCAGCTCTTGGCCGAGGCTTCTCCCCTAGGCTTTCTTAGCGCTCTTGATGATGCGTTAGGTCGAGACAATACTCCTATTGCCGTCCTGTTTGGGCAGGACGATTCTCCGCTTTTTGGGACCGAGCATCTGTCACCATTGTTGTGGGCGCTCGAAACTCTTGCTTGGTCACCCGACTATCTTGGCCGTGTTTCGTCCATTCTTGCCGCACTTGACGAAATAGACCCAGGCGGTCGCTACAGCAACCGTCCTGCTAATAGTCTGAGAACTACGTTCCTCCTCTGGGCACCGCAAACGCATGCAACCTTGGATCAGAGGCTCCGTGTGCTTGACCGATTGCGGGAACGATATCCCACGGCCGTTTGGAAGCTGATGTTGGGCATTCTTCCGAAGGGGCACGATTCCTTTTCACCCGCTCCACCCCCCCGCTGGCGAGACTTTTCCACAACGGCACCGGAGGTCGTCACATACGCGCTAATTGAAAAGGGTGCGTTAGCCATAATTGATCGCCTACTTGCCGATGTTTCGACGGATGTTCCTCGATGGGAGGCGTTACTTGATCTGTGGGCAAACTTGGGAGCAAAACGTGAGGAAGCCCTAGGGAAGCTTAAAGAACTCAATCATCAGATCACCGATGATGGTGCCCGCCGCGCACTGCGAAAAAAATTGCGCGCCATTCTGCACCATAACCGCAATTTCAGCGATGCAGCGTGGGCGCTCCCCGAAAAGGAACTAGCTCACTTTCAAGAAATCTACGATTCCCTGAATCCCGATGACCCGGCTGGGCAAATTTCTTGGCTTTTTGAGACCTCCGCAGCAGTTCCGAACCCTGTCGGGGGATGGAGTGAGAGAGAGGCGCAGCTTCGGGAGGAACGACGGAAGGCTGTTGAGATTGCATTCAGCAATCTTGGCGTCGAAGGATTGTTTGCTCTTGTCCACACAGTTCAGGAAAGAGGCTTTCTAGGAATGGCCGTGGCGGACGCTGATTTAGGTGATCCGATACGACAAGACGAAATCTTGCTGCGTGCGCTCACGAGTGAAGGGGAAGATGGTCTATGGCTGGCGCGAGGCATAATACTTACTCTTCGGGGAAATAGAGGTGATGGCTGGGTTGAAGCCTTGCTTGCGCAGGTGAGAGAGAGTGGCGCCACCGACGATGCAATCCTCACAATTCTGCTCGCGCTTCCAGTCTCTTCGGGGACGTGGTCATTCGCCCAACAGATGGGTGTAAATCTAGAGACACAATACTGGAAAAAAGCACCGATCCTTTGGGTTGACGAGGAGCCTGCCGATACGGCTTTCGCCTTGAACAAATTGATAGAGGTTGGTCGGGCTCGTCATGCGATCCACCTTGTCGGCCTACGCTCGCACAAAGGCATGAAGCTCGATTCCAATTTGCTCGTACGCACATTAAAGGAGGCTGCTCAGGAGCCTGTCGATTCCGAGACCGACGGTAATGAGGCAACCATGTTCCAACACTACGTAGCTGAAATTCTGACGGATCTGGACAAGCGCGAGGATTTGGACACAAACGAAATGCTGATGTTGGAGTGGATGTATCTTCCCCTGCTCGAATACTCGCAGCGTCCAGCCAAGATGATCATGCGCGAATTGGCTTCCAACCCGAAGCTTTTCATGGAGATGATCTCAGCAATTTATAAACCCAGCGACGAGAGCGGTGTTGTTGATGAGGTACAACTAGATCCAGATCGTGCGAAGATTCTCGCCCATAAAGCCTTTGACCTTTTGCGTCTTTGGAACGTCGTCCCCGGAACAACCGATGACGGCGGCATCGACCAAACGACTCTCGAAGGTTGGGTCAGAGAGGCAAGGCGATTGGCAAGGTCTGCGGGAAGAGAAGATATTGCGGACCAGAAAATCGGCGAGATACTCGCTTGCTCTGGGAATGGCAAGGACGGCGTTTGGCCCGCAGAAGCTGTTCGTGAGGTGATTGAAACTGTTCGAAGCGGACATGTCGATACCGGACTAATGATTGGTCGTCGCAATCTTCGAGGTGTCACAACTAGGTTGCCTCGTGATGGGGGATCGCAGGAACATCAGTTGGTCCTGAAGTATCGTGAATGGTCGCGCGCAACGGCGTTAGAGTGGCCGCGCACATCCGCCATTCTTGAAAATATAGCTAAAAGTTATGAGCAGGACGCTCGCTTGCATGATGATGATGCTGAGAGGCTCGATTGGTGATTGCACTGAGCCACATTCATAGGTGTCGGATCATGATTGCGCGTGGGTTGCTTCAAGACAGAATGCATGTCGCCGCTATGGTCGCAGGCGTGAGGCAGCCTGATCGATTTGCTGCTGTGCATCGCATCGGCTCAATGATACCGTCGGACCTCTTCGGATATTTCATCCAACTGACGCAACACCTCTTGGCCCTAATCTGTGATCGCCATTCCATGGACCAGCAACGGGAGTTTCTCACATCCAGGAAGTCTGGGCGTGAGGTTCATCGGCATTGGCCTGATGAGGTGAAAGCGCAGATCGTATCGGAGAGCCTTCGGCCCGGTGCGAAGGTGAATGAGGTCGCCGAACGCTTTGGATTGCGGGCGAACCGCCTTTCGAGTTGGCGGACCATGGCGCGGCAGGGCAAGCTGGTTCTGCCTGCACCCGAGGATGCGGTGGAGTTTGCAGCGGTGATCGTCGATCCACCCGTTTCGGAACCGCTGATCAATAAGACTAGCCGCCCCGCGATCATCGTCGGTTCGGTCACGATCCGCCTGGAAGAAGGCGCGTCTGCCACCCGCATCGCTGCCGTGGCGCTTGCCTGCGCGGTTCCGGCATGATCTTTCCATCGAACCGCGTTCGGACATGGTGGCGACCAAGCCGGTCGACTTCCGCAAGGGCCACGATGGCCTGGCGGCGCTGGTCAAGAACGAGTTGCACAAGGACCCATTTACAGGGACGGTCTTCGTATTCCGGTCGCGCAAGGCAGACCGATTGAAACTGATCTACTGGGACGGCAGCGGATTGGTGATGGCCTACAAGCGATTGGAGGAACACACCTTCACTTGGCCGGGCATCAAGGATGGTCTGATGACACTCGGCCACGCACAATTCGAAGCGCTGTTTGCAGGACTCGACTGGCGTCGGGTCCGTTCCGTGGAGGCAAGAGCACCGGACAAATGCGATTTCTGCTCCGACCTTGACTGTCTTCCGTCTGCACGGATCCTCGTAAGCATCGCGATCGCGAAACCCGGCCTGACAATTCCTGCCTGCGTCCCGGCAGCCGCGAAACTCAACCTGAGGAAACTGATCGAGCTGGTGAGGGCGACGTTGGTGTCATCCAACATTGCCACCACGGAACTTGATGTCTCGCCGCGCGCGGCGCTGCGGATTGTCGACAAGCTGGGATGGCGCGAACGCGACGGGGAGGGAGAGGTTTCGGGCAAAGGGCGTAGAATAGCGGCTATTTTCGTCGGACGCGCGGCAACTTTGAATCCAGACCTAGTCGGGAAGTCCAGCGTCGAGGGTTCAAGGGGAACAGGTGACCTTTCGCCCATTTGATCGCGAAATGTACCTTTCGAGTGCCCCGCTGGGGACATCTGCACTTCACCTATTCACAAACGACCGGTACGGGGTTGTTTGTATCGCTTGATATTCTGTAAGAGCCATTCATCCGATAATTGTCAGGTCAAACCTATGCCGCTTCACAAAGACGAGATTCTCAACTCCCTGGCCTCTACCGCGAATGTGGCTCAGTTTGTGAGTTTCCGCCCTGATAGCCACAGCTCCCTAATCCAGAGCTTTTGCCGAATTCTAGGACATGACGAGAACCATCGATTTACGTCGGTTCGCGAGGCGGTCACCGCGTTGCTGGAGGGTAGCTCCGACAAAATGGTAAATGTTCGGAGTTATGAACCTAATAGCCCACGGAGCAGGGAATTTGTTTACGGTTTGCAGCACGTTGAAGAGGTACTGGGGGTACTTCAACGGCTTGCGGCAGATAACCTCCATCTCATCGTGAATGAGACTATCGACATCAACGACGGGGGAGTGTCCGGTGTCGTTCAGGGACAGTTGATTGAATTCGCGCCTGATGATACACCGCGTTGCGTCGAAAAACCTGGCGCTGCCTCGCTTCCCTTTGCCCTAGGCGCCAAGCTTCTGGAAACAGTGTATCGTTTTCCTCCAGATCTAAATTTCCCAGCGAACACCCGTGTCGAGTTCAGCATTCATCCGAAGCCTAGGGGATACCATGGGCGGCACACAATTATTTGGGAGTTAGAGCGGGATGCGCCGAGCTTCCTTCCGGCAGCGATCACGTGGCCGAATAGATTTAGCCGCCATCTGGGCGACAAGGCATTCGGCCTTCTTGTCGCGGAAAGTCTAGGAGTGCCCGTTCCAAAGACTACTGTCATCGGTCGACGCACGGCACCCTTCACTTTTGGTCGAGAGACGGGCTCCTCTGAAGTTTGGACTCGAACGGCGCCCACTGAACCACAGCCCGGTCTATATACTACCGTGAAAGGGTGGCTCGATCCGTTTACTTTGCTGACAAACGAAGATTCATCGGGACAGGAAATTCGATCCGTATTGTGCCAGTCAGCTGTTCGCGCAAGGTTTTCAGGTGCCGCCGTGACAGGGCCGAGAGATCAGGTCATCATCGAAGGCCGCCGAGGCGAGGGTGATCAATTCATGCTTGGTCTCCAGTTTCCGGAATCGCTCCCTCCCTTTGTTTTGGAAAATGTTCGAGCGACATACGCTGTCTTGGCGAGCCGCCTTGGTCCCGTCAGGTTCGAATGGGTTCATGACGGCGACGTCGTGTGGATCGTGCAACTACATTGCGGGGCGACGGGCACGATGGCTGACGTCATCGTCCCCGGACTCGCTGACAACTGGATTGAATTTGAAACCTCGACTGGCTTGGAAGCTCTTCGTACATTGCTCGCCTCACTTCCCGCTCACCATGGGATCGTGGTTGTCGGCAGAGTGGGCCTGACGAGCCACGTTGCCGATCTGTTGAGAAAAGCTAAGGTTCCTGCCAAGCTCAAGACCCTCTGAGTTTGATTGACCCTTGCGGATCGTGTTGGGACACCGTCATCGGGTCGAGGTAAGGTAGCAGCTAAAGATTGCTGATCCCGCCCGATTGGGGAGGTCCTCGGATCCTCTTTTAACCTTCGTGTCGTATTTTTGCGTGGATACCTTCTCACAAGGGTAGCGATACGAATCGGTTCCTGAAAAGCTGATTTGCAGATCGCACTAAAACCAAAAGACGGCTCGTCACTTTCCATACTTGATGCCTTGGTGGGAATAGTGAAATATCGCCTCTAGGTAGCAGAACTGAACTGATTCGCTCAAGGATAATGACGATGAACGCTCAAGTCGCTGTGAAAATGAAGTCTGGCCCGAGCATCATGCTCGCAAGCGGCAGCTGGTTTGATCTGCTCGATCCTTGGGCGAGCGAATTTACCATTGCCGACATTGCCCAAGGTTTATCCAACATTTGTCGCTATGCAGGGCAGTGCAGGGATTTCTACTCCGTCGCGGAACATTCGCTTCACGTGTCTGAGACTGCAGAGCAGTTTAAGCTCGAAGCGCTTCTTCACGACGCCGCGGAAGCGTTTATTGGGGATATCACACGGCCACTCAAGCAGTTACTGCCGGAATACAAGACGATCGAAGCGAATGTTGAGGCGGCAATTTTCCATCGTTTCGGGATGGATGAGAAAGCGAAACCGTACATTAAGTCGGCCGATTTACGTGTCTTGGCGGCTGAGCAGGCACAGCTCATGCCGGCGGGAACGGATTTCTGGGCCGCCCAATCAAATATTCATCCTGCGCCCGTCAAGGTCGAATTCCTTGCACCAGCAGTAGCACGTCATCGTTTCCTTACAAGATTTCAACAGCTCCTTAACGATAGTTGACCGGTTCTCAGCCAATCGCCGCACAATCAGCATGGACTCTCCGGTGTTGTCCCAACAGGTCCTGCGTAGAGCTCACTTCCCGGTTTTCCGTCTGACCGCAACTCACGCATCCGCAATAGGACGTCTTCTTTTGTGAAAGTCATTACACAGTAGGTATTTCGCTCGCCGCCGGGTCTGCGGGCCGCAGAAACGCCGGCACTACCATTCGAGACAACGACGATCGGAGATTTTTGCTCCGCACCCATTAATGGAATTGACTGATACCGAGCCAACTTCGGCATGTGTTGATGCCCATGCAAGGCAATATTGACCCCTGCAAATTGGGCTGCGTCCAATAGCTCGGAAGCATCCAGGGACAAAGTAACGCCCTTTTTTGAAGGTGCCTCGACTTCAGATACGGGCAGAAGATGGTGATGGAGAGCCATCACGCGATAGGTTTCGCGTTCCGGGACTTCGTCAGCCATTTGCTGTAAAACATCCAGCCCAGACGGTCCAACGTAACCGTATTCCGTCCATTCGGTCGCCAAAATTCGACAGGAATTCAATAGGCCGATGATTACGTCCGCTTCTTTGAGCTTCAGCCTCTTATGATAATTTAGGGGCTCTTTTACGTTGCGGTTAAGCAACTCCGATAAGAAATACCGAAAATTTCGCTCGTGCTCAAATGCCGCCTGATTTTCGACCGCTATATTTCTGATGTCGATATTGTTGCCTGCCGGATAGCGCACGACATCATGGTTACCTGGAAGAGCCAAAAGGTTCTTTAGCTCAACCCCGAGGCGAGAGGCCAAGCCAGTAAGCTCGGTCACAATAGATCCCATCATGGCGTCGGTCCAATCGCCATTCGAAGTGAAATCGCCGGTAACAAGGATAGATTCAATATCGTCTTGCAGACCAACTCTGCGCAAATCCTCGAATACGCAATCCGTGAGCGACTTCTTTGGATCGCCGATAGACGGCTTCTCATTCGGCCGTAAAAAGTTGTAGTCAGGCCCGAAATGTAAGTCCGAGAGATGCAGAATACTCGATCTTTCAGACTTAGGGCCAGCAACTGGGGCAGAGGGCCGGACCGACAAGCTCTCGTCCACGACGATAAAAGTTCCGTCGCCGAACTTGCTACCAATAGAATCATCATAGGTCTCGGCCTTCTCGAGTGAGATGAGCTTAAACCAGCCATAGATTTGATGTGCGGACTGCCGGTAGTAATTAGGGACGAGCGATAGCTCCGGAAGCTGATCGGACCCTACAAGCCTGTCAATTGCGGTTGCACGGTACATCCGACGTGTTGACCTGTCGATGATGAGCACATCAAGCTGCCGTTTTGCGCTCTTGAGAAAGTCGGCATGATTGTTCTCAAAATCTTTTTTCCACCAACCCCACCAAACAGCGCCTTCTGCTTCTAGGATGCTAGCGTGAGAGCGGATAGTATCGATCCCGACTGTCGTGTCTCGGAAGCGCAACGCTATTGCTGGTGCTGCCATTCAAACGTTCTCCAGTAGGGCGGGCGCGGCAGACGCCACTCCAACAGTTGAGGGAAATTGGACAGAGTGCGTTCAAAGGATCGCTGGTCGTTCAGAGTAGCGAGGGTACGTAGAGCGTCAACCAACGCACCTGTTGTCGCTGATACGGCGATTTCGTTTTGCGAGCTCCAAACGTCGATTAAGTCGCGTCCCGGAGCTCGACGACTTACGAAAGGCCAATTCCAACCCTCAACATTCGGCAACCGTGCAAAATGCGGCGGCTGTGCATTTCCTTCGTGCGCTGGGCGAACTGCAATCTGATACTCGTTAAACACGAACCTGTGCCACAAAACCGGTTTCGGCCGCGACGCTGGCACCGCGCAGGGCACGTTAACCTTCAGATGAAGCAGGCGGCCCATCCTAGGGCTCGTTGACAAGCCTCCGCCGAAGGCGGAATGGGACGCCGCAACCTCGAAGGATGGCACCTCATACGTCGGTTTCAAGCCATATTCGCTTACCTCTGACCAAGCCGCCATCCACGTCAGCAGTTGTTCATATTCATCCCGATCTCCCGGCCTCGTTCCCGAGGGCCATACCGTCACAAACAAAGAGCCGTCTATCCCAACACAGTTACCAGCCCATGCTGTCCAGGTGCGAACGTCTGCCGGATACCATGGAGGGTCAATAACCGCCGTTTGGAAACCTTTCTCAACGGGTGTGGGAGCGTCAATATCGGCGACGCGATGATTATCGACACATTGGAACGGCTGGCGATCTACCAGACAAACTTCCCGGCCAGCGCGCTCAAGATGTCTTGCGAGAGACGGAGCGCCTACAGCAAGAATCCCTTGGCTGACTGGCAGTAATTCCGCGAATGCTTGAACGCTCGCCTCGCTGTAGCGCCAATCGTAGTCCAATGGATGAGGTTCAGGCAATCGACCCATAGATTACTCCATTTGCGTGCGAGCTGCAGCCGAGACGCTCTATTTGATGTTGGGAGGGGAGCGCCCGCAATCAGCGCGCAGCTGAGGCTCAATTTCGTGGCTATTCGTGCGGACCGTCATCAGCGGTCGCGCCCGGACGCCGCCATAGTTCAACCAATTGCTGGTTTGAAAACTGATGCGCCGCGACGAGATGGTCCATGATGTCGTGAACGCCATAGTCGACCGTGAGTTCAACTAGTGCATTGTGGACCGGTCGCGTTTTCCTGCGCTCGTGAAAAGGATAGTCTTTGATCGGCACAAAAGTCGCCAAGCCACGCGGCTGCGGCTTCATGATGGTCGAGCCACTGTTTATTGGACTAAGCAATATCCTATCGTGATGCGAGGCGACGAGCGATGCGGTATCAATTGTAAGAATGGTTTGCGGATAATCTCGATATGCATCCGCGCCTAGCAACTTCCAGAGGCGCTTTTTGTGCAACCAAAAGAAAGTTTTCCGGTTGAGCGTTCTATACCATTGTTCGGGCAAAACACCATCGAGAAGGCACTTTATAAGTGCGCTGTCGCTCATCGGCTTGTTGTCACGAATGACAGCATCAGGCAATCCTGCCTTTGAAATAACAACGCTTTCGGGACGGCGCTGCCCCTCGATTGCCTCGCGATGCGTGCCGTTGATTCCATAGAGGTCTAGAAGCGCGGTTGCGCTCAGAAGGCCTTGTTGCTGGATTGAGGGGAAAGAACCGTCCTCGGCCATATGGTAAAGTCGCGGATAAGTCTGCACGAGAAAATCTACATCCATGGTCACACTGTCCCTTTACGCCGATCGATAACGATGGCATCCGGCCCGAAATCCTTTGTGATCCACGAGACCCTCGTGTTTGCAACGCGCTCAACCTCCGCCACGAATGCTTTCGTTCGAACACTTAGCATATCGAATTCCACAGCGTCTTTGTTCGACGCATCTATATAGTCTGCAAAAGTCAGTGCGATGTCCGTTGCTCCGTTGAGGACGGCAGACCGCCGAGCTTGCTCCCAATCAAATTCACCTATACGCCGTATCTTGCCCGACACCGTCCCCTTTTCTATGCGCTCGAGCGCCGAGACGGGCATCCCGCTGCGGTCTGCGATTGTTTGGAAGTCTATCTGTTTCATCATAGGGCCTGAGGTGCCGCCGACCCGGATCGGATAGGTCCTCATCACCATGATGACGCGACGCACCCTAGTTGGAGGAATTCCGGCATCGGCAAGGCAACCTGATGCTGTCGTCTCCCTGGAAGTGACGTAGGGGTACTCACCATGATGAATGCTGAGATCCGTACCTTGTGTGCCCTCGAGGAGGACACGATCGCCCCGAGCGTATGCTTTTTCGAGCTCAACCTTGGTGCACCGAAGAAAGTCTCTGAATTCTGGAATGTGTTTTGCCAGACGAACGGGCGCCTCAAAATGAATATGGTCTCCGCGACCCAGAATCTTCCGTGCGGTAGCTACTCCGACGCCCTTTTTTGTGGACCCGATAACTTCCAGGCTTCCCATCTCGACGGCGACGTCATTGTCTTCAATAATAATCGCCTGAGGATCAATTGAGAGACGGTCACCCGTCAAACCAAGATCTGCGATCTCTTTGAGGACCTGTTTGACAGATAGAGTGGCACCAGCCCCGATTAAAATTTTAGCTTCGGGGTTAGACTGCGTTCCCGATGGGAGCTGAATGTAGTCGTACTTTGGGTGCGCCACTTTGTGTCCGGCGTTCGGTCCACCAACCCGCACAAGCACTTGGTATTCCTTCGCTATATGAGCACAGATGTTCCCCTTACCTTCGCTGCCATATTGAGCACCGACGAGCACATCAACAAGTCTTTCATCGCGCTGTGGAAACAGGTTCAGTCCACCGGCAGCAAGCGCCAGAAGTGAGGCTGGCCCATTTATATTTGCGTCCAGTTTGCGATCTGCTATTGATGCCAGATCCTCTATGTTCTTTTCTGTCCCATGTTGTTTGGCTTCATCGTAGTTTGCAAATTCTTGTAGTTCAGGTGGCCGATCCAAATATCGTTGCCGAAGCACCCCTATCGGAGCGGAAAGATGGACGTGAACAACTCTGTCCCCAAACCGCTCACGAATATGCCGGATCTGGTCTTTTGTTCGAACAGCGTCAATAAGCCAAATTTCCGTATCCAGATCTTTCCCGGCTAGAGTTAGGAAATTGTCTAAAACCCATTTACCTGCTGTCGTCTCATCGAGTTCCAGGCCAAGCTTGATCAACGCGTCCCTCTCACCACCCGGTTCCTGTCTTAATAGGAGCTGTCGTGTCGAGACCTTCATGGCGCCAAATCGCAGTTCGAACTCTTTAACCAGCGCGGATTTTCCAACGGAAATCGGTCCGGAAAGCAAAAATATTGGCAACATTTCCTCACCTCGACAACCGTTGTCCAATCCTAAAAGCCGTCGTACTACTCGACATTGATTCGAGCGAAAGTTGAAGCGCTTTTATGCAATTTCCAATAGCAGGTCAGCGATACCCACAGCCACTGCAAGATTGTGACCGCGTATAGCCTCCCGTTAGCACCAACGCAGAGTGTGAAACCCCTCTTTCATTGAGCCACGGTTCGTTTGGCGCCGAGTTGTCTCACGTAATCTTCTCAGGGTAGTTCTGCACGGGGTTCCCTTCGCCACCATGCTAGGCGATCTGGAACTGGCGGCCGAAGCTCTTCGAGCCGTGCAGAGTATGTAGTGCTACTATGAGCGCCAGCGCGAAGGGGAGTGGATCGACACGTTCAACGACCTCTGAAATATACGGCTACGCACGTGTTTCCGTGCCCCAACGCTCACAGTTTCAAGTGGAATCTGACGGGAGTTGTGACCGTTAACAGCCCACGCGTTCCGCCATTTGTCAAAGCCGATGTTTTGATTCTGTTCAAGTATACGGTACAAAGATTGCTCCGCTTAGGTCATCCTTTCCAAGATGCGATCGGGATCAGGGCATCTCTTTGTTATCGTTGACAATACTTTCTGATTGAAGTTACCTGCAGGTTCAAATCCCTTCAAGAGGGTATGGTGTGCGGCAATGACCGGTAGAAATCACGAGGGCTATCTCAAATTCGAGTTTCGCGCGGCGCAACTTTCCTTGAAACAAAAGGGGGCCTGATTTCGATCAGAAGCGAGAGGGTGTACTCCCTCGCTTGCAACTGAACTGTGAATGTAGCGGACCGGATGCGTCGGCATCATCTATGCCGGTGTTGATGACAGCAAAAATATTCGCGACTCGCGTGGTAGTATCAGTTCTCTGGCCGATGGTTCAGTGTGAAGATCTAGCTGGATACGGGCGAGTTCGGCCGGAAGCGATGAATCCGCCCATTGTTGTTCAATGTTTCCAAAATCTCTGCAGCTTCTGCGGCTGATTTGCCGAAGTCCGAGCGTAGAACCGACGAAATGACCGCATACTCGTTCTGGATGTTTGTGCAGAAAATTCCAGGATCGTCACTTCCGATGACCACTGTCGGTCTGTTGTTCAGCGCTGGTCCCGCTAATCCCAGCCATCTAAAGATGTGGTGTTCAGCCATCGTTTGATAGACGCTGATCCTTATGTTGCTCGTCGGAAGTGCCTCAAGCGCAATGCCCCGTCGTGTTGTCTCCGCAAGGACAATGTCCTGAAGGGCACAGAGCGCGGGTATTGACAAGAAGTCCGTCAGGCTTTCGCAAAGTGGCCTCTTTGTCTCGTCAAGCAGATGCCGCTTTCTGTAGAAAGCGTATCCAGATGCGGCATGCTCGACCCGGTCGGCAACCAGATCGAGCTCCCGAGCACGGAGTTTGTCCATCACTTCCTGTGCCAGGACACGGGCCTCTCTAACCACATTGCCCGCCGTGACAGGCAGTAAACGCTGCGCAAGACGGTGCTCGATCTGCCTGATTTCGCGGATATCAAGATCTCTGAGTCGCCAGGCTTGCGACAGCACGACCGGACTCACGTCCAGGCCGTAGATATCGTGCGAAAGCCGCGTGATCATGTCCGTCAGCCTCCTGACATCCTCACCGAAGCCGTGGATCTGAACCAGGTTTTGCTGCGCGAAAACAGCGTCATCCAGAAGGTCGTGCCGATTGAGCATTATCCGGTCAGCGGTCCGCGCGCGCCAGAGATTGGGATCGACGCCCAGTGCGATCGCATGACCGATACGATCGCCCGCGCGCAGGTCAAGATATGCTATAGCTTCCGCGACAGAGCGAATTCCCGAAAGCAGATGGCGGAAATCTTCGCCTACATGAAAAGTTGCTCTGCCGACACCCGCCTGTCGCATGATTCGAAAAGCCGGGGCGAACGGTTCCGGCGGCGCGTGCAGCTCGTTTGAAGCTGCGTCAATCCCGACAAGAACGGTTCTGATCAAGTCCCTTCGTGTGACTAGTTCACGAAGATGACGCGCTTGTTTGTCTAGATCTGCGCGCAGGTCGCTGTCCAAATACCCTCTGGACTTATCTTTCTGACTATTGGGCGGCCTCTTTATGAAATGCGCAACCAGGGAAAGTTCTGCGTCGGGCCGCCCGCGTCTTGCGCAACGATCGCCGTCACAAGGCCGTGAAACAAGGCATGGTGGCACCTTGCCATGCAGCTTGCGCAAGTGCCCGCGATGACCGCAGCCGCGAAACGCAAGATAGTCTTCAATAATCTTAAGGACGAGATTTTCGGTTTCGGTAATGCTGCTCTTAGGGGCAAACCGACCCTCCAGATGTGACAGCAATGTGTGAGGTGAAGTGACGTTGAGTTGACGGAAGCGTGCTTCGTAATGCCGCTCAAGTTTTTCGCGCGTTCCGAGCAGGGTATATTTCTGGAACTGGTCAAATCCAGACTCTTCTGGCTGCTGGACCGCCAGCCGCGTCACCTGGTTCAGCAGCAAAAAGTTGAAATAAAGACCCGTTCCGATGATCGTATCTGAGCGATTATGACGTAGGTGCGACAGGCAACGATAGAGCCATGCCGCTTCGTTGATGAGCCTACTGTACCGACGCCGACCGTAAAGCTTTGAACTCGGATGTTCGGACAGCGATGACTGTCGCTCATAGTTCCATCCGCCGTCGCTGAGATCGGCTGTCATTGCCTCAATCAATCTGGAAGAACCACGCAAATGCGGCCCATAGCCTGGTGCCGCACCAAGTATATCGGCCATGTAGTGACGTACGCGTCTTAAAGCACGCATGCGTTTATAGAGATCATAAGGCGTCAGTCCAAACTCCAATTGCTCATAAAGTTCTGCCACTGGAAGCTCGTTTTTTCGGGAGGCTGCCAAAAGCTCTCCGTAGAATCCGTCAGGATCGGTGCATGCGTCGGCCCAGACGATATCCAGTTCGGTGCTGCCGTTCAGATGCATATGCAGTTCGTTCAAACCCTTTCGCTCGATAAGATCGTCAAGCGCCAAGTCGTGCGGACTCAGGACAGCCGTGTCGCCGATCTCGCGTTCGAGATCTTCGCGTGGGTCAAGCGCGGGGTTGCTGGCGGGCCGGTCTTCGTTCACGAGAAAAGCGATAAGGACGCCAAGCGGAGAAATGAATGGCAGGAGCTCGTGCCATTCGGCAAACTGGTCCAAGCACACGACGATCTTTCCATCCCGACGCTCCAGATAACGCTCCGCAAGCCTAGTGAGCGTGTGATACGGCAGCTCACCAACCGCACCCACGTCATCCAGACGATCGGCCAGATAGCCCTTGTAGAAATGATCCGGAAAACCGAAATTGGTTCGACGTTCCGTAATAAAGATCCGGCGTTTTGTGTCGATGATTGATGGAATCACTCCACGGCATAGTTCTGCTAATCCGTGGCTGTCGCTGAAGGCACGCCGATCGATCAGAGCCGCCATCAGGACTTGTCCGCGTTGCCACCGCCGGACGGATTAAGCCTGCTTCGAACGACCGGGCGACGTGTAGCCGGCTTCGGCTCGGCTGTACGTGCAGCCTTGTGCCCTTGCAAATAGACGCTGTTCAGGAGGAAAAACAAGCCGTCGAACTGTGCTGTTCGCCCGTCATTCGGCTGGCGAAAGCTCACGCTGTAATCGAGTTCGAGACCGGTGAAAGCGCGTGATTGTTGCCGGTAAAGATCAAAAATCTCGCCCGCTGCGTCGCGGCCTTTGGATCCTGTGAGATCCTCCTCGTGTCTCGCGAGAAAGTAGCCCCAGAGGGGGCAGGCAAAAATCCAACGAAAGAAACGGACCTCCTCGTCGTCGTCAGAATCATCGTCTTCGTCTTTGTTGGTATTGGCGTGGACTTCTCTGATGTCCAGCTCCTGAAGCATAGCCAGAAATGGTTCGCTTGAACGGACCGGGTTATCTGCCACCTTCGGGCCGATGGTGTTGCCTTCAGCGCGATAGGTCTCGACCGCCAGCGCGTGCAGAAAAGCGATAATAGAGCGATGCATTAGCACGCCAAGATAACGCGTTTTGGCATGACGAAGTTCATCACGAATGGAGTCGAACGCATAGGAAAACCGCGTCCATACGCGCGCCAGCGTTATCGGCGCCAGCGACAGCGTATTGGCATTCAGCGCATCAAGCCATTTGATCAAAGCATTGACAGCTTCGTCGTTCGAAGTCCCGTAATCTGCGCCCAGCTCCTCTCTTTCGCCCGCGAGATTAGCTGGGATCTCACTGTCTTCGTCGAGATTGCTCCCGGCTGTGCTGGTCGCCGCCCCGCCGGGGGTGGGATAGCTCCGCGGCATCCCCGAAGTAACTAAAAACTGATCGAGGCGGCGCCGAAGTGCGCGGGCCGTAAGGCTGCCACGGCTGACCCCGAGTGTGCCACTGATAAATCCCAGAATCCGAAGCAGGGAATAGCTGCCATTGTCGGACTGCTGACCGCTTGTGATCCGGCTTGCCGGAATCATTGCAATCGACGCAACTTGGCCACTTAATCCCGCGCGCAGGCTTTCCAGAGTGTTGCCGAAAACAGGAACGAAGCCTGCTTCTCCCTTGCCACTGTAGGAGTAGTCCCAACCAGACCGGGCAAGTCGCAAATGGAAGCCGCGAAGCGGTGCTGGCAATTTCTGAAGTGCATGGTTGATAGAGTTCTCGCTCTTTGCCCCTAATTCTCGCCTGAAGCTTTCAAAATCGAAATCGCCATATAGTTCTGAAGAGGCAGCTCCGGTTTCCCGAACGCGCGGGCCGGCTGGCACAGCAGCACCGCTGATGCGTATTCCCCGGGCGATTTGCTGTCCTTCAGCGGCCTCCCAGGCAGCTAGGCGGCTGACAGTCTGTAGCGCTTCCTCTTTGCTGCGGATGTTGAGATGATCCAGAAGCTCTTTAAGTCGCTCAGGCGTTGTGATGTCCCCACGATCAATCTTTTCGCGGATTGTACAAACCTTCAGCCAGTAATCGATCATCGCCCTTGGCTGGCGACGAAACAGGTCCACGAGAGTTGCGCCAACCGACATCGCGGCAAGATCGCTACTCTCTTCAAGGCCCTCCGGATAGAACCGCGCCATCGTGCGCCAAAGATCCTTTTTCGTCATCCAGCCCGCAAACACTCCGAAAATCCGGTCAGGATCGGGATTGCGCAACTCGTTTTCGTCGAAATCAAGTACCATAAGACCGGTCGATGCGACATGACGGAGCGTGTCCAACGCTATCTCGTATTGTTGCGATTGGTCGTCGCGGCTTCCGTTAGACAAAAGAGGCCATACTGACGAATACAGCTGCAGACTACTACGCATAGGCAAGCGAAGCATGATCGACTGTATCGTTGCGACATCCTCCGGAGCGCCAAGCCCTAGCAGGAGTTTCGCGTAGCGCCGCGACACCATCCGCTCTGTGACGGCTTTCGTATTGCCAATTGTGAAGGAGATGGACGCGCGCTCAGCGTAGTAAGTCAGGGGCTGCAGATCGATCCTGTTTTCTGGGCGGACAATTTTTACAAGATACTGATCCTGGAGCACGTCAATCATTGGTGCAATCTGATCACTGTAGGACTGATTTCGGGGAACCTGACGCTCTGCATTGATAAAGTCCGAAGTCATCTGCTTCCATTGCTGCTGTCGGACCAGCAGATTGTAAAGTTTCATGTCGCCAGCGAGCAAAAGCTTCAACCGGGGTGTCGCAAGATATTTTCGGATCGCCTCGAGCACCGGCCAGCCGCGTTCAAACGAGGTATCGACATCGTCCACTGCTAGCACGAAGGCGTCTACGGTCAGGAAACGACAAGCCTCGCCGACATAGCGATAAAACGAGCGTTCGAACGCCGCCGCTGCGCTCGCCCGGTCCAGCCCTTTGTCAAGTACATAGTCCGGATCGACCCACTCCTTCCCGTGAAGCGATTCATCACCGATGCCGTCGAGGAGTGTCAAACCGGCCGCGAGTTCACGGAGCCGCTGCTTGAATTCGCGATACTGGTCTTCCGCCGCAGGCCTGTCGGCACGTTTCGCCTGGTCGACCGCTGCCTTGATCTTTTCTATGATCATCACAACGATGTTCTGTTTGGTCTCGATTAGAGTCGGATCGACAATGCCAAGGCTATAGAGTGACGCTGGACCACCCTCCATTTCAATATATTCAAACAGCTCATTGGGAGCGTCCCCGGCCTGCCTCTTCTCGATGAACCGCAAAATATCCGTCAGGAATGTCGTTTTCCCATCACCACGTCGCGCGCTGATCATGATTGTCTCATGGCGACGGGACTTCATTACGTTGAGAGACGACGGGCGATACCCCGATCTTCTTTCTAGATTTTCGTCATCTTCCGGTCGGCGATAGAGCTTCTCTATTACGCGTTTAAAGGCATCGCGGCGGACGATTTTGTCGAGCTTGAATTCGCCATACATCGAGGCGAGGTCTATCGTAATCTTGTCGGGCATCTGGAGCCAATAATACGAGGGGTTGAGCGCAAGCGGCGAAGGTAACGAAATAATTCTTGTGAGCCGACGAAGACGACGAAGACGAATCGGGTCAGTTCAAAACTGATGATCAGAGATTGCATATTTTCACGAAACTTCAACTGAAATTCCGCATGGCTGGTGGAGTGGTTTTTGGCTTGGCTATCCAGGTCGCTAGAAGTGTGAAGGCGCCGGACTTGTTTGACCGAAATCGGCGCCAACAGAGGTATTTATCAATAGCTTAATGCTGAACGGACTACGGGGCGAAGGTTCATTCTGGTTTAAGGCCTGTTAGGGCGTGTGGACTGATCACTTTGACCCGGACTCAAAAAACCTAGTGTGGCTTAACCGCAATCACCGCCGCCGTGACGCCTCTTCATCCTACGCTGGGATCTGGCCGACGACAGTCTCGATGATATGAACGGCGTCGCGACCGTCATCTCCGCGCCAAGCGATGACCTGGTCTGGCCGAATGAGCACAAGCGGCTCGCGATAAATTGCCCTGAGTTGATCCTCTTCTATATCGACGACGGTGATATCCATTCCGGCCATTCTAGCGGCTGTAACGAACTCGGTTCCTGGCGAGGAGGAGGGGCGAAGCCGCAGGAGGGTCCATTCAAACCCAAATCGGTCGAACAATGACGTTTGAGAGTTCAACCAAACATGGGGCGCTCTGCCCCCCGGCGCGGCATTTGGAACGTAGACTTCCGGCAGGTCCGGAGCTTGTCCTTCCCCTTCGGCGAGGATTATCGGCGAATGGTCGTAGCGAGCGCCGAACGTCACGCCGGGTATGTTGAACTCGGACCGCCCATGTGCCTCCAGATAGGAGCCGGCTTCCCGTCGCAAATCCGATCCGAGATCCGAGTCCGCCTCGATGTCGGGGTTCGGGACGTAGTTTCCGATGGATTCGGCGAAAGCCCGAGCGAAGCCTGTGTTTCGGACGGCCACCGGGCGTCGCTCCAGTTCATAGGTATCGAGAAGGAATGACGGTGCATTTCCTTTCACAACAGAAGCGAGTTTCCAACCTAGATTGACCGCGTCATCCACCGCCGTATTGTACCCCAAGCCACCGGCTGGCGTAAAAAGATGAACCGCGTCACCGCCGAGGAATATCCGCCCAGCCCGAAACTTCTCGGCGACCAGGGCAAACCCGGCCGTCCAGGTGCCGCGAGAAAGAATTTCCCCCTCAACGGGATACCCGACCACCGTCTGGAACATCTTCAGCGCTTGCGCATCGGATATATCGTCTTCGCTCTCGCCTTCCTTTAGTTGGGTGTGAAAAGCAAACTCGCCTTTGCCGTCGACGGCGGCCATAAACGCCCGGCGCTCAGGATTGAACGCCACGTTCATCCAGGCGGGTGCAAAGGGAACAACCTCATAGAACTGCGGGCAGCGAAGATAGAGGGCAAACATTTTCCCGCCGAAGAAATCTCTGACTGCCCCGCCATCGCCCTGATATCGAATGCCAAGTGTCCGACGTATGAAGCTTTTCGCGCCGTCTCCTCCAATAAGATACTTGGCTCTTACGGAGCGCGTGCTCTCGGAGCCGACCTGACTTGCGGTCATGGTCACGGCGTCACCAACGTCTTCGAACCGGGATATCCGCCACCCGTAGTTCACCGAAACCGTAGACAGAGCTTCGGCGTGCTTACGCAGAACTCGCTCGACAAACTTCTGAGAGACACGGTGGGGCAATTCGGCCGCGCTCCAGGATCCTGTCATTGTCAGGATCTTCTCGCGCGCCTCTTTGGCTGAGGGAAGGCGAAAGCGCGCCAATTCATGGCGAGCATATCGCGTGAAATATGCGATATCGGTTGGAAAATCTTCAGGCATGCCGAGTGCACGGATCTCATCCGCAAATCCCAGGCGTCGAAAATGCTCCATGGTCCTGGCCTGAGTGGCATTGGCCTGCGGATTAAAAGCCGTCGAAGATTTCTCGTCAAAAAGAACGGTTGAAACGCCTCGGCGGCCAAGCTCATTGGCCAGCATCAGTCCGAATGGACCGCCACCCGCGATAGCGACATCGTAAACTTCGTGAGTCACGGTAAAACCTCCCAAATCCGCTGGCGCGAAAATAGTAAGGAAACCGGACCAATGTCAATCGACTTGATCACTCTCTTTGTTGATTTGACACTCTACATATTTCCCGAGTGCTTCCACCATGAGATCGACCATTGCCGGCCCGAGCTGATCACGCATCTCACCTTCTGCCACCTCCAGGCTTTGATGAAAGGCCTCCAGCCAAACGAAGCCGCTGTCTGTGAAGCATACGAGCTTTGCCCTGCCGTCGGCGGGATCTTGGCGTTTTTCAATGAGGCCGGTTCGTTCCACCTGATCGACCAGTTCACTCATCGATTGCTTTGTGAGAGAGGCGCGTCGCGCGAGTTCAGTGAGCCTGGTCCCGTCCTCGTCGAGGTTTCGGGTTAGATTAATGTGTGCCGCGGTAAGTTCGGAATGCCCTTTGGCTTTCAGATTTTCGATGATCCTGTTCTCGAATATCCTGACGGCCTCATTCATCCGGCGGCCAATGTTGCTCCTGCGCCATGCGTTTCGTAAAATCATTTTATACCACCTCGGAAGCTATCAATTTATACGAGTAAGCCTGCGGCAAGTATTTTTCCAGCCCCTCGATTTAAATTGGTTGACATGTACCGCTCTCACAAAATATGGTCAGGATACCGTACTAAATAAGGCGTCTTGGAGGAGGCTTTCTGAAGGCGAGGCTCTTGCGGCCGAAATGGGGACCCACTGTGCTGCACATGGTTCTCGCCACCAAAAGAACAGTCGACTCAATAGGCCACCCGTCGACGTACAGTCAAATCGCTCAGCAGAGCGGAACATAAGAGGAGGATGTCCGAGCAATGGTAAAGGCAAACGGCGCGCGATCACTACAGGATTTGGTCGACGAGAAAGCTAACCTCGTCGAGTATTTTTACAACGACACGCTTGCGCCCCATTACCGGGCACGTACCGGGCTCACCGCTGCGTTCATTCCGCCGGAATTCACAAACTGGCGCGACGAGCAGCGTGCCTGGCGCGAGACCGCGATCCTGTTCGACCAGTCGCACCACATGCCGGAACTGCTGCTCAAAGGTCCCGATGCATTTCGTCTGCTTGAAAAGCTCGGCATCAACAGCCTGGCGAATTTTACGATCGACCGCGCCAAGCAATTCGTCGCTTGCACGCCACGCGGCCATGTCATCGGCGACTGCGTCGTCTACAGACTTGCCGAGGAAAAGTTCGAGCTAATCAGCGGCATGCCTGTCCTGAACTGGGTACAGTTTAACGCGGAACAAGGCGCCTACGACGTGACGATCGAGCGCGACGACCCGACGCCTTACAACCCGACCGGCAGGCGCTGGTTCTACCGTTTCCAGTTGGAAGGTCCCAATGCCGGCCTGATCTTCAACGCTGCGGTCGAGGGGCGCGCCCCGGAGATTGCGTTCTTCAGAACCGCGAAGGTTAAAATCGGCGGATGCGAAGTGCTCGTTCTGCGGCATGGAATGGCGGGCCATCTGGGAGCAGAGCTGTCCGGACCGTACGAGGACATGGAAAAGGTGCGCGCCGCGCTGCTTAGAGCCGGTGAGGCGCATGGGCTGAAGCAGGGCGGGACGAAGACCTATTTTAGTACGATCTTCGAATTTGGCTGGATGCCTTACCCACTGCCGGGTATCTACACGGGGGAAGAACTGCGCGATTTTCGCCAATGGCTATCTGGAAACGGTTGGGAAGCGAACGCCCAACTTGGCGGCAGCTTCGTCTCGGATAATATCGAAGATTACTACGTCACCCCGTGGGATCTCGGCTACGGCCATATTCTCAAGTTCGATCATGACTTCATCGGGCGCGAAGCCCTGGAAGCCCTGCCCGTGGAGAAGCGGCGCCAAAAGGTCACGCTGGTGTGGAACCGCGACGACGTTGCGGCAATCTTTGCGTCTGCCCTCGGAGACGGGCCACGATACAAGGCTATAGACCTGCCGGTCGCCTATTATGGCTGGCCCCAATTCGATGAAGTGCGGGGTCGGAATGGCATGCTCTTCGGTCGCTCCTGCCATTGCGGTTACAGCAACAATGAAGGCGAAATGCTGTCTCTCGCCATGCTCGACGTCCAAAACGCGACTCCCGGGACGGAAGTGACGCTCACCTGGGGAGAGCCTCGTGGCGGGTCCCGGAAGCCGCATGTCGAACGGCACGAGCAGTTCAAGGTCAGAGCGGTCGTGGCGCCCGTTCCCTATGCAAGTTCCGTTCAAAAGATGAAGCGCGCTGCGATCAGCTGAGCATTGCCGGTATTCGCTCAGCGCCTTTTCGTCAGAGCGAACACCGGTGTTGTCCTGGCTACGGATACCCTGCGGTCTGCTACTCGGCAACGTTCACATTCTTCTTGCTCAATGAGAATTCGCCTGTCTCGCAGGCGGGATGGGTTTTTATGGCTATGTCGCAAGCAATACATCTCCGAGACCAGAGCGGTGTACTGGATGACTTTTCGGTGGAAGTGACGACAAAAGATACCGCACAGCTGGCGGCCATGTCTGGCGCGATCCCCAAAGGCACGATCATCTCGATTCCGTTTCTGTCAACGGAAAGCGATGCCGACCGGATTAGGGCGGCCAAAATGGTCCGACAGGCGGGATACGTACCCTTGCCTCACATTGCCGCCAGACGTCTGGGGTCGGAATCCATGCTATCGGCAATGCTGTCGGCGCTTGTCAATGACGCCCAGGTGAGCCGATTGCTCCTAGTCGCGGGCGATGCCGACCCTCCCAAGGGCCCGTTCTTGGATACCGCTACGATCTTACGTAGCGGTATCCTCGAACAGCATGGGATCAGCAATGTCTCGATAGCCGGGCATCCGGAAGGACACCCGGTCCAGAACGCTGCCATGCTCACCAGTGCGCTGCTGGAAAAGCGACTAATCATGGAAGCAGCAAATATCGAGTGGTCGATTTTCACTCAGTTTGCGTTCGCATCGGAACCCGTACTTGCCTGGATAGGTGAACTGCGTCGATTGGGTATCGAAGTCCCGATCCACATCGGTATTCCTGGCCCGGCAAGCGTCAGAACGCTATTGAAATTTGCAGCGGTTTGCGGCGTTTCCGCATCCACATCCGTCCTCAAGAAGTACGGTCTATCGATCACTCAGTTGTTGTCGAGCGCGGGGCCAGACGCTCTGGTCAATGAGTATGCTACCGGCTTGAGCAACGCCGAATATGGCGATGTTCGTCTGCATTTCTATCCGTTTGGAGGACTACACAAAACAGTGGACTGGTTGCAAGAGTACCGGACGCGACCTTCCTAAGGCGCCGATGTGATTGTCAGGACGCCTGACTAGACTGGAGCATTTCCGACTCGGACAACACGGATAGGCGGTCCATGAATGCGGAGAAAACTTGACGTATTAGTACGGTTTCCGTACCAATACTAGCGGAGGAAGTGGCGCTTCAGCGTCAAGGCGCCCGGACGCTTTTCCGGTTGGGAGGGAAAAATATGACATTTTCGAAATCGACGTTGTATCTCGTCGCATCGGCTGCGTTTTTCGTGACCGGCACGCTCGCTCAGGCCGAGACAATCAAGGTCGGCGTTATCGCTACATTCTCCGGGCCAAACGCAATCTGGGGCAAGCAATTCCGCGAAGCGATCGATGTCTATGTCGCGCAGCACGGAGACGAGGTTGGCGGTCACAAAATTCAGTTCATCTACAAGGATGTTGGCGGACCCAACGCCGACGCCAGCAAGGCAGCGGCCCAGGAACTTCTTGTCCGCGACGGCGTGAAGTATCTTGCTGGATTTGACTTCACCCCCAATGCCGTTGCGGTCGCTCCCCTGACAAAGCAGGCAAAGGTGCCGGCGGTGATTTTCAATGCCGCGACATCATCGATCAACAAGCAGTCGGACTTCTTTCTGCGCACCAGTTTTACGTTGACGCAGCTCGCTCAACCGGCAGCCGAGTGGGCGGCCAAAAATGGCTCCAAGAAAGTCGTGACTGCCGTTTCGGATTACAATCCCGGCATTGATGCAGAAACGGCCTTCTCCGCCTCTTTTGAGAAAGACGGCGGGGCGGTTCTCGAAAAGATCCGAATGCCGCTTCAGACCAATGATTTCGCGCCATTCATGCAGCGTATCAAGAGTTCCGGTGCCGATACCGTCTTCACTTTCCTGCCGGTGGGCCCAGCGACGTTCGCTTTCACCAAGGCCTATAGTGAAAATGGCCTGAAAGCTGCTGGCGTTTCTTTCCTTGGCGGTGGCGAGACCGACGAGACCACACTTGATGCGCTTGGAGACCAAGCTATCGGCCTGGTGACCGCATACCACTATTCCGATGTCCACGATTCTGCGCTGAACAAAAGCTTTGTCGCAAAACTGCAGGAACTTCATCCGGGCTCGCGCGCCAACATGGCATCAATCGGCGCCTATGACGGCGTGGAGTTGATCTACCGGATGATCAAGGCTGCAGGGTCTGACGGCACAAAAGCCATCGAGGCGGCCAAGGGCATGGAATGGGAAAGCCCACGCGGGCCGGTGAAGATGGATCCGGTCTCACGGACGGTGGTGCAGAATGTCTATCTTCGGCGTGTTGAAAAAGGCGCGGACGGCAAACTGGTCAATCGGGAGTTCGCGACTGTCCCGAACGTACCGGACCTCGGCTTCAATCCCTGATCCACGGTGAGCGCGGCGGGAGTTTTCCGCCACGCAACGCCCGACCTCGCAAATCTCAGGTTAGAGAATGTCCCTCATTCTAAGTATCGTCGTCGATGGCGTCGCCTACGGGATGATATTGTTCATGATTTCCGTCGGGCTTTCGATCACGATGGGGCTCATGCGCATTATCAACCTCGCGCACGGCGGGTTTGCCCTGCTTGGCGGCGCAGCCGTTCATCTGCTCACCACACGTCTGGACGTAGCGTTCATTCCGGCGTTCCTCGTCGCCGTTCTTGCGGTTGTCCTCGTTTCCGTGCTTCTCGAGCGGCTGCTCTATCGCCACATCTATGGCTTCAACGAGCTGGGCCAGGTGTTGGCGACCATTGGAATCGTCTTCATCATGATCGCAACCGTCAATCTGTTCCTGGGCTCCACGATCCTGCCGCTTGGCGCCCCGGCGATTTTCACGACACCGATCGATCTCGGGTTTAGGACGCTACCGTTCCACCGGTTGGTCGTTATCATTTCCGGTTTGCTTGTGCTGGCCGGTCTCTGGTTGCTGATGGAAAAAACAAGGTTCGGCATCTACTTGCGCGCAGCTGTCGACAACAGGATTGCGGCCGCCTCGCTCGGCATCAACACGCCGCTCGTCTATCTCGTTGCATTCGCCATGGGCGCCGGTCTCGCGGCGGTAGGAGGTATACTCGGTGCGGAACTGCTTCCGATCGAGGCCTACTATCCGCTTCGTTATATGGTGCTGTTCCTGATTGTTGTGTCTGTGGGTGGACTTGGCAGCATTTCCGGCTCCTTCCTTGCTTCGATTAGCCTTGGTATTCTCGATACTGCTGGTCGCTATCTATTGCCGGGCATTGGTACCATCTTCTTTTTCGTGGCGATTGTGGTGTTGCTCGCGCTTCGGCCCAACGGTCTGATGGGGAAAGCGCAATGATGGACCCCGTCCTTTCGACGTCGCCGAGGCGCGCGCCGACCGCCCTGAGCTTCCTCATCCCGTCCATTTCCGTCGTGGTCGGTGCGAGCCTTGCCTTTCTGATATTCCCGTACGACCTGTCGTTTCTAACCCGGATCGTCATCATGATGATCTTCGTCGTGTCATTCGACCTCATTCTCGGGCAGGCGGGAATAGCAACACTTGGTCACGCGGCCATGTATGGATGCGGCGCCTATGCCGCGGGACTAATTTCGCTTCACCTGTCGCCCGACCCGCTGCTCGGGCTCCTGGTCGGTGCCGTGGCGGGCGCAGTGATGGCGTGGATTTCGGGGCTTGTCCTGCTTCGCACCCACGGCATAACTCTGTTGATGATTTCGATAGCCGTGACCCTGGTTCTTCAGGAGACCGCATCCCAGGCACGTTGGCTAACGGGCGGCGCCGACGGCCTGGCCGGCATCACGGTTGGACCGCTGCTGGGGCTGTACGAATTCGATTTTGTTGGACAGGTCGCCTTCATCTACAGCGTGTCCATTCTTGCGGCCGTTTTACTGCTCTGTCAGGTTCTGATCGGCTCCCCGTTTGGGCTCGCTCTTAGAGGAATTGAAGGCAGCGCCAGCCGGATGCGCGCAATCGGTACGCCGGTCTATCGCCGAAAGGTGACGGTCTACGTTATCGCTGGCGCTATTGCCGGAATTGCCGGCGCCCTTGCGGCCCAGGTGACAGGCCTGGTTGGCATCGAAGTGTTCAATTTCTCCTTGTCTGCCGACGTTATGGTGATGCTGATCCTGGGAGGAGCCGGGCGGCTGTATGGCGCGCTGGTCGGGACATTGATCTTCATGGTGGTCCATCATGTCGCGGCAAGCATCGATCCCTTGAACTGGCTCTTCGTGATCGGCTTCATGCTTCTCATCGTGGTGTTCGTGCTCCCAAAGGGTCTTGTTGCTCTCCCAGGTCGCTTGGCGCGATTGCTCAGGAGGACGTCATGAACGACGGGCTTTCCATTGTTGGACTTTCTAAAAATTTCGGAGGCCTGCAGGTCGCCCGGGACCTGACCCTCACGTTGCCGCGAGGCTCGCGCACCGCACTGATCGGGCCAAATGGTGCCGGCAAGACGACTTTCGCAAATCTCCTGACCGGTGTCCTGAAGCCGACATCGGGCAAGATCGTGCTGAACGGTCAGGATATAGGATCCCTGAGCGAATCGGCACGGGTGAGGGCAGGCGTCGCGAAAACCTTCCAGATAACCAACCTGTTTCGCGACCTGACCGTTCGCGAAAATCTGCGGCTGCCGATACTGGAGCGGGAAGGCCGCACGCATCAGTTCTTTCGTCGGGCGGACGGGTGGAGCGATATCGAGGCTGAGATCGCCCGGTTGATGCAGGATCTCAATATCCTGTCGCTGGCCGACAAGCCGGTGCGTGGACTGGCTTATGGGCAGCAGCGGCTGGTGGAATTGGCGCTGACGCTGGCGGTGAAGCCGAAGGTTCTCATTCTCGATGAACCGGCGGCAGGGGTACCCTCTACCGAAAGCCATTTCATCGTGGAGGCCATCAAGCGGCTTCCCCAGGATCTGTCGGTTCTCATCATCGAGCATGACATGCAGTTGGTGTTCGAGGTCGCAGACCGTATCATCGTGCTGGTGAATGGCGCGATCCTGATGGAGGGCACGCCCGACGAGGTTGTCGCCAACAAGCAGGTTCGCGAACTCTACCTGGGAGCGGGCCATGTCTGACGTTCTCCTCGAACTGGACGGTGTCGTGGCCGGCTATGGCGATACCCATATCATCCGCAATGTTTCGATCCGCGTTCCAAAAGGCGAGCGGCTGGCGATCGTTGGGAGAAACGGCGTCGGTAAAACCACCTTGCTCTCCACGATCATGGGCCAGACACGGCAACACGCCGGAAGCATCAAACTCAGGGGGGCGGCGATCGATACGCTCGCCTCGCATCAGAGGGCGAGACTGGGGATTGGCATCGTGCCGCAGACCCGCGACATTTTCGGATCGTTGACGGTCGAGGAGAACCTGGTTGCGGGACTTCGGAATGGATCGACTCTGGAAGAGGCTTACGATCTGTTTCCTCGGCTGAAGGAGCGTCGTTCCAACGGCGGGCGCCAGCTTTCCGGAGGCGAACAGCAAATGCTGTCGATTGCCCGTGCTCTTCTGGGAAAGCCGGAAATCATTTTGCTGGATGAGCCGCTGGAGGGGCTGGCACCGGTTATCTGCGAAATGCTTATGGAAGTGTTCCACAAGCTGGCCGATCAGGGCCACACGATCGTTCTGGTGGAACAGCATGTCGGCCTGGCACTCAAGTTTGCAGAGCGCGTCATTGCGCTCGACCAAGGCAAGATCGTCTTTGAGGAACAGGCGGCAAAACTGGCCGCCAATCGCACCGAACTCGACCGGTATATCGGTCTTTCCGCCCAATAACCGGCGCGGACGGCAGACTAGGCACGATGGCCTTCCATGAGCTCAGCGGGCTGAAGCATTTGTCGGGAAAGCCCGATGAGTATCTATTGAAGAGCCCTAACAGATACGGGGATAGAATGAAGAACTATGTCTTGACGGGTTCCTGCCAAACCACACGTGGCGTTGTCGCGGCGATTTCCGGCTTCCTCGCGGCCAAGGGTTGCAACATCGTCGACAGCTCGCAGTTCGATGACCGGGACACCGGCAAGTTCTTCATGCGCGTCAGCTTCATCTCCGAAGAAGGCGTGTTGCGGCCCGAGCTGTCGGAAGGCTTCATGACGGTAGCGGACAAATTCGGCATGGAATGGGATATTTTCGATGCGCAGGAGCGCATGAAAGTGCTTCTCATGGTGTCGCGTTTCGGCCATTGCCTCAACGACCTGCTGTATCGCTGGAAGATCGGTGCGCTGCCGATCGACATCGTTGGCGTGGTGTCAAACCATTTCGATTACCAGAAGCTGGTGGTCAATCACGACATCCCCTTCCACCACATTCCAGTGACCAAGGCCAACAAGGCGGAGGCGGAGGGACGCATCATGGCGCTGGCCGAGAGCACCGGCACTGAGCTGATCGTACTCGCCCGTTACATGCAGATACTCTCCGACGAGATGTGCCAGAAAATGTCCGGGCGGATCATCAATATCCATCATTCCTTTCTGCCGAGCTTCAAGGGCGCCAATCCCTACAAGCAGGCCTATACGCGCGGCGTGAAGCTCATCGGCGCGACGGCACATTACGTCACTGCCGATCTAGACGAAGGGCCGATCATCGAGCAGGACATCGTACGCATCACGCATGCGCAGTCGGCCGAAGACTATGTCTCCCTGGGTCGTGACGTGGAGGCACAGGTGCTCGCCCGCGCCATCCACGCTCACATCCACCATCGGACCTTTATCAATGGAAATCGCACCGTCGTCTTCCCGCCGAGCCCGGGAAGCTATGCCTCCGAGCGCATGGGCTGACCCGGCAGCGACGACAGTTGCACCGTTTGCATCCAGGAGGAGAAGACCATGCGCGAGCCGTTTATCTACAAAGGCACTATTCCTCGCATCGTGTTCGGTGTGGGGGCGATCTCTCAGGTGGCCGAAGAATTGCGTGGCCTTGGTCGGCATAAGGCCCTTGTCCTGTCGACACCGTTCCAGGAAAAGGACGCGCAAAGGCTTGTCGAACAGTTGGGATCCGTCTGTGTGGGGGTCTTCAGCGGTGCCATGATGCACACGCCCGTCGACGTGACGATCGAAGCGCTTCGGGTCTTTGCTGACGCCGGTGCGGACTGCGTCATTTCCTTGGGCGGAGGTTCAACGATCGGGCTGGGCAAGGCCATCGCCTACCGGACTGATACGCCCCAGTTAGTCATCGCCACAACCTATGCCGGATCGGAAGTGACCCCGATCCTCGGGCAGACAGAAAACGGCATCAAGACCACTGTGCGTGATGCATCAATTCTGCCCGAAACAGTGATCTACGATCCGGAACTGACTTACAACCTGCCTGTCAAAATGACAGTTAGCAGCGGCCTCAACGCCATGGCCCATGCCGTGGAAGGGCTGTACGCCCAGGATCGCAACCCGGTGTCCTCAATGATGGCGATGGAGGGCGTCGCAGCACTGCACAAGGCACTGCCTGCCATTATCGGCGCCCCCCACGATCCAACGGCCCGCACCGACGCGCTTTACGGCTCCTGGCTGTGTGGCGTCGTTTTAGGTGCTGTCGGAATGGCACTGCATCACAAAATCTGCCACACACTGGGCGGCAGCTTCGACCTGCCGCATTCGGAAACGCATGCCATCCTTCTTCCTCATACAGTAGCGTATACAGAGGCGGCGGTGCCGCACCTGCTTGCACCTGTTGCCGCCTTTATGGGGACTGATCGTGCCTCGACAGGGCTTTACGATTTCGCGCTCGGCATAGGCGCCCCGACCAGGCTCCAAGATTTCGGACTGGCCGCCGAGGATCTGGACAAAGCCACAGATATTGCCATGCGAAACCCTTACTGGAACCCCCGGCCTCTGGAAGCTACGGCAATCCGAGAGATGCTTCAGATGGCATGGGAAGGGGCGAGGCCGGCTTCGTCGTGAACCCGGAGGCCAGAGTGATCCACATCAGGAACCAGGTCCGCGCCTTTTTAGCAGGTAGGCTTCGGGATGAAGGCAAGCCAATTCTCACTCGAAAGGAACAGGTATGACAAATTATTTCACCGAAGGAGCCTCCGTCGAGGCGGTAAACGGGCGCATGGCCTCCGACATTGATCCTCGCGTGAGGGAGGTCATGACCTTGCTTGTGAAGCATCTGCATGCCTTCATCAAGGAAGCGAAGGTTTCGCAACAGGAATGGGAAACCGCAATTCGGTTTCTGACGGAGACCGGCAAGATTTGTTCGCAAGAACGGCAGGAATTTATCCTGCTATCCGACACGCTAGGCGTATCCATGTTGGTGGATGCGATCAACAACCGCAGGCAACCGGGCGCAACGGAAAACACCGTGCTTGGACCGTTCCATGTCGCCGGGGCTCCCCGTCTTGCGATGGGCGATCGCATCACGCTTGACGGGAAGGGCGAGAGCTGTGTCTTCGAAGGCACTGTGGTCGATCTGGACGGACATCCGATCGAGGGTGCAATCATCGATGTTTGGTCAGACAATGCCGAAGGCTTTTACGATGTGCAGCAACCTGACATCCAGCCTAAATGGAACAACCGCGGAACCTTCGTGACCGGCTCCGACGGACGCTACAGCTTCGTCGGAATCAAGCCCGTCTCATACCCCATTCCCGCAGATGGGCCTGTGGGCCAGATGCTGAAGCATCTTGGCCGGCATCCCTATCGGCCTGCACATATGCACTACATCGTCGCGGCCGCCGGCTTCCAGAAACTGGTAACCCATACGTTCGTCGGCGACGATAACTATCTTTCATCCGACGCCGTCTTCGGTGTCAAAGCCAAGTTGATCGCGCCGTATGAGCGTGTGCTCGGCGGTGAAACCGTCTGGCGTTCGCCATTCGATTTTGTCCTTAACCCACCGTGAGGCGGCCGAGATGCCAAATATGAAGATTTACGTGGATCGATCACTGCCAGAGCAGTCTCATCTGAAGATTGAGGCCGCTCTGGTGCCGCTGAGCAAATTGTTATGCGAAAGGCTGGACGTCAACATCGACGCCTGCCAGTTTGCTGTCATTCCAGTCTACGCGATGGCAAACCTTCCGGCGGTGAACCTCGAGCTTTTCCTCCTGCCGAAAGCAGAACGGACGCGTCAGAAACTCATGGATCTTGCCAGGGAAATCCAGCAATTGGTCGGGGACGCTGCGATCACACAAGTTGCCGTTCGGATTTCCCAGCTCGACCCTGCGACGTTCATCGCCTTGAAGTGACTCGCTGGTCGGGGACTGTGCTTCGCAGGGTCGATTCCTGTCAAGGCGTGAGGTTCGAAGACGGTCGAGCAAGTTGGATGAGCGCTACTAGCCATGTGAAAACCGGCCTCCGCGACCCTTCTGCGAGAAACGGGCGCGAAGGCGCTACGTGAATGCGGTCGTAAGCGCGTGTTGTTCCCGCGCAGATCAGGCTCTCAGGTTATTTGGTTGATGGCACCCCTTCTGCGATGCGGGCCGTGGAGGAGCGCCATACCCAGCATTGGCCCGGCTCGCGGGATTGCGCTCACGGCTCACAGAGACAATATCTGGGCTGTGACGCCGTGATCGGCTGACGGCGGGCACTTCGGCGATCTGGTCCGCCGGCATTCCCCGGGCAAGGGCACTGAGATGGAGCCCGGAGGCCGACGGCACACTCCGCAAAATCGTTGTCGTGGGCGGCCGCAACGATCTGGGGCCGTTTCGGTAGATTACGTTCAGCGTGAGCCAACGCTCGCCTCGACCTATTTGGAGGCGGACTTGATCTGCTCGAGATAGCTATAGACAGTGAACCTCGAAATCCCGAGGCTGGCGGCGGCGACGTCGACGCTGGAGCGGATCATGAACAGGCCGCGAAGGCTCATGTTGCGGACCGCTTCCATCTTGTCTTCCTTCTGCATCTGGCCGACGGTCTTGCCCGTGGCCTTGATGCTGGTGTCGATGATCTCGGTAACGATCTCCTCGACCGAAAGCGCGCCGCCCTCGCCAGGATCATCCGCCTGCTGCTGTTCGTTGGCGAGTTCCAGAATCAACGCTTTGAGTTCTCGCATCTTACTTCGATCTGCATTCACGCAGATGGCAGCATAGGCCGTGCCTTCGTTGTCTCTCAAAAGGATGCTCGTGGATTCGAGTTCCAGCCCAGTCCGCGTCCTGGTCTTGTAACCATCGACGATCGTCCGAGGTTCATTGACTTCATTCATATCGCCGGCGATCAGCTTCTTCAGGCCCACATCGCCGAAGGGGCCGCTGATGATGGAACTGCCGACGGTCCGGCCGCTCAGCTTGCCATTGGCGATAGCGACAATGGACTCCTCGGGCTTGGCGAGATCATGCAGTACGATCTCGGTATTTGGCCCGAAACATTTGGCAAGACCGGCGACGACACTTGCCAGCGCATCGATCACGAGTCTGCGTTCAGCGTCGGTAGAAGGCCGCATACGTTCAACTGCCATTGAATTCGATCTTCTCCGCGATAAGTCACAAATCTGTCTAGCAAGCTCTTGACTGCGTGCGACGGCAATTCAGTGGGCACGCGGCACGGTCACAGCTTTACTTCTACCACCATCTCGATTTCGACGGGAACGCCGAAGGGAAGCGTATTCGTACCGACCGCGGCACGGGCATGCCGACCGGTCTCGCCGAAGATCTCGACCAGCAATTCCGACGCACCATTGATGACCAGGTGTTGGTCCTCGAAATCGTCGGTGGAATTGACATAGCCATTGAGTTTTACGATCTGCGTGACCCTGTCGAGATCGCCGATCTCGCGATTGATAACTGCGAGCCCATTGACAATGGACATTCGCGCCGCTTCCATACCCTCCGCGACAGTGAATTCCCGGCCAAGCTTGCCGCGCATCACCGCTTTGCCGCCGGCAATCGGCCCCTGCCCGGCAATGAAAACCAGGTTTCCGGAGCGACGGGACGGAACGTAGGATGCCAGTGCTCCGAATTCATCCGGCAGCGTGATCCCGAGTTCAGCAAGTCGTGCTGCGACGGACATGAATTCAATTCCTTTCCAATTTTTTGAGACGATCGATGAACGCGTCGATATCGGCTTCGTCATTATAGAAGTGCGGGGATGCCCGGACATTGGTGCCTCGGGCGGCCACGCTCACGCCCTCCGCATTCATTGCCTCGACCAGACGACCGGCATCCCCGGAACGAAAGCTCACGATCGGAGCCGATCCGGCCGGGCTCACGAGCGGAACGCCGAGTGCTGCTAGTCCATCGGCCAGCCGCCTGCAGAGCGATCGATTGCGGCGGAAGATGTTGTCCCAGCCTAAACCCTCAAGATAGGCCAGTCCGAAATCGAGCGTGGTGAGCCCGGGATAGTTGGAATGGCTGTATTGCAGTTCCCTAGACGGTGCGGGGTTCGAGTATCCCCGAAATACCGGCTCCAGCGATTGCCTGAATCGCAGGCTGGTGACCGAGATCGCTAGGCCAAAGCCGGAGAGTAGCCATTTGAATGTCGATGCCGCGTAAACATCTGCAAACCGCGCCGATACAGGCACGGCGCCGAGGCCGTGAATCCCGTCCACCACGAGAAACGCCCTCTTGGCCTGGCAGACCTCGAAGAGGACCTGCAGATCGACTTCGGTTCCGGTTTCCCAATGGACATGTGACACGAGCACGACGCCGCCACGCTTGATCGAGGTGGCCAGCGCCGCTGTCCGATTGGTCTCCGAATCCACCGCGACGGTCACGAGTTCGGCGCCGCGCCCGCTTAGCGTATTGGCCACGGCGAGCACCGTGGGAAATTCGTCCTGGCAGACGACGACCTGATCGTTGGCGCGGACAGGCACGGACCATGCGACGAGGTTCAGGACTTCTGAAGTGCTCGACGCGAAGCCGATATCCTGGCTTTCCACTCCCATGAGCCGCGCGAGTTTCGCTTTCACGCTACCAGCCACGCTCTGCCATTCCTCGGCGGCGTCGTAGCCACGGCTGAACATGCCGTCGAGCTTGCGCCCGACAGCCTCGCCGATATTAAGGGGCATGATGCCGGTCGCAGCGGTGTTGAGGTAGACCCGCTGGCGGAGGTAGGGGAAAGTCGACCTCACCGCGTCAATATCAAGCATTGTCGTTTCATCCATGCCAAATGCTCTTATCTGTCCCGACGAAGCCGCTTTTCCAGCCCGGAGCCGAAGCGCGCCATCGAGAAGCAGAAAGCGAAATAGATGGCGCCCACGAAAATATAGGCCTCGGCGCCGAAGCCTTGCCATGCGGGTTCGGCGATTGCGCGCTTGCCCGCATTGAGGAGATCGAAGATGCCAATGATCATAACGAGCGACGTGCTCTTGAACAGGCCGATGCAGAGGCTGATGATCGGCGGCAGGACGAGCGTGAGCGCCTGCGGCATGACGACGAAATACATCGTCTTCCAGTATCCCAGACCGAGCGATTGGGCGGCCTCGGATTGTCCCGCTGGCACGGCCTGCAATCCGCCGCGGATCGTCTCCGACAGATAGGCGCCCATGAAGAGGACGATGCCGAGTTGGGCGCGCAACAGCTTGGAGAAGTTCATCCCGTCGGGAAGGAAAAGCGGAAACATGACGCTGGCCATGAACAGCACGCTGATTAGTGGTATGCCGCGGATCAGCTCGACATAAATGACGCACATCGTCCTGACGGTCGGATTGGCCGAGGAGCGCCCCAGCGCCACGACGACCGCAAGGGGCAATGCGAGCGCGATGCCGAAGGTCGCGAGCATGAGTGTGACCGGTAGCCCGCCCCATTGATCCTCGGGGACATAGGCAAGGCCCATGACCCCGCCATACATCAGGACGAAGACGGTCGCCAAACCGGCGACCCAGAGCATGACAAGCGTCCATCCCCACAGTCGACGGTCGGCGGAGAGTGGATAAAGCGAGATGAAAATCAGAACGCTCAGCGCCGGCCGCCATTGTTCGGCATGCGGATAGAGGCCGAACAGGATGAACCGGTACTTCTCACGGATCAACGCCCAGCACGCTCCGGCATCGGCGGAGCGGCAGGCCTGCGTATCAAGAGACGGCGCCGACCAGACCGCACGGAACACGGCCCAGTCCAGGAACAACCACGCAAGCTTGCCCAGCACCAAGAGCATAATCAAGGTAATCGCTGTCGATAGCCAGGAACTGAAAAGGTGCCGTCTCAGCCAGCCGGCAACGCCGCGGTCGGACGGATCTACTGGCCTTGGTAGAGCGGACTTCTCGACGGTCACGATAAAATGGCTCATCGAGTCACCAGGGCGACGGAGCGGTTATACCAGTTCATCAGCGCGCTGACGGCGAGGCTGATCGTCAGGAAGGCCAGGATGATGATGGTGACCCCTTCCACCGCCTGCCCGGTATCGCTGATCATCGAATTCACGATGGCGAAAAGATCGGGATAGCCAACCGCCACGGCAAGCGAGCTGTTCTTGATCACGCCGAGATATTCGCTGCTCAGCGGCGGAATGATAATCCTGAGCGCCTGCGGCATGATGACCTTGCGCAGCGTGACGATCGGGCCAAGGCCGAGCGCCATTGCAGCCTCGCGCTGGCCGGAGGGAACGCCGAGAATGCCAGCCCGAACGATCTCGGCGACGAAGGCGGAGGTATAGACCGAGAGGCCGATCACCAGCGCCGACAATTCCGGCGTCAATGTTGCGCCGCCCCGGAAATTGAGTCCTTTCAGGACCGGCACATCGGGCACGGTGACTTGCCCTGACAGCAAGACCGCGGCGACCGGCAGGCAGATGGCGAGGATCAGGAATATGGGAAGGGACAGCAATCGACCGAACCGTATCTTGCCCTTGCGCTGCAGCCCTGCTGCGAAGATGAAGGCGATGATGACGACCAGAAGCGTCAACCCGGCGATGCCGACCGCTGTCCCGTCTCCAACCGAGGGATAGCGTATGCCTCGGTTGGAAATGAAGAACCCGTCCGCGAGCTTGAAGGCAGCGCGCGGCGCCGGCAGTTGCAGGATCAGCTGGTACCAGAAGACGAGCTGCAGCAGCACCGGAACATTACGCACGGCCTCGACATAGGCACCGCAGGATTTCGCTAGCAGCAGATTGGGCGACAGACGCGCGATGCCAAAGAAGGTTCCGACGGCGGTGGACACGATGATCACGGCAGCTGAGACGGTCAGCGTGTTCAGAAGCCCGATCAGCAGCGCACGGGCATAAGTGTGCACGCCCGGCGTGAACTCGATCCAGCTGTTGGCGATCGGCATGCTGACAATGCGCCAGAGGAAGGCGAACCCGGTCGACACCCCTCGGGACTCGAGGTTCCCAAGCGTTGTCGCGACTAGGAACCAACCAATACCCCCGACCGCCAGGATCAGGAGCATTTGGACGACGATCGAACTGACTACGTCACGGCTTGCGTATTTCATGTCGCCAGCTTCGGTGGATCGGGAGAAGACGGTGGCACGGCGAAGGCCGCGCCACCCATTCGGCTTCAACGGAATGGCGGGGAGTACTGCAGACCGCCCTTGGTCCAGACATCGTTCATGCCGCGGTCGACGCCCACGATGTTGCGATCCCAGACCTCACCGAAATTGCCGACCTGCTTGATGATCTTCTGGGTGAAGTCGTTCGACAGGCCGAGGGTCTGGCCGAGTTCGCCCTCTAGGCCGAGGAAGCGGCGGACGGCGGGATTTTCCGATGCAAGCGACTTGTCGAGATTCTTGCTGTCGATACCCAGCACTTCAGCATTCACCATCGCGTAATGCGTCCAGCGAACGATGTCGAACCAGCGCTCGTCACCCTTGCGCACGACGCCCCCCAAAGGCTCCGCAGTGATGCGTTCTGGCAGGATGAGCAGGTCGTTTCCAGCTTCGCCACGCGCTGCCTTCGAAGCCGCGAGGTCCGAGGCATCCGAGACGTAGGCATCGCAGCGGTCGGCGAGCAGCGCCTTGCGAGCCTCCTCGCCTTCCGAGAAAAGGACGGGCGTGTAGGTCATTTTGTGAAGCGAGAAATATTCCTGAACCGAAAGTTCGGTCGTGCCGCCGGTCAGCATGCAGAGGCTGCCGCCATCGAGTCCCGAGGCATCGGCGATGCCGAGCGACTTCTTCACCATGAAGCCGATGCCATCGTAGTAATAGATATTGGGGAATTGCAGACCGAGCTGGCTTTCCCGGGTCATCGTCCACGTGACATTCGCATAGACCACGTCGACCTCACCGGACTGGAGTGCAGTGAAACGCTGTTGCGGCGTAAGCACGACCCATTTGACCTTCTCGGCATCGCCGAGCGTGGCCGCGGCGACCGCTCTGCACTGATCGGCATCAATGCCGCGCATCACGCCCTGGCTGTCGGGCAACGAGAATCCCGGGCTAACGCCGATGACGCCACAGGACAACTGACCCCGCACCTTGACGGCGTCGAGCGTCTTCGATGTCAGCGGTACCGTTTCCTGCGCCTTCGCCATGCCGGCGCTGGCCATGAAGGCCGCGGCCACGAAGCCCATGATCGAGAACTTCATATTCACTCCCCCTCCGGATGAGGTCTTCAAACACTTATTGGATATCAACATAATGTTTTGATTGCAACAGAATGTTGATATTGGTGCTGTTGCCACTGAACATCCGACCACGGCAATGTCGTGCACCGCTCCCTCTCGAAACCGACGTGATCGATCGTGGTTCTGGTGCGAATACAGGTGACGACGTCCCGCAGCTGACGGCGAGACGGTTCGTGGAAAAGAACGTCATTCGTCACAACGGTCTTCACCTTGAAGTGTGTGGCCATGTTCGACAACTCGTGTAGCCGCATCTGGTCGTTCGGCCGCCGGTCATGCGGATAGATTCCTCAAGCCGCCCGAGGAGATGCAGCGGCTGTTTCCCCGTTACCCGGACGCATTGGCCCGGACGATGGAAATCGCCGATCGCTGCCAGTTCTCGCTCGAGGAACTGACCTACCAATATCCTGAGGAGGCAATCGTCCCAGGCAAGGACGCGCAAAGCTCTCTCGAGCATTATGTCTGGGAATGCGCGCCTAACGTTGAGCTCTGTTCAATCGACGAGGTGCTGCTTGGCGGCTGCCATGACAAGGTCGGTGAGCGTCGCAAACCGTTCTGCAGCAAGTTTGTTGACCTGCCAGAAAAGTGAGACGTCGAGAGCCTTATTAGGGATTAGCTCCACCAGCCTTCCCTTCTGTAGATGAGGGCGGGCAAGATGCTCCGGGTTCATGCCCCACCCCATGCCTTCGACGCTTGCGTCAATGAAAGCCTGTGTCGAGGGGAGAAAATGCGTCGGACAAGCAATCTCTTCACCGAGTATCTGGGCAATCCAACGGTCCTGAAGCTTGTCTTTCTGGTTGAACGTTAGGGCCGGTGCAGTCCGCAACGCCTCGGCGCTAACGCCTCCTGAAAAATGGCGTTCTACAAACTCCGGGCTTGCCGTAGCACGGTAACGCAGCGAACCGAGGGCGGTGCGCCGGCATCCAGGAACCAGCCTTTCGCTGCCTGTCACAGCTGCAATCACCCGCCCGCGCTCTAACCAATCCGCCGTGTCGCCCTCGTCATCAATAACAACGTCCAGGAGATAATTTGAAGACTTGGCGAATGCCGAAAGGGCCCCGAGAAACCAAGTTGCGAGACTATCGGCATTTGTTGCGAGGTGCACAGTCACCCGTTCAATGAACTCGGTGGCCGGCGCGAGCGACGGTAGGTGCTCGTAGAGGTCTCGTTCAAGCAGCCCAACATTTTCCAAGTGCCTACATACCCACTGACCCTGCTCCGTAGCAACGCACGGATTTCCTCTGACGACCAGCGCGATCCCCATTCGCTCTTCGAGGTTTTTGACGCGCTGCGAAATTGCGGATGGTGTGACGTTGAGCGTGCCTGCCGCTTTTTCAAAACTTCCAGTCTGCACGACGGCCGCCAAGGCCCGCAATGCGGAGTAGTCGAGCATGTAAGTTTGCCTTAAGAGAGGTAAGTTTCTTTAATTAGCCTAAGCCTCAGCTTTTTGATAGTGGCTGATCGAACGGCTTGCATTTCCTAACTCAATCGCGGGGCTCTGATTGACGATAGCAATTGCGCGGTCTTCGGATTGTCCATCGAAATCAGAATGGTCGCCCCAATTGGCGGTTGCGCATCGGTCGGACCCTGGATCAACAAAGGACATGCGCATGGGCCCGGAGTTTCAGCACCTTCTTCTCGTTTACACAGCCTATGTGATAGCGGCTGGAAGTCCCGGTCCAAGCAACATGCGCATCATGGGCGTGGCGATGGACCAAGGACGGCGCGCAGCGCTCGTGCTGGCTGCCGGTGTCGTAAGCGGCTCGATCTTCTGGGGCGCGATGGCTGCCACCGGAATCTCCGCAATCCTGACCCGGTATGCCGAAGCCCTGATTATCCTGAAAATCTTCGGCGGGCTCTATCTTCTATACCTGGCGTTCAGGGCAGCCAAAGCCGCCCTCACCGCTGGCGAAAAACCGGTCGAGACAGCAGGAACGAACACCCCCGAGACGACTTCGTCACTCTACCGACGCGGCTTGCTGATGCATCTGACCAACCCGAAATCAATTCTCGCCTGGATCGCCCTGGTGGCGCTTGGCCTTGGCCCGGGTGCGTCCTCCTACACCGTGGCAGCAATCCTCTTTGGATGTGCTGTCCTGAGCGTAACGATCTTTTGTGGTTATGCTATTGTCTTTTCAACAGCGCCTATGGTGCGCTTCTACAGCCGGGCTCGCTGCTGGATCGAGGGGACGCTTGCGATCTTCTTCGGCGTAGCCGGCATCCGTCTCCTGCTTTCCCGCACATAACCAAGGCAACATTCATGTCTCTCTTCGAAGGCCTATCTGCTTTTCCAATTACTCCGGCCGACGCGTCCGGGCGCGTTGATCCAGCCGTGCTTGCGGCGCTCTTGCAGCGCATAGTTGATGCGGGTGCTGACTCCATAGGCCTTCTCGGAAGCACGGGCGCCTATGCCTTCCTGACGCGCGATGAGCGCAGGCGTGCCGTTGAAACAGCTGTCAAAACCGTCGGTGGGCGAATTCCGGTAATCGTCGGTGTTGGTGCGCTTCGCACTGACGAGGCGCAGGCTCTGGCACGCGATGCGAAGGGGGCGGGGGCAGATGGCCTTCTTCTGGCGCCCGTCTCGTATGTTCCGCTGAAGGATGACGAGGTATTTGAGCATTTCGCAGCCGTCACCGAGAGTGGCGGTCTTCCGCTTTGCATCTACAACAATCCGAGCACGACCAGGTTTACGTTCAGCAGCGCACTGATCGCCAGGCTCGCCACAGTTCCAAACATCGCCGCGATCAAGATGCCGTTGCCGGCGAACGAGGACTTCAAGACCGAACTTGCAGATCTGCGCGGCAAGTCGCCGACGGGGTTTTCGATCGGATATAGCGGTGACTGGGGAGCTTCCTCCGCTTTGCTTGCTGGCGCCGATGCCTGGTATAGCGTCGTCGCGGGGGTGCTTCCCGCTGAAGCGCTCGCGCTTGCGACGGCGGCGCGGGCCGGCAATGCCGAGGAGGTCGAGAGATTGGAAAAAGCGTTCGAGCCCCTCTGGTCGTTGTTCAAGCGGTTTGGCAGTTTCAGAGTGATGTACAGGCTCGTGGCGCTTCTTGGCATCGGAGATTTCGAGCCGCCGCGGCCAGTGAGGCCGATACCGGACTCCGCAGTACCGGATGTTGTACATGCTCTCAACCATTTGCGGGCTGCCTTTACGTGAGGCTCCGGGCAATCGTCGATGTCTTCCAGTCCGCCGATCCACGCTTGTATTCGCTGCATCGCTCCGTGATGGCTAGGAGCACTGGAGCTACAGTGCTGTCCAACATGATGAGTTCGGGACCGACAGCTCACTTCCGAATGACAGAGGAGAGTGCAAATGCCGTGAGGGTATCCCTTACGCCGGGAAGCGCTGAAATTTGTTGCCAGATTTGGCGTATGCGATCGGCTTCCACGGATTCGACCCGTACCAGCAGATCAAAATCGCCCGTCATCACATCGCAAGCGACGACCTCCGGAATTTTCCGCAAAGCGTGAATGACCTCGCCGCCCCTCATTCGGTCCTGGCGGTAGACAAACATCAATGCGGTGGTGATGGGACTGTCGTTCCCGCCTTCGCCAGTGACAATTGTATAGCCCTTGATAAAGCCTTCGCGTTCAAGCCGTTCTATTCGAACGCGAACAGCATTGCGCGACAAATTGACCTGACCGGACAGCTCGGCATGAGAAGCACGCCCGTTCGATTTCAAGGCGCATAGGATTTGTTCATCGACGCGGTCGAGAAGATACTTCATGCCGGGGAGGGCTCCGTTTTCCCGACAACTGCACCAAATCTCACAGATTCAAAGGCGCGAATCGCAGCATCAAGGAGGTAAGTCTTGTCGTTTGCACGGGCATAGCGACTGGCGGCGGACGCCAGGACAAAGGCGGGAAGAGCCGCTGTCTCTGCCTCAGTTAGCAGCCTCACACTTTCATAGCCGGCCAGAATGGCCCGAGCTTTTTGTTCCTCCAACGCTCCGCTCGGCAGGCTCGTCCAGCCAACAAGCACGTCCGCAATCTCGGAAATCAGCACGTCATCGTGCCGAAGCCGAAAGTTGATAACCCCACTGACGTCTTCTCCAAGGAAGAAGATGTTGGAAGGTATCAAGGCTCCATGCAGAGGACCGGCCGGCAGCTCATTTAGAGAACGCTTTTTGCCTCCTTGCAGGGTCATGTGGATCCGCGCCATGAGGCTGCCAAGGCTTTTACACTTTCCTGGCGTTGGATCGTTTGTCGACGAACCTGATACGAAACTCACGACGGCAACGAGACGGCCGGCCGCCCGGAAGGTCGCATCGCCATCAATCGTGCGCGTTGGTTTCGGGCAGGGAATACCGCTGTTGTTCAGCGTCTCCATCGTTGCGAACGCCCTCTCGAGATCCAGCGGCTCGGCGCCGTTTTCGAACAGTGTGACGATGAACTCACCCTCCGCCGTCCGGAAAAGATAGGTTGTTTCCCTGTCGCCGTCGGCAATACCGATCACCGATGACAGGGAGGTCATGCCATAGGCCGCCGCGATCGAGTTTCGGTCCTCGTCGGATATTTCCGTGAAAACGGCCATTCTTTCCTCCGTTCAACCGCGCATAATCTTCGAAACATTGGCAAATTCCGCGGCGTCTCCAAAAATCTGATGAGCCTGACTTTCGGTCAGAACGCTTTCTTCTTCGACGACATCTCGCAAGTTTCTCTTCTCGACCAGCGCCTTCTTGGAGAGGTATGCCGCTTTGCTGTATCCGATCAGCGTCGCCAATGGCGTGGCAAGAACGAGAGATTGGTCGAGCAACGCCTTGCAACGATCGACGTCGACTTCGATGCCATCGATGCAGCGTTCCTTCAAGACCACCATGCCTCTGGTCAGCATGCGCATCGATTGAAGGATGTTCAAAACGATGACGGGTTCCATGGCATTCAGCTGTAGCTGGCCGGCACTTGCGGCGAGCGTCACCGTCAGATCATTGCCGATGACCTGAAAGCTGATCTGGTTCATCATCTCCGGGATGACGGGATTGACCTTGCCAGGCATGATGGACGAGCCGGCTTGAACAGGCGGCAAGCGGATCTCACCCAGACCGCCGCGGGGTCCACTGCTCAGGAGCCGGAGGTCATTGCAGATCTTGCTCAGTTTAACCGCAATTCGCTTGAGCACGCCTGAAAAGGAGACGAAACCGCCTGTGTCCGATGTCGCTTCGATGAAGTTGCGGGCAGGGATTAACGGATAGCCAGATATTCGGGACAGGTGACCGCAGGCCAACTGCGCGAAGCCTGAGGGTACGTTGATTGCCGTGCCGATCGCCGAGCCGCCGAGGTTTATCTCTTTGAGAAGCTTAGAGGCGTACTGGACCTGGACGATATCCTCGTCAATGAGTTCAGCGAAGGCTTCAAATTCCTGCCCCGCGGTCATCGGCACGGCATCTTGCAACTGTGTCCGACCGACCTTTAGAGCGCTTGCATATTGCATGGCCTTGCCGCGAAAGGCGTCGCGAAGCGCGACCTCAGCTGCGATAAGCCCTTCGCATGCTCGCAAGATCGTCAGCCGGATAGCTGTTGGGTAGACGTCGTTCGTCGACTGGGACAGATTGACGTCGTCATTTGGGTGCAGCCTCGAATACTCACCGACGTCGGCGCCCATCTTCAAGAGAGCGAGGTTTGTCAGAACCTCGTTCACGTTCATGTTGGTCGAGGTGCCGGCCCCTCCCTGCATCATGTCGACGGGAAAGTTCTCATCGATATCATTGAGCGCGATGAGTTCGTCGGATGCTTGAGAGATGGCTTCGGCCTTTTCCGCAGAAAGAAGCCCGAGCTCCATGTTGGCGAGAGCAGTAGCCTTTTTCACCATCGCCATCGACTGGATGAGCTCAGGAAAATCCCTCAGGCGCAGGCCCGATACGTCGAAATTCTGCTCCGCGCGCCGTGTATGGACGCCGTAAAGGACGTGTCGAGGAATAGCGAGCGGCCCGATAAGATCTGACTCGATACGCTCAGCAAGCTTTGTCCTGTCCATCAAATCAGGATCCCCGCATGGCGCATGGCGCTATCGATCTCTTCTTGAACGGAAGGACTGATCGTAACGAGGGGCAGCCGCAGATCCCCACGTATGCGACCGAGACGCTGCAAGGCATATTTCGGCCCAGCAGGGTTGGTTTCGAGAAAAAGCGCCCGGTGCAGGGGCATCAGACGGTCCTGAAGCTTCAAGGCAGCGGCGAAGTCGCCGTTCAGGCAGGCCTGCTGGAAGTCAGCGCAGAGGCCGGGTGCGACATTCGCGGTCACCGAGATGCAACCATGTCCGCCATGCGCCATGTAGCCGAGCGCCGTGCCGTCTTCACCGGTCAGGAGATTGAACGAGTGCCCGCAGGCCATACGCTCGAGGGACGGGCGCAACAGGTTGCCGGTTGCATCCTTGACGCCCTTCACGTTGGGGCAGTCTTCAAATATGCGAGCCAACGTTTCGACCTGAATATCGATGACGCTGCGGCCGGGGATATTGTAGACGATGATCGGAACAGTGGATGCAGCATCGATCGCCTTGAAATGCTGGTAGATCCCTTCCTGGGTCGGCTTGTTGTAATAGGGCGCGACAATCAGCACACCGTCGGCGCGGGCGTCCTGCGCATGGCGAACGAAGTCGATTGCTTCCGCCGTGCTGTTTGATCCGGCGCCCGCGATGACGGGCACACGGCCCTTGGCGGCCGCGATCGTGATCTCGACCACCTGCTTATGCTCGGAATGGCTCAGCGTCGGACTTTCCCCCGTTGTCCCGCATGGAACGAGACCGAAGGATCCTTCTTCGATCTGCCACTCGACGAGGTCGCGCAATGCAACCTCATCGACACGACCATCAGCAAAAGGCGTGACAAGCGCGGTAATAGAACCCTTGAACATTTTTACTCCTGAGTTGCCGATGGATTTGAGCCGGCCTGGCGTTACGTCTTCAGCCGGTTGATGCACACGACTTTCGGCTGGGTCATGTCCTCATAGGCAAACCGGACGCCCTCGCGGCCCATGCTGCCATATTTGAAACCGCCAAACGGCATTGCATCGAAGCGATAGTCGGAGGAGTCGTTGATCATGACGCCTCCAGCCTCGAGCTTGCTTGCAGCCTCAAGCGCCCCTTCCAGGTCGTTTGTAAAAATGCCGGCGTGAAGGCTGTATTCGGGGCTGTTTGCCAGATCGATCGCATCCGCCAGCCCATCGAAGGGTTGAAGAATGACGATTGGCGCGAACACTTCCTCGCCCCAGGCGTCACAGGAGGCTGGAACATTCTCCAGGACCGTCGGCGGATAGAGGTTGCCAGTCGGCTTATGGCCCCAAAGCAATGTCGCACCGGCAGCGAGCGCCCGTTCGACCATTGCGGCCGCTCTTTCGACCGCCTTTTGTGAGATCATCGGGCCGACATCAGTGTCGGCTTCCAAAGGATTGCCGGTCTTCAGCTTCCTGGTTTCTGCGACGAACGTCGCCTTGAATTGCTCATAGATCGGCCGCTGGATCAAAATTCGCTGCGTGCCAATACAGTTCTGACCGGCCGCCCAGTAGGCTCCAGATACGCAGGCCTCGACGGCGGCATCGAAGTTGCAATTCTCCATGACGATGACAGGAGCATTGCCGCCAAGGTCCATGGCAAGCTTCTTGAGGCCTGCTGTTTTGGCAATCGCCTCGCCGGTGGCAAAGCCACCGGTGAAGGAGATCATGCGAACGTCTCTCGCTGCAACCAGAGCCTTTCCAAGCTCAGGGCCGCCAATCGCAATCGTTATGATTTCCTCGGGTAGACCGCATTCGACCAGGACCTCGACGAGCTTGATGGCAGAGAGAGGGGTAAGTTCGGACGGCTTCAAAAGCACTGCATTGCCGCCGGCAATTGCCGGACCAAGCTTGTGGGCAACAAGGTTGAGCGGGTCGTTGTAGGGCGTGATGGCGGCAATGATGCCTAGCGGTTCTCTCGTGTACCAACCTTGGCGAGACTCCGAGCCTGCGTAGGCGTCGAACGGGATGACTTCGCCCGCATTGCGTTTGGCCTCGTCCGCAGACAGCTTGAGCGTATTGACGCACCGGGTTGTCTCTTTGCGGGCCTGCGTAATCGTCTTGCCCGCCTCCTTGACGATGAGAAGCGCGAAGTCCTCGCGCGCGGCTTCGATGGCCGCAGCGGCCTTTTCAAGGATCACCGCTCGCTTGTGACGCGGCAGCGTTCGGGCAATCTGCGCCCCGCGCCTTGCCCGCTCCAGAGCCACGTTCACGCTTGTAGCACAGGTTTCCACGACCGTTCCGACCATCGTACCGTCGAACGGGCTGGTAACAGCAATTTCTGCAGGAGCGTTCGTTTGGGTGAGTGCAAGGTTGTGCATCATGCAGCCTCCTTAACGATGGCCGAGGCGCCGGCGGAATGAATGGCGACGATATCGGAAAGAAGCGCATAGGCGGTTTCGATGCGGCCGGCGCCAGGTCCGGTGATCGTCACGGCGCCCAGCAGTTCGGTGTCGAGCGACACCGCATTGGTGGCACCATTGACGCCTGCGAGGGGATGATCGAGGCTAATCCGCCTCGGTGCAACACTGCCGGTCACGCTGCCATCGTCATTGTGGACAGCCGATCCAACTAGCTTCCAGCGGCTGTTTGCCTGTGCTGCATCCTCGATGTCGGAAGGTGAAAGACCGGAGATACCCTTGCAGCTTACATCCTCGGGCTTGAGATTTGCACCAAGCAGTTCGTTTGCCAGGATGACGACCTTCAGACGCACGTCGAAACCTTCGACATCGGCGGTGGGATCGGCCTCGGCATAGCCGAGTTCTTGGGCTTCCTTCACAGCGGATGCGAAATCCAAACCCGCTTCCATGCGACCGAGGACGAAGTTGGATGTGCCGTTCAAAATTCCTTCGAAGCCCTTCAATTCGGCGCCGGCAAGCGTCTTCTCAGCCATGCGAATGACCGGAGTACCGCTCATCACGGCGCCCTCGTACTCGAAGCGTACACCGTTGGCCTTTGCCAGCGCCTTGAGCGCCTGGGCCTCAATGGCGACCGGGCCCTTGTTGGTGGTAACCACGTGTTTGCCAGTCTCAAGCGCCCAGCGGCAATGCGAGACAGCAGGTTCGCCGTCCTTGGGATTGGTGAACGTTGCCTCGACGACAATGTCTGCGGGTGCGGTCTTGATAATGGTCTCGTTGTCGGCTTCGGCACTTCCCCCGGAAAGCTGTCCAAAGCCGCCCTTTTCGAACTTCGCCTCGACCAGGGTCCTCGCATCAAGACCGTTCGGCGAAATCACGGAGCCAAGATAGAGATCGCTCACGGCGACGATATTCAGGCGGAATCCAAGATCGCGCTCCCAGAGCTGGTTCTTGGCGGCAATGAGTTCGGCCAGGGCGCGATTGACGCCGCCAAACCCGATGAGAGCGATATTGTAAACTGTCATAACGATCCTCCAGTGAAGTCTATGCGGGTAGAATGGGATGCGGATTGCTCTGCAGGAACCAGGCAAACGGACCAAAGAGCAGCGCACTTTGCTCAATCTGCTGCCGGACGTAGATCAGGTTCTGGCGAGCTTCATCATGAGAATCCCCGACACGATCAAGGCGCCCGCTGCCAGACGCATGGGTGACGCGGGCTCTCCAAGGATCGCCATTCCGAGCAGAAAGGAGCCAACTGCACCGATCCCTGTCCAAACCGTGTAGGCGGTACCGAGCGGCAGCACCTTCATCGAAAAGGACAGCAGCACGCCGCTGGCAATCATCGCAATGACGGTGATTGCCGACGGGATGAGCAGCGTGAAACCGTCGGATCTTTTCATGTAGAACGCCCAGACGACCTCAAGCAGGCCGGCGACGAACAGGATTATCCAGTACATAACATCCTTCCTGGCGGACCTCCGGGTCTGCCGCGCATCAGGCTTTGACAGCGACATGAATTGCCCGGCGAGCGGCAATTCATATCCAACTCGACTTCGTGTTCAGCTTTGCCCGAACGTCTCGTCGAGGGCGTTATTGATGTCGGCAATCAGATCCTCGGTGTCTTCCAGACCGATCGAAAGCCGCAGATGCCCGTATTTCTGGAAGTTCGGCGGATAACGATCGGAACCGCCTCGGCCACTGCCGCCGACATGGACGATCAGGCTCTCGTCGTGACCAAGCGAGACGGCGGACGTGATGACCTTGAGATGTGCGACGAACCGGTTCTGCGCATCTGGATCGCCATCGACGGCAAAAGCCATGACCGCTCCATAGCCCTTGCCAGCAAACTGCGTTCTGGCAAGCGCGTGCTGGTCATGGCTGTCTAGACCGGGATAGGTGACATAGGCGACGCGCTTGTCGGCTGCGAGGGACCGGGCGACGATCTCTGCCGATGAAAACTGCTGCTTCAGGCGCAGCGGCAAAGTCACTGAGCCTCGCATGATCAGCCAGGCGTTGAACGGGGAAATCGTGCCGCCGAGATCGACGAGCGCGTCTGCCTTGATGTGATGGATAAGCGGCTTCGAGCCGATGACGACCCCGCCCATCGCGTCGCCATGACCGTTGATGTATTTCGTCAGCGAATGGATGACGAGATCTGCACCAAGTGCGAGCGGGCGGAAGAACGGGGGAGGGGTGAAGGTCGAGTCCACCGACAGGAGCGCGCCCGCTTGTTTTGCGATTGAGGCCAGCGTCGCGATATCGGCAACCTTGGTCGTTGGATTGGCGATTGTCTCTGTATGGATCAGCTTGGTGTTCGGGCGCACGGCGGCTCGGACGGCATCCATGTTGCCCATATCAACGAAGGTGGCTTCGATATTGTAACGCTGCGGCAAAAGCTCTGAAAACAGTCGCCACACGGCCTCATAGGTGACGTCACCGACAATCACGTGGTCGCCGCTCTTCAAGAACGTAAAGAACACGGCATGAAGCGCCGCAACGCCCGTTGCGAAGACGGCTGCATCCTCGCCGCCCTCTATGGCCGCGAGCTTGCGCTGCAGGCCGATCTGATTGTGGCCGGAATTGCGCGTATAGGAGGGGCTCTCGGTGTCCGACCAGTCCATTGTAGAAGGGTCGTAAGGAAGTTCGTACGAATTCGCCATCACGATCGGTGTGCGAATAGCGCCCGATGTCTTGTCGATTTCGTTGCCGCCGTGCACCGACAGCGTATTGAAGGAGAGCGTCGATAGGTCGTGTTTGTCTGGTCTCGACATAATTGGCCTCTTTGTTGAAGTGAGTGGTTGTGGAGTGCCTCAGCGCCTGACCGGGATGGCGTTTTCCAGCTTCTGGAACCCTTGTGTGATCAGGAAAGTCAGGCTGACGTAAAAGACAGTGACGAGGAGGAGTGGCTCGTAGACGAGGAGCGTATCCTGGCGGATTTTGTAGGCAGCACCGTAGAGATCCATCACAGTTACAGAGAATACGATCGGCGTTGCCTTGAGTTGCAGGACGACCTCGCCAGCAAATGTTGGCAGTCCAATCCGGATCGCTCTCGGCAACCAGATCCGGCGCAGGATCATCCAGGGTGACATGCCAACGGCGCGTGCAGCCTCAAGTTCGCCTTTCGGGACCGCCAGCATGGCTCCCCGAAGAATCTCCCCCTGGTAAGCAGCGAAGTTGAGCGTCAGGGCCAGCGCCGCAAAAAAAAGCCCCTCTCGCAAGACCGGCCAAAGAAAGCTGCTCCGCAATCCAGGGATATGCGGCAGATACGAGCCAAGACCGTAATAGATGAGCCAAAGCTGGATGAGCAAAGGCGTTCCGCGAAAGAATGTGCAGTACGACTTGGAGAGCCAACGGGCGATGGAACCACGGCCGACCTGGGCAATCGCCAGGAGGATGGCGAGCGCAAATCCCAGCGTGACCGAAATCGTCAGCAGCAGGCATGTCAGGAAGGCGCCATAGAGCAGCAAGTCCTGGTACTCGAATATCCAACCGAAATCCATGTCCGCCTCCTACGCTACAGGTCGTTGGCCGCGACGAAAGTAGGCTTCGAGCGCAGAGAACAGCAGGTTCGATAGAATCGTGATGACGAGATAAAGTGCCGCCGCAGCCAGGAAGAAGACCATGTACTGCTTGGTGTTGCTCGCGGCGACGCGTGCCGCAAGAGCCAGTTCCTGATAGCCAACGACGGCAATCAGGGCGCTGTCCTTGATCACGGACATCCACAGATTGGCAAAGCCGGGCAGTGCATTGGGGATGAGAGCCGGTAAGACGATGCGTCGGAAGCGTAAGCCTGGCCGCATCCCAAAGGCCTTGGCGGCTTCAAGCTGTCCAACAGGAATGGCGAGGATCGCGCCCCGCAAAACCTCGGTCATGTAGGCTCCCTGAACAAAGCCCAGCACCGCGATTGCCGCGACCAGGCCATTGACCTCGACTGGGCCAAGGTCCGCCATGGCAAGAATCCGGTTCAGCCCATCCGTTCCCGCATAGTAGAGCGAGACGATCAGGATGAGCTCCGGCACGGCACGGACGATCGTCGTATAGACATTGAGAGCATATTGCAGTGGGGCAAACCCACTCAACTTGCCGAGTGCGCCGAACAAGCCCAGCACCATTCCAAACAGATAGGCACCAAACGAGATAAACAGGGTCGCGAACGCGCCGGTGATCAATACGCCGCCCCAGCCGGGAGGGGAAATCGACAGCATGTCCAAAATGGAACTTGAGGAACTCATGGGAAGCCTTCCAGAACAGGACCGGCAGATTTGCCACCAACGGCTGGTGACAAATCCGCCTCGCCCGTGGACTCAATAGGGGTCGTAGTCGAAGTACTTCTTGCTGAACTCGGCATACGTGCCGTTCGCCCTGACAGCTTTGATCGCGCCATTCAGCTTTTCGCGAAGCTCGTCGTCGCCCTTGCGGATACCGCCGCCGACGCCAGCCCCAAGAACCGCATCATCTGCCTCGACACTGCCCTTGTATTCGCAGCATTCCTTGCCGAGGTCGGCTTTCAGGAGTTCCTTCAGCGGTCCCGTGTCGGCAAAGATGTAATCGACGCGGCCCGACGCGAGGTCCTGGAATGATTCATCGACGGTCGCATAACTTTTCTCGGTCGCAATTTCGGCGAAATGCTTCTTGAAGTAAGCCGACTGGGTCGTCGACACGGCGATGCCGACGGTCTTTCCTTTCAGCTGCTCGGCGGTCGCGCCCATGACGCCATCCTTGGCGCCAATCATGCCGGCGAGAGCCGAGTAATATTTGTCCGTGAAATCGATGCGCTTCTTGCGCTCGTCGGTGATCGACATCGAAGACCAGATTACGTCGATCTTCTTGCTCTCCAGAGCCGGAATGAGGCCGTCCCAGGCAACGTCGACGATCGTGCACTTCTCCTTAAGCTCTTTGCAGATCGCATCCATCAGATCGATCTCCCAGCCAATCGCTTTTCCCGAAGCGTCCTTTGTCGTGTAGGGCGCATAGGCCTCATTGACGACGCCGAAGCGGATTTCCGCTTGGGCGCTCGTCGCCAGCATGAATGCTGCGACAGCTAGAGCTTTTCCCAAATGCTTCATCTTAGGGTTCCCCTTTTTCTGTTGGGATGGTGGTGGTTAGTGCGAACCGGCTGCAACAAACTCCTTGCAGCGTGCGCTGGTGGGTGCACCAAAGACCTGGGCCGGAGGGCCGAGTTCCTCGACCTGGCCCTGGTGCAAAAACATGACGCGGGTGGAAACGTCGCGTGCGAACTTCATCTCGTGGGTGACCATCACCATGGTGCGACCTTCCTCGGCCAGCCCACGGATGACCTTGAGCACTTCGCCGACGAGTTCCGGATCGAGTGCCGAGGTCGGTTCATCAAACAGCATCACCGCCGGATCGACGCAGAGCGCGCGGGCAATCGACGCACGTTGCTGCTGGCCGCCGGAAAGGAAGGCGGGGTAGGTGTCCTTCTTGTCGTAAAGACCGACTTTGGCCAGTAGCGCCTCGGCCTTTTCGATCGCCGCTTTACGCTCGATACGCAGGATGTGGATCGGGGCCTCGATGACGTTCTGGAGAATGGTCATGTGCGGCCAGAGATTGAAGCTCTGGAAGACCATGCCGAGGCCACTCCTCAGCCTCTCGATCTGCCGCCAGTTGGCGGGGTGGCATTTGCCGTCACGGCCCTTGCGGAAGATCACGTCTTCGCCGTTGATCTGGAAGGTTCCTTGGTCCGGAATTTCGAGGAAGTTGATGCAGCGCAGGAACGTGCTCTTTCCTGAGCCCGAAGATCCGATGATCGAGACCACGTCGCCCTTCTCCGCTGAAAGGGAGATGCCCTTCAGCACCTTGTGTGCGCCGTAGCTCTTGTGAACGTCGCTCACTTGCAAAGCTGGCTTGACTGTTTCGATGTACATTTCACCTCCATTGACTTGCGAGGGTTGGCCCACTCCTCCGCGGGCAAAGCTTCGCCATCGCCGTATCTGACAGCGCCATCATTCGTGGTTGCGAGTGTAAAAAATGGACGCGAACGTCCGCACGCGCCGCCTAAACGGCGCACGTTCCTCACCTGCCATTGTCTCGGATTTACCGCCGGCGCGTTAGCCGGCCATAATCTTGTGTCTGTAGACCTCACAGCCTGGTGCCAGCTGCCTTAAACCGTTCACCAGCATGTTGGCCGCCTCCTCTAGCGCCTCCTCAGGCATTGTCGCCAAACTTTCCAAAATGAACCACATCCGGCCACCCAGCGTCTCCAGTCGGGTCCGGGTACCTTGCCGCCAGTTCCAGCGCCGGCACGTGACACCGATATCGTCGCGCCAGATGACTTCACCCTTGGTAGGGTTTTCGATGACCGCCTCTCCGTTCATAACCGTGTCGAACACTTCGGTTCCGTCTGCAACAGACAGCCGTGGCTTGCCGACATAGGCGTCGAAGTTTTCTCCACCGACCGGTATGGCAAAACGCAAGCTGACTGCGTTGTAGAGATCGACGATCGGGTTGATCGAAGGGATACGGCCGTCTTTCTCCACCCGCTTCTTCAGCGCCTGTGCAGAACAGGGTGTGCGATTTGGTTTTGCTCCAAACCGGCTATATGCCTCGGCCCAACTTGCCAGATGTGCTTCACTCCAGGCTGGCCCTCCAGCTCGGACAAAATCACAAGCCTCTTCCAGCACATTTCTGGCTATGGTGCCGCGCGTGTCATCCTTGATATCAACGAAGACGCTGATCGCGCGAAAGTCTGGTGCGATGTTTGCGATTTCTTTGTCGATGACCGGAAATTCCGACATGCCCTCTAGCTCCCATTGACCAATTTAGTCTATAATACCGACCATGAAAAAGAAAGTCAATATATCGACCGAAGCGGTCACCGACGTCGAGCGCGTCAGTGCAACCGTGTCCCAGAACCTCAAATTGTTCAGGAAACAGAATGGCCTGACACTCGATGAATTGTCGCGCAAATCCGGTGTCAGCAAAGGCATGCTGGTCGAAATCGAAAAGGGCAGCGCGAACCCGAGCATTGCGACGCTCTGCCGGGCAGCGACCGCATTGGGCGTTTCTGTTGCCGATTTCGTCGGGGTCGCAGTCAACGTGCCTGTGCGCATCGTTCCACCCGAGGATGCCTCGATCCTCTGGCGCGGTCCGAAGGGCGGGAGTGCCACTCTTCTGGTTGGAACCCACGGGCCGGATGAAATCGAGCTTTGGCGCTGGACGCTGTTTCCCGGTGAGGTTTTCGAATCGCCCGGCCATTCGGCCGGAACACTCGAACTGCTGAATGTGGAAACCGGCGCGCTTACCTTGAAACTGGCTGATAGCGAGCACCTCGTTAAAGCGGGCTCTTCGGTTTTGGCACGGACGGAGGACAAACATGCTTACATGAATTGTGGCAAGGAGGAGCTCCGCTTTGTAATGACTGTCGCGGAGCTGCAGCGTCCGCGCGTGAGAACGGGCTTGTAAAGACAACTGCTGCTGCTTGAGGTCGGACCGAAGCACTTTTGGGTTGGCGGAGCAAAAACGTTGCCGCATGCACCGGCCGTCTCCTGAAGTCGAACACCGTGAGCCTAACACCACATGGATGGTCACGCTCATCTCCACTGGCGCACCTCAATGCGCGCCGACTCGATGGCCGCAGCAGCTGATATTCGAATACTGTTTGGAACAGAGATCGATTGGTCTAGTCCACCGATGAGGTACAAGTTCATGCGAGATCGCGATGAGTTAGATGCGGCCGATCCGGAGTTCGACGAACTCGGATTCTCGACGCGTGCTATCCACCAACCAGTCGACCTGTCATTGAACCATCCCGCTCAATCGGTCAGAAAAATCAGCGGTGCGGACAACAACGCCCACTCAGCGACGGACATGCTCGAGAAGACGTTGGCTCGCCTCGAAGGAGCCGAGGCCGGCTTGGTGCTTTCATCAGGGTTGGCCGCCTTCAATATGCTCGCACTGGCGCTTCTCTCCGAAGGCGACGAGATGATCGTCCACAGGCAAGTTTGTACCGATACGGCCGCTCTGATGGAGAAGACGCTAACGCGGGCCGGCATCACAATGGTCCCGGTTGACCTGTCGCTTTCTGCAAACATCTGCCGTGCGGTGACGCCTCGAACGCGTCTCATTTATTTTGATACGCCGACAAATCCTCTTGGCGACATTCTCGACATTGCTGCAATCGCAGAATGCGGTCGTTCCTGCGGCCTCAAGATCGTCGTTGACAGCACATTCGCTTCGCCAGCCTTGCAGCGCCCGATTGAGCACGGCGCCGATATTGTCCTGCAATCGCTTACCAAATACATCAACGGTCATGGCGACACACTCGGCGGTGCCCTGCTGGGAGACACCGCAATCATTCACAAACTGCGGGAAACCAACCTTCGTTTTCCTGAGGCGACCGTGATCTCACCGCAGGCTTCGTTCCTCATCCTTCGTGGCGTGAAAACACTTGCTCTCAGGATGGACCGGCACAGTTCCGCCGCCCATGCGATCGCGCTGACCTTGGAAACCCATCCGGCGGTGGCGTGGGTGAGATATCCCTTTCTTCCATCTCACCCGAACCATTCCATCGCTCGCAGGCAGATGTCAGGTGGCTCGGGAATGTTGGCTTTCGGCCTTCGTGCAGGCAGGGATGGTGCCACTGCGATGATCAGCAGACTGCGGCTTATACAGTCGGGCGTCAATCTGGCAGAGGTCGGCAGCCTCATATGCCATTCGGCCCGCCTCACCAGCACCCGCCACCTGTCCCTTTCAGGAGGCGGCCTTTGCGACGCGCTTGGAGATGACGTCATCCGCTGCTCCGTCGGCCTGGAGGATGCCGAGGATCTTATCGAAGACATCCTGGAGGCTCTGGATTTCGGCTGAGCGTTTGTCTTGCCCAACCACGCGAGCCAAAGCGGGGGAATTGTTTGCAGCTGAAAACGGGGCGACTTCCTTGAAGGCAAGCTATTTTACGTCCGGCTCCTTGAGAAGGCGATAGAGGTGGGCCCGGCTGATACCGAGCAATTCAGCCGCACGGCTCCTGTTACCGCGCGTTTGCTTGAGAGCGGCACGGATCTCCGCGTCCGTTTGGGATCGTATCCTGTCTTTGAGTGGCTGCGTCGCGTCTGGCTCAGCCGGGGTTGAGGAAACCTCCTGGACAGAAATGGCGAGTGTCCCGGTAATGATCATTCGCGTCAGCGCGTTTTCGAGCTCGCGCACGTTTCCCGGCCACGCGTATCCGATCAACAGATTGCGATCGTGATCGGTCAGGTTTGGTGTGGACTTACCCAGCCGTCCTGCGATGCGCGCAAGCAAGCACTCGGCAAGGTGTGGGATATCGCCCCTATGCCGCAGGGGAGGGACGTTGATCGGCAAAACACTCAGCCGGTGATACAGGTCCTCGCGAAAGCGGCCCACCTTCACCAGGTCAAGAAGAGCTTTATTGGTCGCACAGATGATGCCCAAGTTGATACTGACCGGATTGGTACCGCCGACACGTACGATTTCGTTCATCTGCAGAACGCGCAGCAAACTGCCCTGAAGGGCAAGCGGCATGTCGCCGATCTCGTCCAGGAAAAGCACGCCGCCTGTGGCAAGTTCAAACTTGCCCGGTTTGCCCTGGCTGCGAGCGCCCGTGAAAGCACCGCCTTCGTATCCAAAGAGCTCGGCTTCAATCAGCTCGCTGGGAATGGACGCGCAGTTGACCCACACAAAGGGTCCACTACGCCTGTCCGACAGTGCATGAAGGGCATGCGCGGCCAGTTCCTTGCCCGCGCCGGTCTCGCCACAAATCATCACAGGCAAATCATACGCAGCGGCCACCTTGATGGCGTCACGATAGGAATCCATCAACTCGCCCATGCCGATGATGTCATTCAGCCTGAACTTCGATTGCCACGCTCTGGGACGTTGCGGAATGGCGAGTTCTGCTTTCGATATGCGGCTGTAGGTCTTCTTCAAGGCATCATAGTCAGAGAAGAGGGCAAGCCCGACCGCGCCGATGATCTTGCCGTCCCGGTGCACGGGAACTTGCTTCGTTACCAGTTTATGGCCACGAACCTCGAGCGGATAACCGACATGGGTGCCGATCCCGCGTGCAACGAAATGAAGCTTGGTCTGTGGCCCAACCACATCGGTTATGTGGCGCCCGAGGAAGTCATCGGCCTCACCCCCGAGCAGCTTGCAGTAGGGCTCATTGATCAGGACGATTGTCCCGGCTGTATCGACGGCGACGAGGCAGTCTGAGACATGATCGAGCACGAGACGGAGAAACCCGGCTTCTTCCGATGAACCTGCGAACCACTCCGGAAGCGTCATCTCAGCCTGACCTGGTTGGAACCCCGATGAAATTACGTCACGATCACTCTACCGACCAATCGTCTCTAAAGCGAGACAATATGTGTCTCTATTAGGTGACGGTATATGCGAGAGACTGACGGGCAAGTGTTTGTCGAGCGGCGAGGAACCTTCGAAATTTGCTCATGTTTCCAGCTCGTTGAGCAATGGCGACCCTCCAAAACCGCCAACTGGCCCGCCCCTTGCGATGCTTACGGTGTAAAAACCTAAAGGGGAGCAGAAATAATGCATATCGAAACCATGACAATCGGCGATACGGTTGTGCACGTGTCGGGCGCCGGTTTGCCGCTTGTGTTCGTGCACGGGTTCACGACCACAGCCCAATTCTGGCGGGAGCAAATTGAGGCGTTCTCGTCCCGTTACAGGGTCATCCGCATCGATCTTCCAGGACACGGTGTATCGCCACGACCGGAGGGACGCAGTTACACAATCGCGGCCTTCGCAAATGATATCCTGGCGGTCTATCGTGCACTCGAAATCGACGAAGCCATTCTCGTCGGCCTCTCAATGGGAGGAACGGTGGCGCAGACCTTTACCCTGTCCCACCCCGAGCGTGTCCTCGCGCTTGTGCTTGTCGGGGCAACGCCCCACGGACTTGGCGCGGATGTCAATGTCGACAATGTTCTCAAGGCCATCGATGACCTCGGCGTTGTCCAGGCGAGCCAGAATGTCATCGAGCGCTCATTCGGCCGTACAGCCGGCAGAGACCTTGTCGAATTTGCCAGACAAGAGGTTGCCCAAACGCCGGCTTTTGTTGCACGGGAGGCGATCGCCTCACTCAATGCGTCGGACAGCCGGGCCAATCTTCACGATATCGGCGTCCCCACGCTGGTCGTGGTCGGCACTGAGGACATCATCACGCCACCCGGAGAATCCGTTGTTCTCGCAGAGGGTATTCCGGAAAGCCGGCTTGAGGTTATAGCGGACGCGGGTCATTTCCCGATGCTCGAGCAGCCGCAGGTCTTCAACCATGTCCTCGAGAGCTTTCTCAAGGACTGCGATAGTCGTTTTTCTCGGTCGAGCGGCACAGGCCTCTCGCGTCAAACCGTTTGAGTGGGAGGCTCACATGTCTGTTCAAGAGATGACTTCACAGATCAAGCCAAAAGCGCACGATCTGGACCGCAACACGAAACGGACCGTTTTTGCGGCCGCGCTCGGAACCGTTTTCGAATGGTACGACTTCTTTATCTACGGCTCCCTTGCCGCCTTCTTCAGTACGCTGTTCTTCCCGAAGGGCAACGAGACGGCCGCCTTGCTCGCAGCGCTGGCGACCTTCGGCGCGGGCTTCGTCCTTCGGCCTTTTGGTGCAATCGTCTTTGGAAGGCTCGGTGACCTTGTTGGCCGGAAGAAAACCTTCCTTGTAACCATGCTGGTCATGGGTCTTGCCACGGCGGCCATCGGTCTGCTGCCGACATACGATTCCATCGGCTGGGCGGCGCCGGCTTTGCTGGTCGGGCTGCGCCTGCTGCAGGGGTTGGCGGTTGGCGGCGAGTTTGGGGGCGCGGTGACCTACGTTGCGGAGCATTCCGACCGCGATCGGCGGGGGCTCACGACAAGCTGGATTCAGATCACCGCAACGCTTGGTTTATTCTTGTCGCTGATCGTGATCGTTCTTTGCCGGTCCTCGTTGTCGGCGGAGGATTTTGCGAGTTGGGGATGGCGGATACCCTTCATTGGTTCAATCCTGCTTTTGATCCTGTCGCTCTATATCCGCCTGAAGCTGCACGAGTCGCCGGTCTTCCAGGAAATGAAGGCGCAGGGGAAAGGCTCGAGGAACCCGATCGCCGAGACCTTGGGTGACCGCAAGAACCTGCGCCTTGTGCTGGTGGCAATCTTCGGCGTCGTCGCGGGGCAGGCGGTCATCTGGTACACGGGCCATTTCTACAGCCTGTATTTCATGACGACCATACTAAAGCTGACCCAGGATCAGGCAAACTTCTATATGCTCGTTGCCCTTACGCTCGGCACCCCGTTCTTTCTGTTCTTCGGTTGGCTTTCCGACAGGATCGGACGCAAGTGGATCGTCGTGACGGGATGCGCCTTGTCGGCCCTGCTGATCATGCCGCTTTTCCAAGCACTGGCGACCTATGGCAATCCTGTGCTGACAGAGTTCCGCGCCAAAACGTCCGTGGTACTGGTGGGCAATGACTGCAACCACGATCAGTCCTTTATCGGACAATTGTTCCGGCCGCAGGCAACGACGGAATGCCAGAAGGTGAAGGCGCTGCTGACTGGGCGTGCCGTTCCTTACACCGTGAAGGTCGACGCAGAACCTCTCCGAATCCAGATCAACGGTGGCGAGGCTAAAACCCTGAATGAGGGCGAACTCGTTGCCGCCCTGACGGGAGTGGGGATGCCGGCGGCAAATGCCCCGGTCCAGCCGAATGGTCCCATGGTCGTTCTCGTGCTCTTTGCCTTGGTCTTCCTGGCGACAATGGTCTACGGACCGCTCGGGGCGCTTCTGGTCGAACTCTTTCCCGTTCGGATACGGTACAGCGGTGTTTCGGTTGCCCTGCAACTCGGCAATGGATGGATCGGTGGATTTGCGCCTTTCGTGGCAACGGCAGTTGTGCTCACGACAGGAAATATCTTCGGCGGTCTCTGGTACACGGTAGCCTTTGCCGGTTTGACGGCAGTGATTGGCGCACTTCTCCTTCCGGAAACGCGGGGGCGCGATCTGAACACATAATCTTTACAACTAGGGGCGCCCCGCGCAGGGGACTTCGGTGAATATGGCTCCCGCCCCACTGCCTTGAAAACCGCATCGAAAGTCCGGGCACTTGTCCGGACTTTTATGTCACTGGACGGGCATGACAGCCCGAAGAAATCGTAGCTTGCAGATTATCATCATCAGGACAAGCTGAACCGCTGAGATCGACACCGTGCATCGCAAGTGCGCCCGAGATCTCCGGGCCGATGATCGGGCGACACGTTTAGGCTTGGCCACACGCGCCACACCAGGACCCCGGCCTGTTGCGCCAACGGTCAGCTAAAGCGGGTAAATGGAATTTTGCAAATCTGGGAACCATTCCAGGATAAAACGGGAGCTCATTGAAATTGACTACAATAAAATCATACTCTGCCCACGTTTTAAGCATGCGGTTTATTTAAGCAGCAGCCGCGGTAAAGTACGAAATTTTGGCGGTTTCTGCTGTTATTTTGGCCGGAAATGCATGCCTTGGCCCTATTGCGCAATTGGCCGGTTTTACCTGTAATGCGGCTTAAGCAAGCCTAGCGGCTCGCCAGTAATAGTACCTCTAAATCGAGAATTGGCTGAGATCGAACTCGCGTTAAGCGGGACGGCGAAGCTATGCAAACGGAGCAAGCGGCAATGTCGAAGTTGAAAACGACAATCCTGACGGGGTTTTTGGGCGCGGGAAAGACAACCCTGCTGAACCGGATCTTGAATTTGGGAAGCACTGAGCGTGTCGCCGTCATCGTCAACGAGTATGGGGAGGTCGGGATAGATGGACAGCTCGTCGTTCAGACCAAGGATGAAATTGTAGAACTTAACAATGGGTGCATTTGCTGCACGGTCCGTGACGATCTTATCGCCGCCATCCGCAGCCTGCTCGCATCTGGACGACCAATCGACCGTTTGATAATCGAGACGTCGGGGCTCGCCGACCCCGCCCCGGTCATACAGTCGTTCATTCTCGACGAGGTTCTATCGGCAAGGCTTGAGCTCGATGCGATCGTGACAGTCGTCGACGCGCGTTACATATCGCGCCAGCTCTCGCAGGAGGAGGCGGTCGAGCAGATCAGTTTCGCCGACGTCCTCTTGCTCAACAAGATCGATCTTGAAGATGAATATCGTTTGATCGAAATCGAACGGGACCTGACGAGGCGCAACTCGCTGGCCCGGATCATCCGCACAAGTTCCTGCGACGTGGAACTGGCGGACGTCCTGGGGATCGGTGCCTTCGACCTCAAGAACATTCTGGCGATCGATCCGAACATCCTGGACGAACATGCCCACGAGCACGACCAGACCATCGGCTGCGTCGCCATCCGCGACTACGGGGCTCTCGACCCGGTAGCTCTCAACGGTTGGCTCACCCGACTTGTCCAGGAGATCGGTACCGATCTTTTCCGCATGAAGGGCGTATTGAACTTCGCAGGCGAGGCGCGGCGATACGTCTTCCATGGCGTCCATATGACCCTGGAAGGACGCCCAGGCAAGATGTGGCAGCCCTTCGAGGCTCGCGTTAGCGACATGGTCTTTATCGGTCGCAATCTCGACGAAGGTGGCTTGCGCGAGGGCTTCAGAAGCTGCCTTGCCAAGCCTCATGCACTCGCTTCCTGACCCCTTCATTCCGGAAATGCCACTTGTCCATCAAGGAGACAGAACATGCCCCCTCTCGTTGCCGCAATGATCAGCCTTGGCGTCCTGGGCGCGATCGATACCTACATTACTGCAACCGTATTTCCCGTTCCCGTCTGGGTGACGTTCATCGCCTGGGCTTCCTTCTTCGCTTGTGGCGGTGGCCAGCGCGGACTAATCAAAAGCATTGTTTCGAACTGGACGGGCATCATCATCGCCACGATCACGCTCCTGATCATCCAGTTTGCACCAGCCCATCCAATCTTCGCTGCCGTCCTGGTTGGTCTCGGCACGTCGGCAATGGTCCTGGCTTCCTCCATTCCGATCCTGAGCTTCACACCAGCGATCGTCTTTGGTTTCGCCTCTTTCGTGGGCACGACGGCCGCCACCAACACCACCGTTGTGACCTCCGGCATCAATCATCCAACACTCGTCGCGATGGCCGCCATGCTGCTTGGGGGTGTCTTCGGCTTGCTCTCCGAAATGGGCACCAATCTCCTGGCGGCCAAGAAGCCGGTCACCGCCTAATTCCGTAACGCAGAAAGGACAACGTCATGAAACTGCAACACTATCTGGGCGGACTTGAGGGTCTAGGCCCTGTGAGTACCGAGACGCGCGTTTTCGTCGAAACCTGGGAAACCCGCATCTTCGGCATCCATACGGCGATGATGGCGCTTTCCTCGCAACTGCCACTTCCCCCGACACCGTCCAAATTCACGACTGTTTGGACATGGGCGGACCTTCGAAAGGGTGCCGAATCCCTGAACCCGTTCGATTATTTCAAATTCCGCTATTACGAAAAATGGCTCGGCGGCATCTCCGGCTACTTCATCGACAACGAATATATCACCGCGGACGAACTCGACGCGTTGACGGAAGAATATTATAGCGATCCGTCGAAGTCGGTTCCGGCCGCCGGCGACGCGGCCATCGACAACCGGGTGGTGCAATATCTCGTCGAAGGCGACAGCCCGAAGCGCGACACCAATGTGTCTTTTGATTTCGCGGTCGGCGACTTGGTTTCAATCAAGAACGTTCCCTCCATCGAGCACACCAGACTTCCGGGCTTTCTTCGCAACAAGAGCGGTACCGTCGAGACGGTCTATGACGGAGCCTACGTCTATCTCTGCGATACGGGGACAGACGGAATCGGCGCTGCAATGCCCGTCTACTGCATTCGGTTCGAACCGGAAGACCTCTGGCCGGGCAACACTGAGAAAAACTTCAGTCTCTACGCCGATCTGTATTCGCACTACGTCGAAGCGGCTGCGGCAGCATCTGCCAAACAGGCGGCTTGACCCGCCATCCAATAGGAGCACACATCACATGATCGACCGCTTTCAATATCGCGAGGATCGCGAAGCCTACAGCGCCGCGCGGGTCAAGGCTCTCGAAGCCCTGCTGATCAAAAAGGGCATTATAACGGACAAGACCGTCGACACGGTCCTCGACTTCTTCGAAACGAAGATGGGACCCTTCAACGGTGCAAAGATCGTCGCCCGAGCCTGGGTTGACCCGTCCTTCAAAGATCGGCTCGTGACAGACACGCCGGCGGCGATCGCCGAACTCAATCTGCCCGAGGGCATGGCAGGCGCCGAGGGCGAGCATATGCGTGCCGTCGCGAACTCGCCGGATGTGCACAACCTTATCATATGCACACTTTGCTCCTGCTATCCCTGGCCGGTCCTGGGGCTGCCTCCCTACTGGTACAAGGATCCCACCTTTCGCAGCCGCGCCGCCCGCGAACCACGCGCTGTTCTGGGCGAGTTCGGACTCCCGGTCCCCGAGGCCATCGAAATCAAGGTGTGGGATTCCAGTGCGCAGATCCGCTGGTTCGTCGTTCCTGAACGTCCCGTTGGCACAGAAGGAATGACGGAAGCGGAGCTTGAGGCGCTCGTTACTCCCGAGGCTATGATGGGCGTCGCCGTCGCCAAGGCTGCGTGAGGCCGTCGACGATGCTCACCCAGTTCGAACACTTCGCAATCACTGAGATGATGGGGAAGACCGATAATCCTCCTCGCGCCAACGGGTCTCTCTGCTTCGGTTCGCAGTGGGAGCGGTCCTCGTTCGGAATGGTCCTGGCGCTCGCCAAGAACGGCATCTTTGAATGGGATGATTTTCGCGACGAACTCATCTCGACGATCAAGGCCTGGGAGGATGCCCATCCTGTCGATCGCTCGACATGGAACTACTACGACCAGTTCCTGGCGGCGCTTGAGAAGGCAGTCGTCAAGGCTGGCATCATCGACCCCGAAGAGATCCGGGCCGTGCTCGCGGCCTGATCAAAAACATCAACAGATACGTCGCAAAGGGCACGCCGCCCGTCTCGAAAGGTACGAAAAATGTCAGTATCCGCAACATCAACCATCTCGACGCCCATCATAGCGAACTCCGCAGCCAGAATTCTTCAGGCGGCTATGGCCTTGTGCTTTGGCGCGATCATCGTCGGCTTTGTAGGGTTTTCCCATATCGAGATCGTTCACAACGCAGCGCATGACACCCGTCATGCCAATGCGTTTCCTTGCCACTGAGGGCCTCTAAAATGTCTTTGTTTCGCTCCATCGTTTTTACCGCTGCCCTTACCGGCGTCATCGTTGGTGTGTCGGTAAGCGCGGTTCAGTTTGCCGGCACAAGCCAGTTGATCTCCAAGGCGGAGGTCTACGAAAAAGCGGGCGAAGTGGAGCCCCAGGCGATCACCACGTCCCCCATGGTGGATGCCCACGTCCATGACGCTGGTCACGATCACGAAGAAGGCGCCTGGGAACCCGCAGGCGGGTTTGAACGAATGGCGTTCACGGTGGCCGCCAACATGCTGACCGCGATTGGATATGCGCTGGCGCTTTGTGGCCTTATCGCGATGCGCGGAAAACCGGTGACGTGGCGCGAAGGCCTGCTTTGGGGATTGGCAGGGTTCGCATGTGTAATGCTCGCTCCCATGTTGGGTCTGCCGCCCGAACTGCCAGGGACACCCTCTGCTCCGCTTGGTGACCGGCAACTCTGGTGGATCGGAACCGCCCTGGCGACTGCCGCGGGCATCGGACTGATCGCGTTCAAGCGTAAGCCATGGGCGGCCCTGATTGCCATCGCGCTGATCGCCGCGCCTCATTTGATCGGCGCCCCTGCAGCCCCAGAGGGGACGCACGCGCTTGCTCCAGAAGCTCTCGAGCGTCAATTTGTTGCCGCGGCAGTCATGACCAGCCTCGTGTTCTGGGCGCTCCTGGGCTCGTTGAGCGGGACACTCTTCAACCGCTTCGAACGCGCGACGTGAGCAACGATATGATCTGGAGGGACGACCTCGATGCACTGCAGTTTGCCGCCGGAAATGGTGGCAATTGCATCGTGCATCGCCGAGCATTCCGTGTAATGTTGCTCAAACCCCCAAAGCGGCACGACTGCATCGAGTTCTACGAACAGAACAGCGTCGCGTTTGAGGCGGCAGCCAAGGCGAAGGTCGACAACGGAGATGTCCATGAGGGATGCAATTTCCACCTCAACAGCAGGCAGATACGACGTAGCCTGACACGAGGGGACTGGCAGCGATCTTGCATCACCAATTTGGTGAATGACAAACAAGGAGGCTAAAGCCCATGCGAATCGTCATCCTCGCGCCACCCGGCGTACAGTCACTTGACATCGTTGGTCCTGCGGAGGTCTTCTGGGAGGCGGCACGACGATTAGGAGACATGGGCGCTTACGATATCCAGATCATGTCGACTGGCGCGCCTTCCGTAGCAGGAACGGGCCAGTTGCGGTTCATGGCCGATCGGACAATCTTCGATGACGATGAGGATATCGACACCCTGCTCGTAGCAGGGGACCCGGCCTTCTTCGAAATCGACCCCAACGTCATCGCCTGGCTCCAGCGTCGCGTACCGACGGCCCGGCGATTCGGGTCTATTTGTACTGGAGTGTTCCTGCTCGCCGCCGCCGGTCTTCTCGACGGAAAAAGGGTCACCACGCATTGGGAATGCGCTGCGAAGTTCAGCGACGAGTACCCCGATATCAATCTGGATGCCGACGCTATTTACATACGAGACGGATCGCTGATAACGGCAGCCGGGGTCACGGCAGGTATCGATCTCGCATTGTCGATCGTCGAGGAAGACCACGGCAAGGACACGGCAATGATCGTCGCGCGTTACATGGTCATGTTCATGAAAAGACCTGGCGGGCAGTCGCAGTTCAGTGCGTATCTTGTCGGGCAGATGTCGGAAACGACCCTCATCCAGAAGGCGCAGGAGTACATCTTGTCGAATTTGAACCGCGACCTCGACGTGGAAAGTCTTGCCCACGAGGTCGGCATGAGCACCCGGAACTTTGCTCGCCTCTTCCGTAAGGAGCTCGGCGTCACGCCGGCGGAATTCGTCGCAGCCGCCCGCACGGACGCCGCGAGGCGACTGCTGCAGGATACCACGCAGCCGCTCTTGAGGATCGCTACCACTTGCGGCTTCGCGGACGTGAATGCTATGCGCCGGGTCTTCGCCAAAACCATCGGCGTAAGTCCGAATGACTACAGGAGCCGTTTCCAGACATCGTCGAAGCCATTGCAAACCATGCCTATTGGCGATGCTAAAGGGCACCCGCGGAGGGCTCTCGCGATGGAGATAGCGTTAGCTACCTCCCATCCGGGCGCGGTCAGCGGGCGAGGAGCGCGAGCGGTTTGAGTTCGAGTCTGTGGCATTAAATTTCTTCACACACCAACCGACCCAGTACAGCGCAGTATAGCGCCCCGTACCCATCGTCGGAAAGGTGTGGTTCGTACAAGCGCAACTGTCGGAATAGATGACGCTGGCAAGGTCTCAGGTTACGTCACCTGCATCCTAAAGATATTAGCCGCGGGCGTACACGATTATCATCACTTCCACCCGCGACATTGGGACTATACGAGTTCAGAAAGGGCTGCAGCGTCGAAGCGCTTCAAGCTCGCCTCATCGGCTTCCTTTATCTTTGCCAACCGGTTGGGGTTGCTAATCAGAGCGCGACCAACGGCAATCATATCGAACTCGTCGGCTCCATTCGTTCGATCAAACGTTCCAGGCCCTTTATTTCCGCCCCTTGGCCTGCAAAAGCGCTCATGAAGTCGCCATCAAGGCCGACCGAGCCTACGCTGATTGTCGCAGCACCGGTCAGTTTCTTGGCCCATCCGGCAAAGTTCAGACCTTTCTCGCCATCGATCTCAGGAAATTCGGGTTCCCAGAACCGTCGTTGCGAGCAATGCAGGACAACCCCAGCTGATGCCGACCTGCCGCTCAACGCACAGACGCTCGACCATTTCATCGAGCGTCACGTCCTTGCGATCGTCGATCATCTCGACGAAGTGGGGTTCGAAACTTCACTTGCGATGCGCCAGATCACTCTCAATGTGAATTCTGCGCTCGATGGCGTCGGCCTCACGGCGGGCGTCGCTGGCTGTCTCGCTGAAGCTGGCATACCCTGCAACATGGTGGCAGCATATCACCACGACCACATCTTTGTTCCGGCGGGCCTAGCTGATCGAGCATCGCATTTGCTGGAAACGCTGCAACGCGAGTCCGCGCGGGGCGATGCGCAAATGTTGACGAACAGCAATCCCCGCACATAGCCGGCGAAGCTTTACTAACTTCGCGGGCAAGCGGCAGCACGAGCAGACCTGGGCGTTCCTCGCCGAGGCTCCGTCGCGATCGACCGAGAAGCTGCGAAGATCGTCGATACGGGCGATCATTGTTTTGGGTAAAGCCGTTCGCAATCGCCTGACGTGGGCAACACATCGAGTTTTTAAAGGGAGCATGACAATGGACAATGTCGTCCGAGTTAGGGCACTACGATCTTTGGAATACGGTTAATGTAGAGATGTGCGATCAAATTTGCGGATGCCAACGGATCGAGCTCACGCGGATCAGCGATATCTGTTCAAGTTTTCTGCAAAACGGGAGTTGCGGCATGCCGACACCAACTCGCTTAATCGCCCTTCCGCACTTCAATCTTCCCATCCACCATGATCTTCAGCGCTCGGATCATGCCGGCGAGGTTGAGCAGAACACCCTCGACTTCGTCGTTATTCGCAGCAGCCTCTGCCATCAACGCCGCGATCTCAAGGTCCCCCATCGCAACATAATTTCCGCGGCTGGGGCGGGTGCCGGTTTCCAGGCGCATCTCCCGCACCATTCTTACCGCGCGTTCGACTAAGCGGCGGTATTCGTCAGTGCTCAGTTTGTCGACCTCGTTGGCCGCCCGGGTGAGTTCAGAGATAAAGTCGGCAGTGTAGGACATTTGCAGATGGTTTGCCGATGGGTAGGACCTGTCAATGTTCGCCAGAAGGCCGGGGTTTTTGCCGGGTTCCTCGCGGCGAGCATCGGTCTTACCGAGGTTACCGAATAGCTTTAAATATTGCGCGGTATTAAGTGAACATTGTGGCCGAGTGCCGCGATAGTGCGACACTGGCACCGACAATCCGCGGGCGGTCTCACTGAAAGTAAGCGCTCTGCGGTGCGCCTCTTGATAAACGGACAAACGATCAAGATGCTGCCGGGGTGGCCCGGACTCCCGCATCGATTTCGTCCGCCCAGCCGGAGCCCAATAGTTTGAAGCTCACCGTTCCCCCTTCAGCATTTCATGGAACAGTCGCCAAAATTAATCCTTCGCTGAGCGTGCGGGTGCAGCAAACGCACTTCATCCGGCTGGAATTTCGACGTCGAGCTTGTTCTCGATCGCGGTGTAGATGTCGATGTATGCGCCCGGTGCCGGATACAATGTCAATCGCATCGACGGCCGCGTTGAGCTTTTGCTACGCTTGATCACCGACGAGGAGCCGGACCTCTGCAGGATCTGAAACGTTGAGTCTCTTTAAAAAGAAAAGCGGCGTACTTCTGACTGGATTCAACTCAGCGCGGCGAAGCGGAGAATTCCGACGTTCATCGGCAGACTTGTTATCGCCCTCAGTGTATGCACCCTGTCGCTCACATACGTAAAGCTAAAACACTCGGATCACCAGGACTCGCGGAAGGGCCGCAATTCCGTCAAGAACGACCAAGCCGAACGCGGCTGGTGAGTGACGTGCCAGACCTCTTCGGCGATGTCGGATGGCTGGATGAAAAAGTCATCCGGCATATCCGCGAACCGCGTGCGCGTCCAAGGCAGGTCGATGACCGCATCGATCATCATGAAAGACGCGTGTACGCCCCGAGGACCCATCTCGCGGGCAATGCACTCGGTGAGAACGCGCTGCGCCGCCTTGCTTGGCGCAAAGCCGGCAAAGGCGGCCTTGCCGCGGTAAGCCGCAGTATTGCCTGTCACCAGCAAGGCGCCGCCCCCTGCCGCCTCCATCCGTGGCGCAACCCACCTGGCCAGTTGTAGCAGCGCCATGACATTGATCTGGAAATTGTGCTGAAGGACTTCCGGCTCGATGTCGAGGAAGTTGCCGAAGGCCCCGCCCACCGCGTTGTGGATCACCACCTTGGGTGCGCCGGCGCGTTGCTCGATGGTTTCAAGGGCGTTTGCGAGCGCCGCAGGATCGGCCACATCGCAGGGGACCGCGAAAGCGTTTGGAAGCTCGCTCTCAAGATCGCTCAAGCGCTCGGCGGTGCGCGCGAGCATGGCGACTTGGTAGCCACCATCGTGGAACCGTCGCACCAATGCCGAGCCGGTGCCCGGCCCGACGCCGGTGATGATGACAAGCGGGCTCATGCGGCGCGCGCCAGGTGATCCTGCACGAAGTGCAGCCGATCATTGCCGAAGAACATTTCGTCCCCCACAAATAGGGTTGGCGCGCCAAACACACCGCGCGACGCCGCCCTTGTGGTTGCCTCCTCCAGCAAGCCCTGCGCATCCGGCTCGTCCATTCGCCTTCCAAGTTCCTCGGCGTCGAGACCGGCGGCACCCAGCACGGCGGCGACCTCTGCCGCCGTCGCAAGCGGTGCCGGAGCCGACCATATCGCGTTGAAGATCGCTTCTACCGCCGCGGACATAGCTCCCATTTGCCCAGCCACGTGCGTGGCGCGCAAGAGCCGGCTAGCATCGATCTCCAGCAGCTGGGGGTGCCAGTTAAGCGACACTCCATAATGAGCTGCCCATCGCTGAAGATCGGTCATCACATAGCGGCCCTTGGGTGCGCAGGTGATGCTCGTCGGCACGTTCCCCACCTGCTTCATCAAGTCTCCGATCTCCAAGGGATGGAAGGCGATCTCCACATCCATCTTCTGGACCTGGGACAGCGCCAGGAAGCTGTACGGACTGCGATAGTCGAAATAAAAGTCGAGCGTTCTCATTCGGGGTTCCTTAAAGCAATCCGTCGTTGTACAAAATGTTATCGTGCACGCCGGCTTCGCGCTCGGCTGCGAGTTTGGCGAGCTAGAACGAAACTCCGGTCCGAAGGCCGGTGATTAGGTAAGTAGAAACAGATACACACCTAGGCCAACGCATTGTCTCCCCGGCGCCTATGAACGGTCGCGGAGTTGTTCGTCCAGCGGGTTTTGAAGCCGAAAACTGCCAGCGTCACAACCACTCACACATTCATTCTGCATGATGACCATCATCCTGTCTACCCCTAATGCTTCGCAGATCGTCACAGGCCGAGCCGATTGGTGGCCGGGGACGTACCGATGAGGCAAACTCTCGGGCTCGCAGTCGTTTTGATCGAAACTGTGATAGTTGGTCTTTATAAACCTACGACAGAGTGCTCACGGTCGCGAGAGCGCGCCAGGTTGCGAAGAGGCTGAACTATGCGCAGAGGGACCGGGGCGCTAACGGCTCCCGGCCGGTGCCACGACTTAGGCTTCGCCCCGGTTACCTGAGCGCGCCAGCTCATTGGCGTCGTCGAACGCCGCCAGGTGATCGCGGACCGTGTGGAGCAGGGCGTCCGAACGGTCCGGATCGGTCATCACCCGCGACAGCGCCAGAGCGCCAACCATGGCGCTGACGGCCAACATCGCCCTGGAATCGTCGTCGTCGCCAAGTTGTTGCCGAGTCGCAGCGATGTAATCCTCAATATAGGCTGCCATGACCGTCTTGGACTGGACATCGGCACGCCCGACATCGGAAACCAGCGCCGAAATCGCGCACCCAGAGCTGCGCGCGTCCCGATGGTTCCGATTCAAATAGTTTTTAATAAAGCTGGCGAAGGCACGCGCGCCCGATGATCCCTTTGGCGACCGACGCGCGCCATCAACCAGGGCGCGCTTCAGAGCCTGGGCGAGCAAGTCCGCACGAGATGCGAAATGGACGTAGAAGCCGCCATGCGTCAAATTAACGCTTTTCATAAGCTTGCCTACGCTCACCGACTCGAGCCCGCCGTCTCGGATCTGGTCAGCTGCCTCCATCAGAATCCGCTCTCGATTATGTCCTTTTTCGGCCTGTGAATGCCCCAAGACGAACGCCCCCTTGCCATTTGACGATCTGCATTGGTCACTAACATATCAATATAGGATCCTTCGAAGCAACCAAACGTCACCGGACCGTAACCGAGAGGTTCAGCCCGAATAGAGAGCATCACTACGGCAATCACCAGAAGGACAAATGAGGAGGCGCTGACCGAACCCGTGTTGAACCCGTCGGGACCTGGAAGGCAATAAAGGTTGAGAGCATAGCGTCTCCTAAGCCACCCAACGTCGCCGGCGTGATGTAAAAGCCCAGGCCGATGACGAAGACCAGCAGCGCTCCGCTTCGAACACCCGGCATGCTCAAAGGGAAGTAAACCCGCCAAAAGGCTGTCGATGGCTTCGCACCCATGCTTTTGGCAGCCGCAATCAAGGATGTGTTGATACCGAGCATGACGCTCACGAGCGGCAGTATCATCATCGGCAGCATGATATGGACCATGCCGACATAAACAGCCGCGCGATTGTAAATCAAAGGGAGAGGGCTGGATATAAGGCCCCAATTCATGAGGGCGCTGTTGATCAAGCCATTGTCCCCGAGAATAATGACCCAGGAATAGGTGCGCTTCAAACCGCTTGTGAGATAGGGAATAACGACGAGAACGATCAAGACCGCGCGCGCGTTTAGACGCTGTCGAGATCAGATATGCCGTAGGATTCCCGCGTCGGTCATCGCATCAGTGTTGAGGAAGCCGTTGAGCAGTTCGCCGGAGTTCCTGCCAACGAGATGTACCGCATAGTCGAGGGTCGGTTGGGTGTGCCCTTGCCTGCGGATTTGTCCAGCCGCATCGATACACGTGTTCGAGAGCTTTATCTCTCTGATCTCGCTGCAACAGCTGGCGTTCGGGACACGATCCGCACGCTCAAGCTGCGTCGTCGTCGAAGACAGCGTGGCGGGAGTGACAGCGGCTATCGCCGCAGGCATAACGCCCCTGGGTTTCGCAGGAGGAAGTCATTGTGGCACTTCGCATGCCTCACGCCTCCAGGAAGCAGGAGCCAAACGCATCTTCAGCAGGTTTGGAGGATCTGGGTGACATACTCGAAAAATTCATCTCATACCACTGGCATTTCGGAGACTGCGAAGGAGGGAAACGGGCTGGCAATCGCAACCGTTTAACCTAGGGAGCGACAAGCTTCATTGATCGGCAACTCGTTACCCCAAGAGTTCCATAAATAGGCGTTACGCCGTGAATTCTGTTTATCAGGCACTTAGATTAACTGAGTTGAGGCGCCGCCGGTTCGACAACCAAATGATGACAGTTGTTCGGCTTTTATAGAGCTAGCGCTTTGCCTTTGATGACCAGGGAGGCCCTATGCGCCGATTATCGAAACGATTGCTTTAGTCGTTCGTCTTCAATCGAATGCCGGGACCATCAGACCCCGAATAGTCACCATCGAGGAATACGACCCCTGCTTCCTCCAGAACCGTTCGAATGGTTGCGATTGTCCTCGGCTTCAGGTCCTCGCCGCGCTCAAATCTCACGATCGTATTTGTTGAGACCGCGGCTGCATCAGCGAGTTGTTTCACGCCCATTTCCAGCGCGGTCCGTGCCATTTTACACTGTATGGGGCAACAAAATCGCTTCCTCATCGACGACCTGCACTCGGAAAGGATCATCGCCTTCAATCGCAAGAACCTCTCCTACACCGAGCGGTACTTCAACGAGAAGTCGAAGAATACGAGCTGACCCGCAACATCGCCTACAGCTGCGACGACACCTATTCACTGGTGTCGCTGGTCTCGGCCGGCCTTGGCATCGGCTTTGCGCCGCAGTGGACCGAGGGCCTGCCGAACCGGGCCTTCGAGCTGAAGGCGGTCAGGGGCATCGACTTCCGGTTCGGGCTTGGCGTTGCCTTGAATAAAGAGGACCCAACCGCTTCGCGCGATGACATCGTCGATATCGCCCGCTCATTGGCTCGGCCGGGCAGGTGAGGGGAGGGGCATCACTGGTGGCGCCCCAAGCGGAACGGCTTGCCGGGGCCAGTCGGCCCCGGGTTCCGGTCGTTCCGAGCGACGCTTTTGCTAACCCTCCTGCGGCTGCCCTTTTTAGCCGGTCAAGCTGTGCGCGAACTGGCGCCGACGCGGGAGCGCCTTCGCCTGGTATGCTCATTGTTTGGAGGGCGCTCTTGCCGAGGCAGTCACGGCATCGCCGGAAGAGCGCTGGCGGCCAAGCCGTCCATCAGAATTCCAGCGATTGATCTCACAGATTCTAGCGGCCGGGCTTGCCAAAAATCAGCCCCCCTCGGCCGGAACGAAATGACCACGGGGGCGGCTTGGCCTCAGTTGGTTTCAGACGCCGGTAGTCTGCCAGCGCATTTCAGTCGCTATTGTGCTGCAATCCCGAATGCGTTCAAGACCTCTGTCGTTACCGTGCCAGTTACCTTGAGGTTGTTGTCCTTCTGCATCTGGCTCAGCGCCGCGCGTGTGTCCTCGTCGACGACGCCAGTCAGGGCGCCAGCGTAATAACCGTAGGCAGTCAATCCCGACTGCACCTGGATAACGATCCGCCTGAACTTGTTCGAGTTGCCGGGAAGTGTTTTCGCGGGTGCCATCGGCTGCGGAGCGGCCGGCGCAGGAGCGGGCGTCGGTGCAATCAGAGCCGCCGGTGGGGAATAGGTTGGCGCGGTGTAGCGAGGTGGCGGCGGTGGCGAGGGTTCACTGTAGGAGGGGCTGCTATAGGTCGTGCTCGGCGACAGGTAGCCGCCGCCTCCGCTCGACCGATGGCTGGAGTGGGAACTGTGCGAGCTGTGGCTCGAATGGGAGCGGTGGCCGGCCAGCGAATAGAGATGCCTGATCTTCAGTCGCTCGAGAATCGAATGCGGGTCTGGTTTCTTGACGATCGGATCAAGCGGCATGGCGTCAGTCTTTACCGGCAGGAACCCTGCCGCCAACAGCGACGGGATGAGAAATACGCGTCGTTTCATATCGGCCCCAGCCCCCTGAAACCTTTCTTGTGGTCATACCATTCGAAAAAGCCTCCGCATCGCTGCCGTGCGGAGCAGTTTGTGCAGAAGGGCTCCTGCCTATTCTTCCAGTCGGAGATCGACGCTGCCGCGAGGTGGCGGTAGCGCACCGGGACCGAGCAGAGCGGGAAATTATAGAGCTGGATGGGCACGTCTCTTGCGGTCGCAATATTGATGGCGCGCGCGAGATTGTCGAAATCCGTCGAGGTGTCCTTGAAGCTCAAATCCCAGTTCATGCGGCCGAAGCCGATGTTTTCGAGCTGCATGATGGCCCAGCGTTCGACGAAGGGCAGGGAGGTGCCGACGAAGCCGGCCAGTGCAGGTAGGTTGGCGTCGTTCTGCCGCATCACGACCGTTCGAAGCTCGATGGCAGCACCTGCCTCGAACAGGATAGCGAAGGATTGGAGGAGCCGGTCGAAGGCACCCTGCTTCTTGACGATGGTATCGTGGAGCTCTTCCTCAGCCGCATAAAGCGGGATACCCCAGAGGATGCGCTCGGGGCCGATCTCTTGAAGCGTGGCGATGTCCACTTCGTCGAAATGCTGGCCGTTCGACAGGATGTGGAATTTCAGGTCGGGCCGGGTTTTTGCCAGCGACAGCAGCATGTCGAAGAGCTTCTTCTTGTGAAGGAGAGGCTCGCCGCCGGAGAGGCCGATATAGGCATTCTTCGGCGCGAGCGAGGCGGAGGTCTCGAGTTCGGCAAACAGATCGACATGGTTCTTCTTCGGAGGCTGCGAGCACATGATGCACTGCTGGTCGCACTGCTCGGTGATCAGAAACGTGTTGTGCTGCGAATCCGCCCTGATCAGCCGCCGGGCGCTTGCCTGTCCCGGCAGGATCATGATGACGTCGTTGTCGAGCGCGACACCGTCCGTCGCATGGAGAGTAAACGAGAAGCCCTGGAAGTCGTATTCCCGCCGAGCTCCATCGGTCCCGATCAGGACAGCGTCATTCGGCCCAAGATCGTCTGCCTCGTTCCGCAGTCTGACGATGAGAGGATCCACGATCGGAAGCGGCTCGACCTTGATGCGCAGGTCGATCATGAGTGGACCTTCGTCAATAGCGGATCGATCTCCTCCAGGCCCGACCATAGCGCGATCGATCTCCGCACCTTCGGGTCGTCGGAAAAAAGCAGCTCGAAGACGAGATCGAAGATCGCCGTATGCCGCTGGCAGAAGTCGGTCAGGTGGCGGGGCAGATCGATCCGCCCATGTCTGGAGAGGTCGTCAATGAGGTCGACGCCGCAGAAGGCCTGATAGGGACAGTGCACGCAGTCTGCGTCGAAGAGATTAAGTGCCTCCATATTGAGAGCATCGACGATTGTCCGATCCAGTCCCTTGCGGACGTCGCCCATGCGCAGATCGATCTGGCCGAGCCGGCTGATCATGCGCGCCTCGTCGGTCGGGTAGAACGAACCGTCGTGATCAATCACCAAATAACTTCTGCCGACGATGTTGGGGTTCCTGAGGTCGACATGATTGTCATGACCGCCGCGAACGACGCGCCGCAGACAGTGCGAGAAGTAGAACTCCTCCATCGTCTGTTCCGATGTCGCGTTATGGTCGACAAGCGTCATGATGAAGCGCCGGACATAGTCGCTCCAGCGACCGGCGACATCTTTTGTCCGGAAGCGTTTTCGGGCAAAGCCCTGATGATTGACCGGACGTAGATAGATCGACCGGAAGCCAAAGGACGAGTAGAGGTCTATGACATCGCAGGGGTCGGGCAGGGCATCGACGTCGAAGGTGGGTAGTGCTGATACCCGCTCCGGCCAGGCGTCCGTCGCACGCGCCAGATTCCGGAGAAACCGTTGCGTCGTCGCAGCGCTTTCGGTCCGGTGACGTTGATGCAGATCGATCGTGGGATCGAGCGAGGTGCTGATGGAGGTATCTTGTGCCGACAGGAAATCCCATGCCTCCTCGCTCACCTCCTGAAGATTGGTACAGACGACGAATTGCGCCTTCTCGAAACGCTGCCGCGCGAAGGCGCGGACCTCCTTTAGAATGTCCAGTCGAAGGAGGGGCTCGCCGCCCTGGAATTCGATCTTGATCGTCCTCGTCGAGAGCCCGTCGAGGAAGCTGAGGACGGCATTGAGCGTTGCCGCATCCCAATCATGTCCGGTCGCGTTTTCGTTGACACGGCTGACCTGGCAGTAGGCGCAGGAGAGATTGCAGCGCAGTGTGGGCACGAGAATGACATAGTCGAGCTCGGAAGGGGCGTGCAGACGCTTGGCCCATCGATAGGCGAATGCATTGTACGCAAGGTCGCCGCTCTTTTCGAACGCATGCCCGTTCGTCTTGAGAAAGGCCTTATCCTCGGGCGCCAGCCTGTCCTCAACGTAGCGATCGAGGAACGTCTCGTTGGAACGAAAGAATCCCCCGGCGTCATCGCAAAAGATGAAGCCTTCCGTGCCGATCGGCCGGAACTTCAGCGGCATCACGGTCATCGCAGCAGTCTTTCGATGACTGCCCGACGAAGCATATCGGTCTCACGATGGATCTTCTGGCGATAAAGCGTATGCCGAAATGCCGCGATCAGATCGAGGTCGGAACTGCTCACCTCGACGCCGCCCTCCGTGGTGGTGACGGCCACCTCGGGATGCAGATAAGAGAAGCGCGCTATGGCTTCATCAAGGTAGGGCCGGAATATCGGCGCGATGTCCAGGTTCACTTGTGTCATCCAGAGGAGCAACCAGAAGGTGATAGCATAGTTTGGCTGCGATGATTCCTGAATCTGATCGCCGAAGTTGATACCGACTTTTTTTGGACTTTGTGCCAACAGGATAGAAAAGTTGTAGTGACCGGTGTTGCGGCAGGGTCGGGAGCATTGGCGCGTCAACCCAGCGGTGTATAGTCACCCGTGTCAGGGGATGAGTGAAATGGAAATCCAGGCGAAATTCTCGGCGTCGGTGGTTGCGTGCATGTTGTGCGCGATCTCGACAGGACAGGTCCACGCAGAAATCAGGCCGGTTCGTGACGTCCAGAAGGCGCTTGCCGATCAGGGTTTTGATGCAGGCTCACCAGACGGGATCTGGGGATCGAAATCCGTCGCCGCACTCAAGGGATTTCAGCGGGCCCATGGGCTCACGCCTTCCGGCATCGTGACCCAGGATTCGCTGAAGGCGCTATTTCCGCGTTCGAGTGCCGATGCGCAGCTCGCCGCGCTGCCGGTGGATGTGGTTGCGGCACCCATCGTGCCTTCGGTCGATTCAAAGCCTGAGGTCCTTTCTTCCGAGCCGGTGAGCCTTTCGCCGCAAGTGTCGCCGCCGGCTCCCGCCATCCCCGTCGCAAACCGAAGCGGGAGCAAGAGCGGAGACAGTTCCGGTTACCTCGTCGTCGTATTCCTCATGATATTGGCTCTCCTTTTCTTCCGGAGAAAATCAGGGAAAGTTTAACTAGACTAGTTCGATCCGAGGCTGGAGGCAAATCGGGCCGGTCAGTTATTGGCCCGCTGCGCTACGCGTTGAAAATCGAAGGCGGATGGTAGCGGGAGATCTATGGTGTTGGAGACCTTCGCCTCCGTTCCCCGACGCAATTTATGTTCCGGAGGGAAGAATACTTTCGCCTAGTCACGCATTTGGCAACGCCGGTTTCCCGCGTTTGCGGCCGCGTTCGTCTCTCGTAGTACATCTTCCCGCTATTTCAGGGAAGCGAACAATGGACGGTGTAGCGGATGTCGTTCTTGTCGCTGACGATGCGCCCGGCTGGCTCGAATTTGTCGGCGACGGCGTGCCCGGCGAGATGCCCATAAACGACGTCGCTCAGCCGTACCGGGCCGAGCTTCTCGCCTGACATGCAAAAACGCGCCTGTTCAAGGCGGCTTGCCGTGTTGACGCTCTCGCCGATCGAGGTAAAGGCAATTCGCCCACCGCCACCGAAGTCTCCAAGGATGGCGGGGCCGGAATGCAGCCCGATCCTGATATCAAGCTCAAGCGCGCGTTCACGCGCCATATCGGCCAATACGGAACAAACGGTTAATGCGGCATGGGCCGCCGCGGGAAAATGGCGCTTGCGACGCGCGGCATCCGGAACGCGCCAGAATGCCATCAATCCATCCCCGATGAACTTGTCGATCTGGCCGCCGGCCTCGCCGATGAGGCGGGCCTGCAAATCCATGATCTCTCGCACAACCCCCGCGGCCTCAATCGGTGAGACACTGGCGGCATAACACGAAAATCCGACGATGTCGCTGAACCAGGTGAGTACGTCGCACGCTTCTGGATCGATAGCATCGGAACTCTGGTCGGAAAAATTCGCCATTGCTGCCGCATGGCCTTCCTCACAGACGAACATGTTTAGAAGCCGTTCCTGTTCTTCGCGCTTGAGACGCAGCGCGGAGCGCTGGCGTTGCGATTCATCGAGCTTCTCTGTTAGGACCCGCGCAACGACTTCGTGCCACAATCCGGCCTGACGTTCCGAAAGGCTGTCGACGAAGCTCAAATCGATTCGGAAAAGCCGTGCATCGCCGGAGGCAAACATATCCGCCCCGCGCATCCTTTGCGCCGGGCTCAATCTGTAGAATGCTGCTTCGCCAACAAGGTCGCCGGCGGTCCGTGTCGTGATGAGACCGTCATCATGAACGCGCACGGCGCCTTCCAGGATGACCCAGATATCATCGGCGACATCGCCTTTGCGGCAAAGCGCTCTGCCATCGCTGATTGTCACCGTGCGCCCGGGCTGCTTGAGCATTTCCGACAAGAGGGCAGGGGGATCGCTGCAATATTTCCGCAGGAAGGCCGTCAGTTTCTGAGCTGCTGCAGCCTTCATGCGCCGGCCTGCTTCCTGAACACATCAAGCTCATAGCCGTAAAGCGAAACGGATTCGGGCGACTCCTTACCCTTGTAGGACTTGCGCTCAAACGTCTCGAGCATGGTCGCATGACGGGTAGAGCGGTAGCGCACGAACTGATTGTTGGAAATGAAGATGCTGTTGACGGTTGCCTCCGAGCACAGCCTCGCACCAAAAACGACGCTTTCGCCGATTGCGCGTATCTGGTTTCGCTCCGATATCCAGACGGCGTCCCCAGTATGGATGCCGATCGCCGCGCCGAGATTTGCTATACCGAACGTCAGCTGATCTTGGAAGCATTCACAGATCTTCGCGACTTCCAGGACGATATCGATGGCGGCATCGAGTGCCCTGACGTCGGCCGGTTGTTCACACTCTTGCGATCCGAAACTGACGAAGTGACCGACAACTCCATCGCCGGTCTCCTTGTCGAAGAAGCCACCGTGACGGAATATGGCACTCTTGGCAGCGCGGACGACGTCTTCGAGGAAAGGCGAATATTTTCCGAGGTCGTATTTTTGCAGTTGCTCCATGGCCATCGTCGATTTGCGAAGATCGAAGACCAATGAGGTCGTCTCGATGGCACGATAGGAAACCTCCTTCAACTTCAAATCACCTTGCAGGCATCGCTGCCAGGGCCACAGGAAGGCGTCCTTCACGCCCGAATCCCAGGGCAGGAAACATCTTGGATGCAGATGCAGCCGGACATGCCCCACGATCGTCTGCATGCCGTTGCGGCACAGGTAGTGCATGGGAGCGCTGTTCCAAAGCGGCGATCGGAAGTGAAGGAAGTCGTGATGGAACGCCAAGCATTCGAGCCGCGGACTCGAGCTTGGTAGCGCCACGCTCTTCGCCTTAGTCGGCTCGCTATCGCCGTAGACGCAGGCGAAACGCGTTTCACCGAATTCGCCCCAGCATATTTCCAGACCGGCAAATTGCAAAGGCCCGGAAGGTAGGTGCGGTGAAAGTCGGTCCTCGGTTGCCGCAAGCGCGCGTGAAAGCGATGGTCGTTCCGCCTGTAGCGACGCTAGTGCGACCCCGAGCGCCAGAAATGATAGGGTTTGCTGTTGACCGGCTTCCAATCTCGACCATCGCAGCCGCACCAGATCCGGCTCCCAAAAATAGACCAGACTGGCGTCGTCTGGACCCAGATAATAGCCGAAGACGGCGTGAATTGTCTCACCCCGGAAGCTGCAGGATCGTAGGGGATCCCTGAGCGTTTGCGCCCGGCTTGGAGACAGATCTCTCAGATGGTCCGCCCATTCCGCGAGACTGCAGTTATCTGCGCCACTTCCGAGGTTGCTGAGCGAGTTAGCCATCGGCCATGCTCCGGTGAACCGCAAGGCTGAGGAACTCCTCGAGTTCACCCCTATTTTCCTTGCTGATCTTGCGGAAACGACTGCCGACGCTGTCATCCAGTCCGTTGCCCTGATGCGCCGTAAATAGCACGACGCGATCATCGCTGGTGATGTAAGGGCTGATAGCCTCAAGGCTATCGGTCACCGAAATTCCGAGGCTCGTCTTACCCTCGACAGGGCGCAGAACGTCAAGGATGAAGATCCCGTCCGATGACAGGAAGGCCAGCGCTTCCGGCGGCACTGACTTGTCGCGCACGAACATGTAGCGAATTGTGTCCCCGGACAATGTCTGCCGCTCGACGGGCGTTTGGCTCAACTCGTAGACCACCCAGGACTGTGGAACGGATTTCGATTCCGCCAGTATCTTGTTGGTGACCGAGATGATCTCCCCGGACTTGTCTTCCCAGAGGTCCTCCAGGACAGTCTTGACGAACAGGACGATATCGAGAAATTCGCGATATTCATCCTCGATATGAACGATGGTGAGAATTCTGGTCATGCTGGCTGGCTGCTGTTCGGTTGATCACGCGTCGTACCCGTCAGATACGGCATTTCGAAAAAGAACGTGTTGGCACTGTCCTCCAGCGCCACGTCATATGCATCGGAACGGAAGTCCAATGTGGCTCGATCGGAATGGGCCTTGAGAATCTTGTAGGCGACGGGCAAGCCGAGTCCGGTTCCGTGGCGCTGGTTCAGATGATCGCGCTGGCGACCGCGCACGCCGACCTGGAAAAGACCCCCCTTGGTGATGCGGTTGCCGGCGCTGGTGATCTCGAATCGGTAGGAGTCGGACTTATAGGTCAGCGTCCAGTGCAGATATGCGTTGTGAGGTGAATATTTGATGGCATTGTCAATCAGGTTGACGAAGGCGATGCGCAGTAGCGGCTCGTCCGCATTCATGATCGGCGGCGGATGACCATTGATCTTGCTGATGATCCGTATGCCCTTGGACTGACGTTGATCATCGAGCGTGTACAAACACTCCTTGATCAGCTCTATCACTCGGTACGGTTTCCGATTGAGGCTGGTCGGTTTGATTTCGCCGAGCAGGAACCGACCGTTTTCGAGGATCAGACGGGATTGACTCAAGGACCAAGTCGCCCGGTCGAGCGTCGTTGGCGCAATCGGATCGGCAAGCAGGTCATTCCAGCGGCTTCTGTTCTTGCGACCGCGTTCCCAGAGCTTGCGCAAGACCGACATGCCGGTTTCAGCCGCAGAGAAATGGTGGACCACAGCGTGGCGCAATTGCATCAGATAGGTCGCGCGTTCATTGTTATTGTCAAGTTTCTTCGCCCTGACATGCAGTTCGCTAAAGAGGTGGCGCAGGGACTGCACCACGGACGCGGTAATCGTCTTGTCCTCGTAGGAGAGGACGAAGATCTTGGAGATCCCGCTGCCTCCGGGAAAATGTACCTCGATGTTGAAGCCCTTGTCGTCAGGGATCGGATCGATGCCGACGAAAATATGCTCGGTCTGATCGGGCCTGAGTTTCTGCAGGAATGACCTCAAATAGCCCGACTTCAGCCGTTCCGTGTAGCCCGGCGACGGTTCATCATCGTTTTTTGGCAGCGTGTCGATCTGAATGACATCGTCCTCGTACTCGGCAACGAGAAGGAAGACCTTGGAGAAGGATGCGGATAAGGTCTTCAGCACCGTGAGGATGTTTTCGGGCTGTAGTGCGTCCTCATCCGACATCAACTCGAGGTAGTTGGAAACGTTGGACGCGTTTTCCTCGAATATTCTGGCCGAGGCATAGTGATCGATGTATCCGAACACCGATCGTGCGATCTCTATATCGGTGCGCGTAAAGCGATGCTGCAGATATTTTGCTTTACGCTTTTCGATGAAAAGAAGCGTGACTTGGTTCTTCTTCATCTTTGTCAATTGATTGGGAAAGGCCGACAAGGGCACGAATTTCTGTTGATGTAGCGACCAGGCGTCCTGCGCAAGTGGAACGGACAGGATCTCGACCCGTCGTTGGGGTCCGTCGTTCTGCGCGATATGCCCACTCGTGTTGATTACATGAAGCGCCGACTCATTGGCATATTGTACATCGACCTCGTGCGAACGGCCGTCGCCGGAATATTCGAACCACTGCGACTTGGCGCTGCGGTTCTTGTAGACGACGCTCTTTGCGTGGATCAGGTCACGTACCAGCGAGCCGACCGCAGTTAGCGTCGTGTCGACATTCCCAACCATCTGATCGAGCAGCTGCTGAGTTCGGTTGACAGCCTCTACGACTCGTCTGTCGCGATCGAGGGCCACCGATAGGGCGAGCACATTGAGTTCCCTCTCGATCCATTTCTTCACCTGATGTAGAGTCTTTATGGCGACGACACCCGTCAGAGGCCGGTGTTTGCCGTCGGGACCTGCGACAAACGGGAAAAGCTCGATGCCGAAAGGATAGATCCGGAATTCGCTGGCCGGCAGCCCGGCCTGGTCGAGCGCGTCGGTGACGCCACGCGCATATTCCGGGTTCAGCCCACCGTCAACGAGCATCTGTTCCGGCACGCAAGCAAACTTCTGACCAGCCAGTCTCTGCTGAACAGTTTTCGGCACGCCCGTTGCATAGGATACTCGGCAATGAGCAGTTTCCTCATCATCGTCGACCAGCCACATGACGACTTGGGACGCGCGTATTCCGCTCGCGATGCGTAAGAGCGCCCGCTCACGTAAATCCTGTGATTCCGACATAAAGCGAAGGCCCCAGTTATTATTTTGATTGCGACTTTCAATTATTGGATGAGGAAGTCAAGCGGGCTTCTATACTTCAGGTGTTAATCCAGCTCCTTTATTGGTGATGGTAGCCTCGCGCTGGAGAGCAACCATTCGCCGAGAGGGACGCACCATCGCCGCTCACTTCCTCTAGCAACTGGGTCGCGCTGGTGGCGCGGTTGGCAGTGGAGATTAGTTCCTTGAAATGAGTAACAATCCTACCTTCGCGGCTAGCGTCCTCAGCCTTCCAACCAAACTTCCACTCGTTGTGAGCGCAAGCCAATTCCCAAGAACACTGGCATTGCCATTAGGCCTCCTATAGGCCGCAAGATATGGACTTTAGTAAACCTTTAGTCCGAGCAACCGCGCCCTTGAACCAGCTTCCTGTAAATCGATCAGCTCTTCAATTGTCATGCGCAATCCCCCACCATGTCTCCGACGGTAGCCCACCATCGCGATGTCCCGCTCCTTAGCCCGCATGTCATTGACCACTTTGCCGCCGATCGTGATCTCGGCTCAACTGATCTCTTCCAATCCTGCATCATCCACAGCAGCGTTGATTTTCCGCAACCAGACGGACCAACGAGAACCACGAACTCCCCATCGTTCATCTGGAGCGAGATATTTGACAGTATCGGCACGATGCCATAGCTTTTTCCGACATTCCTCAGTTCAATCTCAGATATAGTTCCTCCCATTAGAATGCCCCTACTGAATTCCACCTTCGCTGACATGGAAATGGCCCTGCCGCTGGATGCCCGTCAGGAAGGTGGTTTTGTGGGCGCCGGCAGAGAGAATCTCCGCGTATACCAGTTCCCCACTCTCCGGCGCATCGCCGCCCAGCACGCGGCCTGTCATCGTCTTCGGCGCGTCGATGCCCAGCAGTGACAGGATTGTGGGCGCAATGTCCGTGATTGAACTCGGAGCATCTGAAACCCGGCCCTGCGCCAGTCCCGCGCCGTAGCCCGCGAGAACGGCCGTGAACTCGCCGCGATGCAGCCCCCCATGCGTGCCGCCGCCTATCCGCAGATCGTTGTCGCCGGGGTCGTAAAAGACCGAATCCACATGCCCGGCCTGATCGGTCTGATCGTCGGCAGGCGTTTTCCCGAGGTGCACGAACAGGTCAGGCGCGCGCTCGCCGCCCGCACCCAGCAGTTCCAGCGCAAGACTGCCATCCACCGTGCCGCTGATGCTGCCCGGTTCACTGGCAGGGCTGAATGCGCCGCCGAACCATACCTGTTCGATCATGAAGTCCCGTATGTCCCGCAGTAAGACCGGGTCATCATGTTTGAGCCACAGGCCCACGGCGCGACCCGGTCGAACAAGCACCTGCGTTGCATGATCGTTGAACGATGCCGCTGCCTTGAATCCGGCCTGACAAAGAGCGTCGGCAACGTTGACTGTGCTGCCAATCGTCACATGGCCATGATCGGAAACGATAAACAACGTGATGCTGTCGCGCTCCGGCTGGGCGTCCCGCCATGCCCGCAGCTCTCCAATTACATCATCGCAGGCCCGCATATTTTCTCGTAGCTGGCTCGATTGCAGGCCGTGCAGATGGCTGACGCTATCGACTTCGGTGCACCAAAGAATGGTGGCGGCGGGCTTGTCGTAGGGCCATACTTCGCGCTCGAATACCCGGAATGCCGTCATTGGGCCATCGGCGGAGATGCCTCCGGCCGGGATTTTCAGGGAACGATGGGCGCGCGCGGCAAACGAATGCGGGTAGCCGATTTGGGGATGGCGGACATTGAACCCGGTTTGTCCGCGCTGCTGGCCCTTCCAGTTCAGAGCGGGCAGCGCGCCGGGGCCACTCGAGGTGACGACCGCAAACGGCCGTCCCGCTTGGTGTAGAACTTCCGAGATCGAGGGCGCTTTCACGAGGTTGCCCGCCAGGCGTTCATCCGCCGCCCACCAATCATGTGTGGTTTCAGTGAACACTTGGTCGGGGCTGGTCCCCCGGATATAGAATTGGTTTCCGGCAATCCCGTTCACCTGCGCGGTTGCGCCGGTGGCCAAGGCCGTGAGCGCCCCCCGCGTCTCGCTGGGGAACACTGTGGTATGACGGCGGTTCCATGTTCCATCGCTGGCCAGCGCCGCAAGATGGGGCATGGTGCCTTCAGTGACCAGATCGGGCCGCAGGCCGTCAATTCCCAGCACCACGACATGGCGCGCGTCACTGGCCATTGGTGTATTCTTCCATGTTGTTCGTTTCGTCCTTTTGCGGATAAACCACGCGCACACCTGCATCCTTGAGCCCATCCGCAAAGGGGGCTGGCGGTGGCTCGTCGGTGACGATGGTTCCAATGTCCGACAGGGACACCGAGACATAAGCTCCTGACGCGCCGAATTTACTATGGTCAGCAACGAAGATGCGGCGGCGGCTGCGCTCGAACAGCAGCCGCTTGAAGCGTTGCAGGTACTTGCTCGACTCTACCAAGCCATGCACCGGGTCAACGCCGTAGGCTGTAATGATGGCCGTGTCGAAAATGCACTCGGAAATGGCCTCTAGTACTTGTTCGCCCACTAGCGCGCCATTGGCATAGTCGTACTCCCCCCCGGTGAGCGTGACCCGGTGCTTGAGGCCGCTTTGCAGCACTTCCGCGATGGCCGGCATGTTCGTCATGACCGATACCGCAGGGCCATCGTTCAACGCCTTTGCGACGGCCAGTGCTGTGCTGCCGTGGGTGATGAATATCCAGCCGTCCCGGGTCGCGTTTTGTGCTGCAAGCTTTCCAATCACGGCTTTTTCTGCACTCAGGCTGGCCAGCCGCGACGGCAGTGGCGCGGCGCGGGAAACTGGGATTGCCCCCCCATGCACCCGCGTCAGCAGGCCGTCCCTTTCGAGAAGGACCAGATCACGGCGGATGGTTTCCATCGTCACCGAGAAGCGCTCGGCCATTGCGGCAATTCCGATGCCTTCGCCTGTGCGAAGCATGTCAGCTATGGCTTGCAGGCGGCTTGCTGCCGGTAGTTTCGTCACAAATTCCTCACTCTACACGATGCAGTCGGCCACGCTTAAAACCAATATGTTGTCTTTTCTGGGAATAATTGCCTTTCAAATATCTGTCAACGGGCTCTTTCATGACAGTTTTCGCGCGCATTCACTAAAAATAGCTGCCAATCCTTCATCTCGTCTTATGTTGTTCCAACCAAAAGCGCGCTTTCATGGCACGTATTTCTGTAATTGCCAATTAATGCCAGATATTGTCACATTCTTGTAAAGAGTAGCCGTTACTCGGCAGGGCTTCATTTAATTGCTAGTTCCCGCGAGAAAGGAAACCGGATGATCAGGAAACGGATGACTGCCTATCTGACTGTAGGTGTCGCTTGCCTTGCCATGCCATTTGGCGCGCATGCTGACGACATGGATGATCTTGTCGCGGCTGCAAAGGCCGAGGGGCAATTGACGGTTATTGCCCTTGGGCATGACTGGTGCGGCTATGGTGCGCTGATTCAAGACTTTAAAGATAAATACGGCCTCACCGTAAACGAACTCAGCCCGACAGGCGGCTCTGGTGAAGAATTGGCAACGATCAAGGCTAATGTAGGCAACAACGGCTCGCAGGCGCCGGATGTCATCGATGTGGGCCTTGTTTTTGGCCCCATTGCGCAGAAAGAGGGCTTGCTGCAACCGTACAAGGTGCAAACGTGGGACGAAATCCCGGCCACCGCCAAAGACCAAGAAGGGCACTGGTACGGCGACTATTACGGCGTGCTTTCTTTCGTCGTGAATAAGGACGTTATCTCAAAGTCTCCAGCCGATTGGGCTGATCTTCTCGACCCCGCCTATCGTAAGAGCGTTTCACTGCCTGCTGACCCCCGAACCGCCAACAATTCCATCCTGAGCGTCTATGCCGCAGGCCTTGCAGCCGGCGCGCAGCCGGGCGCGGCAGCAGCCCGCGCTGGGCTGGAGTTCTACCGCCAATTGAAGGACTCCGGCAATCTCGTTGCCGGTTTCGGCTCTGCAGCATCCATCGCCAAGGGCGAAACGCCTATTACCACGCGCTGGGATTCCAACGGCATCACCTATGCCGAAAATTTCAAGGGAAATCCGCCACTGGATACCATTGTCCCGGAAAGCGTTACCGTGGCTGGCGTCTATGCCCAAGCCATCAGCAAGTACGCGCCGCATCCGCATGCCGCCAAGCTCTGGATGGAGTACCTTTATTCTGATGAGGGGCAACTCGGCTACCTCAAGGGCCTTTGCCACCCCATCCGCTTCGACGCCATGCGCAAATCCGGCAAAATTACCGATGACATGCTGACCAAGCTCCCGGCGACAGGTAACAATCTAGTATTTCCCGAACTGTCCCATCTAGTGGAAGCGGGCGAAGTGATTGCCAAGGAATGGACTTCAACCGTAGGCGCAGGCAGCAAATAAGTTGAAACCACAGTCCACACACGGCAAGCCCGGCGCGAGTGGCATTCGCGCCGGGCTGGCAGGTACCTCATCCCTCAAGTCCATTGACTGGCCAGCACTGCTGGCCACGGCCCCGTTTTTCATGTTTGCCATCGTCATGATGGTGATGCCCACCGCGGCGCTACTGGCCACGGCCTTTGTTGATAAGCAGGGAGGTTTTACGTTAACGAACTTCGCGGAGATCGTCACGCCGGAGGTTGCCGACGCCTTCATGGCTTCGGCCAAAATCTCCGCCGCCACCGCCGTTCTTGGAACGGTGCTCGGGCTCATACTGGCCCTCACCGTTGGCCGGGGCATGACCAGCCAGAAGTTTAAGGCCGCCGTTATGAGCTTTTGCGGCGTGGCCTCGCATTTCTCAGGCATTCCCCTTGCCTTCGCCTTCATCGCCACTCTGGGGCGGCTTGGGCTCGTGACTGTGTTTTTACGGAAGGCCTTCGGTATCGACATTTACGCGGCAGGTTTTGAGCTTGCCAGCTTTTCCGGCTTGACGCTAACCTACCTGTTCTTTCAGGTCCCGATTGCATTCATGATCATCATGCCCGCCGTTGACCGGCTTTCCACACAGACACGGGAAGCGGCCGAGATGTTGGGTGCTACGACTACCCAGTATTGGCGCTTTGTTGGTCTGCCCATCCTCTGGCCAACAATCCTCGGGGCGCTGGCATTGTTGTTCGCCAATGCATTCGGGGGCATCGCAACGGCCTACGCGCTGACAGGAACGGCGGTGAACGTCATCCCGATCTTGCTCTACGCGCAAATTCGCGGCGACGTGCTGCACAACGAGCAGCTTGGCGCCGTCCTAGCGTTGCTCATGGTATTTGTCATGACGGTGACCGTTTCTCTTTACCTGATGCTTCGCGTGCGCTCCGAACGGTGGATGAAATGAAACTCGTCCTGCGCTATTCCCCTTGGACCATATTCGCCATCGCCGCATTGTTCTTTCTGATGCCGCTTTTCAGCACGGCGGAATTTTCATTAAGCATCCGGCGCGGCGTCTATTCGCTTGAGGCTTACGAGTCGGTTTTCTTAGACCCGGAATTTGCGGCCAGCTTCGGCTATTCGCTGATGATAGCAGTATTGACGATTATCTTTGGCACGATCATCGTTGTTCCGATGGCCTATTATGTCCGGTTGCGCCTCCAATGGCTGCGGCCTGCGGTGGAAATCTTCGTGATGCTCCCCATGATCGTGCCGCCCATCGTCCTTGTCTTTGGCTATCTGCGGCTGTTTTCGTCATCGTCGGTGCTGCCGCTGGCCAATAGCAGCACTGGTGCGAGCATCCTGCTTATCTGCGGCTGTACCACATTATCTCTGCCGTACCTGTACCGCACGATTGATACCGGCTTGCAGACGATAGATGTTCAGACGCTGACGGAAGCCGCTGGCATTCTCGGCGCGCGGCCATTCGCGACAATCAGGCTGGTGATCTTCCCGAACATCTTGCCTTCCGTCATGGCAGGCGCATTCCTGACCTTTGCGGTCGTGATGGGGGAATTCGTGATTGCTAGCCTTTTGACGCGCCCAGCTTTCGGAACCTACATTCAAAAAATCGGCGTGAGCAAAGCCTATGAGCCTGCGGCCCTGACCACCCTCTCCTTTGCCATCACTTGGGGCGCGCTGGCCATGATGAACGTCATGACGCGGTATTCGCGGCGGGTAGGATAGGGTTTCCTCTCATCCTTCTGGTGTGAACGGCATCGAGTTGCAGCCGACGCCGCCGCACATGATGCGAAGATAGGGCTTGCCCCATACCTGCGAACCGCAGTTGGTGCAGCGACAATTTCAAACGGTGGCTACGGTTGCCGATTTCGGGCTGAAGGATGGTGGCGTTTCAATCGGCGCGGAATGTTAACCTCACCGTATGGAGTGAACTCCTGGGCTGGACCACAGGGCACGGAAAACTTGATAGGCTCTGCGGACCTTAAAGGAGAAGGCTCATGAAAGCCAAAAGTTCTTACCGGTGCACTCGACCGTCCAAGCTTCTTCGGCTTTGGCTGGATATACATCCACTCGAGCGTCACCGATTTCCTTCAGGGTGCGAAAGCACCGGCTATACCCAGTGACAATCCCGGCACAGCACCCAACGGGGATTGAGCACCTCGTGCGTCCCGAATACCATGTAGTCCTTGACCGGTCGGAACGCGTGGCAACCCGGGCAGATCCGACGAAAGAGAATAGGTCTCTGCTTCGCTCTGGAGCGCCGCCATGAACTTCATGCTCTCTTCGATCGCCAAGGCCACCTCTTCGTCGAGCAGGCGCTTCCAACTCCTATCAATTCGGACCTCCCGGCGGAAAATCGTCGCCGACTCGTTCTTACCCTCAATCGTGATCGTCCATTCCACCGCCACCCTCCTTGAGCAGAGGCGATGGAATGGACGATAACAATTCGTGCTCAACCTCGGAGAAGTTACCGGTCAGGTGGCTGGGTGTGCCTAGTTACGAGCATTCTGACAATGTCGTACATCCGGGTCTATCTGGTCTTAGTTTAAAGGACTTTGCCATTTTGGCATGATGTTTGCAGAGCTGAATAGCGAATTCTTCATCGCCGCAGATGGCCGCTCGAGCCTAAGTGGGGTGGAGTAGGTCAGTGTATGGAGGTGGACAATGGCGGACAACAATGATGGATCGGCGACAGCACCTGGCGAGTATGGGCGGGTGGGTCGCCGCCGAGCTAAGCTGAATAGCTCTTCCCGAGCGGGTCATAATATGTCCGAAGCAATCATCCTCGCCGCTGGAATGGGAAGGCGTCTCGGTCATCTAACCGCCAATCGTCCGAAGGCGCTTATCGAAGTCGCTGGCGAGCCATTGGTGTCACGCCTCCTCAGTCAAATGCAGCGGGCCGGTGTCTCGAACGTAACGATCGTGGTCGGCTTTCTCGGCGATAAGTTGATTGCGCATGTTCGCAGCACATCGGGTGCGATGAACATCGATATCGTCGAGAACCCTCGATACCGATCTGAGAACAACATTACGTCCTTGGGCTTGGCGCTTGTCCCTGGAAAAGCGGTTATCCTATCGGATTGCGATGTTCTCCTTTCCGACTTTCCCGCCGACTGGTTGCAGCCGGACGGCGCTGACATAACTGTTCCTACCCGCCCTCTTCGACCTAAAGAAACGGGGACTGTCTTGCGGCGGAGGATGGATGGGGAGTGGTACATGGTTGTCACGCGCAACTGCGACGAAACCCTTCCAAGTGATCGCAAGACGATCAGCATATACCTCCTTCGCTCGAAGGAGTTTGTACTCGATTTCCATCGAAATATGAGGGACGCGATTTCGGGAGGCGAAACGGCACTCTACTATGAGGATATCCTCGCTCGCTCACTCGGTTCGAAATACCGGCTAGGGATTATCGAGACAGAGAGCTTCGACGTCACCGCATTCGAGATCGACACCCTCGAAGACCTCGAAGCCGCAGAATCCTGGGTCGCGGCTGCCGGCAACAACTGCCTGCTATCATCATGAGAGGTTGACCATGCACGCTAGCGGCTTTGCAATTGGCCACCACGGCGAAATCCTCCAAGGCATTTTCTGGGGCGAAGATAGCCGGCTGCACCGGGGCTTAGTGACGCTTCCCTTCGCACCTAAGTACTCGATTGTCGTCGCTGAGCCGATTGATGGCATCGAAGTCCTCGTCCGCCCTAAGCACAAAACAAAATCGGGAGCGGCGGCGCGGCTCCTTTTAGGTGAGATCGGGTATTCTGGCAGGGGAATCAAGCTCACTGTGAATTCGAATATTCCAGAAGGATTCGGCTTAGGCTCATCAACAACGGACGTTGTTGCGACCATCCGCGCAACGGGTCGTCTGTTAGGACTGCGGCTAAAGGCTAGCACGATCTTTCGCCTAGCTGTTCGAGCCGAGGCGGCCAGTGACGGCACCATGTTTATCGGAAATCCCAGGCTCGTCTGCCCGCGAGAGGGCACTGTGCTCGAGCACTTCGAAAGGAGAATACCCGAGTTCTCGCTGATCAGTGTGAACGTTGCTCCTAACCACCCCGTTGACACATTAGCCCACCCGCCGGCCAGGTATACAGGGGACGAGATCAGGGAGTTCGGAGACCTGCGGAAGTTGTTACGGCGAGCGCTAGAAAACGGGAGCCTTGGTGACTTGGGGAAAATCGCCACGCGAAGCGCTGTCATTAATCAGCGGTACTTGCCACAGCCGCACTTCGATTCGCTCTTGGAACTGTCCCAATCCACGAACGCCTTCGGCCTTCAAGTTGCGCACAGCGGGAGGATGGTTGGCATGTTCTTGGATCCGCGGTTGGAGAAAGAAGATAAATCTGTCGAGCACATCCAACGCGAGTTGCTGCGGTTGAACCTGTTCTCCGAATTTTTCAGGTCTGGCCAAACATCCGTTAAACATTGGTGAGGAAAGCATAAAGACAATGGATGGAATGGATCGGGTAACCGGTGGCCAATGGTTGCAATTCAAGCAGGTTGCTCGGCGTCATGCATGAGCGGCAGAGGAGCATCGTTGGTTCCAATTGGGACCCGCCAATGCACGAGCACCGATCATCGCCAACAAGGCTACGAGGAGCAATCATGACCAACGCATTGTCGATGGAACAAGAACGCCGCCAACCCATAATGGGAATTCTCTTGGATCCGCCGAACGCAATAACGTTCGCCGGAGCTCTTTCAGCGATGTTCGCATGCGCGATGGCAGTGATGGGCCATTACAACCTCGCCCTGATATGCGTTCTCTGGAGCCACCTGGCAGATTCGTTGGATGGTCTGGTTGCCCGCAGGATGCGCCATCGCCGATCGGGGATGAGCGATGTTGGAAAGGCGATGGACGCGTTGGGAGATTTCCTATCCGCTGGTGTCTTTCCCTTGATTTTCCTCGCTTCATTGGGTGAGGCGGCGCCATTCCCGATGTTCGCGGGACTACTGATCTGTGCCGCGGGCATTTTGCGGCTGAGCTACTTCGAAGCGTTCGGACTGTCGGGAGGCTCCTTCGTCGGGGTGCCGTTGCCGCACAACATCCTCGTATTCGCCCTGTCGTACTACCTCGGCTCTCAAATCGCAGCGGATCACCTGATCCTGCTGATGGGCGCCGTTGCGGTCATCATGAGCGGGTTACACCTCTCATCGATCCGATTTCCAAAGATGAATGTGACTTGGATTGTCATTTCCGCAGTCTTCATTACTGCGATGAGCGCTCTTCTCGCTCTTCAGTAAACAAATGTCTCAAGATCAGTATCTATTCTCGCATTCTTTACTGCCGAATTCGTTCGATGCTTTACGTCGTCGTACTCCGGACAATGCCACCCTTTTGTGACACCGTTTCACATGAACTGCCTCACGAAAATACAGCCGACTAAGCACCAAGAGCACAGTTCAAGTTTGGCACGTCATTTTAGCCATCGAACAGGAGAGGATTATCGTGGACGCAATGTTTGGCTCGATCGGCATTCCACTTGTCGACCCGGTACTATTTTCCAGGATGCTGAAACACCGGGGAAGTTACGTCGACACGATCAAATGGGCCGAAATTTCATTAACCACGATCAGTAGGTCGCCTGGTAGAATCTTCAAGGATCCAGAGTTGATGGTGGCCTATACTGGCTCCCCTTTTGTCGAAGGAAAACCGATCTCGATGGCCGCGGATCTTGCGGAGCTTTACGCGCTAGGCAAGCTGGACGCCCCAGATGCAGTAAATGGTCACTATTGCATCGCACTGATCAACATACCGAAGCAACAGATTCGTTTCCTGCGTGACAACATCGGGGTCAATACCCTCTATGTCACGCGGATCGCAAGGGGCCTGGCCTTCTGCACCGAATACAAATGCCTTCGGGCTTTGCCTGGCTTTGATCGATCAACCGACCTGGAAGCGATCAAGGGATTCGAACGAAGCGGCTGGGTGCCGAGCGGGGCAACATTCTTTTCTCAGGTAAAGCCGGTTTTACCCGGAAAATGGTCGACACTCAGATATGCAGACAATTCCTTTCCATCGGAGGCGGCATCATCGATCACGCCTGTGCTAGCGGATGCTTTCGTACCGGTGGAGGCGGTCGCAGACGCTTTGCTGAGCGCCGTGGAAAGGCTCAGCGCCGATCAACCGCCAGCGGTGGGCATAATGCTGAGTAGCGGAGTAGACTCAGCTCTAATCGCAGAGTTGGTCGCCCGCTCCATGAAGCAAATCACGGTCAAGTCGTTCACTGTTGGGCACAACGGAGGAGACCCCGAGATCGAAGGCGCCCGGTTGACCGCGTTGGCATTGGGCCTGGAGCATCACGAACTATTTCTGGAACCATCAGAATTTACACGACTGCTTCCAGAAGCAATGTGGGCGATGGAGAACCCTGGGGGATATGACGAGTATCCATGCTTGTTCGGGCTCAGCGAGATGGCAGGATTGCATGTCGATGTTCTATTTTCTGGCAATCTCTCGGATACATTATTTGGAGGCATGAACTCCCACACACAGTTGTGGAAGAGCCTTAACGGGCTGCCAACCGATGGGGAGCCGGCCCCAAATGGAAGCCTTACAATCCTCAAAGGGTCAGCAAGCGGCACGCACGCGACGCTGAGGACGCGGTCGCCTGCTCACGATTCCTTGCATGCCGAACTTGCCGCCACAATGGATAGGCGGGACGAGCGGATGGGCGCCCAGGAAATGCTAGCCGCTCGTTTTGGCATCGATCTGCGCATGCCGTATGCCGACACCCATGTCGTCCGAACTGCAATGCGCATTCCTGACTCCCAGAAGGTAAGCGACAAAGGAAATAAACTTATCCTGCGCCAGGCGTCGGCGATCTTTTTGCCCCAGGAGATCGTAAAGCGTCCGAAACGAATACAGCAACTGATGTATGACAGCGCAATGCGGATTTGGTTGTTGTCGACATTTGATCTCTTATTCAACTCCGCCAGAGCGCAAAAGCGGGACGTCTACGATTATGGAAATCTGGCTCTGGTAAGGGAAGAGCTCGTGCGGGAGGTCACCCGTAGTACAGTTCAAAACGCCTGGAAGGCCATTTCGATTGAAACTTGGCTTCGGATGTTCGCGGACGAAGAGCATTTCGCCCGCACTATGAGCGACGAAAGCGTAAAACCGGAAGCGGTCTTTTCGCCCGCCAGCCGCTAATTAGTCGGCCCTGAACAAAGGCTAAATCATTGATCTTCTGGCGGTTGGAAGATCTGGAGAAGTATCCGATTTCGGCATGAGAACGGTAAGCGCGGTACTGATGAAGGCACGCGGCACCGTAACGTTAAGTGGGCATCGATCAAAATGTGCGATCTGGCGGCATGACCATATAACGTTTTTATTCCGTTCAGGGCCATTGCCTGCGCCAGTCAACAATCAACAAGCACCTTGCGGCCACAAACTTAGCGGCTTCATCGGACAGCAGCCTTATAGAATTCTTGTTTGTTGATTTCCTTGCGGAATTGGACCGGTTAGATGTCGCAACGATGGGTTGCTCGAGACGCATCCATATCCGGGCCTCGTTGCAAGAGGGGCAAGCCGACTGGTTCGAAGGAATAACAGGTGCGTTCCTTCGATTTGGCGGCGTTCCAAGTGAGATGGATAATGCGAAGCCGCTAGTCGAGCACCACGATGCGGTCGGTCGGAAGGTGCGGTCAACTGCATGCCTTTGCTCGTTGTAGGGGCTTCAGCACGAGGTTGCGCCCCATATCGCGCCCGTGTGAAGGGCAATGACGAACGCGGAGTCGGCTGTGTCAAGAAGCACGCTGACGACTCTCTCGCAGCACTAAGCTTGTTCTGACAAGATCTGGATCGCTTCAGTTTGCGAGTCCACGTCTTAGTCTAATTGGGACGAAGCGGGGCCGCACGATCCGCGGCCATCAGGGCCATATGGGCAACGGCGAAGGTGCGGCATGCTGGGTCGAGTGCTTCCTCTGCGGAGACGCGCCCGCATGGGGGATTGTTCGTCCCGGCCGAAGACGAACCCACGCAGGACCCGTGGCGGGCGGCCGAAAAAATCTCGTTGCGCCCCGGTGGCGCGTTTCTGGATGCCGTCTGCAAATCGATGCGCGATATCCGTCGATCGATGCGCCCTTCCACGGTCAAACCCGACCTTCTGACACGAGCAGAGCGCATTCAGTATGAAGGTTATCTCCGGCGCGAAGAGGTCAACAAAGCCATCACGGCCATGAAAGACGAAGGCTTTTCACTGAAGGAGATCGTCCGCCGAACCGGTATCAGCCGCGGAACAGTGCGTAAGATTGCCCGTGGCATTCAGAACGATGTGTTCCGTGTTCGGGAAATCTCCCTTGATGCTTATTTGCCGATCCTGGACGCGCTTTGGATTGAGGGCTGTCACAATGGTGCAGAACTGTGGCGACGTCTGCAAGCGAGAGGCTTCAGAGGGTCGCTGAGGGTGGTTACCGAATGGACGACCCGTCGCCGGCGGGCGGATCGCCTCTGCCTGACCGACCTTCAACGCGTCCCTTCGGCCCGCAAAATTACCCGCATGATGACAACTAACCGGAACAACTTGACGAGGACCGACGCCGTGATAGTCGCAAATATCGAGAAGAGCGTCCCGGCACTAGCTACGGCGAGAACGTTGCTTGACCGGTTCCAGACGATGATCCGCAAGAGAAGTATATCTGACTTGAGCCCTTGGGTCAGCGATGCCAAATCAAGCCTGATTGCCTCCTTTGGGAACGGCGTTTCCAAAGACATCGATGCCATTCGCAATGCTATCGAACAGCCATGGTCAAGCGGTCAGGTTGAAGGCCAGATCAACAAACTGAAAATGGTGAAGCGGCAGATGAACGGCCGGGCGAAAATCGATCTCCTTCAAGCCCGCCTTGTCGGACCATCATGATCAAACGTCATCGAAAGTGCGTCTGACCCAATTTTGGATGCTGATTGACAGCGTTGAGAGGCTCGCACAGACAATCGAGCGACGCCAAGAAGTTGAGCTCCTGCTTGAAGACGCAGAACGCCAAATAGGTACGGCTGAAGAAGTTTCGGAGGGGCGTCATCGCCGCGACGAAATCGATCATGAGCTTGAAGAAAAGACCGTCGTCCTAGGTGACGAGATCGCGCTCTTCAAGAATACAAGGCGAGCGTTGCGCACGGAAGAGCGCGGGGTCCGCGAACAACTTCGATCCTCGGTTGATATGGGCCCGGGCATAGCAGAGATCCGGGCGGCATCGAGATCGCACTTTGCAGTCAGAAGGAAGTCGATTGGGTTTCCGTGCTTGTCGATGGCACGGTACAGGTAACGCCACTTGCCGCGGATCTTGACGTAGGTCCCGTCGATCCTGACCGAACCACAATGCAGGCGCCGAAACTGGCGCAGCCGCTTCTCGATCCGCGTCGGCCGAGCCGGTGAGCCGCGAGACGAGGCGCAATTCACCATTTTTACTATCGTATCAGTCGAAAACTTTATCAAAACTCGACAAAAGGTCGAAACGAGACCCTTTGTAGGTGTATACTGTTTCGCAATTAGATCGTGCGTTGTATCGTGGAATGGGCAGATGGTCCGGCGACTCGGCGTCATTCGATAAGTGCAAGAGGAGCATTGCCTTGATTAAGCCCGCCAGCCCTATTCGTTCCTCGCAACCCCTGATTATTCTCGCCGGCAACTTTGAGGATGCGGCGCCCGTCGCCGCCAGACTTCGAGAATTAGGCTGGTCATGCGTTTGCTCGCCAGATTACCCGACCTTCGAGCAACAGGCGCGATTGCTCAAGCCGGACCTCCTATTGCTAGATAGCGGTGTCTCCGACGCATTCGTGGGCGATGGAAAGCGTCGCAAGGGAATTGAATACATTCCAGCGATTCATCTCGTCTCGGCAGCCGCCGACAGGGCACCGGCATTCGCCGCCGGCGCGGTGGACTGTGTCGTCAAACCTATCCTCTTGGAAGAACTAGTCGCACGTATACAGGTCCGTATCGAGTTGCTGCGGACCCAGAAACAGCTTGACCAGTGCAACATGCAATTCACCACCATACTGGAAAGTATAGGACAGGGTGCCTGCTTGTTCGACGCTGACCAGCGGTTGGTACTGTCCAATCGCCGTTATGCGAAGGTGTATGGCCTTGCTCCGGAGATGATCCAGCCTGGAATGACTTTAAGCGATATAACCGAGCTGCGCTATTCCGTCGGCGCTTGTCCTGCCGTGGCGTCCGACGAGTATCTGGCCTGGTGCGACTCGATCAATTCCAGTCCATCGTCCCAGGACTGGTCGATGGAGCTGAAGTCGGGCAAAGTCATTCGCGTTCACCACGAAAGAACATCCGATGGCGGATGGGTTTCTACCCACGAGGATATTACCGAGCACCGAACCGCCGAACGCCAAATAGCGCATCTGGCGCTGCATGATCCGCTAACCGATCTGCCCAACCGTGCTGCACTGAAGCAGAAACTCGACGCGATGCTCGAACAGCACCGGACGCAAGGATCGCCGTTTGCGGTACTGTGTCTCGACCTGGATCGTTTCAAGGAGGTCAACGACGTCTTCGGCCACAATGTCGGTGACCTGGTTTTATGCCTGGCAGCCAAACGTCTGAACGCGGTCGCGCAGGGTGCCTTCGTCGCACGCTTGGGCGGTGACGAGTTCATGGTCTTAGTTGAAGCTGATGCCAACTCCATAGCGCAGCTCGCCGACCTGATTATTTCCGCTCTGAGCGAGGACGCCGACATCGAGGGGACCCGGATCCGAATGGGGACGAGCCTTGGCGTAGCAGTCTATCCAGCCGATGGGGACAGTGCCGCCGACCTCATGGGCAACGCTGACGCCGCTCTCTATCGCGCGAAAGCTGACGGACCAGGCGTCGCCCGGTTTTTCGAACCGCAAATGGATAAGTGGCTGCGAGAACGGAGAGCATTGCAGCGTGACCTGCAGGCTGCAATATCGCAGCAACAATTGTCGGTCTTCTATCAACCACAGGCTAATATTGGCGGGGACGTCACTGGTTTTGAAGCGTTGCTGCGGTGGAATCATCCGAGCCAAGGCAATATCCCGCCGTCCGTCTTTATTCCGATTGCAGAAGAGAGCAGTCTGATGATCGAGATTGGCGCGTGGGTGTTGCGGGAGGCTTGTCGTGAGGCGGCCTCGTGGCCGCGAAAGCTTTCGGTCGCCGTCAACCTCTCTCCGGTGCAATTTAAGCATGGTGATCTGACCGGGCTTGTAAAGTCAGTGCTGATTGAAACCGGACTTGAGCCCGAACGGTTGGAGCTCGAGATCACCGAAGGTGTGCTGATTAATGATCATGAACGGGCCATTTCCACGTTGGGGCACCTCAAGGCGCTGGGCGTACGTATCGCCATGGATGATTTCGGAACCGGTTATTCGTCGCTGTCCTATCTGCAGTCCTTTCCGTTCGATAAGATCAAGATTGACCAGTCTTTTGTACGCAACATCGGGCTTTCCCAGTCTTCGGCGATCATACGAGCCGTCATCGGACTTGGGCGAGGACTGGATCTGCCGATTATCGCCGAAGGCGTGGAAACAACGGATCAACTGGCGTTCTTGACCCGTGAGTTGTGCGATCAAGTGCAGGGCTACCTGGTGGGCCGCCCCCGCCCGATCTCCGACTACGCCAAGCATGTAGGACGAGCGGACGAGCAGCCAGTATCCATTCCTCCCGATATGCTCGGTCTTCCGGTCGCAAGCGGCACCTACAGCCCAAGCGGGAGCACCAGTTTTGGTTGATGTTGAAGGATTCGACCAGATCCCGACGGAAATGCAGAAACACCTAACTCAGAAAAGAAGTATCCGGGTTCTCATCACAGGCGAATGGCGATTTCACCCTCGAAGCGGCTGAACTAGCCGATCGTTTCAGACTGTCCGCGTTTCACCGATACGTGTCTCTCGGGGAGCATGTTCGAAATTATCAGCTAAGATCGAACGGACGATGAATATCATGCTGCATGGAGAAGATGGCCAGGAAGCCGGAAGAGTCCGAAGGGCATCGTAAACTTAACGGATGAAAGGCCAGCGAATGACGCCATCCGCAGATATCTCGATGATCACCGACAAGCTGCAGTCCTACGGCGCAGCAAAGCGAGAGATCATGCCGGGTGTAGAGCATCGCTCCGACAAAGGGTTGAATAATCGGGCGAAGAATTCTCACCAACCAGCCCGGCGGCGAGAGCGGATCATGAAGCGCTTCAAGTCACAGCGACATCTACAACGCTTCGTCTCCATCCATGATCCGATCCCAACCTATTTCAAATCCCGCGCCACGACATCTCCTCCGGCCACCATCGCGAACTGCCCACGGCGGCGATGAGCCTGTGGGCGAAAATTGCCCGAGCATGAGAGATATCTGCGGATGGCGTCTTTCGCTGGCCTTTCATCCGTTAAGTTTACGATGCCGATGCAGTCATATTCGCCGGAGTTTGCGATCGCCGAGAGTGCCGCGGGACAGGATATTCCCGCGCCTGGAAGCAGCAGGTTCCATGGCATCGTCCATCTCCATGGAAGGCTCTCTGATCCTCAGCTGGGCCTTTCTCAAACCGAGTTGGTGCTGACAAGCGCCCAATGGGGCGATGTCACGTTGTCGGCAACTTAACGGGTGGCGGATAATACGGTTGAGATGACCTCATCGACCATCAGCTACAAGAACCACCGATTTCCACCGCAGATTATCGCCCGTGCGGTCTGGCTGTATTTCCGGTTCCCGTTGAGCCTGCGGCTGGTCGAGGAAATGTTGCTGGAGCGCGGTATCGTCGTCTCTTACGAAACGATACGGCGATGGGGCCGCAAATTCGGGGCAGCCTACGTCAAGCAGCTGCCTAGAAAGAAGCCGTCGCGGAAAGATATCTGGCATCTGGACGAGGTCGTGATTTCCATAGGCGGCCGAAAACATTGGCTGTGGCGCGCTGTCGACCAGGACGGCTACGTTCTCGACGAGATCGTCCAGACCCGCCGCGATACCAAGGCTGCCAAGCGATTGCTGGTCAGGCTGCTGAAGAAGCAAGGTCTGTCGCCGAAGCGCATCGTCACCGAAAAACTGCGCTCATACGGCGCGGCAAAACGGGATGTAATGCCCGGCGTCGAACATCGATCGCACAAGGGCCTTAACAATCGCGCGGAGAATTCTCACGTACCGCTTCGAAAACGAGAGCGGATGATGCAGGGCTTTCGATCCGTCGGAGGTTTGCAACGTTTCATCTCGGTCTTTTCAGCAGTCCGAAATCTTTTCGTCGCGCCGCACCAGAGACACTCAGCCCCAGCCATCCATATTCATCGCATCCGCGCCATGGCGCAGTGGAAAGCCGTGACCGCTGCAATTGCATGAGTTTACCGACAAGCGACTTTACGGCCGTTGATCAAACAACGTGACATCGCCGGCGGAACCCCTCAATCCAAGTGTCGGTTAACGCTCCATCACCAACTGGAACGTGTCAATGAGGATCGCCAGAAAAACGCCAGACCCAGTGATGATCACGCCATTCAGAAATAGCCGGCTTGCCTTGTCGTAGACGACTTTTTTCAGTGATGACGTTTGCAAAAGTAAGGCGAGGGAGCGCAGCTGAAAGACGATGCCTATAGTTATGACGACCAACGTCGGCAGGTCGGCAAGTCTCCACGGTATTGGATTGCTGGCCCACTGCGTAAGGAAGCCTAGGGAAAATGAAAGCACCACCCCCACGACGGTAATCGTGCCGTTGCGGAAAAGCGTTTCTATCAGGTGTTCGTCGTCATCGTTGAGATTCATTTTCGGCTCTCCATCCCAGTGACTATCCACGCTTTCGTATGACAATCAACCGTATTTGGATATCTTATCGATGAAGACAGAGCCTAGGATGCCGTCTTCTTTCGAGAACTCGGTGAATTACCGGTCTATGCCTAAACGTGGTGCGTACTTTAGTGGGGTACTCGGCTTGGCACCTCATCTTCAGACGATTTGAGACTGTGGAGGAGGGTGCTGCGCTTCGCGTGTCACGATCAGCGATAAGCTCAAATCCTACGACGCAGCCAAAAGGGAAATCATGCCCGGTGTCGAGCATCGTTCGCATGAGGGTCTGAATAAACCGGGCGGAGGGTATTATCACGTTAACTGGGCTGCCGCGGCCTGTGTCGCCTGAATATCCACGAGCCGCTGACCTTTCCAGCCAGAGAAACTAACGTGACAACACCCTCTCGAAAATTCATTTTGAGATGGGCGGGTGGCGAGCGCCCGGTGCGGCTTGAAGAAGCGGAACGGCGACCGGGAAGGCACCAGATCAGGGAGCGGAAACCGCGGCGTGAAGGGCGATCGATATCGGACGACTTAGCGTAAAGCTCTCGGCGGGCATGAATCAAGCGGCGGGCACCAAAGCCGATCCTCAGGCACATCGGCGGACATTCAATCTTCAATTGATGAGATCGGCGTCGACCTTCGCAAGATGAAGGAGAATAGACTGTTCATTCCACGGTAGTTTGCAAAGCATCTACTCCTGCCGTTGCGTCTGCTGAGGGGGCGACGTTGATGACGTGCCTTCTTCTGCGATCATCAACGGTGCAGGCTCCGGAAGGGCGCCCGTCTGGTTCTCGAAGATGCGCTTCAGTGCACGATCGGAATAATACCGGACTTTTCTCAGCTTCAATGGTGGGTGACCCTTTATGAGAACGATCTGGCTGTTGTTATCCAGCAGCCGCACCTGTTCGGGCCGTAATAGGGGTGCACCTTGGTCTGAGTTTTGAATATTGCGATCGAACATCCCGCCTTGGCCATAGGAAGTGGAGCGCGCTACAAATGTATATTCACCGATCGCTTTCGAAATATAGAGCGGCGTCTCGTCATCGGCAGTTGCCATGAAAACTAGCATGCCCGTATTGCTCAAGAAGTTTTGCTTGCCTGCCTCGTCGTAGGTTCCCGACAGCGCTGAGAGGCTTTGGATGATGAACATAAAGCGGCCCTTGTAGCCAGCGATTGTCGTGATTGCCGTCTCAATCGCTTCGAGTTTGCCGTTACATTTGTAACTCCGCAGAGGCTTCCTCAACACTGATGGTAGGTGAAACGTCAGCTGACGTGCGGGCGGCATCAGGAGGACGAGTTTTTGGTCGGCTTGAGGATCAGCCGGCCGGATCATGCGGCGCGGGCGGTCCGCGTGTTAGCCGACAGGTTTGGCTAGTCTACTTCATCAGTTCGAGCGGCTTAACGCGCAGGGAACCGTACCCTATCGGCGATGCTCCTGCGCCTAGCCAGCCAGCGCGTGCGATGGGGAACACTATTCCTCGCGGTAGTGACGGTATGCCTTTGCGTTTGTGTAATCGCTCTAGTTTCAAGGTTGCGTCTGCAGACGAATCGGTTGGCAAGGCACTTGGAGTTTGAATCGGCGATAAGGGACATCGAGACCTGCTTCAGAGGCGTTGAAACAAGTAAGGTGCCGCTAAGCTTCCCGACCGAAGCAGCGCTTCGAGTTGTTCAGCGCTTTTTCAATGCCAATCAGTGCACACTGGCACTGGTTGATGGTTCTACCGGGGGAGAGGCCGACTGTTTCGCCGCAAGTACTCCTGGGCCAATCTGGAACGAGACACGGTTGCTCGATATATTCTGTCGCCTCAAGACGGAGGAACGGATGCCAGTAGTTTGCACCGTTACAGCACAAAATATTCACCGCTTTGCTTATGGATTTTCTAGCCTGTGTCACATGCTCGCATTCAAAGCTTCCGATGAGATAAGCGCGGTTTGTTGTCTTCATTATGAGCCAAATGGTCTCCAACTATCCGCCAGCGAGGAGCAGTTTTTTGAACGCGCGATGAGTCGAGTCTGTGAATGCCTTGATCTTCGACGTACAAAGACCGAGCGCAATCTTCTGGAAAGGCGGCTGGAACATGCCGAACGCTTGAAAGCGGTCGGCACACTTGCTGGTGGCATCGCGCATGAATTCAACAATATACTCGGAGCAATTATCGGCTATGCCGAGACGGCATACAGTCTTCTGCATTGCCCCTCGCGGACTCGGGGTTACGTCGGTCAAATTATCTCCGCCGGGGACAAAGCGAAGCTGATCATTGGCCAGATCCTTGCATTGAGCGGGAGCCGAGAACGTATAAGCAAGCCCTTCGAGGTCGCCGAGGTAGTATTGGATTTAGCTCCATTGTTACGCATTGCGCGTCGCGCGGACGTAGAACTGACTTTCAAAATTGATGAAAGGCGGAAGGTGATCGAAGGATGCCCCTTGGAAATACAGCAGATCCTGATGAACCTCTGCAAGAATGCCTCGGAGGCATTTTTGAATAAAGGCCGTATCGAGGTCAGCGTCTCTCGCACTGTTGTCTTAGAATCGAAGGCACTTACTCATCGCACTTTGCCACCTGGAGACTATGTCCTCCTTTCTGTCTGCGACAACGGCGAAGGCATTGCTGAAGCGGCTCTACCGCATATTTTTGAACCTTTTTTCACGACACGCTCTCGTATCGGCGGTACGGGACTTGGTCTTGCTACAGTACACGGCCAAGTGTCCGCGCTTGCAGGATATGTTGACGTTACATCAACCGTTGGCCGAGGTACGCGGTTCGACATCTACCTACCGTCTTCCCCGAAGGAGCCCGTCATGATTGACAGCCTTTTTGGAGGTTATGATACACCATTTGGCAATGGAGAAATCGTCGCAGTCGTGGAGCCTGATCCAACGACGTTGGGAATATATGAAGACAAGATTGCCGCATTGGGTTATGAGCCGGTGGGCTTTAAGTCATTCGACCTTCTTTGCGACTGGATGTTGAGGGGGAAAGCAGCCGATCTTGTCGTGGCGGACCATTCGTGCCTTCTCACGCGACAACCTGATGACGAAGTGCACGAGCCCCTCAAGACGGTGCCCGTTATCATCGTGGGAGGACTTGAATGTCACATGCCAGTTTCGGACGATGACCGGGCAGCGGTCCTTGCGCTGGCTAAACCAGTCTCGTCGAGAACCATGGCGTATGCAATTCGAACCATGATCAGCACGTGAAACCTCAGTCTGGTTGGATTGTCCACACTTTGCGGATGAATTTAGATGGATTGAGACCACAAGGGGTGTTGAAAGCGGCGTCCGCAATTCTAGGGATCGACGAGGGCGAAACCATGATTTTTCATTGTGCGAGATATAGTGGAAGCGCTTAACATCGATTCCTCAATCGCCCGGTTCCCTCAATCTGCGATGAGATCGCGGCTCGGGGACTGTGTAGACGAGCATGGCGCACAGACCTCAGAACCGGTCTTGAGATCCAATTTCATCAAGATGGGCGGCGTCTGCGATAAATTGCCCAAAGGCAACTCTCGCAAATCCACCTGCCACCAGATCCAACCTTCGGCATAGGGAGCGCGCCGCGGCGTATGGCATCGAAGGAATAGCCTCGTCCGGCTCTATTGGCGATCTTGACCAAGCCGTTCGCGGCCTCCCTATATGCGTTCGTGAAGGGCATCCGGAAGTAAGTGTGTCAATCAGCATCCAAAATTCAAAATTCACCCCTTATCGGCATCCAATTTTTGCACGCCGAAACACATCCTAGTTTTCCTCTGCCGATGTGATCTTATCGCTGAGGTCCTTATCCGTCGAGCGCACGCGTATGCGCTAAATACGTGAGCTCACTTGCTTAGCCCCCTGGATTCGGAACTCGCCTTACCTGCAGTCGTCGAGCGCGAAGCCTGCGAGACATAGAACGGGGCACGGCCCCAAACCTCGGACATGATGTCCATTATCTCTGCATTGGCAGAATTCAGCGATTTCATCGCTTGCTCGTACGACGATCGGCCTACCGATCCGCTTGAGAGCTCATACAATGATCGGCCTTTGTCCCCCGCTTGCCGGATCGCGTCCGACTCCCAGACGGTTGCTGTCAACAGATCATCCCCCAGGGGTTCCCGCAACATTGCGATGGACTTCTGCTGTGAGACATCACGCGGATCGTGCCTTGTCACCAGATATTTGAAGAAATCATGATTTACGGTCCTCCCAGCCCTTTCGATCAGTGCGACGAAATGCGTGAAAGAGTAGAGGGACGAGGTCATTGACACTATGTCAGGCATCTCAGGGCGGACCGTCACCAGAACGCCGGTTGCTGCTTCATATGCACCCGCGGTCAGAAAGCCTCCATCTCCGCAGGATAGAACGACCACGTCATAATCCGCGTCGACTTCCTTGAGCGCAGACACCATCCTGCTGCTAGCGTCCGGGTACTTGAAGTTCTCGCTACGGAAGAGTCGGCCACAGTCCTCTTCAAAAATAGAGAGTTCGGCAGAACCCGGAACGAGGTGAAGACCATCAAAAAGGGTGGGTTGGATTACGGAGCGGATACTTTTTTGATCGTCATCGTAGCGTATCGCCGCATACATGCTCGCATTGTGGACTGGATAACCAAAGGAGTAATAACCGAACATCCCAGACAACGAGCCGTGCGAATCGAGATCTATAGCGAGTACGCGGAAACCTTGAAGTGCAAGGCCCTGCGCCAGATAAAACGATGTGGTGGTGCTTGCGGGGCCGGCGACTACCGAGATGATCTGCAGCTTATCACCCTGGCGCCTCCGCGGGCAAAACTTCAAAGCCTCTTTCGGACGGGACGAAGCGAGATAATCACGGAGTTCGTTGATCTGTCCAAGTGTGTAGGAGCGTCGTCCTGCGGTCCCTAACTCCGGTGTTGGCCCCAGCCCATCAATTGACAACTGGCGCAGATAGCTGCCCGACACACCGAGAATCTCAGCGACCTCGCCCAACGAGAACGAGCGCAAGGTCCTGGGGTCTGGAAATGGTGCTCTGGTAGCCATGCCCTGCGCCTCTATGAGAGCCCAGATACTATCGCCATGGCGCTGAACGCGCTCCACTATACGCTCTTGATCGACCGGTTTCTCAGAATGTGGCATAAATAGCCTCGTGACGGGTTCTGTAATGAATGACGGTTCTATTACGACCTGGGGTAGACAGCAGTCAATATGCTTCGCCTCATTATCGAAGCGGCGCTTCGTCAGTCTCATCTGATGTATTTGTATTGCTCCTCTTCGTGAGAGCGTAGCGAAGCATTTCCTCGGCGACCCGCTCCGGGCTCGGCGTGGGTCAGTCTTCGACCGGACGAATGTTCCTCCATCGCGGCGGCCTTCGCAGGTGAAGCAATCGATCCAGCGCGCCATGACCTTCGCCGATACCATGTATGTCCGCGAAGCCTGGGCCTTGGAACAACGGCCGTAAACGTCTGCCATGGTCGCTTTGACCAAAACGACAACTGTCGGGGCAATTGACACTAAGCGACCGGAATATGGGGCGAGGGCCTTTGTCATTGAGGAGCTGATGGCCGCCGTCAAGGTCTAGCAGGCTGTTGAAAAATAAGCTGGCCTGGAGGCTTTCGCCGTGATTCACTCGCTTCGTCGATTTTTGGAGTGATGCATGCGCGGCGGCGATGTGAGGACGGGCGAACTCTTCAGTTATGTCGATCTGGAGGATCGCGTTCGTAAAGATCATCCGCTACGGGCAATTCGGCAGATCGTGAACGATGCGCTCGTTTCACTGGAAGGGGAGTTCGCTGCGCTTTATTCGCCAATTGGGCGGCCATCGATCGCGCCTGAGAAGCTTCTGCGCGCCATGCTTTTGCAAGCCTTCTATTCGATCCGCTCTGAGCGGCTTTTGATGGAGCGGCTGGAATACGACCTTCTGTTCCGCTGGTTCGTTGGCATTCGCATTGACGATCCAGCTTGGGACAATTCGGTGTTTTCGAAGAACCGCGACCGGTTGCTGGAAGGCGACATCGCCGCGAAGTTCCTCGGTGCGATCCTTTCGCAGCCCAAAGTAAAGCGGTTGCTGTCAACGGACCACTTCTCTGTCGATGGCACGCTGATCGAAGCTTGGGCGTCGATCAAAAGCTTCAAGCCGAAGGACGGCCCAAGGGGCGATCATGGCGAACCACCGTCGGATGCGGGCGGTCGGAATAAGGAAGCAGACTTCCATGGCGAGAGACGCTCCAACGAGACGCATGCTTCAACGACCGATCCGGATGCGAAGCTTTATAGGAAGGGAAAAGGCAAGGAGGCCAAGCTGTGCCTCATGGGGCATGGGCTGATGGAGAATCGCCATGGCTTGCTGGTCGATGCCTATCTGACAGAGGCCAGCGGATATGCTGAACGGGTAGCGGCGTTGCACATGATCGGGCCCTTCACTGAGCGGACACAAGCGATCACGCTGGGTGCCGACAAGGCCTATGACACAAAGGACTTCGTCAAAGGTTTGCGGTCGATGAAGGTCACGCCCCAATGTGGCGCAGAACATCAATGGTCGCCGCTCGGCCACTGATGGACGCACGACGCGCCATTCCGGCTATCGGGTCAGCTTGCGCATCCGCAAGCGCATCGAGGAGGCGTTCGGCTGGATCAAAACCGTCGCCGGGCAGGATAAGACGAAGTTCCGTGGCCGCGACCGCGTCGTATGGGCCTTCACCTTCGCGGCCGCCGCCTATGATCTGGTGCGGTTAGCGAAACTGATAGCAGTGCTGTCATGAGCGCGGCGTCGAATTGCCGCCTGATTGGCTGCTGGTGGATCGTCGAGGCCGATCTGTGGGATCGGGATTATCTGAACCTGATCGAGCCCGCCACAATCACCATCAGGGCCAACGGTCATGGCGAGATCGCCTTCGGTGCGATGCAAGCGGGCCTCGATCTCGCCTACAGCACGTCCATGGTCTCCTTCACATGGGCCGGATGCGACGAAATGGGCGAAGTCTCAGGTGACGGTCATGCCGAATTGCTCGACAGCGGCTCGATCGAGATCACTTTCGCTTATCACAATGGCGACGAGGCCATCCTAAAGGCCAAACGGGAGACTTCTTCAACAGCCTGCTAGAGAAGTTAACCTGACATCGCCCCTTTTCGCTGATCGTGCCTTGGTCGTTGGCACTCTTACTGGTGCGACCGCCGGCAAGGTCCCCTCCCTGCCCGCCCCTCACGGCATAGCCGCTGGGACGGGTTAATTGGTTTCTCTGCGTTCCGCGTCCAGCCAGTTTTCGAGCTTCAGTCCGGGATACGCCAGGAAGTCCCGCGTGTTGTTGGTCACCAATACCGTGTCCAGAGCGATCGCATGCGATGCGATCAGTTTGTCGAGATGATCTTTCTTCCGGTCTCTCGTCGCCATTCGAACCGGACCGTAGGCACGCGCTGCTGCGATCCCAAACGGCTCTACCGTGATCAGCTCGGCCAGGGCGGTGAGATTATCAAGTTCTCGTGCCGGATCATCGGATGCGGAAACACCATACTCGAGTTCCGCGAAGGTGATGGCGGACATCACCACGTCCCCCACATAGCAACTGGCAAAGCGGCGAGCGACCTGCTCCGGCTGGTTTTTCATCAGGTAGATACACATGTTCGTATCGAGCATGTAGCGCGCCATCAGATCTTATCCCGCTCGTCTTGCTCATGGGACTCTCTTCCGTCACGCATGAAATCCGGAGAGAAGCGGGCGAATACATCCAGAACGCCGGCCAGGGAGCGATGCACAGGACGGATGCGAAGCTCGTCGCCGATGCGCTCGATCTCCAACTCAACATCGGTTCGCTCAAACGCCAGTTCCGCCGGTATGCGAACCGCCTGGGAATTTCCATTTTTGAAAGCTTTAGTGGTGTGCATGTCATCAACCTTGTGTGTACGTGGATGTACCATATCCTAGGCTTTCCAAATTGTACATCCTCAGTGTGTACGTAAATGTTTAGCGGTCGGGGCGACGGGGCGCATCTCGTAACAGGTTGAAGTCGCTCGTGCCGAATCGTGTGCTGGTCCACCCGCCACCGGGTATTGGCCCATTCGGGTCACGGTTCGTTCCTGCCCCGTCCGAGTCTCGACAGACGAGATATTGAGAGCGCGATGCCGCGCTCACATCTGCAAGGAGCATCCGCAGAAGGCGTATGCGCATCTCATCGTAACATGCCGCTCTTACGATAGGCCGGTGCTCGCGCCAATGTCGCCGGCAGGCGCGACTTCGACGGCGTAGTGCGAAAGGCGGTGAAATGTTCGCCGCCGATCTGTGTCGTATGGAAATTGCGATTGGCATGACGGGCACCTGTGTCGTCGACCGTGACAAAGTGAGTTGTATTGCAGATGTTCAGCAGGATGGCTGATCCCCGCTTTGCGGCGGTCCTCCGCAACCGACACACCATCATGGGGATCGTTCCTCCCGGCCGAAGACGAGCCCACTCCGGACCGCGGAGCGGATCGCTGAGGAAATTGTCTCGCTGCGCCTTCACTAAGAGAAAATTCAATGAGGCACGGCCTTCCGATGGAGCCGGTAAGTTTGCTGGCGCGGCAGTTTATTGACTGTTGACGAGCTAATAACGATTCTATATCGTCATGACGGAATAAGACAGCAATTGAGCTATAAAACCGTCTGGAGGCAATTGTGGCACATTTTGTGAATCTACGCATGGATCAAAGGGTCCGACCTCCTTGTCTCGGCGATTGAGAACGAGGGGTCGAGTACATCGGCGTCTCCGGCGAGGAAAACCCTCGACGTCGTCGCCCTGCTCCATCTGCATCAAGTCGGCGTCTTCCTGTCACGACGGGACATCGGCACTCTCCCAAAAGAAGGATACTGTCACAATGGCCCGTACCCGCAGAAGCCATTTCAGAAGACGAGATCACCGGCGTGTATTGTCCGACAGATGGAACGCGCGCCGCGTTTTGAACTCGAAGCAACTCGACCTGATACTTCACGCGCTCATCCCTGGCGCACGAAGCGTCGGATAACTACTGGTGGAGAATGAAAATGACCTCTAGCTTAAATAGCGGCTCTCCAGCCCCGTCGATCAACGTGCAGCACTGGCTGCGCGGCGATCCGCTTTCCAACTTCCAGTTCGGCAAGACATACATCCTTGAGTTTATTTCGACTACCTGCAGTAGTTGCGGGCCGTCGCTGTCCCAATTGGCTCAGTTGCAGGAGGAATACAGCGACATCGGAATTGAGGTCATCGGAATTGCAGCAAATGAGTGGGCTGCAACGGCTGACGAGGCCCTAGCTCAGGTGGACGCATGGGTGACCAAATGGCTCCCGAATGCGAACATACGGATCGCGTTCGACTACTCAGGCGAAATGGATAAGGATTGGAAGAAAGCTAGCCTAACTTTCCAAGTTCCACAGGCGTTCGTTGTCGACCGAGCCGGCAGCATCGCCTTTATCGGTGATCCGGACATGCTCGAGGTTGTCTTGCCAAAAGTGATGGACGGCAGCTGGCTCGCCAGCGCGCAAGCAAAAAATGCCGAAGAGGAGCGCATTGCTGAAGCCGAGATCAAAGCTCCGGAGCGCGCGTTGCATCGTCGAATCCGGGCGGCGGCAGAGATTGAGGATTGGAAGTCGGCGCTCTCGGCCATTGAAGAGGGCATCAACCTTTTCCCGGACAACTTCATGTTCCACCAGCGGCATGTCGAGACATTGATGGGAAAAATGCGCGACATGGAGGCGGGCTGGATAGCACTAGACCAATTTGCTCGCACTGCAATTGAACGAAACTCTGAACTTTGGCTTCTCATGGCGATGCAACAACTCTTCTATCCCTATGATTACTCAGGCCTATTGGCGGAACGCTTTTCGATGGGCAAGGAGCTCTCCGAACGAATCCTGAGACTGTGTCCGCAGCACGATGCTCCTTTACGCTCTTATTCTTACCAGACGATTGCCTTTTTCTACCATGAAAGCGGCGACAATGACCGTGCTGTGGATTTGATCGAACAGGCGTTGAAGTTTGTGGACGGAGGGTCTCTCCCGGACGTCCAGAAGCAGGAACGGATGGCGCAATTGCTGCATAAACTGGCGGAGTATAAGGGTGGGCAGGGGTGATGTCAGGTTAACTCGCCATGAAGCGATCGGCTGGTAGTTGATGCCAATGACCCAGCCGACTGTCAGCTACAAGCGCCATCGTTTCCCACCTTTCGAATCAAGGAAAGCGCGGCGCCGATTCTCAGTGGTGTATTCGGACTTAAAATAAAAATCTGAGTTGTTCTAACAAACTACAGCAAGTCGCATCGCGAAACCGATGCGATGGCGGACAACTCACAAACGAGCACAAGGAAATCCTTACATGAGATCCTCACCGAAAGAGACCGCCACCGCGGCCATCCCGATTCATCGAGTGCGTCCCCCGTCTTTCTGGAAGGGGATGATCCTTGCTGCGACCGTGATCGTCCTCGTACCGAGTAGTCAGGTTTCGGCTGAGGACAAGGGGGCATGCCTTGCTTATAAGAATGGGAAGATTGCCGGCAGCGCTTGCCGGTCACCTTCCGCCCTTTCATCGCATAGAGAGTGAAGTGCCATCATGTCCGGACAATCCTTGCCGACGCTGCCGATGTGGCGCGTCAATCACATCGAGCCATCGCCCGAGATGTTGGCGTTACGCGCCAACGGTCCGATCCACCGCGTGCGCTTCCCGTCCGGGCACGAAGGCTGGTGGGTGACAGGCTACGACGAGGCTAAGGCGGTACTGTCCGACGCGGCGTTCCGGCCCTCGGGAATGCCGCCGGCGGCATTCGCCCCGGCTACGGTGATTCTCGGTTCGCCGGGGTGGCTGGGCTCGCACGAGGGCAGCGAGCATGCCCGGTTACGCATGATCGTGGCGCCGGCCTTCAGCAACAGCAGGGTGAAGCTGCTCGCGCAGCAGATCGAGGCGATCGCCGCGCAGTTGTTCGAGACGCTGGCGGCCCAGCCCCAGGCTGCCGACCTGCGACACTACCTCTCCTTTCCGCTTCCGGCTATGGTCATCAGCGCGCTGATGGGCGTGCCCTACGAGGGCCACGCCTCTTTCGCCGAGCTGTCCGACGAAGTGATGACGCACCAGCATGAAAGCGGCCCGCGTGGCGCGGCGCTCCTGGCCTGGGAAGAATTGCGCACCTACATTCGCGGCAAGATGCGAGGCAAGCGCCAGGATCCGGGCGACAACCTGCTGACGGATCTGCTCGCGGCGGTCGACCAGGGCAAGGCGACCGAGGAAGAGGCGATCGGCCTGGCCGCGGGCATACTAGTGGCGGGGCACGAGAGCACCGTCGCACAGATCGAATTCGGCCTGCTGGCCATGTTCCGCCATCCGCAACAGCGCGAACGCCTGGTCGGCGATCCATCCCTCGTGGACAAGGCAGTGGAGGAAATCCTGCGCATGTACCCGCCGGGCGCGGGCTGGGACGGCATCATGCGCTATCCGAGGACCGACGTGACCATCGCGGGCGTGCATATTCCCGCGGAGAGCAAGGTGCTGGTCGGCCTGCCGGCGACGTCGTTCGATCCACGCCATTTCGACGACCCGGAAATCTTCGACATCGGACGCGCCGAAAAACCGCACCTGGCGTTCTCCTACGGGCCGCACTACTGCATCGGCGAGGCGCTTGCCAGGCTGGAACTCAAGGTGGTGTTCGGTTCGATCTTCCAGCGCTTCCCCACGCTGCGCCTGGCCGTGGCGCCCGAAGAACTGAAGTTGCGCAAGGAGATCATCACTGGCGGGTTTAAGGAGTTGCCGGTGCTCTGGTGATGCGCGGACACCACCGGGAATCGCGATCTTTCCGCAATTTGCCGGCGCACCCGGCGCGCCAGTCAGATCAGCCAGCCAAGAGGTAACCCAGATGGACGTGCAAGAAACCACGGCAAGCGATCTGATCGCTCGGAGCACCAGATGTGACGTCATGAAAGATTTCGCCCTTCCATTCACAGTCAAAGTCTACCTGGGCTCTATGGGGCTCTCAAACAGCGGATCCGACCAGCTCATTGGTTGGGTGAGCGACTTGCTCCACGGCAATGATGTTAAACGTACCGAAGCGGCCCAATCAATCGTAAGTTTCATCGACGAACTTGCAGCGAGCCGTCGGAAGCAATCGGCTGCCGATTTCACGACATACATCGTGCAGGCGCAGGTCCAGGGTCGTTGCGTAACAGATGAGGAAGTCCGGGGCATCGGCGTACTCTTCTTGATTACCGGACTCGACACGGTCGCTGCCGCGTTAGGCTTTGACCTGGCCTATCTCGCACGCAATCCGGAGGATCAGGAATCGCTGCGGAGAGAGCCGACCCGGATCGCAATCGCAGTTGAAGAATTTTTGCGCGCCTATTCAACCGTTCAGATTATCCGCGTGGCTACGAAAGACGTGGACTTTGAAGGAGTGTCGATGCGTAAGGGAGACTTCGTTTCCTGCGCAACGATGATGCTAACTGCGACCCCGCAGAATTCATGTGCCCCGACACAATCGACTTGGCGCGACAGGACCACCGCTACATAGCGTTTGGCTATGGTCCTCATCTTTGCCGCGGGGCAAATCTTGCCCGGCGTGAGATTGCCGTAGGCATCCACGAATGGCTGACTCGGATCCCTACCTTTCGAATCAAAGAGGTATGTCGCCGATGACCCATGGGGGTCATGTACTCGGGCTCAAAAATTTAATTTTGACTGGTCCTAACAAACTCAGCGATGGTGGGAAAAACAATGGACGAAGCCAATATCAGTGAGCTACTCGACCGCGAGGCCATCAGAGACTGCCTCTACCGGTATTGCCGCGGGATTGACCGGGGGGATGAGGCGGCGCTGCGCAGCGCGTACTGGCCGGATGCGCATGACAACCATGGGGGCTATTCTGGACCATCCGAGGGCTTTATCCGACTTGCGCTTGGCATCTTCGAGACCGAGCCGCGCAATGTTCATCAGATAGCGAATATACTGATTGAATTCTCCAGCCCGTCAGAGGCCACGGTCGAGAGCTATTTCACGGCGCTTCAACGTGGACCGGACGCAGGCGGTGAGATACGGCAGGTGCTCCTGTGCGGCCGCTACGGCGATCTGTTCCACAAGCGGGAAGGGGAGTGGCGCATCATGGCCCGAACAGTGATTTACGATTGGATTGAGCAGCAGATCCCACCCGGACTGCCTGAAAGCGAAAGGTTCGCATCACGGCGGCCAATTGGAGCGCTGCATCCAAATGATCCGATTTATGCGCTTCTCAAAGGCACCAGCCCGAGATGTGGACCAACATCGGAGGCGAACGACCATGATTGATCTGCAACATCCACCATTTCCTCCCCCTGGGAGTCTGCTTAGTGACGATGCGCATAAATGGTTGTCTCTTGATCTTCATATCTGCGCCGCCCACGTGCTCATCCAGCAAGAGCCCGGTGTTGGCGGAGCAATTACGAGAGTACAAAGAGATCTCTTCTCAAATCAAGCCATCTCTTCGTCTGCAGCGTTTTCCTGAGAGAACGGCCCCAGCGTTGCTTCACTTGTGCAGACGTGTTCCTAAAGAAAGGGTCGGAATGCGGCTCTGCCTCAAGCAAAAGCCGACGTTGCATTCCCGGGCTCCTGCAGTGAGGCCCGACACTCGGCGTGCAGAGGAGTTCTCATGAAACAGCAGCTAGGGCGCGTCGTCGTGATCACGGGTGCTGCAGGCGGGATTGGCCGCGCGTTGGTCGATCTTTTTGCCACAGGCGGGGACACTGTCGTCGCAGTAGATCTTCCTGACAGTGGCGTGCTCGAGATGGCACGCCATCTCGATGGCGGACAATTCACAAACGAGCACAAGGAAATCCTTACATGAGATCCTCACCGAAAGAGACCGCCACCGCGGCCATCCCGATTCATCGAGTGCATCCCCCGTCTTTCTGGAAGGGGATGATCCTTGTTGCGACCGTGATCGTCCTCGTACCGAGTAGTCAGGTTTCGGCTGAGGACAAGGGGGTTGGTTGGGAAAGGAAGAAGATGAGAACCGGAAGAAGTGGCCGACGCTGCCTGCTTCCTGGCTTCGGCTGACGCTTCCTACATCACCGGCTTGATCCTCAATGTGGATGGCGGGTTGACTTCAAACTTCGGGCCGAGTTGCGTCAGCAAATCTGATCTAACTGGCAATCGCCTATGTGATGACGATCGCACGAAGCTGAGGATTCCAGGGACTTAAGTCCAGCACACTCGGGCGCAAAGTGCATGCTGCGGCATTTTTCGATGGAACGTTTCCTTGAATCCGCAGACACGCTCTGCGGTTCAAGGCGAATGGCAGAGGCAGCTTCTCGCGAGATGGCCGCTTACTCGATCGTCGAAAGCTGGATTGGCTAAGGCTTTACGACCTGCGTCCTACATCGGGTCTTTCCGATAGCGAACAAGGAGACTGCATGGAGTTCGCGACATTCATTCTGGCCACACAGCGCGGCTATCACCAAACGTCGGACAGCGTCATCCACGACGCCATTGAACAAACCGTCCTTTCTGAGCAGGCAGGCTTCGATACCGCTTGGTTCGCCGAACATCACTTTAACAACTACAGCCTGGTCCCGTCGCCGCTGATGATGGTCGCTCATTGCGCCGGCGTAACAAAAAGAATTCGTCTTGGAACCGCTGTCTGCGTCCTGCCGCTTTATCAGCCGCAGCGCTTGCTCGCCGAAATCGGTTTTGCCGATGTAGTTTCGAACGGCCGCCTCGAGCTCGGTGTTGGCTCAGGGTATCAGCAGTTCGAATTCGAGCGCTTCGGCGTCAACATTGATAACGCGCCAGCCGTGTTTTCGGAATATCTTGATATTGTGCTCAAAGGTCTCAATCAGAAAATCTTCTCGCACAGCGGCCACTTTATGCAGATCCCTCCGACTGCGATCTCGGTCCGAACTATTCAAAAGCCCTCGCCGCCGATCTGGATCGCAACCGGATCTCCGAGCAGTATGCGGCGGGCTTATCGTGAGAGACATAATCTCCTCGTAACCGCGTTACACAACGGATTGGAGACTTTGGGTGTTTTGCGAGGAATGATCCAGGAGGCAGCAGCTGCCGAGTTCAAGAGCCCTGGCGACGCGAAGATATCATTGCTGCGCTGCTGTTACGCGAGCGCCGACGGAGCGGAGATCAACCGCTATCTCGACAACGCACGTTTCCAGCGCCAGCTATCCGAAGCGCTTCATCAGCGTCGTCAGCAGAGCCATGATGGCTATATGCTGCAGGCAACGCCGACGCAGCAGGATTTGTCTCTCGAGACGATGCGGGAGAACCTGCCGATCGGTAGCATAAATCAAGTCATTGACCGCCTCCTGCAAGAAATCGAAATTCTGAAGCCGGACCAGATTGCGATTCAGACCCAACTGGGAGACCTCGATCAGACTACGATGCTGCGTCAGATAGAGCTCTGGGGAGATAAGATCATTCCAGCAGTCAATAAGTCCCTCAGTCGGTAGCGTCGCCTTAACTTGCGTCGGGCACAGGATTGGCCACGATGGGCCTGGGTTATGCCTCAGTCGACAGGGTGATTTCCCGCCACGTGCTCATGGCGGCGTTTTGCAGTTTTCGATATTCGGCAGTGGTCGTCTTCTTGCGTTGAAGATGGAACAGGTTTGCGATCGGGCCATGGATGGAGATGAAGCGCTGGCATTGCCCTGCCGACTTGAACCGGATCATACCTCGTTCGCGCTGTATTGCGGACAGACGATTCACAAACTGTGAGCTTCTATGTCTGCGCCTAGCTCTGGAACTAGAAACTTCCATATGATCGAGGCTGTTCCGGAACGGCTTGAGGGCGCCCCACGGCAATTTCGGCGCCGCTGGTCCGATGATTTTAAAGCGCGGGCTGTGGCTGAGGCAATGGAGCCCGGCGCAAGCGTCTCGGCCATTGCGCATCGCATCGGCATACATCCCTCGCAGCTATTTGGCTGGCGTCGTGATGCTCGTGACGGACAACGATCCTCCTCGCAAGATCGGGCTGGTCAGACAGAGACTGGGACGATTGGCACACGTGCGATGATCGAGCTTATCATCGGCGACGTCGTTATCCGGGCCGACGCAGATATCGGCGAAGCACACCTGCAGCGGGTGATCCGAGCGGTGCGATCGGCATGATCCCGTCCGGCGTGGAGGTCTTTCTTGCGAGCCATCCCATCGACTTCCGAAAGGGGCCGGACAGCTTGCTTTCGCTGGTACGGGATGCTGGCAGTGATCCGTTCAACGGTGCAACTTTATGTCTTTCGGGCCAAGAGAGCAGACCGAGTCAAGATCGTGTGGTGGGATGGCTCCGGCGTTTGCCTCTATGCGAAGCGGCTGGAAAAGGCCCAGTTCTGCTGGCCCCGGATCGGCCATCATCGCGTCCAGCTCAATCATGCCCAGCTTCTGGCTTTAGTCGACGGAATGGACTGGAAGCGGGTTCGATCCACGCCGGTGAAGCCTCCCGAGATTGTTGGGTAAAACCGCTGCGGCGAAGTGAATCAGGTCCCTGAAACCATGGGCGGAGCGCGGCAAAATATGCTCTGATCATACCCATGACGCGGCCCGAGATTGAGCTCCCGGATGATGTAGAGGCTCTCAAAGCCATGGTCCTTGCCATGGCCGCAAAAGCAGCCCGCGTCGAGGCTTTGGAGAAACAGGTTGACGATCTAGAGGCCCGCAACGCGGACGCCGATGAGCATCGAGCGGCTGACGCAGATCCTGAAGGCTTTCGATCGCGCCCGATTTGGCCGACGCTCGGAAAAGCTCGGCTCATCCACCGTCGATGACGAGCAGCATGCCTTTGTCTTCGAAGAGATCGAGACCGGCATTGCGACCATCGCGACGCTCCTGCAAACGGCAAAGATGAATGCCGTCGATCCGCAAGCTTGGTTGACCCAGATGCTTGAGCGCCTTGCGAATGGATGGCCCAGCAGTGAAATCGGCGCGCTCATCCCATGGAATTACGCCGCCTGAACGGCCCCGGCTTGTCGCTTACGGAAAAATAGACCAAGAAATCAGATATTTAGATTCGATGCGGTGGGTCTTCGGTCCAGATTCCTTTCAAAGCGAAAAGCTGGTCCGATGCAGCGCCCGTGTCCACACTGCCGTCGCGTGCTCAACGGCCGCTTCGCGCCCGCAAGTCGGATGTTGCGCGGACTATTGTGACGTCCAACAAGCGGACATCCGAACGCACGGCAAGAGTTGCACTATTAGCGCAAACCGGTTGCTCATCGTGTTAGCCCTCGGCCTGCACGGTAATCTCAGCGGACTTCGCCATTCTGGGTCCATAGCGAGTGAGCGAGACTGCGCGCATCATCATCTGCGCAGAATTCGCATTCCGGCACCCGCGGGCGCAGCCGCCGGAGCCGGCCGATTGGCGCGCCCCAAGGGTCGACCGTCCAGTAGTTTGTTGTCGCTGCCTGGTGATTGGAGCGCAAGAGCTCGACAACCAGCAGCACTCCTGCCAGGGCCGACACAAAGGCGAACGGTGCCAACACCTGCCGGCCCTCGGGCGTGAGGAGCGCCTGAGCACTGCAAAGCTCCTTGAACAGAGTGTCGTAGGCCCTGCCTACGATCGTACTCGCCTCGACTGAAAAATGCGCCTTCGCGATCCGTGCTGCCGCATCAGGCGAGATGAATCCTTCTCGAACCGTCTCGATGTCGATGCCTAGCGCCTCGGCGATGGAACGTTCACGGGCATGCTCGTCGGGAATGTGACGATAGATACAGGCGAGACACGCATCATCGGTCGGCTGGCTATGGCTGTGGACGATGACGGCGCGTGCATCGGTCGTGGACGCATCGATAACGCGCCGCGGAATCTCCTTCTGCAAGGACCGTCGCGCTCGGCGGCTGTCCACCGTCACGATCGCGGTGTCGGCGGGTCCGGTTTTTGCAACCAGCTCACCAAATGTGCACGCGTGCGGCTCGAGCCTCAGCCCAGGGAAATCCGGTTGGGCAGCTTGCGCCAGGGCCGGCGCCTTCGGCAGACCAACATGATCGCCGGTGAAATAGAGGCACCGATTGGGATTGCCCTCTCCGACGACCTTCGGATCGACCATCCGCAAGGTGCCGCGAACCTCCAGATGGCGGAGCGCGCGTAAGAAGCCGTTCCCGACGGCGCCTCCACCGACCAGCACCGCACCGGAAATATCAAGGGCTGTCGCAAGTCCACGTTCCGGGATGCCAAGCTCGGCAAAGTCCACGGACAGCGGAAGGCCGAAACGCGGCAGGCTCGACGATCCGATAACACGATGCAGCGCGGCTGCCGCAATATGGCATGCTGCGAGCGCCGTCAGCAGCGGATGGACATGCTCGTTCGAATGGCGCAGCGACGCTGCATCGATGGTGACGCCACGCTGATTCAGTGAGGCAAAAAGATACGGTCCGGATGTCGCGGGTTGCACACTCCCGATCACCAGCTCAAGATCCGGCTTGCCTTCATCTGAGCGCGCCACGTGGATGGTGCGCTCGAGCAGTTCGCTGACTTCGCCACCTACCGCGGTAAACCCCGGAGCAACCGTTACGAGAACCGTCTTGTCGAGACGTTGGGCCGCATCCGCCTCTTCGATCCCGAGGAGCGAGGCCAGCATGCGCGCATTTTCCTGACCGACAGTCGTCATCGGCAAATCTCCAATAGGGTTCCACCGGTCGCTTCTTCCCACCGGTTTTGAGTTGACAGCACGTAGGTCGCGGCGAGCCCGAGGAAATTGTCGACTGTCGCCTCTTGTGCGAACCGCGGCAATACGAGCGACAGCGCGCCCGCGTGTCGTACGATCGCCCACTCATCATCGGCCCCAGAGTGGAAAGCCCGGCCGGGATGGGAGTGAACCTGGGCGAGTACGCGCAGGCGTTTCTCGCGCAGATGCGCCAACAGCATCTGCATGCTCTGGCGATCGAAGTAGAACAGGTCGGCTCGCGTCCGTTGCCGCGGCTCGTAGAGTTCATCAATGCGATCAGCGCCGCTACCGAGCCAGAGCACCGCCCGTTCGTGGCCGATACGTCCGCCCGCCTGCAATCGCTCGATGGTCGACGCCACCACAGATCGTCCGACCTTGATCCGGCTCATCCAACCGCCCTCTTCCAGCCGCGCCATAACTGCTCGAGGATACCGAGCAGATCCATTCCCGATTTTCCGCGATAGCCATCCCAGCGCTCGCCGAAATGGCTGGAATGCGTGTGGAACTCGCGCGAGCCGCGCATGCAGACAAACGGCCGGCCGGTTGAGGGATGGGCACCGCCGTTGAAGATGCTGCCCACATTGGGCGGAGCCGAGCTCAGATGCGCCCCGCTCGCCGACAGCAACTCAATCGAGGGCGGCAGGTCATTCCACTGGTCGCAGATCATGCGGATGCGTAGCGGCTCCGCCGTCGCATGTCCGAATATGACATCGAGGATCGGGTACTCCGCACTGACGACGGTCCAGGCGCGGTGGGCGACAGTCCGCGCACTCAGGCGGCAGACGTCGCCGTCGAACTTGGTGCGCGAAAGCTGCTCAAGCACCGCCGCCTCCTTCGCGCGGGCCCCACTCAAGCTCCACCCTTCCCGTCAGCCCGTTTTGGGTGAAGGTGCGATCGGGGTTAACGTCACGCCCCCCGACGGTCACCACCCAGTCGGTGGTGTCGGTGAGGCCCAGCTTAGCGGCGGCGCGCGCCAACACCTGCTTCACCACAGTAACGGGGGGCACGCGCAGCGCGCCTTCCTCGGGGAAGGTGCCGCTGGTCGTGAATACCGTCACCTCGATAAACTCGTGCGGGGCCTTGGGACGGGTGCGCAGATGCTCGACCGCCTTGTCGGCCAGCGACAACGTCCCGCCGCTCGACAGGACAATGTCGGGCTCACCTGCACGTTCCAGCACCAGCTCGCGATCCGGGGGCATGGCGATCAGGTTGACCAGACGGTTGACGTTGATCGTGTCACTACCCCAGACCTGGTCGATTTCGTCGACCGTGAAGGAGAAGACCCGGTCGCTCTGCAATGCATAGAAGCGCGGATCGACGTGGTCTCGCAGGTCGATCTCGGCGTCGAGCTCCACAAGTTGCGCTTGCCCCGCCGCGGCTAGAATCAGGCGGTAGTCGGACGGGGGCTTCAACCCACCACGCGTCAGAACCTCGCGACCCGTCACGATCTTGTCGCGGGACGTCACCGGCGCGTCGTTCAAGAAATAGGCCTCGGCACGGGCCAGTTCGTCAGTAGCGCTCATCGGTCGAATCTCCTTGCTCAAGACTCTTGACGCCGTCCGCCATTGGACTAAACTTCGATTCGAGTCCCGCTATAGACAGTCTATGTATGGACTGATTACGCCGTCAAGTCTAAAATGAGATCGGAGGACATTAATCATGGGAGAAAACGCTCCCGGCGCCCTAGCGAGCGCTGGGCAAACACGGATTCCTGTTGAATTGCAGGCCTTCTTTCGGATGGCAGAGCGATGGAACCTTTCCACTGACCAACAGATCACCCTTCTCGGGTCCCCGCCGCGCTCAACATTCTTCAAGTGGAAAAAGGAGGGAGGAGCCGTCCCCCCCGACACTGTCGAGCGCCTCTCTCATCTGTTGTCGATCTGGAAGGCCCTGCAAATTCTCTTCACTTCTGACCAGGCCAGCGAGGCCTGGATCCACGCACCGAATGACTTCTTCAACGGCGACAGCGCGCTGGACGTCATGCTGGGGGGAAAAGTGATCGATATCTATGCTGTTCGGCGGTACCTCGATGCCCAGCGCGGTGGATGACTACCCGGTCGTGCGCTTTGCCGCGAACGGATACCGGCTGATCCCCTCGCGGTTCCCGCCGGTCTCGGTCTATCGCGACCTCATCGCGCCCGATCATGTCGAAACACTGGTCGAAGTCGAAAACAAGACCAATCCCCGTCTGCGCCTGCAGGACCGCCTGATGGCGCGGCGCGAGGGATCCAAGCTCGATTCCGCAATGCTCCAGAACTGGAATTTGGCTCCATTCACCTATGAGAACCCCGAGGGCACGACGTTCTTCGCCCCCGAGCGATCGTGCCTCGAGCTCGCCGACACGCCCCAGACGGCGTTGGTGGTCTCGATCGCGCGCCGGGCGCGCTTTCTGTCGCGCACAAGGGAAGCTGCGACCGGACTCGACATGAGGATGTTGAAGACACCAGTTGATGGGAGGTTCATCGACCTGCGCCAGGTGTCGGCCGAGCTTCCGCAAGAGCAACGCTGGTCATTGGGCGATTCGGTCCCCGCCGATGTCGACGGCATCCTGTTTCGGCCGGCCGAGCGTCCCACGGCAACGGCCATTGCCGTCCTCAAAGGACAGGTGCTCGGGAGGTCGATCCAGACAACGCACTACCGGTTTGAGTGGAACGGCGTTCGCATCGACAGGCTCTATGCCTTCGACGAGCAAGGGACTGTCCTGCGCCCGGAGAGTCTCGCGGGAAAGGAAGAGGTTCTTGCAGCGTAGAGTCGAAATCGTCCTGTCCTGGGCAAAGGACTTTTGGCGCGCGCTGTGGCCTCGGCGCTCGAAAGCCCATCGCGTGCCAACGCAACGGTACGCCCCGCGACCGCGGGTCGGCTTTGCGCATTGGAAAGGAACCGGTTCGGCGCCGGCAGGCCATTGGGCCGCCTGTCACCCCTCGACCGAGCACATCTTCAAGGCCGAGGTGACGTGTCCGCGTGGACACCAACTTACGCTCAAGGGGCACTCCATCAGCGCCGAGGGGCAGGTCCAACCGAGCGTCGTTTGCAGGCATCTCGGCTGCGACTTCCACGAATTCGTCGTGCTCGACAACTGGGCGCAGCGTCGCGCGGCGGTGCCCGCGATCCGCACGAGCTGAGATCGGAGCAACTGAGACCTTTGGCCATCAAGCGTCACACGATCATCGTCGAAGGCACCCTTTCCTTTCGCATGCAGCGCGTCGCCGCAGCGCGTGCGGGGGACCACGGTCGGGACGTCTCGACGCTCCCCCTGCTCGCTGCCCGCCTTGCGGGTGGCTTCGTCCGGCCCGCAGACCAGGCCACCCTAGTCCCAATCGTTGCTCGAGCGCTCAGCGAGTTCACTTTCGAAGAATTGGAACAGGTCAAGACCCGCCCGGGCATGGCGCGGGCCGTGCTCGCGAGTCTGGCGCGGATATGGGCCGCGGACATTCGGTTCGACGATCTGCGTTATGGGAGCGCCCGTCTACGCGATCTGGGGCGCATCGAGGCCTACCTACACAGCCATCTCCCAATTGGTGCGCTTCTGCCCCGAGACCTTCGCGACCGAGCGATCGCGCGTATGGCACATGCCCGTGCCACCGTTGGCAACCTGCATTTCCATAGGCTGATTTCGATCGACCCGCTTTGGCGGCCGCTCATCAAGACCCTAGCCTCAGTTGTGGAAATCACCTGGGACCCGCCCGGCGCACGCGATCGGAGTTGGTTCCCCGGCACGATACTGCCCTCGAAGATAGAGCCTCCGCAGGATCTGATCTGCGACGTTTGTGCCGATCCTCGCGCAGAGGTCGTCGAGGCACTTCGCTGGGCTCGCGAGCTGTTGAGCGATGGCAAAATACAGGCCTCTGACATTGCGATCACCAGCGCTGACCTCGGCCCATGGGACGACCACATGCTGGTCCTCGCCGCGGGCGCTAATCTGCCAATCCATTTCGCGAGCGGCGTTTCCGCCCTGAGCACTCGCGCCGGCCAGGCGTGCGCGGCGTTGGCAGACGTGATGATCAACGGCCTTTCGCAGGATCGCGTTCGACGTCTGTCCCAACTCTCCCCCTATTTGTCGGAGGCCGTTCCTGCTGACTGGATGAAAGGCATCCCGACCGAGGCGGGTCTGTTTGAACCGGAGCATTGGGCCAGCAGCCTCGAGCAGCTTTCGCGTTCCGATGGTCCCTCCATCGCAGCGACCCTCATCCCAGTACTGCGTGACCTCGATGTCGGACCTCAGGCGGCGGTCAAACTCGGAGAAATCCTGCTGCGGGGCAAGAGCCTCGGCCTCTGGCAAGAAGCGCTTCGCCTGGGGCCGGCTGCGGCGATGGAGATGACCCTGACGTCACTGCGTATCGCTGACAAAAGCGACCCTGCCAACAAGGTCGTCTGGGCAAGAGCGGCTGACCTCGTTGGTGAGCCGCGCAAGCACATGCGCCTGCTGGGACTTTCGAGCAGAAGCTGGCCGCGCGCCGATGGTGTGGACCCGCTGGTGCCCGATCACGTCCTTAGGGAGCGTGACTTGGTGGATCTTCCCCGGCTCGAACGCGATCGGCTGGCCTTCGAGGTTCTCGTAAGTCACCCAGGCTCGCGCGTTGCGCTGTCACGCAGCAGGCGCTCGGCGGACGGCGCGTTCCTTGCCAGGAGCGCGTTGCTGCAACGGAAGGTCACGGAGCGTCCGCTAACGCGGACCAGACCCCCAGAGCATGCGTTCAGCGAAGGGGATCGTCTGCTTGCGCGCATTGATGATGCGCTGAGGCTGCCGCGAATCCAGGGTGTTGTGTCTTGCTGGACCGACTGGACAATCAGGCGGGAGCCTACGCCGCATGACGGCGGGTTCCGGAAAGACCATCCGGCCGTTACTCGTGCGCTGAGCATGCCGCAGTCGGCAACGTCCCTGCGGCGCCTGCTGCGTGATCCGCTCGGCTTTGTCTGGCTGCGGGCATTGGGAATGACCGCGCCCGAGCTTGCTGTTGAGCCGCTGCAACTCGATCCCGTTACGTTCGGCGACCTCGTGCATGAGTTACTGCGGCTTGCGATCGAGCGCATCGAACCCACGCCCGGCCTTGTCGGCGCAACGCCAGAAGAAATCGACAATGCCCTTGGCGGGGCAGCACGCGACATCGCCGAGCGTTGGCCGCTGACCCAGGCGGTGCCACCAAAATTATTGTGGTTGGACACCATCGAGGAGGCACGGCGGCGCGCCCGTCGCGGCCTCACGATCGACGAACGCTTCGGCCAAGGGACCCGCAGCTTCAGCGAGGTCCCGTTCGGCAATCCGCAATCGCCGGCAGAGCGTGTCGATCCATGGGATGAGCGCCAGGAGGTCGTGATCGGCCAGTCGGGCATCCGCCTGAAGGGCCGTATCGACCGTGTCGATGTGAAGTCCGATCGCTGCGGTGTGCGAATGTCCGACTACAAGACCGGCAAGACGCCGCGTAACGTCCGTGAGGTGATCCTGGACGGCGGGGCGGAAGTTCAGCGCGCGCTCTACGCCACCACGATCAGGCAGCTCAACCCGGAAGCCCGCACCATCATCACCCGGCTCGTTTACCTCGACACGATGGCGCCTGCAGCAGGCCTTGATGGCGACACCCTCGAGCGGGCGGAGGAGACGCTGCTGCACTTCATCGACATTGGGGTGGAAGAGCTCGGAAGCGGCGTCGCCTATCCGGGGCCAGATGCGTTTGCAGGCTATAATGACCTCAGGATCGCACTGCCGGCAGCGCTCGACCGCTATCGGGGGCGGAAGGAGGAAGGCTTCAAAGCCGCTCAACAAAGGCTCGCGCCACTTTGGGATGAGCCATGATGATGCTGAGTGATGCCGTCGAACGTAATCGCGTTCTCACCGAACTCGACAAGACGTTACTGGTCGAAGCGGCGGCGGGCACGGGCAAGACATCACTGATTGCCGGTCGCGTCGTTATGCTGATGCTGAACGGTGTACCACCTCGCGGCATCGCGGCGATTACATTCACCGAGTTGGCCGCCAGCGAGTTGTCGCTGCGCATTCGCGAATATGCAACGCAACTGCTGGCGGGCGATATCCCGAAGGTCCTGCGCGGCGCTGTCAGCCTTGAGCTGCTCAATGACAAAAGGGATGTCCTCAGGTCGGCGATTGATGACTTCGACGAAATGACCGCGTGCACGATTCACGCGTTCTGCCAGCAGATCATCATGGTCTATGCCGTCGAAACGGGGCTTGATCCCGGATCACAGATGATGGAGGCGCCCACGGCAGATGCGATGTTCGAGAGCGTAATCTCCGGCTGGCTGTTCGACCGCCTCTCTCACCTTATGCAGGAAAGTGAGGATCCAGTCGCTGTCCTGTCCAAGTTTGAGCCCCTGAAGGTCGTAAAGGACAGCTATGACCTTGCCAAGCTCAAGCTTGCGCACCCCGGCGCCGGCACAGTCCCGGTCGAGCTCTCGCTGCGCAAGGACATTGACTTTGTCGAAAGCGTTCGCGTCTTTCGCCGCTGGTACGCAAACTACCCCAAGGAGCGCAGCACCGGAGCATTGATCGAGGAGTTCGAGATGCTCGCCGAATTCTACGAGAACTGTTTCGAGACAGAGCCCAGCTTCACCCGACTGTGGGAACTCGCGAACCCGCCGCGCACGCCCTCGATGAAGTGGAACGAATTTACATTTACCGAGCCGCGCAATCTTGGTCGTTGGAAGTCGGCTTACGGGATAGACGACGGGCCGGGGCTCTCTCAGCAGGCCGACGCGCATTTCCGCGCCTGTGTGGACCGGTTTTCTGATATGCTGGGCCAAATTGGCGATGCGATGGTCGGCCAGATGTCGCGTGCCCTTGATCCGGTCACGGACCTTTACAGGCAACGCAAGGAAAACGCCGCTGTCCTCGATTTCGATGATCTGCTGCAGCGCGCCCATGCCCTCGTCACCACCAACGATGTCGTCCGCACCGGGATAGGTGAGCGCTTCGCACACATCCTCATCGATGAATTTCAGGACACCGATCCGATACAAGCCAGTATCCTGTTTTCGATCTCGGCCCGCAGCATGCCCGTCCGATGGCAGGACGCGGACCTTCGTGACGGGGCGCTGTTTGTCGTCGGCGATCCCAAGCAATCCATATACGCGTTCCGCGGCGCCGATATCGATAGCTACAATCAGGCGAAGGAGGCCATTGCCCGTCTCGGCGATCACCGCATCATACATATCGGTGCCAATTTCCGCTGTCAGCCAGGCGTCATCGACTATGTGAATAGCGTTTTCCAATCGGTCCTCGATGCAGATGGACAGCCAAGCTACAGCGCACTCACTGCTACGCGCGAGGGGGCTTTGCACGGACTCGCCTGCGCGTCCCTTGTGGCCGTAGGCGATGGCCAGAAGGCCAAAATGGCACAGCAGCGGGATGACGAGGCGGCCGTCATTGCAGAGATCTGCTCGAAGCTCATCGGAGCCATCGAAATCGAGGACGAGCACACCGGCGACCCCCGCCTCCTCGAGGCGGGCGATATCGCTCTCCTGGCTCCAACCGGCACCGAGCTCTGGCGCTACGAACGCGCACTGGAAGCGCGCGGGCTTGCCGTGGCGTCGCAGGCCGGCAAGACGCTCTTCCTGCAGCAGGAGACGCAGGACGTCCTTGCACTGTTGCGCGCGCTCGCGGATTCGCGCGACCGGCTTGCATTCGGAGCCTTCATGCGTGGACCGATGGTCGGCCTCACGGACGAAGAGCTGCTCGACATTGCCGAAGAGGTCCATCAGGCCGGCCCCGAGGCCTCCCCTACCGGCCTGTTCGACATCACGACGCCGCCGGCCATGGTTTCCCATGGCGTCGCCCGCTCCGTCCTTGAAACCCTGCAGAAACTTCGCGCGCGCGTGAACGTCACAACGCCGCGCGTACTCTTGGCCGAGGCAATCGAGCAGCTCCAGTTGCGTGTCGCGCTGTCAGTGCGGAGCGGCAACAATCGCGCTGCGCGCTCGCTTGCCAATCTTGATCGGATTGTCGAGCTCGCGCGGCCCTTTGATGTTCGGGGCCTCAGGGCCTTCGTCCGCCATCTCCAACTCGACTGGGATCGACGCGCCTCGCGCCAGGAAGGAAGGATTGACGCGTCGAGAGACGCGGTCGAGATCGTGACCATCCACAGCGCGAAAGGTCTCGAATGGCCCGTGGTGATCCCAATCAACATGGGGACACAAGCAAGGCCGTCGGAGCGATTTGTGCATCGGCATTCCGACAACACCCTTCATTGGGTCATAGGGGGCGTTTCCTCCTCGGCGCTCAGGCGTGCCCGCGAAGAGCAGGGGCGACGACAGGCGCTCGAAAACCAGCGCATGTGGTATGTGGCGTGCACGCGCGCCCGAGACCTGTTGATCGTGCCCTACCTTTCCTCTGCGGGACCCGCGGCTTGGTCGAAATTGGTCAATCTCAGGTTTGATCTCCTCGAAGAACTGAAGCTCTATGCGCTCGAGCCTCAACCGGCCACCGGCTCCAAGGCCGTGGTTGTCTCCCAGGACGCCGACACATTCGCCCGGCAGGCCGCGATCGTGCAAGCGGCGACGCCGGCGCTCCGCTGGGTGAACCCTAGTGTGCATGACGCTGATCGAGCGGAGATCCTCACACCCGCCATTGCTATCGAGCCGGGCAGCACATTCGAATATGTCGAGCCGATCGGCGCCGGCAGAATTCGGGGATTGATCCTGCATAAGCTCATGGAAGAGCTTTTGACCGGAGAGCTCTCGCCGCAGGATGATATTACCGCCCGGGCGGAGCGCCTTCGCGACGAGCTTCTCGCCCTCGATCCCACAAACGGGCCTCCGGTTCCGGGCGAACTCGCGGCGACAGCGCTGCAGACGCTTCGGCTCCCCTATGTGCAGCATCTCCTCCCTTTCCTTGTACCGGAGCTCTCTGTCTGGAGTGAGTTGGACCCCGGCAATCTTCTCGCTGGCCGTGTCGATGCGATCGCTATTGAGGACGGTAAGGTCTTGGAGGTTCTGGACTGGAAAAGTGATCGCGACACCGACCTGCACCGGGAGGCGTATGTTCAGCAGTTGCAGCGCTACCTTCGGGCAACGTCGGCACCGCGCGGCGCGATCGTATACATGACCACGGGAGAAATCGTGCCGGTCCTGCCCGAGATTGACGCCTGACAGCCAAGCGGAGCCCGCATGTCCGTTTGGATTCGGCAGCCGGACCGCCATTCCCTTATAACTGGCCTCGAAAGTAGATCGTCTCCTGTTGCGCCCAACCCCGCCACCGCAAGCCGGGCAACCGCTTGTTTTACCGGGTAATTCACCTTCAGTGAGACTCGGAATAACTGGGTAGTCAGTTCCAATCCCTTCAAGGCGAAGACGCCGGTCAAGCCGCTGATTCGATGCCCTCTGCGGTTCACGCTCAACGACGGCTTCGCGGCGTCCATTTCGGCCAATCGGCTTGTCGCCAACTCCCGAGACCGGACATTGCCGTGTTACTTGGCCCCGTCCAAGGGGGTCGATTCTCAGACTGTCTGGTTTGTGACCAGCCATGCCAAAGCCGACTTCTATCGTGATGCCCAATTTAGTAAGCTAAGATCTAAAGCGCCTATCATCTGCTTGTATAGTTTTAGGCGAAGTCTAATTAGCAGGCGGCCCCACCTGTCGACTACGTGCCCGCGGCGCGCATCCATCTGTCGATAATGTCTCTTTCGTAAGCGAGCAGCGGGATTTCGATCACCGACCCGCAGAGCTCAATCTTCTCAGGGCGCCAAGACCACTTTGCTTCGGCGAAAATCTCATCACAGATCTCGTTGACCATAGTCGTCAGATTGGCAGCGATACCAGTCTTCCGTTCTCTCAGGCGTGCAATCGCCAAGCGCATTAGGGGTAGGGTGATGGGCGTGATCTCTTTCTGTGTCCAGACATTCAGCAAACCAAAACACGCCCTCCCTAAAATTGCATAATGCAGGGTCGGATTGTCAAATCGCAAGCCTGTAACCTCCTGAAGAACGCGAAGCTTTTCTTCGTGGGGCCGGGCAATGAAGCTCGACAACTGCTTCATCCCCTCGCCGATCCGCCCTCCCAAGCGTTCGGTTGCGCGCACACCCTGCGGAGGCATAGGGGCTTTAGCTTCGCAGATGATGATGTGTTGCGTAACCGGGTCGATGACGAGCATGTCGAACTCGCCACCCTTGAATTTTCTGTTTTTGAAGACGCGTAGCTCTGGGGAGCCTTGAAGCGTCACCTCGAAAGCGGAGATCAGCGTAGGCTCAAGGTCATGTGAAACGAGTTCATCAAAGCGGGAAGGCTGATTTCGCATGAAGCCTTGGATCGCATTCCGTTCGTGACAAAACACCATCATCGTGTCGACGGAGGCAAACCGGGCGGAACCCATCTTGTAAAACGGCGGTGTATAACCTTCTCCGCCAATCCGTTGCCTGGCCGGGCGTTCGGCGTGGTACGTGAAGGCATCGAGGAAACGCCCGATGACCTCAGCGCCCTGTCCAGAGATCTGTTCGAGCATCTGAGACCATACTTGCTCTTCCCACACGATGGTGGCCCAGCTCATGCTCCGATCGAAGAGCTGACCGCCGTCTTTTTCGAGGGCCAGACCGTAATACATGGTCGCAACCTCGCCCGCGACCGACGCCAACCCGAATAAGCTTGCCTGCAACTTTTTGTAGGTGGCACGATTAGAGCCCAAGACCTCTCCAAGGCCTACATCCGTAATGAGCGCCTGTTCCACGAGATCTTTTGCGAACCGTTGCGCGCGCTCTGTCGCTATTGGCACCAACTGTTCGGGATCGATGTCAGCACCCGATTCAACGAATGCAAAAAGCCGATCATCGAAATCGAATGCTTTTCCGAGCAAAAAATTGATCGCCAGCTCGCTGACGATAATGTCTTTGGCTTCAGCTTCTTCGATCGCTTCGTTTGGGTAGGTAAGGGAGAAACCCGATGCGGATCGCGTAACAATATATTGACCCCGGTGAACCGCCGGTACAAACTCGCAAAAATGGCTATATTTCAAAAGTATTTTGAACTGATCTCTCTTTGGGTCTGCTTCATTGAAGGTTGCCATCATTTCCGGAACGGAGGCCGGCTGTAGGTCCCAGTCTCGACCAGCCAGCCAAGGCAGCAAGTAGCTCACTCGATATGATATCGTCTCGCCAGCGACCCGCTTGGTTTGATCGCCTCCGGACATATGAATCATCGAGAAGATAAACTGATGCAACTGATGCAACAATGTCGGAGCCGAAAGCTTCGCAATCGGCAAGGCCTCAACAATTGCATCGACCTCTTTCTCAAATGCTACGAAATCTTCCAACAGCTCGTCTCCTGCATTGCCGAGATCGGCGTAAGCCTATCAATCGGGAAATTCTGCTCGGGGGTGGGCAACCCTCGCTGCAACGAGAAAATCTGGGACATCATTGAGAAGGATATAATCAATGCCACCCAGTAGGTGTGCCAGTCTTGCTCCATAATCATGCGCATTGTCGCGGCCGCCGCCCGTGACGATAGAGCGGATGAGGAACTTCCGAGCTTCCTCGTCCCCAGGCTGGACGAGATACCTGATGTCCCTCAAGACGCATTCGACCATATATATTGCAAAGGTATCGCCGACACGGTGGGATTGGAGGACATGGTAGAGGCACGTGCCAAGGCTGCGCGCCGCATTCGCCGGAATGCCTGCCGATCCTTGGTGAAGGCTTCCCGGAAAACTACGATGACCCGATCCCTCTGGCGCCTTTCGAGTAAACTGAATCCAGTGTCCCAAGGTGTTGATACATTCATAGATCAGATGAGCATTCCAAGTCGGGAATTCATCACCCTGATCGATCTCAGGACCGGTGGCATCGTAGATTTCGACCAGCTCGTCCACGAAGTGGTCCAGGTAGGCCAGCCACATGTGATCCTTGATGTCCTGACTGAATGCCGAACGGATCATCAAGTCGAAATAGGCGATGGCAAAAGCAACCGGATCTCGCCACCTTCGTTGGTCGAAACCATCGCTCTTTCCGTTGAGCTTTGCTCGAACGACGGCGTCATCACCCCTAATATAATCGATCACGAAATCGCCGATGGGCTTCCAGGCCGCAAGGGTTTCGGCCACGCTTGCGTCTAAGAAATACGCTCGCAAGATGAAATTGTGGCCGACCACGAGATTGTCGCCGAGACCTTCATATTTGGCGTTCCGCTCAACTTCTTCATACAGGCGGCTTCCTGGCGACGAAGCCAAGCTAGCCAAAAGTCGATTGGAGAAGTCGAAACGCTGATGGGCATCGAGCGTCAGAAGCACCCCCGTCACACTGGGGCGCTGAAGAGCAGCGTAGTCCATGAATTGCCGGCTCAGGTAGAGGGAATTCAAGATGCGCTCGGCGTGCTCTTGCGCATGTGCTCCCCCCGGAACGCCCCGCGCCAATAATCGAAATGGCGTTAGCCACCTTCGCTTCTTGTCCGCACGTATGGGATCACTTAACCATTTCTCCAGATCGGGGATACGCTTGCCGGCGAGCCAGTCCTTCAACTTTTGATTCCAGAGCTTGCGATTTTGGGCACGCTCCAAGAAGCGCACGTGCGGAAGGACGAAGTCAACCGCCTCGCCGTAGCGTTGCTGGTGGAACAGCTGCTCGACGAGATCGGCCATTGCTCGGATTGATCGCTGGCTCGGTGGGAGGCATATCGACACCAAGCAGGCGAGTAGCATCCAGACCAAAACAACGAGAAACGCAGCCATCGCTGGTGTAAAGGCGGCGCCGGGCTGGATTACGAGCCCGTCGCAGACAATCCGAAAAGCCGGCAGGCAAGGTAGGGAGACAAACTGGAAAAACTCGAAGTAGAGGGCGAGCACCAATGCCGCGGCCGCCAAGATGGCTTGCGGAACAAGCTGCAAACGGATCCGCAACCTGGCAACCGGCGGAATAATCGCGAAGACGGCAGCAGCTAGTCCAAGGAAGGTCAGGAATCCGTCGAGGGTCATTTGAGGGTGCTACCGAAAGAATCATGTTTTCGAAAATATTGAAATACCAGCAAGTATTACTTGTGTATCTCGTTCTTAGCGCCAAAAACAGCCAGTCCGCTCACGGCCCCAAATCAGCTATTCCCTGCAGACAAAGCCGATATCCGTTACAATTTCAGAGAGATAGCTCTTATATCAAAAGGTCCGACGGTTCGAACCCTATCAAGAGCACATATCGGCGATACCCGCGGATCCCGCTCCACAATGCGACTTCAGGATCTTGAGTTGGACGAGGTCGTCGAGCCGCGCACCACAAGTTCTGGAGTGGGGAGGGGTTGCGGTACCCACAACGCTCAGATTGATAGGTGTCGTTCCAAAAAGCCGAGGCCGCACATTTGGAGCCTTTCCAGCTGCCAGTTTCCGGACGACCTTTAAGATAACGCGGTCGGTAAGCTCACTCGCTACCCAACTTTCACGCACTTACGCCTCAACCGCTGGACACGGAGGCTTGAATGTCGTCGAATACTAACGGGCTAGTGCCCCCGGGCTGGAATTAATCGTTGCCTACATTCCGGTTTCACTTGCTCCAATCGGAAACGCATTGCTCGATTGCAGCGCTAGTAGGGTGAACGTCGACACTTTCCTTCGACCCGGCAAAGGCCTTTTTGATGGCGTCGACCCGATCTTGTGATGTTCGTTTGCTTCCTCCGCGACAGGCGTGCGCCACATATTGGTCTAACATACAGTCGACGAGTTTGCCCTCGTCCGCAGCCCCGCGGCATTCCGCCTTCCAAGTGGCTGGTTTGCATGCGCGGTTAGACAACAGGTTGTTCGCTAGGACGGCCATTGCCGTGTTCCCATACTCCGTTTTCAGGCCTAAGTCGGAAAACCGGGCCAACCGGGCCTCGTACTCAAGTCGAGCATAGTCCATTTGAGCTCTTCGAAAATCCGGTGTTGTAATCGCACCACTAAAGGCCTCACGAAACTTAGTTCCACACATTAGCGTTGCGTTCTTGTTTGCCGTGCAAACCCAATCTGGATCAAGGCAGCCGTCTTTCATCTGCGGCTCCAGAAAGCCGAAATGTTCATCGAAACCCGATTTGGAACGCTCTTGATATGCTCGCAACACTCCCGGTAGGTTCGATGACGTCCAGTCCAAGATCCCGAACGTCATCCCATCCAAGCCGAAGTACCCACCAAAGCTTTTACTTCTGCACTGGAAGGTGACTGCTTCCAGAAACTTGCCAAATCCGCCCGCGCCTTGACATTGGGCAATCTCATTGCAGATGGGGTCGAGATGTTGACTCGAAGTCACCGGTCCGCATGGTGTGGTCCAAACTCGCCGACCGTTGCTGTTCGGGTTGTGTAAAAGCTTGCCCTCGGGCGCCGTACTTCGACATTGTGGGGCACTCTTGCAGAGTTGTGCATAGGCATCGGTCGCAGCCGCGGTGAAGGCCGTCCCGAGGATAAGTATCAATCTAAACAACACGGTTCGCATTGCATTGGCCTCCTGATCGGTACCCCGCTTGTCGGTTATCTTAGCGCAAAGTCGCCACCGCCGTCGCAGTCCCGATGGCTGCTGCAGTGAAGCCTAGAAAACCGACCACTTCACTCGAATTTGCGACCTGGTAAGATTTCAGCATTCCATCGGTAAATTCGAGGGTCGTCGATTTGGATGCGAACGCCCCTGGTTTGAACTTGATGAAAGCCAATTTGGCCATATCCGGCGACGCGACTGTAAAACTTGGAATCTTTGGCGTAATCTGACCCGAACTGACCGACACCTTGATCGAAACGCTATAAAGTCTTGCAGGGCGCAGACAAATTGCTTCTCGGCAAAGGGCTCTCACTGAGCTCAAGCTCGCAGATGGCAAAGTGTCCCTGGTCAATCCGCTGTCGACTGCGGTGACGGTCGCCTTAACATCAATCTTGCAATCCGCGACTTTCGATATCTCGGTTATCTTCACCTTTTGTAAGCCGCCCAAAGGGATTTCCGCGCGAACTTTCGTCCCGGTACAGACCTCTGCTCTGTCCGATTTTGGTGTAAGGGCCGCCCTCAGCTCTCCGACCTGAGCAAGAACCGCTGACAAAGCGTTCAGAGCTTCGGTTCGCTGTGGCGTGAAAGTCGAGGAGACTTTCGATAACAGCATCGAGGAGGGATCGACCTCAACTGTCGCATTTTCGCTACTAAGGCCAATATGGCGGTGTGCCAAAACCAACGGACCCGCATTTTGGTCTGCAACCAGGTGCGCTTTAAAGTCGGAGGCGTATTCGACTGACTTTTTGCTCTCATCCCAACTGACATCTAGGATGATAACACCTCTTGGCAGGTAATATGGCAGTGGAACGTCGACTGCTCCTTCACTAGAGGCAGCGATGTTGCCGGGCACCGTTTCGATCAGATTACCTCCGCAGCTCACACAGAAGATGCATGCGATTACCGCCATCGCTCTCGAAATCGTTCCCATCGAATCCAATTCGCCTCTATCATATGAAAGCCTGGACCGAACAATCCACGCCACACTGTCCCTTCCGTGGTAGTGGTTCACTTGCGCCGCGGCGAAGCTGCTAACGGTTAGCTGATCGCCTACGTGTAATTCGGAATCGGGTAAAAATGGACTTTCAACCCCTTGCGATCCCGATATCGCTCGACCCACGTCTTGAGGGTAAAGTTTTGCTTCCAAATCGCTGCTGAGCTCGAGTTTGAATAGATCAAGCGTTTATCATCGCCAGTCACTGGCCCCATGATGCCGACGTGCCCGATGTTGCGTCCTTCGGTCGGCGAGATGATGATCCCGCCGGCGGGGACGTCAGCTTCTTTTAAGTTCGAGCCAAAACAGCGTTTGAGTTCCGGATCGAACACAGCAGTGCCGTCGGTCCTCGTGATCCAGCGTCCGAGCGCCTGCTTTGCGATATGGCGAACCGCCCAAACGCAGGCAAGATTTCCACCATCGGGTCCGTCAGCCGACGAAAATCCCCTCTCGAAAGCGTTCACCGCCTCGTTGAAAACAGCATCAATATCTCCCTGATCACTTATTCTGCATACGAGGTTCGGGCTGTCTGCCAAGGTATCTAGGCTCGGGCCAATGGACACGGCGTTATCAGATTTCTCGAGCTGTAGGCCTTTATCCGTGATCCGAAACAAAAGTTGGCCGGCATCGCTTTCGCTCTTCTCGGTAACAACAAGATATCGTTGCCCGCCCGACGTTACCTCCTGCGTCGAAACTTGATAGTCATCAGTCGGATCCAAGAAGTCTTTAAGGTCCGGATAATCATCTATCGCTGCCATCGTATGCCTCCTCTTGAAGTCGTGTTTTTGGACGCGTCTAAGTGTCTGCCGAACTGGTGAGAGCGCTGTAGAATTTCTTCGCCATTTTACCAAAGCCGAGGACGCCGGGGTGCAGCTCATTAGCCCAGTCCTCAGGCTTTAGAGTCCCTTGTGTTTCGATGAGGGTGAACCGGTTCTCTGGGTCGTTAGCCAATTTTGCCAGCATATTTCTGAATTCGGTCAGAGCCGTTTTGACAATCTTGGTACCTTGAGCGACAGACCAATTGTTGAAATCTAGCGACGGCTTTAGCCACGGACCAGCGCAAGACGGGTGCTCCCCATTGGGAACGGGAAAGTCATACGCATGACCGTAGACCTGAACTCCTGGAGCGTGCCGATCGCGGAGCGCAAACATCGCAAGATAGCAAGCCTCGACTAACCCAAGTGCTTTCTCAAATCTATAAGCGTTCAAACCAGGGCTGTGTCCGTCATTGAAATCGAGGAATACGCAGAATTGATCACCCGCGATATCGTTGCCGCCTGCTGAAAACAATATTCCGTCTGGCTTCCCGCCTATCCAGTTATCTTTGTTCCGCAGAGCCGTGATCATGCGCTCTTGCTTTGGAAGCGACATCTCATCTATGGCTGCGTCCCCATGGTGCGCGAGGTTCAGTACTGTAGGCGGATTTGATCCGAACCGACGCAATTGCGCAATGATGTCCGTATCTTGAAATGGAAAGCCGTTACCGGTCAGCGGGTAGTCGAACCACGAGTCTCCCTGCGCGAGGTAGACACGTTTGCGAATGGTGTCCGCCTCTACGACGGCTGCTGCATCTTGTGCAGCTTTCATCCTCGCGACGTTTGCCATATGGATTTGCGTACGCAGCTGGATATCGCGGTTGATGCGACTTTCCAAATCCTGTCTCGCGTTGAGGTCTTCGATGTCACTCACTTGCCGGCGCCCCGTATATCGCAAGCCTGCCAATTCTTGTTGAACGACAGACGTTGTTTTATTTCTTTTCAGATTTTAAGTACACGTCTTAATCGGCTGCCCCACCGGACAGGCGTCAAACTATAAATCGAATCTTTATCATGTTGTACGCCGCATTCCCTCCGACATACACTCATAGCTTTACATTACGGAGCCGTTTTTGCAAGTGAAAACGTTTAGATTGTATTTGACTTCATTCGGTGCGATAAATATCTCGCGGATTTTGTGGGGCTCGATCGTTATGAAACCGTGCGCTTCCAAGTTGGCGAACTTCATCATTACAGTGGCGCTCCCAACCTTCCTATGGTTAAGTTTACCTGTAACAGCATCCGCGTCAGCAATGTGTAACGCATTCCAGGGGTTGGCCACCTACAAGCCTGAGCTAACGATCGTTTACAACACCGTTCTTAGACAACCTTCGAATTCAGCTTCAGCGTTGGTCGACTTCGAAGGAGGTGGCGAAATCCACCTTACCCTGACCCGCTACACCAAGCAGTTCCGCGCGGACGTTACTCTTCGCGTCCTTCTGTACGATGACGAAGCTAACCCGATTTTCGTCTGTGAAAAGAAGTTTGGCGCTCTGGGAGCTGACTTCCCCTCAGCGGGGGTGGTTCTCGATGTCCAGGGTGATCATAAGATGCGGTTCGAGGTTTATGATGCTGGAAATGGTGGTGCAACCGGTGATCCACCTTACCTCGTAGAAATGCGGATCGAAGGAAAATCCAAGCAATCGAAACCCGTTGCCGCACCCGTCGTAATACCCTCCTCTTCGCCTGGCGGATGCGAGGTGGTAAATGGACCCAAACGTGACCAGGCGACGCTCGAACAAGTAAGAAGCGAGAGACTGACCACGCTCCGTGAAGGACATGTGTTCGTGGGCTACACTTTCGGCGGACGGAACCTGTACCTCCGGCTACACTCGCCTCTTCCACCTGGCGCGTTTCTCACTGCCCGCTTCTTTTCGAAACCTTATGGCGAGCAGGCTTTCCAAGAGATATGCCGCATCGATCTCTCGACATTGTCGGCGCCGCACGACATAGCTCTCGCCACGTTGACTGAGGAACGGATCTTTAATCCTCTTTGGCGGGTTGAGGTGGTCGTAGAACCGGGCGGAGCCTCTTATGCGAAGGACGTGAGTTTCGATATCTATCGAGAGTTAGATCCAGAGCGCCAGAGCGCGGTCGAGGGAGGTGAGGCACCTGCGGCCTATCTCTGCGTCAAGCCGTTAGGGCGCGGTATTGTGATTAAATCAGCTAGCGACGGGTTTGCATCCGTTCCGGTTCTCTCAATAGAAATCGATCATAATGCTTCGACGCTAGCGCCTGGCGCAGCCGAACGCGTCAGGCAAATGCTTTTGACCGCCATGGCTGTTTGGCGTCGCGCCTGTACAACATGTGTTCTAGAGCATCTCCTATTTGTGGTGATTGATGGCCAGCTTTACTCCATAGGCGATGCGGCGGCTGCTTTGGTGCAGACAGCACCAGTAATGACGGGGCCGCCACGCTTGGGTGATCCGGTGCTGCCAACCTTAAACTCGTACCAGGCTGGGACCCGAACTCCGATAGAGGTCTACGAACCTCTTCCGCCAAATGACCCCATCATCCAAAGGCTTTGTGCGATGGACGCTTCCCAGCTATCGCCGATCTCGCTCAAAGTTCGAGAATACTTAGAGTGTCCGCGCCACTCCCCGCCAGCTGCTCTTAAGCTAATACTTACCCCCTTGAACAAGGACACAACTTGCGGATCGAATCCTGAGATAGTTGCATGCGAGCCGGATCGCCTCCACGTCGAGCTCAGCGGGAAGAACTACACGTTCCGAGGAACTAGTGGCGAGCCTCTCTTTGGTACCGGCAAGAGAAGCGCCGATATGCAGACGGTTCTTTTACACGAAATAGGTCACTGGATCGGGCTTGGCCACACCGCCGTCGGTGAAGGTGTAATGTCTGGCTCGCTCCAATATGCCCGCTGCGTCGACAATGAGGCAATCGGTAGTTTAGCTAGAATTGCGAGCGGGCAAGCTAAACCGGCCGACCAAAAGTTCGCTCTGAAGTACTTTGCGAACCCATAGCAAACGCTTTCTCATCTAGGAGGGATAATCGATGAAACGGATATCATACGTTCTCACTCTTTTGGTCACCCTTGGCTATAGCCCTTTGGCTCTAGCGCAAGACAAGCCCTTCATTACATCACTCGACACAGCGGATCTGACACCCGCCCAGAGCAAGGCGCTGAACGATATCCGCCAACTGCCGACAACACAGGAAAGCACGATCGTTCGGGCAGACGCTGCTGCCCTGATGCAAAACGCGCAGGTCGAGATCCCTTTACCTGGCAGGGGCGCCGTAACCGTAGCGACATCGGATCGCTCAGTGCTCAGCGATAGAGGGTTTGTTCTCGCAGGACGGACTGAATCCAACGACTCGGTCGCCGTTGGGGACGGTTCTGTGGGACTTTCAACTTTCTCAGTAAACGGCGATTCGGTCACCGGGTCGATTCAAACGGAAACTGGCCTTTTTCGCATCCGGCCCCTCGGAGGCGGCGCACATGTCCTATTCAAGGTCGGAACCTTTCCCAGTGAGCACCCCTCGAACGAACCTTTGAATGGTGGCGGCGATCGCCAAGATCTTCCACCACTGAAGCTTAAGAGCATGCAAGACCGCGGATTGACCGAAGTCACTGTTTTGGTGGCGTTTACGCCGGCTGTGGCTAACTTGGTGCCCGATATTCAAGGTCTGGTCGATCTTGCTTTTGTGGAAACCAATACCTCTTATGCTAATTCGGGCGTGTATATCAAAGTGGTTCCCGCGACCCCTAAACCGGTTTCGACTAATTACCAGGAGTCGGGCTCGTTTGACGCAGATCTAGCTGCCCTCAAGAACAAGAACGACGGCAAAATGGACGAGTTACAGACGCTCAGAAACCAGATCAGGGCAGACGTGGTTGTGCTCCTGATCAACAACGGTTCTTCATGTGGGCTCGCGTCAGATATTCTTGGTAACAAGGAAAGTGCTTTCGCAGTTGTCTACTATGACTGCGCGACGGGTAACTATTCATTTGGACATGAGATTGGCCACATTCAAGGCGCTCGGCACAACCCGGAAGTTGACCCCACCCCAAGCCCTTTTGCTTACGGACACGGCTTCATGGACGCCACTCGCAATCGCCGCAGCGTGATGTCCTATGACTGCCCAAATCATTGCACGCGCTTGCCTCAATGGGCACGACCCGACGAATGGGGCAATTCTGACGTGAGCAACGATGCTCGTGTCCTGAACGAAACCAGAGATATGATCGCGGGCTTCAGATGAGGACATGGTCGATTTCTCACCAACCGGTCGCGACCGGCCGGACCGATGATCACACACTCTATGACGGCATCCGCTCTCCGGCTCTCACCGCGTTTTTCAGTCGATTGCCAGAAGAGCCAACGGGCAGACATAACGCGATGAGTAGGCGCACGAGGGAAAATAGGAAAAGTTGAAATCGAGTGTGAGTACACCATCTGACCGAACAACCCCAAGAACCGCACCCTTTACCGTGTCGAGGAGGTATCGGCCGCCGCCGTATGCCTCGACACCAGAAGTAGCGCCTGCAGGAACACGCCCCCACTGTACCCCTCAATCCAATAGAGGGTCAATTCGCCGCCTAATTGGTCCACGAGCCCATTAGTGCGAGCGAAAGCATGCATTGACAGGTCTCCGTCCGCTCCTGTGGCGGTTGTCATCCGTCCTGCGGCTACCGATGAGAGTTCTACAGTCAGGCGCATCGAAGGGTCATATGCGAACGTTGTCGGCCCATAATATCCTGGCCGATCCGCCTCTTCGATGGGTGATTGCGAATGAGAGCGAAACAGCGGGGCGCGTGTGTCACTCCAACGCTGTCACGCGGTTGCAACTTCCCCGCTGGACCGTATCTCGTAGCAAAGGTTGGCGATCCTCTCACGCCATTCCCACAGCTGTTCAGTTTAGCTCAAATCACATCCGTCCTTGTCTTTCGGCTAACGGTGAACTTCCCGGCTAGTTGCACGGTGTCTCGTCACCAACGCCTGGCCACGGCCGGCGCGGTATCGTAATTGCATCCAGTCTGCGCGTGACGCCGGACGGATTGCTGCTGACCGGTATATCGTGAGCGTCCGGTGAGCGGATTTTGGTTGGGCGCGAGATTGGCTCAAGTTACGACACAGAAGATTCATTTGTGACGTAACAGGGTATGAATGGCCAAGGTTGAGATCCTGACGGGTGCCGAGCGACAACGGCGATGGTCGACGGAACTGAAGCTTTCGATATTGCAAGAAGCGTTCAGCGCGGATGGCACCGTTTCGGATGTCGCGCGCCGGCATGACGTTCTTCCGCAGCAGATTTACGCCTGGCGAAAGAAGCTCTTGCCACCCGAATCTCCCCAGGCCGCATCGTTCATCCCGGTATCGCTTATCGGAGCGTCGGAGAGCGTGAGTGACGGTTCCAAGAGGAGCAGTGCTCGGTCGAGATGGAAAGACGTTGAAATCGTCCTAAGGAACGGCCGCTTACTGAGAATCGCAGCGGACATGGATCTCGAAGTGCTATCGTCACTGGTCGCTTGTGTGGAGGCGGCATGATCGGGCCTTCGGGGAATGTGCAGGTTTATCTGGCCTGCGGGGTGACTGATATGCGGCGCGGCATTGATGGTCTGTCAGCGTTGGTCGAGGCAGTCATAAAGGAAGCGCCGGGTTCTGGCGCGATCTTCGGATTCCGCGGAAAACGCGCTGATCGGATCAAACTTTTATGGTGGGATGGCCAGGGGTTTTGCCTGTTTTACAAAATTTTGGAACGCGGATACTTTCCCTGGCCGACGGCGAAAGATGGGGTTGCGCATCTGACGCAAGCTCAGTTGTCGATGCTTGTTGAGGGGATCGACTGGCGCCGACCTGCGTGGACTTCTGCTCCCGGACGAACGGGTTAAAAGCTATATTTTGCAAAGACATCCGGGGCATAATGCTGGCACTTCCGGCGCAAATCGGCTATGTACGCGGGTATGGAAACAACGCCGCTGGACAGTCAGGCCGAGCTATCTGCTTTGCGCGCGCTCGTCGCTGAACAGACGGCGAAACTTGAGGAGCAAGAAGCAGAAGTCACCAAGCGCGACTCCATTATCGGTCTTCTGCGCGCGCAGTTGGATTTGCTCCGACATCGGCAGCACGGTCCTTCTTCGGAAAAGATCGACCGGAAGATCGAGCAATTTGAACTGATGCTGGAGGAGATCGAGGCTTCCCGCGCCGAGGCTGAGGTGCGTTCTGGAAAAAACCCCTTACCGGAGTTGGACGACGCACCGGGTAAGCCCAAACGCAGACCGCTGCCGGATGGCCTTCCAACAGAAGAGCTGGTTTATGCGGCGCCCTGCAGTTGTCCGAGCTGTGGTGGCACGTCCTTCCTGAAGGCGGCTGACAAGGTCGTCCAAGTGATGGAGCATATACCGGCATCCGTAAAGATTGTCCGGCACGTCGAAAAGCGCATGATCTGCAGGGACTGCGACACAACGGTGTCTGGCGAAATGCCGACCTTGCCGATCGAGCGAGGCAAGCCCGGACCGGGGTTGCTCGCCCATATCATGGTCGCCAAATTCGACGATCACATTCCGCTCTATCGTCTATCCGAGATGTACGACCGGCTGGGGATAGACATCTCCCGGTCGGTGATGGCGGACTGGGTTGGCCGGGTGTCCGTTCTGCTTGCGCCGCTCATCTTGCTAATCAGAGCCCATGTCGCCGCGGTCGACCGAATACATACGGACGATACCCCAGTCGATGTCCTCGACCCTGGGCGAGGGAAGACAAAAACCGGGCGGGTCTGGGTCTATGTCTTCGATGGCAGCGGCTATCAAGATCCCACGCCCAGAGCCATAGCCTACTACTATAGCCCCGACCGCAAGGGCGCGCATCCAGCCGACCACCTCGCTGCCTTCAGCGGCGTGATGCACGCGGACGGCTATGGTGGCTATAAGAAGCTTTACGGCAACCAGATCATCGAGGCCGCCTGCATGGCGCATGTACGCCGCAAGTTCCACGATGTGATTAAGCTGAAGCCATCTCCGATCGCTGACGAAGCGCTGTCGCGCATCGGTGCGCTCTACGATATCGAGGATCGTATCCGCGGCATGTCGGCTGAGGAGCGGCGTACACTGCGCCAGCAACACGCCAGGCCCCTTCTGGCGGACCTCAAGAGCTGGATAGAAGAGACGCTTTCGACCCTGCCACAGAAGCAGAAGCTGGCGGAAGCGATGCGATATGCCCTCTCGCGATGGGCAGCGTTGAGCGTTTACATCGACGATGGCCGTGTTGAAATCGATAACAACATAGCTGAACGAGCCATGCGTCCGCTTGGAATGGGAAGAAAAAATTGGCTCTTCGCCGGGTCAGACAAGGGCGGTGAGCGCATCGCCAACATCCTGACCATCGTCGAGACTGCCAAACTCCATGGCCACAATCCGGAGGTCTATCTCACAGACGTCCTGACCCGGATCCAGAGCCATCCCAAGGATCGGCTCCACGAATTGCTGCCGTGGCAGTGGGTGCCGGCGAAAGACCGATACGAGGCTGCGTGATGGCACGCTCGAGGTTCATCTACACGCTCAAAGAAGTCGCCGTCATGATCGGCGAGAACCTTGAACTACTCGAGGAAGTCACCGCCAACTCGGACAATATCGCCGAAGGCGAATTGGTATATGTCCGCGATGGCAGTGAAGATGGCACAAAAGGCCTGACCGAAAATGGAATTGACGACCTTCGAGATCTCCTGGCCGACATACGGACGTGGGATGGTGGAATCCGCCAGTTCCTCGTCGATGAACAATGCGATCCCGAGATAATCGAGCGCGTCATAGCAGATGAGCTAAGGCGCAAGTCCTAAACCGCGCCTCGTAGACGCAAGAAATGCATTCGCCGGACGCTCACGGTATATCGTGGGATCGACGGACATAGACGCGAGCACCGTCGTCCGCAACGCAGTTGGATCGCAACCCTTTCGTTGATTTCCAAATTCACCTGTTCGGTGACAACCGGGAGCAAGATCTTTCCGTAATGTGAGAGGGGGCTGAACAGCGGATAGCTGGTTCGAATCCCTTCAAGGCGCTGATTCAAGAGGCACAGTGTACCGGTTGTCCACCGCAGATATCAGAGGTTTGCCAGCATTCGCCTTCCGCCGTCTGGCAGTCGCGCTCTCGCTATTGAGTTTGCATCTCGTCGGTAAAAGATAAATTTAGGGTCTCCTGCAGTTTGCCCAGTGTTCCGTCCTTTCGAAAGCGAATTCCGGACACCATGAAACTGACACCGCTGCCGCCCGAATATAGCGTTACGCCCGTAACCGACAGCCGCAGAAGTTTCCCGCGGCTTTCGGACGTAACGATGTCTCCAGGCACTATCCCAAGGATGGACCGGGCGAGCGCTGATCGCTCCGCTTCGAGTTCGATGTCCCATCGCTCAAGCTCTGTTTCGACATGGCGGAACGCGTCTCGCGCAGCCTGGAATGGACGCTCCTCCCCAAACCACAGGCGATCCACGACCGAAAGGATTTCTCCCGGGACCTCCTTCTGCATTGCGTAAGCGGCGTTGCTCATCATCTCGTGGATTCGTTCCGCTTCTTGCAGGGCGCGAAGCCGATCCGCATAGGGCGTGATTGCCACCCCCGAAATCACCGGTGAGAGCACTTTGTTGGAAGCGGGCATGAAGTCGACTGGCATCACCTCACGCAGGCCGATCCGGTTGGTCGCATGCCGCTCGGGCGGGTCTTCCTCGCGCCACGACTTGCGGTTCCATTCCACCCAGATCTCGCGCGCCGAAATACAGAGCCAACTGTCCAGGAACAAGTGCGATTCCGGGGAATAGAGATGGTGCGTTGACCAGCCGTGATCTGCCGCCGTCAGCGGCATGACCACGTGCTGGAGTTCTTGATCCCTGACCATCTCCGAAAGGGCGGCGATCCGCTCCTGCAATGGCACTGTCAGTCGGACAAAGATCACCGGCCCGTCGGCCCTGAAGGATGTGCGCTTGCTCTCGGTCTCGAACACCAAGAGTTGCTGCCGCGCCATCGGCAGCAGGCGCTCAACGAGTTTGGCAACGCTGTTGCGGACAGGCGGTCCCCAGCGCGTGGCAATGCGACCTTCCTCCACCCAGGCCTGCGCCCGACCTTGAATGAGCAGCAGGACCTGGGCTGCTAAATCGCGATCGAGATTGACGAGCGGCCTGGCACTTGGCGGTGGAGCAATACCGGCGCCTCGACTATTCATCTCCGACAACGCCATTTCAAGAAACTGGCGTTGCAGTTTCGAAAGCGATTCCGCTGTTTTTGCACGTAACTCATCGCGCCGCTTGGTGTCGAGTTCCTCGCGGAAAGCAACCAAGGCCGGCCGGCGTGGTCGCTGCCCGGCCTGCATACGAGCCCAATAACCGCGAGGCGGCTTTGGGACCTGTAACTTGCTGCAGAGCTTGCCGATCGCCACGTCCGACAGGTCGAGTTCCTTGGCGATCTCGCTGGTCGGTTTCTCCCATACGAGGGCGAAGAGTTCTTCCCTGGATAGTTTCCGTCGTGGCATCTTCAAGCATCTTTTTCAGGCGAGCGCCTTCACCAAGGCGACACCTTTGGTCTAGTGCGGATCATCTTGGACAGGCTGCCGCTGTCCATCGGCGTCCGAGCCTAGCCGTTGGGCCCTGGCCTTGGCTTCCCCTTCATCCGGACCGTGACGATCTTCGGGCTGTCGCCGCTTCGCTCTACGTCGACGATGCCGGAAGCCTCGACAAGGTCTGTGAGGCGGGCAAAGCCGTAGTTGCGCGCATCAAAGTCCGGCGATTGTTTCGCCAAATGGGCACCGACACGCGCCAGGTTGGCACGGCCGTCTTCATCGGCCGACGCCGTCACGGCATTTTCGAGCATCTTCAATGCGGCCGCGTCAAGCTTCGATTTTGCAGGCGCCTTTGCCGGGGATGCCTTGGTCTCCTTGGCCTTCGCGGCGGCAGCCGGGCGCGCGTCTTGCCGTATATCGGGCTCGACTGAGTTGGCGTTGAGGACATCGAAATAGACGAACTTGTCGCATGCGGTGATGAACGGACGCGGTGTCTTCCGCTCGCCGAAACCGTAAACGGTCACGCCCTGTTCGCGGATGCGCGACGCCAGCCTGGCGAAATCGCTATCGCTGGAAACGATGCAGAATGCGGAAAAACGGCCGGTATAGAGTAGGTCCATCGCGTCGATTATCATTGCGCCGTCCGTGGCATTCTTTCCCGTCGTGTAGGCAAATTGCTGGACGGGCTGAATTGAATGCTCCAGCAGGCACTCTTTCCAGCCGTTGAGATTTGGCTTGGTCCAATCGCCATAGATGCGCCTCACACTGGCGGTGCCATAGGTGGCGATCTCCGCAAGGAGCCCGCTGACGATCTTCGGCGAAGCGTTATCGCCATCGATGAGGAGAGCCAAGGTGTCGGATGTGCCGGTCATCTGTCAGCCTCTTCCTATGGCCATGCTCCACACGATGGTTGGCAGGCTGGATAGTTACAACGTCCTGGAGTTACAGGACCGATACATTCTCTGCTTTGGACTTTCCGGTTTTGCGATCCTGTCCAACTTCGAAGCTCACCTTATCGCCTTCACGGAGTGAACCGCCACGTTGCAGTGCAGACACATGGACGAAGACGTCCTGTCCGCCATTCTCGGGTGTAATGAAGCCGAAGCCCTTGTCGTCATTGAAGAATTTGACGGTACCGGTTGCCATGGAAATTCCAATCCTATCTAAGCGTGCCGCGATTTCGCAGCGAAGCTACAACGGGAGCTGGACCGCATCAACCAACAAAAGCCGGTCCATCGCTGGCGCCGTATGGCCAAGCTTCGTTAATGTCCGCAGAGCAGTCCGGCGGGGCAGCCTATCCTGACCTTTCGCTTTTGCGCGTTGCTGAAAGCTCCAATGCCTTCCATCGTTTTGTTCGAGACTAGGCTTGGCCTCGGCGGAAGAGTGGTAAACCCTGTAGCTAGCAGTGGGCGCGCGTCTCTTTGCCTGCGCATCTAATCTTCCCGATGCTTTGATCGGTATCTCTCATCAGGTGCCTTCCAATTTTCAATGAAGTCCAGGGGATCGATGCTACCCATCATGGCCCTCGCAAGCTCCAGCCGCTCTTCGAGGCGTTGGCGACGCTCGTTGTCGAGTTTATTCAAACGCTCCTCAGCGTCAGCGAAGAAGCGTTCTACTGCCATCGCCTTTGCCCATTTCTCGATGGTTTCGGCAAGCTGCTGCCGGCTGTCTGAGAGAGCCTGCGCGACCTTTCGAGCGTCCTCTCGTCGCTCGTAGCGCTCCCATTCCTCCGCCCGCTCTTTCTTTCTCCTGGCTTCGGCTGCATCTTCGGCGATCATCAGCTTCAAAATGTGATCATGCGAAGCTTGCAGCGTCTCGACGATCGTCGAAATGACCTTTTCGAGGGGCTCCTCCTGCGTGTCCTGCCATCTGGCCGACCACTCGACACCCTTCTTTGGAGAGTAGGCGATTATCCTCAGGCGGCCGGAGGGCATGTCCTGCTCCGTCGTCCAGGAATGCGTCATCTGCCACGGTTTCATTGACCGGACGAGCTTGCTGTCCTCCCGATAATAATCGCCGTTGATGTATCGCATCGTCACCCTTTCAGTCATTTCCGTGATGGCCAGGCCTATAGGCACGCTGTCGATGTAGAAGATGGTCGGTCGGTCAGGCCCCCAGATCCCGCTTGAATAATAACGTCCATACTTCCGGTCCTTGAGCTCAACCTCCTGCTCGGACACGTGAATGCGACCAGTGTCATCGCTTTGCGGGGCGATGTGAACGCGGTAACCCCGCTCATCGAGCGCAAGGTAAAGGGCGTTCGCAATACGGAGTGTTCTTGGCAGCGCGCTTTCCGACGAAATCAAGTCGGGGAGGAGCCGCTTGTAAGGACGCAGGAACTCACCGTCTTTTACCTCCCTCGACTTACGCAAATGCCCCTCGACGCCAAAAAGAAGTGGATGATATTCCATCCGACGGGCTTTTTTTGGGGCCCTGTCCTTCGAGGGTTGATCCTTGGGTGTTCTCGGTCGCCGGGGCTTCGAGATCGCCGGCGTGATCTCGATCACTTCATCAGGCGCTTCCGGCAATGCGGGTAGCTCAACTGGGAGACCTAAGGATTTTCGCGTCCAGTATCCGGAACCAGGATAGGGGACCTGATACTTCTTGCACACCGCAGCTAAGGCGGTCCCGGTCGTACCCAATTCCGCGGCAAGCTTGCTTAAAGGCCTGGCACTTACGCGCTTGTAAAGCTCGAGCCGAGACAATTGCATGCGTCAGCGTTCCTGTTTTGAAGATTCTTTGATCAGTCCCTTGCTCCTGACGAAGAGATGGAACTTCGCTACCCCAACTGCATTCGGCCCCAGTTCCAGCACTCCTCTCTGCAGGCATGATGGAAATCTAGGTCCTCGCTGAAGGACCTACCAATACGCCGCGCGCCTTCGGAAAAGCCTTTCAACGCATTCTCCTCCAGCTCGCCCTCTTGTAAGCTGCCTTGATTCACGCAGATGGCCGTCAGCAATGGAAGTTTGCGGGCGTGGCAGATTTCCAAAAGCCGGTCGAGGTGTCCATTCTTTCCGTTCAGCTGATGTCGCGCCTTGCTCCACTCGACACCGCTCGCTTTTGCCAAATCTCCGTAGCTTATGCAGGTCCCGGAGACGGCCGCCCGCTTCAGGGCTGCAAGTGACTTCTCAAGATCAAGGCCTGCCCGCCTTCCAGCGCGGTGGCCCCGTTCTTCGAGCAATTCGAGATACAATGGGGCTTCGGTCTGGCAGCGTTTCTCAAAGTTCCTGATCCACTGATCGATCTCGATATCCGTCTTGTGGGAAAAATCAGCCATCGTCGTCTCGCTTATCGATGGCGGCTTCGCGTGACGTGTTCCGTCGCTGCCACCGGTCTCGCCGTGGTTCCTGCCATTCTCTCTCAGCATAGCAGCGCGCAACGTGGGCGCAATTGGATCGTCTCCGACTGCGATCTCTTGCCGGCTTGTGCAACCATCGAGGCTCACTATCTCTAGTTTACCCCACTGGAGCATCGCCATGGATCGAAGCGCGGCCGATATGCTGTCGGAATTCTATATTGAAATTCTTCCGCCGGACCGCGATGAAACGTGTGCGTCGGATGCAACGGCATGTCCGTGCTGTCGAAGGTTACGTCCGGCCTCGAGCATGGATGATGATGGCTGCGGGATCTGCGACGAATGCCTAGCACCATGACGGCCAGCGGCAAAACACCTCCATCAATTCAGGCGACGTTCGAAGACGCGCTAGCGAAATTGCCGGACGGCTATGTCGACGGACATTTCGATAATCGATCATGGGGTGTGACCGTCAAGCGGTCGGAGGATGGCAAACGGACGTGGCTCTATGGCGAGGAGCTTAGCGGAACCGATATCGTCAGCTTCAACCTTTATCGATTGGCTGGCCCTGAGTCGATACTGAAGCCGTGCGAAATGTCCTCTGCCAGGTGATCGAATTTGTTCTCGGTTTCGAGCCCGGCACAGCGAAAGCCGCGTCTCAAATGGTCGAAAAATGAGCGCAGGGTCTATGTTGCATTGCAGCAAGCGCAGGGCTGCTCTGCGATCTGAGCGCTGGCGGTCGGGACAGCCTCTGATACCTTCAGCTCAACGAAGCAATGCACCTCCTCCCAGAGGGCGCCTGACGGAACAGCGGCACTCCTCCTCCCAGCCGTTGTTCAATTCTTTGAAAAAGCCTGCCGCACCTCCTCCCGCGGCAGGCTTTTTCGTTTTCGATACAAGCCCGGAATTCAGGCGTCAAAGCAGACTGCCCTGTTCCACCAGCTCTCCGGATGTCGAAACGATCGTGGATCCGTACGGTTCGCGGGACGAGATGATGAGCGCATCATTCGGTAATGGGCGGGCCAGCTCCTTGGCCTCTTCCCATGGCGCCCGCATCCAGGTGTCGGTCTCTTCCTTCGTCAGCAACAGGACCGGCATGGCCTTCTCATGGATCGGCTTCACCAGGTCGTTGGGATCTGTGGTCAAGAATCCGTAGAGATCATCGGTGGTGAGACCATCCCTGACCTTTCGGACACTCAGCCATTGCGGCACATGGAGACCGGCAAAGAACATCAGCGGCTTACTTTCGTCGCGGGCGAACCAGGCATTGGGCACGTTTCCGCCATCCTCCTGGCTGGCCGGATCCGGCTCGGCGAAACTGGTGATCGGGACAAGGCATCTGTTTTCGACACCAAACCATCGTTTCCAGTGCGGAAAATTAAACTTGCGCACATTGGTCGTGCCGCGGTCGGCCTCCATGCGGATCAGTTCTTCGAGATCGAACGGCTTGCCTTTCGCCGCAAGCTTCTCGGCCTTGGCTTTGGCTGCCTTCTCAAGCGCGAAGCGCGGCGAAGGCAGTCCCCAGCGCGCATGGACCAGTTGCTTCTTTCCGTCGGCGGTGTTGCGGACGATCGGCCCCATCTGGTCGGGGTTCATCTGATAGGCCGGCATCAGGTTGATCAGGCTTTCAGCGTCCTGGGCCCACTTCGCGACCCAGCCCCTGTCTTCCATGCGATACAGGTTGCACATGCTAGATATCTACTCCGCCGAGCTCGAATGGACGACAATCTAGCGTATGGCGCTGATTTCGCTAGTCGAGCCGGAAGACGTCGGCATTGTCCTGCCGATCTCGCAAGCCTTTGTAGGATGGATGACGTAGTTTCCCGTCCGACGTCCAGGCGCGAAACTCGATCTCGGCAATGAGGATCGGCTGGACCCAGACAATATCGGCACGTCCGGAATACAGCACGGGTGGCTGCTTTCGCTTCCACCGCAGCGTGTCCAGCACCTTCGGCAATCGGATCGCCTCTGCTTCATTGAAGCCGGTGCCGACGCTTCCGACGTGGACGAGATCGGTATCCCTCGTCTGTCATCAATTTGATCAAGGTGCTGATTTTCCATCCGGCAGATGAACATCCACAAGCGGCGCCATATGTGATCGCCAGGACTGGAACTGTTCTTTCGGTGGCAAGGTTATGCGTCGAAAATTGCAAGGGCACCAGCGCCGCCGCTCCAGGTGCGCCGGCCATTCCTGTCCCGCAGCGGGGTCACCTCCAGACTCCGCAACCATCCAATTCCTCCAGCGCATAAGCCGATCCGGGCTGCTGAAACTGACGCAAACAATCGTTTTCGCGGCTGAACCGCGCAGCCATCTTACAAAAGCCGAATTGGCTAAAGCTTTACGTGCATAAGCGACTTATCATATTCCCTGGCGAGCAGAAATGGACGGACCGATAATTTTCAGGACGCGGCGATAACGACAATTGCGTCCTGTTCATATATCTAAATGAGTAGTGGTTAATTCCGAAGGAAGTTCGGAAATTCCAAAATACGCAGCTGCCGGTGCAATGTAGTTTCGGGGCGCCGGCAACAAAAAACGATATTTATTCAAAACAAAGCATGCAAAAATAGGAGGATAGGCCGTGAACTATCGGAGAATTGTTCTTGCGCGCTTTGCGCAAGCGTTGGCTTGCAACAGGAATCATTCTGCGTGCACCCGCTCAGGCGCCGGGAAGAATTCCACCGCCTATTGTGCAGATTCATGCGAGACGCTCCTGATGCCGGACATCGGCAAATAATGGCGCGCGAGGGGTTGCGCGCAGCCGAGGCAATCTGTGTCGATGCGTAATGGCTTGAGGCTTGCATGCAACCCCTACCATATCCACCCATTGTCGAAATTTTTGACGCTGCCTTTCATATGGCAGAGCGGAGGCTAAGATGACCACGGCATGTGATGAGAAACATATCGAATTGAAGCCGATTTCGAGCTGCAGACGAGAAGTCGAAGTCGCGATGGTGGAAATGCTCGTCAGTTTGCAGAAACGTGGATGGTCGGCTGCGGAATTGGCACTGGCGCTCGCAGATGCCTCCGAAGATCTCGTCATGCTGATTGCGACCAAAAGGCTTCGACCGAATTAGGTCGTGGTGACGATTTAACGATTTGGGATTCCTCCGGAGGCGCAAATCAGATTCAAGGCTGACTTTTGGAGATCGGCCGTGGATTGTGATGCGCTTCGGGATGACCAGTGGGAACGGATCAAGGATTGTGTGCCGGGCGGCACGAAGGGCAAACGCGGCCCGCGCACGAACAACCGGCTGTTCCTGGACGCGCTGTTGTGGATGGCCCGTTCCGGCGGTCGCTGGCGTGACCTGCCCGAACGGCTCGGCGGGCACTGTAAACTTAACGCTGCGAAGACAAGATCTGGGATTGAGGCTTTGGTTCATTCGGCGTGGCGCGCGATTTGGCGCCATGCTCGCATGGCAGTTGCTCGCAATTCTCGATGGTGGGTGGATGGAATATCGTGGCGGGGAACGTTAAAGAGGTTGGCGATCGGGTCGTGTACGGAAACGAAACGCTGAAGATGTCGCGCTGACTTGAAGCGCTTCATGATCCTCTCCCGCCGTCGGACGGGTTGATGAGAGGGTACTGTCACATTGATTGAGCGGTAAGGAAATTGAGGTAGCAGCGCACTCATGACCGTGAGTGCACCGACCTAGAAGAACCACCGCTATCCGATCGAAATCGTAGCCCGTGCTGTCTGGCTCTACTTTCGCTTTAATCTGAGCCTGCGCGATGTCGAGGAAATGCTGCTCGATCGCGGGATCGTCGTTTCCTACGAGACCATCCGCCGATGGTGCCGAAAGCATGGCCTTGATTATGCGCGCCGCATACGCCCCAAGGCGCCGACGAAAGGCGATGTCTGGCACCTCGATGAAGTCGTTGTGCGCGTCAACGGTCAGAAATGCTGGTTGGGGAGAGCGGTTGATCAGGATGGATATGTGCTCGACGAGATCGTCCAGACACGCCATAACACCAAGGCGGCCAAGCGCCTGCTGACGCGACTTCTGAAGAAGCAGGGCATGCCGCCAAAGCCTATGATCACCGACAAATTGCGCTCCTACGGGGCGGCCAAACGCCAGGTCATGCCGAACGTGGAACACCGCTCGCATAAAGGCTTGAACAACCGGGCGGAGAATTCTCACCTGCCGTTGAGAAAACGGGAGCGAACGCGACAGGGTTTCCGGTCGGTTGGCTCATTGCAACATTTCGTGTCGATCTTCTCCGCCGTCCGAAACCTCTTCGTCCCATCCCAGACCAACCGCTCGCAGCACAAATTCGAACCCATCGACGCCAGGCAATGGCCGCGTGGGAAGCCGTGAGTGCACGGCCTGCCTAAAAAGCGCAGGCTCGGCCTCACGTGGCCACATTCAAACAACGTGACAACGCCCGGCGAAGAGCTTTTCACGCGATAGGGCCATGCCTGGCCTTTTTGAGGGAACGAGCGTCTGACGGCTCAGGAAATAGCTTGCGGTCAGGGGATTGAAATTCGGCATGCGCAGCGTCGCTCTTCGCTTTGGCGAGGAGTCCCTTCCGGCGCGCAAAGCGAAGGTCCGCGCAACGGCTGGATTTAGCTATCGAGAGAAATCATGTTGGAAAATCCGCATGTAGCGCGGATATTTGAACATGAATCACCCATGAAAACAAAGTGTGTTGCAATATCTGCACATAGAGCGGATAATTGGACATGATTCACGATAAACGGGCCGCGCTTTCTGCCTATACATCAAACTTGCTCTCCCAGGGGCGGGTGGTTTTTGATGGCCGAGAGGCGATCGAAGCGCTGGGCATCAATCGTGGCGCGTTCCTGGACTCAGCCGAGCGTTTGCAGCGTCGAAAACTACTCCTCAACCCGCGCCACGACTTCTATATCGTGGTCCCTCCACAATTCATGTCATTGGGCGCTCCGCCACCAACCTGGTACATTGACGCGCTGATGCGCCATGAGGGGAATTCCTATTATGTCGGTCTGCTTAAGGCTGCCGAACTGCACGGTGCCACGCATCAGGCCGTGATGGAGTTTCAAGTCGTGGCGGCCAAACGGCTCCCCAAGATCAGGGCCGGTCGCAACCGCGTCGTCTTCTACTACCGAAAGGATATGGAGACCGTCGCCGCGGGCGTTGTCGACAAGAAAACCGAGACAGGTTCGATGAGAGTGTCGTCACCAGCTCTCACCGCGCTCGACATTCTGCGGTATTCTCGTGGCGCCGGCGGTCTTGATAACATCTTCACTGTCCTCAGGGATATCGCGCCGCAGATTGATTTCGAAAGCCTGACCAACCTGTCGCGCGTCACCGAACGGCCGGTCGTGCAGCGCCTCGGCTACCTTCTCGACAGGCTGGGTCACGGCCCACGCCTGGCGTCGATGCGTACCGCCTTGGAAGACCGCGGCAACCTGCCCTGGACGGAGCTGGACCGCAAAGAAGCCGGCGATCCCGACTTTTCTACTGAAGTGCTCGAGCGCGACCCGCGTTGGCGGGTCATCGTCCGCCGCTATCCGGAGGCCGATGAATGATACCAGCTCAGAATATTGTCGCGTGGGGCAATGTCGCGCCTTGGGCCGATCAACGTCAGATCGAACAGGATCTGATTATCAGCCGGGCGGTGGTCGCGATATTCACCGACCCCTTCTTGCGCGAAGCCTTGAGGTTTCGCGGCGGCACAGCCCTCAACAAACTGCACTTCCCGGCTCCGCTGCGCTACTCGGAAGACATTGATCTCGTGCGCACAGAGGCCGGGCCGATCGGCCCGGTACTGGACGCCTTGCGTGTCGTCCTCGAGCCGTGGCTTGGACACGGTCAGTACGAGTCAAGTCCGGTCGCACCCAAGTTGAAATTCCGGATTGAGGCCGAGGACGGCGGCGGCGTCCCCATCCGCCTCAAGGTCGAAACCAACATCAGCGAGATCGAAGCGTATGATCCGCCGATCGACTTGCCGTTCGGCGTGACCAATCCATGGTTCACCGGGAATGCGTCCGTCCCGACATTCTCCCGTGAGGAAATGTTGGCCACCAAGCTGCGCGCGCTGCTGCAGCGGGAGAAGGGTCGCGATCTCTATGACCTGGCGCATGGCCTAGAGACGTTTGAGGGCCTGAATGTGGAGAAAGTGGCTGACTTTTTTGGCCGCTACGTCGCACTTTCGGGCCAGGTCATCACGCGGGCACAGGCTGAGCAACGGATGTTCGCGAAGCTTGCCCGGCCGCGCTTTCTGACCGACATGCAGCCATTGCTTCCGACACAGCAGGCCGAAGCGCTGACCGACCAAACGACCCTCCAGTCATTTACCAGCGTTTTCGCGGCATTCATCGAACGCTTGCCCGGTGACACGTGGTTACGCACCACTGAAATGCGCGAGCGCTTCGGCGTGGTGTAGAGATATGAATTGGAACGATGACGTCGAGGGTGGCCTGGGATGAGCGACGGAACGAGAGAAGAGGAGCCGCCGACGCACTATCTTCGCCAGGACAATGATGGGTCCGGGACGCAGGTGTGGCGTATCGATGTCACCGCATTTATTCTTCCACCAACCGCAACACTGGCGGCGCTCCATATGCGCGGAACGCCTTAAGGTCGGCTTGAACCATCGGGCCACGCGGCGTGTGCATGGTGAGGGTGCTGATATCGACATCAATACCGGATTTGTGTGCGTCGCGGATGGCATCATTCATTTGTTGAAGGGCTGCGCCTAGTCTTTCCTCAGCATGCTTCTGTCTTGTGAGGTGAGATGTCATGGTTGTCCTGATCGTTTGCTGTTCGCTTTCCGCTTATGCGGGTAGCTTTGTGCGCCTCGTTATATAGATAGCGTTTCAGGCGCTACCATCTTACGGGCTCCACTTTGTTGCGGGTAAAACCAGGACTTTTAGCGAGGCAGGGCGTTAGCCAGGGCGGAATACCTCGGCGTTGTCCCGACGCTCTGGCAACAGTTATATGCCGGCAGATTCCTTTTTTCAAATGCAACTTAGACAATATCGGCCATGATTTCAGGAGGATGGAAAGGCCCGCTCTATTGTGCAGTTGAGTATGGACGAACGTCGCGTTGTTGGGCGGATGCATGAGAAGAAGATCAGTCAGGCGGAGATCGCGCGCGCCCCCTTGGCCGAGACCCTTCGACGATCTGCCGCGAGCTACGACGGAATCTCCGTTATCCTTGATTGGTACTGCGACAGACACGTTCGGAGTTGGAAAGAGACGCATGAGGTTTCCTAAGACGCCATGCTGGCCAGCGGTTACAAAAGCCGAAGGCGAATTACTGTTCTATGCGTTTGGTCCGCGCTGGGGTTATCTCATCCCTGGGAAACGTGCGCGGATCCACGGAGTTTTTCGTTATAACAGTCGACGAGGACAGCCTAATCCGACACTATTCGTTTTCACTGTCGGATCGACTGGAGATCGAGCTGCGGAGGCGTGATCATAATCGGCTCGGCTTGCCATTCAGCTGTGTTTAATGCGATACCCGGGCCGGTTAACCTGACGGTGCCAATCAGCCGTCCCTGTAGTAATAGCTATAGCCGTTGAGCGCCGGGGCGCCGCCGAGATGGGCGTAGAGCACCTTCGAGCCCTCGGGGAAGAAGCCCTTGCGCGCGAGATCGATCATCCCCTGCATCGACTTTCCCTCATAGACTGGGTCGGTAATCATCGCCTCGGTGCACGCCGTGAGCCGGATCGCCTCGTTGGTCTCCTCCGAGGGCACTCCATAGGCGGGATAGGCGTAGTCAGGGTTGATGACGATCTCGTCTTCACGCACCGGCCGACCAAGGTTCACGAGTTCCGAGGTCGCATCAACGATCTTCCGCACCTGATCCCGCGTCTGCTGGAGGGTGCCCGAGGCATCGATGCCAATGACCCAGTTGCGAAAAAGGGTAGAGGCTTGCCGAGGGGACTGTCAAGCGACAATCTACGATGGCTTGGGGTCAGGTTACACTCAGGCTATCGTGCGTGGTCGCCACGATCAAACGAATCGACAAGTCAATCGCCCGACTGGCTCACTTCCGTAAGCCAGGCGCCTTTGTCGCATGCAGTGGCTGTCGATTTTTATCCCGCGCAGTTCAGCAAGTGTACCGAGATACCGAAGCGCTATTGAGAAAGCAGGCGCGGAACTGGAAAATCTAGTACTTTGTCCGTGTAGCTTTCTACCAAGGCGCTAAACGGCGTGCCATCTCGAAGTTTCAGTACGGCACGATGTTCGAGCAGGAACGGCGGCAGGCTAAGGGAACTTGTTTCATGCGTTATTAGGCCGTCCATGTCCCAGCCTTCGGATAGAGGGGACCAGAGCAACTTGGCAGACAGGTTTGTGCGAGTGAAATTGAGAGCCTGAACGGCTCTGCCAAACGCGATATCGCTGGTATTCAACGCCTGATTCATCTCTGCAGTTAATTTTGCAGGTACATACCAATTGTCGGCTTCGGACAAGACGCGGTCGCCGCAGACCAGGCGCACGCGGCGATAAGCGATCAGCTCACCCGGTCCGACGGTCAGAAGTTCACGGATGTGCTCATCGGCCGGCTTGTCTTGCCCGCCCACACGCTGAGCTACAATCTTAGAACCTTCCGGTGCGAGCTTGTGCGCGGCGCACCAGCGATCAAGGGTCAACGTAGCACTGGCGTTACTCAGGAGATTGGCATTCAAGGTCTGAAGGACCGCAAGCGCTTCCACTCGAGATGTCGGCGAGTTCAGCCACTGAGACCCTATAGACGGTTCTTGCGCAATTGCGATCTGGGTGCCCAGCACGATGGCAGTCGCTGCAAGTGCGGCGATGCGAATGCGTTTCGAAGAACAAAATGACACGGAGAACGAATCCTTTCTGCAGTAAATTTGATGGGCGAACCCTGCGCGTCAAATTTCCTTGATTTTGGCAGGCGAGCGCGCGTTGTCAGCGTATTTGATACCGGCAGCAAGATTTGAACTGCGCCTTGCGTGTCCCGATAGACTTTCTTACCATCTTCCGATCTTCCTGCCGTGCTGGTTCGTACCTGTTGACGCCTGTGTGCCCGAGCCGTCCGTTGCTTGCGTCGCATCAAGGTCGTCCATGATATCCTCCATCCGCTCGCTGACCTGTTGTTGGAGTTTGCAAGCGTTGGCGACTGAGCCGGCGCTTCCATCATGGAATATGGAAACCCGATAGACGTGGATTTCAAATGAGGAACGTGGCGGCCGGTCCGAATCCTCCTAATCATATATCGTAACTCGCGCTTAACGATTTAGCGCCTTTGTCGTCCCCTCCCTCGTTGCGGAATGTTCAAATAGCTGGAGCGGATAAAATAGCTCGCAACCGAAAGCAAAATCGAGGAGCAATTGTTGGAAAAAGGTCTTCTTCGTCGACGCAGAGCCCTCCTTCCGGTCGAGTGACAATTGTAGACTAGGCAGCGACACGCCGTCGATGGTTGCCAACCGCAGATGCGAGTAGCCAAGACGCTCGTCTGATTTCTTTTGGTGATCCATGTCGTCGTGCTCCTTGTGCAAGCCTCCCCACGATGACGTCGCCGGCAAGATTTCAGCATTCATGGGAAGGAATTTTCCTGTTGCACTATCGTAACTCATCATAACAGGACACTTGATGAAAACGACAAGCAACGCAACAGATGTGTCGGATATATTTTAAAGTATATTGTTTCCAATTTGGCATATCTTACTTTCTCTTGTGAAAAACCGGTGAGTTATAGAATATATTATTGTATATATATCTATTTATATCGCACTTCATGTCTTTGGTGGCCGCATGAAATGGCAGGCTCTCTAACGGCTACGGCAAACGCTCGCTGGTCGAAACGGCAATCGGGCGATAAAAGTCATCATCGGGCGGCGTCTGCGGGCCAGGTCGCGGCCTGGTGAGCAGACCGAAGTCGCCATCGGCTGAGCCGTTCTCAATCGCATGCTTGACTGCGCACGCCCGAAATCCGTCCGCCGCAAGGCACCACGGCATGATCAGCCGTTTCAAAGATCCCCCATCAGTTCAATTCCAGATCCGTGCACCAACGCCCGGCACGGCTTGAATCCGGTCGTCGCCGATCGCATTCGTAGAGTTTGCTGTCTCAATGCATCACTTCTTCTCGGAGCTTAACGCGGCGGCAGAGAGGAACGCGCGGAAGTCGACCGTCGATTCAAGGAGTCGGACGCTGACGCTGACAGGGTCCCCATGGCAGGGGTACGGCCGTCAGCATTCGGTTGAGAATTCGGGCCTATCTATGGCCAGCGATTGGACATGGTCATGAAATAAAATTGCATCGACAAGTGCAGATGACATGTCGTCGCCAACGACCTCTCCGGAGAGGTCTGCGCCGGAGCCAGGAGGTCTGCGAGGGCGAGTGTAGAGTTGCCGCCTCGACCGGCCCAGTTCAGCGACTGCCCGGTCCATTGCGGCGGCGCCGCTCTTTTTAATCCCTCCTGCCATCGGGTTCGATAACCCTGAAAAAATCCGGGTACTGATGGGGTTCTCTCATTCACGACGACGATTCTTTCAAAAATGAGAGAGTTCACAAACAACGATGAATGGACCTCAAAGTGAAATAGATAGAAGCTTGTCAAACTTCGTCACGTTGCCTCGCGATCACGCGAAAGCTGACGGAGAGATTGGACAATATGGCATGTGTCGGCTTTGCATCATTGTGGTGTCTTCGGTGAAAGACACTCGACATTGGCGCTGTTGAAGCCTGCGGACTTAAATCATCAAATTAGGCACCAAAAATTTGGGGTTCGCGCGAGTCAGCGTAGCGGCGAAGGAGGAGCTAGTCGTCAGCATCGAGATTGTCTTGATATCTTATGGTGATGTTCGGCCTTTTCCGGCAGCCCTGATAATTGTTTTCGGCCAGTGTGCTGGAAACCCGGCGTGAGGAGGGTGCAGCCGGGCACCGCTTTGTGGAGGAAGTAAAATGAAAAAGTTTATCCTGGGCACTGCGATGGCGCTCGTCATGTCGACGGCCGCTCACGCGGAAACTGTCGGCGTCTCGATGGCGAAATTCGACGACAATTTCCTGACGGTTCTGCGCAACGGCATGACCGATTATGCAAAGACACTCAGCGGTGTGACGCTGCAGGTCGAAGACGCACAGAACGACGTTTCCAAGCAGCAGAGCCAGATCCAGAATTTCATCGCATCCAAGGTCGATGCGATCATCGTCAACCCAGTCGATACCGATGCGACCACGGCGATGTCGAAGCTCGCGGCCGATGCCGGCATACCGCTGGTTTACGTCAACCGTCAGCCGGTCAACGTCGACACGCTGCCGGACAAGCAGGCCTTCGTCGCTTCCAACGAGCTGGAATCCGGCACGCTGGAAACCAAGGAAATCTGCCGTATTCTCGGCGGCAAAGGCAAGGCCGTCGTCATCATGGGCGAGCTCTCCAACCAGGCTGCGCGCATGCGGACCCAGGACGTCCATGACGTCATCAAGACCGATGAGTGCAAAGGCATCGAGATCGTCGAAAAGCAGACGGCCAACTGGGACCGTACCCAGGGCGCCGACCTGATGACCAACTGGCTCTCCAGCGGCATCGAATTCGACGCCGTGATCTCCAACAACGACGAAATGGCGATCGGCGCCATCCAGGCGCTGAAGGCAGCCGGCAAGGATATGACCAAGGTTGTCGTCGGCGGCGTCGACGCCACGCAGGACGCGCTTGCCGCCATGCAGGCGGGTGATCTCGACGTCACGGTGTTCCAGGATGCCGCCGGCCAGGGCAAGGGCTCGCTCGATGCAGCGCTCAAGCTCGCCAAGGGCGAAAAGATCGAAAAGAAGGTCTACATTCCCTTCCAGCTCGTGACGCCTGCCAACGTAAGGGACTTCGTCACCAAGAACTGAGACGAATGCCAGACAGGATGCGGGCTTTGCCCGCATCCTCTTTTCGGGCGCTCGAAGTTCCTCAAATCCTTAAAGATGAACGACCCTTGAGCTCAGGGTGCGCTTGATCCCGATGCGCCGTTCTCAGGCGATCTCTTCAAGACGACGGCCGATCAACAGCGCCCGGCAGGTTTCTCACAGGCTCTGGCCGAACCTGCGGGCCATGAGCTTATCACGCCGAGGCAACTCTCGAATTGTTTGTCCATCGTTCTCCGCTCGGGAATGATCAGTGCATCACTCCCTACGAGCTTCCCGACCGGGGCGAACGCTCCTGCCAGATCGGAAGCTACTTGTCGGCCGTCGTGAGTGTGCGCCGCAGTTGGGAGCTTGGGTTACCTCTCGTCGGCTGCTACGCAAGGGTTGTCCGCCCTTCATCGCGTCAGACCTGTACTCCGCTGAACAAACTGATAGAAAGTGCGCCCGCGGAATTCGAAGAAACTGTCCGTTGCCGGACGCGGTCGGCAGCGGTGGAACTAGAAAACGGATGCACGTTTTCCGGCCGCCAAAAGGAGCCTTAATCGACATGAACATGGTCTCGAAGATTGCGAAATCCCCAGTTGCCCCGTCCGTTGGTGCTCTGCTTGCAGAAGCTCGCCTGGCTCGCGGCTATTCGCTGGACGACGTCGCAGAAACCACTGGTCTGACTGTGGCAGAGGTGACAGGTCTGGAGAACGACGTGGATTTCGACGCGTCGAGGATTCGAAGGACCGCATCCGCTCTAGGGATTTTAGAAAAGATATGAGATGTGCCGCGCAGACATCGTTGAACAGCTTTTTCCACGGCTCTACCTCCTCAAGGAAGGTGGGTGCGGCAACTCACAGCTCGCGCTTCAATGGGGATGCTGCTCAACTCGGGCACAATTTTCAAGGGTAGGGCAGGGAACCTCGGCTGTGATGTTCGACAACCAGCTGACTCTTCAAGGGGAATGGCGCGGCTGGCGCAGTTCTTCCGCTCGCAAATTCGGCATCATCGCGTGCAGCTCGATTCCAAGGTTCAGCAGTCTCTTGGGAAACTTCGTGGGAATCCGCTGTATGATCTCCTTGGGTGTTTTGCATCGGTTTGACACCCATCGAAAACTCAACGCGCGGTTCACGCGGGTGGCTTGCCCAATAGACGCTAGACGATCAACCGCAAGGACAAATAAAACATGCAACTGAGCCCCCCGCCCACCGTCGAGTCCGCGCTCAACGCTATTGGCAATACACCGGTCGTACGCCTGCGTCGCGTCGTACCGGACGGGAGCGCTCAAGTCTTTGTGAAGCTCGAGTATTTCAACCCGACAGGCTCATACAAAGACCGCATGGCAAAATCCATCATAGAAGAGGCTGAGCGCCGCGGAGATTTGAAGCCAGGAATGACTGTAGTCGAGGCGAGTGGGGGAAGCACGGGGTCCTCGCTCGCCTTCGTTTGCGCGGTGAAAGGCTATCATCTCATTGTGGCTTCTTCAAACGCCTTTGCCATGGAGAAGTTGCGTACCATGCGCAGCTTTGGCGCAACCGTTGATCTGATCCACAGCCCATCCGGCGAGATTTCGGCCGATCTAATTCCGTCTATGATCCGTCACGCCCGGGAGGTCTCCAACCGGTCGGACTGCTATTATTCGGACCAGTTTAACAACCGCGACGCCTTGATTGGCTACGAGGAGATCGGCCATGAGTTGGTCACACAATTTCCAGACGGTATCGACGCCTTCTGTGGCGCAGTTGGTGTGGCCGGGATGACAATGGGCGTGGCAAGGATTCTGAAGTCGCGCTCAGCGTCGGTTCGCATCGTGGTTCTGGAGCCGGCCTCTTCACCTGTCATATCGGAGGGGTGGGGGGGAACCCACCATGTCGAGGGCATAGGGGTAGGCTTCGTTCCGCCTTTGCTCAATCACGATCTGTACGACGAAGCGCGCAGCATTCCGGAAGAAGAAGCACGCGCTATGTGTCACCGATTGGCACGGGAGGAAGGATTGCTGGTCGGTACGTCCTCGGGCCTCAACGTCACTGCGGCGATTCGTTTGGCCAAGGAGTTGGGTCCGGGTAGGACGGTTGTCACGGTCGCGAGCGACACCGGTCTAAAGTACATGAACGGGAAGCTTTTTGCCGATGCCTGACAACGGTCGAGCGACGGCCGGACGACGCTGGACCTTCGGTTGAATTGGAGCCTGCGTAACCAACGGTTGGCCCTGGCCCCTAGGCAAACGCGCCCCTCGTTGTATCGGTACGCAGTTTTTTGGAGCATCCTGTCAACGGGGCAGGGAAGGTTCATGATCGTGCCCACGAGCAAATCTCACATTCCGTCCAGACTCTGCCACGACGATCGCCAATCTAAACGGCGTCGAAGCCCAAGTCTGGCGCGCCCAGCTTCTTGCCTGCGTTGCCGATGGTTCCATCAGAAAGCTGATCTGCTTCTTCGGTCGAACTGGTAATCGACTCATTGAACTCTTGGGCGGCATAGTCTGCGGCCCTGACGACGGCTTACGGCCTAACATTGTCGCTTTACTCCGACCCCCGACGCAGGAGCCACCCTGTGCGTTACCGCGACACTTAGTGTCTGTTCAAGAATGGCGGCCGGGCGCGGGGTTGAGTGAAGGGCGGCAATCAGATTCTTTGTATTTTGCGACAAATACGGAGACATCGAATGGCCTGGACACCCTTCACCCGGCGTCATCATGACAGAAGCCGCATGCGCTACGCAAGCGATCTGACTGACCGTGAGTGGAGCTTGATCGACCCCTTCATGCCAAGGCAGCCCCGACTTGGCCGCAGACGCAAGACGTCCCTTCGGGCGGTGATGGACGCGATTTTTTATCTGCTGCAGTCGGGCTGCCAATGGGCATTGCTACCGCATGATTTTCCACCGAAGAGTACGGTCTATCATTATTTCAAGCGGTTCTGCCGGGACGGGACGTGGCGTCGTATTCATGACGCGCTCTATTGCCGAACGCGGCAGCTTGAGGGGCGCGAAGAGCAGCCATCATTTGCCATCATCGATAGCCAGTCGGTGAAGACAGGCCCGGACGCCCGTTCTGATATCGGCTATGACGCGGGCAAAAAGATCAAGGGTCGCAAGCGGCACATTCTGGTCGATACCCTGGGCATGCTTCTGAAAGCAGAGGTCCACTCGGCGGGCATTCAGGATCGCGACGGAGCGGCACTTGTCTTCGACAAGCTGGCCAACCGCTTTCCATTCATCGAAAAAATCTGCGGCGATGGCGGCTATCAGGGCCCAACGGTCGAAGAGACAAGCCCGCGACCGATGGAGATTATCAAACGCAATCAAGCCGGTTTCCAGGTGCTGCCGAAGCGATGGATCGTCGAACGAACGCTGGCTTGGCTCGGCATAAACCGCCGAATGGCAAAGGATTTCGAGCGCTTCTCAGCCACAAGCCTCGCCTTCATCCAAACCGCAATGATCACGCTCATGACCAGAAGGCTCGCTCGATATCCCCTTTCTTGAATAGACTCTAAGAGAAAATTCAATGAGGCACGGCCTTCCGATGGAGCCGGTAAGTTTGCTGGCGCGGCAGTTTATTGACTGTTGACGAGCCAATAACGATTCTATACCGTCATGACGGAATAAGAAAGCAATTGAGCTACAAAACCGTCTGGAGGCAATTGTGGCACATTTTGAGAATCTACGCATGGTCAAGGGGTCCGACCTCCTTGTCTCGGCGATTGAGAACGAGGGGTCGAGTACATCGGCGTCTCCGGCGAGGAAAACCCTCGGCGTCGTCGCTCCTGCTCCATCTGCATCAAGTCGGCGTCTCCTGTCGCGACGGGGACATCGGCACTCTCACAAAAGAAGGACTGTCGCAATGGCCGCACCCGCAGAAGCCATTTCAGAAGACGAGCTCACCAGCTTTATTGTCCAACAGATGGAACATGAGCTGCGTTTCGAAATAGGGCAACTCAACCAGATACTTAACACGCTCATTCCTGGCGCACGAAACGGCGGACAAAACACTGTGGAGAATAAGACATGACCTCTACCTTAAATAGCGGCTCTCCAGCCCCGTCGATCAACGTGCAGCACTGGCTGCGCGGCGATCCGCTTTCCAACTTCCAGCTCGGGAAGATATACATCCTCGATTTCTTTTCGACTACCTGCGAACCTTGCGGGCCGGCGCTGGCCCGCCTGGCGCAGCTGCAGGAGAAATACAGCGATATCGAAGTTGAGCTCATCGGAGTTGCAGCAGGTGAAAAAGCTGCAACGGCTGACAAGGCCCGAGCTCGGGTGCGCCATTGGTTAACCAAATGGCTCCCGCATTCGAACATTCGGATCGCGTTCGACTACTCAGGCGAAATGGCTAAGCATTGGCTGTTAGCCAGCCTGACTTTCCATGTTCCACAGGCGTTCGTTGTCGACCGAGACGGCAGCATCGCCTTTATCGGCCACCCGGACTCGCTCGAGGACGTTTTGGTAAAAGTGATTGACGGCAGCTGGTGCGCCAGCGCGGAAGCAAAAAATGCCGAAAAGGAACGGATTGCTGAAGGCGAGATCGATGCTGCGAAGTACGCGTTGTATGGTCGAATCTGGGCGGCGACAAAGATTGAGGATTGGAAGACGGCGCTCTCGGCCATTGAAGAGGGCGTCAACCTTTTCCCGGACGACATCTCCTGGCGCCAGTCGCATGTCGGGACATTGATGAGAGAAATGCGCGACATGGAGGCGGGCTGGATCGCATTGGGCCAATTTGCTCGCACTGCAATTGAACGAAACTCGGAAGAGTGGCTTCTCACGGCGATGCAACAACTCTTCTATCCCTATGATTACTCGGGCCTATTGGCGGAACGCCTTTCGATGGGCAAGGAGCTCTCCGAACGAATCCTGAGACTGTATCCGCAGCAGGGTTCTCGCTTACGCTTTCATTCTTACACGATGATTGCCTTTTACTACCATGAGAGCGGCGACAACGACCGGGCAGTGGATTTGATCGAGCAGGCTTTGACGTTCGTAGACGAAGAGTCTTTGCCGGACGTCAAAAAGCAGAAACTGAAGGCGCAATTGCTGTCTGCCCTGGCGGAATACAAGGGTGAGCAGGTTTGATACAGGGGAATTTGCCTGCCTCCGCGGAAGCAGCCTTGAAAATAGCAACCTGTTGGCGCTGCTGAGGCAGCGTCGACATGTCACCAATCATCTTCAGTAGGGCATCGAAATGCGACCATTTCCGGGTGGAAAAGAACATGCCCAAAATCGGTGGCTTCCAATCCTTCGAAACCGCGCGGCGAACCATCGCGGGTTTCGAGGCGATGCTGTGGTTGAGGAAAGGCTTCGGTTTTACCGGTGGCTAGACTGTCAACCACCAGAACGATCTACTTGCGCGCCTCTTTGAACTCAAAAAGGTTAACAAAGCGTGAAATCCATTTCGTTCGGGGGATAATTGCGACCTGGAAAATCTTTGCGACAAGCCCACGGTCAGGTTCTGAACTCGCCCGGCGGTTTCCAGACCAAATGGCAGATCGTTAGGCTTATCCGCGCCGGGCTCCGGCCCAGTCCGCAAATTGATCACTCTCCGGCAAAGGACAACGAATGTTCTGCGATTACTTGCATTCCCTGAAGGGGTCGACGCAGCCAGCCTCGCAACGGCACGGCGACACCGGTCCATCAACACCAGTGGCTTGCGCAGCGGACAACTCTGACGCAACAAAAAGGCGATCTGAGGCGAAAAAGGTCAGGCCCAAGACGGAGGCGCCAGACGGAACACGCAGTCAGTTGATGAAGCGCGTCATTACCGGATTCGTAGTCACTTCCTGTTTACTGGTGGCCACCCCATCATTGGCCGCCGCAGACAAGACTCTGTTTTCCTCCGACGACGGCAATTTCGTCGTTTTCGGCGGACTCGGCCTCGCCAATATCAAGGCCCAGGAATTTGCCTATTACGGCGACCACAAAAACAGCCAGCTGAACTGGGAAAGCAAGGGGATGACCCTTTTCACCGTTGGTGCGGACGCGCAATTTGACAACGGCTGGAGCGTAAAGAGCAGCGTCGAAATCGGCACCGGCGGCAACGGTCACATGGTTGACTACGACTGGGCCAGTCCCGGGCATGAGGACTGGAGCGACCGCTCAATACATCCCCTTACCGAACTCGACCACTATGTCGCCGGAGCGATCCAGTTGGACCGAAGCATCTACGACAACGAGACCAGCAGTATCGCGGTCGGCGCCGGTGTCCAATATACCGACTTCAAGTGGACCGCCTATGGCGGGTCCGGCATCTATTCGTCCGCGGGTGGCTTCCGAGACGACCCCTGGAAGGCTCCAGACTGGGAAAGAGGCATCAGCTATCAGCAACAGATTCCGATTGGCTTCCTTAGCCTGAGCGGCGAATACAACTTTGGCGATCTTACCATCAGCGGCGACCTTCAGACCGGCTTGAGCTTCGGCATCAACGCCATCGACGACCATTGGGGGAGGCATCTCCGTTTTCATGAGGACATAAACCCAGCGCCGACAATCGGCGCAACTGTTGCCCTTGACTACGCGATGACGCCAGCTGCTTCGCTCTATCTGTCCGGTTCGTTCGAGCAGGTGTTTAACAGCCGCGGGGACATGCAAGAAGAGGACACCGAGGAGGGCACACGCTCCGCCTGGGAAAAGGATGTGGCCGGGGCAAACTTTCAGTCGATGTCGATCTCCATCGGGCTAAAGGTCACGTTTTGACGTGGTAGCGAGCCACTTTGCATCAGAAGACCTTCGCCGCGCGCCAGTCTGACTGTTCCGGGACAGTGGGGTCCTAGAGTCTATTCAAGAAAGGGGATATCGAGCGAGCCTTCTGGTCATGAGCGTGATCATTGCGGTTTGGATGAAGGCGAGGCTTGTGGCTGAGAAGCGCTCGAAATCCTTTGCCATTCGGCGGTTTATGCCGAGCCAAGCCAGCGTTCGTTCGACGATCCATCGCTTCGGCAGCACCTGGAAACCGGCTTGATTGCGTTTGATAATCTCCATCGGTCGCGGGCTTGTCTCTTCGACCGTTGGGCCCTGATAGCCGCCATCGCCGCAGATTTTTTCGATGAATGGAAAGCGGTTGGCCAGCTTGTCGAAGACAAGTGCCGCTCCGTCGCGATCCTGAATGCCCGCCGAGTGGACCTCTGCTTTCAGAAGCATGCCCAGGGTATCGACCAGAATGTGCCGCTTGCGACCCTTGATCTTTTTGCCCGCGTCATAGCCGATATCAGAACGGGCGTCCGGGCCTGTCTTCACCGACTGGCTATCGATGATGGCAAATGATGGCTGCTCTTCGCGCCCCTCAAGCTGCCGCGTTCGGCAATAGAGCGCGTCATGAATACGACGCCACGTCCCGTCCCGGCAGAACCGCTTGAAATAATGATAGACCGTACTCTTCGGTGGAAAATCATGCGGTAGCAATGCCCATTGGCAGCCCGACTGCAGCAGATAAAAAATCGCGTCCATCACCGCCCGAAGGGACGTCTTGCGTCTGCGGCCAAGTCGGGGCTGCCTTGGCATGAAGGGGTCGATCAAGCTCCACTCACGGTCAGTCAGATCGCTTGCGTAGCGCATGCGGCTTCTGTCATGATGACGCCGGGTGAAGGGTGTCCAGGCCATTCGATGTCTCCGTATTTGTCGCAAAATACAAAGAATCTGATTGCCGCCCTTCACTCAACCCCGCGCCCGGCCGCCATTCTTGAACAGACACTAAGGGATGCCGGCGCTGTCGCGAGGTAACGGACCGTTGGATTTATAGGGGCGCATCGCGAAAGATGTCCGGATGACGCCAATTGCGGGAAGAGCGAGTAACGCGAGCAGAACCGTTGCTTCATACGTAGCCGTGCCCCTAAGAAGGAGTCAGCGTTGTCGTGCGAGTGTCGTGGGCGTGACGGGATATCCTCTCTCCAATTGGGGTAGGCCGGCACTGCTTTGGCCGCCCGCTCATCGATCCAATATCGTCAATCTGCCTTATGGCAGTTAAGGAAATCTCATTTGTTCGCGCCCCGTCTTAGACAATGAACACCTAAGACATCATGATGATAGGCAAAGGAGACCGCTAAAATGACTATTGTGTCGCGAGACAAGTTCGAAATGCTGTCGAACATGACGCCCTCGCTCGAAGACGGCGAGTATGTGTTCTGCTCGATACCCAATGAAGGGAGCAAAGTCCACAATCTGAGTCCGATTGGGACATTTCACGAAAGAGAAGGTTTGACAGTCATCCTTGAGAAAGGAGAGGCGCACGAAGCGGGGTTCGAAACTTCACTTGCGATGCGCCAGATCACCCTCAATGTGAATTCTGCGCTCGATAGCGTCGGCCTTACGGCGGGCGTCGCCGCCTCTCTCGCAGAAGCTGGCATACCGTGCAACATGGTGGCAGCATATCACCACGACCACATCTTTGTTCCGGCGGGCCTAGCTGATCGAGCATTGCATCTGTTGGAAACGCTGCAACGCGAGTCCGCGCGGGCGAAGCGCAATGTTGACGAACGGTAATCCCCCGCACATAGCCGGCGAAGCCTTGCTAACTTCGCGGGCAAGCGGCAGCACGAGCAGACCTGGCGTTGGTTCGCGATTCGGGTAGACCTTGATATCAGCGCCCAGTTTGACATGGCGCAAAGCTCCGATGATCGCCGTCAATGCATCCAGATTCCCCGTATCCCAGCGAAAGCTTCATTCCGGTTGGCAGCAGCGCACCGATTTCGGAAGAAACTGACAGATGGACCGTCTTCCCTCCTGATGCCGGTTGTGGGATGTGCGCGAAACGCGAGCGATCCGGTCGGATCAAACATGATTTTTGCCCCAATGGTTCGTTAGAATTCCTGTCGACGCTGCCTGAGCAGCGCCAACAGATTCCCATGTTCAACATTGCTTCCGCGGAGCTACACAAATCCCCCCATAACAAACCTGCTCACCCTTATACTCCGCCAGGGTATGCAGCAATTGCGCCATCTGTTCATGCTTCTCGACCTCCGGGAGAGACTCTCCATCTAGGAACCTCAAAGCCTGCTCGAGCAAATCCACAGCCCGGCCGTTGTCGCCGCTTTCATGGTAGTAAAGGGCAATCGTCTGGTAAGAATAAGAGCGTAAAGGAGCATCGTGTTGCTGATACAGTTTCAGGATTCGTTCGGAGAGCTCCTTGCCCATCGAAAAGCGTTCCGCCGATGGAAGGCCCGAGTAATCGTACCAACCGAAGAGTTGTTGCATCGCCGCAGAAAGCCAATCTTCAGAGTTTCGTTCAATTGCAGTGCGAGCAAATTGGCCTAGTGCTATCCAGCCCGCCTCCATGTCGCGCATACTTCCGATCAACGTACTGACATGCCGCTGGTGGAACATGATGTTGTCCGGGAAAAGGTTGATGCCCTCTTCAATGGCCGAGAGCGCCGACTTCCAATCCTCAATCTCTGCCGCCGCCCGGATTCGACGATGCAACGCGCGCTCCGGAGCTTTGATCTCGGCTTCAGCAATGCGCTCCTCTTCGGCATTTTTTGCTTGCGCGCTGGCGAGCCAGCTGCCGTCCATCACTTTTGGCAAGACAACCTCGAGCATGTCCGGATCACCGATAAAGGCGATGCTGCCGGCTCGGTCGACAACGAACGCCTGTGGAACTTGGAAAGTTAGGCTAGCTTTCTTCCAATCCTTATCCATTTCGCCTGAGTAGTCGAACGCGATCCGTATGTTCGCATTCGGGAGCCATTTGGTCACCCATGCGTCCACCTGAGCTAGGGCCTCGTCAGCCGTTGCAGCCCACTCATTTGCTGCAATTCCGATGACCTCAATTCCGATGTCGCTGTATTCCTCCTGCAACTGAGCCAATTGGGACAGCGACGGCCCGCAACTACTGCAGGTAGTCGAAATAAACTCAAGGATGTATGTCTTGCCGAACTGGAAGTTGGAAAGCGGATCGCCGCGCAGCCAGTGCTGCACGTTGATCGACGGGGCTGGAGAGCCGCTATTTAAGCTAGAGGTCATTTTCATTCTCCACCAGTAGTTATCCGACGCTTCGTGCGCCAGGGATGAGCGCGTGAAGTATCAGGTCGAGTTGCTTCGAGTTCGAAACGCGGCGCATGTTCCGTCTGTTGGACCCACGCTTGTGATCTCGTCTTCTAGAACGGCTTCTGCGGGTGCGGGCGGCCATTGCAATGGTGTCCTTCTTTTGGGAGGGTGGCGATGTCTCCGTCGTGACAGGATGACACCGAGCCTCGATGAAGATGGAGGTCTTTAAAGAGTTCCCACTAGTCATGAACACCGATTATGCTTCTCCGCGTTAGACGCCGCGCGGTCGTGCAAGGGACGCCTGTAAGTCAGGCGCCGGAGGTTCAGCCTCTTTGCAATTGCGGATCCGACCGGGACCGGGTCACCATTAATTGTCCGCTTTCCGGAACGACGATCAGGCGCCTGAATGTCCGGCACCCGTTTGATAAAAGGCACAGTGTGCATAGTCACTTGATCTCCCAAAATCGGAACAGGTCAGTAGCGACCCGGCTTACTCTGAGCACGACTCGTGCCAGTCAGGTTGCGCCGATAAGCCTTTGAGATTGCACATGTGCCGTTGTCGATATTCGGAGGGTTTTGTAGGGCTTCCGACATGCGTTGTCGGAAGCCGCCCCGATCACTACCGCGTTGGAGAGGCGCTCCGACAGGCTGCAAATCGGACAAGGCTGCGCTACGAGCGGGGAGATTTGTACAATCCCCATACCGTGGGTACCCATCCCCCCTGGTCGCGCCCTTCTCCGGGCGCGCTTATCGCATCCTAGCCGCCGACCGGGTTCCGCAAGATCAGGAGATCCTCACCCTGGATAATGAGGTGGTTGCGAAAAAGCTCATGGCGGTTAGAGCCAATGTTCGCGCTAGCAGCGATCTTGCCATTGACATCAAAGCTCTGATCTCGTCCGGAACCACCATCGGCCCGGTCCCCCTCCTCACTGAAACGGATAAGGCCGAGTTGGCGCATTTTCTCAATCTGCTGCGTGAGAACCGATTTTTCCGGTACGAGCTAATGCCGCGGCCGAATTGGACCTCGCTCAGCGACTTCCAAGCAGTCGACGCGAGGCGGCTCACTGTCATGGACCCAGCCTATGACGACATTCGCATGCTGTCGCACCAGGAGTTCACACGCAATAGACCGGTGCATTTTTTTGGCTGGTAAAGGAACGGAAGGCGATTAAGGCATCGCAATTTCCGCACGCGCAGAAGGCGTTCATTCTGAAACAATGTGATGAAGGTGTCGGTTGCTGCCGTCTGACGCAAGCGGGCATAAGTCAGGCGACCTACTTCAAATGGAAGAAGAAGTATGCCGGCTCTCCGCGCCGATCAGGCCGGTCTGGAACGTCGTCTTCGTGAGACCTGCGAGAAGCGTGTGCGGTACGGCTATCGTCGGTCAATTCGAAAGGTCCAGATCATGCTATTGATAGCTTAGTTCGAGTGCAGGCGCGGTTTGCTCCTTGCGTGGCGCTTGACCGGGCGCCAAGTGGGCTTCGGCCGAGCCGAGCATAAAATGCGTTGTCACGCTGCTCAAGCCCGCGGCCGGTGGATCGGACTTGGACACGTTCAGTGCCCGAACCGCTCCAGCATACGCTTCAATTGTGCATTTTGCATTCGAAGCTTGCCCGCCAACTGGTGCCGGAGGAGCCTGATCTCTTCATCGAGATTGATTGCATCGTCAGAAGCAGTGGAAACGCTCGGAGGCCGTGGGAGAACGACTGCAATAGTTTTCGCCTTCTTGCCCCGCGTGCTGCGCTTTCGCGTTTGACCTTCACCAAGTCGAAAGGCATTTGGTGCAGCATGTGCAGCTATGTCGGCTTCATTGGACAAAGCTGGATCAGCGGCTTCCTCCGGCCTCGCGCCTTCGATATCTGCGGGAACATCAATAGCGCTTGCCGCCTCGTCGGCATGATCCGGGTCGACTGACACCGCCGCGGAATGATCGTGAAAAACTGCCGTTTCGTCCGTAGGACGGTCTGTGGCGCCCAACTTGTTTTTGGCTGCAGTTTCAGTCGGCTCGGCGATTGCCAATACGTCCGGCTTCACGTCATCGGTCGAGCTGTGTTCTTGCTTCTGCTGGCGTCGCCGTGACACCAGTCTAGCAAGAAGTTTCCAGGGAGACGCCATTTTATTCGACCTCGAATTCTACTGCGTATGCAAACTGCGGCCAAAAACGTTGGCGGCAGAACGATCCGCCGCCAAAATCTTCACTTCAATAAGCATGAGAATGCGGCCAGCGCTTGGCCGACGCTGTCGATCAACCGAGGTTGAGTCGCTTTCGCAGATCGGCATTTTCGGCACGCAGCTTCTCGGCCAGCAGCTTGCGCAGTCTCTGGTTTTCCTCTTCCAGCTGCAGAAGATCCGCAAACTCGTCGACTGCAGCCACCGACGGTGCCGTCGCTGCCTGCACCGCCCTCGGAGCACGCTTGATAGGCGCACGTCTGGCGCTTGTCGCGCTTTCGTCAGACTTTGCTTTGCGTCCTCTCTTCTGCTTTCCGGCGGTGGCATTCGAAGCCGCTGCTGGTTGCACAGAAACCGGGGCTGGGGCCGTTTCAGGCACCGCTTTCCCGGCGCGAGGTTTGCGCACTTTCTTCGATACATCGGACGCCGTGGCGGCCGGCGTTTCAGCATTGGTCATCGTATCGTTTTCGTCGGCCATTGTGGTCTCCTGTAAAGCCGATGCATTTGTCTCCTGCTCGATCGGCAGTGTCAATAACGACCCGGCCTGTTCTTCTGCAGATACAAGCATCTCGCTGCTTTTTGCCTGAGGAGTTAATGACATAAATGGCATTGCCTCGTCCTGCAGATCTTGAGCAACGGACTTGAGATCGGTGTCTCCCCAGATTGAGTTCGGTTTGAAATTGAGCTTTCGGCGACCGGATTTATATTCTATGGCAAAGCTGCGTTGGACTTTTTTCATCGTAAAGAAGCCTCGGGTGTCTGATTCGAAGGTTCGGCGACGTCTTCAGCATCGCAAGCCTTTCAGATAGCGACTGCAGTCCATCCAGTCTATATTTTTTGAATCCTGGCTCACTGGGTCCAATCGAAAACAAGCAACTGCTGGGATATAGTTCCGTTGGCGCCGCTCGATGATTGCGAGCCGATCTTCGCTGGTGAGAGGATAGCCCTTCGACGTGGCAATGCGGCCTGATCCGATGTTCCGGCTATACAAAATTGCGTAAGTTCGTTTTGCGCGTAACCGTCGCATAGATGACCAATAGCTGACGCGCCGAACCCGATCACGGTTGTGCAAGTGTCGACCGAATAGCCGAATGAGTTACGTCGCAACTGGCGGGCTTTCTGCGCCAGCGCAAGCTCATCATCCGGCAAAAGCGAAAATGATCGAGCCCAATTGGGTCATAGTCCTCCGCAATCAGGGTTCGCCCACGGCCGCGGCCTAACTGGCTCGGGTAGGCATATCCGGCAATGCCTTCAACTCGATCAAACGTTGGTTCTATCGTAACATGTGCGCAGCCGAACACGGAACCCGACTGGGCGCATGGCGGCAGCAGCTCCCGCGGGCTTGAGGCAGGGCTGCACCGTCTAAATTTGAAGGACCGTAGTCCAAGTCAAAATTGATGCGGCTTTACCATGGCGGCGCAACTGATTGACCGCAGTTGCCGTCTGCTCGTCGCTTTTGGATCCGATTGATTGCTTTTTGAACAACGAGATCGAGGCGCTGAACTCCGATGCTCGCACGGTTCACCCCGGCCGCTTCGACGGCCTCTTGATCCGGGCGGTGATGCTTGGCGTTCCGCTGCCAAAACCCCAGGGCAGCGGTTTTGTGGTCTGTTCCGCAGTCAGATGGATTCGTCACGGCTCAGTGCAACCTTTGAGGATCGAGGCGCGGGCGTGATCCACCAAGAACTAGCTTTCAGAAAGAACGCGCCGCCGCTTGGAGCAGGACAATTCGATCCGGGGTGAAGACAGCCTCAGAAGCCCGCGACCTTGGCGAGTGCTCGCTTCTCGCGGCGGCGCTGGACCGAAGAGGCGATGTTCATCGCCTCCCGGTATTTCGCAACCGTGCGGCGGGCGAGATCGACGCCGCCCTTCTTCAGCATGTCGACGATATCGTCATCGGAAAGCACCGCCTCCGGGCTCTCCTGCAGGATCAGCGCACGGATCTTGTGACGCACGGCCTCGGCCGAATGGCTGTCGCCGCCCGCGACGGCGCTGATCGAGACGGTGAAGAAATATTTGAGTTCGAAGAGGCCGCGCGGCGTCAGCATATATTTGTTCGACGTGACGCGGCTGACGGTGGATTCATGCATCTCGATCGCCTCGGCGACCGTTTTCAGGTTCAGCGGGCGCAGGTGATCGACGCCGTGCAACAGGAAGGCGTCCTGCTGGCGGACGATTTCGCCTGCCACCTTCATGATGGTTTTTGCCCGCTCGTCGAGGCTGCGCATAAGCCAACTGACCGTCTCCTGGCAACCGGAAAGGAAGGCGCGAGCTTCGTCGTTCTTTTTCACCAGGGAAGAATAGGACTTGTTGACCAGCGGGCGCGGCATCGCATCCGGATTGAGCTCGACCAGCCAGCCGCCATCCGAGGCGGCTCTGACGACCACATCGGGCATGATCGCTTCGGAAACAGGTGCCTCGAAATCGCTGCCGGGCTTCGCATTGAGCTGGCGGATCTCGCCGAGCATGTCGAGAAGATCTTCCTCGTCGACGCCGCAGAGCCGCTTCAGCGTGGCAAAATCGCGCCGGGCCAGCGGTTCGAGGTTTTCGACCAGCTTCTGCATGGCCGGATCGTAGCGGTCCTTCTGCCTGAGCTGGATGGCAAAGCATTCGGCGAGGCTGCGGGCGAAAACACCCGGCGGATCGAGGCTCTGCAGGGTGGCGAGCACGCGCTCGGCCTGTGCGAGGCTCGTGCCCAGCCTCTCGCTTGCCTCGACAATATCGGCCTGCAGACGACCTCGCTCGTCGAGCTGGTCGACGAAATTCTGCGCGATCAGCCGGTCGGCCATGTCAGGCAGGGCGAAGGGGATCTGCTGGGCGAGATGATCGCGCAGCGACACCTGGCCGGCGCCGAAATCGTCGATATCGTAGTCGGCGCCCTCGCCGCTGCCCGGCATCGACTTCCACTGGCTGACGAGCTCCGGCGCGTCGAGTAGCTGCGGGGCCGCGTCGTCAGGAAAGACATTGGTGTAGTTGGCGTCGAGCTCGTCATTCAGTCGGCTGGTGCTGGCGCTGCCGCCATTGTCATACCAGTCGGTGGAGAGCGCCTCGTCACGATTGTCATAACCATCGTCGGAGCCGGCATCCTCCGGCTGATGAGCATACTCTCCATCTTCGGTTTCGCAGCATTCGCCACCCGCCTCGTCGTCGTCCTGAAATTCGAGCAGCGGATTCTGCTCCACTTCCATGGCGATGAACTGTTTGAGTTCGACATGAGTCATCTGCAGCAACTCGATGGATTTCATCAGTTGCGGTGACATCCCCAAAGACTGGGTCTGGTGCAGGAAAAGATTGGCAGAGCATTTCATGATAAAACCCTTGACTCGCAGGAGCTGCCGATCATGGCTTCAGGGCTCGGAAATCGATCCCTTCGCGTGAAAATTGACACGTGCTTGACATCATGAACCATTGGACAGTTTGGGCGCCTTGGCCGGTAATCTGCTTTCGAGATTTCGTGCCAAACCACTCGATTGGCTTCCGAAAAGATGCTCAAATTCGGTTGTTGGGTGAACACAGTTTGGATAGGGGCATGTGTTGCGGACCCGACGAAACGACGACAGTTCGATCTTCGCAATTCCCCATCTGCCTTTCCTGTTTGGACCGAGTGTGCGGTCAGAGTTTTCGTTGATCCGTTTCGTCCTCGGCGAGGATTCGCCAGGCGGCGCCTTGAAGGTCGTCATACTGGCCGCTCTTCAGCGACCAAAGGAATGCCAGGAGTCCTATTCCTCCCATCAGCAGCGCGATCGGTATGAGATAGATCAACATGTTCATGCGGCTTTGACCTCCGCACTCCTGCCGATCCCTCCTCGAGTGTACATATCCGGACGCTTGCTGAGGGCGTTCAGCCGCAGTGCGTTGGTCACGACGATGATCGAAGATGTCGACATTGACACCGCCGCTATCAGCGGCGTTGCCAATCCGGCGATGGCGATGGGCACCGCCAGAGCGTTGTAACCAATGGCGAGAGCGAAGTTCTGCCGGATGAGGCTGGCGGATCGTCGCGCAACGGCGATCGCTTCCGGAACAGCGTCAAGCCGATCGTTGAAGAAAACGAGGTCGGCGGCCTGTCTGCCGATATCGGAGGCCGTGGCCGGCGCCATCGAGACATGCGCCGCAGCAAGTGCCGGGGCGTCGTTGATACCGTCGCCAACCATGAGCACGCGCCGACCTTGGCCATTCAGCCTCTGGCATTCCTCGACCTTCTGTTTTGGCGTCAGAGAGCCCAAAGCCCTGTCGATACCCAGGGCACGCGCCGTATTGTCGACGACGGTCTGCCTGTCGCCCGACACGATCAGCGTTTCAAGGCCGGCTGCACCGAGCCGGTCGATGGCCTCGCAAGCACCCGGACGGAGCGTGTCATCGAAGAAGAAGCGGGCAAGATCGACGCCATTCTTCGACAAGACCACTTCCGAGTACGGACTATCGGCGGTCCGGGACACGAAACTGGTTCCGCAGGCAAACGCCGTGTTGCCCAAGCGATAGATATCCGCTCCGTTCCTGGCCTTCAGTCCGCCACCGGGGATTTCCGTGACGCTGTCGAAGGATATGGGGGCTGTTTCGGCGTCCCGCACCAGAGCCCGAGAAAGAGGATGCCGTGAATGCTCGGCCAATCCGCAGGCGATTGCGGTGGCGCTCTCGTCCATGGCGTCCACTCCGACAAGGCGCGGACTGCCCATCGTCAAGGTGCCCGTCTTGTCAAAGGCCACGGTGTCGGTCTCGGCCAGTCTTTCGAGTGCTGAGCCGTCCTTCACCATGATGCCCTTCCGGAAAAGCTCCCCCGCGGCGACGACCTGGACCACGGGCACGGCAAGACCCAATGCGCATGGGCAGGTGATGATCAGGACCGCTACGGCGACCAGCATGGCCTGTTTCCAGTCTCCGCCCAGGAAGCCCCAGGCAAGGAAGGAGACCAGCGCCAGCAGATGCACGACCGGCGAATAGAGTGTCGCAGCGCGATCGGCGATCCTGCGATAGCGAGCTCTTCCGCCCTCGGCGGCTTCCATGAGGCCGATGATCTCCGAGAGAAGTGAAATCTTGGCAATTCTCGTCGCCCGCAACACGAGCGAGCCGGTCAGATTCATCGCCCCGGAACTCACTTCGCTGTTGCTGGCGACGGCGACGGGGCTGCTCTCGCCAGTGACGATGGAGAGGTCCAGGTCGCTTTCTCCGCTGACGACTATGCCATCGACGGGAACCCGTTCGCCTGCGGCTATCGAGATTTCATCCCCCGCCGCGATCTCTTCTACCGCAATGTAGCGTCGCGACCCGTCCGGATTGATCAGCAATGCTCCGCGCGGGGCGAGCCGTGCCAGTCCGTTGATCGCTGCCCGAGCCTTTTCCCGCATGATATGATCGAGGGTTCTGCCGATCAGCAGGAAGAAGAGCAGCGAGACCGAAGCGTCGAACCACACATGCTCGCCGTGATGGACGGTCTCCCACAAGGAAACAGCATAGGAGAGCGACACGGCGAGTGAGATCGGAACGTCCATGTTGGTGCGCCCGTGCCGCAGCGCATTCCAGGCCGATTTGAAGAAGAAGCGCCCCGCATAAACCAGCGCGGGCGCTGCTATCATCGCCGAGATCCAATGAAACATGTCGCGCGTCGCCGCATCTGCGCCCGACCAGACCGACACCGAGAGCAACATGATGTTGGCGGCCGCAAAACCGGAAACGCCGATCGCGAGGAGAAGCTGATTTCTGGTCTTGTCGTTCTCGGGAGCTGAGGGCGTGAAGAGATGCGCGCGATATCCGGCCGAATTGATCGCTGCGAGGATCTTGGACGGATCGGTTGCACGCGCCTCGATCTCCTCCTGGTAGACGCAGGTCACCCTTCGAGCTGTGAGATTAACTCGCGCTGTCTTGACGAAGGGAAGCGACAACAACGCCCTTTCGATAGTCGATATGCAGCCGCCGCAGTGAGCATCGGGAACACTTAGGTCCAGCTGACGCAATCCCTCGCCGAGCGGCTGGCTGACGAGGCGAACCTCTTCGGCACTGGATGATGTCGTGCTGAGGGCAAGCACGCTTTCCGCGTCCATGGTACAGCAGGTCATTGGCCTAACTCCGCGGTATCGATGCGTTTTGCCTCATGCATGACGACCACGCCGCCGTTTCGCGAGATGGCCTCGACGATCCAGTCACCTTCGGCTAGGCCATGCTCCGCTTCGAACCGCCCCGCGGCTGTCTTCCTGAGCGTAAGGTGGAAGTCCTCGTGGTCTCCGACGGGCCGTTTGAAATTCAGAACGACGTCGTCGACGATCGCAGGCGATCCGCTCTTGTCGCGAATGTCGTAGCGGATCTCGTGCCCCTTTACGGAGAGGTTGCCCTCGATGCCGGAAGCGGCCATTGCCTTCATCGCCGCCGCTTTGCGGTTGAACTCCTGACTGGCGACATAGGTGTTTTCCACGACCAGACCGCTCCAGCTGGAGGAGGCATAGAAGGCCATGGTGACGTTCACCGCGATCACCACGCCAAAGAATGCCGAGGTCGCAAGCAGCATGTGCAAGCCTGTAAAACCTTGAGCGGAGGTCTTCATTTGATGTCTCCCGGTGCATTGAACGCCGCGCGGTAGGTTGCCCGATCGGCATGATCGGTATCTTCGATAACGAACAGAAATTCATTGATCGCGGCTCCGGTAGGCTTGCGCGTAACGAAGACCCTGAGCGTCGTGGCCGCGTCGGGTTCGGCATGGACTGTAAAGCTGCGAGCGTCTTCCTTGCCGAACTCGGGAATGCGCATCGTCGCCCCCTCCAGCCCGACCAGACTTATGTTCACATCCCGGGGCGTCGGCACCATGTTGAGGACACGAAGCGTGTAGCCATTCCGCAGCGAGCCGTCGCTTTCCAGAACATATTGGGGGTTTCGGTCGTGAACGACGTTGAGTTCAAGGCGCTCCCGAAAGGTGAGATGGACGAGCATGGCCACGCCGACCGACGCCCAGGCGACTGCGTAAAACACGGTTCTCGGACGAAAGATGATCCGCCAGTTGAAGTGCCGGATCGCCGGAACGAAGGTCCCATCCTGATTTCGAACCCTGGATGGCTGGACGGCCGTTCGTCCTTCGTCCGTGGCAAGCGACATGTTGCTCGAGTATTCGCTGAGCGTGGCGTAGGCGATCAGGCCGCGAGGCTTCCCGCGCTTCTCCATGCGACCGTCGCAGGCATCGATGCAGAGCGCGCATGTGATGCACCCCATCTGCTGCCCGTTGCGAATGTCGATTCCCATCGGACACACTGCCACGCAGGCATTGCACTCGACGCAATCCCCGACCGGCATGCCTCTGGCTCGAGCCCTCTTGGGGTACCGCGACCGCTGCTCGCCCCGCCAGGCATTGTAGGTGACGACGAGAGAATTTTCATCGAGCATCGCACCCTGGATGCGTGGCCATGGGCACATATAGGTGCACACCTGCTCTCGCATGAGACCGCCGAGCACATAGGTCGTCGCGGTAAGGATGGCGACAGTCGTGTAGGCGACTGCAGGAGCGCGGCCGGTGAACAGCGAAACAAACAGGCTCGGCGCGTCGGCAAAATAAAAGATCCACGCTCCGCCCGTGACGACGCCGATCAGCAACCAGATCGAGTGTTTGACGACACGCTTCCTCAGCTTGGCAAAGCTCATGGGACTAGCGTCAAGCTTCATGCGCGCGTTTCGGTCGCCTTCAATCCCACGTTCGACGGCGAGAAAGAGATCAACCCAGACGGTTTGCGGACAAGCATAGCCGCACCATGCGCGGCCAACCGCTGAAGTGACGAGAAACAGGCCGAAGCCCGCCATGACGAGGAGACCCGCTACATAATAAAATTCCTGAGGCCAGATTTCGATGAAGAAAAAGAAGAAACGCCGTGAAGAAAGGTCGATGAGGATTGCCTGGTCAGGCGCGTAAGGACCCCGGTCCCAGCGAATCCATGGCGCGAGAAAGTAGATGCAAAGCGTAATCAGCAGGACGATCCACTTGAACCGACGGAAACGTCCCTCTGCATGCTTGGGGAAAACCTTCTTCCGAGGAGCGTAGAGAGGCTGCCGGTTGCGACGGGCGTTGAGTGGCTTGCCACTGAGCCTTTTGATGTTATCGGAATCTGGTGCAATGTAGAGTTTCATGGGATCCGTCCGATTTCACCTGCCGTTGTCCCATCTGCGGCGCATCCGTCCTTGATGCAGATCAAGAGCGAAGCCCTTCCAGGGAAAGGAAAACGCCACGCCCTTGAGAGAGGGGGGCGCGGACTGGAGGAACTGTGGGCAACAACCAACGCTGGGACGTCCTTAACAATTGTAGAGTTAGCGGCTTGTCTGCTCGTGGTCGTTGAGGCAGGTCAATCTGCCGATCTTTGCCGGGTCGTCCTGATCGGACGGTGGCGGCTTGGCCTTGGCGTCGACACCCCGCGATCCTATCGTGGCGCGCGGTGTGCCGTAGAGGCCGAGGATCGGTTGTGGCCGTGAGTTGCATGCTTTTCTCCTCACGTCCCGCCGCCGAGAGAATGCACGAAAATGGTAAGTTCCTTGACCGTCGTATCGCCGAGACGCCCTGCCCAGGCAGGCATGACGCCATGCTTGGGAGCGGCCACCTGACGGATGATCGCATCCTCGCCGCGTGCCTTCAGCCATATCGCATCGGCGAGATCCGGCGCGCCCATGTCGGCCTTTCCTTTGGCGTCGTCGCCGTGACATGCGGCACAGTTATCGACGAAGACCTGTTTTCCGGCCTCTGCGAGACCGGGGTCCGACGGTGTATTGGTCAGTCCCCAGACGTAAGCCGCGACCTGCCTTGTCTGGAGGGGATCCAGAACATCGGCAAACGGCGGCATCTCGGAAGCATGAGTGTCCGTATCCCCGTCGAAGCGAATCCCATGCGCGATCGTCGCCTGGATGGCATCCAGGTCTCCGCCCCACAGCCAATCGTCGTCGTTGAGGTTCGGAAATCCCGGGCCGCCGCTTGCTCCCGAGCCATGGCACGGCGCGCAGTTCACCTTGAATGCAGATGCGCCGCCGGCGATCGCAAATTCGCGAAGGGCAGAATCGGAATCGATCTCGCGCACCGTCTTGGCGGCGATCAGATCATGAAGCGTCGTCTGCGATGCCTTGGCCTGATCCAGGTTCTGCTGCAGCTCGGCGCGGCTGGAAAAGCCCAGCATGCCCTTCGTGGCGTCGGTAATCATCGGGATGGCGGGATAGGCGATCGCATAGCCCAAAGCCCAGACAATGGTGGCGTAGAAGGTCCACACCCACCAGCGGGGCATCGGATTGTTGAGTTCGCGGATGCCGTCCCATTCATGTCCGGTCGTTTCGACGCCGCTAAATTCATCGATATGTTTTTCCGACATCTCAATCATCCTTCAGGGGAATATCGGCGGCCTCTTTCGCCGTCTGCTTGCTGCCTGGGCGAAGGGTGAACACAACGACGCCGACGAAGAATGCCGCCATTGCCAGGAGGCCCCAGCTGTCGGCGAAGTGTCTCATTGCAGTGTAGGTTTCCATGGATCACCTCATCGGTAGCCGGTCGCGTCGTCGTAGGTCGAAAAATCGACCAACGTTCCGAGCATCTGCAGGTAGGACACCAGGGCATCCATTTCGGTCAGCGCAGCAGGATCGCCGTCAAAATCGCCGGTCTTCGCCTTCGGATAGCGGGCAAGCAGCGCCGTCGTATCTGCGTTCGGATCGGCTTGGGCCTTCATGTCGGCCTCTGCGTTCGCCAGCATGTCGTCGTTATAAGGCACGCCCACATCCTCGTTGGCCTTCAGGTCCATTACCACGTCCTTGACCGTCACCCTCTGTTCTTTGAGGAAGGCGTAACTCGGCATGATCGACTCCGGCACGACTGCCCGTGGATCCGCGAGATGCTGGACATGCCATTCGTTGGAGTAGCGTGCGCCGACACGGGCCAGATCCGGCCCTGTTCGCTTGGATCCCCACTGGAAAGGATGATCGTACATGGACTCGGCTGCGAGCGAGTAATGGCCGTAACGTTCGACCTCGTCGCGGAACGGCCTGATCATCTGGCTGTGGCAGAGATAGCAGCCTTCGCGGATGTAGATGTTTCGTCCGGCCAGCTCGAGCGGCGTATACGGCCGCATGCCTTCCACTTTTTCAATCGTGTTCTGCAGGTAGAACAGCGGTGCGATTTCGACGATGCCGCCGATGCTCACGACGAGCAGCGAGCCGACGAGAAGAAGCGTCGCGTTCTTCTCGAGGATCTGATGTTTATCTAGTATCGATGCCATGTCTCACCTCATTCGGCAGGCTGTGGTTGGGGCACGAAAGTGGTTGGGATTGCAGCTTCGTCGCGCAGATGGCCGCGGATCGTCATAAACACGTTCCAGGCCATGACGAGACCGCCCGCCAGGTAAAGCGTTCCGCCGACCGCGCGCAGCACGTAGTAGGGGAACATCGCCGCGACCGTCTCCGCGAAGGAGTAGACGAGGAAGCCCTGGGAATTGTATTCGCGCCACATCAGCCCCTGCTGGATGCCGGCAACCCAAAGCACGGCGGCGTAGACGACGATCCCGAGGGTTGCGAGCCAGAAGTGCCAGTTGACCATCCGCAGGCTGTAGAGACGCTCGCGTCCCCATAGCTTCGGCGTCAGGTAGTAGATCGCCCCGAAGGTGATCATTCCCACCCAGCCGAGAGCGCCGGAATGCACGTGGCCGATCGTCCATTCGGTATAGTGACTGAGCGAATTGACGGTTTTCACCGACATCATCGGGCCTTCGAAGGTCGACATCCCGTAAAAGGCGATGGCGACGATCATCATACGGATGATCGGATCGGTGCGGATCTTGTCCCAGGCGCCTGAAAGGGTCATGAGACCGTTGATCATGCCGCCCCAGGAGGGCATCCAGAGCATTATCGAGAAAACCATGCCGAGCGTCTGAGCCCAGTCGGGCAGTGCCGTGTAGTGCAGATGATGCGGGCCGGCCCAGATATACATGAAGATCAGCGCCCAGAAGTGGATGATCGAGAGCCGGTATGAATAGACGGGTCGGTTGGCCTGCTTCGGCACAAAGTAGTACATCATGCCCAGGAAGCCGGCGGTGAGGAAGAAGCCGACGGCGTTGTGGCCGTACCACCATTGGGTCAGTGCGTCCTGGACGCCCGAGAAGACAGAATAGCTCTTGGAGCCAAGGAACGAGGCCGGAACCGCCAGGTTGTTGACCACGTGCAGCATCGCGATGGTGACGATGAAGGCAAGATAGAACCAGTTTGCCACATAGATATGCGGCTCTTTGCGCTTCAGGATCGTTCCAAGATACACAGCGAGATAGGCGACCCAGACGATGGTCAGCCAGAGGTCGACGTACCACTCTGGTTCGGCATATTCACGGCCTTGAGTGATTCCGAGAACGTATCCAGTCGCAGCCATCACGATAAAGAGCTGGTAGCCCCAGAATACGAACCAGGCCAGGCTACCGCCGAAAAGACGCGCGCGACAGGTGCGTTGCACCACGTAGAACGACGTCATGATTAGCGCGTTGCCGCCGAAGGCGAAGATGACCGCCGACGTATGAACGGGCCGCAGCCTCCCGAAATTGAGATAAGGGGCGATGTTGAGGTCAGGAAAGGCCAGTTGCAGCGCAATGACCACGCCAACCAGGAAGCCGACCACGCCCCAAAACACCGTGGCGATCAAGCCATACCGGATCACCTCGTCGAAGTAGCCTGATATATCGACTTTCCGCCGTTGGCCTGCCGGCGAAAAGTCAACCTTCGTGACCATCAGCACAGCCCCCACGGCGAGGCAGAAACAAAGTATGCCCATATGGACCGCAAAGAGATGATCATGCGCGAATGCGGCTAGTAGCAGCGCTAGAAACGCCGCGACCGCGATCACCATCGTTTCCGTTGTGTAATTCATGATGTCGTCCCCAGTACGCCGACGACCGCGTCGCGGCCGTCTTTCTCGCCAGGACTGTCACGAAGCCGCAAATTGCTCCTTGATCCACATCAACGAGAGGGCGGGAAGATGGGACGGCGCTACGATTATAATACGAGGGGTCGTTAGTCGTTGGCACATTCCGACTGTCCTACCGTCACGAAGGGTGTTTTAGGTTCGATCTCGCGTTTTCATGGTGGATCAGTTCTCTGGATTGGCGGAACGCGTTATGGGCCAGGTGCTATACACGAGCGCACGACGACAGATGCAGCCCATCAAACAATGTCAGAGTTTGCTGACGCGCTATAGGATCAACCTGAGGAAGGTGGCCGGAAGAAAAATTATGCTCTTGGCCGACATGCCGTAGGAAACGCCGAATTTAAGGCGCTGCACCTTGAGGTGAGATGTCCAGAAGGAGGGCTAAGGAAATCGTTGCTAACATCGGCTGGGATAAGTGTTTCGAGCGGCAACTTGTCGACGGCGTGCAAGCCCGGCGTATAATCGATGAAGCACGAGCCGATTGGAAGCAAGCTGCGCGCTTCGCTCGATCGTGTCAGAAACGCCGCTACGGGTGAGCGGCATTCTTGTCCCTCCCTATGTTGGTTGTCTGGCCAAAAGGGGGCCGTCCAACACCTGGTTCGCCAAGATAGGTGGAAGTCCGATTCGATCAGAGCGTTCCGCCGGGAGCGTTCTCCTCCCGTCGTACAAGGGTTGCGCGAGTCGTCGGGGCTGGAAGGTGCGCCGAAGACCAACCCCAATGTCATCCCATGGGGGGCTAGTCGTATGCCACCGCAGCGCGGACTGCCGCCGGACCCATCAATAACCGCGAATGCGATCTCAATACTGCGCGATGGGTCTGGCGACCAGCAAGCGCTTCATGATCGAGCCGGAGCCAGACAACCATATGCTGGCGCACCGGAGTCGAAGGCTATCAACTTCAGCCGCATTGGACTGCCTCGTCTTCAATAACGGGAAAGAGCCGATCCGGAACCTACAACCCTATCCGTATTCACCGGTCGCGTCTGTCCGCACCCTATCCCTGCGATGAAGACTGCATGTTGAACTCGACGATGTGCCGGGGTTATCAGAGCGGTGGAACAGGCGATCGCCGCTAGCGATCACCTGGCTACCAAGTCGAAGCATCCCTGGGCCGATGGCCAGATCAAGCGATTTCGCCGCCGCCTCCATTCGGACGTCGCCTGTGGCGCTGTTTAGTCGTTCTCTATCACAAGATCGCCAATGGCTGCAGGATGCATTTGTTCGTGGATGTTTTGCGCATGTGCTATGGCACTCTCGTAGTCAACGTGAAGGTGGACGCGCGACATTGCGCCATTGAGCTCGGTCACCACGACCTTTGATCCGATGGCGACGGCGCGCGTGCCAGCCGGTGCGACAAGGCGCATCGCGAAATCGATGTCGGTTATGATGCAAAGGCAGGGCCTGCCGTCCTCTTCAAAGCATATCGAGCTAATATCGTGTTGATCAAGAAGGACACAGAGAGCATCGCGTTCTGCAACACTCGCGACAGCTAATACTGCTGTGTCGCGTGCTACTGTCACGGATCCGGAGTATCCGTGGCCTGTGATGACCGTGCCCGTCGCCGCTCCGTTATTAGTCAGTGCTTTGCACACTATGGTGACTGCGTGCTTATTAGCATAATCCACTGCCCTATGGTGCAGCACCTTTGCGCCCTGCCGCGACATCTGCGCGATTGTCCCATACCCAATCTTCGGGATTAATCGTGCCCCTGGTACAAGGTGAGGATCTGCCGTGTAGACGCCCTTAACATCTGAATATATTGCGCACGCTTGCTCTCCCAACATAGCGGCGATCACGACAGCAGTCTGATCGGAGCTGTTTCTGCCGAGAAACGTTAGTCTGCCCGACTGATCAATTGCCTGACCACCCGCGGCAATGACCATGTCATGCTCCTGAAGTGCAGCCCTGATTGGCTGAGGATCGACGCTTTCTACCGACGCCCGACCGAAGTCTGAGTTTGTGCGTATCCCGAGGACATAGCCGTTCAACGACGTTACGGGAATCCCAAGGCGACTGACTGCAGCATCCAACAGGCACGCACTCAGCATCTCGCCGATAGCAAGCGTCGCATCGAGATTCGATGGCGTTGCTTCCCTATTGACGCCAAGCACGGTTGATTTCAGCTCGTCGGTCATTCCAGACATTGCGCTGACCACGGCAACTATCTTGCTTCCTCCTTCAGCTCGCAGCTCAGCTAAATGCCGAGCAACTCGGGCATAATGAGAAGGATCTCGAAAACTCGAGCCCCCGAATTTGACAATAGTCGTCTTCATGATTCACCGATCAAATTTTTGGCGATCGCAAGCTGTGCGATGAGGAGTGCGTTGAGTGCCGCCCCAACCTGAATGTTGTCGGCTACCACCCACATCCACAGACCGCGCGGATTCTCGGGATTAACTCGGACCCGTCCGACGTGAACATCTGCAGGATCTCCCAGATAGCGCGGCGTTGGATATCCGTCGCGAATTTCGTCAGCATAAAGTCGAACACCTGGTTCATTTGCCAGGATCTCACGGACCTGTTCTAGTCGAACATGATCGTCGAACTCGACGTATACCGCCTCGGAATGGCCCGTCTTTACCGGCACTCTAACGCAGGTGGCGGTTAACTGAAGATGAGGCATACCGAAGATCTTCCGTGACTCTTGAACCAGCTTGCGTTCCTCAAGAGCCACGCCTTGGCGGGAAATCTCTCCGATCTGAGGTATGACATTGAATGCAAGAGGGACAGGGAAACTCTCCGCAGCGGGTCCGGTGCTCCCCTCGAGCCAGGCTTCGGCACCGTCTTCTAGCTCGCTAATCCCGCGCAGGCCAACTCCTGACGCGGCTTGATAGGTAGTTAAAAGAATCTGGTGAACACCGAACGTCGCTATCAACGGTCGCAGTGCTCGAACTAGCTGTATCGTGGAGCAATTTGGATTTGCTACTAGTCCAGACGGTGGACGAACCGTTAGTGAGCACGCGTTAACTTGTGGTACGATGAGGGGTACGTCAGGCGTCATTCGAAAGGCATTCGAGTTATCAATCACCAAGGCTCCTTGGGATGCGAACCGGGGGCCCCATACGGCGCTGACGTCGTCGCCTGCAGAGAAGAATGCAAGGTCAGTTTTGATATCACCGATATCGCCGATGTCGCGGAGTGCCTCAACTAAGTATGTTTGGTCTCGAAACTTAAGTTGACGCGCACTCGAACTGGAGGCGAACAGCCTCAGTCGATCGATCGCAATCTCGCTTTTTTCCAATAACTGGATCAGGGCCGTTCCGACCGCCCCGGTTGCTCCAACGACAGAAATATCTAATGGTCTCATGAGTACCTCATTTAGACGCTCGTGGTTGGATCTTGCTTTCAAATTTCGAAGCTCGCTTCGGCCGCCCAAGGATGTAACCGGAAGGCTGTCGTCGCGGCTTAATGCACAGTTCAATGCCTCCTCTCTTCAGATCGTTCGAGTTTCGACCTGGTGTTTGCTGTGATGATTGCCTCCGAACGGCAGATTGGATGCCCAGAAAGAGCTTCGCATCGCATGGCTGGATTTGCTTTCGCGCTAAGCTGCCATGCCGCCTTCTGCACGTCTTCGAACCGATGCAATTGTCCCACACTGTGAATAGCGTCGGCGGCTTCTACCGCTCCGAATGGAATCAAGATTCGTGCACCGCACGATGATCAACGGCAACATGAGTCTGGCAGTTCTTGGGACAGACGCGGGCGCACGCTCCGCAGCCGATACAGCGGCCGGGATAATCAATGACCATGATCACGCGACTGAGCTCACCATTAAAGTCGTCCTCGCCATCGCAGGCACCGAGCATGTCACCTGCTTCATCGATGCCGTAGGGATGCATGACCTCGCGTGAGCAGACCTTGAAGCAGCGACCGCAGCCAATGCACATCGCAGGGTTGATCGAATTCAGATATTCCGGCATCCATGTGGACCCGTCGCGAGTCGCGCATGAGCTTGTCATAGATTCCTCCATTTTAGCGAGTTCTGCCGATGACAAATGTGACCGCCGAAGACCCGCCGATTGCCAGACAAACGCGAGTTGGCAGCTGTCTAACGCCGCGATTTTTGCCCAGCGCAGTCCTCACCTTCGCTTCTATGTCTTTCGATCTTTTCGGAGATATTCTCGACCCCTGACGCTTCACGAAGGTCCACGTGTCGCTTGTCTTGTCGCAGATGGAAAATAGTCTGGCCGATGCAAACCGCGCTGTCAGTCCCTTCATATCTTGCGCGACGATCGCAATTCGCAGAGCGCCTGCCGGCAGTTTCGGCCGCTGTTGCTGGAGTCTCCCATTGAAGAGACGAATTGATCTCATTTGCGATTCCCGCCTGTCGGTTGGGTCAACTGGACCGTGGGTTCGGAGGGTGGTTGGCCTGAATGATGTTTGCGAGGTCAAAGATCACATCGCGGGTTCCCCGGTATAATATTGTAAGCTTGTGCTGGCTGCCGACGCGGTCGAACATTGGGAAACCCACCCGCATCAGCGGAACGCCGAGCCGTTTGGCAGCTTCTCGGCCGTGCGAGTGTGTGGCGATAAGATCGGCCGTTGCGGCGAGACTTTCCAGATCACTGAGATCACCGACTTTGACGGTCTTCGCCGGTACCATCTCGAGTGCCTTCGAAGTACCGGTCGTAGTGACCGCGGCCGCAATTTCCGCACCCATGGCAGTAAAAAGATTGGAGAACTGGAAAAGCTGATCCGGCTCGGAGGCGATTGCGATCTTCTTGCCTGCCATATGGAAATGTCCGTCGAGCATCGCATCCTGCAGCTGCATTCGATTGCGGCGGACGTTGAGCGGCGCCTGTTTCCGTGACAGAGCGGCAAGCACGCGAATAAAGCGATCGACGTTCTCTAGGCCCGTTAGCGATCTAAACAGCACGTACGGGACGCCGGTCAGTCTCTGCAGCGCTTCAGCCGGTCGCCGCATATGCTCACCGATTGCGATACACTGCATCGCCGTACCGAGATCGCGGATTTCCTTAACTTTCGTGCCGCCATACGTGGTCGGCATCCATTCTTCAGGGATGGACCCGTCGAGCGCACCTGATACATCGGGCAGGATAACCGGATCGAGTCCGAAGCTTACGGCCGTCTCGCGCAAATGTTCAATATCAGCAACTGTTAAGTTGCAGCCAGGCAAGATAACGATCTTCCCCGGGTCACGATACTGCTTGTCAGGTCGTGTTATTGCCTCGATCATGGCGGCAACAGCTTTAGACCAACCCTCCTCTATGGCGCCATCAAAGTCCGGCGTGTTGGCGACGACCACTTCGGTCCCGATAAGTTCTATCGCCCGCCTGCGTTTGATGTTTTCGACGTCACCGGCGACATCCTCGTCGCGGGCCTCGACCGATGCGGTCGTGCATATTCCGATCAGTCGGGGCCTTGTGCGGGTTTTGAGGTTGAGAATTGCCTCTTCGAGACGATCCGGGCCGCCGACGATTGTCGCGACTTCGTTCATCGCCGTCGTTTGCAGCAGGATCGCTTCATTGAAATGCCTCACGAGCAGTGCGAGCGCGAAGCTCGTACATCCCTGGCTGCCGTGGAGCAGAGGTATTGCGCCGTCAATGCCCAGAAAGGCGAAGGCAGCACCAAGCGGCTGCGACGACTTCAGGGGGTTGACCGCCGCCGACTTGGTTTGAGATACGACGCGTGCCATAGTACGACCTCAACATTCTTTGCGAGTGATCTCGCGGTTTTGGTTCGACGCGCTTACGCTTCTCTTTTCGCTCGCTTTTCAACGACCACGGCCGGCTCCCATGGCGCCGGCGCGCGCACCTGCGGCCACATCGGATTGTGGATTGCCAGGTCAATTTGTCGAGCAAGTTGCACCATTCCCTCATAGCCAGCGTAAGCGTGATGACGCTCCTGGTTAATGTCGAGCCAAGGTAGTTTAGCCTTTAAAGCTATATACTGGGTGCGTCCGCCCGAAAGCATGATGTCAGCCTTTCTCTCGAGTAGAAGCGAGAAAAGCTCGCGCGGCGACATTGACTCGAATAGGAGGTTCTCCTCCTTCAGGGTCTGTTTGACTCGCTCTTTATCTTCGAGTGTCGATTTCTTGACTGATGTACCGACGATCTCGATGCCGATCTCCATCAGGGCATGGACGAGCGACCAGGATTTCACGCCGCCTGTATTTAGAAGCACGCGCTTGCCCTCGAGGCGAGGTCGGTAGGGTTCCAGCCTCGCCCACACCTTTTCCTCTTCTTCCGCTACAAGGATTTCCGTGCGGTGCAAAAGCGAGGGGTCGGCACCCTTCTTTACAAGCAGATCCGCGATCCGCCGGAGCGCCTCCGAGGTGCCGGAAATGCCATAAAAGGAGCCCTCGAAAAATGGAATGTCCCAGCGTTCCTGCATCTTACGTGCCAAAGCAACGAACGCTGTCGAACACACCGTCATCGCTGCGCGTGAACGGTGGGCGGAGGCGACTTGCAGGTATCGCGCGTCTCCGGGGATACAGGCGTGGACGCGGATGCCAAGCTTATCCAAGAGCGGCTTCACCAGCCAGAACTCACCCGAGAGGTTAAATTCGCCAAGTATGTTGATGTCGCAAAGGCCGGGTTCATCGGGCTCCACGGTACCAATGACATGCTTGAGTAGCGCCTCGCCCGCTAGCTTGTTGCCGAGGTTCTTAGATCCGACAAAGCCTGGCGCATTGACCGGCACCACCGGTAAGGCAAATTCGTCCGCCGCTCGCTTGCAAACAACCTCGATGTCGTCACCGATCATCGCCGTAACGCAGGTTGAATAGACGAAGATTGCCGCGGGCGCATACCCCTCCTTGATTTCCCGGATCGCTCTAAAGAGCTTCTGTTCGCTGTGTCCCATCACAATGTCGATTTCCGTAAGATCAGTCGTGAAGCTCGTGCGCCAAAGTGTTGGACCTGACGAGGCAGCGCCGCGGTTGTCCCAGGAATTTCCCTCGCAGGCGAGCGGTCCGTGAATCAGATGTGCGACATCGGTGATCGGCTGCAGTGCGATCTTGGCGCCGTCGAAAGCGCAACCGCCGACGGCCGTTCCCGGGGCCATTGGCCTCGCGCAATTCCTTCGGCGTGCCTTAGGGTCCTTGCTGCCGCTCCTCTCGCTCGCGAGCTCATGGAAGGCATCTTTGATTTTGGCGTTGAGCGAGGCCATTCGTCTGCCTTCATGCTGGGTTTAGAGATAGGCCGTTTGGGAGACCGCCGCTCTTAGCGAGTGAGGTCATACGAATAGTCCGTCACACCCGCGTGCATTGTTTCGCGATCGAGGTTGTCGAAGATCTTGTCGAGGATCGCCGTTAAAAGACGCAGTCCGCCCTGGTAGCCCATGAGGGGGAATCGATGATGATGGTGCCGGTCGAAAATTGGAAACATCAGCCGAACCAGTGGGGTACCGGTGTCCCGTTCGAGATACTTCCCATAAGAATTTCCGATCAGGAGATCCACCGGCTCGGTGAAAAGTAGCGAGCGCAGTGCCCAGAGATCTTTGCCTGGCCAAACCTGTGCATTCTTCCCGAAGGGCGAGGATGCGAGGAGTTCCTTCATCTCGTCCTCCCAAGCCGAGGTGCCATTTGTGGCGAGGCAGTGGGTTGGCTCGCCGCCGGTCTCCATGATGAAGCGTGCCATCGCATAAACGAAATCTGGATCGCCGTAGATCGCGTATTTTTTTCCGTATAGCCAAGCTTGGCTGTCCGCCATCGCATCGATGAGTCGGCCGCGCTCCAGGCGGATCGCCTCGGGAATTTCTCTCCTGGAAATCTCCGATATCACCATCAGAAGTTCGTCGGTAGCTTGGACGCCGAGAGGGTAGTGGAAGGAGGTAGCCACTTGTCCAACGTCTCTGCAATAGTCCAGCGTCTTGCGAGTGTTGTAATGCTGCAGGGACAATGTCCACTCCGCGTTCAACGCCGCCTTCACGTCATTAATTTTGGTCCCGCCGTCATACATCCGAAATTCGCCATCGGAAGGCGTATCGAACTGATCTGATGCATCCTGGATGAACAGGTAAGTCACTTGCATCAAGTCAAGCAGGCGTTTTAATTCGCGATTGTTCCCAACGCAGAAGCCATCAAATCCAGGAATGATGTTGATAGAAGCGGTGGCTTCACTTCGCGCGGCGCCCTTCCAGAAATTCTCCAGCACACCTTTTACCATGCTGTCGTAGCCATCGACATGGCTGCCGACAAAGGCTGGTGTGTGGGCGAAGGGGACATCGAAATCGCGCGGGACCGAACCTTCACTTTTGGCGTTTTCGATAAAACCATGCAGGTCATCTCCGATGACCTCTGCCATACAGGTGGTCGACACCGCGATCATCTTCGGGTTATAGAGCTTGTAGGTGTTGGCGAGACCGTCGACCATATTTTTCAAGCCGCCAAATACAGCCGCGTCTTCCGTCATCGATGACGAGACCACCGATGACGGCTCTTTGAAATGGCGAGATAGGTGCGATCTGTAGTAGGCTACACAACCTTGGCTGCCATGGACGAACGACATCGTTCGCTCGAATCCCGCCGCTGCAAAAACCGCGCCGAGTGGCTGGCAGGCTTTGGCTGGATTAACCACAAGAGCTTGGCGGGCCAAGTTTTTTTCGCGATATTCCCAGGTCTTCGTGAATTCACGTTGGTCAGAGACGACCTGGTCCGGGTGTGGGCATTCGAATTTCAGCTTTTTTTTGGCCAACATCTGCCTGTATTCCGGCTCGCAGAATAGGGGTGCGTGGTCGAGAGTTTTCTCAGCTGATTGCGGCATAGGGTCACCTCTTTCGTTCTGACCGCGGCTCAAAGGCGGTGCAGAAACCTTCGTCGCTTAAGGCCTTGCGCGCGTTTCCGCGCGAATCGTTACGTTCTCACCCAGCATCCGCCGCCCAAGCGGGGTCCTTCCAGGGAGCGTCGTAAAGAGCCCAAACTGGATTATTGATTGCCATATCCATGTCCCGGGCGAAAATCGCGAAGCCGTCATAACCGTGATAAGGACCAGAATAGTCCCAGGAGTGCATCTGGCGGAATGGAATGCCCATTTTCTGCACCGGGTATTTTTCTTTAACGCCGGACCCGACGAGATCGGGCCGAATTCCCTCAATGAATTTCTCTAGTTCATAGCCAGTCACATCGTCGTAGATCAGCGTGCCTTCTTTTACGTAATGGCCGGTGCGCTGATAGTCGTCGCCGTGACCGAATTCGTAGCCTGTTCCTACGATTTCCATACCGAGGTCCTCATAGGCGGTGACGACGTGACGAGGACGCAATCCGCCAACGTAGAGCATTACCCTTTTGCCAGAGAGGCGCGGCGAGTATTTGTTGATTACGTTTGAGACGAATGGCTGGTATCTGGCTATCACCTTTTCGGTTTTTTCTTCGATTTCCGGCCCAAAATGCTTGGCTATGTTGCGGAGCGAGGCATCAATCTGGGACGGACCGAAGAAATTATACTCCATCCAAGGAATGCCGTATTTTTCCTCCATATGCCTGGAGATGTAATTCATCGACCGATAGCAGTGAATGAGGTTGAGCGTCGCTCTCGGCGCGCGCTCCACTTCTGCGAGAGTGGCATCTCCCGACCAGTTGCCGACCACGCGCAATCCGATTTCCTCGAGCAGGATGCGTGAGGCCCATGCATCCCCGCCAATGTTATAGTCGCCAATCACATTTACGTCGTTGGGACCTGACGCGAATTGTATGTCTTTCTTGTCGAAGACCCAATCTCGAATTGCGTCGTTGGCGATGTGGTGGCCAAGCGATTGCGACACGCCACGGAACCCTTCGCAGCGTACCGGAACAACGGTCGTCGCGTGTTCTTTGGCCTTTTTTCGCGCTACGGCCTCAATATCGTCGCCAATCAGACCGATCGGACATTCTGATTGCAGGGTGACGCCATTGCTTAGCGGGAAAAGGTCAGCGATCTCATCGATGACCTTTTCCAGTTTCTTGTCACCACCGAAAACGATATCCTTTTCCTGGAAATCGGATGTAAATTGCATAGTCACGAACGTGTCGATGCCTGTCAGACCGACGTAATAGTTGCGACGTTGCGACCAGGAATATTGACCGCAGCCCACAGGCCCGTGTGAAATGTGAACCATATCCTTGATTGGTCCCCAGACGACACCTTTCGAACCGGCGTAAGCGCAGCCGCGGATCGTCATCACGCCTGGAACAGACTTTATGTTCGACTTTACCTCGCATTCGCTGGTCGCGTTTGCGTTCTTTTCGCTCGTTGCAACGCTAAGATGCTTACTGCGGCGCTTTGCTGCTTTGTCCGGATATTGCGACAGCACATCCGCTATAAGCTTCGCATGTAAATCACTGTCATTGGCGTATTTGAAGGTCATTGACCCAACCCCTTGGAAAATCCGGATGAAGGCTCATTGGCGAAACCATCCCTCACGGGATGGCTGCCGCTTTTGCGCGCTCGCGCCAGTGAGATCACTGGGCAGCTTTCAACTTGGCATCCCTGGCTTGAAGTTCGGCAAGCATCTGCTCGTCGGTCTTCATGATCCCGAAATCAAGAAGCATGTCTTCAAGTTCTTCCATGGTGATGGGGGTCGGGATGGTGCCTTTGCCAGAATTGTCATGTATTCTTTGGGCAAGTGTCCGGTACTCGGCCGCTTGCTGAGAGTCCGGCGCATATTGGATCACCGTCATCTTTCTAAGCTCGGCGTGTTGGACAATGTTGTCGCGTGGCACGAAATGGATGAGTTTGGAATTGAGTTTGGCAGCCAGTGCTTCGGCGAGGTCGATTTCGCGGTCGGTCTGACGCTCGTTACAAATGAGGCCACCCAGGCGCACGCTGCCGCCTGCAGCATATTTCAGGATGCCTCTGGCGATATTGTTGGCGGCATAGAGTGCCATCATTTCGCCGGACATGACGATGTAGATTTCCTGAGCTTTGTTTTCACGGATCGGCATCGCGAAGCCGCCGCACACAACGTCACCGAGCACGTCATAGGACACGTAGTCGACATCGTTGTAGGCGCCGTTCTCTTCGAGAAAGTTGATCGAGGTGATAACGCCGCGTCCTGCGCAACCGACGCCTGGCTCCGGACCGCCAGACTCCACGCATTTGATCCCTTTATAGCCGACCTTGAGCACGTCTTCGAGTTCAAGGTCTTCAACCGAACCTCTCGTTGCTGCGAGATCGAGGACCGTATCTTGGGCCTTCGAGTTCAAGATCAGGCGCGTAGAATCAGCCTTGGGATCACAGCCGACGATGAGGATCTTCTGGCCATGGTCTACAAGGGCGGCCAGCGTGTTTTGGGACGTAGTGGACTTGCCAATTCCGCCTTTTCCATAGAATGCGATCTGACGCAGAGCTGCCATGCTTGGCGTTCCTTCATGTGTTCGAAGCAATTTGGTTATCCTGCAACGCGGATGCTGCGGCCGTTCCGCTGCCTCGCAATAGCTCTCAAGATTCGTGCCAAGCAGGCCGATTGAGCTGACGAACAACAATTTGCTGCGATTCCAGTTATGTGGGCGCGAAAGTGCGGGCTTGAGGAAGAGAACTCCTGTCACATAGCCGACAAAGGTGATGCCAATGTCGTAATTTAATTGTCACACGCTGAAGGGCTGGTGAGTGGTGGTGGCCCTTTGTGCAAGATCCGCCCCAATTGACAGGATGTCTCATTTATCCATATTTAGCTTCTAGGGCTATTGTTCGAACAGCCTATATCCAATCACCAGACCGGCCGTAACGGATTCTGATCGCTTCCCGCATGAGTTGTCTTCGGTGGATATTGATGATGATCATGCCTCGCTTCGACCGAGCGACGCACTTGATCAGGATGACGTGACTGACGCGGCGTCTGGTGCCCACAAAGGGTAAACGTCCTGCTCTGCTGTCCATCATGATAGTGGCAGTGACGTCAACGAAGCTCTTGCCCCTCCACACGCAATCATGACAATTAGATGACGAAGAGGCACCACTTTCTGACAACACGTCGTGTGGCGCGGTCCTATTGAGCACGGATCTGTTCGAATGGGCTTCAGCGTGTCATCCATCCTTCCAAGTGGCTTGCTTTTCTTCAATCACCAGCCCCGTAATTTTCGAGGCCTACGTCGAGTACCTTACTTCCCCCGTCAGAGATCGTAATTGGCAAATTCTAAATGGCCTAATTATTTGGGGTACGTCACAAGTCGCGGCATTGTCGCTACCTTTGTCGGTTACGTGACAGGCGTTCATGTTCTCAATCCCGTATTGTAACGGCCACATCGCTGGAATGGTTGCAAATTATTGTTCGCCAGCTCAATCGGCCTGCTTGGCACGAATCTTGAAAGCTATTGCGAGGCGGCGGAACGGCCGACACATCCGCGTTGCGGAATAGCCGCGTTGGTTTGAACATGTGAAGGAACACAAAGCATGACTGACCTTAGGATAGGAGATCCAGCTCCCTCAATCAGTGATCTACACTGGGTTCGTGGCGGGCCTCTCGACACCTTTCAGCCCGGCAAAGTTTACATCTTCGTGTTTCTGACAACCACCTGCGGAAGTTGTGTTGAAATAGTGCCCTATCTCGTACAGCTGCAGGAGAACTACCGCGAGAAAGGTCTTGAGGTTATTGGCGTCGTATATAAAAGCTCTGCATCGGCGGCTGAGGGTCGAGTCTATGTGAATGCGTGGCTGAACCAAAACTGCCCAAATGTGAATTTCAGAGTAGCAGTCGATTTCACAGGAGAGATTCTCAGGCTCTGGATGGATCCGACGGATTTTGGGGCTCCGGCCTCTTTCATTCTCGACCGCGGCGGGAAGGTCGCCTCTATCGACCCGATGGACCTCGATGACGTTGTGCTGAAAGTGCTTGGCGGAAGCTAACTCAAGCCCACGCGGTATAGGCGCAAGCTGAGGGCCAACCGAAGGCATCCCATTGATCGATCTTTCCGCCGATGTTGGTTCTGAAACACAGTGGAGTGCAGATATGGCTATTGCATACTGGCTCTTCAGCTCTCCGTCGATTAAAGCGCAGGACTGGCTGCGTGGCAATCTTATCTCGGCCCTCCAGCCCGGCAAAATATACATCCTCGGTTTTTGAGACGCCATACGGTCCTGCATACCGGCACGGCCCCGCCTGGCGCAAGTGCAGGAGAAATACAGAACATGGGCTCGAGGTCATCATAGGCGTTGCAACAGATGAGGAAGCTGCGACGGCTGACGGCTAGAGCTCACCCACCTGTACATGTGGCTAACGGCAAAGTTCCCTCATTTTGACGCAGCTGGCGCACCAGCGAGGAAGCGAACGATCTGACGACGGAGAACGAGATGGATGTCGCTGAACAATCATTGATCGGTCTCATCTGGGCCGCGATAGAGGCGAAGGATTGGAAGACGGCACTTTCGTTACTAGAAGATGGCATCAGTGTTATGCCGGACAGCCTCTACCTATTCCAGTTATATGCAGACATGTTGATTGACGAATTGCAAGACATGGAGGCCGGCTGCCTGATGCTACGCAAATTTGTCCGCCTTGCAATTGAGAAGGACTCAAAAGACTGGCTTCTTGGAGCGATGCATCAACTCTTTGACTCATCGCATGACTACTCGCGATTTCCATTTGGTGAACGCTTATCGATGGGCAAGGCGCTCTCCGAGCACATCCTGACACTGTGCCAGTGGGAAAATGCCCACTCAAGAGCCGAATATTATCAGGCCATGGCCTACTTCTTCCATGAGATCGGCAACAACGTCGTGGCAGTGGAGTTGTTCGAAATGACTGTGACTTTGGTAAAGGGGTTGCCCATCCAAGACGAACTGAAGCAGCTAGCGCGATTGCTGAAGACACTAAAGCGTGTCGCATTTATTCAGCCTCATAAGAAGTTTCGACATTCGGTGACCGAGAAGAGGCCACCACGCCGATAGTTTTGACAGATTGTAGAGGCTGGCAAAGGCAAGCCGTGGTCACTTCTGTGCAGGCGACGAACCGCGATCGATAAACATCGACTGAATGCTTCGGTCAACCCCTCCTTTGCCGATTCAAAGTGATCACAGCAAAAAGATAAACGACTCGCACATGAGTTCCGCGCGCCACAAGCGGTCAACCGTGCATAGGAGACACGATGTACGACATTGTCACGACAATTTGCGGGCTCAGCGACATGCCTGCTTCTCTCAGTCCCGTATTTGGGCGTCTAAATAGCTGACATAGCAGAGATTAATATGCGTCGACTACAAAGAAGCAAACTGGCACGAAACTTGAAAGAAATGGACCGGACAACGAAAGTTGCCAGGTCATAACCGTTGAGCCAAGCCGGAATATTGAAACTTGGCTGTGACACGAGACCGAAATTGCAGCGGTCAAAAGGAGTAAGATCGTGTTCGCTGACAACAACTCCAACTCGCTTTATCTTTTCGAAAACCTCGAATCGAACGTCAGGTCGTATTCGCGATCCTTTCCTACTGTATTTAGGAGCGCCCGCGGAGCCATTCTCGAGGACGAGAAGGGTTGCAAATACATCGACTTTCTCTGCGGCGCGGGCGCTCTCAACTACGGTCACAACGATCCCGGGTTGATAAATGCCATGGTGGAATACGCGAAATCGAGTGGAATAATCCATGGATTGGACATGGCTACGTCAGCCAAACGAGAGTTTATGGAGTGTTTTGATGCGACAATTTTGCGCCCACGTGGTTTGAAATATAAATTTCAGTTTCCCGGTCCGACCGGCGCCAATGCCGTGGAGGCTGCTTTAAAGCTCGCACGCAAAGTCACTGGACGGCATAACATAATTTCATTCACCAACGGCTTTCATGGAGTGAGCCTGGGCGCGCTTGCGGTGACGGGTAATCGTTACTACCGCGATGCGGCAGGCCTTCCTCCAGCCGGCGCCGTATTTATGCCCTATGACGGCTACTTCGGGCCTGAAAGAGACACGTCGGAGTACCTGGACAAAGTGCTTTCGGATGCAAGCAGTGGCATAGATCTGCCAGCAGCCATCATTTTGGAAACCGTTCAAGGCGAGGGGGGCATAAACGTCGCGGGCGAGAAGTGGCTGCGGTCGGTTGAGCGACTTTGCAGAAAGAACGACATTCTCCTCATCGTTGATGACATTCAAGCAGGATGTGGAAGAACGGGCAGTTTCTTCAGCTTTGAGTTCGCCGGTATATCGCCCGACATAATCGTTCTATCGAAGTCGCTGAGTGGCATTGGGCTGCCGCTGTCCCTTTTGCTGCTCAAGCCCGAGTTGGACGTATGGCAGCCGGCAGAGCACATCGGGACGTTCCGAGGCAACAACCTTGCGCTCGTGACAGCGACGCGCGCTTTGAGGAAGTTCTGGGCGAATGAAAATCTGTCTGACGATGTCATGGAAAAAGGAAGCATCATGAGCGAGCGCCTGCGGCAGATCGCGCAAAGCACTCAAAATCACAATCTATCCGTCCGCGGAAGAGGCCTGATGCTGGCGCTCGACTGCGCTACAGGCAACCTGGCCGAAAGGGTCGTTCGCAAAGCCTTTGATGAGGGGCTTGTGGTAGAGAGATGCGGTGCAGAGGACCAAGTTATCAAGTTTCTTCCACCTCTGACGATCGATGCGCAAACGCTTCAACGTGGTCTGGACATTCTGGACCTGTCTGTCCACGCGAGCGTCTGACTCTAAAAGCCGAAAATAGGACAGAGGCTCAATGCAGGGTCAGCGGGACATGAACTTCCTTCGAAAACGCGTTGGCGTACGGTCGCGGAAACTGATGTTACTGAGTGGCGGACTTGAAGCAGAAGATGCTCATCGCCGGCGGCGGCGCCTCGCAACCCTAATGTTGAACGTAAAGGCCCAGGAAGGCCCTGCATCTCGCCACGGTGGATGAAGAGCTCCAACTCGTGGCTTAGTCGAAAACCGCTTGTGCTTCACTCAAATTCAGGAGGTAACGATGAGCGAAGCTGTTGGCTTTTATATTGCTCACCAGATGACCGTTGCCAATCTCCCAAGTAGCGAAGCTCGAATATATTCGCCGTTGGCTGCAAAGAAGGTAGACAACGCAGCGGAGATTGGACTGCCGGTGAGTATAGGCCGTAGACGGCGGCGGCATGCGTGTCCGATTACGCCGCAATGCCAGCGGGGTAACCAAACAGACGACTCATCTGTTGGACGAAATGCCCTCTAGCGATCTCCGCCGCAAACCCTGGTGGAATAGGAGAGTGACATGCACGGAAACGTGACGACGCTCGATGTATCAAAATATATCTGCGCAACAAACGAGTTGGCACGCCGATCCGGTCTCAGCATTACGATGGGCGAAGACTTTGAGGAATATGTGGGGATCACTAGCAAACTTCCCGGAAAGCGGCCCACGTATCCAAACTTCCGTCCAGACTGTTCCGATCTTTTACCTGGGAAGGCTTTTTGGATTGTCGGGCGAGACAGGGAAGGAACCGTGGCACATGTCCAAGCAATGCGCGTCGACGATCTACTTGACACGAACCTTGCAGAGCACCTCGAGTCGCTAAAATCCTGCTTCAAGGATCCTGACTTGAAAGCGGGACAGGACTCCTCATGTCGCTGCTATGCTCCGAGCGCTCGAGGAATAACCGGCGTTGTCGCATATCGTGGCGACCTGTGGCTGCGGGAAGACTTTAGGGGCCGCGGGCTCATGAGTTATATTGGTCACATCGCATTCGGATTGGCATGGGCTAAATGGGCGCCTGATTTCATTTATTCGCTGGTTGCCGACTGGTATGTGGCAAAAGGGGTCCTTGGTCGTTCTGGTTACGTGAACCGAGAGCAGCATGGGTCGGTCCTGCGCCTGGATGCCGAGGGCATCGATGATGATGATTGGCTTCTTTGGATGACGCGAGACCAAGTGCTGCAAATGATTTCGTCCACTTTGGAGACTGACAACCGCTAATTTGTCTGTGGTACGTGGCCGCGCTCGGCGCTCGGTTTGCCCCCAAAGCGACAGTCACCTTATTGATGTGCGTTCCCGGTCGTAAAGGCATCTATCAAGACCAAGGCAATCCTTAGGGGGTCGAGGTCATCAAGCATGACCTTATCCCATGGTTTATCAGTCGGCGAACGCAATTGTTGCCTGCTTGCTTGTGGCCCAGAAGGATCGGGCTTTCCTCCCGCCGAATAATTGACTGGGCACCGGGCCAAACCATGCCGCGAGGTGGGCCTGCTGTAGAGTTTGTCTACTTCAAAACACGACGCTGTTGGCCTGCCTCCATGCTTTTATGCCGTAACCAGTTGAAAAGTAAATGGCAAATTCGTCTGAGGCTCGTTCGACGCTGTTGGCACGATATTCGCAACGAAAGAAGCGGCGACGTCAACAGGCACTTTCTATGGCGTCCCTCAATCGGAGGAACGAATCGAGATGGATAAGGGTGGCATGGAGTGTGTTCCTAGCCTCTCTCCACGCGAGAAAGAATGTCTCCTGTGGATAGCGCAAGGAAAGACATCGTGGGAAATGGCCGTGATCATGGGGATTTCTGAAAATACGGTCGCTTTTCATGTGAAGAACTGCCTACGAAAATTGGATGTTCGAACCAGAACGGCCGCCGTTGCGACGGCAACACGATTCGGACTCCTGGAGCTATAGCGAGCACTACTTTAGCATGGCCTGGCACGTTCCTACCTCGTAGGCTTCGATACTCGCCAGAGCCTGTACATAGGGTGTTATCGAAACCATGGAGGTCAACGCCATTGGCCAAAAGAGCGCTAATTCTGGTTGAGGGCCATAGAACTATTGGCCACCTGTACGTGAAAGAAGCCCGGCGTTTGGGTCTTTACCCAATCACGCTTTCTGCCGACCCAGCTCAGTATGCATATCTCGAGGAGGAAGGCACTGAGGTCATCCCAGTCGCCACGGACAATGTCCAGGCTCTGCTTCATGAATGTTCACTACTGCGTTCAACCCATGAAATCGCTGGCATAACTGGCTTTTCGGGACTTGACGAGTCGATTTATGTGACAGTCAGCGAACTCTGCCGGCATTTCCGTCTGCCGGGGCCGGACCCTGCTTCGATCGATCGATGCAACGACAAATTCAATCAACGTCAGTTGCTCAAAAAGGCAGGCATTCCAATGCCCGCTTATCGCTTAGCAATGGATGCAAAGGAGGTAGAATACGCAGCCGCAGAGATCGGCCTACCTGTAGTTCTAAAGCCAGCTGAAGGAAGCGGCAGCAGTGGCGTTCGATTGTGCCGCGATGTCGCCGAATTGGCCGCTCATACGAGCTATCTGCTGGGCGGGGAACACACTTGGCGGTCCAGGCCGAGGATACTAGTCGAAGAGTTCGCAATGGGAACTTTTTTCAGTGCTAACTTAATGGGGAGTGAAGTCGTTGCAATCGGTGCTTCTGAATTCGGCCCCCCGCCGAACTTCGTCTTCCATGAGACTGTCTTTCCGGCCCCTGTGACTGATGAGGAATATAATCGCGTGGTCGATCTGTCCCGGCGCTGTTTGGAAGGTCTCGGGCTTGGCTGGGGACCGACAAACGTTGAATTCCGATGGACAAAGCAGGGGCCCGTAGTGATTGAAGTCAATCCGCGTCTTGCCGGTGGCGCCAGTCCTCGGCTGGTTCAGCTCTCCTGCGGTATCGACCTCATACGCGAGCATATAAAGGTTGCTATCGGCCAGGAATGGGATTTGCGCAGCAGGCATTCGCGCACTGCAATTGTACGGCATCTAGTTCCTGATAGCGATGGGACCTTAGATTGGATTAGTGGCGGCGCCCGGGCGGCTTCTATTCAGGGTGTCGCCGATGTGAAGTTCCATGTAAAACCTAACGCCCGGATCATCAGGAGAGGCGACTATACAGATACTCTTGGACATGTCATCGCCGCGTCACCCAGCCTCGCTTTGACGCAGGAGATCCTCCAGCGGGCCGTTGACGAAGTCACTTGGTCAATCACACCATTTCGGACAGACGACGAATAGGTTGGGCTCCTCCCGCGAGCGGCTGATGCGGGAGCGAAATTTGCATTGATGTGACTCATAACAGAGGGAATCGTTGATGACGCTCTCGTTAATCACCATCACGGAAGCTAAAGCCTACGAACGGTGCCGGTTCCCCCATTTCCCTCTTCGGCCACCCTGGCGGCGCCCGCCTGACGACCGATCTCGGTCAGCCTCCCCGCGGCGCCTCAAAGTGCAAGCTTCTAGTGGCGGCAGACAGAGTACGTCCATGACATTCAGAGCGGACCGCACCGTGACTTTTAGAAGGAGCGATTCCAAAGCTGTGCCGCCTGCACACCAGTGCGTCTTCGCCATTGCCTACGCCGCTTGTGGGAGGGAACGTTTACTGGGTGCGAGCCATCTCGTCTGCATGTGGCAGCGGTTGGCCTGCGGCAAGGCTCTTAGCGGTATTGGGCGCTTTCGTGCGCCACAAGCGGATGCGTCCTACCCGATCCTGTAGGTTTCGGACTGCACTCGAGATGATAAATACAGAATTTAGGAAAGGAGATTTGCGTGGGCAGCGCCAGCCGGCGCCGGACCGTTAAATCAATAATGTTGATCTTGCTGAGGCGTGTCATCAGTCCGTCGACGGGAGATTGCCGCTGATATTCCTCGCCAACATCGCTGGTGGGGAGGAGAAACACAAGAGGGGCCTAAGGTAATGCCAACATTCGGCTCAAGTCCGACAGCCAAGAAGATTGCTGCCAATGCGGTCAAGCCTCGTGCCCAAGGCCTCTACGAGCCACGCAACGAGCAGGATGCCTGCGGTTTCGGCTTCGTCGTGCATATCAAGGGCCAGAAGTCGCACCAGATCGTCATGGATGGGCTGGGCATGCTCAAGAGACTAATGCATCGCGGCGCCGTCGGCGCCGATCCGCTGGTGGGTGACGGCGCTGGCATCCTGGTGCAGATCCCGAACCGTTTCTTCCGCGAGAAGATGGCCGAGCGGGGCATCACCCTGCCGCCGGTCGGCGAATATGGCGTCGGCCATATCTTCATGCCGCGCGATGAAAAGCAGATCGAGCACTTCAAGAAGGTGATCAAGGACGTCATCACCGAGGAAGGTCAGGTCTTCATCGGCTTCCGCGACGTGCCGGTCGACAATTCCTCGCTCTCCAAGGCGCCGGCCATTGCCGCAACCGAGCCGTTTCATGTGCAGGTCTTCATCGGCGCCGGCGAGGATGCCGAAAACAACGACGAGTTCGAGCGCCGGCTGTTCAAGCTGGGCAAGGTGATCTCCAACCGCATCTATGACGAGTGCGACGGCGAGGAGAGCAATTTCTATCTGGCATCGCTGTCGTCGGCGACGGTGGTCTACAAGGGCATGTTCCTGGCCGATCAGGTCGGCGTCTATTACAAGGACCTGTCGGATCCGCGTTTCGAAAGCGCGGTCGCCCTGGTCCACCAGCGCTTCTCGACCAACAGCTTACCATCGTGGAAGCTCGCGCATCCCTACAGCATGGTCGCCCATAACGGCGAGATCAACACTCTGAGCGGCAACGTCAACTGGATGGCGGCGCGCCGCCAGGCGTCGGTCTCCTCGCCGCTGTTCGGTGAGGACATCTCCAAGCTCTGGCCGATCTTCGAAAAGGGGCAGTCGGACACCGCCTCTCTCAACGACACACTCGAATTCCTGGTGCGCGGCGGTTGTTCGATGGCGCATGCGATGATGATGCTGATTCCGGAACCCTGGGCCGGCAACCAGCCGATGGCCGCCGAACGCAAGGCCTTCTACGAATATCATGCGGCGCTGATGGAACCATGGGACGGACCGACTGCCATCGCCTTCACCGACGGCAAGCAGATCGGCGCCATGCTCGACCGCAACGGCCTGCGGCCGGCGCGCTACCTCGTCACCGATGACGACCGCGTCATCATGGCGTCCGAAGCCGGCGTGCTGCCGGTTCCGGAAGAGAAGATCATCCAGAAGTGGCGCCTGCAGCCGGGCAAAATGCTGCTGATCGACATGGAAGAAGGCCGCATCATCTCCGACGACGAGGTGAAGTCGCAACTGGCGACGGCGCATCCCTATCGCAGCTGGCTCAACCGCACCCAGCTCATCCTCGAAGACCTGAAGCCGGTGGAACCGAGGGCGCTGCGCCGCGACGTGTCGCTGCTCGACCGCCAGCAGGCCTTCGGCTACACTGAGGAGGACCTGGCGATGGTCTTGAAGCCAATGGTCATTGACGGCGAAGAGGCTCTCGGTTCGATGGGCATGGATACGCCCATCTCGGCGATGTCGCAAAAGCCGAAGCTGCTCTACACCTATTTCAAGCAGAGATTCGCGCAGGTGACCAATCCGCCGATCGACCCGATCCGCGAGGAACTGGTCATGAGCCTGGATTCCTTCATCGGGCCGCGGCCGAACATTCTCGACCATGAGGGGGCGGCAAACGCCAAGTGGCTCAAGGTTCGTCAGCCGATCTTGACCAATGGCGATCTTGAAAAGATCCGCTCGACCGGCCGTTTCGACACCAAGACGCTCGATTTCACCTATGATATCGAGCGTGGCGCCGAAGGCATGCCCGAAATGCTCGACCGGCTCTGCGAGCGCGCGGAAGCGGCCGTCAAGGGCGGCTACAACATCATCGTGCTCTCCGACCGCCAGATCGGGCCGGACCGGATCGCCGTTCCCGCATTGCTCGCCACAGCCGCCGTGCATCACCATCTGATCCGCAAAGGGCTGCGCACCTCGGTCGGTCTCGTCGTCGAGACCGGAGAGCCGCGAGAGGCTCATCATTTCTGCCTGCTCGCCGGCTACGGTGCCGAGGCGATCAACCCGTATCTTGCCTTCGACACGCTGCTCGACATGCATGCCAAGGGCGAATTCCCGAGGGAAATGGATGCTTCCGAAGTCGTCTGCCGCTACATCAAGGTGGTCGGCAAAGGCATCCTCAAGGTCATGTCGAAGATGGGCATCTCGACCTACCAGTCCTATTGCGGCGCGCAGATCTTCGATGCGATCGGCCTGCAGTCGGAGTTCATCGACAAGTATTTCTTCGGAACCGCGACGATGATCGAAGGCGTCGGCCTCGAGGCGATCGCCGCAGAAACTGTCGCCCGCCATAATGCGGCCTTCGGTACCGATCCGCTTCTTGCCACGACGCTCGACATCGGCGGCGAATATACCCAACAAATAGGCGGTGAAAGCCACGCCTGGACGCAGGATGCGGCCGTCGTCCTTAAGAAGGCCGTGCGCGGCAATGCCGAGGACCGCTACCGCGAGTTCGCCGATATGATGAACAATTCGGCGCGCATGAACACGATCCGCGGTCTCTTCAAGCTGAAGAGCGCCGAGGCGCTCGGCCGCAAGCCGGTATCGATCGACGAGGTCGAGCCGGCGGCCGATATCGTCAAGCGGTTCTCGACGGGGGCGATGTCCCACGGCTCGATTTCCAGAGAGGCGCATACGACACTGGCGATCGCAATGAACCGGATCGGCGGCAAGTCGAACACCGGCGAGGGCGGCGAAGAATCCGACCGCTACATGCCGCTGGCCGATGGTTCGATGAACCCGGAACGTTCGGCGATCAAGCAGATCGCGTCGGGCCGCTTCGGCGTCACCACCGAATATCTCGTCAATGCCGACGTGCTGCAGATCAAGGTGGCGCAAGGCGCCAAGCCTGGCGAAGGCGGCCAACTGCCCGGAGACAAGGTGGATGCGACCATTGCCAAGACCCGCCACTCGACACCGGGTGTCGGCCTGATCTCGCCACCGCCGCACCACGACATCTATTCAATCGAAGATCTGGCGCAGCTGATCTACGATCTGAAGAACGTCAACCCGACCGCCGATGTTTCGGTCAAACTCGTCTCTGAAGTCGGCGTCGGTACGGTTGCTGCCGGCGTCGCCAAGGCGCGCGCCGACCATATTACTCTTTCGGGCTCCGACGGCGGCACGGGTGCTTCGTCGCTGACCTCGCTCAAACATGCCGGCAGCCCTTGGGAAATCGGCCTTGCCGAGACCCAGCGGACGCTGGTGCAGAACGGGCTGCGCTCGCGCGTCGCCCTGCAGGTCGACGGCGGCCTGAAGACCGGCCGCGACGTTATCATCGGGGCGCTGCTTGGAGCCGACGAGTTCGGCTTTGCCACCGCGCCGCTGATTGCCGCCGGCTGCATCATGTGTCGCAAGTGCCATCTCAACACCTGTCCGGTGGGCGTGGCGACCCAGGATCCGGCGCTGTGCAAGCGCTTCAAGGGCGCGCCGGAGCACGTCATCAACTACTTCTTCTTCGTCGCCAACGAAGTGCGCGAAATCCTCGCCTCGCTGGGCTTCACCCGGCTCGACGAGATCATCGGCGCCTCGGAGCTGCTGGAGAAGGACGAGATGCTGAACCACTGGAAGGCGAAGGGCCTCGATTTCAGCCTCATCTTCCACAAGGTCGACGCTCCCAAGGAAGAGACCTTCTGGACGAGCCGACAGAAGCACCCGATCGACGACATTCTCGACCGCGTGTTGATCGAGCGGGCTCAGCCGGCCCTGACGGCCAAGACGCCCGTCGCCTTCGAGGTCGGCATCAAGAACGTCGACCGTTCGGTGGGCGCGATGCTTTCCGGCGAGGTCGCCAAGCGTTACGGCCATTGCGGATTGAAGGAAGACACGATCAACGTGACACTTCGCGGCACGGCGGGGCAGAGCTTCGGCGCCTTCCTGGCACGCGGCGTCACTTTCAACCTGATCGGCGACGGCAACGACTATGTCGGCAAGGGCCTTTCAGGCGGCAAGATCATCATCCGGCCGCCGGAGAATTCGAGGATCGTGGCCGAGGACTCGATCATCGTCGGCAACACCGTGCTTTATGGTGCGACCGAGGGCGAGTGCTATTTCCGCGGTGTGGCGGGCGAACGTTTCGCGGTGCGCAATTCGGGCGCGATCGCCATCGTCGAGGGTGTCGGCGACCACGGCTGCGAATACATGACCGGCGGCGTCGTCGTCGTGCTCGGCGCCACGGGCCGCAACTTCGCGGCCGGCATGTCCGGCGGTGTCGCCTACGTGCTCGATGAAACCGGCGATTTCGCCAGCCGCTGCAACATGGCGATGGTCGAGCTCGAGCCGGTGCCCGAGGAGGACGACATGCTGGAGAAGCTGCATCATCACGGCGGTGATCTCATGCACAAGGGACGCGTCGATGTCTCCGGCGACATGACGCGCCATGACGAGGAGCGCCTCTACCAGCTGATCTCCAACCATCTGCACTATACGGGCTCGGCCCGCGCCAAGCAGATTCTCGACAACTGGGCCTATTACCGCCCGAGATTCCGAAAGTGCATTCCGCGAGGCCAGGGCATACCGAGGAGGGAAAGCAAGTGAACGGAAGTGGCAGCGACAAAATCGTTTGGTTTTGTCCGACAATGTCGGCCATAAATATTGTCACAGAAAGTTATCATGCTGTTTTACAAGCGTTTTCCGTTTGGTATCGAAATTGCAAAGATTGGTGGACAGGCAAGAGGAGAAATCGTCCCGACATCGAGCCTACTGAAAATGCTCCCGCTCCAACGGGTTAAGCTGACTTTTGATCAACGCGGCGAAGGACCAAACATGGACCCGCTAAAAAGGCTGCTCAAGCTTATCAAAGACAACGACGTCCAAGAAATCGACTTCCGCTTCACGGATATGGGCGGCAAGTTGAAGCACATGACATACGACGTCGCAATAATCGACTCGGACATAATGACTAAAGGTTTCATGATAGACGGTTCGTCCTTTGGCGGCTGGAAGGCGATCAACGAGTCCGACATGGCCCTTATGCCAGATCCGACGACCGCCCAGATGGACCCGTTCCTCTCGGTACCCACGCTGACGATCATCTGCAACATTTTCGAACCTGTCACGGGTGAGCGCTACAACCGCGACCCACGCGGCATAGCCGAAAAGGCTGAGAATTACGTGCGGTCGATTGGAATCGCCGACACGGTGTATGTGGGTGCCGAGCCCGAGTTCTTCGTCTTCGACGACGTCAAGTACCAGGCCGACCCCTACAACACCGGCTTCAAGCTCGATTCCGTGGAGCTGCCGATCAACGGTGATAAGTCTTACGAAGGAGGTAATCTCGGCCACCGTATCCAGACCAAGGCCGGCTATATGTCAACGCCGCCGCAGGATTCCGGTCAAGAAATGCGCAGCGAGATGTCAGCACGCATAAGATCGATGGGCGTGACAGTGGAAAAGCACCACCACGAAGTGGCTCCTGCCCAGCACGAGATCAGCACGGAGTTCAAGACCCTGGTTCGCAGCGCCGACGAAGTGCAGATCCTCAAATACTGCGTCCGCAATGTCGCTGAACGTTACGGCAAGACGGCGACATTCATGGCGAAGCCGATCATTGGCGTGAATGGCTCGGGTATGCACGTGCACCTATCGTTGTGGAAGGGCGACAAGCCGATCTTTGCCGGCGACGAATATGCCGGCCTTTCGGAGAGCTGCCTGTTCTATATCGGCGGCATCATCAAGCATGCCAAAGCGCTCAACGCCTTCACCAACCCGTCGACGAATTCCTACAAGCGTCTCGTCCCGGGTTACGAAGCACCTGTGTTGCTTGCCTATTCGGCCCGCAATCGCTCGGCCGCCTGCCGTATTCCGTTCGGCTCCAACCCGGAGGCAAAGCGTGTGGAGGTCCGCTTCCCGGATCCGGCCGCCAACCCCTATCTCGCCTTCGCCTCCATCCATATGGCCGGTCTCGATGGCATCCTGAACAAGATCGATCCAGGTCCAGCGATCGACAAAGACCTCTACGACCTGCCACTGTACGAAAAGGAAAAAATTCCGACCGTCTCTCTATCGTTGCGCGAAGCTCTTGACAGTCTCCACAACGACCGCGCCTTCCTCAAGGCCGGTGGCGTCTTTAACGACGATTTCATCGACAGCTATATCAAGCTGAAAATGGAAGAGGTCGATCTCTTAGAGGAAACCCCGCACCCGGTTGAGTTCCAGATGTACTACTCATGACAGAAAGGAGCGTAACCTTCGGCGACATCATCACATTGAGATCGCACAATCATATGACAACCCAATTTAAAGGAGTCGCCCATGTCTATTTTCAAAGTTGATAAAGATAACTTTCAGTCAGAAGTTCTGGAATTCGAAAAACCGGTTGTGGTCGATGTCTGGGCCGATTGGTGCGGCCCCTGCAAGATAATTGCTCAGGTCCTCGAAGAAATCGCCGTCGAGTTGGACGGCAAGGTCAAATTCGCCAAGCTGAATATCGATGAGAACCCAGAACTCGCCGCGCAGTTCGGTGTGGAGTCTATTCCGACCCTTGCAATCTTCAAGGACGGCGAGGTTGCCGATAAGCTGGTCGGTGCAAGACCGAAGTCCGATATTTCTAACTGGATTCTGAACGCCGTCTGAGGTGAGTGATATCGACCAACTGCTATGAGAAAAGGGGCGGGGCGACCGGTCGTTTTTTATTGCGGTCGCCATTTCGAAGGTGCCATTGTCGGCTAGCTGTAGGCTTTGAGGTTGTCCATCCGGAGTGAATATTAGGAGACTGGAGTTGCTACACCTCGATTTTCCAGGATCACTCCGAATGAACATCTGGACAATGACCGACAGACACGGCTGCATCGAGAGGAAATGGCTCTGGCCGTCGCCTCGGCGACCGCTACCATAGACGGCATCGTTAGGGGTTCATCCATTGAGGACATTATGAGGGTCATCGTTCTAGGCGCCGGTATTGTTGGCGTCACCTCCGCATATCAGCTCGCAAAAGCCGGTCACACAGTCACCGTTGTCGACCGGCAGAAAGGTCCGGGACTTGAGACAAGCTTTGCTAATGCAGGCGAAGTCTCGTTCGGATATTGCTCACCTTGGGCAGCGCCAGGAATTCCGATGAAGGCTTTGAAATGGCTGTTCATGGAACACGCGCCGCTGATCCTTCGGCCGAAGATCGATGGCGCCATGCTGTCATGGCTCGTAAAGATGCTCTCGAACTGCACTTCCGAGCGCTATGCAATCAACAAGAGCCGCATGCTGAGGTTGGCTGACTACAGTCGTATCTCCCTCGCTACCCTGCGCAAAGAGACAGCCATCGAGTACGACCAGCGTATGCAGGGCACGCTCCAACTCTTCCGTACGCAGGCACAGCTTGATGCCTCCGGCAAGGACGTCAAGGCGCTTGCAGCGGACGGCATTCCCCACGAGGTTCTTGATCGTGACGGCTGTGTCCGCACTGAGCCGGCGCTCGCGCATGTCCGCGATAAGATCACCGGCGGTCTGCTGACGCCAAAGGACGAAACTGGCGACTGCTTCAAATTCACCAACGCGCTTGCCAAAAACGCCGAGCAGCTTGGCGTCCGGTTTTCCTGGAGTACGGAGATTAAAGGCTTGGATGTCGAGGCCGGCCGGGTGCGCGGCGTTGTGACGAAATGGGGAACCCTGCCCGCAGATGCGGTCGTCGTGGCACTGGGCAGCTACTCTCCGTTGCTTCTCAGACGCCACGGCATCAAGCTCCCTGTCTATCCGGTCAAGGGCTACTCCCTGACGATCCCTATCACTGACCCCGCGCGGGCGCCGGAATCGACGATCATGGACGAGACTTACAAGATCGCCATTACGCGTCTGGGCGACCGTATCCGCGTCGGGGGCATGGCAGAAATCTCCGGCTATTCGAACGACCTCGGCCTAGCCCGCCGGAGCACCCTCGAGCATTCCGTCATGGATCTTTTTCCCGGTGGTGATGTAAAAGAGGCGACATTCTGGTCGGGTCTTCGCCCGATGACTCCGGATGGAACGCCGGCGATTGGTCCCACCAAGATCGCGGGCCTCTTCCTCAACACCGGACACGGCACACTCGGTTGGACGATGAGCTTTGGCTCGGCCCGAGTCATCGCTGATCTCGTGTCCGGTCGAAAGCCCGAAATCGACGCAACTGACCTGGCGGTTAGCCGCTAGACCTAAACCACACTCAAAACCTCACGGAGCATAAAACCTTGATTGAACAAATTTCCACGACCGACGCTCCTGGTGCCGTCGGCCCATACTCACAAGCAATCAAGGCCGGCGATCTGCTCTTTGTTTCGGGTCAACTGCCAATTGATCCGGCCACAGGCGAGTTCACTTCCGCAAGCGCCGTAGAACAGGCCGAACAGTGCCTTAGAAACCTTGAGGCCATCGCCAGGGCCGCCGGTGCTGAACTGTCGAAGATAGTCAAGACGACCGTGCTGCTAACCGACCTTGGTGACTTCATCGAGGTCAACGGCGTTTATGCGAGATTTTTCTCACCTCCCTTTCCCGCTCGCGCATGCTACGAGGTAAAGGCTCTTCCAAAAGGCGCGAAGGTCGAGATTGAAGCTGTCATTTCCCTGGTTTGATCGAAGGAGAAAACCAACGCGCGAACCGGAGCGATGTTCGTCATTGCCCGGTTTTGCTGTTTTCAACACGAACGGAAATAGAGATGGTCGTGAGCATACCCGGGAGTAGGAAGAGCAATGGTCCTAGCCACGGCATTGACGCGTCATTTGAAACGAGCGGAGCTATTCCTTGATCATGCCAATGGCTTTTGCTCTTCGCCTGCAGGGCTAAGCAAGAGATTTGCGGTGGAGAATTGCTGGCGGAAGTACCCGACATGAATGCCGATGATATCCGGTTCGCCATTGAAAAAGCTGACGCCTCGCAAGAGGCCTGGGCTCGGCTCACCGCCCGCGCGCGATCAGAGGTATTGTGGAATTGGCATCGGTTAATTATTGGGCATGGTGATGATCTCGGTGCTATCCTCCCTGCGGAGATGGGAAAACCGCTGGCAGAGGCCAAATCAGAGATCTCCCATGCGGCGGCCTATGTGCAACGGAACGCCGAAGAAGCCAACCGCATCTAGGGCGAAACCATTTTGGCTCCATCTGCCGATCGCGAATGCTACCATTTCCTAGGTTGATGGCCGTTTGAACCAATGACGAAAGTTGCCGTCGATCTATATAACACGTACTCGCCATCTCCTCCTCAGCCAGTTCAGGGTCAAAGCTTGGCCATGCACCGAACCCCCGTCCCTTCGTAACAAAGCTCTCCCACAGCTCCTGGGAGATCTGAGGAGCGAAGTCGACAGGAGCAAAGTCAATGTTTCCACGACGTCAGGCCGCCGCTCCGTTTCCTACGGCCGATGAAAACGACCCTAATTTCCCAAGGGGTGTCCCTATACTGCCTTTACATTCCCTGGGCGAGCGCATCGCGATTCTTGGCCCTTCAAACGCAGGCAAGTCGACCTTGGCGGTCGCCTTGTCTAAGAAGCTCGGTATTCCAGCCGTCCATCTCGACCAACTTCATCATCTGCCCTGCACGGATTGGCAGTCGCGCCCGGAAGCAGAGTTTGCCGCGCTTCATGATGCGGCGATTCACGAAGAGCGGTGGATTATCGAGGGTAGCTACTCGCGCCTGATGCCGCAGCGATTAGCCCGTGCCACTGGCGTTATTGTCATCACCTCAAATCATTGGCTGCGTTTTTTGCGCTATCTCAAACGCACTCTTGCCAATCAACCGGATCGCGCAGGACACCTCCAAGGGGCCAAAGACAGTATAAAATGCGGAATGGTTTATTGGATTCTGTTGAAGACCCGTAACAGCGGCGTCAAATATGCGAAAGTTCTTCAGGAGTTCGGTTTGCCAACCGTCCAGTGCCACACTGCAACTGCCCTCAATAACCTCTATCGAATTTGGGATCTGCCGGTCCGGCGGTAGCGAGACCGATGGACCCGACGTCAAGGGCCATTCGCGCGGGGCAAACAGTGTGACGCCCGATTCGGGGCTAAACAAAAAAATGCGATTCCCGCTGTTCATCGAAGTGTCCGAGCGCACGGAGTTAGTCATGGCCTAACTCCGGTCTCTAAAACGTAAGCATCCGGTGAAGCTTGCAATTACCCACATCTGAGTGTGGCCGCCATTTCGGTTCCGAGGCGAATGTCTGTCAGCCGGCTGAGGCCGCGCCAGACGACCGTATTTCCCGGTGGCGGATCTGATGTTCTTGCAAGGTAACCACCTAAACGAGCGAGTTTGGTGAGATAGAAGTTTAGCGATCCCGGCGTCGCTTGCCGGTTGCCTGCGTTGCTGACCATTTGATCGAGGATTTCAATTTCCTGTTCGGTGAGGGCCGCGGTTGGCGGTGTTTCGGGCGCTGTGCACGCGAGCATTGTCAACCAGAGCATTCTCCAGCTCATGATGCAAAACACGGCGACGAGGTTTGCCAGTCGATCGGCCGTTCGTAGTCTTGCATCTTCAGCCCGGCAACCGGACTTGAGGATCTTAGGGAAGACCTCAATCTTCCAGCGCATCGCGTACCATTTGATTTTTTCGACTGCCTCCTCGCAGCTATGCACCTCAAGATCCGTCAATAGCTTCCACTCGATGCGCTTGCGGCCGGCCGGAGGGTCGGGCTCTACCGCGTGGATGACGGTAAGGTCCAAAGCAGGGTATCGCTTCTTCTTGCCGATGGGCGGCAGCACCCGGATCCGTTTGAATCGGATGTCCAGGTGGACTTTGGTGACCTCATCGGTGTCGGCGCGAACTTCGATGAGATGCCGGCCGACAGTTTCAACATCGCGCATTTCAGCCGATATCGTGTGATCCCCGTTGCCAGCCAGCCGGTCGACGACGGTGCGCACGACGAAGTGCGTGCCAAGCTCCTTGGTCAGGCAGTAGAGTTCGTAGATATCACTTTCGCGATCGCCTACATGAATGCATCGGTCTGGCTGACCGAGAAGCGTGAGGGATTGGCACAGATTTTCAAGCCAACGGATGCTTTCCTTGGTTTCGATCGGAACACGTGTCGGATTGACCTTGCGTTTGAGCTGAGCCGTACCCTTGAACTTGTCGCGGCTCCAGAACTTGACGGCTGCCAACCCTAAGGGTAGCCCATCCAAGGTCACCGCAAGGCTCGAATGCATCAATATCCCGCAGACCGTATGGTGGCGCAGCCGCTCCTGTTTGTCACGGCCACTGTTGACGCTCTTCGTAAAGCCAACGGCATGCGGATTGCGGCGCTGATAGGTAAACTCGGTCGTGTCCTGCAGCACCAAGATCGGACCATTGGAAGCATCGTAGCGTTGAGCGGTCGCGGCGAAATGGCCGTTAAGGATATCGCCTTCCTCAACATTCGGGTTGGAGAAAAACCGATAAGCGGCTTTTGTGTTGGCCCAGTCCTGGCAGGCGAAAGGAATGGAGCCGCCCATATGCTCTCCAAGCTGTCGTAAAAGTTCTGTGCAGCGTCGGCCAAGGCGAGCATCCTTGAAAGACCCCGCGTCTATTTCCTGCTTGCTCCAATGGCCGTCATTATCAGCCATCACATCGTCTCGAACCGACATAAAGCACCACCTTAAGAGAATCAGGTGCTCGACACAGAATCACAAGTGATTCTTTCGATTCAAGATTTCAGCGAAACCTTTTCGTAAACGAGTCAGCTACTTATGGGTAATTGCAAGCCTCACCGGGCGCTTACCGGCAAACGGAGGACTACCTCGACAAGTTTGAGGCAGCCGTACGCAAGCATCCCGAGATCAGGGAATGCTATCTGATGACCGGTGGATCGGACTACATGCTCAGAGTTGATGTCGAGAATGCTGGGGCCTTCGAGCGCATACACAAAGAGGTTTTGTCCACCTTGCCTGGCGTCCTGCGTATCCATTCGAGCTTCTCGATCCGAGATGTCTTGGCGGCGCGCTCGAAGCAGAAACGATAGCATTTACGAGCTGTAATCCGCCGGTCGGGGAATGGCCGTAGCGGACGGCATAGCGAACTTTTTGCCAGCAGTGTCGGGGCTGAGCTTGACCGGTTCCTCTCAGATTGCCCGTAGCCTTGATCTATACGAACAGCCTTGCAGGTACTTCATCAACATGGACGCGGTGACATTGGCCATGTGGATTAGAGGCGGCATGGCCTCTCTGGCGAGATGGAAGATAGGCGTCTGTAAAAGCACGCCGCATGAGATGAAGGCCGCTTCTCGAACCGCTTAGGAACACTGTATCTTAATCTTCGATCGGAAAGGCAAACCCAGCCTTCACACGGTCCATGACAACCATCGTCTTGAACCCCTTGATATCATTATTCTCATAGAAGAAGCGGCGCGTAAACTGTTCGTAGTCTTCCATGTCCTTTGCGGTGACAACGAGCAGGAAGTCCGCGTCGCCGGTCACGTAGTAGCCGATCATCACTTCGCGTGTGTTTTTGATTGCTGCCTTAAAGCGATCGATAATGTCAGCCCTCTCCCGCTCAAGAGATACCAGGACGACGACCGTCACATGCCTGCCGACTGCCTTCGGGGACACGATTGAAACGTCAGCCTCGATGACGCCCTCGGCGCGCAGGCGCTTAAGGCGCCGCTGGCAGGCTGTAGGCGAAAGATGTGCTCGTTCGGCCAGTTCCTCGGACGTGAGCTTGTTGTTCTTTTGAACGGCGTTAAGTAGCGCGATATCCGCGCGATCGAGTTCCATGGTCGGGAAATCCTGCAGTTCGCGTTCATATTCGCAGGATTCCTGCATAGACTGCATCATATCCGCCGTCAATCTGCATCAGTTTGGCTGCACATTGCCGTCATCAAATATAGATGCGGGGAGTCAGGGGAGCATATCACGCTGCCTTTAGCCGCTTCACATCATCGTGTTACGGAAGGGCTCACAATGACCATCAACATTAAGGACATCGCCGAGAAGGACCGCAACTCGGTCCTGCATCCGTTCACGCAGCTGAAGGACTTTGCCAGCGGCAAGCTTGGCGAGCCGACGATCGTCGAAACGGGGAAGGGAGTCCGCATCCAGGACGCCTACGGCAATCAGTTGATCGATGGCTTTGCCGGGCTTTACTGCGTCAATGTCGGCTACGGCCGCACCGAGGTAGCTGAGGCGATCTCGCGCCAAGCCTACCGGCTTGCCTATTACCACTCTTATGCCGCTCACACGACTGACGAATTGGCGATCCTCTCTGACCGTCTGGTGAAGATGGCCCCGGGCAAGATGAGCAAGGTGTTCTACGGCATGTCCGGTTCGGACGCCAACGAGACCCAGGCCAAGCTCGTCTGGTACTACAACAATCTGCGCGGCAAGCCCACGAAGAAGAAGATCATCTCACGCGAGCGCGGCTACCACGGTTGTAGTGTTGTTTCGGGTTCGATGACCGGCATGAGCTTCTACCACGACCATATGGACCTTCCCTTGGCGCAGATCACCCATACAGGCGTGCCGCACCATTACTGGGGTGCCAATCCTGGCGAGACTGAGCGGGAATTCTCCGCACGCCGGGCTGTCGAGCTCGACCAGCTCATCGAACAGCTTGGGCCTGACAATGTCGGCGGCTTCATCGCTGAACCAGTGCTTGGCACAGGCGGTATCACGCCGCCGCCGGAAGGTTATTGGGAGGCCATCCAGCCGGTGCTCAAGAAGCATGACGTGCTGTTGATCGCCGACGAAGTCATCACCGGTTTTGGCCGCACCGGTTCCATGTTCGGATCGCAGCATTATGGTATCGAGCCGGACTTGATCACGGTCGCCAAGGGCCTGACGTCTGCCTACTTCCCGCTCTCGGCTGCGATCGTCGGCGAGAAGGTTTATAAGGTGCTGGAAGACGGAGCCGACAGGGTCGGTGCCTTCTCGCATGGCTATACCTATTCCGGCCATCCGATCGGCGCAGCCGCGGCCAACGCCGTACTCGACATCGTTGAGAAGGAAGATCTGCCGGGGAATGCCCGCGATGTTGGCGCCTATTTCCAGGCGCAGATCAAGGAAAAATTCGCGCAATTGCCGATCGTCGGCGAGGTGCGTGGTGTTGGCCTGATGGGTGCAATCGAGTTCGTCGGCGACCGCGAGAGCAAGACCCGTTTCGATCCGTCGCTGAAGGTGGGTGCACGTGTCTCGAAGGCAGCTCGCGACGGCGGTCTGATCGCCCGTGCGATGCCGCATGGCGACATCCTCGGCTTCGCACCGCCGCTGGTCACCACCAAGGAAGAGATCGACGAGATCGTCTCGATTGCCGAGAAGGCAGTGCGCTCGGTCATGGACGACCTGGTGCGCGACGGCCAGAAGCTCTGACCGAGAGCGGCTTGCGTTTTCCAGGCCATCGCTGAACAGCCAGTCGCAATCAGATTGTCGTTGTCGACCACATCAAGTGGGCACAGGGTGGGGATAAGACCTCACCTTGCCCGAAGACCATACCCGCCGCTCATGCCGGCGCTTCATCAGGGAAAGGGAAGTTGGCCTATGACCGCTGCCAAACTTCATATCAAAGCGGGCCTGCCGCCCATATCTGTTTACAGTCCGTTTGACGGCTCTCTGATCGGATCGATCGACACAACGGAGGCATCCGACGTCGACGAACTCATCGCTCGTGCCCGTCGCGGGGCCGAACTCTCGCGCAACCTGCCGCGGCACAAGCGGGCAAGCATCCTCGAAGGTGCTGCACAACTTATCGAGCGCCGCCGCGATGCCTTTGCCGAGACCATCGCACGCGAAGCCGGAAAGACGATCGTTCAGGCACGCAAGGAAGTCAGTCGCTGCGTCAATACGCTAAAACTCTCTGCCGAGGAAGCAAAGCGCAATGCAGGCGAGATCATCCCCTTCGATGCATTTGCCGGATCAGAACAGCGCCAGGGTTGGTTCACGCGGGAACCGCTCGGTATCATCACCGCTATCACGCCATATAACGATCCGCTGAACCTGGTCGCGCACAAGCTCGGTCCGGCGATCGCAGGCGGCAACGCAGTGCTACTGAAGCCGTCGAGTTTGACGCCGTTCTCCGCCGTCAATCTCGTCGATGCCCTCTTGGAAGCCGGCCTTCCACGCGATGTCATCACCATTGTTCACGGTGACAGGGAACTGGTCACTGCCTTGATCACATCCCGAGATGTCCGCATGGTGTCGTTTACCGGTGGATTTGCCACCGGCGAAGCCATTAGCCGCGCGGCGGGGCTTAAGAAGCTGGCAATGGAATTGGGCGGCAACGCCCCCGTCATCGTGATGAGTGACTGCAACTTTGATAAAGCGGTCGAGGGCTGCGTCTCCGGCGCGTTCTGGGCGGCTGGCCAAAACTGCATCGGCGCCCAGCGCATCCTGGTGCAGGCGGCTCTTTATGAGCGGTTCCGAGATGCCTTCGTCGCTGGGACCAAAAAGCTCAAGGCCGGCGATCCGTTGCGCGGCGACACCGATGTCGGCCCGATGATCTCGGCGCAATCGGCCGAGCGGACCGAAGCTGCTGTCAATGACGCGATTGCCGCTGGAGCGACGCTGCTCTGCGGTCATCGTCGCGAAGGCTCGCTTTATCATCCAACGGTGCTCGAAGGCACGCCGCGAACTTGCGGGCTATGGAGTGAGGAAGTGTTCGCGCCTGTTGTCATGCTGGCTCCGTTCGAGACCATAGGTGAAGCCATCGAGATTGCCAATGATCCCGAATACAGCCTGCATGCCGGTATCTTCACCAACGATCTCAACGTCGCGCTCGACGCAGCAAACAGGATTGAGGCAGGCGGTGTGATGATCAACGATAGCTCCGATTACCGGTTCGATGCCATGCCCTTTGGCGGCTTCAAATACGGCAGCATGGGCCGCGAAGGCGTTCGCTTTGCCTACGAGGACATGACCCAGCCAAAGGTCGTTTGTATCAATCGCGGATGACAATTGGCGCTAGAACTGGCGCTGAGTTTTTCGTGATCCTGGGCTACCCGAGGCAACGCCGCCTGAACAATCGAGGCAACAATGTCTAATGACACTCGTATCGAACACGATCCCCTTGGCCCGGTGAGCGTGCCGGCAGATCGATATTATGGCGCTCAGACGGCCAGAGCGCTCGCTAACTTCCCGATCTCGGGCATTCCGATCAAAAGCATGCCGTCCGTCATACAGGCACTCGCCCACGTAAAGATGGCTGCTGCACAGGCGAATTGTGACGAGGGATTACTGCCAAGCGAAAAGCGAGACGCGATCGTGCTGGCTTGCCAGGAAGTGCTGGCGGGCAGGCACCACGAAGAATTTCTCGTCGACGTATTTCAGGGTGGAGCGGGCACTTCCACCAACATGAACATGAACGAGGTATTGGCAAATCGTGCGAGCGAACTGCTGGGTGGGTTCAGGGGCGAGGGGCGTCTGGTTCATCCAAATGACGACGTCAACCGATCCCAATCAACAAACGATGCATACGCGACTGCCGTCCGGCTTTCCGTGATCCCAGCTAGCCGCCAACTGCGCGATGCGCTCGCCGATCTCGCCGCGGCCCTTAATCGCAAGGCGAAAGAGTTTGCAGATATCAGCAAGCTCGGGCGAACCCAATTGCAGGACGCTGTTCCGATGACGCTTGGACAGGAGTTTGCAGCGTTCGCGACGACGCTTTTGGAAGACTGTGACCGTCTTGACGAGACAGAGCGGCTGTTTCTGGAGGTCAACCTCGGCGGTACAGCAATCGGAACCGGGGTCGCAGCCACCCCATCCTACCGACAGCGCGCGATCGAGAATTTATCCCGCAACATGCAATTGCCAGTGGTCGGATCAAAAGACCTGCTGGAGGCAAGTTGGGACATGGGCGCATTCATGCTTCACATGGGGCTTTTGAAGCGAACTGCGGCGAAGCTTTCGAAGATCGCGAATGATTTTCGGCTCCTGTCAAGCGGCCCGCGCGGGGGTATCGGCGAGATTGTGCTACCATCCCTTCAACCGGGTTCTTCGTTGATGCCTGGGAAGGTCAACCCGGTTGCTGCAGAAGCACTGAACCAAGTCTGTTTTTATGTATATGGCATGGATACGACGGTCGGCATGGCTGCCGAAGCAGGGCAGCTTCAGCTGAACGCCATGGAGCCGGTGATCATTTTCAGTATCCACAACGCCATGGAGCTCCTTAAGCAAGCGATCGGGACATTTACGAGAACATGCGCCGAAGGGGTTCAGGCGAACGCTGCACAGTGTGAAGCCAACCTCAAGAATAGCACGGCGTTCGCAACAGAACTTGTGACGTCGATTGGCTACGAGGCAGCGGCCGAAATCGTGAAAGCACGATTGGCGAGTTGATTTCTCCGCAAGGAATACATTGGAGTTTCCCCGCCCTCCGGGGCGAACTGGCTGTCGTCGAATCCGCTTCGGCGGCAGCCATCTTTTTAGGATGGGCTGACAACGTGGCTTGGCGGACAGCTGGCGATGTGTGCCAGAATTTGGCTCTGCCACCTATCACGCATTGCTTTGTGAGGACTGATCCGGACCTCCGACTACGGGGCGTACAGGCCGCATGTTCGGCATGCCGGGCAGGATGAGAGACAGTTCATTGACTTTACAATTCAACGAACGAACGACATTGAGGATAGATTCATGACGGAAAAGCTGGCGGTTAATTCTGGGCATGATGATAATGGACCGGTTCAGCCAGGCCTCCACGACGTCGATGGCTGCGTTGAGACAAACGTCGCAGATGGCTTCACGCTGGTGGCTGTTGGCGACCTGATCGTCACGCGACCGCTCACAAAAGGTCACCATCCAGGGTTCAGTGAGGTCGTCGAGATCCTGCGCAACGCTGACGCCACTTTCGGGAATATGGAAACCAATATCCTCGACATCCGGTCGTTCAAAGGAAGCCCACAGGCGGAGCACGGTGGTGCCAATCACGTCAGCCTGCCAGATCTCGGGCCTGATCTGAAGTCCATGGGCTTTAACTTGGTGAGCTATGCCAACAATCATACCTTCGAATGGGGAGTTGAGGGCATGCGCGAGACATGCCGAGCGCTCGGTCAGAATGGAATTGTCTACGCTGGAGTTGGCGAAAACTTGGCAAAAGCTGGTGCTGCGCGTTTCCTGGAGACCCCGCGCGGTCGGGTAGCGCTGATATCATGTGCGTCGACGTTTACCCCAATGTCGCGTGCATGCGATCCGGCCGGTGAGGCACCGGGCCGACCTGGGCTTAATCCCCTTCGTCTCGAAGAACGGATTGTCGTTACTCCTCCAATGTTTGAAAGTCTACGACAAGTGCGTAACGCATTGCCGAACTATCGGCCAGGTGAAAGCAATTCAACTTCTCTTAAGCTGGCTGGAGCGACGTACACGACCGGCGAGAACGGAGGCTACAGCTACCGACCCAACCCAATCGACGTCGCCAACGTCCTGCGCAACACTCGGCAGGGAAAGCAGTTCGCCGATTTCTGTATCGTCACCAATCATGGCCATGAGCCGGGCAATTGGAGCCAGCAGCCTCCCGATTATGAACAAGCGTTTGCACGTCAGATGATTGATGCCGGGGCCGACGCATACATCGTTCATGGACCGCACCAATTGAGGGGCATCGAGATCTACAAGGGTCGGCCGATCTTCTACAGCGTCGGCAACTTCATAATGGATGACCTCTGGACACCGGTCGGCGCCGACATGTTCGCCGCATACGGCAAGGATCCGCGAACTGACACCGATGCGGAAGTGACGCTGGCAGAAATGGCAGAAGGATATGAGACGGACGCGGGTTTTTCTGACCCGATATTCCACGAAAGCGTCATTGCAGTGAGCCGGTTTGAAAATAATCAGCTCGCGCAAACGCGGTTGTATCGTAAGCGCGTAGGCCATCCCACGTATCTTTCGGACTGCTGATCAGCGATTTTCTGCATGAATCATGCGGAGAATCCTATGAGCGATACTGTGAATCACCATCGAACCTTTGAGGTTTTGACGGCTGAGCCCGTGCGACAAAGACGCAAGCCCCGGGAATGGTCGGATGACGAAAAGACGCGGATCGTCGCCGCGGCGCTGCAGCCTGGGGCCAATGTCTCGGCGGTTGCCCGGTCTGAAGGCTTGGATCCCTCGCAGCTTTATGGGTGGCGTCGCAAGGCACTGGCATCGGGAGTTGTTGCGCCGCTGACGGAGGAAACGGGCAAGCAGATCAAGTTCGCGCGCGTTGAAACGGTAAGCAGCGGCTCGGTAGATATTGTCATTGCAGATATGGTGGTGCGCGTCGGCGGCGATTTTGACCCCGATCACCTGGTGAAGGTTCTGCGGGCGGTTCGCAAGGCATGATCGCGTCTGGTGTTGTGGTCTATGTGTCGTGCCAGCCAGTCGACTTCCGCAAGGGGTCCGCGTCTTTGATGGCGCTGGTGCGCGATGGCGGTCTCGATCCCTTCAATGGCGCGCTTTACGTCTTCCGGTCGAAACGGGCAGACAAAATTAAGATCGCGTGGTGGGATGGCAGCGGGGTCTGCCTCTATTTGAAAACCCTGGAAGATCAAGGCTTCTGCTGGCCGGGCATATCGGCGGCACGGATACGTCTTGACCATTCTCAGCTCATGGCGTTGCTGGCCGGAATGGATTGGAAAAAGATCCGCCCGACCAAGGTCAGGCGACCCTTGTTGACGGGCTGACAGCGCCTGCGGCAAGATGAATCATGCCGCTGTAATGGTTGGGAAAACGGCTGTTTTTGTGCTCTACTCATTCCCATGGATTTGCCCCTTCACGACCTGCCGGACGACGTTGACGCGCTGAAAGCGATGGTTCTTGCGCTGGCCCGCGAACAGGCCGCGAAGGAAGCCCGGCTTGTCACCGCGGCAGCCGAGATCGCCCGGTTGGAAGCGGTGGAGAAGAGTGCCAACGAGCGGATTGCCAACCTCACATCGATCCTGAAGGTTCTGCAGCGCACCCAACACGGCACCCGTTCCGAGCGACTGCGCCTTGGCGTCAATGACGAGCAGGTGTCCTTTGCCTTCGAGGAAGTCGAGACCGGCCTTTCGGCAATCCAGAGCGAGCTTGATTACGCGGCCAAAGACAAGCCGAAACGAGCACCACGTCCGCGCAAGGGTTTTGCCGCTCATCTCGAACGCATCGAGGAAGTGATCGAGCCAGAGATCCCGGCCGGCTGCGAGGGGCTGGAAAAGGTCCTGATCGGTGAGGATCGCTCCGAACGATTGGATGTCGTGCCGCCTCAGTTCAGGGTCATCGTGACGCGTCGCCCCAAATATGCCTTCCGGGGCAACGATGGCGTGATCCAGGCTTTGGCACCGGCACACATCATTGAAAGTGGCCTGCCAACAGAACGGCTGCTCGCCTATATCGCCGTCTCCAAATACGCCGACGGCCTTCCGCTTTACCGGCAGGAGGCAATCTATCTACGCGACGGTGTCGAGATCAGCCGATCGTTGATGGCCCAGTGGATGGGGCATCTGGGCTTCGAACTGCAGATATGCGCCGACTACATTCTTGAGCGCGTCAAGGAGGGCGACAGGGTCTTCGCCGACGAGACGACATTGCCTACCCTCGCACCGGGTTCGGGCAAGACGACGAAAGCCTGGCTTTGGGCCTATGCTCGCGATGATAGACCCTTTGGTGGAACCAGTCCGCCGATGGTGGCCTATCGGTTTGAGGATAGTAGGGGCGCAGATTGCGTGGCGCATCATCTCTCCGGGTTCAACGGCATCCTGCAAGTTGACGGATACTCGGCCTATACCAGTCTGGCCAAGACGCGTGCCAAAGCCGGCAGCAATGAAACGATCCAGCTCGCAGGGTGCTGGGCGCATCTTCGCCGCAAGTTTTACGATCTTCACATCAGCGGTGTCTCCAAGGCCGCAACGGACACGATCGTCGCGATGACCGAGTTGTGGGGCATCGAAGATGAGGCCCGCGGTCGGGATGCCGACAGCCGCTCCACGCTGCGTCAGAAGAAGTCGGTGACCATCGTCGCCAACCTCTTCGATCTTTGGGAAAAGGAACTGGGCAAGGTCTCTGGCAAGTCCAAGACCGCCGAAGCTATCCGCTACGCGCTCACCCGGCGCGAAGCACTGGAGCGCTTCCTGACGGACGGCCGGATCGAAATTGACTCCAATATCGTCGAGCGCGCAATCAGGCCCCAAACGATCACGAGGAAGAACAGTCTATTCGCCGGTAGCGAGGGCGGTGGACGGACATGGGCGACGCTGGCCACGCTTCTCCAGACGGCCAAAATGAACAATGTTGACCCGCTCGACTGGCTCTCCCAGACATTGACCCGCATCGCTAAAGGCTGGCCAGTATCCGAGCTCGAGGCGCTTATGCCATGGAACTTCAGGCCTGACGCCATCAGCTAACCGCTTACGTTGTATCCTATCGAACTTGGCCATTCGAAAAGGTTTGCCAATCGCGGTGTCCCGCAGCTTGCCCGCGGACAGCAAGGCCGGGCCATTCTGCAACGAATTCAGGAGCTATCGAAGCCATTTGGAACTGAGGTCACAATCGACAACGGTGTTGGAGTGATCGCTCTGTGAATCCCGCACCGAACAGACGGCACGAGAGAGGATATTTTTTGCAGATGGAAATCGCGGAGCTACAGCATGAGAGCTCCGCTATCACAAGGGAGCTGGTAAGACTGTCTTTACAAGGTTCGCCCAGTATCCGATCCCGTAGGGAAGAGCCTCATCGTTGAAGTCGTATGTTGGGTTATGGAGAGAAGCTGTTGAACCGTTGCCGATGAAAATCATAGCACCGGGTCGAGCTTCGAGCATGAACGCGAAGTCTTCCGATCCCATGACGGGCGCGAACTGGTCATCTACGCAGATCGGACCCACCAGATTGCGGGCGGCGCTGATCGCGAGGTTCGTCTCCTCAGGAGAGTTGGTCATGATGGGATCAAGCCTGCGGTACTTAAATACGATCTCCGCGCCATATCCGCTTGCTATCCCGCGCGCTACGGCAGGTATTTGCGTCTCAGCCAAGCCTCGAAGCTCATGCTTCAATGTTCTGACTGTCCCGGACAACGTCGCGGTCTCGGGTATCACATTGTAGGATTCCCCTGCGTGCATCTTGGTAATCGAGACGACCAACGATTCGAGCGGGTTCGTCGAGCGGGAGACTAACGGCTGGAGGCCGACGATGATTTGGCCTGCAATCACTATGGGATCGATGTTGCGATGAGGGCTGGCAGCATGTCCTCCTTGGCCCTTGATGACGATATCAAATTCGTCCAGCGCCGCCATAAAAGGACCGTCGCAAATTGCGAACCGCCCGACATCAAGGCCTGGCGAGTTGTCCATAGCAAAAACGCGGGATATTCCGAATCTATCCATAATGCCTTCTTGAACCATCCGCTGCCCGCCAAGCGCATTTTCCTCAGCTGGCTGAAAGATCAAGGCAACGGTGCCGCCAAAGTTTGGGGCTTCGGCGAGAAATTTCGCGGCCCCGAGCAACATTGCCATGTGGCCATCGTGTCCACACGCGTGCATTCTTCCAGACATTTTGGATGACCACGGTTTGTTCGATCTTTCCTCGATGCGGACAGCATCCATCTCCGCCCTCAAGCCAATCGTCGGGCCACCACGATGATTTCCTTCAATCAGTGCAACCAAACCGGTCTCCGCAAGGCCAGTCTCGATATGATTGACGCCGAACGATCGGAGTGTTCCTTCCAGGTAAGCTGCGGTTGAGTGCAAATCATAATCAAGCTCTGGATGCTGATGAAGGTGGCGGCGCCACTTTGTCGCCTCCTTCACCAAAGGCCTGAAGGTTTTAAGATCGTGCATGGTGCTTTCCTTTGACTTTCGTCACTGCTGAAATCCGGCCGGACCATGGTTCCGTTAAACCAAGCAGGGTGTCAAATTCAGACTTTCTATACAATAAATCTTGATCCGCTATGGATGACATAATGATTATGAACGGTGCCCCGCTGGCTTTAAAGGGGTGTAGTGAGCTGGGCGTTTCGCGGCCACGAACGATGACTTCAAAGTGACCAGCTCCTGCTGCAGAAAAAGCCAGAAGAATTATTCTTCGTCGAAGCCAACATCATGATTTCATGTGGATCGAATCCTGACAAAGTTACGGTGATTGCGGCAATCTCGCCTGCCATCTTCCATCCTTGATCAACTGGCGCACTACCTTCGGAAGCAGCCCTCGGATGGCGGCAACTTCAGCCGAACGCTCATCTCGTGCATTCACCGCAAGTATTACCGACCTCGATACTGATGGGTTTATGATCTTCGCCATTCGTACAAGACCGAGTGACGTTTCGCGCTGGACTGCGGAGGGTGTCAATATGGAGTGAGCTTTGCCATCTGCGACCATGTCTATGATCGTTGAGAGCGAATCTATCTCGTACCGGACGTCTAAGAAGACATTGTGCATTTTTGCTGCGTCAGTCACGGCTCTCTGAACACTGGTGACATTCATGGGAACAGCCAGGGGAAAAGCGCTTAACTGATCAAGAGAAATAACATTTTCAAAAGGGGGGCTGCCCGGAGGGATGATCAGACAGAATTCCTCTTCAGCGAGGACGTCATAATACGAACCGTCATCTTTCATGGTGTAGAAGACAGCGAGGTTGAATCGGCCCGCAAGCATCATTTCTTCAATCGAACCGCTCATCCCTTCAACAATCTTTAGCGAGACTTTTGGGAAGCGCTCGTTCGCCATATTAAGTAACTCTGGTGCCATAAAGCGTGCCGGACCGGACGGCAGTGCGATGGACACTTCACCCACGGGTATCTTCGGCTTGCTGGTAAGCTCTTCCTCGGCAATACTCACCTGATTCAAAATAATGCGCGCGTGGTGCAGCAATCGCGAGCCAGCCGGTGTCAGAGTGACGCCGCTACGCTCACGGACGAGGAGCTTGGTTCCTAAGCCGTCTTCCATCTCTCGCACATGAAGACTAAGCGCGCTTTGCGCGACGTTCATATACTCCGCGGCTCGGGTAAATCCGCCTGCCTCGGCTATGCCAACGAAATATTTTAACTTCTTAAGATCCACTCTGGTCGTCCGTAATTCGCTGAACTTCCAGTAGTATCGCAAATCGAGATGGATAGAAAGGTTTCTTTGAAATTTCGCCTGCGGTCGCACTATAACTACGAGTACTGTGCCGTTAGTCTCTGCTGATTGGGCTTCCGATGGGCGAGCTAGCAGCCGATCATCTGAAAAAACGATAAGCCCAGTTCCGGGTAGCCGATTCTTTCTCGGCGGCAACATAAGGGACGCAACACCGCTCTCAGTCATCGAGTCCGTAAACGTTACGGTTGTTCTTGTAGAGTATCATCCTTGCGGCATCGATGGCTTCCTCCCCCGACAGGCTTCCACCAATGACATGATCCGTTAGGGCCTTTGCCAGGTATCGTTTCCCCCACCGACCTGCGAGCCAATACAATTCTGGAATATGGTATGCATCGCTCGCAAAAAGGATTTTTGAGAGCGGTACCACCTCCATCACCTGCATATATCGCTGATACAAATTCTGATGCACGTGAGGCGTCATAATCGAGAGTTCGAAGTAGCAGTTGGGGTAAAGGTGACTGAGCCAGGCGGCCTTACCGACCGAGGGATAGCCAGCATGCAGTGGAATAATTTTGGGCATGCGCATCATGTTGTCGCGGTCAAACCGGACAACCTCTTCCAAGTAAAAAGGGTCTTGATTGCGGAGGACCACGTCGGGAGCTTCACCATCTCCCGCGTGAATCTGCATGGGCATGTTGCGCTTGAGGCACTCCTCGAGCGCGAGGGTGAACGTGTAGCGGCGCAAATCCTTGGTAACTTCCGCAGCAGACTCGCGGTCCATATCAGGCAACTTGCTGAAAGAACTTCTCAGCGCCTCCCAGGATACTCTTGCAGAATTCCGGTCGTGCAGCGGTCGGATGAGGCCAATGAACGGCAGGAGGTATGATTTCATCCCGTAAGATTTCTTCCCGAAATTGCCGTTGCCATCTAAAGTCTCGTGCAGCCTTTTGATGTAGCGCTGCTCGAACTCGTCAAAAGAAATGTCAAGATGGAAGAACTCTCTCTGGATCTCTTCAATGCGGCTGATTCGGTTTGACCGGCATGGTAAGATCGCCTCCTCGAAGCGGGCAATTGCTTCACCTCCCCGATCCTCGTGGTAGCCGGTCTCCAGCATGATGTTTTCGTAATTGACGTCGCGAAAAAGGCTGTTCACATACGTCCAGTAGTTCTTGCCGCGGTCATTGCGGGCCTCGATGACTGCGTCCAGTGTTGCCTCGCAGCCGAGAAACTGGGCCATTTCCTTCACCAGGAACTTAATGAAAATTCCTTGGGAAATGTCTCCGGTTACTGCATCTACCTTGCCCTGAATGTCATAAATCCTATTGAGATCATGCCTCCTGGCTTCATTCCCGTTGAGCCACTCTGTGTAGATGCCCTTTGGAAAGTATGCCGCCATTGGCATTCCCGCCAATGAGATGCGCTCCAGGTAACGCTTTGGCGTCGTGATCGCATCCTGATCGGTGATGACGTGGCAATGAGTGTCGTCGATCGGCAGCGCATCAACTGCCTCGAATATTGCCGCAAACTCCGGTTCCTGCCTCGAGAGGAACAGCGGTAGGTGCTCCAGATGATACAAGCCGCTTCGGTTTGGGCCGGTCGTCTGAACACTGGCCGTTGAGCCAGCGTGCGGGTCTTTTGAATGCTCTGTCATTGCGGCCTCCTATTTTTTACAATGCGCGACATGCAAGTCACGAAACTTGGAATATCTCTCTTGGCGCGGTGGTAAGAACATCGACGCCGGTGCGGGTGACCCGAAAGGTTTCGCTAATTACATAGCCGAACTCTTCATCGATCCAGTTTCCAAGCATTAAATGAAAGGTCATGTTTGGTTGCAGCACGGTCATGTCGCCGTCACGCAGGCTAGCGGTCGGTTCTGTCCAGCCAATCCCATGGGCGTAGCCGCAACGGGATTCCTTTGTCAGTCCCCTTTTCTCGATGGTCCGATAAAAAGCGTTAGCAACGTCGCTGCAGGTCGCTCCTGGTCGAACGGACGCGAGCGCAGCATCAAGCCCTTCCAGTTGAATATCATGGACCCTGCGGAGCCGGTCTGATGGAGGACCAATTGAGTAGGTGCGCATGAGCGCTGCACAGTAGCCATGGCGGGATCCGGCAAGCTCGATGTTGACTTGCGAACCTTGGCGGAAGGTGTCTTCGGTCCAGGGGATATGGCATGTCCCGGTTCGCGGCGTCGAGCAGATCGCTATCTCTTCAAGCCGCGTGCCCGGCTTTCCGTTGACGCCTCGGATCAAGACGGAGGCAATCTCAGCGCATGCATCGGCTTCGCGCACTCCAGCGCGAATGACCTCTGCGGCGCGGGCGATGGCGGCGTCTGAAATCGCGGCCGCTTGCCGCATGATGTCAATCTCAAGATCGGATTTGATGAGACGAATCCAGGTGACTGCCTTCGTGCAGTCAACGACGTTGGATGCTTCCAAACGTCTTTTGAATTTCTCGGCGGTGAGTGGGGAAAGGCTGAATTCCTCAATACCGATCCGTTTGTCCGCAAAGCCCGCTTTCTGAAGGTATTCGATAATAGCGTCGTATCCGTCCTTATCCGGGTGAGCAACCAACTCCTCTGGATAGGCGATAATTTTCTCCCTCTCCATAAAGCACTGGTGCAAAGCGGCGGGGGCATCCATGCGTCGCAAAATGAAGACGGGCTCTTCCCCCTCCGCAAAAACCACCAAGGCTTGGGGTACATAGGCTGATCGAGCGGTGTAACCGGTAAGATAAGTGATGTTGTGTTGATCGGAAACAACGAGCGCCTCGACATCTCGCCGCGCCATTTCAGATTTTACCAGTGTAAGACGCCGCAGATACTCGTCCCGAGGGAAGGCCGGTGGTGCCTTGCTTATGGTCATGATGGTCATCCTTTATATGAAATTTTTGCTGACAGATCAGCTTTTAAGACCAGGGTTTCGAGCCGAGCCTGGCGTAGGATCGCGGGGCAACGGACTCCATGAGCATTCTGCCCAAAGTGGTGACGTCGTAGACTGGCAGCCCGGTGGATCGGCGGAGTGAACGAGCAATTCGCGGGAACATGGTACACTCGAGCAATAATGCCTTGATTTCAGGATGTTTCTCCCGCAACTGCTCCACACGCGAACAGACATCCTCTCGCAGGACACTTAGTTCTGTCCGCACCGGCGGTCTTTTCATCTCGTTTTGCCAAGTTGGCGTGTTTTCGATTCCGCTAACAACCACCCGAGAAATGTCACAGGGATCTGACAAGCCGAGCAGTTCGGTCCCAAAGTGCGTGGAATCAAAGGTCAGGACAGCAAGCTTTGCTCCGCCCGACAACTGTCGAACGATCATTGATGTCAGCAAGAGGGCTGACACAGCAACCGGAACGGGGACAGCAGCCGCAATTGCGGCCTGGTGCCGAATTGAAAAGCCACAGTCTGCTGTAATCGCTGTAGCTCCACGGCCGACAAGGCACTTCGCTGCCGCGATGTAAGGTCCTTCCAGGGATGGATCACCACGAACGACAACATCCGCCCATGCCCCGGAAACAGTCTCCCGAATGGCCGGGAATGTGAAAATCGATGAGTCCTGCAAGGACCCAGACACAAGTGACCCGTTTGGGTCAGACCCTGGCTCAAGATCCAGAATTCCGAGGATGCCATTGCTAATTGTAGCTCGTTCTTCACACATGTTGGCACCAGTGGCTTGTGAGGGAATTGAAATACCCGGGATGTCACGGGGAGTGGTTGGCGCCACGCTGATCCCTGACCGGGCTGACTTCGAGGAGCATTTTCGCCAGACTGACATAGTCTGCAATCATCAAGCCGGTCTCACGGCGCACGGCGTCGGCCGCGAGCGGGAAGGCAGCGCATTCGAACACAAGTGCGGCGACTTCAGGCTCACGCTTAAGCAGCGATCGTGTGGCTATCAACACATCTTCAACTATGGCTGATGGCGGTAGGTCCGGAATGGGCTCGGCCAATTGCCTCCACGTCTCAGACCCTTCGATGCCGGCTACGGCGACATCGATCTGAGCCGATGACCATCCCGCCGCGGCAAAGTGTATTTCCCCCATCCGTGTGGCATCATAGGTAAGGATTCCGACTCTCTTACCCTTGGGAACAGTCGTCGCAGCGAACGGCACCAAAGAGAGGCTCGACAGGGCGACCGGTACGTTTACAGCCGCTGCAAGCTTGCTTTGGAATAGCGCCGTAAATCCGCAATTAGAGGTGATCGCGCACACGCCGTCGTTCTCCAGTTGCCGAGCGCAACGGATATAAGCGTCAAGAACATCCTCATCCCCGTCTACGATCGTTCTTACCGTGGCTCCTGGTACCGCAGTTTGCAGGGTTGCAAACGAAAATGTATTGGGATTGCAAAGCGCCCCGGCATGGGTGATTGGCCGGTTTTCCAAAAGAAGTAGACCTAGGGTCTTCTCCACTTTCCACCTCCAAAACTGAGAACTTCTTTCTGCCTAGAGCGAAATCGATATTCGCGGACAACTGGCGGCTAAACCTACCGGTTCAGCGGCGTCATTTCGCCTGCGTCAGCGCTGCAAGAGCCTGGCGATGGACCTGGTCGCACCGCGACAGGACCATCTCCTGCCAGTCCGGCAGTGCGGGGTTGTAGTGCTCCCGCGTGGCGTTTCTTATATGCTTCCCGATCTCGGTGTTGGCTTGATCTGGGTGGTATGCGAAAAGCCAATGATCGTTGCGGAGGACTTCACGGCCTTTGTCCGGACTGGAGGTGCCAAACTCCAGGCACACATAGGTGTGCCGACTCCCCAGCTCGCGCTGCCAGAACTCGTCTTGCGTACCCGTGATTGCGACTGACGATGAGGTTCCGAGGTCCGGCGACGTCACCGACGGTCCAAAGATCTCGAAGGCTCGATGATACCCCTCAAGACCTGAGGAAGTCTCGGTTTGAAGCTCGCCATAACCATAGGGGCCAAGCCCCGTGTGATAATCAACGACGATCACTTTTTGTCGCTGTGCAACCCGGTAATCCAAAGAGATTTTCTCCAGCACTTGCCGCGGCTCTGACGGGCACTTGCCTCCGAAAAACATGCCTTCGGGTCGGGAATATTGTCCCTTCTTCCGCGCCGTCTGAAACGCCGTCTCGCCACGGGTCGCCCGGAATTCCGCGATTGCGCGTTCTGCCACTGCCAAACTTTCGGCTGAAAGGTCAGATGGAACGAGATGATCTGCCAACTCGTCATAGCCTGGATTTTCCGGCAGCGGCTTGGAGAAATCGACAAAATTCCGATTAAGATCGCATCCCTCGGCTGTGACGCGCCGATCCCAGGCAAAGCCATACGCGTTTAAGGCGTGAATCAAGAGAATGCCGACAGATCCACCAAGGCTACCCGCCAACTGCGACTGAAGAAGGGACAGTTGCGCCGCAGATCCACAATAGCCCTCCACACCATGCGTGCCTGCGATAGTAACGAGCAGGCTGTTTGCATCGGGGTCTCCGAGATAGGCGACATCCGTAGAAAGTGGCTGCCCTTCAGGTCCACTCTCGCTCGATCGATAAGATTGGACCTTCGTCGCGTCGACAAAACGCGTCCGGGCTTCAAAATAAGTATCTGAAAACAGGTTCTTCATGGTGTCTTGTCACTATGGGCTGGGGGTGCGCGGGCGCCACAGGATGTGACGCAAGCTCAGAAATTCGCGACCGCTATGGAGCTGGCGAAGCGTCTCACTTGCTGCTGGGCAAGAACCCAGCTGCGAGAGGTTAGGTGATGGAGACCAGCTCCCGCTCGAACCGCGTCAGAGGCTCATTTCCTTCCTCAGTCACCAGGAATGATTGCGTGATCGCAATTCCAGTGTCATTCAGCCAAAGACCGGACATGCAGTGGAACGCCATACCGGGCTGCAAGACTGTCTTGTCTCCCGGACGCAAGCTGACCGTGCGCTCACCCCATGTCGGCGGAAAACCGAGACCTATCGAATAGCCGAGGCGTGCTTCTTTCTCGAAGCCGTGCTTTGCGATAGACCCACGCCACACCAGTTCGACCTCTTCGGCCGCCATGCCTGGACGGATGCTGCTCATCGTGGTGTTCAAGCCCTCGACCACCGCCGCCGCAAGCCGGCGGTAACTGTCCGGCGGCCGGCCCAGAAATACTGTGCGCGTCATCGGGCAATGGTAGTGAAGGCGCGATCCAGCGATCTCGATGTTGAGGGGCGCATCTTTCTTCATAGGGCGATCGGTCCACAAGCCATGTGGTGTTCGCACGCGTTCATCGGCACAAAAATGCGGAGGGCTCGTCGTATAAACGCCACCGGCGTCGGGAAGCCCAGAGATCTGCGCCTTATATATCTCTGCAACCACGTCGCACTCACGCACACCTGGGGCGCATTTTGCGACCGCTGCCGACATCGCAGCATCTACGATTTGACCCGCTTGGCGCATATAGGTCTGCTCTGCACCGCTCTTCACCAACCGTACGCGATTGACAAGGAGTTCGGCATCCTCGAACCGAGCGTTCGGAAGGGAATTGACAAACTCGGCGTGGATGCGGGCAGTATAATAATACGCGCCCATTTCAACGCCGATTACACCTCTATCGAGGCGCCGTTCCTTCAATATCTCCGATACCGGCTGAACGGGGTGTGAGGTGGTCGATTGAACAAAACTGTCTGGATACGCGCGAATGTTCTCCTCGCGCATATAGGTCGTATCGCGAGCCGAAACAGCGTCCATGAACCGGCCGATCCAGATCGGCTGATCCTCGTTGACGGCGACGACAAGGAACAGAGGCGCATAAAATGCCCACGCGTCGAAGCCCGTCAGATAGAAGATGTTGGCCGGATCAGAAAGTATGAGGGTATCAAGTCCTGACGCTTGCATTTCCACTTTTGTCGCGGCAAGGCGCGCCTGGTACTCGGTTTCGGTGAAATAAAGGGCTGGCATAGCGGCTCCTGTTGGCTCGGACTTGGAAACAGTCATGCGCTTCTCGCTGCACGAGACCTGCTCCATTGGATCTAATTTTGCTTCCACTCCCTGGTGAAAGCGCCGAGTTTATCGGGCTGCTCGAAAGGCTTTGCGAACACTGCCAAACGAGACGAGCGAGAGATTGGTGGCGGGAGTTCAAGGTATGTCCCCGCCAGGAGGACCTTGTTTCTCTAAGCGGTAGCCTCAAGCACCTCATTCTGAGAGCCGCTCCTGGCACGCCACCAAGTGACGTAAAGCGCGATCATCCATAGGATCGGCAAAAGGGTGAGCAGTGACGCCACAGCGGCCACTGTCGGATCGATTTCATTGCGAATGTTCTCCCACATTTTAAGTGGCAATGTGCGGACCGAATATCCGCTGACCAAGGACGTCACGACCACTTCGTCAAACGAATGGATGAATGCGAAGAGCGCGCCGCCAATGATCCCCGGTCGGATCAGAGGGAGTGTCACCCGCATGAATGCGGTAAAAGGTCTAGCGCCCATACTTTTCGCCGCCTGCTCCAAGCGACGGTCGAAATTAGCGAGAGTCGCGGAAACAATGACAACCACGTAGCTGATTGCGCCAATCGTGTGGGCAAGTACGATCCCCGTCTCAGTTCCGATAATCCCAAGATTGACCAGGCCGAAGTAGCTCGCCACGCCGACGACTATGACGGGTATAGTGATCGGGGCGAGGATCACCATCGTCAACCAGCCTCGAATATCGGACGCGATCCGGCTAAGGCCGTAAGCTGCCAAAGTCCCTAGGACGGTCGACAGACCCGCAACGGCCAGACCAATCTTGATGCTGGTCCAGGCTGCGCCATACCAGGCTTCGTCACCGAAGAAGCTGCCATACCACTGAAGCGAGAAACCGGACGGAGGAAACTGTAGCGTTGCATCGCTGCTAAACGACATGATGATCACCACGACTTCGGGAAACAGCAGGAAGAAAATGACAAGCGTCAAGGTGAGGCTGCCGGCAAAACGCGACCATCCACCATCGCTCTGAGCCTGATAAAGTGCCTTGGACCACTGTTTGGATCTTGAAGCGACCGAAAGCTCATTCAGATACTGCTTCACCACACGAAGCAGGCTAAACCGTTCCATGAAACCTTTCCTCAGTTTCGGCGCACTGTCTTGTGTCCCCGAGAGGTTCAGGCCGAATACCGAGAGCATCACTACGGCAATCGCCAGAAGCACGAACGAAGAGGCGCTGACCGAACCCATGTTGAACCCGGTCGAGACCTGGGAGGCAATAAAGGTCGAGAGCATGGCGTCTCCTAAGCCACCCAACGCCGCCGGCGTGATGTAGAAGCCCAGGCAGATGACAAAAACCAGCAGCGTTCCGCTTCGAACACCCGGCATGCTCAAAGGGAAGTAAACCCGCCAAAAGGCTGTCGTTGGCTTCGCACCCATGCTTTTGGCAGCCGCAATCAAGGATGTGTTGATACCGAGCATGACGCTCACGAGCGGCAGTATCATCATCGGCAGCATGATATGGACCATGCCGACATAAACAGCCGCACGATTGTAAATCAAAGGGAGAGGGCTGGATATTAGGCCCCAATTCATGAGGGCGCTGTTGATCAAGCCATTGTCCCCGAGGATAATGACCCAGGAATAGGTGCGCGCCAAACCGCTTGTGAGATAGGGAATAACGACGAGAACGATCAAGACCATGCGCGCGCGTTTAGACGCTGTCGAGATCAGGTATGCCGTAGGATACCCGACCAACAAGCAGATGACCGTCGCTATTGCGCTGATCTCCAGCGTCTGGAGCAAGACCCGAATGTTGGCATACTGCCCCAGGAACGAAGAATAGTTCTGAATGCTGAAATTAGGAGCGTTCAGACTTTCGAGAAAAAGCTGGCCGGTTGGTACGCCAAAAACGACCAACAGTACGGCCAAAGCCGGTAGCACGAGGATTATAGGAGCACGGCCAATTCTTTGAAATGTTTGCATTTGTGCGCCCCCGCGGTTCATTCATCGAGCAGCCGGACGTCCGCCCGAAGCCAGTCAAGACGCACCGATCCACCAGTTGCAAAGACCTCTTGGCCAGAAGCCACGTGTTCGCGCACGACCAAGGATTTGTCTCCGACACGAACCTGATACTTCCTGAGTGGGCCGGCGTAGATCATTTCTTCTACGATCCCGGTGACGACCTGGCTCTGATCTAGCTCAACCGGGGCAGGGGAATTTACCGCAGAGATCCGGACGCGCTCAGGTCGAACCATCGGTACTCTTCCGTTAAAGTTATGGTCCTTTAATCCGAGTTCCGGTGAATCAAGCACATTTGCTTCTCCCAAGAAGTTGGCGACGAAACGAGTAGCTGGCCGGTCGTAGAGCGCCTCGGGTGTGTCCAGCTGTTCGATTTTGCCCCCCCTCATGACAACAATGCGATCCGACAGCGTGAGCGCCTCTTCCTGGTCATGAGTGACGCAAATAGTGGTTTTCCCAAACTCGCGATGGAGCCCCTTGATCTCCCCCTGCATCTGTTCTCTGAGGTTTCTATCCAGGGCGCCAAGCGGCTCATCCAAGAGAAGGATCGGAGGATCAGCGATAAGGGCGCGCGCAAGAGCGACGCGCTGCTGCTGGCCGCCGCTGAGCTGCGAAGGCATGCGCTCACCAAATTCGGCCAGGTGAACTCGCTTAAGCATGCGCTCGACTAAGGGTGCCCGCTCGCTCGCCTTGACGCCACGCATTTCAAGCGGGAACTCAAGATTTCGTCGGACTGTCAGGTGCGGAAATAGTGCGTAACTTTGAAAGACGATACCTTGGTCTCGGCCGTACGAAGGCACATTTGCGACCGACTTACCTGAGATCAAGATGTCGCCCTTCGTCGGGCACTCAAATCCCGCTAGCATCATCAGCGCCGTGGTTTTACCCGAGCCGCTTGGACCCAGGATGGTCAAAAATTCGCCTCGCCGAACTGTGAGTGAAAGCTCGGTGACCGCTGCGATCGGGCCGTACATTTTCGTGACGTCACGAAATTCAATCTGGGCGGGAGCACGGTCTTCCAAATTCTCATCCTTGATGGCTGGCTGTTTTGGCAGTTTCGCGACGGGGGGTTCATCCGACCGCAGGTGAGCAGACTGAGACATGCTGCCATCCTCTATTCGTGGCGCAAAGACGCCTGTGTTGCGTTGCCAATGTGCCCCCGGGCGACACATTGGCTTCGAGCGTGCGCTAATTACCGAATGACCCAGTCGCTCCAGCGTTGCACAAGGCGCTGGATATTCGAGAGACCATCGGGGCCTACTTCGGAGTACCAGGCACCATTCAAGAGGATCGCTTTCTCAAGATACTTGGGATGGCTGGGCAACGTAAGGCCAAGCTCCTCAGGTATAAGTTTAAATGCGTTCCGGTTGGTCGGACCTTCCGGATAGAGCTTGGCGAAAGCTGCCTGGTTCTCGGCACGGCTAACGAATTCAACGAACTTCTGGGCGTTTTCGGCATTCGGGCTGTTTTTTGGGATGACCCAGTAATCCCAGGTCATCTTCGCCTGGTTTCGATTCAACTCCAACGCAGCGCCTTGGGCGATCGCGGAGGCCGCGCGGCCGTCATACGACATCATAACGTCGCCGGCTCCGCTCAGCATCAACTGTTGGATCTCAGATCCGGCCGTCCACCACTTGCGGACGTGAGGTTTGATCTTGTCGAGGCTGGCAAATATCCGGTCGATGTCCATCGGATAAATCTTGTCCGGAGAAACGCCATCAGCTAGGAGTGCTTCTTCCCAAGGGCCCTCCGAACCGTATTGGCCCGACACCAGGTAACGGACGCCAGGGAATTTCTTAGTATCCCAGAACTCCGCCCAGTCACCGGGCCGCGCCTTGTCAGCGGGATATTTCTTAGTGTTGTAAACCAGGTTGTAGGTGTAAAAGAAAAAGCCGACGCCGAAATCTTGTTTCACATTCGGGACAAGCCCCTCGATATCTTCCTTCCTGAATTTCGAGTAATCAATATTCTCAAGATAGCCTTTTTGGGCAGCTTGCAGGGCCGCACCTTGGCTCATAGGGCCGACATCGATGGTCACGCTATTCGTCTTCTGCATCAGCTCGAGCTGTGCAAGCTCGAAGTCTTGTGTCACCGGGATAACCTTGATGCCGGTTTCAGCTTCAAATGGTTTGGCGTAGGCTTCGATAACATATTTACCGAGCTGCCCGCCGTAGGTCAGTACTCGGACCTCGCCGGCTGTCTGCGCCGAGGCGTTGACAACAGGCGTTGACAAAGTTGCGACGACAATGGCGAAGGACGCCTGCATAATTCGCCTGCGGTTGATAAAAATGCTCATCTTCGTTCACCCTCTATTTTTCCCCGCCACTATTGACGAGGTTCTGAAGTTCTGCGCCAGGCGGTGTCTGGCTACGGCGCCAGGACCCTTTCAACCAAGTTCACCCAGTAGCCAACGCCGTACGGCAAAGCATCGTCGTTGAAGTCGTATTCGGGGTTGTGGACGGAGGCTGTCGGGCCGTTGCCAAGAAAGATGTAAGAACCTGGCCGCGCCTCAAGCATGTAAGCAAAGTCTTCCGATCCCATACCTGGCTTGATGAGGTCATTGACTGAAGCGTGCCCAACCAGATCGCGTGCTGCTTCAACCGCTATCTTCGTCTCGGCCTCGTGATTCACGGTGACCGGTTCGAGACGGCGATACTTAAAATCGATATCCGCACCAAACCCGCCGGCGATACCCTTAGCGGCTTCCAGAATCCCTTTCTCTGCAAAGTCGCGCAGGCCGGGCGAAAGTGTCCGGACAGTCCCGCAAATAACTGCGTGCTGTGGGATGATATTATAGGCTTCTCCAGCATGGATTTTGGTCACGGAGATGACCAAGGCCTCCTGAGGATCGGTGTTCCTCGAAACTAATGTCTGGAGCCCGAGAACGATTTGGGCGCCGATGACAATGGGATCGATGTTTTTGTGAGGCGTCGCGGCGTGGCCGCCTCTGCCGCGAACCGTAATGTCAAATTCGTCGAGCCCCGCCTGGATGGGGCCGCTGCAAATACTGAATTTGCCGACATCCAGTCCTGGGTAGTTATGCATTCCGAAGACCTTGGAGATGCCAAATTGATCCATGATGCCTTCTTGCACCATCTTCTCCGCGCCACGGCCTTCTTCTTCGGCTGGCTGAAATATGAGGGCGACAGCGCCTTTAAAATTGCGCGTATCCGCCAAATACTTCGCTGCCGCTAGAAGCATTGAAGTATGGCCGTCATGACCACATGCATGCATTTTCCCAGGAACTTTTGATGCCCACGGTTTGCCCGAGGCTTCCAATATTGGTAGCGCGTCCATATCGGCACGCAGCCCGATTGTAGGGCCGTCACCAAGGTTTCCTTGAATTACGGCAACCACACCGGTCTGCGCTATTCCGGTTTCTATGTGGTTGATGCCGAACGAGGCCAATTTCTCGGCAACGAAGTTTGCGGTGTCGTGGACGTCATAATCCAGCTCAGGATTCTCGTGAAGATACCGGCGCCAATCCGTCGCCTCGTCTCTAAGCTTTTCGAAGTTTTCGATGCCGCGCATCGTTTATCCTTTTTGTTCTTGGACCGCTAAACGAAAAAATCCCTTGGCCGCGGATCCGCCACGATGTTCAGCTAGCCTCGAAGGCTCCAGGCGACATGTGGGCTTGGGCGGATCGTATACCCGCGATTTTGGGTTCCCTTTTTTTACCAACGTGCCTTCGCGGGCTGTCCTATGCAAATAGAGACTCAATATAAGCGCCATCTGGAAACCAGATGGCACACTGCTGGAGTGCAGACAGTCGGGGGGCTGGCCTAACGCCAACAGAGGAGCCGAATAGGCACTTCAATGGAGATTCGTCCGTGCCTGAAAAGCGTTGCACTCATCCCGAAGGGGCCAAGCCTTTCGAGGTCGAAGACAAGCCCCGCCCAGACTGGCTCTGTGCGCCATGGGTGCTCAACCGGCAGCATTATGGCGGGCATTATCGACCGGACGTCGCCTGGGGGTTCTTCAGGCGCTAATTCTGATTGGGCGAATTGCGAAAACCTCGTCGAAACGTAGCTACGCAAGACCCCCAACAAGTTGAGAGGTACCAGGCTGATTGTGCTCGATTTTGCCCGCTGGCGCACGCACATGACAGGCGACGGTGCGCCCATCAGGCATCGCTACCAGCGAGGGCACGTTAATGCGGCAGCGCTCTTCGGCGAGCGGGCAACGAGGATGGAACGTGCAGCCGCCAGGAGGATTGACAGGGCTGGGCACTTCGCCCTCCACCGGAACCTCCAATTGAACCATTGTGGGATCTGGTAGAGGGGCAGCCGCTATGAGCGCTTGGGTGTAAGGATGGATCGGCGTGGCGAAGAGTGCCTCTGAAGTCGCAATTTCAACAATTCGGCCGAGGTACATGACTGCAACCCGATGACCAATATGCTCCACGACCCCAAGATCGTGCGAGATGAAGACAAAGGCGATTCCTAGTTCCTCTTGAAGGTCCATCAGCAAATTGAGTATCTGCGCCTGCACGGAAACATCGAGAGCCGAAACCGCCTCGTCGGCAATAATAATTGAGGGCTTCAAAGAAAGCGCGCGTGCAATCCCGAGCCGCTGGCGTTGGCCACCTGATAGCTCTGATGGAAGCCGGTGCATGATCTCAGGCGCCAGCCCGACTTTTTTTAGAAGCTCCGCTGCAAGCTCCTCACGCCTCTTGCGATTCATGCGCTCGAAGTTCCCAACCGGTTCGGTGATAATCTCTCCAGCCGTTAACCGAGGATTGAGGGACGAGTAAGGATCCTGGAAGATCATCTGCATTCGACGCCGCGAATGGCGAAGCTCGCTTTTTTCGAGTTTCGCTATATCGGTGCCCTCGAGCAGCACACGCCCGTCGGTAGGGTCCACAAGCCGCATCAGAAGCCGTGCAAGCGTGGATTTGCCACACCCGGATTCACCAACAATACAGAGCGTCTCGCCTGCCTCAACCGAAAAGGACACACCCTCAACGGCCCGAACGACCGGGCCGTTCCTGTTCAGCATGCCCCCACCGAGCGGATAGTGTTTTACTAAGTTCTCGACCTTCAACAGCGGAAAGTTCATGCCTTCAGGACCTCTCCGGTGTGCCAGCAGGCGGCCGCGTGATCCGGCCCGTACTGCTCAAGGGTTGGCGTCTTTTCCCGGCAAATATTGGTTGCGAACGGGCAACGCGGCGCAAAACTGCATCCGACAATCGGCTCGCGCAGGCTCGGCACAATCCCGGGAATCTCTGGCAGGCGCCGCTCCTTACCGCGCCGCCTGTCTGGCACCGATCGCATGAGCGCCTTGGTGTAGGGATGCATCGGCCGCGCAAACAAATCCGTCACACTCGCCTGCTCAACGATCCTACCGGCATACATCACGATCACGCGCTGACAGGTCTGTGCTACCACCGCGAGGTCGTGGGTGATAAACATCACAGCCGTTCCCGTCCGCTGCCTCAATTCAACGAGCAGCCTTAAGATCTGCGCCTGGATCGTAACATCCAACGCAGTGGTCGGCTCATCGGCAATCAGCAGTTCGGGTGAGCAAGCAAGCGCCATGGCGATCATGACGCGTTGACGCATGCCGCCCGACATCTCGTGCGGATAATTTTTAACGCGGCGGTCTGGGTCTGCAATGCGGACGAGGTGCAGCATCTCTTCCGCTTTCGCCAAAGCCTCTGAACGAGACGCACCAGTATGAATTTCGACTGCCTCCGCGATCTGTCGGCCCACGGTGTGAACCGGACTCAAACTTGTCATCGGATCCTGGAAGATCATCGCAATCTCGTTACCGCGAATGCCTCTCATCTGTCGTTCGGATAGCTTCAACAGATCTTGACCGTGAAAGGAAATCTGCCCGGCCACAGTTCGAGCGGATAGCCTTGGCAGTAGACGCAGGATCGAGAGTGAGGTGACGCTTTTTCCACATCCCGATTCGCCGACGACGCCAAGTGTTTCGCCTTTCCGAACTTGGAAGCTGACCCCGTCCACTGCGCGGGTCACGCTATCTTCGCCAAAGAAATGCGTTTCGAGGCCCCGCACATCAAGGAGGACATCTTGATCAGAAACTTTCTGTATATGCATGTCAGCGCCGCCTCTTCGCGCGAGGATCGAACAAGTCGCGGAGACCGTCCCCAAATAGATTTACCGCCAGAACTGTGATCGCAAGAAAGATGCCCGGTGCGAATATGGTGAATGGAGCAATTGCCAGGTACAGCCGTGAGCTGGAGATCATATTCCCCCAACTAGAGATTTCGGGGGGTACGCCAACGCCTAAGAAGCTCAGCCCGGCTTCTGTCATGATCGCGTCCGCACATACAACCGCGGTTTGGACCATGAGCGGCGGCAGAGTGCTCGGCAGAATATGGCGCCACAGAATCTTTGGCAGCCGCGCTCCGCCGCAAGCAGCGGCTTCGACATATGCGCGTTCACGCACACTTAGGACCACTGACCTTACAAGTCTGGTCACGCTCGGAATTTGTGGGATGGCGATAGCAATAATCAGAATGCCAATTCCCGTCCCGGTGAGCGAGATGAGCGCGATTGCAAGCAAGAACGTCGGGATCGACATCAAAGCGTCCATCACGCGCATGATGATGTTATCGAAGCTTCGAATGTAGCCGGCGATTACACCGATCAGAAGCCCGGCGAAAGCCGCAACGAGGGCCGATATTAAACCGACCGTTAGAGAGATACGCGCGCCGTAAATTGTTCGAGCGAACACATCCCGGCCCAGGTTATCCGTCCCCAACCAGTAATCGGCCGAGGGAGGATGCAGGCGGACGAACGGATCCATTTTCAACGGATCTCCCGCATAAAGTGGAGCTGCGAGCGTCAGAGCGATCAGGATCACCAAGAGGCCACCGCCGATCAGAACCAGGGGGTGTCTTCGAGCATGGCGGGCGAGGGTTGAGACTCGAAACCGACCCCATTGCCCGGGGCTTCGTAACGAAACAGCGAAAGACATATCAGTACCGAATCCGAGGATCGATGAGCGTGTAAGCAAGATCGACCGCCAAGTTAATCAGGACGTATATTCCTGAGATGACGATAAGTACGCTTTGAATGACCGGATAATCTCGATTGTTGATCGCATCGACAACGAGACGGCCGATTCCCGGGATATTGAACACCGTTTCTGTGAGTACGACCCCGCCAATCAGATAGGCAAAACTAAGACCAATCACGGTGACGATAGGTGCCCCTGCATTTTTCAAAGCATGGTGAAATAACATGGAGTAGGGCGATGCCCCCTTGGCAGCGGCCGTGCGCATGTAGTCCTCCGACAAAACCTCGAGCATGCTCGCCCGCGCGATCCGGGCGATGAAGGCGATATAGGGAAGACTGAGCGCAACAGTCGGGAGGATGAGATGAGCGAACCATGGCCCTAGGCCTTGGCCGATCGGTGCGTAGCCTTGAACCGGGAGCAGTCGCGTCTGGATAGCGAACACATAAACCAGGAAATAACCGACCACGAAAACCGGAAGAGAATAGCCGAGTGCCGAAAACACGGTGAGAGCGCGATCGACGAAACCTCCAGCTCGCCAAGCAGCAAGAATACCGAACGTCACTCCGCCTGCCACTGAAACGAACAATGTCAAAAGCGACACTGATAGCGTCGGCTCAATCCTTTGTTTCATGAGTTGAAGGACCGGACGTCCGGCAAAGACGGAGGTACCGAAATCGCCTCGCAGAGTGCTTTGTGCCCATTGTCCAAACTGTACTGGCAGCGGCTCGTTTAGCCCCAGTTGCTCTCGAACGCTGGCGACCATCTGCTCGCTAGCAGTCGGCCCGGCAATGATGGCTGCTGGATCTCCAGGCGTTAGCCGAATGAGAAGGAAGATGAATATCCCGACCATCGCCATGACGACGATGGCCGAGATCAACCTGCGAAGGATGTAGTACGCCAAGAGACTCACCCCTTTTCCATATTCCACATCGGAACATTGCCGGTCTTCAGACCGACAAGGCCGGTCAGCTCCTTCCGGTGAGCAACGGGTGATACAACCTGGCCCAAGCTTATCAAGCTCGCGTAGTTCCACCAAACCTGCTGCATTTCGCGAGCGAGTGCTTGGCGTTCGTCGAGTGTCTCGACGTCCGGCCATTTTGCACGCAACGCCTCGTATTCGGCTGATTCAGGCCAGCCGAACCAACTTTCCTCTCCGTTCATCGCCATCCAGGCCGCAGTTGTCGGATCGCCGAACTGGAAATCAGTTGCAGAGGAAATAAAGATGCTCCAGCCACCTTCGTCCACAGAAACCTTCTTGGCCCTTCTGGTAACAAGGCCAGCCCAGTCAGTCGATGCAAGCTCCGCATTGATCCCAATCTTGCGCATCTCCGATGCGAGTAGCAGCGAAGCGTTGTGCGCTTCTCCCCAGTCGGTGGGATCGAGGATAACGACCTTCTCGCCAGCGTAGCCGGCCTCCTCAAAAAGCCGCTTGGACGCCTCCGGGTCACCACCCTCCTTGTACCAATCCGTGTTCGCTTCATTGGTATAAGCTGTGCCGGTCCCAAACAGCGATTTGACGGGACGACTGTATTGTGGCGATGGATTGATGACGCGTAAAAACGCCTCCTGGTTAATGAGGTGCAACATCGCCTGCCGCGCCTTGACGTTGTTAAACGGCTTTTGCAGGCAGTTCATGCGGAGAAAATAGTTGTAGCCTGATTTGAACAGATCCTCGAGCACAAGGCTCGGATCGCTTTCGATCAACGGGTAAAGATCGGCTGGAGGCGCACCAAGGAAATCGATCTCTCCGGCCTGCAAGGCTGAAACGGCCGTCTGCTGATCCGGGAAGTCGCTCCAGATGACACGACTGACTCTGGCGATCTTTCCACCGGCAAGTCCGTCAGGGGCCTCGCTACGGGGAACATACTCTTCAAACTTGTCGAACGTAATATTAGCCCCAGGTACGAAAAGCTCCTCGTTGAACTTAAATGGTCCCGATCCGATGTGCGTGGTGACCGCTTCACTTGGCGGACGATTTGCGTCCTTTTCGCGCATGATGAACAGCGGGTAGGTGCTGACTTGCGCGAGTTGATCAATCAGCAAACCAAGTGGCTCTTTAAGGGTGATGATGAAGGTTTTGTCATCATTTTGAGAAACATCCTGCGCCCGCTGCTTCACCAGACTCCCGCCTGGTGTTTGGAACCAACGTCGAATTGAGGCAACACAATCCGCAGCGGTAACCAGCGTGTGATCGTGCCAGCTCAGTCCGTCTCGAAGCTGGAAAGCGTAAGTCCTCTTGTCGTCCGAAGCGCTCCAATCCCCGATCATTTGCGGCTGTGGTACGAGTTTTGAATCGAGGCCGAAGAGCATATCGTAGACACCAAAGGCGTAATCGCCGATATCTACGTCTGTCGTAGTGTAAGGATCGAAAGCCTGCGGCACGCCATGGGACCATTTCACTGGTTCTCCTCCGGCCGATGCCTGCGCAAGGAGTAGGGACGGGAACGACGCTGCCGCTCCTATCGCCATGCTCGCTCTCATTACGTTTCTCCGAGAGATCTTCATTGTCTAAATTCCCCTACTTGTTTTTGATTTCATCGTGTCCGTGACCCTAGCTGTAACGACGTGGAACAGGTGTCGCTGGGTCGCTTCGAGGGCGCGCCTCTCTCCGGCGAGCAAACTGGCTACGCCGAATGGAGTTGACAAATAGAGTTTCGATATGTGGTCATATCGAAACAAGATCGCTGATATCTTTCAGAGACTTACACTCTCATACGATCGTGAATGTCGAAAGATATCGAGCCTAACTTCGTCGTTTGACAAAGCTCTAGCCGTGCACTTCAGTTGCTGAGATGCGATAAAGGCCTTGCGGAGACCTAGGACGTCAGCATCGCTCGGCCCGCTGGACGGGCTATGCTATTGCTTCATTTCAAGCTATCTGCAAGATTGACTCGATCAAGGATCCAAGCTTGGCGGAATGCGGCTTCTTCCACTACCGCGGGCCCGTGTGAGAATCCGGAGTGACCGCCGAGCATGCGGGTCCTAAAGACCAGCGCAGGGTCGCGGTTGGGCGTGCAGGAGCGGCGTTGTGCGACGTACCTCGCAGGTTGATGATATAGTACCTGACTGTCATCGAGCGCGGCGTCAATGTAAGTTGGCGGGAGTGGTCTATCAGCGTCAAGGTTGTAGTATGGGTCGTACGTCCGCATGTAACTGTACTCGTCCGGAGCGCGCGGGTCTCCGTATTCCGCCGTCTCCGCCAACGCGAACGGCATGTTGAAGTCCAGCTCGGTGTCGATGATGTCGGCAACTGGAACCTCCGCGATCACGGCCCGAAATAAATCAGGTCGCAATGCGGCCGCAGCCAACACGGTACCTCCACCAGCACTTTTTCCCTCAATGATAATTCCGTCGCGCGAAGCATAGCCCTTCTCAACGAGAGTCTCGGCACATCTGATCAAATCTGTGTAGGTGACGGTCTTTCGATCACGAATGGCCGCATCATACCAGCGACGCCCGAACTCTCCGCCCCCCCGTACATGCACGATGCCAAAGGCGATCCCTCGATCAAGAAGACTCAAGCGCTCATCCAGGCATGAGGGTGCGGAGAAGAAGGAGGGCCATCTTGTCGTGCCGTAACATCCGTAGACGTTCAGGAGAACCGGGCCGCCGGGCTGTCGGTCCCGGCATGAGACCAGTGAAATCGGCACCTGTACCCCGTCTTCGGCATCCGCCATGATGATCGTTGCAACGTATTGAGAGGCGTCGTAGCTCGGGACCTTGGCTTGATAAACGATTTTCGATCGGCCGTTTTCCATATCGTATTCGGTGAATGTGTCCGGCCTAATAAACGAACTGACGGAGTAGATAAGCTGTGAGCTGCAGAAGCGATGCCGCGCCACCGAGTAAGAGCCTCCTGCCGAAACTCCGACTTTCAACGTGCACGTGCTCGCCTCGGGAACGATGACAGATTTAACCTCTCCAGTTCGCCCATATACGACAAGCCGAGGTCTAAGGTTTTCTCGCTCAAGGGAAACCAGATCCTGATCGAACACGTGAACTTCCTCTAGGGTCACTCCTGCTCGATGAGGAACAAACTCTTTCCACTGCGACGGCGAAGGGTCGTCTGTTGGCGCGCTCACCATTCGCCAGTCCGGGCCATTGTCGTCTACACGGAACAGGAATCTATCGTTCCAATGTTCAGCATAAATCTTGTGTCCTAGATCGCGTGCCACGATCCGGCGCCACTTCCCTTTCGGACTGTTCGACGCGAGACACCACACTTCCGCGGCACCTCGTTGAACGCGTAGCGTGTTGTCACAACCGGGGACCACGTTGAGAAACAGCCAAGCGCCGCTGTGCGATCGCCGAACCACTACCGCCAGCCGCTCGTTTGATTCTTCGAAGACAACCTCGGATTTGCTGGCCTCCACATCGAAACGAACGATCCGATCATGCTGGCGCCTGTCACTGCGCTCCTGTGAGAAGAAGAGTGATTGGCTGTCGGCGGCCCAGACTGCCTGGCCTACCCTTGCCGGGCCTCGCCACACTTCTTGGCCCCTAGAAACATCCCGCACCCTAAGTTCGAAACCCTCATCGCCAACGACATCAAAACTATACGCTAGATACCGTCCGTCATCGCTTGGTTCGAAAATGCCAAGCGTGAAGAAGACAGCCGCGTGGGGTATCAAATTTGGGTCCATTACAAGTTCGTCAGGGCCTCCCGCTACCGGCCGGCGCCACCATGCCGGATGAGGCAGGCCATCTTCCTGCATCCGAAAATACTCAAAGGGACCCACTGTCAAAACAGGATGACTACCACCGCCGGCTTTACGCGCTTTAATTTCGGCAACCAGTTGCTGTTTGATCTCCGCCAGGTGCGCTGTCGCCTGTTCCGCGTAACGGTTCTCTGCTTCAAGATACTGGAGCACATCGGGGTTTTCGCGATTGCGAAGCCAGCCGAACTTATCAGTCGTGACATCTTCATGAAGGACGCGGATTCGCGCCTCGGCACGAGGAAGCGGCGGGTGCAAAATTTGCTCTCCCATCATTTGTCTCCAGACAGGGGACGTATGGCGACGATGATGCCGGCTTTACGCGAATAGTTCGCAGTTTTCATTGATGTGCCTCCCATTGAGCGTTGAGTAGCCTAGCTCGCGGGTCTCAGCATCTCCTGATGTTGTAGAGCTGGAAACAGTGCAGCTTAGGACTGGTTCGTTGCTGAAAATTGGAGAGCTCTTTCAGACTTGGCAAATATCAAATCGATATTCCAGCCATCGAGAAGCTAGATGGGCTGTGTTGCTGAGGAAGGGATCCATGTGAGCTTGCAACTCAAGTGCAGCGTAGGCGCGGGCTCAAGATGAATTGCGGCGCTCAGTGTGCGCCGAGCGGTATCGCGATCGGACATCAGTATGCCCGGTGATCTCCGAGGAAGGCGCAGCGGACGGCTGGTAGTCTAGAAGCACGATCGGCTAGTCACTGTCCTCTCTGCTGCAATAGGCCCAGAGCTCGCACATCCAATCGACAGGGCACCGCGACCGAACACTTCTTGGAGGTGCTGGACCACGATGGATAGTTCCGCTGCTTCCGCGGGGCTCCGTGCCTGAAACAACATCTGTGCGAAAGGCACTCGTGCGTCTTCGAATGTGTCACCCATGGCCTGGACAGGATCATGTTTGAGGGCCACGACCGGCAGCCGAAAGTCAGCACAATCCTTGTGACTCACTCAAGGGCCACCATGCAACGTGGCATCAAGGCTTGTGTGGCGCCGGCGCTTAGTCAGGTCCGATCGACGTGCCCGGTTGCTCCTCTTCGACTTTGTGAGATTTAAGACATTTGGGTGCGAAAGCGACAGCCAAGTACTACTATTTACGGCGGCGACGCGGGTAACACGTGGCTTTGGAGCCTCATTTCGCGGAACGTCATCGTTGGCACGCCGATTGCTACAGTCATGTGGCCCGGTCAGAGCGCTGGGCGTAAATGCCGATAGATACATAGCGAATCGAGGAAGGTTGCCAATTAAACGGCGTTTTGTCCTCGTGTTCTTTCGTTGGAGTATGACCATGCTAATAGCCGTCGTGTGTAATAGCGAATTCACGGGCGTAATCAACCGGTTCGGCCAGCCATATCCGCAGCCGCCGCAACCGTGGCCGCCGGAGGGACGAATAGTTGACAATGTGCTGGCGGCGCTGCGAGAAGGCGGCCACGAGACGCTGCTGTGTCAAGGGAATAAAACACTACTCGCTGTGGTTGAGCAGTTCATGCCACCCGATCCGCTAACCGGCCGCCCCTCGGGAATGGTCTTCAACTTGGCCGAAGGAATACAGGGCGAGTACCGTTTCACCCACGTTCCAGGAATGCTCGAAATGGCTGGTGTTCCGTATACCGGATCTAGTCCGCTCGGGCATGGGCTGACGGACGATAAAGTCATCAGCAAGATGCTTATGCGCGATAGTGGCGTGCCAACGCCGAACTTTCGCGTCATGCGTCGCGGCACCGAGAGCACCGGCGATCTGCAATTTCCGTTGGTAGTGAAGCCGCGTCACGAGGACAACAGCTTCGGGCTGCGAGTCGTCCATGACGCAGCTCAACTTAGGCCGGCAATCGAAATGATCGACGCTCAGTATGCGCAAGATTCGCTCGTGGAAGAATACATCGAGGGGCGGGAAATCAACGTAGCGCTGCTTGGAAACGAAGATCTCGAGGTGTTTCCTCTCGTGGAGCACGATCTCGCCAAGCTCGACACTAAAATTTTGACCTGGGAAGCGAAGTACCTGACGGCCGCGCAGCCGCCAAAGATTTGCCCGGCGATAATCGGGAGCAGACTTGCGGCATCACTGAGGGATATTTCGATTGCTACTTTCCATGCTTGCCAGTGCCGCGACTATGCCCGCGTAGATCTTCGGATCGATCGTTTCGGCAAACCTTTTGTTCTAGAAATCAACTCAATGCCGGGTCTCAGCAGGAGCTCCCCTTATGTACTAGCCGCGATGGCTGCGGGACACAGCTACTCGAGTTCGATCAATGGCATCCTTGATGTCGCCCACAAGCGGTATTTTGGAAATGGAATCCAATAGGAATCAACCGCTGATCCAAAAGACGCCGACCGGCACCTCAGAGAAGGTGCACACGCATGCAGCCGCTTGCGATACGGTCCTGGCGTCTCGCTAGCGCGGGCTCAATTCCGAAGGCTGGCGGAAACCTCCGCCAGCGCTTCGCCGCACCCATGACATTCGAGACCTGGCGTTTCGCACCGAATATCCTGCTGCCTCGCAGCATCGCCGTTGGATGAGAGCTAAAGAGATATGCGGCATGAAAAATCGAGTTCAGTCACTTCGACAGCATTCACCCCGCTCCGAAATAAGGTGTTCCGTTCAATCTGGACGGCCACACAAATCGCAAGCCTTGGATGGCTCATTCAGACGACAGCAATCAGCTGGCTGATGGCCACGACCTCCGCTTCCGATGTAATGGTCGCGCTAGTGCCGGCCTCTTCCACTCTACCGGCGTTCCTCCTGTCAATCCTCGCAGGAGCTATTGCCGACGGTTTCAGCCGACGCTGCGTAATGCTCATCGGCCATTGTTTGATCGCGTTTTCTTCGCTGATGCTGGCCATATCCGTTGCACTGGGATTCGTCAGTCCTTGGCTGATATTAGGGCTAGGCTTCCTGGCGGGATGCGGTTTCGCGGTGAATGATCCCGCTTGGCACGCCTCTGTAGGCGACATCCTGGAGAAGCGTGACGTTCCGGCGGCGGTCACCTTGATGTCGGTTGGGTATAACATTGTTCGAGCGGCAGGGCCGGCAATCGGGGGGCCAATTCTTGCTTTTTTGGGGCCTCTTACCGCATTCGTGCTAGCAGCTCTCAGCGACCTAGTGGATTGATCGCGACGAAAGATTCCGTCCTGAGATTCCCAACCGTTTGGGATTGTGCGACGGTTGGGGATGCGCACAGGGATCACATTTGACGTCACCGCCGCCGACCGTTCTCGGCTTGAAGCCATCATTGCTGCCCCAACGTCTCCGCAGAAGCATGTCTGGCGGGCCAAGATCATCTTGATGAGCGGCAACGGCCTGGGAACGGTCGCCATCATGCAGGCGACGGGAAAGTCCAAACCTTGCGTTTGGCGCTGGCAGGAGCGTTTCATGTCCGAGGGGGTCGATGGCCTGTTGCGCGACAAGAGCAGGCCTCCGGGCATGGCGCCTCTGGAGAGCGACGTGGTGGAGCAGGTCGTTGCGCTGACGCTGGAACCGCCTCGACAGGAGGCAACGCACTGGACCGTGCGTGCCACGGCAAATGCCGTTGGGATCGCGGCCTCTTCCGTCGTCAAGATCTGGCACGAGCATGGGCTGGCGCCGCATCGGTGGCGCAGTTTCAAACTCTCCAACGACAAGGCTTTTGCCGAGAAGCTTCACGATGTCGTCGGTCTCTACGTCTCGCCACCGGCCCACGCCATTGTCTTGTCCGTCGATGAGAAAAGCCAGATCCAGGCGCTCGACCGGACCCAACCGGGCTTGCCGCTCAAGAAGGGGCGCGCCGGCACAATGACCCACGATTACAAGCGCCACGGCACGACCACCCTGTTTGCCGCCCTCAATGTTCTCGACGGATCGGTCATCGGCCGAAACATGCAGCGCCACCGGCATCAGGAGTTTATTCGGTTCCTCAACGCCATTGAGGCGGAGCTGCCGAAAGATAAGGCGGTCCACGTCATTCTCGACAATTACGCGACGCATAAACAGCCGAAGGTCCGCGCCTGGCTGGCAAGGCATCCACGATGGACCTTCCACTTCGTCCCGATATCGTGCTCATGGCTCAATGCTGTCGAAGGCTTCTTCGCAAAACTGACACGCCGGCGGCTGAAGCACGGCGTTTTCCACTCCGTCGTTGACCTGCAGGCGGCCATCAACCGCTTCGTCAAAGAACACAACCACGAACCAAAGCCATTCATCTGGAAAGCAGACCCCGATGAGATCATCGCAGCCGTCAAACGTGGGCACCAAACGTTGGAATCAATCCACTAGTGCCGCTTGCTGCGGTATCGCGCTCAAAATGGCACGTGAAATCTTCCTCGCTGCCGTCTGAGCGTGTTCTAACAGCCATTCAAGATGGGCTGCGCTTTACCGCAATGTCGATCCAAATCAGAGCGGCGATTGCACGCGGCACATTGTTCGGCTTTGCAGGCATTTCGATTCTCGCTCTGCTGCCTCTGATCGTCCGCAATCATTTCGCCGGGGGTCCTATCACTTATGGCGCCCTCTTGACTGCGTTTGGCATAGGTGCGTTCAGCGCCGGGCTTGCCGCCGGCCATCTCAGGCGCCTTCTATCCCAGGACCGTCTCATCGCTATCGCATCCGTCGCCTGTGCCGTATGCTGCTTCGTCCTACCCTTGACGTCCTCGATCTGGTGCGCGGCCCTTGCATTGGCTGTCGGTGGTGCAGGTTGGCTCCTCACTTGGACCGGAGTAGACATTTCAGTACAATTATCGAGCCCGAGATGGGTCGTCGGCCGCACGCTGTCAATCTATTATGCCCTTTCTTCCGGCGGGATGGCGGTAGGCAGTTGGGTCTGGGGCGCCATTGCCCAGAATTTCGCACTGACCACCGCTTTCCTAGCCGCCGCCATGGTTTTACTTCTCACAGCAGGGGTTGCATTCCTGCTGCCGATAGAATTGTGGGAGGAAATGGATCATGAGGCCTGTTCGTTTGTAGCGCCGCCGCTCGCACTCGACCTCCAGCCGAGAAGCGGGCCCATCGTGGTCAAGGTCGACTACGTCATAGGAGAGCGGCATCTGGACGCGTTTCTCGAATGCATGCGCGAGCAGCGGCGCATTCAAAGCCGAGCGGGCGCTCGGAACTGGACTCTCCAGCGAAACTTACAGATCCCTGCTCTATGGACAGAGGCGTTTAAAACGCCGACATGGACTGACTATCTACGTCTAAACCACAGACTAACGGCAGCAGACAAGGAATTGGGCAATCGCCTGACCGCACTGCACGGCGGCGGCCGTCCTCCCGAGGCAGTCCTCTCGATTGAAAGAGCAACAGGGTCGGTTAACAGCTGCAACCAACCAATCCGCTCTTCGCGTCCGTAACGATGTTACCTAAAGATGAAGGTTACAGCTACCTACCCAACCCAGACGTCGTTGACATGCTGCGCAACACTCGCCAAAGAAAGCAGCTCGCCGAATGCTGCATCGTCGCCAATCATGGGCATGAGCCAGGCAATCGGAGCCGCAGCCGCCATTATGACAATCCTTTGAGCGCCAAATGGCCGATGCTGGGGTCGATGCGTAATATTGTGCATGGACCACACCAACAGAGAGGCATCGAGATATACAAGGGCAGAGCGATCCTCTACAGCGTGGGGAACTTCGGACATCAGCAGGCGCCGACATGTTCGCAGTTAACGGCAAGGACCAGGACCCACGGACCATTGGCGGAAATCGCCCAAGGGTACGAGACGGATGCGGGATTTACCGATCCAATTTTTACGTGAGTGTTGTCGCAGTGAACCAGTTTCCTCCAGCGCCGGGCGTGGTGAACTGGATTCCGTCGATGGCGACGAACATGTGCAGCTTGCCCTGTTCGGTGCGCACCTCGGCAATGTCGATGTGGAAGTAGCTGATCGGGTAAGCTCTTGAACGTTCGTCGGGAAAACGATTCAGTGGATCGTTTTCTATCCTCCTCAATCTTCGCCGGCCTATCGCCTTCGACATCCGGTAGGCGGCCGATGCCGTGGCGCTGCAGGCAACGATGCAGCGAAGACCGCGTGAGATGCGGGATTGTCGGCTGCAGTGCATAGAGGCAGTCATCGAGCGGCAGCAGCGTATACCGGCGAAAGGCAACGATAACGGCCTCCTCCTCGAAGGAAAGCACCGTCGATCTCGGCTCTTTCGGGCCGGTCGGAAGGTCCGCAACCGAGGATCGCTTCCGCCACTTGGCGACGGTCTTCTGATTATCCCATAACGCCTCGAAAGCGTTCTCAGGCTCTCTTGACTATGTTGTATCGCTCGACGGACTGCCTCTGTCGTCGTGGCGCTCCCATGAAGAACCTGGCCCATAGCGCATCCTTTGATTCGGAAGACAAGGATGCTCCATCAAAGCCTGGGATCAAACATTTAGGGCTCGCATGGACTGCCTGGCTGCAACGGCTGCTCAGCTCCCGTTCACTGTGAGAAGCACTGCGTTAACAGAATCTACACCGCACCAAAAGATACACCTGCCGACATGCGTTCATGACTTCGCACGCTTATGAGTAGGTACGCTCCTCGAGCGGCGTTGCTGCAATCATCTCCTGAACCGCTGTAAGGAACACCGACTCAGCTGGATTAAGGCTTCTGCGAGGGTTCACCACAACATGAATATCGATTTGGGGCAGTTCATCCCATGGCGGTAGCTGCCAAAGAAGTCCCGCATCAACGTCTCGGCGTGCAATGTGAACGGGAAGGGCGCCTATACCCAGTCCGTTCACGATCATACGCCGGACCTCCGGTAGGTTTGCCGAAACACCGCGTGGCTCGGGTTGCAAGTTGACCCGCTCGCGCAGCTGGCGCACCATATAAAGAGGGCCATTTTCGATTTCGGTCTGGAATGACACCGAGGGCTGACCCGCTAACGCCTCAGGGGCAGTATCCCTAATGCCGAACAGCGGATGTCTCGGTCCGCAGAATAGGCCAAAAAACTCGCGAAAAAGGACGCTGCTTTCCATCAGCGGATCGTCCTCGCGCATAAGGCACAATCCCAACGTAGCCTGGTTCTGCCTTATCCGACTGAGGACTTGGGCACTGTCGGTTATCGCTATCGAATATGTTACCTTGGGGAACGCACTGTTGAATTGCGCCAGCACCTCGTCGAAATGAGGACAGATCACATGGCTCGTCATCGCGATAGCAATGTGCCCGGTGACCACGCTTTCAGCCGTAGCCATCAACCCTGGAAGACGTAAAACCGCCCCAAAAAGCAAGCAACATTCCCGATAGAGGGTCTCGCCCGCCGGCGTCAGAGCAAAATGTCCGGGCCGTCGATCTAGAAGTCTCTTCTCGAGAGTATCCTCCAGCCGCTTCAGCGCACTTGAAACCGTAGGCTGGCTGAGCGTCAAGAATTCCGCTGCCCGCGTAATACCACCCTTTTCCACGACCACCGTGAAAGTGCGCAGCAGATTCCAATCGAGCCGCCAAATGAATCGCTCTTCGTATGGGCGCATCATAAATTCCGTCAATGATCGGAATTATGGATATCTGTTTGCACTATGCCTTGCAAGCAGAGATGCTCGGTCCAAGAGAGGCCTAATGGCAAAGAGCGCTTCAGCCGCCCTCTGGAGCAAATCCAGCGGTAGGGTGCGCCGTCTTCGGCAGACGGACATCGCTTGCCGCCGGGCAAAGTTAAATAAACGTGCCGGAGCGAGGACGCTCTCCGCTCATTAAGATGGATGTTTCTCGTGCCACTTCCCGATAAACGCAGTAAAATTGGCGAGGCGATCTCCCTCATTGGCGACGGTGCCTCGGTGATGCTCGGCGGCTTCGGTGTGCCTGGAACACCGTTCTGTCTGATCCGTGAGCTGGTCAGGCGGGGACCTCGCAATCTGACCGTGATCAAGAATGACGCCAATGAAGCCGGCATGGGCGTTGATTGGCTCCTTGAAAATGGCCAAGTGGCTAAATTGATCACCAGCCACATCGGTCTCAACCCGACGGCCATGCGGTTGATGAACGAGGGCACGATCGAGGTGCAGTTCGTCCCACAAGGGATTTTGGCCGAGCGCATCCGCGTGGCCGGAGCCGGAATGATGGGTTTCATCTCCGACATAGGTCTTGGTACAGCAATTGCGGAGGGCAAGCAGCGCGTCGAAATAGCCGGCAAGGCGGGCGTAGTAGAGCCCGCGCTGAGGGCAGACTTCGCGCTTGTCCACGCCAACAAGGCCGACGCTTTCGGTAACCTCACGTTTTCAGCCGCTGCCCGAAATTTCAATCCGCTGATGGCCATGGCAGCTGGTAGGACCATCGTCGAGGCCGAGGTAATCGTTCCATTCGGCGCGCTTGAGCCGGAGAATGTCCACCTGACCGGAGCCTTCGTCGACGCGGTGGTTGAACTCAATGAATTGCCGGAGGTCTACGGTGTCGTCAAACGCTAAAGAGCGAATGTTGAAGCGCGCCGCCGCCGATATTCGAGGCGGCATGACTGTAAACCTTGGCATTGGCCTGCCGACCGAGGTCCTGCAATATGTGTCGCCTGGCACCCCCGTCTGCCTGCATTCGGAAAACGGCATCGCGGGCGTTGGCCCAGTCTTGTCGCCAGAGGAGGCCGACCGCAACCTGATTGATGCGGGCGGCGCCTACGTCTCGATCATACCTGGCACTGCGTTTTTTGACAGTGCAGTAAGTTTCGCCATCGTCCGATCCGGGCGGCTAGACCTGAGCCTCCTCGGCGCCTTTCAGGTGGCGGTAAACGGCGATCTGGCGAACTGGAAGATACCCGGCAAATTCTCGCCAGGGATGGGGGGGGCGATAGAATTGGCGCAGAAAGCGCGTCGGGTGGGCGTTGTCATGATGCACACCGACAGCAAGGGCAATCCGAAGATCCTTAGCCAATGCAATTTGCCGCTCACGGCCGCGGGTCGCGTGAACCGGATCTACACCGACTTGGCGATCTTCGACGTCGCCGCCGATGGTTTGTACCTTCGCGAGATCGCTGCTGGTACCAGTATTGCCGCACTAGAGGCCGTCACCGGCACGGCCTTCCATGTTCCAAATCAAGATTTGCCGAGGTTTTAAATGGACAGGACGACTATCCTCCATGCCGTCGATTCGGTCTACGAGAGCGAACTGGAATTTTTAGCCGAACTGGTGCGCCATCCTTCGACCCGAGGCCAAGAACAATCGGCACAGGATTTTGTTGCCACAGATTTGTCTGATCGCGGCTTTGACGTCGATCGCTGGGAAATCGACGTGAATGACATATCAAACCTTCCCGGCTTCTCACCAGTCATAGGCAATTACGAGGATGCTGTGAACGTGGTGGGTAGTCTGCGTAGCCGAACCCGTAGCGGACGCAGCCTGATCCTCAACAGCCATATCGACGTCGTGCCCACCGGGCCACTAGATATGTGGAACCGCCCGCCCTTCGATCCTTACATCGATGGCGACTGGATGTACGGCCGCGGCGCGGGTGACATGAAAGCCGGATTGGCCTCGAATCTCTTTGCAATCGAGGCGTTGAAGCATCTCGGCCTGCGCCCTGCCGCCGACGTGTTCTTTCAGTCCGTTGTCGAGGAAGAATGTACTGGAAACGGTGCGCTCGCCTGCCTGCATCGTGGCTATCGCGCCGATGCAGCATTTATCCCGGAGCCGTTTGCCGAAAAGCTCGTGTCCTCACAAGTTGGTGTTATCTGGTTTCAAGTGCACCTGAGGGGTTTGCCGACCCATGTCGCCTATGCCGGTTCTGGCGCAAACGCTATCGAAGCGGCCATCCCGCTGTTTGAGGCGCTGCACCGGCTGGAGCGGCAGTTGAATGCAATGGAATGCCGCCATCATGACTATGTCGATCACAGCCATGCTCTCAACCTCAACATCGGCAAGATCGAGGGCGGGGACTGGGCCAGCTCCGTCCCTGCCTGGTGTGTTGTCGATGCGCGCATAGGGGTATTTCCGGGACATTCCCTCGAGGATGTGCGCCGAATGATCGAAGAGACCGTTTTCGATGCGGCCCGGAACCATCCCTCTTTGGCAAGAAGCCCACCAGAAATTTTTTATAACGGCTTCGCGGCCGAAGGCTATTCCTTCAAGGACGACAAGAGTGCAGCGGCGCACGCAGCGTTGGCCACGTTGGACCGAGCTCATAGTCATGTCGCTGGCAAGCCACTGGAACACGAGGCTATTACCGCCACGACGGATGCCCGTTTCTTCGGCCTCTACGCTGATATGCCCGCTCTGGTCTATGGCCCGCGGGCCGACGCAGTCCATGGCTTCAATGAGCGCGTCGATCTGGCCTCGGTCCGGCGCGTGACCCAAACGACCGCCTTATTTATTGCCGACTGGTGCGGACTGGAGAAAGTGTAAAACCATGCGCGACGCCGTCATCGTGTCCACCGCCCGTACTCCGATCGGCAAGGCCTATCGCGGCGCTTTCAACGCGACGCAAGGGCCAGTCTTGGCCGCCTATTCCATCCGCGCCGCCTTAACTCGAGCGGGACTGGAGGGCGGCGAGGTGCAGGATTTCACGCTCGGCTGCGCATTGACCCAGGGCACCAGCGGCATCAATGTTGCGCGGCACGCCATTTTTGCCGCAGGTCTTCCTGACGGTGTGCCCGCCGCTACAATCGACCGGCAATGTGCGTCCGGCCTGTCCGCCATCGCGACGGCCGCGAACCAAATCAGGTCCGGCGACAGTGAGGTAGTCTTGGCCGGTGGTATGGATAGTGTATCGCTGGTGCAGAACGATAATTGGAACGCCACCAATTATCGCATTCCGACGATTCGGGACGGATACTATATGCCAATGCTGGCAACGGCGGACCTTGTTGCGCGCAAGTATCACGTCAGCCGTGCGGCCCAGGATGAATATGCGCTAATCAGCCAGAAGCGCACCGCCGCCGCGCAGGAAGCGGGACGATTCGCCGATGAGGTGATTCCAGTCGAAGCTAAGCAGCTTCTGAAAAACGGGGAGACGGGCGAGGAAAATATCGCATCCGTGTACCTAGATCGCGATGAATGCAACCGGGCGGGCACAACTCTAGAGGGCTTGGCCGCGCTCCCAGCCGTTATCGGCGAGGGCTCGACGGTCACCGCTGGCAACTCCTCCCAGCTGTCCGACGGCGCCTCCGCCTGCGTCCTGATGTCCGCCCCCGAAGCGGCCTCGCGAAACATCACTCCGCTTGGTGTCTTCCGCGGCATGCTAACCATCGGCTGCGCTCCTGAGGAAATGGGAATCGGGCCAGCGCTCGCAATTCCGCCCCTGCTCAAGCGGCATGGCCTTTCGGTCGACGACATAGACCTCTTCGAGATCAACGAGGCTTTTGCAGCGCAGCTGGTCTACTGCCGCGACGAGCTTGGACTCGATCCGGCTAAGCTGAATGTCAACGGTGGCGCCATTTCGATCGGTCATCCTTATGGGATGAGCGGAGCACGCCTTGTTGGCCATGCGCTGCTGGAGGGGCGCAGGCGTGGCGCGCGATATGCCGTGGTGAGCATGTGCATTGGTTGGGGTATGGGGGCCGCGGCGCTGTTTGAGGTCGTTTCCTGACCGCTATAATGCCCACCGCAATTAACCGTCGGTGCAGAAAGGGTAGTTTATGTCCACTGTAGTGTCGTTTCGCATTGCCGAACTCAAAGACAGCGAGGAGATTCTGCGGGCGCTTCGTTCGCTCGCCAAGTCAATCGGCATCCCCAGACGGTTGAAAAGCACTAGGGAAGACATTGAAACCGCCGGCTTTGGACCTCGGCGCGAGTTTACTGTGATGTTGGCTGAGGCTAACGGTGGGATCGCGGGAATTTGTCTCTACTTCCCGATGTTTTCCACTTGGATGGGCAAGCCGGGCTTGTACATCCAGGACCTGTTCGTCCATGAAGAATGCCGCAGCGCCCGAATTGGTGAAAAGCTGCTGCGCTACGTCGCCTGGACCGCTCAAAACCAAGGCTACCACTACCTCCGCCTAACCGTCGATCATGGCAATCACGCGGGTGCTCGCTTCTATCTTCGGCATGGGTTCCAACCGGCGAAGGATGAGACGATGTACAGGCTCGATGGTGCGGCATTCGAAGAGTTTTGCAGTGGAAACTAAACGCCGCTGCGCGGCTACGTCAATTCTTTTGGCGTGCAATGTGCCGCCAAATTCTTCCGCCTGACGCGTTGTGCGGTATGCATTGAGTATACCGGACCTGCAATTGCGTTATCCAGCTTCGCAAATGTGAAATCGAAATCGTGATGCTCCAAAGCACCGCCCACCTAAATTCCTCCCTCGATGCCGCCCTGCTTGAAGCTCGGGAGCGATACACTGCGAAGCGTCCGAAGAGTGCGGCGCTACATAGCGAGGCGGCAAAAGTTCTCCCTGGCGGCAACACCCGGACCGTACTTGCCTACACGCCTTTTCCAACCGCTATGACACGGGGAGAGGGCTGCCTACTTTGGGACGTCGATGACAACATCTATCTGGACTTATGTGGGGAATACACCGCCGGCCTTTTTGGTCACAGCGATAGCCGCATCCAAGCGGCCCTACACGAGGCTATGGCGCGGGGATTGAGCCTGGCCGCAGTGGGGGAAGCCGAGCAGCGCTTTGCAAGAATCCTTTGCGGCCGCTTTCCGTCCATTGACATGATCCGTTTCACCAACAGTGGCACCGAGGCCAACGTGATCGCGCTCAGCGTCGCGCAAGTTGTTACGGGCTGCAGTCGCATCATTGCGTTTCGCGGCGGATATCATGGCAGCCTCCTGTACTACCCTGCCACCGGGTTCAACCCGATCAACGCGCCGTTTCCGGTGACGTTATGTGACTACAACGACATCGACGGCACCGTCGCGGCCATCCGCTCGGCAGCAGGCGAGCTTGCGGCGGTCATAGTGGAGCCTATGCTGGGTAGCGGGGGCTGCATCGCCGCCAATCCATTGTTTTTGACTGCCGTTGCCGACGCTACACGCGCTGCAGGTGCGATCCTGATCTTCGACGAGGTGATGACATCGCGGATGTCGGCAGGCGGGATGCAGGAACGTCTCGGTATCTTCCCTGACATGACCACGCTGGGAAAATATATCGGTGGCGGCATGAGCTTCGGCGCCTTCGGCGGGCGGTACGACATCATGGAGATCTTCGTCTCCAAGGTGCCTCATGCCGGCACCTTCAACAACAACGTAATGTCCATGGCGGCAGGCATCACTGCAATGGGAGAGGTTTTCAGCGCAGCAGCGGCCGCCGACCTGTTTGCGCTAGGGGAAGGCCTGCGCGAACAACTCAACGGGATTTGCGAAAAGGCCGGCGCAACGCTGCAGTTCCATGGCCTCGGCTCGCTCGCCACGGTCCATTTCCGTCGGGGTGGGATCGAACGCCCATATGCGAGCACCCCGAGGGAGGAAGCGCTAAAAGAGCTTTTCTTCTTCGACATGCTCGACGCGGGAATCTACCTAGCCCGCCGCGGCATGACGGCGCTGAGTTTGCCGACAACGAAACGCGACCTTGTGCAGTTCACAACTGCCGTCAGCGATTTCCTCGATGGACGGGCGCCGTTGCTGCGATAGATCGAGCCCGGAGGCAGGATGGTGCGAGATGTGCAGGAGCACACGATCAGTCACGCGCCAACGCGCATGTGCTACGGAGAAGGAAGGCCTATCGGTGCGTTGCGTATGCCTCGACCGCGTTTGGCACCAGATGCGACAAGCTTCCCGGCGGCGAGCCTCATCGCAAAATCGCAATCACGATGACTGGATGCGCTCATCTCCGACCAGCAGCAGGCTGGGCTCGGCATTGTCGGCTCGAAGAACGAAGCCCACCGATTAAGATGGTGATAACATTCGATCGCTCATACTAGCAGCGAGACTGATGATTTCCGCAATACGCTTGGCAGGCCCGCGGGATCAAATCAGAGTTTGAAGATCGCGGACACTCGCGAAGCGGCCGCCACAGCTTCATCGGCTGGCTCTCAGTTACTACGATCACTCCGACCGGGCGGGTGACCTTGCCTACAAGCTTTGTTCAGTTGAGTTCAATCCAGTGGTTTTTGGTTGGTGTTTTTGGCGTGGTAGCGGCGGGTTGCGGTCTCGAGCTATCTCGGCTGCGCGCCGCCGCATTCCGTCGCGAGTTAATGGACTGAGCAACTTTGTCAGGTCTCATCCACCGGAGATCCGAGTGGGCCGGTGATCGTTTGTAGTCGCTGCGCCACCTTGAAGCCGCTGCGACAAAGCTCAGAGACCGGCGCACCTGCCTCGTGCTCCTCAAGATGCCGACGATCTGTTCGTCCGTGAAACGGTTGCGCTTACCCGGCGGTCTCTGGGGTCTCGACAAAACGCCGGCTGATCGGTCCGAGCGCGAGCGTTACAACTTCCGACCCGGTGACATTTTCGGGGCAGGTGGAACGGGTCGTCAGAATAATGATACAATTGCATTAAATACTCCAGCGTAGAACACATGTTGCAGACTCGGTCCAATTGGGGTAATCACGGAATATGCAGCCACATGCCCGCTAGGAGGAACAATGATCGTGTCGAATCGTCCACCAACGGAGACCAGTGTGCTTTCATCGGCAAAGATTGCCCATGCGCAAGAAACACACGGGCCAATCTTTGGCTTGAATCTGCGCGGCGAAACCACGCGGCTGCACGAGGTGGGTTCACTGAAATCGGTGTATGTGCCTGCGCGCGACGGCGTGCGGCTAGCGCTGGACGTCACCCGTCCGGTGGGTGATCTCGACAATACGAAGCGCGATACAATTCTGGTGATGACGTGTTACTGGCGCGGCAAGAATGGCGAGCCATCCAACAAATATGCCGACCTATTTGTGCCGCATGGCTACGCCGTAGTCGTTGGAGATGTTCGTGGCACCGGGGCTTCGTTCGGCGAATGGCCAGGCCATCGCACTCACGATGAGATCTTGGACTTCAGCGACGTTTTGGACTGGATCGCTGCTCAACCATGGTCCACTGGGAACGTGGTCGGCTATGGCCTTTCCTACACGGCTAACTCCGCAACCTGGATGGCGTCGTTAGGAAATCCAGCGCTGAAAGGGGTTGTGACGCGTTTTGTTGATTACAGTATCTATGAAGATATTGATTTCCCAGGCGGAGTCCGCAATGTCACCCAGCTTCAGTGGGACAGCCAACTCAAAAACCTGAACCACAATGTGTTTTCCAAGAATACTGGCGAAAGCCAGCCTTCCCAAGGCATTCGTCCAGTTGGGGGGGAGGCGGAACTAGCAGCAGCATTGCATGACCACGAGAGAGTGCCCTCTCGCCCACCTCTGCAGCAGAGCATGGACAAGGACGAGTATTTTGGCCTGGACTCCTCCGGGTTTGACTGGTCACCACAGACGGCGGCAGACCGCATATCTCGCTCTGGTGTCCCAATTCAAAACTGGGGAGGTTGGTTCGATTCTGTATCGGCGGAAGGATCTATTCGCCAATTCCTGTTGCAGTCAAATCCGATGGCCGTAATCATCGGCCCGTGGAACCACGGTGCCAGCGTCGCCACTGACCCACTCCGTCCCGCCGGGGAAGAAATCGTTCCCTCCCTCGCGGCCCAGGAGGCAAGCTGGATCCGCTTCGCCGACGCCTGCTTCGCTGGCGAAGCGGTCGGCGAACAAGGAAAGATCCTGCACTACTATACGCTCGGGGAGAGCGCTTGGAAATCAACCCGCTCCTGGCCGATCCCAGCGACACGTCAACGTTTGTACATGGCAAGTGGCTCCCTTCTGAGCCCATCGGTCGACAAGACTGGCTTCGACACGCTGCAGGTGGATCCCGAACTGGGGGATGTAATCTCAAACCGGTGGGAAACCAACGGTGGCGCTTTGGAATCGATGGATCAGGTCGAATATGGCGATCGGCGAGAGTTCGATGCGGTGCGCCTCGCTTATACGAGTGAGCCCCTGACGCGGGAGCTTGAAGTTACCGGGCATCCCGTTATCCAATTGGACGTCACCTCGACACGAGAGGATGGCGCCTTCTTTGTCTATCTTGAGGCCGTTAGGCCGGACGGGGTATCCTGCTATCTCACCGAGGGAAACCTGCGAGCTCGGCATCGCAAGGTATGGACCGACTCACCACTCAGCATGCTGGGACCGCAGCACAGCTATTTGAAGAAAGATGCCAAGCCGCTCACCCCTGGTGAGTCCGCAATCCTGACGTTCACCTTGCAGCCGATTTCAGCTCTCGTTCCAACCGGTTACCGTCTCAGAGTGGTTCTGGCCGGCAGCGTCAAGGGTACATTCGCCAACGTTCCCGATGATGGTCCGCCGCCGTTCCTCACGTTTCACCATGCCGACTGTTACATCGACCTTCCGATTATTGATCGGTGAGTGGCCAACCGAAGCTCTCTATTTGGCGGTCGACGTATTCGTGCGGTTATCGAGCGTCCCACATCCTTTCCAGGCATTCGGCGAACCGTATTCTGTCGAGGGCAGGTCGAGATCCTGCAAGTGCCTCCGAGTAATACGCTTGGATCATATCTGTCTATGTCAAACATTTGTTGCAAATAGTGCCGTATTGCGCTACTCGTTGGAAGAGGCGCCCCACAGGGCGCCTCTTTGGGAGAACCTGGACCGGGGCACCGATGGTGATTGGAAGGACCCGGTGCGTCACAACGCAGCAGTCGGTCGGTGCAAAGCAGACGCAGGCGCCCTGCTTCCCCTTTGACCATTGGCGTGAATTGTTCGTGGTTTCCCAACTGCATTGAGTAATTGGAAGCCCTTCTCAACGAGGAGGGTATAATAGAGGGAGAACGAAAATGAGCATTCTGATTAATCGCAGGCACTTTATGCAGGCGACGTCGTCCGTGATCGCGGTAGGTGCGTTATCCTCCGCGAGCGGTCGTGCAAGGGCAGAGTCCGCAGGCGAACTAAAAGTCAATATGAGCGGAGGCAATTGGGGCGATGCTGTAATGGAGGCTTATGTAAAGCCTTTTCAGGCCGAGACCGGTATTAAGGTGACGCCTGTGAAGGCGGACTTCTCATCGACGCAGATCGCGATGATGGTGGACACCAAAAACGTTTCGGCCGACATCGTCAACCTCGGCCAAACGAATGTGGATCCGCTTACCGCAAAGGGCTACCTCGAACAGATCGACTATTCGATCTGGAAGAAGGATGAACTCGAAGCGACACCAGACTACGCCAAACAACCGAATGGCTTCGCCTCCTACGTCTATTCATTGAATATGGCGTGGAACACGAAGAAGTTCCCAGCTGAAAAGCCCCGACCAACCAAGTGGGCTGAGTTCTGGGATGTCGAGAAATTCCCTGGCACCCGCTCGTTAAATTCCGGCGAGGGTGGAGGCGGACCTTGGGAGGAAGCCCTTCTAGCCGATGGTGTTCCCATGGATCAGCTTTATCCATTGGATATTGATCGTATCTTCGCTAGCTTGGATAAGATTAAGCCACACGTTCGCAAATGGTGGACGAGTGGCTCCGAGGTCTTGCAGATAATGCGGGACAACATCGCAGACGTCGTTGAATCCTACGATGGTCGGATACTTTCACTTATTGATGAAGGTGGGCCGATTGAGATCAATCGAAATCAGGCTAAGCTCACGACGGATTATTGGTGCATACCCAAGGGTAGCCCCAATGGGCAGAATGCCCAAAAATTTATCGAGTTAGTTGGCCGCGCCGACCGGCAGGCAGAATTTGCCGGTTTGATTGGGCAGGGTCCAACAAACAGGAATGCCTACAAAACGATACCGGACAATGTTGCACGAAAGCTTGCTTCGCATCCCGACTACGCGGCTTCCAGCTTCCCTCTGAACGCCAAGTGGTACGCTGAGGTCGGATCGGATGGCAAGTCGAATAAAGAGCGGCTTTCTCAACGTTGGAACCAGTGGATTCTCCAGTAATCATTCGCCCCACTAATAAAGCACCGGTGGCGCTCATCTAGTCGCTTGGTTTTTCGTCCCGAGAAACTGGATAGCGTCGCCTTGTCCGACGGGTAGGCCCTTTCGGGATTGTACGTGTTGCTACGACCGCACCTGTCCTGCTGGAGTATCGTCAATGAACTTGGATCTTAAAAATTACCTTCCTGTCAAGGATCGAGCATTGGAAAAGAGCCTAGCTCCCGCACAGATTGAATTCTGCAACGTCACCAAAATGTACGGACCTATTGCCGCCGTTAAAGACATGTCTCTTTCCGTCTCCCGCGGTGAGTTCTTGACAATTCTCGGTCCGAGTGGCTCCGGAAAAACGACAGCATTGATGCTGCTCGCAGGATTCACGGCCCCAAGCCGAGGCGACATTCTAATTGCCGGAAAATCCGTCTCAGACGTGCCTTCATACCGTCGCGACCAAGGGATCGTGTTCCAGAGTTACGCTCTTTTCCCGCACCTCACTGTGCGCCGCAACTTGGAATTTCCGCTTGAAATGCGTGGAATAAAGGCTGCCGAGAGAGCAGCGCGTGTCGACCGAATGCTAGCACGCGTTCACCTCGATGATTTCGGCGGCCGCCTACCATCGCAGTTAAGTGGAGGTCAGCAACAGCGCGTGGCCCTCGCTCGCGCCTTGATTGCCGATCCACCTGTCTTGCTGCTGGACGAACCGCTCGGTGCGCTCGATCGCAACCTACGTGAGCAGATGCAAGTTGAAATCAAGGACCTGCACAAGGAATTTGGAAAAACTACCATTTGTGTTACCCACGATCAGGAGGAAGCCCTCACCTTGTCGGACCGCATCGTGGTCATGCGCGCCGGCGAAATCGTCCAAATCGATACTCCGGAAGCCCTCTACGACCATCCGAAAACGCGCTTCGTCGCTAACTTTTTGGGTGAGGCCAATTTTCTCGAGAATACTGCGTTTAAACTCGAATCCGATGTCGCGCCGTCTTCCGGAATGGTTGCGATGCTGCGACCTGAGCGCATTAACGTCAACTCGCGTTTGTCGGCAAGACGCGAGGATGCGGACTCAAGACAATCTGTTTCCGGGACCGTCGAAGATATGATCTATGCGGGCCCGTTGAGGAAATACCGCGTGCGCGTGGGGAACACGGTGCTGATCGCACGCGAACATGTTGCCTCGGGACAGGAGGTCTTCCGTTCCGGTGATGAGGTTCGCCTCGAGTGGCTTCGGTCCGATATTCGGTTTATCGCTGCCTAGCGGAGAGGACGGCATTGATGAAAACGATTCAAAAAATAGGCTCTATGCCAATCCTGCTTACGGTGCCAGCCTTCGGCGTCCTATTTGCGGTATTTGGCATACCCATGATCCTCCTATTCCTAACAAGCCTAAATGCGCCCGCGCTTTCTCTCGTCAATTATGTGGGATTTTTCGAACAACGATCGTACATCTTTATTCTGTTGCAGACCCTCAAAATAAGCGCAGTAGCCACGGCCATCTGTTTGATTATCGGCTACCCCACGGCCTATTTAATAGCAGTTTCGGGCCGGGCGCGACCCATCCTCATGGTGCTCGTCTTCTTGCCTTGGCTAACCAGCGCCCTGGTTCGCACATATGCATGGACGGTTGTTCTCGGAGACAATGGCCTAATCAACGGCCTGTTGCTCAATGTTGGTCTTATCGACAGTCCGCTGCCACTTATTTACAATCGTTTTGCCGTCTACGTCGGTATGGTGCACATCATGCTGCCGATGATGATCTTACCGTTGATTAGCGTCATGGTGAGCATCGACAACTCGTTGATGGCGGCGGCTCGCAGCTTGGGCGCCAAGCCCTTCACCGCCTTCTTGCGCGTGTTCTTTCCACTCAGCATCCCGGGCATTCGAAGCGGATGCATACTAGTCTTTGTCGTTTGTCTCGGTTTCTACGTCACGCCGCAAGCTCTTGGCGGTTTGGGCGATACGATGCTATCAACCCTCATCAACTCACAGCTCACGACCTCTTTAGATCTAGCGCCTATCGCTGCTGCATCCTTCATATTACTTGCGATGGCGGTGGTGGTTCTCTTAACTGTGGGCGTCAACTTCGCGGGTGCGCACGGACCAACAGGATCAACAGAGCAGAAGCATCGGACTAACTGGCTGCCGTCATTTAGCAAGGCAATCGGTTATCTTAACGAGTTTGCCATACCGTATCGAGCACGGCGCTGGGCGGCAAAGCTCTATCAGGCTCAACGGGATACCTATTGGTCGAACATCATCGGAGTGGTTTTCCTTGCCCTCGTAATCATCTATCTGCTAGCGCCGGGTCTGATCGTCATCATAATCTCATTTAATGCGGGGGAGTTTCTTGAGTTTCCGCCTAAAGAAGTTTCTCTCCGGTGGTATTATTCGTTCTTTTCCGACCCTTCTTGGATCGGTGCTTTGTGGAACAGCTTTCAATTCGGTGTGATAGTCAGCATCGCATCGACCGTCATTGGCACAATGGCAGCCTTTGGGCTCAGCCGCTGCACCCCCAGCCTGCGTTCGAGCCTGACAATGGTCATCCTGACGCCGATCACCATTCCAGTTATCGTCGTCGGCGTGGCCGTCTATCTCGGGCTAGCAAAACTTGGATTTATTGGAACACGTACCGGCGTTATTTTGGGTCATACCATTGGTGCAATCGGTTATGTCGTCGTGATTGTCCTGGCAACCCTCGCTGGCTTTGACCGAAGGTTAGCCCAGGCAGCGATGAGCATGCGTGCCGGACCCACGCGGACCTTCATGCGAGTGACGCTACCCTTGATTCGCTCTGGCATAATTGGTGGTGCCTTGTTCGCGTTCCTTGCTTCCTTCGACGAGGTTATCATAACTTCTTTTGTCGGCGGCTATGCAATTCCGACGTTGCCTTTGAAGATGTTGGAAAATCTGAAGCAGCAGGTTGATCCAACGATCGCTGCCGTGGGATCTTTGTTGACGCTTCTGCCCATTGTCTGGCTAGTTGTTCTCTATTTTACCCTCTGGCGAGCACGGGGTACCTTGCGAAAGCCTGCTACGAACGCGACTTGAGGGTCTCGGGGTCAAAGTTAGCTTAAATGGTAAGCGCCCGGTGAGGCTTGCAATTACCCATAAGTAGCTGACTCGTTTACGAAAAGGTTTCGCTGAAATCTTGAATCGAAAGAATCACTTGTGATTCTGTGTCGAGCACCTGATTCTCTTAAGGTGGTGCTTTATGTCGGTTCGAGACGATGTGATGGCTGATAATGACGGCCATTGGAGCAAGCAGGAAATAGACGCGGGGTCTTTCAAGGATGCTCGCCTTGGCCGACGCTGCACAGAACTTTTACGACAGCTTGGAGAGCATATGGGCGGCTCCATTCCTTTCGCCTGCCAGGACTGGGCCAACACAAAAGCCGCTTATCGGTTTTTCTCCAACCCGAATGTTGAGGAAGGGTAACCGCCCGATTGCTACCGCCGAGATTTTGCTTTGATGCGAGCGACGAGCAGCTCGTCGTCAACAAAGCTGTCGAGGAAGTCGTTCCATTCTTGGGGTGAGCGGCGGGCGTCTTTGAGCATCTGCTCCAATTCGTCCATGCCGTCGTCTGTCAGTGCGGTCACGGATTCGTCGTCTCCGGTGTACACGGAGATGATGCTGCCGTAGCTCAGATTATCATCGTTGGAGACGATTGCCTGAAGAAGCTCCGGGTCCTCTTCGAGAATTTCGGCAACAAATTTGATCGTACGGACGTAGGTGACTGTCGCCATCAGGCTGCCTTTGCGTCGACTGTGGTGATCGCCGACCAGTTCCACGGAAGCAATTCGTCTAACCGATTGATCTTGTGATCGTGGATGCGATCGAGCACGTCAGCCAGATAGGCCTGCGGATCAAGACCATTCATCTTTGCCGTCTCGATGATCGTCATGGCGCGTGCCAAGGTCTCCGCTCCCGTATCGGCTCCCGCGAAGAGCCAGTTCCGTCTTCCCACGCCTATCGGACGTAGTGCCCGCTCGGCGGCATTGTTGTCGATCGCGACGCGGCCGTCTTCGAGGAACAGACAGAGCGAAGACCATCGGCTCAATCCGTAGCGGAAAGCTGTCGCCAGATCGCTTTTGCCCGGAATGCGCGTGAGTTGAGCTTCAGCCCAGTGGCGGAATGCATCGACCTTAGGCTTGCTCTGCTTTTGACGCGTAGCAAGACGGATCTCAGGAGGCTGCCCGTCAATGCCACGCTCGATGTCGTAAAGCGCTCCGATGCGATCGAGAGCCTCTCGCGCAATCTCCGACTTGTTTGATGTCCAGATGTCGTGGAAGTCTCGTCGCCAATGAGCCCAGCAGGCGGCTTCCTTGAAGCGAGATTCTCCCTTTTCTCCAGGCGAGTATAACTTGCCATATCCTTTGTAGCCGTCAGCCTGAAGGATGCCGCTTGATTGCTTGAGGTGGCGGTGGACGTGCTCTTCTTTCCAGTCAGGAGCAAAATAGTAGACTGCACCGGGCGGGGAAGTCCCCACCCATGGACGCTGATCGCGGACATACGTCCAGATCCTGCCCTTCTTCACACCCTTGCCCAACCCCTTGTCTCGCAGCGAGCGATCCAGCACTCGGATCGGGGTGTCGTCGGCATGAAGGAGGTCACTTGCCATAATCGCCGTTTCGATCCGCTCGATGAGAGGCTGAAGCACCTGCATGGCGCGACCACACCAATCAACCATCGTGCTGTCGGGAATGTCGGCGCCCATCCGGGCGAAGATCTCGTTCAGCCGGTACAGTGGCAAATGGTCGTCGAACTTCGAGACCAGAATATACGCCAAGAGGCCAGCGCCGGCCATGCTGCCCGGTATCGGGCGGCTGGGTGCTGCCACCTGCACCATTTTCTCGCAGCAGCGGCAGGACTTCTTCAGTCGAGCAACCTCGATGACTTTCATCTGCGCGGCGATCATGTCGAGGATTTCGCTGACGTCCTCACCGACAAGACGCAATTCACCTCCGCATTCCGGGCAGCAGGAGCCAGGATCGAGCTCTCGGCGCTCGCGAACCGCCTTGTCCGAGACGCGTGGGCGCCGGCGCATGATCTTTTCAGACGTATCCGCCAGGAGAACAACAGACGCCGCCTCATCAGGTTCATCGATTGGCGCCGTACTGCCTTCAGCGGCGGCGATCAACAGATCCTCAAGCGCCAGTTCCAACTGCTCGATTTCACGCTCAATCTTTTCGGAGGACTTGCCGAAGACTTGTTTCTTCAGCTTGGCAATGCGCAGCCGCAGCGTTTGGATTAACTGGTCATGCGCCTGCAATGTGGCCGACATCTTCGCGTTTTCCACCTGCAAAGCGGCAATCATTGCCTTGAGAAAGGCTGGATCGTCCGGAAGAATTGTCGTCGCGCTAGACATGATCCTGACTACCACGAGTCAGGATAAATTTCCATAAAAACCAGTGGTTTCAGTGGGATAAAATCACCCGACACGGGCCGGTGGCGCACCCCAATCAGGACGACGCCAATCGATCCCTTCCCACAACATCGCCAGTTGGGCCGACGTCAGCCGGGCAGTCCCGTCGGATGCCGAAGGCCAAGGAAACCGCCCCTTCTGCAAGATCTTGTAATACAGGCAGAAGCCCTGGCCATCAAAATAGAGCAGCTTCAAACGATCGCCACGCTTGCCGCGAAAGGCAAAGACCGCGCCGCCAGTCGGCTTCTGACGCAAAACATCCTGCGCAAGCGCGGCAAGGCCTTCTACTCCCTTGCGCATGTCCGTGATCCCGCACGCAAGATACACCCGAACGCCGGTCCCAGGCCCAATCATGCTGCTTCCACTGCCCGGATAACCTGCGTCAGGACGCTGGGGGCCACCGAACTCTCGAAGCGAAGGGTGCGGCCGCAGCTCAATCGTAGCTCAATCATCCCGAAGCAGCTCTCCCTCAATTCAGGGGCATCATTCTGCACGGCATTCAGATCGACGGGAATGAACAATGCACTCGAAGACACCGAGAGCAGCCCCTTCTTCTTGAGCTCGCTACGCCAGGCGTATATCTGCTGCCGCGTTACATCGTGACGATGAGCAACCTCTGTGATCGTGGCTCCAGCAACCCCAACCGACATGACAATCGCAAGCTTGTCTTCTTCGCGCCACCGCCGTCGACGTTCCTGCCCAAGAATTTCAACGCGCATCGCAATCCTCGCCTAAGACATGTCGCTAACGACGTCGTTAAACACGTCTCTTAGGCCATCAGGGCGTTAGGCGGCAGGCGGTGCCAATCGGGCGGTTACGAGGAAGGCGATATCCTTAACGGCCATTTCGCCGCGACCGCTCAACGCTACGATGCTTCCAATGGTCCGATCTTGGTGCTGCAGGACACGACCGAGTTTACCTATCAGCGCCGCAATCCGCATGCCGTTGGCTTTACGAAGAGCGTCAACAGTGGCCGTGACAAACAGGAGCGGCTGCGCCACCATACGGTCTGCGGGATATTGATGCATTCGAGCCTTGCGGTGACCTTGGATGGGCTACCCTTAGGGTTGGCAGCCGTCAAGTTCTGGAGCCGCGACAAGTTCAAGGGTACGGCTCAGCTCAAACGCAAGGTCAATCCGACACGTGTTCCGATCGAAACCAAGGAAAGCATCCGTTGGCTTGAAAATCTGTGCCAATCCCTCACGCTTCTCGGTCAGCCAGACCGATGCATTCATGTAGGCGATCGCGAAAGTGATATCTACGAACTCTACTGCCTGACCAAGGAGCTTGGCACGCACTTCGTCGTGCGCACCGTCGTCGACCGGCTGGCTGGCAACGGGGATCACACGATATCGGCTGAAATGCGCGATGTTGAAACTGTCGGCCGGCATCTCATCGAAGTTCGCGCCGACACCGATGAGGTCACCAAAGTCCACCTGGACATCCGATTCAAACGGATCCGGGTGCTGCCGCCCATCGGCAAGAAGAAGCGATACCCTGCTTTGGACCTTACCGTCATCCACGCGGTAGAGCCCGACCCTCCGGCCGGCCGCAAGCGCATCGAGTGGAAGCTATTGACGGATCTTGAGGTGCATAGCTGCGAGGAGGCAGTCGAAAAAATCAAATGGTACGCGATGCGCTGGAAGATTGAGGTCTTCCCTAAGATCCTCAAGTCCGGTTGCCGGGCTGAAGATGCAAGACTACGAACGGCCGATCGACTGGCAAACCTCGTCGCCGTGTTTTGCATCATGAGCTGGAGAATGCTCTGGTTGACAATGCTCGCGTGCACAGCGCCCGAAACACCGCCAACCGCGGCCCTCACCGAACAGGAAATTGAAATCCTCGATCAAATGGTCAGCAACGCAGGCAACCGGCAAGCGACGCCGGGATCGCTAAACTTCTATCTCACCAAACTCGCTCGTTTAGGTGGTTACCTTGCAAGAACATCAGATCCGCCACCGGGAAATACGGTCGTCTGGCGCGGCCTCAGCCGGCTGACAGACATTCGCCTCGGAACCGAAATGGCGGCCACACTCAGATGTGGGTAATTGCAAGCCTCACCGGGCGCTTACGGTTAGAGCCTCGGCGACTTCAGATCAGCCACGCCGAAGGCTACGAGCAATCTCCGCCTGCATGATCTTCTTCTCGTGCATCCGCGCGACGATGCGACGTTCGCCCATACTCAACTGCACAAAAGAGCGGGCCATTCCATCCTCCTGAAACTATGGCCGTTATTCTCCTCGTTGCATTTGAAAATGGCATCTGCCCCCCTACATATCTTGTCAAAGCTGAATAGCGCTGCGACTTCGCCAGCCAGTTAGAAACGCGACACTTGCGCTTCGGAATAGCCGCCGATCCGAGCGGCTGGACCGGGTTGCAAGGGAGGAGCGGGGGCGGGTGAGGAACACCCCTTCGGCTTTAGCTTTGACAGTTGCAGCAGCCAATCATTCCGCCGCATCGAGGCCAGAGAGCGCCTTCTGCCGTCGGGCAATGACGGCGGGATCGTTCATGAAATCTCTGCCTCGTCCCGGCTTGCGGCCCCGCGGCGTGTAGCCGTTCTTCTCGCTGTTGGTCTTCACCTTCGGCGTCGGCAATTGCTCCTGGCGCTCCTTGATGTAGGCCAGCACATCGGAAAGCCGCTTGTTCTCGGTGATCGCCGCATGCGTCACCCGCTGGTCCTTATCGAACGTCCTGTAGGGCAGGGAATGCCCCTTCCACCGCACATCCAATCGACCGTCCGCATAGGCGTAGGTCTCGACATAGCGACCCGCCAAACCGCGCGTCACCTCGCTCTCCTCCAGCATGATCCGCTGGCGCTCAAACGAAAACGTCAACTGCGATCCGACATAGCGCTGCTCGCGCTTGCACAGAATCTCGCTGAGCCGATCCGGCGCCAGATTCATCGGCCGGTGCAGGTCATCGGACCGGGCAGGGACAATCGCAAACCGGGCATTGTAGTCCTCCATGAAGCCCGGCAAAAACGCATTGCCCGCCTCCATATCGCCGATATCCGCCAGCCGTAATTCCTTGACCAGTCGATCCTGCAGCGTCCGGTTCATCCGCTCGACGCGACCTTTGGCCTGACTGGAATTTGCGCAAAGAATCTCGATGTTTAGCTCGCAAAGCGCACGCCCGAACTGGGTCATGCCCTGGCCACCCTTGGCGTCCTTCTTCGCCACCCGGAATACCGAATGCTTGTCGGAGTAGAAGGCCACAGGCGCGCCGTGACGCTTGAGGTAAAGCGCCAGTGCCTCGAAATAGCTGAAGGCACTTTCCGAGCGTACAAAGCGCAACTGCATCAACCTGCCGGTCGCATCGTCGACGAACACCAGCAGCGAACACGGATCACCGCGGTCCTCAAACCAGCGGTGCTCGGATCCGTCGATCTGCACCAGCTCGCCATAGGCTTCACGCCGCAAGCGCGGCTGATGGAACGTCCGGCGCTGCTTGCGCGAGAGCCACAGGCCCGCATCCACCATCCAGCTGCGCAACGTCTCGCGCGACACACGCAATCCATCGCGCTCGGCAAGCTTCTCGGCCGCCAATGTCGGCCCGAAGTCCGCATAGCGTTCGCGAACCAGCGTCACCGCGTAATCTCGAACACCATCGCTGATCCGGTTGTTCGACGGCCGGCCGATCGCCTTGTGCCGGATCGACGCCGCACCACCCGTGCTGATCCGCTCCAGCAGCCGGCGCACCTGGCGCGTACTCAGATCAAGCACATGCGCCGCCGACACCATCGTCATCCGGTCGGCGATCACCTTCGACAAAATCTCGATCCGCTGCAGATCGCGCTCGCTCATCGCTATCAATCCCATCCGCAATCTCCACCGTCATCAAACCCGGGGAGTGTGACATTCCAACTTTGCAGAAACAGGACACTTCAACTTTGCGGCTACAATATCTGTGTCACATAATCTATCTTATGGAACTAATATCTCTTGCTCGCCAAATTTACATGCTTTATTCTTGGCGGACTTATATCAGCCTAGGCTCGGTGGAGTGGACGCCCCCCGACGGCATCAAATGTGCCAATGTGCGGGTGTGTTTAGAACCAGCGAGGAGGACGTCGATGAACGAGATTAGCATTGTTGGCTTGGATTTGGCAAAGAACGTATTCCAGATTCACGGCGCAGGTCCTGACGGAAGCGTTGCTCTACGTAAGAAATTAAACCGCGGAAGATTGCTCGAGTTTTTCGCCAAGCTCCCTATTTGCGTGGTTGCGATGGAAGCTTGCGCTAGTGCCCATTATTGGGGCCGCGAGATTGGCAAATTGGGCCATGAGATCAGACTCATCAATCCCTCCTATGTGAAGCCTTTCGTCAAACGGCAAAAGAATGACGCTGCCGACGCAGAGGCTATTGCGGAGGCAGCTTCGCGACCAACAATGCGGTTTGTGAGCGTTAAAAGTGCGGAGAAGCAGGCCTCGTCCATGGCGTTCAAGGTGCGCGACCTATTGGTTCGACAGCGGACGCAGACAGTCAACGCGTTACGCGGACATCTCATGGAATATGGCCTAATCGTACCTCAAGGGCTCAAAAACGTTTCCCTCCTGCATGAGCAGATCGCGACGCATCCCGATCTGCCTGAGGTTGCCAAGATGCTGTGCAAGGGCTTGTTGGAACAAGTCATGTTCCTCTCTCAACAGATCGTCGTGCTGGAGAAGGAGCTTCGCATACGCGCCAGACAGGATGACCTTGCCTCGCGACTGATGACTATTCCGGGTGTCGGCGCAATTTGCGCCACGGCGATCGAAGCATTGGCTCCATCAGCGGAGACTTTCTCCAAGGGGCGCGATTTTGCAGCTTGGATCGGGCTCACCCCAAAGCAGAATTCTTCCGGAGGCAAAGATCGGCTTGGTAAAGTCTCCAAGATGGGGCAACGCGATCTTCGTCGTCTCCTTGTCCTCGGCGCTACCGCCGTTGTGCGCTGGGCAAGACGATACGGAGCGCCTGGCGGGGCATGGTTGGCAAGAATGCTTTCGAAAAAACCGCCGAAGCTTGTCGCGGTGGCGTTGGCGAACAATCTGGCACGCATCGCTTGGGCTCTGATGTCCAGCGGTGGTGTCTATCAAGCTCCGGCATCTGGCGCTGCGTAATGTAGGGCCGGGCAGCCGCGAGGCGTCGGGAATGTGGAAGGTCTAACGGAGGATTATGGGCAAACGGTCAAAAACGGAATCGGAAGAGCCATTAGGTGAACGAGTGCCTCGAGCACGCCGGTTCGAATTGGCTCCGATTCACGCATTCCATAAGGGCCCACGGCGCGTTGAAGTCGCTTTACGAGGCCGGACACACGTCAGCACCCGACCACATGCCTATATCGCCGTAAGATTTTGCTTGCATTTACCGGGGCGTCCACACACGTTCACCTGGATTTGTCAGGGCTGATCCGTAAGGGCGTGCCGCTCGCACCTTGACCGATATAATACGCTACATTTGCTGATCGCAGTATGATGGAGGCGGCAACTGTGCGCCAGAAGTGGACATTGCACGTTAGCCCGCGACCAGTCGCCACGAGAAAGGCCTGATCCCAGACGATCGTGCCGCCGGTGCGCATGTTCATCCACGATCGGATGTGCGAGAGTATCGGATTGAACCTCTTCCGCCGAGGCAACACCATGTTCAATCAAACGTGGCAGCATCCGCATTAGTGTCGGGAGGAAGGAAGGGTCGTCGGGCTGGATCAGAACGCCTTCGTTGCGTGCCTGAGTTCGAAAGGCCCCGTGAGCGCATCTGGTCAACCAGGCGCAGACCAAGTGTCACATCGCCGCCCTCGGCCGCAACTGTCTCCCACACCCAGTCGTAAAGGCGTCGATGCAGAGAAAGGGCTGCAAGACCGAAGGGAAGACTGGCGCGCGCGTGTTCCTGAAAGGCCAGTATCGCCCTAGGATTCGCAAGTCCGACCAGCCGAGCGAGCGTGGCGGAAGCGTCTGGGAGATACATCAGAACACGGCGTCCGACGATTACATCGAAGCGACCGAGATCGTGCAGATCAGCCGCCAGATAGATGATCGGCGCCGCATCCGGTTCACGGCCCGCAGCACGTGCCAGTGCCAGCGCCGCTTCGCTACTATCGACTGCGACGACCTCGCCCTGCGGCCCGGTCAACCTCGCGACGAACCGGCTAAGGTCACCGTTCCCACAGCCGATAGAGAGAACGCGCGATCCGGTTCTGATGCAAACGGTCTCAAAAATCGTGGGCTTGCTGAATTAACGATTAGCTTAGTCTGCTTTGGGGCAGAAAGGCGACCTCGGCAGAGGAGGAAGCTATTGTTCCTTCAGGGGAGAGGCAGACAAGCCTCAGGCTATGTAAAGCTCGTACTGATCGCCGCCCTGCAATTCTTATGTCAGCTCGTTGCCTGCCCAAGCGGGCGTCAGTGACGCGGGCACGATGATGGGTGGGCCAGGTCCGCATGTCCGCGATTAACGGTGTTGATCGTTTCTCCCTTTCGGCCAGCCGGACGTCGGGGGAACTGCGCAACTCGGCTTCGACGCGATAGAGTTCACCGATCCGCTTCACAGCGTCCTCAGCAACCGGCGCTGAGCCGGTGCGGGTGATCTCGGCCAGCTTGCGCCGGGCATGTGCCCAACAATAGGCGAGCCTGATCGCACAGGACGGACACGGTCCTTTGCGATCAGGCGGTTGTATCGGCATAGCCGTCCACCTGCAGAACACCTGAGAAACCCTGCAATGTTCGTTCGGCGTGCAGTCCTCTGCGAGCGGGCGCATAGGTAAAGGCGACTCCTGGAGGTGCTGTGCCGCCCCATGGACGGTCATCACGCGCCAGCGCCCAGAAATACCCTGTCGTGGTTTTGCGGGAACCGGGATCAAGCACCGTTTATCGGCTGTCGCAAGCATGATGAGCCTCCGGAAAGATTTTAGCGAAGCCACTCTGACACGGTGCAGGACGTTATCCACTCTCCATAGGATCTTGTGGTGAAAACGTCGCCGGAAGCGCGGTGTAGGCGGACCCTTAAAGCCCCGCTCCATTATTTTGTATTGCTCGACGAATTTCGTCAGTCGTCGTGGCGCGCCCCGTGTAAAATACGGTACAGCTTCCCTCTACGACAAAGAAAATGATGCGCTATCAAAACCCGGATCGAACATCTAAATGAGTGAATTATCTACTCAATCTGCAGGCGGATAGGCATGCCCACGGCCCTTGAAGTCCGAGACCGTAAAGCAACCTGCATAGTCCTGCCGGATGGCATTCGGTCCGATCACCGCCTTCCCGTGCCCACCTGGAATGTCGAGGATGTAGGTCGGCTGGCACAGTCCCGAAATCCGACCTCTCAGGCCTGCGACCAGAGCCCTGCCTTGCTCGATGGTCAGACGGAAATGGCCTGTGCCGAGAGCAAGGTCCGGATGGTGGAGATAATACGGCTTTACCCTCGCTTCCACGAAGGCGCGCATGAGGGCTGCGAGCGTGTCGGGGTCGGCGTTGACGCCCTTCAGCAGAACCGACTGACTAACCATCACAATGCCTGAATCGACGAGCCGGCCGCAGGCCGCCCGAGCCGCGGGCGTAAGCTCGCGCGCATGATTGGCGTGGAGAGCCACATAGACCGCTTTCCCGCATGACTTCACGGCCGCAATCAAAGCCGAATCAATCCGCTCTGGCTCGATCACAGGAACGCGGGTATGGAAACGAACGATCTTCACGTGATCGAAAGCAGCCAGCCTCTGCATGATTTTCGCGAGGCGGCGGGGCGAGATCATGAATGGTTCCCCGCCGGTGAGGATGACCTCCGAGATATCTATGTGATCGGCGATATAGCCCAAGGCCCTGTTCATAGCCTCGGGTGATAGGGTGCCGAGCCCCTGCGGGCCCACCATTTCGCGGCGGAAGCAGAAGCGGCAATAAACCGGACAGACATGGACGGCCTTGAGCAGCACCCGATCGGGATAGCGGTGAACGATGCCTTCAACGGGGCTATGCGCCAGATCCCCAATGGGGTCGTCGCGCTCCTCGGCCGTCGCGTTCAGCTCAGCCGCATCCGGCACGAATTGACGTGCGATGGGGTCGTTCGGATCGTCCCGGTCGATCAGCGCAGCCATGGCAGGGCTGATCGCTATGGCATAGCGCTGTGCTACGGCCTCAATACCTGCAAGGTCTTCAGCCTTGACGAGGCCAGTCTCGACCAGCTCCGCAGGCGTGCGGATGGAACGGGCGCTGGTCGGCTCAACATGAGGGCGTTCTCCTGACATTTTACTCTCCTCTCATTTTTCGGCCAATGCGCTATGAGTTACGCGATGACTGCCAGATGCAGCTGCGGCCACCGTTTAAAATGTTGCAAAGTTCGTGCCAATCTCGTGGCTTGAGCCGATGCGGGCAAGATCGTATTGGGATTCATATTGGGACTGGTATTGTCATCGACTTGAGCCCCTCTTCTGCTTGTCAAGCGAAGTGAAGATTTGACCCCGTAGGCGAAACGAAGAACTGACCCCCTTCATTGATTTGCTGTTTCGTTTGTCTCGAGCGCCGTTCCGACCTTCTGCAGAAGGCCGGAACGGCGCTTTTCGCGAAGCCTGTAGCTATCACCTCGGATGGTGATCACTGTCGAATGGTGCAGCAGGCGGTCCAATATCGCGGTGGCGACGACAGGGTCTCTGAAGACGCTCCCCCACTCTCCCTCAAAGGGCCACACGCCTGTTAAAAGCTGACCTTGCCCCCAAGTTTTATCCAGTTTTGAGTTCGCTCCAGCGGTTTTTGGTTGCTGTTGTTGGGTCGGTAGCGGCGGGTTGCGGTGCGGAGCCATTTCGGCTGCGCAGCACCGCATCACGTCGCGGATTGATGGTCTGAGCGAACTCGGCGGGCGTCAGCCAGCCAAGGCCGGAGTGCGGTCGATGATCGTTGTACAACACGACGACAGAACACTCACGGGACCGAGGTTCGCGAGCTTTTGTATCCGTGGCACCCCTGGTCGGGGCGGCTCGTTCACGTCCATGAGGCGCTGTCCAAAGGGACGCATATTTTCCGCTGCAGCCTTTCTGGTTCTTCTTGTGATCGACTTCTTGAAGTCCCGGCATGGATGTTCGACCGCTCCGTGAGCGGATATTGGCGCAGCCTGCCGGTTCCGCACGTCGATCTCGCAACCCTTCATGCTTTGGCAAAGTTACTGGAAGACGCTGATGCCTCATCGCAAACAGCGGTAATGGGCGCAGCATTGGTCTCTCACGAAACGAGTCGGAGAGATGTCCATGCCTCGCCAGTCCATGACATACCAGTTCGATCTGTTCTCGGCCCCGCAGCGCGGGAAGACGGCAGGGACGCCGCAATGGCCGGAGTTGCCGGAGGAGACCCGCCAAACGCTGACGGTGCTCATCGTGCGGCTGTTCGTCGATCACGCAAACTGCGGGCGCGTCTCCCAGCAGAAGGAGACCGGTCATGATGCATGAGAAGATCGGACCGCACCATCTCGAGCGGAAGGCCATCCTCTATGTTCGGCAGTCCTCAGCTCACCAGGTTCTGCACAATCGCGAAAGCAGCGCCCTGCAGTATGCCATGCGGGACCGACTGGCAGCACTCGGATGGTCACATATAGAGACGGTGGATGATGACCTTGGTCGTTCGGCCGCCGGCGGCGTGACCCGCGCTGGATTTGACCGGATGGTGGCGGAAGTCTGCCTTGGCAAGGTGGGCGCCGTGGCCGCGCGTGAGGTATCGCGCTTCGCCCGGAACAGCCGGGACTGGCAGCAACTCATCGAGATGTGCCGTGTTGTCGATACCGTTCTGGTCGATCAGGAAGCGGTTTATGCGCCCCGCCAGGGCAACGACCGCCTGCTCTTGGGTTTGAAGGGCAGTCTCAACGAGTATGAGCTCGATCTCTTGCGTCAGCGTTCCCTTTCCGCCCGCTATGAGAAGGCTCGCCGCGGTGAACTCGTCGTCGCTGTTCCCGTCGGTTTTGTAAAGGCCGGTGACAGGATCGAGAAGGATCCCGACCGACGCATCCAGGAAGCCATTGCACTCGTCTTCAACAAGGTTGCCGAACTCGGCAGTGCGCGGCAGGCTCTGCTATGGTTCCTCGAACAGGGGCTGGACCTGCCGGTCAGGTACGCCAATGGTGACGTCATCTGGCGCAGGCCAAATTATGCTACCATCCACCGGATGATTGCGAACCCGATCTACGGCGGAGCATACGCTTATGGTAAGAGTCGCGCCGTGCCGGGATACGATGGCCGATCTGGAATTCGTCGCAAGACGCGTGATGAATGGTTGGCGCTGATCCCGGATGCACACGAAGGTTACGTCAGTTGGGAACGGGCGGAGGAGATCCGCAAGATGGTCAGCAACAATGTGCCGTCCAGCCGCCATCACGGAGCGCCGAAGCATGGTGACGCTCTGCTTACCGGCCTTTTCCGTTGCAAGAGGTGCGGTCGGAAGCTGACGGTCCGGTACACCGGAAACAATCATAATATTCCGCGCTATTCCTGCTGGCGTGGTCTGCTCGATAATGGCGAGCCCCGCTGCATTGCTTTCGGCGGTCTGCGGGTCGATGACGCGATCGAAGAGGCACTGCTTGGCGTGGTCGAACCAGGAGCCGTTACCGCCGCCATCGAGGCGGAACGTAATATGGCCAGCCAACGCGACCAGGTTCAGGATGCCCTTCTGCGCGACCTCGAGGCGGCGCGCTATGTCGCCGACCGGGCATTCCGACAATACGACGCGGCTGATCCGGAGAACAGGCTGGTGACGTCGGAGCTCGAAGCGCCCTGGAATAAGGCGCTTGCTCGCGTCGGCGAGATCGAGGCCAAGATTGCCAAACATCGGACAGTTACGCCGCAGCCGTTCGCCATGTCCGCATCACAGGTAACCGCACTTGCGGGAAACCTTCGCACTGTCTGGACGGCGCCGACAACCGATGCAAGGCTTAAGAAGCGCATCGTGCGCACGCTCATCAATGAAGTAGTCGCCGATCTCGATGATGGAACCTCTGAGATTGTCCTCGTCATTCATTGGGTTGGTGGTGTCCACACCGAGCTGCGTCTGCCGAAGCGGCGCCGCGGGCAAAGAAACGCGACGCCTGACGATATTGTCGACGCCGTACGACAGCTTGTCCTTATCGCCAATGACGATGTGATTGCCGGTGTCCTCAATCGCAACGGACTGACGACCGGCAATGGCAATCGCTGGACACGGGAGCGGGTCACTGCGCTGAGGTCATATCGCAAGATTCCGGTCTTCCGCCCCCAGATCGACGGGGTCGAGCCGTGGCTTAATCTGGGCGGGGCGGCGAAGTTGCTCGGGATAACGCCAAAGACGCTGCGTCTGGCGGCCGAGGCCGGCGAGATTGAGGGGACTCATCCGCTACCCGATGGCCCATGGATCTTCAGCCGTTCAAAACTCGCGACCTCACAAGCACGTCAGATCCTCGATCGCGCCCGGCAGAACCCTCGACACCCCACAGGATCGCATCCAGATCAGGAAAGCTTATTCCCTTCAACAACATAGAAAGATGGGCGTTATGAAACAGGATTGTAATCGCTGCGCCAGTCTGAAAGAGCTGATCGAGCGTGGGTCAGTGACGAGAAGAGCGTTTCATTCAAGAGTTCGTCGCGCAGCCGACCATTGAAGCTTTCGATGAAGGCGTTCTGGATCGGTTTGCCTGGTGCGATGTAGTGCCAATCGACTTTGGTCCGGCCGGCCCATTGCAGGATCGCGTTGCTGGTGAACTCGCTGCCATTGTCACTGACGATCATCTTGGGTTTGCCACGTTCCTCGATAATCCGATCAAGCTCACGGGCAACCCGCAGGCCGGAAAGCGAGGTATCCGCGACGAGGCCAAGGCATTCTCTGGTGCAATCGTCGACGACCGTCAAAACCCGGAACCTGCGACCATCGGTGAACTGATCCGACACGAAGTCCAACGACCAACGGTCGTTGGACGCCATCGGAACCAGCATCGGTGCTCGTGTGCCTATCGCTCGCTTTCGGCCGCCACGCTTGCGCACCGTCAGCTTCTCCTCGCGATAGAGCCGGAAGGGCTTCTTGTGGTTCACAAGGTGTCCCTCGCGCCTGAGCAGCACATGAAGGCCCTGATCGTCGCTGCGTTTAGTGTCATAACGGATCGTCATCCGGCAAAAACCGATGGCTTTACACGCCCGCCGTTCGCTCATCGCATGTTGGTTCATGAGATGTGCGACAGCTTTCCGCTGGGCTGCGGGCGTCACCACTTCTTTCCCAAAAGGTCTTTCAAAGCGGCATTGTCGAGCATGGCATCCGCCAGAAGCCGCTTCAGCTTCGTGTTCTCACTTGGCTTTCCATTTATAGATGCTGGCATCGATGACACCGTGCTTGCGGCAAAGCTCCGCGACCGGCGTGCCCGCCTCGTGCTCCTTCAGAATGCCGATGATCTGTTCGTCCGTGAAACGGTTGCGCTTCATTCTCTGGTCCTCTCAATGGGCCAGAGCTTACTTCAAAATGGATTATTTCAACGGGGCAAGGTCACGCACAGTGAACGAGTGAACGGGAGCTGAGCAGCGTCGCAGCCAGGCGGCCCACGCGAGCCTAGGTACTTTCGGTCTTTCTCCAGCGCCACCCGACCGGAAACGGGCGGCACTGGTGCCAGGTTTTCACCAGCGGCGAAGCCGCTTCATCTCAGAGAGCATCCGACCGGCGTATTTTTACACCTGCATTTTTGCTAGATGCGATGCGAGTGATGGTCCTTGTGTCGAAGCTGGCAGTTTGCATATTGGCTGCATTGGCTACACCTTGTATGTCCATCATCGGGGCTACAGCATGAAATACCACCTGTCCTGTGGCAATGCTGCGCGGGTGTGTTAAGGGCGCGAATTGGTCCTACTCAACAAGGGCCGGAAATGGTGTGATCGACCAGCCAATTAGGTCCACGGCGCGCTGAAGTGTCGCCTTCGTCGCAGCTGGGCTCGTTGAAGCGGCGATGACATGTCCGATCATGTCCTGGTAATCCCCTTTCCTGACGATCGGCGTGTTGGGTGCGACATAAAGTCTGACATCAACCACACCGGGTACAGCAGCCGCCAGACCGGTGCCCTCGATCCGATCTAGAATGCCATCTCGATCAGGAACCAGGAAGCGCGCGGCCGCAGTGCGGGAATGCCTTGCGCGCAAGTCGCATTCGTCGCCGATGACAAGCTTGATATGCTCATTGACAAGATCGATGCCGTAGGCGAGCTCAATGAGCCGAGGTGTGGTCCAACCCGGTAGACGCGGATTGACTTCAATGACGACGGGGCCGCGCCTTGTCCATCGGAATTCAATGTTGGTTGGTCCCCAGCTAAGGCCGAGAGCTTGCAAGCAGCTCAGCGAAACATCAACGATACGCGCATGCTCGTCTTCAGTCAGCGGAGCCGGAAACATGCTCCCGCAAGGGACGAAGTGCGGCAGGCGGTTGAAGTCGGCGTGGCCAGCCGCAATGACCGCTTTGCCCATTGTATCAGTGCTATAGAGTGGGCCATGCGCAAATTCTTCGACCAGAATCCGGGGCGCTGACTGGGATACGTGCGTCCCGACCAACAGATAATTCGTATGGTCAGACACCTCATCGATGGTGCGGCACAATCGGACACCGCTGCTGCCGCTGCCGACGGCTGGCTTAACGATCACCGGCAAGCCGATCTCTGCGGCGGCGCCTTCGGCCTCTACCGCATTTGCTGCCAAGCGGTAAGCCGGCATCGGAACGCCGGCTTGCGCGAGGAGCTGACGTTGAACGTACTTGTCGCAGCATTGTTCTATGGACGCGGGGTCGGGCCCCGGCAGATTGAAATGCCGGCAGAGCTTGCCAACTGTCACATAGAGCGACTCTTCGAAGCCCGGAAAGCCTGTAATGCCGGCAATGTCACACGTCGCACGCAGCCGAGAACACTCGCTGATCAGCGCCTCGAGATCGTTGGTATCAACCCGGATGGCTTGGCTGCCTTCTGCCACGAGATAGTCGTACTGAGCTGGATCAGTCGCCAGGGTAATTGGATGAAGACCGAGACGCTTAGCCTCTCGGACGTAGAGCGGACCATTGCCCTTCGAACCTTCAAGCAGGATGAGTGCTCGTTTAGCCATTGGTAATGACCTTTCGTTGTGTTCAATAATGTGCTCGGAGCGCAAACTGACATCGGCTTTTTATTCTGGGCATTTGGGTGCCAATTAGCGCAGCACGCCTTTCGGTCTCATGCTTCCGGCAAATCGTCCAACCAGCAGGCGCCCTCCAGGTATGGTCGGGAGAACACCTTTCCGATCTCTTGTGAGCACTTGTTCTGATGGTACCGCATATACAACCGGCCATCTGCTCCAAGGTCGAGAATCTCGATCTTTCCTGTATAGTGGGACATGATGTATTTAAATGTCTTTTCCATTCCGCTGACACGTTGATTGATGGCGTGGGCAATCTCCAGTCCGCGGCGGAGGGGAACCTGAAAATGTGACCCGCCTTTCACCGGCCTGCCTTGAAAGAGGTAATAGGGGCGGACACCCATTTGATGGCACTTAGCGAAGGTAGCAGCCAAGATTTCGGGATCATCATTGACCTTGGCGAGAAGCACAGACTGATTGAGGAACTGCACACCTAGTGCGCGTAACGAGCGAATGTTGCGCTCCGCATCGACCGAGATTTCACCGATGTGGTCGAAATGGGTCACTATCACTGCGGCCTTACTTGCTTCATGGATTCGTCGGAAAAAAAACGCGAGGGTTGGATCCTCAAACCGTTTGGGCTCGTAGGCGACCATTTTTGTGCCAATGCGAATGGAATTCAAATGTGGAATAGGCAGCAGATAATCGAGAATTTCATCGAGCTTGGTAGTGCTAAGCACGAATGGATCGCCCCCTGATAGGAGCACATTCGTTAACTCAGGATGACAGCCAATATATCGCGCAATCTGGGCAAAGTCAGTTGCAATTTCCTCGGAGTCTTTGCCAACAATGCGTTTGCGAAAGCAATAGCGGCAATATGAAGCGCAACGGTCAGTTACCAACACTAACCCCGTCTCAGCGTACTTGTGCTGAAATCCGGGCACAACCGTGTTGTCGTGCTCGCCACTCGTATCCAAATCACCGTGGCTCTTGAACTCTTCGAATGAGGGCTCGACAATGTGCTTGAGCTGCTCGTAATAGCCACTGTTGGTGATCTGTTCCCGATAGAATTCTGTAGTCTTATAAAGAGTAAAGCTGTTCGCTTGCAGCTCACGCAGGGCAACAGCGCGCGTCCCCTCAAGGAACTTGATGACCTTGAGATCGGTTCGGTTTTTTCGAGCAGTTTTCATATAAACCCCTAAGCCTGAGACGGAACAGTCGCAGCAGTTCCTACTGTGTTTAAGGAAGGTGTTCAGGTCGGCTGCATGCGGCAACCAAGTTTCACGGCGAAGTCGGCAGTTTGCATATTGGCTGCATTGGCTACACCTTGCATGTCCATCATCGGCACATACCACCTATCGCCTGCGCGGGTGTGATGAGGGTGCGAATTGGTCCTGCTCATCAAGGGTCGGAACTGGTGTGATCGACCAGGTAACCATGTCGACGGCTCTTTGAAGTATGGCCTTCGTCTGAGCTGGGCTCGTTGAAGCGGCGATGACATGTCCGATCATGTCCCGGTCGTTGCCTTTCCTAACGATCGGCGTTTTGGGTGCGACATAAAGTCTGACATCAACGACACCTGGTACAGCAGCCGCCAGACCGGTGCCCTCGATCCGATCGAGAACGCCATCTCGATCAGGAACCAGGAACCGCGCTGCTGCAGTGCGGGAATGCTTTGCGCGCAAATCGCATTCGTCGCCGATGACAAGCTTGATATGCTCATTGACAAGATCGATGCCGTAGGCGAGCTGAACCAGTTCAGATTCTCCAGTCGCAAGACGCGGATTGACTTCAATGACGACGGGGCCACGCCTCGTCCATCGGAATTCAATGTTGGTTGGTCCCCAGCTAAGGCCGAGAGCTTGCAAGCAGCTCAGCGAAACATCAACGATACGCGCGTGCTCGTCTTCAGTTAGAGGGGCAGGAAAAAGGTATTCACAAAAGACGAAATGCGGTGGAGGGCCGAAGGCCGCGGTGCCAACCGCAATGACCTCAATTCCCATTATGTTGGCGCCGTAATATGAGCCTTGTGCGAATTCTTCGACTAAAATCCGGGGCGCTGACTGCCATACGTGCGTCCCGTGCAATAGATAGGTCGCATGGTCAGACACCTCATGGATGGTGCGGCACAATCGAACACCGTTGCTGCCGTTGCCGACAGCTGGCTTAATAACTACCGGTAAGCCGATCTCTGCGGCGGCGCCTTCGACCTCTCTCGCATTTGCTGCCAAGCGGTAAGCCGGCATCGGAACGCCGGCTTGCGCGAGGAGCTGACGTTGAACGTACTTGTCGCAGCATTGTTCTATGGACGCGGGGTCAGGCCCCGGCAGATTGAAATGCCGGCAGAGCTTGCCAACTGTTACAAAGATCGACTCGCCAGGGTTTGCAAAGCCTGTAATGCCGGCAATGTCACACGTCGCACGCAGCCGAGAACACTCGCTGATCAGCGCCTCGAGATCGTTGGTATCAACCCGGATGGCCTGGCTGCCTTCTGCCACGAGATAGTCGTACTGAGCTGGATCAGTCGCCAGGGTAATTGGATGAAGACCAAGACGCTTAGCCTCTCGGACGTAGAGCGGACCATTGCCCTTCGAACCTTCAAGCAGGATGAGTGCTCGTTTAGCCATTGGTAATGACCTTTCGTTGTTTCCCCACTCCCCTCAGAGCAAGGCCCGTGCCACTTTGGCGAATTGAGCCTCACAAGACATTCTTCTTCCTGGTCAACGATTTAGGCTGAGCCAAACGAGGCAATTCACCAACTCGATCGCGCGGCCCAGACAAAACCCGACAGCTGATCTCCGGCTTGCCGACATTTGTCGAGAGGACGGACGCGGCGTGATGCCCTGGACTGGCGTGCTGCGCGCCGGCATTGTAGGTGGTGCGAACGCGGCAACCCCATTGGGTCACATGCCACATTGTGATCCTCCAAGGCATCAGCGCGGCTGCAATGGTTGGCTGAGCCCATACCTACATCACCTCACGGACGCGAAAATCGCCCGCTCGACCGGCTTGGCGTTCGCCGTTCGCTCGATTGCAAGATCGGTTTGAGGGGGGCGGTCGCCTTCATGTAGAGCGGAAAGGAGTTCCGATATCTCCTGATCCGCCGGCGAGAGCCGATGGTTCAGCCGCAGGAAGTCCATCCAGGTCGGTGTGCGGAATGTCTCCGCCCATTGCGCGGGGGTTCGAATGTCTCGCTGGAGTGTCCAATCACGCGCTCCCGCTCGGCTCATGGCGAACCGGCGTGCCCGCATGTGACTAAGAAACGTCTCGAGGCTCTCCTCCGCGATGAGATAAACCGTCCTTGCTGCGATTGGGCCACTGCGGGGTTTCAGGTCAAGCGCCAGTTGCGGGGCGGGAAATTCGGAGCCCTGCTGGTCGCCATCAGCACCGAGAAAGACTGGCAAAACAAACCCGAGAGCTCCTACGAGGAACAGGGCTAAGGCGGACAACTCGAAAGACGACGCCAAGGAGTAGGATTGTGCGACAGTGCCCCAGATCCAACTGCCGGCTGCTATGCCGCCAGAAAGGCAGGCACAGTAGATGGAGAGAGTGCGACCAACGACCCATCTTGGGCTTGCCAGTTGGACCCATACATCGAAACCGGTCCAAGTTATGACCCAGCCTGCGCCGCCGAAAACCAATGCAAGGGTGGCAATAAACGGGTTGGAGGTGAAGGCGAGTGAGAGGCAGCAGAGAGCACAAGCGATTGACGCAAGCGCCATCAACCACTCCTGCGGGACCACCTCCCTCAGGACTCGGTTGCTCAATCCGGCGATGCAGGCGCCAGTCCCAAAGCCCGCGAACAGAATGCCGTAGAGGATGGGGCCGCCAGCCAGACGATCTCGGGCAACAACGGGTAGAAGTGCGAGGATCGATATGGCGGCGAGCCCGAACAGGGTCGCGCGAATGATCGCCGCCCTTATACCTGACGACAGCGCGGTGAACCGCATTCCATCGTGAATGGCCGTTGCGATCCGCTCCCGCGGCAGGGGAGACGGACGTACATGCCATTTGTTTTGCAACACGGAACTGAGAGGCGCCAGATTGGTAACTGCCGCAAAGCCGAAAGCGGCCAACGGCCCGAGGAAAGCCAGAATCGCTCCGCTCAATGCGGGTCCTATGCTTCGCGTCATGTTGTAGCCGAGCGAATTAAGCGTTACTGCCGCTGGGATATCTCGCTTGTCGAGGATATCCCCCACCGAAGCATGCCAAGCAGGATCATAAAGCGCGAAGCCGCAGCCAGCCAGAAACCCCAATCCGAGAATGAGCCAGGGACTGACAAGGAAAAAGCCGGCAGAAAGCAACAGCACGATTGAGGCAAGCGCGATCAGAAAGAGGCCAGCGATCATCACCGACCGGCGGCTGAAATTGTCTACAACTGCTCCAGCCACGATCGAGAGGATGAACGCTGGCAGGGTGGTTGATGCCTGAACAAGCGCGATCATCAGGTCGGATGTGGAAATCGTCGCCATGAGCCAACTAATTGCGACCGTTTGCACGAGCCAACCAAGATTGGCGACCTGTATGGAGGTCCAGATCGACCGAAACGCCGCATTGTGGAGGGGAGCGAAAGTCGAGCTCGCTATAGGGAGGTCTTCGCGCCGCATTTCTGTGACTTTCCAAAACAATTAACTAGGCGTGGCATGATCAGCAGAAATCATGCCAGTCGTAGAGTTCTTTAAAATGGTCAAGTTGCTTTTCTTCCAGACAGTTAGATGGGTAAATTGAACATATGGTCGAGGCGATCTGTGTCGCGGAGCCGACAAGGCGACGGACAATGTCCCCGGGTCGTTACGCCCCGGACGGCAAAGGTCCAAAGTTCGATGGGGCGGAAGGCATTTGCCTTCTGGCTCGTCATCGTCGAACAAGTTGGTCGACGAGCGAAGCGGATCGTACGCTTTTCGGCCGCAGTGGTTCTAAGAGCAGCTCGGATGCTTGGCTGTGAATGGCCCGGCGCCCCATGTCGATGGCCTCGAGCCTCTAGGGCTCCGAGCCGGCCATTGCATCAGAGTAGCTGTCGCAGACAAGACTGTAATCCCTAAGCAGCCGGCGGAAGGAGGTGAGCGAGAAATGGTGACAAAGGACTGGCGCCCCGTTCTGGGTGGTGACGGTCATGACCAGCCGCCTGTCGGCCAAGACTAGGCACAGCCGATAGGGTCCACCGTCGTGACCAACGGGTGCAAAGCTATTGTTGTCCAGAAGGTCGAAGATCGCGACACCCTGTTCACGTTTTTGGTCTTTGTCCGACTGCCTTCCGAAAGACCCGTCGAGAGAGACCGCGGAAAGCCGAAAGCTGAATGGAGATGTGGTCGCTGTCATCGAACGCTCCGGTTGGGTGCTTCGGTTGCCTTTACGTGTTCGCCAAACCGTCTTGCGATGCGGTGAGACGTGGCTGCCGTCGCAACTGGTCCGACGACAGCCACCTTGCCTTGGGGGCGGACGGGAAAGAAGATCTGGTTGAGCTTAGCGCTGCCTCAACGCACCGAGAAAAAGCGGCTGCCGTTGGAAGAGGATCAACGGCAGCCGAGTGGCCCTGCGAGGCATGGGGTATTGCCATCCGCAGGTCAGGAGCTGAAGCAGGCGACGTTGTATCGGCTTTGGTCGAAGTGATGTTCGCCAGACTTCCGCGGCCGGAAGCCCGCTGCAAGCCCAGCTGTTCATTGGTTGATGGGATCATGTCGACATCACCTCAGGGGCCGCGAAATGACTTCGACGGGCCGGGTGCGGGCTGCGTCCACCGTACGCTCGATCGAAAGCACCGTCTGCGGCGGACGCTCCCCATCATGCAGGACCTGGAGCTGCTCGACGAGGTCCTTATCGGCTGCCGTAAGCCGATGGTTGAGGCGAAGAAAATCCATCCAGGTTGGCGTGCGGAATGTCTCCGTCCAAACTGACGGCATTTGCAGGTTGCGCTGCAGCGTCCAGTTTCGGGCACCGGCACGGCTTTGAACATGCCGTCTGGAGCGCATGCAAGCCAGAAACGCCTTGATGTTCTCTTCGGATATGGAATACTCGATTTTGACGCCGATCGGACCACTCCTGGGCTTCAGATCGAGCGCCAGATTGGGGGCAAGGAAATCCGAACTTTCCTGGTCCGCTTCTTCCCATGGACGCACGGGGAACAGCAGTCCCGCTGCCGCGACCAGCAGCAGAGCCCCCGCCGCGCCCTCCAGAGCCCAGGTCAGGGAGTAGTTCTGGGCGGCGGTTCCCCAGACCCAACTGCCGGCCGCCATGCCGCCAGCGCTCAAGGCGTAGTAGATGGAGAGTGTGCGGCCGACAACCCATCTTGGACTGGCCAGCTGCACCGAGACGTCGATGCCCGTCCAGGTAATCAGCCATCCGGCACCCCCGAGTGCTAGGGTAAAAGCCGCCACCGCAACCGACGACGTCAGGCCAAGGGAAAGGCAGCACGCTGCACAGGCAACAGAGGCGACCGCCACCAGCTTGTTTTGAGACATGATCCGCCGGAGGAAGTTGTTGCACACGCCCGCGGCGAAAGCCCCGCCGCCGAAGCCGGCCAACAGAATGCCATAGACGATTGGCCCGCTTACCAACTGGTCGCGGACGACGAGAGGCAGCAGTGCGAGGATAGAGATGCTGGCCAAGCCGAACAGGGTCGCCCGGACGACCGCTGATCTGATCTCGAAGGACATTGCCGTGAAGCGCAGACCGTCATGGATTGCCGTGGTCATTTTCTCACGTGGGAGAGGCGAAGCGCGAACGTGCCATTTGGTGCGCCAGATGGCACCAAGCGGCGTCAGATCGCACAGCGCGGCCAAGGCGAAAGCGGTGAGTGGTCCGAAGAAAGCCAGGATTACGCCCCCAAGAGCCGGACCAACGCTGCGCACGATGTTGTATCCGACAGACGTCAGCGTCACCGCGGCCGGAATGTCGCGCTTGTGCAGGATATCGCCGATGGAAGCGTGCCAGGCAGGATCATTCAAGGCGAAGCCGCTGCCGGCGAGGAAACCCAGTCCGAGGATGAGCCAGGGACTGATAAATCCCATTCCCACAGAAATCACCAGCGTCGTCGACGCCAGCGCCAACAGGCAGTGTCCTGCAAACATCACCCATCGGCGGCTAAAATTGTCGGCGATGGCGCCGGCGAGGATCGACAGGAAAAATACCGGCAATGTCGAAGCAGTCTGCACCAGGGCAACCATCAGGTCGGACGCCGAAATAGTCGCCATCAGCCAACTGATGGCAACCGTTTGCACGAGCCATCCGAGACTGGAAATTTGCGAGGCCGTCCAGATCGCGCGAAACGCGGGATTCCGGAGAGGAGCCAACGTAGTCGAAACACCGGACTGCGGATCAGCATGCTGCATTTCGTCGTGTCTCTTTCAAACTCCCGAGGCGTCGCTGCGATGCAGCAGATTACCCAACATCCGAGAGCGGATTTCGCCGTTTTGTAGCCTATCGCTGCAGGAACTCTGCATTAAACGTCTCCAAAAGCACGCGATAGCGGCCGATAGGGTACTGAGATCTTCTGACTAGCTTTTCGGTGCCATAGGCGACAATACCCGGCCTTGCGCTCCTTTACTCACCGGCATACTGCAGGGGGATGTTCGGCGAACTGCACGACTGGCTTCAAACCGAGCGGGCAAAACTGTCGCGCAGTTCTCCCGTCGCCGCGGCGATCGCCTACATCTGAGACCCGCCGCGTAAAGGCGACGAACACAGACCTGGGATGCAAGCGGCAATGAACTTCCACTTCATTGCCGACATGGGCAGAATGAACGGTGATGGCGCTCGGAGGTAAGGCATGGCTCTTCGCGGATCCCGCCGCCCTTGACGCTAAGCCGGATAATCTGCGGCCTTCACCAATCCTGACCGGATGGTTACGGGAGCTGTGCTAACTTATTCGTTGAGGCAAGTGCCGCTAATGTTCCGGTTCAGAGGAAATCTGATTTTCAGCGGCGGATAAGTTACAGCGGCGAGAATTACTGAGGGATCAAGGTCTGCTATTTGCACGCAGCCAATTACAAAACTTTGCGACTTCCTTGCGGGGCTTCGTGTCATTTAGTCGAACGAGATAGTATTGAAATCCCGGTCGGATGGGGGCTGATCTGAGAATAGCCTAACCAATCGACCGGCCTCTATGTCAATTGCAGCAATTCTGCTGCTAAGTGCGATACCAAACCCAGAGATCGCAGCATCTAATGCCATCATCTCGCTTGTAAATCTACGACCTGAGCATCAGGGTGCGAGATATTCGCCGCTTTTAACCACATTTACCATGAGGATATATTCGTCCTGATCGACGGTTACGTCGCCCAAGATCTTCGGATCGACGCCGGCCGTTGCCCACGACACGATGCGCGCCAGGGGCTGAATGGCGCGGCGCGCAGCTTCCGCTTCGGTGATCAACAGCGCGGCCGCCGCCCCGTCGTTGAGGCCGGAAGCATTGGCCGCGGTGACCGTGCCTTCCTTGTCGAAGGCGGGTCGCAGCTTGGTCATCGATTCCAGCGTCGCGCCATGGCCTTTTCGACTGGTAATCACAAAGGGAACGATCTCGTCGGCAAAACGGCCGGCCTTCTGCCCGGCCTCGGCCTTGTTCTGCGAGCCAAGGGCAAACTGGTCCTGATCGTCGCGCGACAACTGCCATTGCTTGGCGACATTTTTTGCCGTGATGCCCATGTGGTAGCCGTTAGAAGGCATCGGTCAGGCCGTCCTTGATCATCGTATCGATCATTTGAAATCACCCATCTTCACACCTGAACGCAGATGGCCGCAATGGGGGCCATAGACATGGATTCCATGCCGCCGGGAACGATGATCCTGGCATTGCCTGTGGCGATCTGCTGCATGCCGAGTGCGACGGCACGCAGGCCGGAGCCGCAGAGATGGTTCATACCCCAGGCGGTTGCCTCGTGCGGAACGCCTGCCTTCATCGCCGCCTGACGGGCCGGGTTCTGTCCCTCGCCTGCGCCCAGCACCTGCCCGAGAATGACCTCATCGACCTCGGCTGCCTCGACACCGGCTCGCGACAGCACGGCTCTTGAGCACCTTGCCTTCTGCAACCACCGTACCGACGCCAGTCTTGGTGTAGAAGCCGGCGATCCCAGCGCCCCCTGCCCGCATGCGTTCGGCGAGCGTGCCTTGCGGATTGAACTCGAGCTCAAGTTCACCGCTCAGATACTGCCGCATGAACTCCGCGTTCTCGCCAACGTAAGACGAGATCATCTTACGGATCTGTTTTCTCTTCAGCAGCACGCCAAGGCCAAAGTCATCAACGCCGCAGTTGTTCGAAGCTATTGTCAGATCCTTGGCGCCAGCCTCACGGATGGCATCGATCAGCAGCTCCGGGATGCCGCAGAGGCCGAAGCCTCCAGCCGCGATGAACATCCCGTCGAAAATCACGCCGTCGAGGGCGGCCTGCGGGCTTTCACAGATCTTATTCACAATCTCCCCTTGAGTTGCGCCAGATGCATTTCCGCCCCGCCTCTTCGCTTCGAAGGACCGAAGAGCATCCAGCGCTGAGCCGCAATTCAAGTGTTCCGTTGACTGCACAAGGAGCAGATTGCAGCCTGTGATGGGAGGCCAAGGATTGCTGCCCTTGTTCGCAACGCCGGGGGCTGCATGTCAGGGCCAGGCCCTAACGGAGCGAGCCCATATTCTCAAGATGCCGCAGATGCGCAGCGTTCATCCGTGTACCGGTTGGGGTGCATTCCGCGACAATGCTCCTCTGTCAATTGCATTCTGAAGCTCCTGCTATCAGTCGATAACAAGCAGCTTGCGAGGAACACTCGAGAGAAACTCGACGCCACCCTCGGCAATAAGAAAGCTCTCTGTGATTTCGATTCCCCAGTCGCCGTACCATAATCCGGACATAAAGTGGAACGCCATTCCTGGCCGCAGCTCCGTTGTGTCGCCCGTTCTAAAGCTTGCAGAGTTTTCTCCCCACGCCGGAGGATAGCCGATGCCAATCGGGTATCCCGACCTGCTCGTCTTCTCGAACCCATACCGCGCCAACGCCGCCGCGTAGGCCTTCGCAATGTCTTCGCAGCAATTTCCAGCAACCGCTTTCTCAAGACCAGCTTCCATACCGTCCAGAACTGCTGTTTCCGCGTCGAGTACCTGAGGCGTTGGCTTGCCCAGATAATAAGTCCTTGAAAGCGGGCAATGATAGCGCTTATGCACGCCTGCTAGTTCGAAGAAAATGGCTTCGTCGCCTCGTATGGGCTGGTCGGTCCATGTAAGGTGCGGAGCCGAAGCATCCGCACCGGCACCTAGGTTCGGCACGCATGCCGGATAGTCGCCCCAGTAGCCATCGACGCCTCGCGTTCCCACGAGCGAAAGCTCAGCAATCACGTCAGACTGCTTGATCCCAGGGCGCAAGACCTCCGAAATTCGTTGATACATTGCTTCAACGATTTTCCCCGCACCACGCATATAATCGATCTCTCGAGGTGATTTGACGAGGCGCTGCCAATTTATGAGCCTATCGGCCTTCTGAAATCTCGCGTTGGGCAAGGATGCAGCAAGGGCCTCGGAGGAGGCAGCAGAAAAGCAGGGGCTGTCTTTCTCAACACCAATGATCGACGAGCCATACCCTTCATTTGAAATAATCTCACCAAGAGCGGACATTGCGTGGAGAGTATCGGATTGTACGTATTCATCACCGTACCACCTGATCCTATCCTCGCTGATATACGCGGTGCGGCGACAACCGTTTGCGTCCATGCGTCGCCCGAACCACAATGGATCATCGCTCTTCGTCACGACCACGCACTGAGGCACGTAATAAGAGCATCCGTCGTAGCCGGTAAGCCAATGCATGTTCGCCGGATCGGTGACAACCAAAAGATCCAAACCGGACTGCTCCATTGCGTTGCGAGCCTTATTCAGGCGTATTTTGTATTCGGACAGTTCGAACCGAAGCGTCTCAGCGCTCATTTCTAAATCCTTTATTAATATTATCAGAAGAGCTAAATCAGATCCCGATTGACCACAGTGGATAGCGTCAGTTTGCAAAGATCCGTAATGTCGTAGATTGGAAGCCGTGTTTTGCGCCGCAGCGCTTTCGCGACGATTGGAAAACCTGTGCACTCGAAGAGTAACATGGCAATTTCGGAATGGTAAGCACGAAGACCCGCAATCCGATCACCAACTTCCTGTTCGATATGATCGACATCGGTCGGTACAAAGGGATGCGCCAATGCATTGCGCATATACGCACTGTCTTGGAGCCCACCTACGACTGTCCGCTCGCGGTCGACCACATCTTGGATACCCAAGAGGTCGTCGCTTAAATGCCGTGAATCAGCTGTTAAGACGGCGAGCTTTCTTCCAGGAGCTAGTTGGCGAAGCAGACTCGGTATGAGGAGGAGGCTCGAGGTTATCACTGGCACATCCACTGCTGCGGAAATCGCTACCTGATGACGGATTTAAAAGCCGCAGTCCGCGGCAACTACGCTGGCGCCTCGCTCTGCGAGCCTTTTAGCGGCGGCTACGCAGGTTGTTTCAAGTGAGGTGTCACCTCGGATGACAACCTCAGCCAACGCACCTTTCACCATTTCGGTTATTATGGGTCGTCCAAATGTCGAGGGATTCTCAGAGATCCATCGCGCGGAGCAGTAGAATAGCTCTCTGGCTGCAAACCTTCGTCAAGCTCGAGAATACCAAGAATAGCACCGGTTTGCGAAGGCATGAATTAGCTCCTTGTTCAAAGACTGTTACCCAGTTCAATTGATCAATAACCAGCTTCTGCATTCCGAGTAGCCGGTCGCGATCATCCAAATCACCACTAAGTCGACGCTCTTACGCAGCGCTCCTCGTGGGCGGTATTTAGGACGCCAGTCAGCAATCTACGAGCGCAAGAGCTCCAAGCAGTATCTGATCGCTACCTCTGTCGTCGGAATCAAAGTTGTGTCGGAAACACCGAACGTCGGAGTGTGGACGCCGGATTCGTTGCCAGGCTCCTTACTGCCGAACCAGAAATAGATCGACGGAAGACACCCGGCATAGAAGCCAAAATCATCGCTGCCGGAGCTGGCTGAGCCTTCAACAAACATTTGCTCGCCCACGGATTGCACGATGATCTGCCGGAAAAGAGCGACCATCGCCCCGTCGTTTACAACAGGTGGCTCGCCGGCGTGTGAGCTAAAATTCGCTCGGCCCCTGTGTACTGCGGCGATACCCTCGGCAATCTCGCGCACACGCTCGACGAGCAGCATCCGGCGCTCCGCGCTGCGTGTTCGGATGGTGCCTGTCAACGTCACCAAAGGGCAGATGATGTTGGTAGCCTCCCCGCCATGAATGGTGCCGATGGTAACGATAGCCCCATCGTCAACGGGAATTTCCCTCGAAACGACTTTTTGCACTTCATTGATGAACGCACCGGTTATGGCAATTGCATCCACCCCGAGGTGGGGTTTAGCACCGTGTGCCATCGTGCCGGCAAATTCGACAGAGAACTGGTCGGCCGACTTCGTCACAGCGCCCGCGCGGGCGCCGTACGAGCCGGCAGGAATGTCCGTGCGAACATGAAAACCAACTGCCGCGTCGAAGCCTCCCAGGAGATTTTCTTCTACGACCGTTCTCCCGCCAAGCGGCTCTGCTTCTTCAGCCGGTTGGAAGAATACGCGCACCCTTCCAGAGAAGTTCTCGCGCATGCGATGAAGCGCAAGGGATGTTCCTAGCGCAATTGACCCATGCATGTCGTGGCCACACGCGTGCATAACGCCGGGTACCTGAGATCGGTAAGATAGGTCATCGCGTTCTTCCTGAATCGGAAGAGCATCGATGTCGCCGCGCAACGCAATCGACCGTTTAGGGCCGCCGGCGGCCCCTTCTATGTCAACGTACACGCCGGTCTTGTGAAACTTGTTTACCTTTGTCAGACCGAAACGTGCCAGCGTCTCGATAATTCGCTTCTGAGTATTCCACTCATTGTTTGAGAGCTCAGGCTCCCGATGCATCGCGTGCCGCATTTGCACGACTGCTTCACGTTCGGCTTCGGAGGTGAGTTCGTCGATTGGCATCTTCATCTTGGATATCAACCTCTATTTGACGAACAGTTTGCGGGGGTAAGAGTCAATGGTTCAAAACCGGTGGCGGAAATCACGAAGCTCTGCGTTATCGTAATCCCAACGTTGCCGAGCCAGAGACCTGGCATCATATGAAAGGCCATGCCAGGCTTTAGCACCGTTTCGTCATCACTGGATTCTGTTCATAATTTCAAACCGAGCGCTTTGCGATCTCATCTGCAATGAATTCATCGATAGGCGTGTTGAAGGTCATCAATATGTAGCCGAGCACAGAATAGAACCCGACCGTCGCCATGAGGTCGAATACTGCTTGTTTTCCCAAGGCTGCCGAAATCTCATGCTCGATATCTGGCGTCAGGCGTCCTGCATCGAAAAGAGCATCGACCGCGCGCGCAATTAGCCCGTCCTCTCCAACAGGAGAGGCGCGCAAATCGCAAATTCGAGCATCCGAAATACCTAAGGCACGAGCGCGGCTGACATGGTGTGCCCATTCATATGCAGAGCCTATCCGATGGGCCGCTCGCAGGATAACAAGTTCAGACCGGACCGGCCCCAAAGCGCTGCCTTTGACGATATGCTGGCGTAATGGAGCCCAGGCCCTCAACAATGCCGGATGGTGGGCCATGGTGCGGTATATATTGAGGTCTCCCGCAAATCCTGCCCTCATATCCGCGATTTCGGCCGGCCAGTTTTCGTCGGCTATCGGCAGACAATGCGATTTCGTCTTATGTGAGATACTCATGGCAACGCCTCAGCTTGCGATGGCGGCATTGATTGCCGCAGCAAGCCGCTCCACAATCATGTCGATCTGCTCGGGCTGAATGATGTAAGGAGGTGCCAGCAGTACGTGGTCGCCATGGACCCCGTCAATGGTTCCCCCCATCGGGTAGCACATCAGACCTCGTTGCATTGCTTCCTTCTTGATCTTGAAATGGATTGTGCGAGTGGGGTCAAAAGGTTCTTTCGTATCCTTGTCCGCCACAATTTCCACACCACGAAAAAGGCCGCGACCACGGATGTCGCCAACGTAGGGAGATTGACCAAGCGCGGCATCAAGTCCCGCCTGGAACCGTTCGCCCATCTTGATGACGTTGGCCATGACATCCGGACGTTTGAGGATCTCGACCACCTTGTTGGCGGCGGCCGCAGCAATAGGATGACCGATGTAGGTATGTCCGTGCTGGAACAGACCTGATCCTTCCGCAAATGCACGATAGATTTTTTCAGATAGGAGCACTGCGCCAATCGGCTGAAAACCACCGCCCAAGCCCTTCGCAATGGTCAACAGATCGGGAACTATCCCCTCCTGTTCCACCGCGAAAATCGTACCAGTGCGTCCCATGCCGCACATTACTTCGTCGAGGATCAGCAAGATGCCGTACTTGTCACAGATCTGGCGGACCCGCTTGAAGTAGTCAGCGACGGGCCCCACGGCACCGAGTGTCGCACCCACCACGGGTTCAGCCACGAACGCCATGACCTTGTCGGTCCCCAACTCGACAATTTTAGCTTCGAGCTCGGTGGCAAGCCTCTCGGCGTATGCCTCAGGTGTTTCGCCCGGTTGCATATCGCGATAGGCGTAGCAAGGAGAAACATGATGGGTCTCCGGTAAGATCGGCTTGAACTGCGCGCGTCGCCATGCATTTCCACCAGTTGCGAGAGCGCCGATCGTGTTTCCGTGATAGCTCTGCCGGCGTGCGATGATATGACGTCGCTGAGACTGGCCGATTTCCACAAAATATTGGCGTGCCATCTTCAACGCGGCCTCGACAGCTTCGGAACCGCCGGAGACCAAGTAAACATAGTCGAGGCCTTTCGGCGCCAGCTTCACAAGTTGCTCAGCAAGTTCTTCAGCGACATCAGTCGTAAAGAACGAGGTATGAGCATAAGCGATCCGGCCCATCTGCGCCTTCATCGCCTCTAGTACCTCTGGATGGTTGTGACCAAGGCAGCTCACAGCCGCCCCCCCTGAGCCATCGATATAGCTACGGCCTTCGCTGTCGCTGATGTGGATCCCGTCGCCGCCAACGGCTCTGGGCAAATTTGTACCGATCGAACGATGGAGAATTTTGGTCATACTTATCTCGGGCTGATTGTGGCCGACGCTCCGGCGCTTCATGTCTATTGATTTGCAGTTTTCGCAAAAAATTGCAACAAGTGTTTTACACGATCAATATCTGATGCATTTGTTTTCGACCCGATCCGGCAGGATACAGGCAATTTCGCGACTATAGAGTTTGTTGAGTTTGACTTTTGCGCGTGCCGGAGGGATGGTCCGGTTGATTTATCATAGCCATTGTGAGGCAAATGTTGCAAAAGGGTCCTCTCCACGCTCATATCATTGAGCGGTTTGACGATATGTCTGAGCAGTTACAGCAGGCAGCACGTCACATTCTCGAACATCCGCAGGAGGTAGCACTCGTTTCCATGCGAGAGTTGGCGCGTAATGCGGGCGTTCAGCCGTCCACCATGACGCGCCTCGCAAAGTTTCTTGGTTTCTCCGGATACGAAGACCTTCGCGGCCAGCACGCCGATGTTATTCGGGTCAGCGCGGATGGATTCGCCGCCCGCGCGATGCAAGGAGACGAAGCTGGAACGAGTGGTGAGGGTTTGGCGCATCGCATGCTCCAAAGCCTGTCGGCACAGATAGGCCGGCTTTGTGAACCTGAGGCGCTTTCCAGGCTGAGCCAGTTAGCAGAGCGGTTAGCCAGAGCCCGTAGGATCTACGTTCTCGGGCTACGGTCCTGTCATTCTGTAGCTTGGCACTTTCACTATGTGATGACGTTATTGGGCGAAAAGACCGTGCATCTAGATGGTCCCGCCGGTACGGGAGGCGATGCACTTATTCGCGCAACCGCCGATGATATTCTGCTTGCTATATCCATAAATCCCTACTCCCGTTACACGTTGGAAATCGCGGAAACAGCCCTTGAAAAAGGAATGGGGGTCGTTGCAATCACTGATAGCGAGGTTTCTCCTCTCGTAGCGATCGCGGAACACTCGGTTCTTTTCCCGACCGAGAGCCACACCTTTTTCCACACACTCACGCCAGCCTTGGCAATTTCGGAGGTCCTTTGTGGGCTTCTGGCAAGCCATGACCGTAAGGCTGCTCTTCAAGAACTTAAACGCGTCGATAGCTATCTCTCATCGATGAATACATACGCTGCGTCCATTCCACGTCGAAAAATTTAAAAAGCGAATGAAGGACCGTAAGTCGGTATGTCCATCTTCGTCCCTGAAGTGTCTCGCCCTACACTGTCCTTCCGAGGGTTGCTCGAATACGAGCCGGTTCCCGAGGAGGGCGAGATACGGCTTGCGAAGAATCGATCCTGGGGAGGTTTCGAACGCCTTTCTGTAAAGACGGATGTGCCAGTTACAGTATGCGGACTAGGACCCGCCAGAGTCAGGCCATCAGGGTAAAGTCATAGCCGTTGATGGCCCGCACTCCCAGCGCGTGACATTTAGATATTGGCACCGCTCGAACGCACGTAAGTTCAGTAGGTCTCGTTGACTTTGTCGGAAAAACTGGAAGCAGCCAGTCCCACTCTTTACAGTGGGACTGGCAGTCAGACTTTCGCATTTAAGGTAAGCATTCGGCGTAGCTTGCAATTACCCACATCTGAGTGTGGCCGCCATTTCGGTTCCGAGGCGAATGTCTGTCAGCCGGCTGAGGCCGCGCCAGACGACCGTATTTCCCGGTGGCGGATCTGATGTAAGCGCGTAGGCCATCCCACGTATCTTTCGGACTGCTGATCAGCGATTTTCTGCATGAATCATGCGGAGAATCCTATGAGCGATACTGTGAATCACCATCGAACCTTTGAGGTTTTGACGGCTGAGCCCGTGCGACAAAGACGCAAGCCCCGGGAATGGTCGGATGACGAAAAGACGCGGATCGTCGCCGCGGCGCTGCAGCCTGGGGCCAATGTCTCGGCGGTTGCCCGGTCTGAAGGCTTGGATCCCTCGCAGCTTTATGGGTGGCGTCGCAAGGCACTGGCATCGGGAGTTGTTGCGCCGCTGACGGAGGAAACGGGCAAGCAGATCAAGTTCGCGCGCGTTGAAACGGTAAGCAGCGGCTCGGTAGATATTGTCATTGCAGATATGGTGGTGCGCGTCGGCGGCGATTTTGACCCCGATCACCTGGTGAAGGTTCTGCGGGCGGTTCGCAAGGCATGATCGCGTCTGGTGTTGTGGTCTATGTGTCGTGCCAGCCAGTCGACTTCCGCAAGGGGTCCGCGTCTTTGATGGCGCTGGTGCGCGATGGCGGTCTCGATCCCTTCAATGGCGCGCTTTACGTCTTCCGGTCGAAACGGGCAGACAAAATTAAGATCGCGTGGTGGGATGGCAGCGGGGTCTGCCTCTATTTGAAAACCCTGGAAGATCAAGGCTTCTGCTGGCCGGGCATATCGGCGGCACGGATACGTCTTGACCATTCTCAGCTCATGGCGTTGCTGGCCGGAATGGATTGGAAAAAGATCCGCCCGACCAAGGTCAGGCGACCCTTGTTGACGGGCTGACAGCGCCTGCGGCAAGATGAATCATGCCGCTGTAATGGTTGGGAAAACGGCTGTTTTTGTGCTCTACTCATTCCCATGGATTTGCCCCTTCACGACCTGCCGGACGACGTTGACGCGCTGAAAGCGATGGTTCTTGCGCTGGCCCGCGAACAGGCCGCGAAGGAAGCCCGGCTTGTCACCGCGGCAGCCGAGATCGCCCGGTTGGAAGCGGTGGAGAAGAGTGCCAACGAGCGGATTGCCAACCTCACATCGATCCTGAAGGTTCTGCAGCGCACCCAACACGGCACCCGTTCCGAGCGACTGCGCCTTGGCGTCAATGACGAGCAGGTGTCCTTTGCCTTCGAGGAAGTCGAGACCGGCCTTTCGGCAATCCAGAGCGAGCTTGATTACGCGGCCAAAGACAAGCCGAAACGAGCACCACGTCCGCGCAAGGGTTTTGCCGCTCATCTCGAACGCATCGAGGAAGTGATCGAGCCAGAGATCCCGGCCGGCTGCGAGGGGCTGGAAAAGGTCCTGATCGGTGAGGATCGCTCCGAACGATTGGATGTCGTGCCGCCTCAGTTCAGGGTCATCGTGACGCGTCGCCCCAAATATGCCTTCCGGGGCAACGATGGCGTGATCCAGGCTTTGGCACCGGCACACATCATTGAAAGTGGCCTGCCAACAGAACGGCTGCTCGCCTATATCGCCGTCTCCAAATACGCCGACGGCCTTCCGCTTTACCGGCAGGAGGCAATCTATCTACGCGACGGTGTCGAGATCAGCCGATCGTTGATGGCCCAGTGGATGGGGCATCTGGGCTTCGAACTGCAGATATGCGCCGACTACATTCTTGAGCGCGTCAAGGAGGGCGACAGGGTCTTCGCCGACGAGACGACATTGCCTACCCTCGCACCGGGTTCGGGCAAGACGACGAAAGCCTGGCTTTGGGCCTATGCTCGCGATGATAGACCCTTTGGTGGAACCAGTCCGCCGATGGTGGCCTATCGGTTTGAGGATAGTAGGGGCGCAGATTGCGTGGCGCATCATCTCTCCGGGTTCAACGGCATCCTGCAAGTTGACGGATACTCGGCCTATACCAGTCTGGCCAAGACGCGTGCCAAAGCCGGCAGCAATGAAACGATCCAGCTCGCAGGGTGCTGGGCGCATCTTCGCCGCAAGTTTTACGATCTTCACATCAGCGGTGTCTCCAAGGCCGCAACGGACACGATCGTCGCGATGACCGAGTTGTGGGGCATCGAAGATGAGGCCCGCGGTCGGGATGCCGACAGCCGCTCCACGCTGCGTCAGAAGAAGTCGGTGACCATCGTCGCCAACCTCTTCGATCTTTGGGAAAAGGAACTGGGCAAGGTCTCTGGCAAGTCCAAGACCGCCGAAGCTATCCGCTACGCGCTCACCCGGCGCGAAGCACTGGAGCGCTTCCTGACGGACGGCCGGATCGAAATTGACTCCAATATCGTCGAGCGCGCAATCAGGCCCCAAACGATCACGAGGAAGAACAGTCTATTCGCCGGTAGCGAGGGCGGTGGACGGACATGGGCGACGCTGGCCACGCTTCTCCAGACGGCCAAAATGAACAATGTTGACCCGCTCGACTGGCTCTCCCAGACATTGACCCGCATCGCTAAAGGCTGGCCAGTATCCGAGCTCGAGGCGCTTATGCCATGGAACTTCAGGCCTGACGCCATCAGCTAACCGCTTACGATCTGATGTTCTTGCAAGGTAACCACCTAAACGAGCGAGTTTGGTGAGATAGAAGTTTAGCGATCCCGGCGTCGCTTGCCGGTTGCCTGCGTTGCTGACCATTTGATCGAGGATTTCAATTTCCTGTTCGGTGAGGGCCGCGGTTGGCGGTGTTTCGGGCGCTGTGCACGCGAGCATTGTCAACCAGAGCATTCTCCAGCTCATGATGCAAAACACGGCGACGAGGTTTGCCAGTCGATCGGCCGTTCGTAGTCTTGCATCTTCAGCCCGGCAACCGGACTTGAGGATCTTAGGGAAGACCTCAATCTTCCAGCGCATCGCGTACCATTTGATTTTTTCGACTGCCTCCTCGCAGCTATGCACCTCAAGATCCGTCAATAGCTTCCACTCGATGCGCTTGCGGCCGGCCGGAGGGTCGGGCTCTACCGCGTGGATGACGGTAAGGTCCAAAGCAGGGTATCGCTTCTTCTTGCCGATGGGCGGCAGCACCCGGATCCGTTTGAATCGGATGTCCAGGTGGACTTTGGTGACCTCATCGGTGTCGGCGCGAACTTCGATGAGATGCCGGCCGACAGTTTCAACATCGCGCATTTCAGCCGATATCGTGTGATCCCCGTTGCCAGCCAGCCGGTCGACGACGGTGCGCACGACGAAGTGCGTGCCAAGCTCCTTGGTCAGGCAGTAGAGTTCGTAGATATCACTTTCGCGATCGCCTACATGAATGCATCGGTCTGGCTGACCGAGAAGCGTGAGGGATTGGCACAGATTTTCAAGCCAACGGATGCTTTCCTTGGTTTCGATCGGAACACGTGTCGGATTGACCTTGCGTTTGAGCTGAGCCGTACCCTTGAACTTGTCGCGGCTCCAGAACTTGACGGCTGCCAACCCTAAGGGTAGCCCATCCAAGGTCACCGCAAGGCTCGAATGCATCAATATCCCGCAGACCGTATGGTGGCGCAGCCGCTCCTGTTTGTCACGGCCACTGTTGACGGTCTTCGTAAAGCCAACGGCATGCGGATTGCGGCGCTGATAGGTAAACTCGGTCGTGTCCTGCAGCACCAAGATCGGACCATTGGAAGCATCGTAGCGTTGAGCGGTCGCGGCGAAATGGCAGCGGCGGGATGACATCGTGATCACCATCTTCGACCAACGCGATAAGCATTCCGACGCCGGCAATGCCTTGTCGCGCCACGATGCCGAACTCGGCCAAGTGGCCGCGCAAGGCGTTCATAAGCATTGTCCGCTGCCGGATCAAAAGCTCGCGGACCCGATGCAGCATCAGCACACTCTGTTGCTCTTCGCTCTTCACCGGAACGAAGCGCATAGTTGGCCGCGTCACCGCCTCGCAGATCGCCTCGGCGTCGGTCGCATCGTTCTTCTGCCGCTTCACGTAAGGCTTGACGTAAGACGCCGGCATCAACCGAGCCTCGTGACCCAGTGCCATGAGAACCCGAGCCCAGTGGTGTCCGGTCGCGCAGGCCTCGATTCCGATCAGGCACGGCGGCGATGCCTTGAAGAATCCAACGACATCGTCGCGGCGAAGCCTGCGGCGGCACACGATCGCGCCAGCACCATTGACTCCGTGAACCTGAAATATCTGCTTAGCGATATCCAGACCAATTGTGGTAACCTTCTCCATGGACGCCTCTCCTGATGTGGCTTCGACTGCCACACTTTGGCATATTGCGATGCCGGGAGCGGAGGCCGTCCACCACATCAGGTCAGGCATGACCCAGTTCGGGCGTGCGCTCTCAGAGCTAAACATCGAGATTCTCCGCGCAAATTGCAGGCAGGTCAAGGGTCGCATCGAGCGGATGAACCGGACGGTGCAGGATCAACTGGTCAAGGAGTTACGGCTGGCTGATATCGGCGATGTGGAGACTGGCAACGCATTTTTCCTGGCTGCATGGAGCACAACTGAAAGTGCAGCCAAAAAGGAGGCCTGCGATTCTTAAACCTACGATCATCTCGCGCTCAAAAGGGCACGTAACGCTGTGATTGTGAATTGAGCGGAAACGAAGCTCCCATACTCATGCAATTCATCGTCTTTTGATTCATTTGCCTTATCAACCACCACTTTGCAGCTAAATACATTTGCTTTATTTATGGAGAGCTCTGCCGCACGATGAAATCCATATATTTCCATATCGATGCCTTGGATTTTTCGGTGTTGCTGCTTCACAGCTTCAAGGCGTTTTTCGCTTGCGATTACAGCTGATCCGCTGGAGAAAATCGCCATCTTGGGGTTAGATTTGATGCTCGGCCGCACCTCGCCTGCATATTCTTTCTCCAGTGTCTTCAAAAGATCAGTTTCCTCAACCAATTTCGCGAGCGTACCTCGTGTATTCTGATCGACACTAACCTGATAAGGTTCGGCTTCCATAATATCACCTAGCCACTTGCCTGACTGATATTCCCAGCAGAGATCTGTGACCAAGAGTTGACCGAGTTTCGCATCCCCAACCCCCGCACAAATACCGCTCATGGCAAGTACGCTCGGAGCGTACAGTTCAAGAATTCTTGCCGTGATCGCTGTCGCGTTTACTAATCCCATTCGCGGAAGTTTTACAATTGCACCTTGTCGACCATCAATCTCACAATCCCAAAGATCAAGGCCGTGGCGCTGTATGCTCTCAAATTTGAAGCTTGGATCGCTAGCAAATGCGTCGCGTTCCTTTTTGAGCGCGGCCACGACCACAAACTCGTAGCGACCGCGGTCTCTAGCTTGCGCGAGGAAGATGTCTAAAGCCCGAGACCATACATCACGATTCTCAAAATCGTAGATTATACAGCCTCTCGCGGCAAACTGTTCACGGTATCGTTCGGCCTCCTCCGGGAAAGCCGTGATAGCGAGTAAAGGTACTCTTTGACGGCCGGAATAATCAAGCATCCGAAGAATTTCTGGGCCCGAGGCTCTACGGGTACCCCCATCCATACCTGGCATCCGGATATCTATGATGCAAAGGTCGAAGTCCTTATCCCCGAGAAGAGCGAACTGAGAGACATTTTCCACCCGCAGTATGCTGTTACGGTTCACGCGCCGTTCGATAAGTGCATTTCGAACCGAGTCGAACTTGTTATGATCATCTTCAAAGACTACGACGCGCATTAAGAAGTCCTAGCAGGCCATCGAAGGCCGCTTCCCATTTCGGTGTGTTGAACGAATACAATACCCCTCCAAGAACGTTCTGCTCATATCGCTGAGATATAATCTTTGCGACATTTTGCAGCTTTACTTTTTCACCGTTCAAAATGATATCGGGATACTGGGTGACAATGATGATCGCGGCTCTCTTTCCTGAAGCTTGCATAGCGCGCAAAACTTCGACTCCGCCGACCGCTTGAGCTAATCCTCCTCCCCCCTCGTCCGGCCGGACTTTGGAGAAAGTCGGCAAAGCCATATCAAGTACGACGAGGTCAAAGGTTGTCGTTACCACCGCAAGGACCGCTTCGCGGACGCTTTGAGCAAACGTAAGGTCTGAATCGGCAACGCCGTGAACGCGAAGCCGGTTTTTCAAATCAACTGTCTTATGCTCTTCATCCTCTACAAGCAGTACTTTCACGCGGCCTCCTTGTTCCCCACCTCACCAAGCTCGACAGTGAGCAAGAATGAGATCGTACAATCATTTCCCTCAAGAGCGTATGAAACTGTTGCTCGTCCCTCGCTGTTTTGAGTGATGTACCTGACTTTTTTAATCCCTGTGTATCCCTCCTTAACCATCGAAGCACCTAGATCATCATCCTTGAAACTTTGCTCGAGGCGAGCGAGATGTTCACTCTTCTCAACGCCGTCGGTCAGCGTTGAGGTGACCGAAACGATAAGCTGCGCGATGTTGGCTTGTGAGATTGTCAGGCCCTCTACAGACACCTTGATCGGCGCGTCAGGGTTTCCGTACATTAAAGCGTTCCGAATAAGAACGGAAAGACAGTCGTACATCCTATGAACAGAAAGGCCCTCCATCATCAGATCGGCATTTGCGCCTATCCAGCTGATGGCTGGATTTCGTGAATCCGGGCGCTCAACAGCCTCAATTACGATCAGGTCGCCAAGCTGCCGTGTGTTTGCGCTGACAAAGCCGCTTTCTGGCTGGCGAAACCAACTCGACAACCTACTGAATCTCTCGTGAACGGCGTTGCGCAACTCGTGCCTGAAATGCTTCTGAGCATCATCGGTGAAGTCACCTAGCAACGATTCCATCGAAGAAACAGCATTGTTCAGCAGCTCAACGCCAATGTATTTAGCTGCAGCCTTCAATTGCGGGTCGATTTCCGTCCAGCAAAATCGAATAAGAAGGTCATTGAACAACTCGCTGCTGCGTGCCGATTGGTTCATATTGCGTAGCACAGTCAGGTTTGTTCGGGTTCCTTCGTCCTCAGCATTCAGTTCAGATCTAAAAATGCCCCGCGGTTTTTGCGGCGTCTTGAACTGAAGAAATTCTCTACGCATATCCTCGATCATTTCACGGTACTCATCGCGCCATCGAAGATAAGCATCCATGAATTGTTCATCATAGGTGAGAATTTGGTACTGCGGCTTCTCAAGAATCGACTCCACGCCCCCCCGCATGATGCCGGTCAGGGTGTTGTGCCGGATGCGCCTGCCAAGATATGATTCGATACCGAAATTCGTATTTGTGCAAAACTGGTGAAACGCGTTCTTTGCGATCTCGAACAGCACGTAATCGAACGACGCAAGGACGACGATTTCGGCACCTTGCGCATTATTCACGCTCTTGACCTTGATAGTAGTAACGTTATCTCCTGGATCAATTAATCGAAGATATTGTTGCGTATAAGAAGTTGGATTTTCAACCAGCCACGTTTTCATCGCAAATCCGTCTACGTACATTCTGCTATCGTCGAAGTATTTCTGTAGTTTCGAGACTTGTCTCTGAGCTTCTATCGAGTCAGCTTCGATATAATACTCAATCCGCTCTCGCTGCTTGCCGACTAATCGCAATATGTCCTGTCGAACACGATCAGCCTGATCCGGATTGTTGATCAGCCAATACATCTTCTGCAAAGTTGGTCGATCCAGGATAGAAAGAAGGAAATTTGCAACTTCCGGAGTGGAGGGCAATAGCCAGTTGAAGAACGCCGGTATACTCGCAGCAAAGCTCGCCTCAATTGTCATCGAGAGATTTAGTCGGAATTTGAAATCGACGTCATCGTTATTTGAGCGCGCCTTGTAGAGAGCTAACGCGAGAACCGTGACTAGCGGCTTTGATTCCTCATCCGCAGTGCCGTATAGGCGTTCCAGTTCGTGCTCGGTCATCAAAACAGCGAGCCCTGTCGTATGCTCAAAGATGAAGCGTATATCACGCTGGTCCAGAGCGGCGAGATCACGCGCTCCTTGGAGAAATATGAGGAAGTAAATCGTTCGCAAGAATTTTCCGCCAGCTTGAATATTGAGATAATCGTCTGCTCGGACAAAACCTAAAAGTGCTTTATTCAAATCTTTTCGAGATGGTATTTTGTAGTCTTTAATGGCGGGCTGTAGGTTTGAAATTGTTCGTAAGAATCGCGGACCTAGTACTCTGTCTACAAAGCTCCTGTACTTTGCTGGCCTAGCAAACTCGAGAAAAGCGCAAGACCTGCGATAATAGACGATATCTGCGTCTTCTTGATGGCAATCGTCGAATAGTTCTCGCTCATTGAACGCAACGGCCGAAAAATGTTCGAATGCGGCCCTGAGGGCCGGCGACATATGGCGATCAATCGTCGCGTTCAAGCTTGGCCACTGCTCGCTGAGATGTCGGATTGTCTGGACAGCCACTATCGTATCCACAAGCGACATTGAGCTTGCTTTGCGCAGGTATGAGCCAACGTCAGCCAGAGCGACAGGCACGGCAGCTATATTGTGTAACGGCAGCAATTGACGGAAGTCATCCTTCACATACTTCGCGACCAGTTGAACGCGACTTGCGGTGCCGTTGATCAGTGGAAATTCGTTATCGATCGCTTCCATCGCCGAAAAGAAGGGAACAGAGTATTCGCTCTGGTTGAGTAGCCCGGCGATTTTGGCTAGCTCCTCGGAAAGATCATTCCGGTTGGCGTCCTTTGAAACAATATACGCGATTTTCTTTGCGAGGAAATTTGATGCGCCGCACTGCTCCGCTAAAGTAAGCAGCGATTTTAGAGCATCTTTCGATCTAGCATGCACAATGTGCCTTAACTCGGAAATTAGTCCGATCGTCGCTTGCACCTCTTCGGCCCAGCCATTGAGATATCCAATAGTAAATGTCAGTTCTTCGTGGGGCGGGAGCTCGTTGAGAGAGTGAGGCTTGAGGAGCGATTGATAAGTGTTGCTTCTGTTTGGAAATGGAAACGCCCCGTCGTACCCAAGAAGCAGTTCAGCTGCGATCGCAAGATTTCGTCCGCAAGCGGCGTGCCGCAGCAGATTTACGCTGCTTGAAGAGATTGATCGTTCGGTTTCTCGAGAAATTATTCCGCGAAGCAGATTTCGAATTCGATCGTCTCGGATACGGCGTAGTTGCAAATAAAACGAGCGGTGGTGTGCATTCCCACCTTTGTTCACTATCTGTCTAAAGGGATTTCTTGATCTCATTTTGTCCGCGAATCAGTGCTTGCAACATTTATCTCTGCACGTTAATGACTGCTGCGAATGTTTCAACTTCTATTATGCGCAGTGCGTTTGCTGTCTTTGTGAAGTGTTGAGTTGTGCTTTAGCGGGTGAACATGATACTGGACTACCGGTCCGGAGAACCCTGCAAATCGCCACCGAAGCGGGAATGAAGATCCGACCAGGTCCTTAGTTTAAAATCTTTTTCCGAGGCTCTTCGGGCGCGAAAGCGATCGCTTCAATTTAACCTGCTGGGTGAGCTCGGCCAGCTGATCACGATCGGCAGGACGGAGGATGCCGCGGCTACGCTGTCGCCGCCAGGTGGGCATCGCCTGCCGCCTAGCGCCTTGATGACCCTAAGACACGTGTTCAACGACGCCGTTAGCGACGTGTCTTGCTGCCCGGGATGCGGGGGTTAATTGCGTCTTGTCAGTGAGGACGTTAGCGAAATCTTCGACATGAAAAACCGCGCAGATGGAAGTCTTTGAGGTTGCTCGACTAAAGAACTCCTGCCGCTGCTGCGAGAAAATGGTGCAGGTGGCACACCCAGCCGCCCGATACCGGCCAGTATGGCGGGCACTGGCCTCTTGGCGTACATTCTGGTCTCAAAGTTCGACGACTATTTGCCACTGTACCGTCTAAACGAGACCTTCGCCCGTAAGGGCGCCGACATTCCCGATAGCACGATGGTTGATCGGTGTGTTCATGCCATGCAGGTGCTTCAGCCTCTCATCGAGCGGATCGAAACGGCGATCATGACACGTGACCTCCGTCATGCCGACGACACCCGATCCGGGTGCCGGATCCCTCGCTGCCAGGCAAGGGCTGGGCAAGGGTGTGAAGAAGGGCAGGACCTGAACTTTGTCCGCGATCAGCGTCCATGAGTGGGGACTTCCCCCCCGGTGCAGTCTACCTTTTGCCCCTGACTCGAAAGAAGAGCGCTTCCACCGCCACTCAAGCAATCAAGCGGCATCCTTCAGGCTAACGGCTACAAAGGACACAACAAGCTATGCTTATCTGGAGCGGAGGCTTCCTCGCTGCAAAGTGGCTGCGTGCTGGGCGCATTGGCGACGGGGGTTCCTTGAAGCTCAGTTGTCGCGAATTGCCCATTTCATTGGCGGGGTTGTCGAACACTCAGACCGATTGCGCATGGAGTTTTGCCGAAGTTCTCCTCTAAGCTTTTGAACCAATTCGTAAGAATTCTCATCAGTACGACCCGTCAAAATAGGCACGGATTTTGCTGCCTGTAGAGCGAGCGGTTTAGGGGGTGGGTCTTCAAAGGGGCAATAACGCAATCTGGAACTTAAGTCCTGATGCTCTGAGTTCGTCGGGGGTCACCAGATTGGCAATCAACTTTCTCAAGCTTTCGGCGACCTTGATCCTGCCATCAACCATCACGGATTCGTCGACCTTTTCTGACCGGAAAGATGCGCGGCGAAACCGACGCCGTTCACTGAGGCCTATCCAGCCTCTCCAGAACCGAGGAAATCCCAATGAGCACCTTCGTGCCTGCATCGCGTGTGTCCAATATGAAGATCTCGCCGAGCACCGCTGCGGCAGCCCGGGCTCGCGAACTGAAGGCAGCCGGCCGCGATATCGTCGACCTGACGGTCGGCGAGCCGGACTTCGACACGCCAGACAGCATCAAGGCCGCGGCGCACGCAGCCATCGACAGGGGCGAAACCAAATATACCGCCGTCAACGGCACGCCGGCGCTACGCAAGGCAATCATCGGCGATATCAAGCGCCGGCTCGGCCTCAGCTACGCGGACAACGAAATCTGCGTGGGCGGTGGCGCCAAGCAGGTTCTGTTTCTGGCGCTGATGGCGAGCGTGGAAAACGATGCAGAGGTGATCATTCCCGCACCATACTGGGTTTCCTATCCCGATATGGTCATTGCCAACGAAGGCAAGCCGGTCATCATCGGATGCCCGCAGGAAGCAGGCTTCAAACTCACGCCGGAGGCTTTGGAAAAAGCGATCACGCCGAAGACCTTGTGGCTGGTTCTCAACGCGCCGTCCAATCCGACGGGCGCGGCATACGACAGGAGCGAACTCGAAGCCCTCGGCAAGGTGCTGCTGCGCCATCCCCACGTCTTCGTGCTCTCCGACGATATCTACGACCAGGTCTGGTTCAAGGACGAGCCGATGACGACGCTGGTTGCCGCCGTCCCGGAACTGAAGGAGCGTGTTCTGCTGACCAATGGCGTCTCAAAGTCCTACGCCATGACCGGATGGCGTATCGGCTACGCGGCGGGTCCGGCCGCCCTGATCGCAGCCATCAACAAGCTGCAGTCGCAGATGTCGTCCTGCCCATCGTCCGTCAGTCAGGCCGCCGCTGCCTATGCGCTGTCTTCGGACCAGTCATTCGTCGCGGAAAGCGTGAAGGTCTATAAGGAGCGACGCAATTATGCGTGCTCACGGCTCAATGCCGTGCCCGGCCTATCCTGCCTGGTGCCGGACGGAGCCTTCTATCTGTTTCCGAACTGTGCTGGTGTCATCGGCAAGAAGACGCCCGAAGGTAAGACAATCGAGACAGACCTCGATTTCGTGCTCTACCTGCTGGATGGCGTCGGGGTCGCGGCGCTGCAGGGTGCCGCCTTCGGGATATCGCCTCATTTCCGCCTCTCGATCGCAACGTCGATGGAGGTGATCACGCAGGCATGCGATCGCATCGAACGGGCCGTTGCCGACCTGTATTGACTGCAAAGCGGCGGTGGGATTTGCGCCCCACCGGCGGCGGTTTTGCGAAACGCGTCAAGCCGCTGATCTGCGGCTTATGGCGCAGCCGTCATGAATTGTCCGACTCGAAGCCTGTCGGACCGCCTCTCCGTCGCTGTAGTGATCGTGGGCGGATTGCGACACGACATGTCGGCAACCCTACAAGCCCTCCATATAGCGACAAAAAAAGATGTGCAATCTCGGAGGCTTGCCCGCGCAACCTGATTGGCACGAGTAGTGCTCAGAGTAGGCCGGGTCGCTAGGGACCTGATCCGATTTTGGGAGATCAAGCGACTATGCACACCGTGCCTGCCGCGACGTTTGGAGAGAAACCTGATGCGAGTGCTGCTTTCAAAGACCCAGGCGTTCCACCCCACTCCACTTTCAAAGGAACATCGTCATGAGTGAATCCGCTCGCTTTGTGTGGCAGAAACTTCTTCGCCATTTCAAGACCAATGATTTGGCAGTTCTCGTGAGCTCACGCCGGCAGTTTACCGCACATCTCCTGCCAGATCTTCAAACCATTATCGAGGACCAAGTCGCACCTTGGTCCCCTGAGCTCTTGGGCTTCCATCAATGGATCGAGTATTTCCCAATGAAGCTGTCAGACCTGACCACTTCCGAGGGAAAACACGCCGTGCAGCTGACGCCCGTGCAGTATCAGGACATCGACATTGGCGAAGATGAGCCATATGCTTCGATTAACAACGGTCTCTGGCTGATAATGATCGACGGCGACGTGCCTGCAGCAGTCATGTTGTCGAAGTTCAAAGTCCGGGGTGGTTCAAAGGTCCAGGTCGAAGTAGCTCACCTGCCCAATGACGTGGGTCATGACTTCGCCGAGGGCTTTCTGCGCACAATCGAGGCGCACGGCAAGAGCTCCCGATATTATCGCAACAAGGCCGTCTCTTTCGAGTCCACTGACTTCGAAGGCACGAACGAAACAATGCGCGTGCATAAGCTCCCTGCCGTAAGCCGGGACGACGTCGTGCTTTCAAAGGCGACTATGGCCCAGCTCGACACGCACGTCTTCGATTTTGTTAAATGCCGGGAGGAGTTGAAGCGCCTCGGCCAGTCAGGACAGAAAGGGATCCTGCTCTACGGAGAGCCTGGCACCGGCAAGACCCATGTCGTCCACTATATCGCTGCCAACCTGCCCGAGCACAGCACAATTCTGGTCACGGCTGAGCAGATGCTGGATATGGAGGAACACTTCGCGCTGGCTCGCGTCCTGCAGCCATGCATCATGGTGTTTGAGGATGTGGATCTGGTCGCCCGTTCACGCGATGATATTTCGGGCCAAAAGGCAGAAACCCGCCTGAACCGTCTGTTGAACGAGATGGACGGTCTCGGCACAGACGCGGACATCCTCATCCTCCTGACCACGAATCGGCCGAAATCCCTCGAGCAGGCACTCGCCACCCGTTCGGGCCGCGTAGATGCGGCTCTTGAGATCCCTCTCCCTGATGACGATTGCCGCAAGCGGCTGATCGAGCAATACGGTCATGCGCTGAACTTCCAGGGAGGAGCTTTGGCCGAAGCCGTCCTCCGTTCAAAGGGTGCCAGCGCCGCATATGTCAAGGAAATTGTGCGCCGCCTCGCCCAACGGAGCATTATGAGAGGTGTCGCCCCACTCGTCTCACGCGAGGATGTTGAGGCGGTCTTCGCCGACGCTGAAGCAGAGGCCAACTCCCTCAAGAGGAATGAGAAAACCGTAAGAAGACACATCGTAGAGCAAGGCGATGAAGACGATTGCTGTGGCAGGGGAAACGAAAGTGAGAACCTCACCCCAAGAGATCGCCGCCGAAGTCCTCCGGAGGCTAAGTCCCCGGCACCTGCGACTTACAGGCATCGCTTGCACGGCCCCGCGGCGTCCAACGCGGAGAAGCATAATCGGTGTTCACGACTAGTGGTAACTCTTTAATGACCTCCATCGACATCAAGGCTCGGTGTCTTCCTGTCACGACGGAGACATCGCCACCCTGCCAAAAGAAGGACATGCAATGGCCACCCGCACCCGCAGAAGCCATTTCAGAAAACGAGATCTCAAGCCTGCGTCCAACAGACGGAACATGCGCCGCGGTTCGAAATCGAAGCAACTCGACCTGACACCTAACACGCTCATTCCTGGCGCAACGAAGCGCCGGAAAAAATAGTGGCGGAGACCAAAACATGACCCCTGATTTGGGCATAGACTCTCCAGCTCCGTCCATCAAAGTGCAGCACTGGCTGCGCGGCGATCCGCTTTCCAACTTCCAGCTCGGCAAGATATACATCTTCGACTTTTTTGCGACTACCTGCGGTTATTGCCGGTCGTCGCTGTCCTACCTGGCGCAGCTGTCTGTCTCCGGGATTGTAATTCTCCCGGCTCATAGCGCAGCTGACGTTAATGGGCCGCCCTCTCCATCGATTAGTTATTGGCGGATTGCGACACGGCATGTTGGCAACCCTACAAAATCCTGTGCATAGCGACAAAGAAAGATGTGCAATCTCCAAGGCTTACCGGCGTAACCTGATTGGCACGAGCAGTGCTCAAAGCAAGCCGGGTCCTTAAAGCCAAAATCTGATTGGGAGCTTAAACGACTATGCACATCGTGGTCTGTATCAAACAGGTGCCGGACTCTGCGCAGATTCGCGTCCACCCGGTGACAAATACGATAATGCGCCAAGGTGTACCGACCATCATTAACCCTTTCGACCTTTTTGCTCTCGAAGAGGCACTCCAGGTTCGTGACCGTTATGGGGGCGAGGTGACTGTTCTCACGATGGGCCCGCCCATGGCTGAGCAAGCGCTACGCAAGGCGCTCACCCACGGCGCAGATCGCGCAGTGCTTCTGACCGACCGCCACTTTGCTGGATCTGACACGCTGGCGACCTCGTATGCTCTTTCTCAAGCAGTAGCGAAGATTGGCGAGAGCTATGGGGCGCCTGATATCGTCTTTACGGGAAAGCAGACAATTGACGGCGACACGGCCCAGGTCGGACCTGGAATTGCAAAGAGGCTGAACCTCCAGCAACTGACTTACGTAACGAAGATTGTCTCCATTGATCCCACTTCGCGCGAACTCATGGTTGAACGGCACGCGGAAAGCGGCACGCAGATGCTGAAGAGCACGTTGCCAAGTCTCATCACCGTGCTGGAAGGTGTCAATGCTATCCGCCGGGGCTCTCTTGATGACGCCTTCCGTGCCGCGCGAAGCCCGGTTCTTAAATGGGGGGCCTCTGACGCCGGCATTGGGGAGTTGACCAAATGCGGCCTAAGGGGATCGCCGACGGTCGTGAAGCGAGTATTCGCTCCCGGTCCGCGCGCCGAAAAAGCTATGCAAATGGACATTAACGACAAAACGTTGGCCGAGGTCGCCGCGGAGACGGTCGCTGCAATTTTTGCCCGCCAGCCCGTTTTGGAACGCAAGCTCACGTGCCATGGCAATCGGTGAACAGCGAGGAGTAGATTTTGGTCGCTAGAAAAAATGAAACGCCGGCAAACGCGGTCGGCCGCGCCAGCTCAGGGAAAAAGCTGCTTAAGTGTTTCGAAGATCACCGGCACGTCTGGGTCTTCATGGAACTTGAGCGCGGCAAGGTTCATCCCGTATCGATTGAACTCCTCGGCGAAGGCCGCAGGCTAGCTGACAAACTGGGTGTCCAACTTGCCGGGGTAATCCTCGGTTCGTCTGAAGGCGTGGGGACCAAGCCGGCCATTGAAGAGGCCTTCGCTTACGGAGCTGATATCGCCTATCTGGTAGAGTCGCCCCTCCTCGCCAACTATCGAAACGAACCCTTCACCAAGGCTTTGACGGATCTGGTCACTACTCACAAACCAGAAATTCTCCTTCTTGGCGCGACCACGCTCGGCCGCGACCTCGCCGGTGCTGTAGCAACGACCTTACAAACGGGGCTTACGGCTGATTGCACCGAGCTGGATGTTGATGGAGATGGTTCACTCGCAGCGACGCGGCCAACTTTCGGCGGGTCCTTGTTGTGCACGATTTACACGCTGAACAGCCGACCTCAGATGGCAACGGTGCGGCCCAGGGTCATGGCGACGCCGCAGCGTGCGGATAAGCCAATTGGACGCATTATCCAGCATGAACTCACAATGGTCGAGGAGGCGATCGTCACCAAAGTCCTCGCATTCCTCTGCAACGACGGTTCTGAGCAATCCAATCTGGCCAACTCCGACATCGTGGTTGGGGGCGGACTCGGCCTCGGCGCCGCAGGAAACCTGCAATACTTGAGAAACCTCGCAACGACGATCGGCGGGGGAGTCGGGTGCTCGCGCCCACTGGTCCAAAAAGGCTGGATGCCTGCTGATCGACAAATTGGTCAGTCCGGCCATACCATTAGACCCAAGCTCTACATCGCGGCGGGAATATCTGGCGCGGTCCAGCATCGCGTTGGCGTCGAAGGAGCCGATCTGATTGTCGCAATCAACCTCGACCAGAACGCTCCGATCTTTGACTTCGCCCACATCGGCGTTGTCGCTTGCGCGCTGGAGTTCTTGCCGGCGTTAACAGAAGCTTTCGCCAGGCGAATGCCACCGCACAACGCTATCTAGGGTATGGAGGAAGGCTAAATGACCAAGAGTAAGTTCGACGCGATCGTCATTGGTGCCGGTATGTCCGGTAACGCCGCAGCGTATTCGATGGCCAGTCGCGGTCTAAAAGTGCTGCAATTGGAGCGCGGAGAACATCCGGGCTCTAAGAATGTTCAAGGGGCTATATTGTACGCCAACATGTTGGAGGCGATTATCCCAAACTTCCGCGATGACGCTCCTCTTGAACGGCATCTGGTCGAGCAACGATTCTGGCTAATGGATGACTCGTCGCACACGGGCGTACACTATCGCTCTGATGACTTCAATGAACTTAAGCCAAACCGGTATACGATCATCCGTGCCCAGTTTGACAAGTGGTTCTCATCCAAGGTGCGCGAGGCGGGCGGCACAGTCCTTTGTGAAACGACAGCGACGAAACTCGCTCGAGATCAGAGCGGTAGAGTAATAGGCGTTTACACGGACCGAGAGGGCGGTGTGATCCTCGCGGACGTAGTCGTCCTCGCTGAGGGCGTGAACGGACTCCTTGGCACACGAGCCGGCTTACGCGATATGCCGAAGCCAGAAAATGTGGCACTCGCTGTCAAGGAAATGCATTTTATGCCGGAAGAGGTCATTGCAGAGCGCTTCGGCCTCACCGGTAGCGAAGGCTGTGTGATCGAAGCCGGCGGCACGATCTCACGCGGAATGGCCGGGCTGGGCTTCCTTTATACCAATAAAGAGTCGATCTCGGTGGGGATCGGCTGCCTCGTTTCCGGTTTAGCGGCAAGCATGGAAAATCCGTACCGCCTTCTTGACGCCTTCAAGCAACATCCCTCGATCCGACCATTACTGGCCGGATCAGATATCAAAGAATACGCCGCGCACCTTATTCCAGAGGGGGGCTTCAAGGCAATCCCGCAGCTCTTTGGCAACGGGTGGGTCGTCGTGGGCGACGCGGCGCAACTAAACAATGCCGTGCATCGCGAGGGATCAAACCTTGCGATGACATCAGGTCTCATGGCGGGTGAAGCGATCTTCCAGATAAAGAGCCGTGGCGGCTTGATGACGAAGCGCAATCTCTCTCTTTATAAAGGCATGCTGGATAAGTCGTTCGTCATGCGAGACCTGACGAAACACAAAGATCTTCCAGGCCTCCTCCACACTGACAGTCACAATTTTTTCATGACGTATCCAACGCTTATATCTCAGGCGGCGCAAAATTTTGTGCGCGTCGACGGTGCACCTAAAATCAACGGGGAGAAGGCCACAGCTGCCTCCTTTATCAACGCACGGTCCCGTTGGGGGTTGATTAGCGACGCGGTCCGCTCCGCCGTATCTTGGCGTTAAAGGAAAATTCGGATGAAGGCGACCATCATAGAGCGCATTGAAGATAAGCTGTACCAAAACCGATATCTCGTCGATACTGGACGTCCGCACATTGCGGTGCGACCGCATCTGTCGCCAAGCCCAAACCTCCTCGCCTTGACGCAAATCTGTCCGGCCAAATGCTACGAGCTTAACGAAATTGGTCAGGTGGCGATTGTTTCCGATGGCTGCTTGGAATGCGGCACATGCAGAGTGTTATGCGAAGCTAGTGGCGACATCAAGTGGAATTATCCCCGGGGCGGGTTCGGGGTCCTCTTCAAATTCGGATGAGGAGTACCTACCTCCGCCGCGATAGCAGCGACCGATCCAGTTGCATTAGCGGCGGCGATTGAATGTGCATCCACTCATCACCTTTCGAAAGGCTATGCCGTCGGGAACACGTATCTTTAACTTAGGAATATGCGTTAGCATATTTCGCGCACCAGGGTAAAAAGCAGTGCACCCTCCCCTGTTTGTAGGCATGATTAAACCAGAGGCGCGGCTCCATATACTCTACGACATATCCAAAGAGCTTATCCGTTCTTTTCCTCTAGACAACGTTCTGAAGGCTGCGATGAACGCCCTCGTCGAGCATCTGCTATTGCGCGATGGCGGAATCGTGATTCACGGCTCCGGAGGAGAGCCCTGGATCAACGTGCGGGCTCCCATTGGGCACGACGTTCGCTCACGTTCTCTTACGATTGAACAGGCGGACGCAATAAATCGCGTCATCGCTAGCGGTGAGAAGCACTTTGGGAAAAATTCTGCCGTTCTCCCCGTTAAAGTAAACCGGAAAGCAATTGGCGCATTGTGGATTGATTTCGCGCAGAAAAGCGGAGATCAGGACGAAACCCTTCTGGCAATGATTGCCGTCCTGATCGGCTTAACCTGCCAGCGCTATCGCGAATTGTGCAGCGATGGCGGCTCAGTCGCCGAGGTACAACAAGCAGGACAGATTGCGAAAATCAAGCTGAAGTCTCATCCCACCCAAATCGATAAAATCGACTGGATCGTTGGGGAGAGCCCAGCGATCAAGAGGGTATTAGCTACCACCGAGCTCGTGGCCGCGACGAACTCCGCGGTGCTCTTGAGAGGAGAGAGCGGCACTGGCAAGGAATGCGTTGCAAGAGCAATACACGAGTTATCGATGCGGAAAAGCAAGGCGTTTATTAAGTTGAATTGCGCCGCGCTGTCGGAAACCGTTCTGGAATCCGAATTGTTTGGCCATGAGAAGGGCGCTTTCACTGGCGCTCTCCTTCAACGAGCTGGACGTTTCGAACTGGCCAATGGCGGAACGCTATTGCTTGATGAAATTGGCGATGTATCACCACAATTCCAGGCGAAGTTATTGCGCGTGTTACAGGAAGGCGAATTCGAACGTCTCGGCGGAACGAAGACATTGAAAGTAGACGTTCGAGTTATATGCGCCACCAACAAAAACCTTGAAGTGGCCGTCCTTCGAGGGGAGTTCAGAGCCGACCTCTATTACCGGATCAATGTGGTGCCCATCATTTTGCCGCCACTTCGGCAGCGTGACGGTGACATTTCGCTTCTAGCGCAAGTGTTCCTCGAGCAATTCAACAAGGCAAATGATCGAAATTGCGACTTCGGACCGTCGGCAATAGACATTTTGTCGAAATGCGCCTTCCCCGGCAATGTTCGCGAGCTGGACAACTGCGTTCAAAGGACCGCCACTCTCGCCAGTTCAAATACCATCACTTCAACGGATTTTGCCTGTCAGCAAGACCAGTGTTCTTCGGCGCTCCTCCGGAAAGCCGACGGCGACGGTATTGGCAACGACGCGATGCATGGTCTCAACCCGCGAGATACAATGTCGGGCGGACTGGGCGCCCACGCAGGCACTCCCAGCGGTGCCGCAGCCACAATCGAGGCAGCGGGCCTCATCGAGCGTGATCCGCTGATCAAGGCAATGGAGAGGGCTGGTTGGGTACAGGCCAAAGCGGCTCGTATCCTGGGTAAAACGCCGCGGCAGGTCGGCTATGCGCTACGCCGGCATGGTATCGATGTGAAGAAGGAGTGACGGCGATCGCCAAGAACTCCGTAAGCGTGGCCCAACGACTTCGGGCGCGATCTATTTTCATTTCTACAAGACATCTCCGGCAGCAAGCGGGGAAACGAGCGGTAAGGCGACATAAGCGCTGAAACAATAATATCTCATCGACCGGAATCTCTCTTGCTTTTGGAGATCTAACCTTTCCTCAACAGTGGAACAGTGCGATGTGGGAACCGGAAATAAAGGTCGGGACGACCAGCAGTGCCCCCTCCCACCGGGCGCCCATGGCTCCTACTATGCCCGGTGGCCGCGCATCTTCGTCCTATGGCCTTTCGGTGACGGATGACATAGATGCGCGGAACTGGGAGAGAATTAAAGACCATCCCTGCTTTTCAGAGCAAGCACATCACTATTTCGCTCGCATGCATGTCGCGGTCGCACCTGCCTGCAACATCCAGTGCAACTACTGCAATCGCAAATATGATTGCTCCAACGAAAGCCGCCCCGGTGTCGCATCGGTGAAGTTAACTCCCGACCAGGCACTACGCAAGGTGCTTGCCGTCGCCAGCAAAGTGCCGGAGCTTTCGGTAATCGGCATCGCCGGACCGGGCGACGCTTGTTACGACTGGAGGAAGACAGTAGCGACGTTTGAGGGAGTTTCGAGAGAAATACCTGACATCAAGCTATGCATTTCTACCAATGGATTAGCGCTTCCCGACCATGTCGATGAGCTAGCTGATATGAACGTCGATCACGTGACGATCACTATCAACATGGTGGATCCCGAAGTCGGGGCGACGATCTATCCATGGATACTCCACGGGCATCGTCGATACACTGGCATAGAAGCGGCCAGGATCCTTCACGAGCGCCAAATGTTAGGTTTGGAAATGCTGACCAAACGCGGCATCCTCGCCAAGATCAATTCGGTAATGATTCCAGGCGTCAATGACACGCACCTCGTGGAAGTTAACCGATGGATCAGAGACCGCGGGGCGTTCATGCACAATGTGGTGCCCCTGATTTCCAAGCCTTCGCATGGTACTTATTACGGTCTCACGGGGCAGCGTTGCCCGGAGCAGTTCGAACTAGAGGCACTTCAAGACTGTCTCGATGGTAACGTTAAGCTTATGCGCCACTGCCAACAGTGCCGGGCCGACGCCATCGGTTTGCTGGGCGATGATCGCGAGCGAGAGTTTGCCCTCGACCAAATCTCCACCAAAGTTGATTACGATGCCAGCAAGCGCGAGGCATATCGGACGTTGGTCGAGCATGAGCGAGAGGATCAATTTGCAGCAAAATTGGGCGCGAGCAAAGCAGTCAAGTCACTAGGTTCTTCGGGAACCCTTGCTGTTGCCGTGGCGACTAAAGGTGGCGGCCGGATCAACGAACATTTCGGTCAGGCAAGAGAACTTCAAGTGTATGCAGTCTCACGAAAGGGGATCAACTTGGTGGGACACCGCAAGGTCGAGCAGTATTGCCTCGGTGGTAAAGGCGAGAGGGCCACTCTCGATCACACTATCGTTGCACTCGACGGCATCGACGTTCTGCTTTCTTGCAAAATCGGCGATTTCCCAAAGAAGCGGTTGGCAGAAACCGGCGTGAGAGCTACTGACGCATTTTCCTATGACTACATCGAGACTGCGATTGGCGCGCTATACGCCGCCGAGTTTGGCGGCAAACCGGCGATGCGGACGGCTTAGGCCCCGCTGACTGAATCAGGAGCTAAAACATGGCCTTCAAGATCATTGTATCCCAATGCACCCAGTGCGGCGCTTGCGAATTTGAATGTCCCTCAGATGCGATCAGTTTCAAAGGTGAGGGATATGTTGTGGATTCAAAAAAATGTACCGAGTGCAAGGGTGAGTTTGACACGCAACAATGCGCTTCGGTGTGTCCGATGCCGAAGACCTGCGTCCCTGCCTGATCGCCACCGACTAAAGCGCGAAGAATGAGACGAGCGGTCAGTGGTCTCCTGGGCGAACATGCGGTTAGAAAATTGCGTACAACCGGAACCACATCCAGTGTGCGATGCGCGTAACCTGGTAGCCGACGTGGGGCGTGCCGCCCAAATCTCAGACAGAGAACGGAGGTATCGGCCTGGGGCATATGTTGTACTAAAATAATAGACTTTGATAACGCTCGACTTTCGATCTCCAAAGCCGCAGTAGCGAGAAGGGACATGCATGAGAGTGACAATCAGCAGAACTGACGTCGGCTTATCGGTCTATATTCACAAGAAAGACCTTGAGGAACCGATCATCTCGGTTGAGCACAAAAACCTATGGGGCGGCTTCATTTTGCTTAAAAATGGATGGCGGATTGCCCTCCCCGATCTATCGCAGAACAGGCGGCTGCCCGTTACTGTCGACGCGAGGAGGCTACCCAGTTAGCGTGTGCGCGGCTTGATAGATGTGCGTGGATGCGAAGCGCAAGCGGGCATACACGCCGAATATAGGGCATCGAGTTCACGATCCCTTGAAGGCGGTCATCGGCAGGAGGCCGCCCATAAATCAGGAGGAATCCGATATGATGCAACTCAACGAAACCACGCTCAAGGACCGTGAGCGTCCGGCGAATGCATTTCTTGCGTCTACGAGGCGCGGTTTAGGACTTGCGCCTTAGCTCATCTGCTATGACGCGCTCGATTATCTCGGGATCGCATTGTTCATCGACGAGGAACTGGCGGATTCCACCATCCCACGTCCGTATGTCGGCCAGGAGATCTCGAAGGTCGTCAATTCCATTTTCGGTCAGGCCTTTTGTGCCATCTTCACTGCCATCGCGGACATATACCAATTCGCCTTCGGCGATATTGTCCGAGTTGGCGGTGACTTCCTCGAGTAGTTCAAGGTTCTCGCCGATCATGACGGCGACTTCTTTGAGCGTGTAGATGAACCTCGAGCGTGCCATCACGCAGCCTCGTATCGGTCTTTCGCCGGCACCCACTGCCACGGCAGCAATTCGTGGAGCCGATCCTTGGGATGGCTCTGGATCCGGGTCAGGACGTCTGTGAGATAGACCTCCGGATTGTGGCCATGGAGTTTGGCAGTCTCGACGATGGTCAGGATGTTGGCGATGCGCTCACCGCCCTTGTCTGACCCGGCGAAGAGCCAATTTTTTCTTCCCATTCCAAGCGGACGCATGGCTCGTTCAGCTATGTTGTTATCGATTTCAACACGGCCATCGTCGATGTAAACGCTCAACGCTGCCCATCGCGAGAGGGCATATCGCATCGCTTCCGCCAGCTTCTGCTTCTGTGGCAGGGTCGAAAGCGTCTCTTCTATCCAGCTCTTGAGGTCCGCCAGAAGGGGCCTGGCGTGTTGCTGGCGCAGTGTACGCCGCTCCTCAGCCGACATGCCGCGGATACGATCCTCGATATCGTAGAGCGCACCGATGCGCGACAGCGCTTCGTCAGCGATCGGAGATGGCTTCAGCTTAATCACATCGTGGAACTTGCGGCGTACATGCGCCATGCAGGCGGCCTCGATGATCTGGTTGCCGTAAAGCTTCTTATAGCCACCATAGCCGTCCGCGTGCATCACGCCGCTGAAGGCAGCGAGGTGGTCGGCTGGATGCGCGCCCTTGCGGTCGGGGCTATAGTAGTAGGCTATGGCTCTGGGCGTGGGATCTTGATAGCCGCTGCCATCGAAGACATAGACCCAGACCCGCCCGGTTTTTGTCTTCCCTCGCCCAGGGTCGAGGACATCGACTGGGGTATCGTCCGTATGTATTCGGTCGACCGCGGCGACATGGGCTCTGATTAGCAAGATGAGCGGCGCAAGCAGAACGGACACCCGGCCAACCCAGTCCGCCATCACCGACCGGGAGATGTCTATCCCCAGCCGGTCGTACATCTCGGATAGACGATAGAGCGGAATGTGATCGTCGAATTTGGCGACCATGATATGGGCGAGCAACCCCGGTCCGGGCTTGCCTCGCTCGATCGGCAAGGTCGGCATTTCGCCAGACACCGTTGTGTCGCAGTCCCTGCAGATCATGCGCTTTTCGACGTGCCGGACAATCTTTACGGATGCCGGTATATGCTCCATCACTTGGACGACCTTGTCAGCCGCCTTCAGGAAGGACGTGCCACCACAGCTCGGACAACTGCAGGGCGCCGCATAAACCAGCTCTTCTGTTGGAAGGCCATCCGGCAGCGGTCTGCGTTTGGGCTTACCCGGTGCGTCGTCCAACTCCGGTAAGGGGTTTTTTCCAGAACGCACCTCAGCCTCGGCGCGGGAAGCCTCGATCTCCTCCAGCATCAGTTCAAATTGCTCGATCTTCCGGTCGATCTTTTCCGAAGAAGGACCGTGCTGCCGATGTCGGAGCAAATCCAACTGCGCGCGCAGAAGACCGATAATGGAGTCGCGCTTGGTGACTTCTGCTTCTTGCTCCTCAAGTTTCGCCGTCTGTTCAGCGACGAGCGCGCGCAAAGCAGATAGCTCGGCCTGACTGTCCAGCGGCGTTGTTTCCATACCCGCGTACATAGCCGATTTGCGCCGGAAGTGCCAGCATTATGCCCCGGATGTCTTTGCAAAATATAGCTTTTAACCCGTTCGTCCGGGAGCAGAAGTCCACGCAGGTCGGCGCCAGTCGATCCCCTCAACAAGCATCGACAACTGAGCTTGCGTCAGATGCGCAACCCCATCTTTCGCCGTCGGCCAGGGAAAGTATCCGCGTTCCAAAATTTTGTAAAACAGGCAAAACCCCTGGCCATCCCACCATAAAAGTTTGATCCGATCAGCGCGTTTTCCGCGGAATCCGAAGATCGCGCCAGAACCCGGCGCTTCCTTTATGACTGCCTCGACCAACGCTGACAGACCATCAATGCCGCGCCGCATATCAGTCACCCCGCAGGCCAGATAAACCTGCACATTCCCCGAAGGCCCGATCATGCCGCCTCCACACAAGCGACCAGTGACGATAGCACTTCGAGATCCATGTCCGCTGCGATTCTCAGTAAGCGGCCGTTCCTTAGGACGATTTCAACGTCTTTCCATCTCGACCGAGCACTGCTCCTCTTGGAACCGTCACTCACGCTCTCCGACGCTCCGATAAGCGATACCGGGATGAACGATGCGGCCTGGGGAGATTCGGGTGGCAAGAGCTTCTTTCGCCAGGCGTAAATCTGCTGCGGAAGAACGTCATGCCGGCGCGCGACATCCGAAACGGTGCCATCCGCGCTGAACGCTTCTTGCAATATCGAAAGCTTCAGTTCCGTCGACCATCGCCGTTGTCGCTCGGCACCCGTCAGGATCTCAACCTTGGCCATTCATACCCTGTTACGTCACAAATGAATCTTCTGTGTCGTAACTTGAGCCAATCTCGCGCCCAACCAAAATCCGCTCACCGGACGCTCACCAAGGACCTCGTGGACCGCATCCTTGGCGATATTGGCGGAGCGGTCAGCGTGCCGCTGGTACGGATTGGAGATGCTCTGGGGCTATACAGGACACTTAAGGAGATCGGGCCGGTGAAGGCCCACGAACTTGCCGATGCTACGGGATGCGCACCTCGTTATGTGCGCGAGTGGCTGGTGGCACAGGCCGCCTCAGGTTATGTGCACCATCAGAAAGGATTGTTCTCGCTGACGCCCGAACAGGCCTTCGTATTTGCCGAGCCGGACAGCCCGGTCAATCTGATCGGCGCGTTCGATACCGCTGCTGCGATGGTCGGAAATCAGCCGAAGGTGCAGTCTGCATTCAGGACCGGTGAAGGCGTTGCCTGGGGCGACCAGGCTGGCTGCATGTTCTGCGCTGTCGCGCGACTGTTCCGCCCTGGTTACGTCAATGCGCTGGTCCAGGAGTGGCTGCCGGCGCTCGATGGTGTGATCGCCAAGTTGAAATCGGGTGCAACGGTGGCCGACGTCGGATGCGGGCACGGGGTATCAACGGTGCTGATGGCGCAGGCCTTTCCCAACTCCCGGTTCACGGGTTACGACTTCCATTTGGGCTCGGTCGCGGCTGCGAAAGCGCATGCTGAGGCGCACGGTTTGGCGAACGTGCAGTTCGAGGTGGGCCTGGCGCAGGACTTCGACGGAAGCGACTTCGATCTGATCACCTGCTTCGACTGCCTGCACGACATGGGCGACCCGAAAGCTGCGGCGTCTCATATCAGAAAGGCGCTGAAGGACGGCGGCACCTGGATGGTCGTCGAGCCGATCGCGGGAGATACGTTGGAGGAGAACATCAATCCGGTCGGGCGCCTCTACTACTCGGCGTCGACGATGATCTGCGTTCCCACCTCGCTTGCGCAGGAGACAGGGCTGGCGCTAGGCGCGCAGGCAGGCGAACGGCGGTTGACCGAGGTGATCCGGTCAGGCGGGTTCACACATATCAGGCGCGTGGCCGAGAGCTCGCTCAACATGGTGCTCGAAGCAACCTGATGGCAAGGAGTGGCGCGTCCGTGTCCGGCCAGCGCAAACTGATGTCGAAAGCGGGTAGCCTTTGAGATTCGGACTATCTTTGGGCTTGAGGGCAGATCCGGTCGTCGCGCTCCAACTCCCTGCCGGACGAGAGAGAGCGGCGATACCCGCCTCATCGGCCACATGCAGAAGCGCTTACCGGAGTAGTTCCGGGGCAGTCTTCCCGCTCAATGCGTCGACGCAACGGCAGCCACATATTCCTCGCCGTCATAGCGTCGTTGATCAAGAGACGCGCCGCGTTGCCAGCGTTCATCCGATCTTGCGAGATGCCGGGCCTCGCAACGCAACAACGCAAACCCGCATTCTTTCCCCAGCGTGCCTTGGGCCTTGCGTGCTTCGTCGTTGACTGTATCGCCTCTATCCTGCGCCATTTTGGCCGAATGGCTTTCTGACGGGACCGTAACGGTATTCGAGAGGCAATTGAAAGTGAGGCGAGACACCGTCCGAAGATGGCTCGCTCAGTTGTTGGGAATGATTTACGAACGCCCGCTTATGATGGTTTTCACGTCTGGCTGCCAATGTCTCGATTTAATGCCGAACATTGTGCAAGGCGTCTTTCGCCTCAGGCGTGATCGTTACTCCTCCCGCGCAACGGTTGTCGATCCTATGATCATAAACGCCGGTGATCGCTTATGTTTGGGAAGCGTCGTGGTCCGATTTATCGTCAGCTATAGCAACGATATCGAAAATCCCTGAACAATCTCAATGAAAGCCGTTCTGAAGTGTCGATAACCTACTGAGATTCTGTTCGAGTTCATCGCTTATCGGCTAGACTGGTAACACGACGACTGAAAAGATCATGGATTTCGATATTGCCAATCCGCTCGATTCAGACGGGGCAATGGAAGCCGGCGATTCAAAAAAGTTATCGCCTCAGCCCTCGGCGTTCTTGCCGCGCGAAGCGCACCTGGCAGCCGTTGTCGTACCCTTAGAAAGAACCCGTATGACGCGGAATTAGTTGTCGGCAAGGATTATGTCGAAGTCGATGTCATCGATTAGATGAGCCACGCCAATTGTATCGTAACGCTGGCCGGGTAAGTTCGAGAAGGCCATTTCGATCGACCAATCGCGCGCTGCCATTTTCGAAACATGTGCTCGCGGAAAGTCGGCAACGTCCTTGCTCTCCTGTCCCTTCGCGCACAGCGGAATCATTTGGGCAGCAAACTGACAGTGATCGCGGCCTGCCAGTCAATTGATAGCATGGATGGATGCCATGCATAGAAACGATTTTACCAACCGTATGAAAATCCAATAAAAAAGTCGCGAGTCGATATGGAATGGACGAATAGGAGTATTTGTACCGGCAATGTGATCGCCCCAGCGAATGAAACGGAGAAAAACATGTCTGACGCAAAATTACAGAGCGTGCTTTCGGCTCTTTCGGAAGTGCCCAGACAGCTGAACGCTCTGCCTTCCAGTAAGGCGCCGGATGCTGGTTGCATCAAGCTAAACACGAATGAAAATCCATTTGCGTTGCCGGCAGTTGTCATGCAGAGCGCTATTGCTGCCCTCGAACGGCAGTATCTGTATCCGGAAAATGACAACATCAGTCTGAGGGAAGCAGCCGCCCTTACCTATGACCTCTCCAGAGATCAGGTGATCGCCGGGAACGGATCATCTGAACTTCTCGGGCTTATCTACAGGGCATTCCTTGCTCCGGGTGACACTGTCGCGATGGTGTCGCCGGGGTTTTCATTCAACCGCAAACTGGCCTTTTTGCAAGGAGCTGATTTTCTGGAAATTGGGTGGGAGGAAATTCACTCATTGCCGTCAATGCAATCACTCCTCGGACCAGCAAAAGATGCCAAGTTCATTCTGTTGGCTAATCCGAACAACCCAACCGGAACATTTATTCCGATTGCTGACATCGAACTCCTTGTGGCACAATCGGATCGGTTGATTGTTTTGGATGAAGCCTATGTCGACTTTGCACCTGACGATGCTCTACGTCTGGTTAAGCGTCATGCGAACCTCCTGCTCTTAAGAACATTTTCGAAGAGCTATGCTGCTGCGGGCATTCGAGTTGGGCTCGGATTCGGTCATCCTGAGGTCATCGGCAGACTGCGAAACATACAGAACGTCTTCAACATGAACGTGATTGGCCATGCTGTTGGCGTCAGCATCCTTTCGAATCGGTCCGCCTACGACGAGAACCACAAGCAAATTAAGTATGAGAGACAGCGAGTGAGCGCAGCGCTCTCGCAATTTGGTTTCACCGTAACTCCCTCGCATGCAAACTTCCTGCTAGCCCGTGTGCCAGCAGGAAGAGACAGCGTCTGGTGGCAATCCTCCCTGGAGCGGAGAAAGATACTCATTGCTGTCTTCCCCGATAGAGGACTGGAATATTCCATCCGCGTTAGCATCGGTACAAAAGCGCAGATGGATGCATTTCTTGCGGCGGTCAGCGATATTTTGGGAGCTGAGGATCTCGAAGGTCGGCCTTAAAGCAACACTGCCACTGCTCTATGCGTTGCATAAACATGATATGGCGGGCAACGGGAGGCCGCTGCTCGATACTATCCGCCCGGTTTGGACCGGCCATCAAAGTCAAATCAGGAACCATCTTCACAAAAGGCGCGCGTCGGCGCGACCTGCAAAGCGTCGACGAAGCCACCGGGTCGGCATTCTCTAGGCCTTGGTGATGTAGAGCGGGCCGACGCCCGACGGTGGACTTTCGGCAACAGCAAAATCACAGATGGCTGCGGGCAATTTCGAGATCTCAATGATCTGCCCTCGCAGACGCAAAGCTCAGAGGTAAGTTCGCCCTGAGCATGAGATCATGTCCGCTCAGCAATCCAAGTCTTAGATCGTTTGGATCGGTGTCTGAAGGATGTGCATGAACGTTGGAGATACGGAATGAGAAACGCCTTTCCTGCAAAGCTAAGCTTCGGCATCTTTGATCATTTGGACGAGGATGGTCGCGACCTCGCACAACAATATGCAAATCGCCTGACGCTAGCAGAGACCTGCGATCGGCTCGGTTTTTATGCGTATCATCTCGCAGAGCACCATTGTACTCCGCATGGCAGAGGCCCATCGCCGAATTTGTTCTTATCGAGCGTGGCACAGCGCACTCGTCATCTTCGCGTCGGCCCCATGGTCATGCTGCTAAGCCTGTGTCATCCGCTACGCGCGTTTGAAGAGATCTGTATGCTTGACCAGTTGAGCGGTGGTAGGCTCGAGTTGGGCATAGGCCGCGGATCACTCCCAATCGAATTGGGTTACTTTGGAATTGATGCGGACGCGGTGCCGGAGCGTTACGTCGAAGCCAGTGAAATCCTTGTCAAGGCAATGAAGGGCGGTACGCTATCCTACCAAGGCGATCACTTTGAGCTAAACAACGTACCATTGACGCTGAAGCCTTATCAGCGTCCGCATCCGCCCATTTGGATCGCCACCAACCGGCCCGAGTCTGCAGCTTGGGCCGCCGCAAATGGCGCGAATATCGCGTGCCTAGGACCCGCGTCTGTTGTTCGCAAAATTACTGATGCCTTCCATTCCCATCGAGAGGACTACGATGGCACGGACGACCAAGCCTCATTTCTCGGATTGCTCCGAATGGTGGTGGTCGGACGTTCTGCCGCGCATGCCTATTCACTCGCGGCACCTGCTTACGAACGATGGGTTAAGAGCTTCAAATTTCTATACGATATCAATGCGATCCCAGTTCCGTCAAACCTGCCGCTGACCTTGGATGCCGCAATTGAGAGTGAATTGTGCGTAGTAGGAACGGCAGCCTCTGTGCGACGGTCTCTTCTTGATCAGTTGGAAGAGGCCGGCGCCAACTATCTTCTGTGTCAACTCGCGTTTGGAGATCTGCCATTGGACGCTTCAATATACACTGCTATGACCATTCAGTCCGACATTATGGATCGGGTTGGTTGACTTCGGCAACCACTTGGCGCGCCGCCTGACCTTTCCCCGTGGACTCCGCAACTAACACCAGTTATCCCATGCCGCCTCCACGACACCAATTGAATCAAGGAGTCGGCCCGAAGGAGCCCCGGCCGACCTTGCTCCAAAGTTTTTTCGGAGTTCCCTCCAACAGTTTTGTGACGTGGCGGATGTCGTCACTGATCAGATTAAGGCTGGCTTAGGGGAATTGCCAGGCTGTCTGTTGCTTTCTCTAGCCGAAAACGTGGCGGTTCCGGCCTAGTTTCTGTGGGTCATGCCATCGAGGATTGTGTCGTCCCTAGAAACCGCAAGATCGCGTACAGACCAACGGCTATCGCCGACCCTGATTGATCAGCTGACGGGGCTCGACAGCACGGTCGTCATCGGCGGCATCGCTGGGCTCACGCAGACCATGCTGGCCGAGGCCGGAAAAATGGTCGTTTGACCTTGGCATTAGGCCGCGCAATCGTAGTGAGGTGCTGACGGTGGCAGCCGTAGCAAATTGGTGAGGCGGCATCACGCCGCTGGAGCCGGGGGTCGTCGCTGCCCCAATATGGTTAGCGATGGCCGCGGAGACGCGATGCGCCCTTTTTCTTGCTAAGCAGCATTCTTCACCGCATCAGTCGCCGCCGAAGCAATGCGGTAGACAAGAAGAATGGTACGACTATGTAGATGCAGAGAACGCCGATGTGCAGGCAGACATTGGCGATTGGTTGGCCCAGCATCGTCGGGCGGATAACATCTATCGAATGTGCCAAGGGCAGGAAGGCCGCTATCTGTTGGAATGCTACGGGCAATTGGTCTATGGGAAAGACTGCGCCTGACAAAAACAACATCGGTGTGATGACAAGGGTTTGGTAAAATATGAAGTAATCGTAGCTGGGCGCGAGGGCCGTTACGACCATTCCAAGGCTCGCAAAGGCTAAGCCAGTTAGGGCGATGACCGGAAGCGCATAGAGAAGGCACAACCAGTGTGTGTACCCCAGCGTGGCGGCGACGATACCAATACCGGTGCCCGCCAGCGCCGCCTTAGTTGCTGCCCATGCCATTTCCCCAACGACGATATCCCCTAGCGTGAGCTGTGTGTACAACATTGCTTCCCAGGTGCGCTGGCCCTGCATTCGGCCAAAGGCGGCATAGATAGTCTCGAAGGTTGCAGCAGTCATCGCACTTGTCGCAATCATTCCAGCCGCCAAAAATGCAGTGTACGATACGCCGTCAACGCGCCCTACCATCACTCCCAATCCAGCGCCGAGCCCGAATAGATATATTATAGGGTCGGCTAGATTTCCCAGAATGGATGCCAGCGCCGCTTTTTTCCAGGCCAGATAGTTTCTGCGCCAAACTGCGAGCCAGTTCAAACCGCCGGCGGGTAATGCTGCTACGCTCATCGTCTACTTCTCCATCTCGCGTCCGGTTAACCGCAAGAAGACATCCTCTAGATTTGGTGGACGCTCCAGCAATCGCAGGCCCGAATATCTACGCAGTTGCGCGCGCACCTGCTCTGGATCTGGCGTGTAGCAGAACAGGGTCTCTCCACTGATCTCCAGTCGCCTAGCATTCGGCCTGATCAAAAGACTAAGCTCCTGCGGGTCGCCACCGAAAATTTCGATCACGGGACAGCCAATCTGCTCCTCGATCAGGGCATGTGGTCGGCCCTCGGCGATCTTTCGCCCAGCTTCAAGCACGCACAGCCTGTCGCACAAGCGCTCAGCCTCTTCCATGATATGGGTCGTTAGAAGAATTGTCTTGCCTCGTGCCAACAACGACCGAAGCCGCTCCCAGATCAAGTGGCGCGCGTGTGGGTCTAGACCAGTAGTCGGCTCGTCCAGAATGAGTAGCTGCGGGTCATTAATGAGCGCACGCGCCAAAGTGAGGCGCCGCTTCATCCCTCCAGATAGGTCAGCCACACGCGTATTCGTCTTGCTCTCAAGTCTCGCAAAATCAAGCAGCGACGGGATGACCGCTTCGATTTCTCGGGTACTCATGCTGAAGTAACGGCCGTATACCAAAAGGTTCTCGCGAACCGTGAATTCCAGGTCGAGATTATCGAACTGCGAGACGATCCCGATTTTTGCGCGTGCCAAGCGAACCTGGCCCGGGTCTTGCGCCCCGAGTACTGTAATCTTGCCTGCACTTGGCGACGTCATCCCTAGGATCATACGGGTGATCGTGCTTTTGCCTGCGCCGTTCGGTCCTAGAAGACCAAAACATTCTCCTGCAGCGATAGTAAACGACAAGTCATTGACGACGACTTTACCACCATATGATTTCGAAACGCCGGCCAGATCGATTGCAATTGGAGACAATGAGCCAGAAGCCGAATCCATTACCTTAATTTTCGAACGGTCCTGCCGCTCCGATGGGCTGATATGATCCTGGTGCGGATCAGCGATCGTCGTTTTCAAATTCGCTAATTGCCCGTTCATTTTTTGTCCCAAATTTTGAGCTGCGGTGACGCGATCATCACTCGCCACTATATGCAATTTCAGATGTCGCCCGCCCTGGCATTTTGGTAGCGCCCTGCTGACCAACAGTGGGCGCAACGGTGACTGATCCGCGCGACAGCCAGTCGCTATTGGATAAGGTACAAAGGGCATAGGCCTTCAAGGGAATTAACAGAAAGATGTTCACGAGCGTGTGGAGAGCAAAACCCAGGAACCTAAGTTCGCGGGCGCGATAGGCAGCCACGCTACACCGTACAAGAGTCATGGATCCAATGACCAGGATCGTCCACCAGGGTACTGTGGCGGTCAGCGCAAACTGGCCAATTCCTGTCAATACCGACAGCGCAAGAAGTAGCAGGCCGACATTTTGCCCGATTGCGTCCAGCGTGAGATACCGATCGAGGCCAGGCAGTAGAGGGAGCGCGAGCAATGTATCCCGAAAGGTGCTGCGTGCCCACCGTAGTTGTTGACGCAGATAAACACCCATTGTGTCAGGAACGACTGTCGCCGCGATGGCGCTTGGAACATACTCAGTTCGAAAGCCTGCGCTCAGCATGAGAATCGTCAAATGGCGATCTTCACCGAAGTCACTCGGCTTGCCGCGATAAAGCTGCGTCTCGTACTGATCGAGCAGCGAAAGCATAGCAGACCGACGGTACATCGCGCATGGGCCGCAGCAGCACATAACTGCACCGAAGCGAGCTTGTGCCGCGCGCTCCTCGTTGCAGGCAAGCCAGTACTCCATGTCAATCAAGCGAGTTAGCCAAGTGTCCGCCTGGTTACTGGCTTTCATTTGGCCCATCGCCGCACCGACTGCTGGATCGCGCATTTTATGGGCAAGCTTCGAGACGACGTCGGGGGCGATCGTGGTGTCTGAGTCCACATTCAAGATGAGATCCCCAGAGGACTGGGTTATAGCGGCGATTTGCGCTTTGCGCTTTCCAACATTCTTAGGGAGAATTGTGAAGTTGAATCTCTCATCGTCTGCATAGGCAGCGCGCTGAGCCACCACCGCTTCGCGATTTTTGGAACCGTCGTCGACTACATAAAAACGCAATTTTCCAGCGTAATCCTGTTCCGCGAGAGACGCGAGGCATTCCGAGAGAACGATTGGATCCTCGTTGAAGCACGGCACAATGACATCAACGCTTGGTAGACGGGTGCTTTCGACGTCTTTCGCAGGTGTTGTTGAGACCGTTGTCCGCCTGGCATGAAAGACCTGCGCGCTCTTGTAAACGGTGGAGAGCATTGCATAAAGAGAGACGGCGGCGATGCTGGTTGTTGCTAGCAGGGTCATGGTTTCTCGTTTGTCCAGTGGTGTCAGGGAAGTGAACGAATTTCGAATCCGCGGCTATGCAGTGCCGGAATAATTCGAGAGAGTGCTAGAAGCGTCTGGTCACGCAGTCCGGCAAGGGAGCATTGCTCAACCTCATCGGGAGGACACCCGTCATGCAAAAGCACGATTGCCCCAGGTCGAGCAGCAGCAAGCACCTCGTCAACGATCACGTCGACGCCCGGGCAAGACCAATCTCTAGGGTCGGCCGACCAGTGAACGGCTCCAAGTCCAGCCCTCGCCGACGCTGAAAGCACGTCTTCAGTCCAAACCCCGTAAGGCGCTCGTAAGTGCCGGACCAAGGCTTGGGGACAGGCTGAGACAATGGCTTGATGCGCCTCGTCTATTTCACGTTTCACATCCTTTGGATCGCAGGTGGCGAGGTCGGGATGCGTCATGGTATGATTGGCGACATCATGACCTTCCGCCACAAGACGCCGAATGAGTTCGGGGTGGTCCTTCACGTATGAACCGATAGCAAAAAATGTCGCCGGGACGCGGTGCTCGGCTAGAACATCCAGGATTTGCGGCGTGCAGAATGGATTAGGACCGTCATCGAACGTCAAGTAAATGCAGCGATCTTCCTGGCCGCTTGCGTGATTGACCGGTACTTCGCTCATATATGCAGGCCGCTTCATAGTTCCGACCCGTTTCGTTCAATCAACGAGCCCGCAGGCCACTCAGTCATCGGACGGTCGACGGGAACTACCAATACGAGGACATCTTCAGTGCGCGTGGCTGGCAGGTCGGAATGCGCGTCTGGAAGCGTCGAGCGCACACGCAGCCCGGTCATAATATTGGCGGTACCGTCTCGGCAGTATCTTTCCATATGGTTCCGCATGGCGTGGCGAACTGTTCCGAAAGCAAATGGAACGCTCAACTCGCGAAGAACCGGAAACATGGCGCGGACAGAGTGAGCGATGCCTAATCCCTCTAGATCCGGTCGCACTCCGTACAGGCCTAGCTCGGCCACAAGCAAATCAGTCGTACCGACCTTTATGAAGCGGCGTAACAAGCCCATGTGACTAGCGACGCCGCGCGAGTCATATGCGATTGCGCGGCGTTCGGGCCTCGCACCACCCCAGCTTCGGCCAGTCTCGAAGGGCTTGGCATTGAAAGCTCCCGTCGGCCCATAGGTCTTGCAAAAAAAATCAGCGAGTTCCGCGTGGTCTGAGGCTTCCAGCTCATTTTCCCAGCATATTTTCCATCGCACTTCAGAAGACATGCAAAAGCTCCACGTTGTTTCTTCACCCAGCCAGGATCAAAGCTGCGCGAGATTGTTGCGCATGATTATTGGATTGCCGGTTAGACAATCGAGCGGTTAAGAGAATTAAGAATTCAAATCGGGCCCCTTGCCCGGCATTTCGATTTTTCGTTCGCGGCCTTGATATTGATCAAGTTGCGGCTTTTCTATAAGCGAACCGAAAGATTGGTAAAATTGATTGTTTGGATGGCAATCATCTATGGAATGGATATAAACTCATGCGTTTTAAAGGCCTGGATCTTAACCTTCTTGTAGCGCTCGACGCTCTAATGACCGAGCGCAAGCTCACAGCAGCGGCACGCAGCATCAACCTCAGCCAACCCGCCATGAGCGCTGCTATCTCTAGGTTGCGCGACTATTTCCGCGACGACCTTTTTATCATGCAGAGACGGGAGCTAATTCCGACCCCGCGTGCAGAGGCACTCGCCCCCGCTGTTCGCGAGGCCCTCTTGCACATTCAGCTCTCCGTCATCGCATGGGATCCAATAAATCCTGCGGAGTCCGATCGCCGATTCAGAATTATCCTTTCAGACTTCATGGCTCTGGTCTTCTTCGACAAGATCATCTTGCGCTTAGCTCGGGAGGCGCCAGGGGTCAGCTTCGAGTTGCTGCCACTTGACGACGATCCCGAGGAGCTTCTCCGGCGCGGGGATGTTGATTTTCTGATCCTTCCGGATTTATTCATGTCTGGCGCCCATCCGAAAGCAAGGCTTTTCGAAGAGAGACTGGTGTGCGTCGGCTGCTCTACGAACGAGCAACTGCAAGGGAAGCTCTCCCTGGAGCAATATATGTCCATGGGGCATGTTGCGGCTAAGTTCGGACGTGGTCTTAAGCCTTCCGTTGAGCAATGGTTATTGATGCAGCACGGCCTCAAGAGGCGTATTGAACTCGTCGTCCCGGGGTTTAACTTGATCCCGCCGTTGCTGTCAGGCACTAACCGAATAGCAACCATCCCTCTGCGGCTTGTCAAACATTACGAACAAACTATCCCCCTGCGGATCATCGAGCATCCTTTGCCACTTCTTTCGTTCACCGAGGCTGTCCAATGGCCGGCTCTTCACAACTCTGATCCTGGAAACATATGGATGCGCGAGATTATGATCCAAGAGGCTTCGCGCATGGAATCTGAGACGGAAAGTTGTACGTCTTAAGCGGCGCCGCCGGGTTCATTTCACGGCCGCAGTAGTTAGAATGGGCGCTGATCATAGGACCCACACATCCGCTGTGTACCCAAATGAGGCATCACATTACAGGCAGGCCTCCTGCCTCAGCTCATCTAGCGATCGAAGCCATGGTGCCGAGAGCCATGATGCGGCGCCAGGTCCAAATAGTGAGGAGGCAAAGGTTGGTAACTCTGATAGACAGCGGACGCTCTACATGGATCACGAGCAATCGGCCTTTTAATAGGTCCAGACCAGGAGCTCTCTAAAATTATCGATCGCAACCCTTCCGAATGGGAAAAACGCGGCTGTTATCCTTAGGGCAACTAATCGCCCCGTCCTGCTGCTCGCATAGGACCTGCACGGCCAATTTTCCGTAGTCTTGTCTCAATCGACGAACGTCGACTCGATGTTCGATCAACTGCAGCGCTTAACAGAACCGTGAGCCGGCCGCGCCCCTGGAGCATTTTCGATGTGCCGGCAGGTCGGTTCTCAAGTGTCAACAATCGACGCCCACGACAATGCCATTGCGGTTGCTACCTGAGTGCCCTTTTTGTGCTTGCCTTAGCCGATTGCAAAAGTGATTCAAAACTTCATTGCTGATGGCTTTATGTTCGGCTCATTGCGGAAAACCAGCATCCAGCTACGACGACTTCACCGACCTCCCGCACATGCTTCCTGCGCACACTGGCCAACGCGCCGTCCCGGGGAAGTGGCCAAAGCTTAATACTTTCGATCCGCGTAATCACGCTTATCCCGGAGGATTTGCAACTGCGCCGGCGCGTGAATTAGCCGCGGCAATGCGTCGAGCCACAATCCACAGCGTGGATGCTTTTGATCCACACAATCAATTTTACCAATCATTCCATATGATCCATAGCAGGGCAGCCGCGCGGTGAGGTTCCGGTAACTTTATCGGTTTCTGTCGTCACTTCGCAGACGAGCCGGAACATCTTCCGATGTGAGCAGCAATTTGACCGAGCCTTCTCGCAAGGCCGTCGGCTTGTCGAAATTAGGCATGATGGAAAGGAATAAAATGGCTGACCAACTCACACTAGAAATTATCAGTGCGATCAACAAGCTCGTCAAAGCCGAAAACGGCGAGAGAAAGACCGTAGCGGTCGGCGAAATAACGACCGGCACGGAGTTGACTTCGCTGGGCATCGACTCACTGGGTTTGGCCGATGTCCTTTGGGATCTGGAGCAAATCTACGGCATTAAGATCGAGATGAATACGGCAGATGCCTGGTCGAACCTCAACAATATCGGCGACGTGGTGGAAGCCGTCCGTGGCTTGCTCACTAAGGAGGTCTGAATGGACAGGCGTGTCGTTATCACCGGATTGGGCGGACTGTGCGGACTGGGCACCGATGCTTCCTCTATCTGGACGGAGATGCGCCAAGGCCGCTCCGCCATTGGCCCGATCTCAAATTCAGAGATTCATGAGCTGAAGGGGATGATCGGGACCGAGATCAAGGTGCTGCCTGAACACGACATTGATCGCAAGCAGCTCATCTCCATGGATCGCTTCAGCCTGCTTGCCGTGCTTGCAGCTAAAGAAGCCATGCGACAGGCCGGCCTTTCGTGCGATGAAGGAAATGCCCACCGTTTCGGCGCGACAGTGGGCGTTGGCTTTGGCGGCTGGGACGCAACCGAGAAAGCCTACCGGACCCTCCTATTGGGGGGCGCGACCCGCACTGAGCTATTCACTGGGGTAAAGGCAATGCCTAGCGCCGCTGCCTGTCAGGTAAGCATGAACCTCGGGCTGCGGGGCCCAGTCTTCGGCGCCACCTCCGCCTGTGCCTCGGCCAACCATGCGATCGCTTCAGCGGTAGACCAGATCAAGCTCGGTAGGGCCGACGTTATGCTAGCTGGAGGAAGTGACGCGCCACTCGTGTGGATTGTGCTTAAGGCATGGGAAGCAATGCGCGTACTCGCTCCAGATACTTGCCGGCCATTCTCCGCCGACAGGAAAGGATTAGTTTTGGGCGAGGGTGCGGGCATGGCCGTGCTGGAAAGCTATGAGCATGCGGCCGCCCGCGGTGCAACGGTGCTTGCCGAGATCGCCGGCGTCGGCCTTTCCGCCGATGCCTACCACATCGCTGCACCAGCTGTGCATGGGCCGGAGGCGGCGATGCGCGCCTGCCTTGTTGATGCGGGCCTAAATGCTGAGGACGTGGACTACCTCAACGCCCATGGCACCGGCACCAAGGCCAACGATCAGATCGAAACGATGGCGATTAAGCGCGTCTTTGGTGACCATGCTCGATCGATTTCCATCTCTTCCACCAAATCCACTCACGCGCACTGCCTCGGGGCAGCAAGTGCGCTCGAAATGATTGCTTGCGTGATGGCGATCCAAGAAGATGTCGTGCCGCCGACCGCCAACTATCGCGAACCAGATCCCGATTGTGACCTGGACGTGACCCCTAATGTGCCCCGGGAGCGAAGGGTGCGCGTGGCCATGAGCAACGCCTTCGCCATGGGCGGCATGAATGCTGTCCTTGCGTTCAAGCAGGTGCAATGAAGTCGAGACCGTCACGATTGAACTCTTGTAGGGCCAGCGGCAAATGCCTGAAGCAGGCGCCGCCGATTCCCCTCAGCAAGGTTTCGATGTAATTCCCCAGATACACAGGCATCTGAAAATGTTCCCCCGCGCAGCTCACGCTACACCGCTTTCACCACGTGTCGCGGGGGAGCTGGAGCCCGACTGTGTTTCGACTCCGGGAGCTCTCACTGCGGCTCGCCGGTCGACTAAAGTTTAGGCCTCGACCTTTTCTGCCACGACCAAGGAGTGTTGCTATCAATTCCACCTCTGCCTGCACCCCATATCGTGCCAGGCGCCAGCTTGATCGCGAAGTAGTCGCTGGTCCAGAGTTTGGGGGGCGCTTGCCGCTGTGTTCGGAACCTGCCAAGCTGAATCCGCACATCTGATTGTGCCCTCCCAGAGCCGGTGAAATGCAAGGTCGCTGGTCGTCAGTCCCTCTGCAGGATTTGCCTCGCTTGAGCGGACGACTTTCGAACCAGCCTCAGAAAGGGGAAAGATTGCTGTTTACTCCTCTGTGAGCTCTGCCGGTATTAGTTGAATTCGAGCGGTAAGGACCGACCACCCCCACGAACAAGATCTGAGAAGAGACGATGACACGCAGCCAAAAAGAGAAGATGCTAGCAGGCGAAATGTACAACGCAGCGGACCCCGAGATCCAAGCCGAGCTGCTCCTCACGGGGGCTTGGCTGAAGCGGTATAATGACACGCTGGGCGACTCCGCCGAGCGGTGGAATGCGCTCCTTTCAGAAAGATTGGGAGCAGTCGGACTTGGAGCGGTTATTCGTCCTCCGTTCCACTGCGATTACGGGTTCAACATCCGGATCGGAGCTTGGGTCTACATCAATTTCAACTGCGTCATTCTTGACGTGGCAGCGGTGACTATCGGTGACGGAACCGCAATAGGGCCTGCTGTGCAAATTTATACCGCGGACCATCCACACGATCCAGAGCAGCGCCAGGCTGGACTGCAGTTGGGACGACCTGTCAGCATTGGCAGGCACGCTTGGATCGGCGGTGGAGCAATCATTCTCCCCGGCGTGACGATCGGCGATCATGCTGTCATTGGCGCGGGTAGCGTGGTCACGCGAGATGTTCCTGCAGGAAGCACGGCCATGGGAAATCCAGCTCGGGTCCGGGTAGGTGGACGCTCGACGCAATCATAAAAGTAGGCGTTGGGGTGAATCCGGTGGTAACGGGTAGTTTCTTTGCTTGTGCGAACGGATCGTCTGGGCCGCCATGGCCCTTGCGGTTCCAACTGTCGGCACTTTGACGCAAATCTCTTTGCAAATGCGCTTGGGCAGTCGAGCTGACCGGTTCGTGATCAAGTTTGCATGCAAAGGGGCAATTACGACTTAGGGTCAACCCGCAGACACAGACCGCTTCACCTGCAGAAAACGAATTGCTTTTTCGGTCCGTGCGCTCGATGAAAGACAATTGGTCGCGTCGAATGGACATGCGCGTGGCATGTCGTCGGCAAATACCAATCCCTGTTGGCTGGAACATCTTTGTCAGAGGCAGGCGCCCATCATCCGGGCGTAGCCTTTCTGTCGACACCTTGCAGAAGGCATCATTTGCTACGTAACGGCCCTACCGAGGGCGCCGCATCCATAACGTGGATGATAGCTATCGCAACAATCAATTTTACTAATCTGTTCAGATTTATTAGCACCCGCTGGAGGACACGCACCGAGCGGCGTCCGCCCTCCTGATTACCGGTCGGGGGCTCTTGGGACATGGGTGACGAGCATGTGTGGGATTGTTGGCATAGTGGGACGTAAGCCCGTGTCGGAGCGGCTGATCGAAGCCTTGGAGCGACTGGAATATCGCGGCTATGATTCAGCCGGCGTTGCTACGATCTTCGAGGGAGAATTGCACCGACGCCGCGCAGAAGGCAAGCTCGTGAACCTTAAAACGAGGTTGAAAAGAGAGCCCCTGAGCGGCACCGTCGGCATCGCTCACACGCGCTGGGCGACCCATGGCGCACCGACAGAATGCAACGCTCACCCGCACTTTGCCGATGGCGTAGCCGTTGTTCATAACGGCATCATCGAAAATTTTTCCGAGCTGAAGGACGGATTGGCGAAGGTAGGGGTCAAGTTTAAGACCGATACGGACACCGAGGTGATTGCGCATCTCCTGACCAAATTCCGTCGGGATGGCATGGGATGTCTTAAGGCAATGCAAGCCATGCTGAAGTGCGTCAAGGGCGCATTCGCCCTTGCCATTCTGTTTGAGGAGGATCCCGCAACCATTATGGTGGCGCGCAATGGGCCACCGTTGGTGATAGGCCATGGCGACGGCGAGATGTTTCTAGGCTCCGATGCGATCGCTCTTGCTCCGTTCACCAATGACATCACTTATCTGCACGATGGCGATTGGGCTGTTGTAGGCAAAGCGAGTGTCCAAGTTTTCGATATCGAAGGCAAAGTCGTAACGCGCCCGCGGCACATATCGATTGCTACCGCCGACCTGGTCTGCAAGGGCAATCACCGGCACTTTATGGAGAAGGAAATCTACGAGCAACCTGAGGTCATCGCCCGTGCTCTTGGGCACTACATCAATGTCAACGAAAATCATGTCAAAGCCATTTCAACCGACATTGGATTTGCCAGGGTTGAGAGCCTCGCAATTTCTGCCTGTGGCACTGCATATCTTGCGGGACTGATTGGCAAATATTGGTTCGAGCGCTACGCACGCTTAATGGTTGAAATTGATGTCGCCTCTGAATTCCGTTATCGAGAAATCCCGTTGTCGCCGCGGTCGGCAGCGCTCTTCATCTCTCAATCTGGTGAGACGGCTGACACGCTTGCGTCGCTGCGCTATTGCAAAGCACAAGGTCTGAGAATAGGCGCTGTCGTCAATACGCGAGAATCAACTATTGCCCGCGAGGCAGATGCCATCTTTCCGATTCTCGCCGGGCCAGAGATCGGCGTTGCGTCTACCAAGGCATTCACTTGCCAGCTTGCTGTTCTCGCTGCGCTAGCCATCGGCGCAGGCAAGGCGCGGGGCACGATCACAGACGACGAGGAACAAGTGCTCGTCCAAAGTTTGGCGACGTTGCCGGGCGTTATTCGACAGGTGCTGAACGACATCAAGCCGGAGATCGAGCTCTTGTCACGGGAATTGTCGAATTACCGCGACGTGCTCTATCTCGGCCGCGGCACGAGTTTCCCATTGGCCATGGAAGGTGCGCTGAAGCTCAAGGAGGTTTCCTATATCCATGCTGAAGGTTATGCGGCAGGAGAATTAAAGCACGGTCCGATCGCCCTGATCGATGAAAATATGCCAGTCATCGTCATCGCGCCACATGATCGGTTCTTCGATAAGACTGTCTCCAATATGCAGGAAGTGGCCGCCCGCGGCGGCCGCATCATTCTGATCACCGACGAGACGGGAGCGTCGATGTCGAAACTCCCCACCATGCACACTATCGTATTACCCAATGTCGAGGAGATTATCGCGCCGATGATCTTTTCTCTGCCGCTGCAGCTTCTTGCGTATCACACGGCGGTCGTCATGGGGGCAGATGTGGACCAGCCGCGGAATCTGGCTAAATCAGTCACAGTCGAATGATTGTGACGATTGGGTAAATCGCAACTCGCCTCCGAGAAAATCCACGACTTGATCAGACATCAAATAAGTGAGGTCGTATGCACGAACTTTCGCTCGCCGACGTGCCGTCGCGAATTGGCCAGGAACTCGGCAAATCCGAATGGATTACCGTCGATCAAACTACAATCGATCTCTTTGCCGATGCGACACACGATCATCAATTCATCCACGTGCACCCGGAACGCGCGGCAGTCGAAAGCCCGTTTGGTGGCACGATCGCTCATGGCTTCTTAACACTCTCACTTCTGTCGGCGATGAACTTCAGCGGCATGCCAAGGATCCGCGAGCAGACCATGGGCCTTAACTACGGCTTAGACCGGGTGCGTTTCATGTCACCGGTTAAGACCGGCAGCCGCGTGCGCGGTCGCTTCGTTCTCTCTGAATGTCAATTTCGCGGCGCAAGCATGCTGGTGACCACCTACGAGGTGACGGTCGAGATCGAGAACGAGAACCGACCGGCACTCACGGCCAATTGGATCACGATCATTCAGTTTGACCCGGACGACAGGCCTAAAGGGATTTGACGCCAGCCCGCGCCAGTTGCCTGGTCTACGGATAGAACCGCCATGGATCTACGCGCTGTTTTGCATTGAGCGTCTGTTTTCCCTTACGAACGCCTATTGCTTTCAGCCGGTTGATCAGACTTGCGCCGCAAGCAAGGCGGCAGACTGGCATCATGCGCGACATAACGTTATCAGCGAGATCACCAGGCTCGCTTGACCTGCCACTGAACTTTCATCCAGCGGCGGTTAGAGCCTCGGCGTTCATTGAACCGCCCCAGGATTCTGGACCACCGGAGGCTGGAGTTTTCCGGCTTCATTCAGGGAGGTGGGCTGGTTGCGCCTCCCGGATTCATCAGTAAGATTGGCACCTTATTGCCGATGGCGCCATGTGGCCGAACCTCATTGTAGTCTCTGCGCCAATCCTCCATCTTTTCGCGGGCATCCGCAAGGGTCAGGAACCAATGCTGGTTCAGACATTCGGCTCGGAAGCGGCCGTTGAATGCTTCGATGAAGGCATTGTCCGTCAGCTTTCCCGGACGTGAGAAGTCCAAGGTCACACCCTTGGCATAGGCCCAAAGGTCGAGATCACGTGACACAAATTCCGTCCCCTGGTCGACACGGATGGTCTTCGGAATAGCCGACGTTCCGGCACACCCGTTCCAAGGTTTGCACGACATCATCACCGCGATAGCTGTGGCGCGGATCAAGCACCGGAGCATAACGCGAGAAGGTGTCGACCACCGTCAGAACGCGTAGTTTCTTTCCGGTGGCGAGCTGATCGTGCACGAAATCCATCGCCCAGACATCATTCGATCCGACAGCCATTTGCCGATCCTCCCGAAGTTTGGCCTTTACCCGGCGCTTGGGCGTCTTGTTCCGCAATTGCAGGCCCAAGTCCCTGTAAATGCGATAGGTTCGCTTGATGTTGGTGCCCCAACCCTCACGTTCCAACAGCACATGTACGCGACGATAGCCGTAGCGCACGCGGGTCTCGCAAATCTCACGAATGCGACGTTCCAGACCGGCCTGATCGGCGCGGCGAGAGGTGTAGTGGTAGGTGGACCGATCGAAGTTCAACGCTCCACAGGCACGCCGGATCGAGATCGTCCAATCGCGGCACAAGCCCTTCACCACCTCCCGCTTCCGAGCAGGCCTTAGAGCTTTCGCCGGATGACGTCCTGCAGCATCTCGCGATCCAGCGTCAGATCTGCGACGATCCGTTTCAGCCGAGCGTTCTCGTCCTCGAGTTGCTTTAGCTTCTTCATCTCCGGCGGCAACATGCCGGCATACTTTTTCTTCCAATTGAAGTAGGTCGCCTGGCTGATCCCCGCCTTGCGGCAGATCTCCGCAACAGACACACCTTCATCACCTTGCTTCAGAATGAACGCCTTCTGCGCGTCCGAAAACTGCGATGCCTTCATCGTCTTCCGTCCTTTCCCAGCCAGGAAAATGCACCGGAAAACTCTAACCAAAACTGGTCCAGTTTGAAGGGTTCAGATCATCGGCGCTATCGACCTCATCGGCGGGCACCCAATCTGCCTTGACTTCCATGGCGCCGACAGGAGCTGAGATCGGCCGGCCGGTACTATAGAAGGATCGCAGACCGGCCTTGGTAAAGAGCTGGTTGCAAACGATGTAATCGAAAATCGCCTGGTTGCGGCGAACTTCTTCGCTCCCGTCGGGCGACCCATGCGGGACGGGGCCCATCGGAGCCAACTGCTGGAGGGCTGGAATACTCAGTATTTTTGGGCTGGCCACGGGAGTGGCGATTTCCGCCGCTGCAACGACCGCACCCGACTGTCCACAGGACGGGTTACCTTTGGCGCCCGGGAAAATTGGGTGCGGGGTGAATGTATCTTCGTTCGAAGCCCATGTTTCGAACAAAACCTTGACGGGCGTCGCCGCGACGGGAGCAGCGACATAAGCGAGGAAACGCCAAGACGCCTCGTCCGGCCTGTTGATTGCCAGGTTGGCATCGACCGACTGGGCGAAGCCGTCGAGGGGTATGGACGCCAACGCAAAAACGGCACCCGTTGCAAATAATCTGGAAATCCAGTGCATCTTGTCCTCCAAGCAGGTTCATCCAGTCTCCGAGATTTTTCGGCGGCGATTTGTATTTTCGTTGCCTATTCGGGCCATACCGCCGTGGCACTGAATGCGTTCCGACGTCGTTTCGATTTGATAGCGCGGATTCTCCGAATGTGTCATATATTACTCCGTGACGGAGTTACATATAGATAACGTCTATATACCGTCAGAATGTAAAAAACACAATAATGCGATAAACGAAAGTGAAGTGTCGCGATATGCTGGAAAATCCTGAAACATCAATCGTTAAGGCCAGAATCAAGCATCGCTGCCCTACTGGAAATGGCGGAGAACAAGACGGAGTAATCGGGCGATGACCTACATCAGTACGCCCGATCTCTCCCTTATCCGTGACGCCGATCTGAGGAAGAAACTCGCCCAAGCCCGCGAGCGGCTCAAGATGGATGTCGTATTCGCCCTGGAAGCGCGCGAGATTATCGCCGAACAGACCGCGCGCGATGCCAAGGCCGAGGCCCGCGCGAATGAATTGGCAGCCATGTCACCGGGGGCGCGGCGCCGCGCGAAAAGCAAAGACGCGCTCGAAAAAGGGCGCCCCCGCCAAGACCTGCGCTATATTCATAGCGTGCTGGCCCTGTGTGGCCTGCCCTATAGCCGCCAGCCGATCGAGGAGCGCGAGTACCGCAGCAAACAGGGCAACATGCGGCTGATCGTCAATGCCGGTGAGTTGCTGTCGCCAAGGGGCGAGTTCGTCAAGCAGCCGTTGCCCTATGGCTCCCGCGCGCGCCTGTTGCTGTTGCACCTGTGCAGCGAAGCCATCCGCCAGCAGTCGCCCACGATCAAGATCGACGCCAGCCTGACCGCCTTCATCAAGAAGATGGGCTTTGGAGCCAACGGCGGCCAACGCGGTAACCTGAGCGCCTTCAAAAAGCAGCTGCAAGCGCTGGCGGCCTGCAAGATGACCATCGGCACCTTCGACGAGAAAGGGGGCCATACCAAGACGGTCAACACCGCGCCGTTTGAGTCGATGGACGTTTGGTTCCCGCCCCATCCCGACCAGCAAATGCTCTGGGCGAGCACCATCACGTTCAGCCGCGAGTTCTACGACACCCTCACCAGGCACGCGGTACCGGTCAACGTCCATGCGATCCACGCGTTTTCGGACTCGCCGCGCAAGATCGACATCTACTATTGGCTCGGCCACCGCAGCCACGGCTTGAGCAAACCCGTTTCTATCAGTTGGAAAGCCCTAAAAGAGCAGTTCGGGGAGGGGCATTTCGTGACCTCGGGCAAGACCGGCGGCTATACCCGCGATCGAGATTTCCGGGCCAAATTCACGAAGGAACTGGCTCACATCTGCGAGGTGTTTCCCAAGCTCCCCGTCGCCGTCAATGAAGGCGGCATCCGGCTGAAACCGGCTGATTCTGATGCGTGGTCACTCCCCGCCAAGAGTTCCACAAAAAAGCGTGAAATCATAAAGCGTTAGCTACGCTGAATCGGTCGCGCCCCTTACGCTGAATCGGTCGCGCCCCTTACGCTGAATCGGTCGCGCTTTTACGCTGAATCGGTCGCGCCTATATATAGAACTGAACACTACGGAACACTGCGGAACACCTTTTTCTAAAATCCTTCTGAATTTACAGAACAGGAAGATTTGAAATTTTGGATTTTTTGAAGAGATGAAGCTTTGCGGACTTGATCGCACGTGGAAGCTCACCAAAAGCCCACACAGCGCGTTTTCAGGACCTGAGTGCCCGCGAGTGTGGCCGAGGCGTGAAAAACGCCTCCTAGGTGTTTAGTACCGGCATTTGATGGAGCGGATCGAAGGCGAAGCGCTCGGGTTGTGAAGCCCATGCTTTGCAAATGAACTCGTAGGGTGGCCCTTGAGAGTCTTGAGTCTGCGGCCGAAATTGTAAGCGGCGACAAAGTCGGCGAGGTGCTCGCGGAGTTGATCGTGGCTTTCATAGTAGAAGCGTCTGACGGTGGCATCCTTGATGGTGCGGTTCATCCTCTCGACTTGACCGTTGGTCCACGGATGCTTCGGCTTGGTCGTGCGGTGCTCGATATCGCTGGTGGCGCAGGTCTATTCGAAGGGCGATGTCACGTTGTTTGATCAACGGCCGTAAAGTCGCTTGTCGGTAAACTCATGCAATTGCAGCGGTCACGGCTTTCCACTGCGCCATGGCGCGGATGCGATGAATATGGGTGGCTGGGGCTGAGTGTCTCTGGTGCGGCGCGACGAAAAGATTTCGGACTGCTGAAAAGACCGAGATGAAACGTTGCAAACCTCCGACGGATCGAAAGCCCTGCATCATCCGCTCTCGTTATTCGAAGCGGCACGTGAGAATTCTCTGCGCGATTGTTAAGGCCCTTGTGCGATCGATGTTCGACGCCGGGCATTACATCCCGTTTTGCCGCGCCGTATGAGCGCAGTTTTTCGGTGACGATGCGCTTCGGCGACAGACCTTGCTTCTTCAGCAGCCTGACCAGCAATCGCTTGGCAGCCTTGGTATCGCGGCGGGTCTGGACGATCTCGTCGAGAACGTAGCCGTCCTGGTCGACAGCGCGCCACAGCCAATGTTTTCGGCCGCCTATGGAAATCACGACCTCGTCCAGATGCCAGATATCTTTCCGCGACGGCTTCTTTCTAGGCAGCTGCTTGACGTAGGCTGCCCCGAATTTGCGGCCCCATCGCCGTATCGTTTCGTAAGAGACGACGATACCGCGCTCCAGCAACATTTCCTCGACCAGCCGCAGGCTCAACGGGAACCGGAAATACAGCCAGACCGCACGGGCGATAATCTGCGGTGGAAATCGGTGGTTCTTGTAGCTGATGGTCGATGAGGTCATCTCAACCGTATTATCCGCCACCCGTTAGGTTGCCGACAACGTGACATCGCCTGGCGAGATCATTGCCCATAGGCTGACCGATCAGGGCACGGATGATCCTTCCCAGGTGGAGCCGTTGCTCAGCCAGATCGACGGCGAGATTGACCAGTTCACAGCCGACGGAGCCTATGATGGGAAGCCAACCTATCAGACGGTCCTGCAGCACAGCGCAACCGCGAACGTCGTCATTCCACCGCGTTCGACGGCGGTGGAAAGCAATGGTGATACAGGGCCACTTGATCAAAGAGACAAGCACATAGCGGCGATCGCAAAAGACGGTCGGCTGCAATGGCAGGCGGCCACCGGCTACGGCAAGCGTGCACTGATCGAAACCGCCATCGGGCGATACAAGGGGCTGATCGGGCGACGTGTGCGGGCTCGTTCGTTCGCCACCCAGCAGACAGAGGTCGCCATCGGTTGCATCGTTCTCAACCGCATGCTGGCATGTGGACGCCCGGAGTCTGTCCGGCGTCAAGTCAGGTAGGCATAACCGACAACATCAAAGGCCGAAATGCGTTCGATTTCATATCCGCTCAAATGCCGGTACTAAACACCTAGGAGGCGTTTTTCACGCCTCGGCCACACTCGCGGGCACTCAGGTCCTGAAAACGCGCTGTGTGGGCTTTTGGTGAGCTTCCACGTGCGATCAAGTCCGCAAAGCTTCATCTCTTCAAAAAATCCAAAATTTCAAATCTTCCTGTTCTGTAAATTCAGAAGGATTTTAGAAAAAGGTGTTCCGCAGTGTTCCGTAGTGTTCAGTTCTATATATAGGCGCGACCGATTCAGCGTAAAAGCGCGACCGATTCAGCGTAAGGGGCGCGACCGATTCAGCGTGAAAAGACAGTGAAGCCCGACCGATTCAGCGTAGCCCCGCGACCGATTCAGCGTAAGGCCCCTGATAACGTGTTGATTCATATGGGGTACTTTGACCCTGAAAGCGCGACCGATTCAGCGTAGCTAACGCTTTATGATTTCACGCTTTTTTGTGGAACTCTTGGCGGGGAGTGACAACGCATCAGAATCAGCCGGTTTCAGCCGGATGCCGCCTTCATTGACGGCGACGGGGAGCTTGGGAAACACCTCGCAGATGTGAGCCAGTTCCTTCGTGAATTTGGCCCGGAAATCTCGATCGCGGGTATAGCCGCCGGTCTTGCCCGAGGTCACGAAATGCCCCTCCCCGAACTGCTCTTTTAGGGCTTTCCAACTGATAGAAACGGGTTTGCTCAAGCCGTGGCTGCGGTGGCCGAGCCAATAGTAGATGTCGATCTTGCGCGGCGAGTCCGAAAACGCGTGGATCGCATGGACGTTGACCGGTACCGCGTGCCTGGTGAGGGTGTCGTAGAACTCGCGGCTGAACGTGATGGTGCTCGCCCAGAGCATTTGCTGGTCGGGATGGGGCGGGAACCAAACGTCCATCGACTCAAACGGCGCGGTGTTGACCGTCTTGGTATGGCCCCCTTTCTCGTCGAAGGTGCCGATGGTCATCTTGCAGGCCGCCAGCGCTTGCAGCTGCTTTTTGAAGGCGCTCAGGTTACCGCGTTGGCCGCCGTTGGCTCCAAAGCCCATCTTCTTGATGAAGGCGGTCAGGCTGGCGTCGATCTTGATCGTGGGCGACTGCTGGCGGATGGCTTCGCTGCACAGGTGCAACAGCAACAGGCGCGCGCGGGAGCCATAGGGCAACGGCTGCTTGACGAACTCGCCCCTTGGCGACAGCAACTCACCGGCATTGACGATCAGCCGCATGTTGCCCTGTTTGCTGCGGTACTCGCGCTCCTCGATCGGCTGGCGGCTATAGGGCAGGCCACACAGGGCCAGCACGCTATGAATATAGCGCAGGTCTTGGCGGGGGCGCCCTTTTTCGAGCGCGTCTTTAGTTTACCGACAAGCGACTTTACGGCCGTTGATCAAACAACGTGACATCGCCCCCGGCGCAGCTGGCGAAAGCTGCATCTGGCTGTTGATGCCGATAGTGGCGAGATCATTGCACATAGTCTGACAGATCAGGAAACCGGCGATGTCTCGCAGCTGGAGCCGTTGCTGGATCAGATCGACGATGAGATCGACCAGTTCACTGCCGATGGAGCCTATGATGGCTATCCAACCTACGACGCAGTTCTCCGTCACAGCGCAGGTGCAAGGGTCGTCATTCCACCGCGCTCGAACGTGGTTGAACGGCCCAACGTCCAAGCATCCTGCCAGAGAGACGACCACATATCATCCATGCAGGCAGATGGCCGGCTGAAATGGCAGACGTCCACCGGCTATGGCAAACGGGCGCTGATCGAAACGGCGATGGGCAGATACAAGGGCATCATCGGGCCGCGTTTGCACGCTCGTTCATTCCGGTCGCAGCAGACAGAGGCTGCGATCGGGGTCACCATACTGAACCGAATGCTCGCCTGCGGACGCCCGAAATCCGTTCGTTGCGAGGCACCGACGGCAGCAACGAAATAAGTACGCATCAAAGACCGAATGATGACCCGTCGCTGAGCGGTGCACCAACGCCAAATCGACCATGATCGGGAAACTCAATCTGCCTGCTCATCTTCAACCCGGATCTACGCCTACCATACTGGTTGCAAACCCGGTGAAAAGTTTTGCGACAGAACCAAAGCGCAGGCTCGGCCTCACGTGACAACGCCGGCCGCCGACATGGGGGATCGTTCCTCCCGGCCGAAGACGAGCCCACGCCGGACCGCGGAGCGGATCGCTGAGGAAATTGTCTCGCTGCGCCTTCTCTAAGAGAAAAGTCAATGAGGCACGAAAGGCCTTCCGATGGAGCCGGTAAGTTTTGTTGGGCGGCAGCTTATTGACTGTTGACGGTACCGAACAACATCTATATCAACATGACGGAATAAATGCTGCATACATATATAAAACCGTCAGGAGGCAATTTGGCACATTTTGATAATCCGCGCAATGGTCAAGGGGTCCGACCTCCTTGTCTCGGCAATTGAGAACGAGGGGAGTACATCTTCGGCGTCTCCGGCGAGGAAGCCCTCGACGTCGTCGCTCCTGCTCCATCTACATCAAGGCTCGGCGTCTCCTATCACGACGGGGACATCGGCACTCTCACAAAAGAAGGACTGTCGCAATGGCCCGCCCCGCAGAAGCCATTTCAGAAGACGAAATCACCAGCGTGTATTGTCGAGCCGCTAACGCACTTCCACTCTGGCAAGGTATATATCCTCGAATTTTGGGCCACTTGGTGCAAACCATGTGAGGCATCACCCTGCCGTTCGACAGAGAAAGCAAAGGCAGCAACTTTCGCGCATCATCCGTTTCGAGTTCTGCCATCAACCAGTCTGGCCCCCTGAATTCCGCGACCTATCAGAAAGACACGATGCTCATGACCTTCCATTCAGAAAACCTCCAACTCGATTCGCCGCTTGGAGAGAAGCACGAGACATCCCCAGACAGGGTCTTCACTGGCCGATTGGGCAACGGCATGGACGTCATCGTCATCCGCGACCATCGCAGGCCGATCGCGACACATATGGTCTGGTACAGAAACGGTTCGGCGGACGACCCAATTGGAAAATCCGGGATCGCACACTTCCTCGAGCATCTGATGTTCAAAGGAACGCGCAACCACCCAGCCGGGCATTTCAGCGGTCTTCTGGCATCGGTCGGCGGCAATGAGAACGCATCGACCAGCTGGAGTTACACCAATTACTACCAGCGCGTTCCAAAGGATTACCTGAAAACCTGCATGGTCTACGAGGCGGACAGGATGACGGGGTTGATCCTGACGGACGAGATCGTGGACATAGAGCGGCAAGTCGTCCTTGTCGAGCGTGGCATGCATTGCGATGCGGATCCCCAGGTTATTTTTGAGGAAGCGCTGCTGGCGGGTGCCTTTTCACCCGATCCGTGCGGTCGGCCGATCATCGGTTGGCAGCATGAGATCGAGACGCTTGGCCGCGAGGACGCCCTTGCCTATTATTACCGTTTCTACACGCCGGAGAATGCCATTCTCGTCGTGGCCGGAGATGTAGATCCCGATGCGGTCATGGACATGGCGGAAACAATCTACGGCGCGATCACGCCGACCGGCGCATCGTTTAAGCGTCCCGTCGTGCAGGCCCCGCCCGTCAGGACACAGCGTCTCCTGACCCTTGTGGACGAAAACGTCCACGAGCCCGCCTTAACAAGGATCCATGTCGTGCCCTCCATGACGGCGACCGGCCCACATGCGGCGGCACTGGAGGTTCTTGCCTTTCTTCTCGGCGGCGGGAACGCCTCGTATCTGCACGAAGCGCTGATCGTGAACAACCGCATGGCTATCTCCGTCAGAGCGTCCGACTGGAGCAATGTGTTTCGCGACCTTGTGCACTTCCAGATCGATGCGTGTCCCGCACCGGGCGTCTCCTTGACGGACCTGGACGATGCCATTGAAAATGCGCTCGAAATGCTCCGCCGAACCGGATTTTCCGCAGATGACATCCAACGCGCCAAGTCGCGGATCGTCGCAAATGCAATTTATCAGAAGGATGACCATTCCGCTCTCGCATGGCAGTACGGCGTTGCCGCGAGCCTCGGCCTGAGCGTGGAGGACGTCGCGCTCTGGCAGGACCGCATCAAGGGCGTGACGACGGAGGACATCCGCAACGCGCTGACCCTGCTGGAGCGCAGCACCGGGATTGTCGGCTATCTCACGCCCCCCGCAACCGACGCCTGAACCGCAAAGGATTTCTCTCTTGACGATCTTCACCACGCCGTCCTTGGCGACCACCACCTACGCAAGCCGGCTTCAGCGCGTTAAAAGCCCGGGCGGCATCGAAGCCTGGCTTCTGGAGGATCACACGCTTCCTGTTCTATGGACATCGTTCTGCTTCCGCGGCGGCGCGGCGTTCGACCCGGAAGGAAAGCCCGGAGCCGCAGCCCTTCTCGGCAGCATGCTAACCGAGAGCGTGGGCGATCTCGACGCTGGCGGTTTCCAGCGCCGCCTGGACGAAAAAGCGATCCATCTATCCTTCGGCGTCAGGCGCGAAACGCTTCACGGTTCACTGGAGACCTTGACGCAGAATGTGGACGAGGCATTCGACCTCCTCGGCATGGCGGTATCCGACCCGGCCTTCCAGCAGCGGGATTTCGAGCGCACGCATGCCATGCGCGCTGCCTCTCTGCGGATGGGCATGGCCCAGCCCGACAATGTCGCCCGTCAGGTCTTCAATGCCATTGCCTTTGCCGGCCATCCCTTCTCCCGTCCAGCCTCCGGACATTACGAGACGATCGGAAGTGTCGAGCTTTGCGATGTCGTCGCGCTGCATTCCCGCATGATCGCCCGTCATAACCTCGAGATCGTCGCCGTGGGCGCCTTGGGTGCTGACGCCTTCGCCGCTGCCCTCGATCGTGCGTTCAGCCGGTTGCCAGTCTCCGCCGAAGCGTCCGTCCTCCCCGCTCCCTTCCTCGGTCTGGGCGAGGAGGTGCTGACGCACCTCGACAGTCCGCAATCGACGATGATCTTCGGGCGCCGGTGCATCTCGGTGGACGATCCGGACTTCATGGCCGCAGAGGTCGTAAACCATTGCCTGGGCGGCGGAACGTTCAGTTCCCGCCTCGTTACCGAACTGCGTGAAAAGCGCGGGCTGTGCTACTCGATCGGCACACGTCTCGATGCCACCCGAAACGTATCCCAGTTGATCGGGTCCACATCGACGCCAAACGATCGCCTCTACGAGGCTCTGGACGTGATCCGATCCGAATTTGCGCATCTTGTGAGCAACAAGATTTCAGCCGAGGAAGTGGAGATGGCGAAGAGCTATCTGATGGGCTCCTTCGCCCTGCAACTCATGACGTCCAGTGCCATCGCCGAGGAACTGCTATCCACGAAGGTCGAGGGGTTCCAGCCGGACTTCATCGACGAGCACAATGCTCGCATTGCCTCTGTCACCCGTGACACCGTCGCGAATGCGGTGGACCGCCTGATCGGAGACGGTGCCTTACTGGTATCGATTGCCGGCAATCCAGCCACGCACTGAAGCCAGCGCCACGCGATGCCGGCGAAGCCGGATGCGCGAAACAGGACGGTCCGCCTCAAGGCACCGTCGCAACCCACTACGAAATTCAAAGGAACATACCCATGAAAGTGAAAGAACTGCTGATCGGCGATCTTGCCCCGGAGCTGCGGCTCGGAACGGATTTGAAGGGACAGGGGATCGACGGGTTCGATGCAGGCATCGTCCATGTGATCGAGTGCTGGGCCACGTGGTGCAGACCGTGCATCGATACGATCCCGCATCTTACGGATCTGCAAAAGACCTATCCGGACGTGAAGATCATCGGCGTCGCCATCAACGATGACGAGGAAAAAGTGGCGAAATTCGTCGCGGAAAAGGGCGACGAAATCGGCTACATGGTGGCCTCGGACGGGCCGGTCGAGAACGGGCAGGAACGGGACGGTGGCTGGGTCGCGAACCACTGGTGGAAGGCATCCTACAGCAGATCCGTCCCGGAAGCTTTCATCGTCGATGGGACTGGCCGGCTCGCATGGATTGGCGATCCGGTAGAAATGGATGATATTCTTCCGATGATCCTATCAGGCGAATGGGATCTTGATGAGCATGCCAAACAACACCGGTCTGCGCTGGAGAACAACAAGGTCCGAGAAAGTTTCGCTCTGGAGGATATCATCCACGCCAAGGCGAAAGCCGGCGATCAGCGCGGCATGATTGAGGCTTTCGACGAAGCCTTCGCAGCACATCGGGCACTGGAGCGTCAATGGTGGCCGTTCAAACTGCAGATCCTCCTCCAGATCGACAGGCCCGCCGCCCTCATCTACGCGGACCACCGGGTGATATCCGCGAAACCCGATGACGGTCACATCGTTCTGAATGTCGGCCAGATGCTGGTCGGGGCCGCTATCGACAAGGATACCGACACCCTTGCCGCGGATGGGAGGGATCTTTTCGATGCGGGCCTCGGATACGTTCTGGCCGGCGCCATATGGCTTGCGACCTGAGCATGACCATCGTCGACGCGATGTTGATGTCTGGCGATCTCCAGGACGCGAAACGGCGTGCGGTCGCCGCATTTGCATTGGCCGAGGAGTCCGGCCTCCCGGACGACGCCATCGAGGATCTGCGCGCGCGTCGGACGCTGCGAAGGTGCGGAGAAAGCGGCCTCGCCGACCATTGTGATGGTGACGTCTGCATCATCGATCCGGCCCGATTTGGAGAAGCGACTCCCAGAGCGGCGATCAGGATGAGGCGCCGTATTGCCTCACCCAAGAGTGTTCCCAAAGAACAATGCTTGCCTCAGTCGAATGTCCTCGATTGCCTCACTGGTTGTTCCCGAGATGACTCGCATGCCATGGCGATCTTGCCCACGCGATCGTTATGCCAAACGTCAAAGCCGACTATGTCCTACACCTTATCGACGAACAGCGGATCGGGAGACAGCTTGAATGTCTCAGAGCGATGCGGCTGCAAACCAAATGCAGCCCATATCCGACGGATGGTGGTGTGCGACAGCCCGCTGTCGGCTGCCATGGAACGGATAGACCAGTGCGTGGCATCCTTCGGAGTGGTGTTCAACGTACGTTCGATGACCGCAGCCACCTGCGTGTCAGAGACGGTTCGCGGACGACCTGCGCGATATTCGTCAGTCAGCCCGTCAATGCCATCCTGCACGAACCGGCGGCGCCACTTGCCAACCGTGTGCTCGTCGACGCCGAGGCGTTCGGCAACATCCTTGCTCTGCAGGCCCTGCGCGCACAGTAAAACTATCCGGCATCGATCCGACAACGAGCGTGGCGCTTTATGCCGGCGCACCTGAGATTCAAGAAAATTCCTGTCCGCGTTGCTCAGAACGACGACGTCTGCTTGCCTGCCCACCATCAGTTAAACTCCTGCCGTTGTAGCAGAAGCATAACAAAATGATGCCTACTTTAGTGCCAGGTTAATAGGTCCTCCTATCCGATTGCGGCCGCCGCCTTCACGACGGCCACGAGACGACGGCGCACATCGGCGGACGCAAGTTTGCGAAACGCCTGATTGAGGGCGATACCCTCAGTCGACGACAGAAAGGCAATGAGATCTCGTTCCAAGCCCGACCCTCGAACGAGTTCCGGCGTCGACTCGATTGGATCAAAGAAAAAAGACACAGGCACTACCAGCGCGTCGGCAACCGCCTGAAGTCGGCCGGCACCGACGCGGTTCGTACCTTTCTCGTACTTCTGAACCTGCTGGAAGGTCAGGCCCAGCTTATCGGCAAGGGTCGTCTGGCTCATGTTTAGGATTCTGCGCCGTATGCGGATTCGGCTGCCGACTTCAACATCTGTCGGGTGCGGTTTCTTCTTCTCCAAACATAATCTCCTGTGTCATTGCGCCACGGCGATCATTATGGCGCGGCTTGCACCGCGCCCTGATCATGCCGTTCTCCATTGGCTTGATCTGCAGATGCTGCAGAAAGCCGAGAATCGCCGTCAGGGTCGGACCGTCGAAGATCCAGCTTGTCGATTTTCGGACTTCGGCCTCGCTCTCTGCTTCGCCCCAAAGATGCGGTGCGACGGGATCGGATCTCCAGGAGCAACCGGCTGACCGTCAATCGGGGCACGGCGTTTTCGTACCGGTTATGAACTTCGTCGCTAAGCCCGAGCACCGGAGCAAGTTTCGAGCGCGGGATTTTCCGCCGGTCGCGAGCATTGCGTGAGCTGGTGCTGATTTTCTTTTCGATCTCGGCGCTTAACTCCAGTTCCCGGAAGCTGGGTTTACGATAGACCGGCTTGTCAAAATGCGGATCGTGAATCTGCTGCAAACCGAGATGAAATATCCATTCTTCGAAAGTAGGACATTCCATTTCTCCTGCCTATTACTGTTGTTCGTTCCTCTATGTAACCGATTTGGGTGTGTGTATGCTCCTTGGAATATGGCAGAATTATGGGGCGTGTCGCTTCCCCCGAAACCGTCTATGCGGGCGTGTCCCAAAGCGGTCGGCCGAACGTGTTGAGCTGAAATACGTTCTGCTCTTCACGCCTTATTAACCTTCCGAAGAGACGCGCGAGCAGATAGGGCTCAATACATTATTGGGACACGGATATACGGTAGCGGTTATTGGCGCAGATCGATCACCCCAAGTTCGTGCCATATCCACTCGAAACGGCGATGTCAGGTTGTCGGCAACTTAACGGGTGGCGGATAATACGACCTCATCGACCATCAGCTACAAGAACCACCGATTTCCACCGCAGATTATCGCCCGTGCGGTCTGGCTGTATTTCCGGTTCCCGTTGAGCCTGCGGCTGGTCGAGGAAATGTTGCTGGAGCGCGGTATCGTCGTCTCTTACGAAACGATACGGCGATGGGGCCGCAAATTCGGGGCAGCCTACGTCAAGCAGCTGCCTAGAAAGAAGCCGTCGCGGAAAGATATCTGGCATCTGGACGAGGTCGTGATTTCCATAGGCGGCCGAAAACATTGGCTGTGGCGCGCTGTCGACCAGGACGGCTACGTTCTCGACGAGATCGTCCAGACCCGCCGCGATACCAAGGCTGCCAAGCGATTGCTGGTCAGGCTGCTGAAGAAGCAAGGTCTGTCGCCGAAGCGCATCGTCACCGAAAAACTGCGCTCATACGGCGCGGCAAAACGGGATGTAATGCCCGGCGTCGAACATCGATCGCACAAGGGCCTTAACAATCGCGCAGAGAATTCTCACGTGCCGCTTCGAATAACGAGAGCGGATGATGCAGGGCTTTCGATCCGTCGGAGGTTTGCAACGTTTCATCTCGGTCTTTTCAGCAGTCCGAAATCTTTTCGTCGCGCCGCACCAGAGACACTCAGCCCCAGCCACCCATATTCATCGCATCCGCGCCATGGCGCAGTGGAAAGCCGTGACCGCTGCAATTGCCTGAGTTTACCGACAAGCGACTTTTCGGCCGTTGATCAAACAACGTGACATCGCCGCCTCTGTCGTCGTGGCGCTCCCATGAAGAACCTGGCCCATAGCGCATCCTTTGATTCGGAAGACAAGGATGCTCCATCAAAGCCTGGGATCAAACATCCAAGGCCCTCAACGCGGACTTTCACAAAGATGGAATTGCTTCGCGGGCCTGTACAGAAGACGGACGCTACGCAGGCGTCGCTCCTGATACCACGCTGGTCTTCCGCAGCAAGGCCAACTCTGCCAGCGTCTCACGATCCTCTCGACCAAGGTCACGTCTTTGCCGTTGAACAACGCCGACATTGGACAGCACGCGACCGGCCATTGGACCTGGTTCACGTGCCGGTGCATTCGATCAAAAAATTACGTCGTTTCTATTTTCCGTACTGCGCCACGTTGGAAAAGAGAAGCGCCCCAAGGGTGGAACGCTCCTCGGATCTTCGAATTAAATGAAGCCGAAATTTTCCGCCGTAAGCGAGGTAAGACCCGACATGTCGTGCAGATTGTCGGCATGAGCGAAGGCATGCGCGTGGTTCGCAGAATCGACATAGGCTAGTGTCGCACCGTGAGTTTCGCCATCTTGACCGAGAGTTTTTTCATCATGGTAGACAATGATGTCACCGCGGGCTTCGCCGTGAATAGCGGTCGCGGCGGCAGAGCTAGACGTGAACCCTCGATCAGTGATTACCACGACGTGCTCACCGTGCGCGTTCGCGGCCTCGCCATTGTAGAAAGTGTCCACAAATTCGCCCGGGAAACCCTTGGAATGGTTGATGAAATTCGCGCCAAACACATTCCTATCACCACCGAAATCTGCGGCGTCCAGGACAAAACGGTCCTGCTCCGGATCAAAATCCGTCACAGTCGTATAGCAGTGTGTTGTTCCAACCATAGGGTCGTGGAACCGAAACACGAAGGCGTCGCCGTCTTCGCCGCCAGTCAAAACATCTGCGCCGTCACCAGCAACCAGGATATCCTTCCCGGGGCCGGCGTCGATCCGATCGTCGCCCTCGCCGCTATGTGGTATTACGCGGTGCTCGCCGAAGGGTTTGGAGGCGGAGGTGGCGTCGCTATACACGAGGTCGTTACCTTCACCAGCACGGATTGAGTCTGAGCCATCCCCGGCCCAGACAATGTCATGGCCGGGACCGGCCTCGATAAAGTCAATGCCGCCATCAGCCCGAATCAAATCATCGCCGCCGCCGGCTTTAATCCAGTCATTGAACTTGCTTCCATCGATTGTGTCATCGTGATCGGATCCGAAAATAAAGGGGCTGTTATCAGTGCGTTCGATCTTCATCGTAAATACTCCTTATGAGGCGGCCGGCGCCGCCAGCAGCCCTTATGTTTTCTAAGAGCGAATTAGTGAAATCCATTGTTTTGATAGGAGCGATTTGAATGACGGATGCCAAAACCTTTATCTCGGCGGCACTGTGCGCCCTTCGCGGTGGCCGGCAGAATATGAAAAAAAGACTTGGGGCGATTACATGCGTCCGGAACGTGGTCCCTCCCAGATTGATCTTCTATGTCAGTCAAACGGTGGCCAAGCAGCAGCAGCTCTGTCCGCGACTCTTTGCGTGCATCTGATTTATGTTTGAGGCGAATCGTTCAACATGCATAATCGCAACACCCCTATGCGCCGAGGGTTGGCGGCCGGCCGCTCTTCTGTAAGCTCACTTTTTCTCTGGTTGGGATGCACATTTCAACCGAGTCCCAAGGCTCGATGCAGGCTGGCCGCGCGCTGTGCCAGCGAGTTGCGGATTTTCTTAAGTTGAACATTGGCAATTGCGAGAAAAGCGGGGAGCGCTTGATGCTTTCATCGGTGGCTGAGAGGAAAATGCTGAGTGTGCGGAGCCTATTGCTCATTGCGTGGCTCACCCTGATTATGTCTCTTTTTTGGGATCCTTATTCCTTTGGTCTGACGGAGGCTGGCAACGGAAGCAGTCCTTTGAGCATCGCCCATCATGCTGCCATCGTGCAGGGCGTGGAGCTTCCTGTTGAGCCGTATGCCCTCGGCACGCGCGTCTTCTGGACCATCCTTTTACCGATCATGCCGTTGTTCCTCATGGTATTCGGGCACGAGGCCTGGCGCCGGGTGTGCCCCTTATCGCTTGCCTCCCAGATACCCGGGCTGGTTGGCTTGCGTCGTTATCGCAGTAAAGAGGAGCGTCGCACCGGCACCATTCGCAAGACGCTGCCAGTGATCGGCCAACAGAGCTGGCTAGCCCGCAACAGTTGGTATGTGCAGTTTGGCCTGCTGTTCATTGGTATCGTGGCCCGAATCCTCGTCATTAATTCGGATCGCAAGGCCATGGCCATCGCATCGCTGTCGATCATCGGCGCTGCGTTGCTGACCGGTTTTCTGTGGGGCGGTAAGACTTGGTGCAACTATTTTTGTCCGGCGAATGTCGTTCAGAAAATCTACACCGAACCTGGAGGAATCTTCGAGAGCCACCCCCATTTTTTACGCCCCAAGCTGCCTCAGTCTATGTGCCGGAAGGCAACTGCTGAAGGTGACATAGGCGCATGTGTGGGCTGTATGAGCAATTGCGGCGACATCGACCTGCAGCGCGCTTACTGGAGCGTCGTGCTCGATCCACAGCGCCGGAATGTCTACTATATGTTCTTCGGTCTTATTATCGGTTTTTATGGGTACTATTATCTCTATGCCGGCAACTGGGGCTATTACTTTTCTGGTGTATGGACGCATGAAGAGGGCATATGGGAAAAACTGCTTCAATCCGGCTTTTATCTCTTTGGTCAGGCTTTGCCCATACCCAAGGTTTGCGCTGCCCCTCTCACGCTCGCTATCGCCTGCACATTGTCACCTGGTGTGGGCCGCGGACTTGAGAAACTTTACCGCCAATGGCGCTCGCGCGACAACAGCATGTCAGAAAAATTGACTATTCATCACTGCCTCACAGCCGCTGCATGGTTGTCCTTCAATTGCTTTTATCTCTTCGGCGGCCAGCCTAACATCATCCTGCTACCTGAGCTCGTTGGCTGCGTCATCGATATCATTATTGTGGCATTGAGCACAATTTGGCTGTGCTACGCCCTTCAGCAAAGCCCATGTCGATACCAGAAGGAGAGCAGGGCACGGCCTGCCTGAAAAGCGCAGGCTCGGCCTCACGTGGCCACATTCAAACAACGTGACAACGCCCATCCGGGAGCCGGCGGCGCAATCATCTCGAAACAAAGGACGACCTCATCGGAAACGGCAACAAACTGAGCAATAGTACTTATTTACGACATCACGAATATAGCTAGTCTAGCGGCGTCTTGTCCCGCCAAATTTCAATCAATTGTGGAGTCAGCCGATGACAGCAGCGTTTTGGAGTCAGCCACCGACAGTTGCGGATGTGACCAGTACAGGCGTGGCTATCGGCGCTCTTGCGCCTGTAGTTACTCCGACACCTGCCTTCGCGCAGACCGACTTGGTTGCGTTGTCGCGCTATTTTTCCCTTCTGATGATGCGCAACATCACAAGCGATGGCTATGTCATCAACGACCCGGTGTCGCCGGGCGCCTTTTCGGTCCCGGGCTGCGTCATCGCCGCACCCTCCTATCCAGCGAACACACCGGGTGTCGACCAGGATTATGTTTTCAACTGGGTCCGCGATGGAGCGATCACGGCCATCGAGACCGCGCTTGCCGACTTGCCGCCCGTTTCCGGTGGAGGTGTGCCGTCTCTCATCGACTACGTGAACTTCGCCGCGCGCTGTCAGACGAATGCGAAGAAATCCGCGAGCGTAACGCTCGGCCATGCCTGCTTCACTATCAGCGGAGAGGTTCGTCCGTGGTCGGAGCAGAATGACGGGCCAGCCATTCAGTCAATTGCAATCCTGACCTTGTTCGATCGGCTGGATGGTGCCACGCAGACGATCGCCAAACAATTGGTCGAGACTAACCTCTCGTATCTTCTCGAAGTTTACCAGAACAAGACCACAAATCTCTGGGAGGAATATGAGGGCTATTCTTTTTTCGCAAGAGCCGTACAGCTGCGCTTTTTCCGGGAAATTTCCACAAACACGATCGGCATTGCGGTGCCTGCGGGGGTGGCCGATGCCATCTCCTGGCTGGAAAGCCAGCTGGCCACCCACTGGAACGGGCAGCTCTATGTGAGCATTCTGGATGCCGCTGAGCAAGCCGGTTACGACGCGAACATCGATATCGTCTCTTCGGTCTGCTATGGCGGGATCGAGCCGACCGATACCAAGCTTCTGGCAACGGCCGCCATCCTGCGGCACCAGTGGGCCGATCCTTCGTCTTCGAACTATTACCCGATCAATGGCGCCGACGCGGCCAAAGGGCTCGGACCACTCTTCGGGCGCTATCCAGGCGACCATTACGATGGCGACGTGGCGGCTCCGGTGGTCGGCGGGCATCCCTGGGCTCTATGCACTGCCAACTTCGCCGAGTTTCAATATCGGCTTGCCAATGCCATCGAGGCCAACGGCGCCATCCCCCTCGATCAGTTCTCCGAACCCTTCTTCGCGGAACTGGGACTTGGTGCATCCAGCAGCGCCGCAGACGCGTCAGCTGCCTTGCGGGCTTCGTCTGACGTCATGCTGCGCGCCATCGTCTATCACAGCGATCACTATGAACTGAGCGAACAGTTCGATGGAACCGTTGGCTATGAGAAAAGCGTCCGGAATCTGACCTGGAGCTACGCCTCTTTTCTCTCGGCAGTCAGAGCCCGCTCCGCCGCCGCCCCGGCCGCCAAGTCCAAACCCCGAAACTCCCGCGGCCCGAAATCATGACGATTCAGGCCGGACGGCCTGAAATCTCGATTGAGTCCAGAACCGCATGATCCGCAAAGCCTGATGCGGCTTTCCGGGAATAATGGAGGACCAAAGTGCTTTTTCCCCTCGAATCCGCGATAAAAGCCGATGCCGAAACCGTCGCAGCGTCTGACGACTACGATATCGTGATCGTCGGCAGCGGCATTTCCGGAGCAATCATTGCCAAGCAGGCTGCGGAGGCGGGCAAGCGTGTCCTTATCGTTGAAGCTGGAACCGGTGCCAACAGCACGTTGGCAGGCTATGACGATCTGCTGACGACTTTCTATTCGGCAGCCTCCAAGGACAACCAGTCGCCCTTTCCGCTGAATGCGAACGCGGCCATGCCCCGCAGCCCGCAGCTTCGCAAGCTGCAGGCGGGGGAAACCGATAGCTCGACCTATATCGTTCAATCCGGCCCTTATGTCAGCGATACGACATATAACCGTATTTTCGGCGGAACGACCATGCACTGGGAGGCGAAAACGCCCCGCCTGCTTCGCTCGGATTTCAAGACGCGCACCATTTTCGGCCAAGGGTTGGACTGGCCGCTGAGCTTTGAGGAAATCGAGGATGATTACCGCCTGGCCGAGCGGGAAATCGGCGTATCGGCCAATGTCGAAGATCAGCAATATCTGGGGCAGACCTTCCCGGGCGACTATGTCTTTCCCATGCGCGGCCTGCCGCTTTCCTATCTGGATCAGCAGGTCAACAAGGGCATCGAAGGCACCCGTGTCGAACTTTACGACAAGACCTATCCCCTGAAGGTCAGGCCCTATCCGCAGGGGCGCAACAGCATACCAAACCCGGCCTATGACGGTGGGAAGGGCTACCGTCCCATCGGCGCCGTCGATACGCATCAGGTCGAAGAGGGCGGTCGTTGCCAGGGCAACACCAATTGCGTACCGCTCTGTCCCGTGCAAGCGCGCTACCACTCCGGCAAAACGCTTGCCAAGGCGTTCGCGGTAAACGGAAAAAGGGACGAGCGGCTTGTCGAACTGTTGCCGCAGGCGGTCGCATCGAAGGTCAACATCGATCCGGATAGCGGGAAAGTCCGCTCTCTCGAGGTCAAGATTTACAAGGACCCGGCCTCACCGGCCCACGAGACCATCACCGTGAAGGGCAAGGTTTTCGTGCTTGCGGCAGGCGCCATCGAAACGGCGCGTCTTATGCTGGCCTCCGGCCTGCGCAGCACCAGCGGTCTTGTCGGGCGCAATCTGATGGACCACGCCTATCTGCTGAACTGGGCGCTGATGCCGGAAATCTGCGGCACGATGCGCGGAACCAGTTCGACGGGCGGTATCGTGGACCTGCGGGACGGCCCTTTCCGGGAAAGGCAGGCCGCCTTCGCCATCGATATTCATAACGACGGCTGGGGTTGGGCCACGGGTGCGCCGACCACCGACCTTCTCGAACTTGTGGATGCTCGCAACCTCTACGGGGCGGATCTTCGGCGCGGCATGATCGACCAAGTTTCGCGGCAGTTGCTGCTGGCATTCATGATCGAGGTCATGCCCGTCGAAAGCAACCGCATCGCGGTGGATCCGCAATATACCGATGCTCTGGGCAACATGCGGCCCATCCTGTCCTTCACGGTTCCGGAATATACCATGAAGGGTGCCGCCTATGGCCGCCAGTTTGCGCGCACCGTCTTTGCGCGTCTGGGCGCGCAGGATCATACCCATTACGACCCCAGCGATTTCGGCTATGTGGCCTATGAGGGGCAAGGCTATGCGATCCGCGGCGGCAATCATCTGGCCGGCACCCACATCATGGGAACGACGAAGACCAATTCCGTCGTGGACAAGAACCAGCGCAGCTGGGACCACGAAAACCTCTATCTCGTGGGCGGCGGCAGCATGCCGACGATCGGCACGGCCAATGTCACCTTGACGCTGGCCGCCATGTGCTTCCGAAGCGGCCGCGACATTCTGAAGTCTCTGCATTGAACGACGACCGGCATCCGTTGCGCGGAACGAACCGATTGGCTCGATGCAAGCGACACGAGCCGACCTGTGCACCCAACTTATCTTTCACGGAGCTTGAGCATGGATTCCTCCAGTATTAAGACGCTCGATGAGCTGAAAGAGTTTCTCCACCGTGCGATGCAGCTCGAACATGCGACGATTCCGCCGTATCTGACGGCGCTTTACTCGATCAAGCCCGGCGTCAACCAGGATGCGACCCAGGTTCTTCGCGTGATCGTCTTGGAAGAAATGCTGCATTTGACCATTGCGGCCAATATCCTCAATGCCATCGGTGGCACGCCGGATCTTACTAGGCCAGATTTCGCGGTTAACTATCCCGCCTCGCTCCCTGACGGCGAGACCGACTTTAAGGTCAGCATCCAGGCTTTCAGCCGTGAAGCGCTGGCGACTTTCTTGAAAATCGAGCGGCCGGCCCGGCGCCCCGAACATCTCGCTGGCAAGGGCCTGATACAACGCAAAAACTCCCCGCATATCACAGCGCTTGGTAGTGATCCGAGGCACGAAGATCTCCATTTTTACAGTATTGGCGAGTTCTATTCTGCAATCGCAGACAGCATCAAATACTTAGAAGCCGAAGCGCGCCGGGCGGGCACAACGATTTTTATCGGCGACAAGTTTCGCCAGATTACCTCGGAATATTATTATTCCGGCGGCGGTGAGTTGTTTCCTGTGACCGATCTGAAAAGCGCCCTCGAAGCCATAGAGCTCATCATGGAACAGGGCGAAGGTGACGGTGGCGGTATCTACGACGATGACGAGCACGAACTGGCCCATTACTATCGTTTCGATGAGCTGGTCAAAGGCCGCTATTACCAGAAAGGTGATCAGCCGGACCACCCCACGGGTCCGCATTTGCAGGTCGACTGGGAAGGTGCTTATCCCATCAAACCGAACCTCAAGGTGGCGGAAATATCCGAAGGCTCGGAATTGCGTGAGGCGGCGACCGCCTTCAATACATGTTATGGCGAGTTTCTGGAGCTTTTGACGCGTGCCTATAATGGCCAGCCGAGCTTGCTGCTGGAAGCCGTTCCGATCATGTTCGAATTCCGCAATATAATCGTTGAACTGATCCGCAATCCCCTGCCGGGCCATCCCGGTAAGTACAGCAGCCCCACCTACGAGATTCCCCACAGTGCCAAACAGGCAGCTGTCACCAGGCAGGCGGAGGTGATCGCATGAACAGCCGTTTCGATGCATTTCTCGACCTTTCTGTCGAATTGACGGCCTTTTCCCGCTTCGATCTTTTGGGAACGGGCCTGGCGGAACTCTATCTCGACACGCTCGACAAGGTGGTCGGGAGCGAGGTCGCCGACACGCTGCTCACCGCCTTCGTCACCTTGCCCCAGCCGCCAGACGAGGCCCGCCTCAAGGCGGTGCGCACGACCATTCTGGGCAATGAATTGCTGGGAGACGTAGCCCGCGCACTGATCAAGCTCTGGTATTCCGGCACGTGGTTCTCGCTGCCCTCCATGTGGACGGAGCGCTTTGGCCCCAAGCCCGAGGATACCACTTTCGTCGTCTCTCCCGATGCTTATGTCGAGGGTTTGCTCTGGAAAGCTATCGGTGCCCACCCCGCAGGCGCCAAGGCACCCGGTTTCGGCTCCTGGGCCTTTCCGCCGAAAATTCCGCCTCTTCCGGGTCCTGATTCTAAAGGCTAATGCCACTTCCGTTTGTCTTACAAGAACTGGATCGATGCCATGGTGACATATCTGCATCGACTAACGCCTGCCAAGGTCTGGCTCGGTGTCATCCCCACGCTCTGGTGGAATGACGATTTCATCAAACATCGATATCGGGATCCTGCGTTGTCACGTTGTTTGAATGTGGCCACGTGAGGCCGAGCCTGCGCTTTTCAGGCAGGCCGTGCACTCACGGCTTCCCCCGCGGCCATTGCCCGGCGGCGATGGGTTCGAATTTGTGCTGCGGAGCGGTTGGTCTGGTATGGGACGAAGAGGTTTCGGACGGCGGAGAAGATCGACACGAAATGTTGCAATGAGCCAACCGACCGGAAACCCTGTCGCGTTCGCTCCAGTTTTCTCAACGGCAGGTGAGAAACTCCGCCCGGTTGTTCAAGCCTTTATGCGAGCGGTGTTCCACGTTCGGCATGACCTAGCGTTTGGCCGCCCCGTAGGAGCGCAATTTGTCGGTGATCATACGCTTTGGCGGCATGCCCTGTTTCTTCAGAAGTCGCGTCAGCAGGCGCTTCGCCGCCTTGGTGTTGCGGCGCGTCTGGACGATCTCGTCGAGCACATATCCGTCCTGATCAACCGCTCTCCACAACCAGTATTTCTGACCGTTGATGCGCACCACGACTTCCTCGAGGTGCCAGACATCGCCTTTCGTCGGCGCCTTGCGGCGTATGCAGCGCGCATAATCAAGGCCATGCTTTCGGCACCATCGGCGGATGGTCTCGTAAGAAACGACGATCCCGCGATCGAGCGGCATTTCCTCGACATCGCGCAGGCTCAGATTAAAGCGAAAGTAGAGCCAGACAGCACGGGCTACGATTTCGATCGGATAGCGGTGGTTCTTGTAGGTCGGTGCACTCACGGTCATGGGTGCGCTGCTACCTCAATTTCCTTACCGCTCAATCAATGTGACAGTACCGCGGCACCCCCTCCACCGTCAAATTGCCCAGGTTCGCTTCCAGGCCGTTGATATAGCTGACGAGCAATTCAGCCAAGCTACCCGAGAGGGCGATGTTGTTGGCACTCTGCAGAAGACTCGCATCACGGGTCAACAGTTCATACGGCAAGAAGACGAACACAGCGACTGAATCGGTCATCCGCCCGCGGTAAGGATAACAAGAGACCTGAAAATACCTCACCTGGGCCGGTCGCCGTTACATGCCGTTTGGCCTCGGTCCACGCCCAGCCGCTGCGCATTACGCCGACGTTCCAGTGATCGATTGGGCTCGATCGCAGCATGGCCTGATCGCGAATATAGCTGCATGCCTGCGCGCGCTGCTGAACGATGAGGATATCGCCGAGATGCCATCCGGTCTGTTCCGCAAGAACACCGTCGCCCTCTGTTTTCCATCCGGCAGATGAACATCCACAAGCGGAGCCATATGTGATCGCCAGGACTGGAACTGTTCTTTCGGTGGCAGGTTATGCGTCGAAAATCGCAAGGGCACCAGTGCCGCCGCTCCAGGTGCGCCGATCATTCCTGTCCCGCAGCGGGGGTCATCTCCAGCTCCGTAACCATCCAATTCCTCCAGCGCATAAGCCGATCCGGGCTGCTGAAACTGAAGCAAACAATCGTTTTCGCGGCTGAACCGCGCAGCCATCTTACAAAAGCCGAATTGGCTAAAGCTTTACGTGCATAAGCTACTTATCATATTCCCTGGCGAGCAGAAATGGACGGAGCGATAATTTTCAGGATGCGGCGATAACGACAATTGCGTCCTGTTCATATATCTAAATGAGTAGTGGTTAATTCCGAAGGAAGTTCGGAAATTCTAAAAATACGAAGCTGCCGGTGCAATGTAGTTTCGAGGCGCCGGCAACATAAAACGATATTTATTCAAAACAAAACATGCAAAATAGGAGGATAGGTCGTGAACTATCGGAGAATTGTTCTTGCGCGCTTTGCGCAAGCGTTAGCTTACTACAGGAATCATTCTGCGTGCACCCGCTCAGGCGCCGGGAAGAATTCCACCACCTATCGTGCAGATTCATGCGAGACGCTCCTGATGCCGGACATCGGCAAATAATGGCGCGCGAGGGGTTGCGCGCAGCCGAGGCAATCTGTGTCGATGCGTAATGGCTCGAGGCTTGCATGCAACCCCTACCATATCCACCCATTGTCGAAATTGTTGACGCTGCCTTTCATATGGCAGAGCGGAGGCTAAGATGACCACGGCACGTAATGAGAAACATATCGAATTGAAGCCGATTTCGAGCTGCAGACGAGAAGTCGAAGTCGCGATGGTGGAAATGCTCGTCAGTTTGCAGAAACGTGGATGGTCGGCTGCGGAATTGGCACTGGCGCTCGCAGATGCCTCAGAAGATCTCGTAATGCTGATTGCGACCAAAACGCTTCGACCGAATTAGGTCGTGGTGACGATTTAACGATTTGGGATTCCGCCGGAGGCGCAAATCAGATTCAAGGCCGACTTTTGGAGATCGGCCGTGGATTGTGATGCGCTTCGGGATGACCAGTGGGAACGGATCAAGGATTGTTTGTCGGGCGGCGCGAAGGGCAAACGCGGCCCGCGCACGAACAACCGGCTGTTCCTGGACTCGCTGTTGTGGATGGCCCGTTCCGGCGGTCGCTGGGTGACCTGCCCGAACGGCTCGGCGGACACTGTAAACTTAACGCTGCCGCATCATCAGGACGGCCGGAGGAAGAGCTGGCTGCTCTTGAAGCTGAAATCGCCATCTGAAACGGCTCATGCTCGTGAAGTTCCGTGAGGAGAACGATAGGCTCAATTCCATGCTTCGCCGTTTTGGCGGCGCATAAGCGCCAAATCCAGAGGTCATATTATGAGACGTCTTCGCGGACGCGCGACGCGTTTTTGCTTGGAAGAAACGCGGCGATGCGAACCTGCGGTAGCTCTGAAGTCTGCGCCCGCAGCGAAAGCGTGATCCAAAAAGCCTGATCGTGTTCTGAATCGGAGATATTAGTTACGGTAGAGGGCCAGGGTCCGATCAAGCTCCGATACTGAAACGGACGACACCGGCGGCCGTTTTGGCGATCTGCCCAAAGTGGAATACCTGGTTTTCGTTTTGGCGGCGATCGAATTGACTTCGCAATGATCCCAGCTCTTTTCGACCAACACACGAGGTCTTCACGGAAGGGGGTGCAACGGATGCATATCAGAATGTGTTCGGCGTAGGCGGATTTTCGCTTACGGTTCGCCGGAGATGTCGGCCACGTTTTCTTTTGCCGAATCGGATATTAGCAAAGGTTATGAAGAGCGAACAACGACGCCTTGCCGCGCAAAAAGCCTTTGATCGTCTCCGTCGCGCGGGATTGCCGACGGAGGAGGATCCGCGTTTCCTCGTATGGATCGAACAATGGATTGCCGGCGAGATTGAAATGCAAGAGGTTCGGGAGCGGTATCTTGGGTTCCTGCGAGAACAAGCTTCCGAACTCAAGCGGCGTGCGCTTGCCAGGGGCGCCAAGTTACCTTCCGATCCCGGACCGCAGCCGATCGACGAAATTGACAACTTCCTAAGCGACGTCACAAAAGGTTAGCCGGTTCGTTATTGTCCCTGAACGTACTTTGCTGTGCGCAGTTGCGTGATTGTGGCCCGATGTCCTCGGACGTGAAAAGCGTCGGTTTAGACTTCGGCGACAGAATCGTCCCGCCGCCGAACACCCACCAGCTTATAGAAGCCGCGGCCATCGCCAATTTCGTAGCAGAGGTCGAGGTGCGGTACCGTCACGTTAACCGGGCATCGATCAAAATGTGGGATCTGGCGGTATGACAAACCTTGCCCGTGATGCACTTTACCGTGGCCATCGATTTCCTGCAGAAGTGATTGCCCATGCGGTGTGGCTCTATCTCCGGTTTCCGCTCAGTCTGCGCAGGGTCGAGGATATGCTGGCAGCCCGTGGCGTTATCGTTTCTCACCAGACCGTGAGGCTTTGGGCGGAGAAGTTTGGCCGGCATTTCGCCAATGATCGTCGTCGTCAGGGTCCTAAGACCCTCGATAGAAACAACACAGACATCACCTGCCACCATGGCTCCGACGCCGGCCGACGTGCCGGTCATGATCAAGTCGCCGGGCTTTAGCGTCATCGACCGGGACAAGATCGAGATAGTTTCGGGAACAGACCAGATCAATTCGGAGAGATCGGCGTCCTGTCTCACCTCGCCGTTCACCATGAGGCGAATGGCGCCTTTTGCCGGATGGCCGACCACGCTCGCCTTGTGCACAGGGTCCGATCAATGCGGAACGGCCGAATGCCTTCCGCCAGTTCCAAGGTCGCCCCTGATCGCGTGCTTTCAGCTGAAGGTCGCGGCGGGTCAGGTCATTGCCCACAGCGTAGCCCCAGATGTGGGACAGGGCATCCTCCTCCAGTATGTCTCTCCCCGTCTTGCCGATGGCGACCACGAGCTCCGCCTCATAGTGGAAATTCTCCGTCTCTGGCGGATAGGCCACGGTTTCGCCGTCCCCAACGACCGCATCGGCGGGCTTGGTGAAGAAGGAGGCGGGTCGGGCCGCAGGCCCGTTCAATCCACGGGGACCGGCAATTTTAACAATGATTGCCGGTCGATCTTGCCTGTTCCGGTCTTCGGCAGTTCGGCGACATACTGAATGATGCGTGGGTATTTGTAGCGCATCAGAGTCGATTTCACGTAGTCGCGCAGGATGCGGGTTTGCGCATCGCCATGCACCGCGCCATCGCGCAATTTCACCACGGCCCGCAATGTCATACGGCGATCCTCCAATTCATGTGCGAGGACAGCGCACTCATGCACGTCGGGATGTTCGTTGAGGCAGCGTTCAACCTCCATCGGCCAGACCCATTGCCCAGAGACCTTGATCAAATCGTCGGTGCGACCGAGAAAGTAGTAATAACCATCCCGCTCGACGAAACGGTCTCCGGTGGCCATCCAGTCTCCACGCATCGTCTCGCTCGTCTTGTCCGCGCGGTTCCAATAGCAAGGCGCGGAAGAATGACCGCGGATGAGCATTGCGCCCTCCTCGCCCGGTTCGACCGGCTCACCATCCGGCGTGACGAGCCTGATTTCGTAGCCGGGAACGCGCGCACCGGCGGCACCGATACGGTGATCGTCGAGTTGGTTGGAAAGATAGATGTGTAAAAGCTCGGTCGAACCCAGCCCTTCGGTCGGACCGTGCCCGGTAAGATGTTTCCAGGCATTGTAGACGTCTTCCGAGAGGATTTCGGCCGCCGACATCGATTGCCGCAGCGACGAGAGATCCCTTGTCTTGGCTGAATTTGCGCGAACTAGAGCAGTGTAGAGGGTCGGCAACCCAAAAAGTACGGTTGGTTTGAACGTTTCGACCATGTCCAGCACGGCCTCAGGCAACGGTTGCCCGGCCATCAGCAACGTCGTTGCGCCAATTGAGAAGGGGAAAGTAAACGAGTTCCCGAACCCGTAGGCGAAATAAATCTTCGGCGCCGAAAAACAGATATCTTCTTTATTCAATTTAAGGACATGCTTACCGAACGACGCTTGAGTATAGGCCATATCATGGTGGAGATGGACAATGCCCTTCGGACGGCCCGTAGAGCCCGAGGAGTACATCCAGAAGGCCATATCGTCTGGACCCGTATCGGCGCAGCCCAGTTCATCCGGCTGGCCGTTCAGAAAGGTAGCCGCAGCAATCCTCTCTGTGCCGTCAGCGACGCCGTTGACAGTCACTACCTGAGCGACAGCTGTCCCATCGAGAACCTCCGCCCCGAATTTGTCCGCCAACGCCGCCTCGCAGAGCGCGATGCGAGCTCCGGTGTCCTTAAGGTAAAAGTTAAGCGTATCGGGCATCGTCTGAATGTTCAAAAGAACGGGGACAAAACCTGCCCGCACGGCCCCAAAGAAAGCTGTCGGACAGGCGGGCGTATCATCGAGGAACAAAGGGATGCGCTCCCCACGCTGCAGACCAGCGGCGATGAAGGCATTCCCCCAGCGCGAGGCCTCGGCCACAAGCTCCGCATAAGTCAGCGATCCCAGGGGACCGATCACAGCGAGCTTGTCGGGATTGCGGGCGAGATTGTCCCACAGAATAGACGAGCAGTTCGGATGTGCTGTCTTATCGAAGCCGATTTCGACCGCTCCCGGAACGTCGTCGCCAACCGGGTCGCTGATCTTCCGTCCCTCATTCGCCTTCGATGCGTCATAGCGGGCCATGAATTGCGGCGTGATTTTGCGCAGTCGGTTCATGTCCACCCGGCCCGAACGTGTCATGTAGTCGAAGGCAAAATCCAGGGGCTCCATCCTCATCTTCGAAGCAAAGCCGTCATACCAGTTCGCAGATGTATTCGCGGCGTTGACAATTTTCCTCGCAATGGGGGACCTCTCCGCCTGATAGGCTGCTAGCGCTGCGTCCACGTCCTCATGGGCCGCGAGAGCGCTGACCAGGGCGATGGCATCCTCCATTGCCAAACGCGTGCCCGAACCGATCGAAAAATGCGCCGTATGCGCGGCGTCGCCCAACAGCACATGCCGCCCCGCTACCCATTTGTCGCACCATAGACGGGGGAACTGCCGCCACATCGACTTGTTCGTGATAAGCGGGGCGCCTTGGAGAACATCGCGGAAAATCTCCCCGCAGAGCCGAGCACTTCCTTCTTCACCGAGGGCACTGAAATTCCAAGCTTTGAAGGTGTCGTCGTCACATTCGACGATGAATGTGCTGCGATCCGGTGAAAAGCGGTAGTGGTGCGCGTTGAGCGGGCCATGCTCCGTCTCGACGAAGCTCTGGGTCAGGGTGTCGAACGGGCGGGTCGTGCCGAACCACGCGAAGTGATTGCCCAAGACCTCCAAATGCGGCGCAAATTCTGATCCAAGGGACCGTCGCACGAGGGAATTCACCCCGTCCGCGCCGACGATCAGATCCGCTTTGAGTTCGTCGAGCGACTCCACGATGTGGGAAAAGCGAAACTCGACACCAAGCGCTTCTGCCCGCTTACGCAGGATCTCGATCAGTTCCAGGCGACCGATAGCGGAAAAACCGACCCCGTCTACGATAACACTGCCCTTGGGCAGGTTGAGGGTCATGTTCTGCCAGCGCTCCATATGCGGCGTGACAAGGCTAAGCGTTTCTGGATCGTCCGCCTTCAGGAAATCCAGCGCCTGATCTGAAAAAACAACACCGAAACCGAAAGTCGCTCCCTGTGGATTTTGTTCGCTGATCCGAACCCTGACCTGCGGCAGCAGACGCCGCAAAAGAATTCCGGTGTAGAGCCCAGCAGGTCCACCACCAAGGATCTCTATCGTTGAACGTCCCATATTTCTCCTCCCAGGGGGCTTTGACAATGTGAGACAGAGCATAGTACGTGTTCAAAACAATGAACCAAGCTAATTTGTCCCAGAAGGTCACATTTGGGGACTGTGACCCAGCCGGAATCGTGCTTTATCCCAATTACTTCGCGTGGTTCGATCGCGCTTTTCACAGCTGGTTGCGGCCGCACGGAGGACATGGCGCCCTTGTCACGCGATTGGGAGCGATAGGGCTTGGCCTCATGCAGGTGTATCGCCCGAGCGGATGATCGAGACGGCTTCGGCGGCGGAGACAATCTTGGTAGTGGACTTGCCAATTCCGCCCTTTCCATAGAATGCGATCTGACGCAGCGCTGCTTGGCGTTCCTTCATGTGTTCGAAGCAATGCGGATGCGGAGGCCGCTCCGCTGCCTCGCAATAGCTCTCAAGATTCGTGCCAAGCCGGCCGATTGAGCTGACCAACAATTATTTGCTGCTATTTCAGCTATGTGGGCGGAAAATACGGGATTGGGCGAAGACGAACGCATGTCGCGAAGCCGACAAAAGTGACGACGATGTCACAAGTTGGATGTCGAGAATTTCGGTTAATCGGGCCATCTGGAACTGCGACTTACGACCCGTGCAGGAAGAAATGAAGTGGAGATCGCATTGTCCTCAATTTTGGTAGAGGGGGAGTCCGATCGCCGATGTCTGTCGCAAAGCATAAGCTTCTAAACGCGACCTTCTAAATTAGCGCAAAATATACCGGTCTGATGCTCTCGCAAGTGAAGCGTCTACGCCATTTTGGAAGAGCGAACGTCAAGGTGAGGCGAACGTCGCCGAGCTATCGCTGAACAAGACCATGCTACAGTCGTGTCTCCTTCGTTCGTGCAAGCGTCATGGTTATCCAGGTGCCAGGCACACGGCGAGAGCCTCGTGAGGTCACCACCACCAACGGGATGGTCCGCCTCCCCCCGCAAGCCCTCGGCATCAGCAAGCAGGGAATCGCCGTGTTCGGACTTTTATGGTAAGCGCTGTTTTCAGGCCACGGCTTTTAGTTCGTGCTTTGCGGCGTAGGCCCACGGCATCAGGTCGTCGATCTGGCTATTTGGATGCCCGTTGACGATCTTGGTGAGGACGTCTGAGAGATAAGGCAGTGGCTCGACATCGTTGAGCTTGGCTGTTTCGATGAGAGAGCTGGCTCGGTTTGTCCGAATAGTTCGGGGCGTTTGCAAAGTGGATTTCCGCCTCGATTCATGTCAAGTCGGAGAAGATGCCATCCTTCAATCTGGGCCTTGAGGTGACGCGGCAGCAATTCACTGAGACGCTGTGGCTCTTCAGAGAGAAGCTGCTGAACGGTTTCCATTTCAACGTCGGCCAGGGGGCCGACAATCACTGGCCGATCAAGAGCTGGGGTGCCAGTTTTGAGCTTTAGTGATAACAATCGTAACCGCGAGGAAAGCAACGTTTGTCCCAAGGCGCCTCTGATCCAGACGGCGGCCATTTTAAATGGCGGTGAGCAGCTGCCGCCTCCGGTTCGGATAAATGGAAATTTCATCGCTTCTTTCACTAACCTCTTCTCCCTAGCCCTAAATAGATAATGACCCACTTTGAGGGTTGCATGCTTCTGCACTAAGCTCTATATGAACCACCAAAAGGTGCGCTATGGACTTGGAGCTTGAAATCTATCACGGCGGCAAATGGCACGTCGGAGCAGTGGTCGAAATGAAGGAACCCGATCTCGGCGTCATCGGCGAGACGGTCCTCACGTACGACTTGGACTACTGGATGGAGAACGTCGGCGAAGACCTTCAGAACAATCAAACCACACGAGACTTGCGTGCAGTGTCGGTAGCTGACCCAGTCGACCTTGAGAACCACCGTCGGAAGACTTGGCCTCCGTTTCTTCTAGATCTTGTGCCGAGCGGCCGTGCAAGAATTCGCCTTGCAGAAGCGCTGAATATCGATCCGGATGCCAAGACATCAGAGCTGCCATTGCTTCTGCGAGGAGCCGGAAGCCCCGTTGGCAATGTTCGGATAAAGCAGGCAGCGGAGTTGGACGCGGAGCGGGTCGCCGGTCTGGCTAAGGTTGGCGTAACGGAAGAAGAAATCTTCGGCCGAAGCGACCGGTTCATCGAGATCGTGGACTACTTCTCGATCATTGCCTCTGGCTCCAGCGGATTGCAGGGAGTGTGGCCCAAGGTCGCAATGACAAAGGCGAAGGACGGGCTCTATTATCCAGACCCGTTGGTCGATGATGCCGACGCTGTTGAGCACGTAATCGTTAAACTGCTTCGCAGCAGCAACGAGCGCGACGCGACAATCCTTTCGACCGAGGCGATCTATTCGGTGATCGCCAAGCAAATTGGACTGAATGTTGACGAGCCTTCACGCCATAAAAATGGGGTATTGGTGATCCCACGCTTCGACCGGCGGATTGTCGGCAACAGCGTCTTGCGCCTTGGCCAGGAAAGCATTGTCTCGGCTGCAAACATCGCTGAGTTTGCCTACCTTGGACGCCATGAGCAGTATATCGACGTTCTAAAGGCGGTCGCGTCCGATCCTTTTGCTGACATCGTGGAATACATCAAGCGTGAGGTTGCCAATCAAGCGCTGGGCAACAGCGACAACCACGGTCGAAACACAGCCTTATCGAAAGGGGCCGACCAGACAGTTGGTCTTTCGCCTTTGTTCGACTTCGCGCCAATGCGCCTAGCTCCGGAAACCATCGCTCGTTCAACTCGATGGGGCGTCATGCTTAAGACCCATAGCGACCACATGCCGGACTGGAATGTGATCGCCGAAACCATCTTTCCGGATGATACGACGTTGGCCGGAAAGCTTATCAGCGAACTGGCGGAATTCGCGACCAACCTAGAAGCCGCACCTAGCTTGGCTAAACAGCTTGGGGCGCATGATGACGTGCTGACAATCGCGATGAGCCGCTGCGAGGAGATCGTAAGGTCGCTTGATCGGCCTGCCAAATATGGACTTTGATCATGCCTAAGTTGCGAAAGCCAACCAGAGAAGAAATCAACGCTTATAGAAAGCGCCTCATCGAGCGAGCGGAAGCAGGCGCTCTACGCTACCCGCTCGCAGTATCCGAAATTCGGAGAACCATGGGGTTGACCCAAGAGCAGTTCGCGAACCTAGTTCAGATGACCCGACGCCAGATTGCTGAGATCGAACGTGGTGAGGCGAATCCTACGGTGGAAACCATGCAGAGGATCGGAAGGATCTTCGGCTTCACCGTGGGCTTTGTTCCGAAAAACCCTAGCGACGACGAGCCGGAGCCTGCCTTGAAAATGTAAAAGGCACTTTGGTAAGCCTGGTCTTTGGTCATTCCGTTTCCGATGGCGCAGCAGGACGGGAACGTTATGCAGGGCACCAGATGCGGCACGAGGTTACCTCGGTCATCGTCGTCACCTTTGTCGGCTCCGCGACATGCATTCTTCCTCCCCCAATCTCGTATTTTCCGCCCATGTCGCTGAGATAGCAGCAAATAATTGTCGTCAGCTCAATCGGCCGGCTTGGCACGAATCTTGAGAGCTATTGCGAGGCAGCGGGAGCGACCGGCGCCATCCACAGCGCGGCATAACCGCACCGAACACGTGAAGGAATACAAGCTATGGCATGCGCGACGACCAAGGAATTCACAGCAGCAATGCAGATGCCGCTTTTCGATCATCGGCGGTAGGCCAGAACCTAACGGTTGACGGTGCTATGATCGACCTCGAAGCCACGTTCCCGGAACATCTCCTCAAGATCCCGATAGCTGAGTGGATAACCCAAATACCAGGCAACCGCCTGCACGATCGGCCATGCCTCGAAATGCCGGCCATCGAAATCGTCCTTCGATTGCCGCTTCAACTTTTCGGCAATAGCATTCAGAATCATAGGCTCGCTCCACAACTTTCGGAGCGGCATCTCTATTCCCATAATCAACATACCGTTAAGCGCCAAAATTTGCGACAGGCCCATGCGCATCCTTCCTTCGAACGATCGGCTGGGCTTCCGGCCATGTAATATGCCGTCGAAATGTCGCTGAGTACTCTGCGCACGCCGCGCACGCTCCCCGCGGTGACCTTCGCTGCTTCCCTTTTCGACGGACACGCCATCCTTCCGCGCAAGGTCACCTCGCCATTGAGGACCGCCACCTTCACGACATCGTACGTCAGTCCGAGTTCCAGTTCCAAGCGCATTCTAACTGCAGTGGAAAGGTCGTCGTCGCTGACGGGAGTGACGGTGTGTGCGGGCATAGACTCTTCCTCCGATGCGACGGAGAGATCCTATGTCTGATTTGCCGTTGCGGCGTTGATGCAGATCAACTGGCGGCCACGCCGCAAGCCAATCTCCGCGGCGGTCCCACGGTCGAAGGTGATTGAGCGGCGGGCGAGGTGCGGTGCCGGCGCTGTCACGTTATTTGAATGGCAGGCGAGTCCACGAGCGCGACGTGCACCAGCGGCTTGCAGTCAGTTGCAGGCGTGTTCAATCTCGACGTGGACACGAAAAGCGCCGCAGGAGTCGAGATCGGGTCGCGTTGGTCGGAGCCCGCCTCCCGGAGGGTGTCGCCAAGCCGCAAATTACCCGGTTCAACGCGAACGACCAGCCGATCCTGTCGCTCGGGGTCTTTTCAAAGAGTAGTTCATTGTCCGGAATGCAGCATTGGCGGATCGCTTCATTGCCTAGCGGCTGCAAATGATCGCCGGCGTCGGCGAAGACCCCAGGTGGCCGGCAGCAACAAACAAATTCTAGTCTTAGTGGATCCCGACCGACCGCAAGCTTACGCGTGAGCGCCAGGCCGGTTCCCGCTACTTGCCGCACGGGGGCGCACCAAACTGGGAAAAAAGTTCGTCGCGTTCCGGTGCCGAGGGCTGCGGTGCCGATCAGTCCAGGGGTTCACTACGAAGTGCCTCGCACACCCTACGGCTTTTCATTGATTGGTGCACAAAACTCATTCGGACGCATGCCCGGAGCTGGTAAGCCGGTAAGTTTCGCTTCGTCTCGCCGACATTGCTCCGCCGCTCGTTCTAGCAGACGGCTTGAGCGTGCAGACTCACGTGCAAAAATTGACAGCTCGAATTGTTTTTCAGACGAGTGGCGCCAAACGGTTTGCCGACGACGATCCCGCTGGCGAAGACGCGCACGTTTATTCAGGCGACCAACTCGACCTGGAGATGCGCTTTTTGGTTGTATGTATCAAGGCTATCTAATATGGTTTTCAGAGGTTAGCCGCCCACGGAACTGGGCACTCACTGCTTAGATGTGACGAAGTTAATCTTGCGCCGAACCGGGAGGTTGTCGTGAAGGAAGAATCCTCAGCGGTCTCGAATGTGGTGTTCGATTTCCTGTCAGAGTCAGCCAGTGCAAAGAACAAAGACGATGTGTTACTCTTACTTGGAAAAATTTCACAATATTTCGGGTTTAGTTATTTCGCGATATCCGGCATCCCCTCGCCTCCGGAGCGAATTGATCCCTATTTCGTTTTGGGCAATTGGTCAGCCGGGTGGTTTGATCGCTATCGTGAAAACAACTATGTCCACGCCGACCCCATAGTGCAGCTTAGCAAGACATGTGATCACGCATTTGTTTGGTCGGAAGCTCTGCGAGATCAAAAACTCGCTCGGCAGAGCCGTCGTGTCATGAATGAGGCACGCGAATTCAAGTTGATTGACGGCTTTAGCGTTCCTTTACACACTGCCGCCGGGTTTCAATCGATTGTCAGTTTTGGAACGGAAAGGGTAGAGCTCTCAACCTGCGACCGAAGCGCGCTCTATCTGATGGCGGCTTACGCGCACAGCTTGCTCCGCGCCCAAATTGGGAATGATGCCAGTCGAAAAATTCAGGCGTTACCCATGATCACAACGCGAGAGCGCGAAATCATCCATTGGTGTGCCGCAGGCAAAACAGCAATAGAGATCGCAACGATTCTCGGACGATCCCATCGAACCATTCAAAATGTCATTTTGAACATCCAGCGAAAGCTCAATGTGGTTAATACACCTCAGATGATTGCCGAAAGCTTTCGTCTCAGAATCATTCGCTGAAATATATGGAGTTTTCGGCCACTTCAAAGATCGGGCCTGTTGGATCGCGACAGCCATCATGATCAGATAGTAGCCCCGTTGAAATGCAGAGCTAAATCTGCGCCTGAATTGGTAGACAGGCGCAACACAGTTTTCGGTAGGTCGAGCAGACAGCATCCATTGGGTGGCTGCGAGGACGTGCTTTGAATTTGTTTCCTCAGAAATCGTCCGATGACCGCCTACCGCCAGACGGCCCCCCCGAATTGACCCGTCGCGTCTTTTGGGGTGATCCCCGACAGATCGCAGTGGTTGGCATTTTCTGATCGGGCAGCTTGGATTAGCCGCGCACTTTTGACCGGCGCATTTATCACGCAATACGCGTTAAAGCGCGCGGGTAGCCCTGGCAATGTATTCGCCCGGTTGCCATTTGGCCTGCAGTTGACGCTTGCCCCCTCCAAACGTCCGGATGGATCCACGGGCTCGCCGCTGAAGTCGCATGTTTTCCCGGTTGACGTTCCCGGATTTCCAACCGGGCCGGCAAGCGTGACGCCGCGGATCACAACGCCAGTTTCTACGGGCTTCGCCGCGACCTTCCGTTTTTGATGCTTCTCAGCCGCGACTCCCTGCGCGAAGGTGACGGTCAGGGCGAAAGCAGCTAGGCACCCGAAAGCTCTCAAAGTAGCAGTCATTAAGCTTCTCCTCTTTTGCCGGCCGGCAAGATGTCGTCCGGACCGATGTCTCTGAATCGAAAGAAAGGACCGGCGACCCCTTCAAGTTACCGAAACTTGATCAGGTAGTTCACGGCCACGTTCTTGGGACGCGTCTCAAGAGCTGTGCGTGCCGGATTTTCTGGTGAACCTGTCGATTTGCTTGAAATGGAGGTTCCGGCGGCACTGCCCTGTTGCGAAATTCCCGCCGGCGTCGTTATCTCATAGGGATGCGCATGAACTTGCATAGCATCGCATTGGAGTGATCCAACAACATTCGCAACATTATTGCCGGTTGGATCTAGCCGTCGTTTCGCGTCAGGGTCCATACCGGCACCGGCATCGAAACCGCGCAGGAACAGCCCACGGTAGTCTGGAATCCGAAATTCCAGATCGGCCGTAGAATTCCGCTCTCCATAGAGTCCGCCGAGAACGGCGTAGAGTTCTGGATAGGCGGCTGCCCTAAGATAACGTCCGTCGCAAAGCATCCATCCCTGGGCTTCGATGTAGCAGATAGGAGCTTCCGCATTTGTACCCGCAGCCACGCCAGAGCTCGCGCAGGATGCGTTGCTCCAGATTGTATTGACCGAGTTCGAGATAGGGGCAACTTGCCCCGCAAACGAACACACCGCACCGATTGGAGGCCCTGCAAACATCTTTGGTTCCTCGGTCAAGATTGATGTGTGAGTGAGGAGTGCCACTTATCAGCAACAAGAGGCACTCCCATGCATCAGTTCTGACCTGACCGGCGGAGCTGAAGCCAATTCACGTCGCCATCAAGCCGGGTTGACATCCCAGGTATTGTCCTCGTGGAGCACGCCTACGAGATTGAAGACGGCAGAGGGAAACTTGGCTTCACTGGTCTGGGTGATCGTGTCGATACTGAGCACCGAGCCGATAGACACATTCGTTCCCGCCGCAATCCAATAGCTCGGAGTCGGCGTGAACGTGTGGAACAGATTGGTGCCCGCTTGTACAACATAAGTTCCTGTTCCGGACATGCCGATGCCCACGGAGAACCGATTGTTTGGTACATTGCCAGCATCGTTGATGACCAGCGATCCTGCAGGATCCGCCTTGATCGGTACGGTCAGGCCGGGTCCACCACTTAATGAAAAAGTAGTGGTGTTTTTCCCGCTGGGGCTGCAGTCCTCCACCCCGGAGGCAAAAAAGTCCACGCCAGGAATCAGTTGTCCCGTGTCGCTCCAGACGAAATTATAGGCGAGCTCCCAAGTGAACTTGATTTGATTGCCAACCCGAATTTGATACGGAGAGCAGAACCATGCCAAGGAGAAGACATTGGCAACAGGTTGAGGCATCTTTTGATAGACATAGAAGGTCCAAGGTTGCGCCGACTGATTCTTCAACAACAACGAATATTGCGTTCCTTGGGCAAGCGCCGCGCTTCCCGGCTGTGATGCACGGGCATGATCCGTCATTTCCTTGTCTACGTAGCTGACATGCAAGGACATTTGATTCTCCCTTTCCGCTGATTTTCTGTCTTGACGCCAGGACTGATCCAATCGTTTGGACCGCTTCTTGGCCCAGCTCCAACTGAGGCGAGTGTTATTGGAGACACGAATTCAGCTATAATCATTTCTAGGTGACGTAAATGAGTAGATATACTCCCTGACGGGCCGCCACTAACCCATAGGCATGCCCCCGAGACCCGGGACGGTAAGAGCGGTGGAAGCCTATTTGGTCGGTAGCGGATAAGCATCGGCCGAGATGGTTTTCTAACGTGATCCCATCAACGAAAAGCGGCCTGAGAGGCGGCTTGATCGAGCCTTAGGCGTCTTTGACGCACACCGTATGCTCTGCAAATTTACTCTAGCGGTATGAGATGATGGCATTCTTAAGCCCGTTTTGGCCGATCTTTCCGTTCGCGCTATTTCCCATGCCGCGCGGGATTGTTTGGTTTCAAACCATGGTAGCGCGACGGACGACGTTAATCATCCGCGACCTAGTGGATTGATTCCAACGTTTGGTGCCCACGTTTGACGGCTGCGATGATCTCATCGGGGTCTGCTTTCCAGATGAATGGCTTTGGTTCGTGGTTGTGTTCTTTGACGAAGCGGTTGATGGCCGCCTGCAGGTCAACGACGGAGTGGAAAACGCCGTGCTTCAGCCGCCGGCGTGTCAGTTTTGCGAAGAAGCCTTCGACAGCATTGAGCCATGAGCACGATATCGGGACGAAGTGGAAGGTCCATCGTGGATGCCTTGCCAGCCAGGCGCGGACCTTCGGCTGTTTATGCGTCGCGTAATTGTCGAGAATGACGTGGACCGCCTTATCTTTCGGCAGCTCCGCCTCAATGGCGTTGAGGAACCGAATAAACTCCTGATGCCGGTGGCGCTGCATGTTTCGGCCGATGACCGATCCGTCGAGAACATTGAGGGCGGCAAACAGGGTGGTCGTGCCGTGGCGCTTGTAATCGTGGGTCATTGTGCCGGCGCGCCCCTTCTTGAGCGGCAAGCCCGGTTGGGTCCGGTCGAGCGCCTGGATCTGGCTTTTCTCATCGACGGACAAGACAATGGCGTGGGCCGGTGGCGAGACGTAGAGACCGACGACATCGTGAAGCTTCTCGGCAAAAGCCTTGTCGTTGGAGAGTTTGAAACTGCGCCACCGATGCGGCGCCAGCCCATGCTCGTGCCAGATCTTGACGACGGAAGAGGCCGCGATCCCAACGGCATTTGCCGTGGCACGCACGGTCCAGTGCGTTGCCTCCTGTCGAGGCGGTTCCAGCGTCAGCGCAACGACCTGCTCCACCACGTCGCTCTCCAGAGGCGCCATGCCCGGAGGCCTGCTCTTGTCGCGCAACAGGCCATCGACCCCCTCGGACATGAAACGCTCCTGCCAGCGCCAAACGCAAGGTTTGGACTTTCCCGTCGCCTGCATGATGGCGACCGTTCCCAGGCCGTTGCCGCTCATCAAGATGATCTTGGCCCGCCAGACATGCTTCTGCGGAGACGTTGGGGCAGCAATGATGGCTTCAAGCCGAGAACGGTCGGCGGCGGTGACGTCAAATGTGATCCCTGTGCGCATCCCCAACCGTCGCACAATCCGAAACGGTTGGGAATCTCAGGACGGAATCTTTCGTCGCGATCAATCCACTAGCTCAGAAAATGAGTATTTCTACTCATTTTGAAGGACAGAAAGATCGCGCATAGTGATCCCCGGGGGTCAGGAAGCGATGATGAAGATTTGCATTGGGGACTCTCGGGCTAACGCCGTAATCATGGAGAAAATCTGGCGGTTTCGACACCAGCAATTTGTGGAGCGACGTGGGTGGCAGGCATTACGCAAGAGTGACAGACGGGAAATAGATCAGTTTGATCACGATTGCGCTATTCATTTTAGCGTTCTCAAGAACGATACGGTGATCGGGTATTCTCGGCTCCTTCCTACGGTGCAGCCACATCTTCTTTCAACCGTCTACCCGCAAATCATGCGGGGCCAAAAGTGGCCAAGGTCGCACGACGTTTTCGAATGGACGCGGTGGGCGGTTGCAAGCGGTGACGAAAAGATTGACGGGGTTCCAGTATCGCGTGTTTTGATGATCGGGTTGATGGAGTTTTGCCGCGTTGCTGGCATCACCTCGCTTATCGGCGAGACGCACCCAAAGCTGATAAACACCTTGCGCGCCAACGGGTGGCAAACACACATCCTCTCAGAGCCTAGCATTTTCGAAAACGAATTAGTCGTGCCACTCGAAGTCATCCCCTCGTCCGCCCCGCAGACGTTGTAGGCAACTAGCTAGCATAGGAAATTCCGCTCGATGTTTGAACCTTACGGCTCAGGAAGTTTTGGTCACCAATTCGCCGCCAGTCCGGCTCATAAGCGCACACAAGTCATCGCCTGGAATTCTTTTGCACAAGCGGTGCTACATCGCAATCAATGCTTAGGTCAGAGAGCCAGTCACGTAGCCGCCCGGATCGATTGTAGCCTAATGATTCCGCAGCCTATGCCACCCTAGAACGGCGTGGGACAGTCAGTGTAACTCAGTCACTCGCGTCACTGGCACCCCTTTAGGGGAACGGCGAGGAAAGCAACCAACGGAGAATCATAACATGGAAACGATAACTACCCGCAAGCCCGTTAAACTCATCGGTGGCGAGTTGAGCGTTTTTGCTAAGGCGCCGCGCGTCGGACCGACCCCTTCGACCACAGAAATTGCTGCCATGATCAAGGGGGGAAAACCGGGCGACATGGACAAACTCGACGTCTAAGTCTCATCCGTGTGACCGTCGCCAAGGCGGCGGTCACTGCCCCTTTAGATTTTCATCAACTAGGCGATCACCCATGTTCAAGGGAACGATTGACCGAGGTCATCTCGAGTGCGTGGATGAACCGCTGATCCCGTCGTCATACCCCAACATCTCTATCAAGATCCTGGACCATCCTTTACTCGAAAGCTTCCGTTGGGACACCACTGATCAAATCATCCTGATCTGCCGCGAGCGTTCCGCCGAAGCGAATGGGCAGGTTGTGGCACTCAGGGATTGGCCGATAGAACGAGCACATGATTTCTGTGCTTTTGGGCAATGGCCATTGGACTATCAGACAATTTCGATCAATCGCCATTCCGGCACGGTGACCTTCAGCGCCGGACATGGAGGTGTTGCGCCACTTTATCTGAAGGTCAGCGGTGAGCGCATTGATCTCTCCTGGTCGATAGCGGACTTTTATTCGGGCATGACTCTCGCTGACGTCGACACGGACCGAACTGGCCTGCGTCTTGTCGGGACGCTCCCCTATGCAACAACCACGATGTTTCGCTGTGTTTTCATGCTGACGGAGCGCGCGTCACTTTGCATCAGCAGGACGGGAGCCGTCGAGACGAAATATCCCCCTCCGGCACCGTATTTCATCCCGACCCCGCTTGTGGATGGGGCCGATGTTGCCGCCGCAGCATGCCGTTTGATCGACGCCCTGCTGCGTCGCTGGCCGCTCACGCCCGCCCTCACGGCTAGCGAATTCAGCGGAGGATTGGATTCGGCAGTCGTTGCCGCCATTTTGGCGGAGCAGCATCCTGACGCCCTGCAAACCTATGCCTTGGAGGTCGAGGGGCCAGCTCGAAGTCAACAGACTTCGAGGCGCGAAATAGCAATCGAGCATTTTGGCTTCCACGATCAAACGCTGCGTGTTGACACGATACTAATGGTTCCGTGTGGGTTCGAGGTGAGTAGCGACTACGTCCCAGCTCCCTACAATGCCGATCTGCAGCGGCCTCTCCATCAACTATTGAAGTTGCTCGCAACTGCCTCAGCCCCACGGGCGGTCGCAACTGGTACAGGCGGTGATGAGTTGCTAATGGCCCATGCTTTCGAGCAAAATCACGAGCAATTCGCTCGTAATATTAGCGATGCATTCCTTCCTGCGATCCTTCCCTCCGCCATGACACTGGTGCTCAAAAGCCGATTGCCCGACTATGCAGCAAGCTGCGATCGGGCACCCTTTCCTATTCTGCCGATTTCGGTACTGGAGGCACACGCCGCGCGGGCTCCTTTGTTTGCGAGCCATGGCATATGGCCAATAAGCCCATTCGCCCAGCCGGAAGCCGTACGATTTTATCGGAGTTTACCTTTAGCCTGGAGGCACGAAAAGGCGCTGCATCGCCGGATGTTGGAACGGCTTGGATATCCCAAACGGTTCTTCGGCGCTTCTATAAGAGAAAATTTCGAACACTATCTGACCGGCTCGCTGATTATCGGTGCTAGCGAGATCACTAGTCAATTATCCCGTCGTTGCCTGCTGCATGAACTGGGACTGATCGATGCTGACCGCCTGATCGCCACAATAGACGACATCCGATACGATTCTCCGCTTAGCGAGCTCGGCTCTATCTTCCACGCGATTAACGTTGAACACATGCTTCGGCGAATTGATGGAACTTGAAGGAGATCACCCGCTAACGCAGCGGGGACTTCAACACGCCTGCAATTGGAAATCGGTGTATCGCCACGGAACAAGGCGGATGGGTTCGCCGGCAGTTTGAAAATGTCGGGCTTCTGAAGCGAGACTTATATGAACATTTGCCATTGCTTTAGGGCGTTGCGTGGGCGGGATTGGCAGATGCGCCTGCCATGATCTGCCTAACAGGACCGAACAGTTAGGGCTTGATCTTAGCATGCAGTCACGACTTGATGTAAGGTCGCATCAACTGCTTTGCCTTTTGAAAAGATCCGCTCGTTCGTCAGGCGAGCAAATCAGCTACGAGGCGATACTAGCAATCGCCTCCAGGAATGCATCGATCTCTTCCTCGGTATTGTAATAATGTGGCGACGCTCGCACCACGGGCGGGAGTTGTCGCGTATAGGCGTCGACGGGTGTACTAGAAGGAGGGGAAACTGAGACGTTGATTCCCTTGCCATTCAGATAAGCCATGACGGATGACGAGTCCCAGTCGTTGACAGTGAATGAGATGATGGAAGCAAGGGGCCTCCCGAGATCATGCACGGACACGGCTCGTATACCCCGCAAGCCTTCGCGAAGCTTTGACGAAAGGTGATTGCAGCGCTCTTCGATATTTTCGAGCCCAATGTCGAGCGCGTAGTCCACTGCTGCCCGCAGGCCGAGACGAACCGAACAGTTCTTCTCCCATGTTTCAAAACGCCTGGCATCAGGGCGCAATTCGTATCGATCCGGACCAGTCCAGGGCGCGCCATAGAGGTCGATCATCGCTGGCTCGATCTTATCCACGAGTGATTTACGCATGTACATGAATCCCGTTCCGCGTGGCGCTCGGAGAAACTTCCTGCCGGTAGCAGTCAGGATGTCGCACCCGAGCGCGTTGACATCGATCGGGATTTGACCCGCAGCTTGGCATGCGTCGAGAAGATAGAGGATGCCGTTTTTTCGCGCTATTCGACCGATCGCTGCTGCTGGATTGATAAGCCCGCCGTTGGTCGGGATCCAGGTAACCGCTATCAACCGAACGCGATCATCGATCATTTTCGCCAGTGCGTCCGGATCGAGGACCCCAGAAGCGTCATTCGGAATGACTTCGATCGATACGCCGGTGCGTTTGGCAACCTGCAGAAAGGCGATGTAGTTGGCTGCAAATTCGACACTTGCCGTCAGGATCCGGTCTCCAGGTCGGAAAGAGAGGGAATAGAAGGCGCGTTGCCAGGCGATCGTCGCATTTTCAGATATCGCAATCTCGTCGCGGCCACAGTTTACGAATGTAGCCAAGCTGTCATATGTCCCCTCCAGTAGAGAGTTGGACTCAGCTGCGGCTTCGTATCCGCCGATCTCGCCTTCCCGGCTTAGGTACCCAACCACCGCTTCAATAACAGGGCTCGGCATCAGCGCAGCACCAGCATTGTTAAGGTGGTTTCTGTTTTTTGTGCCGGGGGTATCAGCACGCAAGCGAAGAAGGTCCAAAGTCTTGCGAGCGTCGCGGCTGATTTGCGACATGAGGGGTTCCTTCCTTTGATCGAGCGTCAATCTTGTTGACGCAATCGGCGTTGTCACGGAAGCTGACAACTTCGCAACCCGATGTGCAGAATTGAGCGACGGGACGTAAGCGTCCGCCAATTCGGCCGGCAAGAGCGCTCCGCGCAGTCCGATTTGCGAAACTTCACGAAGACCAAGGTGAGTTTCTCAGAAGGCGTTGTTCGTCTCGACGTACCAGCTCTTTCACGAATTGCTTTACGGCTCTCACTCTTGGAAGATAAGCTAGATCCTGGTGTGCTGACATCCAGATCTCGCGCTCGCCGCTCAGTTCGTCGAGCACTGGAACGAGACCCAGGTTTAGACTGAGTGCGAATTCGGGAAGCGCTACGATGCCTGCGCCCGCAGACGCCGCGAACATCTGCGACATCATGCTATTTGAGCTGAACGCAATTTTTGGGGTGGGTACGAGTTCCTCTAGCCAGAGCACGCTTTCAAGCTGAATCAGCTCCTCGATATAGCCAACAAAGCGGTGCTCGCTAAGATCCGCCGCCTGAGAGGGAACTCCATTGCGCTCAAGATAAGCCTGGGAAGCGAATAAGCCAGTCTTGAAACGTCCGATCAACTGACTGTCCAGAGAAGTTCCATGGGGCTTGAAGAAGCTTAGGAATAAATCCGCTTCCCGGCGAGCGACCCGAACCGTTTGCGGCGACGTTACAAGCTCGAGGTCAAGATCAGGGTGCCGGCTACTGAGTTCAACGAGGCGCTCGGAGAGATAAAGCGTTGCGATGCCTTCCATGGTGGCTAATCTGACCGTGCCGCGTATTTCGTCACGATTGCTTACGTCGCTGCGAAGAGCATTCACGCCGTTCTCGATTTCCTCCGCTCGCCGCATTGTAACCAGGCCGGCCGGTGTCAGCAGAAGTCCATCTTTGGTCCGTTCGACGAGTGCACTGCCAACCGTATATTCCAGACGAGCAAGTCGACGAGATACGGTGGAGTGGCTGACTTTTAGTTCGCGAGCGGCGCCGGTCATGCTCTTGCACCGGACAACGATGAGGAAGAGTTTGAGATCGTCCCAATCAAGATGATCGATTGCAGTCGCCATGCTACCTCCGTCTATTTTTGCACAGGGTAGTGCATCCTATTCGGGTTGGCTCGCAAATTCGTTTTGATAGTCTCAAACGTGCTGTGCCGCTATGTGTGGTGTGCAGTGAAGTAAAATATCTTGCGGAAACGCTGATCGCCAGCAGGTCGCACTACTTGAACCTACCTTGGGAGAACGCATGTCCAGACGAACGGTGAATGCTTCAAACGCTGCGGCAGTGGGACCGTATTCGCACGCGACATGGGCCGGCGATCTTCTGTTCTGCTCCGGCCAGACACCGCTAGACCCCGGCACCGGCAAACTTGTCGACGGAAATGTAGCCGACCAGACACGCCAGTGTTTCGATAATCTGTTTCAGGTCCTTGAGGCAGCAGGCCTTGGGCCGGATGATGTCGTATCCGTTAATGTCTATCTCACCGACATGAGTGACTTTGGCCAGATGAATGAGATTTACGCGACGCGTTTTTCATCGCCCTACCCGGCCCGCACCACAATCGGCTGCGCCAGCCTGCCGCTTGGAGCACGCATTGAAATCGGTCTAACAGCAAAACGGCAATCTTGAGCCTGCCTTTGCCGAGCTAGTCGAGATGGCTGATGGCGAGCCTGGATCAGTAGAGGAATGTCGATGGGAAACATGAAATTCTGGGCCGCGGCTGCTCATATTGCCCCCGTCTATCTCGATCCAGTGGCGAGCGCGGAAAAAGCTTGCTCGGTGATAGCAGAGTCTGCCCGAAACGGCGCATCGCTCGCGGTATTTTCGGAAAGCTTTCTTCCCGGTTTCCCCGTCTGGGCAGCACTTTACCCACCCATTCAATCGCACGAACATTTCAAGCGCTTCTTGAATGCTTCCGTATACGTGGACGGACCTGAAATCGAGCGTGTGCGGAAAGCTGCGTCCGACAACGGTGTTTTCGTTTCAATCGGTTTCTCCGAGCGCAACCCGGCAAGTGTCGCAGGTCTGTGGAATAGCAATGTCCTGATTTCCGATACGGGTGAGATCCTAATCCACCATCGAAAGCTGGTCGCAACTTTCTTCGAGAAACTGGTTTGGGATCCCGGCGATGGCGCAGGATTGTTCGTCGCAAACACGAGAATCGGTCGCATTGGCGGGCTAATTTGCGGGGAAAATACAAATCCGCTCGCGCGCTACAGTCTGATGACGCAGGGCGAGCAAGTTCATATAAGTAGCTATCCGCCGATCTGGCCCACTCGCGTTCCCACAGAAAGCGACAACTACGACAACCGAGCAGCCAACCGCATCCGTGCCTCAGCGCACTGCTTCGAGGCCAAGTGCTTCGGGATCATCGTGGCGGGGCACTTGGACGAAGTCGCACGCAAATCCATTGCCTTGGATGATCCTGCGATCGAAGCGATCATAGATGCCAGTCCGCGGGCCACTAGCTTTTTCCTAGGGCCGACTGGAGCGGCAACTGGTGACGAAATGACCGACGAAGGTATCGGCTATGCCCAAATCGATCTCGACGACTGTGTTGAGCCGAAACGATTTCACGACGTCGTTGCTGGTTACAACCGATTCGATATTTTCGACGTCACCGTGAACCGGATGCGTCTAAACCCAATCAGATTTTTGGAAGGCCGCGCTGAGGACGCTCTAACGTGCCCTGAGGCCGTGGCCATGCCGGAGTAGAGGTGATGGCGCGGACGGGTATGCACATGACCAAGAAGGGTTTCTCCTTCCAGGGCACTGCCGACGGCGTTCATGCCCTTAAATCGTGGATCACCCCTGAAGATGATCTTTTTCTGGTCACGCATATGGGGTTCCTGGAGATCGACCCCGAGCATTGGCATTTGGATGTCGATGGCCTCGTGGGTAACCCGACGAGATTGCATCTGTCTGACCTTCAAGCAATGCCACAGCGCGAGTACATGTCGTTTCACGAATGCGCTGGAAGTCCGCTTGCTCCGACAGTGGCTAAACGCAGAATCGGAAATGTAGTTTGGAAAGGTGTGCCGCTGTCGCTTGTTCTGGAACGCGCAAAGATCAGCAGCCATGCGTCCTACATCTGGACTTCCGGCCTGGAGTGGGGCGAATACGCAGATGTTGAAGAAGCCTATCAAAAAGACCTGCCGATAGCCAAAGCACTTGCAGAAGAGGTTATCCTCGCGCTTGAGATCAACGGTCGGCCACTCACTCCAGAGCGCGGAGGACCGGTTCGATTGGTCGTGCCAGGTTGGTATGGCACAAACTCCGTAAAATGGGTTGGTTCGATCACGGCTGCGGATCGGCGCGCAAGCGGCGCCTATACGACGCGCTTTTATAATGAGCCCACCGCGTCGGGAACGAAGCCGGTTTGGGGCGTCGCCCCGGAGTCCGTTATCGTATCGCCGTCCCCAAATGATCTGCTGTCAGCGGACATGCCAACGAAAATATGGGGCTGGGCTTGGGGAGATCGCCAGATCTCCAGCGTGGAGGTCAGCGTGGACGGTGGAGGCTCGTGGCGGACTGCCTCAGTAGGGCCGCGCGAGGGAAGAAGTTGGCAGCGGTTCGAGTTGCCGTGGACCCCTACATCAGGCCAGAATATCTTGCTATGTCGGTGCACGGATGAATTTGGGGAGGGACAGCCGCTGACTGACGCGAGAAATGCGGTGCACACGGTTCAAGTTGACGTTGATCCTTGACCCGGAGCCCACTGCGACATTGGGACGGGCATTCACGGACGCACGAAAAAATCGAGATTTCTCGATGAGCCAGCAGCACTACGGTCTGCCACATCGACAGGACAAGAGCTTTCCTGCGAAAGTTACGATCGGGTGGAACCGAAACGGTAGCCCGCCGTCACACCAGCCCACGCACGACAAACACCGCCCGTTGAACGGCCAGGCGATGATCGCGATCATGCGCTGTAGATCAGCAGTTGTCGCAGCACCTGTCCGCGCTTGTCATCCAATCATTGGCGACACCAGGGCGCTTGTTTTGGAATGCGGACCGGTATCGTCATCATGGCCATCCGTCTTTCCCCTAGTCATCACTGGGTGCATTTCGTTTGTGACTTGATTGAGAAAACCATGCGCAAGAGCCCTCACTCCTGCCAAATCTGGGTGGTTCGCTGCGACGACCTCTTCGCCGATGTACTCGGATTACCTACAATCTGGAAACCTCATTCGTACGCCGATTGTGAGCAATATGGGGCCTTACGAACACGCCTCGCTTTCTGTCACTCGCAAAGAAATTATGAAAAATGACCGGTATTTTTCTCGACATCGGCGAATGTGCATCGGCTCGTGGCTGCCATAGGGGGTATGATATTAGTCGGCCGTACCTTTGCTGAATCTGCTGCGCTGTTCACCGCCGTAGGTGCGTAACCGCCGGCGCGATAGTCTAACGTGGCGCGCCCAACGATTCTCGCGGCGGCAATTACGTTCGTCGAATGTGCACGAATAGTAGCTGACCCTGCTACCTCATCGGGAAGACCGGATTGTCGGGAAAACCTCTCGCCTCCCAAGGCAGCGTGGTTGTCGTCGAACTTGTTTCGACGGCAGCCACGTGTTGTGGCTATGAGACCGCCTGTGTCGCGGGGATAAAAGTCAATGGTCCGGGAGCGAGCGCCGGTGACTGGCGCGATAAGAATGCCGTTCGTTTTTGCTTTGCGGTGTGTCGCTCGCCCAGCGAAACTAGTCGGATCCACCGCAAGGGAGCCAGGATGTCATCGTTTCCGACCTGCCGAGAACGCTTTTTTGTGCCGGTCGAATATAATGGTGGCCCGAGTAAACCGACTTCGGCGTAACCGGTGTTCTTCCCACGCGTTCTCCTGTCAGCGATCTGTGTTCGACCTTCAATACAAGAGCGATGGAAGTGTCTCCTTCGAGACTCCGATTCTACCAATAAATTCAACTCACTGGCGATCGGCGCGATGGTGACGAAATACTCAATCCGACCAACATTTCGGAGTTGTCAGATAGAGGGGAACTTTTCGTGCTGCTTGAGGGAGTCATAGCCGTACGTGACCACTTCGAGCTTTGGCCATCACCAACAGAGATTGTCAGCTCGAACATTCGCGGACTCAATCAAACCTTCAGCGTGTATGCGCAATACTATGTCATTTCGAGTTTTGTAGTCGATTGCTAAGGTATAAATCTACGCTTGTGCGATTGGCCAAATATATAAAAAAATATATTATTGCTATATATTGATCTATGGCGGAGCGCCGTCTAGACCTGCTCAACACGCGCCAGGGGGACTACCCTGGTCAGCGACGGGAGGCCTAGATGAACCGACGTGACAAAATGCATCCAAACAAAGCCAGGCGCGATAGCCCGGAAATGAGGCTCGCCTTCCTCGATGGCGTACGTGTGGTTGCTCCACGGGGTGCTATACGCTGTCCGGCCGCACGGAACGACCATGTGAATGCGCTTCGCGAAGTCGCAGATAGCGGAAGATACTATCGGGTTAACCCTCCCGTGGTGACCGGCATGGAGCCGAGCCTTGAAAAATTGCCGACATTGCAACAACCATCTGCCAAACACGAGGCAAGCATAGGCCTGGGCCTAACCAAGGCACTTCTCGCCACCAGCCACGAACCGGAACGAATGGGCCAGGTCACATGGTTTTCAAAATCTGAACTTGTCTTTGATTGCGCTGGAGGTGATTCTGACAACGGCGAAACCATCGCTACTGATGGACAAGTCGAGGCTCTCGCGAACCGCGGATACTTCAACACCCCCGATGCCTATTATCGGTTGGTTGATAGGAATAGCCGATCGGAAAAATTGCTCATTGACGATGAGGCCGACACACGTCCACCAAAGAACTATCATGAACATGTTGATTTCGAAAACTGCCACCACATTGATGGCACTTGCGGGCCCTGGAGACACGGTTCGCTTAAAGCCGGCCGCTTACGCGAAATACGACAGGCGGTAGACATCGGACCAGCGCGCCATCCCGACGCAGCCTTGTGCCTATGGCATTGAAATTAGTGGCAGAATGCGATAGCTGCCAATTACGGCCGCGGCTGTAATACAGGTGGTTGATGCCGTATCTGGTTCGGGCGGGAAACGCGGTGCCGGTATTGGAAGGGCCGACTAGTTCGACCTTTAATTCGAAGCGACCGTCCGGTCTCAATGCAAGAAGCTCCTGTAGGGTCCTTGAAGGATATCGACAGAGGAAAACTATCAAATGCGGTGTTGCAAAAACGCGCCCCGACGTCCTGGGGTTGACCCAAATTTTTCTACTGAACCAGAACCGGCAAAGGCCGATATTGCCTACGATGCTATTCGACAAATTCTCCACAGTAACGGTCGTGTGCCGGGACAACATCTCAGGGAACAGGATCTAGCGTCTAAGCTCGATCTTGGTCGAACGCCAGTTCGCGAAGCGCTTCAGCGGCTTGCAGCTGAAGGGAAGATCCAATACATCCCTCAAAGAGGCTTTTTCACGAGGCCGATGTCGGAAAGAACTCTGTTAGATTTGTATGTTGTCGGACCTGAGATCCTGATCTCGGCGTTAAATCGAATGCGGCCGCAGGTCCCAGAGGGCTGGACCGTGACGGATAAATTGTCCCCTGACGAGCTTGCCTTAAGGGCAGAAGCGATATTCACTAAAATCGCCCAAGACGCATCAAATTGTGAGGCTTGCAAAATCGTCCACCGATTCTGTTTTTGCACTCACCCTCTGCGAATGGAAATAACTGCGTCGGAACTTCGGCCCGCGTTTGTCGAAAGCCTCGAGAAGCTAATTGCCGCAATGTCTGAACTAGGCACGGCAACGACCCTGGTGGAGTCCGCGTTGATGAACCACCTTGATCTAGAACAGGGTGCCGTCTCTAGGATTGTACAAGAGGTGAACGAACGTGGATTAACAGGTTTTCCGGGGCCCGCGAAAACTTTGTGACATCGTATAGCGTCATCTCGACGAATCCTAATCAACGAACCTGAAGGATCTTGTCGAGTGCCGCGCATATCTGCGACTGCTGCGGGCCCAAAAGCCGACGTCGGCATTACCTACCAGCATTTTAATTATGTTGCCAAATCAAAGAGGCTGCCACCATCCCTTCAGCATTCCAGAATACAGCGTTGGCAAAGCGAAAGTTGCTCGTGTCCTATCGGGCAACGCCCTCCGCAGGTTTCCATTTGCCGCGGCTTGCCCAGGCCAGCTATGATGATCGAGCGACGTTTTCAGCCGAAGTCTCAAAAGACATTGTGCCAAAGATAATAACAGCCAGCGGGATCGAAGCTGCGACCTTGAGGACAGAGGTTACGCCAGGCGGGTATCGCCTCAAAACCAATGCATCGCTTCAGACCGAGGGTGATCTCGATGACGCCGCGGCGGATCGACTTGCCGGCTCCCTAGGCTACGTCTTCCGCCAATATCGTCCTTGCATCTCACCTCAACGACACGGCAGGTAAGACGGGCCTTGTTTTCGTGCGGTTTCCGCAAGGCAGCCTTAGCGCCACCGTCGCGCAGAGATTCTTTGAGGCAGCGGACGCACCGAAAAACGGCTTGGGCGGCGGATATGGCGTAGTCGGTGACGAGCAGATCTTCCTTAATGCAACGAATTCCGAAGGAAAGCCTTATAGCGGACTCGATGACGCAAGCTTCCAAGACGGATTGAGACGCGCAGCCGTATCGTTTGGCGGCCCCAAACCAATGGTTTCTTCCCTCGGCAATGCGACCGCGCGCTTTATTGGGAATGATTGGCAGAGGTCAACAAGAGGCGAGTGCTATCAAACTTTGCTCGGTGGATCGGACGGCGAGTTAGTGAGAAAGCTGGACGAGATCAGCAGGTGTTATGCATTCCTCCTCGCGAAGACAGCCGACAGCAAGGGCTGGGCCAAAGATGAATAAGGGCTGGACGAGGACCTACGCTCAAGTCGCTTAGCGGGTCAGATGGCATTTCGCGAGACGGATCTCGCAGTCGACACGATTTTGAGGATCGTACGCCGGCCACCTGGGGCCGCGCCGGAGAAAATCTCACTGCTGCAATGCTCAAGAAATTGAAGACGGCTTAATCCTGCTATGGTTCTAGAATATCTTAGCGCGGCGATTTTCAATGCTTGAGTGGTTACCATCTTTGCCCGATCTGGTCAGACATTCGGTTCGCAAGCGGCCGGGATTGCGGCATCGCGGTAGCTGAAACTGATGGCGTCTGATCGCCGTTGGAACAAATGAGAGTCGTCCAACATCGCTATTCAAAGCGTTCGATATTGGTGCGGATCGCATCACCAGCCACCGATTTTACATTCGACGGAGGATTGCCAGGACGAGCCGTGCCGCAGGGAGTCCTTATCTCGCCGGAAAGGTACTGGCCGCTGTTGCAGGGCAGCATGTTGACGTCGAGAAAGTCGCTCCTCTTCAGGGAGTTCTGATACGCTACAACTTCTTTTATCGACATCGGGGTCGAGAAGATCGTCGCTCCCTCAAATCCCGGCAACGCCTCTATTGGCTCAATCATGGGCGACGCCTGACCGGGCGCGGCTGCAGCGCCAATAACCCATGGTCCAACCGATCCGAAAATCACGGATTTCGGACGATCGGCTGGCGTACCAGAGCTGAAAGGAGAATGCGGAAACCCACTGTCGAGCACTGCCTCATCCCATTGGTAAGCTGTAAAAGCTAGAAAATAGGTATACGGCGCAAAACGGTCGATGCGCACTTTGCCGTCTGGAGTAAAGGTATAGTAAATCCACTCTGTGCCGGAGAATGCCCCTGTTGGCCCCACGACGTTCAAATCCCAGGGCTTCTGCCACCATGCAATAGACGCCATGTCGCTTTGAAGCAGGCTTTTCGCAAAAGACCACTTTTGACCATTCGGATTGGGCGTGGCTCCCAACGCGAATGATAGGTAAGCATCGTTCGAATTAGAACTTAGAAGCGATAGGGCGCTACCGCCATTAGGAGCGGTATTTTCACGGGTCTTTTCGACCAAAAGGACAGTGAACCCCGTGTCCGGTCTGATCGACGCGCTTTGACTAGTCACGATTGACGCGTGCGGTGGAAAGTTGAAGGAAGTCTTGTTGGTATAGAAGTCAAATGCCTGCCTCGTATCTTCGGGCACCGGATAATCCGCTTCTGCCGCCGAGTCGTGGATGTACAGCTTTGGAAATTCCCCGAAAATTGGCACTACCTTCGGTGTGAGCGTCTGAGATACTTTGTCCGACGCGCTTCTAAGACAATTGGCTTCATTGGTGCATGATGCCCCTTGCCCTTCGCCAGCGACAAGACAGCCCAGCGTGGAAAACAATAGGAAGAATTTCATTCCATTATTCATCAAAACAATCCCGTTTTTGGAAGCGGAGGTCTTGCGCTAGCGCGTGAGCTCGGTGGTGTTGCGGCGCCCTATCTGGCGCAACATATCGCCGACTACGTCGGGCCAATCAGTGGTGATAAGATTGGTACGATTGACGATCGCCATCTCCGGATCTCCTCGGTAATCTGGTACGATCCCTCGTTGAGCGGTCGATTTCGGATCCGTGTTGTGGTCGAAGCAGCATTTTCCGGCGCTGTTGGCGACGCCCTCTGGAAAATAGTTACTTTCGTGATAGGTGGCGAAGCCCTGCTTCTGGTCGATATAGTCGAAATATGCCTGCAGACCGTCACCTTTATAGAATTGGTTCATTTCAAACTGAATGGAGAACGGCGCCACATTCCATTGATCGTAGATTGAGTCCTCGTGGGGATCGTAGCTGGAATCCTTCACATTCTCGTCATCCGGGTTTTCGACGACAATTAGCCCGCCAACGAGGTTGGGGTCGTAGGTCGTCCGATTTAAAATCGTGCCGACATCCACCGCATCCTTTGCTTTGAGCTTGAATACAACGGCTTTGCTGAGTTTCGCATTTCCCTTGGTCGCGAGAATGTCAAGGCAGCGTTGCATGAGCTCGATGGAATCAGTAGGGTCCTGATCATCGACTGCCGCCTTGATATCGACGATCATCACGTAGCCATGACCATCATCGGAGACATATTGGGCGAGTAGATCGAGCGCGGCAGAGAACGTTAGGAACTTCGCCTTTCGCCCTTGTGAATCCGTAAAAACGCGGCCATGTCGGTCCCGTAGATCGGCCTGTCGTAGCTGCGAAAAGTTCTGATTATATAATAGGCCGCTTCCAGTTGACTCGCGCTCAATCCTGTAGTCGTGAGATAGAACGACTTCATTGTCAGCGGTGAAGCGGGCATCGACTTCCACGCTCTCGATCTGCGAATTCCAGGCGTCTTGCAAGGCATAGGCTGAATTCTCGGGATAGATCTCCCAAGATCCGCGGTGCGCAGATAGCAGGACCAAGTCATCGTCGGGTTTCGGCAGCTTAAACATGTTTCTTGTAATCGCACTTACAAGATATGGTGAAGGCTTTACCGGAAGCAGCGCCTCTGCTTCGGCACAGGATGGAATAGCGAAAGCAAAAAAAGAAGTCAAAATGAGCGATGCCCGCAGATCCCGTCGGCCGCCGAGGTAACCAAAACGCGAGGCGTAAGAATTTAGGATCGCTGATGCTACGTTGTTGCTGGTGTGCATAAGGTTTCAGAACCTTTCGATGAGAATTTGGGTAGCTCGCTAGTTGTACGGCCTGTTCCTGGGGCTTTTTGCAACAGCACGAACCGCCTCAGCAGTGGCTAAGGCCTGGGCTGGGAACGAAAGAGGGGAGATGCCCTCGCTGCGCGATGGGATTTGTTAGCCGACCGCCGGGTTCACCCCTTGCTCTATGGCTGTAATAACAGGCTGTCCGACATCAAGACGATCCATAAAAGCGGCGCCCAACAAAGGCGTTGCGTTGCCGGGTTGCGACATAGCGTGCTCAAAGGTTGAGAGAGTTTCGGTGAAAGCAGCTTGGAGCTCGGCACGATCATTTTCATCCTGGTGCAGCGGTTCTCAGGTGAGGAGGCGTTGGCAGGGTTTTCACCATCAAAGCTGCTGCGCCATGGGGTGTTTGGACGCAATCAATTGCCTGCCAGCCGCTCTTTTCGTAAAGAACACGCGCGTCCTCCGTTATCAAGAAAAGGCTTTTGTAGCCGAGGCGCGATGCTTCGTGCTCCAGCCGCTCGATCAACAAGGTGGCTATCCCTTTCTTGCGGTGAAATGGATGGACAAAGAGCGACTTAAGCCACGGGGATAGATGAGATTTTCCATCGAAATCACGATCAGCCAACGTGACCATCCCAACCGGCAATGCGTTTTCAATGGCAATCAATGTTAGCGGTATCGAATTTTTTGTTGCTGCTTCAAACTCGCCCCGCGTTTGTTCGTACGAGCCATTTGATTGACAACCCCATTGTCCGAAAGTCCAACTTGCGCAAATCGAAATGAATTTCGGAAGTCTTTCTAGGTACTCGATCGTTACCGGAGTTGCAGCTACCATTGGTTTCGCGGTCATAGTATCTCCATTCTTCTGGCGGGCCGAGCAATCGAGCGAGGATCGGTCAATTTGAGGTGAAGCCCGTGCACCAACCGATGCTATCGGATCCCACGATATATCCTGGACGGTGACGCTGCGATTCAAGACGCTTCGCCTGAGCGCAACTGCGTGATCACAAAGCTGCTAAGATTTGTGGCAACGCCGTCATGCGGCTAAACAGCTTTGTGGCACCTGCCTCCATCAGTTTGTCTCCATGCCCAGCAAGGCAATGAGAGCCACCCACGAAGCCAATCACCATCATCCCGGCTGCCACTGCCGCCTGAGTTCCAGCAACGCTGTCTTCAATAACGAGACAACTGCCAGCCGGTGTGTTCATATTCTGTGCTGCAAACAGAAAGAGATCCGGCGCTGGCTTACCACGCGCAACTTGCGAAGCGCTGAAGACATGGGGCGAAAAGAAATCATGCAGGTCTGTGACTTTAAGAGCCAAGCAGAGCTTCGCAGCATCACTGTTCGACGCCACGCACTTCCTTAAATTGATAGCTTCCAAGGTTTGCCGAACGCCGCTGGTTGCACGCAGATCACGAGCATATCGATTTGCAACTTCGGCCATCACACGTTCATGATGATCCTCCGGTAGGCGCAAGCCGCCCTCGGATTCTATGACTGAATAACTTTGCTGGTCAGTCATTCCTATGAAGCGATCGTTATACTCTTCAGCGGATATGATATAGCCACATTTCGCCAAAGCTTCGATGTGCACCCTGGTTGCGATAAGCTCGCTATCGACGAGAACCCCGTCGCAGTCGAAGATCAGTAATTCCGGACTTTTTGAAAAAGACATACAAGGAGTCCTCGTTGTAGAATCGCTCTGAGTTTTGTCCCAGCGCAGCTTTCAATCTTCCGGGCATTGAGCAAAGTATGATTGAAAAGGATCGGATGTTGACCATTGCGGCACTGGGAAATTGGTGCGACGCGCGGGGCTCAGCCAGAAATTGCTCCTGCGGCGACCTTCGGACCTTGCTTATGAAGAGCATTCCAAACCTTGTGAAACGCCTCTGCATAAAGCTTCATCAATTCGCCATCGTTGGGTGGCGCAATCTCGGAAACGTAAAACATCGTATCCAAGAGTTTCACTGTATTTGGAAAATCGGCGGCCTTCCAGTTGTCGCGAATGTCTGGAAGATATTCGAATACGGGCTTCGTGAGCCAAACACAGATAGGCACGCCTTCGGCCTGCAGCGATTTCACCACGAAATCCCTTGCAGCCGGGCCTGGCGCGAAGCCAAGTGCCGCAGGTTCGATCCGGAGGGGAAAGTTGAGCATCGAATGGTCGCAGTCAGATGGGTTGAAAAGAGGAAATATACCCACAAGCTCGCTGATCATCTCCCATAAAAGCTTGCTATTGTCTCTTCGGATTTGCAGTTGCGTATCCATCTCAGTGACCCGCAAGTTCGCTATAGATGAAGAGAATACGTTGGGCCTGTAGTTGTACCCTTGGGAATAGGGCGAGAATATTCGCGCTCCGCTCCGAGACGAGCTGGACAGCGATACGCGATCAACATGTGCAATCAAGTTGGCGTCTTCCGTGATGACAAATCCTAGCTCCCCAGCCCCAAGGTGCTTGGCGCCGTTTCCGGATAGAGCGAGTGCGTCTGCATCAAGATGCGCACCGTCGACGATTGGTTTCGCGGCGCCGATCGATTGGCAGATGTCGTCGATCACAGCAATGCCTTGAGCTCGCGCTGCAGACCTCGCGTCGGGGACGAGAACATTGTTTCCGAAAAGGTGAGTGACTAAAACTGCAGCCACGTTGGGGCCGAACTCTTCAGCGGCGGCGCGCTGATCAATCCCGGCCAAGTTCATGTCGACATCAACGAAGGCGGGTTGAAGACCGCTGATCGTGATTGGCCCTACCGCTCCCGGCCAATTCAATGCTGCGGTAACAACTTGCTCGCCTCGCTCTTTGACGTAGTCGAGCTCGATGTGAATGGCTGCCGTTCCGCTGCCGACAGCGCGCACTTGCCACTTCCCGGTCCACCTTGCAAGGCTTTCCTCCAAACCGCTCACAATTGGATGATTAACGCGGTGATATCTTCCACCATCCACAACTCCACGCAGGGCATCCGAGTGCTTCTTCTCCGCGGCGGGCCAAGGTGTAACACGTCCCTGGGGGACCACAGGCTTCCCACCGAAAACGGCGAGCTTCTCGACTGAGAAAGCACCAGTTGCGTTGCGAGTTATGAGCCGTAGTGCACCGAATCCGTTCATCTCGATCTCCAATCATGCTCATTAGAATGCTGATCAGCCCACACAAACGCTAGCACTGCTTTCCCAGGTATGATAGCTCAAAATAAGTATATAAAAAAGTATATGCTAAATTATATTCAAGATACGCGAGATAAAATAAGTATAATATTCGATTCTGTCGTGTATGGTCAGGCAGCTGCTTGGGCGTCACCTTGGTCAGCTTCTGCACGGAGCGCTTGGGATATTTCAATAGTTTTTAACGATTGGGCGGACAACTAAGATCACTGAATGAAGGCTTGGGACGGGAACCGGCCAAAGTTTCCCGTAAACGCCAGGTGCCGATCATAAGATGCGTTGGAAGAACAGCACATGGCCCCCAGATCATAACCCAAGCCTCACCAGATTGCGAAGAAGCGGTTAGCCCCCTGATAGTGCTGGCCGTTGGCGGCGCAATTGGTTCGGCCAACAGGATTGGATGCTATGGACTCTTTGATAAGAAGACTCGAAGCTCACCGACTGGGAGAAAGTGAGGGCAGTTCTGACGATCGCCATAAAGATGAGAGCGCTAAGGGTATAGTACCGGCCCAAAAACTGATTCCAACGCGAACCTTGGGCCCTGCGAATCGGGGCCGATTGCTGCAAGCCTTGTACGACATAGGGCCATCCAGCAGGGCGGACCTGGCCCGCCTTGCGGGTGTGACTCGAGGGACTATCGGAGGGATTGTGCAGCCCCTGATCGATCAGGGTGTTCTTGCGGAAGGAGAGGTGATACCTCCCAACGAAGCAGGCGGCAAGCCGGCTACCAAGTTGTGGTTTTCCAAGGATGCAAGGCCAATATGCGCGGTGCTCCTGATGCACGACCGCGTGAGTGCTTGTTTGGTCTCTTTGGAGGGCAAGGTCTATGCTCAACACGCCGCCGATTTTCCGAAGAACCTTACACGCCCCACCGACGCATTCCGAATTATAAGCACCTGTGTCGAAGAAACCATCGCATCTGGCAAACCGATCTTAGGGATAGGTGTAGCAGTTGCAGGAATGATCAATACGGAGACGGGCACAATCGTGACCGCCAGTCTCGGGCCATTCCTGGACGGCTTACCGCTCGAAGCCGAGTTGCACAAAAGGTTCGGCGTTACCGTGTGTGTCGATCAGGATACCAGAGCCTTGCTGGTTGGGGACCGATGGTTTGGACAAGGCCGCGGTCGGAGAAACTTCGCCTCCGTCCATATCGGCGAGACTTTGGGTGGAGCGCTTTACCTTGATGGGCATCTCTATCGGGGACCCGCAGGTGCAGGCGGCGAAATCGGTCATACGACCGTAGACATCAAAGGTCGGATATGCCAGTGCGGCCGACGTGGATGCTGGGAAACAATCGCCGGCTCGAAGTGGTTAACGGACGAGGCCAAGGTTAGGCGGTTGCCACAACCGCACTCCCTGGATGTGAGCCGATTATTGACTCTGGCCAACGACGACGTCCCAGGCGCACGAGAATTACTTCGCGACTACGCGTTCAACATTTCGGTCGGCCTGGCGAACCTCCAGCAGTTCATGGCGCCCAATTTTATCGTTATTCACGGCGACATCGTACGAGGGGGAAACCCCATGCTTCATCTAATCCAGGAAAGCTTCCGGGAATTGGTATTCCATCGCCCGGGCGATGAAATTGCCCTTGCTTTCGGAGATAGCGAATGCCTGGCGGCTTTACGCGGTGCCGCCAGTCTGCTTCTTTCTGAATTGCTGAATTTTGTCATCTAATGGCCTCCGCAATACGATCCTCAGGAAACGTCTTAAGTGGCGCCAAGGTGGGCTGCCTTTGAAAGCATCTGGCAGACGGTAGGTAGTTCTTATTGGTGGCTTTCGAACCTAAAGCACCGTACGCTTAATCGGACGCATATCCTGGGGCTTTGAGATAGTTCCAGCATTCGGTTCTGTTGAAGAGATTGCAGATTGAGCGAGAGCGTCGGAGAGGGCATCGAAGGTTCTTGCGGCTGCGGCGCGCAGGTCAGCCTTGATCTTGGAAAATGCATCTCCATGGGATTGAGATCGGGCTGTAGGGCGGCAGAAACAGTAGCCCGGCTCCTCGTTTAACGGCCTGTGCCGCGCTGTGTGCTTTTGTGAACGACGAGGTTGTCGAGGATGACGAGATCACCGGGTTCAAGCGTTGGCGAGAGCTGTGTCTGGACATAGGTCTCGAACGAGACGCGGTTCATGGCGTGATGGATGATCCACGGCGCGGTCAGGCCGTAACAGCGCAATGCTGCGATGAAGGTCTGCGTCCCCCAATGCGCGAACGGAGCATCCATTCGCAATTGTTCGCCGCGCAGGCAGCGTGACCACGTAGCCGGACCATCTTCGTGTTCACGGATGTTTCGTCATTGAACAAAAGACGATGCGGTTCCAGTCGCATTCGTGGCTGACGCTTGCCGATCCAGACGTCACGGTCCAGCCGCACCGTCGCGCGTGCGCGTTCGACGCCATCAGGGCTTGTTTAATATGTGAGCCCGTGGGCCACCAGGACACGCGACAGTGACGAGTGGAACCCGAACACCATCCGTGCCATCAAGCTTGTCAGCCGGTTCCGGCATGGTGATGTCGGGCTTGCGCTCGACCTCAGCGGTAACCGGTGTTCCACTCCCACATTCCTCTCTTCGCCCTAATCTGTGATCGGCTTTCCATGGACGAGCGAAGGGAGTTTCTCCATGGAGAGTACAGCTCGCGCACATTACCCGGCCACCCGTAAGCCGTCATGAGGTCGAGTGTCCGGGGGTGGAAGCCGGCGACTTGCCGGTTGAACGACTTGTTGATCTGTGTAAGGATCCGCGCTGCGATCGCGGGAATGTCCTCCACCCGGTCCTTGAGCGCCGGCATGTGGATCGGAAAGGCCGCGAGCCGGTAATGAGGTCGCGACGAAACCGGCCGGCCGCCACCTCGGCGAGCAGGTTGCGGTTGGTGGCCGAGATCACCCGGACATTGACCTTGCGTGGCCGCAGGGCGCCCAGCGGCCGGATCCCGCCCTCCTGCAATACGCGCAGCAGCTTGACCTTGAAGGCGGGCGAGGTTTCGCCGATCTCGTCGAGAAAGATCGTGCCGCTGTCGGCGAGTTCGAAAAGGCCGATACGATCCTGATAGGCGCCGGTATAGGCGCCCTTCTTGCAGCCAAAGAGCTCGCTTTCGAGCAGGTCATCCGGAAGGGCGCCGCAATTCTCCACAACAAAGGATTTTTCGGCTCGGGCCGATTCCTGATGGATGGCGCGCGCCAGCAATTCCTTGCCGGTCCCCGAGGCACCGGTAATGAGGACCGAGACATCGTAGCGCGCGGCGCGGCGGGCGAGTGTGATGGGGCCGACCAGCGGGCTGTCGCCGCGGTGAACGATGCGGTCGAAGCCGAAGGACTGGCTCTGGCTGCGGCGGCGATCGCTGATGACCTTCTTGAGCGCCTCGCTCGCCGGCTTCACCTCGATGCGCATATCGGTGACTCGTGCTGCAGACGCCAGAGATTGGCGCTTTCGCGAACGCAGTCGATCAGTTTGTCGGGGCTCCACGGCTTGGTGATATATTGGTAGATGCCGGCATTGTTGACGCCCTCGATAATGTCGCTGGAATCGGTGTAGCCGGAAATGATGATGCGGATCGTGTCAGGCCAGAGTTCGCGCACGCGCTTCAAGAATTCGACGCCGGATTCGCCGGGCATGCGCTGGTCGCACAAGATCACCTGCACCATCTCGCCTTCCAGCACTTCCTCGGCTTCCTTGGCGTTGCGCGCGCCGATGACCTCGAATTCGTCGGACAGAACCCGCTGAATCGCCTCGATCGAGCGCACCTCGTCATCGACGACGAGAACGGTAGCGTGCGGGTTCGTCATCGCATGGTCCTCCCGCGGTCAGCCTCGTCGCCGGTTGCACGGTGGATCGCGAGCGTGAGGGGCGTGCGCGACTTGGGCGTCTTGCGGATAAAGTTGTAGCGCGCCACGTGATAGCTCGGATCGAAGCCGTAGAAATTGCGCCGCATGCGCCGCAATTCCTCCTCGCGATAGGCGGCAAGCGGTTTCTCGGCCTCGTCGCGGCCGCGCCGTGCCTGCTTGGCGGCAATGCGTCCGGCAAGTTCGGGAGACGCCGCGAGTTCCGCGACGGCGCGGTGCAATACCTGCTCGGCAGCGTCGATATTGCCCGGCAGGCGCCGAGTCGCGAGCCCAAACTCAAGGGCCTCGTCGATCCCCATCGGCAGCCTCGCCTGCATTACGCGGCGGGCGCGATCCTCGCCGACGCGGGCGGGCAGGAGATAGGTCCAGTATTCCGAACCGTAAAGATTGCCCATGTCCTTGTAATGCGGATTAAGAATGACGCCCTCGCGCATCCACACCTCGTCGGCAGCGAGCGAAAGGAAGACGCCGCCGGCGCCGGCATTGCCGAGCACGGCGGCGATCACCAGCCGATCGTCGGTCACGATGATCTCGCGCACCAGCTCGTTCATCGCGTTAATGTTGCGCCAAGATTCGTCGGCGGCGCTGTCGGCGCTCTCGATGATGCCGAGATGGATGCCGTTCGACCAGCAATCCGCGTCGCCCTGCAGCACAAGAACCGGAAGCGCACGCGCCTTCGCCGTCACGATCGCTTCCCGCAAAATATCACAATCCTCCGACGACATCGCACCGTTGTGGAAGCGGAACTCGAGGACGCCGACACCATTCTCCTCGCGGTAGCGGCAGGGTTGCGGCCGCGCCACGATCGGCAGAACGTCCGCGTCTACCCCAAGAAGCCGCAGCGCCGGCAGTTTCAGGCTCCGCGCTTCCGGCCGGCGAAGATGGGCGACCCAAAGCGCGCCTTCGCGGAAGGCCATGGCCACCGCCTGCCGTGACCGTCCGACCAGAGTGCCGGGCGGCCCCGCAAGCCCCTCCGCTGGCTCGGCGTCGAACACCAGGAATGTCTGGCCGATGATCGTCAGCAACGCGCCGGGATCTCCGTCCGAGGCCCGGATTATCCGGAGCGCTTCCTCGGCGGAATGAAGCGCGGGATCGAGCATGCGGTCGGACTTCCAGCAAGCGGACCGCTCGCGCCCGCGGCCCCAATTGGCCGGCATGACCGGACCTTCCCCGCGCTCGATGCGACCGAGCGCCTCGAAGACGCAGGCGGTGGCGGCCTCCGTTACCTCGCGGCGATAGAGGCTCGATTTCCGCGCGGGGCGCATCGGGAACTCCCGCCACGCCCAGACGGGGCCGGCATCCATTTCTTCCCGGGCCTCGATCAGCGTCACGCCCCAGCGCGCCTCGCTTTCGAGGATCGCCCAGTCAAGCGCACTCGGTCCCTTGTCGCCCCGGATGCCTGGATGAACGATCAGACAGAGCGTCCGGCGCCAGACGTCGGCCGGGATCGGCCGCTTGAGGAAGGGGGCAATTATGAGATGCGGCGAGAAGAGTGCGACGGCCTCGCGGGTGAGGTCGTCATGGATGTCAAGTTCGACCGACACTTCGTGTCCTGCCCGCCTCAGATCGACATGCAAGCGCTGGGAGAGCGAGTTGAAGCTGTGGCAGAGAAGCAGGATGCGCATCGTCCGCCCTCAACAGATCCGGGGCAGTTGTTCGCCCGAAAGCCAATCGACGATCCGGCCGCCGCCGAACGAGGTCACCATCTGCACGAAGTAATTGTCATCGGCCACGACATGGCCGATCAACGCCGCCTCGGCTCCCAGCGGATGGGCGTGGATCGCCGCGAGCACGGCGTCCGCGCCCTCCGGCGCGACAACCGCCACCAGTTTGCCCTCGTTGGCGACATTGAGCGGATCGAGGCCGAGGAACTCGCAGGCGGCCGCCACCTCGGGCTTCATGGGAATGGCTTCCTCGTCGATCCGGAAGCCGACCCGCGACTGGCTGGCGATCTCGTTCAGCGTCGCTGCGATGCCGCCGCGCGTCGGGTCGCGCATCAGCCGGATATGCGCGCCGCCGGCTGCGACCATGTCCGCCACCAGCCCGTGCAGCGCCGCGCTGTCGGAGACAATGTCCGTGTCGAATTCGAGGTCCTCGCGCTTCGACATGACGGCGACGCCGTGGTCGCCGATCGAGCCGGATATGATCACCGCATCGCCGGGCCGGGCGGCGTCCGAGCGGAGGTCGAGCCCATCCGGAGCCATGCCGATGCCGGCCGTCGAGATGAAGACGCCGTCGGCCTTGCCGCGCTCGACCACCTTTGTGTCGCCGGTGATAATCGGCACCCCCGCCTCGCGGGAGGCCGCGCCCATGCTGTCGGCGATGCGTTCGAGATCGACGAGCGGGAAGCCTTCCTCGATGATGAAGCTCGCCGAAAGATAAAGCGGCACGGCGCCCGCCATGGCGATATCGTTGATCGTGCCGTGGACGGCAAGCGTGCCGATATTGCCGCCAGGGAAAAACAGCGGAGAGACGACATAGCCGTCCGTCGTCATCACCATGCGGCCGCCCGGCACCGAAAAGGCCGACTGGTCATTGCCGGCCCGCAGCCAGTCATTGTCGAAGGCCTTGTGGAAGATGCCCTCGATCAGTTGGCCCATGGCGCGCCCGCCCGCGCCATGCGAGAGATCGATGCGGCCGTTCGCGACATCAAGCTTGCGTTTGTAGGCCTTGATCATCATGTTCATGCGACCGCTCTCCGCGCATCAACCTGCCGCACCTTTTCGCGGAAGCGGCCATAGGCCCGGTGCGCCGCGCAGGCGCCTTCCGACGAGACCATGCAGGAACCCATGGGTGTGTCCGGCGTGCAGACCGTACCGAACAGCTTGCAGTCGGCCGGCTTCTTGACGCCGCGCAGGATCGCGCCGCATTCGCAGGCCGGATTGTCCTTCGCGGCGGGCGTGACCATGGAGAAGCGTTTTTCGGCATCATAGGCCGCATATTGTGGCCTGAGCCGCAGCGCGCCATAGGGCACTTCGCCGAGCCCCCGCCATTCGAAGCTCTCCCGGAGTTCGAAGAAATTTGCGACCTCCGCCTGGGCCTTCTCGTTGCCGAGGGCGGTGACCGCGCGGATATACTGGTTTTCCACCTCATGGCGGCCATCGTTGACCTGCCGCACCAGCATCAGGATCGCCAGGATAACGTCGAGCGGTTCGAAACCCGCCACCACCACCGGCTTGCGGAACTCCTCGGCGAAGAACTCATAAGGCTCGGTGCCGATCACCGTCGAGACATGGGCGGGACCGATAAATCCATCGATCTTGATCGTGCCGAGCTTTCGGACATCCGGGCTTTCGAGGATGTTCTGGATCGCCGCGGGCGTCAGAACGTGATTGCAGAAGATCGAGAAATTGCCGAGCCCCCTGGCGATTGCCGCCTTGAGCGCGAGCGCGGTCGTCGGTGTCGTCGTCTCGAAGCCGATCGCGAAGAATACGACCTCGCGGTCGGGTTCGGCATCGGCGATCCGCAACGCATCGAGCGTCGAATAGACCATGCGGATGTCCGCACCGGCCGCCTTGGCCTTCAACAAGCTCGAACCGTTGGAGCCCGGTACTCGCATCAGGTCGCCATAGGTGCAGAGCGTGATTTCCAGCCGCATGGCAAGCGCGATCGCAGCATCAATGCGGCCGATCGGCAGGACACAGACGGGACATCCCGGCCCGTGGATCATCCGCACATTGGCGGGCAGCAGGTCCTCAAGGCCGTAGCGGGAGATGGCATGCGTGTGGCCACCGCAGAATTCCATGAAGTGATAGGAGCGCGCGGGGTCGGCGAGCGCGGTGATTTGCCGGGCAACATCCTTGGCGAGGCTGCCGTCGCGATATTCGTCGATATATTTCATGCCGCATCTCCCATCGCAGCTTCGCGGATCAAAGCCAGCGTCCTCTCCGCCTCCTCTGGATCGATCTTCGCCAGGGCATAACCGACATGGAGGACGACATAATCGCCCACCTTCACATCATCGACGAGCGCCGTCGAAACGATTTTCGAGACGCCGTCGAGCGTGACCTTCGCCATGTTGTCGGGCAGCAATTCCTTAACCTGGACAGGTATGGCTAGGCACATGTCCGGTTCTCCTCGATTGATGCATGTTCGTTCATGATGACCTGCCGCGCATAGGCGGCCTGGCCGAGCGCGATACCGCCGTCATTGGCGGGCGCGAGACGCGGCAGGCTGGGCTCGAGGCCACGCTCCCTCAGAGCCCGCGCGAGGCCCGCCGCAAGGACGCGGTTCATCATGCATCCGCCGCCGAGCGCGACCTGCCGGGTGCCGCGCGCGGCCGCGCCCCTGGCCGCCCAATCCGCGAGACCCGCGATCAGCGTGCCGTGAAAGACGTCGGCGGCATCGGCGCCGCAAGGACGACCTTGTTCAGCGAGGTGCAGGATGAGCGGCCGGAAATCGAGCGTACCATCCCCAATCGAATATCCGCCGGCAAGGCAGCGCGGTGCCCGAACCAGCGCCTCGAACTCCATCGCGGCCTGCCCCTCGTAATCTTGCACGAGGCGAACACCCGCTATCGCCGCGGCTGCGTCGAACAGCCTGCCGAGGCTGCTGGTGACCGGAGTGCGCATGCTGCGCGAAAACATCGCCGTCAATTGCGTTACGCCTGAATGACCCGGCCAGAGCTGTGGCGCGAGATCGATGCGGCCGGCCGCCTGAAGCGCCGCGACACCCATGCGCCAAGGCTCCCGCGCCGCGCGATCGCCACTCGGCAGCGGAAGGGGCATGAGTGATCCCGCCCGCTGCCAGCGATGGTGGTCAATCACGACTATTTCGCCGCCCCAACTCGTGCCGTCGGTGCCGAAGCCGTGACCGTCGAGCGCAAGTCCTAGAACCGGCCCGGAAAGGCGATGCTCCGCCACCACGGCAGCGACATGGGCAAGATGATGCTGGACCGGCACAATCGGCAGGTTCAAGCCTTCCGCCGTTCGCACCGAACGGAAATCCGGATGCAGGTCGCAGGCGGCGAATTCCGGCTTCACGTCGAGGATCGAACAGAGATGGGCGATTACCTCGCGCTGGAAGCGGATCGCTTCGGCATTGTCGAGGCCGCCGATATGCTGCGACAGAAACGCCTCCCGGCCACGTGTAACGCAGATAGTGTTCTTGAGGTCCGCGCCGGTGGCGATCACGGAGGGGCCGTCCGCGCCAAGATCGACCGGCTCCGGCACGAAGCCGCGGGCGCGGCGAATGAAGGCCGGGGCGCCATCGATCACCTGCATGACGGAGTCGTCAGCGCGGACGACGATGTCGCGGTCATGGGTAACGACCAGGTCGGCGATCGCGACAAGGCGCCGCCCGGCGTCGTCATTATCGGCTACCAGCGGCTCGCCGCCGGGATTGGCGCTGGTCGCGACCAGCGCGGCGTGACAGTGCGGCGAAGAGCGGGAGAGCTCGTCGAGCAGCAGGTGATGCACCGGGGCATAAGCGAGCATGAGTCCTACCCGCGTGAGCCCGGGCGCGATCAGGCCAGAGAGTTCGCCAGCACGGGCCGCGACGAGAACGATCGGGCGTGCTGGCGAGATCAGCAACGCCTCTTCGGCTTCGTTCGGCCGTGCAAGCTGCCGCGCCGCCTCGATGTCGCGAACCATGACGGCGAATGGCTTCTGGTCGCGCGCCTTGCGCAGCCGCAACAGGCCGATCGCCCCATCGTTGCGGGCGTCGCAAAGCAAGTGGAAACCGCCGACGCCCTTGAGCGCAACGATCGCGCCGCCTTCGAGCCGCGCGGAGATTTCCTTGATCGGATGACTGAGCCTCGGCCCGCAATTAGGACAGGCGACAGGCTCGGCATGGAAACGCCGGTTCTCCGGATCGACATAGTCCGCGGCGCAAGTCCGGCACATCGGAAACGACGCCATCGAGGTGTGAGCCCGGTCATAAGGCAGGGCGCGGGTGATGGTGAAGCGCGGGCCGCAATGGGTGCAGTTGACGAAGGGATAGCCGAAGAAGCGGCTCGCCGGATCCGTCAACTCCCGACGGCATCCGTCACAGGTTGCGGCGTCGGCGCCGATCCTGGTCGCACTCCGACCGCCCAGGCTTTCGAGTATCTCGAACCGCTCGCCGCCAGCAGGGACCAGTTCGAGGACATCGATCGAATCGATGCGGGCGAGCGGCGGCGCCTGCGTCCTGACCGCTTCGGGGAAGTGGTTCGCGTCCCTACCCTCGATCTCGATCAGCACGCCCGCGCTGTCGTTCAGCACGAAGCCGGAGAGCCGCATTGCCCGAGCGAGCCGATAGGCAAAAGGCCGGAAACCGACGCCCTGCACGGCGCCGCGCACCCGGAGCCTAAGCCGCCGGACCGGGCTTTCGATCTGTCGTGCAAGCGACGGCGTCATACTTCAAGCCACCTTCGAACGAATTGCCCGGCGCGCCGCGGACACTTCGAGCCAGGCGTAGAACGCCTCCATGCCCTCTCCGGTGCGAGCCGACACGGTTAATGTCTGCAGGCGCGGATTGACGCGCAGCGCGTTGGCGATGCAGAACCCGGTATTGAAATCGAGATGAGGCAGCAGGTCGGCCTTGTTGAGGATCATCAGGTCGGCGGCGGCGAACATGTCGGGATATTTGAGCGGCTTGTCCTCGCCTTCAGTGACCGACAGCACAACCACCTTGTGCGCCTCGCCGAGATCAAAGGCGGCGGGACAGACGAGATTGCCGACATTCTCGATAAAGAGCGCCGAGCCGGGCTCGGGCGCGAGATCCTCGACCGCGTGGCCGACCATATGGGCGTCGAGATGGCAGCCCTTGCCGGTATTGATCTGGATCGCCCGCGCGCCGGTCTCACGGATACGCGCCGCGTCGTTCGAGGTCTGCTGGTCGCCCTCGATGACGGAGATCGAGAGGCGGTCCTTGAGGTCTTTGATTGTCCGAACCAGCAGGCTGGTCTTGCCTGAGCCGGGACTGGAGACAAAATTCAGCGCGAAGACGCCCTGGCGCTCGAAATGTCTCCTGTTCTCGGCCGCATAGGCATCATTCTTGGAGAGGATGTCCTTCTCCACCTGGATGATCCGCTCCTGGCTCATGCCCGGCACATGCACGCCGGCGATGCCCTTGCTATAATGGACGCTGCCGTCCTCGGCGTGGTGGTGGTCATCATGTTCATGATCGCCACGGTGATGATCATGATCATGATCGTGATCGTGGTGACCATCGTGATGATGATGGCCGTGGCCATCATCTCCAACCTCATGCGTGTGGCCCTCAATGGCCGACGTTCCGCAGCCGCATACCGTGCACATCAGATCACCTCCATGTCTCTGATCTTCAATTCGTCGCCTGCCGTCATCTGGACGCGATGCCGTCCGCAGTCCGGGCAGGCGCCGAACCGCTCCTCCAAAGCTACCGTCTTGCCGCAATCGAGGCACCAACCCTCGCCAGCGATGCGATTGATCTCGAGTGTCGCGCTGTCGGCGACCGTACCATGCCGCACCGCCTCATAGCAGAAGATCAGCGCGTCGGGATTGACATGGCTCAATACGCCGACATCTAGCCGGACCGACTTGACCCGCGTCGCGGCGTTCTGCCGCGCCGTCTCACAGACGATTTCGATCACGCTCTCCATCAACGACATTTCATGCATCGGCAGCCTCGCGAACGTTGATTTCGAAGGCCACGCAGGGGTCGAACAGGACCGCGAGCCGGGATATCGATCGGACCGCGGCCTCGTCGGCCCCGACCGGTGACGACAACAGCGTCTCGACGAAAGGGCCAGCCGGATGAAAATTCCACTCGGTCGGAGCAAGAATGCGATAGGCTGCGAGCCTGCCGTCACCGCCGATTTCGATCTGATGATAGAGCCTGCCGCGCGCGCATTCCACCGCGCCATAGCCGCCCGCGCCCGGCGTCGGGCCGCTGCAAGCGAGTGAAGCGCAGTCGAAGTCGCCGGTCCTCGCGAGAGCGGTGAGCTGCGTGAGCGAGATGCGGACATCGCCGATCCGGGCCCGGAGGCGCCGCGCCAGATGGGGCGCCTCCGGGAGGCCGGCGGACGCGGATCGGGCATAGGCTCCTGTCTCCGCGATGCGGCCGGAAAGATGCGGCAGGCTGGCATAGCCGGCTTCGTCGCGAAGCCGCGCCACGACCTCCGCGTCGTCACTGATAGTCAGCGGGTCGGGTCGTCGACCGGCGAAGACGTGGTCGTCCTCGACATCGCGCAAAATCGCCGCGCAGGCCGTCTCCGGCAACGGCGTGTCGCCCCGGCCCGGAATCCCGAGCGCCGTGGCCGCCGCTGAAAGCCGCTCGGCCGCGGCCGCCAATCGCGGTCGGCTGGTTCTCCCAGCCTTGGCATGCGAGATGATCGCCAGCAAGGCGGCCAGCGCCTCCCGGAGATGTCTGCCGGCATCCGCTGCAAAGCGCTCTGGCAGCGGCGTCGGCCACTGAAGGATGAGCGCGCGCAAGGTTTCGAAAATCCGCTCGGCGAGCAAGCCGGCACTGGCGCCGAGACGCTCCTCGTCGTTCATCGCCAGATCCGCCGCGGCGAGGACGGCGAGCCGCGCCGCCACCGATTGCGCAAAGCCGCAAAGCGAAAAGACCTGGCCGGCGAGAACGGGCGCCTCCTCGGGCTGGCGGCCGACGAACATGCGCGTCAGCCCCCGCGGGCGGTTCGCCTTCACCGCAACGGAACAGGCGAGCGCGCGCGACACCGTCACGTCGATCCCTATCGTGCCGGCCCCGAGAAGGAATGTCATTCCGATGCCTCCTCGCGCCCGCGGAAATGTCCGCGCAGCAGGTCGCGCCGATTGACGGCCGCGGGTGGAGCCGGCGGCGGTTCGAGCGTGGCGGGATCGAAGAAGGCGCGGACGGCTTCCTCCGCGGTTTCCAGCGCGGCTTCCATGGTCGCGAACTCGAAGACCGGCGAAAACAGCGAGCAGGAATCGATCCGGCCGATCGCATCGAGTTGGCCAGCGATGAATTCGACCTCGCCCGCCGGCAGGTTGACGCGCAGGGTTGTGCCCGTGGCGGCTGGGCCGGTGGGCACGCCATCTGGCAGGTCGGCGGCCACGAGGTTCATGAACCAGGGCGTGGTGACGATGCCGAGGGCGCGTCCGCCATAGGTCCGGAAGCCGGTCGCGGCGACGCCAAGCGCGGGGTTGCAGATCGGCACGTCAGCCATCGCGGTCGCATAAATCTCCCGGTAGCGCATCTCGAGCTGCAGCCCGAGCGCCAAAGCCGGATCGATGGCCGCGACATCGTGCGACTCAGCGTCCATCGCCAAGCCTCATGAACTTCGACTGCAGGGCATCGCAATTTGGGCATCGCCAGTCCTCGGTCAGATTGGAGAACGGGGTGCCTGGCGGGATCTGCCAGACCGGGTCGCCTTCGGCAGGATCGTAGACATGCCAGCAGATCCCGCATTCCATCCGGTCGTCGGACACTGTCTCGCGCTTGCCGAAATTCTCGAAGGCGCTCATTTGAAATAGGCCTCCCAGATGTCCCGCAGTCGCGCCTCGGAGTCGCGGAAATCCTCCTCGGCGGCGATGGCGACCGAAGGAATGTTGCAGACCTCCAGCGTGTCGAGGATGATCGTGTCCATGGCGTTGTAGAACTGAACCGACCAGACATTGCGCGCGCCGGTCGCCACGACGCGGCAGGTGCCGTAGCCGCGCGAGGTAAGCTGCACCGGTCCGGCCCCCAACGCATCCTGCAGGAACGCCATGTCCTCCGGGCTCATCGGGAAAAGCGAGAAGGTGATGACATGGGCCGGATCGCCGTCGCGGTACCGGGCGATGCGGTCGCCGATCTCGGTCAGCACGGGCATGACGTTCATGGCGCCCGCCGGCGCCGGTCCGTGGCTAATCGATGCGGGCAGCCCCGAACACGCCTGCCGGACGGCGGCGGGAATGCTCGCCACCTCGATATAGTCGGCAATGAGCCGACCATCGACGTCGGTGAAGCGGATGCGCCAGACGCCAGCCATCACGGCCTCCTGCATCTGGGCCGTGACGCCGTTCGCCAACGCAGCGACGCCGGCCACCTCGCCTTCACCAAGGGTCTGGGTTATCAGTTCCCTGTCGTCGTCGGGGAAATCGGTGATGTCGAACAGCCGGCCCGGCTGCTCGGCCTTCTGAACCGCGAGCGCATCGGCGAGCTCCGGCAGGAGCATCGCCGTCCGCCGGCATCGACGGATCATTTCCTCGGCGCTGCTCGTGGCGAGAAAATTGAGCTTTCGGGCGCGAAGTGGCGGTTCGGCGCCGATCGGCATCACCGTCATGGCGGCGCCTTCGCCCTCGGGGGCAACCCAAAAACCAGCCTTCATCGCGCGATCTCCTTGCCGGCATGGGTGATCTCGACCTTCGGCCCGCCCGAGGACACCATGACCGGCACGTCGGGCGACAGCCATGCACTGATCTTCTCGACATATTCCGACCAGTCGCGGATCTTGCCGAGCACGCCGACCGGCTGGTCCCGCCGCGTCACGACGAGGCTCGGCATGACGACGACGTTGAAGCGCGCCTTAAGCTTGTCCTCCGTCGCACGGCGAACCACCGCGCCCCGCAGGCGGCCACGGAAGACCTGCATGAGTTCTGGAAGAACCACGGCGACATCATCGGCCTCGGGCCGTTGCGCCGGATCGCCGGTGAAGAACAGGACGGCATTGTCGGGCTCGCCCGCAGCCGGGGCGAGGAAGGCATCGATATTCGTCTCATCGACGACAGGTAGGTGCGCCCGCTCGCTCAGGGCGCGGACCAGGGCAGATGGCATTGTCTCCTCCACAAATCACGATGCAAAACATTGCGAATGATGATCTGCAAACGGCGTGCCAGACTGAGGAAAGTAGGATTCCATTGATCTGGAAGGGAAATTTTCGCTAGAGGAAAATATCGCCAACATCTGGGTGGAAACTCAAATTCCATTTTGGAAGTTCTCTTTTCACTCGCCGCGCAAATGCGGCGGCAATTCCGGCTCGCGGGAAATGAGATCGGCGAAGAGCATATCGAAGGCTCTTCCCTCCACCGCTTCGGCAAGTCCGGCGAGCGCGTCGTCGATTGCGCGGGCCTCGTCGGCATCGAGCACGCGGATGGCCGAGCCGAGATGGGTGAGCAGATGGGTTCCGGGCGCCTGCGGGCCGACCAGCATCAGGGAAATCGAGGAGATCGCGCCATGGCGCTCGCATTGCGCGATGAACTCGCTGCCGACGACGACCCGCATGGGAATGCCGATGCACATGACGCTCTATCTCCGTCCGAATCTAGTGAAATCGGGAGCCACGACGGAGCAGGGGTGCCCACGCGGCTCACGGAAGGCCTCAGCCTTGGGAGTGATTCAGCCGACCAGCAGTGCCGCGCCGGCCAGGGCGACGGCCCCGCCGGCCACCCGCGCGACCACCTGTCCGGCTTTGCCGAACCTCAGCGAAGCCAGCCCGATGCCGAGGACGTGCAGGATGACCGTCGCAGCCAGGAAGCCCGCCACGTAGCCCGTCGCGTTTGACATTGTCGGCAACTCGATGCCATGGACGTGGCCGTGGAAGAGCGCGCATATGCCGACGACGATCGCGGCCACCGGGGTGGGAATCTTCACCTCGAAGGCCACCAGCAAGCCGAGCATCGCCACGGTCAGCGCGATTGCAGTTTCGACCATCGGCAGCGCGATACCCTCGATACCCAGGACGCCGCCACCGGCCATGACGATGACGAAGGCGGAGGGCACGATCCAGACGGCCTTGCCGCCCAGCGTCGAGGCCCAGAAGCCGACCGCGACCATCGCCAGGATATGATCGAGGCCGCTGAACGGATGGTTGAGACCCGCAAGCGTGCCATCGGCGTGCAGCCCGACATGGGCGTGGGCGATGCTCGGTAGCGCCAGCGCGGCGAGCGTCGTCGTAATCTTATGATACTTCATGGATGTCCTCCTCAGCAGTTCAACGCGGCCGGTTCGGCACGGCGCTCGTAACGTTCGAAATCGATATCGTGTTCGAGGAGCGGCGGAACCGCCGCGCCTTCCGGGCGCGCCGTGACGGCGACACCCCAGCTTCTCAATACTCGGACCGCCGTTTCGATGGCCGCGGGTATGACTCCCCTGACCGGCGCCGTCAGCGGGCCACCCCAATCCTCGAGATCGAGTGGCTGGCAGCCAATCAGGGTCAACCGCTCCGGATAGTGCCCCATGAAGTCGGCGGCACTCAGCACCTCCTGGAAGCCGGTCTGGTGCAGGCTCATCTTCTTGGCGCCGGTGAATTTCGGCACTTCGTCGTCTTCCACCACCTTCATCGTGCCCGGCTCGAGGCCGTAGTCGATCGCATCGAAGACGATCAGCCGGTCGTGCTCGTTGACGAACTGCACGAGATAGAGCCCCTGCGTGCCGCCATCGAGAATGGTGACATTGTCGGACAGTTCATAGGCTTTGTGGAACGCCTCGACCGCGCGCACGCCAAAACCCTCGTCGGCCCAGAGGATATTGCCGATGCCAAGCACGAGAATACGAGGCGCCGGCGGAGGTCCCAGGGGATACGGGATGGTCATCTAATCCTCCCTGTCCTTGAAGAGCCGTTCACCCGAGATCATCGACGAGATGATGCTCTGCCGGCTCATAATGTCCTCGCGCACCGCCACATAGATGTGGACCATCACGAAGACGAGGATCACCCACATGCCGAGATGGTGGTAAGTGTGGATGTCCTGGCTGTTCGGCCAGATCGAGAACACCCAGCCGAAGAGCGAATATTCCCAACTGTCGCGGCCGGCACCTTCGCTATAGAGTGCAAAGCCGGTGATCGCCATGAACAAGAGCGGCAAAGTGAACATCAGGAACATGGTGAACTGGGGGAGCGGATTGTGGCCGACATATTTCTTCGGCTGCCGCACCAGAAATGTATACCAGCCCACCTCATGCAGCCATTCCTTCCAGAAACGGCCGCTCCAGAACGGCACGTAGAAGATCTGCCGGGCATGGACGTTGCCGACGAAGGCCCAGTAGACCCTGAGGATCAGGAACACGGCGAGGAGCTGCCCCGCCGCGAAGTGGATGAAACGGATATAGCCCATCAGGAAGTTGGCGCTCGCCTCGCCGGGCACGGAAGGAAGCGGCGAGCCGATGAAGTAGCCGGTCAGCGCGAGCGTAAGAATCGAGAAGGCGTTGACCCAGTGCCAGATGCGCACCGGAGCCTCGTAGACATAGACGCTCTGGCGCTCGATGGCCTTTTCGCCATGGGCGTCGGCGGCGAGTGTTTCGTGGATAGTCATGACCGAACCTCCCTTATCGGACCTGGACCCTGGCCATTTCTTGCCCATCCGGGCTCATGACATGCGTCGAGCACGCCAAGCACGGATCGAAGGAATGGATGGTCCTGAGGATTTCGAGCGGCTGGGTGGGATTGGACATCGGCGTATCCATCAGCGACGCCTCGAAGGCGCCGATATTGCCGGTCGGGTCGCGCGGGCTACCATTCCAGGTGGTGGGGACAACGCACTGGTAGTTGTCGATCTTGCCGTCCTTGATCCTGATCCAGTGCGCGAGCGCGCCGCGTGGCGCCTCGGTGAAGCCGACACCCTTGACCTCCTTCGGCCAGGTTTCCGGCTTCCACTTGTCGACAAAGGCGGTGTTCGAGTCTCCGGCCTTGATGTTGGCGATCAGCTTGTTCTGGAAATAGCGCATCTGGTAACCCGCCCACTGCGATTCCAGCGCGCGGGCCGCCGTGCGGCCAAGCGTCGAGAAGAGCGCCGTAACCGGCAGGCCGAGGTCCTTCAGCACCTTATCAACCGGGTCCTTGAACTCGGCCTTGTTTTGAGCATAGCCGATCACCCAGCGCGCCAGCGGCCCGACTTCCATGGCATTGCCGCGCCAGCGCGGCGCCTTGATCCACGAATATTTGGCGCCCTCCTCGAGCTGCTCGATGTTCGTCTTGGTGCCCTTGGCGTTGGGGCCGAGTTCGTAATGCGGCTCCGTGATGCCATCCCAGGGATGCAGGCCCTTGGACTCGTCGGGATACTTGTACCAGGAGTGGGTGACGAATTCCTGGATCTGCTCGGGATCTGCATGATCGACGGGGAAGACTTCCGCGAGGTTGCCGTTGATGATCGCGCCGCGCGGTAGCTTGAGGCTCGCCTCCGAATAATCATTGGCATGTTCCGGCACGTCGCCATAGGCAAGCACGTTCTTGCCCGAGAGACCGCCGCCATAGAGCCAGTCCTTATAGAACGAGCCGATGGCCATGATGTCGGGGACATAGACCTTGTCGTTGAACTCGATCAGTTGGTCGATGATCGAGGTGACCATGTTCAGCCGTTCCATGTTGATCGCGCCGACGGCACCGGTGCCATCGACGTTGATCGGACAGGGCACGCCGCCGACGAGCCAGTTCGGGTGCGGGTTCTTGCCGCCGAAGATCGTGTGGATCTTGACGATCTCCTTCTGGAAGTCGAGCGCCTCGAGATAGTGCGCCACCGCCATCAGGTTGGCCTCGGGCGGCAATTTGTAGGATGCGTTGCCCCAGTAACCATTCTTAAACGGACCGAGCTGGCCCGACTCGACAAATTTCTTGAGCCGCGTCTGGATGTCCTTGAAATAGCCCGGCGACGAGAGTGGCCAGTCGGATATCGACTGTGCGAGCGCCGAGGTTGCCTTCGGATCGGCTGAGAGCGCCGAGACCACATCGACCCAGTCAAGCGCATGGAGGTGATAGAAATGCACCACGTGGTCATGGACCTGAAGCGCGAGCTGCATCAGGTTGCGTATCGAATTGGCATTGTCCGGAATGGTGATGCCGAGCGCGTTTTCGACCGCGCGCACCGAGGTCAGCGCATGCGTTCCCGTGCAGACGCCGCAGATGCGCTCGGTGAAAGCCCAGGCATCGCGCGGGTCCCGATTCTTCAGGATCACTTCGATGCCGCGCCACATCGTGCCGGTCGACACCGCGTTGCGGATGATGTTGTTCTCATCGACATTGACCTCGACCCGCATGTGACCTTCGATGCGGGTGACGGGATCGACGACGATGCGCTTGCCGGAATTGTCCAGCGTGAAGCCGTTCGGAGTTTGAATCGTCATGATGGTGTTTCCCGCCCAGAATGTTAAGCGTCAGCTTTTTCGCGCTTGGTGGTCAAGCGCTTGACGGCGGTCACCGCGGCATGTGCCGCGATCGCGCCGCCCACGACACCGGCGGCGGTCATGCCGACCTTGTCGGCGTTGGCCTCGATGCCGAACTGGTGGATGTTGGTCAGCCGGTCATAGAAGCTGCCATTGTCCCAGAAGCCATCCTCCGAGCAGCCGATGCAGCCGTGGCCCGACTGGATCGGGAAGGAAACGCCGCCGTTCCAGCGCACGGTTGAGCAGGCGTTGTAGGTAGTCGGGCCCTTGCAGCCCATCTTGTAGAGACAGTAGCCCTTGCGCGCGCCCTCGTCGTCCCACTCCTCGACGAACTGACCGGCGTCGAAATGCGGACGGCGATAGCACTTGTCGTGGATGCGCTGCGAATAGAACATCTTCGGCCGGCCCTGCCGGTCGAGTTCGGGGAGCTTGCCGAAGGTGGTGATGAAGGTGACGACGCCAGTCATCACCTCGGCGATCGGCGGACAACCTGGGACCTTGATGATCGGCTTGTCGAGGATGACCTTGTTGATCGGCGTCGCCTGGGTCGGGTTCGGCTTGGCCGCCTGGACACAGCCCCAGGAGGCGCAGGCGCCCCAGGCGATGATCGCCATGGCGTCCTCGGCCATCCATTTCAGCTTCTCGACGAAAGGCTTGCCACCGTCGATGCAGAACATGCCACCCTCGTTGAGCGGCGGATTGCCCTCGACGGCGAGGATGTACTTGCCCTTGTACTTCTCTTTGGTCTCCGCAAGGATCGACTCTGCCTGGTGGCCGGCCGCGGCCATGATCGTATCGTCATAGTCAAGCGAGATCATCGACAGCACGACGTCCTTGACCAACGGATGGGCCGATCGGATGAAGCTCTCCGAACAGCAGGTGCATTCGAGGCCATGCATCCAGATGACCGGAACACGTTCCTTGGTCTCAAGCGCCTCCGCCATAGCGGTCGCCGCACCCGGGCCGAAACCGAGGCTCGCGGCCGTCAGGCTGCAGAACTTGGTGAAACTGCGCCGGGTTATCCCCTGGCGGCGAATGACGTCATAAAAAGTCTCGGCAGTTGCCACCTTGCTCCTCCAGCAATCCCATCCCCATCACATCGCTCAGGATGACATCCCGGCTCTGTCATGAGGAGTGCTGCAAGAAGCGGACCAGTTCGAAAATGACCCTCAAATTTCGCGGTAAATAGTTGATATTTAATGTTTACCTTGAGGATAGACGTTACCTAGCGTTTTCGAGCTTGTCGGCCGCGTCAATCTGAAACTCCGACACAATCCCGCGCAACTGTTTTGCCTCGATGGCAAGTGCCGTACTTGCAGCCGTGGATTCCTCGGCCATGGCTGCATTTTGCTGCGTAACCTGATCCATTTGATTGACTGTCCGGTTGACCTCAAAAAAAGTTGCGGACTGCTCGTTGGAAGCGGCCGTGATGGCATCAAGCTGAGTGTTGATCAGCACTATCTGGTCCACGATGATCTTGAGCGCCTCACCGGTGTCGCGGACCAGCTTGACGCCACTGCTGACCTCATCAACCGAATTGAGGATAAGATCCTTGATCTCTTTTGCTGCATGCGCAGAGCGTTGAGCAAGCTCCCGCACCTCCTGGGCAACCACCGCGAAACCTTTTCCTGCCTCGCCGGATCGTGCCGCCTCGACGCCTGCGTTGAGCGCCAGAAGATTGGTCTGAAATGCGATTTCGTCGATGACCCCCACAATACTGGAGATCTGCGAGGATGACCGTTCGATGCGTTGCATTGCCGCGACAGCGCTGGAGACCACTCCCCCGGAGTGGCGCGCCGACTTGTTTGCCTCGATCGCAACATGTCGCGCCTCCGCTGTGCGCTTTGAGGAACTGGCGACGTTCTGGGTAAATTGATCCAGCGCGGCGGCGGTTTGCTCCAGTGAAGCAGCCTGGTGCTCTGTGCGGCGTGACAGGTCCTGCGCGCTCAAACTGATTTCCTGCGCGCTATCATCTATCGATTCGGTTGCGTTCGACACAGCTCTCAAGCTCTCGGCGAGCTGGGCAACAGCAGCATTGAAGTTCGCCCGCAACGGTTCGAAGTCCTCCGCTAACTTGTCGTCGAGGCTGAACACGAGGTTCCCGTCGGCGAGATGCCTTAGGCCCTCTGCAAGCCCGGTCGTTGCCTCCGCCATATCCCGCGCCCGCTGACGATCGGTCTCGGCGAGACGCGCACGTTCAATCTCGTTTGCGCCACGACTTGTCTCTGCATCCTTTCCGAGATCGCACGCCCTCAACTCGTTGTCCTTGAAGATCTGTACTGCCCGGGCCATCGATCCGATCTCGTCGCGGCGAATCGTTCCCTCAACAGTCGAAGTAAGATCGCCGTCGGCTATGACCTTCATCGTCGTAACCATCTGTTTGATCGGTTTGACCAACCAGGCGCGAATTGCGAGAAAGCCGAAACACGAGACAGCGAAGAGTGCCACAATAGCTGTTCCCAAACTCAGCACGGACGTGTCACGGACAACGTTTGAAACGCCAGCACGCTTTTGATCTGCGTCGGAAGCGAGTTTTTCCGTGACGGATGTGAATCTCGGTGAGATGGCAGCAAAGGCGGGTTGGCAAAGAGTGAGATAGAGTTGCTGCACCATGGCAAGCTCGGCTTCACTAGTTGCGCCGCGACCAACAGCGATGGCTGCACCACACGTATCGGTCAGGACGGAGAATCCATCCGCCTTCAACTTCGGCAGTGCGCTCTGCTCAGGAACTGCGGCAATCGCCATATCCATGAACCTGACGAAGTTTTCTCGTGCGTCATTCAAGCCAAATTCTGCGCGCGCCCTCGCCTCTTTCGACCGCGTCATCACCATGTCGCTGATGCTGGCACGCGCTATTTCCAGACTTCGGTTCGACTGGGTCAAGCGAAGTGCTGCAGATGCATCTTTGTCGAGAAGCTCCTGATAGCTGTCGTTAACTTTCAACATTTGCCGGCTCTGATAGAACGTCAGACCGAGTGCCATGACGCCAAAGACGGCCATGATGATAAAGAACTTACCGACAATGGAAATGTGTTTCACGGGCCACTCCTCTAAGCTCGGTGTCACTTACGGCGGATGGATGTTCAGATTCTGATGGTTTGATGTCTCGAGTTTTAAAAAAATGGCCGCCGCCGACCTCGTAATCGACGACAGCCAAGTTGCCTGGGAGGGCAGGAGAAAAGAGTTGAAACCCCAGCTGGCGATATTTCGTGCACGTTCTGTCAGTCGCGGATCGCAGCCCCCGTTACTGGGTCGAACCAGTGCAATTTCTCCAGGTCGACTGTCAATGGCAGCACTTGATTGGGTCGAGGTGTCAGCGCCGGTGGTATACGCGCCACAAGCCGGTTCTTACCCTTATTGGGAAAGTCTTCGGTATCCTCAGCATCGTTGATATTGACCGGCGGTGAGGCGATGTCGAAAAACACGAAAGTGTCGGCTCCAAGCGCTTCGGCAACCGGGATCTGCTCATTGAACAACGCCTCGGCCTCGGGACAAACCTTGAACATCTCCGGGCGAATTCCAACAATGACTTGTCGCCCGGCAAAGACCGACAATGCTGGCTGGGCGGGGATGGAGAAGGATATATTCGTCCCGGTAATCGCAGCTTTCAGCGTCCCGGCTTGCGCTGTCAGCTCGATGCGTACGAAATTCATGGCGGGCGAACCGATGAACCCCGCGACGAACAGATTGGACGGCTTGTCGTAAAGCTTCTGCGGCGTGTCGATCTGCTGAAGATTACTCTCCTGTCCGTTAAACACCGGCTTCAGCACAGCTACGCGATCGCCCATGGTCATAGCCTCGACCTGATCGTGGGTCACATAAAGGGTTGTGACGCCGAGCCGCTGATTAAGCAGCTTCAGTTCACCGCGCATCTGCACGCGGAGCTTGGCATCCAGGTTGGAAAGAGGTTCGTCCATCAAGAAGGCCATGGGATGGCGAACGATCGCTCGACCCATCGCCACGCGTTGGCGTTGACCACCAGACAATGCCCCCGGTTTGCGCGCGAGATAGCGCGCGAGATCAAGCATTTCGGCTGCATCGCGCACCAGCTTGTCAATCTTGTCCTTGGGCATTTTGCGCTGCTGCAAGCCAAAAGCCATGTTGTCGTAAACAGTCATATGAGGGTAAAGCGCGTAGTTCTGAAAAACCATCGCAATATCCCGGTCCTGTGGCTCGGTCTCGGTGACATCGGCGTCATCCATGAGCAGCCGACCGCTGTTGAGCGTTTCAAGACCCGCAGCCATCCGCAATAAAGTTGACTTGCCACAACCCGACGGGCCGACCAAAACGACGAATTCTCCGTCCGCGACCGAAAAACTTACATTCGCAACAGCAACGGTTCCGTCCGGAAAGGTCTTGCCTATCCCATCAAAGGTCATGGACGCCATTTTTATCTACTCCCAGTATTTTTGGGCGAGGCAAGCCGAACTGTTCGCACGGATTTGCCCCGAGCTTTTGGGTGCGGCATTAGCCGATGTTCACAGCCTTGCCGCTTGCGACCGATTGTTCGATCGCCGCCAGGATCTTGGTGTTTTCCAGACCGTCCTGTGCATCTGCCAGCAGAGGAGCATCACGCACCACGCTATCGACGAAGCGAGCGATGGATTCCAACACGAAGCCACCGATACGCGTCGCGCCGGTTGGCGTTATGCCGATGTAGTCATTGTATTTCAGTCCGCCGTCGACGATACGGCGCAGGCCGCCGCTATGGGTCGGGTCTGCCTGGATCTGGCCCTTTTCACCAACGAACTCGACCTTGAAATCGACGAGCGAGGGATTGTCGCGCGACAGGATCCAGCTGTTCTCCATGGTCACGACCGTGCCCTTGGAAAATTCAAGGATCGACGCATGGAAGTCTTTCGTATCCACGCCGCCGGCAGACAGTGTCCCAGAGCGGGCGACGGAATAAACACGCACGACCTCGTCTGCGAGAATGAAACGCAGGACATCAACGAGGTGGCTGCCCAGGAACCAGAGTGCCGAAGACTTTGCAGCCCAGCTCAGCATTTCGAACGGAACGAATGTCGTATTCGAAAGACGCGAGGTCCCGTGTTTGGCCAAGCCGATCTGACCGTCCTGGATCATGTCGCGAACCTGGGCGAGGATGGGATTTACACGGTTGTGGAAATCAATCATCAGCTTGCCCTTGGATTTTGCGGCAGCCGCCGCAATTTCCTCGGCTTCACTCACCGTCGTCGCAAGCGGCTTTTCGCTCAACACGTGTTTGTCAGCTTTCAGAGCGGCGAGGATTATCGGCGTGTGGGTAAAGTCGGGTGTCGCAACCGAGATCGCATCGATCTGATCGCTGGAGATCAGCTTCTGATAATCGGTGAAGGCCCGCGTTGCGCCGTAGGTTTCCTTCATCTTCAGCGCCCTGCCCTCATCGAGGTCGCAGACGCCGACCAGCTCGGTCTCCGGCAAGACATTAAAGGTGTGGGCGTGATTGCCGCCCCAAAGACCGGCGCCAATGACGCCCATTCGCAGTCTGCTCATTTCATTACTCCATTCATAAAGGGAAAGCTCAGCCCTTCACCGAACCAAAGGTGAGGCCTCGTACGACGTATCGATCGAAAACAAGGAAGATGATCATCGGAGGTATCATCGCGAGCACTGCTGCGGCGGCGATGTAGTTCCAGGTCACTCCGCTCGTTGCGAAATATCCAAGTGTTCCGATCGGAAGAGTGGCGGTCGAGCGTGAGCTCAGCACCAGCGGAAAAGCGGCATTGTTCCATGCGAACACGAAGGCGAACATCGAGGTAACAATGATGCCGGGACGAACGATCGGCAGCGTGATCCGCAACATGATCGTGTACCAGCGGGCGCCGTCGACCCGGGCAGCCTCCTCCAGTTCCACCGGCACTTCATCGATGAAACTCTTCATCAACCAGACGGAAAACGGGATCGTCAGCGTCTGCAGGACCAGGATCATGGAGAAATAGGAACCCTGCAGACCGATGCGCGTGATGAGGATGAAATAAGGGATCAGGAATGCGACCGGCGGGGCCATCAACAGCCCGAGATACCACAACATGATGTTCTTCTTGCCGCGGAGCTTGAAACGGGACAACGCATAGGCCGCAGGAACCGAAAAGGGCAGATTGAGTAGCACAGCACCAATCGCGACGATGAGGCTGTTGACCAGTTGCCGCGCATTGGTGCCCGGATCGACGAGGATGTGCCGGAATGCGTCGAGATTGGGCTCGAATGTGAGTTGCGGCGGCATGGTGAACGCCGTCTCGGCCGGCCGGATCGCAAGGGCGATGAACCAGAGGATCGGACCGACGAAGATTGCCAGGAAGAGGAGGCCGGCGGCGTAGGTGAGTGCCGTGTTGAAGCTCGTGTGGCGCCGGGACATTTTACCACTCCTCGTTTCGGAACGCGAAGAAGACGTAGAGGGCAACGATGACGTTGACGATCAATACGGTGATCCAGGTCATGGCGCTGACCAGACCGATGTTGAAGTTCACAAGGCCCTGTTCGTAGAGAGAGTATCCAAGGGTGCGCGTCGACGTGCCCGGTCCGCCGCGGGTGAGCACAAGCACCGTGTCGAAGGTGTTGAAGATCTGCATGAAGCGCAGCATGACGATAATGATTGCGGTGCGTTTGATCAGCGGCAGCTTGATCCGCATCAGGATCGTCCATGCAGACGCGCGATCCAGGCGTGCGGCCTCCAAAATCTCGTCGGGCACGGCCAAAAGGCTCGCATAGAGAACGATTGCAAAGAACGGCGTCCACTGCCAGATGTCGACGAAGAGGATGGCCGCGAGTGCAGTCGATGGCGAGCCAAGAATTCCCTCTGCTGGAACGGGGAGCCAGAGCGACTGCAACAGCCAACTCAACAGTCCACCGCCGGGATCATAGAGGTAGCGGAACAAAAAGCCGACGACGATGGGTGCGATCGTTGTGGGCAGGATCAGCAGGGCCCGCACGATGTTCATGCCAGGCAAGGCCTTGAGCAGAATGAGCGCGATCGCCAGGCCGAATGTGAACTCAAGTGCCGTGCCAAGGATCGACAGGATCAGGGTGTTGGTGAGCGCGGCGCGAAAGTCGAATGCGTTGAAGGCCTGCACATAATTTTCGAACCCAACGAACTGGAGCGGTTCCGGGCCGATTTGCAGGTTCCAGAAGTAGAAGCTCGATCTGAGGGCAAACAGCAAAGGATAGGCGATGAGCGCGAGCAGCATCACGACCGAAGGCGCGATCAGAAAGTAGGGCAGGTTTCGTCGGATAAAGCTCTTCCGGGCAGGCCCAAAGGCTCGCGGAGAGCGAACAGTTGTCGTGTGCATTGCCAGATCCAGTTCTTCTTCAAGTGGATGCCGGCGCGATCGCTGTCGCGCCGGCCCGAGGAGAACTCTGTTACTTCTTGGCGATCAGGGCTTTGGCCCCATCAAGAGAATCCGCGTAGCTGTCCTTTTGATAAGGGATCATGAGATTGCCCTTCAGGATGCTCTCGAACAGGCTGTTGGCGCGTTCCAGGCCGGTCGTCGGCTCCTCGTTGCCGGTCAATAGCTGGTTCAAGGTCAGGCCCAACACGCTTTCGACAGCCGTGTAACCAGGTACAGGCGGGCGAGCGACCTTGCCGTTGCCCTGCTTCATCATCGCATACTGCACATCGAGGTAAGGATAGATCGCCTTGACTTCCTCGTCTTGATAGAGCGAAACGCGCGCAAAGTCGGAGAACTGGTAGTTGAGGTCCGGCCAAAGAGCCATTTTCTTCTGCGTGGCCTTCGAAGTCGCCCATTTGATGAAGGCGTAGCCTGCCTCTTGCCTTTCGGAACTGGACGGGATGCCAAGGCTCCAGCCGCCGAGGCTGACCGTCTGAGGCACGCCCTCAGCTTTCGGCAAGGCTGCGGTTGCATACTTCTCCATGACGTCCGACTTCTTGCCGGTCATGTAGCCGGAATTCTTGATCAGATAGAAGTACGGGGTCCACCAGTAGAACATGCCGATGTCGCCCTTGGCGAAACGGGTGCCGGCGTCGAACCAGACATAATTGATGGCTTCAGGCGGAGACAACTTGTAGAGCTGCCTGTAGACTTCGACAGACTTGATCCAGGCGGGGCTTGTCAGTTGCGGGGAGAAATCCCACGGAGCGGCCGGGAATGATTTGAACCAGTTCGCGCCGTGGCTTGCTGAGACCTGCGTAAACATGTGGACGATCGGCGACGGTTGAGAGCCGCAAACGACGGTTGGGAAGAGCGGCTTGCCGCCAAATGTTTTGCCTTCCATCGACTTCAGGGTGTCAACGTATTTCGTCCAGGTCCAGTCTTCGGATGTCTCGGTCGGCGGCGCTGCAATGCCGAGTTCGTCAAAGACGTCCTTGCGATACATGACCCCCTGCGCATAGGCGGCAACCGGCAGTGTGCCAACTTGGCCGCGCCACATGTTCGAGGAATAAAGGACCTCGGGGATGAAGTCGGAGAGGTCGAATTCGCTGTCCTTGGCAATGAAATCGTTCAGCGAGATGATCCAGCCGTTGTCGAGATATTGCCCGAGCCACATCTGGTCGACAACGATGACATCGGCGTCGGAGGTCTTGGCGACAAAGGCAGACACGAGGCGCGATTGAAGGGCGTCATACGACAGGCTCTCCAATTCTACTTTGATGCCGGTTTCCTTCTCGTATTCTGGCACCAGCGCCTTCATTGAGAAAAAGAATGGGTCTTCAACGGACAGGACGCGCACCGTGTTCGCATCCTGTGCCGCCCCTCGCCGTGGCACGGCCAATGATCCCGCGCCAGCCACAAGAGCTGCGACGGAAGCGCTTTTCAGCAGGTCACGTCGCGACATATTTCCGAAATCGATTGTCATAAACAGCCTCCTCAGTTGCTTCGTATCCCAACCCCGGCCCTTCAGCGCAGCCCTGGGCTTCCGCTTGTCGATACTGAGATTGTTACCCCTAATGTGCTTTTTGTAAGCAGTTAGTTTGTACCTCGCACAAACTTATGTTAATGTCAAGAAGTTGTCGCGGCGAAAAATTTCCGCGCTGTACCGCGGTTGTCATCGACGTCCTGCTTGCATCACCGGAAAGGGCCTTATGTTGTATGGCCGTTCGATAATGTACGGGCTAAAAGGATCCGGTAGATTGGAGAAGAGAATTGAAGTTTGAGAGCCAGCCGTCCTATTCGTTGGGCCAGCGGACCCCTGCCAGCAGAGAAGTCGCCGCCGGCGAGAACGGCGGCAACGTGACACTTGTCTCCCAATCGGCACTTGGCGCGATAAACCGCGGTCGCGTCCTTCAAGCCTTATATGATAACGGACCCAAAAGCCGGGCAGATCTCGCTCGACTTGCAGGCGTCAACCGGACCACGATAACCGGTATTGTGCAGCCGATGATCGAAGACCAGCTTCTTGTTGAGGGAGATGCGTCGCCTTCCGACGTCAAAGGCGGCAAGCCGGCTCGTCCGCTTTATTTTAACCCCGATGCACCGATGCTTGGCGCAGTCCTCCTTCTGCCCGGCACGATACAAACATGCCTCGTGGCGCTAACCGGTGAGATCAAGGCCGTTGCGAAAGCTGAGTTTGATACGCATGGCGAGACAGAAGCATTCATCGCGGTCATGACGGAGACGCTTACTGCCACACTGTCTCAGGCCCAGCAGGCGCCGTTTGGCATTGGCGTGGCCTCTGCTGGAATGATCGACAGTGACAACGGAACCATTCTTACCGTCAACCTTGCTCCCGTTCTAACGGGACTTCCCCTTGTAGCAATACTACAAGAACGCTTCTCTCTTCCGGTTGTCATCGATCATCACCCCCGTGCCTTGCTTGTTGGGGACAGATGGTTCGGACCCGGTCGCGGCCAACAAAATTTCGCAGCAGTCTATACTGGTGAGGTTCTCGGCGGCGCCTTCTTCATCGACGGCAAGGTCTATCGTGGACTCGCCGGATCCGGCGGCGAGCTCGGTCACAGCGTGGTGCAGATCGATGGTGCCCTTTGCAATTGCGGAAAGCACGGCTGCTGGGAGACCGTCGCCGCCCTTCCTTGGTTACGAAAAGAAGCCGCCCGATTGAGCTTTCCGCATCCCAAGAGCGTCACCTGTGCCAGGCTTGTCAAGGAAGCAGACGAAGGCTCGAAGGCGGCAGAGGAGCTTCTCGACCGTTATACGCGGAACGTAGCTTTCGGCATCGTCAACCTGCAGCAAACACTCTCCCTCAACTCCTATGTCCTTCATGGAGACGTCGCCGGAGGCGGAATGAAGGCAGCAGAGCTGATCAGGCAGCATATCGAGCAACTGGTGGTGAAGAGACCTGGTCAGGAGATATCGATCACGGTGAATGGTATCGGCGAAGGCCATACGGCTCTGCGCGGCGCCGCGGGTCTGGTTTTATCCAGCCACCTCAAGCTGGTTATTTGAGGTTTTGTAGCGGCGCCGATCTGCAAGGAAGGCTGCAAGGTGCGGTTCGCGCCCGGGCCTGCCCCGGTCGACCTCTTAAAGAGACTCAGGCGCGCAATCAAATTTTCTAAGGTCGGGATTTGGGCTTGCGACCGTTAAGGTAAGGACTGCCGTCGTCTGCGACGGCGGCGGAAAAGAGAGAGGCAAAGAACGGAATGCAGGCCGCCCCGATCGCGCCGGCGCGAGGGCCAAGTCGGGAGGCCTCGACTGCGGCAGCCTCCAAGCCGCGCGACGGGCCAAGGATTGGCTGACTGGAAATTGCGCGTACCAGCCTGTCTGTCACGAGTTCTGGCAGCCGTCCCCCAAGGACAATCAGCGCTGGGTCGAACATTGCCGTTGCTACGCGTACCGTCTCGCTGAGCTGCTTTCCGGCGCGTTCAACCCAGATTTCTAACGCCGCTTCGGCGCTGTTTGGCAACCGTTCGAGATCGATGAAGTCGTGGATGGCGAAGCCGGCACCGTTGAGGGTGGCAAAAAGGTCCTGGCCGGATGGGCGCGGCTGGTCGTACGGGTAAAGAACTCCGGGCAGGCAGGCGTTTCCATTGACACCGCGGTACGGCCGTCCATCGATAACCGCCCCTCCCCCGACACCGTGTCCGATGTGAATGAAGAACATCGGATCAGGCTGCGGGATGCGTCCGCCGAACACATACTCTCCGAGCGCTGCAGCTGTTCCATCATTCTCGATGTAATAGGGCGCTTCGAAAGTCGCTTTAAAAGCTTGGTCCGCCTCGCCATCATCGAAAGCCGGGAAGAAGCTGTGTGCCTTGAGGAGGTTCGACATCATGCCGAAATTGCCGGGCACCGAGCAACCGACCCCGAGAAGGCGATCCTGAGGCGTACTAAGGTGGGCCAGCATCGCCGCGATAGCCGCCTGGGCCGCACCTGCCACAGACAAAGCCGTGCTGGTCTCGATGTCGACTGATCGGGAGGTAAGAATCGTACCCGCTAGATCAACAATTGCTACCTCCATTCGGGAGACCGAGAATGTTATTCCTGCGGAAAGATACCGGTCAGCCCGCAAGCTCAGCAAGCGCCGAGGCTGGCCTTGGGCGCCGGTCCGGTCGACCACCTCGATCAGAAGTCCGATGTCCACCAAGCGGCCTATCAGCCGAGTGACAGAAGCGCCTGTCATGCCTGACCGTTCGGCTAGGTCCACGCGCGCGATCTTCTTGCCTACGAAAATCAGTTCGACCAGCCGTCGTTCGTTTCGTGAAAGGTCCATGGGTCCAAGAGTGCCTCAAATCGCCAGCAGCCAGAGGGTATTGCAATATATATTAAATTACGCAATGTAATTAATCTGTCATGAAGGCCGTTTAAGAAGCCAAACCGGAATGACCGCCAAAATGAAATGGGAGAACACCATGTACCAGATCAAACGATTGTTGAGCCTCGCGGCCGTGCTGATCGCGATCGCCTCTCCGGCCTTGGCAAAGAGTCTCGTCGTTTATTCACCTCAGGGGGAAGAGAACGTTCAATGGATAATCGACCAGGCTAAAGCCGCCGGTCACGACGTGCAGTTTCTGCGCGCACCCGGAGGAGAACTTTTTGATCGGCTCGTCGCGGAAAAGTACAATCCCCAGGCCGATGTCGTACTTGGTATGGTCGATACGTCTATGGCTTTGCTCAAAAAGAACGGACTATTCCAGCCATACGCCCCAGCCTGGGCGGCGGACCTCCCCGCGCAATACAAGGACAAAGAAGGTATTGTCTACAAATTCTGGAGCACACCGATCGTCATCGCCTATGATCCCGAAAAGCTAGCCGCTGCGGAGGCCCCAAAAAGCTGGCTAGACCTGATAAAGGGCGAATACAAGGGCAAATACGTCATCGGCAACACTGCCTGGCAGACGACAAGGGTCTATCTGGCCGGCATCTTGGCGCGGTTCCTCGACGACAAGGGCGAAGTCACTCAAGCTGGATGGAATTTTCTTGGCACATTCTATGCGAACGCGATCGTTGTCGATGACGCCGATGCGCGCAAGGAAGCGTTCAAATCGGGCGGTGCGGTCATCAATCTGAACTGGTTCGGCGGCGTCATCAAGGACGCCAAGGAACTCGGCATGCAAGTCAAGGTCATTGACCCGGAAGGTGGCACGCCCGTCATCTCCGAAGGCGTGGCGATCATGGCGGGAACCGATCAGCTGGAGCAGGCAAAGGCATTCGTCGACTGGTTCGGGTCTGCCGATGTCATGGCCGGCTACGCCAAAAAGTTCGGTCAGGTTCCGGTGCTGCCGGCGGCGCTGGCTAAATCTCCGCCAGAGGTGCAGGCGAATGCAGAACTAGTCAAGGCTCAGCCTATCGACTGGGATGCCGTCGCGCCCAAACTGGACGGCTGGTTGCAGAAGATCGAGCTTGAAATCCGGTGAGCATGTAGGACCGGGCGATGCAGATCGCCAGGCTTCACAGGAGTATGATCATGCCGGCCCCGATCCTCATCATCGATAAACTGCATATTGGCTATGGCGATAAGGTAGTCATCCGCGACCTCTCGCTTGAGATTCACGAAGGCGAGTTCGTTGCTCTGCTCGGGGCTTCCGGCAGTGGCAAATCCAGCGTTCTAAGGACCCTCGCCGGCTTTCATTCGGCCATGAGTGGGCGGATTATTCTTGAAGGAAAAGATATCACCAACGAGCCTCCGGAGCGCCGCAATGTCGGCATGGTATTCCAGAACTATGCGCTGTTTCCAACGATGACGGCGTTCGAAAACATCGCCTTTGCTTTGCGTGTGGCGAAGATGCCGCAGAGCGAGATTGACAAGCGCGTCGGCCAGATCGCCGAAACATCCGGGATTACGGAGCAGCTGCACAAGAAGCCAGCGACCATGTCAGGCGGGCAACAACAGCGGGTCGCGATTGCGCGCGCGCTCGTCGCGGGCTCCAAGGTGCTTTTGTTCGACGAACCATTGTCCAATCTCGACGCCAAGGTGCGAGTGACGATGCGCCGCGAGATCAAGAGGCTCCAGCAGGAATTTGGCTTCACGGCAGTCTTTGTCACGCATGATCAGGAAGATGCACTCACGATGTCCGACACGATCGTCGTGCTGGCGAACGGTGGCGTTGAACAGATCGGTGACGGGCGTACTCTTTATCGGAAGCCCGCGACGCCGTTCATCTGCGAGTTTATCGGCACCGCCAACGAACTGCTCGCACCGGTTGTCGCGCATATTCTGGGTCGCGACGTTCGGGGGCGCATCTTTGTCCGCCACGAAGATGTGTTCGTCGGGAAAGCGGTAGAAGCCGGGTTGCCGGCGACCGTCTGCCACGTGGAATTCCTTGGCGCCCACAGCCGCATCGACCTGGATGCCGGCGGATATTTCATTTCGGCCGCCAGGATGGGGCACGAGTTACCCGAAATCGGTGAGACCGTGTCCTGGACGATCCGGCCGGGCTCGGTGCATATCTTCGAGGAAGCGGACAGATGAACCGCGCGGCTGCCGTCGAGCGCGTAGTCTATTGGATCGGGTTGGCGGCCCTGATCTGGATCGTCGTCACCTTCCTGATACTGCCGCTGGTCGCGTCACTTCATGCGGCATTTTTCAAGGACGGCAGCCTGGTGGTTGGCCAGATCGTAAGCGAACTTTCAAGATCACGAAGAGTGCGCGCTGCCCTTTGGAATACGGTTTGGATGACGTCAGCGACCATGGTCACGGTGACCATGGTCGGGATTTTCCAGGTGGTCGTCCTTGAATATTTTCACGTACGCGGTCGCGCACTCTTGAAAATCGCTTATGCAACGCCGCTGGTCTTCGGCGGTGTCGTTGCGGCGGCGGGTTACAACTTCACCTATGGTCCGGGCGGTGCGGTGACACATCTGGTGAAGGCGATCGTTTCCAGCCTCCCACAAGACTGGTTCATCGGCTGGTTTGGCGTGCTCTTCACGCATACCTTTCTGATGACCACCTTTTACTATCTTTTTCTGCGTGCTGCGATGCGCCGCGTCGACTACGCAACCATCGAAGCAGCGCGCAGTATGGGGGCCTCGGAATATACGATCCTGCGGCGTGTGGTACTGCCCGCAATCATGCCGACGCTCCTCGCCGTCACCCTTCTCACCCTTTACACCGCGATCAGCTCTTTCGCAGCCCCTCAGGTGCTGGGCGGTCGCGACTTCCACATGCTGAGCCAGATGGTGTTGACTCTGAACAGCCTGCGCCGTCCCGACATGGCCGCATTACTGGCGCTCATGATGGGACTGTGTCTCGTGGCGCTTATCCTGCTGTCTCAATATTACGAAGCGCGCGGCTCCTATGTCGGCGGCGCGAAAGCGACTGCGCCCATCCAGCTACGCAAAATTTGCAACCCGATCGGCAATGCAGTGCTACATTTTTTTGCCTATCTTCTCGTGGCTATTTATGCGGTGCCGATCGCTCTTGTCGTACTCTTCTCATTCGCCCCGGCCGCGAGCATCGGCATCGAAGTGATCCCATCCAGCCTGACACTGAAGAACTATGCCCGCGTCTTTACCGAAGGCACCGCCTTTCTTCCGTTCTTCAACTCCATAGTGATGAGCCTTGTCGCGGTATCGGCGGCGCTCGTCGTTACACTGTTTGCCGTCCCGGTTATTCTTGGCCGGCGCAGTTGGCTGACGCGCCTTCTGGACATCACTTTCTTCCTGCCATGGGTAGTTCCTAGTATTCTGCTCGCTGTCGGGCTGATCGTCACCTTCGACACGCCAAACCCGCTCGTTGGAAACGCAGTCCTCCTCGGCGGCTACTGGCTCCTGCCGATTGGCTATGCCATCGTCGCCTTGCCGCTTATGATGAGGTTCCTGCGGGCAGCCTTCGTAGGAATCGATCCGGCCTATAACGAGGCGGCCCGCTCGATGGGCGCCACTGGTCTCTATCGCTATCGCCGCATCATTCTGCCGATAGTGGCGCCGACTGTAATCCTTGTCGCCGGGATGGCATTCAACGATCTCCTGTCGGAATACCCCTTGTCGGCGTTCCTATACAACGTCAACAACAAACCGCTGCCGATCGCAATCGTAGACAGCTCGCTGTCTGTCGATCCTGAGCAGGCCGCGCTCAACCTTGTCTATGTCACTCTGATCATGGCGTTTTCACTGGCGATCATTCTGTTGGCCGAGCGCATCGGCCTTGGCAAAGGTCCAGAAACCACAACATTGTAGAACAGGAGACTGATCCATTGGATACCTGCATCACCGTCTGGCATTGGCCGCACCAGGAGCGTTGGTACGACGAAGGCATTCGCAACTCGCTCACCCTCATCAAGGAAGCTGGCTTCACACACATCAACTGGAATCCCGACTCCGGCAGTTCGTACTGGCTGGCCGACGCCGAGATTGAGTTTACAAGCAGGATCGTGGCCGATGCTGGGCTGAAAGTGCACTCGGTTCATGGCAGCAATGGCCGCAATCCTATCACCGAGATCGGCCACAAAAACCCTGGCCCTTTCGCGATGGAGACGCGCAAGGACTTCCTGTCGCCGCATGAATGGCAGCGTCGCAGCGGAGTAGAGCTGTTGCGTAACCGTGTCGACTTGGCGGCCGCGTTCCAGTCCCCAAATATTGTTCTGCACATAGATATCAACGACAACGTCTTCGGCAGCGAAGCCGCCGAACGAGCGTTCTTCGACCCCCTTTACCAGTCTCTCGACGAGATCAGGCCTTACTGCGTCGAAAAGGGCGTCCAGATTGCCGCGGAAACTCTCCTTTGCGCCAACGCCCAGAATTTCCTCAACCTCTATGATCGATTGTTCGCTCGATACGGCAAGGAGTTCATCGGCGTCTGCTTCGATTGTGGCCACTGGGAACTGATCGAGCCAGGCAAGCTCAGCGTGCTTGAGCGTTTCGCGGATCGCCTCATCGCTACTCACATTCACGACAATTTCGGAGCAATGGATAACCATCTCTTGCCATTCGACGGACGATTAGATTGGCACACGATCGCCTCGGCGATCGCCGCAACTCCTTATCAGACTCCGCTCAACTTCGAGACGCCGATGGACCGGTATGGGATTCCAGAATCCGCCTACTATCGCCGCGCTCACAGTGTTGCTGTTAGGCTCGAGGAGATGGTCGCCGAGGCGCGCGAGAGGAAAAGCACGTGATGGCGAATGCGCTTACCCTCGATAATCCTCCATTACGTCGTGACAAAGGTAGCAGCGTTGATGCTTGAACAGTTCCGCAGTCCGGATGCTGATCGTTGCAATGATGCCGCGCATGATATGATCATGAACTGTCGTTCCATGCTGGCCGGCGTACCGGCTGGATTGGGGCCCACGCGGCAATGATTGTCATGGTTCCGCCGCAACAGGAGCAGCGGTGTCGCAAAGGTGGTGGCTTTGCGTCCGGTTCTTCGAGCGGCGGCGGGACGTCGAACAGGCTTCGGCACAGGTCCAGCTTCAGTTGCCGATGGCCATTGGCAAGCAGGCCGTAATGACGAATGCGGTGAAAGCCGTCCGGAGCGGTGTGAAGCAGGAAGCGGCGGATGAACTCGTGGGCATCGAGCGTCATCACCTTTTGCCTGCCGCCCGTTCGATAATCCTTCCATCGGAATGTGACGCGATCGCCAGAGATGGCAATGCGATGGGTATAGCGGCCGAGATAGGCCAGCACTTGTTTGGGTCCGGCAGTCCCGGCCCGGAAACAGCCAGACCTCGGGTCTCGCCAGCCGCCAATAGACCGCAGGATTGCGAGCAACTGCGCTGACAGCATGCCGTTGCGATCCTTTCCGCCCTTGCCATGCTCGACACGGATGATGCCGCGCTCGCCATCAATGTCGCGGACCTTGAGATGGACAGCTGACTAAAACAATCCCGCTCTAGAGAACAAGCCTGTGCTCTGAGCAGCCGCTCTGCCATCGCTTGGAACCGAAATTTGGGCCGCATCAGATGGCGCTCTTAAGGTCTATGGCCGTTGCGGACGGCAGAAGCGAATGTGGCCGCCCCCTTTGCTGCGGCTGACCGCGTATGCCCGACGGTGCATAGTAGAAATAAAAGCCGAATTCTAGACTGCTGGCTATCATGTGTTCAGCTTGGGTAGGTGCGCAAGCTTGGCTCTTACCGCGACGGCTCGTCCGGCCGGAAAGCGTATGGGCACGCCGGCCTCGCATGGCTGCGTTCGCCTGCATCCCGATAATGCCGCCCAGTTCTTCTCGCTCGCGCCACAGGCTGGCTTCGCCAATACCCGCGTGGTCATTACGCTAACCCAACGGGTTATGCGCCGCGCTGATCCCTCTTATGTGCTGATCATCCGCTCCAGTTCATCCATGTCGGGGATGATGATATGTCGGAGATTCTCGATGAGAATGACGCCGCTCTTGCGCAGCCTGGTCATCTGGCGGCTGACGGTTTCGATCGTCAGCCCGAGGAAGTCGGCGATCTCGGCGCGGGATAGCGGCAGGTCGAAGGCGGTGCTTGTGGCCGTTTGCGGTTCGGCGTGGGTGGCGATGAGGTGGAGCAGGCTTGCGACCTTCTCCTCGGCGGTGCGCCGGCCGAGCGTCAGCATCCATTCGCGCGCGGCATCCAGCTCCTTCAGCGCCTGATCGTGCAGGCTGCGCTGCAATTCCGGCGTCTCAGATATCATGCGGTCGAGCAGGTTGCGGGGAAAGATACAGATTTCGGAATCGGTTGCAGCCTCGGCCGACAGCGTGCTTTCGCGCACGAAGGGCCTGCCGACGAAATCGGGGGCGAATTGCAGGCCGACGATCTGCTGGCGCCCGTCCGGCATCACCTTGCAGAGCTTCACCACCCCGCGCATGATGTTCGAATAGAAAGAGCTATCCGAGCCTTGAGCGATGATCTCGCTGCCGGCATCGACCTTGCGGCGCAGCGAATGGCGGCCGAGTTCCCGGAGTTGGCTGCTCGACAGAGCGCCGCAGATGACGCCGTGCCGCGCCTGGCAGGAACGGCAGGCGACGGGCACGGTTATGTCAAAAGTCCCACCGTTGGCGATGTCCATAAGTCGTGATCCTTTGAAAGCCGGACCTCCAGACAGCGCGATCGCGATGCCTTTAGCGCAGCATGATGGTTTCATTGATGCGAGCGTCAATCAGGCCGTTTACATGCGCCTTTTTTACTCACTGCAGCATTTTATATTTCGTTTTGTGGCGGGCCGCATCGATTGCAATCATGCGGTGCTCCGATAAATCCGGCCTTAGCTCCCGCCCATTACAGAACCTTCATCGGCCATATGGGCCGCCGCCTCCATGTCCCGCATCGGTACTCTCGCCTGCGGTTTGCACCCCTTGTACTTCACAAGCTTGTTAGCAACGTTCGATGTACCCACTTCACAATAGTGGACTTCGGCTGGGCGCCGACAAAGACATCGGCGACTATGCCCCCGTTGAAGAATGCAAGGGTCGGAATTAAGTGCACACTGAATTGAGCGGCGAGTTCCGGGTTTTCACCGAGATCCAGCTTAGCGACTTTGATTCCACCTTTCATCTCGACGGCGATTTCTTCGAGGATCGGAGCAATCGTGTCGCATAAGCCGCACCCTTCAGCACAGAGGTCGAGAAGAACAAGTATTGCGCATTCCTGAACTTCTGACTGGAAAGTTATTGATACTGATGTTCACCGAATGCATGGGTTTTTCCCGTCACCAGAGTTGAGTTCCGTTTGCCGCATGTGTGATGCGTTTTCGAATTCGATGTGATGCAACGCCTCGTCATGAAGGTGAACAGAGTGAGTGAGACGTCATGTACTCCAGACCAGATAATTGTCCCCACGCTGAAGGTCACGGCCCCTCACCTTCGGCGAACGAGCGCGAAATCGTTTGATCTGGAGTCAGCCTCGGTAGCTGCGCCCAGCCAGGAGTTCATTGCCATACCCCGAATGCGATCCGCCGTTACACCCCTCAAAGCATATATCAAATTGCTGCATTAATTCTATCCTGACGGTTTGTATACGTTATGATGGCTTTATCCCGTCTTTATGTAGCAAAATCTTGGCATGGTCAAGTCGACATGCGCTCCCGAGTCCAACAACTCACCGGGCTCCCATCGCAGCAGGCTTTTCGTCACCCTCAGTGTTTTTTTCCTTTTTTGGTGGGGCGCAGCTATCGATCATCCATTTTCAGCCTACTCCTCGAAAGGGGTTGACGCCGATCCCTCAACACGGGCAGCTTGTGCAGGGGACGGCCCTACCGGCACGCAAATAAAAATCCGAGGCGATTAAGCTCAGGCCCGAGAGAGGCGCTGGACGAAAGACCCCGTTGATGAAGCGTAGTCGCTTCCCTTTTACTGATGGTCACCCGCATTGCCCGAAGACAACGCTCTGTTTCCTCCGACGAATCGGCTTCGCCGACTCAAGGTCGACGAGTGTCTATGGCGACCAAAAGCTCATCCAACTGAACTCGGCAAGCAAGGCAACGACTCTTTCAGCGGTGGTGTAGGCGCGCAGTTCGACAACGACTTGGAGCTTAAAGGGCGGCATCACCCGACGCTGCGCCAGGTCCGCGTGCCAGGTCGGCAGCGCGCCCATGCGATGCGCCTCTTCGACTAGGGCGCCTACAGCCCAGGCTTCCGCGCCAGCTGTGTACCATCCAGATCATCGCCGAGCAGGTCTCGTGGCCGCCAAGCAGCAGCAAGCGGATATTGGCGACCAGGACGTCATCGGAGAGCGCGTCGCCGCTGCCATCGAAGGCGTTGACTATCGGCGCGCAGATCCAACATCTTGGGCGACGGCTCGATGTGACCACTCGCCAAATCGGCAGCCTCATCAAGCGTTGTACGCCGCTCCGAGCTCGCGATTTTTAGGCGTTTCAGCTTGTTGTCTCCGTCCTGACGGTTGTTTAATGTCATGATGGTCAAAAAGCCACATCCTATTGCATCTATGTCATCCAGCAGTCATCATGGAATTCCGCTGGTTCTGGCGGGGAGCACACTGAGTAGGGCTTAGCCCAAATTACAAAAAACCCGCCGAGGGGCGGGCTTCTGATATCCGCTGGAGAGCGGGAAACTAAGGTGTCTGTGGTAAGCGCCAGTTTCCCCTAATCGCCGGAACATTGCAAGAGGTTTCTTGCCACGGGAACGCTTGGCCTTTTGTCAGTCCGTGCCTTTTCCGCGTGGAGCCTTCGCCCGTCGGTCTCAACCACTGAAGAGACGACGCATGTTTAAACCCATCGGGGCCATTGTTGCGCAGGGGCTTGTATCCGGCGATTTCCAGACCCGTAGAACGGGCAAAACCACCAGCCGCGCCCAACAACCCGTCAGACGGGAAAGCCACCTAGCGGGTCGCTGTGAGGCCGGGTTTTGGAGTCCTACCACTCGGAAGGAAGTGCAGGAGATCCTGGCCGCCGCCCGCCGTTACGAGGTGACCACGCGACAACCAGGCGCCCGAAACGGTGCGCTTGGTCATGTCGCGATGGAGGTGCTCGCGCTTCTTGCAAACCTCGTCGACTTTAAGACGGGCCGGCTTGAACCGTCGCTAAAGTTCCTAATGCGAAAATTGCGCCGATCCAAGGACGCTATACACCGCGCGTTGAACGCGCCTGCGGCTTCCTTGATTGGCAACGCCGATACGTGTCGACAGGCAGCGAGGACAAGGGACCGAAAGTTCAACAGACCAGCAACGCCTACCGCCTGTCCCTTGCAGAATGCGCCAGACGCATTTTGGGACCTTTTGCAGCCCCATCACCGCTGCCGGACGACGCCGCGCATGCACGGGCCGCGCAAGCGGAAGAGATCGCCGCTCATGTGAAGACGTTGCCGCTGGATGAGCGGGCCCTATTCTTGCTGGGAGATACGTCGACAGGCCGAGCGTTTGCGAGGCTCGCAAAGGCCATGATTGCATCCAAGGACCGTGAGTCCGCCAAGCAGGCTGAATCCCATCCTAATTTCTTATCTAAGAGGAATCTTGGACCTTTTGCAGCCCCATCACCGCTGCCGGACGACGCCGCGCATGCACGGGCCGCGCGAGCGGCTGATGTGCCGCTCATGAAAACCTTGCCGCTGGATGAGCAGGCCCCATTCTTGCTGGGAGATACGTCGACAGGCCGAGCGTTTGCGAGGCTCGCAAAGGCCATGATTGCATCCAAGGACCGTGAGTCCGCCAAGCAGGCTGAATCCCATCCTAATTTCTTATCTAAGAGGAATCTTGGACCTTTTGCAGCCCCATCACCCCTGCCGGACGACGCCGCGCATGCACGGGCCGCGCAAGCGGAAGAGATCGCCGCTCATGTGAAGACGTTGCCGCTGGATGAGCAGGCCCTATTCTTGCTGGGAGATACGTCGACAGGCCGAGCGTTTGCGAGGCTCGCAAAGGCCATGATTGCATCCAAGGAACGCGAGGCCGCCAAGCAGGCTGAATCCCATCCTAATTTCTTATCTAAGAGGATTTAAGCCGAATCGGCTTTCGCCGATGAGTTGTGTTCCATCCATCGCCCATCAGCTTGCCGAAATGCTCGCTCCGTCAACGGCCTTTCGATTACAGGGACTTTGCCGAAGCCGGCGGGAAAGCGGGCGTGCTCGATCAGCTTCGGCAGTACCTAGGCTCCGAGCCCCAATCGCCGGCGGAATGAGCCTTATCCCGACGAAGCTCGCATCATCAATGGCCTGGCCAACGAAGAGCTGAGCAAACTCGGATCGGACTCGACTTCCAAGAGGAAAGTTGTCCGGAACAAGGCTATCAGTCAACGTAGGTTCAGTGATCGGCTCAGGAGCCCCTCACAATCGTCGGCATGATACTCTCTCTAACCGGTTTCCAATTTACAACCCAGTATGTTTGTGCGACATACGTACTAACGGCGAGCGCAGTTGGTGCGGCCCTAACGCGATCGACGTCGTGTCAGGTGACCTCCTGAAGGAACGGGCGAATGACTGTCTACCTAATCGGAATCGACGGCGGTGGCACCAGCTGCCGTGCGGCAGTCACCGGTGCGAACGGGAGTATCCTTGCGCGGGCTCAAGCAGGGCCAGCTAACATTCTCTCCGATCCGGATATGGCGCTCCACAACATCGCAAGTGCGACCCGCGCGGCTTTCAACGCAGCTGGCATCAATGCGCGGAGCATCGCCTCGGCGCGTGCCGTTCTTGGGGTAGCGGGCAATAATGTCGGCGAGGCCGTTCACTACGTGAAAAACAGGCTACCCTTCGCGCAGGCGGACATCGAGTCAGACGGGCTGATCGCGCTACAAGGCGCACTTGGTGATAAAGACGGAGCCGTCGCCATTTTAGGAACAGGCACGATCTACATTTCCCGCCATTGCGAAACGGTGACCTACGTCGGCGGATGGGGCTTTACTGTGGGCGACCTCGGCAGCGGCGCTCGTATTGGACATGCGCTTTTGCAAGAAACGCTGCTCGCATATGACGGCATCCACGACATGTCCGCGATGACCGCCTCCGTCCTTGCGGAATTCAAAAATGACCCTCGCAATATCGTCGAGTTTGCGCGGCAGGCAAAGCCCGGCGCCTTCGGCCGCTATGCGCCGCGCGTATTTGAGCACATGAAAGAGGGCGATGCCGTCGCCGCGCGCCTGTTGCAAGAAGCCGCTGTTTCAGTTGACGAAGCACTTGATCGTCTAGTCGGTCGAGGAACGCAGAAGATTTGCCTGCTCGGAGGATTGGGGCCGCTCTATTCGTCCTGGATCGCTGCACGGCATCAAAGTCTATTGGTAACGCCCGAAGGCGATGCTCTGAGCGGGGCCGTGGCCCTGGCTGTGTCGCGCTTCGGGCATCAGACAGCGATCGAATGAGTGAAGGGCTCGCGGCCATGCTTCCAGGATGGGGCACAGACATCAAGGGCGCCGGTCCGCTCTATCAAAGGCTTCGCCTGGCGCTTGAAAAGGCGATCCTGTCGGGTAAACTCAAAGAGGGCGAAGTTCTTTATCCCGAACGAGACCTCGCTGAACATGTCCGCGTTAGCCGTGTAACGGTCCGCAAAGCGATCGACCATCTCGTCCAAGACGGATTTCTGGTTCGCCGGCGCGGTTCAGGAACCTTCGTAGCCGGATCGGCGGTCCGCGCAGATCAGCCTCCGTCACGCGCGAACCTTTTGACGGGTGGCATTTCCTGGCTTGGATCGGGCACGAAAATCGAGTGCATCGAGCGCAGCACGTCTCATCCCGCACCAGAGGAGATGATGACACTCGGCCTGTCAAGCGACAGTCACGTCGTGCGCATCACCCATTTGCGGAGCTCGGCGGGCCAACCGCTTGCGATTGAACGCATATGCATTTCCTCCGAGTTCCTGCCCGACGCTCGCACCGTTACCTCTTCCCTCTGCAACACACTCGCGGACGCAAATCTTAGACCCGTTCGTGCGATCCAGCGCACTTTCGCACTTAACATCGAAGATCCGGACGCCACAACGCTTGGCGTCGCGATCGGAACGGCTGGTCTTTTGACAAAACGCGTTGCCTATCTTGCTTCGGGCCGTGCGATCGAATTCACCCGCTCACTTTTTCGAGGCTATGCCGAAGGTTTTGTCAGCGAGCTCACCTTTCTCGAAAACTGACCGCTCTTCTTACAAGACAGGATCCTATCATGCAGGCCACCGTGCAAACGAACATGCGCCGTGAGATCGACGAAATTCCAGAAGCTGCGGCCAGATTACTCGATCGCTTAGCGAAAGACTTCGCTGCCACCGGAGCGGCTTTGCGGGCCGAGGACTCCACATTCGTCGTCACAGCCGCGTGCGGCTTGTCCGACCACGCCGCCATGTCCCTGAAATATTCAATCGAGCTAAGCGCGAAATTGCCGTCGCTTCGATTCGGCTGTCACTCGCTTCAATCTACGGTCTCGAGCCCAACTTGGTCGCAGGCCCCCTTTCCCAAGGCAGCCACGCGCGCCATCGCCGCTTGGATTGCTCTGACAAATACGCTTCCCGCTTGCGGGACCCACCAACGCCATGAGCATGCTGAGTACAAAGGTCGGCTTGTGCCTGAAGACGACGCAGATCTCGTGGTGTTGACCCCCGAGTTTGAGTTGAAGTCGAGCTGGACAGGTAGGCCAAAGGGTTTCGAGACAAGCGATCATGGTGATCTTGGATCAAATTTGCACAGGTTCTCCAATCTTATGGTTGATGTTTTCCGCTCGGAAACCTGCTGGCTTTAGCTGAGTGGGACCAGCGCGTCATGAAGATAGCAATGCTCTCGCCGTTTGAACGAACCTGTCTCCATTGGATATCGAGAGGCTGGACTGTGGCTGATATAGCGTTGATCGAGGGAAAGGATACCGCTGAAATTCAGGCGTGCGTGGAGCGTGCGGTTATTTCGCTCAACGCCGAATCATTGGAACAGGCGCTTGAGAAAGCGAAGCTCACGCGATCAGACTGATCGCATCATGGTGGCGGGCGCCGGACACTTTCACCTTACCTTGCATGCTGCTTGTAAATGCACCGTTTTTGGCGACGTCAGGCGCAGCAAGGTCGCGCCATCGGTTTTGAAATGGCTCCAGCGGTCGGTGCGGAACGTAGCCGAACCGAGGTGGCCACGAAAGCAAACCAATCCGCGGTTTCCCCGCTGTAAGGTCCCACGCCTTTGAGAAGCCATCGAGCGGGAATTGGCCGGCTCCCGCTGGAGCCTCTCTAAAGTCGCTTGGTCTTTCCCGCGCACAGTGCCGCTCCTTCCAGCTCCCATGACCTCATGGTCCGGTCACCGTCTTTGAAGTCGACGGTGAATACAGCGTCTTTCCCTCTGCCGAGATCGATGCCGACGACGACCTTGAGATCGTCCATGAATCCTTTCCCTGGCCGGCTCATTGGAGGCGGCCTTGCCTTTGGCGTGCCGCCAGCGAGCCGCATGCCGCAAGGGAGGCTTCGCCGCGACCGGGCAGATCATTGCATGATCCGACAGTTGCCGGCCGCGCCCTTGCAGCCTTTGCTCTTCGCGGCGGGAGGAAGTGTCCGCGAAACAACGGGCAGAGACGGGCAACGAGGGCCGATCGCCGGGCGATCGGAAATAAAATGAAGAGAAGAGACATAGAAGCGCTCCGCGAACGGGTCAGTTGCGCGGCCGTTCTCGAAAAGGCGAGCTTCGCCATCGACATCAAGGAAAGCACCCGGCGGGCGATCAAGTTTCGCCGTGGCGGTGAAATCATCATCGTCACGCATGAAGGGCGTGGATGGTTCGATCCGCTCAGTGATGCGAAAGGCGATGTGTTCGGGCTTGTCGAGCATCTCGATCATGTCGGATTTTGCGAAGGCGCCGAAAGGGTCGCGGATCTCGTGGGATTCACGATCACCGAGCCGGAGTGGCAGTCGTTGGAGCCTGATGGAGGATACGACCTCTCCCTCCCCGATCGTTGGCAGGCGCGCCGCCGCCCATGGCCCGGATCGTCGACATGGCGTTATCTCAATGGCGAGCGTTGCCTGCCGTCGCCTTTACTCCGCACCGCAATCAAAGGCGGCCTTCTTCGAGAAGGCCCGCATGGCAGCATATGGGCAGCTCATACGGACAAGACCGGAGTTGTGACCGGCTGGGAGGCACGAGGGCCGCAATACCGGGGCTTCTCCTCTGGCGGAAGGAAGGTTCTCTTCCGTCTCGGGTCGGTTACTGCGTCGCGCCTGGCCGTCACGGAAGCTGCGATCGATGCCATGAGTCTCGCGGCGATCGAGGGGATGCGGGAAGGCACGCTCTATCTCAGCACCGGCGGCGGGTGGTCGCCGGCCACGCAGGCCGCGCTGTGGGACTTAGCCTCCCGACAGGATGCCCGGCTGGTCGCTGCGACGGACGCCAATGCACAAGGCGATCTGTTTGCCGAGCGGTTGCGGGCGATCGCCGAGGAAACTGGCTGCGACTGGTCGCGGCTGCGCCCGCACGAGGAGGACTGGAACGAGACCCTGAAGATCAGGGAGAAGGAAATGAGGGAACGAAGAGAAAGAGGCGTGCCGCATTCCCGCCGCCCGCGTCAAGGGAGGCTTCGCCCGGCTGAGCCGGCCCTTGACCCGACCGGTCGCGATGCCGGCGGCAGGCAAGGGGTCATGGAGAACTGAAGAAGATGGCGAGGTCGAGAGGACGGCGCCGCACATCAGTTCGAAGACGCGCAAGGAGCCGCAGATGATCCCCCTCTCCCGCAACCACCTGGAAGCACTGCTTTTCACAAACCCGGAAGCGACGCACCTGCGGGCGCAGTTTGCGCCGGAAACCATGCAGGTCTCCGTAATCACGCGCTTGTAGCTCGCGATCGCTGCAGCCGAAACCAGGTCCATCCCTCACCTCATTTTCATCCGCCTTCGCAGCCGCGGGACCTGTCCCGTGGGCGATGGCGCACATCCTCGAAAAGGAGTTTTCCATGTCCACCGATCCCTTCACCCTCGATATATCAGGCAGCAGCGCATTGTCGCTCGGGCTTGGCTTGGGCGTCACCGCGTTTGGCGGTTTCGCCGCCAACGACGACGATCCCGATCCGCCGCCGCTCTCCCCGACGCCGGCATTGCATCTGCCAGCTGCGAAGCGGCCGGCACCGCGGAGACAGGGCACGTGCGCTAACTTCTATCTCGAGGATGGCGATCGTGGACTTGCGATCGACTGGAAGCAAAGAGCGAAGGCGAATCTTGCAGCCATCCTGACGGCCAACGAAATCGAAAAGCAGGATCGACCCGCCATCCGTGACGAGCAGGCGAAGCTGATCCGCTTCACCGGTTTTGGCGCATCGGAACTCGCGAACGGCATGTTCCGGCGTCCAGGCGAAGTCGATTTCCGGGAAGGCTGGGATGACCTCGGCAGTTCGCTGGAAAGCGCCGTCACCGATGCCGATTATGCTTCGCTCGCGCGCTGCACCCAATATGCTCACTTCACTCCCGAGTTCATCGTCCGGGCGATCTGGGCGGGCTTGCGGCGGCTCGGATGGCGCGGGGGCCGCGTGCTGGAGCCGGGAATCGGCACGGGCCTGTTTCCGGCGCTGATGCCAACGGCGCTCCGCGACACAAGCTATGTCACCGGCATCGAACTCGATCCGGTGACGGCGCGGATTGTCCGGCTTCTTCAGCCGAAGGCGCGCATCATCAACGCCGACTTCGCGCGCACCGATCTCAACGCGATCTATGATCTCGCGATCGGCAATCCGCCCTTCTCCGATCGAACAGTTCGGTCGGACCGGCAGTACCGTCCGCTCGGTCTGCGGCTGCACGACTACTTCATTGCCCGGTCGATCGATCTCTTGAAGCCCGGTGCACTCGCCGCGTTCGTGACAAGCAGCGGCACGATGGACAAGGTGGACAGCACAGCGCGAGAGCATATCGCCAGGTCCGCCGATCTGATCGCAGCGGCCCGCCTCCCCGAGGGCAGCTTCCGCCGCGACGCTGGCACGGATGTGGTCGTGGACATCCTGTTTTTTCGCAAGCGCAAGGCCAGCGAGCCGGAGGGTGATCTATCATGGCTCGATCTCGAAGAGGTTCGTCCTGCGACATCCGACGAGGGGGCGATCCGCGTAAACCGCTGGTTCGCACGGCACCCGAATTTCGTGCTCGGCGAGCACGCCCTAACGTCTGGCCCGTTCGGCGAGACCTATACGTGCCGGCCACGCTCCGGTGAAGATCTGGAAACGGCACTGAAGGCAGTGATCGCTCTTCTTCCGGAGGATCTGTATGACGGCGAGCCGACGCAGATCGACATCGATCTGGAAGAGGAACTGGGCGAGATCGTCGATCTCCGCTCCGGCAACGACAAGGTCCGCGAGGGCAGCTTCTTCATCAATAACCGCCACGGCCTCATGCAAACGATCGACGGAGTGCCGCTCGCGGTTTCGGTGCGGAAAGGCCGGTCAGGCGACGGCCTATCCGAAAAGCATGTCCGGGTCATCAAGAAGCTGATTCCGATCCGCGACGCCGTGCGCGAGGTTCTCAAAGCGCAGGAGCTGGACCGACCGTGGCGGGATCTGCAGGTTCGGCTGCGCATCGCCTGGTCGAGTTTTGTGCGCGACTTCGGGCCGATCAACCATACGACGGTTTCGATCTCGGACGATGAGGAAAGCGGCGAGATCCGCGAAACCCATCGCCGGTCCAATCTCCAGCCGTTCCTGGACGACCCGGATTGCTGGCTGGTGGCCTCGATCGAGGACTACGACCTCGAAACCGATACGGCAAAGCCCGGTCCGATCTTCTCCGAGCGGGTCATCTCTCCTCCGGCACCACCCGTCATAACCTCGGCAGCCGACGCGCTCGCCGTCGTTCTCAACGAGCGTGGCCGCGTCGATCCCGATCATATTGCCGAGCTGCTACATCGCGACCCCGACGCTGTGATCGGCGAACTCGGTGACGCCATCTTCCGCGATCCCGCCGATGGCTCCTGGCAGACCTCTGACGCCTATCTCTCCGGCCCGGTCCGCACGAAGCTGATAGTCGCCGAAGCGGCCGCTGCTCTCGATCCGGCTTTTGAGCGCAATGTCCGCGCGTTGCAGGACGTCCAGCCGGCCGACCTCCGGCCGTCGGATATCACCGCCCGCCTCGGTGCACCCTGGATTCCGGCCTCCGATGTTGTCGCCTTCGTCAAGGAAACGATGGGCGCCGACATCCGGATCCACCATATGCCGGAACTCGGGTCATGGACCGTCGAGGCACGCCAGTTTGGCTATAGCGCCGCCGGCACCTCCGAGTGGGGCACAAGCCGCCGTCACGCCGGCGAACTGCTGGCCGATGCGCTGAACAGTCGGGTTCCGCAGATATTCGACGTGTATAGGGATGTTGGGGGTGAACGCCGCGTTCTGAACGTCGTCGATACCGAAGCAGCCCGCGACAAGCTCCAGAAGATCAAAGAGGCATTTCAGCGCTGGGTCTGGACCGATCCTGATCGGACCGACCGGCTAGCGCGAGTCTACAATGACCGTTTCAACAATATCGCGCCGCGAAAGTTCGACGGCTCCCACCTGAAACTTCCCGGCGCGTCTGGCGCTTTTGTTTTGTATGGGCACCAGAAGCGTGGAATCTGGAGGATCATCTCCTCCGGCTCGACCTATCTCACTCACGCCGTCGGCGCCGGCAAGACGATGACGATGGCGGCCGCCATCATGGAACAGCGCCGTCTCGGCCTGATCGCCAAGGCGATGCTGGTCGTGCCGGGCCATTGCCTTGCACAGGCGGCGCGTGAGTTCCTCGCCCTCTATCCGAACGCTCGTATCCTCGTCGCCGACGAGACCAACTTCACCAAGGACAAGCGGGCCCGTTTCCTGTCCCGAGGTGCCACGGCCCCCTGGGATGCAATCATCATCACCCATTCGGCCTTCAGGTTCATCGCCGTGCAGTCTGCGTTCGAGAGCCAAATGATCCATGACGAGCTGGAGCTGTACGAGGATCTTCTGACCGAGGTGGACAGCGAGGATCGGGTGTCGCGTAAGCGGCTCGAGCGCCTGAAGGAAGGTTTGCAAGAGCGGTTGGAAGCGCTCTCAACCCGCAAGGACGACCTTCTCACGATCTCGGAAATCGGCGTCGATCAGATCATTGTCGACGAGGCGCAGGAATTCCGCAAACTCTCTTTTGCGACCAACATGTCGACACTGAAAGGCATCGACCCGAACGGATCGCAGCGGGCCTGGGACCTCTATGTGAAGTCCCGCTATATCGAGACGAAGAATCCCGGCCGCGCGCTCGTGTTGGCCTCCGGGACACCGATCACCAACACGCTCGGTGAAATGTTCTCGATTCAGCGACTGCTCGGCCACGAGGCGCTCCGCGAACGCGGGCTGCATGAATTCGATGCCTGGGCCTCGACCTTTGGCGACACGACGACCGAACTCGAAATCCAGCCGTCCGGCAAATACAAGCCAGTGAGCCGGTTTGCGAGCTTCGTCAACGTGCCGGAGCTGATCGCCATGTTCCGCTCGTTCGCCGACGTTGTGATGCCGCAGGACCTGAAGCAATATGTGAAGGTTCCGGCACTCTCGACCGGTCGGCGGCAGATCCTGACGGCGCAGCCGACGGCGGCATTCAAACTCTATCAGCAAATCCTCGACAGCCGCATCAAGGCGATCGAGATGCGCGAGGGGCCGGCTCAGCCCGGAGACGATATACTGCTGTCCGTCATCACTGACGGCCGCCATGCGGCGATCGACCTGCGCCTGGTCATTCCGGCAAACGACAACGAGCCGGACAACAAGCTCAATCTTCTCATCGAGAACGTCTTTCGCATCTGGACGGAAACGAGCGAAAACACCTATCTTCGTCCGGACGGCAAGCCCTATGAGCTTCCGGGCGCCGCGCAGATGATTTTCTCCGATCTCGGCACCATCAATGTCGAGAAGACGCGCGGTTTCTCCGCCTACCGCTGGATCCGTGACGAATTGATCCGACTGGGCGTACCCGCGTCGGAAATCGCCTTCATGCAGGACTTCAAGAAGACCGAGGCCAAGCAACGTCTGTTCGGTGATGTCCGTTCGGGCAAGGTTCGCTTTCTGATCGGCTCGTCTGAGACCATGGGCACCGGCGTCAACGCTCAACTCAGGTTGAGGGCGCTGCATCACCTCGATGTGCCGTGGCTGCCGTCGCAGATCGAGCAGCGCGAGGGCCGCATCGTCCGCCAGGGCAATCAGCACGATGTCGTCGATATCTTCGCCTACGCCACGCAAGGGTCACTTGATGCTGCCATGTGGCAGAACAACGAGCGCAAGGCCCGCTTCATCGCGGCGGCCCTTTCCGGCGACACCTCGATCCGTCGGCTGGACGACCTCGGTGACGGCCAGGCCAACCAGTTCGCCATGGCCAAAGCGATTGCCTCGGGCGACGAGCGCCTGATGCAGAAGGCAGGGCTCGAAGCGGATATCGCTCGTCTCGAGCGGCTACGCGCCGCCCATGATGACGACCTGTTCGCGGTGCGCCGACAGGTCCGGGACGCCGAACGCGACATCGAGATATCAATCCGGCGGATCGGCGAGATTGGCAAGGACATCGAGCGGCTGGTTCCGACTGCGGGAGAGGCTTTCACAATGACCGTCACGGGTGTTTCATATGATGATCGAAAGGATGCCGGCCGCGCGCTGATGAAGAAAATCCTCACTCTCGTTCAGCTTCAACAGGAGGGTGAGATCGTCACCGCCTCCATTGGTGGCTTCGATCTCGTCTACGATGGCGAGCGCTTCGGCAAGTCTGACGGTTATCGCTACACCACCATGCTTCAGCGCACGGGCGCGCACTACGAGATCGATCTCGCCGTCACGGTGACACCGCTCGGCGCCGTCTCCCGCCTCGAGCATACGCTCGATGATTTCGACGGGGAGCGGGAACGCTATCGCCAACGGCTGGAGGAAGCGCGCCGGCGTCTTGCTTCCTACCAGTCCCGTCAAGGTGGCGATTTTGCCTTCGCAAGTGAGCTGGCCGAAAAGCGTCGCCAGTTCCAGGAGGTTGAGGCGGAGCTCGCGGCCGAGGCGCGCGAGGCAGAGGCCTCTGCCAGGGAGGCAGCCTGATTTTGGAAGCAGTGCAGCACGTGCATAGGTGCATTGCACAATAAATGTTTTCCATCTGATCAAAATATCATCATAGTGCACACAGCTGATGCACATGGCGGTCTCCTCCCAGTGCCGCCGCAACAGCTGTTCCCCTCTGGAGGTTAAATAACCTTCACACTTCATGGGCCTCGGTTCTTCCGACGGCCCATTTTTTTATTCCCGCTCAACCCAGATTCCGAGCGCTGTAGCAGAGCGCTTATCAGAAGAAGTTGGGAAATGGAGAAGGGGAAACAGAAGAAAACCGGTCGCAGATCGGTCCTCCCGTCGCCACTGTCGCTCAACCGCCGCCTGCGCATCCCGGCCACTCGTCCTTCGCAAGGCTGTTAGCCCCGCTTCTCCTTCGCGGCAGGGCCGCTCGCCCGCAGTTGCGCCGGTCGGGCCGCTTTGCGATCCGGGAGGTGTCTTCAGGAAAAAATGAAGACAGGAAGGACCGGCAGAGGGCCGCGTCCGCATCCCCGGAAAGGAACACTCCCATGCAACTCATGAAGGTCGATCCCCGTGCGCTGAAGGACAATCCCGACAATACGCGCCAGTCGAAGTCGACGCCCCAGGCCGACGCGCTGCTGCTTGCGACCATCAAGGCCGTCGGCGTCATCCAGCCGCCCGTCATTTTCGCCGAAGCCGGCGGCAACGGCTATGTTATCGAAGCCGGTCACCGGCGCACGCGCATGGCCATCGCCGCCGACATCGAGGAAATCGATGTTATCGTCGTCGAGGCGGCCAACGACAGTGGCGCGATGCGTTCGATGATCGAAAACATCGCGCGCGAACCGCTCAACCCAGTCGACCAATGGCGCGGCATCGAGCGCCTCGTAGCTCTCGGCTGGACCGAGGAGGCGATCGCGATTGCGCTGGCATTGCCGGTCAGACAGATCCGCAAGCTTCGACTGCTCGCCAACGTCCTGCCGGCGATGCTCGACCACATGGCCAAGGGCGACATGCCGAACGAGCAGCAGCTTCGCACGATTTCCGCGGCGTCGCTCGACGAGCAAAAGGAAGTCTGGAAGGCCCACAAGCCGAAGAAGGGTGACACAGCATCCTGGTGGGCGATCGCCAACGGCCTCATCAAGACCCTCATGTTTGCGCGCGATGCGAGTTTCGGCGACGATCTCCGCCAGGCCTACGGCATCGAGTGGGCGGAAGACCTGTTCGGACCGGCTGATGAGGACAATCGCTTCACGACGAACGTCGAAGCGTTCCTCGGCGCGCAACAGGAATGGATGAGCAGCAATCTTCCCAAGAAAGGCACCATCGTTGACGTCAACAATTGGGGCCAGCCGCAATTGCCGCCGAAGGCGGAGCGTGTCTACGGCAAGCCCTGCAAAGGCGATTGCACCGCCATGTATCTCGATCGTGAGGGCAAGGTGCAGTCCGCCCATTTCCGAATGCCGGAAGCCAGACAAGCGAAAGGCAAGGGCGATCCGACCGCGCTCGGCGGCGAGGACGGAAACGAGGCCATCGGCGTTGCGGCCAAGGCCCGGCCGGACGTGACCCGCAATGGCCTCGACATGATCGGCGATTTTCGCACCGACGCGCTGCACGAGGCGCTGGCACGGGCTCCGATCGGGGACGATACGCTCATGGCAATGCTGGTGCTTGCGTTTGCCGGACAGAACGTCTCGGTCGATTCCGGCTCCGAAGCCTCCGGCTATCTCTACGGCTCCAGGCGGTTCGCCCGGCACGCCGTCCGGTTGATCGGCGAAAACGGCAGGCTGCAGTTCGACTTGGATACGCTTCGTGTCGTGGCCAGGTTGACCCTGATCGACGCACTGTCGGCGCGCACCAATCGTTCGGACAGCGGCGTCGTTGTCCGGATTGCCGGCGACGCCGTTGGCGCCGACGCCTATCTTCCGAACATGGGCACGGAGGAGTTCCTCGCGTGCCTCTCGCGCCCGGCGCTGGAAGCGTCCTGCGGCGGGACGAGTGTCGTTCCCCGCCCGCGCGTCAGGGACACCCGCGCTGCCTTGGTCGAGCAATTGAAGGAAGAACGCTTCGTACATCCGGCAGCCCTCTTCGCGTCCGATGACGCCGAGCTGGCCGAGTGGCTGGCAAAGAACATGGAGCATGGCAGCGAGAACGACGATGCACCCGCCGACGGGCCGATCGGCGGCAACGCAGCCGACACCGGGCTCGAAGAGCTGGATGAAGCCGACGCTGACACCACCACTGAGGATCCCGCTAGCGCTTACGGAATTGCGGCAGAGTAGCCCTGCCCCAACGTCATACTGAGATACCGCCGCCGGCCATCATCGGCGGCGGCTTTGTTTCCACACCCCATGGGATGTCTCGGGGATTGTTCAAATCTCCCCGCTCGCAGCGCAGCCTTCATGACTTATCCAATTTGAAGCCTATCGGACCGCCTCTCCAACGCGGTAGTGATCGCGGACGGACTGCGACACGAGATGTCGGCAGCCCTACAAACCCTCCGAATAGCGACAACGAAACATGTGCAATTCCGGAGACTTGCCTCCGCAACCTGACTGGCACGAGTGGTGCTCAGAGTAGCCCAGGTCGCAAGGGACCTAGTCCAATTTTGGGAGATCGAGTGATTAGGCACACCGCGGCTGCCGGGACGTTTGGAGAGAAACCTGATGCGAGTGCTGCTTTCAAAGACCCAGGCGTTCCACCCCACTCCACTTTCAAAGGAACATCGTCATGAGTGAATCCGCTCGCTTTGTGTGGCAGCAACTTCGTCGCCATTTCAAGACCAATGATTTGGCAGTTCTCGTGAGCTCACGCCGGCAGCTTTAAGAACGAAAGCCGCGTGTCTGCCTCAAAGTCTTTGCCACTCTCAATCTGTATCCGCCGCAGCGGGCGCAGTGGGCGGGTCAAGCGAGGTGAGGTGGACGCTGGAGATTGGGGGAGGGACGTGACGATGCCGCGCGGCTTGAGGACAAGCGGTCAGCACTTGTCGGCTCACGAGAGATCCGGCGCGTGTCAAACGACAATTCGACCGCGGCGCGCAAGCTGGTCAAAACGGTTTAAGACAAGGAGGAATAAAGTTGCTACGCAAAAAAAGCAAGGTCGCTTCCACCAGTGCATCTCGTCGGCGAACGCTCTTTGCCGCATTAATATTTGCCCTCATTTGCGGACGATCGGTTGAGGCCGACGCTCCTCAAGTCATCAATCACGACGAGGTGCAAGGGTTTCCCGACAGCACCTCCGAATTCCTCAAGACCTACCAGCCTTACCTCAAAGTCGATAGCGGCTGTGTGCCTTTCCCGGCAGTAGATGCCGCCGGCAACGTCAGCGGCGGTCTGAACCCATCTGGTTTTGCGTCGGACGGGTGCTCAAAAAACCTTGGACAAATTTATGTCAGGGCGGATGAGTTTAAGGGCGAGTGCGCGGTCATGTATTCTTGGTTCTTCCCCAAGAACAAGATCGGAGATTGGCCAACCGATGTGGGGTCTCGATATGATTGGCAGAATGTCATCGTATGGCTATCAGGTTGCGACGGCCAAGCGCACGTCAACGCGGTTAGTTACTGGAGCAATCGTGGTTACCATACGACGACAAAGCCGCACATGGATGGAACGCATCCACTGGTTGCGTATGTGGATGACTATTCAATCGGGCACAGAGTCGTGGGCACGAGCACCCGTGGCGGTATGCAGCCTGCGATCAGTTGGTTCGATCTGACCTATGAAGCAATGTTCACGCTCGACTTGTATGACTTCGGCGTGAGCGTGCCGTTCATCACACGCAATTTTTATCAAAATCTGCCTAGGGCGTATTATCGTTGATGCTCGGGTTCCTTGCGGCGCTAGAAGATCGCGTATGAATTCGTCTGCCTTCCAGGCGCAGGGATAGGCGCGACCGCGGTCAGCTCCGGTCTTCTTCTGTCCCGCATGGTGACGGCGAGGCGAGAGATAACCCGCTATCCCGGTCGCATTGCCGGCAGATTAGGCGTCGGACCGAGCGCATCGCGGTCACGGAGAAAGCCGCGCTCCACTCGCACCGCTGGGTGGGTGGCGCTGGACTGGCCGATGAACAGCTGTTTCAGGATCTCATCGAGCGGCGCACCTTCGAGCGACGAACGGAAATCGCTGCGCTGGCTCGCAAGCTTAAACGTCAGGAGGGGCGATCGCCACCATGCGTATGACGCTCGGCAATGACACGGATGGTGCGGCGGCATGGGCCCGGCCGAGAGGGCGCGTTTTTGGTGCGGGCTGATGCGCTGGAGGAGGAATGCGGGCTGTCGGTCGCAGAGGTTCTCTCCTTCGGGATTTCGGAGTCATAGCCCGAAGCCTGCCGGCTTGCCCTTCGTTTTCGCTGCGGTCTGAACCGGCGGCCGGTGGTTTCAAGGCCGCTAGCGCGCCGCCGAGCGGCCAGTGCAGCCTCGCTCGCAAAACGGCTCCGCGTCTATCGCGGGGCTTTACCCCGCTTGTCCGCAAACCCGTTTCGCTCGCTCTGCCGTCCCGGACCTGTGGAAGCGCCCGTCCTCAGCCGGTTCGTGTCGACCGCATCGAAGGGCAGACCGGCAGGGGCCGGAGCCGCTTCGGTGGAAACCGCGAAAGGAAAACTCCATGGCCAAGCCCGCAACCAATCGACCCTCCACCCGCGTTGTGCCGCTCCGCAAGGGCGCGACCCTCGAAATGGTCAGGTTCACTTGCCCGGACACCGCGCAGGCAATGCTGATCGCCGAGAGTTTCGGGACCGCGGTGGTCGACAGCGATGGCATCCGTGAACTCCACGAGCGCCTGATAATCGAAACCGCCGACAGCCTCTCGAACGGCCTCGGCGAGAAGGCGATGCAGATCCATCTCCAGCGCATCGTCGGAGCCTATGTCGGCTCGGCGCACGGAGCCGGCCAGTTCTACAGTCGGGCAGTCTCCGAGGCGCGAGACGCCACCGCCAAGTCGGCAAACGATGCCCGTGACGAGGATCTCGATGGCCCGGTCGGTTACGATAGCGCCGCCCAGCGAAAACGCGAGTTCGCGGCCGACATGGGCATTCAGTCCCACGCGCTGCGGATGGCCGCTGAGGGTGCCGTCGCAGCCTACGGCCAAGTCATCGGCGAAGCCTGGAAGCCTTTCGACCGCCCGGTCGATAATCCAGGCCACTCGCTCGACCGCAAGGCGGCCGAGGCGCAGCTGGCGGCTCTCGGTTGAGCCGCGTTTGGCGGAGCTTCGGCTCGCCCATTTCCCTCTCTCTTAATTCTCGGGCCGGTTCCTTTGGGACCGGCCTTTTCCATGTCAGGGGAAGGAAAGGAAGGACAAGGACCCAGCCCGCCACGCCGGCCCCGTCCCGGTCGGCGGTCCTGCAGGAGCCGGCGGTCAGCCGCAACGGCTTTGCCGTCCTCCACTCCGCTCTGGCCGTTCCGGTGCCGCGAGCCGCCTGATCGCTCCTGCCTTCGGACCTCCGCGACGGGGTCGCGATGGCGCGGCCTCAAACGAAGGATAAGGACATGAGCAGGAAAGCCGAAGGCGAACGCGCCGACATCTATGCGCGGATCACGGATAGAATCGTCGCCGACCTCGAAAAGGGCGTAAAACCCTGGATGAAGCCATGGCACGCGGCCAACACCAATGGCCGGATTACCCGGCCGCTGCGCCACAACGGTCAGCCCTATTCGGGCATGAACATTCTTCTGTTATGGTCGGAAGGGATGGCGCGCGGCTTCACGTCATCCACGTGGATGACGTTCAAGCAGGCGCTCGACCTGGGAGCGGCGGTGCGCAAGGGCGAGACCGGTTCGACGGTCGTCTTCGCCAGCCGCTTCACCAAGTCCGAGGCGGACGGCAGTGGTGGAGAAGTCGATCGGGAAATCCCATTCTTGAAGGCTTACACAGTGTTCAACATCGAGCAGATCGACGGACTGCCCGAACACTATCATCACCCACCGACCCCGGTGCTCGATGCGATCGAGCACATCGAGCACGCCGATCGCTTTTTCCGCAACACGGGCGCTGTCATTCGGCATGGTGGCGCGCAGGCCTATTATTCGCCGGTCACGGACCACATCCAGATGCCGCCGTTCGAGACATTCCGAGACGCGGCGTCCTACGCGGCAACGCTGAGTCACGAAAGTTGCCATTGGACTGCGCGCCCCGATCGCGTCGATCGCGATCTTAGCCGCTATACGAAGGACAAGACCGAGCGGGCTCGCGAAGAGCTGATTGCGGAGCTCGGGAGTTGCTTCCTATGCGCCGATCTCGGGATCGCACCGGAGCTGGAGCCACGACCGGACCATGCGTCTTACCTGGACTCGTGGCTGAAGGTTCTATCCGACGACAGGCGGGCTATCTTCCAAGCCGCGGCGCATGCCCAGCGTGCTGTCAGCTTCCTGCACGGTCTCCAGCCCATTCAGGCCGACGAGAGAGCGGCCGCGTAGGAGACGTCAAGGTCGGTCGTTGTCACCCGCAACGGCCGACAGCTCTTTCGGCTTTCTCTCCGCAAGCGCATGCTCATCGGACGTGAGGTCCAGCCTCCCCCAGATCGATGGTTTCCGATCGTTGGCTTTCAGCTTTCGGGACTGCTTGATTTCGACGGTAAACGGCTTTGTCTGCTGACGCATAGATCCTCCAGGCGACGAATCGCGGCCCGACAATATTGCCTTGATGAGAGGAGGCAACTGCCCGGGCGGCCGAGTTTGTCGCATCCGAAGCCGACGCTATGCTTTAGAGACTGGGGAACGGCTTCGCGGCCGGGCTGTTCTGCCGGGGCAACGCACGGCGAGGGCCATGACCAAGTTCCTTCCACCGCTGTCATAGGCCACGCCCTCCGCGGGCTCGATGAGGCATGTCTGATCGGAGACCGGCTTCGCCTCGATCGTTCTCCCGCAACGGCCGTCCGCAACTTTCTTCCCCTGCGAACTGCGTTCGCATTCCTCGCGCGACAACAAAGTTTCTCCCGACCGCCCTCCATTTCATTACGGCCTTCCAGGTGCGGTCCGATCGTCCCCGATCCTTGCGACAGCCATCGAGGACGCGAAGGGCGCGGCCCGAAACAACCGAAAGGAACAGACAATGGCTACCATCGGCACTTTCACCGCAAACGAAAACGGCTTCACCGGCTCGATCCGCACCCTCGCACTCAACGTCAAGGCCCGCATCGCCCGCGTCGACAACCCATCCGACAAGGGTCCGCACTTCCGCATCTACGCGGGCAATGTCGAGCTGGGTGCGGCCTGGCAGAAGCGCTCCGGCGAGAGCGACCGCGATTATCTCTCGGTCAAGCTGGACGACCCGAGCTTCCCCGCCCCGATCTACGCAACGCTCTCCGAGGTCGAAGGCGAGGACGGCTACCAGTTGATCTGGTCCCGCCCCAATCGGGATTGAGATCCCAAGAAGGCCCCGCCACCGAGGCGGGGCCAACTGGCCGCTTTGAGAAAGCCGGCAACGGGCATCGAGCCCGCTCCCGACTTTTAGGGTGCCATACGGAGAGGTGGGGTCTGCTCATTCGAGCCAATCGTGCCGTGGAGCCGGGACAGCCTCAAGGACGAGCGGTTCCCCCAAAATGCCGGCGCATTTCGGCTCCCCCACTCACCGCCGCTGGCGGTCGCATGCGCGATCCTTGACCCTGACCCACCGCCACGCCGGCGGGCGTCATCTTTCTCAAACATCAAGGAGATGACGATGATCGAACAACAAATCGAAGAACTGCGCGCCGAGCTGAACGCCTGCATCGAGCCCGCCGAGCGCCGCGAGATCGAAACCGAGCTCGAAATCGTCCAGGCCGAGCTGATCATGATGCTTGGCGAACAGGACGGTTCCATCGACGCCGAGCCGCCCTTCTGAGGGCGGCATACCACCAGCACTGGGGGACCGCATCCAGGATCCCGAGAGGGACGATCCACTGCGACTCTCCTTTCGATCTACCGTCATCGACATGGGGGATGCTGCATCCCGTCCGTCGCCCGCAACCTGCCGGCACCAGAATTTTCCCCGCCGTATTGCGGCTCCTCGCGTGCCAAATTCTTGGCGCTGGCAGGTCCTTCACCATCGTTTCGGCCTTTCAGGTGCGTCCCTCCTTGTCCGCCATGCGGCCTATCCCCGCGATATCCGCATTTCGAAAGGAGAAAATACCGTGCAACAGCTCGCTCAGTTCCTCACCGCCACCGGCCGTCGGCTCCGCACCCTCGGCAAGGTGATCTGTCACTACTTCCGCAAGGGGAAACTCGGCCTGAAACTGGCCATCAAGATTCCGTTCTTCGTCGAGATCGAGGCGTCGTTCGAGACCGACTGGAACCGGCGCGAATAACACGCCGTGGGCCGCTTCAGCGGCCCCTTCTACCAGCTGGAACGCGGAAGACAATCATCGTCAGCTCGGCGAATATCGGCAGGTTGTTTTTGGGCGATAGCCGCGACCACGTTTTTGCTTCAACAGCTCAAGGAACAAGCGAACCGCCTCCTCCTCCCGTTCGAACACATGCTGTTTTTCCTGTCCACGCTTGCCGATCCTTCCCCATCTCCGGGTTAGGCAAGCCTCTCCGAACATCGTCTGCTCGATCTCCATGGCATAATACCGCGCCATGTTCTTGGCTGGATCTGTTCGTTCGATATAGAGCTGGTAGGGCTGCGAAATCATGCCGGCATGATCGTCACACGGCGCCGCTACGTCCAACGACATATGTGAATCCTACAGATGCGACCGATTCATTTTCGTGAAGAATGGGGCTTGGGCGAGGCGCCGATGGCGCACGGCTCTGGTCGCACCGCGACCGGAGCCCGCACGCGGTCTCCGCCCCGCCGGGTTACGATCCTCTCGCAGCAAGAAGCATGCCTCTGCGAAATCTCATTGTCCGGAGACAGCCGGAGCCTCCCGTCGCCATCGGAGATGGCAAGCGGTCGCGTCCCTTCAGGGCGCGGTTCTATCTCTCTCTGACACCCATTTTGCACCCGCCGTGTCGGGTAGCAGCGGGGCATTGCTGCCCCGCCGCCCCCTAAGAACCGGGCGTGCGGATCACTTCGCACCCGGCTCAAGCCATTCTCCAGCGCCACGTTGTGACACCGGGCTCCCCGGCGGTATGTTTCGCGTTCTGACGGTGGGCGAAGTAGGTATCCCATGTGGGATCGAACGGGTTCGCCAACGCCGGGATTTTGGCGTGCCTCTTGATTGAGACAGCCGCTGCGCGGACAAGCCCATACTTGGCGTCTTCCGTGCTGAAATCCCATGATTGGCTACCGGTGACCTGGAAATACCTTCTCCTGATCCACCGTGCTCCTTTGTTGGGGTGTCGTCGGCACGCCCATCTCCAGAGCATGCGCCAGATGTAGAAGTCTATCGAAGAGAAGGTCGCCTTCGCCACGACATGGCGGTGATACATCGCCCATCCCCGAATGATCGGGTTCAGCATTTGTATCAATCCCTCCTGCGCGATGGCAGCGTTGCCTTTGATAATTCTCCGGACCTTATCCAGCAGCGCCTTGACGCTGTGTTTGGACGGCGTGATGAGGAGTTTGCCGTTGTACTTTCGCACATTCTGGCCCAGAAAATCGAAACCATCCGCAATGTTCGTGATTCTGGTTTTCTCGTCCGAGAGTTCCAGTCCGCGAACAGTCAGGTATTTCCTGATCGCCGGCAAGACCTTGTGTTCCAGCACCTCTTTCGATGCACTGGTTACAATAAAGTCGTCGGCATAACGGATGACGTGGGGTTTGGCTTTTCGGTACGTGGATTTCGACGATCCCACGCTTGCATCGACTGCGGCCTCAAGCCCGTCCAACACTCTGTTAGCGATTGTGGGCGAAATCACGCCCCCTTGCGGGGTTCCCGCCCGCGTCTCGAACAGAGTTCCCTCTTCAATGTATCCGGCTTGAAGCCACTTCCGCAGGATCGCCTTGTCCATAGGCATATGCTCGAGGATGTAATCATGGCTGATTTCATCGAAACAGCTTTTGATATCGCCCTCTAGAATCCACGTGGCGGACTTTCGTCTTGCCAACGTGATGAAGCACTGCTCAATGGCGTCGGCTGTTGAGCGTTTGGGCCGAAATCCATAGGAATTCGGGTCCGCCAAGGTCTCCGTCACTGGTTCCAGCGCAAGCTTCCATAAGGCTTGCATTGCGCGGCACAGCATACGGGGTATCCCGAGCGGGCGCTTCTTGCCGTTACTCATATAAACGCGTCGCAACGGCATCGTACGGTAGCCGTGATGCCGCAGCGACATTACTCCCTTCCATCTGGCCACCGGGGTTGTCCAGATTTCTCCGTCCACTCCCGGCGTTTTCTTCCCGCGATTCTCCGTCACCCGCTTCACAGCCAGCATCTTGCCGCTGTGCGAGCGGGTCAGCAGACGTTGCAAGGCTTTTACCTTACCCCATCGGCCTTCGCGAGTGGCCTTGGCGATACGCACTTGAAGTCGCTTCACGGTTGCTTCAATCTGCGACCAGTTTGTCTGATCCCACATCTGCCCTCCGTGCGAGGACGCACCAGCATTCGCTGCTTTCGCATCGATTGCCGTCATCTGCTTTTCCTCGTCCAGCAATTAGTCATGTTCTCTCGCCATGAATGACCGGGCGGAAGTCTGCCCACTTTCGTGTCGGGCGATGTTGCAGCCCGTATCTCGACCATTACAGCCGGGCCTTCGCTTTCTCCGCCTTCCTTTACCCACAACACCAACAGCGTTCCTTACGGTTCGCCTGCCGTTACCGGCAGCGCTATGGGCTTACCCTGTTCCGCATGAATCTCAGAGCCAGTCGGACCCTTCCTTTTCGCCAGCAGCTTTCCGTCCATGGAGGTCCAACCGGAAAGGACCACACCTTGCTGCACACCTTTTGGTTCAAGCCTGTCAGCACATTTGGCTTGTTCCTTGTTACGGCGTTTATCGGAAGTTCACTTGTGTTGGTCGTCATTGCTCATCCCTTGCACCTCACCGCCTTTGTGCTGGCAGTTTCCACTTCGCCTCACGGTTCGGTGAACCGGTCACCCGGTGGTTACGTTGTCCCCGAAGCTCCACACGGAGTCGTTGCCAACTTCGCATGTTCGGGTAGGGAACGACCGATGGAACGGTCGGTTTCGTAAAGTTCACATCACGTGGTCTCCTCTCGAAACAGAGATTCATGCGACTTTCAGGTCGCACTCCGGCGTCAAGGACATCGCGACCCCTCCAATTTTCCCAACGCCGCAAGCGGCACAGAGAAAATCGGTTCCTCCGCTCGCCGCAGGGCGGCCGCGTTCCGCGGTCCCTGACCCCTCACGGACTACGGTGCGGACACCTTTCGTCAGAAAACGAAAAGGAGGTGGCATGAAAGAGGCCGCGCCCGTTGAGAGAACGGATCACTGAGATGCAGATGATGATCGAGGGACAGTCACACTTCCAGCCTTTCGGCTTATCCTATTGGGGTTTCGAAGATCTCAATAAGGGAGTTGGAAGCATGACTGCCTCTTATGAATACCATATCGGGGTCGACTACCACAAATCCTACAGCCACCTGGTGGTTCAGGACAGCAGCGGCAAGACGCTGAGATCCGGCCGGGTGAAGAACGACCGACAGTCGCTGGGCGGGTTTCTCGAGCGCTATCGGGAGAACTCGCATGCGGTTGTCGAAGCGACGCGCAACTGGATGGTGATGTACGACTGGCTCGACGACATTTGTGATGATGTCGTTCTCGCTCATCCGCTGAAGGTCAAGGCGATCGCCGACGCCAAGATCAAGACCGACAAGATCGACGCGACGGTGCTGGCACATCTGCTCAGAGCCGATCTGGTACCCGAAGCCTGGGCGCCAAGCGAGAGATCGCGGGACCTTCGCGTCGCGCTGCGCGAGCGGATGTTTTACGTGCGGCTGCGCACGATGACCAAGAACCGCATCGTCACGGTGTTCGACCGCTATCCGGAGCAGACGGCGCAATTGAAGAAGCTTGGCGACCTGTTTGGCAAGGCCGGCCGCGTCCAGCTGGCTCAAGTGAACGTCTCTGAGATCGACCGCATCCAGATTGACCGTGGTCTCGCCTTCATCGGCGACATCGACATGCGGATCAAACAGTCGGAAGCAACGATCCGGGCGATGACCAAGGCCAATGCCAACGTCAAGCTGTTGAAGACGATCCCCGGCATCGGCGAGTTCTTCGCCCGGCTGATCGATGCGGAGATCGACGACATATCGCGGTTCCGCCACTCGAAGAAGCTTGCCGCCTATGCCGGGCTTGTGCCGTCGACCCATTCCTCCGGCGGCAAGACCTTCCACGGCAAGATCATCAAGCAGGGCAACAAGTGGCTGCGCTGGGCCTTCGTCGAGGCGGTAACACCTGCCATCGCCAGCGATCCGCAGCTGCGCGCCCAATACGAGCATCTGAAGATCAAAGGAGTAAACAAGGCGCGGGTTGCCATCGCGCGCAAGCTTTTGACGATCGCCTTCCAGATCCTGCGTGACCAGCGCGCCTACGAGCCGCGCGGCGAAAGCACCATGGAAGGCGCGTCGACGATATCCCGGTTGTCCTGATGGCAGTCTAGCGAGCCCGGTAGAACTGGGTTGCGCTTCTCAAGGAGAATGGGAAACCGGGAGCCGAACGCCACTCTGTGACCGAAGCCCCAGGCATCAGGTCACGCATTGGAGACTGGTTCAAGAACCGAAGGACAGCAAAGCGATCTGTCCGGCGGAAAGAGAGACTTTGCCGATCGGTGCGAATGCCGGTCAAAACTTAACCGAACCCAAGGAAAAGCCGCCAAATGGTGGTGTTCTGCCCCTTGCGTTCTACAAAGCATCAAATCGCTCGTGTGGTGGAAGAAGATCAGAAGCGGCCGGATCAACAGCCGGATTGGCTTTTGAACGACTGCGCCGAAATTTCGATGCGGAAGTGCATCTTCCTGCCGATATCTCGCGGAAGTTTCTGTCTGCAGCGCTGCTTTGGGCAGTCGACAACAAGGTCGATTTCGGTTTGTTCCACGAGGCCAGCGAGATCATCATTGCGCACTTCGGCGGTGATGAGATCTACCTCCCGTCGCGGTGGTCCGACAAACGATGGCACATCGGCCTTGAGGACAAAGAGCCTTTCGATCCGAGCGACTGATGTCGAGACCAGAGGCGGCTTGTCGCCTGTGGTCTTTGCCTATTCACATGAGCCCCTCCAGCCGGATCGACCGAGCGGAGCGGCTATGAAAGGGGGCTCTGCCGCCCCTCTCAATCTCACCCCATGAAGGAAGGGCAATACCCCTCCTTCAAACTTCCTCCCAGGGAGAAAGGGGACGGTTCCCTCCTCCCTTTCCCCAAACCCCTATCCCTCTCCCGTGCAGGGAAGGTGATGATGGCTGTCACCCGCCCTGGCACCAGCCGTGTCGGGCACCATCCCATGATCGGGCAAGCCCTTCCTTGATCAAGGCATCGCCCAGCGAATTGCCTGCACGAAATACGGTTCGCAGTTTGCGTCCATATTTGTCTTCGTCACGGAACCCGGCCGCTAGCGAGAATTTTCCAGCGTTGAGCAGCGTCAGCAGGCGGGATTTTGCCGCCTCACCCTTTATCCGTTCCGCCTCGCACCGGGGCGGGCTGAGTTCAGGCGTATCGATGTCGGCGATGCGGATTTTCTCGCCGTTGAACCAGAATGTGTCGCCGTCGACGACGCAGTTCGCTCGATGGCTTCCGTCGCAGATCGAAAATGCGGTCGACAATGAATCCGTCGTCGGTTTCTTGGCCAAAGTGGCGAGATCGGGGAGAACGTCGGCGCCGCCATAGGCAAGCCAACCCCCAACAGCAATGATTACGGTGCATAGAACTGCCGTCGAGCGTTTACGCCATCTGTTCCGCCCAGATCTCAGCAGTCCTCCACCCGCGCGCTGCCGGTCGCGACCGCCTCCGGCCTTCGGCGGCTTTCTAAACGGAACCACATTTGATTTCGCCACTTTCCGATCCCCTCGTTTCGTCTCAACTTATGTCGGACCCGGTTTCATCTGCGTTTACGGAGGAGCTTGGCTCCGGGCTGCGGTGTGGCCGGCAAAATGGTGCGTGACGGGCGGGGGCAGTCGACCCCGCCTCCCCTTCGGGCCACTATGTTGAGGCTCCTGCGGCTGCCCTGTTTTCCTCCCGTCACGCAACGAGAATTCCCGAAATCCCGCCCGCCGGGCGTCGCTATGCTGATTTCTCCGATACTCTTCTTTTTCCTGGATCAGCCTTGCCCGGTTGCACCGCGCGCCGGCTTGGATCATGCAGGCTTTGGCGTATCCCCGACCATGTGAAACCTGTTTGTGCCCACGCATGCTTTCATGTCGTCGCGCCGGAACCAGATGGCTCGTCCGCATCGGAGTGGCGCGTTTCCTGCGGTGAAGATGATCTGTTCGTCCGCCCGCATGCGCAGAACCTCGTGCGGCTGGATCAGCGGTCGTGCCGCGAGCTGCTTCGAGCGCGTTCGTGACGACCCCTTCGCTTGGAAACTGCGGCTGACCTGGTCGATCTCGACCGTCGTCATGCCGCAGCGTTTCGATATGTACTCGGCGGTCTCCGGATCGTTGATCGCCGCGAACGAGATCCAGCTGGCACTCTCGAACCACTTGCTTGCCGCGTCGCGGCCGCCATAGGTTTCGCGCATCTGGCCGATCGACTGATAGATCATCGTGAGCGCGATCCCGTATTTGCGGCCGGCGTCACGCGCGGTTTCGAGGATCCGCATGTAGCCGAGCCGGGCGACCTCATCGAGGAGAAACAGGGCGCGCCCATTGAGCTGTCCGTCGCGATTGTAAATCGCATTAAGAAACGAGCCGATGATGACTCGCGCAAGACCCGAATGGGTCTCCAACGTCTTGAGGTCGATGTTGATGAAGACGTCGGTCTTTCCCGCGGCGATGTCGCTGGTCGAGAATTTCTTGCCGGATACGAGGGCGGCATAATTCGGATAGGAAAGCCAGTGTGTTTCCTTGACCGCGTTGGCGTAGACGCCGGAGAAGGTTTCGGGCGTCAGGTTGACGAAGGCAGCGACGTTTTCCTTCACGAAATCCGAGCCCGAATTGTCGTAGACGTCTTGCAGCCGTTTGCGCAATGTCGGCTCCGGCTCAGAGAGATTCATGCGCACCCGCCGAAGCGTTTGATCCTTCTCGTCCGTGTGACCGGACAAGCAGACATCTGCGATGAGCGCCGTGAGCAACTGGAGAGCTGACGCTCGAAAGAAGTCGTCACGGACACCGCGCGCGCCGCCGCTGTCGCTCATGATCCACGATGCGACCGAGGCAATATCCTCTTCCTTGGTTCCACCGAAACGTCCGACCCAGTCCAGGACGTTGAAGCCGATATCCGGCTTCCTCGGATCGAGAACGAACACGTCCCTTCCCGCTCCGCCGCGATGCGCGGACACCATCGGTGCGACCTCATTCGATGGATCGAGCACAATCAGCGTGCCGCCCCATTTGAGTGCCGTCGGTATCGTCACCGACGTTGTCTTGAAACCACCGGAACCAGCAAAGACGATTCCATGCGACGAGCCGAACGAGCCGTCGAAGCACAGTAACGGCGACTTGCCGCCGGCGCCCCAGTTTTCGGCGCTGTCGGCGCGAAACGCTTGGCTCCCGACAATGTCTTTGTCGACCCGATAGCGCTCGCCGATGACGATGCCACCGGCATCGGGAAACAACTTTGCCGCCTCTGTGAGCTTCATCCAATCCGCCTCGCCATGCAGGGCTCGCTTGCCCTGAATGCGCTTCGGCTCGGCCCTTGCGAATGCCGCATTGCCGATGAGCGCCACGCGGAGTGCGAAGCCGGCACATAAGAGCGCCGCGCTCGCGCCGATCGATGTTGCTGGATCGAGATAGGCGAGAACCGTCTTGCCGGCCGGCAGTGTCTTCATCAAAGCGCTAAGGCGCAGTGTCTCGCGGACTGCTGCGATCAACATCGTCCCGATGCATCCTGCGAGGACGCCCCAACCTGCTCGCTTGATGTTGATCGAGCCGGCACACGCAAACAGGAACAAAACACCGATTGCCGCGCTGGCCGCATAGGGCAAGGCGATGCGCGCCCGCCCCCATGCCAGTCGCGCGGCCTCGGTCTTGCCGAAACCGGAAAGCCACTGCTCGATCCCGGTCATTCCGATGACGACCAGGATCATCAACGCCGCAGGCATGACGGCGAGCGCAATCCTATTGATCGTCATTGCCGAAGGCCTCCACGCCGATTGCCGTGAGCCTGGACCGCTCGGTATCGTCACTCTTGACGCGGCGCACTGCATCGACCAGCGCGCCCAGCAACAGCGCTCGCTTCTCGTAGCGCAGACCGGCCTTGACGATCAGTCCGCCGAGCTCGATCTTTTCCCGCGTGTCCTTCTTGCGGGCGTCGGATGTCATCGTCCTCGCCATGCGTTCAAGCCTCGCCAGCGCTGCCCGCGTCCGCGCCAGACGTGACCGGCGCGGTTTGCTGCGAGACGACGGCTGCCCCTCCCCTTTCTTTTCCGGCCGTAGCGCCCTGCCCTCCGCGAAATCGCTTGGTCAGTTGCTCAAACGCTGCCTGAAGCTCCGCCTCGTCGATCTCGATCTCGCCAAGGCCCGCCTTGAGCGCGATCCGTCCGATGCGTTCCGCTTCCCGGGTCTCGGCGATCTTGAGCTGTTCCTGCAGCTTGGCGATTTCGTCGCGAAGTTTCGAGGATGGCTTCTTCATGTCCGTCTGTCTCCCTGGGTGCGAAAGCTTGTCTTTCGAACCCAGTTTTTCGGGCCGGAGTGCGGAACGCACTACTGTGAATCCTACAATCGCCAAGGGCGATGCTTTCGGGAATGATCCCGGCCGTTCCGAAGGAGCGGCTTCCAAGGGCGCAATTATACGTCGCTGGCGCGACGTGTTGCTGAGAGAGCCTGGTGGCCGCCGCTCCCCACGAACCCTTTGATTTCGTTCGCAACCGGGAGAGAACTCCGCCGTGGCCGTCCCTCACTTCTCCGTCAGCGTCGTCGCCCGTGGCTCCGGCCGCAGCGCCGTCCTGTCGGCCGCTTACCGGCACTGCACCAAGATGGAGTTTGAGCGAGAAGCCCGGACGATCGACTACACGCGAAAGCAAGGCCTTCTGCACGAGGAGTTCATCATCCCCGCCGATGCGCCGGCGTGGCTGCGAGCAATGATCGCCGATCGGTCGGTCGCCGGCGCATCCGAGGCCTTCTGGAATAAAGTGGAGGGCTTCGAGAAGCGATCCGACGCGCAGCTCGCCAAGGACGTCACCATAGCCCTGCCGCTCGAGCTGACGGCCGAGCAGAACATCGCGCTCATGCGCGACTTTGTGGCGGGCCACATCACCGCGCAGGGCATGGTCGCGGACTGGGTCTATCACGACGCCCCCGGCAATCCTCACGTCCACCTCATGACCACATTGCGGCCGCTCACCGAAGACGGTTTCGGTTCGAAGAAGGTCGCGGTGCTCGGCCCGGACGGCAAGCCAATCCGAAATGACGCCGGCAAAATCGTCTATGAGCTGTGGGCCGGTAGCACTGAGGATTTCAATGCGTTTCGCGACGGCTGGTTTGCCTGCCAGAATAGGCATCTGGCGCTTGCCGGCCTCGATATCCGCATCGATGGCCGTTCCTTCGAAAAGCAGGGTATCGACCTCGAGCCAACCATTCACCTCGGCGTCGGCGCCAAAGCCATCGAGCGCAAGGCCGAGCAATCCGACCACAAGTCGGAGACCTCGACTCCCAAACTCGAACGCATCGAGCTTCAGGAGGAGCGCCGCAGCGAGAACGCCCGCCGGATCCAGCGCCGTCCGGAGATCGTGCTCGACCTGATCACGCGGGAGAAGAGCGTCTTCGACGAACGCGATGTTGCGAAGGTCTTGTATCGCTATATCGACGATGTCGCTCTGTTCCAAAGTCTGATGGTCCGCATTCTGCAAAGTCCGGAAGCGCTCCGACTCGAACGCGAGCGGATCAACTTTGCGACAGGTATTCGGACACCCGCGAAGTACACCACGCGCGAGATGATCCGCCTTGAAGCCGAGATGGCCAATCGCGCGATCTGGCTCTCCGGTCGCGCCTCCCATGGCGTCCCTGAGGCGGTGCTGCAGGCGACCTTCGCGCGCCATTCCCGTCTGTCGGATGAACAGCGAACGGCGATCGAGCATATCGCTGGGACCACGCGGATTGCCGCTGTCATCGGCCGCGCCGGCGCCGGCAAGACGACGATGATGAAGGCTGCGCGCGAGGCGTGGGAAACGGCCGGCTATCGCGTGGTCGGCGGAGCGTTGGCTGGCAAAGCCGCCGAAGGTTTGGAGAAGGAAGCTGGCATCGTTTCCCGCACGCTGTCGTCGTGGGAGCTTCGCTGGAACCAGGGTCGCAACCAGCTCGACGACAGATGCGTTTTCGTGCTCGACGAAGCCGGCATGGTGTCGTCACGGCAGATGGCGCTGTTCGTCGAAGCAGTCACCAAGGCCGGCGCCAAACTCGTCCTTGTCGGCGATCCGGAACAGCTGCAACCGATCGAAGCGGGTGCCGCCTTCCGTGCGATCGCCGATCGCATCGGCTATGCCGAACTCGAGACGATCTATCGTCAGCGCCAGCAATGGATGCGCGACGCCTCGCTCGATCTCGCTCGTGGCAATGTCCGCAAGGCTGTCGATGCCTACACCGCTCATGGTCGAATGCTTGGTTTGAGACTGAAGGACGAGGCCGTCGAAAGCCTGATCGCAGCTTGGGACCGGGACTACGACCCTTCGAAGACCAGCCTGATTCTCGCACACCTTCGCCGCGACGTCCGAATGCTTAACGATATGGCGCGCGCCAAGTTGGTCGAACGCGGCGTCGTCGCGGACGGATTTGCGTTCAAGACAGAGGACGGAACTCGCATGTTCGCGACCGGCGACCAGGTCGTGTTCCTCAAGAACGAGGGCAGCCTTGGCGTCAAGAACGGCATGCTCGCAAAGGTGCTTGAAGCCGCTCCTGGCCGGATTGTTGCCGAGGTTGGTGAAGGCGAGCACCGCCGGCAGGTCACGGTCGAGCAGCGCTTCTACAACAATCTCGACCACGGCTATGCGACAACGATCCACAAGAGCCAGGGCGCGACCGTCGACCGGGTGAAGGTGCTTGCTTCCCTATCTTTGGACCGGCATCTGGCCTATGTGGCTATGACGCGCCATCGTGAGGATCTCGCCGTCTACTACGGCAGTCGCTCCTTCGCGAAATCCGGCGGCCTTATCCCGATCCTGTCGCGCCGGAACGCCAAGGAAACCAGCCTCGACTACGAGAAGAGCGCTCTCTATCGCCAGGCGTTACGCTTTGCCGAGGCCCGCGGCCTGCACCTCATGAACGTCGCCCGCACGATCGCACACGATCGGCTTCAATGGGCCGTCCGGCAGAGCTCGAGGCTCGCCGACCTCGGCGCCCGTCTAGCCGCCATCGGCAAAGCGCTCGGACTGGTCCGCGGCAGCAACAAACACTCCATCCCGGACACAATCAAGGAGGCCAAGCCCATGGTGTCAGGCATCACCACCTTCCCGAAATCGCTCGACCAGGCTGTCGAAGACAAACTCGCCGCCGATCCCGGCCTCAAGAAACAATGGGAGGACGTCTCGACCCGCTTCCAGCTCGTCTACGCGAAGCCGGAAGCTGCCTTCAAGGCGATCAATGTCGATGCCATGTTGAAGGACCAGTCGGTCGCGCAGTCCACCCTGGCAAGGATTGCCGGCGAGCCAGAGAGCTTTGGCGCGCTCAAGGGCAACACCGGTCTTCTCGCCAGCCGTGGCGACAAGCAGGACCGGGAAAAAGCGCTCGCCAATGTACCGGCGCTCGCCCGAAATCTTGAACGCTACCTTCGTGAGCGGGCCGAGGCCGAATTCAAACATGAGACGGAGGAGCGCGCGGTCCGGCTCAAGGTTTCCGTCGACATCCCTGCGCTCTCCCCATCCGCCAAACAAACGCTCGAGCGCGTGCGCGATGCGATCGATCGCAACGATCTCCCGGCTGGCCTCGAATATGCGCTGGCCGACAAGATGGTGAAGGCCGAACTCGAAGGGTTCGCGAAAGCTGTGTCGGAGCGTTTTGGGGAACGGACATTCCTGCCTTTGGCCGCGAAAGACGCCGGCGGCAAGACCTTTGAAACCGTCACAACGGGCATGACGCCTGGCCAGAAGGCGGAGGTCCAGTCCGCGTGGAATTCCATGCGGACAGTCCAGCAGCTTGGCTCACATGAACGAACGACCGAAGCGCTCAAGCAGGCAGAGACGCTGCGGCAAACCAAGAGCCAGGGGCTCTCGCTCAAATGACAACAGGAGCAGGCACACGTTGGTCGATGACCGGACAACAACGACGAGCGGCTGGAATCATTTTTATGGCCGCATCGGTCGCCATACTGGCGATCGGCACTGCCCTCGCCGGCGGGTACCGCATCAATCTGACACCGAGCGAGCCACTCGGCCTGTGGCGCATCATCCCGCTTCATCGACCGGCAGCAGTTGGCGACCTCCTCTTCATCTGCCCACCGGCAACGGCGGAAATGCGGGAGGCACAAGCGCGTGGCTATCTCCGTTCCGGTTCCTGCCCGGGTGGCGTCGCACCGTTGATCAAGACAGTAATCGCCGTCGCAGGACAGAATGCCGAAATCGGCGCCAGCGTGAGCGTGGATGGGCGGGTGGTTTCCTCTTCCAGACTCGCGCTACGAGATGGAAAAGGCCGGCCGTTGACGCCGTTTACGAGTGGCATCGTACCGCCGGATTCTATCTTCCTGCATTCCGCGTTCCCAGGCTCCTACGACTCCCGATACTTTGGCCCAGTGCCGATCTCCGGCATTCTCGGGCTGGCGCAGGAGGTGTTCACCTATGTCCCGTGATTGCCTTCGGCCGGCGCTGCCGATTTTCGCTTCGATCGCGATCAGCGTGGTGGGCTGGAGCGGCCATGTGTTGCTTCTACCCGTCGCGCTGGGATTTCCAATTCTATGGTCCCTCGCGCAAACGAGATTGGGGGCAGCACTTGTCTCCGCTGCATATTTCCTGGCCGCATCACGTGGTTTGCCGCAAGGCGTTGCCACCTTCTATGCGGCGGACGTTTGGCCGGGTCTTTTGCTCTGGTTGTGTGCGTCTTTGAGCTTCGTTGCCGTGCATACGGTTCTCTGGACGAAGAACAGCGGAGTTCGTCCGTTTCGCTATCTCCTTGCGGCCGTCATCATGGCCAGCCCACCGTTCGGCATCACGGGCTGGGCGCATCCCGTCACAGCCGCGGGCGTTTTGTTTCCGGGATGGGGATGGTGGGGACTTGGACTTATGACAGCTGGCCTTGCGGGCCTCGTAACCCGCATCTGGCCAGCTGTCGCCATCGCCTTGACTGGCTTTTGGCTGTGGTCCGCCGCAATATGGACCGACCCGAAACTACCGGAAGGCTGGCGCGGCGTCGATCTGGAACTGGGCGCTTCACTCGGCCGCGAAGCCGGTCTTCAACGCCACCGTGACATGATCGCCACGGTACGTGGAGCAGCGGGCGATGGCACCCGCTACGTCGTGTTGCCGGAAAGTGCGCTTGGCTTCTGGACACCGACCGTGGAGCGGCTTTGGACAGGCGCTTTCAGCGATGGTGATGCCACAGTCATCACCGGCGCCGCGATGGTCGACCCCGCGGGCTACAACAATGTCCTCGTCGCGATCGACGGGAAGGGCAACCGCATCCTCTATCGCGAACGCATGCCGGTTCCCGGCTCGATGTGGCAGCCGTGGCGATCCTGGTTCGGGGGGAGTGTCGGTGCCAAGTCGGATTTCTTTGCGAACCCGGTCGTCTCCATCGGTGGCGGCCGCGCGGCACCATTGATCTGTTATGAGCAACTGATCGTTTGGCCGGTGCTTCAGTCCGTGCTGCACGATCCTGACTTCATCATTGCCGTCGGGAACGGTTGGTGGACCGATGGGACGTCGATCGTCTCGATCCAGCGTGCCGCCACCACCGCATGGGCAAAGCTCTTCGCAAAACCGCTCGTTATTGCCTTCAACACCTGAGTGCCCAGGAGACACCATGCTCGACGCCGCCCTGATAAAAGAATGCGGGGAACCTTCCCTAAAGCCCGCAATCGTCGAGCAGTTCGTGCTAGCAGCGGGCTCGGATGATCCCCTCGCTGTCACCGTCAAATCGGGGGGGCGATTGATACTCGTTCCGAAAGCGACATCGGCCGAGGAGGCAATGGAGATCGTGCAACAACATGTGGGGACTGCCGTCGTCCGCGTTGGAATCACACAGTACCCTGCTGGTGTTGGCGTCAAGGGACCGACTGATTTGAAGCCGGACCTCCTGGATGCCTGCCAAAACCTCCGCAAAGGTACGGCGATGTTCGCCAAGGTTCTCAGGATCGTCGCCCAGTGGTACGGCAACCCCACGAACAAAGACGTCTTCCCGCAGATTTTTGAAGATGCGGTTTATGCATGGAAGACCGGTGAGTTCGAGGGCGTGAGCGTGTTTCAGGCGGAGGATCCTGGAATACCCATCGAAGCGCCGCAGCAAAGCGATGAGACGCGTCCCGCCGAGTCAGTGGATGGCGAGGAAGCGACGCCGAAAGACGTACAGCCAGGGACGGTACAGGATGTTGGACGCGCGGGGATGCGGATCGATCTTTCCCGCATTGGTGGTCAGCAATAGCGTTGAGTTCACCTCGCATTCGCGGGGCATCTTCCGGCCAAGCCAGAATTTAGCGCGGCTCCAAAGCATGAAATTAGTGTGCTTTCGACGGATGAAATTAAAGTGAGACAGATTGCGAGCAAACCGCTCACTAGTCCAGCCTCGCAGCCGCAACCGCGTGCGGCATCAGGAATGTGGCAATCTCCGCGATGACGTCTGTCAGATCGCCAGGATTGTGTGCAACGCCTTCAACGAAAGCTCGCCATTGCCGCTGCTTTTGCTGGTCCTTGGCAAAGGCGTCCGTTAGGGCGTCGGGGAGGTCAATGGGGATCGATGTCGCGCGGCGATCAAAGGTAGCGGCTATTGCGCGCGCCAGCCGATCATCGCTGAAGTCGAAAGACCTGCTGAGGATCCAGATGTCGTAGAAATCCTTCATGCGGCTGTTTACTCGCCCCAGCATCACCATTGCCGGGAACTTCTCGGCAATGACCGTTTCTCGCGCATAGGCCCGAAGCCGCGGCATCGGAAAATCGAGCATAGAAGGATAATCCAAAACCTCCACCCCAGGCTCAAGCGCATCGCCAAAACCGATGTCGATCGTCAGGTTGATCCGGGCTCCGCTGATCGAAGCGATCACCCGCAGCCTGAGCCCACCATAATCCAATGCCTCGCGAATACGATCCACATGCAGCGTATCAGCGTCAAACGTAACGCCATCGTCGGCCTCTTGCGCCAGAATTTCCCGAAATGTCTCAAGCATCGGGTCCGGACTCGGATCACCGAAACCCAAAAGATCGAGGTCGCGCGTGCCTCGGTGCGGATTGTCGAACCAACTCATCATCAACATCGCCCCCTTTAGAACGAAGCGACCGGCGTGGGGCGACTGGCTAAGCCGGAACAATAACCGTTCAAGAGCAAAACGCGTCAGGACCAGATCGAAGCTTTGCCCGCTTGCCTTGGCGAGTTGCAACAGGTGGGCGCGCACCGAGGCGCCGACGTTTCCGATGTCTTTAGCCATTGGCGGTCAGCGCCTCGAGATACGGCCGGATCACCGATCCGACGCCACCGCGTTCGGCCTGGTTGGCGATCTCGCCAGGAGTAGCCCTTCGTTGCCGCAGCGCCTCCTGCAGCCCTTCTATCGCTACCGAAAGGCCGATCTTGTTGCGATAGCGAAAGCAATCGGCAATTGTCTTGGCAATTCCAAAGACCCTCACAGGAACGCCTTCAATGACATGGGTTTCGACGCTTTCGTTGAGAAGGCTGTCTGTGAAACGCACGATGCGCAGAGCGGGCCCGTCCAGTTTCGGAGCCCAGTCCTTACGGCCTATGGCAAGCCAGATTTGTCCGGGGAGCTGATCTGTCAGGCCGTGGAACGCCAATGCCGAAACGAGGCAGATGACGGCTTTGGGCGCGCGTTTGGCAACCTCCGCCAGGCTGTGGTTGACGTCGAGCTGCGCATCAGGAAGTTGATAAAGACCGCGGGCAAGCCGGAGCACTTCACCATCTCGATCCATTCGGCTCATGGTGGCAGCCGTCACACCTGCGTTCCGCAGTTCGACCAAGCGTGCTATTCCGCGCTCAGTTAGCACGGTCCGGGCGATTTGGCGTTGCGTGACGGAACCGGGCATTGATATAAAAGCTCGGAGAATGGGATCTATTATCCTAGGATTTGTATCACAATCCCTGAGGTCGAGAAAGCCCTCGCTTTGTGAATTCTTCACCACGAATAATTGCCTCGATTGGATGAGAGCTGACAAATCCAGTGGTCGCCAAGAGTAAAGATGTAGCCTTGCCGACGGACCTAGCCAATTGACGTGAAAGCATTCGTGGCCATGATCTTGAGCCACGGCCACGAGGGATAGTGCAGGCATTCATCGACCTGGCGCTTTACGAAGCCTTCCCTGAAGGTCTTCCAGTATCGGCCTTGTCGAGAGGCAAGCGGTTTATCGACTGCACCTACAGTCCCTGCTCCGACAACTTTCGTGGCCGCCCATTGGTAGGATGAGCCGCTACCCAGATTTCTGCGAGATCTACCATGCGCGCCGTGAGAGCTGGATAGCCTTCAACGATCTCTATGGCGTCGGCGCCTTGCTTCTTCATAGCGGCAACCATTCGCACCGGAACCCGCGTCCCCTTGAAGACCGGCCCGCCGCCAATCACTGCATCTTCAGAAGGAGAGTACGATGGGCAAGCTCAGTCGAGACTTGCCGGTTATCGTGATTTCGTCACGAGCTCGGCCGGGTCAACGCTCAGGGCTTCTGCGATCTGACCAAGGACGGTGACCGTCGCAGACATCTCGGCGCGCTCGATAGCTCCAATATGGCGCACGCTCAGGCCTGTACGATGCGCCAATTCCTCCTGCGTCAGTTGCTTACCATGACGTATCCGACGCAGATTAATCGCCATGACCTCCTTGAGATCCATGACGTGAGAGGAACCGTAATCGGAACTATCGTTCCAGGAACTATAGTTCCGATTCGTACTGCCATGTGTTATTACTCGTCCGGCCGATCATCCACCTCGAGAGCACATAAGGCATACGATCACTGGCCGTGCATCCAAAGCCTAAACGGTATAGTGCTCACGAGGTCTTTGAGCGGTGAAAGAAAGACGCTAGGGAAGAAATGGGATGAACGACGCAGACTCGTCCGAGATAAACAATGAAAAACAAGAAAGACCATCTCGCTACAGTTCGATGCAAGAGTCACAACTAGAGGTGCTGGCGGTTGCCGCAATCCGTGAGCACCGCCATCTTATTGCCGCCGACGAAGCTGTCTACGAGGAATGGACTCGCGCGAGCGGCGATCCGTCCGTTTCCGGTGCCGTACTAAAAAGTCTGCAGGATGAGTACGTCGCGCGTCAGAACAAATCTGAGGCCCAGCAGGAGGTGCTGTCGGAAATCATCGATGCGCTTGGTTACATCCCTGAAGTTGCCCCAGATGGCGAAGAATGACGCTCATACCAGACCGTGGTCTTTGGCGATCGCGACAAGTTGCGGAACGGTCGCTGCGTCGAGCTTTTCGCGCGCCTTATCAAGGTAGTGCTGCACTGTCCTCGGGTTGATCCCCGTCAGCATTGCGGTTTCCGGAGCGCTTTTGCCCTTTGCCGCCCACATGAGGCACATTGCTTCTCTTGGTGAAAGCAACCGTTTCGGAGCGACAATCGTCTTCGCAGCAATGATTTTCAGGCGGTAGTGGATCGCCAGTACTGCCTGGATCGCTTTTTGCGCATCCTGCAGCTTTTTAACGTCAGCCGTCTGCGCTGAGGATGCAAACGTCAGCATCATCGTCGACCCGAAACTTCCTTCGACGGGTATAGTCACCCCACTCCGAATGCCGTAATCGATCGCCTGGTCCCGAAAACGCCTGAGTTCGGAGGTTCCACGAGCGGGCCAATCGTCGGCCGTCCAGGAAAACATTTCCATGCGACGCTTGGCTTCAGTAACGACCGGGTCGATGCGGGAGTACTGGCCTTCGAGATAAACGCCCTGCCATTCCTCCGGATAGGAGTTGAATGTGCGGATTTCCAACCCCTCGGTCTGCAGATAAGCAAAACGGTCGAAGCCACATGCGTGCGCAAATGTCTTCAGAGCACTTTTGATCATCCGTTCATCATGCGCGGCTTCTGTCATATCGATGAGAGAGCGAAGGTCACCGTCCACTAACTTTTCTCCTTTTGCGACGGTGCAAGCCTCCCACTTGTCGCGCCGTTCTGACGCCACGAGGTACCGGTTGCCACCGTTCGGTTAGCCGGTACCACATGGGACATTGGACGATACGGCAGTTGCTTCTACGCGAAGCAGATCCACGTTCGTTGCATCGCCTAGGTCTATTCACCTCTCCCGAGTATTCAACTCTTTCTGATCTAAAGACGATGATTTTTGTAGAGAATTTTAGTCACACCTGCGCCGCCACGCGGAATGACCTTGCGACGTTCAGCGAAGTATCGAAAATCCGAGGGTCCATTAGCTGGTCAGCGGCCGCTATAGACAGACGGAAAAACAATATCCTGATCGACCAGGACGTTGAACTTGTAGCCCGGTCGGATGCGAATCGTCGGCTGGACGTTCAGATTCTTCGAGGTCGTCTCCTCCGCTACCCGGCCGAATGATTCGGCAAAATTACGTCGTGCTGCATCCGAGGCGGTGTCCTGCGTCGCGAGCGTCGAACTCTCGGGCATAGACATATCGATCCCGGTCCCGATGATTGCCACTAGCGCCGCCGAACCGAACGTCCTCCAGAGATGGCGGTCGGCCATGTCCTGGAAGCCGCCATATCCTTCGGCGTCCGTGCCGGCCATGCCGCCGATCTGCAGTGTAGACCCATTCGGAAATATGAGATCCGTCCAGACGACAAGAACGCGCTCCTGGCCGAAGGACATCTTGGAATCGTAACGGCCGAACAGCTTTGCGCCTTGCGGGATGAGAAGGCGATAGCCGGTGGCGCTGTCGTAGACATTCTGGCTGACCTGAGCTGTAATGCGCCCTGGCAGGTCGGAATTGAGGCCGGTGATCAATGTTGCCGGGATGACCGAACCGCGCTTCAATTCATTAGGTGACATCTGCGGCACGACCTGGTTTGGCAGGTAGCCGAGATCCTTGATGTCCTGGTTGAAGAAATCCTCTTTCGACGTCTGCCCGTTCTGATCGACGTTTTGTCCCATTAGTCCGGATTTCATGGCCGCGGCATAAAGGTCCGAGGCGCTGTTCGCCACGGCATTTGTCGGCTGGCGGCCGGTGTCATTGGTCGAGCTTGCAGCCTTCTCGACATCGGCGATGTCTACCTTGAGCGGCGAATCGAGCGCCGTGGAACGAGCTTGGAGACGCGCCATCCGCTGCCGCTGCGCCTCGTGCATATATTGTTCATCCTGCTCTCGCTTCAGGCGAGCCTTCCATTCCTCTTCGGATTCGAGCCTTTGTCTGCGATCTTGTCGGTCTGTTGGTTGGCGCTCGACGGACGGTTCCTGCTTTTCCTTATTCTCCACCAAGACGGGTGTCGGTTGAAACACCTCCTGCTTTTCTGGGTCACCGATAATACCGTCCGTGACACCCCGCTTAAGCTGGTCGCCGAAACTGGTCGCAGGGCTATTGGAAGCACCCTCGATGTCGCCACGATGGAAGGAAAGCCCGCGCAGCGACAGACCAATCACGACGACGCCGACGAACAGCACAATGACGATGATGGCGACGATGATCGGCAGGCGGTTGAGCCGGCGCATGCCATTCTGTTCGTCTGCCTGGCTGGACGTACCAAGCTGGAGCGACTGGACCATGTTAATCTCCGTTGCGCTGCATGATCGAAAGCGGACTAGCCGGCGTGGCGCCGGCCGCCGTCGGCGTGTAAGCGCGGCCGAGAGCGATGGATGACGTCGAAAGCCGCGCCAAAACCTGCCCGTCAAAGCCCTCGATCGAACAGGAAAGCTCGATCGGCTTGACGTCTTTGGCGATCTTGCCGTCCGTGACGACCGTGTAACCCCACCCCTTCAGGGCGGCTTCGAGGGCGGTCGCGAAGTCCGACGTGTCCTTCTCCATTTTGATCGTGGTCGTAGCACCCGCCGGGCCGATCCGTTCAGCCAGACGGCTTGCCATGTCGCCGGCGATGGCGTTTGCAGCCGGTCCGGTGACGGCCACCGCGGGCGAGCTGGTGGTCAGTGCGTCGGCCGTTTGGCAGCCGGAGAGCAGCGCGGCCGCGCTGAAGAATGCAAATAGCTTCCGCATGGTTCAGCCTCCCCGCCGGATGGTGATCTTCTGCTGCCGCCAACCGACGCCGGAAACGAGGATCGCCTTGTCGATCGCATAGTCGACGGTCATCATGTCGTTCTTCATCCGGTAATTGACGATGCGATTTTGACCGCCGGAGACGACGAAGAGCACTGGTGCATCCTGACCGGAGATCGACTTCGGGAACTGGATGTAGGTCTTCACCCCGTCAGAATAGACCCGCTTCGGTTTCCAGGGCGCGCTCCCGCTCACCGAGTAGGAGAAGTTCAGCTTGTCCGGCGCTGTGCCCGGAATGCCGCCCGTTTCGAGACGGGCGTTTATGTCGGCGAGCTTGGTGGACACGTCTTCCGGATATTCGAAGCCAATGCGCGCCATGTACTGGCTGGGATGGGATTTGAGCTGGATGTGATAGGTTCGACGTGACGTGGTGACGACCATCGAGGTGAAAAGCCCTGGCTCAGATGGTTTGACGATGAGATGGATGGCCTGTCCGCCTGTCGCACCCGAGGTGGCCGGCTCTACCTTCCAGCGCACGGTGTCGCCGACGAGAACGTCGCGAACGATCTCGCCACCCTGAAGTTCGATGTCGCAGACCTGTAAAGGCGAGCAGACGACGGAAGGTTGCGTTTCGCCGAACAAGAAGATCACCTTTCCGTCCGGTCCAGTCGTGACCAGTCCCGGCGTGCCGCGCCACTTCCTGGAAAGATTTGTTCCTTTCACCTCGTTGCTCGTCATGCTTTGCGCCTGCGCGCCCGCCGCAAGCAAGAGTCCGGCTATGCAGCCGGCGGCTGCGATCAATCCCGTTTTTTTCATTGAAAGTATCCCTGCCCTTAAAGCTGTGCCGTCCAGTCGAAATCCCGGACATAGAGGCCGATCGGATTGAGGCGGATCGTCGCCTCATCCTGTGGCGCGGTGAGCGTCACAGTCGCGATGCCGCGGAAACGACGCGTACCGATCTCCTTGCCCTTTCGGTCCCGCTCGTATTCCGTCCAGTCGATCTGATAGGTTTGGTTCGAAAGCGCGACAATGTTGTTGACCTCGATGGCAACCGTCGAAGACTTCGCCTTCTCGAACGGGGAGTTGCCCCGGAACCAGGCGTTGACCTTCTCGGTCGATGGGTCGGACGTGCGCAGAAGGGCGTAGGTGCGGTCGATGTATTGTTTCTGGACCACTGCGTCCGGCGTGATCGAGCGAAAGCTCGTGACGAAGTTGCCAAGTGTGGCGCGTACCACGCGGACATCGGCATACTCGATCTGCTCGGGGAAGCCTGCCGTGACTGCCGTCCCGAGCTTGTCGACCTCGACGATGTAAGGCACCAGCCTCACCTGCGTGCTCAAATACATCGCGTAGGTGAAGCCGATGACGGCCATGACCAGACCGAGGACACCCACGATGCGCCATGCGGCTGCGGCCTTCACATAGGAGCCATAGCGTTCGCTCCATTCCTGGCGGGCGGCAAGATATGGGTTTTCCGGGGCGCGGTTCGCTGCCATTTATTCTTCCCTTGTCTCCATTACGGTTTGTCGTTGCGTTCGGGAGGAGGCTTCGGTCCGCTATAGCCCCCGCGCTGCTCATCGAGCTTGGCATTGGCAAGTCCGAGAATGGACCCCGCATAGGCGCCGGGAGAGCCGATTGCCTTTTCCTTCGCGGCTGATCCGGCTGCTTGCGCGCCGGAACTGAAGCCCGCGCCGATGCCGCGAAGAGTGGCACCTGCAACGGATGAGCCGCCAGCTCGTGCGGCTTGCGCGGCCGCAAAGCCCGCGCCAGCAGCGCCGGCGGCGAGGAAGCCAGCGCCTGCGGCGAAAGACGCCGCCTGTCCGCCGTGTCGGATTGCCTCCATACCACCGGAGACAGATACGCCCTGGACGACACCCTGCATGATGTTCGGGACGTACATCGCGATAATGAAAACAACGACGGCAATTCCAGCGATGGCAAGAGCGGTTTGAAACTGGTCGCCGATATCGGGCTGGTTGGCGAGGCCGATCAGCACTTCCGAACCAATGCGAGAGATCATCACAAGGGCCATGACCTTCATCCCGACGGAGAAGGCGTAGACCAGGTAGCGGACTGCAAAATCCTTGGTGAACGACGATCCACCAAGGCCGAGCATGATCATGCCGGCCAGCAGCCCGATATACATTTCGACCATGACCGACACGAAAATCGCTGCGACCAGAGAAAATGCGATGACTGTCACGACCATCGCGAACGCTGCCGAGATTGCGAGAGCATTGTCTTCGAAGAGGCCGAACTGTACCTTTTCCGACATTTTCGTTGCAACTGCGAGCCCGGCGTTGAACACGTCAGCTGGTGATGCCGTCCCTCCTCCGGCGCCGATTTGGAAGAGACTGTCTGCGACCGCCTTGGCGAAGGTGGGTCCCTGCGCTAGCACAAACGCGAAGAAGCCCACAAACATGATCCGCCGCACCAGTTCGGCGAACCAGCTATCCAGCGAGGCTGACTGGATGGCCAGCCAGACGGCCGCTATGCCGATCTCGATCGTTGCGAGGATCCAGAACAGAGATCTCGCAGCGTCCATGACGGTGCTTTCCCACCCCTTCGCGGCGGTAGTGATCTGGCTCTGGAGGGAGGTCAAAACTGACCCTTCTTGCGCAAGCGCCGGCTGGGTTGCCATCACCGCGAACGCGGCAACGAGCATGGCGATCCGTAGCTGATGAAGTCTCGTCATGGTTGGCATGCGATCACCATTCGACCTTCATCTTTTCGCCGCCCGATGTGGGATACTCATTCGATGAACCAAAAAACTTCTCCCGGCGCTCCCATGCGGCCTGTTTTTCCGAGATGAGCAACCATAGGCCGGTGCCGCCGACAGCGAGACTCGTCGCGATCGCGACTAGGGTCAGTTTCGTTTTCACCACTCCACCTTCATCTTTTCGCCGCCTGAGGTGGAAGGAGCCGTCGCACTGAAGAATTTTTCCCGCCGCGCCTGTGCCAGATCCTTGTCGGTCTGTTCGGTCTGCAGCCAGGTTCCCATCATGGTCATCTGTTGGGAGACGAGACCGCGAAGCTTCTGCATTTGCGCGACTTGCTGAGCGGCGATCTCGTGGCCGACCTGCAAAGCCTTCATCTGCCCGTCAGCCGTTTCGGACATCGACCGCAGCGAGGACATCGTATCCTCCTCGCTATCGAACTGGTCGGCCGTGAGGCTCGCCGCCTTCAGCGAGCTGGCGATCGTGTCACGGTTGGTGTTTGACCAGGACTGATAGGTCGAGGAGAACGTCGTGTTGTCCGGCAAATTCGTCTTGAGATCGGCATAGCTCTGAAAGCGTTGCTGAAGAACGTCGTCCGCATTTCCCATCGAAAAAGCGATGCCCTGTCCCTGGTCGATGATACTGCGTAACTGGTTGATATCGCTTTCGACCTGCCCCCAGACATGGTCAGGAAGCTGCGCGGTGTTTTGCAGCATGTTCTCGTAGATCTTGAGCTGGTTCTGAATCTGCTCTGCAAGCTGGCTGATCTGGGTCAGCTGATTGTCGACCTGGATGCCGGAGCTTTTCATGAGGTCCACGAGCTGCGCATTGTTGGCGAGCTGCGTCCATTCGGTCGCGGCGCCGGTGGCTGCACCGGCTTGCACTGAGCCTGCGCCTCCAATCGTGAGAGCGGCGGCCGCCAAGCCGGCGAACCATCTATTTGAGCAGCGATTCGGCATCTTGAACTCCTCTCGTTTCAAGCCAGTGGATCGGCCAGTCGTGGCCATGTTCGGATTTCAGTGTGCGGATGCGTTTGAGGTCCTCTTTGCCCGACGCGCCGACAAAGCTCAGGGCGACTGGCCCAAGCGACATGTTGAAGAGCCGCCGGCCTTCCGGCGTGGCGACGTAGTATTCTCGCTTCGGAATGGCGGTTGCGACGATCTCGATCTGCCGCTCGTTGAAACCGATGCGCTCGTAAAATTCACGTGTCCCAGGCTCGCGGGCGGCACCGTTCGGAAGGCAAATCTTGGTCGGGCAGGATTCCTTCAGCACGTCGATAATCCCGGACCGTTCGGCATCCGAGATCGATTGGGTCGCGAGAACGACAGCGCAATTCGCCTTGCGCAGCACCTTGAGCCACTCGCGAATCTTGTCGCGGAACACAGGGTGGCCGAGCATCAGCCACGCCTCGTCGAGCACGATCAGACTGGGAGACCCATCCAAACGCTTCTCGATCCTGCGGAACAGGTAGGTCAGCACCGGCACGAGATTGCGCTCACCCATATTCATCAGCTGCTCGATCTCGAAGGTCTGGAAGGCCCCGAGCGTGAGGCCATCTTCTTCCGCATCAAGGAGCTGCCCCATCGGGCCATCGACGGTGTAGTGATGCAGTGAGTCCTTGATCTCCCGCAGCTGCACGCCGCTGACGAAATCTGAGAGCGATCGACCAGAGGCGCTCGCCATCAGTCCGACCTGCCGAGAGATGGCGTTACGATGATCGGGTGTGATGGTGACGCCCTGCAGACCGACCAGCATCTCGATCCATTCCGTCGCCCAAGCCCGGTCGGCATCACTTTTGAGTTCGGAGAGTGGGCAGAAGGCCAATGCCCTCCCCTCTTCCACACTGTCGCCGCCGATCTCATAGTGATCGCCGCCGGCTGCGAGCGTCAGGGGTAGAAGTGAACTGCCTTTGTCAAAGGCGAAGATCTGCGCATGTTCGTACCGGCGAAACTGTGCGGCGATCAGGGCGAGCAACGTCGACTTGCCAGAACCGGTCGGACCGAAGATCAGCGTGTGGCCGACATCATCGACGTGCAGGTTCAGACGAAACGCTGTCGATCCGCTCGCAACCTGCATCAAGGGCGGGGAATTCGGCGGATAAAAAGGGCATGGCGCGACAGGATTTCCGGACCAGACCGAGTTCAGCGGAATCAAGTCGGCGAGATTGCTGGTGTTGATCAGCGGCTCACGGATGTTGCAATACCAGTTGCCCGGCAAGCTGCCGAGATAGGCGTCGGTGGCGTTGAGCGTTTCGATCCGCGCTCCGAAACCTTCCGCCTGGATCAGCCGCCGGATCGCTTCGGCCTTCTCCTGGAGTGCTTCGCGATCGCTGCCGAATAGCACGACCACCGGTGTGTAATAGCCATAGGCAACCAGCTGCGACGAGGCCCGCGCGATGGCATCCTCGGTCTCGACCACCATAGTCATCGCGTCTTGGTCGACGGATCGACTTTGTGTCTGGAATATCTGGTCGAAGAACGGTCGGACCTTCTGCTGCCATTTCTTGCGTGTGCGTTCGAGCTTCCGTCGAGCTTCCTCGGCATCGAGAAAGATGAAACGTGACGACCACCGATAGGTCAGCGGCATAAGATCAAGGCTGTTCAGAATACCCGGCCAGCTTTCGACCGGCAGACCGTCGATCGCAACGACGCCGAGGAAACGGCTTTCGACCTTTGGCGTCAGGCCGTGCTCAAGCTCCGCGGTGGCGATCCAGTCGAGATACATGGGAACATCGGGAAGCCGGATTGGATGGCTTTCGCCGGTGGTGCAGAAACGGGCGAACTGGAGCAGCTCGTCATATCGGGCAATTCGCTCCCCTCCCCTTTCGACCGTTTCGCGGGTTTCCATTCGCCGGATCGAAAGTGTGTTGGCAAAATACTGCTCAAGCTCGCGCACCGCGTTCTTGAACACGAAGAGCACCGTGTCCGCGTAGGACTTCTTCCGGCTCTCCTCATCCGAATAGATGTATTTGCTGAGTGCAGTCTTCTTGGACTCAAGTGGCCGGTAGGTCAGGATTAGTGCATGCTTGCTCTCGAAATGCCCCTGCTCTCGCGCGAAATGCGCCCGACGCTCGGCATCGATTGCGCGGGTCACCGGGTCGGGGAAATGGCATCGATCTTCTGATGGATAGTCGACTGTCGGAATACGGATGGCCTCGACCTGGATCATCCAGCCGCTTCCGAGCCGCGACAGAACGGCATTGATCTGCCTCGACAGCTCGTTGCGCTCGAGGTCGGTCGCACTTTCGGAATCCGGTCCTGCGAAGTACCAGCCGGCCATCAGGCTTCCGTCCTTCAAGAGGAGGACACCATTGTCGACCAGGCCGGCATAAGGAACGAGATCGGCGAAGGACGGGCCGGTCACCCGGAACCGTTTGAGAGCTACCATGGCTGTCTCCTCAGTACCGTCGCCACGGCGAAGTGGTCGCCTTGTAATAGGGCTTGTAGGAAATGTGCCTGATATAGACTTGCCGCATCAGTGGGTCGGACTTCGCCATCATCCTGAGCAGCCCGACGATCATGACCCAGACAGCGACGCCGAAGAGCGCCGAATAGGCCGTAAGCACGACGAAGATCAGGATCACGGCTGCAAGACCGGTGATCAGGACCAGCTCCCGGTCGGCGCCCATTAGCAGGTTCGGGCGGGAGAGCGCGCGATGGATGCGATTGCGTCGCAAGCCGGACACGGACTCAGCCATGATCTCCCTCCCCTCCTTTGTTCGAACCAATTGACGTGATCTGCTCGTCGGTCAGTCCGATCGAAGCGCCGGTCGCACCGAACAGGCCGACAATGTTGGTGGCGCCGAGCAGGATGCCGGCGACAAGAACGACGTACACAAGTCGCCGCGCGAAATCGTTGAGCTCGCCGCCGAAGATGAGCATGCCGCCGGCGATGGCCACGGCTGCAAGCGCGATCGCACCCGCGACCGGGCCGGTTATCGACTCCTGAATCTGCTGCAGTGGCCCTTCCCATGGGAGGCTGCCGCCGGAACTGGCGAGCGCCGGCGCGACAGAGGCCAGAACGATTGGCGCCGCCACGAGCGCAGCGGCGATGAGGGTATGCTTACGCGACATGGCGCGCCTCCTGTTCTTCGGTAAGCTGATCGGATTCGATCTCATACCGTCCGTTGATGAACCGCTCGACTTGAATGATGTCGCGAACAAGCCGGCCGCCGGGCGTCCGCTCAATCGAGATGACCAGGTCGACGGCCTCTCCGATCACCTCGTGCATCGGCTGCTGGCTTGCCTCGGCAGTAAGCTGCTCGAGACGGCGTAGCGCCGACATGGCGGTGTTCGAGTGAATGGTCGCTACGCCGCCTGGGTGACCGGTGTTCCAGGCCTTGAGCAACGTCAGGGCCGCACCGTCGCGAACTTCGCCAACGACGATCCGGTCGGGGCGCAAGCGCATGGTGCTCTTCAAGAGCCGCGCCATGTCGATCGAATCGCTGGTATGGAGGAGAACGGCGTTTTCAGCCGCGCATTGGATTTCCGCGGTATCCTCAAGAATGACGAGACGATCCTGGCGCGCAGATTTGACGATCTCGTGGATGACCGCGTTCGCTAGCGTCGTCTTACCCGAGCCCGTTCCACCGGAAATGATGATGTTCAGCCTCGTGGAAATGGCACTGCGGATCGTAGCGGCTTGGTATTCTGTCATCACGCCGGCGTGAATATAGTCTTCGAGCAGAATGAGGCGCGATGCCCGGCGCCGGATTGTGAAGGCAGGCTTGGCGACAACGGGAGGCAACAGTCCCTCGAATCGGTGGCCACCGATTGGCAGCTCGCCAGAGATGATTGGCTGTTCCGTGTCGACCGCTGACTGAAGCGCGTGCGCCACTGTACCGATGACCATCTCCGCGGCAGCCGACGACATCTCGCCAGCGGGCGCAACGCCGTGACCGAGCCGTTCGATGAATAATTTGCCGTCCGGATTGAGCATGATTTCGACGACGTTCGCGTCGTCCAGGGCAACACAAAGCTGATCGCCGAGCGCCTCCTGAAGTTTGCGGACGAGCCGAGGGTGAGAGCGAAGCTGGTTCACGGATTTCTCCTTAGGCTGCCTGGCTGACAGGGGGCGAATTCAGAACGGTAGTTGGAGGGGCGAAGCCTGAGGAACGTGGCCGCATTGGCGGCCAGTGTGCCCGCTACGGCCATCGTCACGCCAATCTTCTTGGGTTCGCCCAAACGCTGCAGCGGCCATCCGACGCGGGCGAGGATTCGCTCGAATCTAAGATCGGTCACCGTGACAATCTCGGTATAGCCATTAGCGATGCACCATTCGATGATGCCAGCGAACATGGTCAGCGTGGCTTCATGAACCGAACCGTCGCCCCTCCCCTCCGCAAGTGCCGTGTCGACGCAGAAGCGAGAACTCTCAATCATCGCGGCATGCCCCTTGAGTTGGCCGTCGGGGAGCAGCGACGGGAAAACGTCGGCCACCATTGTCGGTCCGAGCGCAGGAAGAAGCCTCGCGCACCCCGCCAATTCGCCGGTCTCTGCGATGGCGAGAATATAGGTCGGCCGAAGCGCGTCGAAACGATCGGACTCGCACCCCGCCGTTACATCGACTTCCCAACCCAGGCGATCGGAAAAGACCCGAGCACGAAGCTGATAGTGGATGTGTAGGAGATGCGCCTCTTGGATCGTCCGGGGTGTTGAGAGCGCGAGAGCCCGCATGATCTTTCTCCGTCGTTGTTGGTCGGCGGGAAATCAGCACAGTTTGGAATCGGAGGGCAGTTGTAGGATTCAACATGCACGTAGCGAGGTGAGTCGTGGCTCATGAGGGGCGTGGCGCTACAGAGCCGCCTAATCTACTTGCTGCTACACTGTTCGGATTTGTAGGATTCACAGGAGAACATTCCGGGATCAGGGAGCCGGGCATTTGTGGCTAACTCCCGGAGCGGAAAAGCAAAAAACCGAACAGCCTTATGCAGATTGCCCCCGGTCGTTAACCTTTTGTTAACCCTAAACCTCTGGACCAGTTCGGAGAATCGTGTTCTATTTTTAGCGGGCAATGGCCGGTAAACCGGCGAAAAGCCGCCAAGAGGGACAG
>NZ_CP025016.1 GCF_002953715.1 Rhizobium leguminosarum
ATGGATCAGATGACGACACGCAAGCAAACGAGCGAATCCTCCGCTGCGAAGATTACACGCCAATCGCAGATGTTGTCAGCGCAATTGCAGTCTCTCAGGACGCATATGTATCCGCCGGAGGCGATGAAGTCGTTGCGCACGTTCACATCGCGCGACGTTGCGAGCATGCTCGGGATTGCGGAATCGACACTTCGCCAGATGTCGTTGGACGGCGAAGGGGCGATGCCGGAGCGGCTGGAGAACGGCCGCAGGAGCTACACGCTCGCGCAGGTCAATGAGCTTCGCCGATACCTTGCCGTGAAGCGCCCTTTGGAAGCTTTGGATTTCTTGCCGCGCCGACGTCCTGGCGAGAAGTTGCAGGTTATCGCGGTTGCAAACTTCAAGGGCGGATCTGCCAAAACGACGACGACCGTTCATCTCGCCCACTATCTCGCGCTGGTCGGTTTGCGCGTGCTCGCAATCGATCTCGACCCCCAGGCATCCTTGTCGGCCATGTTTGGCTATCAGCCCGAGTTCGATGTCAGCGACAACGAGACGATATATGCGGCCATTCGCTATGACGATGACAACCGCAGGCCGATGCGCGACATCATTCGCAATACCTATTTTGACGGCATTGATCTCATACCGGGCAACCTTGAGCTCATGGAATACGAGCATGAGACGCCGCAGGCGATTGCAAGCGGTGGCGGCCGCGGCGACGGGATCTTCTTCCGGCGGCTCGGCGCCGTCATAAACAGCGTCGCCGAAGACTATGATGTCGTGGTGATCGATGCGCCGCCGCAACTGGGCTATCTTACCCTGGGCGCGCTTTGTGCAGCGACCTCTCTGCTGATTACCGTTCATCCGGCGATGATCGACGTTGCCAGCATGAACCAGTTCCTGGCGATGATGAGCGACGTCATGCACGTTATCGAGGAGCGTGGCGGTATTCTGGAACACGATTTCATCCGATATGTCATCACTAGGCATAATCCAAACGACGTCCCTCAGGTGAATGTCGTCGCGCTTCTGCGCTCGCTGTTTGGCGAGGACGTGCTGGCGCCCGCGGTGGTGGACACGACTGCAATCGCCAGCGCCGGGCTGGAGAAGAAGAGCCTTTACGAAATGGCGCGTGGCTCTGTCGGTCGCGACACGCTCACGCGCGCCTTGGATTCCGTCGACGCTGTCAATCTCGAGATCTTCAACCACATCAAATCGGTATGGGGGCGGTCATGACCAACGCCAAAGAACGCTCCAATCGGATGAAAAGTCTTTTTGGAAATGTCGATTCCGCTGAGCTGGCCAAGCAGATCTCCGCCGGGCCTAGTGTGAAAGTGGGATCTGGAGCCGTCAAGTCAATGGACCGGGCCTTTGTCGCCGTGGAAGAGGAGAACGAACGCCTTCGTGAGCAACTGAGCGGTTCTGAAACAATCGTCGAAATTGACTCTGCCCTCGTCGTTCCCTCCTTTGTCAGGGACCGCCTCGATATCGAGGGCGAGCCGCAATTCCAGGCTTTCGTTGAGGGCATCCGCGAAAATGGCCAGAGGCTCCCCATCCTCGTTCGCCCCTCCCCCGACAGGCAAGGTTTCTTTCAGGTCGCTTACGGCCATAGGCGCCTGCGAGCCTGCCAGATCCTTGAACGGCCGGTAAAAGCGATCGTCCGCGACCTCTCCGACGATGAATTGGTGGTCGCGCAAGGTATCGAGAATACCGAACGCGCCAATCTCTCCTTCATCGAACAGGCGCTCTTTGCTGCGACCCTGAAGTCACGCGGTTTCCGCCGGGAGACGATCGCTGCCGCACTCGGCAGGGCAGACGGCAAGCTAACCTACATTTCGATGCTGATCGGAATCGCAGAACAGTTCCCGGCCGAACTGATCGGCAGAATTGGTTCGGCCCCTTCAATCGGCCGCCCGAAGTGGGAAAAGCTCGCCGCCCATTTCAAGGACGGTAGGGCTCCGGCCGCAGCCCAGCTTATCATTGATCAAGTGACGTCGACGAGGGCATGGGTTGCGTCCCCAAGCGATCAGCGCTTCGCTGCGCTGATGAACGCCCTGGAACACAAGGCAGCCAGCGGAGATCGCGGCGAAGAGATCGAGGTCGGTGGCGGCGCGGTGATTACCGCAAAATCCTCGCGTTCCTCAACGCTCATTACAATTCCGGAAAGCAAGATGCCAGGCCTGTCAGCCTGGCTCATCGAAAAGCTTCCGGCACTGGTGGACGAGTACCGGCAACAAAACGGGGAGACGCCGATGCGGTAGGCTGGTTCAGAAATAGGAAAGGGCTCACCGACGGCAATCGGCGAACCCTTAAAATCCTAGCCGACAGTACGAAAACGTCCCGTCGACATCAGCTCTAACAAACTGATTCTATGACGGACCGCTGGCACAATCAACCCCTGCTTAACAGCTGGGAACGAAAAACTGTGCCCGTCTGCTGGCTTTCATCAACAAGAATCTCGATGGAGCCGCACGCCAAGGTGTTGCGGGCAGCTAGCCAATGACAGAAGCAACGGCAATCGCATCGTTCAGACGCGTCAGTCCGGCCATTCTCGCAAGCGCGCGTATGGCGATGGCCAACGACATACCGGATACCTCAAAGTCGGAGATCTCCCTCCTGCTGAAGAAGGCCGCGCCGATCCTTGGGATCGACGGCACCACCTATCATGTCCTGGACATTCTCCTTGGCCTCTCGCGCGGCGATGACTGGAAAGGAGCCGGCCGACCGATCGTTGCAATTTCGAACGCCAAGCTCGCCGAATACACGCTGCGCTCCGAGCGCACAGTTACGCGTTGCCTGCGCAGGATCGTTGAAGCTGGGATCGCCTCCTACCGTGACAGCCCGACTGGCCGGCGCTTCGTGTACCGCGACAATGACGGGATGGTTGCCAGCGGCTTCGGGCTCGATTTCACGCCCGCGCGCGTGCGGCTTACGGAGATCAAGGAGAGCGTTGACAACTATCAAAGGGAACTGAAGGCCACCCAGGATGCGCGTCGTGCGGTTACGCGGTTTTCCAGGGCAATAATCGATGCGTGCGAAGCGTTCCCCGAGAAGGCGGATAGCTGGAGGAGCGCTGCACAGGCGATCATCGAGACGGTGGCCGGCCGAGCCGAGCAGGCAAGCGAGCTCGAATCACTTCATGGTGAGGTTCTTGAATATGCCGAACACCGCTTCAATGAGCATAATATGTCATCCGCGGGTGACACTGGCGTCACCTCCATTATTAATACAACCCCTAAAAACCTTTCTGAAAGTAATGAACGGACTCACTCTGCCGAGCGAGACATCAAACTAACTGACGACGGCTCCACCGTCGCAATGGCTTATGAAAATAAGCCTGGGGCGGCGGTTGGAGACATGCAATCCCGATTGCGGCATGCGGAAAAGGCTGTCGGTGATATCCAGGGTGCCGTTCTAGCTGCGGTGCCGGTTGGCTTGCTGCAGGTTGGCTGCCGTGCGGCGCAGGAATGTGTCAGCGTGGAGTTTGACGGATGGTCCGATGTTGTCGGCGCGGCCGAAATGATGCGACGCATGATCGGTCTGTCGGAGGCTGCATGGGTTGACGGTGTAGGGAGGGTCGGCCGCTACGCTGCGTCGGCCATCTTGGCGACCGTGCTCGAAAAATCCTTGCGTGACCCGGAGCTGATTGCAAAGCCGGGGGGCTATTTCCGTGCAATGGTCGACCGGGCGGTCGATGGAAGTCTTCACCTTTCAAAAAGCCTTTACGGTCTTGCCGAAAGCGGGATGAACACACGGGATGGATAGGCGAAAAGGTAACAGCTGTTACTCAGCCCGTGGGCTTGCGGAATGGATTGATCGCGACGAGGTTTGCGTTGAAGCCGTGACAGGAACGGATTGATTTCACGCCCGAGGCCTCGCTATCTGGGGACGGATGTACGGCAATGGGCGGGCGCATCCAGATGGAGTCGGTTCGCCGAGTATTCGTTAGCGCCCGCCGTCGATGCAGCCATATTCCATCTGGCTTCCGCGACGAGACGGCGAGGGCGGACAACTGCCCTGAGGTCCCTGCCGACAGAGCTGTGGCCGAGTGGCCCCATTCCTCGTGTCCACTGAAGGGACCCTGCTTGGCTGCCGATCTTGGACACCCTCCGATGTGAATGTGTCGCCGTTGATTGTTCAGCATCGATGACGAAGTCAGCGCCGACGGTTCTGGCGTTTGCGATCTCGCTCCCTGTCTCCGTGCTACATACCTTTTAAGCAGTGAAGCTTTCCGAGTCCTTGGAGCCACTCGGCTCGAAGAAAAACATGGGTGTTGGAGGGCATGGATGAATTCGAAAAGGCGGGAGGTGTCGATGGCATTGGGTAGGACCCGAGCGCATAGGCATCGATGCTGCTGCGCGGCTCCCGTGTTCGGGCATTTCGGCCCACTGATTGGAATCGCTTCACGCGGGATTCGACCAACTTTGCCGGGAGTTGAGGGCACGCCAGGGATGGACGTTGTGATGACAGAGAGTGAGATGGAGAGTGGTAAAGAAGGAGGTCTCCGAATCTTCATTCGCGAACCCATGCCTCCTGTTTCGACCCGCTTGTGGCCCGTCCGAGGATCATTGTGCTTTGCTGCCTAAAGCGACCGAGCGGGACGGGGCAGGGTCCGGTCGACACCCCATTTCGCGGGGCTATCAACGCCAAGATATTTGTCGCTCGCGTTGGACGAACTGGGCGATCTTAATACGAGGGACTCGAAAGGTAACAGCTGTTACCTTTCGGGTGGAGCGTGCCGATAAGGATGTGACCCCTCTCCTCATTCAAAAGGCTCAATCACCAAAAGCGACACAGCTTCCGGGGACGTCGGACGCTGCGGGTAGGTGCCGACCGGTCTGACGTTCAGGGCGTGAGGGACGTGGAAGTATCCGGCGCAGGGCGGCAAAATCGGCGTCACTGGTGACGTCGACGCGATGGCGTACCGCGCACTTGATGCCTGGAGTGGTGACAGCGAGAATGACTTGTGGCGTTCTTTTCGTTATCTAAGCTGTTCGCCAGCCCGAGCGACAGAGGGGTAGGACTGTCGAATTAGGGGGAGATCGATGCGAAGATGCAGATGGGCGCGGGAAGTGGTCGCACTGACAGGACGCACATCGCGCCTGGAATCTCCTGGCGCAGGTAAGTCACCTGCCCCGCCCCACGCTATGAGTTAAACGAAGATGACTGGGAGCAATCAATGTGCAGAAACATAAAACCGCTGTTCAATTTCGATCCGCCGGCGACCGATCAGGAAATACGTGATGCGGCATTACAGTTCGTGCGAAAGCTGAGTGGAACGACGAAGCCGTCGAAACGCAATGAGGCAGCGTTCGAACACGCAATCGATTCAATCACGGCATGCGCGCGCGAACTGCTCGATTCGCTCGAGACTTCACATCCGCCGCACAACCGCGAGGAAGAAGCTGCAAAAGCGCGCGCAAGGAACCTGACCCGGTTTGCATGACTTTGCAGGCCATCGTGGCGCGGTCAGCTGGTTCGGCCTTTTCGGTCCTTTGTCCAAAAGGGACGCGGCTGTTGGCGGCAATCTCGTTTGCTTAATCAGGGCAGATTTAGCGCATGACGAGCCTGCCGGCGCAGGTACGCGTGAGCGCATCTTTTACCACCAAATCATGAAGATTGCGCGTCGCTGTCGCGCGCGAGGTCCGCGGCATCGAAATGTAATTCTCAGCGCTTAGCCCCGCCTTTAACCCCCCAGGGCCCTCTCGAACATACGAGCGATGGCCTTCTCCTGGCGATCGTTGAATTGCCCGCGAAACCGGTCATAGAATTGCGCCTTGCTGATATAGAAGGCCCCCCGCATCACGGTGGTCTGTTGCGCCTTAGGGATGGTTCCCGCAAAATACACCAGCCACTCGGTGATATCGAGCGTGCGTTGATGCCGTTCGAGCTGATCGTAATAGGCTTTCCGGCCATGCTCGATTGTGTAGGCAAACGCAATCAGCCTCGGTTGTCCAATATTTTGGGCAAGCGATTTTTTCCGCAAGTGCTCGGCCAAGCCTGCCATTCCCACCTTCAAACGGATGGACGCTTTCGAAATACAAATGGCCTATGCCAGCACGAGTAGGAGCGGGCAGGGGGAGTTCACCGTGTGGCGCCGATTTGTTGAACCACTCGGTGTAGGTCGCCATTTCCGCCGGGACCTGCCTTGATGGTAGGGCTTCATAGCGGACGGTCGGATTGTCCAGACGGCGGACACAATCTGCATGGGATCTTCATGCGTCCGGTATGCGCCGATCGCTCCAATATGGCGATTGGCTGTCATCAGCATGCCGTTTCATCGAAACAGGGTTTCGCCATTGAGCGGGGCCGACCAAGTGTCGTGCACATCGCGACCATCATTTCCGCGATGCCGCGCTCTTACGGCTTTGACGGCCGATTGTCGGCATCGAGGCCAAACTGGCGGCGCACGAGGATTGCCCATTCAATTGAGCAAGCGTTTGCCCTCGATCTCGGAGGTTTTCACTGCCCTGTCGCTTAAAAGCTCAATACGAAGCAGATTGCGTCCTCATAACGCACATGACGAACTGCTGCAGTCACTTCCCTCGATGACAGGAGGAATCGGCTTTCGAGTGGATCGAGCGGCGCATCATCATACATGAAATCCGGCCAGCCTTGCTTCGTCCGCTTCCATTCCATGAGTAATAGGCGCCCTTTTTATAACTCCCGATAATCCATTGCGATGAGTGATAGAAATGAATTCTATCGCTCATGTGATGGATCGAAGGCTGTCGCGGAGGCCCGGAGAGCACCTTGAAAAGCTAGAATCGACTATATCCAAAGGGCAAAACCCCAATATGTCGCCAATCAAACTTAGGACCTTGTCACGACTGGGCTCTCATAAGCGTATGAGCCCGAAGCGGCGCGCTTCGTCCAACAGTGCTCTCACTGAAGACGGCTGCCATTTCCGGCCGCCACGCGGCGGTCGCTCATGCATCTGGTCCAACTGCGCAGCAATTTCTCGAAGCGATAGGTCGGGATCGGCGATCGCGATCGCGGCGACCAGCTTCATCAGATTGTCCTCCGGCGGCCGGCGAGGAGAGCGGGCGAGCAGTTCTGGCTCGGCAAGCTTTTCGCGTACTATCCGGTGAACTGCCCGGCGCAAGCGTTCGACCGTCCAGCTGTGGCCTTTGCGATTAAGGATGAGCACGACATTCTCCCAACTATGTTGCGGTCGCAGCTTGCGAACGGTCGGTAACCATGTCTGCGCCGATGAGATCAGTTCGTCCAGATAAGCCCGATTGCGGGCGGCAGAGACAGCACGGATAGCTTCCGGTCGCCGCTCGCGAAGTCCTGGATTGCCGGCGAGCCGCCCCCGATCCTTAGCCGCCAGCATGCCGGCTTTGGTTCGCTCCGCGATGAGTGCACGCTCGAGCTGGGCTACGGCACCCAGTACCTGCAGAGAAAACATGCCTTGCGGCGTCGAGGTATCAATTGGATCACGAAGGGACCGGAAGTGAACGCCCCTTTCCTCGAGGTCTTCGATGACAGCAAGCAAATGGCTAACGGAACGCGCTAGCCGATCCAGTCGGACGACAACGAGCACGTCGCCCGCGACAAGTTCGCGGAGAAGCTTCCTCAGGACGGGCCTCACCCTTGATGCCCCGGATCCTTGCTCCTGATGGATGCGATAGCAACCAGCCGCTCGCAACTCGTCCACCTGGGCGTCGTTGACCTGGTCTTCTGTCGACACGCGCGCGTATCCAATCAACCTCTGGGGCGCAGGACGGGGATTGGGGATTGCGGGTCTCGCCATGGAACTCCAATGTCGTCTCTAGCAGCGGTTTGTACAGATAATGCATGCGTCAGTAAACGTTCCTTTGCAAGCGTGTTTTATGATCACAATGGAAGGTCGTACGGCGCAGAAACGAGGCCGGGACGCGCATCGGGTCGTCTTAGATCGAGAACGCGCGCTAGCGGCCTCCTGTCGGCGAAATGGCTCAAATCCGGGCATCTGGAGCAGGTTGGCCGCCACCTTCCCGTGACAGAGGGCTCTTTGACGCTAAAAGGCCGCCGCAATACCGCTCAACCCAAGAACGGGCCGATGGAGTTGATCAGACAACGATCCTCTCGCCATCGAAAAGGAAGACTTATCGGAAGTGGAGGAACGAAATTATAATTGCAGCCGTGGCGGAAACTAAGGTCGATATCGCTTCTGGTTAATAGCGTATTCACCATGTTTTCAATGCATTATGACCTGCTGAAATTGCCATCTCCAACCTGCTACGAGGTAAGCGGGGCAGATAGGGTGGCCGTGTTGAGAAAATCAGCGTGCCTTTGCAGCTTATGGATTCAACACTCAGAATCTGCGGGCCGAGAGCTCAATTCTGCCGATTGCCTATTATCTCTACGCTCGGAAATTGGATGGCACCTATCTGCTCCAAGCCCAGTTCGCTTCGGATCGGGAGGCCATTCGCCTTTGGCTGATCCGCAGCGTCCTGAAGCCCCCAGGAATCTGGGGTAGCGGCCTCGATACGTTGCTGACTGCCCTTCGCGAGCGCATCTCCACCAATGCGCATCACTGCGGCGGCCCGATAGCCTCTCAAGCGCTTCTTGCGCAAAAGGGTGAGCGGGAGATCGACTGCATGTGACTCGCTGTCAAAGATAAACGCCTCGACCCCGGCGCTAATCTCATCAACCATATAGTCACCCCCGGTCTGCTCGCCTCGATAATGGCGATGAACGAAGGGCAGAAAGTCGAGCCATCAAAGACTTTATGCTCCCGATTCATTGAGTTCGTCCAGAATAGCCGCGATGTCTGTTTCCGGAACGCTGTCGCCCACAAACCAGCTCAGCGTATCGTAGAAGCCCAGGAAAGATCCGCGCAACTGATCGAGAATTGCCTGCGCTTGTGCGTTCGAAAGCGATAGGTTCGCTTCGAAGAAATCTCTGAGCACCGTTTCGGCCCGCGGGTGGGAAAAGACGACCGATGGCGGGGATTGGGGTGAAAGCTTTTCGGGAGCGAAGGTCTGACGTCGGCAGGGCAGGGTATTGCTCAGCCGAATATCGCGCGATGACGCGGCCGCCTCTACCACGAAGGCCTCTGCATCGAGAACCCAGCTGGAGCGTGATACATCAAAATACTGGAAATCCCGTGGTTGCAGCGCGACCGCAACCGTTTTTGCTTCTCCGGCCTCCAAATACACTTTGGCAAATGCCTTCAATTCCCTGATCGGACGCTTCAGGCCGGGCTTGACCGGTCGCACATAGAGCTGAACGATTTCCTTGCCGGCGACCAGGCCGGTATTGCGTATCGTGACGGTTGCGGTGCAGCAGGTGCCAGGTTCGACCTTCTGACAATCCAGCGACATGTTCTCATATGCGAATGTCGTATAGCTGAGGCCGTGGCCAAAGGGGAAAGCCGGAGTGACGGCTTTCAGATCATAGTAGCGGTATCCGACGAAGATGCCTTCGCTGTAGACGTGGCGGCCATGGTCGCCGGGATAGCTGTGCCACCCGGGGATGTCCTCGATGCGAACGGGCATGCTGGCAGACAGCTTGCCGCAAGGGTTCTGGTCGCCGAAAAGTACGCGGGCGATCGCTTCGCCACCGCCTTGGCCTGGGAAAAAGCAGGCGAGAACCGCATCCACCTCGTAAAGCCAGGGCATCTCCACCGTATCCGGCATCGAAAGCACGACGACCACACGCCGGCCGGCAGCCGCCAGCGCACTGATGAGGTCGTCGTGACCTCTCAATAACTTCAGCGTATCGCGATCATTGCCTTCGCCATTACGGCTCTTTTCGTTTTCGGTGAACACCACGACGACATCACTGTCTGCCGCCGCGTGCAAAACCGTATTGATGGCGGATACCGCGGCTTTCGCGGTCTCAACGTCGAAAGGCATGTGACGAACGGTGCAGTTTTCACCGGCTCTATTGCAAATCTGCTTGAACGGAACATCGACCCGGTAAGGATTGGTGGTCGCCGAGCCAGAGCCCTGAATGGCCGGCGAGATCGCCCCATTGCCGACGACAAGGATTCGGGGTGAAGCGTTCGCGTTAAGCGGCAAAGCCGCGTTTTCGTTGCGCAGCAGGACGATCGACTCTGCAGCAATCTGGCGGGAAAGCATGTGGTGATCTTCGAGATCAGCCGGAGTACCCGGTCTCTCGTTCGCTTTGCAGCGCTGGACCAGATCGAGCACCCTCATGCATGACGCATCGGTGGTTCCCCGGCCGATCCTGCCGGCCTCGATCGCATCAAGAAGCTGCGACTTGCGCGGTTTGCTTTCCGGCATGTCGAGATCGGTTCCGGCTGCAAGCGAAGCAGGCCTGTCCTTGATCGCATGCCAATCGGAAACAATGAGCCCGTCATAGCCCCATTCCTGGCGCAGGACTGTCGTCAATAACCAAGAGTTTTGCGTCGCATGAATGCCGTTTACCGGATTGTAGGCACTCATCACCGTCCAGGGCTTGCCTTTTTCGATCGCCCGTTCGAACCCCGCCAGATAGATCTCGCGCAAGGCGCGCTCATCGACATCGGAGCTTGTCGTGGTGCGTTCGATCTCGGAATTGTTGCAGGCGAAGTGTTTCAGCGAAGCGCCAACGCCGTTGTCCTGCATGCCGCAGATCAAGGCTGCGGCAAGGTCGCCGTTGATGACCGGGTCCTCGGAATAATACTCATAGGCACGGCCGGCAAGCGGCGTGCGCCTCGTGTTGATACCTGGCCCGAGGAGCAGGTGGACTCCGAAGTGCTGGCACTCCGCCGCAAGGGCAGCCCCCATGCGGTAAGCAAGGTCCACGTCCCAGGAGCAGCCGAGTAGATTGCCATTGGGAAAGCAGGTTGCGGGCCGCGTTGTGCCGAACATGCTGCCCGCTTCATCGGCTTGCTGGTTGACCAGCGCCAGAAACCCCTGGAGGCTATTGTCGTCGCTATCGCCAGCATCAATCTGCGTGGTCGAGTATCGAACACCGTAGGCACCGTCGGTCATCAGGATAGAGGGAATGCCAAGCCTTTCGATATCAGCGGTTTTCCAAAGGCCCCGGCCGCTCAATAGATCGGCCTTTTCCGCAGCCGTCATTTGATCGACAAGCAACGCCATTTCGTCATCAGTGTGCTGAAACATTGAAGTCTCTTCAAATTCTGGCGGTGAAGGTGATCAACAGATCTTCTGAAGCAGTTCCATCAGCATCATCCGCTCTGCGGCCGTCAGCGTGCTCAGCGTTTCCTGCGAAATTTTCAAGGCAATCGAGAGATTGCGGTCTACCGTAGCATCGCCTTCAGCAGTGAGCGTCAAAACCAGCCGGCGCGCGTCGGCCGGATCCGGTTCCGTATGGACGAGACCGCGCTTGACGAGGCGGTCGACGACGCCCTTGATGGTCGCCATGTCCATCGCCGTCTCGCGTCCAAGGTTGCCCTGCGAACACGGTTGCAAATCCTTGAGCTTCACGAGCGCCGCCCATTGGGTTGTCGTCAGCTTTTCCGAAATCAGACTTGCAAAGATTGCGACATGGCGCTGGTTGGCCTGGCGGAGATAAAAGCCGATCTGTTCACCGAGGGTGTATTGCGTCTGGCGGCCATCGGTCGTCACGCTTGATGGCGGCGCGTCGTCGGGCAAACCAGCTTTGTCTTTCATCGGAACATCCATTCGGATCCCTCAAATCATGCTGCGCCACGAAGTCCATGGCCCATTTTTGAACGTCATGCTTGCCATAACTTCACAATGGCATCCGTCGATAAAATCTCAATCTGTTCCGAAAGCCTGGGAGCGAGAGTCCTTAAAACAACGTCATGAGCTTGCGCGTTGCTGCTTCCCAGGGCGTCGGCGGCGAGAATGACGCGGTAGCCCTCGTCGACAGCATCCAGCACGCTGGCATAGACGCAGACATCGGTCTCTACGCCGGAAAAAATCAGCGTATCGATGCCGGCGGCCTGCAGTCTCCCGGAAAAACCCTCCGTGCCGAAAATCGAGTAGGTTTGCTTATCGATGACGGAGCGTTCATCCGCTATCGCGGCAAGCGGGCCGACGAGATCGAGCATGGCCGGATCGATCGCATCCAGGGTAACGGACGACCATCGCCGATAGTAGTTTCTCCATGCGCCTTTTGCGGCGTCTGCATTTTGTGGAACGACGAAGCGCGCGAATACCGTATCCGACGGCCTTGCCCTGGTGATTTTCAGGACGTTTGGAAGGATGGCAGCAATCGCCGGCGTGTGCCATTCCGTTTCTTCGGCAAAGAGGCGTTGCATATCGATGACGACATGCAACGTATTTTTTGAGAACGATACCGTTTCCATGATCAGTCTGCGACTGCGACGGTATGGTCGGCAGCCCAGTGCAAGGTAATGTTGTCGCCTTCGCTAAGCACGGTGCCATCGCGGTTCTGAGCGAACAGCTTGAGCGGCAGGCCATCGGCTGTTTCCAGATGATATGAGAGCACCGGTCCCGCATAGATAACGGTGGTGATACGCGCCTTCATCGTGTTTTCACCAGCATTGCCGGACAAGATCGACATTTTCTCCGGGCGTACGGCGAGGGTGACGGTGGCACCGGTTGTCGGCAAGGCGCTCGTGCTTTTGACCAGAGAGCCGTCGGCCAGACGAACGGCGCCGTTTTCAACTGTTCCGCTCAGGAAGTTGGAATCGCCAAGGAATTCGGCTGCAAAGCGGGTCAGCGGTTTTTCGTAAACCGCATCCGGCTTGCCGATCTGGACGATGCGGCCTTTATCGAGAATTGCCACCTTGTCCGATAGCGTTAGTGCTTCCTCCTGATCGTGCGTCACGAAAATGGTCGTCAGGCCGCTTTCGCGCTGGATACGCAGCAGTTCCACCTGCATTTCCTGGCGCAGCCTGCGATCCAGTGCCGATAGCGGCTCGTCGAGCAGAAGCACGCTCGGCTTGATGACGATGGCGCGCGCCAGCGCGACGCGCTGCTGCTGGCCACCGGACAACTGCTTGGGCGTGCGGTCGCCGTAGCCGGGAAGGCGCACCATTTCAAGGGCGCGATCGACTTCCTTGCGGGCCGCTGCTCCCTTGATGCCGCGCCGCTCCAGACCGAAGGCAACATTCTGGGCGATCGTCATGTGCGGAAAGAGGGCGTAGGACTGGAACATCATGCCGATGTTGCGGCCCCAGACCGGTACATCGGTGACATCCTTGTTGCCGATCATCACCACACCGTGGTCCGGCTTGATGAAGCCTGCAATGATGCGCAGCAGCGTGGTTTTGCCCGAGCCCGATGGTCCCAGAAGGCTGGTGAAGGACCCTTCGGTGAACTCGGTGGTGATATCGGCGAGAACCGGTGTTGTGCCATAGGTCTTGGCGACGGAATCGACTTTAACGTTTGTCACTTGTGTCTCCGGGCTTGGCGAAGCGCGCAAAAATCAGGATGACGGTCATTGAACCGAGCAGGAGCACGGTCGAGATCGCATTGATTTCAGGGGTGAAGCCCTTGCGGATCGAGGAATAGATCTGCACCGGCAGCGTCGTGTAGCCGGGCGTTGCGAGAAAGTAGGAAATCACGAACTGATCGAGCGAAACCGCGAAGGCAAAGAGCGCCGCGCCCAGAATACTGGGATAAAGCAGCGGCAGCGTCACAGAGAAGAAGGCGTGAACCGGCGTCGAACCAAGGCTCATGGCGGCTTCTTCAAGATCGGCACGGATCGTCTTGAAGCCCGTTCCGACGACGAGGACGACATAGGGGATGGCAAGCGCGACATGGCCGATCAACAGCGCATGCATGCCGCGGCCGATCCCGCTCCAATAGAAGAAGATCAGCATTGCGGTGCCGGTGATCAGCCAGGGAATGGCGATCGGTGGCAGTAGCATCAGTTGCAGTAGGCTCTTGCCACGAAAGGTGCGCCGCGACAGCGCCACCGATGCCATTGTCCCCAGCGTCGTTGCCAGAACAGCGGTGATGGTGGCGATGATGAGGCTGTTCATGCCCGCTTTCAGAAGCACGGTATTGCTCCAGAGCGCTTCATACCATTGGGTCGAAAACGTAAAGGGCAACTCATAGAGTGGTGAAGCGTTGAAGCCCATCGCCATCATGACGAGGATGGGCGTGTAGAGGAAAATCAGGATGGCGATGAGATAGAAACGGCCAAGCGATGTCATCAGCGTTTCCTCACACTGCCGTGCCACGGCGCAGGACGCCGGAGAAGGTTGCGAAAATGGCAAGCACGATGGCGAGCAGCGTAAACGACAGGGATGCACCGAGCGGCCAGTTAAACGCCTGCGTGAACTGGTCCTCGATCACCGTTCCCATCGTCACCCCAACGCGGCCACCGAGAATGCGCGGCTCCATGAACGAGCCGATCACCGGAATGAAAGTCAGCACGGCGCCGGAAATTAGGCCGGGAGCCGCCAAAGGCAGGAGAATCTTGAAAAGGATGGTCCACCAGCGCGCGCCAAGGCTAGCGGCCGCCTCGATGATCGCGTCATCAATCGTCGAAAGCGCGATATAGCAGGTCAGGATCATGTAGGGCAGGTAGCCGTGAACGAGGCCGACGACGATGGCATAGCGCGTGTAAAGGAAACCGATCGATCCGGCATCGGGCGCCATCATGTGCAGCAGGCTGTCAAGAAAGCCGTTTTCCCGAAGCACCATCGTCCATGAAAAGACGCGGACCAGACCGTTTGTCCAGAAGGGCAGGAGAATAAGGATCAGCAGCATTTCGCGCGTCTTGCCGAAGGTCGAGCGCACGAGCGCAACGGCTGCCAAAAAGCCGAGAATGGCGCAAAAGAGCGTTGTCCAGAAACCGATCAGCAGTGATGTAATGCCGATACCGACCAGATAGGGTTGATCGATGAAGGCCCGGTACTGCTTGAGCGTGAAGACGATCGGCGCCTTGCCCATCGGCGTTGCCGAAAGGAAGCTGAAGGCGAACATCGTTAAAAGAGGCAGAAAAACCGCAATCGTTAACCAGCCGTATGTTGGCATGAGCAGGGCCGTCGTCGAGACCCATGATGGGAGCGTGCGCCGACTGCGCGGACCCGAAGGTCCGCGCGCTGACGCCAATGTCAGCTGATCATTCGGCATAGAAAGCCTTCACTTCCTGCCAGACATTGTTGAAGGCTTCGCGGCGATCATCCGGCAGAGCCGACATGATGGTCATCGCCTTCAGATATTCGGGCTTGTGCACCTGGCGGCTGAGATCGTCAGCGGGGAGTGCTTCAAGAGCGGCCGAGTTGGAGGAAGCCGGGGCGCCGATCTTGGTTGCCCATTCGACGTAGAATGCCGGATCGATCATCCAGTTGGCGAAGGCAAGCGCGCCCTCGGCGTTCGGCGCCGATGCCGGAATGGCGAGGCCGTCGACCCAGACGATGCCGCCTTCCTTCGGGACGACGAAGGTAACGGGCAGTTTTGAATTGCGCTTGGAACGCACGGAGGCACCAGACCAGAACAGCGAGAGGTCGAACTCCTTGGCTGCAAACGACTTGTTCCACTGATCTTCCGTGGACCACAAAAGCTTTACATTCGGCTTGATCGACTTCAACGCGGCGGTCACGGCTGCAAGATCTTTCGGATCGTTGATGTCCTGTCCGCTCATCAGAGCGCCAACGCCAATGTTGATGACCGCATCGTCGTCCATGGCGACACGGCCCTTATAAGCCGGATCGGCCAGAACGGCGTAGCTATCGGGAACCGGCTTGCCCTCGCGAATTGCGAGCGACGTCATGCCCCAGACCCATGGAACTGCGTAGCCTTTGCCGTCCTTGTTGAAGTTCGGGTTGGAGCGGAGATTGTCATCGACGGTCGCAGCGTTCGGGACCTTCGTGAAATCGATTGGTTGAAGAAGATCTTCCGCAACGGCCTGAGCGCAGCGGGCGGCATTCAGAATGACCAAGTCGTAAGCGCCTGGGTTGGTGCGCAGCTTCGTCAGCATTTCCGATTCGGAGCTGTAATAATCGTGCACCACTGCAATGCCGGTCTTTTCGGTAAAAGCCTTAATGGACCAAGCTTCGTCCGTGCCGTAGCCCTGCCAGTTCAGGACCGTGATGGTGCCGCCCGCAAAGGCCTTGCCGGGCAAGCCGGAAAGGCCGACGCCCGCTACAAACACCGCTGTCGACATCAGTTTCAAAGTATTGCGTCTTGTGATCTCTGTCATTTTTGGCACCCCTCTTGAAAATACAGTTGCAAGTGATCGTGACCGCGGTCATCGACCTCAACGGGATCGGCAGAACCGAAACGGAAGCGCACAAAGCACGCCATAATAGTTTGTATACAAAGCAAAATCAGGAGGAATTACAATGATCGCGACTTCTATTTCAGCTCAAGCGAAAGCGTGTCCCGAACAATAGCCGAACACGGCGTTTAACCCAGAAACGCATTCCAAATCGCGATGCAGGACTTATCCGGAAAACATGGTTTTCCAATTCAGTCCTCAGTTCAAACCCTCTGATCGTATCGTCAGTCTTTTGATTTTTTATTTGTATACAAACTATTATTGATGAATCTTTTTCTGTCAAGGTTTTCTTGGTGTCACCTGAGCGTTGAGCGATGAAAAATAGATCTCAAGCCGCTGCTTTTGCGCGCTTTCGGCAATCTTCACCCGAATGCCCTCAGCGTTTGTGTGATGACGGATGTCGTTCCCATCCAGCCGGGCGACGGTGATGTTGCCTGCGGTCATGCCGGAAAGGTCGATGAAGCCGCCGCCGGCAACGGGCGCGATGGTGCATGCAAACCTTCCGACGCCGATATCGATCTGCGAGAAGGTTGCCTGCAGGTCCGTCTGCAGCACGGTCCTGTCATTAATCCTCATGGAAAGAACGGCAGCTTTTACGGAGACATGCAGTGTTCCCGCCGGCGACAGCATGGGGCCGATAGACAGGTCCTGACCAGCATTGTGCACAGTCCATCCAGACCAGGGATCGAAATCAACGATTTCACCCGTCGCCATCAGCGGCAACAGGGCAGCCCAGATATAGAATGGATCGGTATCACCCTGGTCCATCGCCTCCCCGGTCACTGCATTGTAGTTCTCGGATGCGATGCGGTCCCTGCTCCAGGACGTCATGAAGAGGTCATAGCTTTGGCTGGCGAGCTTGCTTGCTTCTGCCATGAAGCCGTAACGGCGCAGGCCGAGCCAGACCATGTAGTTGACGTTCGGCCAGATGCGCCCACGCCAGTAGACGTTCTCGGCAAAGGCCGGGTCGTTGCGTGTGGCGTTGGGCAGGACGAAATCCCCGCCGAAGGTCGTCTCGTCGCTCAGGTGCTCAAGCAATCTGGCGGCCTGATCCGACGTGGCCGCCCCGCAAAGGAGCGGGTAGAAACTGGTGGGCGACAGCGAGCGGACGAACCCGCCATTGCGCTGGCGGTTGGCGAAGAGACCGCGGCTCTCATCCCACAGTGTTTCGGAAATCAGCGTGCGGCAGCGGTCTGCAACAGCGGCAAAACTTTGCGCTTCCGCATGCTTTCCCAGGACCGTCGCAATGTTTGCCAGCATTTCGGCATCCAGCGCGGCTGCGCTGTTCAATCCGAGATCGAAGGTGGACAATGTTCGGGTGACGGGGTCGTAGATCGCTTCGTCATGGGTCGCGGAATTGTCCATGCCGGTTTCGTTGCGTGCGCCGAAGGCAGTCCCTTTGTAGAGGCCTTCGCCGACATCGGAGGTGCCGCAAGATAGCAGGCCGAAGGCGCCGGGATCGCGGTTTTCCCACCACCAGCGTTGATTGCGGGCAAGGGCATCGTAGTTTGCGGCCAGCATCGAGCGCTCGCCGGTTCGTTGGTAAAGCTGCCAGGCGACGAGCGCACCGTTCGGGTGCTGGCTGCGATCGACCCAGGCATCATTGGAGGTGACGATGCAGGCTATATTGCCTTGCGGTGTGGCGCTGGCCATGGCTGTCGCCATGTTTTCGCGCGCTAGGTCAGCATCGAAAACACCAGCCAGAAGGGCTGCGAAAAGCTGGTCGTTGTACCAGACCGCAAATTTCCCGAGGTTCCAGATACGGGTCACCGCCGTATAGGGCCGCGCATTGGTGTCGTCCCAAATGGTGTTCCAGGCGACCACATCCCGAACTGCATCGAGCGACCCATCGAACAGGCCCGTCTGCCCATCCAGTATCTGCGCCGGCGCACTTTCAGCAAGGCAAGCCCGCGCTTTTGCGATGGCGAGTTCCGCACTGTCGGCGACAGCGGCGGCATAGGTGCCCTTGCGCATCATTTCGAGATTGAAGCGCAGCGCGATAACAGGCGCCTCGTTGCTGCGGGTCGCCGTGTAGAAATATCCATTTTCCTCGAAATCGGCGCGCAACGCTTCGATCGTGTCATGACCGGTCACGTGGACCGGAGCTTCCGCCGTCACGACAGCCACGAACCGGGTGCCGATCTTCAGGAGGGTGGTGTTGCGACCGCTGTCATAGACTCCGATCTCGCCGCCGTCAGACGAAACCGCCAGCGTCAGCCAGAACCGCAAGCCCCACTCGGCGGATACCGTTCCCTCCCAGTTTCCGCGAACTGCGAAAGGGTCGGTTTTGGTCGTGGAGAAGGCGACCGTCGTGCCGGTGTGATCCGTTTCAAGTTCGATCAGCGAGCCGTCGATGGCGTGGCGTCCCAGGCGGACAGGATTGCGCCGCGGCTCGATGGCCGAAGTCGTCTTGCTGCGCGTGGAATACAGCACCGGCGTGATCCGCACCCCGAGCGGCAGGAAAACCATTTCGGCCGGCCGGTCCGACCAGCTGTTCCAGGCGCGCATCAGGGGGATCGTCGAGTGTTTTGGCATGGCTCTGATATCCGGTCAGTTTGAAAGCGGGACGAGTTTCGGTACGGCGGTCAATCCGCTTTTATCCGCAGTGTCGCCGAGATAGGGCGTGTCGCTGTAGTAGCGGTTCGCCGCCGTGTTGGCGACGTGAAGCTCCAGCGTATGCGTGCCGGGGCTCAAGCGGCCGAGAGTAAAGTGATAAGGACGCCAGGCTCGGCGGCCGATCTCGCTGCCGTCGAGGAACGCGGTAACGGCCGTTTCGACCTTCGGCAATTCCAGAACCCAATCGGCTTGCGTCGTAATCGTCAGTTGGCAACGGTAAATGCCGAAGCCGGAAAAGTCTTCGAAGCCCTGCGTTTCCCAGCCGGCACTGACTGAAATCGACTGGAAATCCGCATCGGGCCCAGGGGAAAAGCTCCAGCCGTCGGCAAGAGATATCGTTTCCACAGGATCCGGGATGGGCACGGCCTGTAAGGCTCCGTTACCCGCCATGAACTCCGATGCCTTCCGCACCCGGATGCACCGAACCTCCTGCGGCTTGAGCAAGACCAGAGACCGCTTAAGCGTGGCTGGCGCATGGATGGCTCCATCGGCTGGCGACCATTCCTCGCATTCGAACCCATCGCCGTATGAGATTTCTATGGCAAGATCGTCCGATCCGTCGTTGAACAGGACAATTCTCCACCAGCCGTCCGCTTCATATCCGATCCACCGCCACGGCATGCGGCCCCAACGGTTCTCGATCTGCGGGCCGCAGGATGGAAGGGACGACACGAGAGTGGCAATATCCCGGCTTTCTGGATGCCCTTCGATATGCGCAGAAACCTCTGGGGGAGTAATCGGCGCATCGCCGTCGCAAGTGACGGACAAGCGTTCGCCGGAGGACCAGATCGCGCCGCCGGCCGTCTTGAAAGCCTCAAGTGCCCGCAAGGCGTTTACCGTTTCGAGCACGGTCACGGACGGTAGCACGACGGCATCGAAAACTAGCCCCGATGCCAAGAGCTTTCCATCCGCGATGGTTGCCCTTGCAAGATCGGCCTCGCTCACGAACATGAAATCACATCCTTGCGCGAGAAGTTGCTCGCACCATGCGCCGATATGCGTGGCATGATCGTGGCGCGGTCCTTGCGCAAATGCGGTGTAGAGCGGGTAGAGAATGGCAACCGGCGTGTGGGGTTTGGCCGGTTCGATGAAGGCAGAAATCCGGGCAGTCTCGTCGGCGAAAAGGTCGTGATAACTCCACCAGGGCTCGAAATTGATGCCGGGAGCGAAATCAAACCTCGGATTGACGAATGGTGTCGGGTCATCGTCGCGACCATCGGTCTGATAGACGCCGTGCCAGACGAACTGCCGCATGCCGAGGCAATGAAGCCGGATCGCCTGGGCGCGCGCCGTCTCCAGCGTCAGTTCCCATTGACCGGCGGCACGCCGGGGCGTTCGTTCCGCGCTGGCATAGGTTTCGACCATGCACCGGCTACGCCCGTTCGAGCGAGCAACGGAATCGCCGAGTTTCGGGGCCAACTGCGCGCCGAAATTGTTGGAATCCACGGCGGTTTCATGCCGGTAGGCGTCGATCCCAAAAAAATCGACGGCCGGAGCAACGCGTGGATCGATGCTGGTAAAGCCGCCATTGAGCGACCATGAAGCGATATGCGGCAGGATTTCGTGCCCGGTCAGGGCGATGCCGTTCGTGTCGGACCATCTGCGCAGCGTGCCGAAAAAAGCTTCGTTCATCAAAGCCGAATACCCGGCGTAAAATTGTGCCCGCAGCCGCAGCGTATCACTGCCGATATCATGCAGCAGCGCCAGAAGAATTTTCGCAAAGGACGCGTCGCTACGGCGCGCCATTGTCTCGCGCAGCGTTGATGCAAAAAGCAGGCTGTTGCCGAGATCGCCAGAAAGCTGGTCCCAGCGATAAAATCCTGCCGCCGGCTGATCATAGAAAACGAAACCGACAGGGTCCGGCAACAAGCCCTCCAATGTCTGCAGCAGCGGATCCAGCCCGACCTCTATAAAACGCTCAGCCGCCTGCGGCAGCAGATAGTTTATCAGGCGGGATGTCGAGGACCGGGCGCTGATGAAGACGGTCAAGGCCTGACCGTCCTTGATCCGGCCGTCGAATGCATAGGTGCAGGACACGGCATCGCTTGCGGCAATGACGGTGTGCGCCGTCACATCGGAAATCGCGTCCAGGCTTTCAATGCCCGAAAGGGGGTGCAGGACGGCCGCCTCCACCGTCCAGTCGCACCATTCGACCCTGCCTGCCTCATATTGCCACCCAAGAATATCGGGACCCATTTTCTCCACGAAAGGCGGATGGATGCCGCTGATCGAGCCTTGAGATGAGGCTGCTGACGACCAGAACAAGTGCCGCTCGCGCAAGGCGTCGCAATCTGCAACGGTGCGCCCCCCGGCATGACCGCTGATCCAGTTATAATCGTCATAGATTCCGAGTTTCAGGCCAAGGTCACCGGCGATGCGGGCGGCGACGCGATATGCGGCGAGATAGGGGGGCGAAAGATAGTCTTCGCGCGGCAGCGAGAGACGAGCCTGAATGAGGATCGTTCCGATGCCTTTTGCCCGGAAGTCGGTCAGTTGTGCACGGCAGACGGCTTCATCGGGAATGGAATGCCAGAACCAATAGGCTGAAGGACGAAAGGGAGCCGTCGGATTTTCGAACAGCGCTCGGTTTTTGTTCTGCGGATCGGTCAAGGCCGCCACGTCGCTTGATGCGTGAGTGTGCACGTTGCCAAAGCCTTTGGCATTGACATGATCACACATCGCCGTCGAACTTCATGATCGAGCGCGCAGCAGCGACATCGGCAAGAATGGACAGGGCCAGTGTGTTTCCATCGCGTGCAGGCCCGAACATGCCAATCGGGGCCTTGATACGATCAATGTCGTGATTGGTGCATCCAAACTTTCGCAACGCTTCACGGCGCCTTTCATGCGTGCGCTTGCTGCCGAGGGCTCCGATGTAGAAAGGATGGCGTTGAAGTGCGATTTTCAGGAATGGAAGTTCCTGGTCGAGGTCGTGAAACAGCAGGGCAACTGCCGTGTCGGCATCAACAAGCGTCTCGTCGAATCCTGGCCCCGATTGACCATCGAACGCAAACGTCTCGAAACCAGAATGACTTGCCACCCTCGTCGCGCAATCCAGTTCGATGCCTCGACCAAACATCACCAGGCGCGGGCACGGTCTGTAACGGCGAATATAGGAGGCGCCATTTTCCGCGTCTTCGGCATCCGTGATAGTCTGTTTCACGGCATCATAGCAGAGGGCGCCGACCCGCCGGGATCGAAGTCTGGCGAGGACACGGTGAAGGGGGCTGGCGTCTTTCAACACATGGATGGCAAGCGTGATGCCACCACCGCAGGGAAGTTGGATGTCGAAGAAGGTCGACCCCTCGCCGAGAAGGAGAAATCGATCTTGCCCCTTGGCAATCGCGTCGATCGCCTCGGCGGCAACAGCTGCCTCGGTGCAGCCGCCCGAGACATAGCCGCAATAGCCGCCATCTATACCAACGGCCATCTGGGCGCCAAGCGCGCGTGCAGACCCGCCGCGGATATCGACCAGCGTAACCAGCGCGCTTTTGCCATCCTTCTCGAAGCGCTCGGCGACGTAGCTCAGGATCATTTCCGGATCATCTGTCATGATGGCGCAGAAAGGGACGGCGGGGATGATGTCATGAATGGATCGAGCGGTTGACATGATGGAGCGTGGCGAACTGCCGCTGACGGAAATACTCGGGCTCTCAAAGAGCCTGCGTGCGGTGATGCCGGTCTCAAACTGCTCCACGTTGTTCGCTCCTTCAGTGGCTCGCCGCCGTCACGCGCTGCATGGCGCTCGTCGTGTCTGTCCATGCCGGTTTGTCCGGCGCAAAACGCGCCCTGAGATAGGCTGCGAGGTCATTGATCTGGCCCTCATTCAATGTATCGCTGAAAGCGGGCATGGACATGACTTCCGGCGCCTCGCGTCCACTGGTTTTGGCGAGGATCGCCGGCGCTTCGACACCGTTCAAGATGACCTGCAGAATGTTGTCCGGCGTATCGGCATGCAGGTTGCTATTGAGCGCGAGCAACGGCAGGATCGTGTTGCCGGTATGACAGGTCGCGCACGCACCGTTGAAGATCCGCTCGCCCTTCGGCGATAGACGCGCGGCGGTGGCCTTGGCCGTCTCGCTCGCGGCAATGGCTGCCTGGCTCTGGATGACCGCGACATCGGGTTCCGTTCCACCACTCAAGCTTGCGAGGTAGGTCGCCATGGCGCGGATGTCAGTGTCTGGAAGGGGCTGCATGACTTCGACCACCTGCGCCATGGGGCCGGCCGCGCTGCCGTGGTCACGCGAATGTCCGGTGCGCAGATAATCGTAGAAGGCGTCTGCCGTCCAACCGACGGGTCCTTTGGCAAAGGCGTTGAGTGCGGGAGCTTCCCAGCCATCGGCAAACCCTCCGGACAAACGAGCATCGCCGGTCTTTTCCGCGCCCAGCACATTGCGCTGGGTATGGCAGGCCGAACAGTGGCCAAGAGTTTCGACGAGATAGGCGCCGCGGTTCCACTGCGCGTCGCGCGCCTCAACATAGCGGAACGGCTCGGCCTTCAGGAACAGGGCGTTCCAGCCAGCCATCATCGAACGAATATTATAGGGAAACTTGAGCTTGGTTTCCGGCGGCTTTGCGGCGACCGGGGCCTGCGTCATCATATAGGCATAGAGCGCCTGGAGGTCCGCATCCTCCGCACCCGCAAACGACGTATAGGGGTGGGCGGGATAGAGGTGATGGCCGTCGCGGCTTACACCCTCGCGCATGGCGCGCTCGAAGGCAGGATAGGACCAGGCACCGATACCGTTCTTCGCATCGGGGGTGATGTTGGTGGCATAGACCACGCCGAAGGGCGTGTCGAAACCCCGTCCGCCAGCGAACGGGGTACCGTCGGGGCCGGCATGGCAGACGTTGCAGGCGCCGGCTGCAGCGGCCATGCGTCCGCGTTCGATCGTCACAGCGCTATAGACGTTGCTATCGGGTGTCGGGATCGTGCCGATCGCGGGGCGCCATGGCGAGGCCATCGTCACGATCCCCGAAAGGGCGGCGACAGCGCCTGCGGCAGACAGGCCGATCGTCCACCATTTGCGTTTTTTCACAGGTTCCGCCGGTGACGCCTTGTTCTTCTTGCCATTCAGGGTGGCCAGCACCAGTTCCGGCGTCAACGGCAATTCGCGGAAACGTATGCCGGTCGCGTCATAGACGGCATTGGCGATGGCCGATGCGCTTGGTACGGATGCGGACTCGCCGACGCCAAGCGGCGGCTCGTCCTGCCGGGGGATCATCAGTACATCAATATCGGGGACTTCGGGGAAGGTGATGAGCGAATAGCCGCCCCATTCCTTCGAGGTGACTGCTGTTGAGGAGAATTCCACCCTTTCCTTCAGCACCCGGCTCGTGGACTGGATGATATTGCCATGGATCTGGTGACGGACGCCGTCAGGATTGATCATCATGCCGGAATCCTGGGCGCAGGTCACCTTCGTGACCGCAACTTCGCCGGTCTTCGTGTTAACCGCGACATCGGCGACCCATGCAGCCCATGCAGCCGCCTTGCCGGGGAAGGGGCCGTGGATATAGACGGCATAGGCAAAGCCGCGCCCGTATAAGAGATCGCCTTCGCCGCCAAGCGTGCCCCATGTGGTGTGCGGCACCCAGTTCGCCCGCTCGGCGAGCGCCTTGACCAGATCGACCGCGCGCGGATCGTGGAGATAGCGCAGCCGGTATTCGATTGGATCGACGCCCGCAGCGGCGGCCAGTTCGTCCACATAGCACTCATGAGCAAAGGTGTTCGGCATGGCCGAAACACCGCGGAGCCATGAGGCGCGGGCGATCGGCGGCATGTCGTGCACCGTGACGCGAAGGTTGCCATAGGCATAGGGCGGGATCGCGGTGCGGTCGCCCATCTGCATCACGTCTGAGACTGGCGGTACCTTGCCGGTCAGGATCAAGGGCAGGGTTGGGGCGAGGTTGGAGGGATAGCGCGTTTCGAAATCATAGGCGGAAGGGCCGCCCTCCAGATCGAGGCCGCCGCGCACGTCCATAATCTGTGCCGCCCCCTTGGGCTCCCAGGCGTGTTCCTGCTCGCGGCTCAATTGTACCCTGACTGGCGCCTTCACCGCACGCGACAGGAGGGCAGCATCGGCGGTCACGTCATCAGCGCAGTTTCGGCCGTAGCATCCGGCAGCTTCAAGCCGTTCGACGAGGATCATGTCCTCCGGCATATCAAGCAGCAAGGCGAGATCGCGGCGCAGTGGAAAGGGATTTTGCGTACCGGACCAGACTGTCAGACCATCGTCGCGATAGTCTGCCACGGCGCAGGAAGGCCCGATCGATCCGTGCATCTGGTAGGGCCAGATATAGGTGCGGTTCATCGGCTGAGCGCTGCCGGCCAGGGCCATATCGACATTGCCGCGATCGGCAAGTTTGCGCGGGGTCGCGGGGTTGGCGCGCAAGGCAGCTTCCGGTGCGTTGAGGTCAGGGCGTTCCTGCGCTGCGCGCCAGACGACCTTGAGGGTCTTTGCCGCTTCGATGGCGATTTCCTCGCGCGTCGCGACGACACCGACGAAATCGCCGATGGCGACCACGCCAACCAGACCCTCGATACCGGCAACCGATGCCTCATCGATGGAAATCAGGCTATTGCCGACATGCTCGCCATGATCGAAGCCGGCATAGGGCGGGCGGACGACACGGCCGTGCAGCATGCCGGGCACGCGCACGTCGTGCACATAGGTCCAGCGCCCCGTCGCCTTTGCCGGAATATCGACCCGCGGACGCGACGAGCCGACAATCGTATAGGCCGACGCTGGTTTGAGTTCGGCGTCGATGTCGATCGACAGGCGAACATGCTCGCCGGCGACGAGATCGGCAAAGCTCAAGCACCAGTTTTCACCGGAATCGGCGCGAATGATGCCGCCTTCCAGGATGAGCTTTTCGAGCGGCGTACCGGTCCTCTCAGACGCTTTGACAAGCAAATGACGGCGTGCGGTCGCCGCCGCATACCGAAGGGGAACGGCGGTGATCTGGATTGTTTCGCTGGCAATGGTCGCACCCTGGTTGGGGGCGGCCGAGGTTGCCCCAAGCACCATGTCGACCTGCTCGAACGGGACATTGAGCTCTTCTGCGACAATCTGCGCCAGCGACGTCCGGATGCCCGTTCCCAGATCGACATGGCCATTGAAAGCGACAACGCGCCCATCCGGGCCGATGGCGATAAAAAGCTCGGCAGTGTCTCCCAGTTCGATATCGGAAACAATGAGGAGCGTATCGGCGGCGGCCATGTAGGTCGATTTGGGTGTTTCGCGGTGCAGGGTCATGGCGAAACCTCCGTCGTGCCGTCCGTCATTGAAGTGGATGCCTGCTCCGCCTTGGCATAGGCAACGGCGCGCCGCGCGGCGGCCAGTATTTCAAGATGAGTGCCGCACCGGCACAGATGGTGCCGCAGAGCCTCGCGAATGTCGCTCTCGTCAGGATCGGCATTACGCTTGAGCAGTCCGACCGTGGCGATGATCATGCCATTGAGGCAATAGCCGCATTGCGCCGCCGCTTCTTCGATGAAGGCCCGCTGCACCGGGTGCAGATGTCCGGCCACCGCCAGCCCCTCGAGCGTGGTCACGCGGCGTGTGCCGATTGCGCCAAGCGGCACGGTACAAGAGCGCACCGAACGGCCGTCAACCAGAACGGCGCATGCGCCGCATTCACCCAGGCCACAGCCGTATTTCGGGCCGTTCAGCGAAAGGTCGTTGCGCAGAATGTAGAGGAGCGGTGTTTCCGGCTTTGCGTCAACGTGCCAGAGGGCGTCGTTTACATTCAACGAAACGGAAACGGGCCGCGTCAAGGCAGCTGCTCCAGCGCCGCATAAGCGGCCAAACCCAAGCCTTTTGCTACCGGACGGATCGCTATGCGGCGGGGCCCCTTGCGGCGCCTGTTCATCATAACGATGCGACTGTCACCGACATCACGCATCTGCTGCCCCTTATTATTATATAAAAAGCGTATACGCTTCATATGGTAAGCCTGCAAGCCAAATTTTGCCGTTGCAAACGGCGAGAAACCCGGTAGGCTTTGATTTAATAATTGCAAACTCGACAAAAACCGGATGCCGAGCGCTTGCTATTTAAAGCGTATACGCTATTAATTGTGCCGATCATCCAATTCTGAGAACAACACGTCGAAAGACGGATAGAGGGGTCGCAATGTCCAAGGAAAATGAAAAGATCGCGATTATCGGCGCGGGCCTCGGCGGCGCCGTTGCCGGTGCCCTGCTTCAGCATGCCGGCTTCGACGTCAATGTCTATGAGCAGGCGCCCAGCTTCTCTCGCCTCGGTGCCGGAATTCATATGGGTCCGAATGTCCTGAAGATATTCGAGCGCATCGGCGTCGACAGGCAAGTCATCGATATCAGCAGCACGCCGACCCACTGGTTCAGTCGGGACGGCATCACCGGCGACTATCGCTCGCGAATTCCGCTTGAGGGGTATGGCGCAACCTATTGCACGGTTCATCGTGGCGATCTGCAGGCGATCCAGTGTGACGCGCTTCAGCCCGGCACCTTGCATTTCGGCAAGAAGCTGGCGCGCGTCGAGGACACGGGCACGGATGTGCTGATCGAATTCGAAGATGGAACGTCGGTTCGCGCCGATATCGTCATTGGCGCCGACGGCATCAATTCCCGGGTGCGCGAGACGCTTCTGGGCGAGGAGAAACCGAATTACAGCGGCTGGGTGGGTCACCGCGCGCTGATTTCCTCCGACAAGCTCAAGAAATTCGATCTCACCTTCGAAGATTGCGTCAAATGGTGGGGCCCGGACCGTCATATGATGGTCTACTACACAACGGCCCGGCGCGACGAATATTACTATGTCACAGGCGTCCCGCATCCCGCCTGGGAGTTCGATTCGGCTTTTGTCGACAGCAGCCGCGAGGAGATGGCGTCAGCCTTCGAAGGATATCACCCGATCATTCAGGCGCTGATTGAAAGCACCGATACGGTGACAAAGTGGCCGCTGTTTAACCGCAATCCGCTGCCTCTGTGGAGCAGGGGCCGTTTGGTACTGCTCGGCGATGCCTGCCACCCGATGAAGCCGCATATGGCTCAAGGTGCCGCCATGGCCATCGAAGACGCGGCCATGCTGACCCGCTGCCTGCAGGAAACGGGCGTCGGCGATTTCAGTACGGCCTTCAAGCTTTATGAGGCAAGCCGCCGCGATCGAGCAACGCGTGTGCAGACTGTTTCCAATGCCAATACCTTCCTGCTCGACCAGGAAGATCCCTCATGGGTTTATGGCTACGACGTCTATGCCGAGCCGCTGAAGAGCGAGAACGCGGCATGAGCGGGCAGGCGCTGTACGGCGCGAATGTTTTTGCGGGCGGTATCCGCCAGCATTATCTGCGCTATGGCGGCAAAGGCCCTACCGTTATCCTGATCCCGGGCATCACGAGCCCGGCAATCACCTGGGGTTTCGTCGCCGAGCGGCTGGCCGATCGATATGATGTCTATGTGCTCGACGTGCGCGGACGCGGCCTGTCTTCGACCGGCCCGGATTTCGATTACGGCCTTGATGCCATGGCAGCCGACGTCGTCGGCTTTGCATCGGCACTCGGGCTTTCCAGGCCGGCACTGCTCGGTCATTCGATGGGCGCGCGCATTGCCATCCGCGCGGCGGTTTCTGCTCCGTCGGCGTTTTCGCGCCTGGCCCTGATCGATCCGCCGGTCTCCGGACCCGGGCGCAGGGCCTATCCGAGCAAGTTGCCGTGGTATGTCGACAGCATCCGGCTGGCGCTGAAGGGTATCGATGCGCAGGGCATGAAAGCATTCTGCCCGACCTGGACCGACGAACAACTCACGCTGCGGGCCGAATGGCTGCACACCTGCTACGAGCCCGCGATCGTCACCGCGTTCGAGGATTTCCACAACGACGATATCTTTCCGGATCTGCCGAAGCTTAAGCAACCCGCCCTATTGATGGTGGCAGGCCGCGGCGGTGTGATCGAGCAGGCGGACGAAGACGAAGCGCTCTCGCTGTATCCGGCACTGGAGATCGTCCGGGTGCCGAACGCCGGACACATGATCCCCTGGGATGATTTTGACGGGTTCTTTGCAGCCCTTGGAGACTTTCTCTCCCGCTGACCGGCAGCGGCGGATCAGGCGATCCGCCGCTGTTTCTTTTCCCGTTGTTCGTGAAGCAGAGGATGTCATCCGTGCAGAAATATTACCGTATCGGTCAGATCGTACCGAGTTCCAACACCACCATGGAAACCGAAATCCCGGCCATGCTGACGGCGCGGCAGTCCATCCGTCCGGAACGCTTCACCTTCCATTCCAGCCGCATGCGCATGAAGAAGGTCGTCAAGGAAGAACTGGCGGCGATGGATGCGGAATCCGACCGTTGCGCAATCGAACTGTCCGATGCCCGGGTCGATGTCCTGGGTTACGCCTGCCTCGTTGCGATCATGGCTATGGGGCTTGGTTATCATCGCCAGTCCGAAAAACGCCTGACGGGCCGCACGCTGGAAAACGGAACGAATATCCCGGTCGTCACCAGCGCCGGTGCCCTAATCGAGGGGCTGAAGGTCATGGAGGCGAAGAAGATCGCTGTCGTGGCGCCCTATATGAAGCCGCTCACCGAACTCGTCGTTGATTATATCCGCGAAGAAGGCTTCGAAGTTGTGGATTGGCGAGCGCTGGAAATTCCCGACAATCTCGATGTCGCGCGCCACGATCCCGATAACCTGCCGGCCATCGTACAGACGCTCGATCTGACCGATGTCGATGTCATCGTGCTGTCGGCCTGCGTTCAGATGCCGTCTTTGCCGGTGATTGCCAAGGTGGAGGCGATGACTGGAAAGCCGGTTCTGACAGCCGCGGTCGCTACGACTTACTGCATGCTGAAATCGCTCGGTCTGGAAGCGGTCGTGCCGGGTGCCGGCGCGCTTCTGTCCGGCGCCTACTAAGGAGACGAGCATGCAAAGCGCCGAAGCGAACTATCAGGGTGTGTGGGGCAACCGGATCGGGTTTGGTAAAAGTCCGGCTCTTGTCGTTATCGATTTCCTGAAAGCCTATACGATCGAGGGCGCACCTCTTTATGCACCCGGCGTGGTCGATGCGGTCGCGCAGGCGCCCGAACTGATGAAGGCCGCCCGCGACGCCGGCATTCCTGTCATCCACACGCGCATTCTCTACCTGGCGGAAAACTGCGCAGATGGCGGCATGTGGGTGAAGAAATCGCCTGTCATGAAAGCAATGGTCGAGGGCAATGTGCTTGCCGAGTTCTGCGATGAAGTGCAGCCCGCAAAGAGCGAGCTTGTCATTGTCAAACAATATGCCAGCGCCTTCTTCGGCACCAGTCTGGCGTCGCATCTGCACGCCCAGGGCATCGATACGGTGATCATGGCGGGCTGCTCGACCAGTGGCTGCATCAGGGCAAGTGCCGTCGATGCGGTTCAATACGGTTTCAGGGCCATCGTCGTGCGCGATTGCGTCGGCGACCGGCATGCCGACCCGCACAATGCCAACCTCTTCGACATCGACAGCAAATATGGCGACGTCGTCTCGAGGGAGGAGGCGATCGCCGAAATCGCCAAGATCAAGTTCGGTCCGTAACTGGACGAAACGCCCACGCCTTGAATCAATATAAGGGAACAAGCATGGATCATTTCAGCTTCACGGAAATCTGCCTGCATCAGTTGAAGATGTCGGGCGTCCACGAGGGCGAAAAACTCATCGTCCTTACCCAGGGCAACGAGCGCCTTGATTACGCCGACGCCTTCATGGCGGCGGGTATGCGTCTTGGCGCCAAGATGTATCACATGCGTTTGCCGCCGGTGCCGCCGGCAGGTGCATGGGCGGTCGGCCAAACTGGACTGGCAGCCATGCCGGAAGCGGTCGAGGCCCTGAAGGCTGCCGACATGTTGATCGATTGCATCTTTCTGCTCTTCAGCCCGGAACAGATGGCGATCCAGGCGTCCGGCACGCGTATTCTCACCGCTGTGGAACCGCCGGAGCTTCTCGCCCGCATGTTGCCGACAAAGGAACTGCGCGAGCGCGTCGAATTTGCCGGTGACCTGCTCTCCAAGGCGAAGATGATGCGGATCACCTCTACGCATGGCACAGATGTAATCTACAAGCTCAACACCTATCCTGCCATCACGGAATATGCGTGCACCGACGAACCAGGCCGCTGGGATCACTGGCCGTCTGGCTTCGTGTTCACCGGTGGTGACGACGACGGCGTTGACGGTACGATCGTCGTTGCTCCGGGCGATATCTTGCTGCCGCAGAATATCTACGTGCGAGACCCGATTATCTATACGATCGAAAATGGTTGGATCACCGACATTCGCGGCGGTCTCGACGCCGAGCTGGTCAAATCCTACATGGCAGGTTTCAACGATCCGCGTGGCATGGGTATGAGCCATGTCGGATGGGGCCTCAATCAGAACGCCAAGTGGCATCGCATGGTGCCCGGCGAATTCCCGGGCGGCATGGGCATGGAGGCCCGATCCTTCTACGGCAACGTCATGTTTTCGACCGGCCCGAACAACGAACTGGGCGGTCCAAACGACACAGCCTGCCATCTGGACATCCCGATGCGCAATTGTTCGCTGTTCCTGGATGACGAGCCGATGGTTCTGGACGGAGACATCGCCGTCAAGGAAATGCAGCACAAGTTCGGCTGATTCTTCGGCTTCCGACCGGATTGTATTCGAAGAGACGGAGAAATTTCAGTAGCCCCGGTCGCCGTGAATGGCGGTCGGGGCGCGTCAAACCCGTGCGCTCGCTGTCGAGAGATACAAGGTGGCACAGACCACCGCTTTCGAGCCACAGCGACCAGTATGATGTTAAAAAAGAGGGGTACTATGCAGTCACCAATTACAGTTGAAGACGGCCTTAGAATGGCCGGCGTCGGCGCTTTTCAGAAGCGTCTGTTTGTCATTTTCGGCCTCGTCTGGGCCGCTGACGCTATGCAGGTTCTGGCGATCGGTTTCAGCGCGCCGTCGATTGCCGCAAGTTTCGGCATCACCGTTCCGCAGGCACTGCAGACCGGTACTTTGTTTTTCCTCGGAATGCTCATCGGCGCATTCGTTTTCGGACGGCTGGCAGACAGTATCGGCCGCAGGCCTGTGCTGTTCATCGCCATCATCCTCGATGCGATCTGCGGGGTTGCCTCAGCTTTCGCCCCGGATCTTCAATGGCTGCTTGTGGCGCGGTTCCTGACGGGCCTTGGTGTCGGCGGCACACTTCCGGTCGATTATGCCATGATGGCGGAGTTCCTTCCGTCGGATCGGCGCGGCCGTTGGCTGGTTCTGCTCGAAGGCTTCTGGGCGATCGGCACCGTCGCACTTGCCCTTCTGGCGCTCGTTGCCGGAACACAAGGTGGTGAAGCCTGGAGGACGATCTTCCTCGTGACCGGTCTTCCTGCCCTGATCGGCGTCGTGTTGCGCTTCTACGTTCCCGAATCGCCCCTCTATCTCAATCAGCAAGGGCGCTCGGAACAGGCGCGGCAGGTCCTGCAGACGGTCGCCAAGGCGAATGGTACGAATGTCCAAATTCCGCCGCTCGTGCAGCAGACGCCGCAACGCAAGTCCATAGCCGCCCTTTTTTCCGGCGATCTGCGCCGCCGGACGATTTTCCTGATGCTCGCCTGGATACTGATCTCGGTCTCCTATTACGGCGTGTTTGTCTATCTGCCGGTGAAGCTCGCGGCCGATGGTTTCGGTTTCGTCCGCGGCCAAGTCTTCCTCGTCATTTTGGCGATCGCTCAGCTGCCGGGCTATGCACTTGCTGCCTATGGCGTCGAGAGATGGGGGAGGAAGCCCACATTGATCGGCTTCCTGCTACTCAGTGCCATCGGAACCCTCGCTTACGGGCTGGGGCAGACTGCAGAGATCGTGGTGGCCGCGACTTTGCTGCTCAGCTTTGCGTTGCTGGGCACATGGGGTGCGATCTACGCTTTCACGCCCGAGATTTACCCGACGACGCTTCGGGCCAGCGGGATGGGAATGGCCGGATCGGTCGCACGTTTCGGCGGCCTCCTGGCGCCTTCGATCGTGGCGCCTCTCATGACGTCGAACTTCGGCCTTGCTCTAGGGGTTATTTCCGGCCTGCTGGTTGTCGCCGCCTTCAGCGTCTGGCTAATCAACGCGGAATCGAAAGATCGTATCCTCGAGTAAATCGCCTGCAGTCTCGCGGCACACCACTGTGCGGCGAGACCCTGCCGTCGTCGAAACCGCTCGTGAACACGATGGTGCCGATCGATCTGCTTGCGATTTGCAGAGTTTTGGAAGAATACAGATTTGAAATGGGAGCGAGCGTCACAACAATGATTGGCGGCGATGACAGTAAAGACTCAGGCCGGCGGGATCCTTATCTGGTCACCGAGCAGGTGGGACATCTGCTGCGCAAAGCCTATCAGCGCCATCTCGCCATCTTCCAGAGCAATGCCAGCGATCCCGACCTCACCTCGGTGCAATTCGTGACGCTCTGCGCCCTGCATGATCTTGGCCCCAGTTCGCAGGTCGAACTCGTGAAGGCCACCTCGGTCGACCAGGCAACTATCCGCGGCATCGTCGAAAGACTGAAAGCGCGTGGCCTGATCGATCTTTCCCGTGATGAAGCTGACGGCCGCAAGGTCGTGATTTCGCTTCTGCCCAAGGGCGAAGCCGTGCTTGAGCAGATGTATCCTCAAGGCCATCTCATCAGCGAAAAGACCATGCGGCGTCTCAACCCGGCCGAACGGGTAGCGCTGCTATTCCTTCTGCGCAAGATCGCGGAAGAGGACGAGCAGGTCACTTGAAAGCCGAGGAGTCATGCCAGAACCCACCGAAGTATTTTCGATAGAGATCGACCCGCAATCACAGCCGGTTGGTTCAAGTGGCTTACTCGATCGCAAGGCATCAGTTGCGATCATCCTTCTGGCTGCAGGCAAAGCGAGCCGCATGGGCAAAGGGGGAGCACATAAACTACTTGCCGAATTCGACGGTGTTCCGCTTGTCCGGCGTGCAGCGCTCGCTGCACTTGGTGCCGATGCCGCCACGGTTGCTGTCGTCACCGGCCATCGCCGCAATGAGATCGAAACCGCGCTTTACGGCCTCGATATGCAAGTTGTCGAAAATCCTGATTACGCAACGGGCATCGCAAGCTCGCTGGTTGCCGGCTTCGCCGCGCCGGGCGTGCGCAAAGCCGAGGGCGTGCTTGTCATGCTCGCTGACATGCCGGGCGTGACAAGTGTTGACCTTGACGCGCTGATCGCAGCGTTTCGGATGTCATCAGGTCAGGTGATCGTGCGTGCGGTTTCCAACGGCAAGCGCGGTAACCCGGTCATCCTGCCACGCACTTTGGCGCGGGCGGTGACGGGGCTTGTCGGCGACATCGGCGCGCGGCAACTCATTGAAGCGTCCGGGCTGCCTGTGATCGACGTCGATATCGGGGACGCGGCGCATTTGGACGTTGATACTCCCCAAGAGGTTGTCGCTGCCGGTGGTGTGCTGCGGGGATAGACATGGACGCTGTTGCTGGACTTAGGAGCTCTAGGCTTGGCGCCAGAACTAGAACCGCGAAAGTCAGAAGGGTTTCCTGAGGCTATCGACGGTTCGATTCCTATCAAGACCTCCGGTTCGGCGAATCTTCCAAGAAGGATTGTCTGGATCAGGCGTTACGCCGCCAATTGCCAGGCGTGGTGCCGACGATAGCTGCAAAGACGCGCGTGAAATGGCTTTGATCCGCGAAGCCGCAGGCGATGGCCACTTCGGCGAGCGGAGTATTTGAGGTCCGCAAGAGGTCGCGGGCACGGTCTATTCGCTCACGAAGGACCCATTGATAGGGCGTCATACCGGTCGTCTGACGAAAAGCGCGAATGAAGTAGCCACGTGACAGGTTGCAGACCTGGGCGACGTCGGAAATCGACACGTTGCCATCAAGGTTTTCGAGAAGCAGACTTTTCGCCAGATCCTCATGCGCCCGCGAAAGGCTACCCGACCTATCGGAGCCTACCATCGGCCGGCCGCCGTAGCGCTGGACCAGGTAGGTGCCGATGGCCGTCGTCATTTGTTCGACGAAAAGCGCGTTGGCTTCGTCTGGCTTTTCGAGCGCCGGGATCAGCGCCCGAGCGAGATTGGCAAGCACAATATCTTTTGATGCTGTTTCAACTGACAGCGACGTTATGCCGGGCATTTCAGCATCATCGGCAATTTTGCCGAGGGACGCTGGCGAAATTTCAAACAACACGAAATCGAAAGGACCGCGGAGATCCGCCTTGTAGGCGTCCGACAGATCGCGAATATAGATCGAGTTCTCGGTAAAGTCGTGGGTTGTCGCACGATGTTCGTGGAAGATGCGCCGCGTGTGGCCACCGAGCGAGGAAACCCCCACGACGAACCCTCGATCGCTTGCCGGTGTCATGACCTGATCGAGTTCAGTGTTGACTGTCGCCTTCCGAAAGATATCGATGTCTGAACCAAATAGGCTTTGGTTGATCGACAACTGCTTCAACGAGCACCCGAATCCGTCGGTCGAGTTTCCAGTGGAAGATTGGTGGCGGAGGGGGAGAACTTGGACCACGACGCAGTTCTTTCATTTTTAGACACTCGAACACGGGACCTGCCGGCTGTGGTAGCTTTCCCACGCTAAGCTTGCCTCGCGACAATTTATTAAATCGGCACCGCGAGGATCCTTTTGTTCAAGATTGCCGTTTGAAACCTGTGTAGGAAACTTTGAAGCGCGGCATCTCGTCGGTACGGCTATACAGTCCCCAGCCAGGATGATCGAGACACATATGAGTGAAGCGTTGACGGTCAGTGAGAGAATTGCGGCGTGTTTTGGGATTAGTGCCGCAAGGGCGCTGGCAATCAGGCCTCTTTACGAGGCAAAGCTCGCTGTCGTCCATCTCGAGCACTCCTATGACAATGGCGAACACACAATCGTCCTGCCGGCTGATGACGCCTTTCTGGTCACGCTTTATCTCGTCGACGTTGATCATTGCGACGTCCGGCCGGACGGAGCACGGACACCTCTGAAGACCTATTCCAGAGGTTCTATGTGTCTCATCAGTCTGAGGAATGGCGCCGCAATTTTGGTTCGTGGCCGCTTCGAAGCACTCGCATTTCATATCCCAAGCGCGCTTTTTATCGAGCTCGCTGAGGAAGCAGGCGAGCCGCGTATTGATGACCTCACAACCTGCCGCGGGATTGACGATCAGGTGGTCCGTAATATCGGCGGTGCGCTGATTCCGATGTTCGACATGCCGGACGAGGTCAGGGACACACTGCTTCCTCATATCGGATTAGCGCTAAGCGCCCATCTCGCGCATCGTTACGGGCGGTCCCCCATCCAGCACCTGTCGGGCACCGGTCGGCTGTCTCCGTTGCAGGAAAAGCGCATCAAGGCGTACATAGCTGCAAACCTATCGGGCGGCACACCGGTCGATAAGATCGCCGAAGCGTGCGGGTTTTCAGTCGATGAGCTCTGTTCCGGATTTTTGAGCACGACCGGGCAGTCTGTTTCGGAATGGATTGCGTCATATCGAATAAGCAGAGCCCAGTCGCAACTGAGCAGAACCGGTGAAACCATTGCCCGGATCGCTGAAGAGTGCGGGTTTCCGGACGAAAATGAACTCGTCGCAACCTTCACGAGGGTCGTGGGGGTGAATCCTGCGGCCTGGCGCTCGAGCAACCGACACTAACAGAAAACCATCGAGCAGCACTGCTGGGCTTTGAGCTCAGCTTCGCTCAGGACTGTCCTGGTGACAGCCAGCTCGGTCGGGTTTGTTCGGCCGGATCCGGGTGCAGCGAAGGCAGCCACACCCGGAGGGTCCAATTAAGCTTGGATAAATGCCAAGAGGTCGGCGTTCAGGACCTCAGCATGCGTTGTCAGCATGCCGTGCGGATAACCCTGATAGACCTTCAGGGTGCCATTCTGCACCAGTTTGACGGAAAGCTTGCCAGCGTTGTCGATCGGCACGACCTGATCGTCGTCGCCGTGCATAACGAGCGTCGGAACGGTGATCGCCTTCAGATCTTCTGTCTGGTCGGTCTCGGAGAAGGCCTTGATCCCATCGTAATGGGCCTTGGCGCTGCCCATCATTCCCTGTCGCCACCAATTCTGGATGACGCCCGGATAGACCTTAGCGTCGGGACGGTTGAAGCCGTAGAACGGACCGGTGGGGAAATCGACGAATAGCTGTGCGCGGTTCTCGGCCACCCCCTTGCGAATGCCGTCGAAGACCTCCCTTGGAAGACCACCCGGATTTGTCTCCGTCTTCAGCATCAGCGGCGGGACGGCGGAAACCAAAACGGCCTTGGCAACGCGGCCAGCGGGCTGGCCAAATTTTGCAACGTAGCGGGCAACTTCTCCGCCGCCGGTTGAATGGCCGATATGAACGGCATTCTTCAGATCGAGCGCTTCGACGACGGCGAAGGCATCGGCGGCATAGTGGTCCATGTCGTGACCGTCAGAAACTTGAGCAGAGCGGCCGTGACCACGGCGGTCATGGGCGACGACGCGGAAGCCCTTTGCCAGGAAGAACAGCATCTGCGCATCCCAATCGTCCGAGGAGAGCGGCCAGCCATGGTGGAAGACGATCGGCTGGGCATCCTTCGGACCCCAATCCTTGTAGAAGATTTCGACGCCGTCCTTGGTGGTGATATAGCCCATTGTATTATCTCCTTTGGCTGGGGTGGTGGTCGAAGCACCGTTGGCCGCCAGGCCAAACGCTGTGGGAACTACCATGGCGACTGCGGCAGCGGCTCCGGAAAGCAATGCGCTGCGGCGGGTGATGGAGGGGAAGTTCTCGGTCATTGTCGCGTACCGTGATCCTTTGATGGCTATGATTCGAGGGTAGTGGTGGATGCCGCTCTCCCGCGTTGCTAGGCGGCCCCCGGCCGGTTGATTGTGAGGAAATGCCGGACGACCGGCTTATCCGTTCCTGAGTGATAGGCGAGGACCTGGCCTTGCAGGTCAGCATCGGCATTTGAAACCCGCTTGTGCTGGCGCAGATGCTCTGCCCAGGATTCGACCATGAACCATTCGACGATCTTTTGCGGATCGGCGGAGTCTTCCGTCACCCCCCATCCGTAGGCGCCGTCCCGCCGCCGCTCGTGGGACATCTCATCCAGCGCATGCAGGAAGGCTGTGCGATGATGTTTTTCGACATGGTATTCGATGAGGATCAGAACAGGTCCGCGGTCGTGGGCGATAGGCTCTGCGACCAATGGTTCTGGCCAGTGATTGGACGGCACCATATCCGCGTCGCCGGCCGGCAGCTTTAAGCGATGCATGATGAAGCCCGCAATGAGCAGTCCAACCGCGCCGATCATCAGCGCTCCCGGCACCCCGGCAGCTTCACCAACGGCACCCCAGCCAAGGCTACCTGCCGTCATCGCACCATTGAAGACGGTAAGATAGACCGCCAGGCCGCGACCGCGGACCCAGTTCGGAAGCACGGCCTGCGCTGCGCCATTCAGCGTGGTCAGGGCGGTGATCCATGCGCCTCCGAGAAAGAGCAGGACGATGATGGCAACCCATTTTGGCGGCGCGAGCGACAAAGCGCCCATGACGAGTGCTGTGATAACAGCGGCCCCTAGAAGCAGGCCATCGGCATTCAAGCGTTCGCGCAGTTTAGGCATGAGCAATGCGCCGCCGATCGCGCCGGCGCCAACGGCGCCAAGCAGGATACCGTAGAATCCTGCGTCACCGCCGAGCAATTCTCGGGCGACGAGCGGCAGGAGTGCCCAGACGGCACTGGCGAAGGCAAAGAAGATCGCCGCGCGCAAAAGTACGACATGCAAGGGCTTGCTGGCGCGGGTGTAGCGCAGGCCTGCACGGAACGCGCCGAAGAAGCTTTCAGCCAGCGCATCATTTGCGTTCTTTGCCCGCGGCCACCAGACGAGCGCCGCGATGACGACGAGATAGCTCGCAACATCCGCGCCATAGGTGACGCCCGCGCCGAAGGCAGCAAGGAGAAGCCCCCCGGCGGCCGGCCCGATCGACCGGGCGATATTGATGCCGAGCGAGTTGAGGGCGACGGCGCTCTTGACGTCTTCTCTCTTCACCAGTTCCGGCACGATCGCTTGCCAGGTCGGCCCCATCAACGCGGCGCCGATGCCGCCAAGGAAGGTCAGGCCGATCAGCGCACTGACCGAAAGCATGCCGGTATTTGCCAGGACCATGAGACTTACGCTGACTGACGCGAGCAAGATCTGCACGGCGATCAGGAACTTGCGGCGATCGAGAATATCGGTGAGCACGCCCGCAGGTATTGCCAGGAGGAAGATCGGCAGGGTTCCGGCCGCCTGCACCAGAGCGACGGCGGCCGGCGAGGCCGATAGATCAGTCATGAGCCAGGAACTGGCGACATCGCGCATAAAGCTGCCGGTATTGCCGAGGACGGTTGCAGCCCAAAGAACTGCGAAGACTGGCTGGGCAAGGGGAGCAAAGCTGCCCCCGGAGGATTTGGTAGTGCTCATTTGCCTGCTCCCCTGGTCAAATCAATTGCCGCGACAATGATGAAAGCGCCAGCAAGTCCGAGATGTTCGAAGAAGGCGTTGGTTGCCATCATGCGGTCCATGCCTGCGGGCAACTCCCAGAAACGAAGGGCGACAAGGGTGGCAAGGAGCGTGAACGCGGCGAGCGCCAGCGCACCTGCCCAGCGAAGGATCCCCGACACCACCATGGCCGAGGCCGCCAATTCGAAGGCGATAACGGCGACTGCGAAGAATGCCGCCGGATGCAGGCCGAAATGGTTCATTTCAGCGACCGCGCTGTTGAAATCAAAGATCTTGGTAATTGGCCCCTGGATATAAGCCGCGCAGAGAGCCAGAAGGGCAGTGGACCACGTTGCCGGTGCAGCGATGATCCGCGCAAGAAGCGAGCCCCTGCGGTGGGTGGACGAAAATTGGTCAATCATGTCTGCTCCTGTCGTGTCGTCGATCGAAACAAGCGGCTTTTGTTTGCCGCTGGTGGAGCGATATTGGCCAGAAAGATTGCCGCCAACAATTGCATCAATTATTTCGATTTAATTGCGATTATCGCAATAAATGATTTGATAGAGCGAAGTGGGCAGCGGAGAGCGCTGCCCACTCAATGCGGGCGCGATACTGCGTGGTGTCACACGGCCCAGCAGGCACAACCAAGCGCGCCGAAGAAGCCCTTGAGATCGGCAATCGGCAGCTTCGATGTCCAGGCGCCGGCATGGTCGTGACCATGGACGTTGCAGGAACTGGCGCAGCCGCAGGTCGAGATCGCGGTGCGGCGCAAGGAGTTCATGCCTGCGCCCTGCGGTTCGCCCCATGCCGCGTAGCCGCCGAACGTGCGCACGGGAGACCAGTCCGGCATGGCGGGCGGCACGACGTTCTCATCGAGTGACTTGAAGTCGCCAGCACCATAGACGATCTTGCCGCCAACCATAGTCAGATCGGAGGTCAGGAAGGAGATCTCGTCTTCGGCGCAGGCGAAGAAGTCCTTGTCCGGCACGACGAGGTCGGCGAACTGGCCCTTTTCGATCCGGCCCTTCTTGCCTTCCTCGTTAGAGAACCAGGTGACCTTCTCCGTCCACATCCGCAGTGCCGTTTCACGGTCGAGGCAATTGACGCGGGGATAGAGCTGCATGCCGCCGACGGTCTTGCCAGTGACCATCCAGGAGAGCGAGACCCAGGGATTATAGGAGGCGACGCGGGTCGCATCCGTGCCGGCAGAGACGTTGATGCCCTTATCGAGCATGCGCCTGATCGGCGGTGTCGCTTCTGCAACGCCGTGGCCGTATCGCTCGACAAAATATTCACCCTGATAGGCCATGCGGTGCTGCGTGGCGATGCCGCCACCGAGCGCTGCGATCCGGTCGATCGAGCGATCGGAAATCGTCTCGGCATGGTCGAAGAACCAGTTCAGGCCTTCGAGCGGGATATCCCTATTGACCTTCTCGAACACATCGAGCGAGCGGCTGATCGTTTCGTCATAGGTGGCGTGAAGCCGCCAAGGCCAGCGGTTTTCGGCGAGGACTCGAACGACGTCCTCCAGTTCGCCTTCCATTTCCGGCGGCATGTCCGGGCGGGGCTGGCGAAAATCTTCGAAGTCCGCGGCGGAAAACACCAGCATCTCGCCGGCGCCGTTGTGACGGAAATAATCGTTGCCCTGCTTGTATTTGACCGACTGCGTCCAGTTGAGGAAATCCTGCTTCTCTTCCTTCGGCTTCTGCGTAAAGAGATTGTAGGCCAGACGTACCGTAAGCTGGTCCTCGTCCGAGAGCTTCTGGATCACCGCATAGTCGTCCGGGTAATTCTGAAATCCGCCGCCGGCATCGATGACGCCGGTGATTCCCAACCGGTTCAGTTCCCTCATGAAGTGGCGCGTGGAATTGACTTGATATTCGAACGGAAGCTTGGGGCCTTTCGACAAAGTCGAATAGAGAATGCCGGCATTCGGCTTGGCGAGCAAAAGGCCCGTCGGATTGCCGTTGGCGTCGCGGGTGATCTCGCCGCCCGGAGGGTTCGGCGTGTCCTTGGTATAGCCGACGGCACGAAGGGCAGCACCGTTGAGCAGTGCGCGGTCATAGAGATGCAGCAGAAAGACAGGCGTATCGGGTGCAATAGCATTGATCTCGTCGATCGTTGGGAGGCGTTTTTCGGCGAACTGATGTTCGGTGAAGCCGCCGACGACACGCACCCATTGTGGGGCAGGCGTGATGACGACCTGTCGTTTCAGCATGTCCATCGCATCGGCGAGCGAGCGGACGCCGTCCCAGCGGAGCTCCATGTTGAAGTTGAGACCGCCCCGCACAACGTGGGTGTGGTTGTCGATCAGACCAGGCAGTACACGCTTGCCCTTGAGATCGACGATCTTCGTATCGGGCCCGGCAAGCGCGATGACGTCGCGGTCGGTACCCACGTCGATGAATAGGCCGTCCTTGACGGCGATTGCGGTGGCGTTCGGATTTGCGCGATCAAGCGTCGTGATTAATCCATTGTGAAGAACGATGTCTGCGTACATGGAGGCGGCTCCGGTCTTGTTGGGATCGGCGGCATTGGCCGGTGAAAACAAGTTTGAAAAGGCGAGGCTCGATGCTGCGCCCAAGAATGTGCGGCGCGTCGTCATCAGCTTTTTCCCGATGTTGAATCTTCATGGAGTGGGTTCACCGCCACCACGTTTTTCCCACCCTTCGGTAGGTGACCGAACATGTGCGGCTTGACCTGATGAAGCCAGGAGACGGCGGCAGGCTCGCGAGCCCAAATGCTCTTAGCCAGTGGCACGAGCTGCTCGCCGACAAGGATGCCGAGCAGCCCGATGAGCGCGACGACAGGCGGAGCAGGCGAGCGGACATTGAGCAGGCTGTAGATCACGCCCACCAGCAGGCCGGCACCGAGTGACAGAAGATAGAGTTTCATGGGGGAACCTCGCGTGGTGAAAGAAAATCACTCCGGCAGGACGCAGCCTGCCGGAGTGATTGACAGTTTACTTGGCAGGGTTCGGACCGATCCGCTTGCCATGCTTGACGCGTTCGGCACCACCGTGGACATGCGTAACAGCATAATCGATGCCCATGCCGTAAGCGCCGGAATGCTCCTTCACCAGCGACGTGACCGCGTCGTAGGTTTCCTTGCGGGCCCAGTCGCGCTGCCATTCGAGCAGGACCTGCTGCCAGGTAACCGGAACGACGCCGGCCTGCACCATGCGGTCCATCGCGTATTTGTGCGCGTCGACGGACGTGCCGCCGGAAGCATCCGCAACCATATAGATTTCGTAGTCGGTATCGCTCATGCAGGAGAGCGCGAAGGTCGTGTTGCAAACCTCCGTCCAGAGGCCAGCGACGACAATCTTCTTGCGGCCATCGGCAGCGTGCTTGGCAAGCGCGTCGCGGACGTTCTGGTCGTCCCAGGAATTCATCGACGTGCGCTCAAGGATATCATTGTCCGGGACGACAGCGAGCAGTTCCGGGAAAGTGTTGCCCGAGAAGCTGTCGGTCTCGACGGTGGTGATGGTGGTCGGGATGTTGAAGATCCTCGCTGCCTTGGCAAGACCGACGACGTTGTTCTTCAAGACCTGGCGGTCGATCGACTGAACGCCGAAGGCCATCTGCGGCTGCTGGTCGATGAAGATGATCTGACTGTTCTGCGGGGTGAGGACCTGAAGCTTGCTGGACATCTCGTGTCTTCCTTTGACTGGGTTGAAGGTAGGTAATGGGGCAGGGAAGGCGGCACGTCTTGAAAGTTATGCCGCCTTATTGTTGGAAAGCGACGTCAGGCGGCGAGCGGTGTCAGCCCGGCCTCGATCTGGTCACGATAAGGCTCGTACCGTGCCGGCAACTTCAAAACCTCGCCGAGGTGTGCCGTATCTTCATCGCGGTCGAAACCGGGTTCGTTCGTGGCGATTTCGAACAGGACGCCGCCGGGTGTCCGGAAGTAGATAGCCCAGAAGTAATCGCGGTCGATGACAGGTGTCACCTGGTATCCTGTATCCATCAGGGCCTTGCGGACTTCGAGCTGCTTTGCGCGGTTCTCGACAGCGAAAGCGATGTGGTGCACCGAACCTGCGCCCTGCCTTGCGAAGGGCGTTTTCGGAAGGATCTCGAGGTCGATCGTGTCCGCACCATTGCCGCCGGGGATGATGAAGCGGGTGACGTCACCATCCGTTTCGGCGCGCTGGTAGCCCATGAAACCGAGCAGTTCGGACGTGGCAGCGGCGTCATGCAGGCGGAACTTGGCACCGGTGAAGCCGCGGATGCCGACGCTTTCGTCGATGCCGGCGCCATTCCAGGCCTTGCGGCCATCGTTTTCCGTTTCGACAAGGGCAAACCCTTCGCCGTCCGGCCCTTTGAACAGGAGGCGGGCAGCGCCGAAGGCAGTGTCGGTATGCAGGTTGACGGCTCCCTTTGCCGGCAGGCGATCCTGCCAGAACGAGAGTGAGCCCTTAGGCACTGCGAACTGCGTTTCGCTGACTTCGCCAACGCCTGGGCGGCCGCGCATCACGTCGGGAAAAGGGAAGTAGGTCATGACGGAGCCGGGGGCGCCGGCCTCATCACCGTAATAGAGGTGGTAGACGTTGGGGTCGTCGAAATTCACGGTCTTTTTGACGCGGCGCAGGCCGAGCGTGTCCGTGAAGAACGCGTTGTTCTGGCGGGCATCCGATGCCATCGACGTGATGTGATGCAGTCCCTTGATATCCTTGATCATAATGCTCGCCCTTCCGCGGCTGCGTTGGTTTGTCTGGTGTGATTGAAAACCTACGCCCGTTGATCATCGGTCGGAATTGCAATAATAATTGTCAGTGAATTGCCTTGGGTGAAATAATCAATGAACGACTACAAGCTGCTTCGGACCTTTCTGCTGGCCGCTGAGAAGCGGAATTTTGCGCAGGTCGCGCGCGAGCTCGATATGACCCCCGCAGCCGTTACGCGGGCGATCGCGGCCCTGGAAGAAGACCTTGGCGTACAACTCTTCGTGCGGACCACACGCCAGGTGTCGCTGACGACCGATGGCGCGATCTTCGCCGCCCAGATACAGCCGGCGGTGCAGGCGTTGGACAATGCGCGCAAGGACGTGATGAATACCCACAAGGCGGATCATGGCCGCCTGCGAATCAGCGCGCCGACCTGGTTAGGCCAGCAGGTCCTGCCGCCCATCCTCTCGGCATTCAAGGAACGCTACCCGAAGATCAGCTTCGAGATCTCGCTTGCGGATGGACTCGTTGACATCATCGATGACGACTATGACCTGGCAATCCGCATTTCCGCGGCCCCTTCGGACAAGTTCACGATCTGGCGCAAGATCAGCGTCGTGCGCCGTATCCTCGTCGCAGCGCCGGGCAGCCGGTTTTCCGACATGAAGCATCCGAACGAACTCATTCCCGACGATTGCCTGGCCTATAGCGGTGACAGCAAGCGGGAGACCTGGACGCTATCGGACGGCAGTGGCAGCGCCACGATTTCCGCGGGCCGGGCATTCAGCGCCAATAGCGGAGAGGTGCTGGCGAGGATGGCGGCCGACGGCGTCGGGGTCGCCATGCTGCCCAAGTTCCATGTGGCCGAGCATCTGCGGACCGGACGGCTCGTCCACGTCCTGCGGGACTGGGCGCCGCCAGACTTATGGTTGACCCTGTACTACCCCCCGTATCAGGTGCTGCCGCCCCGAATTGCCTCGTTCTCGAAGTTCTTTGAACAACAGGTCCCGGCGTTTATATCGGTAATCGAATGAACTGAGTTTGTTTTTAAAAGGTTTTCGAAAGGGCTATTGCTGCACCCGACGGACCTGGCTTTTCAACAGCTTCTATTGTCCACCAAGGGGCCGCTAGTTCGAACCTGTTCAAGGCGGACAGTCCGCCTTTTCATACCATTGGCTAATTCAACGATATGTTCAGCCGTGATGGGAGCTTGACGTCCCTGTTCTCGGCCTGTCGAGCGGCGCCTTCATCGGTGCGGTGATCGCCTTTCTGCTGGTCGGCTTCCTGGCGACGGTAGCAAGAGCTACAAGCTGTCCATTTCCCAACGAGTTCCCGGCAAGCTCTTCTGGTCGGTCATGAAGTCTAGGTCGGCAGCGCCTCGTTAGAGACCGTTTGAATCGCGCTACACTTCACATTTCCTGTGCCGCGTAACCGAGCAATAGCCAGAGATGTAACGCGTCGCAATTGGCTGGCATCCATAAATCAACGTTACGCAGCAAAGGCTGCCTTTTCGGCAGCTGTCGAAAGTGAGCGGTAGGTCGACGGTTCGAATCCTTTCAAGACCACCGTTCGTCTGCAAATTCGGCAAAAAGTCACCGCCAGGCCGGATTACAGGTGGGCTTTTCGCTCAACCAATCGCGGCCAGAGACCGGCAGCACAATCCGTCATCCGTTGACGCTCCGAACAGTTGCAACGCTACCGCCGCCGGCAGTCCGGCGCGTGGCAAGCGCCTTGACCGAAAAGAGCGCGTAGATGATCAGCGGAAGGCAGGCGAGATAGGATGTCCTGATGCCTGCATGTTCGGCAATTAAACCGAGCAGCGGCGGCGCCAGGAAGAAGACGACGAAGGTCATCTGGCCGAGAGCGGCGACGTTGAGATACGCCGCGCGATCAGTACGCTGGGCCGCCGCCGAGACGGCGAGGGGATAGACCGCGCTGCAGCCGGCGCCCATCAAGGCGAAGCCCGCCAGTGCGACATAGGCATGCGGTGCGCCCCAGACGGCGCAGATGCCAATCGCCGAAAGAACAAGCAGCATCGTGGCGACGGCCCGCGCGCCAAACCGATCGACCAGCGGATCAACGAACAGGCGCGCCAGCGCCATGCAAAAGGTAAAGAGTGTCAATCCCAGTCCGCCGATGAAGGGCTCGACTGAAAACACGTCGCGCATATAGATCGCCGACCAGTCGATCCCGGCACCTTCGACGAGAAAGGCGGCGATGCCGATTACGCAGAGCGGCATTAGCCCCCAGGTAGGAAGCGCTACCGGCGGCGCCTTGCCTTCGTCCAAAGTGATCCGCGCTGGCGCATTGCGCATGCCGGCGATCGCCCAGATGCCGATGACAAGGACCACAACAAAGGTCACGGCGAGATGTAGCTGCATCGAGATACCGGCTTGGCGGACTACCGAAGAGACAAGCGCCGTGACGAAGAAGCCGAGGCTCCAGAAGCCATGGGCTCTGTTCATCACGCCGCGTCCCAGCTGCGCTTCGATGCGGTCGATCTCGACATTGAGATTGATCTCTAGCGCCCCGGCGAGCAGCCCTTCGACGAAAAGCAAACAGAATACGGCCGGCGCAGCACCGATCCATGGCACCAGCGACAGCAGCGCGGATGTGCCGAGAACTGTAATGAACGCCGTCGTCCGCGCGCCGAGCCGGGCGATCAAGGGCGAAGACAAAGTCAACGAAATCAAGGCGCCGATCGCAGCCCCTATCAACGTCAACCCAAGCTCGGACTTATCGACGCCAAGCGCAACCTGCAAATCCGGCATCCTCGACAGCAGCGCCCCCAGCGACACGGCGAAGAGAAAGAAGCAGACATAGATCCGCTGCTGCGGCGCAATTTTCATGATGCAACTCCGGGGATTGACGCTTCGAAGCAGAACAGCGCTTTTGGATCTGTGATGAATACCTCACAGGGCTGGAGATCAAAACTTGTTTCTGAGGAGATGCGACGGAGCAGGTGGTTTTGCTTGACATTCTTCGTGATCCCTCGCTCGGTCGACTTTTGGAAAGGCGCGATCCTTGTAATCTTCACGAGCGCCCGCGAAGGGCGCCGGCGGCGATAACGCAGGCGATCGCATCGCTGCTAATGTCGTGACGCTCGACCAGCGATCGTCAACGCTACGCCAATCAGGACCTCGAGAGGCGCGACCAGCTTCCGGATTATGTGCTCCTTTCGGAACCTCTTCGGCAGCACGTCGCGGTCGAAGCCGGTCGGCGAGGGGAACATGTCTTCCACCACCAGCGCACTGCAGCGTCGATGTTGAAGAACTCATGCGCCTGCAGGTGACACCATTCTCCGCAGCACGAGCTTCTTTCAGCGGTCCGGATATGAGTCTGCCGGCGCCGGTTGTCCAGCGACTCGCGCTTGTACTCCATGAACTCGCTGTCAATGCGGCCCGTCACGGCACGCTTGTAGGTGCACGACTTTTGCCTCTCGATTTTCCTTTGTTGGGTCGCTCGGCACGAGCATCAGTGTAGAGAACCGACAGATTGCAGACGCTGAATTAGCCGATCTGCTCCACCGCCACTGTGCCAGCATCTACATGGGTTCCATAAATCAAAGTCGCCGGTTCAGATCCCTTCAAGAGCACTAAACGGGCGGGGCCTCGGTTGAGTCGTGCCGATTGACAACGATTGCTCCGAGTCTTTCTCGCAACACCTAAGCGGGAACTGTAATCTTCGACGGATTTGGCTGGATTAGAGCGTTTCAGTTACGGTATCCGTAGGACTGCAAAGCGATTTGCACGAGCGGGACAGCTAGAGAAAGCACGTCCGCATCTCCTAAAGCAGGACCTTGATGAACGCGGATATGATAGCCGCCTGGGCGGTGGAAAATGGATTCCATGCGATCGATTCCGGGAATTATCGTCGCCATGACAATGCAGGCGTGATCACGATCGAGATAAAGAGGATGTCATTCCTCCTCATCGATGAGAGGCAAGGATTGCGACCGCGCCTCATATCGCGGTTGTTCAAAGACATATCCCTCACAAGCGGGAGCGGCCGCTTGCAAGGTCTTCTTTTTGACCGCAATCCCACTCATTGAGTGCTGACGCTATCACCACAGCCCAGCCAATTCAGGTGGCGGATCGTGGCTGCCGCCGATGAGCAGCGTCGCAAACGTTCAACACTTTCAATATTTCTTCTTGCGAACGATCTTGTTGCCGCGGGGTCCGCTCACGACCGGTGTTCGGTCGCGGTTTTCTGCAAGCAGATTCCGCCAGCGTTCCAGGCGATCGGCGACCAGGGCACCGCTTGCGACAGCTGCCTGAACCGCGCACCCCGGTTCATGGGCATGGGTGCAATCGCGAAAGCGGCAAAGCGGCGCCAGTTCGGTTATTTCAGCAAAGAGGGTGTCTATACCGTCGGCGACATCACTCACGTAGAGCGTTCTTATTCCGGGTGTATCGATGACCCAGCCGCCGCCTGAAATTGCATGCAGAGATCGCGCCGTGGTTGTGTGTCGGCCCTGCGCGTCATATTCGCGGATAGTGCCTGTTTTTTGCTTTGTGTCAGATTCAGGACCAGTCATGGTGTTCACCAGCGTTGATTTTCCGACACCAGAGGATCCCACCAGCGCAACCGTCTGGCCAACGCCGCACCAGGGCCTCAACAGGGAAACGGCGTCCGCGGAGCGCCCATTCAAGGCAATGACAGGCAGGTCACGCTGCAAAGCCTCGGCTTGCGCCTGGAACATGCCGGCATCTTCCGCGGTGTCAGCCTTCGTCAGTACAATCACCGGATTGCTCCCGGCCTGGTTGGCCATGATCAGGTAACGTTCCAGCCGAGCAAGATTAAAATCGGCGTTGCACGAGGTCACGATCAACAGGGTGTCGACGTTGGCGGCAACAAGTTGCTGGCCACGTCCGCCTTCCGGGCGTCGTTGAAAGACGCTTTTTCGGTCGAGACGTCTGATAAGCATGTCACTCATTGGATCGGCAAGAACCCAGTCGCCCACCGCGTAGTCACCAGTATTGGTATTGGCTGGAAATTCCAGTCCGACCGGTCCGGTGACATCGATCGCCTCGATGCGTGCTCGGTGAACTGAAGCGACGCGTCTGGGGATCAAGTCCGCTTCGCTGGGCTGGACCTGGTCCGCGAAGAACTCAGACCACCCAAGCAGTTCCAGCGGTGAAGAAGGTTGGGAGCTGGTCAAATCTTGTTCCGCATTCGGTAAGGCTGCCATAAAGGGTTTTTCAATGATCTTCCGTGGCTTCTCGCCTAGCTGCGTGGATGATCCCGTTTTGGCAAAGAGGTTGCGTAAGCAGCAGCTTCGCCGGGATAGGGGAAATCGTCCCCCAGCTGACGGTCGTCGTCGTAGACTTTGAATGTAGGCCCTTCAACTTCAACGATCTTATAGCCATTCACGTATTCGATCTTCGGTATTTTCCAGCCCATCAAAAGCTCTCCAGTCCGGTCCGAGGGTTCTCTTTGAAGATGGTGCCAAGACCTCATACTCGGCGGTCTATGATCTATCAGGTGCTTTACGATTAGCCAACGCCGGTTCGATCCCGTTCAAGGCGCTCCTATCATTAGGTGCTGTCGCGGTGCTTGGCGATTCGGTCTCGAATTGAACGAGGCGAATTATATCACCGATCGGCGGCAAGGTAATATCCGGCGTTTTGATCCCGAAGTAGCGCGTAGCGGCAATATAGCCGAACTCGTGTAACACGACGCAGGCAAAGACGGAGAGAATGAAGGCAATGCCTTCCCAGGCCGCCGGCGCGCCGCCGATGCGATAATGCGCAAGCCATATCCAGACGAGCAGGAGCGCGAAGGTGATGTGAACGCGTACTGCCGTGCCGCCGATCGTCCCGATCTTGAAGGACCGACTCATTGGTCACTCCCTTCCATTCTGATGAAGATCTCAAACGCGCTTCTTAGCTGACACCTTGACCGCAGGACCATCGCTACATCGGCAAAAACAACGCATTCAAGGCGTCGTCATCGGTCCGGTTTGGGCGGCATCAAATTGCCGAACTCCATCGGAAAAGGAAATATGATCGTCGAGGTCTTTTCGCCGGCGATGACGTTCAATGTACTCAAATAACGAAGTTGCATGGCCTCGGGTTGCCTGGCGAGGATCTCGGCTGCTTCAAGCAGTTTGGCTGCAGCCTGCTGTTCGCCTTCTGCATTGATGATCTTGGCGCGCCGCTCGCGCTCGGCTTCTGCCTGACGGGCAATTGCGCGGATCATCGATTCGTTGATGTCGACATGTTTGATCTCCACATTGGCGACCTTGATGCCCCAGGCATCGGTCTGGGCGTCGAGGATTTCCTGAATGTCGATGTTGAGCCTGTCGCGTTCCGCCAGCATCTCGTCGAGGTCATGCTTGCCGAGCACCGAGCGCAGTGTCGTCTGGGCGAGCTGGCTCGTCGCCATCATGAAGTCCTCGACCTGGATCGTCGACCTCTCGGGATCGACGACCCTGAAATAGATCACCGCGCTGACGCGGACCGAAACATTGTCATGCGAAATGACATCCTGGCCGGGCACGTCGAGTACCCGCGTGCGCAGGTCGACCCGCATCATCTGCTGGACATAGGGGATGAGCAGGATCAAGCCGGGCCCCTTGACACCGGTGAAACGGCCAAGCGTGAAAACCACGCCGCGTTCGTATTCCCGCAGGATCTTGATCGCAGATGCGACGACGACGAGCAGAATAAAGATGATCACAAGATAGAAGGCGAGATCTGCAAACATGCCCATGACTTTTCCTCCTGCATTCTGAAGGCCGTCAGGCCTCCTGCGAACTGCGGACCACTTCGAGCGTCAACCCATCCCGGCCGGTCACTTTCACGCGGTCGCCAGCGGCAAGCGGCTCAGTTGAAACGGCCTTCCAGCGCTCGCCATGGGCGATGACGTAGCCCGAGATGCCCGTCCAGCTGTCGACCTTGCCTGAAATTCCGATCATCTGCTCGCCGCCGGTGACGACATCGTGCCAGCGCGAGATGAAGGCGAGACGGGCAATGACAAGGCTAAGAGCAAGGCAGGCGACGGCGATTGCGCCAAGCACCGACCAGGAAACCTTAAGCCCGGGTATGTCCGTGTCGAACAAGATGGTAGCGCCGAGCACCAGTGCGATGCCGCCGCCCACGCCGAGTGCGCCGAAGGACGGCGAATGCGCCTCGGCCACCGTCAGACCCACGCCGAGAATGATCAGCCCGAGGCCCGCAAAACTCACCGGCAGCAAGGCCAGAGCATAGAGACCAAGCAGCAGGCAGATGCCGCCGATCGTTCCCGGCACCAGCGTCCCGGGCGTCAGAAATTCAAAGATCAGGCCGTAGATACCGACCATCATCAAGATCAGCGCGATGTTCGGATCGGTGATCACCGAAAGCAGGCGGGTTCGCCAGTCCGGTTCAAGTTCCTGGACGATGAGGCCCGATGTTTCGAGCCGGACATCCGTTTGACCGACCCGCACGACCCGGCCCTGCGCCTGTGCCAGCAGATCGTTTATATCGGTCGCCACGAAATCTATGACCTTCTCACGCAGAGCTGCGGCGGAGGAAAGGCTCGCGGCCTCGCGCACGGCGCGCTCCGCCCAGTCGGCGTTGCGATTGCGCAGTTCCGCAAGCCCGCGGATATAGGCCGCCGCATCGTTGATCGCCTTCGCCTCGCCGGCATCGCGCGGCACTTGCCGCTGCTTGCCAGTCGTATCAGGGCTGTCGTTCCGGTCACCATCGGATGGTTGGCCGCCAAGTGCGATCGGCGTCGCCGCACCCAGATTGGTGCCCGGTGCCATTGCCGCGATATGGCTTGCGTAAAGAATATAGGTGCCGGCGCTGGCGGCTCGTGCTCCGCTGGGTGCAACGAAACTCGCGACCGGTATCGAGGAGGCAAGGATCGCACGAATGATGTCGCGCATCGACGTGTCGAGACCGCCGGGCGTGTCGATCTGCAGGACAACCAGGCTGGCGCCACGTTCACTGGCCCGTTGAAGGCCGCGTCTTACATAGTCGGCCGTCGCCGGGCCAATCGCCCCGTTCATCTTCAGGACTATAGCGACACGCTCAGTTTCAGATGCGGGCGTCGCCGGGCCCAAAGCCGAGAACAACGTCAGCAGCAAAGCAAGGATTGACGGCATCCACCGCCAAAGCTCCAAACGCCACACAATCGTCCGCCGGACTCTCATATTTTGAAATATATGGCAGAACTGCGAAACGGTAAGAGATAAGTCTTTTCTCAACTCTTCGTGCGGACCACGCGCCAGGTGTCGCTGACGACCGACGGCGCGATCTTCGCCGCCCAGATACAGCCGGCGGTGCAGGCGTTGGGCAATGCGCGCAAGGACGTGATGAATACCCACAAGGCGGATCATGGCCGCCTGCGAATCAGCGCGCCGACCTGGTTAGGCCAGCAGGTCCTGCCGCCCATCCTCTCGGCATTCAAGGAACGCTACCCGAAGATCAGCTTCGAGATCTCGCTTGCGGATGGACTCGTTGACATCATCGATGACGACTATGACCTGGCAATCCGCATTTCCGCGGCCCCTTCGGACAAGTTCACGATCTGGCGCAAGATCAGCGTCGTGCGCCGTATCCTCGTCGCAGCGCCGGGCAGCCGGTTTTCCGACATGAAGCATCCGAACGAACTCATTCCCGACGATTGCCTGGCCTATAGCGGTGACAGCAATCGGGAGACCTGGACGCTATCGGACGGCAGTCGCAGCGCCACGATTTCCGCGGGCCGGGCATTTAGCGCCAATAGCGGAGAGGTGCTGGCGAGGATGGCGGCCGACGGCGTCGGGGTCGCCATGCTGCCCAAATTCCATGTGGCCGAGCATCTGCGGACCGGACGGCTCGTCCACGTCTTGCGGGACTGGTCGCCGCCGGACTTGTGGCTGACCCTCTACTACCCCCCTTACCAGGCGCTACCGCCGCGCATCGCCTCAATCTCGAAGTTCTTTGAAGAGCAGGTCCCGGCGGGCCACTATCGAGTGAGTCACGTCGCGATGCCAGCAAGACAAGCCGGGGAAGCTTTCGATGAGGGACGGCCTCAGGCAGAAGGAAGAGCTGCGAGCTGATGGCATTTGGGACGCCGGTCCACTTGAGGCGGAATTGGCAGTGCAGGCCGACAAGATTGTCGGGGCTTCAGATGCCTTTCTGGTGATCGACGGCACCGGCCTGCCGAAGAAGGGTGACCATTCTGTTGGGGTATCCCGCTAATGGACCTCTTCCGGCTTGGCTATCGTGGTGCCGGTTTTGCAACTTTCGCATTGAGAGGATTGTGCGGAAACTCCTGCAGCGCAAGCCGACCGGTTCATACCCGGCAACGGTTGGCATTCGGTGGCAGGTAGACACGGACGCGACCGCCGGCCTGCGATGGTTGATCATATCGATGAGCCCCCGACCCAGATGGCTGATGCCATTATTTAGGCGTATCCGTACTTAATTAAGTTTTCCGTCCTGAGCGACAAGCCGACCGCCTTTATAGACGGAGCGCGATCTTGGAACCGAGACGACAGCCTCGGCTACATGCTCCGCTTCAAGCACAATGAAATCGGCCCTTGCGCCGATTTTCAGACCGTATCCCTCCAGTCGCAAGGCCCTGGCACCGGAGGCGGTGACCACATCAAATACCGTATTCAGTTCTTCATCGGTATAGAATCCCGAACGGTAGCCGATCATCATCGCCCGGCCGAGCATGTCGCCATCGCCATAGGGCCACCAGGAATCGCGAATGTTGTCGCTTCCCGAGAAAACCGTGACACCCGCCGCGCGCAGCAAGGCGACCGGGGGGAACGACTGTGCGCCGGGTGCATTGGTCATGATCGACACACCGCTGCGCGCCAGTTCATCGGCTGCGCGTTTCGCAATGTCGGGAGCGACGTCGCCGAGAGCGTAGGCATGGCTGACGGCCACGCGACCCTCCAGGCCGAGCGCACGGGTTCGGGCACAGATCTGCTCGATCGTGAAGACACCGAGCGAACCGGCGTCATGCAGATGGATATCGACATCGACGCCGCGCCGCGCCGCCACGCCGAACACTACGGCAAGGTGACCTTCGATATCACGGTCGAAGCTTCCTGGATCCAGACCTCCGACCAGATCGGCGCCAAACTCGATCGCCTTGTCGAGGAGATCGGATGTTCCGGGGCTTGTCAGGATGCCGCTCTGCGGAAAGGCAACAAGCTGGAGATCGATGAGGCTACGATATTCCTCGCGGACCGTCAGGATCGTTTCGAGCGAACTGAGACCCACGGAGGCATCGACCATGACGTGACTGCGCATCGCAGTCGTGCCGTTGGCGATGCAAAGCTCCAGCTGCTTGCGGGCGCGCACGTCCATCGGCTCGGCGATCGCCATGTTCTCATGCTGGAACGCGACACGTTCGCGCACGTCGAAACCGTTGGTGCAGGGCCTGTGGGGAATCCATTTGCCACCATAGAAGCTGGTATCGAGATGGATATGTCCCTCGACCAAGCCCGGCAGGACCAGCCGACCACCGAGATCGACCACCGTTTCGCCGGCCTGGACCGGCGCCGTGCCGGCCGCCGATATCGCTTCTATCCGACCATCGCGGACCTTGATATCGACCGGACCGGCCTCGGCAAGCCTTCCATTGGAGAAAAGTGTCGCCACGTGACATCCTCACTCTCTTGGCATCAGCGCGTCATGCGGCCACGATGATCCGGACACCGCGCTCGCCCAATGCGGCGACGAGATCGGCGGGGGGCGGCGCATCGGTGACAAGGATGTTCACCTTTTCAAGCGGGACGATCCGCGACAAGGCCCGGCGTCCGAATTTGGATGAATCGCACAGCACGATCACGCTGCCTGCATTCGCGATAAAGGCGCGTTTGACTTCGGTATCCTCGGGCGAATAGTCGTAGAAGCCGCTTGGATCCAGACCGGAAACGCCGATGAAGACTTTGTCGAGGAAATGGCTCTTGAGTGCTTCAACCGCCTGCGGCCCAATCACCGAATATTCTGGCCAGCGTACCTGCCCGCCCAGAATGTAGACGTTGCTTTTTCCGTCCGCCATCAGCATGCTGACGCGCAGATTGTTGGTAAAAACGCGCAGATCCCTCCGGGACGCCAAGGCCCCCGCGAGCGCCAGGATGGATGTGCCGACATCGAGGCCGACGGATTCGCCCGAGGCGACCAGCTTCGCCGCTGCTTCGGCGATCGAGGATTTCTGCACCGCTTGCCGGCGCATGCGCTGCTCGAACGGTGGCTCTTCCTCGTCGAAGGCGAGCGTCGCCAGCGGACCTGCGGCGACCGCACCGCCATGCGTGCGTTCGAGCAGTCCGCGCTTTCCCAAAAGATCGAGATCGCGGCGTACCGTCATACCGGAAACGCCAAGCTCGTCGGCAAGGCTCGTGATCGACACGAAACCGTTCTTTTCGAATGAAGCAATGATATGCGTCTGTCGCAGCACCGCCGGAACCCGGTCGGTTCGGCCTTCGCTTGGACCGGCATCCGGCTCAAGATCCACCTCGGTGTCTGCAGGTTGGCCTTTTTCCATGCTTGCTTCCGTAAACGGGTTGCCAAAGAGCGTCTGGCCGTTCTCGCGTCGTTCCTGATGGTTGCTGCCAGGGTCGCGATATGTCGGCTGTTTGTGCGTAACACAGGCATACGCGTGAATAAAGGTTGTTTTTTGTTATATAATGTTCAAAGATGCGAAAAATCGTTAAATGGCGCTCGTTTCCAAGCTTGCGAGATCAAGGGGCTTCATGTCGGAATTCGTAGGAAAATCAGTCGTAGTCACCGGCGGTGCATCAGGCATCGGCGCGGCAATTACCAGAACGTTTCACGCAGAAGGCGCGCGGGTCACGATCCTCGATCTCGATGGTCACCGCGCCGCTGCTCTCGCCGATGAACTGGGCGAAAGTGCTTTTTTCGGCAGCATCGACGTGCGCGATCGCGCCTCCGTGCAGGCGGCGATGGATGCCGTGATCGCCGAGCGGGGCGGCATCGACATCCTTTGCGCCAATGCCGGCGTTTCGACCATGCAGGCCTCCATCGATCTGACGGACGAGGACTGGGACTTCAACATGGACGTCAACGCCAAGGGTGTTTTCCTCTGCAACCAGATTGTCGTTCGCCATTTTCTGGCGGCAGGAAACAAGGGCGTCATCGTCAACACCGCTTCGCTCGCGGGCAAGGTCGGCGCGCCGCTGCTGGCACATTATTCCGCCAGTAAGTTTGCGGTTTTGGGCTGGACGCAGGCGCTTGCACGCGAGCTCGCTCCCTCCGGCATCCGCATCAATGCCGTCTGCCCCGGCTTCGTACGCACAAGCATGCAGGAGCGTGAAATCGTTTGGGAAGGCAGGCTTCGCAACATGACGCCAGACGAGGTGCGTCAGGAATATGTGACGCTGACGCCAATGGGACGAATCGAGGAGCCGGAAGACGTAGCGGTGGTCGTTCGTTTCCTGGCCTCCGACGGCGCCCGCTTCATGACCGGACAGGGCATCAACGTGACCGGCGGCGTTCGCATGGACTGATGAAATTGCGCCGCACGGACAACGCGATAGCGCGGGGGGATGGATGAAAACGATGGAACGAAACCCTCAGATCACTGTCGACACCCAGCCTGATTCACCAAGCGCCATCTACCGTCATCCGAGGGCCAGTGCGCGATTGCGGCCGCTGATCGCAGACGTCGGCAGGCGCAGCGGCGAATTTCCGGATTATCTTGCCAATCACCTGCCTATGGTGCTGGAGGCCATGGGCAGGCTCGGGGCAGCGCCGGAACGGCTGGAAGCCTACGCTCGTCACTATACAGTCGCACATGCAGTGCCCTTTCCGCCACCGGCTGTTTCATCGCTCACCGATGCGACCTGGCGCTCGGCGGTTGGCCAGCGCGAACGGGAAACCGATCTGCGCGACTATTTCGCCGGCGTCGTTTCAAGGATTGGTGGCAACGAAGCCATCCGTCTTCATCTGCCCGCGCTTTTCCCCGGCGTGGCGGCCTCCGCCACCCATGGCCTTATGCGTCTTGCCTATGCCGTCCTGCGCCGTGACGAAACGGAGATCGGCATCGCGCTCGGTTACTGGGCCGCGACCTATCTCGCCTTTCCGCCGCCACTCGCCGGCTCCCCAACCGTAGACGACCCGGCCGAACTGATCCTCTCGATGCAATCGGAACCAAGTTTCCGCAACATTGCCGTTTCCTCGACGCTTTTGTGGAAATGGATCGAAGCTGTGGGCCATATACCCGCTTTTCAGCAGCGCCTCGGGCGGCTTGCGCCAACGGACGATCTTCTGATCCGGATGCGCCAGGCCTCTCTGGCGCTTTACGCGGGTACGATGAGCTTCGAGGCGCTTCACGCTCTGACCGGCAGCCATTGGCTGCGCCTTGTCAGCCCCCATCTCGATAAACCGCAAATCCTCGCAGTTCATTTCTGGGAAGTCGTGCTGTCGCTTTACACCAAGATCGGCATGCCGGATCTGCCCAGTGCCGAGATGCTCGACGCCTGGCGCAAGCTGCAAGTCCCGCCTGACGAGGCGATCGCCGCAGCCGCCGTCGCCTCCGACGACGAGCACGATCACTCGCTCGTCTTTTCGGCACTCGAGGAATACCGCCACACCGGCGATCCGCTCTATCGTGTCGTCGCAGCACGCCGGGTCGGACTCATCGAATGATATCTGGGTTAGCCTGACTTGCCAGACGCCGGTGGCGGCTCGAAATGGATTTTGTCATAGGCGTCGAGCGACCGGTAAAACAGATCCGCATCCTGCAGGAACAGTCCGCGGCATAGACCGGCAACAAGCCGTGGGATCCCCGATTTCAGCCCGGTAATGCCGTTGCAGACCGGTCCGAGGCTTGGGACGGCCGCGCTGTTGAAGATGTGGATATCGCGCAGCAACGGCCATTGCCCGGCCGTCTTCTCCTGAAATTCGAAGGCAGGGCCGAGATAGGGATAGGCCAGAAGATCACCATCGACCTCGCCTTCCGGCGGGGTGAAACGGTCGCTCCATGTGGCCACGGCATCGACGATGCCGCGAAGTTCCGGCCGGCGCCGGAGATCGACGCTATATCCGGTGCCGAGCAACAGGTGATCGAAGGCGAAATCGCCGGCAGCGGTTGCCACGGCGATACGCTCATCCTGCATCCCCAGCGCTTCGACCCGGGCACCCATGACGAGCCGGCATGCCGGGAAACGCATTGCCCGCTCGAACATCTCGGTGGTCGGCGGCGTTCTGAAGGCGAACATCCGGCGCGCAAACCGGTATCGACTGAGGTCGTCCAGATCGGCGAAGTGATTGAGAAAACCGGCAAAATTCGACCAGTCGAGCACTTCGGTGCGCGGCAGGCTGCGCGAGCGCGCCAGTACGGTCACCGATGCTGCACCGGCCTCGAGCGCTGCCACCGCCCAGTCGAAACTCGACGCCGCCGCCCCGATGACGCCTACCGTCCTGCCGGACAGAAAATCCAGACCGACGACCTCTCCGCTGTGCGTCCAGCGTTCGCGCGGCAGGGCGCCGGAGATAGCGGCTGGTACATTAAGACCGCCAGCGCCATCCATGCCGGTCGCCAGAACGACCTTGCGGCAGGCGATCACGCGCTCAACGCCGGCTTCTTCGACACGCAAGGCAAGATGATTGTCGCACGCCTCGATGCCGGTGAGGCGCACACCGTTTTCGACCTGCATACCGACAACGCCCCGAAACCAGACGAGATAGGCCATCCAGTCACCGCGCTCGATCTTGTCGAGCGCTTCCCAGCTTTGCACACCATACCTTGCTTCGTGCCATGCGCGGTAGGTCAGCGACGGCACGCCAAGGTCGGGACCCGTCAGATTCTTGGGAGACCGCAACGTGCGCATCCGCGCCGTGTTGAGCCAGGGTCCTTCCCGCCCTGTGGGCGCCGCATCGATCACCTTTACGCGCGTCACGCCTTGGCGCATCAACCCGAAGGCCAGCGACAGTCCGGACAGTCCGGCGCCGACGATGACCACATCGTTGATCACACGGCCATCTTCATCGCGCCGCTCGGGAATCCAATCCCGCAAGGGCGTTTCGATAACCGCCAGTTCCAGCCGGACACGCTTTTCAAGCAGCGTAAGGGCGTCGTCATCGGCAATTCGTGGGGCGTCCCCCGCAAGTGCGCCGCGCGCATCAGTTGCTGGCGTCTCCGGAATGCCCGTTGCGCTCTGCATATTCATGCTCCCCGTCGACCTTGAGGCGAGAATAGTGACTGCGGGAAAGTTGTAAAGTGTGTGATTATGTTATTTTTCCCTCTCACTGCCGCATTTGTAGCTGGCAATTAACAACGGAATCCATCAGCGCCGCTCCTTAGAATGGAGATCTTCGCTTCTCGCAAAAAGGTGTACATTTCTTAAGCATGGGATTTTTCTCCCGATTTCCTGGGGTACCGGGGCGAAATCTTTAAAAATGCCGCTATAAAATGCAGGTCATGCCGAAACTTTAATCAGTCCGCAGAACTATTCATCATCAATGTTCAGTTTCGTTATATTTGCGCGTTTAATGTGAAATTTTGTTTGACAGCTGCTCAAGCTTAGATAGCTTCGCGTCAGATCTTCAATCTCGTAGGAAAGGCTGGCAGCACATGACCATGATCTCCGAATTCCCGATGCCCCGGACGACTCGCCTGCTCAGCATCGCTCTTATGACGCTGATGACATCGACAGCTTTTGCGCATGCCAAGCCGCTGGATGGCGTCACTCTTACGCTTGCCTCGCAGAACGATCCGTTTGCCGGCGTCCTGACCAAGCTCGCCGCTAAATTCAAGGAAGACACCGGCGCCGAGCTGAAGGTCGAAGTCATGGACTACGGCACGTTGCTGACCAAGACGACCGCCGATTTCGTCGGGGACACCAAGGGCTACGATCTCGTGACGATGGACATCGTCTGGGCCGGCGCCTATGCGGAAAACGGCTATTCCGTCGATTTGACCGATTGGGTCAAGCGCGATGCAGCGGAACTCGACCTCGACGACATCTATCCGGTGATCCTTGAATCGCTTGGCCAGTACAACGGCCACTATGTTGCCTTCCCCTTCGCCGCCTACGCCAATGTTCTTGCCTATCGCAAGGACCTGTTCGAGGCCGCCGGCCTCGCAGTGCCGAAGACCGTGGAAGAGTTGGTGTCGGACGCCAAGAAGCTGACCGACCCGTCCAAGAAGCAATACGGCTTCGTGGCCAACGGCCAGAAGGGTCCGGCGGTCGCGCAGGACTGGATGCAGTACAACAACCAGATGGGCGGCTCCATTCTTGGAAAGGATGGCCTGCCGGCGCTCAACTCGCCCGAAAACGTCGAGAGCCTTGCCGTCTACAAGCAATTGTTCGTCGAGACCGCGCCTCCCGGCGCCATCGAATATGATTGGGGCGGGCGCGAGGAAAGTTTCCGGCAGGGTGCTGCAGCCATGATGCAGACGTGGTCAGTCGGCGCTCCCGGCTATTCCGATCCGGCGTCGTCCAACGTCGTCGGCAAGGTCGGCATTGCCGTCGCGCCGGTCGCCAACGGCGTTTCGCCGCAATACGGCGTGGGCGGCTGGGGCATGGCGATCAATGCCGATATCGATGCGAAGCAGAAGGAAGCCGCCTGGACCTTCATCAAATGGCTCACTAGCAAGAAGATCCACAAGGAATTCAATCTGGAAGGCGCCGGTTCGTTCATGCGCAAGAGCCAGATGACCGATCCGGACCTGACAGCAAAATTCGACTTCCTGCCTGTCGTCGCCAAGACCTATGAAAACGGCAATGGCGACTATCGTCCGCGCATCCCTGAATATCCGGAAATCCAGGACATCCTCGGCGCCGCCGTCAACTCCGTTTTGGCAGGCGCTGCCGAGCCGAAGGCAGCTCTGGACGAGGCTCAGGCGGAAGCCAAGAAACTTTTCTAGACTTTCCTCCTTCGATCCAGCGAAGATCAGCCTCCCCGCCGAAAGGCGGGGAGAAGGTAAACGAACGGGGATCGCGTTCAAAACGTCAGGAATGAAACCGACATGAGCCAGCCATTCCTCGCCACGGGCGAAGCCGCCGGCGGACAGCGGCGATACGGCATGGGTCTCTTCCCGATAAGCCGCCGTTTTTCCGATCGCCGCCGTTTCTTCCTCTTCTTCATGGCGGCGCCGGCTGTCCTTTATGTGCTGGCCGTGGGCGTCTGGCCGCTGGCTCAGGGCGTCTGGTATAGTTTCTTCAATTACAATCTGCTGCGTCCGGCCCGCACCAAATTCGTCGGCCTTGGAAACTATGTCGAAATCTTTTCGGACCGTTCCGCTCGCCAGGCGATCGCCAATACCTTTCAATTCACCATCGCCAGCGTCAGCCTGCAGCTGATCCTCGGATTCGGACTGGCGCTGCTTTTGTGGCGTGACAGTCGCTTCAACCGCATCGCGCTGGCTTTTCTGCTCGTTCCCGCCACCATCACGCCGCTGGTCGTCGGCCTCATCTTCAAGGCCCTTCTCGGCGCGGACTACGGGCTGGTCGGCTATTTTCTAGCCGACGCCGGCATCGGTCCGCGAACCGGCTTCCTCACCGATGCGGGAACGGCACTCTGGGTGCTGATCCTCATCGATTGCTGGGAATGGACCCCGCTCATGGCGCTGATCCTGCTTGCCGGGCTCAAATCCCTGCCAAACGACGTTCTGGAGGCAGGCCGCACCGACGGGGCCACGGCCTTGCAGCGCTTCACTCTCCTCATCCTGCCGCTGATGCTGCCTTCCATCTTCCTCGCGCTCATGCTGCGCATGATGGACGCGTTCCGTGTGTTCGATTCCGTCTTCGTCACGACCGGCGGCGGCCCCAACGATGCGACCAACACGCTGATGGTGCTGGCGGTGAAGGAGGGACTTCAGTTCTTCAACGTCGGCTACGCTTCGGCGATCGGCAACATCACCATGCTGTTCATCGCCGTCATGGCAGCCGTGCTTCTGCTCGTCGTGCGCGGTGCTGATGTCCGGATCAACGGGAAGTAATGCCGATGTCGAAGGTCTCCACACGTCAGATCGTGTTCGAGCGGACAGCCGTGCTGGTCATCACGGTGTTGTTCCTGCTGCCCGTCCTCTGGCTGATCACCACGGCCTACAAGCCGTCCAATCAGATCTTCTCCATTCCCCCGAAGCTCGGCTTCCAACCCACGCTGGACCAGTTTCGCGGGATACTGTCTTATTTCGATGTCGTCTCGCTGTTGCGATCCTCCATCGTGATCAGCCTCGGCACCACCGTTCTTTCACTGCTCCTTGGCGTTCCCGCCGGTTATTCCCTTGCCCGCTCGCGTTCCCGCTACGCCAATTTCTTCGCCTATTTCTTCCTCGCCATCCGCATGGTTCCGGCCATTGCGGCGCTGATCCCCTTCTATCTGATGATGCGCGATATCGGCTTGCTCGGAAGTTGGTGGGCCGTGATCATCATCAACACCATGCTCAACTGCGCCTTTGTGACCTGGATGATGTTTTCCTATTTCCGCGCCCTGCCGCGCGATATGGAAGAAGCGGCACTTACGGATGGCTGTACCCAGATCGGCGCGTTTCTCAAGGTCGCGGTGCCGGCGGTTCGCTCCGGCATCATCGCCTGCGTGCTGTTTTGCGTGATGTTTTCCTGGAACGACTTTCTCTACCCGATGTTCCTGACGACACTCGATTCCAAGCCGATCTCCGTGGCCCTGCTGACCGCTTACGGCACCAAGGATGTCACCTGGGGCTCGCTCGGTGCCTTGGCGCATTTCTCCACCATTCCAATTGTCCTGATGGCGCTGTTCCTGAACCGCTACTTCGTTCAGGGCGCGACCAACGGCGTACAATAGGAGCCGATCGATGGCCCAAATTTCCTTTGAGGATGTTTCCAAAACCTATGAGGGCGGTCATTCCGCGCTGCATGGACTGAACCTCGATATCGTCGATGGAGAATTCATGGTTCTCGTCGGGCCGTCCGGCTGCGGAAAGTCCACGGCCCTGCGCATGATTGCCGGCCTTGAAGACATCACCGGCGGCACACTGCGCATCAACGGACAGGTCGCCAACGATCTGGCGCCGCGCGACCGCGACATAGCCATGGTGTTCCAGTCCTATGCACTCTATCCGCATCTGACGGTTGCCGACAACATCGCCTTCGGTCTCAGGGTTCGCAACGTCAAGCGCGAGATCATCGAGAAAAAAGTGCGCGAGACGGCGGCCCTGCTCGAACTCACCGACTATCTGGATCGCAAGCCCGCCCGGTTGTCCGGCGGCCAGCGGCAGCGCGTTGCCATGGGCCGTGCTCTGGTGCGCTCCCCCCATGCTTTTCTCATGGACGAACCGCTCTCCAATCTCGACGCCCGCCTTCGCGGCCAGATGCGCGCAGAGATTGCCAAGCTGCAGCGCATGAGCGCTGTGACGACCGTCTATGTCACCCACGATCAGGTCGAGGCGATGACGATGGGCCACCGGGTCGCCGTGATGAACAAGGGCACCCTCCAGCAACTCGACACGCCGCGCCGTCTCTATGACAATCCGGTCAATCTGTTCGTTGCCAGCTTCATCGGTTCGCCGCCGATCAATTTCCTCGAAGGGACCATTGCGGCAAAAGACGGAAAGCCTGTGGTCCAACTGGGCGCTTTCACCCTGTCGCTCGGTGCCACAGGCGAGCGCGCCGAAATCGTGCCTGGACGCAAGGTGATCGTCGGCATCCGCCCCGAAGCACTCAAGCGGTCGGGCGATACCGGCGGGGTTGGCACGATTTCGGCGCGAACCGCGTTTGTCGAGGACCTGGGCGCAACGCTTCTGGTTCATCTTGATGTCCAGGATGCCACCATGATCCATTCCACCGTCATCGAAGAGGAAAAGGACCTGATGTCCGTCCGTCCGCGCCTGCGTTCGATGATCGACAGCGGTCATCCAGTCACGACGGGCGATATGCTGACCTTCTCGGTCGATCCTTCGGCCATCCATATCTTCGACGCGGAAAAAGGCATGGCGCTATGAGCAAACATCCCGCATCAGGCTTCTGGCCACGTGGCGGCACGTCCGTCAAAAGCGCGATGGCGATTATTCTCATCGACATGCAGATCGATTTCTGCGCGCCCGGCGGCTGGATCGATCAGCTTGGCGAAGACGTTTCCAACACCCGCGCCGTCATTCCGCCGATTGGCCAGGCACTTGCCGCGGCAAGGACCGCCGGCATCGCCGTTATCCACACGCGCGAGGGGCATTTGCCTGATCTGTCCGATCTCCCCGCCAACAAACAATGGCGCACCCGCGTCCATGGGCTGGGGATCGGCGACATGGGCGCCACGGGCCGGATCCTCGTCCGTGGCGAGCCGGGGTGGCAGATTATCCCGGAACTCGCTCCCGAAGCTGAGGAATTGATCATCGACAAGCCCGGCAAATCTGCCTTTCACCAAACGGATCTTGAGGCGGAACTACGCAACCTCGGCATCTCGCGTCTGGTTATCACCGGCGTCACCTCGGACTGCTGCGTCCAGTCAACCATGCGCGACGGTTTCGAGCGCGGCTTCGAATGCGTGCTGCTCGAGGACTGCACGGCCGCCGTCGAAACGCCGAACCATCTGGCGACGCTGGAGATTCTGAAAGCCTTTGGCGGCCGCTGGGGAGGCGTCTCTTGCCTTGCCGCCTTCCAAACCATGCTGGAGCAGGCCGATGTCTGACCGCGGCACCAGAACATTCCGCCAGATCGATGCAGAACCGTATTCCTTTCCATTCGACGGGCATTGGTCATCGGCTGATACCGCCCTGTTGCTGCTTGGCTTTCAGCAAGGGACGATTTTCGCGCTTTCTGCCACGCCGGCTTTTACGACGGCACTGGACCTGCTGTCGGTCGCCCTCGACCGCGGCCTGTTCGTCGCGGCATCGCGCTGCGTCGCCCGACGGGACGGTGACGATGTCGTGCCTGCCGAAGGCTCCGGCGGCTGGGACTTTCCGCCACAGCTCATTCTCCCAGACTCAGCACTGGTGGTCGATCATCCTGGCGACAATGCCTTTTACAGGACGCCCCTTGAAGCCGAGCTGAAGGCTCGTGGTATCCGCAATCTTCTGATCGCCGGATTGCCGACGGACGGGCTGGTTCACGCCACGCAACGCACCGCCAACGATATGGGTTTCGAGTGCCTTGCCGTTGCCGACGCCTGCCAAGGCACGAGCGAGACGCGCCATGCCGCGCAATTGCGCATCACCACATTCGGCAATGGCCTGTTCGGCACCGTTGCTTCCGCCGCCGCCGCAAAAGTGGCCCTTACAGAAATCTGAGGAACCTGCGATGTCCAAGCAAGACTGGTCTGCTGCAACTGGCAGTCTCGATCTCGACACACTGACCAAGGCCTATGCCACCGGCGCCCTGACGCCGACCATGGTCATTTCCGCCATCTACGACCGTATCGCTTCGCGCGGCGACGACCACGTCTGGATCCATCTCGTATCGCGGCAATATGCCCTGGCAGCGGCGGCAGCCCTTGAAGCCAAGGGGCATGACGGCCAGCCGCTTTGGGGCATCCCCTTCTCCGTCAAGGATTGCAACGACATCGTCGGCCTGCCCACCACCAATGCGCTGAAGGAAAGCGCCTATATCGCCACCTCCAGCGGTCAGGCGATCACGCGGCTGTTCGATGCCGGCGCCATCTTGATCGGCAAGACCAATATGGACCAGTTCGGCATCGGCCTCGTCGGCATGCGCACACCCTACGGCGCCTGCTCCTCGGTTTTCGACGAGCGTTATATTTCAGGGGGGTCGAGCTCCGGCTCGGCGGTATCGGTCGCAGCCGGCCTCTCGTCCTTTTCCATTGCCAACGATGCGGCCGGTTCCGGTCGTGTGCCGGCAAGCTTCAACAATATAGTCGGCATAAAGCCCACTCCGGGTCTCATCAGCAATGCTTGCGTTTCGGGTGGCGGATGCGTGAAAACCATCGAGACTCTTGCGGTTTTCGCACTGACCGTCGAAGACGGCATGAAGGTGACAGACCTGATCGGCGGCTACGATCCGACGTACCCGTTCTCCAAACCGGAGGCCGATGCCGTCCCGCTGATGCCAGCGACCCCGCCGCCATCCTTCCGCTTCGGCATCCCCAAGGGCGAAGCTCTGCGTTTCTTCGGTGATACAGAGGCCGAGCGCCTGTTCGCAGAGGCCGTGGCCCGAATGCAGGATTTGGGCGGAGACGTTGTCGAGATCGATTTCGCACCTTTCGAGGAAACGCAGCGCATTCTCTACGAGGGCCCGTGGATTTCGGAGCGTGCTCTCAGCCTCGATGCCGTGCTGGAAAAACACCGCGACGCCATTCATCCCGTAACACGCCAGATCCTTTCCAATTCGGGTAAGTTCACAGCCCTCGATACGTTTGCAGCCATCCACCGCATCGCCGAACTCAAGCGCGACACGCGGTCCGTCTGGGAGGATATCGCCGTCTTGATGGTGCCGACCGCGCCGACCGTCTACACAAAGGATGAAATCGCCGCCGACCCGATCTCGCTGAATGCTAAGCTCGGTATCTACACGAACTTCGTCAACCTGATGGGACTTTGCGGCATTGCCGTCCCCAACGGTTTCCGCAACGACGGATTGCCGCTTGGCGTGACGTTTCTGGCGCCTGGCTTTCAGGAAGCCAAGGCGGCGGGGATCGCCGCTGCCTTCCACCGTTCGACCGGTCTCTCGCTCGCCATGTTTGACAATCCCTATCCCGAAGCGGCAGCCCTGCCGCTTGAAGAAGATTACCGTGAGATCGCCGTTGTCGGCGCCCATCTCTCGGGCATGCCGCTCAATCACGAACTGACGACACGCGGCGGCATCTTCCGCCGCGCGGCAAAGACAACCGACGCCTACCGGCTCTACGCACTGAACGGCACCGTCCCGCCCAAGCCCGGCCTTATCCGCGCAGCAGATGGCGGCGCCGGAATCGCGGTCGAAGTCTGGGCCTTGCCGGCCGCCGGCTTTGGCGATTTCATCGCCCGCATTCCAGCACCGCTGGGTGTCGGAAAGCTGGCACTCCAGGACGGCTCGGAGGTCACCGGCTTCCTCTGCGAAAGCACGGCCATCGACGGCCAACCCGACATCACAGCCTATGGCGGCTGGCGGGCCTACCGCCAAAGCGTCGCGGCCTAGAAATGATCGACGAACATCCAGCACATCACCTGACAAACTCGAACATTGGAAACACGCATATGCCTGACCCCGGTTCACCTCGATCCGGACATCGGCATGCCTGCAAGGAAGGAAAATACAATGATCTTTGATTGCTTCGGCGACCGCAAAAAGGTCGTGATCTCCATGGCGCATATCGGTGCGCTTCCCGGCTCGCCGCTCTATAATGCGGACGGCGGCGTTCAAAAACTGATCGACGACGTCCTGACGGATGTCGAGAAGCTGCAGGACGGCGGTGTCGATGCCATCATGTTCGGGAACGAAAACGACCGGCCCTACGTCTTCAAGGGCTCGCCGGAAAGTATTGCGGCGATGACCGCCATCGTTCAGGCGATCAAACCCGCCATCAAGGTTCCTTTCGGCGTCAACTATCTCTGGGACCCATCGGCAAGCGTGGCCATCGGCGCCGTGACCGGCGCCAGTTTCGTACGGGAAATCTTCACCGGCCTGTTTGCATCCGACATGGGCCTCTGGCAGCCGGATTGCGCCAGTGCCTCACGTCTGCGCGCCGCCCTGCGTCGCGACGACATGAAATTGCTGTTCAACATCAATGCCGAATTCGCCTATTCGCTCGACCAGCGGCCCATCGCGCTGCGGGCCAAGAGCGCGGTGTTCTCGTCACTGGCGGACGCGATCCTGGTGTCCGGTCCGATCACCGGCCAGCCGGCCGAAGCGTCCGATCTGCGCTCGGTGTGCGAGGCCGTGACGGAAGTGCCCGTCTTTGCAAACACCGGCGTCAATCTCGACAATGTGCGCGATGTCCTGTCCATCGCGCAAGGCGTGGTGATCGGCACGCATTTCAAGATCGACGGCAATACGTGGAACGCCGTTGACGGCAGCCGTGTCAAGCGGTTCATGGATTTGGTCGAAACGTTGCGCTAGATTGGAGATTGGCGAATGACCATGGTCCTTGGCCTCGATATCGGAACGACCTCGACCATCGGTATCCTGCTGAGGCTGCCTGACGAAATCCTTGTCACCGCATCTCGATCCGTTTCCCTTCGATCGCCGGATATCGGCTGGGCGGAGGAGGATCCGGCAGACTGGTGGGCAAACGTGTGCTCGATCATTCCGGAGCTTCTGGAAAAGAGCGGGGCGAAGGCAAGCGACATCCGGGCGATCGGCACGACAGGCATGCTGCCGGCCGTGGTTCTGCTCGACGAAAACGGGACTGTCATCCGACCGAGCATCCAGCAGAGCGACGGCCGTTGCGGCGCGGAAGTCGCCGACCTCAAGGCCGAATATGACGAAGCGGCATTCCTGGCAAAGGCCGGAAACGGCATAAACCAGCAACTCGTCACTGCCAAGTTGCGCTGGATCGAACGGCACGAACCGGACAACTTCAAGCGCATCGCCACTGTCCTTGGCTCCTATGACTATATCAACTACCGGCTAACGGGCGCGCTTGCCGTGGAGCAGAACTGGGCGCTCGAAGCGGGTTTCGTCGATGTCACGCGGCACGAGATCGATGACGGCCTCGTCGCACTCGCGCATATACCGCGCTCGGTCATTCCGCCGAAGCGGGCGTCGCATGCAATCACGGGTCATATCGATGAAAAAGGCGCGCGCGAAACCGGACTTGCCATCGGCACGCCGGTCGTTGCCGGAGCAGCGGATATGATCGCTTCGGCGCTTGGCGCTGGCGTCGTCGATGCGGGCGATGTGCTTCTCAAATTCGGCGGCGCCGTCGATATCCTGACGGCGACGGATGTCGTGCGTCCCGACGCTCGCCTCTTCCTCGACTATCATCTGGTGCCGGGACTTTTCATGCCAAATGGATGCATGTCGACCGGCGGCTCGGCGCTGAACTGGTTCATCGAAACCTTCGCCGGCGGAGAAAAGGAAGCCGCGAAGGCCGCGGGGCTGACGATCCACCAGCACCTGGACGGGATGGCGGATAAAAGAAGCGCCGGCGCCGACGGATTGACGATCCTGCCTTATCTTCTCGGCGAAAAAACGCCCATTCACGATCCCGCCGCACGCGGCGTGGTTGAAGGTCTGACCTTGTCGCATGATCTCGGCCATATCTGGCGGGCCTTGCTCGAATCCTATGCCTATGCCATCCGCCATCATATCGAGGTCCTCATCGATATGGGCCACAGGCCGACGCGCTATTTCGTCTCGGACGGCGGCGCGCAAAGCCGGATCTGGATGCAAATCGTCGCCGATGTTCTCGAAGCCCCGGTCCAACGCCTGTCCGGTCATCCGGGCTCCTGCATAGGCGCAGCCTGGACCGCCGCGATCGGCGCAGGGCTGACGGATGATTGGCGCGGCATCACACGTTTCGTCACCTTTGCCGAACAATTGCAACCAAACTGGGAAAACGGCGTGCACTATCGAAAGGCCTATCGCCGCTACCGCGATCTCTACGGGCAGCTTTCTCCCCTTTGGCAATGACAATCAGGGGGCTTCGCGTGTCGAAGGAATATTTGGTGACGCTTCACCGTCGTGCGGAGAGCCATCTATGCGGAACGCTAGACGCCTAAAGCCGCTATTCCAGCCGACCATCGAGATTTTGATGTTGTTGCCCGAAGAGCAATCGAGATGCCGGCCGCAAAAACGTCTGCCGACCATTTTTCCAGCCGGTCACTGCTGGGGAAAGCCTGGCTACGGCATCAGCGCCGGATACCGCATCGAACAGAACGAGCGTGGCGGGACCGCCGACGTCAAGCGCATATTGCTCCAGGCCCAGGAGCCGGGCGGCATTGATCGTGATCATGTCAAAGACCGATTCGAGGGCCTCGGCGGTCCCGATCTGCGCGACATTGGCATAAAGATTGGCCATGCGGATGAGACTGACATCGCCGAAGGGGGTGAACGGGTTGAGGACGTTGTTGGTCGAGATCGTCGTGAGGACGCCGAGCTCCACCAGCCGATGCGCCGGCGTAACGCCGCGCGGAACAAGATGCGTTGCCGCCCGCCCCGTCAGAAACAGATCCGTTGCCGGCAGCACGGTTACCGCGATGCCGGCTTGCGTCAGACTGCGGCCGACGGCCTCGAATGCCTCCGGCGGCAGGGCAGACAGCTTCGTCACATGACCGACCGATACGCGCCCCTGGTAGCCACGCGCCAGAGTTTCGGCGATCACCAGGGGAAGATTGGATCCGGCCGGATCGAGATCGAAGTCCAGATGGAAATCGACCGGCACGCCGTAACGCTCGCCAAGATCGAAGATCCTGCGGATATGGTCGTCCGGGTTCGGATCGGTGTAGGGGCATCCGCCGACGAGATCCGCGCCGGACGCCAATGCCGTGTCCAGCATTTCCTCCGTACCCGGATCGTTGGTCAGCCCTTCCTGGGCGAAGGCGCAGATTTCGATGTCGATGGCAGCAGCGTAGTCGGCACGCAGCCGCTTGATGGCGTCAAAGGACCGGAACCCGGCGCGCCCGTCGATCTCCACGAATGTGCGCAGCCGGTTCGTGCCGTTGAGGATCGCCTGTTCGACGATCCCGGCACCGCGCGCGTAAACATCCTCCTCGGTGAAGGCAGCCTTTGCCTTCGACGTCTCGCTAACAGCTTCAGCCAGCGTGCCCGTGCAGAGCACGCATCGACCGATAATCCCAGCCTTGTCGAGATGGATATGCGTTTCGATCAAGCCCCCGCTGATCAAACGGCCGCGGGCATCGTACTCCGGCGCATCGCAAACGAAGTGGGGCGCCATTGCAGCAATACGGCCATTCGCGAACGCGATATCCGTAAAGCCATCGGACCCCGGCAGAAATGCATTGCGGATCACGAGATCGATGGCCATGCTTGTCTCCTGGGCGTGTATTGGAGACACGTTGAAACCGGTTTTGCCCAAAAGACAAGCCTTGGAAGAAAGAACGCATGACGCTGAGCGAACCACGGACCAAGGGACCCGGATTTGCGCAAGGACGAGGTGGCATGGTAACGAGTCCGCATCGTCTGGCCAGCGAATCCGGCGCCCGTATTCTGCGGGATGGCGGAAATGCGCTCGACGCCGCGATCGCCATCGGCGCGACGATCGCTGTGGTCTATCCGCATTTCTGTGGTCTTGGTGGCGACGCTGTCTGGATCGTCGCAGATGAAGAGGGCCGAAAGGACTGCTTCCTCGGTATCGGCCAAGCGGCCAGCATCCTGCCTGGCTTTGACGGCGGCATCCCCTTGCGAGGACCGTTGTCGGCGCTCACATCCGCCTGCGCGGTGGATGCCTGGCGTCACGCCCATGACTATTCTGTCCGGAATTGGGGCGGAGGCCTTTCCTTTTCCAGTCTGCTTGACGATGCGATCGGGCACGCGGCGGACGGTTTCCCCGTCACGAAATCGCAGAGCTTCTGGCTGGATTTCCGAAAGTCCGAGGTCGCAGACTGGCCGGGCTTCAGAGAGGTTTTCATGCCCGGCGGCATCGCCCCTCAGGTCGGGACGACTTTCCGGCAGCAAGAGCTGGCGGCATCGCTGCAACTGATCGCCCGCGATGGTCCGCGCAGTTTCTACGAAGGCGAACTCGGGGCACGGATTGCAAAAGGGTTGCTGGCTGCGGGATCGCCGCTCACCTCCGCCGATCTTGCCGCGACCCGTACACGCCAGAGCGAACCGGCAAGCCTGCTTTATCGCGGCGTGGAACTGCTGGCCCCGCCACCGCCGACGCAGGGCATTTCGACGCTGGCGATCATGGGCATTCTGTCCTATTTCGATATGAAACAGCTGACATCCGGCGGCGCCGATCATATTCATTTTTGCGTTGAAGCGATCAAAAGAGCCTTTCTGGATCGCGGCCTGATCGCCGATCCGGACTTCGCGAACCAGCCAGTGGAGGATTGGTTGAGCCCGCCACACCTGGCAAGATCGGCACGCTCCATTGATCTTGAACGCGCAATGGACTGGCCGCAGCTTTTCCGCCCCGGCGACACGGTCTTCTTCGGCGTGACCGATTCCTCGGGCAGAAGCGTCAGCGTTCTGCAAAGCACCTATTTCGACTGGGGTAGCGGCGTCGTTGTCGGCGACACCGGCATTCTCTGGCAGAATCGCGGCGCTGCCTTTTCCATTGATCCCAGGCATCCCAATGCGATCGCCCCGAAAAAGCGCCCTTTTTACACGCTCAATCCGGGACTGGGGCTGAAAGACGGTAGACCAGCCTATATCTACGGAACGCAGGGAGCGGACGGCCAGCCGCAGACCCTGTCGATGATCCTGACGCGCCTGATCGATTTCGGCGAGGATCCGCTGGTCGCGCTCACTGGACCCCGCTTCCTGCTGGGTAAAACCTTCTCGGACAGCCGCGATAGCCTGAAGCTGGAAGTCAGCGCAGGCGACGCCGTGTTCGCAGAACTCGCCGCACGTGGCCACATGCTATCCCCCATCGATCGGCTAAGTCCCCTTTCCGGACAAGCCGGCATCATTGCGCGGCAGGAGGATGGCTCGCTTGCGGGCGCCCATGACCCGCGTGGGGACGGGGTCGCGTTACTCGTTGCAGGTAGTTGATGGCCCAAGTGACGGGATTGGCGCCACGTGGAAATTGGATCCGCACGATTTGGTGACGGCGAACGGTGCCAGACCATTATTGTTAGGGTAGCCGTGGTGAGCGCTTTGTATCATCAGCTGCGCGCGCATGCCGGCAGTCGTTGCTGGTATGCCGAGTCTCGAAGACGAATTCACGCATTGGTGCCCGGCAGGCCGAAAGCCTGCTGAAAATATCGGCGAAAGGCATGCATGGCCGGAGTGAAGTCGCTGTTGGCGCGCCAGGCGAGGCCGACATCCATCGGTGGCACCGGATCTGTGATGTTGATCGTCTCGATCCGCCGGCCTTCCAGCGACCAGGGGCGGTGCACCATATCGGACAGTATCGCCACGCCGAGGTTGTTGGCGACCATGGAGCGTACCGCCTCGATCGACGAGGTGCGCAGCATCACCCGCGGCTGGTAAGGCGTCGTGCTCCAGTACTTCAACGACGAATAGGCTGCCTCGTCCACCGTCAGCATGATGTAGGGCTCCTCGGCGATATTCTGCAGGCCGACCGCCGTACGCTTCAGCAGCGAATGCTGCGCGGACACCCAGAGCCTGCGGATGGAACGCAAAAGCGTCTCCGTGGTAAGTGCGCTGTTCAGGATGTTCGAGGTCAACAACACCGAAATGTCGTAGCGATTGACTAGCAAGCCTTCCTCGATCGACTCGCGGTTCACCTCGTAAAGCTGGATGCGAGGTGCGTTCCTTACACTCTTGCCTGTTCTCCCCGAGCCCTGGAAATGAGGTTTTCATGAATAGCCTTTGCGCCGAGAAAAGGCAGCATCGGCAGACGCTACACGGCCTGCACACTCTGGTCCTTCGGCAGCAAGATCGTCATCGCTGCCGCGACGGCGGCCGTAACTGCAACGGCGAGATAGATGCCGCTGAAACTCTGGGTCGATGTCTTGATTACGCCGCCAAAGAAGTTCCCGGTGGTGCCGCCGACGCCTTGGAACACGGTGCAGATGCCCAAGACAGTCACCGCGACGCGGGGCGTGGCGCGATGTGAGACGTAGGCCGGCAGCAGGCCATAGATCGGATAAAAGCCCAGCGAAAAGAAGATGCCTGACAGGATCGAGAGTTCCATTGAGGGATCGAGGACTACGAGGGTGCCGGCGGCGAGGAAGCTTGAGTAACAGGCGAGCATGGCATAACGCGATCCGAGGCGCGACGATATTGTGCCAATGGCGAAGCCTGCGCTGATCCCCACCGCCCCGATCGTTGCCCAGAGCCATGAGGCAAAGCCGACGGAATAGCCGAGTTCCTCGCGCAGGAACGGCGAGAGATAGGTAAGATAGGGATATGGCATCAGGCCGTTGATGAAGCCGAGCGCGAAGATCAGCGTCACCCATGGCATGATGGAGCGCAGGCTTGCTGAACCACCGGCAGTTGGCGCGGGCGTTTCGTGACTTGTCGCACTGTCGAAGAGGCCGGCCCTCCCGAAGAGAATGTGGGTGACAATGGCCAGTGTGATCGTGGCCGCGCCCGTGAGGTACCAGACCATCTGCCAGTGACCACTTCCGGCATATGCTGCCACGAGTGCGCTGTTGATGAGGACGCCAAAGGCCGGGGCGCTGGAGATCAGGCTCATGGCAAAGCCGCGTTGTTCTGCTCTCACCACCCGCGAGGCGAGATTAATCATCGGCACGAAGGTCGATGCACCCGTCGCGCCGGCGACCATCAGCAGGCCGGCAACGACGTAGAGATTGTCGATGATGGGGATGCCCGACAGGCAAAGCCCGCAGAGCGACACGGACGCCACCACCGTCCGTGCGGCACCGATGCGATGGACGAGCCAGGTACCGAGCACGGCGAATGCCACCGTGGAAAACTGGACTAGGCCGGTGACCGTGCCGACAAACGCATAGTCGAAGGCAAGATCTTTCCGCATGTCGGGGATGATCTGGGGAAACAGGCTGAGGCCGAAGCCGTAACACGTGCCGACGCAGGCGATCATGACGGCGACGAGAACGTTACCCGGGAGACGCACGCTAGTCATGATGATCGGCCTCTATTGGCAACCGCGTTCACGCCCTGTTCGACACGATGATCATCTAGCATGGCCAGCCGGCGGGCTGTCGGATCTGCGACGCCGGCTGCCGCTATTGCCGCGCTCGGCCTCAGGGGAGGCTTCGGGTGCCCTGGCATCGAGCGCGCCAATAGTCTGGGCATAGTCGTGACCGCGTCTGGCGCAAGGCGGCTAACAAACCTGGTTTGCAAATCGCAGGGGCTGATGTTCGAGCCTCCATCAAGGCGATCGAAAGATGCTACGGCAGCCCTCCGCCGAGCAGTGCGCGTAAAAAGCCGCTTGACAAAACGCGTCCGCTGCCACTATTGGGTAATCGATCACCCAAGGAGGCTGGTGAGGATCGTGGCAGTATCGCTTTCTGATATCGCGGAACGTGCGGGCGTCTCGGTAAAGACGGTTTCCGGCGCATTGCACGGCGGCTCCGCCCGCATGTCGGACGATACGCGCCAGAAGATCAAGGCCATTGCGGAAGAACTCGGCTACGTGACCAACCTTGCGGCGCGTGGCGTGCGTCAGGGCTGGCTGCCGCTGGTCGGCGTCGTCTCCGACGGCCTCATCACTTCGCCCTTCGCCACCGAGATCGTACGTGGCCTCGACGGGGCGGCACGCGGTGCCGGCATGGCGGTCTTTGCGGTCAACCACCGCAGCGGCCAGTCTATCGGCTCGGTGCTCGACGAGGTGCAGCAATTCCGGCCGCGCGCCGTTGCTTATGCCGCCATGTACCACAAGGATGTCGCCCTGCCGGACAGATTGGCGGGCTCCGTCGGCGTCATGATCAACTGCCGCGAGGCTGCCGGCCGCGTCACCGCGCTGGTGCCGGACGAAGAGGGCGGCGCACGGGAGATCGTGCGTTATCTCCTCGCCGCCGGCCGCCGGCGCATTGCCTTCATCAACCTGCCGGGCATTCTCGCCGGCACGCTACGCGAGATGGGGTTTCGTGCGGCGCTCGAGGAGGGGGGCATCGATCCCGTCGGGGTCCTGCCGGCGGTGCGCCGCAGCGTCTACAGCGACCGCGCGCCAAGTCTTGTTGCCTCTCATGTGGAGGCGCTTCTGAAATCCGGTCAACGGCCGGACGCCATCCTGTGCGGCAATGACCGCGTGGCAATGGAAGTCTATGCGGCGCTTGCCCGCGCGGGCCTTCGCATTCCGGATGATATCGCGGTGGCAAGTTTCGACAACCAGGTCGAGCTTGCCTCGCGGCTGGACCCGCCATTGACGACGATGGCCCTGCCGCACCGCGCCATGGGCCGCCTTGCCATGGGGATCCTCCTGGCCGAGCAGCCCGAACCGCCGCATCTGCGAAAACTGCCGTTCCATCTGGTCGAACGGGCATCCGTCTGAACATCGTATAGTGTCTAACAGGAGGAGAATATCAATGAGCACTTCAATGGGTAATCGTTTACTTTCCACGCTCCTAGCGTCCGCCGCGCTGGTCGCGACCGCCGGTTTCGCCGAGGCGAAGACCGTCGTCCACGTCATGCACCAGGGCGATCCCGGCTGGGTGAAGGCCTATGGCGACGTTGCCGCCCGCTTCGAGGCCGCCAATCCCGATGTCGACATCGAGATGATCTACGCGCCGCACGATGCCTATAACGAAAAGTTCAGCGCCGCCGTCATGGCCAAGCAGCTGCCCGATATCATGGAACTCGATGCTCCCTTCCTCGCCAATTATGTCTGGTCCGGCTATCTGCAGCCCGTCAAGCCGCTCATTGACAAGGACCTGCTCGATGACATGACGGATTCGAATATCGCCCAGGGCACCTATCCGATCGACAAGGACCTCTATGCGATCGGGCTCACCGACTCCTCGGTCGTGCTCTACGGCAACAAGAAATATCTTGAAGCCATTGGCGCCCGCATTCCGAAATCGGTCGATGATGCCTGGACCCGCGAGGAATTCGAAGGCTATCTCGAAAAGCTTTCCAAGCTCGAAGGCGTGAAGTGGCCGATCGACACCTTCCGAGGTTACGGCATCAAGACCGAATGGATCACTTATGCCTACGGCCCCCTGCTCGAAAGCGCCGGCTGCGACCTGATCGACCGCAAGACTTGGAAGGCCAGCGGCACGCTCGATGGCGAGGCCTGCGTCAAGGCGCTGACGATGATGCAGGACTGGGTGAAGAAAGGCTGGGTCGTACCGACTTCGTCAGGCACCAACCAGTTCTACGCCGAGGGACAGCCGGCCGCGCTCGCCATGGGCGGCCATTGGTTCTACGCGGAGGCGTCGGCAGCGATGAAGGACAATATCGTCGTCATGCCGCTGCCGAAGATCGGCGACAAGGGCGTGAGCCCGAACGGAACCTGGATCTGGGGCATTTCTGCGACCTCGAAAAACCCTGAGATCGCCGGCAAGTTCCTGAGCTTCCTGCTGAAGGACAAGGAGTACCGGGAGTACGCCAAGACCCAGTCCGCCTATCCGGGCTTGAAGAGCTTCGCCGCCGAATCCCCGCTCTATGCGGAAGGCGGTCCGCTCGCCGTCGCCTTTGAGCAGGCTTCCAAGACCGCGATCGCCCGTCCGCCGCACCCGGCCTATCCGACGATCACCTCGGCCTTCATGCAGGCCGTCGACAAGATCTTCAACGGTGGTGACGCGCAGGAAGCGCTGACGGCCGCCGCCAAGAAGATCGACGAGGATATCGAGGACAACGCCGGCTACCCGCCCTTCGACGAGCAGAAGTAAGGGGTTTTGACGGGGCCGGCTCGTCCTGCCGGCCCTGGACTATCTCGGGAGGATGACCGATGAGGAGGAAACAATGACTTTGCAACAGACCTCCACGCCCGCTTTGCGACGTCCGGCCAAACGCCGCGACAACAAGCGGCTCTGGCAGGAAATGGCGATGATCGCGCCTGCCTTTCTGCTTATGGCGATATTCCTGATCACGCCGTTCCTCTTGTCCTTCTGGACGGCGATGACCAACCAGCCGCTCGTGCCGCGCCCGACGCCGGTGCGCTTCGTCGGCCTCCTGAATTTCGAGCGTGTCTTCACCGATCCGCTGTTCTGGACCTCGCTGTGGAACGTCACGCGCTTCACCGTCTGGGTGCTGCCGCTGCAGTGCGGCCTCGCCTTCCTGACCGCGCTACTCTTGCATCAGAAGCTGCCGATGCAAAACCTGCTGCGCGGCCTGTTCTTCCTGCCGGCGATCACCTCCATGGTGGTGGTCTGCGTCATCTGGGGCACGCTTTTCCAGTACCCGAGCGGCCCGCTCAACCAGATCGTCGGTTTCCTTTCCGGCGGCACAATCCAGCCGATCGACTGGCTCGGCGACCCCAACTGGGCGATGTTCTCCATCGTGTTGCTTTCAGCCTGGCAGGCCTATGGCTTTCAGATGATCATCTATCTCGCGGGCCTGCAGGGCATTCCCGAAGAACTATACGATGCCGCCCGCATCGACGGGGCAAGCGCGCTGCGCCGCTTCTGGCACGTCACCATGCCCGGCCTTCGCCCGACCCATGTCTTCGTGCTGGTCATCACCACGATCCAGGCCTTCAAGCTCTATACGCAGGTGGCGATCCTCACCCAGGGCGGCCCGAACGAAAGCACCGAAACCGTTGTCCACTACATGGTGCGCGCCGGCTTCGAGGAGCAGAAACTCGGCTACGCATCAGCCGTGTCCGTCATCCTCTTCGTCATCGTTCTTCTGATCGCGCTCCTGCAACGCAAACTCCTGAGGCGCTTCGATGTCTGATCTCGCTTTGACCCAGCCCGTCCCGCTGGCAATCGCACGGGGCAACGGCAAGAGAAGCCTGCGCATCGTGCAGAGCCTCTGCATCCTGGTCATCGCGCTGGTGATGATCTCGCCGCTGTTCATGCTGCTGATCGCCAGCCTGAAGGACGACCGCTTCCGCATCCTCGCCGACATGGGCAGCTTCCGCGCCTTCTGGGTCAGCGACCCGACGCTGTCGAACTACAAGGAGATCGCCCATTTCTCCGGCGAGCTGGCCTATGGCCGATATCTCTTCAATTCGCTGGTGATCCTCGTCGCCACAGTCGTCTCGGGACTGGTCATCAATTCCATGTCGGGCTTCGTTCTCGCCTGGGGCTCGCTGCGCGGCAGGGCGGCGCTCTTGGCGCTGGTCGTCGCGCTCTATGTCATCCCGCAGGAAAGCATCATCATGCCGCTCGTCGTCATGATGTCGCGGGCGGGGCTGACGGATACCTTCGCGGTGCAGATTCTGCCCTGGGTGGCAAGCCCGCTCTATGTCTTCCTCTTCTACCAGTTCTTCGCGCAGCTGCCGAAAGAACTCTATGAAGCGGCGGAAATGGACGGCGCATCGGCCTTCCGCATCTACCGGTCGATCTACATGCCGCTCAGCCTGCCGGCGCTCGCCACGGTCTCGATCCTCATGGGCATCGAAAGCTGGAACCAGTATCTCTGGCCGACGCTGGTCACCCAGACCGATTATGCTCGGCCGATTGCCGTCGCCATCGCCACCTTCTTCGGACAGGACAGCATCTACTGGGACCGCGCCATGGCCGCCTCGGTGCTGATGATGATCCCGGTCCTCATTCTCTATCTGGCTTTCCAGCGCTGGTTCGTCAGTTCATTCGTCGGCTCCGCCGTGAAAGGTTGATCATGTCTCTGCAGGCAAAATCCGAAACGTCAGCACCTAAAACCATCGAAGCGGAGCTGCCCGAAGGCACGGTGCTGCATCTCTGGCTGAAGGCGCGCCATACCGGCGGCGAGGCGAAGCTCTTCGTCGCCGTTGATGGCAACGACATCGGCGAGCCCTCGACCTGCCGCACAGGGGAATTTGAGTTCTTCGCTGTGACGCTCGCGAAAGGCGGTCGTGCCACGCTGTCCTATGATGCGACAACCACAGCGCTCTCCGTCGCTTACGCCTTCCGGCCGGAAACCGTGATGAAGGAGGGCATCCGCGTCCTGCACGGCGATACCCGCGCCGCCGCCCCCGACGTGCCCGACAGCTACCATTTCCGCCCGCCCTTCGGCTGGATGAACGATCCGAACGGTTTTGGACGGTTCGGCGGAAACGCTCACCTCTTCTACCAGCATTATCCTCATGAGCCGCGCTGGAACACTATGCACTGGGGCCATGCCGTCTCGAAGGATTTCGTCCGCTGGAGGCATCTGCCCATGTTCCTCTTCCCGGCGGCGCATCTATCGGAAAAGGGTGATGGCCGCGGCGGCGCCTTCTCCGGCTCGGCGATCCCCGGCTTCGGCCCGGAAGGCGAGGAGATCCGGGTCTTCTACACCGAGCATGTTCGTGACCGGCAACCGGAAGAGCAAATCCAGCTTTCCGCGGTCAGCCGCGACGGCATCGTCGCCGGCCCGTCGGAAATCGTGATGCCGCTGCGCCCGGAAGGCTTGAACCTCACCACCGATTTCCGCGACCCCTATGTCTTCAAAGGCCCGGACGGCCGCTGGAAGATGCTGCTCGGCAGCCGCGACAGGCAGGGCGGCGTCGTACTGCTCTATGAAACCGCAGACGCGCAAGGCGCCGATGGCTGGACCTTCCTTAGCATCCTCCATCGCGAGGACGGTTTCGGCATGACGGCGGCGGAATGCCCCTGCATGGTGCCGCTTTCCGGCAAAAACGCAGAAACCCGCTGGGCGCTGATCTTCGGTCTACTCACCAGCCGCGACCCGGCCACCGGCCGCCGCAACCTCACCTCCGTCACCGTCGGCGGTTTCGATGGCCGCACCTTCACGGCGGAGTTCGCGCAGGAGTTGGATTTCGGTTCGGATGCCTATGCCTTCCAGGCCTTCGTTGACGGCGACGAGCCGGTCGGCATCGCCTGGCTCGCCAACTGGACGGATTTTTCCAAGAAGGACGATTTCCCGACGGCCATGACCCTGCCGCGCCGCATGCTTCTCGACGGCGACACCGTGCTGACCCCGCCGGTCGCAGCCGTCGAAAGCCTGCGTCATCAGTTGCTGGACGACACCGCGCTTGCCGCCGGCAAGACCGTGCCGCTCGGCACCGGCGCCGTCGAGATCGTGCTTGATCTCACCGCGCCGGGCGCCGCCTTCGATCTCGCCTTCGATCATCCGGATGTCGATCTAGGCGTGAAACTCGATGCCGCTGGTCTGGCGATTGTCTTCGACGCCCGCACCGGTATGACGCCGCCACGTTACGTCGCCGCCGGCGCGAAACCGTCGAGCCTGCGCATCTTCCTCGATGCCGGCTCCATCGAGGTCTTCGCTGACAACGGCCGCTGGACGGGGTCCAAACGCATCCCGGGCTTTGCCGCCGCACGTTCGGCAACGCTCGCCGGCGCCGTCGCCGAGGCCGGCGTCTGGCAATTGAAATTGTGAGGGAGGACAGACAATGGCATCGGTAGCAATCGACCGGGTTCAGAAGCAATACGGCGCGGCCTCCGTTATCCACGGAGTTTCCGCGGATATCGAGGACGGTGAGTTCGTCACGCTCGTCGGGCCGTCCGGCTGCGGTAAGTCCACGCTTCTGCGCATGCTGGCGGGGCTAGAGGATATCAGCGGCGGTGAAATCCGCATCGACGGCCGCGTCATGAACGACGTTGCGCCAAAGGAGCGCGATATCGCCATGGTGTTCCAGTCCTACGCGCTCTATCCGCATATGACGGTGCGCGAAAATATGGGCTTTGCCCTGAAGCTGCAGGGGCGCGATAAGGCGACAATCAACAAGCTGGTGCGCGAAGCCGCCGGCATTCTCGCACTTGAACCCCTGCTGGAGCGCCTGCCGAAACAGCTTTCCGGCGGCCAGCGCCAGCGCGTCGCGATGGGCCGCGCCATTGTACGCCATCCGAAAGTGTTCCTCTTTGACGAGCCGCTGTCCAACCTCGACGCCAAGCTGCGGGTGACCATGCGCAGCGAGATCAAGGAACTGCATCAGCGCCTTGGCACGACCATCGTTTACGTCACCCACGACCAGATCGAGGCGATGACCATGGCCGACAAGATCGTCGTCATGCGCGCCGGCCGCATCGAGCAGATCGGCAAACCGCTCGATCTCTACGACCGCCCGGATAACACCTTCGTCGCCGCCTTCATCGGCTCGCCGTCGATGAACCTCTTCGAGGGCGGCATCAGCGATGGCAGCTTCCGTATCGGAGGCAGTGTTTCCCTGCCGCTTCCGCCGCAATTGAGCCAAAGCGCGGCGCGCACCTACGGCATCCGCCCGGAAGACCTCGACATTGCGGAGACGGGCATTCCGGCCACCGTGCTGACTGTCGAGCCGACCGGAGCGGAGACTCATCTTTCGGTGCGTGTCGGTACGCAGACGGCAACCATCGTGCTGCACCGGCGGATGGATTTAAAGCCCGACCAGCAAATCCACCTCGCGCCCAAATCCGAGAAAATCCACCTCTTCTCCGCCGAAGGCAGTCGGATAGGCTGATCCCCGGTGCCTCCCGCTGAACCGCGCCCGTCATTTGACGGGCGCGGTTCAGTGCCGGTGCCATCCAGCCTTGCGACGTCTCGGTTTTGGGTGTTCGACCCTTCAGTTGATCGAATTGGCCAATTGCCGGCGGCAATCTGTTGCCACGGCAAGGCCAGTCGCGTGATTGATCTCGAGGCATACTGCTTTCGCCTCCGCCTTCATCGCCTGACCCTCATTTGTCAATCCAATGATCACCTGGCGCTCATCTGCCAGATCACGCTTGCGGATGACGCGACCCGCAGATTCAAGACGGATAGCTGCAAGAATTCGTCGTGTTGGAGGCCTTCCCCTTTCGTCCCCTGATGCTCTGAAGGGAGAGGAATGATTTCGCGGAGGAATATCTTGGTCTTGTCATGCCTGTTGGCACCGTCGGTCACGCCAGCGGATTCAAACCATACCAAAATGGAGGATCCGGCGGCCTGTCGCTTCGGATAGGTTCTGGGCTTCGAGTCCGGAAACCGATAGGGTCCAATGATCAGGACGGACGCTTCAAACTCGTTTGGAAAAGCAAAATGGTTCGGCCGGTCCGTGCGATCGTCATTGCAGTGCTCCTGTTGCTTGTCGTCTTTGCATCGGCCTGGTCGTCGCTCGCGCTTTGGTACCGCTTTCCGTTGCCCGAGTTCGGCAGGCAAGCCAGCGCCATCTTGTTCGGGCTTTTTGGCGCATCCGTTGTCGTGGCGCTCTTTGGCAAAAGGCGCTTTCGTGCGGTCCTCGCGTTTGCGGTCGCGTTCGTCCTTGTCCTCGTCTGGTGGAGCACGATCGAACCGCCGGCAAATGGCGCGTGGGCTCCGGACGTCGCTCGCCAGGTCACCGGCGAATTCGACGGTGATCTGTTGACGCTAACAAATGTCCGCGATTTCGAGTGGCGCAGCGCCACCGACTTCACGGAACGATGGACGACCCGCAGTTACGACCTGAACAAGTTGAAGAGCGTCGACATGTTCATGTCTTACTGGTCGGGTCCGACCATCGCGCATGTCATCATGAGCTTCGGCTTCGACGACGGCCGTTATCTGGCGTGGTCTATCGAGGTGCGTCGACTTTCCGGAGGTTCGTTCTCACCGCTGGCGGACCTTTTCAAAAGCAGTCCTCTGGTCATCCTCGCCGCAGATGAAAGAGATGTGATCGGTCTCCGATCCAATTTTCGCGGTGAGGACGTCCAGATCTACCGCCTGAGAGCGTCGCCGGCGGCTGCGAGGCTTCTTCTGCGCGAGTACGTCTCCGACGCAAACGCGCTCGCGGCCACGCCCGTCTTCTACAATTCGCTGACGACCAACTGCACGACGACCATCATCAAGATGATGCGCGTCGCAGGCGACGCCGTGCCGACGGACTGGCGCCTTGTCGTCAACGGATACCTGCCGGAATACGCCTATGACCGTGGCGCGCTGGACATCTCGGTTCCCTTGTCGCAACTGCGGTCGGCCGCACACATCGCTGCAAGGGCGCACGAGGACGGTCTTTCGCCGATTTTTTCGCAGGCCATTCGCGTCGGTGTCTCGTCGCCGCAGGGCGCGCTGTGACCTCCGCCGAAGCGTTGAGCAAGCAAACGGCTAGGCACGCAACATAATGCCTCCGGAGATTTTGACTACGATAGGCCCCGGGGCCATCATCCTATATTACAAGGCATGAGCTAGCCGGAGAGTATGAACGACTCAAACTGCTTGCACGCTCACCCATCTTGAAAGGCTCACAGATGGTCAACCTTGTTGACGGACGGATTTTCTCAGGTACCGCGTACGTGCACGGCAAGGCTTCGGGTGATGTTGTTGCAAGCGATCTGGAACTGAGTTTCTGGGGTGGCGTCGATCCCCGGACCGGTGAGGTGATCGATCGGCATCACCCCTTGAGTGGCCGCTGTCTCAAAGACCATATCCTCGCGATCCCCGGGGGCAGGGGGTCCTGCTCCGGCAGCGGCGTGATGTTGGAATTGCTGCTGAATGGCAAGGGTCCGAAAGCGATGTTGTTCGAGCGAGAGGAGGATATCCTCACGCTCGGTGTCGTCATCGCCGAGGAGGTATTCGGTCAATCCATTCCCGTTGTGACGCTCACGCCCGAGAATTTTCGCAAAGTGGTGAGCTCGGCATTTGTCGAAATCGACGGAAACGTGGTCTCCTGTTCAACCGACGGCTTAGCAATGGACGCCATTTCGGCGCACAGCAAGGAGTCTGGCCATCTTTTCGGTGAAGTCGAATTGTCGGAGCGGGATAGAGCTTATCTGGCTGGTGATCATGGGAAGGCTGCGCAATCGGCGATCCGCATAATCCTGCGAATGGCGAGACTGCAGGGCGCCACGCAATTGATGGATGTCTCACAGGTCCACGTCGACGGCTGCATCTACACCGGGCCAGGCTCGCTTTCGTTTGCCGAAAAGCTGCGGGATCTGGGCGGGCGTGTCGTGGTGCCGACAACGCTCAACTCGATTTCGGTCGATCATCGACGCTGGCGCTCGCAAGGTATTGATCCTGTCCTGGGCGAGCCGGCCAGCAAATTGGGTGACGTCTATGTCGAGATGGGTGCACGGCCGACCTTCACCTGCGCGCCCTATCTGCTCGAGACGGCTCCCAAGATCGGCGAGCAGGTGGCCTGGGCAGAATCGAATGCCGTCATCTACGCCAACAGCGTTCTTGGTGCGCGGACGATGAAATATCCGGACTTTCTCGACATTTGCATCGCACTAACCGGCCGCGCGCCGCTGGCAGGTCCACACATCGACATCAATCGAAAAGCCGGGCTGGTCGTCGGTGTCGCCAATATCGAGAAAATCGACGATTCCTTCTATCCGCTGCTCGGTTATCACATTGGTGCTCTGGCATCGAACCTTATCCCTGTTGTCACCGGTCTCGATCAGGCCGGTCCAACCAATGATGATCTTAAGGCGTTTGGTGCAGCGTTTGCGACCGTTTCCAGTGCACCAATGTTTCATATCGTCGGGGTGACGCCTGAGGCAACGACGCTGGATGCCGTTATGCCCGCAGGCATCAGCATTCCTTCGATCGATCTTCGCCTTGATGAACTTGCGTCGAGTTGGCAAGAACTCAACAGTGCAGACGAAGAGCGCGTCGATCTCGTCTCGCTCGGCAATCCGCATTTCTCGCTTAGCGAAATTGAGAAGCTGGCGTCCCTGTGTGCCAGGCGAAAGAAGCATGTGGGTGTGGCGGTGGTCGTTACCTGCGGCCGCGCAACACACGATCAAGCCAACGAAGCCGGCCTGATAGCGGACCTCGAACGTTTCGGGGTTCAGTTCGTCACGGACACATGCTGGTGCATGATCACCGATCCGATTATTCCTACCCTTGCAACAACCATACTGACGAACTCGGGCAAATATGCCCATTACGGGCCGGGGATAACAGGTCGACGCTTCTACTTTGGTGGCCTTGCCGCATGCGTTGCGGCTGCATGTAGTGGGGTACATAGCAAGGCGGCGCCCGGCTGGTTGCGGCGGGCGTAGCGCTGCCACCGGAGCAGGCGATGGTGCTCGGACAAAACCTGCAGATCGCATGCAAGGGTGCGCAGGTTCACGGCTGTCCAAGCCGACTGAAGTTGGGTCGTTACTAACGAGAGGAAGGCGACGGCATAGAATTTCAGGTGACATGATCATGGTTGCGGAGGCGACGTATTGCGCCATGGTCTCAGTATCGAGACGGCATGGGGGCGGGTTTCCAAGGCAGTAACGAAACCCAATGCAACGGAATAGCACGACGCGAATGTGTAATGACGATATCTTTACGACAGTTGTAAAGATGATGTCGTTACGCTATTTGTCGGGTGCAAACAGGAGTTTCCGATGCCCGCCTCGCACACGCCTAAAAGCCGGGACGCAAGCGTGCCGCTCAATATGCGCATCAAGCCTGCGACCCGCAACCTGATTGACCGCGCCGCCGAGCTGCTTGGCAAAACCCGCACGGATTTCATGCTGGAGGCTTCCGAGCGCCGCGCCGAGGAAGTGCTGCTCGACCGTACCATATTCACGGTCAGCCCCGAAATCTATGCCGAATACCTAACCCGCCTCGACGCGCCCGCCCAGCCCAATGAGCGCCTGAATCGCACCATGTCGACCAAAGCGCCATGGGATGAGGCGTGACCCTCAGCGCACCGGCACCACTGGCCGATCATCACGAACTGGCCGAATTCGGTTCCGGCGTACCCGAACTAGATGGCTGGCTGCGTCGCCGCGCCCGCGCAAATCAGGCAGGCGGCGCATCGCGCACCTTCGTGGTGTGCGAGGGAGACCGGGTCATCGCCTACTATGCGCTCGCCTCGGGTGCGGTGAAGCAGCCGGAAGCACCTGGCCGGTTTCGCCGCAACATGCCTGATCCGATTCCGGTTGCCGTGCTTGGCCGCCTCGCCATTGATCAGTCCCACCAGGGGCGCGGTATCGGCAGGGCTTTAGTGCGCGACGCAGGCCTGCGCCTGCTCAATGCCGCAGAAATCCTCGGAATCCGGGGCGTGCTGGTGCATGCGATTTCTGATGATGTGCGAGCCTTCTATGAGGCGGTCGGCTTCCTGCCTTCGCCATCCGACCCCATGATGCTGATGGTCGGGTTGCATGATCTCAACAGAGCGCTAAACTCTCAACCGTAACTGTCACTCATTTTCGCTCAGCGCGCTTCCAGCCGTTTCTAACTCGCTGACATCACTGTTGAAACCATGACGCGAAATGACGTGACGTCGGTTCGGCTCACCTCCAACGTTGGCATGGTTGCAGGATCAGACCCTTGTATGTGGAGGGTCGGGCGCGATGTTGACAGCTTAATTCTCGTTGCTCAGCAGACTTCGGCTTCGATGTTGGCGCGCAGCGCCTTTGCACCTAAGACTAAGGCGGCGAGGACTACTATCGTAGCCGTCAGAAATGCAAGTCGCAGCCCGCCCGTACTCTCGACTCCATCTTTGCCGCCGAGGAGAATTCCGTAGCATGCGACGCCAAACGCTCCACCCACTTGCCTCGCGGTTGTGAGTGTACCGCCGGCGATACCGGCAAGCGCACTTTCGACCACAGACAAAGCCTCAGCGGACAGGGCCGTCACAGCAATCGCCGATCCCGCCCCGACTGTGAACATCCCAGGCACTAACCATGCATAGCCGCCGATACCGATGCCGGCCGCAAGTCCCACGTAGCCGAGACATGCCAAGCTCAGGCCACACAGGATGGGAATGCGGGCGCCGTACCGACCGACCATCGTGCCGCCGATGAGATTTGCCCCGGAAAGGCAAAGCGTCAACGGCAGCAAGGCAAGTCCGGTCTCGAAGGCGCCGAAGCCGAGAACGCGGAACCGTAGACTAAGAGCAAAGAGCATCCCATAGAAGCCGTAGTTGAGCGCAAAACCCGCAAGGCAGCATGCCGTAAATCTGGCTGAGGCGAATAGCGCCGGCGGAAGCATCGGATCGGTCCGGCGCTTTTCGGTGACGACGAACACGGCAAGACAACCCGCCGCCACAGCGAGCGAGCCCAGAACTGTGGGGCTTGTGAAGCTTCTCTGTCCTGCCTCGACCAAGGCCAACGTCAAACTGGCCAGCGCGACTATTGCTACACTTTGTCCCAGCGGGTTGAAGGCTCGGGCCTTCCGTGGCGGTTCACTGCGGGTTAGCCTGCATAGATGCATCGCAGTCAGCAGGACCGGAACATTGATAAGAAAGATCGCGCGCCACCCGGCCAACTCTAGCAGAGTCCCTCCGATCAAGGGGCCAGCGGCCATCGCACTGCCACCGCACATAGCCCAAATGGCAACTGCCCGTGATCGCGGGCCGCGATCTGGAAATCCAGCCGCGATCAGTGACAAAGATGCCGTCACAATTGCGGCCGCTCCGGCTCCTTGCAATGCCCGCGCGCAGATCAATCCCATGGCGGTTCCGGTCAGCCCGCAGTAGACCGACGCCGCGAGGAATATCGTCGTGCCAGCCAGATAACACCGCCGAGCACCCACCATGTCGGTCACAGCGCCAGCGCTGAGCAGCAAGCCTGCGAAGGCGACGGTATAGGCATTTAGAACCCATTCGAGCATCGAGAGGTTCGCCGCGAGCGCCAGCCGCAGATCTTCGAGCGCGACATTGGCGACCGTCGCGTCGAGGCTGACGACGACGAAGCCCAGGCAGGCGGCCGCAAGGGCCGGCGTGGCAAACGTTGACTTATTTGACATCGGTTCACCTTTCAAAGCTTTCTGATGGCCTTTAATCCATAGCGTGACTTGTGATAAGCGGCGCAAATCCCACGACAGCATCAAGGAAAACTTGAGAATGGATCTCTTGAAAGCGATTGAGGCCTTCGTCAAAGCCGCCGACGCTGGAAGCATGGCGGCTGCAGCTCGGCCCCTGGGCATTTCCGCCACGCAGGTTGGCAATCGTATTACCGCGCTGGAGGAAAGGCTCCACGCGAAGCTTCTGATAAGGAGCACGCGGCGCCTTGATCTTACTTCCTTCGGCCGCGACTACCTGGAACGATGCCGCGAGATCCTTTATCGGCTCGCAGACGCCGAGTTGTTGGCCGAGGCCCGGCAAGCAGAACCGCGCGGGCATATCCGCGTGACAGCGCCAGTGATTTTCGGATCCGAGATGCTGCTCCCTGGCCTAGCCTGCTATCTGGAGCGTTATCCGGAGGTCAGCATCGACGTGGATCTGACCGATACCCTCGTTGATATTGATGCTGCCGGCTTTGACGCTGCCATCAGGATTGGCTCGCCTCCGATTGGCGACTTCGTGGCGCGTCCACTGGCACCCTACGGTCTGATGATCTGCGCCGCCCCGTCCTACCTAGCACGTCGGGGCGCGCCCTTGGTCCCCTCGGACCTCGCAGGCCACGACTGCCTGTTATACGGCAATTCAGGCGCGGGATCCGATGGCGAGACATGGCGGCTGATCGGACCGGATGGCCCGATCTCAATTGAGGTCGCTGGTCAGTTGCGCGCATACGGAGCTCAGGGCTTGCGTCGCGCGGCAGGAGCGGGGATCGGCATTGCTCTGCTGCCGGACGTAATCGCTAAGGCAGACGTTGCGGCTGGCCTCCTGTGCCCTGTTCTGGAGGACTACCGTCCCGCCCACCGCCCTTTAAATATTCTCTTTCGCCGAGAGCGGCACATGTCCCGCGTCGTTCGCAGTCTGGTCGACCACGTGATTGATGCGCACGGGCTCGATTGAAGTTGATCCAACCCAGTGCCTACTACTAGAACTTCCTATGTTCGGCTTCCCGTCACAGGGCGGTCGTCACCGTGGGAATACGGCCGACGATGGGAGAAGGAATGTCCAATTTGAAAATACTGCCGGTCCGTCTCTCAGTGTAAGAACGCGACAAGCGATATCGGCATCTGGACCGCGAAAAAATCCATTGCCGCTCTGATAATCATCACCCACACGGTTATTAGGAAAATTAACGCTGCAATCCTGATTTCTACTGGTTGCATTATTTGTTCCCCCCAGCATGTGCGTCCCCCCCGAGACAAAACCTTATTATTCCTCGCGCAAATTCGCCGTGCGCGAGGGAAGATGTGCGACTGTAGAGAGCGTAGGCGCGTGCAGCGCCGAAACCTTGGCTCTCTCAAAACTGATGTCGCTTTGACCGATCAAGTCGCCCGACAAAGCCCTGTTGCTGCGTTCGAGATAATGCCCATCAAGGAAGGAGCGATAGGCGTCCGCGATACCCTCCTTCAGACCGATCTTAGGAGACCAGCCGAGAGTGCGAAGCTTGTCGACGCTCAAGAGTTTACGCGGTGTGCCATCTGGCTTGGTGAGGTCGCGCGTGATCTTGCCTTCGAAACCAACGACCTTGGAGACGAGGTATCCCAAATCCAGGATGGTAATGTCTTCGCCCGAACCTACGTTCACATGACTTTCGGCGGAATAGGTTTTCATGAGATGGAGGCAGGCGTCGGCGCAATCGTCAACATGCAGGAATTCGCGCCGCGGCGTGCCAGTACCCCAGATGCATATCTCTTGCCGCTGGTTGATCTTGGCCTCATGCGCCTTGCGTATGAGCGCCGGCATGACATGGCTTGACCCGAGGTCAAAATTGTCCCCTGGACCGTAAAGATTGGTAGGCATGGCCGAGATGAAATCTCTACCGTGCTGTTTGCGATAAGCATGGCAAAGCTTTAGTCCGGCAATTTTGGCGATCGCATACCATTCATTCGTGGGCTCAAGCGATCCAGTCAGAAGTGAGTCCTCAACGATCGGCTGATCGGCGAATTTCGGATAGATGCAGGACGAGCCCAGAAACATCAGTTTTTCGACGTGAGCTCTATGGGCTGCGTGGATGACGTTCGCTTGGAGAATCAAGTTGTCGTAAAGGAAGTCGGCCGGATAGGTAGCGTTCGCCAGAATACCGCCGACCCTCGCAGCAGCCAGGAAGACAGCGTCGGGACGATTCTTACTCATCCAGGCCTCTACCTGGTCCTGCCGTCTGAGATCGACCTCGCCGCGGGTGGCCGTCAAAATCTCGCAGCCCTCGGAAGCGAGACGCCGCACGATCGCAGAGCCCACCATGCCGCGGTGGCCCGCGACATAGACCCTTTTTCCGGCAAGGCTGTAGATCACCTCAGGCATAGGCAAAACCTTTGGTTACACCTACCGACGGAACATTTCGGGCCATGACTTTCAGATCCTCGCGAACCATCTCCGTAACCAGCTGATCAAGACTGGTCTCATGTTTCCAGCCTAGCTTCGTGTGCGCCTTCGTCGGATCGCCAATCAGAAGATCAACTTCGGTCGGACGGAAGTAAGCTGGATCGATCTCCACCACACACTGACCGGATGTCTTGTCGTATCCCTTTTCCTCAACCCCGTTCCCACGCCAATCAATCGGCATGCCCACCTTGGCAAAGGCCTTGTCAACGAAGGAACGAACCGAGTGCGTTTCGCCGGTCGCAAGGACATAGTCCTCCGGTTCGTCCTGTTGCAGCATCAGCCACATGCCGCGGACATATTCGCGTGCATGTCCCCAGTCGCGCTTGGCATCCAGATTGCCGAGATAGAGCCTTTCCTGCAGCCCAAGATGGATCGCAGCCGCTGCCCGGGTGATTTTACGCGTCACGAATGTTTCGCCGCGGATCGGGCTTTCATGATTGAATAAAATGCCGTTCGAGGCGTGCATGCCGTATGCCTCGCGATAATTGACCACTATCCAATAGGCATAGAGCTTGGCCACCGCGTAGGGTGATCGAGGGTAGAACGGCGTCGTTTCGCTCTGCGGGACTTCCTGGACTTTGCCGTAGAGCTCTGAGGTGGACGCTTGATAGAAGCGGGTCTTCTTGGTCAGCCCCAGGAGGCGAATTGCTTCAAGTAGCCGAAGGGTGCCGGTTCCATCTGCGTTAGCAGTATATTCCGGCGTCTCGAAAGAGACTTGAACGTGGCTCTGTGCGGCGAGATTGTAGATCTCGTCGGGCTGCGTTTCCTGAATGACACGGATGAGATTCGTTGAATCTGTCATGTCCCCGTAATGCAAAATAAAGCGAGGATTCTCGACATGGGGATCCTCGTATAGATGTTCGATGCGACTGGTGTTGAAGGACGATGAACGTCGCTTGAGGCCGTGAACAATATAGCCCTTCTCCAAGAGCATTTCGGCGAGATACGCACCGTCCTGACCTGTTATACCCGTAATCAGCGCGACTTTTCGGTTCTTTGTCATTCCCGTATCCATGATTGCCCTCCAACTCGAATACTAATGCAGAAGCAGATAAGGCTGTGTAGTTCATGCAAATTCGAAAAATTATTGATGTATTACGCTTTTAATTTGTAGTATTTCATCAGGGACTTCGAAAACATCTCCGAGTCACTGAAATTATACAAGGCGTGCCTTTCGGGATTTACATTGTTGATCGCGACAACAATTTCCGAATTTCGCGAGCTTTTCATTTGCTGCAGGCTGAACTCGACCGCGCGGCGGCTCGTCATTCCCCATCTAACGACCGCCAGTGTTCTTTCCGCCAGGGCAGTCAAATGCACGGTATCTGTCGAGGCGAGCACAGGCGCGCTGTCGAAGATGACAATCTGGCCGGCCGCGCCCGCCATCTCGATGATTTCTGCCAGGCCGTTCGATCGGGTGCGCCGCTGGAGACTGAATCTTCCAGATGGAATGAAGTCGATACCGCTTGGATGGCGGTAGACGATGTCGCGGAGATCGGCCTGACCATTCAAGAATTCGTTCAGTCCGTGCACTAGACCCGACCTGAAAAACGAATCGAGTTTTCCCCGCCGAAGGTCGCCATCGACCAGCAGCACCGGAATTGCGGCGGCGGCAAGTTCGATAGCCAGCGATCTCGCGACAAGCGACTTGCCTTCTCCGCTGTGGGCCGAGGTAACGACGATACTGTTCGGCAACTTGCCGCCATTGGACTGCTTGAGTGAAAGCACCACGGTACGGATTGCTTCGTCAAACATCGGGACCGGCATATGTTCGAACATCGTTTTCGAATTTTCCCACCGCGCCAGACGCGGGATAAGTCCAGCCGGTATCGTACGCGCCATTGCGGCTATCTGGTCGAAACTCCGGACCGTCCGGTCCGACATTTCGATCACGAAAGCAGCCGTTACGGCACCCGAGATTGCAGCCAGGAGGGCACCCACCAGATAGAAAAGCCGTCCACGTCCCTGTGACGCGATCGGGACTGAAGCCGGCGATAAAACTTCCAGTTCCGCCCCCGGCAGCATGGCCTTCGCGGCGAGGTCACGGCGCTGGTCCTCAAGCTTGTCGAGTGCCGTTTGTTCGTTGTCGGCGATACGCTGTAGTCGCGTCAATTCCGTCTGCACCATGGCATCGCGTGTGCGCTTTTCATGAGCATCAGCCAAGATGGATTGTATTGCCTTGGCTTCGTGATCAAGTGCGGCGAGCTTGGCGCGCATTGTTTGGAGATATTGCTTGGTCGCAAGGTTGAGATCGGCACGGGATTCTTGGATCTTCCCACGTAAATCCACCACGGCCTCGGCATTGCCGTCATATGTCTGAAGAAGACGAGCGAGATCTTGCTCCTGTGCGCGAAGATCGCGTTGCTTTGTGGCAATGTTGTCGGGGACGGCGATATTCTCCGCAGCGACCGAAGCGTTATCCGCTCCTTCCAGCGTGGATATCGTCGCCTTTACCTCAAGCCGGCTTTCTTCGATTTTCCCTTCGCGGCCGGTGACTTCTATGAGTGACTTGATCCGTTCATCCTGAGCGTCCTCTTTCGAGACGACGTCCATCGATTCTTGATAGTTGCGTGCAGCTTCGCGAGCAATATCCGCGCGAGCCTGCTGTTCGGTGATGCGCTGTCGGATCCATTCTTGCGCTGAATCCAGGCGGCCACCGAGACTGTACTTCCGTTCATCGAGGTAAATGCTGATAAGCCGGTTCGGGACCGCGGCTGCGAGTTCAGGATCATTGGCAGTAAAGCTGATCTGGATAACGTCACTCTTATCTTCGTTCCATACGCCGAGCGCCCTAAAATATTCCGGGATGATGGCGTCGATGTTGTCCCGTGCGGGCGAGGTGGGTTTTTCCGTGTCGAACAGACCGCGCAACGTTGCCCGGATCCAGTCAATGAACGAGATCTCCCGCAGCGCTGGATTGAATTCCGGCCGCACGTTAAACCGCAGTTCGCGGACGACTCGCTCCGCGATGCTTCTGGATAGAAGCCGCTCAGTCTCCGATTTCGCGTCAAGTAGATCGCTGTGGCTGGTATCGTCGGCACCAAGTGATGTTGCGAGAGGCTGGTGGATAATCAATCGGGCCCAGGCCTGATAAGCGGGCTTGAACCCGGCGATAATAATCGCCGTGGGCATCATCAGCAGTACGGTTATCGCGATGATCATGATCATTCTTCGCCGGACGAGACGGAAGACGGATGCCAGGTCGAAGTTGTCCGCCTTGGTCTCCACCTGAAAGCGAGGATCGTAGCGCATCTGTGAGATCGGAAGGTTGCGGTCCGGCGGAACAGTGGAAATCGTCATCGTGCGCCAACCATTGCTTGAGGTTTCGCGGAAACGGTTTCGTAAAGTTTCTCGAGCGACCGCATATAGGCCCTCATGCTGAAATGGTTGAGATAATGTGCGCGCCCCTGGACCGAGAGGCGGATGCAGATTTCTGGATCGGACACCAGCTTCGCCAGGGCTGCAGCCAGGGCATCCTGGTCTCCGACTGGGACGAAGATGCCGGTTTCACCGTCGGTAAGGACTTCGTCATGCGCCCCAACACGCGTGGTGACGACGGCGAGGCCGTGGGACAGCCCTTCGAGCACGGCCATTGCCAGACCTTCGGCGTGCGAAGGCAAGACCAGGATATCTGCACGCGCGCACAGGGCCCGCGCCTCGCCGGCGTCAAGCCAGCCGGGCATCTCTACCAGATTTGAAAGCGCCATAGCGTCAGCCTGACGGCGATAATCCTCGACAGGTCCGTCGCCGGCGAGCACAGCCCGCCACGGGAGTTCTTTCATGACCGGGTGGCTCAGGGCCAACAGAAGCTCCGTGACCCCCTTGCGTTCGCTCAAGCGGCCAAGGAATACGATCAACGGTGTCTGACCGACGCGAATATTGTGCGCCCCGGGATCGGGGACGCAATTATGGGCAACGACCGTGCGGCGCTCGTCAACGCCCAAAAGTGTCGTCAGCGTCATGCGATCGCGCCGGCCGAGCGCCACAACGCAATCGGCATTTTGAAACATCCGACGTATCAGCCGTTGTTGGCGCGGCGAGCGTTTCTCAAAGTCGCCGGCGTAGTCGTAGTCGTGCAGGTGTAATATGTGGCAGCACCCGAACAAACGGGCAGCCTCGGTCAGGATTAGTTTTCGAAAGGTGCTGCCGCGGCCGGCGATATGGAAATGGTGAATGCGGGCTGGCGCAACAATCCGGTCCTTTGCCATCGTCAGGATGGCGCCGAGCAGGCGTGCGGGTGACGTCACCTTGGACCACCGAGCCCCTCTGGTATCGGTGACGAAATGTTTCGCGCCGGTCTCTTTCGCTGTCTCTGTTATATAGCCGACCAGCCTGCCAATGCCGCCGCCGTTTTCGCAGCCGCCCGGAACATAGTGGCGGACGCTAGCCGCGCTCCGTGCTGCCATTCGACTTCTGTCCGTGAGGGCCTCCATCAGCATGACCCGACCACCTCCCGATAAACGGCCGCGGCCTGGGCGCCGACCCGTTCAGGCGAATTCGGTCCTTGTGCCCATTCGAGCGCATTGGCACCGAAATTGTTTCTAAGCTCGCTATTGTCTGCCAATGTCCTGATAGCTGCGGCGAGCTCTTTGGCATCTCCAGGAGGGACCACCATTCCCAACCCTTTGGGCTGAACGGTGCCCCGCAACTCGCCGACATCCGTCACGATGACCGGTTTGCCAAATGCGGCGGCAAGGTTGAGCACACCGCTTTGGGATGCTTCCGTATAGGGAAGCACGACGATGTCGGTGTCCAGGAAAAGCTGGGCGACCTCTGTATCCTCGATAAAACGATTGCGAATATCGTAGCGGCCGGCATCCCCCATCAGCGGCTGGAAGATCATCGGATTGTCGCCACGGCCTGCGACCGTGATGCGCAGGTTGGGAAGTGCGTCCTTGAGCATTGCCTCGGCCCGGACCAGATGTTCCAGGCCCTTGTAGGCAAAAATCCGTCCGAAGAGCAGGACGCGTATCGTTCCATCCGCTTCGCGGGGCGCCATCTTCTGTCGCCGGGCGAGCTCCGCATAGCGAAGGATGGAGGGATGCGACAGGACATGGACACAGTCCGGCGATTTTGAATATCGATCGAGGATCAGCCGCTTCAGTCCCTCGCCGTGGACGACAAGATGTCCGGATTGTTTCACCATCAATTCGGGGGCCCAGCTGGGCAGCGTACGCGTATCGGAATCGCCGGGATGGATTTCCACGTCATGAACGGTCGTCACAAGCGGGATCGGGCGCCAGAACGGCACGGCGAGGTTCAGCCAAAGTGTGGAATTGCTGAGGAGATGAATGAGGTTCGGCCGTTCCCGCCGGATCAGACGCGTAAGCTGGTACAGAAACCAGGGATTGGAGAGAGAACGGTGTCTCGGCCAGTCCAGAAGGTGCAGATCGACAGCCGGATCGAGGGAAGAGGCGAGATGTGCATAGCGCCGGCGCGGTACGGCAAGCACAACGTTTAGGTGTTGGGCAACGCCGCTGGCAAACGAGATGGTATAGTCTTCCAGTTCGGAAACCAATAGCAGCGCCTTCATTTCGCTGCCTCCGACAAGCCGACGTCCAGACCGAGCCGTGACAGGCCGCGCGCCGAGCGCAAACTATCGCGCGTCCGCCTGAGCAGGTTCGGTTCACCGGCAAAGAAGAGGCCTTCGACGGCAAGCTTGAACCGGGTGCGTGCATCGGCTCCCTGCAGCTTTGCCGACGCGATGCGATAGGGATAGTGATCCGTCAGATGTAGTCTTGCCGGCAGTTCATGGGCTGAGAGAAACAGGTTCGTCGCTTCAACGGTATGCTGCCAGTGCGTCATCCGCCTCCTCAGCGTGGTCGCATCCTCGGTCGAGCGATACCAGTTGTTATTGTGGATGCGGTAGAATCCAAGCGGATCCGGCAGGGCAATGACGTCCCCCAGAAACGGATAGATCCCCACGAGCCAGGCGTCGGCTGATATGCGGAATTGTTCGGGAATGCTGCCCGCAGCATTCCATGCGCTGCGTCGTACCGCGATGGCTGACGTCATCGGAAAAGGCCACCAACCAGCCGATCTCGTGAGCAGCGGCGACAAAGCGCCAGAACACAGGCTTCGAGGGATCGGCTTGGAAGTCGGCGTGCCATCAACAAGCGTTGGCTGCAGTCGGTGATAGACGAGCGATGCTTGAGGGTTTGCGCGGAACGCTGCAGCCGTCGCCGACAGCTTGCTCGGCGCCCACCAATCGTCGGCATCCAGAAAACAGAGGATCTCGCCCGCGCTTGCTCGCACAGCGGTATTGATCGCGGCGGCCTGTCCTGCGTTTTCCTGAAAGATCACCTTCACACGGCTGTCATACGCTTCCAAAACAGACCGAGACTGGTCGGTAGAGCCGTCATCGACGACGATTATCTCGACGTTGTGCGCGTCCTGGTTCAACACGCTGTCTATCGCCCGCCCGACGAAGCGAGCGTAGTTGTAATTATTGATGAGGACACTGAGGGCTGGCTGCTCCATGACGCGTTCTCAGGCGGACTGCGGCGTTGCACCGCCGTACAGCAGCGCAAAGTTGCTTAAGACGTCGAGCTTGACGCGGCCATCGAGGTTTGGAGCCTCGGGGATGGTGATATCCAAAGTCCCTTGTCGGCCGGACAGCATCTCGCGCAGAGCCGATGAGATCGTCACGCCGAGTAGGGCGCCCGTCGTGTTGCATAGAGAACTAGGATCATGACGCAGAAACATAGAAATCCTAAACCTTCCAGGCTTCGACTGCAGAGAGAGCCTCTGTCAGAATTGTTGCCTCATTCCAGTGGAACCGCGGCTCACTCACCACGCTTCACAAGACATTCATCGTCACGGTACCGGTGAACGGACACGCGCAACATCTGCTCTTAAGGGCTATGCGCGGATATGAAGGCCCGTCTTTTGGGTAAAGACCGGCTGAAGGCTTACGCACAACACAGTCTTTGGGTGGAGCGAAGGTGCATTAGGCGTAGCCCGCCCTTCACTAGGACAGGTTGACTGCGGATGTGGCTGAATGATTGCTTGAGAGCAGCGCAGCGCGAAGGCCGACACCTGTTTTTTTGATCTGCCGCGATCAACAGTCGCTTGTCTTTTCAAGTCAGTCGGGACGGATAATGAGAGTAGATAGCCTCGGAACCGCCAGCGGACCAACCATCAGTTGGCGGGTCATCGAATGCTGGGGCGCCAGCATATCCATTTTTCTTCAGGCAGGCGCCTTTCTGCCACTCATCCTGTCAGATGCGGACGGAACGCTCAGCGAATCTGCCAAATCCATGCTGCGTCTTCCTTGCTTTCCTGTGTATGCATTTACAATCGTGATCCTGATACGCAATTTTCCGCAATTTCTAACGGCGCTCAGGCGAAATCTGATTGTTCCCCTGATCCTTGTCCTGCCGTTTTTGTCTACCCTGTGGTCAATAGCACCTCCAACGACCTTGAGGCGCGCCATCGGCCTTTTGTTTTGTGTACTTCTTTCCTACGTTCTGGCGATACGGTTCACGCCAAGGCAGCTGCTGTTCCTGTTATTTGTGACCCTGGGAACCTGTAGCGTCCTCAGTGTGGTTATCTCCTTGGTGTCACCAGCCCTCGCCAGTATGCCGGATGGTGCTATGCGGGGCGTCTTCATTCACAAGAACGTCCTGGGCTGGTACGCAGCTCTGACGATCCTGGTCGCGACGGCCGTGCTGATAGACGGGACGCTCGGCCTGCGGCGAACCGCGTTCATCGTATTGGCCGCGGGTGTGATTTGCCTTGCAAGCTCCGGATCAATGACCGCGATCATTGCAACGTCAGTGGCCTATTGCCTGATCGGCTTTTATTCCCTCCTGCAAAGAAGCAGCAGCATTGGCCGCGTCGTCATCGTCCTGTTTTTCATTCAGCTGTCTCTCGGCATTCTGATTTCGCTTCACGAATTCCTGGTTCCGGCCCTTGAAGCGCTCGGCAAGGACGCGACTTTGACGGGGCGGGTGCCATTGTGGGAACTGGTTGATCGCGAAATATCCGATCGTTGGTTTCTTGGTTATGGCTACCAGGCTTTCTGGACAACCGCGAACCCGGAAGCGACGCACATGTGGTTAAAGCTCGGATGGCCGGCGCCCCACGCGCATAATGGATACCGCGATATCTTGTTAAGCTTTGGAATAACGGGAATGATTCCGTTTGTTCTGATGCTTCCCCAGGCAATCCGCCGGGGCGCGGTCCTTCACTGTCACGATACGCAGTACGGGTGGCTCTGGCTCAACGTCCTAACAATCATGATTCTGGTGATGAATCTGACCGAGAGTATTTTTTTCGTTCAGAATGATGCCATCTTCATCCTGTTTACCGCAGCCATCATCATGTTTTCGCTGTACGCGCCCGTCGTTTCGCTCAGCCGTTCGCCACCTCGGCAGGCGCCCTCGCGTGGCGTTGCGAGCGGGTTGCAGATATCATGAGGCGGCATTTTGGACTGATCCTGAGCATTTTGCCTGTCATGCTCTATCCGCAGTCCGGCAATCCGGCTCCGGTCGGGACAGAGATAGATGCGCCCGAGCGCTTGCAGATGCTCGTCAGGGAGGCCACTTGCGCGGAAGCTTCCGCGACTTTGTCGCCCGAGTTGAATGGGACTACTTTAAGCGACGTATTGACCGGCAGCACCGGGCCGCGGACGATATTTTACGTTTTTCCCGATGGCAAAGACACCTGGAGCGGCCTCCTTCCGACGGCAAATCAGCAGGGTGACGATGGCCCTTTCGCCAGCATTGAAAGAGCCCGTGATGCTGCCCGCGCGAAGGGCGGCGCCAACGCAATCGCGCTCGGTAAAGGCGATTACTACCTCACTCAGCCGATCGTCTTTGACGCCCGCGATACGGGCTTGATCCTCACGGCAAGATGCAAAGAAGTGCCGATTTTGCATGGCGGACGACGCGTGCGCAACTGGGCGCAGCAGGCCGATGGTCGCTGGACGGCGCCACTGAAATTGCCACCGGATGAAGCGGTCGGTGACCTTTTCGTCAATGGGATGCGCCAAACTCGGGCTCGATTCCCCAACGCTCCCGCTGATGGTGATCCACGCAAGGGATGGTTGTTTGCCGCAAGGTGCAATCCTGCCATCGACATGTGGGAAGGAAACACGCGCTTTTGTTTCCATGCCGGCGATCTTCCGGCAGTGGATGATACAAGTGGGCTGGTCGTGGACATCGTTGGAGGCTATCAACCCGGAAGCCAGTGGGGCAATGATACGCTCCCAGTTGTATCCATCGATGCCGCCGGCCGGACTGTCAATACGAAAGGCACCGGTTATTTCTTTACCGCAGAAGGCAGCCGCTATTTCCTGACCGGAGCCAAGGCCTTGCTCGATGCTCCCGGAGAGTGGTGGTACGACCTTGCCGCGGGCCAGCTCCATTACATCCCTGTCGATCAGTCGTTACCCAATTCCGTAGTCGTCGCCGGCATTCTGCCGACATTCTTCAAGTTGGATGGGGCCAATGGGATGGTCGTATCAGGGCTCGAGTTTAGAGATGGAGCTCCGGAAGGCAGCGGCAAATTCTATACGGAAACCAGAGGATTTGGCGCCATACGGATCGAACACGCTGATGGCGTCAAGATTCTCGGCAACAGCATCGAAAATGTCGGCGTCGGGGTCCATGTGACGGAAAGCAAGGATGCGTTGATTGCCGGCAATGTGATTGCGGATGTGGCTGGCAACGGGATTTACGTCGGCACAAATTATGGCACGTTCGGCAAGTCAAACGGCTCCAGGATCCTTTCAAACCATATCCATGACATCGGAAAGGTTTACATTGAAACCGCCGGAATATGGTTTCAGGCGGCTGACAATGTCAGGATCGCCGACAACCTGATCGAAAACACGGCGCAGTTCGGAATCGCCGGCGGCTCGCTGTGGGGTTCCGACGACGCCGTCTATAACGCTGTCATCGAGCACAACGTGATCCGCAACGCCAATCAGCGGACGGCAGATGGCGGCGCCATCAAGATGATGGGCGAGCAGGCTGACCCTCTCAACAGCATCATCCGCTCCAATCTGGTGACGGGGACTGGTCATCTCATGAACAGGGTCGATGGGACGTTCTGGACTCCCGGATATGAGAATACCAGCGAATGGCCGTCTCCTATCAGCTGGGCGATCTATACGGATGGGAAGGCGAGCGGACTGCGTATCGAGGGAAATACGCTCTCGGGCAACGTCGCGGCGATCGGTATCAACGGCGGTTGGAGCAACCTGGTGGCGGGAAACGTCATCACACACGGATCGGGCGCGGCTTTTCGCGTTGATGAGGGTACCGGCAAGGGTTGGCGTCCGCCATGGGCACGCCCTAATCGCATTGAGGAGAATGTTGTATCGGTTGACAGTGACGGCGGCGTTGTAGCGTATGTCAACGCTCCCGATCTTGGGCTTGGATTTGTGCAATTCGCGCGCAACCGCTACAGCGGCAACCTGAACGACAAGAGCTTCAGGATACATCCGCAGGTCATGCGTTGGGGAGAATTTGGCAGTCTAAGAGATCTTCAGAAGGCTGGGGAGGACACCGGAAGCGTAGTCGCGCCGCCCGAGTAACAAAAGGCGCCGCGACGAGCGGTGTTCTGCTGCGATAAAGTCCGCAGCTATGGCGACTTATAACACCCTTCAATCATGGCTTGCACGCGCTGCTGGTAACTACCACAGGCAGGAACGGTGACGAGATGAGCGTGGCGAGCCGATTTCAAAGCGAAATTCCAACCTTTGCCTAACTCGCATCCTGCGCGAGGCTCCAAGGCATAGCCCATACAGGGATGCGCATCAAAATCAGGACCTAGAGATCTGGTAGGGTGAGACTTCCCGATAATGGGCGAGGCAGCCGGGGCGTTCATCTCGCTTATTGAGCTGACCATATCTCTCTCCCCGGCTTTTTGTTCGCGCTCAAACCTCACTAGCTTTGATCGGGCTAGAGCGAATAGCTTCTGCGGCTCTGCGCGGGTCGAAGCGCTATTTCGGGCCAACGGTCATCAAAAAGAGCAACATGGTAAGCGGTGGGGTACATAGACTTACTTCGAATATTGTACGTCATCGTAGCATAAGACGTAAAGTTGAAATCTCTTCTACGTCCAATAGCTGGAGCGGCAAGTATGGAGGCAATCGGCCTGCCGGGATATTCTGATGACAGTTTCGATCGCGAAAGCGTAGGTCATGGGAAAGCAAACAGCAGGCAGCAGCCAAACTTCAGTTCTTCATCCAAAGGGCTCCTTAGGATGGGCGAATGTCCTTGGTGTTCGCATTTCGGCAGTCAATCTCAAAAGCGCGACGGGATTTATTCAAAAAGCGATCGAAGACGGCAGGAAGGAATATGTGTGCGTTCGCGACGCACACGGCATCGTCCGCTGTCAAGATGATCCCGAGCTCCGGTCGATACATAACCGGGCGTTCCTCGTAACCCCCGACGGCATGCCGCTTGTTTGGGCGCTGAGACATGCTGGTCATGTGGAAAGCGACAGGGTCTATGGACCGGATCTCATGTTATCCGTTTTCGATGCCGGCAGCTCCAAGGGCTTGCGCCACTTCCTTTATGGTGCAACGGCCGAAACGCTTGAACAACTGCAGGCGCGCCTTCTCGCAAAATTTCCGCAAGCACGGATCGTCGGCTCCTATGCGCCGCCTTTTCGCAAACTGTCGACGCAGGAGGAAACGGATATTGCCGACCGGCTCAATCGGTCGGGCGCTGATATCATCTGGGTCGGGCTGAGCAGCCCCAAGCAGGAACTCTGGATGGCGCGCATGCGCGATAGTCTGGAAGCATCGATGCTCATCGGTGTCGGAGCAGCATTCGATTTCCACGCGGGCCTCAAGCGGCAGGCTCCAAGGTTCATTCAAAGAAGCGGCTTCGAATGGGCGTTTCGTCTTTTATGCGAGCCGCGACGGCTGTGGCGGCGCTATGCGCTCGTCGTGCCGACCTTCATCTCACTGACGGCATTCCAGAGACTGGGGCTTCGGAAGTTTCCGATCGAAGACAAGGTTTTTGGATCAAGCGCGCCAAAAGAAGCAGCTGCAAAGGTGTAAAGCCATCATGTCCCTATTTGCGTCGCCAGCAATGACACCGGGTCCGTCGAAGGCATCCACATCAAATGACGTGACGTCGCGGACGATTCCGGCAGGTTCAGTGCCGCCCATAGCAGCTAAGACCGCCGATCCCTTTGCACAGGCAGCGCTAAATATGCCCGTCGCACTACGGCGTCGGCTTGCTCGGCTTGCAACGTCGTCCTTCCTGGTCGCCGGCGACATTGCAAGCTATTTGATTGCCTATTTTGTTCTCCTGTCCGTTCTCCCCAGTGGTTCGGAGGGCACGATGGTGGAACGTACATTCACGATCGCAGCATTCGCTGCCATTGTTCTTTACGCATCGGCCGGCCTCTATCCTGGATATCGGTTGCATGACCACGAACATCTGCGGCGACGCACCATAGCTGCCGTCAAGGTGGCTGTCCTGACGGCATTCGGAGCAATTATCCTGCCGGAGGGGGAACGACTGCTACTTGCCGTTATTGGGTTCCTCGCTCTCGGGCTGATTGTTCAGCCACTTGTGCATTGGCTTGCACGAGGCCTGTGCTGGAAACTTGGAATCTGGGGGGAGCGCGCGGTTGTCGTAGGGGGGGGCAACCTTACTCTCGCTCTCGTGGCACATTTCAAGGACCACTGGCAGCATGGCATCAGGCCGGAGCCCTTTTCGCCCGATACTTTGGAGGCATTGCCCGATGGCGGGCCATCCATTGCCGTGATTGCGGGCGACACAGGCTCACTTGGACCCGACTTGGCGGCGATGCGTCGGAAGTTCGCCGAAGTCATTTTGTTGTCCGACACGCCGAGCCTCAAGGTAAGCGGATTGCGACCTGCTGATGTCGGGGGAGAGATTGGCATTCGCCTCACCACCGGTGGGAGTTCGGTCAACTCGGATCTGGTTCGCCGGATCGTCGATCTCGCCATCGCCATCCCTGCAATGATTGTGGTCGCGCCATTCATCGCGTTTGCAGCGGCCGCAATCTATGCCATCGATCCGGGCCCCGTCTTCTTCCGGCATACCAGGGAAGGACGGTCCGGCAAGCCGGTGCACGTCCTGAAATTGAGGACGATGTATCAAGATGCAGAACTGCGCCTTGAAGCACTATTCCGAGACAATCCTACCATGCGCGTCGAGTGGTTGAGCCACTTCAAGCTCAAGGACGATCCGCGCATCCTTCCGGTTATCGGACATATGCTGCGCGCTTCGAGCATCGACGAGCTCCCGCAATTGGCAAACATCATTGCCGGCCAGATGGCCATCGTCGGGCCGCGTCCGTTTCCGGAATATCACCTCCTGGCTATGGACGGCGAATTTCGAAACAAGCGCCGTTCCGTCACGCCGGGGCTCACGGGCCTTTGGCAAATATCCGAACGAAGCAATGCGGATATCGAGCTGCAGCAGCAACTCGACGAGTTCTACATCGACAACCGGTCGCTGTGGTTGGACTGCCAAATTCTTCTCAGCACAATCCCTGCGGTCTTCAAGCGCAGGGGAGCCTACTGACCATCCTCGCTTCCGCGAGGCAACCGTCAACAACGGAGCACACCAATGCACGGACAAAAGCGAATTATGGTAACCGGCGGCACCGGGTTTCTGGGATCATTCCTGTGCGAAAGACTTTTGCGAGAGGGCAATGACGTCCTCTGCGTGGACAATTACTACACCGGTTCGCGCGACAATGTGCTGCATCTTCTGGACGATCCTCGCTTTGAGGTGCTCCGCCACGACATTACCTTCCCGCTCTATGTGGAGGTCGACGAGATCTACAACCTCGCCTGTCCGGCATCTCCGGTCCACTATCAGCACGACCCCGTGCAGACCGTGAAGACCAATGTGCACGGGGCCATCAATATGCTCGGCTTGGCAAAACGCACCAGGGCGAAGATCTTCCAGGCATCCACGAGCGAAGTTTATGGCGATCCGGCAGTCCACCCTCAGCCCGAGGAGTATCGAGGCAGCGTCAATCCCATAGGGCCGCGGGCATGTTATGACGAAGGCAAGCGGTGTGCCGAAACATTGTTCTTCGATTACCATCGTCAATATGGTGTGGAAATCCGCGTGGCGCGGATCTTCAATACTTACGGGCCGCGCATGCAAACCAATGACGGCCGCGTCGTCTCCAATTTCATCGTTCAGGCGCTTCAAAACGAGCCGATCACCATCTTCGGCAACGGCACGCAAACGCGCTCCTTCTGCTATGTAGATGATCTGATTGAGGGCTTCATCCGCCTGATGGGCACGCCGGCCGGCGTTACGGGTCCGATCAATCTCGGTAATCCGGGAGAATTCCAGGTCCGGGAACTGGCCGAAATGGTCATCGAGATGACGGGATCGAAATCAAGCATCGTTTACAAGCCTCTGCCGATTGACGATCCGACGCAGCGCAAACCCGACATCAGCCGTGCAAAGCAGGAACTGGGCTGGCAGCCGACAGTGAACCTGCGACAGGGGCTCGAGAAAACGATCGCGTATTTCGAGTGGAAGCTTTCTGGCGGAGCCAAGAGCACACTTGGCGTCCAGTCCTCGCGAACGGCCTATACCCATCTGCCTACCCCGGCCGTCGGCCTTCCCGTTCAGGAAGCCGTATCAATCGGGCCGTGAACAGCAACGTCGATCATTGCAAGGCGAAGCTCGTGTTCTTTCGATGGGATGGTGCCGGAAACATGAATGTGCATAGCATACGAACAGGAGCCGCGCCTGCGGGTGCAAAACAGCGGTTGGGGCCCATCGTCTTTGCGGTCGATGCGGCCTACGCCGTCCCCTTGGCGACCGCCCTTAGATCGATCGCCGAGAATAACCGAAGCGCATGGCCCTTGAATATCCATGTCATTCATGAGGGAATAGGCGAAGAAACAAAGCGACTGATCTTTGAATCTCTGCCCGCAAATTCTGCAGTCATTCAGTGGCATCCCATCGCCACATTGTCCTTCGCAAGCGGATTTTCCACTCGCCCTGGCGTTTCGAGGATGACCTTCGCAAGGATCCTTCTGCCGCAGTTCCTTCCGCAGACCTGCAACCGGGCTCTGTATCTGGATGGCGACATCCTGGTCCTGACTGACCTTGAACAGTTGTGGAATATCGATCTCGGCGAGGCAGTGATCGGCGCTGTACCGGATTACTGGCTGGACAATGGTGTGAGCAACGGACCAGCTGCGACAGGCAGCCCTCGGGTCGAACGTTATTTCAACGCCGGCATTCTTCTTATCGACCTTGAAAAATGGCGAAACGAGCGAATAACGGAACGATCGCTGGACTATCTCGACCGCTTTCCGGCGACGGAATATTCGGATCAGGACGCCCTTAACGTTGCCTGCGACGGAAAGTGGAAGATCCTGGACCGCGCCTGGAATTTTCAGTTCGAGCCAACGCAGGCGATCGCCCGCATCGCGCTCGAGCAGAAGCTCGCCATCGTTCATTTCGTGACCAACGTGAAGCCCTGGAAATCGGGAAGCTTGAGCCCGAACGTCGCCTTCTACGATACGTTTCGGTCCCGGACCCGTTTTGCGCTTACCCGTTGGGAGCGCGTTCGAAGTGGCCTGAAGCGTGCAGGCTCCCGGCTGCTTGCCCGATCCGTCTTGTTGAGAGCTGCATGGTCCTGCACGAAATCGGCCATGCGGGCGCACGCATCAACGTCGCGCCTATGAATCGGGGAGCGAAGAACGCGTAAGCGAAACGAAGCCGAGTTCGGGTTCCATGAAATGCTCCGAACGAAACGATTGCCTGCGGAGGAACAAGTTTGCAACGTGTTGATGTCGTCATTCCCTGTTACAACTACGCTCATTTCCTTGAGGAATGTGTTGGAAGTGTTCTGTCACAAGCAGGCGTCGACGTGCGCGTGCTTATTCTGGATGACTGCTCGCCAGACAATACGCCGGAAGTCGGAAAGGCTCTGGCATCCCGGGACAAACGGGTCACCTATCGGCGGCACACGGTAAACAAGGGCCATATCGCGACCTATAATGGGGGAATCGAGTGGGCGGGCGGCGACTTGTTCCTGGTTCTCTCTGCGGATGATTATCTCCTACCGGGCGCGCTAGGTCGCGCTTCGGAGCTGATGCGCAATCATCCGCATGTGGGGTTTACGTTCGGGAACGCGCTCGTAGCTGAGCCGAGTGGCGTCAGTAAGCGCGTCGATCCTCTCGGCGACAGTGGTGTGCCTCCCATGCAGGTCTTGTCCGGTCCGCAATTCATACGCTTGAGTGGAGCAAACAACCTGGTTCCGACGCCGACGGCCGTCGTGAGAACGACGCTGCAAAAACAGGTCGGCGGCTATCATAAGGAACTGCCGCATGCCGGTGATATGGAGATGTGGCTCCGGCTCGCATCACATGCTGGCGTGGGCTACATCAACGAAGACCAGGCAGTATACCGCAGACATGCTTCGAACATGTCGCTACAATACTATGGACAAAGTATCCTTCCCGACCTCCGGCAAAGAAAACAGGCTTTCGATATTCTGTTTCGCCAAGGCGCGGAAAGCCTCAGGAAAGATGAGAAACTAAGACGTTTTCTTGCCAGGGATCTCGGGAAAGAGGCGCTTCGGCTGGCCGGCATGGCATTCAATAATTTCGATGTTCCCACGGCCGTGGCTATTCAGCGCTTTGCTCTCGAGGTTTCTCCCGAAGTGCGAAATTCACTGCCCTGGATCAAGTTGGTCTGCAAGCAAACAATCGGGCCAAAGTGCTGGTACGCCTTGAATTCCATCGGGCGACGAGCTGCGGGATGAATAGGCAGGACCGGGCCGGGTTAGTTCATCCGCAAGTACGCAAACAACAGTCGGGTGGTTGAGCGCTCGATCGCTACTCATGCCAAGATCGCGGGGGACGTGATAGACGCGCCCCGGTATCAAAAGACCCGGTGACGCATTCGCGCCACCGGGTTGATTTGAGCAAGAACGTGGTTCCAACATACGAAAAGATTTGCCGCGACAACGATCAGCACAACGCCTTATTCACGCTCATGCCGGAATTACTGGTTTGGAATAAGTCGTTGAGCTTGAACACGACTTCCGTCCTGTTCGTTGCTTTGACCTTTTTCATTATATTGCGAACATGCACCTTTACCGTGCTTTCTCGCAGATTAAGCTCATAAGCGATAATTTTATTCGCCTTTCCACGTCGGAGCGCCTCCACAACTTCGACCTGACGATCCGTGAATATGCCGGAGAGGGGGCGGGCGGTCGAATTGCTCGAGTCCAGCAAGTGACGCATGGCGAACAGGGCGCTTGCAGGCACAAAAATTCCTCCTGCCACTGACAGCGCGATCAGCTCCATACATACACTGACGCTGACTGAGGCGGGTATGAACCCTTTGGCTCCGTACTCAAGTGCCCTGACGATTTGGCCGAAATCGTCGCTATCAGCCAATACGATGAGTGGCGTCGATGCGAATTCCGACGAAAGCTTCCGGATTTGCTCCGAAATGGCCGGTTCATCGATCTTCTTGCCGCCGACGTTCAAGAGGATCGCCGAAAGCGGAGGATATTCGTCGCGCTTCTGCTTCCACTCCTCAATTGATCCAAATGCCAGAATCTGCAAATCCGCCTTTTGGGCAGCCATGCATTGCGCCAGGCATTGCCGATCGAGTTCACGATTATCGAGAATGACAAGCGAATGCGTTTGTCTTGCCGACAGGGCAAGTGCGTTCGAATTACTTTCTATCTTGATAGGAAAGGCTAAGTTCTCCTGCCTGAGGTCTAAAGTCGGTATAAGTGCTGAATTCACAGCTTCACCCTCCCCTAACACGTTTACGCTCCTACTACGGCCCGAGTACCAAACCCTCTCAATACGGGGGTTTAGAAAACTCTAAAGTAGGAATCGAATACCACAATTCGCGGAACGTTACAGTAGCTAATATAGGCTAAGTAGCGCACAACTTCCATCGTAAGGCGGAAATAGCGCGGCAAATCTAAGGTAGACTTATATATTACTAGAAGGTTTGTAGAATAGTCTCCGCCGTTACACCGCATATTGGGGCGGGCCACTAAATGCATGGAAACAATCGCTGTCTCCGGCGTAGGTTCGGCAACGGGTACGGGAAGTGACCCCGCCACCAATGTTGGTTGATGCATGAACCAGGGCGTAAGTCGTCATAAGTAGATACGCCTTTAGGTGAATAACCTTAAACGTTTTGTTTCTTTACTCAGATGAAGAAAACAACTCTCTTTGGAGTGGAGAGAAATATTGGTCCTGTCGGTATGAAACCTTGGGCGCAATCAAGTGATTGTTTGTTTCAACTGAAAGTCTGGGCTTGTTCAGGAGTAGGGGCTTTGCAGGGATGATTGCATCAAACGTCAAGCTGGATGACGGCTGCGTCATCCACCATCGAGATCTTGTGAATCTATACGGCTGCACGATCGGGGCAGGAACGCGCATCGGCACCTTCGTCGAGATTCAGAAGAACGTCATCGTCGGAAAAGACTGCAAGATCTCCAGCCATTCCTTCCTCTGTGAGGGCGTGACGCTGGAAGACGGCGTGTTCATAGGCCACGGGGTCATGTTTACGAACGACACATACCCGCGCGCCGTCAATGCGGATGGCAGCCTGCAGACCGAAGCCGACTGGGCTGTCATCCCTACTCTGGTCAAGCGCCACGCGTCGATTGGCAGCAACGCCACCATTCTGCCTGGCGTCATCATCGGAGAAGCCGCACAGGTCGGCGCCGGCGCGGTTGTAACCAAGGATGTGCCCGACGGCGCCATTGTTGTCGGCGTTCCGGCCAGGATCATCGGTCGCGTTCATGACCGATCAGTCAACATGCAAGCGTTGGGAGAAGTGCAATGATCGGTATCGCCGTTGTTGGGTATGGGTACTGGGGTCCGAATCTGGTTCGTAACATCTCGGAAGCGACCGGCGCGCAGCTCATTTCAGTCTGTGATCTCAATGTCGAACGGTTGGCGGCTGTCAAAAGCCGCTACCCCGCAGTGACGATCACCGCTGATTTCGAGGAGGTTCTGCGCGATCCGAGAGTGGATGCCATCGCTATCGCGACGCCGGTCTTCACCCATTTCAAGCTCGCAATGCAGGCTATGATGGCCGGAAAGCATGTCTTCGTCGAAAAGCCGATGGCTTCGACGACGGAGGAAGCCTCGCGGATGGTCGAAGAAGCCGCGCGCCGACGCCTCGTGCTGGCCGTGGATCATACCTTCGTCCATACCGGCGCCGTCCGCAAGATGCGCGAACTGGTCGAAAGCGGCCTGGGGGACATGTATTACTACGACTCCGTCCGGGTCAATCTGGGGCTCTTCCAGCACGATGTCAGCGTCATCTGGGATCTCGCGGTGCACGACCTGTCCATCCTGGATCATGTCCTGCAGGAAAGGCCGGTGGCTGTTTCTGCGACGGGCATGAGCCATGTACTCGGCGAGCCGGAGAACATCGCCTATCTGACGCTCTTCTTCGAGAGCAAGCTCATTGCACATATCCACGTCAATTGGCTGGCGCCGGTCAAGGTGCGCCGGACGCTGATCGGCGGCAGCAGCAAGATGATCGTCTATGACGATCTGGAGCCCAGCGAAAAGATCAAGGTCTATGACAAGGGCATCACCATGTGCCCCAATTCCGATGCATATGGCGAGAAGGTGCATCAGATGATGGTCGGCTACCGCAGCGGCGACATGTGGGCGCCCAAGCTCGATATGACCGAGGCGTTGAAACGCGAACTGGATCAGTTCGTCGATTGCATCGAGCAAAATTCGCGGCCCATTACGGATGGCCAAGCCGGGCTGCGGGTCGTTCGCATCCTTGAAGCCGCAAGCCGATCGCTCGCCCAGCGCGGTCGTATCATCGAGCTTGAAGAGGCGAGGCGCATTGCATGATCCCGTTCCTGGACCTCAAGGCACAATATCAATCCATCAAGAGCGAAATCGACGCCGCCGTGCTCGGTGTCCTGGCCTCGGGGCAATACATACTGGGCGAGGAGGTCGCTCGCCTCGAGCGGGAATTCGCGGACTATTGCAACGTCAAACATGCGATAGCCGTCAACACCGGGACGAGTGCCCTGCATCTGTCGCTTCTCGCGGCAGGCGTCGGGCCCGGCGACGAAGTCATCACGGTGCCTTTTACCTTCGTCGCAACCGTATCTGCGATCTGTTACGCAGGTGCACGACCGGTATTCGTCGATGTCGAGCCTGTGACGCTCACGATGGATCCGGCGCAACTCGAAGCAAAGATTACACCCCGAACCAAGGCCATTATTCCCGTCCATCTCTACGGTCAGATGGCGGATATGGACGCGATCAAAGCGATTGCTGACCACCACCGGATACCGGTCATCGAGGACGCTTGCCAGGCGCACGGAGCGCAATACAAAGGCGCGCGCGCCGGCAGCATCGGCACATCCGGCTGCTTCAGCTTCTATCCCGGCAAAAATCTCGGCGCCTGCGGCGAGGGGGGTATCGCCGTCACGAACAGCGACGATCAGGCCAAGACGATGCGCATGCTGCGCGACTGGGGTCAGGAACAGCGCTATCACCATCTGCTGAAGGGCTTCAACTACCGCATGGATGCCATTCAGGGCGCGATCCTGCGCATCAAGCTCCAGCATCTCGAAGCCTGGACCGAAGCGCGGCGCGCCCACGGACGCCGCTACTCGTTGCTGCTTGGCGGTTCGGCGAATCTGAGGGCGCCTGTCGAAATCGCCGACCGGCGCCACGTCTATCACGTCTATGCTATCAGAAGCCGCGATCGCGACCAGCTTCAGCGCGTACTGAGCGAAGAGGGCATTCAGTCTGGGCTGCACTATCCGATCCCAGTTCATCTGCAGAAGGCCCATGCCGACCTTGCTTACAAGGCCGGCGATTTCCCAATCTCGGAAGCCGCCGCACGGGAGGTCCTCTCGCTGCCGATCTATCCCGAGATGCCGGCGTGGCACGTCGACCAGGTGGCCGCCGCGCTGGAGAACGCCTATGTCAGCTGATGGTGCGGGCACGGCCCGGATCGTGCAGGCGGTCCATGGCCGTCATGAAAAGCCGGCGGACCCTGCCTACCAGGCCGGGCTGGCCGAAGAACTCAGGCAGTCATACGGGCACGCTGGCCTGATTGAGCTCTACGGTCGTTTCGCGACCGGTGACGGTGTCATCGATACTCTGATGCGAAAAGCCATCTGGCAAGCCATCGCGCGGAGCTGTGGCACAGGGTTGCAGGTTGCAGGCGGCGCCGGTTTCAAACATCCCGAGACGTTCGACATCGGCAATGGGGTGTTCATCGGGGCTCAGGCCTATATCCAGGGTCGCTTCGACGGCCGATGCAAGATCGGCGATAATGTCTGGATCGGGCCGATGGCCTATTTCGACGCTCGCGATCTCGTGATCGAGGATTCTGTCGGGTGGGGACCTGGCGCCAAGGTACTTGGCTCGACCCACACGGCACTGCCCTTGGATGTGCCGATCATTCGCACGGATCTTGAAATCAAGCCGGTACGCATCTGTGCAGAGGCCGACATCGGAACGAATGCGACCATTCTTCCCGGCGTGACCATCGGGAAGGGGGCGATCGTCGGAGCGGGGGCAGTTGTCGTTTCCGACGTCGAGCCGTACTCAGTCGCCGCAGGTGTACCTGCGAAATTCATACGTTGGCGTTCGGATAATGATCCGATGACGAACATGTTGCGTGAGGGAAGATCATGAGAGACAAACGGGTGCTCATTACCGGCGGTGCCGGTCTGATCGGCTCGCATATTGCCGATCTTGTCGCTTTGGAAAAACCTCGCGAGATCATCGTCCTCGACAATTTCGTGCGCGGGCGCCGGGACAATCTCAGCTCGGCGATATCAAGCGCGCCTGTTAAGATCATCGACGGAGATATCCGCGACAGAGCGCTTCTGGCAAAAGTCTTCGAAGGCGTCGACATCGTCTTTCATCAGGCCGCCATCCGCATCACGCAATGCGCCGAAGAGCCACGGCTGGCTTTCGATGTCCTTGCGGAGGGCACGTTCAACGTTCTCGAAGCCGCCGTCAAGGCGGGCGTATCGAAGGTCGTTGCTGCCTCTTCCGCCTCGGTTCTGGGGCTTGCCGAGAATTTTCCAACGACCGAAGAACATCATCCGTACAATAACCGGACGATCTACGGCGCGGCGAAAACATTCAACGAGGGGCTGATGCGTAGCTTTGCGGAGATGTACGGCCTGCGCTATGTCGCGCTCCGTTACTTCAACGTCTATGGGCCGCGCATGGACGTTTACGGCGCCTATACGGAAGTTCTGATCCGTTGGATGGAACGTCTGGTGGCCGGAATGCCGCCCCTCATCTATGGCGATGGTAGCCAGACGATGGACTTCGTCGATGCACGCGACATCGCCCGCGCAAACATTCTGGCCGCCAAAAGCGATGTCACGGACGAAGTGTTCAACGTCGCGAGCGGCAAGGAAATAAGCCTGCTGGAACTCGCGAAGATGCTGAGCGACATTATGGGTTCCTCACTCGAACCGCAGCACAAAGAGGCCCGCACAGTCAACGGCGTAACCCGTCGCCTTGCCGATATCAGCAAGGCCGAACGGCTCCTCGGCTTCAAGGCGGAGATCTCCATGGAGCAAGGGCTTCGTGATCTCGTTGCCTGGTGGCAAACGCAGACCGACGCAGGGGGGCAGGCAGCATGAGCTCATCTCAATCCACAATTCCGGTCGCCAAACCGGTCCTCGGGGAGGAAGAGGCTGAGGCTGCGCGCCGCGTTATTCTGTCGGGATGGGTGACGCAGGGGCCGGAAGTCGCGGCTTTCGAGCGTGAATTCGCTGCCTTTGTGGGCGCCGCGCACGCTTGCGCCATGTCCAATTGCACGACCGCGTTGCATCTGGCCCTGAAGGCGGTCGGTGTATCCGCCGGTGATGAAGTCGTCACGGTCAGCCATTCTTTCATCGCGACCGCAAACGCGGTGCGGTACTGTGATGCGCTGCCTGTCTTTGTCGATGTCGAAGAAGATGGTTACAACATCGAAGCCAGTCTGATCGAAAGGGCAATCACGCCTCGCACCAGGGCAATTCTCTGCGTGCATCAACTCGGCATGCCTTGCGATCTCCGCGCCATCGTGGAGATCGGCAAGCGCCACCAGATACCGGTCATCGAGGATGCAGCCTGTGCGACTGGAAGCGAAATCCTGTGGGACGGCCGTTGGGAAAAGATCGGCAAAGCGCATGGCGACATTGCCTGCTTCTCCTTCCACCCAAGGAAGGTCGTCACGACGGGCGATGGCGGCATGTTGACGACGGCCAATCCCGAATATGACCGGAAGTTCCGGCTCTGGCGCCAGCATGGCATGAGCGTCACCGATGCCGTTCGTCACGGCTCGAAACAGGTCATCTTCGAAGACTATGACGAGTTGGGTTACAATTACCGGATGACCGATCTTCAGGCGGCCGTCGGACGCGAGCAGTTGCGGCGGCTGCCGGAGCTGGTTGCCCAGCGCAGACTGATTGCCGAGCAATATTGCGAACGTCTGTCGACGATTGCCGGACTTTCTCTGCCGGCCGAGCCGCGCTGGGCTCGCAGCAATTGGCAGAGCTTCTGTGTGAGATTGCCCGATACGGTCGACCAGCGGGCCGTCATGCAGACCCTGCTCGATCAGGGTATCTCGACCCGGCGTGGTGTGATGAACATTCATCTGGAGGGAGCCTATTCCGGTGAGAGCTCCCACCGCGCTGCCACGAGCCTGATGCGAAGCGTATCTGCGCAGCAGCAAACGATAATCCTGCCGCTTTATGCCCAGATGACCGTGTCTGACATGGACCGGGTTGTTGAGGCCCTTCGCGCAGCCCTTGCGGAAGCGACCGTCGAAGCCGCCAGCGTGCAACGTGCCATGGATATCGCTGTCGCCTGAACCCGCATTTGCCTGACGTAACAATCAGCATAACGAAGAATGCGCGTATCTCCGGATGCGCGCATTCTTCGTTATGCTGATTTCGTGATCCATCCGCGGATGGTTGCTGGCACCGACTCCGGTGGAAGCAGGTCGATCAGCATGCGCAGGGAATAGAGCCCGCAGAGAGCGACGGCGGCGAAGCCAATCATCGTCGCCGCCCATAGCGGCAAAATCGAGAACATCAGGAATACCAGTCCCGATGCGGGCAAGAAAAGCAGCCCGTGTCTGCGATTGGCGGCGGACCAGCGAAAACCGGTCAGCTTCCGCACGATCACATAGATCAGGATGCTGTGCCAGACATAGAGGCCAAAAAACGCCATACCGGCTCCTTGCGTACCGAGCAGCGATACGAAGAGCCAGGCAAGCCCTACATGCACGACTGCCGCCGCAACCTCCGTCCAGAAGAAAATCGCCTGGGTACGCTTCGCCACGACGATGAAACCCATCGGCCAGGAAATAATCCTCAGCATCATTCCAAGGCAGATCCAGCGCAGAAGATCGACTGCCCCATGAAATTCCGCCGAATAGAACAGGCTCATCATGAGCGGCGCAAGCGTCAAGGTGCCGAGCAGGCCGGGACCAGCGAGCAGCATGCTGATTTCCGCCTGTTCATTGACCAGCCGATTGCATTCGGCATTGTTCTCGGCTGCCGCAGTCAGGCGCGGATAAAAATCCGTTCCCATCGCCTGCAGGATGAAGCCGGCATAGAGACCGCCAAGGCCCCAGGCCGCCTGGTACAATCCAGCCGCCATGACGCCGCCCTCCTTCAGCACGATGAGCCGGATGGCATAAGCTGCGCCGAAGGTCAGAAGCCCGCTTGCCATGAAGACGAAGCCGAGCCTGAGCAGTGCCGACACTTCCCGACCGAACTGGCGCGTAGGCATTGGCGAGGGATGCGGGCAGATCCGCCGGCTGTACCACCAGGTCGGGAGGATTGAGGCAGCCGCAATCACAACGAGGGACGGCGCGATCGCCTGCAGGCCGAACAGATAGATCAGCGGGATGCTGACAGCTGTGCCGATAAGCCCGGCAAGCACGTTGATACGAGCAAGATCGGCAATGCCGCGCAGGCCCTGGATCAATGCAGTCTGCCCTGCAGAGACCAGGCGAAAGAAGATTGCCAGCGATAGCAATGCAATGCCACCGGCATGCTGGTAGTCGCCGAAAGTGAAATTTGAGACCGGGAATGCCAACGCGGCGAGAAGGAGCGCACCAAGCAATCCGAGCACTATCGATATGCGTCTCAGCACTGTTGCTGATCGTGCGATCATTTCTGCGTCGTCGGTGCCCGCAGCTTCGGCAATCTGGCGCACGCCACTGCTGCCCACGCCAAGCCCGGCAATCGCCTGCGCGATATCGAGGATCGACCCGTAAAGGCCCATCAGTCCCACGCCTTCCGGCCCGAGCAGAACAGCCATGGCTTTGTTTCTGACAATGCTGAGTGCGACGTTGACCAGCGAAGACCCGCCCATCAACATCGTCGATTTGAGGATCTGGGTGTAGGTCTGGCTGCTGGGTGGGGTCATGCGCAAAGTCATCGGATGCCCCTAGCCGTTTATTCCGTGCTGGCGTTCAATCGCCCGCCGCAGGGTCGATTGCAGCACATGCATTTTGCGGATCACCGGCTTACCTGACTGACATGCGCCTCTGTCTGAACAGGCACCGCAGCGGCGTCTTCGGACGGCGCATCCGTGAGACCGGGCTGGGTTACCCTGACCACGTCGCCCGGCGCCAGTTCCGTCGTTTCGGAGGCCTGGAATTGATCGACTTGTCCCTTGTCCCGCCGGCTCACGCTGAAGGTCAGCGGCAGTTCTTCATCGCGGTTATTCACGTTAGTGCCGGTCGACAGTTCTCCGAGAAGCAGTTGTTGCGTGGTGTCGCGCTTCAATTTGAGCTGATCGAGATTGGCCTTTTCCGCCTGCACTTCGGAAGCGATCTCGCTCCGGCGAGTGTCAGAAAGTCCCTCGAGATTGCGCGTCGTCTCGTTGATCGCCTGGCGGCCCCGCATGATGGCCGTCACGAGGTCGAGCCGGTCGGAGCGATAGGTGGTGAGCAATCGTTCCAGATCCATCTGGCGTGAAGTGATCGTGAGGCCCTTCTGGACCAGCGTCTTCACGCTCGTCAGTTGCTCTTCGACCGAATGGATATTGTCATCCGAGCCTTTCAGCTTTTCTTCCAGTGTATCGATTTCCGCCGTCAAGAGATTGCGCAATTCGGCGAGAGCCACCGACTGCTTGTCCAGCGCGTTTGCACGAGCCTGAAAAATGACCCGCTCCTCCTGGTAGAGACTCTCGGCATATTGCCGATCGGCAGCCGGCGGCTGATCGAAGACGATCTCCTTCGCGCCGGCCATTTCCGTTTGCAGACGCGCGAGCTTTGCCGAGCTGCGCAGCAGCGAATGGTCGATTTCCCGTAAGTTGCCGACAAGAGTGATCGTCTGCGATCGCTGCTGTGCCGGCGCCCGCAACGGGCCGCCGCTCATGGCCAGGGATTGCAGGACGCTGAGGCCGGAGTGAAACTTATATTCTCCCGGCGCCATCACGTCTCCGACGACGTAAATAGACGGATAGTCGATAATGTCGATGGTCACCGCAGGTGTCTGGGCCAAACCCATCTTTGCCTGAAGGCGCTTGGCAATCTCGTTGGTGAGGCTCGCATTGTCCAGATTTCCAACTGGCAGTGACCCCAGAAAGGGCAGGGAGACTTCACCTGCATCCGAAACCGTATATTCGCCGCCAATCGCATCCCATCGCTCAAACTGGCCCTTGGACGGCATCCATTGGACGATCGTCAGGCGGATTTTCGTTTGTGGAGCCAAAGAGGCGCTATCGGCGAGAGCCGGCGACACAGCTCCGGCAAGAAAGGCGAGCGCACTGATGACAAACGTGGCGCGAAAGAACGGGTGAGGGGCTCGGTGCGATAGATTCATTACATGTCTCGCCTTCAAAACATCCTTCAACGGACGCTGGTCCAATGCCTTAAGCGCTGTTCGAACGCCGGACGCCAAGCCCGAAACCAGATCGCTAGTGTGCAGTCTGGCGAAGCCTTGAGGAAGGTGGAGGTCGTTTACTTTGCCTAATCACAATTGATGAGGTGGGGAGGATGCTTAAGCCTAAATCGAGCAGAAACACATATCTTCGGCGCGACACAGAGGCATCGCCTCGGGCGCGCTAGCCTCGAAGAACCGCAATCCCCCGCGGCAGAGCCTTTATGCTCGCATCGCCAATTTTGCCGGACGACGATATTGACCGGCGTCGCCGCCTTTCGTTCGACAACTCGAAGCCGCGCCAGCGGTGCGGCACAAGGCCCTTCTCGTGCCAGATCTTGACGACTGAATACGCCGCCATCTCAGCCGCCTAGGAGGCTTCAAGCCTTGCACAGCAAGCGGCGAATCTTGGCTTGTCTTATCCATCACGTGAGCGTCCAACACGGCCGGTTGCCCAAAGGATGCCGCCTGTAGAGCGAAAGACGTAGCATATACTCTCTCATTTTTCGACTACAATTCAGGGCCGCGTATCGAGCGGTCCTCATAGATTCGATCCTGATAATCTCGCGGAGGTGCCTGCCATGTATCGCAACGCTCGTCGGTGGACCTCGCGCTCACTCCTGGTGGATTCGTTGATTCCCGCATGGCTGACCGTCGGCGGCAAGGGAAGGCCGCGCAAGCCTGCAGAAAGGCACGAGGACAGTGCTCAACTTGCGGCATCCGTGCAAACTGCGGATGGAAACCAATACGGTACCCTTGTCGACAATCCCCACAACAACGCGGCGCTCAACGAGCATGACTCTGAACATAGAGTGAGCGTGATCGACGACCCGGACGATCGGGCCAATATCACCCGCGTATCGCCGCCCTTGCCCGACGCTTTCGCAACAAGTCGCGAGGCGGGGGTGCGAAGCGGTGAGACTGCCGCGTCTGTGTTGCCCGCCCACACGCCTGGTTTTGCAGGTCTCGGGCGAAATGCGAACGGAGTTGCATTCGGGGCTCAATCGTCCCTTTATCGCACCTACGCTGGAATGAGCCTCATAGGCGACGATCCACTCGCTGCGTATCTGCCGCAAAGCCCTGCACCGACAGCTTCGGGGCAAGATTCTGCTGCGGTGACGGGCGAGCGTGCTCACTCGGGCAAGGTCGTCATTCTCGAATCGAGCCCATCAGCGCAGGCGACTACGCACCAGGCTGGCGTTAATTCACTGGCGTTTGGCATGCCCTTTGGTGTGTGCGGATGCGGCTACTTTACCTCCCCCACGCGGATTCTCGATTGGGCCCATGGCGGCGCCTTGCTTCAGCAAGATGGTCAGTTGCCGGGAACAAGGCTGACCGAAGGGCCGGACTATGTGGAGACGATCAAGCGGGCCATCGGCGCTTCGGTCAGCGATCCGCTTCTCGACCGTGATTTGTCCCCGCTCTCGGGCTGGCGCGGGATCGCAACGTGGACGGATTCGACGATCTTGAACGGATCGTTGCCCGGCGGCGGAGAGACCGGAAAGGGCACCACCACGAAGGGTGTCGGCACCCTTTCCGGCTCGGTGACGACGCCGCCTCAACCTTCTGCGCAGCGGTCGTTGACGACGCAAAATCTGGCGGCCGCTGCGGCGGCGGCCAGCAACGCGATCGTGCTGGAAAACCAGAAGCAGGGCAATCCGGAGAGCGAGTGGGGCATCGACGGTGCCGGCAGCACCAACATTGAAGGGTTTGCGACCGACATCAGCGTCGACAACGGCAAGACGATCAGCTTCAAGATCAATACCAATTCCACTAACTACCGGATCGATATCTATCGGCTCGGCTATTATGGCGGCATGGGCGCGCGCAAGGTCGCGACCATGCAGCATACCGGATTGCAGAATCAACCAAATCCGTTGCGCAATGCTACGACCGGCACGGTCGATGCCGGCAACTGGGCGGTCTCGGCTTCGTGGACCGTACCTGATGATGCCGTCTCAGGCGTCTACATCGCCAAGCTCGTGCGCCAGGATGGCACCTCTGGCGAAAATCAAATCCCGTTCATCGTGCGCGACGATGCCAGCCACAGCGACATTGTCTTCCAGACCGCAGACGAGACCTGGCAAGCTTACAACGGCTGGGGTGGCGCAAACTTCTACGGCGGCAACGGCCCGGCGACGGGCCAGGGCGCTGGTCGCGCCTATGCGGTCAGCTACAACAGGCCGATTGCGACCCGCGGTGGGGTCGGCACCTATGCCGGCCCGCAGGACTATCTGTTCGGCGCCGAATATGCGGGGATCTACTGGCTGGAACAGAACGGTTATGACGTCTCCTATATGTCGGGCGTCGACGTCGACCGCTATGGCAGTCTCCTGCTCAATCACAAGACCTATATCGATGCCGGGCACGACGAATACTGGTCGGGACAGCAGAGGACCAATGTCGAAGCCGCGCGCGATGCGGGCGTCAATCTGATGTTCTGGAGCGGCAACGAGGTCTATTGGCGCACCCGTTGGGGCAATGCCTACAGCGCCGACGGCACGCCTTATCGGACCCTCATCTCCTACAAGGAGACATGGTCGCCTAGCGCCAGCATCGACCCCACCAACCAATGGACGGGCACATTCCGCGATCCGCGTCTCAGCCCACCTGCTATCGGCGGCGGAAACCCGGAAAACTCACTGACTGGACAGTTGTTCAAGGTCGACGATGTCGGCAACAATCTCGCCGCGATCACGGTCGGATATGACGACGCCAACCTGCGCTTCTGGCGCAATACGAGCGTCGCCAATCTTCAGCCTGGCCAGACGGCAACACTCACCAAGAACTATCTTGGTTACGAATGGGACGAAGCGGTTGACAACGGCTTCGATCCCGCGGGCCTGGTGAAGCTGTCGTCGACGACGCTTCCGGTCAGCACTTACTTGCTCGACTACGGAAACACGACCGGCAATGCGACCGCGACCCATAATCTGACGCTTTATCGTGCGCCCAGCGGTGCGCTGGTGTTCGGGGCCGGCACGGTCTACTGGACATGGGGTCTCAGCGACAATCACGACAACCAGGCGACCCCAACCGATCCCCGCGTACAGCAGGCAATGGTCAATTTGCTTGCCGACATGGGCATTCAGCCGGGAACACTGCAATCCGGCCTTGTCGCCACGACTGGTTCCACGGACCATGTTGCACCGACCTCCGTCATTACGGTACCCGCGACAGCGACCGTTGGATCCACCGTGACGATTACGGGCACCGCTGCCGATACGGGCGGCGGGGTCATCGCCGGCGTCGAGGTTTCCACCGACAACGGGGCGAGCTGGCATCCGGCGACAGGTGATGAGAACTGGACCTATAGCTGGTCGCCGCAGGTCGCCGGTAGCTACACGATCCTGTCCCGCGCCGTCGACGATAACATCAACCTCGAAACACCCTCGGCCGGGCGAACGGTCACCGTCACCGGACCCACTTACACATCTCTCTTCGGTTCGGCGACGCCAGCGGTCGTCAACACCGGCGATACCTCAGCCGTTGAGCTCGGGGTCAAATTCCAGACCTCTCTGGCCGGCACCGTCACCGGCATTCGTTTCTACAAGGGCAGCCAGGATACGGGCACGCATACCGGTTCATTATGGTCGAGCACCGGTACGCGGCTTGCGACCCTAACCTTCACGAACGAGTCCGCCAGTGGCTGGCAGATGGCCTATTTCACTAGTCCGGTGTCACTGACGGCCGGACAGACCTACACCGCGTCCTATCACACCAATACCGGTAATTACTCGACAACCGCCAACTACTTCGTCTCCAATGTGACGAGTGGGCCGCTGACGGCGCCGGCCAGCGGCAACGGCGTATACACCTATGGCAGCGCCAGCCTGTACCCCACAAGCACCTTCCAGTCGACGAACTATTGGGTCGATGTGATGTTTACCACGCCGGGCTCGAACACGACGCCGACGGCGGTTGCCGATGCGGGTGATGCGACCGAGAAGGGCGGGGTCGCCAACGGTTCGGGTGGGGTGGTTGCCAGTGGCAACGTGCTGACCAACGACACCGATGCGGATGCCGGTGACACCAAGACGGTGACGGCGATCCGCTTCGGCGCCACAACCGGCACGCTCGGTTCGGCACTGAATGGCACCTATGGCAGTCTCGTGCTCAGTGCATCGGGCGTCTATTCCTATGCCGTCAACGAGACCAATGCCGCCGTCCAGGCCCTGCGGCAGTCGACCAACACGCTGAGCGATGTCTTCAGCTATACGATGCGCGATACCGCCGGCGCCACCGCCACGGCAAGTCTCACCGTCACCATCCACGGCGCCAACGATGCGCCGGTGCTCGCCGTCCAGACGGCCGCCCAGAATGCCACCGTCGGCTCTGCCTTCTCCTTCGTACTGCCGACCACGACCTTCACCGATGTCGACAGCACCGAGACGCTGGCCTATTCGGCAACGGCTGCCGACGGCACGGCGCTGCCTGCCTGGCTGAGCTTCAATGCCTCGACCAGGACCTTCTCCGGCACGCCGACGACATCAGGCACCTACGGTGTCAGGGTGACGGCGACCGACCTTGGCGGCCTTGCCGCCAACGAGAGCTTCAACATCGCCGTGTCGACGCCTGGCAACACGACGCCGACGGCGGTTGCCGATGCGGGTGATGCGACCGAGAAGGGTGGTGTCGCCAATGGTTCGGGTGGTGTGGTTGCCAGCGGCAACGTGCTGACCAACGACACCGATCCCGATGCCGGTGACACCAAGACGGTCACCGCCGTCGTCTTTGGTGCGACATCAGGCACGCTCGGCACGGCGCTGAATGGCACCTATGGCAGTCTCGTGCTCAGTGCATCGGGCGTCTATTCCTATGCCGTTAACGAGAGCAATACCGCCGTCCAGGCCCTGCGGCAGTCGACCAACACGCTGAGCGATGTCTTCAGCTATACGATGCGTGACACTGGCGGTGCCACCGCCACGGCAAGTCTCACCGTCACCATCCACGGCGCCAACGACGCGCCGGTGCTCGCCGTCCAGACGGCCGCTCAGAACGCCACCGTCGGCTCTGCCTTCTCCTTCGTACTGCCGACGACGACCTTCACCGATGTCGACAGCGGCGAGACGCTGACCTACTCGGCAACGGCCGCCGATGGCACGGCGCTGCCTGCCTGGCTCGCCTTCAACGCCACGACGCGGACCTTCTCCGGCACACCGACGGCAGCCGGCACCTACGGCGTCAGGGTGACGGCGACCGATCTCGGCGGCCTTGCCGCCAACGAGACGTTCAATATCACTGCGACAGTGGCGCCTGTGACCTACAGCCTGTTCAACGCCTCCAGCACGCCGGCCCAGACGAACCTCAACGACGGTCAGCAGCTCGAGGTCGGCGTCAAGTTCCAGTCGAACGTTGTCGGTGATGTCACGGGCATCAAGTTCTATCGCAGCGCCAACGACAACGGCCAGAACGTCGTCGATCTGTGGACCACCACTGGCACCAAGCTTGCCACCGCCACCTTCGCCAACACCACGGCGAGCGGCTGGCAGACGGTCAACTTTACAACACCCGTCACGATTGCCGCCAATACCAACTATATCGCCTCCTACCACACCACCGGCGCCTACGTGGCAACTGACAATTTTTATACAACCGCCGTCACCAGCGGTCCGCTGACAGCTCAGTCAAGTGCCGTCGCCGGCGGCAACGGTGTCTATGCGTATGGCGGATCCGTCACCACGGGCATTTTCCCAAATGCCACCTACAATGCTGGCAATTATTTTGCCGACGTGGTCTTCCGCCCGTCGACCGCGAACACGACGCCGACGGCGGTTGCCGATGCGGGTGATGCGACCGAGAAGGGCGGGGTCGCCAACGGTTCGGGTGGGGTGGTTGCCAGTGGCAACGTGCTGACCAACGACACCGATGCGGATGCCGGTGACACCAAGACGGTGACGGCGATCCGCTTCGGCGCCACAACCGGCACGCTCGGTTCGGCACTGAATGGCACCTATGGCAGTCTCGTGCTCAGTGCATCGGGCGTCTATTCCTATGCCGTCAACGAGACCAATGCCGCCGTCCAGGCCCTGCGGCAGTCGACCAACACGCTGAGCGATGTCTTCAGCTATACGATGCGCGATACCGCCGGCGCCACCGCCACGGCAAGTCTCACCGTCACCATCCACGGCGCCAACGATGCGCCGGTGCTCGCCGTCCAGACGGCCGCCCAGAATGCCACCGTCGGCTCTGCCTTCTCCTTCGTACTGCCGACCACGACCTTCACCGATGTCGACAGCACCGAGACGCTGGCCTATTCGGCAACGGCTGCCGACGGCACGGCGCTGCCTGCCTGGCTGAGCTTCAATGCCTCGACCAGGACCTTCTCCGGCACGCCGACGACATCAGGCACCTACGGTGTCAGGGTGACGGCGACCGACCTTGGCGGCCTTGCCGCCAACGAGAGCTTCAACATCGCCGTGTCGACGCCTGGCAACACGACGCCGACGGCGGTTGCCGATGCGGGTGATGCGACCGAGAAGGGTGGTGTCGCCAATGGTTCGGGTGGTGTGGTTGCCAGCGGCAACGTGCTGACCAACGACACCGATCCCGATGCCGGTGACACCAAGACGGTCACCGCCGTCGTCTTTGGTGCGACATCAGGCACGCTCGGCACGGCGCTGAATGGCACCTATGGCAGTCTCGTGCTCAGTGCATCGGGCGTCTATTCCTATGCCGTTAACGAGAGCAATACCGCCGTCCAGGCCCTGCGGCAGTCGACCAACACGCTGAGCGATGTCTTCAGCTATACGATGCGTGACACTGGCGGTGCCACCGCCACGGCAAGTCTCACCGTCACCATCCACGGCGCCAACGACGCGCCGGTGCTCGCCGTCCAGACGGCCGCTCAGAACGCCACCGTCGGCTCTGCCTTCTCCTTCGTACTGCCGACGACGACCTTCACCGATGTCGACAGCGGCGAGACGCTGACCTACTCGGCAACGGCCGCCGATGGCACGGCGCTGCCTGCCTGGCTCGCCTTCAACGCCACGACGCGGACCTTCTCCGGCACACCGACGGCAGCCGGCACCTACGGCGTCAGGGTGACGGCGACCGATCTCGGCGGCCTTGCCGCCAACGAGACGTTCAATATCACTGCGACAGTGGCGCCTGTGACCTACAGCCTGTTCAACGCCTCCAGCACGCCGGCCCAGACGAACCTCAACGACGGTCAGCAGCTCGAGGTCGGCGTCAAGTTCCAGTCGAACGTTGTCGGTGATGTCACGGGCATCAAGTTCTATCGCAGCGCCAACGACAACGGCCAGAACGTCGTCGATCTGTGGACCACCACTGGCACCAAGCTTGCCACCGCCACCTTCGCCAACACCACGGCGAGCGGCTGGCAGACGGTCAACTTTACAACACCCGTCACGATTGCCGCCAATACCAACTATATCGCCTCCTACCACACCACCGGCGCCTACGTGGCAACGGATGCCTTCTTCGCTAATGCCGTCACCAACGGTCCGTTGACGGCCCAATCAAGTGCCGTCGCGGGCGGCAACGGCGTCTATGCGTATGGCGGATCCGCCACCACAGGTCTCTTCCCGACCAACTCCTTCGATTCAGCCAATTACTATGCCGACGTTGTCTTCCGGCCGCAGCTCGTCGGGTGAAGAAAAGGACAAGGCTACGGACCGGTTTCGAATGAGGCTCATACGACGCAAATGCTGGTCGCAGCGAAGGGCGCTTCGACCGCCCGCATTCAAGGAATGCCGATGAACAGGATCGAGCGGCTCCCGGTAACCGTGCTGGCCGGCTTCCTCGGCGCTGGCAAGACGACGCTTCTCAGCCACGTCCTGAATAACCGTCAGGGCCTGCGGGTTGCTGTCATTGTCAACGATATGAGTGAAGTGAACATTGACGCCAGTCTCATTCGAGACGGCGGCTGCAACCTGTCGCATACGACGGAGACATTGATCGAGCTCAGCAATGGCTGCATATGCTGTACCCTGCGCAACGACCTCCTGACGGAAGTACGACGACTGGCCGAAGAGCGGCGATACGACTATCTGTTGATCGAAGGCACCGGCATTGCCGAGCCATGCCCTATCGCGGCAACCTTTTCCTTCCGCGACGAGAACGGCGTCTCGCTCGCCGATTTTGCCAGCCTCGACACAATGGTCACCGTGGTCGATGCTGCAAACCTGTTAGCCGACTACAGCAGTGCCGATCTGCTTGCCGACCGCGGCCTGCAGCGCGACGGTGAGGACCGGCGCACACTCATCGACCTGCTGGTGGATCAGATCGAGTTTGCCGATGTTGTCGTGATCAACAAGATCTCCGACGCGACCGAAGAGATCCGTGCGGAAGTCCGCAAGATAGTTGCTGCGCTCAACCCGGATGCGCGCCAGGTGGAGACGGATTTCGGCAAGGTTTCTCTGGCAACCATCCTCAGTACGGGCCTCTTCGATGAAGCAAAAGCCGCCGCCCACCCGTTGTGGCACAAGGAACTGTACAGCCCGGGCGACCATGTCCCGGAGACGGAAGAATACGGGGTATCGAGCTTTGTCTATCGCACGAGGCGTCCCTTCGACCCCAGGCGGTTTCGAGCATTCCTGGACGAGCCCTGGCCGGGGGTAATCCGCGCCAAAGGCCATTTCTGGCTTGCCACGCGCCCGCGTCATGTGGGCCTGATGTCGGCTGCCGGGGTGCAGCGGCGTTGCGAGCCCATGGGGCTCTGGTGGGCAGCCGTGCCCCGGCAGGATTGGCCGAGCCATCAGCAGTTTCGTCAGCAGCTCGAGAGCCGGTGGGACAGCGCTTGGGGCGACCGCCGGCAGGAATTGGTCTTTATCGGCGTTGATATGGACGAGACAGCTGTACGGACCGCGCTGGACGGATGCCTCGCCAGCGCCGATCCGCGCGACTGGGCGACCCTCGAAGATCCGTTTCCGGCGTGGTAGCACGGGGCGGCGCAGGACAATCCCAGCGTCAACTGGCTTGACCAGCCGGACCGGCCCAGAATTCCTTTTCAACCAGCGTCAGCCACTGAGAGCGCCGCGCGTCTTTTCAGACGCGCTAAGGACGCTCTAACACTTTGAATGGGCGCATAAATCCTTCCAAAAATCGATTCCGATTTTCGGGGTCATGCGCTGGCAGTAGCCGCAGGCAGCTTTGGGGCCTTGTCGGTCGGGTATGAGGTGAGGGGTCATCATATCGGCGTATGGGGGTACCACCCACATACCCCAGATTGGTGTCATACGTTCCCTTGGCAAAGGTGCCAGAATGAACGTCTTCTATAGCGGTCGAAGGGCCGGCCGATGCGGAAGGGGACGCCGCTAATGCGGAGAATTCATGTCAGTAATCGTGAGTACCTGAGTACATTTGGTGGAGCGTTGAGTATCTGTCGTGCATCCTCTGCCTGGAGCGCAGTCCTTGGATCCGCGACGGTCGTATCTTCAACGAGTACCGATGGTTCCCCAAGCTTTGCCAATCAGAGCAGCGCAACCGTCCAATCCTCCTTCACCGGCACGGTCACATCTTCCTTGATATCATCAGGCGACATGCAATCGTCCCCTGCATCGTCGACGGCAATGCCGGCGGCTGTGGGCGATGGCGGGGCGCAAGATAATTCCACGAAATCGGCGTCGGCTGCGACGGTCTTCCAGACGGCTTCCTCGCCATCGCAACGCACCGTGCTTGGCCCGGATCCTTCCGAGGAGGCTGCGACACTGCCTGCCGCTCCCACGCTTACGGGTGTTACCAGCGACGCCGATACCGGCAGCGCCAAGACGGTGGCGCCGGTCAGTTCTTCCAGCAGTCTCGACACGGCTTCGTTGCGCCTTCAGGCGTCGATAGCATCCATCTCGGTGGAGCCAAGCCAGGACGTTTCTGCCGAGACGACTGCGGCTCCGACGGCACTGGCGGCACCGCTGGCGGCGGCCGCGGCTGCGGCGACGCCCAACAAGATCGCGCTCGAAAACCTGAAGCAGGGCAACCCGATCAGCGAGTGGGGTCTGGAGGGCGACGGCGGGGGCACCATCCAGGGCTTCGCCAGCGAAATCAGCACGAATATCGGCCAGACGGTCGATTTCAAGATCGCCACCGATTCCACCCATTACCGCATCGATATCTACCGCATGGGCTATTATGGCGGGGACGGGGCGCGCAAGGTCGGCTCCATCGAACAATCGCTGACCACGGCGCAGATCCAGCCGCACCCGATCGTCGATATGTCGCTCGGCCTCATCGACTGCGGCAACTGGTCGGTCTCGGCGAGCTGGCAGATTCCGACGGACGCGGTCTCCGGCGTCTATTTCGCCAAGCTGGTGCGCGAGGACGGCGTCGAAGACGCGAGCATCATTCCTTTCGTCGTGCGCGACGACACCTCCACCAGCAATATCGTCTTCCAGACGTCCGACACGACATGGCAGGCCTATAATGCCTGGGGCGGCGCCAGCCTCTATTATGGCCAAGTGCCTGTCGATCCGGCAGACATGATCGGTTACCTACCGCCGAACTGCAGCTGCGGCCTGCAGGCCATCGGCCGGGCCTCGGCGGTCAGCTATAACAGGCCGATCATTACCAATACGAGCCCGATCGGCGGCTCGCACGACTACATCTTCGGCGTCGAATCCTCCGCCATTTCGTGGCTGGAACAAAACGGCTACGACGTTTCCTATATTTCCGGCGTCGATGCGGCGCGCAGCGGCGCACTGCTGCTCAACCACGATGCCTATCTCTCCGTCGGGCATGACGAATATTGGTCTGCCGAACAGCGCGCCAATGTCGAGGCGGCGCGTGATGCCGGCGTCAACCTCGCCTTCTGGAGCGGCAACGAGTGCTACTGGAAGGTCCGCTGGGAAAGCAGCATCGACGGCAGCGGCCAGGCCTACCGCACCATGGTCTGCTACAAGGAAACCTGGGGCACGAGCACGGATCCGAGTAATGTCGGCACCGGCACCTGGCGCGATCCGCGCTATGCCGACCCGGGGCAGGAGCCGGAGAATGCGCTGACCGGCACGATGTTCCAGGTGGACAGCTACCGTTCCGATACGATCACCATCCCCTACGACTATTCGAACCTGCGCTTCTGGCGCAATACCGACGTTTCGGAGCTGAATGAAGGCGAGACCTATAATCTGGTGCAGAACCTGCTCGGCTATGAGTGGGATTCCGACGTCGAGAACGGCTTCCGGCCGGCTGGACTGATCAACTTGTCGCTCTCCTCGGTCTCGGTGAGCACGTATCTGCGCGATTACGGCACCACGGTCGGCGATGCGGTGGCGACCCACAGCCTGACCATGTACCGGGCGGCAAGCGGCGCGCTGGTCTTCGGCGCCGGCACCGTCTTCTGGTCCTGGGGGCTGAGTGACAACCACCAGGGTCCGGCCACGTCAACCGATCGCAACGTACAGCAGGCGATGGTCAACATGTTCGCGGACATGGGCATTCAGCCGACCACGTTGGATGCGAGCCTGATCCTCGCCACCCAATCGACCGACACGCTGAAGCCGACCTCGTCGGTCAGCACGCCGATCGTCGGGGCAAGCTTCCTCGAAGGGCAGCATGTGACGATCACCGGCACGGCGCAGGATTTCGGCGGCGGCATCATTGCCGGCGTAGAAGTCTCGACCGATGGCGGCCAGCACTGGTTCAAGGCGTCAGGCCGCGAGAGCTGGAGCTATAACTGGGTCGTCCAGGCGAGCGGAAGCTACACGATCACGTCACGGGCCGTCGACGACAGCGTCAATATGGAGGCACCATCGGCCGGCAAGCAGGTCACCGTCACCCTGCCGGTCACACAGGGCCTGTGGACGCTGGCGGAAAAGCCGGCGACCGAAGTGGCGATCGATCGCGATTCCGTCGAGCTCGGCCTGCGCTTCCAGGCGACGACCGCGGGTTCCGTGCAGGGCATCCGCTTCTACAAGGGCTTCTACAATATCGGCGACCATGTCGTCAGCCTCTGGAACGCCAACGGAACGCTGTTGGCGACCGGCGTATCGGTGAATGAATCGCTCTCCGGCTGGCAGACGGTGATATTCTCCTCGCCGATCCAGATTGCCGCCGGCACAACCTATGTGGCCTCCTATCACAGCAGCGGCTACTACTCCGCCACCCAGAATTACTTCGGCAGCCCCTATGCCAGCGGCGCGCTGAAGGCCGTCGATGGCGGCGGCGTCTATGCCTATGGCGACAATGCCGGCACATTCCCCGGCCAGAGCCCCGGCACCGGTACCAACTACTGGGTCGACGTGGTCTTCGATGCCGGGCCCAACAGCGCGCCGGTTGCGACCGACGACACGGGACTAACCATCACCCGCAACGACAGCGTCGTCATCTCGATCGCCTCGCTCATCGGAAACGATACGGATCCCAATGGCGATGCGATGACGATTTCGGCCGTCGGCAATGCCGTCAACGGCACGGTGACGCTCAACAAGCAGAACGGCACCGTCACCTTCACGCCGACCAACAATTATTCGGGGCCGGCAAGCTTCACCTATACGCTGTCGGATGGGCGCGGCGGCACGGATCAGGGCAATGTCAGCCTCACCGTAAACCAGGGCCCTGCCGGGGAAACGCTGTTCACCTCAAGCGAAGGGCCGACGGGTGCAAGCTTCAACGAAGGCCAGTCGCTGGAACTCGGCATGCGGTTCTCCGCTTCGTCCAGCGGCATGGTGACCGGCATCCGCTTCTACAAGGCGTCCGGCGATACCGGCTCGCATACCGGCTCGCTGTGGACGGCCGACGGCACGCTGGTTGCAACCGTCACTTTCGCCGGCAGCGGATCGGTGAGCGGCTGGCAGACCGCGACATTCTCGAACCCGGTGCATATTCTGGCCGGCGCGACCTATGTCGCCTCCTACCACACGACCGGCAGCTATGTGGCGACGGCAAACTATTTCACGACCGCCCATAGTAACGGCTCGCTGACGGCGCTTGCCGGCAGCAACGGCGTCTTTGCCGATGGCTCCGGTTTCCCGACCTCCAGCTACCAGTCGTCGAACTACTGGGTGGATGTCGTCTACAATCAGACAAGCAATGCAGTGCCGGTCGCCGCCAATGACAATGGCTACACCACCTATTCCAACACGGCGCTGTCGATTGCCGCAGCCAGCCTGCTTGCAAACGACACCGATGCCGATGGCGACCCGCTCAGCATCATCGGCGTCAATGGTGCGGTCAACGGAACGGTGACCTTCAACAGCCAGACCAAGTCCGTCATTTTCACCCCGACGGCGGGTTATACGGGTGCGGCAAGCTTCTCCTATTCGATCGCGGATGGATATGGCGGCACAGCGTCGGCCACCGTCAGCCTCGCGGTCAATTCACAGCCCGGGGGTGAGGCGCCCTCGAGCCTGTTCACCGGCACCGACACGTCGGGGGTTGCCGCCGCCAATGACGCCAGCTCGGTCGAACTCGGCGTCAAGTTCATCGCTTCCGCCGGCGGCCAGATCACCGGGCTCACCTATTACAAGAGCGCCCAGGATACCGGCACGCATGTCGGCTCGCTCTGGACGGCAAGCGGCCAGCTCCTTGGCCAGGCAACCTTCATCAACGAGACGGCGAGCGGCTGGCAGACAGTTTCCTTCACGCAGCCGATCACTGTCACGGCCGGCGCCACCTATGTGGCGAGCTACCATTCCAACGGCTTCTATTCGGCAACGGCGAACTACTTCACGACGGACCATACGAGCGGCGCGCTGACGGCGCCGGCAAGTTCGGTCAGCGGCGGCAACGGCGTCTATGCCTATGGTACGGGCAGCCTGTTCCCTACCGCCTCCTACAATGCCAGCAACTATTGGGTCGACGTGCTCTATCAGCAGGGCGCGCAGAATGCGGTTCCGGTCGCCGCCAACGACAGCGGTTTCTCGACCAATACCGGCACGCCAATCACCATCCAGGCCTCGGCGCTGCTTTCAAACGACAGCGACGCCAATGGCGATCCGCTCACGATTACCGGCGTCAGCGGCGCGGTCAACGGCTCGGTCGCCTGGAATGCCCAGGCCCAAACGGTGACCTTCACGCCGACGGCAGGTTATGCGGGGCCGGCGAGCTTCAGCTACGCGATATCGGACGGCAAGGGCGGCACGGCGACGGCGCAGGTTGCGCTTACCGTCAACAACCCGGCCGCAGGACCGGAGCAGAACCTCTTTGCGGCAAACGCGACGCCCTCTGTCGTCTCCGTCAACGACAACCAGCCGGTCAATCTCGGCATGAAATTCCAGGCCGATGCCGCCGGCTGGATCACCGCCATCCGCTTTTACAAGGGTACGGACAATACCGGCCCGCACAGCGGCTATCTGTGGACGGCTTCGGGCACCCTGCTCGGCAGCGTCGCCTTCAACAACGAGGCGGCCAGCGGCTGGCAGACCGCGCAGCTCACCCAGCAGATCGCGATCCAGGCGGATACGACCTATGTCGTGTCCTACTCGACCAACGGCCATTATTCGGCGACCGGCAATTACTTCGGCAGCGACGTGACGAACGGGGACCTGAAGGCGCCTGGCGGGAATAACGGCGTTTATGCCTATGGCTCGGGCGGGCTGTTCCCGACGAGCAGTTACAACAGCACGAACTACTATGTGGACGTGGCATTCAAACCGCAGCTCGCGGCGTAACGCCCACGAGGATGCAATGCCAAGCAAGCTGTAAAGAGTGAGAGTATCGATGATGCGTGCAGACAACAGATTGCCGGTTACGGTTCTCGCCGGGTTTCTCGGCGCCGGGAAGACGACGGTCCTCAATCATGTCCTGAGTAATCGGGAGGGTCGTCGGGTTGCTGTCATCGTCAACGATATGAGCGAGGTCAACATCGATGCGGATCTCCTGCGCGAAGGGGGTGCAGACCTCCTGCGCACGGACGAGACGCTTGTGGAACTCACCAACGGGTGCATCTGCTGCACGCTGCGCGAAGATCTCCTGAACGAGGTGCGCCGGCTCGCCGCTGCCGGCCGTTTCGACTATCTGCTGATCGAGGGCACCGGCATTGCCGAGCCGCTGCCGGTCGCAGCCACCTTCTCATTCCGCGACGAAAGCGGGGCAGCCCTTTGCGACGTGGCAAGGCTCGACACGATGGTCTGCGTCGTCGATGCGGTCAATCTGCTTGCCGATTACCGGAGCGCCGAGTTTCTTGCCGATCGCGGCGAAAGGCGTAACGGGGACGATGAGCGCAAGCTCGTCGACCTGCTGGTCGAGCAGATCGAATTTGCCGATGTCGTCATTGTCAACAAGGCAGGCGATGTGCCCTGCGCCGACCTAGCCGAGGTTCGCCGGGTCATTGCGGCGCTCAATCCGGATGCCCAGGTCATCGAGGCGGTCTTCGGCCAGGTGCCGCTTTCCGCGATCATGGATACCGGCCTCTTCAGCGAGGCCAAGGCCGCCCGCCATCCGCTCTGGCACAAGGAGCTTTATGGCTGGGGCGATCATGTGCCGGAGACCGAGGAATACGGCATCACAAGCTTCGTCTATCGCAGCCGCCGGCCCTTCGATCCCGCGCGGCTGAGCCGCATACTCGGGCAGCCATTGGCCGGCGTCATCAGAGCGAAAGGGCATTTCTGGCTGGCGACCCGGCCTGATGAGATCGGCCTGCTGTCGATTGCCGGCACGCAATACCGCATCGACACCCGGGGGTTCTGGTGGGCCTCGGTGCCGAAGGCGCAATGGCCGCGTTATCCGCAGTTCCGCCAGCTCATCGACCGGCATTGGGACGAGGTCTGGGGCGACCGCCGCCAGGAACTCGTTTTCATCGGCGCCGGCTTCGACGAAGACGCAATCCGCACCGCTCTCGACGACTGTCTGACCGGTGAGGAGACGGGCTTCGATCCACAGACCGCCGCCGGGCTTCGGGACCCGTTTCCCGCCTGGCAGCACGTACATTCAAATAGTTAGAGCGTCCTAATGGACGTAAGGCGCCCTAAGATGAAGACGTTTTGATTATCAACCAGAGGAGAGAACAATGAGCAACGAACTTTATGCAGATGGCATCGGCGAAATCACCATCACGGGAACGATCGTGCGCATCGACCTGATGTCGCTCTCGGCCACCGATCGTGACGCCAACAACAATCCGAAGCCGGTTTTCCGCCAGCGCATCATCATGCCGGTCGATGCCTTCGCCAATGCGGTCGATCTCATGCAGAAGGCGCTTGGCGGGTTGGTCGAGGCGGGGGCGGTCCGTCGCATCGGCGATATGTCAACTGCGGCGGCTGCCGATATCCAGTCGGTGCAGGCCGGCGCTTCGAATGCCTCGCCGAACTTCAACTGAGAAGACGGGTCTGGAGCGCTGTGCGTCCATTGGGACGCACAGAGGACGCTCTGATTGTTTGAAACTAAGCCCGATCTCGTTTTGTTTCCGGGGGGCTCCTATTGTTTCGGGTGGGCCATGAGTGGTTTTCTGCATACCAACCTGCACTGTCTTGCACTGGTCGCGCGTCATCACGGCGTCGATCTTGCTCCTGAACGATTGCAGCACGATTATGCCGTCGGCAACGATCCTGTTGCCTTGCGGCAGCTGCTGCGCATGGCCAAGGATGCCGGCCTCAGGGCAAAGCATCTGACGCTCGACTGGCGATCCCTGTTCCAACTTGGCGAGGCATTCCCGGCGCTCGCTGAGCTGACGAACGGCAACTGGGTGGTCATCGCCGGCGCTGTCGGGAGCGGGGAGGATGAGAGAATCCGCGTTCTCGACCCGCTGGCATCACGCGCCGAAGTGATGATGCTCAGCGAAGAGCAGTTCGCCAAGGCCTGGCTCGGATCGGTGATCCTGGTGAAGCGCAACTATCGCATGTCCGATGAGGACCGGCCCTTCGGCTTCCGCTGGTTCGTCCCCGAGATCATCAAGCAGCGCAGCTTCTTCCGCGATGTCGCGCTCGCCGCCTTCGTGCTCTACGGGCTGGGGCTGACGACGCCGATCTTCTTTCAGCTCGTCATCGACAAGGTGCTGGTGCATCAGAGCTATGCGACGCTGACGGTTCTCACGGCGGGCATTGCGATCGCGCTCGTCTTCGACGCGACCTTTACTTTCCTGCGCCGCTATTTGCTGCTCTATGCGACGAACAGGATCGACATCCGCGTCGCGACCCGCACCTTCGGCCATCTGCTCAACCTGCCGATCGCGCTCTTCGAACAGGCCTCGGCCGGCGTTCTCGTCAAGCATATGCAGCAGACGGGGCGTATCCGCGAATTCCTGACCGGCCGGCTGTTCCTCACACTCTTGGATGGCGTTTCGCTCCTGGTCTTCGTGCCGATTCTGCTTCTCTACAGCGTCAAGCTGACGCTTGTCGTGCTCGGTTTCGCAGCCCTCGTCGGGCTCGTGGTGATGATGCTCGTCGGGCCGTTCCAGCGCCGGTTGCAGGCGCTCTACCAGGCCGAAGGCGACCGGCAGGCATTGCTGGTGGAAACCGTGCACGGCATGCGGACCGTCAAATCGCTGGCGCTGGAGCCGCGCCAGCGCAAGGTGTGGGACGATTATTCGGCCCAGTCGATCTCCGTGCGTTTCCGGGTCGACAAGATCTCGACCATCGCCCAGGCGATGACCGGACTGCTGGAGAAGCTGATGAGCGTCGCGATCATCGGCCTCGGCGCGCTCGATGTCTTCAGCGGCGCGATGACGATCGGCGCGCTGGTCGCCTTCAACATGCTCGCCGGCCGGGTCTCGGGACCACTGGTGCAGATCGTCACCATGGTGCACGAATATCAGGAAGTCGCGCTCTCCGTGCGCATGCTCGGCGAGATCATGAACCAGCGGCCGGAGCAGGCGGGCCGCGGGCGAGGTGTTCGGCCGCATCTGCAAGGCCGCATCGAATTCGACAGGGTCAGCTTCCGCTACGGCCCGGATAGCGCGCCGGCGCTCGACAATGTCTCCTTCGCCATTCCGGCGGGCTGCCTCTTCGGCGTGGTCGGCAAGAGCGGCTCGGGCAAGACGACGATCACAAGGCTCATCCAGGGGCTCTATCAGAGCCAGGAAGGCCTCGTGCGCATGGATGGCTATGACAGCCGCGAGATCGACCTCGTGCATCTGAGAACGAGCATCGGCGTCGTGCTGCAGGATAGTTTCCTGTTTCGCGGCTCGGTGCGCGAGAATATTGCCGCCGCCAAGCCCGATGCCAGCATCGAGGAGATCATGGAAGTCGCCCGCATCGCCGGCGCCGAGGAGTTCATCGAGCGCCTGCCGCGCGGCTTTGACACGATGCTGGAGGAAAACGCCTCCAACCTGTCAGGCGGCCAGAAGCAGCGGCTTGCCATTGCCCGCGCGCTTATCACCGATCCGAAGCTGTTGATCTTCGACGAGGCGACGAGCGCGCTCGACCCCGACAGTGAGGCGATCATCCGCGAGAATCTGAGCCGTATCGCCGCCGGCCGCACCGTCATCATCGTCTCGCACCGGCTTTCGACGCTCGTCGATGCCGATGCCATTCTCGTCATCGACCGTGGCAAGGTCGCCGATATCGGCCGGCACGATCAGCTTGTATCGCGCTGCATGACCTATCGCCACCTGTGGTCCCAGCAGATGAGGCAGGTCGCATGAACGCGCACACCAGAAAACCCAGCGAGAACCTGCCGGTCCCTTCAGGCAATGGCCGCCCTTCAGACAAGGCGCCCTCGGGCAAGGGAAGGGAACTGACCGCCCGCCCGCCGCTGCCGCCGGCAATTGCGGAATTCCAATCCGATGCCGTCGAGCTCGAGGAACGTGCGCCGCCCAGAGTTGCGCGCATGACGCTCTATTGCGTAACCGCGCTGATTGCTTCGGCGATCATCTGGGCCTCGGTCTCGTCGATCGACGAGGTGGTGATCGCGCCTGGCAAGCTCGTCACCACCCAGCCGACCATCGTCGTCCAGCCGCTCGAAACCTCGATCATCCGCACGATCGAGGTGAAGGCCGGCGAAGTGGTGCATGCGGGCCAGACGCTCGCGACCCTCGACGCCACTTTCAGCCAGGCCGATGTCGACCAGCAGCAGGCGAAGTTCTCCGCGCTCGACGCCCAGGTGAGGCGCATCGAGGCCGAGCTTGCCGGCGACGATTACACGGCGGGAGATACGCCCGACCAGATGCTGCAAGCGCAGCTCTTCGGCCAGCGACGGGCCTTCTACATGGCGCAGCTGCAGAATTTCGAGCAGCAGATAGCCGGCCAGTCGGCCGCTCTTGCGGCGAGCAAGAACCAGGAGGCTGTGCTCAACGACAGGCGCGATGGGCTCTCGCAGATCGAGGCGGCGCGGGAGCGGCTCTATAATAAGCAGAGCGGCTCGCTGATCACGCTGCTCGGCTCGCGCGACGCCCGCCTCGACGTCGAGTCCGATCTGACGGCCGTTCGCGGCCGGGCCGACGAGGCCGCACACGCCTATGCCAAGCTGACGGCCGACCGGCAGGCCTTCATCGAGGATTTCCGGCGGGCGGCGATGGAGCAACTGGTGGAGCTGCGCGGCCAGCGTGACATGGCGGACGAGGAACTGAAGAAGATGGCACTGCGCCGCAACATGGTCGTGCTGACGGCGCCGGCCGATTCCGTCGTGCTCGACCTGGCGCAGCGCTCGGTCGGTTCGGTGGTGCGGGAGGCCGAGCCGGTGGTCACACTCGTGCCCATTAACGTGCCGCTGGAGGCGGAAGTCTCGATCAACACGCGCGATATCGGCCGGGTGGCCGTCGGCAAGGAAGCCCGTATCAAGCTCGATGCCTATCCGTTCCAGAAATACGGAACCGCAACAGGCGAGGTGAGGACCATCAGCCAGGACACCTTCCTCACGGGCCAGCAGGAGGCCGCCACCAACCAGCCGGCCGCCCCTTTCTTCAAGGCGCGGATCCTGCTTGCCGATACCCGGCTGAATGCCACAGATGTGCCGGTGCGGCTGCTTCCCGGCATGACTGTGACCACGGAAATCAAGGTCGGCAACCGTACGGTGATCTCCTATTTCCTGTATCCGCTGCTGCGTGGCCTCGACAACGCAATACGCGAACCGTAGGACGTGACGGATCGGTTCGCCCCGAACGAGATTCGAGTGAGATTCAAGGTAGATATTTCGCGTCCCATAGCTGCGGCCTGTTCCACCCGCATGTTCGTGAAGTCGGATTTGCCCGGCTTTCGGCGTTAACTTCGATCGATTGGGAATGAGTGTCGCAATGATTCACGACGTCTGCATTATAGGCGGCGGCATAGTTGGTCTTGCCACCGCCATGGCCGTTCTGGAAAAGCGTCCCGGTGCGAGTGTAGTTCTCCTTGAAAAGGAGCCTGGCTTGGCCGTCCATCAGACAGGGCACAACAGCGGCGTCATCCACGCGGGAATCTACTATGCGCCGGGCAGCTTGAAAGCGCGCCTTTGTCGGGAGGGGGCCGATGCCATCAAGGCGTTCTGCAGGGAGAAGGGTGTACCCTATGAACAATGCGGAAAACTGGTGGTTGCCACCAACGAGCTCGAACACCGCCGCCTGAAGGACCTGGCCGAACGGGCAAAGATCAACAACATCGATATCGAATGGCTCGATCGGAATACGCTGAAACAACGGGAGCCCGTGGTCGAAGGTGTCGCGGCAATTTTCGTTCGGGCGACGGGTATCGTCGACTACAAGGCTGTGTGCGTCGCCATGGGCGCTCATCTGGCCGCGCAGGGCGTGGAAATCGAATTGAATACGCAGGTTTCCGCGATCCGCGAAACCTCGGATCTCGTGGAGATTTCAGCGGGTGAGCGCCAATGGCGGGCCAGACAGCTGATCGCCTGTGCCGGTCTGCAGTCCGACCGCATCGCCAAACTTGCGGGCCTCAAGATCAATCATCAGATCATACCGTTCAGGGGCGAATATTTCCGTCTGCCGCCGTCGCGGAATGGACTGGTCAGGCACCTGATCTATCCGGTGCCCGATCCGTCGCTTCCATTCCTTGGCATTCATGTCACCAAGATGATCGACGGCAGCCTTACCGTCGGACCCAATGCGGTTCTGGGAATGGCGCGCGAGGGGTATCCGAAATTCAGCATAAACATCCGGGATCTCAGCGAGTGTCTCTCGTTTCCGGGCCTATGGCGGCTTCTCTGGAAAAACGCAGGCGCCTCCGTGCACGAATTCCGGGACTCGCTGTGGCGGAAAAACTATCTGGAAGCGTGCCGCAAATACTGCCCATCGCTGACACTCGAAGACCTTCAGCCGATGGAAGCGGGCATCCGGGCTCAGGCGGTGATGCGGGACGGGCGCCTGGAGCATGATTTCCTGTTCCTAAAGACGGGTCGCATGCTGCACGTCTGCAATGCGCCGTCGCCAGCAGCCACATCGTCGATCCCGATCGGCCGGGATATCGCCGACAGGTGCTTTTCCGCCGGCTGAAGAACCTTGACGGAAGCCGGATGACGTTCGAGACAAGATTTCTCGAAGTCGGAATGAACGGTGCCGGTCGCCCCGGGCTGTGGAGTCAGCAGGAGGTCGAACTCATGCCAGGGCAGGACAGGCTGGCATAGCTTCGATGCGACCGGTTCCCGGTGGCAGCCTTTTTCGTTTCTTCATTGCCGCGGCCGGAAGACGGGCTGACGCCTGAGATCGATCGAGGCATCAACACGACAGCAGCACCGAAGTACCAAATCCATGCCTGTGCCGATCAACGACATCTTCGACGGTCTCGACCGAGCCGCTGAGCACCATGCCGCGAGTACGCTGGTCCGGTCCGATGGAGGCGATCCGCCAAGCCATATGTCCTCGCCAGAAGGTTGTCAGTCCTGCTCGGTTGCCTGAGGGGCAGGGCCCTGCCTGTTGCCCGTTCCAATAGGCCGAGGCCTACACGGACCGCAACTATTCGTGCTTCCTTCGGCCGACGACGTTCCTTACAATCTTGCCTGTCCTCCCCGCCCTGGAAATGAGGTTTTCATGAGCACGCTTACCCGCTTCTCCGTTCAGCCGCTCTCGACCATGACCCGCCGTCTTGCCGATGTCGCCTCCGCTCGTCGCGAACCCGACCTGGTCATCCAGGGCGCGCGCGTCTTGTCCACCTATTCGGAGCGCTTTCTCGACGGACGCGAAGTCTGGATTTCGGGGGGCCGCATTGCGGCCGTGAAGCCGGCCGGCAGCTACAGGAGCGGGAGCGCTAAACTCTACGACGCAAAGGGCGGCATCATCGCCCCCGGTCTGGTCGATCCGCATATCCATATCGAATCCTCGATGGTGACGGCCTGCGCCTATGCCGAAGCGGCGCTCCTCAACGGCACGACGACGATCTTCTGCGACAGCCACGAGATCGGCAACGTCATGGACGTCGCCGGCGTCGAGGCCATGCTCGAGGATGCACGGCAGGCGCCGCTGTCGATCTTCCTGACCGTGCCGAGCACCGTGCCGGCGACGACGCCGGATCTGGAAACAGCCGGCGGCGACCTGACGCCGGACAAGATCGCCGCCCTGTTCGACAAGTGGCCGGAAGCCGTGGCTCTCGGTGAGAAGATGGATTTCGTCCCCGTTGCGATGGGTGACGAGCGCAGCCATGCGATCCTGGCTGCAGCCCTCGAGCGCGGCAGGCCGGTGTCGGGCCATGTCTACGGACGAGAGTTCGTTGCCGCCTATGCGGCATCCGGCGTCACCGACACGCATGAAGCCATCGACCGCGACATCGCGGACGACCTGCTGGAAGCCGGCGTGTGGATCTTCCTGCGCGGCGGCCCGCCGACGACACCCTGGCATTCGCTGCCGCAGGCGATCAAGACGATCACCGAGCTCGGCGCTTCCCACAAGCGCGTCGCCGTCTGCACCGACGATCGTGATGCGGAAGATCTGCTCGCTTTCGGCCTGGACTGGGTAACTCGCGAAGCGGTGAAATACGGCATGAGGCCGGAAGAGGCCTGGGCGATGGGTTCGCTGCACGGCGCGACGCGGTTCGGCATGGAAGGCGAAATCGGCGGTCTGGGAGGCGGGCGCCGCGCCGACCTGGTGCTTCTCAGCGACGACCTTACGCCGGTCAGCACCTGGTATGGTGGCGAGCTCGTCGTCGACGGCAAGAAGATCACGCCGATCCTCGACGAGGCCCTGTCGAAACCGTACCGCTATCCGGATGCCGCCTACCACACGGTCAAGCTGCCAAAAAATCTCAGGCTGACACCGGAACTACCGACGGAGACGGTCGTCGCTCATACGATCAAGACGGAGCTGCCTGGCATTACCCTCGGCCATGTCACCGTCACGCTGGAACCGGCCAATGACTGGCAGGCGCATTTCGACAAGCACGACCTCTGCTTCGTGACGGTGGTGGAGCGTCACGGCAAGTCTGCCGGCAATGTCGCCCACGGACTGCTCAACGGCTTCGGGCTCAGACACGGCGCGGTCGCATCCTCGGTCGGCCACGACAGCCACAACATCATCGTCGCCGGCACCAATGCAGCGGACATGCAGGTGGCGCTCGACGCGATCGAAGAAAAGCAGGGTGGCGTCTGTGTCGTGATGGACGGCAAGGTGACGGCCATGGTGCCGCTGCCGATCGCCGGGCTTTTGTCCGACAAGCGCGTGCACCACGTCGCGGACGAGGTAAAGGCCTTGAAGCTCGAATGGGAAAAGGCAGGCTGCACCATCGCCTATATGGGCTTCAACCTCATCCCGCTGTCGGTCATCCCGGAAATCCGGATAACCGATAAGGGTCTGGTGCTGGTGCCGGAAATGGTGATCTCGCCGCTCTTCGAAAAGGCCTGAACGCTGGCAATCCGATGGTGAAAGAGGTGCCGATCCTTCGCTGCGACGGGGCAAGAAAACCTAACTCGTCGCGAGCGAACCGCCATTAGTGACGTTACGTATCGAGTGCACGTTGTTTGGCAGTCGAGATCAACTCCTTGAAGTGCGCAGCAATCCTGCCTTCGCGGCTAGCGTCCTCCGCTTCCCAACCGAACTTCCACGCGTCGTGGCGCGCAAGCCAATCCCCGAGGGCACTGGTATCACCAGTCGGCATCCTATCGGCGGCGAGGTATGGGTTTTCGTGAGCCTTCAGGCCGAGCACGCGCGCCCTTGAGCCTGCTTCCTGTAAATCGATCAGCTCTTCAATCGTCATGCGCGATCCCCCACGATGTCGACGACGGTAGCATCGCAGGCCGCGCATGCAAGAGAATGCTAATTAATGGGTTAATTTGGGACAGTTTCGAGTGGAAAGCGACTCTGGTCGGCGACATGTATACCCGGCTCGTCCATCACCGCGCCCGTATCGCTACCACATCCCAACTCGGCGAGGCTTTGGCCTACATCGCCTCGGCTTCACTTCAGTGACGCGGACACGAACCCCGTCGATCCGATGGCTTTCATCTCTGCGGCTTAAAAAAGAGACCATTTCGCGCAAAAAAGAAACAGCCCATGCGTCTGTCGCATAGCTGAGGTGAGAGATTGTCGCTGTTTTAAACCGATTGAACCGCCTATATTCCAATCATCGAAACGACGCCGGAGCCAAGCAAGGTTGCTGACGTCAGACAGCCCTCAGGAAAGGGGATTATCATGAACGTAGCACGCTCTTTCAACAACTGGCGCAAGTTCCGTCAGACCGTCACCGAACTCGGCCGCATGTCCAGCCGTGAACTGCAGGACCTCGGCATCGACCGCGCTGATATTCGCAGCGTTGCCCGCGCATCGATCGCGCGCTAACCGCACAGCACTTGGTATTTAATACTGCTTGACGCCCGCTCCTGACGCGGGCGTTTTTGCGTCGAACGCCATGACTGCGGTCGGTTGCGTCCTCGTTCGTATGGAAAGCTTTCCGGCTTGTATTTCTTGCATAGCTGCAGTGCAGCATAAGACATTGGCACCATCTATGGTCGGTGTATGATGAGACCCATCGAAGCAATGCACCTCCTCCCGCAAAGCTTCGACTTTCAGACGGCCCACTCCTCCTCCCAAGGGACGTCTGTCGGAACAGCGGCACTCCTCCTCCCAGTCGCTGTTCAGTTTTCAGAAAGCCTGCCGCACCTCCTCCCGCGGCAGGCTTTTTCGTATGTCGAACCTTCCCTGCCGCAGATCGAGTGTGACTGTTCCCACGTCGCGTCACTCCACTCAACTGTACCCGTCTTCCCGTGGAACTGGCTGGCGGTTCCTGGAGGCGCCTGTCGCAGACCCTCGGACTCTGTCGTCCTAAAAGGAGGTCTGTTTGCCAGGGGGCCGGGTCCCGCTTTAGCGCGATATCCACACAACAGCTGACCCACCGAATGTCTCGGTTTCGCGAGTAGTCCGGCTTCCCAGAAACGGCGTTAGTGAACAGGCTGTCGGCTATAACATCATCCATGAAGGAGGTGCCGGCAGGCAAAGCCGATCGCTATGAACCTTCGCCCGCCTCAATGGCTTCAATGAACTCATCGAATGTTTGTCCAAGCACGCGGACCTCATCTGACCATGCGCCGGCAAAGACAAACGGAATCGAGATATAATTTTCGCCGATTATTCCATAAGCGGTCGGGCCACCATTCGAACCAATCAAGAACTGGCCGGTCTGAAATTCGAAGAGTTCATAACCGTCCGCCTTGGCGAGTTCCGCGACGCTCCAGAGAACCAGATATCCTTGACCGACTTCGTCATTGAAACCATTCGAGATACGCAAGAACGTCTTGTACTCTTCGCGCAAGATGATCGAGAGCGAAGCCTCGCATGCCTCGATCTCCGAAAGACTGGCGCCGGGCAATTGATATCCATGCTGCAGCTTTCCGAGCATATGTTGGCCCCCGGTTCGAGACGCACTTGGGCATTGATGAGCGCAAAATAGGACATCCCACTCCGCATGCAACCGCTCCTACAGGGGCGATCAATCCGCCGGTGATCATAGGTGTCTGGTTCAATCCGCGCCAAGGCGGCCCTTACGAGTGTTTAACGGCCCTAAAATCCGTCGGGCTGGAACCGATCAGTTGCCGGAACTGGGTCGAAAAATGGAACGCCGAGTGAAAACCCAGGAGGCCGGCGATCTCCTTGATCGATTTGTCAGTGTTCACCAAAAAGTCGACGGCCCGCTGGATGCGCACCCTCATCTGATATTGCTTGGCCGACATGCCAGTCTGCTCGCGAAAAAGACGCCGGAAATAGGGATAGCTGACGCCAAGTTCGTCGGCGAGCTGTTCGACAGACAGAGGCTGGCCGCAGCGCTCCATCAGAATCATCCGTGCACGATCGACGAGCCTGTCGGCGGCATTGGTGTTGAGATCGGCGGGGCGGCATATAAGGGCCAGCAGTTGAAGGCCGAGGGTCGACAGCAGCGGCTGATTGCGCAGACAATCGTCCTGCGCCAGCGCGTGAATCGACGCGAAAACACCAGAAATCTCGGAGCTGCTGGCATGGGCCGGCTGCTCGGGGCGCAACAGGCCTGCATCGCGCGCAAAATCGAAGGCGCTTCCCCGGCATTCGATCCAATGTTCGACCCATCCGGTCCGGCGGTCCGGAGCAAAACGGTGCCAGACGCCGGGAAAGAGCAGGAAAATAGAGCCTTCGGCGATGGTAACCTGCCGACGTTCTGGTCCGAACTCCAGCCGGCCGCTGCCCGCGCTGATCTGCACGATCTGATAGGCGCTCAGGATACGGCCGCGCGACCAGCTGAAATGGTGGTCGTCAGGATGACGGCTCGGCGGGTAGTCGGAATTCGATCCGATCTCTGTATACCCGGTGGAGATGGCCGTGCAGCCCCACGCGGCGCAGAGGCGGTTGTCGGGCATGTAGACGAAGTAGCTCTGCATGACGGCGGCCCAGATTGAGGATCATATTTTGCATGCAAAAGATCATTTTTGCGGAAATTGCCGGCGTGTCAACGACAATGCTTAGTGCTAACGTCAGAAGGCAAGGTCAGTTTTAGAATGGCCCCGCAAATATTTGCTGAGATCATCAGCGGGCCGCCGCTGCCAGGGAGGGCAGTGGCCGGGAGGAGAGAGATATGAAAAATCAAGCCAGACTGCTGGTGGTTGCCGCATGCCTTGCGGCTTCTGCTTCCTATGCCGAGGATTTTCACGGGTTCGATCCGGTGAAGTTCGATGGCAACATGTTATCGGCCGAAAATCTGAAGGCGATGGCGGCGGATGCGGCCAAGGCAATGCCGCCGAGGAACGGAAAGAGCTACACTATTGGTTTCGCCAATCTGCAGCGCGATATCGCTTTCGGCGTGCTCGTCGAAAAGGGGATTCAGCAGAATGCCGATGCTGCGGGCGTCGAACTCGTGATTGCGGATAATCGCCTCGACGGGCCGACCGCCCTGGCAAATGCCAAGTCCTTCGCAGAGCGCAAGGTTGACTACGTCATCGAATTCCAGACGGACGCCAATTTCGGGCAGACTGTGATGGATGTCTTCAAACAGGACGGCACGAAGGTGACTGCGATCGACATCCCGATGCCAGGCGCGAGCTTCTTCGGCGTCAATAACCCCAAATCTGGCTTCATGGGTGGGTCCTATCTGGCAACGGCGGCCGCAAAGAAATTCGGCGCCGATGTCGTGAAGACCGGTTATTTGGTCATCGGCGCTCTACCGCAGTCGGGCGTCATCCCACGCATGCGCACGGACGGTCAGCGGGCCGGCTTTATGGCGCTGACCAAGGATTTCCCGGCCGACCATATCATCGAGATCGATACCAAGAACACGCTGCAGGAATCTTTCGCGCAGATGAACAATATCATTGGTCGCATTCCGCCAGGCGCCCCCATCCTCATCATTGCCATCAACGATCAGGCGACGATGGGAATGTTGCAGGCCGTGCGGGCTGCCGGTCGCGTCGATCAGGCGATTGCGGTTGGTAATGGGGCAGATGAGGCCGAGGCGCTCGCCACCGATCCGAACCTGGTTGCCGCCACCGGTTCCTTCCCCGGCAGCTACGGCAATTATTTGATTCCGATCGCACTCTCCGCTCTTGCTGGAAAACCTGTCCCGGAGGCGACCTTCGTGACGCACCAAATGGTCACCAAGGCCAATATCTGCAAGTTCTACAAGGAATTTCCCTGTGCCGGCGAGGCGGATGGATACGTGTTTCCGGAAGCGGAATTCGCGACCTACCTCGCAGACTTGAAGAAGCAGGATTGGCTGAAGGGCTATGAGGCCATTCTCCCTCAGCAATGAGCGAGATAGCGTCAGGGGAGCGTGACATGACCGTCCATAGCACCGAAGGGAGCCGCAATCCGCGGCTCCAGATCGCCAATGTCAGCAAAGCATTTGCCGGCGTGACGGTATTGAAGAACGTGTCGCTTTCGGCCGATGCGGGCGAGATCGTGGCGCTTCTCGGCGCCAATGGTGCGGGCAAGTCGACGCTCATGAAAATCCTTTCCGGTGTCTACACGCTGGACAGTGGACAGATTAGAATTGACGACACGGCCAGGAATATCGCCACCCCTCAGGATGCAGTTGCTTCCGGCATCCGGCTTATGCCGCAGGAGCTTTCCGTTCATCCGGACCTTTCGGTCGCCGAAAACATCGCGCTTGGCTCCATGCCGAAGCGACGCTTTTTGGGTATTCCGATGATCGATCGGGTGGCCGTCGACGCACAGGCGCGTGCGCTACTCAAGCGATTGCGGCTCGATCATATCGAACCCGGCCGTCGCATGGGCTCGCTGCCATTGTCCGAACAGCGCATTGTCGAAATCGCCCGCGCGCTGGCCGGCAAGGCGCAGATCCTGATCATGGATGAGCCGACGGCGTCGCTGAGCGAGGCGGATGCCGACAATCTGTTCGACGTCATCGGGGCCCTGAAAGACCAAGGCGTCACCATCATCTATATTTCGCATTATCTTGACGAGGTCTTCCGGCTCAGCAACCGTATCGTTGTCTTGCGTGACGGCGAGGTCCGAGGTGAGTTCGAAACCCGCGACACCAGTCGCGACGAAGTTCTGACGGCGATGCTCGGCAGCGAACTCGGCGACCTCTACCCCGTCAAATCGAAAATGCTTCAGGACGCAAAGATCGTCCTGTCCGTCGACGGACTGTCTCTTCCCGGATGGCTCGACCGCGTGTCATTTACCGTACGACGCGGTGAGGTGTTCGGCGTCTTCAGCCTGATCGGCTCCGGCGCCGAGAAAATAGGCCGGGCCATCTATGGCGCCGAGCCTGCCGCCCGTGCCAAAGCCATCCAATTGAACGATATCGACATCGGTCTCTCTGGCCCGCGAAAGAGAGTGCGTAGCGGCATCGGGTTCGTGGCCGCGGAGCGAAAGCGCCAGGGACTGATTGGCAATTTGTCGGTGCGAACCAACACGACACTGCCCTACCTCGGACTATTCACGCGATCCGGCGTTGTCGACCGGAAGCGGGAAGACGACAGCACCCGTGAATGGATCAAAACCCTGCGGATCAAGACCGCCGGTCCGGATCAGGAGATCCGCCTTCTGTCCGGCGGCAATCAGCAGAAGATCTGCCTTGCCCGCTGGCTGCTCGGAAACCCGAATTTTCTTATCCTCGAAGAGCCGACGCGCGGTGTCGATCTTGGTGCCCGGCGCGAGATCTACATGGAAATCCGCCGCCTGGCGGAGGCGGGGCTGGCGATCCTGATCGTCTCCTCAGATGCGGAAGAGGTGGCGGGGCTCGCAGATCGCAGCCTCGTGCTTGAGGATGGCAAAGTCGTCGCCGAGCTTGGGCAGGACGCGACCGCGACGGACCTGATGCGGGCAGCCGAGCTGCGGGCGGCCCTCCGCGATTCGAATGAACTGGAGAAAACATGATCAAGTCGCCTTCCATTCCCGCAGCGTCAGAAGCGTCGATGAGGTCGGCAAATTCGCTCAGCGACCTTCTCGGCCGCCCGGCTGCCGGCATCGTTCTCTTGCTGGTGTTCTACATCCTGCTGCTGATCGCCTTTTCGGTTCTCTCCCCCTATTTCCTGACGCTGAGCAACCTGTCCAACATCGGCACCAACATGGCCTTCATCGGGCTGATGGCAGCCGCAGGCACCCCGCTGATCATCGGCGGTGGGCTCGATCTGTCCGTTGCCGCCGTCGCCGGTCTCGCTGGCGTCATCGTGGCGCTGATGCATGCGAACGGAATTAACATCTGGGCGGGCTGCGTCACCGCTCTCATCATCGGCTGCGCGGTCGGCGTCCTGAACGGCTTCATCGTCACCCGGCTGAAGCTCAATCCGCTCATCGCCACACTCGGCACAATGAGCATCTTTTCCGGTCTCTCCATGGTGCTGACCGGCGGACTTTCGAAGCCGCTCTTCGTTCCGGCTTTCAACTGGCTCGGGTCAGGGCGCCTCTTCGGCATCCCGTTTCCTATCATCCTGATGCTGTTAGTCTTCGTCGCACTTTGGCTGATCTTGTCAAAGACACCGTTCGGACGCTTCGTCTATGCGACCGGCGGCAATCTGGAAGCAAGCAGCCTGCTCGGTGTGCCCGTCGAGCGGACCCAGATGGTGCTCTATGTCGTCTCCGGCCTTTCGGGGGCGGCGGCTGGCATCATCCTTGCAGCAATGCTCGGCGCCGCAGCACCGAATGCCGCAGGGCAGCACCTGCTCACCATCATTGCTGCCATCATCCTCGGTGGTACCAGCCTGTTTGGCGGCCGCGGCAGCGTCTGGGGCACGCTGATTGCCGTTTTGATCCTTGGCACACTGAACAACGGCCTGACGCTGATGAACGTGTCCTCCTTCTGGCAGGACGTGACCCGAGGCGTCGTCCTTTTAATGGCGGTCGGCCTCGATCAGCTGCGCGTGCGCCTGCAGAGCTGACGCCATTCTCATTCCATCGGAGAAACAGAAATGTCTGAACGCCCCTTAAAGGCCGGCCTTTTCGGTATCGGTCTGGAGGCCTATTGGTCGCAATTCAAAGGTCTGGAAGCGCGGTTGCGCGGCTATGTCGATACCGTCGAGGCAAAGCTTGCGCGCCCGGGCGTCGAGGTCGTCAACCTCGGGCTGATCGACACGCCCGAAAAGGCGATCGAGGCCGGTCACCAGTTTCGCCAGGCCGATGTCGATATCATCTTTCTCTACATCACCACCTATGCGTTGTCTTCGACGGTTCTTCCAGTGGTCCGTCGCGCCAAGGTTCCGGTGATCATCCTCAATCTGCAGCCGACCGCAGCCATCGACTATGCCACTTTCAACGCCCTCGGCGATCGGACAGCGATGACCGGCGACTGGCTGGCGCATTGCTCTGCCTGCCCCGTCCCCGAAATCGCCAATGTCTTCCGTCGGGCGGGCATAAGCTTTCACCAGGTGACCGGCGTTCTCACCGGCGATCCGATGGTCGAGAACGAGATCAACGACTGGATCGAGGCCGCCCGCGTCGCGCATGTGATGGCGCATAACCGGCTCGGCGTCATGGGCCGCTACTACAACGGCATGCTCGATATCTATTCAGATCTCACCGCGCAGGCAGCGGCCTTCGGTACCCATATCGAGGTGCTGGAAATCGACGAACTGGCGCAGTTGCGGCGTGATGTGAGCGAGGAAGACGTCTCCACCTGCTTGGCGACGATCGTAGCCGAATTCGATGTCCAGCCGGATTGCGACCCCAAGGAACTGGCACGTGCGGCAAAGACAGCCGTCGCGCTTCGCAAGCTGGTCGACAAGAAATCGCTCGGCTCGCTTGCTTATTACTACGAGTCCCAGCCCGGCCACGAATATGAGGATATCATCACCTCGGTAATCGTAGGCTGTTCGATATTGACGGCCAGTGGCGTGCCGGTCGCCGGCGAATACGAGATCAAGAACGCCCAGGCGATGAAGATCATGGACAGCTTCGGTGTGGGCGGTTCATTCACCGAGTATTATGCCATGGATTTCGCCGCTGACGTCGTACTGATGGGGCATGACGGGCCGGGGCATACCAAAATTGCCCAGGGGCGTACCAAGATCCGGCCCCTTAAAGTTTTTCACGGCAAGGTCGGCTCCGGCGTCAGCGTTGAGATGTCGGTTCAGCATGGGCCGGTGACGCTCCTTTCGATCCTCGAGGACGCTGGCAACATCAAGCTGCTCTGCGCCGAAGGCGCCTCCGTCGCCGGCCCGATCCTCGAAATCGGTAACACCAACAGCCGTTATCAATTTCCACTCGGAGCCCGGCGCTTTGTTGAAGCGTGGAACTCGCAAGGGCCAGCCCACCATTGCGCAGTTGGCGTCGGACATGTTGCCGGGCGCATCGAGAAGCTTGGAAAACTGCTGGATCTGGACGTCGTAAAGGTCTGCTAACAAGATGAGACGTTACACGGCCTTTCGCAACATGAAACGGTTGCTCAATATGGCGCGCTGGCTGCAATGATCGATAGGTGTTCGTCTCCGGGGCGTTTCATCGTCCGGTGCGTGGTCGTCAGCTCCTTCCGGCTGTTTCCCTCGATGATAAGATGCGTTTCGAGCGATAATGGCAAAGCATCCGACAGTTAGCGGTCGTTCAGTGCCGCGTTCCGGGCAGAAAGCTGTCCTGACCGTTTGCCTGGGAGAGCGATGCGCCGCTTCTATCCAGGTCCTGCAGCAGGGCGCCCAGCGCAAGGTCCAGGCAATAGGCGGAGAATTCAGCGTTCAACTCCCTGGCGTTCTCTCGGGCATAGGCAACGAGCCTGGCGAGCGATGCCAACTCCTTGAGCTCTTCCTCACTCTTCCGCGTGACTGTTGCTTCGGCTGTTTCGTGCATCTGAGTGTTCCCCCGGCCTCCCTTGCCGGCGCACGCCGACAAAGCGGAGACAGCTTAGTCCTCTTCAAGGAAAGACGCGCGTGACACAGGCGTGACAGGACTTTTCAGGCTGTCAGAACCAGATCTCAGAAACCGGCCCGGCGCAAAGCCTCGCGATATTGTTCCTTCTGCCATTTCTCCTTGAAGGGAACGACGGAAAGCCATTTGTCGACATCGAAGTCCGGATAGATCTCGCGCACCTTGCGCATATAGAGACGCGCATTTTTCGTATCGCCGAGCATAGCCCAGCAGGCAGCCGAAAGCCGGTCGGCCGGTGTGCGATCGTCCATTGCGGAGATCTGTTCCAACGCCTCGGCATAATGGCCGAGTGCGAAATTGGCGCCGGCCGCCGTCCATAGATAATCTGTCGGGCTCAGCGGATTGAGCGAGATCGCCCGCTCGATCTTGGCCAGCGCATCGGCCGGGCGCGACGCATGAACGAGGGTATCGGCATAACTCGCAATGCCGTCGGCATAATGCGGGCTCAGTTCTTCCGCGAGCTTCAGCGCCAGAACGCTTTCATCGATGTCCCCGAGATAAAGCTTGGCGACGCCGAGTTCGCGAAAGCCGGCTGCCAGCGATGGATCGGCGACGATCGCCCGGTTCGCATAGTCTTCCGCAAGTCCGAGCAGTTCGCTGTCGCCGCGCGCCGTCAGCAGCCATTCGACGAGAAAGGTACGCGACAACCCGCTGAGTGCAGGGGCAAAATGCGCGCTGTGTTGAAGCGCTTCTCGGAACGCCTTCCGGGAGCGGCGAATATCGGGAAGGGAAAGCCGCTTTACGTCCCGCAGGCCAAGAAGGTAGCTGTGATAGGCGGCCGAATTGCCCTCGAAGGAATCGCGCATGGTTTCATGCTGTCTAACCTGCCCGGCAAGCTCCTTGGCAATCCGCCGTGCGATATCGCGCCGGTGACTTATCAAATCATATTTCTCGAGGCTGAAACGCTCGGCCCAGATGACCTCATCGCCGCCGGCATGGATCAGCTGAACAAAGAGCGTGGCGATGCCCGCATGATCGGTCAGCCTCGTATCGAGAACATAAGAAATCGAGTGACGCAGGATCAGCTCGGCCTTGTCGGCATTATGGGCGATCCGAGCGGCCGTATGCGGCGCCACGACGGACACCGTATTCAGCGCGCAAAGGCCGATCGTCACGTCCTCGATCAGCGGTCCGGAGAGCATCGGCAATGCACCGGTCGCATCCATCCCGCCAGGTGGCAGCAGCACGAGACGGGGCAGGGGACGAGCAACCCGACTGCCGCCGTCGCTCAGTGGCTCTATAACGCTCGGAAGCGATTGACTGCCGGCAAAGACCTTGCGGACCTCTCCCAGAGCCTGAACGTCAAGGCCGATATCGAGTGCGCTTTCCAAGCCATGCCTGCTGGCCTCAAAAAGCCGACGGGCATTCTCCAGCTGCCCCTCGGATTCGTAGGCTTCGAGAAGGATACGACGAATATTCTCGTCATCAGGTGCATCGCGGAAAATCCTGAGCGCCGCCTCCTTGATCAGGCTTACATCCTCTCGCGACTGGGCCGTGGGCAGCGCCGTCTTCAGCGCATCCACCAGGATCGCCATGTGCCTGTCGCGCTGGCCGGCGATCCATTGCCGCGTACTGACGCTTTGGTCGGCGAGCACAGCCAGGAAATCCTGGCGTAGGACGGCAACCAGCCGCCGCAACTTTTCAAGTGCGCCTTCGCCATCGGGCTTGGCGAGTTCGAAGAGGTCGCAAACAAATGCATCCGGCTTGATCCGCACACCGGTCGCCGTGAAGACCAGAATTTCCGTGCCGAGCCTGGTCTGACGAGCCTGAATGCGCGATATGGTCTTGCGCAGATTGGCCATGATGTCAGGATTGTCATGGCTGTCCCATAGGAACCGCGCCAACGCCGAGCGCGGATATTCGCTCCCGGCCCCGTCCTGCAGATAACGATCCAGCAAATAGCAAATCGTAAGCAGACCCTTTTCCGGGAACGCCACGGGTTGCCCGGTCAGGTCGATCAGCCGCAACTCACCAAATGACTCGAGCCTGAGCTTCATGCGGATACTGCCTGCCGATATCCCTGGCTATTCTCCGAGCGGAAGAGTGATATCCGCTACGGAGGCTCCCAATGTTACGCCGCGACTTTCCGCCTGCGCCATCGCCTTCACCAGCGCGATGACGGTTTCGCGGATATTGCGGTCGGCAATCTTCAGAAAGGCGCGATTGAGCGCCAATCCCTCTTTCGTTCGCAGGAATTCGGCAACTGGATCAGTATTCGCCGACAGATCCGGCCCTTGCAGCGTCAACGGCTCGGAGTTCTCCTGTTCGAAGAAGAAACTCACCGACGTGTGAAGCACATCGGCGATCCGCTGCAGACGGCTCGCGCCGATGCGGTTGATGCCTTTCTCATATTTCTGAACCTGCTGAAATGTCACGCCGATCTGCTCGGCAAGCCGTTCCTGGCTCATCCCGAGCAACTGCCGGCGCATTCTTATGCGCGCTCCGACATAGCTGTCTATTGCATTCGCTGTCTTGACATTCATCGTGTGTTTTCAGCCTCGATCGCTTTTTTCAATCGGTGCAGCTGTAGTATCCCCTGCATGGCTTTTCCATGGTTGTTTTCACATAGCATACTGGATATGCGATGATCGCGACTGACTGTGATATGAATGCCCGTCTGGAAAGACGCTAAGCTAGGCAGAAATCACTTGTTCGGAGAGCAAATCGAACAAAAGCCGTACCAATACGGATAAAACTGGGCTGTAATTGCGTCCCGGCTTACGCTAAATGCAGTTCAGCGACCGCCGCACGAGAGTCTTCCCAGCCCCGATCGCCCGAAAATCCATCGAATAAAATCGACGTGGCACGGCACCGGCCGTGCCTGTGCAGGAGAAGCATTGATGGCAACCGTTGCCGAGAGCGCGCCCCGTTTCGAAAAAACAACGATGTCCATCCTCATGGCGGTCAGCTTCTGCCACATGCTGAACGACATCATGCAGTCACTGCTCGCCTCGCTCTATCCGCTGTTCAAGGCGAACTACGATCTCGATTTTGTGCAGATCGGCCTCCTTACCATGACGTTCCAGGTCACGGCTTCGCTGCTGCAGCCGCTGGTCGGCATCGTCACCGACCGCTGGCCGATGCCCTATTCGCTGCCTGTGGGCATGGCGAGTACCTTTTGCGGCCTCATTCTGCTCGGCAATGCCGGCAGCTTCGAACTGCTGCTGGTTGCCGCAAGCCTGGTCGGCTTCGGCTCGGCGGTCTTCCACCCGGAATCTTCGCGCGTTGCCCGTCTTGCCTCTGGCGGCCGCCACGGTTTCGCGCAATCCTTCTTCCAGGTCGGTGGCAATGCCGGCCAGGCGATCGGTCCGCTGCTTGCCGCCTTCATCGTGCTGCCGCTCGGTCAGCACAGCGTCTCCTGGTTCGCCGCCATCGCCATGGTCGGCATGGTCGTGCTGAGCTGGGTCGGCAACTGGTACATCAGCCACAGGCGCCAGAATGCCAGCAAGCCGGCGGTAAGCCGGACCCTTCCGCTGCCGCAGAACAGGGTCGTCTGGGCGCTGCTCATCCTCGTGCTGCTGACGGCAACGAAGAATGTCTACATGGCCAGCGTATCGAGCTACTTCACCTTCTATGTCATCGACAAGTTCGAGCTCAGCGTGCAGCAGGCACAGCTGATGCTCTTCCTGTTCCTCGGCTCCGTCGCCGTCGGCACGTTCCTCGGCGGGCCGATCGGTGACCGCTTCGGTGCCCGTTTTGTCATCTGGTTCTCGATCCTCGGGGTCATTCCCTTCGCGCTCCTGCTTCCCTATGCCAACCTCTTCTGGACGGGTGTGCTCAGCGTCGTCATCGGCCTGATCTTCGCTTCGGCCTTCTCTGCAATCGTCGTCTTCGCGCAGGAACTGGTGCCCGGGCGCGTCGGGCTGATTGCCGGGGTCTTCTTCGGCTTCGCATTCGGGGCAGGGGGGCTTGGTGCAGCCCTGCTCGGCAGTTTCGCCGACACCCATGGAATCGATTTCGTCTACCGCATCTGCTCCTACCTGCCGCTGCTCGGTCTCCTCACGGTCTTCCTGCCGCGTATCCCCAAGCAGAAACCAGTCTGAGGCGACATCGCTTATGGACAATTGATCGAGCCGGAATGTCGCCGACACTCCGGCCCGGTTCGTCATGCAGTTTCGCACGTCGCCTTCGCCCATAGGCCCGAACGTATTTTTCTCCTGCTATGGGGAAGAGGGATCACCATTCCTTTAATCCACTATTTTTATAGATAATATTCGTGAGAATAATGACGTCGGTCTCGGCACGATATTGGAAGGAAATGGCATGTCTGCTCACAAATTGGTCGGCCTTGCGGGTAGCTTCAACCGCCCCTCGAAGACCTTTGCGCTTGTCGAAAACGTTGCCGCTCTCGCCAGTGAGAAATACGGCTTCGACAACACCATCTACGATCTGACCGATGTCGGCCCCTCGCTTGGCCAGGCGCTGCGCCGTGACGATCTCGACAGTCGCGCCAGGGAAGTCATCGACGACATCGTCAATGCCGATGTGCTGGTCATCGGAGCGCCAACTTACAAGGGAAGCTATCCCGGCCTCTTCAAGCATCTGATCGACCTGATCGACCCGCATGAGCTGCGCGCCAAGCCGATCATCATCACTGCGACCGGCGGCGGTGACCGCCATGCGCTGATGGTCGAGCACCAGCTCCGCCCGCTCTTCGGTTTTTTCATGTCGCACACGCTGCCGACCGCGGTTTACGCGTCCGACCGTGACTTCACCGATTACCGTGTCTCATCCGACCCGCTTTCCAATCGGATCGGGGAGGTGATCGGCGAGCTCGCGGCTTTCTTTCCCAGCCGGAATCAAGCGCTTATCGCCGCCGAGTAAAGAATATCGGGATAGGCTTGAAACGGCGCCATGGAGGCGCCGTTTTCGTTTTAAGGCTATCCTTTTCAAGTCGTCATAGTCCACAAATTTGATGGAAATTTATCCTGCCGATAGCAATGGCAGGGCAAGAGTTTTTCCGGCCCTTCCTCCACATCAGACATTCGTGCTTCGCGCCCGATACGCGCTTTTGCCATGATCGGCCTGCTCGGGGCGCTTGGCCTCATTCAGTCAGACGGGATATAAAATGACCAAGAACAAAAATCTTCACGGCCTCCATCTTTCGCGCCGGGCGGCCCTTGCCGCCGTGGCCGTTTCCGCTGCCGTACTCTTTGCCTTTGCAGCACCCGCTCCTTCCTTTGCCGAGGACAAGTCGATCAAGGTCGGCATCATGGCCGGCGAGGAGGAGGACATCTGGCGCGTGGTCGCGAGCGAGGCGGCCAAGAAGGGCCTCAAGATCGAGACCATCACCTTCAACGACTATACGCAGCCGAATGAAGCGCTGGAACGCGGCGAACTCGACGCCAACGCCTTCCAGCACCAGCCCTATCTCGATAACCAGATCAAGCAGCACGGCTATCACATCGTTCGCGTCGGTTATACCGGGGTCTGGCCGATCGGCCTTTACACCAAGAAGTACAAGTCCGTCGCCGAGATCCCGGAAGGTGCCGTGATCGGCGTGCCGAACGATCCCTCGAACGAAGGCCGTGCGCTGCGCGTTCTCCAGAACGAAGGCCTGATCAAACTGAAGGACGACACCGGTATTCTCGCGACCGTCGCCGACGTCACCGACAATTCGAAGAAGATCGAGATCAAGGAACTCGACGCCGGCATCGTCGGCCGCTCGATCGACGATCTGGATGCCGGCATTGTCAACACCGATTGGGCGTTGAAAAGCGGTCTTTCGCCGGCCGAACGCATTGCCCAGGAGCCGATCGCCGACAATCCATACCGCAACTTCATCGCCGTCAAGGACAAGAACAAGGATGCCGACTGGGTCAAGACGCTTGTGTCTTCTTATCAGAACGAGACCGTCAAGGCCGAGTTCGACAAGGTCTACAAGGGCACGGGTCTCAGCGCCTATTGATCCGGAGCAGGGCTGGGGTTAAGGCCTGCCGAGAGGCGGTCCGGGCGTTCTTTGCCCGGGCCGCCTTCAGCATTTGTAAGGAAAAACATATGAATTCCTTTGTTTCCACCACGGCGATCGCGGCAGAGCCGCAAACGGCGACCGAAGAGGTGGTGAGGCTTACCGACGTGAAGCGGCGGTTCGGAACCACTGCAGCACTCGACGGCATCTCGCTGACGGTGAAGAGAGGCGAGATCCTTGGCATCATCGGCCGCAGCGGCGCCGGCAAATCGACGCTGATCCGCTGCCTGAACGGCCTGGAACGCGCCGATAGCGGCGAGATCCTCATCGAAGGCCGAGATATCAGCGGACTTTCAGAACAGGAGCTGCAGCCGCTGCGCCGCCGCATCGGCATGATCTTCCAGCATTTCAATCTGCTTTCTGCCAAAACCGTCGAGGAAAACGTCGCGCTGCCGCTGAAGATCGAGGGTCTTACAAAGAGTGAGCGCCTGAAACGGGCGCATGAGCTGCTCGAGCTCGTCGGCCTTGCCGACAAGGCGAAGGCCTATCCCTCATCGCTGTCCGGTGGCCAGAAACAACGCGTCGGCATCGCCCGGGCGCTTGCGGCACGCCCGGCACTGCTGTTGTCCGACGAGGCGACATCGGCGCTCGATCCGGAAACGACCCGGTCGATCCTGGCGCTGCTCAAGGACATCAACCGTAAGCTCGGGCTGACCATTCTGCTGATCACCCATGAGATGGAAGTGGTCCGCGGCATTGCCGATCGCGTCGCCGTCATCGATGCCGGGCGGATCGTCGAGGAAGGGCAGGTCTGGTCGATCTTCGCCAACCCGCAGGCTGATATCACCGGGAGCCTGCTTGGCGGCATCCGCCCGCAGCTTCCGGAGCATATCGCCGGCCGGCTGTCGGCGACGGCGGGCAGCGAAGCGATCCTCAGCGTTGATCTCGCCGGCCCGCAGGCGCAGGGCGCGCTGTTTGCCGAACTCTCGGCGGCGCTGCCGCATTCCTTCCGCCTCGTCCATGGCGGCATCGACCACATCCAGAACCAGCCGGTGGCGCGGTTCTTCATCGCCGTTCCCGCGCGTGACCCCGCGCTTGCCGGAAAGGTCGAACAATTTCTGATGGCCCGGTCCGCCCGGGTGGAGGTGCTTGGTTATGACACCGATCATGCTTGAACTGCTTTTTCGCTCCCTTTGGGAGACGATCCTGATGACCGTCGCCTCGGGAGTGATTTCGCTCGTTGCCGGCCTGCCGCTCGGCCTTGCACTGGTCGCGACGGCGCGCGGCGGTATCGCCGAAAACCTCTGGATCAACCGCGTGCTCGGCGCAGTCATCAACGGTTTCCGCTCGGTGCCCTTCATCATCCTGCTGGTGGCGCTGATTCCGCTGACGCGGCTGATCGTCGGCACAGCGCTCGGCACCTGGGCGGCCATCGTGCCGCTCGCCATCGCCGCGACGCCCTATTACGCCCGCATCGCCGAAGTATCGCTGCGCGAGGTCGACCGCGGGCTGATCGATGCCGTGCGCGCCATGGGCGGCAATCGCTGGACCATCATCCGCGAGGTGCTGGTGCCTGAAGCGTTGCCAGGCATCGTCGCCGGTTTCACCGTCACGCTGGTGACGCTGATCGGCGCCTCGGCCATGGCGGGCGCGATCGGCGCCGGCGGCCTCGGCGATCTCGCCATCCGCTACGGCTATCAGCGTTTCGAAACCAGTGTGATGATCGCGGTGGTGGCCGTCCTCATCGTGCTCGTCTGCGGCATCCAGTGGCTTGGCGACCGGCTGGTTGCCGGTCTGGACCACCGATAAATCAGCGCCGGAACTGGGCTGCGGGATGAGCGGCGGGCAACCTGCCGTTCCCGCCGCCGAAAAGCTTCTGCCGCAGCGGCCCTGCAGAATAGTCCGCCTTGAAGACGCCGCGCTCCTGCAGCACCGGCACCACCAGGTCGACGAAATCGCGCAGGCTTTCCGGCGCCACGGTCCGCGCCAGGTTGAAGCCGTCGATGCCGCCCTCTCCGATCCACGTCGTGAGATGATCGGCGATCTGCTCGGGCGAGCCCACCATCGGCTTCATCCGGCTGCCGAGTACCATCTGGTCGATGATGTCACGCAGCGTCACCGGCTTCGCTGCCTGTTTCGTGATGGCCGCAAGTGCGGATTGATTGGCGTTGGTCGAGCTCTGGTCGATGACGTCGTCCAATTCATACTTCGAAAAATCGATGCCTATCGAAGCGGAGTAATGCGCAAGCGAGGCCTCGACGCTCGCATGGCGGCGGTACTCCTCCAGCTTGTCCTGGGCTTCCTTCTCCGTCCGCCCGACGACAACAGTGATCAGGCTCAGGATCTTCAATGCGTCGGCGCCGCGGCCGAATTCCTCCGCCTTCGCCCGCAGCGCATCGACGGTCGGCCTCGCCGCCTTGGGATTTGGCCCGGCAATGAAGACGCATTCGGCGTGGCGGGCGGCGAAGTCCTGGCCGCGGGCCGAGGCGCCGGCCTGAAAGAGCAGGGGCGTGCGCTGCGGCGAGGGTTCTGAGAGATGGATGCCCTCCATCCGGTAATATTTGCCTTCGTGACGGACAGTGCGCACTTTGGAGGGATCGGCATAGGTGCCGCCCGCCTTGTCGCGTAGCACCGCATCGTCGTCCCAGCTGCCTTCCCAGAGCTTGTAGAGTATTTCGAGATATTCCTCGGCCGCATCGTAGCGCGCATCATGTTCCGGCAGCTTGTCGAAACCCATGCTGCGGGCGGCACTGTCGAGATAACCGGTGACGATGTTCCAGCCGATCCGTCCCTTGGTCAGATGATCGAGCGTCGACATGCGCCGCGCCAGCAGGAAGGGTGGCTCATAGGTGGTGTTGACGGTGACGCCGAAACCCAGATGTTTCGTGACATAGGCCATCGCCGAAATCGGGATCATCGGATCATTGACCGGGATCTGCGCGCCCGTCCCGATCACCGGCGCCGGGCTACCCTTGTAGACATCATAGACACCGACGATATCGGCCAGGAAGATACCGTCCAGCTTGCCGCGTTCGGCGGTCTTGGCAAACTCTGTCCAGTAGTCGAGATCGGTATAATGCGCTGAGCGGTCGCGCGGATGCGTCCACAGGCCGTGGTTGATATGCCCGACGCAGTTCATGTCAAAGGCATAGATCTGCATGGTCTTCATGAGGCGGGTCCCAAAGCCGGCAATAGAAATCAAGGATTTGCCGCATTAATTATCCTAGAGCATGATGCCGAAAAGTGTGAGCGGTTTTCGGACGACATCATGCTCTAACTATATAATATAGAACAGGATTCAGATTTTGGGCCGGCTCGGCCTAAAATCATCCTGTTCGGGCTCTATCGCACGAGGAGCCGGTGAAATGGTAGGGTGGGAATGAAAAAGGCCGGAGGAACCGCATGACGAAGAAGACGCTGTCGGATTGGGCGGAGCTTGCGCAAAAGGAACTGCGCAGCTCGCCCGAAACGCTGACCTGGCAGACGCCGGAAGGCATTGCCGTCAAGCCGCTCTATACGGCCGAGGATCTTGACGGCGCCGGGCATCTTGGTTCGCTTCCCGGCTTCTCGCCTTTCACCCGCGGCCCGCGGGCGACGATGTATGCCGGCCGGCCCTGGACGATCCGCCAATATGCCGGCTTCTCGACGGCAGAGGAATCGAATGCCTTTTATCGCCGCAATCTGGCGGCCGGCCAGAAGGGCCTGTCGGTCGCCTTCGATCTTGCCACCCACCGCGGGTATGACAGCGACCATCCGCGCGTCGAGGGTGATGTCGGCAAGGCGGGTGTGGCAATCGACAGTGTCGAGGACATGAAGATCCTGTTCGACGGCATTCCGCTCGGCGAAATGTCGGTGTCGATGACCATGAACGGTGCCGTCATCCCGATCCTTGCCTCTTTCATCGTGGCCGGCGAGGAACAGGGCGTTCCACGGGCCGAGCTCTCGGGGACCATTCAGAACGACATCCTCAAGGAGTTCATGGTCCGCAACACCTATATCTATCCGCCCGAACCCTCGATGCGGATCGTTGCCGATATCATCGACTATACCGCCCGCGAGATGCCGAAGTTCAACTCCATCTCGATCTCCGGCTACCACATGCAGGAAGCCGGCGCGACGCTGGTGCAGGAACTGGCCTTCACGCTGGCCGACGGCCGCGAATATGTCCGCGCCGCCATCGCCAAAGGCCTGAGCGTCGACGAGTTCGCCGGCCGCCTGTCCTTCTTCTTCGCCATCGGCATGAACTTCTTTATGGAAGCCGCCAAGCTGCGCGCCGCCCGCCTGCTCTGGACGCGGATCATGGAAGGGTTTCATCCGAAGAAACAGTCCTCGCTGATGCTGCGCACCCATTGCCAGACCTCCGGCGTGTCCTTGCAGGAGCAGGACCCTTACAACAACATCATCCGCACCGCCTTCGAGGCGATGTCGGCCGTGCTCGGCGGCACGCAGTCGCTGCACACCAATTCCTTCGACGAAGCGATTGCGCTGCCGACCGAGTTCTCCTCTCGTATCGCCCGCAACACCCAGCTCATCCTGCAGCACGAGACCGGCGTCACCAAGGTCGTCGATCCGCTCGCCGGCTCCTACTATGTCGAAAGCCTGACGGCCGAACTGGCAGACAAGGCCTGGGCGTTGATGGAGGAAGTCGAGGCACTGGGTGGCATGACCAAGGCGGTGGCAGACGGCCTGCCGAAACGGCTGATCGAGGAAGCGGCCGCACGCCGCCAGGCGGCCGTCGACAAGGGCGAAGAGGTCATCGTCGGCGTCAACCGCTACCGGCTCGACAACGAGCAGCCGATCGACATTCTGGAGATCGACAACAGCGCGGTGCGCAAAGCGCAGATCAGACGTATCGAAGAAACGAAGCGGCGCCGCGATGGCGGAGCCGTGCGCGAGACCCTGGCGGCCCTGGCAGAGATCGCACAGAGCGGCAAGGGCAACCTGCTGGAAGCCGCGATTGCGGCGGCCCGGGCCCGCGCCACGGTCGGCGAAATATCGGATGCCATGCGCGCTGCCTTCGGCGATCATGCCGCGACCCCTGAGGTCATCAAGGGCGTCTACGGCGAGGCGTATGAAAACGAGCCGGAACTCGCCGTGCTCAAGACCCGCATGGCTGAGGTGACGGAAGCCATGGGGCACCGGCCGAAGATCATGGTCGCCAAGCTCGGTCAGGACGGACACGACCGAGGCGCCAAGGTGATCGCCTCGGCCTTCGGCGATATCGGCTTCGATGTGCTCGCCGGTCCCCTTTTCCAGACACCGGAAGAAGCCGCCGGCGTCGCGCTCAGCGAAAAGGTCAATGTCGTCGGCGTCTCGTCATTGGCGGCCGGTCACAGGACGCTGCTACCACAGCTGATCGACAGGCTGAGGGAACAGGGCGGTGGCGATATCATCGTCGTCTGCGGCGGTGTCATCCCGCGTCAGGACTATGAATTCCTGCACGAACACGGCGTTGCAGCCGTATTCGGTCCTGGGACAAATGTTCTCGAGGCGGCAAACTCCGTCCTCGATCTGCTTCAGGGCAGGCGGAGGAACCAGTAGCTGAAGCATTTCCAGGGAAAGTGCGACGCGGTTTTCCGCCCGGAATCACGTCAAACAAAAGGTTAGAGCAACCCGCGCTTTGCGAGGTTGCGCATCAGCGCCGAAATGCCGAATGTCCAGGGCGGGCATTCGGTGGAAAGGCGCACGGTGTTGACGAGCGCGCCGAGGCCTGCCGAGGAAATCTCGACGACATCGCCGATCTTGTGGGTGAAGCCTTGCTTTGGCGCGTCGCGGTCCTGCGTCGGCGCAAACAGCGTGCCGAGGAAGAGCATGAAACCATCGGGATATTGATGATGGGCGCCGACCGTCTGTTTGACGAGATCGGTCGGGTCGCGGCTGATCTTTGACATCGAACTCTTGCCGTGCAGCACGAAACCGTCGTGACCGGTGACTTTCAGGTCGAGTTCGGCCTTGCGGACGTCATCCAGGCTGTAACCGGCATCGAACAGGCGGATGAAAGGACCGATCGAGCAGGAGGCGTTGTTGTCCTTGGCCTTGCCGAGCAGCAGCGCCGAGCGGCCTTCGACGTCACGCAGGTTGACGTCGTTGCCGAGTGCAGCCCCCTTGATCTCGCCGCGGCTGTTGACCGCGAGCACGATTTCCGGCTCGGGGTTGTTCCAGGTCGAGATCGGATGCAGGCCGACATCCGCACCCCAGCCAACCGAGGAGAGCACCGGCGACTTGGTGAAGACTTCGGCATCCGGCCCGATGCCGACCTCGAGATATTGCGACCACATGCCCTCGTCGATCAGCGCCTGCTTGACCTTGGCAGCCTCCGGCGAACCGGCCTTGAGATTGGTGAGGCTGCCGCCGATTAGCGTGCTGACACGCTCGCGGATCGAGGCGGCGCGTTCCGGATTGCCGGCCGCCTTCTCCTCGATAACGCGCTCGATCATCGACTGCGCAAAGGTAACGCCGCAGGCCTTGACTGCCTGCAGATCGACGGGCGCAAGGAGATAAGGGCGCGTTTGATCCGGAGCTCCGGTACTGTTGGCGGCGATGTCCGCCAGCGAGCCAACCGCCTTGCCACTTGCTGCACGGACGAAGGCCGCGGCATCCTGCCGCTCGAGCAGGGTGCTCAGCGTCGGCGCCTCGCGCGACGTGATGTCGACCAGCATGCCCTCGCGTAACGTCACAATGCTCGGTCCCTCCACTTCGGGATTCCAGATGCGACCGACAAAAAGACCACCCGAAGCGGCGACATCGAGAAGAGCTTGAGACATGGTGATCTTTCATCAAGGGGAGCGAGAAGAGCTCTTTTAAAAATTGCGGGGTGTTGCCGCCCTCCGACCCGGCGACGACCAAAATCGATCACATTCATGAAGGCGGGGCAAGATGCGCTGGGGAAAAAGAGCTTTGCCTGATCGGCTCAAGCGGCGGGCTTCCTCGGGAACCCAATTGCAAAAGCTCACAAAATAACTATTTAGATACAAAATAACTGTTAAATTTCAAATATTTAAATGCAGGCTGTGACGATTTTGCCCTCCATATCGCCTTGACAGGAGCCGGCTTTCGTTATCTGTTTTGCCCAACATGGAGGAGGCTGGCATCAGCCGGCCACACGAAAATCCCAGGAGGATATTGCAGCGATGTTGAGATTTGCCGTCGTCGGAATCGACCATGGGCACACGTTCGATCACGTGAAGGGATTGCTGGCCGCAGGCGGCGAGTTCGTCGGCTATTGCCCGCAGACCTCGGTGCCGGCGTTGCGCGAGGCCTTCGAGAAGACCTATCCTGACGCGCCGCAGATCGACAGGCAAAAGCTGTTCGACGATCCGTCGATCGATGTCATCTGCATTTCCGCGATTCCGCGTGATCGTGCCGGGCTTGCCATCCGCGCAATGAGGTCGGGCAAGGACGTGATGACCGACAAGCCGGGCGTGACCACCTTCGCCCAACTCGAGGACGTCAGGCGTACCGTTGCCGAGACCGGCAAGATCTTCTCGATCTGCTTTTCCGAGCGCCACTGCGTCCGCTCCGCCGTCAAGGCCGGCAAGCTCGTCGCCGAAGGCGCGATCGGCAAGGTGATCCAGACGCTCGGTGTCGGTCCACACCGGCTGCAACTGCCGACCCGGCCGGACTGGTTCTTCGATCCCGAAGCCTTCGGCGGCATCATCGTCGATATCGCTTCGCACCAGGTCGACCAGTTCCTGTTCTATACCGGCTCGACCACAGGCGAGGTCATCGCAAGCTCGATCGGCAATTTCGGCATGCCCGACAAGCCCGCCTTCGAGGATTTCGGCGAGGTGCTTCTGCGCTCCGACAAGGCGGCGGGCTATGTCCGTGTCGACTGGTTCACGCCGGAGGCGCTGCCGACCTGGGGTGATGGGCGCCTGACCATCCTCGGCACCGAAGGTTACATCGAACTGCGCAAATATATCGATATCGCCGGCCGGCCGGGCAAGGATCACCTCTTCCTGGTCAACGGCAAGGAAATGACCCATATCGATTGCAGCGGTGAAAAACTCGATTATTTCGACGCTTTCACCGCCGACGTTGGCAACCGCACGCAGACGGCGATGACCCAGGATCACGTTTTTGAAGTCTGCCGTCTTTCGCTCGAAGCCCAGGCGAAAGCCGCGCGCATCGGCGCTCGCTGAGGAGGAAATCATGACCAGAAAATTGCGCGTCGGCGTCATCGGCGCAGGCATCGCTGCGCGGCATCTGGCCGGCTTCGGCTGGAACAAGGAGCTTTTCGAAGTTCCCGTGCTCTGCTCGCTCGATGAGGAGCGCGGCAGAGCGTTGTGCGAGGAGTTCGGCATTGCCGAATACACGCAGGATGCGGATTCGCTGTTTGCCCGCGAAGATCTCGACATCATCGACATTTCGACGCCGCCGAGTTCGCATTTCGAACTGTGCCGCAAGGGTATCGAGTCAGGCAAGCACGTGATCTGCGAGAAGCCGCTCTTCGGCTCGATCGCCGAGGTCGACGAGATGGGGCGCATCCTTGCCCGCTTCCCCAGCAGGAAGCTGATGCCGATCTTTCAGTATCGCTATGGTTCCGGCCTGCAGAAGCTGAAGCTGCTGATCGAACGCGGCCTGGCCGGCAAGCCGTTCCTGACCACGATCGAAACCCATTGGTGGCGCGGGCCGGATTATTATGCCGTGCCGTGGCGCGGCAAGTGGGCGAGCGAACTGGGGGGCGGCCTTCTCGGCCACGCCATCCACGCTCATGACATGCTGAACTATGTGCATGGCCCCTGCGCCGAGGTGTTTTCCTATGGGGCGACGCTAGTCAATCCGATCGAGGTCGAGGATACGGCAGCCCTTTCGGTGAAGATGCAGAACGGATCGCTGGCGACGCTGTCGATGACGCTCGGTTCGCGCAAGGAGATCTCGCGGCTGCGCTTCTGCTTCAACGACCTCGTCGCGGAAAGCATCATCGAACCCTATACGATGGGCCGTGATCCGTGGACGTTCGTCGCCGGGACAGAGGAACATCAGGCGCGGATCGACGAAGTGCTCGCTGGCTATGTGCCTGGCGAGGATGGCTACACCCGTCAGTTCGAGCTCTTCCACAAGGCGATCGTCGAGGACACCGACCCACCGGTGACATTGCAGGATGCCCGCAATTCGCTGGAACTGGTAACGGCCGCTTATTTCTCGCAGCGCACCGGCCAGCCGACGCGGATGCCGATCGCCGCCGATCATCCGCTCTATCGCTCCTGGCTTCCGGCAGGGGAATGGCGTGCTGCGGCCACCGTCTGAACCGGGAAGGGCTCTCGCATGCTGAAATCCTTCGAGCATGTTGGCATGACGGTCGGCGACATGGACCGCACCGTCGATTTCTACTGTGGCCTGCTCGGCCTCAGTCTCGTGCTGCGCAAGACGATGGCGAATGGCATGCAAGTCGCGTTCCTCGATGCAGCGGCGGCATGTTGGAGGTCTTTGCGCCGCCCGGCGGCGCGTCGAGAGCGGTCGACGTGCCTGACGATACGGCCGGCGTCCGCCACCTCACCTTTCATTTCGACAACGTCGACGAGACCTTCGTCCGCCTCGAAAAGGCGGGCGTCGAGATCAAGGAGCGGCCGCGCTTCGCCGTCCACTCCGAGATGCTGAACAAGATCGCCTTCGTTCGCGACCCCGACGGCATTATGGTCGAACTTGCCGAACGCTCTCAGAACCGCCAGGGCTGACACAGGTGCTGCCGATCGCTTCGCTGCGGGCGGTCAGACCGTCCCGCAGCAGATCGATCAGGCGCGGGACGAGCTTTGCCGCCATGCAAGGCTCTCCTCAGCTCGCCAGCTTGGCGCTGATATAGTTGCGCCAGCCGCCAAGTGCGGTGATTTCCTCGGCACCCATCACCGCATGGGCCTCGCAGACGAAGCCGGAGACGCTGGAACCGTCTTCGAGCGCCAGCTTACCGATGCCGAGGGGTGCCGGAATCTTCTGGACGAACCTGCCGAAAGCATCGGCCGGCAGTGCCCAGACCTCGACCTCCAGCCCCTGACCCTTATGGCCGGGTTCGCGCAGCAGTCCCGGTTTCGGCGGCGTGGTATTGGGCAAGACGAAGAGGCGATAATCGCCGGCCGTGCGGCAGGTCTTAACCAGACGCCCGCCGGCGCCTGCCAACTCGTGATTGAGCGGCATGCCGGTCAGATGCGCACCGACGACCGCGATTTCGATGAAACCGTCATCGCCAGGTACAACACGGCTCGCTTCGGGGATCGCAGCCTGCCGGTCGATGCCCATGCCGGAGCTTGCTGCGCGGTGCAGCGCATCGGCAAGCGGCGCCAGCGCGTCGTCGGTGAAGGCAGGTGCGATGACGGTCACGCCGCCCGGCAGCCCACCTTTGCCGAAGCCGGCCGGAACGGCGATCGCCGCGCAATCGAGCAGGTTGACGAAATTGGTGTAGCGACCGAGGCGGCCGTTGAGCACGACGGGATTGGCCAGCATGTCCGCAACGGTGTAGGTGGTCGGTGCGGTCGGCAGCAGAAGCACGTCGGCCTTTTCCCATTCGGCCTCGGTCTTGCGACGCAATTCTTCCAGCCGGTATCGGCCGTTGAAAGCCTCGACCGCGGTCTTGCCCTTGGCGCCTTCGATAATCCCCCTGACCGTCGGGTCGAAATCGGCCGCGTTCGTGGCGAGGAAGGTCTCGACCGCCGCCAGACGTTCGGCGACCCACGGCCCGTCATAGAGAAGCGCAGCAGCCTCGCGGAATGGCGTGTAATCGAAAGGCACGATGGTCGCGCCGAGCGCTCTGGCCCGCTCGATCGCCTGGTCGTAGAGCGCCTCCACCTCCTTGTCGCCGAAGAACTCCCGCTCGGCGTCGGTCAGGACGCCGATGCGCAAGCCCGACACAGGCAGGTTTGCCGGCTTGGCGCGACGCGAGAAAGCATCGGCGGCATCGAAGCCTTCGGCGACCTTGCGGATCGCAACACCGTCAGAGACGGTTGCAGCAAAGATGGTGATGCAGTCGACGCTCTTGCAGGCCGGAACCGCGCCGGTATTCGGCAAGAGACCCGGCGTCGGCTTGATGCCGACCAGATTGTTGAAAGCAGCCGGCACGCGGCCGGAGCCCGCTGTATCGGTGCCGAGCGCGAAGGCGGCGAGGCCGGAGGCCACCGTGACCGCCGATCCGGAACTCGAACCGCCTGAGATATAGGCCGCATCGAAGACCGAACGCGGCGCGCCATAGGGCGAGCGCGTGCCGTTGAGGCCGGTCGCGAACTGATCGAGATTGGTCTTGCCGATGATGATGGCGCCGGCTGCCTTCAACCGTGCAACGACGGTGGAGTCCGCCTCCGGCCGATACGCATAGGCCGGGCAGGCGGCAGTCGTCGGCAGGCCGGCGGCATCGATATTGTCTTTCACGGCAAAGGGAACGCCCCAGAGCGGCAGGCTGTTTGCCTCAGGCGCACGTGTCATCAGCGCTTTCGCGGCAGCGCGCAGCTCCTCATCCGGCACCGGGGTGATGAAGATTGCCGGATCTTTCGAGGTGGCACGCCGGGCGATCACCTCTTCGATGGCATCGAGCGGCGTCAGGCCGGATTGATAGGCGGCGCGAAGGCTTGAGAGATCGAGAATGGTCGGCAGCATGTCAGCATTCCTCCAGGACGACGATGATATCGCCGGCTTTGACGTTTCTTCCCGGCCCGGCGCGCAGGTCGCGGACGCGGCCTGCCGCATGGGCGGTGACGTTGATTTCCATTTTCATCGATTCGATGATGGCGAGCGTATCGCCGGCCGCAACCGGGGAGCCCGGCTCGACCAGCAATTTCCAGATATTGCCGGGCACGGCGCTGGCAACCCCGAAGCAGCCGTCGGGAATATCCCCATCCGGGCTTTCGCCTGTGCCTTCGTCGGTGACGAAGCTGTCGAGCCCGGCTTCCTTCCAACGCTGGCGTTCGGCATCGAAGGCGGCCTGCTGGCTTGCCTTGAACCGGCCGATCGACGCCGAATTGGCCTGCAATTCTTTCTCGTGGGCGGCATAGGAGAATTCCGTCTCCTCGATCCGGATGGGATAGCCGCCATGCGGGAAGGCGGCGCGCGCCTCCGTCAATTCCTGATTGCTGACCGGGAAGAAACGGATCTGGTCGAAGAAGTTCAGCAGCCAGGGTTTGCCCCTGGCAAAGACCGGCGTCTCCCGCCAAGTGTTCCAGACCTGGATGGTGCGGCCGAAGAGCTGGTAGCCGCCCGGTCCTTCCATGCCGTAGATGCACATATAGGCGCCGCCGATGCCGACGGCATTTTCCGGCGTCCAGGTGCGGGCGGGATTATACTTCGTCGTCACGAGGCGGTGGCGCGGATCAGTCGGGGTCGCAACCGGCGCACCGAGATAGACATCGCCGAGTCCCAGCACCAGGTAGCTGGCATTAAAGACGATATCGCGGACGGCCTGTTCGTCGGGAAGACCGTTGATGCGGCGGATGAACTCGATGTTCGACGGGCACCAGGGCGCGTTCGGGCGCACGAGCTCCTGATATTTGCGCATGGCGAGTTCCGCATCCGGATCGTTCCAGGAGAGCGGCAGATGCACGATGCGGCTCGGCACAGTGACCTCCTGTGCCGCCGGCAGCGTCGCCTCGATCTCGGAGAGCAGCCCGAGCAGGCGCCGGCGCGTCAGCTGCGTGCCATCATAATGGATCTGCAGCGAGCGGATACCGGGGGTGAGGTCGACGACGCCGGGAAGGCGGGCCTCGACGACCGCCTGCATCAGCAGATGCACCCGCAGCCGCAGCGCGATGTCGAGCGTCATCGGCCCATATTCGACGAGCAGATTGTCGTCGCCCTGGCGGCGATAGACGACAGAAACCGGGCCATCCTCGCTGATGCCGAGGATCGGCGAACCTGTTTCTTCCGAGAGCCGCCGCACCGCCGGACCGGCGATCGGGTCTTCCGGCCGCGCCACCGCATGAAAACGGATACGGTCGCCGGGCTTGAACTGGCCCATCTTCCACTGCTCGTCGCGGGCAATCACTGCCGGGCAGACGAAGCCGCCAAGGCTCGGGCCGTCAGGGCCGAGAATGATCGGCATGTCGCCGGTAAAATCGATCGCCCCGATCGCATAGGCATTGTCGTGCAGGTTGGAGGGGTGCAGCCCCGCCTCGCCGCCGTCGCTACGTGCCCATTGCGGGGCTGGGCCGATCAGGCGCACCCCCGTGCGGGCGCTGTTGAAATGCACTTCATAGGCCGTCGAAAACAGCGTCTCGATATCGCTAGCCTCGAAGAAATCGGGCGCCCCGTGCGGACCGTAAACCACGCCGACATCCCATTCGCGCGTCAAGGCGGCCGGCTCCGTCGCAGGTCTCGCCGGTTCGGCCGGCACCTGCCGGGCAAAATGCAGCACCTGCCCTGTCTTCAGGGTGCCGGTGGCGTTGCCGCCGAATTGGCCAAGGCCGAAGGTCGCGCGCGAGCCGAGTACAACGGGTGCGGCAAAACCACCGGCGACGGCGAGGTAGGCGCGTTGTCCCGGTCCTTCGATCGTACCGATCGACAGAACCTGGCCGGCCCGGATCAATACCGGGGTGTCATGCGGCAATCTTGCGCCGTCGCATGTCATAGGCATCCGCGCGCCGGCAAGCGCGATCGTCTGGTCGGCATAAAACCGCAATGTCGGACCGGAAACGGTCAACTCCAGCGCAGCCGTCACATCGGCATTGCCAACCAGCCGGTTGGCATGGCGGAAGGAGCGTTCGTCCATCGGCCCGCTCGGCGGTACACCGACATGCCAGAGGCCGAGCCGGCCTGGCAGTTCCTGGATACTTGACTGCGCGCCGGGCGCGAGAACCTCGACGACATCCGGAACGAAGGCGAAGTCGCGTAGCGCCGTCGTCTTAACCTTGGCGCTGGCAAGCAATTCGGAAGCGGCGATCGTCCTGAGATAAGCGAGATTGGTCTCGATGCCTGATATCGACGTTTCGGCGAGTGCTGCCTTCAGCTTCTCGATCGCCGCCGGCCGGTCTTCCGCCGCCACGATCAGCTTGGCAAGCATCGGGTCATAGAAGGGCGTGACCTCGGTTCCCGTCTCGATCCAGCCGTCGACACGGGCACTTTCCGGAAAAATGACCTCGGTCAAAAGGCCGGCGCTCGGTCGGAAATCGGCATGCGGCATCTCGGCATAGATACGCATCTCGATCGCCGCACCCTTCGGCGTCAGGGCCTTAGCACCCGAGAGCACGTCCTCGCCGGCCGCCTGCCGGATCATCCATTCGACGAGGTCGATGCCGAAGACGGCTTCCGTGACAGGATGCTCGACCTGAAGGCGGGTATTGACCTCAAGGAAATAGAATTCCTCGCGCTGGGGATCATAGATGAATTCGACGGTGCCGGCCGATTCATAGGAGACCGAGCTTCCCAAATCGACCGCCGCCTTGTGCAGCCGCGCCCTTGTCTCCCCGGAAAGGCCAGGAGCAGGCGTCTCCTCGACGACCTTCTGGTTCCGCCGCTGCAGCGAGCAGTCGCGTTCGCCGAGCGCAATCACTCCGCCCTTACCGTCGCCGAAGATCTGCACCTCGACATGGCGCGCTTCGGCAACGAAACGCTCGATGTAGACGCGGGCGTCACCGAAGCTGGCGCGCGCGGTCCGCTGGACGCTTTCGAAAGAGGCCTTGAGGCTTGCTGCATCGGCGCAGAGCTGCATGCCGATGCCGCCGCCGCCGGCCGTGCTCTTCAGCATGACGGGATAACCGACGGTCTCGGCAGCCGAAAGTGCATCCTCGACGCTCTGCAAGAGATCGGTGCCGGGCAGCAGCGGCACGCCGCTCGCCTTTGCCAGTTCGCGCGCCGTGTGCTTCAGGCCGAAGGCTGACAGATGTTCCGGCCGCGGGCCGATGAAGGCGATGCCGTCGGCGGCGAGCCGCTCGGCAAAACCGATATTCTCCGAGAGGAAGCCGTAGCCTGGATGCACGGCCTCAGCGCCCGTCGCCTTGCAGGCAGCAATGACGGCATCGACGTCAAGATAACTTTCGGAAGCAGGCGCCGGGCCGAGGCGGACGGCCTCATCAGCGGTCAGCGCCGGCTTCGAGAACCGGTCGGCATCGGAATAGACGGCAACTGAGGCGATGCCCATCCTCTTCAATGTGCGGATGACGCGGACGGCGATTTCGCCGCGATTGGCGATAAGAACCTTGGTGAACATCGATCAGTCCTCGCCATCCCAGATCAGCACCCGGATCGGCGTCGGATCGAAACCGTTGCAGGGATTGTTGATCTGCGGACAATTGGAGATGACGCAGAGCACGTCCATCTCCGCCACCAGCTCGACATAGTCGCCAGGCGCAGAAATGCCGTCGACGATGGTCATCTCGCCGTTCGGCTTGATCGGCACGTTCATGAAGAAATTGATGTTCGGCACGATGTCGCGCTTGCTCATGCCGTGTTTTGTCACCTCGATCACGAAATTGTCGCGGCAGGCATGCAGGTATTTGGTGCCGTGGCCAAAGCGCACCGTGTTGCTCTCGCAGGAGCAGGCGCCGGCTGATGTATCGTGGCGGCCGCAGCTGTCGGCCGTCATGACAAGCATGACGTTGCCCTCGTTCGAGATGATCTTCGTGCCGGTGCCGATATAGGCGCCACCTTGCGCCCGCATCGTATCCTGGTTGGAATAACGCTCGGCAAAATCATCGGCGCGATAAAACAGCGTATCGATTGCCTGTTGGCCGTAGCTGTCCTCGATGCGGATGGTCTGGCCCTTGCGCACGATGCCGGACCACGGCGCTTCGGCCGGGATGAAATGATCCTGCACGGCATTTTCGAGGCTGCGCGAAGCTGAAGTCTTGATGAAATCGGTCATCGTCATCCTCCCTCAGGCCAGCATCGAGGCGTTGTTCTCGAAGCCGCGAAGGGCTTCGGCCGTCGCCGTTCGCGAGAGGTCGTCGACTGCGGGTGCGGGCGCGCGAAAGCGCGTGACGATCACCGGCTTCGGCGCATAGACCGGGTCGGGATCGAGCGGATGCGGGCAATTGGAAAGGCCGACGATCATGTCCATCTCGGCGCGCAGCTCGGCATAATCGCCGCTGTTGGAGAGTTTGCCGCGCCAGTGGAAGCCACCGTCATCGTCGACGCGGACCGGGGCGAAGAGATTGAGAATCCCAGGGATGTCGCGCCTGGTGAAACCAAGTTTGCCGGCGACGAGCACGAGATTGTCGCGGGTGTTGCGGGTCTTGACGCCAGGATATTGTGAGGCGTTCGAAGCTGCGGTCGAGCCGCCCATCAGGCAGTCGTGGGCGCCGGAGCTATCCTCGATCAGCGAAAACATCACTCGGCCCATGTCCGAGAAGATAACGCGGCCCTTGCCGAGAGCAGTCGTCCACTGCACCTTGACCGTATCGACGAGATTGAGCCGTTCGCTCGCGTCAGCGGCGTTCCAGGCGACGAGCGCCACGGTCGATCCGCCTTCGCCCTGATCAATGCGGAGCGCCTCGCCGCGCTTCAGCGCGGTCGACCAGTACCAGCCGCCGGGGATGGTTTCCTGATGGATGATCGCAGCCGCATCGATTGCGGGGGCGGGAAGGGGGCTCGGCGCCGGCAAGGCCTTCGGCGCAAATTCCAGCCCCTTCTTCTGATGTTCCTCGTAACGCTGCCGGTTGGCAGCGATCTCCTCGGGCGAACGTCTGATATGCATCATGGTTTTTCTCCTGACGGACTGGAAGTCGGGTCGTCCCGGCGAAGGCCCAGAGAAATGACCGGGCCGTCCCGGTCGGGGCTGAAGACAGTGGGCGCGCCGGCGAGCCTGGGCGGCCAGATGGAAATGTCCTTGGTGATCGTCGCGCCGTAGCGCTCCTTTTCCTCCGGGCGGTCACGCCGACGCTCGAAGGCGACGACGCGCGTTGCCAGCGTGAAGGCCTCGCGCATGTCGTGCGTCACCATGACGACGGTCATCTGCGTTTCGTGCCAGAGCCGCTTCATCAATGTGTGGATTTCGGCGCGGATGCCGGGGTCGAGCGCGCCGAAGGGCTCATCGAGCAGCAGCACCTTCGGTTTCATGATCAGCGCCTGCGCCAGCGCCAGGCGCTGCTGCATGCCGCCTGACAGTTGCGCCGGATATTTGCCCTCGGCGCCGGAAAGGCCAACCTCGCCGATCAGTCGCCGGGCTTCGTCGATGGCGTTGCGGCGGGCAGCGCCGAAAAGCTTGGCTTTATAGCGAGACGCCGAGAGTTCCCGCCCAAGCAGCACATTGCCGAGCACGGTCAGATGCGGGAAGACGGAATAGCGCTGGAAGACGACGCCGCGATCCGGCCCCGGCTCCTGCGGCAGCGCTTCGCCGTCGAGCAGGATTGTCCCGCGCGTTGGCCGCTCCTGGCCGAGCAGCATGCGCAGGAACGTCGACTTGCCGCAGCCGGACGGGCCGACAAGGGCGACGAAGGCGCGCGAAGCGACAGTCAGCGACACGTCCTCAAGCACGATCTGGTCGCCATACTCTTTCCAGACCCTTTCGATCACCAGTTCGCTCATGCCTGCTTCTCCAGCTCCGACCAGGGGAAGACGGCGATGCGGATGCGATCGAGGATATAATTCATGATCACGGCGAGCAGCGTGATCCAGACGACATAGGGGAAGATGACGTCCATCGAGAGATAGCGGCGGACGAGGAAGATGCGGTAGCCGAGACCGGAATCCGACGAAATCGCTTCGGCGGCGATCAGGAACAGCCAGGCAGGCCCGAGCTGAAGCCTGAGGCAGGTGATCAGCCGCGGGAGGATCTGCGGCAGGACGACACGAAGGCCGATCTGCCAGGAGGAGCCGCCGAGCGTTTCAGCCTTGACGATCTGTTCGCGCGGCAGCTCCAGCGCCTTCAGCGCAAGGTCGCGGATCATCGTCGGCGCAACGCCGATGACGATGAGCGCGATCTTCGAAGCTTCGCCGAGCCCCATGGCGATGAAGAGGATCGGCAGCAGCGCCAGCGGCGGCACCATCGAGATGACGGCGACGAAGGGCGAGAGCAGGGCTCGGAGATAAGGCAGCATACCGATCAGCATGCCGATGACGAGCGCCGTGACTGTGGAGATGCCGAGGCCGGCAAGCAGGCGGATCAGGCTCGCCCCCGTATCGGACCAGAGCAGGTATTGGCCGGTGCGCGGATCGGCGATGAAGGCGAGGCGGTCGATCGCATCGGCAAAACCGGCAAGACCGGGCAGCAGCTTGTCGTTGGCGTTTTCCGCCAGCCGTGCTGCTGAGCTGAAAGTATAGGCAACAATCAGCAGCACGAAGGGCAGCAGCGTCAAGGTAAGCTGCGCGCCCCGGCTCGGCCTCGTGTTGATCCAGCGCATAGGGGAAAGCTCCGCTGATGAAGGGTAGGGCGGTGCGGTCAACGCCGCACCGTTGCTTTGACATGGCTCAGAGCGAACCGTCGGCGGCGGCCTTCATGTAGGTCTCGGTGAAGCGCAGCTTGACGTTGCCGCTGTCGCCGAGGATCTTGCCATCAGGCATTTCGATGCCGATGACGTCGGCCGATGGCGCGCCATTGCCGAGCAAGCCTTTTTCGAACAGGAAGTTGCGGACGAGATCCATTGTCTTCGGCAGGCTGCCCGACGAAGTGAAGGCAACGGCATCGGCCGGCTTGGCAAACAGCTTGGTGGCGGCAAGCTGGGATTCGAAGCCCTTGAGATCGGTGCCCGATGCCTGGCCCATCGCCTCGCGGGCAGCCTTGCCGTCGGCACTGTCGGCAGTCAGAAGTGCTGCGGTTTCATACCAGATGCCGGCGAGCGCCTTACCGAAATTCGGATTGTCCTTCAGCACGCCTGAATTGGCGACCATCAGGTCGATGATCTCGCCCGGCACTTGCGAGCTGTCGAAGACCTTCTTGGCCGTGGGATCCTCGAGAATGGTCGAGACCAGCGGGTTCCAGGTGACGACGGCGGTCACGTCAGCCGTCTTGTAGGCGGCGACCATATCGGCGTCGGAGGTGTTGACCACTTTCACGTCGCGCTCGGTCAGCTTGATGCTTTCGAGCGCGCGGGCGAGCAGGTAGTGCGAGACGGAAAATTCGACGAGATTGACGTTCTGGCCCTTGATGTCGGCAAGGCCCGCCTTGTCCTTGAGGATGACGGCATCATTGCCGTTCGAGAAGTCGCCGACAATTACGGCTGTCGTATCGACGCCGCCGGCGGCCGGGATCGACAGGCCGTCCATGTTGGTCAGCGTCACGGCGTCGAAGGCGCCTGCGGTATACTGGTTCATCGATTCGACGTAGTCGTTGAACTGGGTGACCTCGATCTTGATGCCGTATTTGTCGGCCCATTTCTTGACGATGCCGTGATCAGCAGCATAACCCCAGGGCATCCAGCCGACATAGATCGACCAGGCGACCTTGAAGTCGGTCTTCTGTTCGGCCCTGGCGATGGAGCCCAGTCCCAGCGCCAGGGACGCCGTCAGTGCGGTAATCGATAGGATCTTCGAAAAAGTCTGCATTGAAATTCCCCTTTTGCTTTTCTTCAAAAGGGATCGGCAATGACCATCGTGCCGCCAATCCCTTGGCTTACGAGGTCTCCCGGGCTTTTGTCCCGCCGTGCACCCGGCGGGATGTCTCCCCTGCCGGTGGCAGCTCTCGGACCAGCCACGCCTTGCGACGCCGGAACCCTAGCCACCAACTCTGCAACTGTCGAAGCAAAGTGTGTGCCAAATTTTAAATCATTGATTTTAATGAGGGTGCGATGGCATCAATTCCCTGACAAATGCAATAGTGCATGCACTTGCACAGAAAATGTGCGTATTCTGCCGCCACCTTAGGCGTTGGTTCTTTTTTGCCCAGTGAAAAACAAACACAGGCAGAACGCACAGAACGCCGAATTGCGGCTGGGCCTGAGCTAGTTCCGGAAAGCGCCGGCCGGGACCGTCGTCACCAGCCGGATATCGCGGCGGAAGTCCGACGGCGACATGCCGGCGATATGGCGGAAGGACTTGTTGAAGGCGCTGATCGAGCCGAAGCCGCTGTCCATCGCCACCTGCAGCACATTGGCGCCCTCACTCATCAACATCGCCTGGGCGCGCGACAGCCGCAGCAGCGTCACATATTTGCTGAGCGTCATGCCGGTCGATCGCTTGAACAGGTTCATCGCATATTTCGGATGCAGGTCGGCGGCGCGGGCGATATCGACCGAATCGATGTCGTGCAGGAAATTGGCGGCGATGAAATCACACATGCGCGCGACGCTGCGCGAGGAATGCGGGTGCGGGTGATCGCCTTCGAGACTGATGATGGCTTGCGACGTCATCGAATAAGGTTCGAGCGCGATCCGCTCGATGCGCAGCAGCAACTCGTCGACGGCGTGCTGGGCCTTGGCGGCATCGCCTGAATTGGCATAGCGGAACCAGCGGGTGAAGTTTTCGTTGTCGGCGGCATCCGTTGCCGAGGTCAGCAGCGTCTCACCCTTCATCAGCCGGCTGGAAACGCTGATCGGCAGGCGCAGCCGGAAGAAATAGACGAGCGGCAGATGGGCTCCGGCATAGAGCGAATCGTCTGAGGATTCGTCCATCTGATGCGGCTGACCACCCCAGAAGAGGCACATTTCGCCGGCGTTCAGCCGGAATTCGTGATCGCTCATCCGGTAGTGCACGGTGCCGCGCATCACGTAGTTGACCTCGACCTGCGCGTGCCAGTGCGGCATGGCCATAACAGGCGGATGGGCATGGAACATCTGCAGCGCTGTCGGCAAACCCTCGATGCTGCTCGCGCCGGGCTGATAGATTGCACGTGTCCCGACCTTACTTTCCGCCAAATTCATGTTCCCTTTTTAGGAGACACCCGCTCCCTTACAGATAGTCTAACCGCGTTCGTGAAAGATCGGCAATTGAAAAGGGAGGATTTTCAATGCGCTTCAAACTTCTCGCTGCGACCGCAGCTGTCGCAGTGCTTGCTTCCGGCTCCGCATACGCGCAGTCGGCCAATCTCACCATCTGGAGCTGGAATGTCGCCGCGTCGGCATTGAAGTCCACGCTTCCAGGCTTCAACAAACAGTTTCCCGATATCAAGATCACCGTCGAGGACCTCGGCAACAGCCAGGTCTTCGATAAGACGCTGGCTGCCTGCGCGGCCGGCGGAGACGGCTTGCCTGACATCGTCAGCATCGAGAATTTCGAGGCTGAAATCTTCTGGAGCCGTTTCCCGGATTGCTTCGCCAATCTGAAAGAGCTCGGCTACACGGCCGATATCCAGGCGAAATTCCCTGATTTCAAGCGCACCGAGCTTGAAGTCGGCGATGTCGCCTATGCCATGCCGTGGGATTCCGGTCCTGTCGCCGTCTTCTACCGCCGCGATCTCTACGAAAAGGCCGGCGTCGATCCGAGCACGATCAGCACCTGGGACGATTTCATCGCTGCCGGCAAAAAGATTTCCGCCGCCAATCCCGGCGTCGTCATGGCGCAGGCCGACTTCAACGGCGACAGCGAATGGTTTCGCATGATCGCCAACGAACAGGGCTGCGGCTACTACTCGACCGACGGCCAGAATATCACCATCAACCAGCCGGCCTGCGTCGCCTCGCTGCAAAAGGTGAAGGAGATGAAGGATGCCGGGACGCTGACGTCGGCCAACTGGGACGAAAAGATCCAGGCCAATACCGCCGGCAAGGCTGCAAGCCAGCTGTATGGCGGCTGGTATGAGGGCACCGTGCGCTCGACCTCTCCCGATCTCAAGGGCAAGTGGGGCGTCTACAGAATGCCGAGCCTGACGGCCGATGGCCCGCATGCGGCCAATCTCGGCGGTTCGTCGCTCGCCATTTCGGCGACATCCGCGAATAAGGAAGCCGCCTGGAAATTCGTCAACTACGCCCTCGGCACGGATGAGGGCCAGATCACCATGCTGAAGGAATTCGGTCTGGTCCCGTCGCTGCTTTCGGCTGAGAAGGATCCCTTCGTCAATGAGCCGCAGCCCTATTGGGGCGGCCAGAAAGTCTGGGCGGATATTCTGGCGACACTGCCGAAGATCGTACCGAGCCGCGGCACCGCCTTCCAGAGCGATGCGGAAGCCATCTTCAAGGCAACGCAGACGAAGTTCTTCGCTGGCGGCTATCCCGATGCGAAGGCGGCTCTCGACGACGCCGCCAAGCAGATCGCTTCGGCGACCGGCCTTCCGATCGCGCAATGAATGACGATGCCGGGCGCTTCAGGCGCCCGGCTTTCCCCCGGTTTGCAAAGCGGCCGGTCATTCGTTCGTGAGGAGGAGGCTTGATGCCGTTCAGAACCCGGAGCGCCTATGCGTTCCTCGCCCCCTATCTGCTGGTCTTTGCCACCTTCTGGGTCTGGCCGATCATCAATTCGTTCCTGATTTCGTTTCAGAACACGCGAATCAATCCGTGGAAATTCAGTTTCCAGGCCAATTGGGGCCGGCTCTTCTATGACCCGGCTTTCTACAACGCTCTCTACAATACGCTGATCATCCTGGTGATCCAGGTGCCTGTGATGATTGCGCTTGCGACGGTCATGGCCGTAATGCTCAATTCGCCGCTGCTGAAAGCGCGGCCGCTCTTCCGCTTCGCCTTCTTTGCGCCTGTCGTCGTCGGCGAGGTCGCCTATGCTGCCGTCTTCCGGCTGATGTTCAGCCTCGATTTCGGCATCATCAACAAGCTGATCTCGGCCGTCGGTCTCAGCCCGGTCTCCTGGTTCGACAATGCGAATGCCGCCATGGCGCTGATCATCCTTGCCGTCACATGGCGCTGGGCGGGCTACAACGCAATCATCATCCTCGCCGGTCTGCAGTCGATTCCCGACGATGTCTACGAGGCAGCGACACTCGACCGGGTGAGCAAGATCCAGCAATTCTTTCATATCACCCTGCCGCTTCTGAAACCGATCATCCTCTTTTGCGTGGTTCTTTCGGTGATCGGCACCATGCAGCTGTTCACCGAGCCCTTCCTGATCACCAATCGTGGCGGTCCCGGCGGCGGCACCGAGACGCTCGGCCTGCTGCTTTATCGCCAGGGCTTCACCTCGCTGAACTTCGGCTATGCCTCGGCGATCGCCTATACGATGGCTGCCCTTGCCGTGGCGATCTCGCTTCTCAATCTCTGGGTCGGGAGGGATCCGAAATGAAATCCAAATCGCAATCCCTTCTGCTGCGCCAGATCGCGTTGCATGCCGCACTGGCTCCGCTTGCGATAATCTGGCTGTTTCCGCTCTGGATGATGTTCGTCTTCTCGACCATGCCCGACAACGGCATCTTCAGTCCTGACATCGTGCTCTGGCCATCGACCAATTTCGTCGAGAATTTCAAGAACCTACAGGCCGATACCGATTTCATCGGCGCCATGGTGATCTCCGTTGGCGTCGCGCTCATCTATACGGTCCTGTCGGTACTGCTGACCTCGATGGCGGGCTGGGCGCTGGCGCGTTACCGTTTCGTCGGCCGCTCCATCGTCATCGCCATCATCCTCGGCACGATCACGCTGCCGTTTTCGGTGGTCGTCATCCCGCAATTCATCATGGTGGCACGCGAATTCAAGCTGGCAAACACCTGGGTGGCGCTGATCGTGCCACCGCTGTTCAATTCGCTCGGGGTGCTGTTCATGCGGCAATCCTTCTCGATGATGCCGGGCGAGCTCTTTGATGCGGCCCGGGTCGAAGGCGTCAAGGAATGGCAGATCTTCCTGCGCATCGCCCTGCCGCTGGCGCGTCCGACCATGGCGGCACTGGCGATCATCCTCTTCCTCGCCTCGTGGAACAACTATCTCTGGCCGCTGCTGATCAATTCCAAACCGGGAATGATGACGGCGCCGGTGGCATTGGGAACGCTGATCGGTCTCACCAAGGTGTCATGGGGCGGCATCATGGCCGGCGCGGTGCTGCTGACGGCGCCGATCCTCGTCGTCTTCGTGGCTCTCCAGCGCCATTTCATCGCCGGCATCGCGGCCGGCGCAATCAAATAATCGAACAATAGGGAGGCCGCATGGCAGAGCTTTCACTCAGCAACATCGTCAAGCGCTTCGGCGGCTTTGAGATCATCCACGGCGCCAATCTGGAGGTGAAGGACGGCGAATTCGTCGTCTTCGTCGGCCCCTCCGGCTGCGGCAAGTCCACGCTGCTCAGGATGATCGCCGGCCTCGAGGACATTACGTCAGGCGAGCTTCAGATCGGGGGTAGAGTCGTCAACGACGTCGAGCCGGCCGATCGCGGCATCGCCATGGTGTTCCAGTCCTACGCGCTCTATCCGCATCTGACGGTCGAGGAAAATTTGAGCTTCGGCCTGCGAATGAACGGCAATCCGAAGGCCGATACCGAGCGGCGCGTGCGCCATGTCGCCGAGATCCTGCAGATCACCGAGTTGATGAAGCGGCGGCCGAAGCAGCTTTCCGGCGGCCAGCGCCAGCGCGTCGCCATCGGCCGCGCCATCGTCCGCGAACCCCAAGTCTTCCTGTTCGACGAACCTTTGTCGAACCTCGATGCGGAACTGCGCGTGCAGATGCGCGTCGAAATCTCCAGACTGCACAAGCAGCTCGGCACGACGATGATCTACGTCACCCACGACCAGACGGAGGCGATGACACTCGCCGACAGGATCGTCGTGCTGCGCGCCGGCAATATCGAGCAGATCGGCGCGCCGCTCGACCTTTACGACGACCCCGCCAACCAGTTCGTCGCCGGTTTCGTCGGTTCGCCGAAGATGAATTTCCTGAAGGCGGTGGTGGTCGAGACGCAGCCGGGCCGGGTGGTGATTGCCCTGGAAAGCGACGCCAATACGCGCCTGCCGCTGCCTGTCGCCGATCCGATCGAAGCCGGCGCAAAGGTGACACTCGGCATCCGTCCCGAACATTTCGTCGATGCGGGCATGGGTGATGCCGATCTCACCGTCACCATCGACGTCGCCGAACACCTCGGCAATACCAGTTACATCTACGCCACCATCGGTCCCGAGCAACTGATCATCGAGCGGCCGGAATCGCGCGTCGCCGGCAATCGCGAGACGCTGACAGTCGGCCTTCCCGCCAACCGCACATTCCTTTTCGACGGCGCCGGTAAACGGCTTCGCTGAACCAAATCCCAGGACAGAAAGACGAAAGAGGATTTTCCATGACTTCAGATCAACCGATCCGCTGGGGCATCATCGGCCCCGGCACCATCGCCCGCACCTTTGCAGACGGCGTCGCCCATTCGCGCACCGGCAGACTGGTGGCGATCGCCACTCGCAATCCGGCAAAGCCGGGCCTTGCCGAAAACTTCCCTGGCGCCCGCATCGTCGATGGTTACGAGGCGCTGCTCTCCGATAAGGAGATCGATGCGATCTATATCGCCGTCCCCCATACCGGCCATGCCGAATGGGCGATCAAGGCGGCACGTGCCGGCAAGCACATCCTGGTGGAAAAGCCGATCGCGCTCTCGGCCCATGATGCCGAAGCGGTTTACTACGAGGCGAAAAAAGCCGGCGTCTTTGCCGGGGAAGCCTTCATGTACCGCGTGCATCCGCAGACCGAGAAGCTGGTCGAACTCGTCAAAAGCGGCGTCATCGGCACCGTTCGCATCATCCGCTCGAGCTTCGGCTTCAACATGGGTAGCTACAAGCCGGAACACCGGCTTTTCGCAAATGATACCGCCGGCGGCGGCATTCTCGATGTCGGCGGTTATCCGGTCTCGATGGCCAGGCTGATTGCTGGCGCTGCAGAGGGCAAGGCCTTCCTCGAACCGGAAAAGGTTTCTGGCGTCGCCCATCTCGGCCAGAGCGGCGTCGATGAATGGGCATCTGCCGTGCTCAAGTTCCCGAACGAGATCATCGCCGAAGTCTCCTGCTCGATCATGGCGCAGCAGGACAATGTGCTGCGCATCATCGGCTCGGAAGGCCGGATCGAGGTCCAGGACTTCTGGTTTGCCTCCGGGCACAAGGGCGGCGTCGGCAAGATCGAGATCTTCAAAGGCGGCAGCCGAGAAACCGTCGAACTCAGGGAGGATCGCTGGCTCTATTCCTTCGAGGCGGATGCGGCAGGCGATGCCATCCGCGCCGGCAAGACCGAATTCAGCTCTCCCGGCATGAGCTGGGCAGATTCGATCGGAAACCTGCGTGTACTCGACCAGTGGCGTGCCTCGGTCGGCCTCGAATACGGCGTGGAAAAAGCCAGCAAACGCACGACAAACATTGCCGGCGGCGCGATCGCGCGCGGCAACAGCGTTCCGCAGCGTCAAATTCCCGGCATTTCCAAGCCGGCTTCGGTTGTGACGCTCGGCTTCGAGTTCTTCCCGAACTTCGCTGCGGCCTCGCTGACGCTCGACGCCTTCTACGAGGCCGGCGGCAATGCCTTCGACACGGCCTATGTCTATGGCGGCGGCAAGACGGAAGCGATCTTCGGCGACTGGCACACGAGCCGCAAGGTGCCGCGCGAGGAGATTGTGCTGATCGGCAAGGGCGCGCATTCACCGCTCTGCTATCCCGATATGATCGCAAAGCAGCTCGACCAGTCGCTTTCGAGGCTGAAGACCGACTATGTCGACATCTATTTCATGCATCGCGACAATACCGACGTGCCCGTCGGCGAGTTTGTCGATGCCATGGATGCCGAGGTCAGGCGTGGACGCATCCGCGGCATATTCGGTGGTTCGAACTGGACGCGGGCGCGCTTCGACGAGGCGATCGCCTATGCCGAAAAGACCGGCAAGACGGCGCCGGCAGCACTTTCCAACAACTTCTCGCTCGCCGAGATGCTCGACCCGATCTGGGCCGGTTGCGTTGCCGCTTCCGATGACGACTGGAAAAAGTGGCTGAACGAGAAGCAGATCCCGAACTTTGCCTGGTCGAGCCAGGGCCGCGGCTTCTTTACCGACCGCGCCGGCCGCGACAAGCGAGATGATGAGGAGATTGTCCGGGTCTGGTATTCCGAGCGCAATTTCGGACGTCGCGACCGTGCTATCGAGCTTGCCAACAAACTCGGCCGCAATCCGATCCACATCGCACTTGCCTATGTGATCGCCCAGCCTTTCCCGGTCATTCCGCTGATCGGGCCGCGCACCGTCGCCGAACTGGAAGACAGCCTCTCGGCGCTCGACATCAAGCTGACGCCCGATCAGGTGAAGTGGCTGGAAGGCTGAAGCAACAGGAAAGGGCGCGGTTTGAACCGCGCCCTTTGCTTTTCTACTTGTGCGGCTCGGAAGCTTTCTTCCTGGCCGCGTCGTCCATCAACTCGTACCACATGGCGTTGAGGACGGCGAAGGCTGCGGCCAGCGGCAGGCCGAGCATCCATGCAAAATACCACATCGTTTGGTCTCCCTCAGAGCAATTCCAGGAAAAGTGCGAAGCGGTTTTCCGTCCGGAATTGCGTAAAAACAAAAGGTTAGAGCGGTTCTCCTGAATCGCTCTAGTAAGCGTGGCTATTTTTATCGGTGATCGACTTCTCATCGACCTTGCCCCACAGAACCTTGTAGACCCAGGCCGTGTAGGCGAAGATGATCGGCAGGAAGATCACCGTCACCACAAGCATGATGAACAGTGTCATGTGGCTGGAGGATGCATCCCAGACCGTCAGGCTTGATCGCGGATCGAGCGAGGAGGGCAGGATGAACGGGAACATCGACAGGCCGACCGTCGAGATGATGCCAAAGATCGCCACCTTGCTGAAGAGCAGCGTCATGACCTCGCGCCTTGCCCGCATGGCAATGAAGGCCAGTGCCGCGCCGACGAAGCCGAGGACGGGCGCGATGATCATCCAGGAATGAGCGGCGTAATTGGTAAGCCACGCGCCTTTCTCCAGCGCCACGGTCTTCAGCAGCGGATTGGAGGGGCCGATCGGGCTGATATCGCCGGTGATGCGATAGCCACCGACGCCGATCCACAGGAAGAGGCCGCCGAGTGCGAAAAGCACGATGACGGCAAGGGCGGCGATGCTGCCATAGCTTCTGGCACGCACTGCGACCGGGCCACTCGACTTCAACACCAGCCATGCCGCACCATGCATCGTCAGCATGGCTAGGGAAAGCAGGCCGCAGAGCAGAGCATAGGGGTTGAGCAGGGCGAAGAATGAACCCTCATAGAAGATCCGCATATCGTCGGCAAAACGGAAGGGCACGCCCTGCAGCACATTGCCGACGGCGACGCCGAAGATCAGCGACGGCACGAAACCGCCGATAAAGAGCGCCCAGTCCCAGCCGCTCCGCCAACTGGCGCTTTCCCGCTTCGACCGGTATTTGAAGCCGACCGGGCGTAGGATGAGCGCGAAGAGGATCGCGAACATCGCCAGATAGAAGCCCGAGAAGGACACCGCATAAAGCGGTGGCCAGGCAGCAAAGATGGCGCCGCCGCCGAGGATCAGCCAGACTTGGTTGCCCTCCCAGGTGGCGCCGATGGTGTTGATCGCCACGCGCCGTTCCGTATCGGTCCGGGCGACGAAAGGCAGAAGTGTGCCGACGCCGAGATCGAAACCGCCTGTCGTCGCAAAGGCGATCAGCAGGACGCCGAGTAGCAGCCACCAGATGAGACGCAGGGTTTCATAGTCAATGAGTTCGTGAAGGATCATGGCAGGTCACTCCGCGGCCGGGACGAGGGTTTCGGAAATCAGAACCGCTTCCGGCTCGTCGTCCGGCTCCGGTCCTTGCTTGATTGCCTTGATCATCAGGCCCATCTCGATGACGATCAGCGTCGTGTAGAGCGCCGCAAAACCGATGATGGTCAGAAGCACGGTGCCGGCGCCGAGGCTGGAGACGGCGGCGGCCGTCGGCAACACGCCTTCGATCACCCAGGGCTGGCGGCCGAACTCGGCGACGACCCAGCCGAGTTCAATGGCAACCCAGGGCAGGGGGATCGCCAGCACGGCAATCTTCAGAAGCAGCGGATATTTGTCGAGATGGCGGCGCGCCGACAGCCAGAAGAAGGTGGCGGTCAGCAGGATGAAGAAGATACCGAGGCCGACCATGATGCGGAAGGACCAGAAGAGCGTCGGCACGTGCGGGATCGTATCACGCGCGGCCTGAACGATCTGCTCCTCGGTCGCCTGGCGCGGATCGTCGACATAGCGCTTCAGAAGAAGAGCGTAGCCCAGATCATGGCCGAGATCCTCGAAGGAAGTGCGCACTTCCTGCGCAACCTGACCCTGCGCCGGTACTGCACGGATCTGCGTCAGCGCGTCGTAAGCCTTGATGCCGTCGCGGATCCGGGTTTCGGCCTGCTGTTCGAGCTTGTCGATGCCGGGGATTTCGGTGGTCAGCGACCGCGTGCCGATCAGGCCCATGACCCAGGGAATGTGCACGGCAAAATGCGTTTCGCGGGCCTCCTGATCGGGGAAACCGAAGGCGGTGAAGGCCGCCGGCGCCGGTTCCGTCTTCCACATGCCCTCGATTGCCGCGAGCTTCATCTTCTGGTTCTCGGTCGCGAGATAACCGCTCTCATCGCCGAGGACGACGACCGAAAGCGCCGAAGCAAGGCCGAAGGAGGCCGCAACCGTCATCGAACGCTTGGCAAGCTCGATATGCCGCCCCTTGATTATATACCAGGCCGAGACGCCGAGCACGAAGATCGAGGCGCAGACGTAACCTGCCGATACCGTATGGACGAATTTCGCCTGGGCAACCGGGTTGAAGACCACATCGAAGAAGCTTGTGATCTCCATGCGCATCGTCTGCGGATTGAGCGCCGATCCCACCGGGTTCTGCATCCAGCCATTGGCAATCAGGATCCAGAGCGCGGAGAAGTTCGAGCCGAGCGCCACAGCCCAGGTGGCGACCAGATGGCCGACCTTCGACAGCTTGTCCCAGCCGAAGAAGAACAGCCCGACGAAGGTCGCCTCGAGGAAAAAGGCCATCAGGCCTTCGATCGCCAACGGCGCACCAAAGATGTCGCCGACATAATAGCTGTAATAGCTCCAGTTCATGCCGAACTGGAACTCCATGACGATGCCGGTGGCGACGCCGATTACGAAATTGATGCCGAACAACGTGCCCCAGAATTTTGTCATCTGCCGCCAGATCTGGCGGCCAGTCATGACATAGACGGTTTCCATGATCGCCAAGAGCACGGACAGGCCGAGCGTCAAGGGCACGAACAGGAAGTGGTAAAGCGCCGTCAGCGCGAATTGGAAGCGCGAAAGTGCTACGATATCTAGTTCCATTGTCTTCTCCCACGGTCCCACGGGGTACGGGCGTTCCTCAGCGCCGACGGCGCGTGAGGGCATGCAGTCTTGCCTAGATCCGGATGATTTTAGGCCGATCCGACCTAAAATCTGAATCCGTATCTAAATCAAAGAAGTAGAGCATGATGTCGTCCGAAAACCGCTCACACTTCTCGGCATCATGCTCTAGTCCGGCCGAAGCCGGTCGAGCGCCTTTTCGAACGCCGCCTCTCCGCGGCGCGAAATTTCTGTGATGCGACCGCCGTCGATGACGGCGATGCGGTCTGCGATCGCAGCCTCCCGGCGGATATGCGTGGCGATCACCAGCGAGCGGCCCGCCGCCATTGCCGACAGCCGGAGGAGCACGTCACGGGCGGTGACGCCGTCAAGGCCCTCGGTCGGCTCGTCGAGAAGCCAGAGCGGCGTGTCGCGCAGGAAAAGCCGGGCAAGCGCCAGCCGGCGCGATTGGCCGCCCGAAAGGCCGAGGCCACCTTCGCCGAGCGGCGTATCGATCCCCCCAGGCATGGCCTCGATATCGGCAAGCAGGCCGGCGGCAGCGAGCGCTTCGCGAAGGCGGGCCTCGTTCGCATCCGGGTTCGCAAGGAGTAGGTTGCCGCGCAGGCTGTCCTCGAAAAGCTCTGTCCGTTGCGTCAGCAGTGTCGCCGTCATCGCGGCAACATTTCCCGTCCTTGCCGGCAATTCGCCGGAAAGGAGGGCAAGCAGGCTCGACTTGCCGGCGCCGCTGCTGCCGATGACGGCCAGTCGTTCACCCTGTTGAAGCGCTAGTTCGATATCCTCGAGCGCCGGCACGGCGGAGTTTTCATGGAAGGCCGACACCTTCGCCAGTGAAAAAGCGCATCCCGGCAACGGCGGCGCCAATGCTTCGGGTGCCGCCGCAACGGCAAGCCGCGGCGCGATGCGTCTTGCAGCAAGCAGCGTCCTGCCGAGTTCCAGGGCGCCGCGACGTAGCGCTGCGAAGGGTTCGACTGCCGCAAAGGCGACGAGCAGGCCGAGTGCGGCAACAGGAGCGGTAATCACCTTCGTTTCCGCTAGTACCGCAACGGCAAGCAGCGATGCCGTCAACAGAAGTGTTGAAACGATGCCGAAGCCGAATGTCAGGCCGGTTTCGACGCGGTTGAGCCGGTCGTCGGCGCGGCCGGCGTAACGATCGGCTGCGGCAATCGCCTCCCTCTGCGCGGCAAGCCGACCGGCCATCAGGAGATCGGTCTGGCCGGCAACGAGATCGATCGTTCGAGACCGCAGCGCCTCGATGCCATGAGCGCGTCGGCGGGCATGTTTGCGCGCCGCCCGGCCGGCGATCAACGGCAGGCCAAGGCCGGCACCGGCGAGAAAAAGGCCGAAGCACAGGCCGAACAAGGGATGCATCAACCCCAGCACGAGGCTTGCCGCCAGCGCTGCACCGATCGCGACAACAGCCGGCACGAGGATGCGCAGGTAGAGGGAATCGAGCGCATCGATATCGGCGGTCAGCCGGAAGAGCAGCCGTGCGGGACGGTGTGACAGGGCGCGGCCAGCACTCGGTTCGGCAAAGCCGCGAAACAGCCTTTCGCGCAGGGCGGCGAGCACGCCGAGCGTTGCATCATGGGTCGCAAGCCTTTCGCCGTAGCGCGCGGCCGTACGGAGGATGGCGAGCAGGCGGATGCCGGCGGACGGCGCAAAGACGTCGAAGGTGATGGCGGCAGCGGTCGAAAGGCCGGCGAGCGAGGTGGCGGTGATGAACCAGCCGGACAGGCCGAGCAGGGCGATGCCAGCTGTCACCGTCGCAGCCGAAAGTGCTGCGCCGAGCAGCAGCGCCCGCCGGCGCTCGGCAAGGAACAGACGCAGGATCGGCTTGAGGTCTGCAGCAGATCCGCTCATTCGGCGGCCTCCCTGATAACGATGTCGGCATCGACGCGCATGGCGCGATGCATGCGGGCGGCAAGCAGCGGATCGTGAGTCGCAACGATCAAAGTACGGCCCCTGGAGAGCGTAAGCAGGCTCTCGGTAACCTCCGCGGCGGTGGCGGCGTCGAGATGCGCGGTCGGCTCGTCGGCCAGGATGATCCGGAGATCCGGATTGCAGGCGGCACGCGCGATCGCCAGCCGCAACGCCTCGCCGCCGGAAAGCCCGATCCCGCCTTCGCCAAGCGGCCGGTTGCCATAGGCGGCGGCGACCTTTCCGAGCCTGGCGGCGCCGAGCGCATCCGTCACGTCGCCACTGGAGATACCGGGCCTGCCGAGCGCGATATTGCCGGCGATGGTGCCTGCGAAAATATGCGGTCTCTGGCCGATCCATGCCATGCTGGCCCGCAAGGCGGCGGCGGTGTCATCCACAAGTTCGATGCCGCCGATGACGATGCGTCCGCCGGTACAGGGCGCCAGCCCTGATATGAGCGAAAGAAGCGTCGACTTGCCGGAACCGCTTGCGCCGAGAAGCGCCAGATGTTCGCCGGCTGCGATCTCGAGGTTGAAACCGTCGAGGATCAGCGGCTCAGCGGAGCCATAGTGGAAATCGAGATTTTCAAGGTGGATGGCCGGCGCTTCGGCGTCGGCAGAAGCCGTGGGCGTGGCTTCGGCCGCTCCCTGGATGGGCAGGCCGCCCTCGGAGAGAGCGTCCATGGCCTTCAGCGCCGCTTCGCCGGCCGCCCGATCATGCCAGACAGCCGAGAGTTCGCGCAGAGGCTCGAAGAAGGCCGGTGCGAGCAGCAGGATGAACAGTCCCTCGGTCAGGTCGAGCCGGCCCACCCAAGTGCCGAAGCGGATCTCGCCGAGCAGGCTGAAGCCGACGTAGACGGCAATCATCGCCACGCCGAGGGCGGCGAAAAGCTCGAGCACCGCCGAGGACAGGAAGGCGATCTTCAGCACCGCCATGGTGCGCGCACGCAGCGACTCCGCCTCCGACCGCAGGCGGAGTGCCGTTGCATCGACAGCGTCGAGCGCACGGATGGTCGCCAGTCCGCGCAGCCGATCGAGCAGGAAGCCGTTGAGGCCGCCGGTCGCGACGAGTTGCCTTTCGCTGGCCGCCTGGGCACGCCAGCCGATCAGCGCCATGAAGATAGGGATCAGCGGCGCGGCAAACAGCAAAACCAGCGCGGCGATCCAGGAGACCGGCAGAATGAAGGCAAGGATCACGAGTGGCACAAGGCTCGCCTTCATGCGCGCCGGCTGGAAACGGGCGAGGTAGGGCACGATCAGTTCGGCTTGTTCGCCAAGCACGCTTGCGGCTTTGCCCGAGGCAGGCCGGCCGCGATCGACCGGCGACGACATGGTAAGTGCCGCGGCAGCAATCTTCCGCCTGCGGCTGAGCTCGCCGCGGGCGGCCTGAAAGGCCATGCGGCCACCAGCCGCGTCGAGACAGATTCTTGCAAATCCGAGGACAAGGATGCCGAGGGCTGGCCAGAGAACGTCATGCATTCCGCCGCCATCGGCGATGCGGCCGACCGAGATGGCCAGCAACCCGGCCTGCGGGATCCAGACGGCGGCGCCCAGCGCCTGCAGCATTGCCGCTCTGCGCAGCCCGCCTTTCGCATCATCTAGGCCGGTGACAGGCAAGACTGTATCGCCGTCCGGCAACGGCTCGGCCTCTTGTGTGTCCTTCGCGTCGAAGAAAGCAGTGCCCATGGCGCTAACTCTTGTTCGCAGGATTCGGCCGGCGGCTGCGGCCGAGCGAAACGACCCGGTCCTTGGCCTCCAGAAGCTTGGTCACTTTCGCGCCCAGCGAGAGTAGCGTTGCAAGCCTTTCTGTTTCAAGTTGTTTTACGTCTTCATACCAATGCGTCAGTTGCTCGATCAGCGTGTGCATCTCGCTCATGCGTTGCTGCGCATGCCGCTCGGCTTCGCTGGCCGGCCGTTGCATCAGGATTTCACGCAGAACCGACAGCGTCGGATCGACTTCACGCTTCTTTCTCTCCTCGGCAAGCGTCCTCAATATGTGCCAGACGTCATCCGGCGTGGTGAAGAAATCGCGGCGATCGTCCGGCTTGTGTTTCAGGATGACGAGGTTCCAGGCCTGCAGTTCGCGCAGGCTCATCGAAACATTGGAGCGCGAGATGCCGAGCGACTCGGCGATCTCCTCCGCGCAGACCGGCGCGGGCGAAACGAAGAGCAGGGCATAGATCTGGCCGACCGTGCGGTTGATTCCCCAGCGCGATCCCATTTCGCCGAAATGGAGAACGAAGGACTGGACGAGAGGCGGAAGGTTCATGGTTGTTTCCGTTGCGTCTGTGATTTCAGAAATTTCTGAAATCACTATACTGACTTTCGCGTCTCGCCGCCAACCGGCAAGGCGGCCCTGCGTCAATTTGGATGTCCGTTCGTTGATCGTGAGTTGGGTATACCCAGGCGCGACGAGGCTGGATTTGACCTGGGTCAAGTCCGCAGCACTTTCCCGCAATGACGCAGAAACGCCCGGCATGCGCTACGCATACCGGGCGTTCCGTCGGATTGGGACGTCTAGGCCGCTGCTGCCCAGTTTTCGTTCAGGAATGCCGTCAGGCTCAGATCAAGCCGGCCAGAAGGCCGACGCCAGCAATGGCGGCAATGCCACCGGCCGTGCGCGTCACGAAGACGCCCTGACGTTCACCGGCGCCGCCGATGACGTAACCGACGGCGAGACCGGCGACATGCAGCAACGCCGTCGCGGCCATGAAGCCGGCGGCATAGGCGGCACCGGCGGCATCTTCCGGCATTTCGACGCCATGTGCATGACCGTGGAAGATGGCGAAGAGGCCGATGATGCCGAGCGCTGCGGCGAGCGGCGCCTTGACATTGAGCGCAACAACGGCGCCGAGGACGACGACGGAAAGCGCGATGCCAATTTCAACGAAGGGAACGTTGATGCCGGCAACGCCGAGAGCACCACCGAGTGCCATCACCAGAACGAAGGTGGTCGGCACGAGCCAGGTGGCGCGGCCGCCGAGCTGAAATGCGAAAACACCGACCATCACCATGGCGAGGACATGATCGAGGCCAGACATCGGATGGGCAAAGCCATGGCTGAAGCCTGCAGCTTCGCCGATAGCGGGATGGGCGGAGGCGACGGCTGGAAGCGCTGCGGCAGCCAAGGCAAGCAGGCCGCTCTTGATTGCTGATTTCATTGCTCATTCCCCTCGTGAGTTTTCGAATATCCCGCGGCCGCCGAACACAGGCATGGTTCCAAGTCGCGCGCATCACGCTAGTTCAAAGAATTCGCGCCGTCAACGAAAAGTCCACGAAATACCAAGCCAATTCAACTGCTTATCCGATAGGCAGATGCCGCTTTCGATAGCTTCTCTCAGCGCGCCGCACCTCAAGATCGAGCTGGAAACGGTTTCCGACAGGGGCTATCAATCGTTCGGCAGAGACGGCGCAACCCGCCGTGATGGAGGAGACGCCATGACGAATACCGAACGGCCGCTGGCGATCAGCGCGCCCGAACCGCGCACGCTCGATCTGATCTTCAGCGACAAGGCGCGCGCCGAACTGCATGCGAAATACGAGATCGTCGAGGCCGATCCCGAGAATATCGCCGGGCTCGGCGACGAGATCCTCGGCAGGGCACGCTACATCATCGGCCAGCCGCCGCTTTCGGCGGACACGCTGGGACGTATGCCGGCCTTGCGCTCGATCCTCAATGTCGAAAGCAATCTTCTCAACAACATGCCCTATGACGTGCTCTTCCAGCGCGGCATCCATGTCGTCACGACAGGCCAGGTCTTTGCCGAGCCGGTCGCCGAAATCGGTCTCGGCTTCGCACTGGCCTTGGCACGCGATATCGTCGATGCGGATGTCGCCTTCGGCCAGGGCACCGAACTCTGGGGCGGTGAGGGCAATTCGAGTGCGCGGCTGCTCGCCGGTTCCGAGATCGGCATCGTCGGCTTCGGCGATCTTGGCAAGGCGCTGCGCCGGCTCCTGTCCGGCTTCAGGGCGCGCATCAGAGTGTTCGATCCCTGGCTGCCGCGCTCGATCCTCGAGGAAAACGGCGTCGAGCCGGCAAGCCTGCAGGACGTCCTGACGAAGAGCGATTTCGTCTTCGTCGTCGCCGCCGTCACCAGCGAAAACAAGGGATTTCTCAGCACGGAGGCCTTTGCCAGCATGCGCAAAGGCGCGGCCTTCATCCTGCTCAGCCGCGCCGATGTCGTCGATTTCGATGCACTGATGGCCGCAGTCTCGTCAGGCCATATCGTCGCGGCGAGCGATGTTTATCCGCAGGAGCCGCTGCCCCCCGACCATCCGGTGCGGAGCCTGAAAGGTTTCATCCGTTCGGCGCATAGGGCCGGCGCGCTCGACAGCGCCTTCAAGAAAATGGGCGACATGGTGCTCGAAGACATGGACCTGATGGATCGCGGCCTGCCGCCGATGCGCTGCAAGCGGGCGGAACGCGAGACGGTTTCCCGCATGCGTTCCAAACCGGTGGCGGTGAATTAAAGCATGCCGCGCAAAAGTGTGCAGCGGGTTTAGACCAAAATGCCGATTTGGCGCGCCGCCTTAGGCAGCGCGCTGCTCGGCACCCTGGATCGCCGCAAGCTTCCAGTCGGCGCCAGACTTGCGCACGAAGGTCCAAATCTCGGTGCTTTCGCTCGGACGGCCGTCGTCGCCGGAAACGACGCGGCCGCTGTCGCGTTCGACCACGGCGTCGACCGAGGAATAACGCATGGCGAGCGTCGCATATTCCTGGCCGTCTTCCCGCCAGGCCTCGGCGATATCGCCTTGCAGCAGCTTGACGTCGGAGACGCGGTTGCGCACGCCGTTGGTAGCGTTTTCGCCGAGTTCCTCGGCAAGATAGGACATCGCCTCCGGCGTCGTCAGCCGGCGCAGCGTGCCGTAATCCTCAGCGCCGTAAGCGGTCTGCACTTGGGTCAGCAGTTCCTCGAACTGATCGAGATCGGCCTGCGCCAGCCCGATCTCGTCGCTCGGCCGATTGCTGCGCGACTGCCCGCCGAAACCGGCGCCCGAACCGATTGTCGGGATATGGAAGGACGACTTATTCGTGGGCGACATGTTATAGGACTGGCTCTGGCCGCCGACGCCGTAGGAAGGCTGGCGGCGGTTGGCGAAATAACGCATGGCGAGCATGACGGCGCCGCCGATCAGCGCGATCTGCAACAGCATGCCGAGGAATCCGAAGCCGCCGCCGAAACCGTGGCCGAGCAGCATACCGAGAAGACCGCCGGCAATCAGACCGCCGATCATCGAGCGGCCGAAGCCGCCGAAGAGACCAGGGCGCTGGGCGCCGAGAGGCTGCTGCGCGGTGGCAGGTGCCGTGGTCTGCGGACGCGGCGTCATCGACCGTTCGATCGGTGCTGCGGTCCCAGGCGCGGTGCTGGTGACAGGCGGAGCCTGGAAGGTGCGCGTGCCGCGGCTTCCGAAACCGAAGCTGCCCGCGCGGCGGGCTTCTGCATCGTCAAGGGAAGCAAAAACGGTAGCGCTCGTCAGTGCGGCAATGGCCGCGATCTTGGCAAAACGCGAAACGGCACTCGGCATTCCTGATCTCCTGTCATGCACAATCACGGCATATCGAGAGCTAATATAGGTACTCTTTCCCGAGTGTGAAGCTCTCCGGATGCGTTACTGGCAGACGTCGACCCAGTTGGCGCCGGTCAGCTCAGCCAGCCGTCCGGTTTCGATGCGGACGGCCGAGTTGGTCGAGCCGGCCGCCGGCACGACTTCATCGAAGCGTTTCAATGAGATATCGCAATAGATAGGCAACGGCGAGGGCAGGCCGAAGGGGCAGACGCCGCCGACCGGATGGCTGGTGACCGCCACGACCTCTTCGGCATCGAGCATGCGCCCCTTGGCTCCAAACGTGTCCTTGAACTTGCGATTGTCGAGCCTTGCCGTGCCGCCGGCTACGACCAGCATCATCTGCTCGCCGACGCGCAGGCAAATCGTCTTGGCGATCTGGGCCGGCTCGACGCCATGGGCTTCGGCGGCAAGTGCCACCGTCGAGGAACTCTCGGCGGTTTCGATGATTTCGACATCGGGTGCGTGGGCGCTGAGAAAGGCGCGAACAGATTCAAGGCTCATGGCGCAATGCTAGACCAGGAAAAGCGCAATTTGAAGCGTAAAAGACGCTCGTCGAAAACCGCCGCTTGCAAGTCGTGCGGACATCGTCATAATAATTTTGCACACGTGCTCAATTTTGTCATTCGGCCGTTACGTTCAACCCCTAGAGCGGGATACGCCACGTTTTCGTGGGGTTTCGGAGCGGTCATCATCAGCAGTGCTGACCCGTCAAGAGGCCTCACACTGCTCTTCTAGGGAGACGAAGAAGATGACCATTTTGCCGACACTGAAATCCTTTGCCGTCGCAGCCGCCATCCTGGCGTCGACCTCTGCAATTGCACTCGCCAAGGACGTTCACATCAGCGTCTGGGCCGGCGGCACCGGACCGAACGACGTCTATCGCCTCGACGCCATCGAGATCGCCGCCCAGCAGCTGCAGCGTGAAGCCGCTCTCAAGGGCGAAGACCTGAAGATCACCGTCGAGAAGAAGCCCTATTCGGCCTGGGAGGACTTCAAGCAGGCGCTGACCCTTGCCGCCGAAGCCAAGACCGCCCCGAATATCGTCGTCAGCGGCCATGAAGACATCGCACCCTGGTCGCAGGCCGGATTGATCGTTCCGATCGAGGATTATGTCGATCTCGACTCATGGCCGCTCAGCGATATCTATGAAAACCTGTTGCAGATCGCATCCTACAACGGCACCGTCTACGGTATCCCGCAGGACGCCGAATCCCGCCCGATGTTCTTCTGGAAGCCTTACATGAAGGCGATCGGTTACAGCGATGCCGATCTGGACGCGCTGCCGCAGAGCGTCCAGGACGGCAAGTACACCATGAAGAACCTGCTCGAAGACGCCAAGAAGATGCAGGACAAGGGCCTCGTCCAGGCCGGCTACGGATTTTATCCGCGCACCAGCAACGGTCCTGATTACTGGCAGTTCTACACCAGCTTCGGCGGCACGATGGAAGAAGGCGGCAAGCTCGTTTTCGACAAGGCCGCGATGACCCGCACCTATCAGTTCTTCGCCGATGCGGTGAAGGCCGGTGTTACCAAGAAGAACCACATCGGCATGCCGGGCGACCAGTGGTGGAAGGAAGTCGCCACCGGCAAGGCCGGCATCTGGGACGGCGGCACCTGGCACTATGCCCGCCTCGTCAACCAGGAAGGCTTGAAGGATTTCTTCGGCAACGTGATCTTCACGCTGATCCCCGCCGGCGAAGGCGGCAAGGCCAACACGCTGACCCATCCGCTCGTCTACCTGCTGACCGCAGGCCACGACAAGGAAGACACCGAAATCGCCGCCCAGCTGGTCAAGATCGCCTCCGAGCCGCGCACCAACGCGCTGCATGCGGTCAAATCAGCCCATCTCGGCATCTCCAAGTCGGAATCCACCGTCGAATTCTACTCGGCCGACCGCTGGACCCGCGAAGCCACCGAGCGCCTGCTGCCGCATGCCAATGCGATGCCGAACAATTCCGATTTCGGCAAATATTGGAACATCATGTGGAAGAACCTCGAAGCATCCTGGACCGGCGCCAAGACCGTAGACGCCGCGGTCAGTGATGCAGAGAGCGAGCTGAAGAGCACGCTCGGCGACAAGATCGTCATCCGCTAGAACAGGATGATTTCATGCCGACTCGGCCTGAAATCTGAATCCTGTTCTAAATTAAAGGGTTAGAGCATGATGGCGTCCGAAAACCGCTCACACTTTTCGGCATCATGCTCTAGGATCGAAGCACTCTTCCGGGCGGCGGCAGCGCTGCCCGGTCGGTCCGCGACGAGGGGGCTTCCATGAAATCGTCCAGAACGCTCGGACTGGTGATGATCGCGCCTGCGGCGATCATGATCATCCTCTTCTTCCTGATGCCGGTCGTTCTGACGGCGGTCTTCTCGATGACCAGCATGACGACAGCGACTGGCATATCAGGCGGTGTCTACCAGATCGCACCGAATTCCCTGATCGCGCTGAAATCGGCGATACCAGACATTGCCGCCGAGATGGCCGAACCGCGCTACACGATCGACGAGGCAGGCCTCAAGGCCATCGAAGGTCTCGGGCTTGCGCCGGGGATTGCTGGGGAATTGCGCGCCAAACATGCAGGTGAGGTGTTCACGGCACGCCGCGACGTCGAGCGCATGATCAAGGATCTTGCCGACCGGCCTTCGACGCGCGACGTCAAGCAGATTTCCGAACAGTTCAACCGCTCAGTCCTCAACACCCGCTTCGACAGCAAGGAGCAGCTCTTTTCGGCGCTGGATGGCCTGGGTTTCAAACTGACATCGGAGCAGAGGGAAACGGTCGCCAAGGCCACTTATACCGGCTGGGTTTGGACGACCGACAATTTCTCGCGCATGACCACCTCGCCCGACATGGCGCGCGTGCTCTTGAATACCGTGCTCTACGTCGCGCTGGTGCTGATGCTGTTCAATGTCGGCTATGCGCTGCTGCTGGCCATCTGGACGCATTACATGCCGCCGACGCCGGCCTCGATCTTCCGCGGCATCTGGCTCCTGCCGCGCATTACCCCCGTCGTCATCTACGTCATGCTATGGAAGTGGCTTGCCTGGGATACCGGCTTCATTTCGATCCTGATGGGCAAGTTCGGCTATCCGCCGAAGAACTACCTTCTCGACAACGCCTATAACGCCTGGTTCTTCGTCGTGCTGATCAACGGCTTCATCGGCGCCTCCATGGGCATGCTGGTCTTCTCCTCGGCGATGAAGGCCATTCCGAAGAGCCAGTTCTATGCGAGCGAGGTCGACGGCGCGTCGCGCTGGCAGCAGATCCGCTATATCATCCTGCCGCAGATGCGTTGGCCGATCCTCTTCGTTACCTGCTACCAGACCTTGTCGCTGCTTGCCTCCTTCAATGAAATCCTGCTTGCCACCAATGGCGGACCGGGCAATGCGACCGAGGTCTGGGCGCTCTCCGCCTATCACACTGCGCTGAGGAACTATGCCGGCAACCTGGAATATGGGTTGGGCGCCGCCATGGCATTGGTGCTCGTCGTCATCGGCGTGATGCTGTCGCTCCTCTATCTGCGCGTCTTCAGTTACGGCACGCTAGTCGCCAAGCCCTTGATCGAGGATTGACCATGGCCGAACGATCGCAGCCCTCGGCAAATTACCGCAACTGGCCTGTCATAACGGCGTTGACGATCGTCAGCCTGCCGCTGCTCCTCATGTATCTCTATCTCTTCCTCGACACCGTGACGGTGAAGCAGGCGGACGCGCTGTTGCCTTCGGGCTTGACGATCAATCACTGGCGCTTCCTGTGGCAGACGACAGAGGGCAAGGCGAACATCTGGCAGGTGACTGTCAATACGCTGCTCTTTGCGGCCTGCACCACCAGCCTCGTGCTTATCGTCTCGTCGATGGCCGGCTATGTTTTGTCACGACTGAACGTGCCGGCGCGCGGCTTCTTCCTTGCTGGCGTCATGGTGTTGCATGCCTTCCCCTCTGTGACGCTGATCATCGCCATCTTCATCGTGCTGCAGATGATCGGCCTCTACAATTCGCTGATCGGCGTCATTCTGGTGAAGGCGGCAATCGATCTGCCGCTCGGCATTTGGTTGATGAAGGGCTTCTACGACACAGTGCCGTGGGAAATCGAAATGGCCGGCGTCGTCGACGGCGCCTCGCGCTTCCGGGTCTGGCTCAGTCTCGTGCTGCCGCAGGTCAAGCCTGGCATCATGGCGCTCGGCCTCTTCTCTTTCCTCTCCGGCTGGGGCGAGTTCATCCTGCCGCAGGTGCTGGCGCCCGGTAATCAGGTGCAGGTGCTCTCGGTCTATCTCGCGGCCTTCCTCGCCGACGACAACAATTATGATTTCAACATGTTCAAAGCGGTCGGCGTCTTCTACCTCGTTCCGGTGTTGATCGTTTACGCGCTCTTCAACAAATATCTCATGAACATCTATGGCGGCGGGAGCAAAGGCTGATGCGCATCCTCCTCGACAATTTTTCGAAGAGCTTCGGCTCCACCAAGGTCATCGAGAACATGACGCTCGAAGTCGGCAACGGCGAAATGCTGGCGCTGCTCGGCCCTTCTGGCTGCGGCAAATCGACGACGCTGTTTTCCGTCTGCGGCATCCACCGGCCGAGCGGCGGGCGCATCCTCTTCGGCGACCGCGACGTCACGGACCTGCCGAGCCAGGCTCGCAATGTCGGCGTCGTTTTCCAGTCCTATGCGCTCTATCCGCACATGACGGTTACCGATAACATCGGCTTTCCGCTGAAGGTGAAGGGCATGCCGACCGCCGAGATCCGCAAGGAAGTCGACCGTATCGCCGCCCTCGTGCAGATCGGCAACCTGATGGGCCGCAGGCCGGCCGAGCTTTCCGGCGGCCAGCAGCAGCGCGTGGCGCTCGCGCGCGCGCTGATCCGCAAGCCGGATGTGCTGTTGCTCGACGAACCGCTCGCCAATCTCGATGCCAAGCTGCGCCTCGAAATGCGATCGGAGATCCGCCGCCTGCAACGCGAAACCGGCATTACCGCCATTCTCGTCACCCATGACCAGGTGGAGGCGATGAGCATGTGCGACCGCATCGCCATCATGAAGGAAGGCGAGATCGTCCAGATCGCCACGCCGGCTGAAATGTACAATGATCCAAAGACCGCCTTCGTTGCCGGCTTCCTCGGCAATCCGCCGATCACCTTCCTGCGCGGCGTCGTGGACAAGGGCGCCTTCACAATTCCGCAAAGCGAGATCCGCGTGCCGCTGCCTGATACCGTCGGAGCCGCCGAGGGCACGAAGCTGATGCTCGGTGTCCGGCCGGAGCATTTTACGCCGGCAGGCGACATCACCGTGCCCGGCAAGATCACCTTCGCCGAAACACAGGGTCGCGAGAACCTCTACGACGTGGCTCTTGCCGGCGGACCGCTGCTGCGCTCCATCCAGCCTGTACGCAGCGATATTCACGTCGGCGACGACGTCCGGTGGGCGATCGACAGCCGCGGCATATTTGTCTTCGACGAAAATGGCAGGAGGCTCTGATGACCCGCGACTTCTCGGCATTTTTCCAGCGTTACGGCTGGCCGTCAGGCAAGGGCCGGCTTCCCTTTTGCATCGGCCATCGTGGCGCAAGCGGCCATGAACGCGAGAACACCCTTGCCGCCTTCCGCCGCGCTGCCGAACTCGGCGCTGAGATGTGGGAGCTCGATACGCAGCTGACCAAGGACGGCGTGGTCGTCGTCTCGCATGACGACCATCTCGAGCGTGTCTTCGGCATCGACCGCCGCATTTCCGAAATGACGGCGGCGGAGCTTGGCGCACTCGACGGCGTCGACGTGCCGAGTTTTTCAGAGGTCGCCGCTCTCGGTCGCGAGACCGGGACCGGCCTCTACGTCGAGCTGAAGGTGCCTGGGACCGGCATGCGCTGCTGGCGGCACCTTGTCGAGATGAACCAGCGTTTCGCCTGTCTCGGCTCGTTCGACACGGCGCAGGTGCGCGAGCTCCGCGATGCGGCCTGCGATTTTCCGCTTTCCGTGCTGATCCGGGTCGACCACGATCCGCATGCGCTCGGCGACGAGGCCCGCGCCGATATCCTGCATCTTTGCTGGGAAAGGGCAGGCGAGCGTCCGCAGGATCTGGTGACCGACGCGCTGATGCGCCGCGCTTTCGATGCTGGCCGCGAGATCGTGCTCTGGCACGAGGAACGGCCGGCAATTCTCGATGACATCATGAAGCTTCCGGTTCTCGGCATCTGCACGGATCTGCCCGATCTGATGCGATCACCGGCGGTTAAGGAAAAAGCAATTGGCAGACGGGGATAAGGGACCGCGCAAGGTGACCTCCTTCGACGTGGCGCGCGTGGCCGGCGTTTCGCGCGCAGCCGTGTCGCGCGCCTTCACGCCGGATGCCAGCGTCTCGCCGAAGACACGCGAAAAGGTCTACCAGGCAGCCAAGGAACTCGGCTACCGGGTCAACTATCTTGCCCGAAGCCTGACCAACAAACGCTCCGATCTCGTCGGCGTCGTCGCCGCCGGCCTCGACAATCCGTTCCGTACGCTGCAGATCGAGAATCTGGCGAGGGTGCTGCTCGCCCGCAATTTCCGTCCCATCCTGCTGCCGACCTCGCCGGAGGCGGATACTTCGACGGTCATCGGCCAGCTGCTGCATTACGCCGTATCAGGCGTCATCGTCACCTCGGACGCACCGCCGACCGAGATCTGCGAGCAGTGCGCGGCCGAAGGCGTGCCGATCGTGCTGATCAACAAGGGCAATGACATCCCCTTCGTCGACCGCATCATCTCCGACGACCGCATGGCCGGCCATCTCGCCGCCACCCACCTGATCGACAGCGGCGTGCGAAAGCCCGCTGTAATGGCCGCACCCGCCATATCCTATACGGCACGGCGACGCAGCGAGGCCTTCATCGCACGCTGCAAGCAGCTCGGCGCCGAGGCCCAGTTCCTGCAGATCAGGATCAACGACTACAGGAGCGGCTATGATGCGGCGGCCGAACTTGCCGCATCCGGCATCGACGGGCTGTTCTGCGCCAACGACTACATGGCCTGCGGCGTGATCGACCACGTCATGCAGGGCCGCGGCCGCGGTGATGTGCCGCCGCTCTCCATCATCGGCCATGACGACATTCCCCAGGCGAGCTGGACCGCCTACGATCTCACGACCATCCGTCAACCCTGCGACGTCCAGGCCGAAAAGACGATCGACCTGCTGATGAGCCGGATGGCTGAACCGGACCTGACGGCGCGTGTCGAATTCACGCCGGTGACACTGATCAAAAGAAGGACCGCCTGATGAACTCCGCATTCGACGCCGCTGCCATCCGCGCACGGGCGGAGGTCGCCATCACCGTTGCCCTCGAGGTCGGACGGGAAACGGCCCGGTTTCGGCACGACTCTGAACTCGGCTCGCTTGCTGTCGAGAACAAGGGATTGCAGGATTTCGTGACCATCGCCGACAGGAGGGCCGAGCAGGCGATCCGCGAGGGGCTGCTCTCGCGCTTTCCGGATGATAGTTTCATGGGCGAAGAGAGCGGCGGACAATCGGGTAAGGGCGGCACCTGGGTCGTCGATCCAATCGACGGCACGACCAACTATATCAGAGGCTTCCGGCACTGGGGCGTCTCGATCGCCTTCGTCGTCGGCGGCAAGGTCGAGATCGGCGTGGTCTACGACGCCGCCGGAGACAAGGTCTTTCACGCCGTCCGCGGCGGGGGCGCCTTCAAGGATGACCTGCCGGTGCACGCGGCGGCGACCGTCGATCCGGCCAATGCGCTTGTCATTCTCGGCCATTCCCGCAAGACGAGCTTCGACGATCATCTCGCGCTCTCGCGGCGGCTCCACGAACGCGGCATGGATTATCGCCGCATGGGCGCGGCGGCGATCGACCTCGTTCGTGTCGCCGAGGGTGCTGCCGATCTTTATTATGAACGCCATCTCAATGCCTGGGACATGCTCGCCGGCGCGCTGATCGCCGAAGAGGCCGGCGCTGTGGTGGCGATGCCGCCGGTCGACAGGCTGCTTGCGCAGGGCGGACCCGTCATCGCCCATTCCCCGGGGCTTGCCGGCGAATTCGCGTTCATCCTCGACATCGAGGGGCTATAGATACACCGTCCCAGAGACGCGATCCGCCCGATTGGCGAAGCTGCGAGCGTTACGCAACAACGCGATTGCGACCGCTGTTTTTCGCCGCATAGAGATTCTGATCGGCGATCGCCAAAATCTCGTTCGGAGACTTGGCAGACAGGGTACCGGCGACACCGATGCTGATCGTCACGTGCAGCCCGTTGCAGATCTCAGACCAATCCCATCGTTCAATGGCTGAACGCAGTCTCTCGCAGAGATCTGCGGCCCCTCGGGGAGCGCCGGCGAACAGGACGACGAATTCCTCGCCGCCAAACCGAATTGCCTGATCGGTAATGCGCAACTGGCCGCGCAATATAGTTCCAATGGCACTCAGGACCCGGTCACCGATCATGTGAGAGAAGTTGTCGTTGATCGACTTGAAGTGATCGACATCCAGCATCGCGATGGAATATGGGCGCTTCTCAGATGTCAGCGCTTTAAAGCGGCTGTCGAGATATTTGCGGTTATAGAGCCCGGTCAGCGCGTCGAGATAGACGGCATTGGCAAGGATATCGGTTTGCTCCTGCAATTTCTGGTAGGAGGCCTCCAGCGTTTCTGCGCGCTTCGACTCCGTTTCGGCAACTTCCTTGAACCGTTTGGTTTCATAATAGATTTCGGCGAGACGTGCGCGTCGCTGCGTACTCTCGGCACTATTGCGCAAATAGGCTTGGTGGTATTTCTTATGTGCCTCCAGCGCCGGATCGAACTGCCCCAGCCCCTCATAGGCTTGCGACAGATAAAGATAGATCTGCACATAGGAATCGAAACTGCCGCCGGCGTCGATCAGCTCCACCGCCTCGAGCAGCGGCGGCAGGGCTTCGGTGAATTTTCCGGAATTGTTGTAGATCTGGCCCAAAGTGTAGAGATATTGCTGCCTGTCCCTGACATAGCTGTTCTCTTGAAACAGCCGATAGCGGGCCATGCACTGGAGCGCCTTCTCATGCTCGCCCAGGTGGCTGTAGAACTCGGCCTGGTTGCCGAGACAGAGGCGAGCGGCCCAGCTGTCGCCGATCTCGATTGCGATGTCGAGCGCCTGTCCGGTCAGTTCCAGCGCTCTGACCAGCATCCGGTGTTCTTCCTCCGGCTGGCCGAGCGCCCGCGCGATATATCCGCCTTCCGAATGAGCGCCGCCGAGATTGATGAGCCACCAGCATTCAAAGTTCTTATTGCCAATCGATCTGGCGAGTTCGACAGACCTCTCGCTCATCAAGATGGCCCGGTCGGGCTGTTTGTTGCACCAGAAGATAATTCCTATGACGTTGGTGGCCAGGCTTTGTGCTTTCGGGTCCGCGGCCTTGTCGGCCAGATCCAACGCGCGGGTAGCTTCTTCGATTGCTTCCTCCGGCAAGCCCAGTTCCAAGAGCAGCCATCCGAAATAGGCCCGGGCAACGGCTTCCTCTTTGCGCTCCCCGGTCAATTTCCAGAAGTCTATCGCCCGCCGGACATGCGTCAGTCCAAGTTCGGCCTTGCCGATTTGAAAACAGTACCAGGCAATATCCGTGTCGCATTGCGCGGCGAGCCGGTCGTCGCCCCGCGCCTTGGCATCAACAAGAATTTCTCCGGCCAGTGTAAGGGCCTCAACCGAACGGCCTGTACATCCACGATGCCACGCTTCCTGTAAGTTGGAATGTGCTTGTCGAGTATTTGCTTCGGCATCAACAACTTGCATATCGGACACCAACATTTGTCTGCTGGCTATGGATAGCATCAGAAGTTTAAAATGATGCAAACTGCAAAAAGCAGGCGACAAACCTAGAAACAGGGTATCGAAAGCCTCTCTCACCTTTCGCCATCATGCTCCAACGTCCGCCGGTTAATCCGCCATGCGGCGGCGCCAGGCGCGTTCGGTCGCCGGTGCCTCGTCCGTGGTGATCTGATCCGGCTTCAGGGCCATCAGCGTCGAAAAGCCTAGCCATTCCTCTTCGCTGAAGCCGGTATCCGGATCCTTCAGGGTGAAGGTCCAGGCATCGACGCGTTTGCCTTCGTCCTGGCAGAGCGCAATCATGTCGAGGCCTTCATTGGCGGCATCAAGGATCAGCGGCCAGTGGAGATAGATCGTGTCCGGTTCGGTCGGGCCGCGCAGGTCGGCACGCAGTTCCGTCTCGACCGCCTTCCAGCCGTTGGCCTTTTTGATATCGTAGAGCTTGTCGGTCGGATCGATCCCTCGCAGGAGATGCGGAAGCTTCTCCTTGACCGCGACGATGAGGTCGAGGCTGCCGCCGCTGACGATCACCGAGGCGGCGATATCTTGGAAATGCGCGGCCAGATGCGCAATGCCCCTGGCGCCGATCGCTTCAAAGTCATCCTTCATGTCGAATTGCAGCAGCGCGGCCGGGTGGGCCGATTGGAGCATGGCGGCGAGATCCTCGCTCAAGATCAGCGGCCGGTCGCCCTCCTGCATCCTGATAGCGGTGAGGTCGCCGATGCTCTTCTTGGCGATCGCTCCCTGCCCAGTCGTTTCACCTTCGAGCTCCTCATCGTGCAGCACGACGAAACCGCCGTCGGCGCGGACGCGCAGATCGAGCTCCATCGAGGCGCCTGCTGCAAATCCCTTCGCCATCACTTCGGCTGAGAACAACGGATCGGCAAACCGCTTGCGCAACCGGTGCCATTTCAGGCGGGTGCGATGCCCCTCATGTGAAATCTCCAGGCCCTGCGCATCCAGCAATCTTGTCATCTGCACCAAGTCTCCGCGATTGCTACTCTCCTGCCTTGATGAACCATGATTATCAAGGGCCGAATACGGCTTTCATCGACTGTAAGCTGCGGATATTGCCTCCGAAGCGGCTGATATATCCGAGGGATGGCCTGCCTGCCTGAGGGCGGCGCCATACGCCACGACATTCGACAGCACCGTCTGGAATGCAGCGCGCGGACCCGTGTGGTTCAGCCGCACGAGACGGGCCGGCGCGGTTCCGACGCCTTCGGTCAGCTCAACCCCGAGCTGCCCGGCAGCTGCGATCAGCGCGGCAGGCGCCAGCGCCTCCGGCACCGGCACGGCCGTCACCAGGTTCGACGCCTTTACTGCCGGCACCCAGGCTGGGGCTCCGAGTGCGGCAAGCCCCGCTCGCGTCGCCGATGCTGCCAGCGCATGGCGGGCGACGACATTCTCCAGGCATTCAGCCTCGATGCGGTCGAGCGCCGCCTCCAGCGCGAAGAATTCCAGCGGCGCCGGTGTTCCCGGCAGGCCGCTTCGGCCGCCATCGACCCATGACTTCTGATCCGCCAACGACAATATCGAATCGCGCGCGGCGCCATCTCTGAGAATGAGATCCCAGGCGCGGCCGCTGACCGAGAGTGCGGACAGACCGGCCGGCCCGCCGAGCGCTTTCTGCGGGCCGATCACGGCGATGTCGATGCCGAGATCGTCGACATCGAGCCGGTGGCCACCGACCGAGGCGACCGCATCGACGACGGTGACGACGCCGCGAGCCCGGGCAAGCGCCAATATCTCCGGCAGGGGGTTGAGAATGCCGCTCGCGGATTCGGCATGAACCAGCGCGAGCACGTCGATCTTCGGACCCGTCTGAAGTGCTTTGGCGACTGCTTCGATCTCGATCGGAAGGCCCGATTCGGCGACAACATCCTCTACTGTCGCGCCACCCCGCCGCAGCCATTGCCCGAACCAGCCGCCATAGGTGCTGGTGACGATGTTGAGTGCTGTCAGGCCAGGGCGCGCAAGGCTGACCGCCACCGCCTCGAGCGCCACCACCGCTTCTGCTTGCACCAGCAATATATCGTTGCGGCTGTGCAATATGCCGCCGATCCTGTCGGCGAGGACGGCGTAGCGCTCCGCGGGATAGGAGGGCACTCCATGCAGGGGATTCCAACCAAGATCGGGCATGGATACTTCCTTCAGCAAGGATCGGTCACGAGACGAGGGACGGCGGCAACGAGTGCGCGGGCGGCCTCCGATTGCGGCGCGGCAACGACCGCCGCTGCCGGGCCGGTCTCGACGATCCGCCCGCCATCCATGACGGCGATGCGGTGGGAGACGGCCCGGACCACGGCAAGATCGTGCGAAATGAACAGACAGGCAATGCCCTGTTCTTTCTGCAGATCGACCAGGAGCTCGAGGATCCGGCCGCGCACGGTCACATCGAGCGCCGAGACCGCCTCGTCGAGCACCAGCAGCGATGGCCGCGTCGCAATCGCCCGCGCAATCGCCACACGCTGCCGCTGGCCGCCGGAGAGTGCCCGCACCGGACGTGCGGCATGATCTGCGGTGAGGCCGACACGCTCGAGCAGCATGACGATCTCGCCGGGGCGCTGGTTCTTCGCGGCGACGCCGTGGATGCGAAGCGGATCGTCGAGCACCGTGCTGACGGTCGCCAACGGATTGAAGGCGGCGAGCGGATCCTGAAACACCATCTGCATTCGGGCCCGCCGGCGGCGCAAAGGCGCGCCATTCAGCGCGAGCCAGTCCTCTCCCTCGAAGCGAATCGAGCCGGCATCGGCAGCAACAAGCCGCAGCAGGATGCGCGATAGCGTCGATTTTCCACTACCGGAGGCGCCGACGAGACCGAGCGTTTCCCCAGGCGCGATCGTCAGCGATACATTGTCTAGAGCGGCAACCTGGCGGCCCGCAGAAGAAAAACCTTTCGACAGGTTTTCGATGGAAAGCAGCCTGTCGTTCATGACGGCACCTCCGCGATCAGCGGCGGCGTCGCGAGATCGCGATGGCTGGCGATGAGGGCGGCGGTATAGTCGCTTTTCGGCGCAGATAGCACTGAACGGACAAGGCCTGCCTCGACCAGCCTCGCATTGCGGAAAACGGCGATGCGATCGACGAATCCCGAGGCAAGCGCGATGTCGTGGGTGATGAAGAGCAGCGTCATGCCGTCTTCGAGTACGAGCCCGTCGAGCAGGCCGATGATCTCGGCCTGGACGACGACGTCGAGCGCGCTGGTCGCCTCGTCGGCAATCAGCAGCGCAGGCCTCGCGGCGATGGCCGCGGCAATCGCCACGCGCTGGCGCTGGCCGCCGGAAAGCTGATGCGGAAAGGCTCGTATCGCCTTGTCAGGCTGCTGTATCCGCACCCGCCCGAGCAATTCCTCAGCCCTGATATAGGCCTGTTTCCAGCTGAGGCCGAGATGGCGCCTGGCGCCTTCAGCGATCTGCTCGCCGATCGTCAGGACGGGATTGAGGCTGGAGCCTGGATCCTGGAAAACCAAGCCGAAATCGCGGCCTGGGCGGGGCGGATGGCCAAGGCCGGGCCAAAGTATCTCGCCGCCGACCTTCGTTCCCTCCGGCAGCAGACCGGCAAGCGCGCGGGCAAGCGTGCTCTTGCCGGAACCGCTTTCGCCGATGATCGCCAGCCTTTCGCCGGAGGCGATATCAAGATCGATATGGTCGAGCGCGGCTGCACCGCTGCTGCCGCGCCCATAGGTGACCGAAAGCTGTCGCAGGCTGCAGAAAATACTCATGCCGCCCTCACGCCATCATCGCCGAGCGCCTTGCCCAGACCCTCGCTGAAGAGATGGACGCCGAGCACGGTCACGGCGAGTGCCGCACCCGGTATGACCGAGAGATAGGATGCCGAACGCAACACGCTGCGGCCCTCTGCGATCATCGAACCCCAGGTGGCGATATTGGGGTTGCCCAGACCCAGGAAGGAAAGCGCTGCCTCGGTGAGGATAGCACCGGCGACGATGGTGGCCGAAAGCGCCAGCACCGGCGGCAATGCGTTCGGCAGGATTTCCCGGAGGGCGATCTCGGCCGGATGCATGCCGATCACCCTTGCCGAGGCAACGTAATCCTGCTCGCGGATCGCCAGCACCTGCGCTCTCGTCAGCCGGGCCGGATCGGCCCAGGTGCCGAGCGCAATGGCAATGACGACGACAGGCGTCGACACCCCGATGGTGCTGACGAAGGCAAGGGCGAGCAAAAAAGCCGGCACGATCTGGAAGGCGTCGATCACCCGCATCAGCGCCTCGTCGACGAGCCCGCCGGCAAAACCGGCCGCCATGCCTACGCACAGCCCCAGCACCATGGCCGAAAACGCTGCCGCCAGGCCGACGGCGAGCGAGGTTCGCGCGCCATAGAGCAGCCCCGCCAGGACGTCGCGGCCGAGACGGTCGGTGCCGAGCGGAAAAGCTGGATCGGCGAATGGCGTCAGCAGTGCGCGGCCGGCAATTTTCAGCGGATCGCCCGGCGAAATGACGGGTGCGAGCAGCCCGGCCGCAAGCAGGACGAAAAGGATCGCAAGTCCGGCCGCACCTTCCGGCGTGCGCAGCAGGCGCCGCAGCCAGCTCATACGCCGCCCTCCGAAGCGCCGATGCGCGGGTCGAGCGCGGCATAGACGAGATCGACGAGGAAATTGACCGAGATGACGAGGACGGCGCTGGTGACGACGATGCCCATCAATAGCGGCGCGTCGCGGCCGTTGACCGCCTCCTGCGCCAGCCGGCCGAAACCCGGGATCGCAAAGACGCTCTCGATCACCACGCTGCCGCCGAGCATGGCCGCCGATTGCAGTCCGAGCATGGTGATGAGCGGTAGCAGCGCATTGCGCGCCACGTGACGCAGCACGATCCGGCTGCGCGACAGCCCCTTGGCCCGGGCGAAGAGCACGAAATCCAGCTTCCACGCCTCGGCCATGCCGCTGCGCATCACCCGCAGGAACAAGGCGAGATAGATCAGGGCGAGCGTGCCGACCGGCAGAACCAGATGATCTGATATGTCGAGCGCGCGCGAAAAACCCGTCTTGCCGGAAGCGATCGTCTCAATGCCGGCGATCGGAAACCAGCGCAGCTTCACCGAGAAAGCGATGCTCAGGACCAGGCCGAGCCAGAAACTCGGAATGGCATAGACGATCAGCGAGCCGATCGACAGCAATCGGTCGCGAAAGCTTCCCGGCCGCGCCCCAGCAAGGATGCCGAACGCCGAGCCGAGACCGAAGGAAAGCGCCGTCGCGCTACCCATCAGGAGCAGCGTATTGGGCAGGCGTTCGGCAATGAGCGCCCCGACCGGCCTGTTGAAGGCGACCGACCAGCCGAGATCGAAGCGTGCGAGCGAGGAAAGATAGAGCCAGAGACGCGCGAGAACGGACCGGTCGAGACCGTAGCTCTCGCGCAGTGACTGCCTAAGTGCGGCATCGCCGCCGCCGATCGAGCCGAGATAGGCGTCGACGGCATCGCCCGAGGCGGATTCAAGCAGGAAAAAGGTGAAGATCACCACGATCAGCAGCACCGGAATGCTGCTGATCGCCCTGCGCCTCAGGAGGATGATTGCACGTCTCACGCCGGAGAGAGCCTCTGAAAGAGAATTGCCGCCGATCCTATCACGATTGCAGCGCGGTATCGCCCCAGTTCGAAACGGCCCAGCGCGGATTGTCCGCGACGTTGAGCACGGTATCGCGCGCAACGGTGATGAAACCCCATTCCGCGACGTTGATCAGCGGCAGGTCGGCGACGACGAGCTGCTGGAACTTGCGGTAGAGATCGGTGCGCGCCGCAGTGTCGACCGTCTCGGAGGCCTGCTTGATGATCTTGTCGAGCTCCGGATTGACGTAGCCGCCCTGGTTGGAGAAGGGCACACCATCAGGGGTGCCGGACTGGACGAGAATGGTGGTGGAGATCGCCGGATCGCCACGGAAGACCGGCGGACCGACGGCGAGGTCGAAGTCGTGATCGGTATAGACCGCCTTCTGGTGCGCGGCCGCATCGGCATTGACGATCTCGGCATCGATACCGATGACGGCAAGCGCCTGGCGAAGGTAATCGCCGAACTGGCGCGTCTCGTTGAAATAGGGCGCGGGACGGAGCTTCAGCGAGAAGCGGTTGCCGTCCGGCCCTTGGCTGTAACCCGCCTTGTCGAGAATGTCGTTGGCGGCCGCAGTGTCGAACGTGTAGGCCGCGACATCTGATGTATAGAACTGCGGCGCATTCTTCGGCACCGGGCCGGTCGAGGCGGCGGCGTAACCGAGGAAGATCGTGTCGACCACGAATTTCTTGTCGATCGCCTGGGCGATTGCTTGGCGCACCCTGAGGTCGGCCAGCTCCTTGCGGCGGTGATTGATCTCGACGACGAGCTGATAGGTCAAAGCCTCATAACCCTTCGAGATCACCTTGATGCCGGCGACCTTCGAGATGCGGTCGAGATCGGCCAGCGGCACTGCCGAGAAGGCGGCAAGCTGGATTTCCTCGGCTTCGAGCGCCGAACCCGCCGCTTCGCGATCGGGCAGCACGCGGAAGACGATCTCGTCGAGTTTCGGCTGGTCTTTGTCCCAATAATTTTCGTTGCGCGTCAGCCGGTAATATTCGCCCGGCTTGTGTTCGGCGAACTTGAACGGGCCGGTGCCGACGAGCGTGTTGTTGGCCGGGTTGGTGGCGATATCGGTTCCGTCGAAAATGTGCTTGGCGACGACGCTGGTGACAACAGGCAGTGCGTTGCGGATCAGCTGGAACGGCGTCGGCTTGGAGAAGCGGAAGATGGCGGTGTAATCGTCGGGCGTATCGACGGCTTCGAGATTGGCCAAGACCAGGCGGCCGAGATTCTGCAGCGGCTTCCAGATGTTGAGCGCCGAGAAGGCGACATCGACCGAGGTAAACGGCTTGCCGTCGTGCCAGGTGACGCCATCGCGGAGCTTGAAGGTGACGGAGAGGCCATCGGCCGAGCCCTCCCAGGAGGTGGCGAGGCGCGGCGTAAGCCCATCCTTGCCATCGAACGACGCTTCGGCGAGCGGCTCGATCACCTTGCTTGCGACGAAAAAGACACCGTTCGAGGCGACGATGGCAGGATTGAGGTTCTTCGGCTCGGAATCGGCCGCAACGATCAGCCGGCCGCCGGCAGGAGCAGCTTGCGCGAGCGCCTGCCGGGCGAGCGCAGTCGAGGCAAGGAGCAGGGCGGTGCCCTTCATCAGCGTACGCCGCGAGATGGATGATACGGTCATGATCCCTCCTGATCGGTAAAATTCGAGTGCCCATATTCAGGGCGAAATGCCAATTGTCATAGAGGTTAGATTCGAATGGTCGGGCTGGGCGAGATATTTTTTGTCACCCAGCCATTATTCGCTCAGCAGTTGGCCGCGACACGGGCGGGCGCGGTGAAGAGATTGCGATAAGCGGCACCGGGATGGGGCGCGACGAGCCGCGGTCCCGCTCCCCCGAGTTTTTCCCGCAGCGTTCCCTTGGCATATTCGGTCTTGTAGACGCCGCGCTTTTGCAGTTCCGGCACCAGCAGATCGACGGCATCCTCGAAGCTCTCGGGTGTCACGGCATAGGCAAGGTTGAAGCCGTCGACATCGGTGTCTTCGATCCATTCCTGCATCAGATCGGCGACCGTCTGTGGCGAGCCGACGAAGACAGGGCCGAACCCGCCGATGCCGACCCAGTCGGCCATTTCGCGCACCGTCCATTCCTTGGTGGGATCGATGGTGGTGAAAGTCTCGACGGCCGATTGCACCGCATTGGTATGGCGGTGCCGCAGCACTTCGTCCGGCCCGAACTGGCCGAAATCGATACCGGTCCAGCCGGAGATCAGTGTCAGCGCGCCCTCGAAGGAGGCGTATTTGCGGTATTCGTTGAACTTGCGCTGCGCTTCCGCATCCGTTTCGCCGAGGATCACGGTCTGCAGGTTGAAGGCAAGGATTTCGCGTGGGTTGCGGCCGGCGCGTTCGGCCGCCTCGCGGACATTGGCGACGTAACGCTTCAGCACGGGTTTCGACGGAGAGGCGACGAAGATGCATTCGGCATGGGCGCCGGCGAAATCCTTGCCGCGGCTGGAAGCGCCGGCCTGGTAGAGCACCGGTGTACGCTGCGGCGAAGGTTCGCTCAAGTGAATGCCCGGCACGTTGAAATGCCTGCCGGAATGGCGGATCGGATGGACTTTTTCCGGATGGGTGAAGATGCCGGTTTCCCGGTCGCGGACGACCGCGCCGTCATCCCAGCTTCCCTCCCAGAGCTTGTAGCAGACCTCGAGATATTCCTCGGCGAGGTCGTAGCGGTCATCATGCTTCGTCTGCGCCGGCTGGCCGATATTGAGCGCGCCGCTGTTGAGATAGGAGGTGACGATATTCCAGCCGACACGGCCTTTGGTCAGATGGTCGAGTGTCGAGATGCGGCGGGCGAAGGTGTAGGGATGCTCGAAGGAGAGCGACGCCGTCAGGCCGAAGCCGAGATGCTCGGTCTCGTAGGACATGGTGGGGATGAGCTGCAGCGGATCATTGACCGGCACCTGCGCCGAATGGCGAAGTGCGGCGTCGACATTGCCGTTCAGCACGTCGTAGACGCCGAGCACGTCGGCGATGAACAGCCCATCGAACTTGCCGCGCTCCAGCGTCTTTGCCAGATGCACCCAGTAGTCGAGATCCTTGTAGGTCCAGGACTTGTCACGCGGATGGCGCCAGAGCCCCGGCGACTGGTGTCCGACGCAATTCATGTCGAAGGCGTTCAGCCTGATTTCGCGGGTCATGTCTTTCTTCCTTGGAATTAGGGATTGCTGCGGCCGAGGCCGTAGGTCAGCGCTAAGGCTCCGACGAGCACGGCGCCCTTGACGAAATCCTGGGTGTAATAAGGGGCGTTCAGCATGGTGAGACCGTTCAGCAGCACGCCGACGAAGACGGCGCCGGCAATGGTGCCGAGCACGTTTGGACGCCGCAGGTTGAAGACGGCAAAACCGATCAGCGCGGCGGCGACCGAATCCATCAGCAGCGAGCCGCCGGAGGAAACATCGCCACGCCCAACGCGGGCGGCAATGACGATGCCGCCCAGCGATGCCAGCGTGCCTGAAATGACATAGGCGAGCGTCTTCAGCCGGACTGTGGACGCGCCGGCAAGCCGGGTCGCGACCTCATTGCCGCCGGTCGCAAACAACAATCGGCCGATGCGGGTGCGTTCAGTGAGAATGAAGAGTGCGACGGCGACCACCGCCATCAGCACCACGGAGACGGGCAGGGTGCCGAGGATGCTGTAGCGGCCAATCAGCAGAAAAGCCGGGTCGTAGGCGCCGGTCGCCTTCGACCCGTCGGGCAGGGTGAGGCCGGCGGAAATCGATCGGCCGGCGGTTGGGATCAGCTGCAGGCCCGAAAGCAGGAACATCATCGCCAGCGTCGCCAGGAGATCCGGCACCTTCAGGCGGACGATGAGGAAGGCGTTGACGAGGCCGATCAGGGCGCCAAAGGCGAGCACGAGCGGCACCGTCGCATAGGCATCAAGGCGCCAGACGATCATCGCGTAACTCGCCGCCATCACGCTCGATGCGGCGACCGCGCCGATCGACAGGTCGAAACCGCCGACAGCAAGTGTGACGGTGACGCCGGCGCCGAGAATGGCGACGACGGACACCGCCTGCAGGATGCTCATCAGATTGGCGATGTTGATGAAGGCGGGTTGGGCGATGGTGAAGCCGACGATGAGCAGTGCCAGCAGGATGAACACCGCGCCTGCCCGGAGGAACGCCCCGAGGGCGGCGAGACGGCCGTGATCGGCTTGCGGCGATGCCTTCGGCCGGGCGCTTGGCTGTGGAAGAGTGTCGTCGTCGATCGTCGTCATGCGGATATTCCCTGGATAGCGGAGGCAAGAGCGACCCCGTCTGCCGCGGGCCCCAGCACGTGGCGGTCGATGACGAGGATGCGGTCGGCCACCTCATGGGCCTCCTCAGGATCGGAGGTCGCGATCAGCGTCGCCCGGTCGGTGCGGGCGCGAATTGCCCGGATGATGTCGTGACGGGCGCCGACGTCGACACCCTGGAAGGGTTCGTCGAGCAGCAGCAGCCGGCTCGGTTCCGCCTCCCAGCGGGCGATCACCGCCTTCTGCTGGTTGCCGCCCGACAGCGACCAGATCGAGGCGAGTGGACCCGCGGCCTTGATGCCGAGACGAGTGATCGCCTGTTCGGCCTCGCGTCGCTCGCGGCCGCCGACAAGGAAACCGTGCGGATACCATTTGCCAAGATGCGGTAGGCTGATCGTCGCCGATAATGAATTACCGGGCCATGCCGGCGGCATCAGCGAGGAGCGATGACGGTCTTCGGCCGCCATCGCCACACCTGCGGCGATCGCTTCGGTCGGGCTTTTCGGCCGGTACGGCCGGCCGTCGAGAGACATCGTACCGCCGGCAAGCGCAGTCACGCCAAAGATCGCCTGGAGCAGCCGGCTCTTACCGGCGCCGAGCACACCGGTCACCGCGACCACCTCGCCCTCATGCAATGACAGATCGAAGGATGCGGCTTCAGGGAGCAGGCTGATATCACGCATCTCGAAAATCGCCGGACCGGTCGCAGGCCGCGCATCCGGCCGGGCTGCCTCCAGTCTGCGGCCGATCATCGTCTCGATGGCGCTCGAAAAATCGATCGGCCGCGAAAAGGTGCCGACGACGCGGCCGCCGCGCATGACGAGCGCGCGGTCCGCGATGGCTTCAAGATCGGCTGTACGGTGCGATATATAGAGGATCGCCAGGCCGCGCTTGCGAAGCCTAAGCAGAATATCGAAGAGGCGGCGGCTTTCCTCTCCGGAAAGGCTCGCCGTCGGCTCGTCGAGGATGAGGAGGTCGGCGCGGTTGGCAAGCGCGCGGGCGATTGCCACCAGTTGCCGGTCGGCGCTGGTGAGTTCGCCGAAATCACGGTCCAACGGCAGGCTGAAGCCGGCGGCATCGAGCATGGACTGAGCGGCACGGCGGATGCCGGCGCGCGAGACGAAGAAGGGCGTGCTGCGATCGGCGAACCGTTTGAGAAGCAGGGCATCGGCAACACTCAGGCCGGCCGCGCCGACGAGATCCGTCGACTGATGCACCGTGACGACGCCGGCCTTTGCCGCTTCGGCCGGGCTGCGAGGCGCAAAGGGGTGGCCATCGAGACTGACCGTGCCGCCATCGGCCGGAAGTACGCCGGAAAGGATCTTGACCAGCGTCGATTTGCCTGCGCCGTTTGCACCCATCAGCGCCACGATCTCACCGCGCTCCATCGAAAGATCGGCACCGGCAAGAGCCCGCGTCGACCCGAAACTGCGGGTGATATTTTCAATGTGAAGAAGCGGCATCGATAGTGTCCGGGACTGCATTCGAAGCGGGAGTGTGCCCTGTCCGGGCGGTCGAACTCCAGGCACGCCTTTCCCTCACAAACTGTCCTCGGGAAACAAAGAATCTCCCGCAGCCCGTAAAATCGGATCATTTACTCTACTAAAAACATAGAGATTATATCTAAATAATCTGACGCGTCGCGAGGGCTGTCACACCTGTCAGACGACGCTCCCGATTGCTAAAGGAACGCGACGATGAAATCCCTCGCACGGCTCGCACTGTCTGCCGCCGTCATTCCATTCATTTTCATACAAGGCGCAAAAGCCGATGGTCTGTCCGGCGCTCCTGCCCCTTTCGACAAGGGCGGCGTCAAAGTAGCGTTGATCAGCTACATCTCGGCCGGTGACTTCTTCCAAGCTTACCAGGCTGGGGCTGAAGCCCAGGCCAAGGCGCTGGATATCGACCTGCGCGTCTTCCCCGGACGGCAGGACGCCGCCGAGCAGCGAGAACAGATCCTGCAGGCGATCAATCTCGGCGTCTCCGGGATCGTCATCGACCACGGCCTGCCGGAATCGCTCGGCGACGTCGTGCAGCAGGCGCTCGACAAGGGCATCAAGGTCGTGGCCTTCGACGTCAACCTCAACAATCCCAAGATTCCGCAGGTGGAGCAGAGCGATCACGAGCTTGCCTCGTTGGCACTAGAACAGGTGGTAAAGGACAACGGTAGCAGCTTCAACGCCGGCTACGTTTATGTCGCCGGCTTTGCGCCGCTCGATCGCCGCAACGAGGTCTGGGATAAGTTCAAGTCGGACAATAAAGACGTGGTCGAAAAGGCCCGCTTCGGCAATGTCAGCGACACGACGGCGACCTCGACCGCCGACCAGGCGAAGGCCGCACTCACCGCCAATCCCGATATTTCAGTCGTCTTCGCTCCCTATGACGAATTCGCCCGCGGCGTGAAGCTCGCCGCCAACGACCTCGGCATAGCAAGCAAGCTGAAGATCTATTCCGCCGACGTCTCTACGGCCGATATCCAGGAAATCACCGAGGAAGGCAGCCCCTGGGTCGCGACCGTTGCAACCAATCCGGCCGTCGTCGGCGCCGTCTCCATTCGCGCCGCCGCCCTTGAGATCGCCGGGCAGACGGTTCCTCACCAGATCACCGTGAAGCCGACGCTTCTGACGCAGGAAAGCCTGCGCGCAGCCGGCGTCAAGACGATCGAGGAACTGGCCGAAAAGATCCCGGCCTTCAGCACGAGCGATGCGGCAACCGCCAGCTGGATCCCGGACAAGCTGTTCTGAGACTACGCACTTCGATCCTTCCGGCGGAAGCCTCTGCGGCTTCCGCCGGATCATCTTTTTGGAGAATTGGAGTTCCGCCCATGAGCCAGTCCAATGTCATCTTCGCGGCCAGCCGCAACCCGACGCGCGAAGACCTCTTTGCCCGTGCCGAGGAGATCTCTGCCGACCTTTCCAGGCGCGCCGCAGACCTCGACCGCGAAGGCCGCCCGCCGCTTGCCGAAATCATCAAGTTGAAAAATGCCGGGCTGCTCAATGCGCTGCATCCCACGCAAATCGGCGGCGGCGGCCTCGATTGGGTCGACGGGCTGAGGCTGGTGCGTATCCTCGCCCGTGGCGAGAGCTCGATCGGCCAGTTGCTCGGCTACCACTATGTCAACAGCCAGTACATCTATTGGGCCCTCGATGCCGCACGCGCCCATGCGCTGGGCAGCGATACCGTCGCCAGGAACCTCTATTGGGGTGCAGCCGTCAATCCGCGCGATCCCGGGCTGGTGCTCACCCGTCGCGGCAACGGTTATGTGTTGAACGGACGCAAGTCCTTCTCCACGGCGGCGCGGGTCTCCGACTATATCAATGCCAATGCGGCGCTCGACGACAAGATCGCCGGCTTCGCCGTGCCAACCAATCGTCCAGGCTACGTCGCCAACGACGACTGGGACAATATCGGCCAGCGCCTCTCCGACAGCGGCAGCGTCGAGTTCCGCGACTTCCCCGTCTACGAGGAGGATTTCGTCGGTGCGCCCGCTGCACCCGATGTGGCGCCGCCGGTTCTGTCGACCTTCAATACGCCGTTCATCCAGCTGGTCTTCGTCAACTTTTATCTCGGCACCGCCGAGGGCGCGCTGCAGGCGGCCGTCGATTACGTCCGCACGACAACCCGGCCGTGGATCACATCAGGTGTCGAGCGGGCAGCGGACGATCCCTATATCCTCGAACGCGTCGGCGAATTCACCGCCGCGCTGAAGGCTTCGGCGGCCCTTGCCGACAGTGCGGCATCAGCCGTGCAGGCGGGCCTTGCTCGCGGCAGCGATGTGACCGCACGCGAGCGCGGCGAGGCGGCGGCGGAAGCCTATGCCGCCAAGGTCCACGCCACTCATGTTTCGCTCGACATCACCTCGCGCGTCTTCGAGCTGACGGGCGCGCGCTCGACGGCCGACAAATACCGCTTCGACCGTTTCTGGCGCAATGTGCGCACGCACACGCTGCACGATCCGGTCTTCTACAAGGCGAAGGAAGTCGGTGAATTCGTGCTGAACGACAAGATACCGGAGGTCAGCCTCTATAGCTGAGGTTGCCACGCTGTCATCGAAAATGAATAACCCCATTGCCGGCACCGGCAATGGGGTTTTCGTTTGGAAGAGAGGGAGATCTCAGAGCGCGCCGTTCTTCGGCGGCGTTACACCGTTCAAATGGTAGTTGCCGACGACGTGGTATTTCCAGCGCACGGGATCGTGCAGCGTATGGGTGCGGGCATTGCGCCAATGGCGGTCGAGGTTGAGGCCAGCCTGCACCGACGAGGTCCCGGCAAGCTCGAAAAGCGTGTTCGAGGCCTCGAGCGCCACTTCGGTGGTCAGCACCTTGGCGGCGGCAACCGCAAGCGTCGCCGCGACCACCTTTTCCTCTGTCGTCTCGACCTGCGCGGCATCGACCTTGTGCCCTGCGCGCTCCACCAGAGCCGTTGCGGCTTCCAGCCGGATGGCGATCTGGCCGACTTTGGCGATCGTCAGCGGATCGTCGGAGGCACGCTCAAGGCCGCTATCCATCCAGGGGCGCGATTTCGTCCTGACGAACTCCAGCGTTTCAGCAAAGGCCGCCCGCGCAATACCGAGATCGACACCAGCATGGATGATCTGGCCGACCGAGCCGATCGTCGTCGGCCGCTCGAAACCCTTGTGATGGAAGACAACGGAATCGGCGCTGACATAGACATTGTCGAGGATGGTCGTGCCGCTGCCGGTGGTGCGCTGGCCGAAGCCGTCCCAGTCGTCGACGATCTCGACGCCTTCGGTGCCCTTCGGCACGAAGGCCATGGTCAGCCGATCCTCCGGATCGAGCGCAAAGATGGTGATCCAATCGGCGAAGAGGACGCCGGTCGAATAGAATTTGCGGCCGTTGATCCGGTAACCCGGACCGTCGCGGGTGATGCGCGTGTTGTAGTGGCCGACCGTCTTCGTGCCGCGCTCGGAAAGCGCATTGCCGAAACGGTCGCCGGCCAGCACCCGGCCGAAGAAATAGCGCTGCTGCTCCTCGCCGCCGTCGGTTCTGAGCGCCTCGAGAATATAGAAATGGTTCTGCGGGATCTGGCCGATCGAACCGTCCGCCTCAGACAGGATCGCGGTGATCTCGGCAAGCACGGCGTTGGAGACGTCAAGCCCGCCATATTGCGCTGGCACGGTGATCGCCAGAAGGCCGGACTGGGCGAGAAGATCCAGTTCGCTAAATGGCAGGATCCGCTCGGCGTCGCGCTCGGCTGCGCGTGCGGCAAATTGTGCCGCCAGTCTGCGGGCGGTGGCGATCGCCTCATCATCGCTGCCGATACGGTCGGCCACGGGCCGGATCTGATCTGCTTGCCTCAGCACGGTGTTCATCGATGTCTCCAATTCTGACGAGCTTATCGGTGAAAGAAATTAAGCGTCGAGATAAGAGCACAAATTCTATAGATGCGATGGAAAATGAAAAGTGTTTGCTTATCAGGCTTGGACCGCCGCCATTAGTGTTGCGGTCCGGCACTCGTGCGACGTGGTCGCCTGGGAAGCGATAAAATTCCTGCCCAGAACTGGCGCTCCCGGTCTCGTTTTGACGACGGCGACCTCCTACGTAACCGATGTCAGGTGCGTCACCGCGCCGGTTGCAGAAAGAACGCCCAATGCGGGGCAGGGCGGCCGCCTTGCCCGATCCATGAGGAAAATCATGACCCGTTCACGGCAGTTGCGCCTCGGCGCCTTCATGCGTCCCGTCAGCCTGCATACCGGCGCCTGGCGCTATCCCGGTTCTTATCCCGACGCCAATTTCAATTTCGCCCATCTGAAGTCCTTCGCGCAGGCGTTGGAGCGGGCGAAATTCGACGCCTTCTTCATGGCCGATCATCTTGCCGTGCTCAACATGCCGGTCGAGGCGCTGAGGCGCAGCCACACCGTGACCTCCTTCGAGCCCTTTACGCTGCTCTCGGCGCTGGCAGCGGTGACGGAGCGCATCGGCCTCGTCGCCACGGCCTCCACCACCTTCGACGAGCCCTATCACATTGCCCGGCGTTTCGCCTCGCTCGACCATATCAGCGGCGGCCGCGCCGGCTGGAACATCGTCACGACGTCGAACCCTGATGCCGCGCTCAATTTCGGCCTCGACGAACACGTGGAGCATGGCGAGCGGTATCATCGCGCCCGGGAATTCTACGACGTGGTAACCGGGCTCTGGGACAGCTTCGCCGACGATGCCTTCATGCGCGACCGGGAAAGCGGCCTGTTCTTCGATCCGGCAAAGATGCATGTGCTGAACCACAAGGGCGAGGAACTGAGCGTGCGTGGGCCGCTCAATATCGCCCGGCCGCCGCAGGGCTGGCCCGTCATCGTCCAGGCCGGCCAGTCGGACCCCGGCCGCCAGCTTGCCGCGGAAACCGCCGAGATGGTCTTCTGTTCGCCGCGCGATCTTGCCGCCGGCAAGGCGCTCTATGCCGATATTAAAGCCCGCATGGAAGCCATCGGCCGCAACCGCGACCATCTGAAGATCCTGCCCGCCGCCTTCGTCATCGTCGGCGACAGCATCGAGGAGGCTCGCGCCAAACGCGCCACGCTCGACAGCCTGGTGCATTATGACAGCGCCATCGCTTCGCTTTCGATCGCGCTCGGCCATGACGCTTCGGGTTTCGATCCCGACGCACCGCTGCCGGCCGATATTCCCGACACCAATGCCAGCAAGACCGGCCGCGCCCAGGTGCTGAAACTTGCCGCGGAAGAAAATCTGACGGTGCGGCAGCTGGCGCAGCGTTATGGCGGCTATGCCGGCCTTGCCTTCGTCGGCACGCCGGCCAGCATCGCCGACGAGATGGAAAGCTGGCTGGAGGAGGAAGGTTCGGACGGCTTCAACGTGGTCTTCCCCTATCTGCCCCAGGGTCTCCTCGACGTCACCGAACGGTTGGTTCCGGAGCTGCAGCGCCGCGGCCTGTTCCGCAGCGAATACGAAGGCACGACACTGCGCGAGCATCTCGGATTGCCGCGGCCGGAGAACCGGTTCTTTGCATCAGGTACATGAAGGGGCCTCGCTTCTGCTTTCCGGAAGCAAGCCGATCGCGTTCAGGCCATGACCCCAACCCGAAATGCGTCGCTTTCGCCCGCCATCAGTTCGAGCGGCCAGATAATATTGCGCCCGTTGCCTGGATAAAACTCTCGATAGACCGGCATGTTGGCGAGAAGCATGCGGCCGAGTTCGACACCGAGATCGTAGAGCGACATGCGAAAGCAGCTGAGCGAGGGCTGCAGGAACCGTGCGCGCGGAGCGTCGCGGAAGCCGATCACCGCAAGGTCACGGCCGGGCATGACGCCCGATTCCATCAGGCAGCGATAAAGGCCGATCGCCATCAACTCGTAGATCAGGATCACTGCCGTCGGCCGCTCTTCGAGCAGCAGCAGTTCATGAGCCGCCTGATAGCCGCCCTGTTCACTCGACTTGACGCGAATGACGAGCGAGGGGTCGAAGACAATATCGTGCCGCTCAAGCGCCCGGCGATAGCTATCGATAAAGAGATAGCCGAGGTTGGCCTCGCCCGACGGCGCGGTGATCGCGATCCGACGGTGGCCCAGCGCGATCAACCGCTCGACGGCATGGTCGGCCACGCCCTCGAAATCGAGATCGATCCATGGAAAATTGCCGGCCGAAAGGCTGCGGCCGAGCGCGACGAAGGGGATCTTCGCCCTCGACAGAAAATCAATGCGCCGATCGACGCGCTGCGTGTCCGAGATGATCATCGCATCGACGATGCGCCGCGCCACCATCCGCTTCAGATATTCGTGCGGGTCCTCGTCGCTCGGGCAGGGCAACATGAGGAGGTCGAGCTTGTGGCGCGTAAAGACGCTCTGCAGGCCGCTGGTGACGCCGAGGAAGAAGTTGTCGGCGTTCTCGACCGTCTCCTTGCTGGATTCGATCATCAACCCGATAACCTTCGTCTCCCCCTGCCTCAGGCTCCGCCCAGACTGGTTGGCGACGTAGCCGAGTTCCTCGGCCGCCGCCAGCACCCGCCGGCGGGTTTCCTCATTGACATCGGGCTTGCCGTTCAGCGCGCGGGAGACCGTGCCGATCGAGATATTCAAGTGTTCGGCAAGCTGGTGAATCCCCTTCATCGCTGACGATTTTCCTCCCGTCCGCAATTTCCCATTTTGCCTCTATTGACACCGCAAAATGTTTCCGCATACAGTCGTAAACGTTTACGGAGTGCGTGTCACGAGGAGAGTTGACACCGTTCCCCTGGAGGAAATCGTGAAATTCAGTGCCATTCTGTGCGGGTGCGGAGCTATGTCCAAAGGTTGGTTGCGAGCCATCGCTTCCAATCCTCTGCTGGCCGATTCCATCACCATCGTCGGCCTTGTCGACCTGAGCCGGGAGACGGCCGAAAAGCTTGCTGCGGAGTTCGGCCTTGATGGCGCCGTCATCGGTTCGGACCTGTCCGAAGTCATCGCGGCCACAAAGGCCGACCTGGTCTTCGACATCGTCATTCCGGCTGCACGCTACGACGTCGTTTCCATCGCACTCAAGGCCGGCTGCCATGTGCTCAGCGAAAAGCCGATGGCGGCCTCGCTTGCCGAGGGCGCCGCTCTGGTCGATCTTGCCGCCGAGACCGGCCGCATCCATGCCGTCATCCAGAACCGCCGCTTCATATCAGGCGTCAGGCGCTTGCGTCGCTTCGTCGAAAGCGGCGCGATCGGCGAACTCACCGGCATCCATTGCGACTTCTTCCTGGCGCCGCATTTCGGCGGCTTCCGCGAAGATATGGACAACGTCCTGCTTCTCGACATGGCGATCCACACTTTCGATGCGGCGCGCTACGTCGCCGACAGGAAGCCGCTTACCGTCTATTGCGTCGAGCGCAATCCGAAGGGTTCATGGTACCGGCACGGCGCCTCGGCCAATGCCATCTTCGAATTTTCCGACGACATCGTCTTCACCTATCGCGGCTCCTGGTGCGCCGAGGGCGAGCGCACCAGCTGGGAAAGCCAGTGGCGCCTCGTCGGCTCGAAGGGAATGCTCACCTGGGATGGCGAGGAGAGCTTCAAGGCGGCTGTAGCCGGCGAAGAGCCCGGCCTTTTGCACGGCTCTGCTGCCGTAAACGTTCCCGGTCCGGAACATGACGAGGAAACCCATGGCCACGCCAGCGTCATCGCCGACTTCATCGCGGCGATCGGCACCGGCAAACAGCCCGAGACGGTCAATTCCGACAATATCAGAAGCCTCGCCATGGTCTTCGGCGCAATCGAAAGCGCGAAGACGGGCAGGCGCGTCGAAATTTCAGCATAGGATGAAGTGACGTGAGCAACCCTGCAAAATCCATTCGTATCGGCACTATGGTCAGCGGCAACAAGGGCGATGCCGCAGCCCGCATCGGCGAGATCGCCGACATGGGCTTCGAAAGCTTCGAACCCTTCTTCTGGCAGACGACCAAAGGCCAGGACCTTGCCGAACTCGGCAAGCGCTGCCTCGATGCGATCGGCGACCGCGACATTACCATCTCGACGCTCGGCATGTTCGGCAATCCGCTGGAAGAGACCACTATCGACCTCGAGACGTTGCAGGGCTGGAAGCACTGCATCGACAATGCCCATCACTTCGGCGCCACCTGCGTTGCCGGCTTCACCGGCCGCATCCGCGGAAAGCCGCTGACCGACAGCCTGCCTCGCTACAAGCAGATCTGGAGCGAACTCGCCAAGCGGGCGGCCGACAAGGGCGTCAAAATCGCTTTCGAGAATTGCGCCATGGACGGCAACTGGGCGACCGGCGACTGGAACATTGCGCATAATCCGGATGCCTGGGAACTGATCTTCAACGAGACGCCGGACGATAATATCGGGCTGGAGTGGGAGCCGTGCCATCAGATGGTCTATCTGATCGACCCTTTGCCGCAGATCCGCAAATGGGCGCACAAGTTCTTCCATGTCCACGGCAAGGACGCGACCATCCGCTGGGAGGTCATCAAGGAACACGGTATCTTCGGCAGGGAGAAGTTCGTCTTCATGCGCACGCCGGGCTTCGGCGACAGCAACTGGACTGACATCATTTCCGAGCTGCGTCTTGCCGGCTGGTCCGGCTCGATCGACATCGAAGGCTGGCACGACCCGGTCTATCGCGACGCGCTTGAAATGACCGGCCAGGTCTATGCGCTGAACCACCTCAAGCATGCCCGGGGCGGCGAATTCGTCGTCGATCCCATCTGATGATATCGTTTCCGGCAAGGAGGAATTGCCGGAAACGGGGATAACCACAAAGGAGGAGAATCATGGCTATCCGCAAATATGCAATTCTGGGCGCTCTAGCGCTTGCAGGCGTCTCGCTGTTTGGTCTTTCGGCCAGGGCTGAGGACGTCACGCTGACGCTCTGGTCGCTGGACAAAGACACCCAGCCAGCGCCGAACCTCGTCAAAGAGTTCAACGCCCAGAACAATGGCATCAAGATCGAATACCGGCTGATCCAGTTCGACGACGTCGTCACCGAGGCCATGCGCGCTTACGCCACCGGCCAGGCGCCCGACATCATCGCCGTCGACAATCCGGAGCATGCGCTGTTCTCGTCGCGCGGCGCCTTCCTCGATCTTACCGACATGATCGCCAAGTCGACCGTCATCAAGCCGGAGAATTATTTCCCCGGCCCGCTGAAATCGGTCGAGTGGGACGGCAAGTATTTTGGCGTGCCGAAGGCGACCAACACGATCGCGCTTTACTACAACAAGGACATGTTCAAGGCCAAGGGCCTCGATCCGGCGAAGCCGCCGCAGACCTGGGACGAGCTCGTCGAAGACGCGCGCAAGCTGACCGACCCCGCCAAGAACGTCTACGGTCTCGCCTTCTCGGCCAAGGCCAACGAGGAGGGCACCTTCCAGTTCCTTCCCTGGGCCCAGATGGGCGGCGGCAGTTATGAGCACATCAATGCCGAGGGCGCAGTGAAGGCGCTCGGGATCTGGAAGACGATCATGGACGAGAAGCTCGCTTCTCCCGATACGCTGACGCGCGGCCAGTGGGATTCGACCGGCACCTTCAATTCCGGCAATGCAGCAATGGCGATCTCGGGTCCGTGGGAGCTCGACCGCATGACGCAGGAAGCGAAGTTCGACTGGGGCGTCACGCTGCTCCCGGTTCCCAAGGAAGGGGCTGAACGCTCCTCGGCCATGGGCGACTTCAACTGGGCGATCTTCGCCACCAGCAAACATCCGGCCGAAGCCTTCAAGGCGCTCGAATATTTCGCCTCGCAGGACGACAAGATGTTCAAGAACTTCGGCCAGCTTCCGGCCCGTTCCGACATCTCGATCCCCGAGACCGGCCAGCCGCTGAAGGATGCAGCCCTCAAGGTCTTCCTCGAACAGCTGAAATACGCCAAGCCGCGCGGCCCGCATCCGCAATGGCCGAAGATCTCCAAGGCGATCCAGGACGCCATCCAGGCAGCACTGACCGGCCAGATGAGCCCGAAAGACGCGCTCGACCAGGCAGCCGACAAGATCAAGGCAGTACTAGGCTGATCATTGGCTGCGAGCGAGCCGCTTGCTCCCTCTTCTCCCCAGCGGGGAGAAGAGGAACGGGAAGCAACGCGTCTTTTAACCGGATGAACCTCGGTTCATCCCATCATTTCCTCCCGGCAGGGGCCGTCTTCCGCATCATGCGCCAGGCGGCCCCGTTCGGAGTATCGGAGGACGCATGAAAAGGATCCTGATGAGCGTCAGGGACGGTCGCGGTTTCGATATCGTGCTAGTCGCTTTCCCGCTCGGCTTTCTGTTCCTGATGGCGGGGCTGCCGCTGATCTACAATGTCGTGATGAGCTTCCAGGAGGTCGACATGTTCAGCCTCGGGACCTTCTCGCGTCCCTTCGTCGGCTTCAAGAATTATACCGACCTCTTCGCGCAGCCGGAAACGCTGCCGATCCTCTACAACACCGTCATCTTCGTCGTCGGCTCCATCGCCGGCCAGTTCCTGATCGGCTTCGGCCTGGCGCTGTTCTTCTGGGTCAATTTTCCCGGCGCCTCATGGATGCGCGGCCTGTTCCTCGTCTCGTGGGTGATGCCCGGCCTCGTCGTCGGCGCCATCTGGAACTGGATTCTCTCCGGTGATTTCGGCGTGCTGAATTTCATTCTGAAGGAAAGCGGCATCATCTCGGGCAACATCTTCTGGCGCTCGGATCCGCATTATTCGCTCTATGCCGTCATCATCGCCAATGTCTGGCTCGGCACCTCGTTCAACATGATCCTGCTTTCCGTCGGCCTTGCCGGCATTCCCGCCGATCTCTACGAAGCGGCCGAACTCGACGGCGCCAATGTATGGCAGCGCTTCTGGACGATCACGCTGCCGATGATGCGCTCGACCATCGGCGCCATCATCGCACTTGGCTTGATCTTCACCTTGCAGCAGTTCGATCTCTTCGCCGCGATCACGTCGGGCGGGCCGAACAATTCATCGAATGTCACGCAATACTGGGCCTGGGATCTCTCCTTCCGCCAATACGACTTCGCCAAGGGCGCAACGATCTCCGTCATCATGATCGTCTTCGTCATGTTCGCGTCCGTCGTCTATGTCCGGTCCACACGCCACGAGGTGCGGGGATGATTACGACGAACCGCGACCGCCTGATGCTCGCCATATCGATCGTCATGGCGGCGATCTATCTGTTCCCGCTCTACTGGATGTACATCACAGCGCTGAAAAGCGGCTCGGAGATGTTCGCGACGCCGCCGAGCTTCTGGCCGACGGCACCCCAATGGGGCACCTATGCCTATGTCTGGGAAAGCCGCGACATGGGCCGATATCTCTGGAACTCGCTGGTCATCGCTCTCGGCTCCATGGCGCTCATCACCCTGCTCGGTGTCGGCTGTGCCTATGTGCTCGCCAGATACCGCAATGTCTGGGTGGATATCGGCCTGTTCCTGATCCTGATGCTGCAGGTCCTGCCGGCATCGCTGATGATTACGCCGATCTTCGTCGGCTTCTCGCAGATCGGCCTGCTTTCCACTCCACGCCTTGCCGTCATCATCGCGGTCGCGGCAAAGAGCATGCCCTTCTTCGTCATCCTGGTGCGCGCCACCTTCATGAGCGTTCCCCAGGAGCTGGAGGAGGCGGCCCTCGTCGACGGCAATTCGCGCGTCGGCGCCTTCTTCAACATCGTGCTGCCGCTTGCCCGCAACGGCATCCTGGTCAGCGCCATCCTGATCTTCATGCAGGCCTTCGGCGAATTCGTCTATTCGAAGTCGATGATCCAGGCAGTCGACCTTCAGCCGGCAAGCGTCGGTCTCAATTCCTTCATGGGGCCGAACACCAACGAGTGGAACAACATCATGGCCTACGCCACGATGTATGTGACGCCGATCCTTGCCATCTTCGTTCTCTTGCAGCGCCGCATCGTATCCGGCCTCACCTCTGGAGCCCTCAAATGACCACACAGATCGAGCTCAGAGGCGTCAACAAATATTACGGCGCCTTCCACGCCCTGAAGAACATCGACCTTTCGATCGCCAAGGGCACTTTCGTCGCGCTCGTCGGCCCCTCGGGCTGCGGCAAGTCCACGCTGCTGCGCTCGCTTGCCGGCCTCGAAAGCATTTCGTCGGGCGATCTCAGGATCGCCGGCGAGCTGATGAACGGCGTGCCGCCGCGCAAGCGCGACGTCGCGATGGTCTTCCAGTCCTATGCCCTCTATCCGCATATGACGGTCGAGGAGAACCTGACCTACAGCCTTCGCATCCGCGGCATCGCCAAGGCGGAGGCCAAGAAGGCCGCCGAGGACGTGGCGGCGACGACAGGTCTTTCGCATCTCCTGAGGCGCTATCCGCGCGAGCTTTCCGGCGGTCAGCGCCAGCGTGTCGCCATGAGCCGCGCCATCATCCGCCATCCGAAGGCCTTCCTGTTCGACGAGCCGCTGTCCAATCTCGATGCTGCGCTTCGCGTTCACATGCGCAAGGAAATCCGGTCGCTTCACGACCGGTTGCACGCAACTTTCGTCTACGTCACACACGACCAGGTCGAAGCGATGACGATGGCCGACCATGTGGTTGTCATGCGCGACGGCATCATCGAACAGCAGGGCGCGCCGCTCGACCTCTACGACCGGCCGGCGAACCGGTTTGTTGCCGGTTTCATTGGCTCGCCGGCCATGAATTTCATTCCCGCGATTGCCGCGGAAGGCGGCAAGAGCCTGATCCTGGACTTCGGCGCGGTGAAGCAGACGCTTGCGATCACCCGCGCCGTCGAGCCCGGACGTAAGCTCATCGCCGGCATCCGGCCGGAGCATATCGGCGTCGTCGAGCCGGGGCATGGCAGCTTCGACGTGCCGATCGCCTTCGTCGAATCGACCGGCTCCTCGACCTTCATCGTCGCAGAGACCCAGCCGGAACTGACGATCGTCGAGACGCGCCGCGACAGGGTCAAGGCAGGAGACATGATCGGACTTTCGGTCGATCCGGACCAGATCCATCTCTTCGACGCGTCGACGGATCACGTCATATAAAGGCACCAGCCCGTCGGCTTGGAATTGTCATAAATCGAACCGGGTGACGCCGTCGAGCCAGATCTCGAAAGCATCACCGGCGACTGGCTGCGCGACAAGCTCGACCCGACGATCGCCTGAGGGCCTGTCCGGTCGAGCTGGATCGGATCGCAAGAAAAACAAATCCTGCACGATCATCGCTGTTGACAACGTCGAGCAATCGATATTGTCTTGTAAACCGCTTTACTAAACCGCTTTACAATAGGTCCAGTCAATGGCCAAGGGAACGACACCAAGCTTGAAGGATGTTGCGGCGGCCGCCGGCGTGTCGGTCACCACCGTGTCGCGCTTCGTCAACGGCAGCCTCGATCTTCCGTTTCAGACCAAGAAACGCATCGAGGATGCGATCAAGACGCTGAACTACCGGCCGAACCCGCATGCGCGGCGGTTAAGCAGGGGGCGCTCGGATACGATCGGCCTCGTCGTGCCCGATATCGCCAATCCCTTCTTCGCGACCCTCGTCGCCGCCGTGGAGCAGGCGGCCGATGAAAAGAAGCTCGCGGTCTCCTTGCACGCGACGCTCAACCGGCCGGGGCGCGAGATCGAATATCTGCAGTTGATCGAGCGCAATCACGTCGACGGCCTGATCTTTGTCACCAACCACCCCGACGATGGCGCGCTTGCCGCGCTGATCAACGGCAGCGGCAAGGTCATCATCGTCGATGAGGACATTCCCGATTCGAAGGCGCCGAAGCTGTTCTGCGACAACGAGCAGGGCGGTTATCTTGCCGGCTGGCACCTGGCCGAGCAGGGCCATCGGCACGTCCTTTTCATCGGCGGCGACGAGCGCATGATCAGCGCCCGCAGGCGCTATGACGGCCTGCTGAAGGCGCTCAGGGAACGGCATGGCGATGAGGCCCGGGCCGACCGCTATGCCGGCGAATATACAATCGAATACGGCCGTGCGGCTGCGCTTGACTATCTCTCCGGCGATCGAAAAGCGACGGCGATCTTCGCCAGCTCCGACGAGATCGCCATCGGGCTGGTCGAGGTCTTCAGAAGCCAAGGCGTCTCGATCCCCGATGACATCTCGGTCATCGGCTTCGACGATGTCGGTCCGCTTCATCTTTTTGCACCACCGCTGACGGCCATCCGCCAGCCGGTGCGCCAGATCGGCCGGCGGTCGCTGGAGCTGCTTCTGGAAACCAATTGGCACGAGTGGAAACCATCCGCCTCGGAAGAACTGGTGCCTGTCGAAATCGTGGTGCGGAACTCTGTTGCGCCGCCTGCGAAATAACAATCAGCAACGTCAAAAAACCAAAAGAGGATGAGAACATGACACTGAATTTGACAAGACGAACGATGATCGTCGCCGCCGGCTTCACGGCATTGACCTTCATCGGCCTGTCCAGCGCTGCGGCACAGGAAAAGAAGACCGTCGCATTGGTGCAGATCAACCAGCAGGCGCTTTTCTTCAATCAGATGAATGAGGGCGCCCAGAAGGCGGCTGACGCCGCCGGCGTCAAACTGGTGATCTTCAACGCCAACAACGAAACGACCGCGCAGAACAGTGCGATCGAAACCTACGTCCAGGAAAAGGTCTCCGGCCTTGCCGTCGTGGCGATCGACGTCAACGGCATCATGCCGGCGGTCAAGCAGGCGGCCGATGCCGGCATTCCTGTCGTCGCCATCGACGCCATCCTGCCGGACGGCCCGCAGAAGGCGCAGATCGGCGTGGACAATGCCGCGGCCGGCGCTGATATGGGCAAATATTTCCTCGACTACGTCAAGGCGAACATGGGCGGCAAGGCCAAGCTCGGCGTTGTCGGAGCGCTGAACTCGTTCATCCAGAATATCCGCCAGGACGGCTTCGAGAAGACCCTGAAAGGCGTCGACGGCATTGAAATGGCCGGCGTCGTCGACGGGCAGAACATCCAGGACAACGCCCTTGCGGCGGCAGAAAACCTGATCACCGCCAATCCTGACCTGACCGCGATCTACGCCACCGGCGAGCCGGCCCTGATGGGGGCGATCGCCGCCGTCCAGAGCCAGGGCAAGCAGGATAAGATCAAGGTGTTCGGCTGGGATCTGACTGCCGAAGCCATTGCCGGCATCGATGCCGGCTTCGTCGTCGCCGTCGTCCAGCAGGATCCGGCCGCAATGGGGGGTGCCGCCGTCGACGCGCTCGTCAAGGCCTCGGCCGGCGAAGCCGTCACCAAGACGATCTCGGTGCCGATCACCATCGTGACCAAGGAGAATGTCGAGCCGTACCGGGCCGTCTTCAAATGATCGAAAGCGGACAGCGTGACATCGCTGCCGCCGGTTCCGGAGGGGTCGCTCCCTCCGGAACCGGAATATCCGGCGGCACCCGATCCGACCCGCGCATCTCGCTGCGCGGTATCCGCAAGTCGTTCGGCTCGCACCAGGCCCTGCGCGGCGTCGATCTCGACATCTTCCCCGGCGAATGCCTGGGCCTTGTCGGCGATAACGCCGCTGGCAAGTCGACGCTGACGAAAATCATCTCGGGAACCTACATTCCCGATGCCGGCACCATCACCATGGAAGGCGAAGAGGTTCGCTTCTCCGGCCCCGCGGATGCGCGTGGCAGAAACATCGAAATGGTGTTCCAGGATCTCAGTCTCTGCGACCATATCGATGTCGTAGGCAATCTCTTCCTCGGCCGCGAACTCAGCCGCGGGCCGTTTCTCGACACCAGGACGATGCTGTCCGAAGCCCGCAAGATGCTGGATTCGCTTGAGATCCGCATCCCGAGGCTGACCGGCAAGGTCGCCCAGCTCTCCGGCGGGCAGCGTCAGGCGATCGCGATCGCACGCGCTGCCTCCTTCAAGCCGAAGGTGCTGATCATGGACGAGCCGACGTCGGCACTTGCCGTCGCCGAGGTCGAAGCGGTTTTGGCCCTGATCAACCGCGTCAAGGCGAACGGGGTTTCGGTGATCCTCATTACCCACCGGCTGCAGGATCTCTTCCGGGTCTGTGACCGAATTGCGGTGATGTACGAGGGCACGAAGGTGGCCGAACGGCAGATCGGCAGCACCAATCTCGAAGATCTCGTCAGGCTGATCGTCGGTGAAGGAGCCAGACAATGACGGCTTATACGGAACGCGGCCACGGCTCGCGCGTCGCCGATTTCTTCGGCGAACACGCACAGGTCCTGTCGATCGCCATCTTCTTCCTGGCCTGCATGATCTTCTTCTCGATCGGCAGCGAAACCTTCTTCACGCTCGGCAACATCCTGAACATCGTGCGGCAGGCTGCGCCCATCCTGATCGTCGCCATCGCCATGACATTCGTCATCATCACCGGCGGCATCGATCTTTCGGTCGGCTCGCAGGTCGCCCTCATCAACGCGGTCGCGGCGATCGTTATGGCGATGGGTGTTCCCTGGCCGTCGGTGGTCATCGGCATGATCGTGCTCGGCGGCTTCATGGGGCTGGTCCAGGGCTGGTTCGTCGCCTATCAGGGCATCCCGGCCTTCATCGTCACGCTTGCCGGCCTCTCGATTCTGCGCGGCCTGGCGCTCTATCTGACCCAGGGCTATTCCATCCCGATCAAGGACGCGCCGGGCTTCTTCGCGCTCGGGCGGGGCGAAATCCTGAGCTTCCCGATCCCGGCGATCATCGCCGTCATCATCGCCATTCTGGGCTATGTCGTCATCACCGCGACGAAATATGGCCGGCAGGTCGTGGCTGTTGGATCCAACATGGAGGCGGCTCGGCGTGTCGGCATGCCCGCCAAATGGATCATCGCCTCGGTCTATATCATCTCCGGCGTCGCCTGCGCGGTCGCCGGCCTGCTGATCGCCGCTCGCCTCGGCTCCGGTTCGTCCAATGCCGCCGTCGGTTTCGAGCTGCAGGTGATTGCGGCCGTCGTGCTCGGCGGAACGTCGCTGATGGGCGGACGCGGCACGATTCTCGGCACCGTGCTCGGCACGCTGACCATCGCCGTCATCGGCAATGGCCTGATCCTGATGCACATATCGCCGTTCTTCACCCAGATCGTCACCGGCGCCATCATTCTCGTGGCCATCTGGCTGAACACGCGCATCTTCACGGCCAATTTCCATTTCCGGCTAGGCAGGAAAGGATGAAGCGATGAGCGAGCCGACAGCAGAAAGCCTGTCCGAAGCGCATGTCCGGTCGGGCAAGGTGATGGCCGTCACCGGTCCGATTTCGGTGGATGCGCTCGGCGTGACGCTGATGCACGAGCATATCCTCAACGACTGCCGCTGCTGGTGGCACGCGCCGAAGACACCGGAGCGGCAATATCTGGCCGAAAGCTTCGTCTGCATGGAGATCCTCGGCGAACTCAGGCAGGATCCTTTCGTCAACAAGCACAATATCACGCTCGACGACGAACAGCTGGCGGTGGCCGAACTCAGGGATTTCGCCACGGCGGGCGGGCGCACCGTGGTGGAACCGACCTGCAAGGGCATCGGCCGTGATCCGCTGGCGCTCCGGCGTATCTCCGAAGCATCAGGCCTCAACATCGTGATGGGGGCGGGTTATTACCTCGGCTCCTCGCATCCGGAAGGCGTCGCCGCGATGAGCGTCGATGACATTGCGCTAGAGATCGTTCGCGAGGCGAGGGAAGGCGTCGACGGCACGGGCGTCAGGATCGGCCTGATCGGCGAGATCGGCGTCTCCTCGGATTTCACCGCCGAGGAGGAGAAATCGCTGCGCGGTGCTGCCCGGGCGCAGGTGCTGACCGGACTTCCGCTGATGGTGCATCTGCCGGGCTGGTTCCGTCTCGGCCACCGCGTGCTCGACGTGGTTGCCGAAGAAGGAGCAGATCTCAGCCACACCGTCCTTTGCCACATGAACCCCTCGCATGACGACATCGCCTATCAGAGCGAGCTGGCAGAGCGCGGCGCCTTCATCGAATACGACATGATCGGCATGGATTTCTTCTATGCCGACCAGCAGGTGCAATGCCCGAGCGACGAGGAGGCGGCGCGTGCGATCGTGCGTCTCGTCGAGGCCGGGTATCTCGACCGGATTCTTCTGTCGCACGACGTCTTTCTGAAGATGATGCTGACGCATTATGGCGGCAATGGCTACGCCTATATCCTTCGCCACTTCCTTCCCCGTCTTCAGCGGCACGGCCTCGACAGGACGGTTCTCGACGAGATGATGCGCAGCAATCCACGTCGCGTCTTTCACGCCGGAGCCTAGCTCCATCCATTTAATCGATCACGGGTAAACGCAGACCATGACCAAGAAAATCCTCCTTGTCGGCGAGAGCTGGGTCAGCTCCGCCACGCATTACAAAGGCTTCGACCAGTTCGGCAGCGTCACCTTCCATCTCGGCGCCGAACCGCTGGTGAAGGCGCTCGCCGGCAGCGCCTTCGAACTCACCTATATGCCGGCGCACGAGGCGGTGGAGAAATTCCCCTTCGACATGGCGGGGCTCGACGCCTACGACGCCATCATTCTCTCCGATATCGGCGCCAACTCGCTGCTGCTGCCGCCGGATGTGTGGCTGCATTCGCGCACGGTGCCGAACCGCCTGAAGCTTCTGAAGGCATGGGTGGAGAAGGGCGGCGGCCTGCTGATGGTCGGTGGGTACTTCTCCTTCCAGGGCATCGACGGCAAGGCCCGCTGGCGGCGCACCCCCGTCGAAGACACGCTGCCCGTCTTGTGCCTGACTTATGACGACCGCGTCGAGATCCCCGAGGGCACGGTTGCCGAAGTGGTGAAGCCTGATCATCCGACGATGCAGGGTCTCGAAGGCGCCTGGCCGGTGCTTCTCGGCGTCAACGAGGTCGAAGTGCGAGATCGTGCCGACGTTGAAATCGTCGCGCGCCTGCCTGAGGATCAGGGCGGTCACCCGCTGCTCGTCGTCGGCACGCATGGCACGGGGCGGACAGCCGCCTGGACGTCGGATATCGGCCCGCACTGGCTCTCGCCTGCTTTCTGTGAATGGGAAGGCTACGGCCGGCTCTGGAAGAACATCCTTGGCTGGCTCACTGAAAAGCAGGCGTGATTTTACCGCGCGCGGAATTGGAAAGGGAGGAATGAGATGCAGGAAATTTCGGACAGGCCGTCCCACGCCATCAGGGATATCTTCGGCAGGGACAAGGTTCTGATCGGCATGATCCATTGCCCGGCCTTTCCGGGCGCGCCGCGCTATCGGGGGGCTGCGATGGATGCGATCTACGACGCCTGCATGCGCGACGCCGAAGCTTGCGTGGAAGGCGGGCTGCATGGGCTGATCATCGAAAATCACGGCGACGTGCCGTTCTCCAAGCCCGAGGATATCGGCCCCGAGACGACAGGCTTCATGTCCGTCGTCACCGACCGGATCGCGCGCGCGGCCGGCATTCCGCTTGGCGTCAACGTGCTGGCCAATGCGCCGATCCCGGCTTTTGCCATCGCCATGGCCGGTGGCGCCAAATTCATCCGCGTCAATCAATGGGCCAATGCCTATGTCGCCAATGAAGGCTTCATGGAGGGCAGGGCCGCCGAAGCCATGCGCTACCGCTCGCTGCTCAGGGCCGAGCACATCAAGGTCTTTGCCGACAGCCACGTCAAGCATGGCAGCCACGCTATCGTCGCCGACCGCTCGATCCAGGAGCTGACGCGCGATCTCGCCTTCTTCGATGCCGACGGCGTCATCGCCACCGGCCAGCGGACCGGCAATTCGGCAACGATGGAGGAGATCGAGGAGATCGGCGCGGCGACACACCTGCCGCTGCTCGTCGGCTCCGGCGTCAACAAGGACAATATCGTCGATATTCTGGGCCGCACCAATGGCGTCATCGTTGCGTCTTCGTTGAAGCATGGCGGCGTCTGGTGGAACCCGGTCGACGTCGAGCGCGTGCGCGCCTTCCGGGCGGCGGCCGAACCGGGACTGGAGGGCTGAGCATGGCGGCAGAGAGCCTTTCGGCCCGTATCCTGCGCGAGAACGATGCTGTCCTTGGCGCGATGCTGAACCACCGCTTCGTCGCGGACGTGAAAAACGACAGGCTGAGCAAGGAGGATTTCGAGCGTTATCTCGTCTATGAAGGCGCCTTCGTCGACAGCGCCATTTCGATCTTTGCCTATGCGGCGGCGACCGCCACGACGATGACGCAGAAGCGCTGGCTGATCGCGGTTCTCGATGCGCTCGCCAACGAGCAGATCAGCTATTTCGAGCGTACCTTCGCCAGCCGCGGCATCGATCCCTCGTCCTTCGACACCGACATCGCCGAGGTCGAGGCCTTTCGCGCCGGCATGTTGGAGATCGCCCGCCAAGGCGGCTTCCTCGACACGGTCGCGGCGATGTTTGCGGCCGAGTGGATGTATTGGACCTGGTCGAAGGAAGCAGCCAGCCGCCCGATCAGCGATCCCCTCTTGAAGGAATGGGTCGACCTGCATGTCGATCCGAATTTCGCCGCCCAGGCGCAATGGCTGAAGAATGAACTCGACATGGCGGGAGAAACCTTGGAAGAGGATGAAAAGGCGCGGCTCAGCGCGATCTTCGGCCGGGCGATGCAACTCGAGATCGATTTTCACGATGCGCCTTACCTTTAGCTTCACCTTGCGAAAGCGGATGCATGCGCGCCTACATAGTCGGTAACGTCGCCATCGACGAAACCATCGCCGTCTCCGAACTTCCCGTCATCGGTGCCTCCATCCTCGGCAACGCTGGTGGCAGCGATCTCGGCGGCAAGGGCACAAACCAGGCGGTCGTCATGGCCCGCTGCGGCGTTCCGACAACGCTGGTGGCGCCTATCGGCAGGGATGCGAGGGCCGATACCATACGCCATTACCTCGCGGACGAACCGCTTCGGAGCGAACTGATCGAAATGGAAAATGCATCGAGCGATGTCTCGATCATCTTCCGGTTGCCGGGCGGCGAAAATGCCATCATCACGACGACGGAATCGGCGCAGAGCCTGTCCCTGTCCGATGTCAGGCGGATCCTGTCGACGGCCGGCCCTGGCGATCTCATAATGCTGCAGGGCAATCTGTCCGACCAGACGACCCGCGATATCCTGGAGCATGCAAGAGCGATGGGCATGGTCACCGCCTTCAATCCCTCGCCGGTGCGCTCTTATTTCTCTGATCTTTGGGGGTTGATCGACATCGCCTTCCTCAACAAGGGCGAGGCGCAGACCCTGACGGGAACGACGGGCAGGCAGGCTGCCGAATATCTGCTAAGCCGGGGCCCGCGAGACGTCGTCCTGACGCTCGGCGGCGATGGCGCGACGCTCGTGAACCGGCGCGACAGCATCGAAGTACCGGCCCAGGTCTGCGATGTTGTGGATACAACGGGCGCAGGCGATACCTTCATGGCCGCAGCGCTGGCATCCTGCGCGCTGCGCGGGCAGAGGCTGGACCGGCTAGCCATCGAACACGCAGCGGCGGCCGCGGCCATCACCGTCTCAAGACATGGAACGAGAAAGGCGTTTCCGACCATTTCCGAGCTTGAAGCGATCCTGAGATAGCCGGCTCCGTGTGGCGTGCAGCTTCATAAAACCATCATCAGCCTCTGCGAAGGGATGGGCTCTTCGCGATTCATTCCGTCATATCAGCAGCATCCGGACTTTTCTCATGACATCCTCCCCGATTTCCGCGCGTCTTTCCCCGACCGCATCGTCCCGCCTTGTCGTACTTGCCGAAACGGTATTGAAGGCGGGCGAAACCGCCCGTGGCTCGCTACGGCGACGAACGTCGGCAGAAATGCTCGCCAAGGCGCCGCGCGACTATCAGACCGAAATCGATGTCGCCGTCGAGCGGATTATCGTTGACGAGATGACGAAAGCCTTCCCGGACTATGCCATCCAGGGTGAGGAAGCCGTCGGCAACCGCACGGCGGGTCCGGAAACGCCGATCATCTACATCGACCCGATCGATGGCACGACCAATTACGCCTGGGGCATTCCGCATTTCGGCATGACGATCTCGATCGTCGAAAGCGGCAGGCTCGTCATGGGCGTCGTCTATGACGCCATGCAGGACGAGCTCTTCAGCGCCGAAATCGGCGGCGGCGCCTATCTCAACGGCGAACGCATCCACTGCGCCAATGTCGGCGATATCGAGAATGTGCTTGTCGGCGCCGGCCTGCCGATCCCCGGCCAGGTCAAGGCGGTTGCGGAAGAAACCTATTTCGAAGCCATCAAACGGCTGATGGCCAACACGGCGGGTGTGCGCCGCCTCGGCTCGGCTGCACTGTCGATCGCCTATGTCGCCTGCGGCCGGCTGGACGGGTTCTTCGAGGACGGGCTCGCGATCCATGATTTCGGCGCCTCGGCGCTGCTGGTCGAAGAGGCGGGCGGTATCGTCACCCGGTTTTCCGGGGCCGAAGTCAACGGGCGGGGCGATATCCTTGCCGCCAGCAAGGCACTGCATCCCTGGCTGCTGGAAGGCTTCCAGAGCAAGGCGTGAACCGGCGCAATCCGAGCGTCTAAACCCGCAGGAGTTCTTCGATCTCCACATCGCCCCTTGTCGGCATCGACTGATGGACGAGCTCGTTGTCGCGAAAGACGAAAAAGCCAGCCAAGCTCGGCTCGACCCTCATCCCGGTCCGGATGCGATCGTCCGGCGCCACCATCGCCTTCAGACGGCTGCCGTCGGCAAGATCGACATCGACCATCTTGTGGGTGCCGAAATCGACGGCGCGATGGACTGTCGCGGCATCCGCCCGATCCGAGGGACGGATCGTCAGCGCTTCCGGGCGGGCGGCCAGCGTCACCGGTCCGTCCTCGACGGGGATTGCAAGCGAGAAAAGCGGATGTTCGCAGACACCGTTTCTAACGCGGCTCTGGACGAAATTCATCGAGCCGATGAAACCGGCGACGAAGGCCGTCTGCGGCTGCCGGTAGATGGTGCTCGGCGGCGCGATCTGTTCGGTGCGTCCGTCGTGCATGACGACGATGCGGTCGGCGAGCGCTAAGGCCTCGTCCTGACCGTGCGTGACGAAGAGCGTGGTGATGCCGAGGCGCTGCTGGATATCGCGCACCTCCTCCCGCAGCCTTTCACGCAGATGCTGGTCGAGGCTGGCGAAGGGCTCGTCGAGCAAAAGAATCTTCGGCTCGAGCACGAGCGAGCGGGCAAGGGCGACACGCTGCTGCTGGCCGCCCGACAGTTGCGTCGTCATCCGGCGGCCGTAATCGGCAAGACCGACAAGCGCCAGTGCAGCCTCGACACGCTCACGGATTTCCGCTTTCGGCAGCCGGCGGAGCTTCAGGCCAAAGGCGATATTGTTGAAGACGTCCATGTGCGTCCAGAGCGCATGGCTCTGGAACACCATTCCGGTTGGGCGCCGCTCGGGCGGCAGCGTCGTCACATCCTTCGCGTCGATGCGGATGGTTCCGCCGCTCGGGCGCTCGAAGCCGCCGATCATCCTGAGAAGCGTCGATTTGCCGGAGCCGGATGGACCGAGCAGGCAAACGAGCTCGCCGTCGCCTACTTCGAGCGAGAAGTCGCGAACGGCAAAGGTGGTCCCGAACAGCTTCGAAACGCCCTCGATCGCCAGATGTGCCATTCTCAAACCCTTCCCTGAACTGACGCGCAAAGCTTCACGCGCCGAAGCCTCTCGCAAAGGCGCCGGTGCCGATCACGCGGCGTGCAAACATCAGCGCGATGAAGGACGGCACCCACAGCATGACGGAGAGCACGGCGCCGTATTGCACGACGATCTGGTTGTTGATGAAGCTGATCATCAGCACCGGCATGGTGCGAATCTCGGGCGCACCGATCAGCCAGGCGCCTTCGGTCTCGTAGAAGGTGCCGACGAAGGTCAAAAGCAGCGCGGCTGATATCGTCGGTGCGGCCTGCGGCAGCGTGATCGACCAGAAGACGCGCAGCGGCGTTGCACCGGCATCGCGTGCTGCCTCTTCCATGCGCCGGTCGACATTCTGGAAGGCTGCGACCGGAATCCAGATCATCAGCATCAGCGTGCCGACGAGCTGGATCAGCACGACGCCCCAGAAGGTGCTGATCAGGCCGAGCTGCAGGAAGATGCCGGCAATGGCGACGAGCAGGCCGAATTTCGGAAAGGCATGCGATGCCAGAAACGACAGGAACAGGATGTTCCTGCCGGGAAAGCGCATGCGCGCGAAAGCATAAGCGGCGGGAAGACAGATGACGGCGGAAAGAATGGTGACCGTCGTCGTCAGCCGCAGGCTGAGGAAGAGTGCATCCCAGACATCCCCGCGCGCCAACGTCTGGCCCCAGAAGCGCAGGCCGAACTGCTGCGGGATCACCGAGGGGTAACGCCAGACCTCGGTGAAGGCCCATGTGCCGACAACGATCAGCGGCAGCGCGATGAACAGCGTCAGCAGGCACGCGAAGAGCAGGCCGATCCAGTCGAAGCGCAGGCCGAAGCTCGATCTGCCGGCACTCATGGCTGGGCCTCGCGGTTGCGGGCGATCGACCTGATGTAGAGGATGCCGAAGATCAGGCAGAAGCCGAATGTGATAACGGCCTGGGTCATGGCGTTCAGCGGGTCGTTCATATCGGCGAAGGTGCGCTGCATGAACGGCCCCATCATCTCCGGCGATGCCGAGCCGAGCACATAGGGTAGGGTGAAGGCGGAGAAGATGCCGAGCACCGCAAAGGAAGCGGTGACCAGCAGGGAATTGCCCATGCGCGGCAGGATGATCGAGACGAAGACCCGAAGCGGCCTTGCGCCGACATCGCGAGCGGCCTCAATCGCACTGTTCGAAATGGAGGAAAGGCCGGCCGTCAGCATCAGCACCGTTAGCGGAAGATTGTCCCAGACGAGACCGATGACCGGTCCCCACGGCGTCAGATAGGGCGTGCGCAGCTTGGGTAGGCCGACTGAATTCAGCAATAGGTCGACAGTTCCGTTCGGCCCGATCGTCCGGATCAGCGCATAAGCGAGGATGATCGATGGCACGAACATTGGAAAGATCGCAAGAGCCTGCACATAGGCGGCAAGGCGTCCTTGTGAGAACCGAAGGTAAAGCGCGATCGGAAGGCCGATCGCCAGAAGCAGGATACCGCAGACGGCGGTGGTCCAGAGCGTCAGCCACAGATTGCCGAGGCTGTAGCCGTCGGTGAAGAAGAAGCGGTACGAAGCAAGCGAGAATTCCGTCGCTCCGTCAGGGCCTCGAACAAAGATCGTGCCGACGACCGCCGAAAAGATCGGAAAGACGACCAGCCATGCAACCAGGAAGACCGGCAGGGCAACGAGGAGGAGCCCGATAGAGCTCCCCCTTCTGATGGACCGGTGACGGCGCAGAACCGCCGGCGCAGTGTCAGTGGACATCAGGTGCGGCTGATGCCCGGAGCAACGTTGCGGTACCAGCCGTCGGCGATCGCCTTTTCCCAATCGCCACTCGGGAAGGTCGGAATGGTTGAGGGAATGACGTCGGCATATTTCTTGCGAAGATCGTCGGAGATGTGATCCCACGAGATGGCGGGGAAGCCGCCGATCTCGGTGATGATCGCTTCCTGCATTTCCTTCGTCAGCATGAATGCGGCAAGCTTCAGCGCCGCATCCTTGTTGGCGCCGTTGGAGAAGACGGTGATGCTGGAGAAACCGCCGCAAAGGGCGAGATCGGTAAGCTGCACGAGGCCGGTCGTATCAGGCAGCACACCCTGGGAGATCGCCTGTAGCACCTGGTCCGACCAGACCGGCACCATGGTGACGACGCCCTGGGCGAGCAACTGGATCGACTGGGTGTTGCCGGCCGTATAGGCGCCCTTGTCATAGAGCGCCGGGGCGAGGTCGTTGAGGATCTTCCAGGCCGGCGTCAACGTCTCAGTGGCGAAGTCGGCGGTGAAATTGTCGATCTTGAACTTCTTCGGATCGCGGCCATTGGCCTCATGGATCGCACGGCGGACGAAGTTTCCGCCCGAACCGCCCTTGTCAGGACGGTTGTAGATGAACTGGCCCGGATTGGCCTTGATCCAGGCGGTGAGCTGATCCCAGCTTTTCGGCGCATCCTTCGGATCGAGCTTGGTCGTGTCGTAGGCGAGAAGGACCTGCGAACCGCGATAGGGAAGGGAGAAGGGAGTATCGAAGGCAAGCGGGTTGATATGGTCGTAGCCCTCGATGTTCTCGGCGGAGAACTTCACCCAGAGGCCGGCATCGATGCCGCCGGATGGCAGACGCGGATCGAATTGCTCGAAAAGGTCGGCCTGCGGATCGGTCTTCGTCTTCAGCGCGGCGAGCGCACGGTCGGCGATGGCGCGCAAGCCATTATTGTCGCCGGCATCGGTCACCTTCAGGGCAACGCCGGGATGCGCCTTTTCGAAGGCCGGGCGGATGACGTTGTTCCAGAGGTCGACGATATTGGCATCCGAACCGCTGTAGAGGTCGATCGTGCCGGCCGCAGCCGATGCGAAACGCGGAAGAGCCAGCAGACCGGCTGCAGCTGATGATGTGATCAGAAATTCGCGTCTATTCATAACCCGTCTCCATCAGGTGTCGAGGCTCAGCCTCCGCAGGATTGTCTGAGGCCTTGCTAGCGCCGGCGCGTAACATCGACATGACAGATCGGGCATATCTGAGGGAAATTGCACAGCTGTGCTCTTTGCACCGTGTAGAAATCGGCGCCAGGAGTTACTATCTCTTGCGGAAAAGGAGATATCCAATGACCGAAGAACGTGCAGTCCTCGCCGGCGGTTGCTTCTGGGGCATGCAGGACCTCATCCGCCGATACAAGGGCGTGATCTCGACCCGCGTCGGCTATACCGGCGGCGATGTGCCGAATGCCACCTATCGCAACCACGGAACCCATGCGGAGGCGATCGAGATCATCTTCGACCCCTCAAGGATCAGCTATCGGGAAATCCTCGAATTCTTCTTCCAGATCCACGACCCGAGCACGCGCAACCGCCAGGGCAACGATGTTGGCTTGAGCTACCGCTCGGCAATCTTCTACGTCACCCCTGAGCAGGAGCGCGTCGCCAAAGACACGATCGCCGATGTCGACGCATCAGCCCTGTGGCCCGGCAAGGTCGTCACCGAAGTCGTGCCGGTTAGCGATTTCTGGGAGGCAGAACCCGAGCACCAGGATTATCTGGAGCGGATTCCGAACGGCTATACCTGCCATTTCGTCCGGCCCGGCTGGAAACTGCCGGTCCGCCAGAAGATCGCCTGATATTGATCAGGCTCCCATCGCCGCGCGGCTGGTTTCCAGAAGCGCGGCGATGAGATTTGCCCTCGGCGAAGATCGCGTCACCACGATGCCGACGGTGCGCATAGCGGACGAGCGGGGCAGGGGCAGCTTGACGATATCTAATCCCGCCGGCCAGGGCGGCGCCCAATCCGGCACGATCGAGATTCCGAGGCCGCGGTCTACCATCACCGCGATCGCCTCCAGCGCGTCGAGCTCATAACGCTCGACTGGATGGATGCTGCTCTCGCGCAGATATTCATCGGCGATGTGACCACCCCACTGGTTGCGGTCGTAGCGGATGAAGGGCAGGGTCTTCAACAGTTCGAGCGGATCCGCCCCTTCGCAGTCCCGTGGAGCGATCAGCACCAGGGGTTCCTGGCGCAGTTTGTTGAAAGTCAGCGTCTTCTGCATCGGAAATCGCGGTTCAATGATGAAGGCCGCATCCAGTGCGCCGTTCAAAACCTCGGCATAGAGGTCCATCGATGCCCCCGGCTTGAGGAAGATCTCGATCAGCGGATAATCCTGGGCGAGACGGTGGAGAACGCCGGGAACGAGACCGGTCAGCGCCGTATTGATCGCCCCGATCCGCATCTCGCCCGAAATCGTCGCGGTGCCGGCCATCGCCTTCAGGTCGCGTGTATCGCGCACCAGATCCCTGCAACGTTCGAGAATGGCAAAACCGGCCTCCGTCGGCCGCATGACGCGGCCGGAGCGCACCAGCAGCCGCACCCCGAGCTCGGCCTCCAATGCGCGGATGCGCTGGGCGACGGCGGCAGGCGTGAGGTTCAGCCGCTGGGCGGCCTCCGCCAGCGAGTGCCGCTCGGCAACGACGATGAAGGTTTCGAGAAAACGTGTGTCCATCGATAGTTTTTCTATCTCTTGAACGAAGCAGAAGCCATATTTTATTTACGATCCATTGCTCCGAAAGATGGCCCGACCATATGAGGAGACGGATGGAATGGATTTCGGCCTGAAGGACAAGACGGCCCTGGTGCTTGGCGCCGGCGGCGGATTGGGCAGCGCGATTGCAGTCAAGCTTGCGCGCGAAGGCGCCAGAATTGCCGCGGCGGATATCGATCTCGCCGCCGCTGAGAAGACCGCGGCCGCGATCGAATCCGAAGGGGGCAAGGCGCTGGCACTACAATGGGATCTTTCCGATCTCGGTTCGATCGATGCGCATGTCGCTGCAATCGAACGTCAGTTCGGACCGGTCGAGATCCTCGTCAACAATACCGGCGGCCCGCCGCCGACCACCGTCTCCGGCCAGGATCCGACACTCTGGAACCAATATTTCCAGAGCATGGTCCTCTCCGTCATCGCCATTACCGATCGTGTGCTGCCTGAGATGCGGGCGCGCAAATGGGGGCGCATCGTCACCTCGACCTCGTCGGGCGTGGTCGCGCCGATCCCCAATCTCGGCATCTCCAACGCGTTGCGCCTGTCATTGGTCGGCTGGTCGAAAACGCTGGCGCGCGAGGTCGGACGCGACGGCATCACCGTCAACATCGTCCTGCCGGGCCGCATCGCCACCGGCCGCATCACCTTCCTCGACGAGCAGAAGGCCAAACGCGAAAGCCGCTCCATCGATGACGTCGTCGCAGAAAGCACCGGCAGCATTCCGCTCGGCCGCTATGGCCGTCCGGAAGAATATGGCAATGTCGTCACCTTCCTGGCGAGCGAGCCTGCCTCCTATCTCACCGGATCGGTGATCCGCGTCGATGGCGGCATGATCCAGAGCATCTGACAGAAACCGAATTGGAACCGATACCCGATGGCCCTCAGCGCTGAAGCGATAGCAATTCTCAAGACCGTCTCGACGGCCACCCTGACGACCGTTCTTTTGAAGAAGGGCCTGCGGAACGTCTGGATCCGCGGCGCCGTTCCCCTGAAGCCCGGCCAGCCGCGCATCGTCGGCCCGGCCTTCACCCTGCGCTTCGTTCCGGCCCGCGAAGATCTGGCGACGCCGGCATCCTGGGCCTCGCCGATCTCGACGCGCGCCGCGATCGAGGCGATGCCGGGGGGCTGTGTCGCCGTCGTCGATGCGATGGGTGTCACCGATGCTGGCATCTTCGGCGATATCCTCTGTGCCCGCATGCAGAAGAGAGGCGTTGCCGCACTCGTCACCGACGGCGTCGTGCGCGACCTTGCCGGCGTGCTCGATGCCAACCTGCCGGTCTGGTGCCGCGGCGTCGCAGCACCCCCTTCGGTCGCTGGCCTCACCTTCGTCGCCTGGCAGCAGCCGATCGGCTGCGGTGGCGTGGCGGTTTTCCCCGATGACATTATCGTCGTCGACCAGGACGGCGCGGTGCTGATCCCAGCGGATCTGCTCGAGGCGGTGCTTGATGAAGCGCCGGAACAGGAGCGCATGGAAGCCTGGATCATGACCAGGATCGATGAAGGCGTGTCGCTGCCCGGCCTCTATCCGATGAACGCCGAAACCAAGGCGCTCTACGAGGCCTCGAAGAAATAAGCTCCAGCCTAGGCGGATCGAGGAGGGTCGCGGCTTCGCGGCCCTTTTGCTTTCGCCCTATCTCAATAACGAGGTGCGTAATCCAGGCCGCCGTCGATCCGGGCCGGGCGTCCGTCGAGGAAAAGCTCGCCGATGCGCGGCGCCGAGCGGGCGATGACCTTGCCGCGGCGGATCACCGCCAGGCGGTTGGGCTTCAGCCGCAGCGCTTCCAGCGTGTCGCTGGCCTGGAGAATGACGAGGTCGGCACTGCATCCCTTTTCCAGGCCGTAATCTGCAAGCCCCATCGTCTTCGCCGAATTGACGGTTAGCGCGTCAAAGATCTTCTTCTTGTCGTCGATGCCGGCCATCTGCGCGACATGGATCGCCATATGGCCGACCTCCAGCATGTCGCCCGATCCCATCGAATACCAGGGGTCCATGACGCAGTCGTGCCCGAAGGAAACATTGAGTCCCGCATCCATCAGCTCCCGCACGCGGGTCATGCCGCGGCGTTTCGGATAGGTGTCGTGCCGGCCCTGCAGCATGATGTTGATCAGCGGATTGGGGATGACGTTGATCTCGGCCTCTGCCATCAGCGGAATGAGCTTGGAAACATAATAATTGTCCATCGAATGCATCGAGGTCAGATGCGAGCCGGCGACGCGCCCCTGCAAGCCGAAGCGGATGGTTTCCGCAGCCAGCGTCTCGATATGGCGCGAGAGCGGGTCGTCGGTTTCGTCGCAATGTATATCGACCGGCAGGCCGCGATCGGCGGCGATGCGGCAGAGCGCCTCGACCGACGCCGTACCTTCGCCCATCGTCCGTTCGAAATGCGGAATGCCGCCGACGATATCGACGCCCATGTCGAGAGCGCGGTTGAGCGCGTCGATTGCGCCCGGCGAGCGGTAATAACCATCCTGGGGAAAGGCGACCAGCTGCAGATCGATGTAGGGGGCGACCTTCTCGCGAACCTCGATCATCGCCTCGACAGTCACAAGCCTCGGATCACTGGTATCGACATGGCTGCGGATGAAGAGCAGGCCCTGCGTGACCGCCAGATCGCAATAGCGCAGCGCACGATCGACCAGTTCCTCCTTCGTCACGATCGGGCGCAGCTCCCCCCAGAGCGTTATGCCTTCGAGCAGCGTGCCGGAGACGTTCATGCGCGGCAGGCCGAGCGACAGGGTGGCGTCCATATGGAAATGCGGATCGACGAAGGGCGGGCTGACCAGCCGGCCGGTCGCGTCGATCTCCTCTTGCGCCTGCGCCTGGAGATTAGGCTCGACAGCGATGATCTTGCCGCCCTGGATGCCGATATCAATCCCCTTTCGGCCATCGGGGAGATTTGCTTTTCTGACGATCAGATCGAACATCGGAGCCTCATTGGGTGGATTGTTTCAGCGTTCGCCACGCCGATAGGGCTGCATCAGCGCCTGCGGAACACGGGCGCGGCGGGCCATGACGGCAAGGGCGGCAATGGAAAGGATATAGGGCGTCATCAGAAAGAGCTGATAGGGCACGAGCCCGCTCAGTGCGGTTTGCAGCCGAAGCTGAAAGGCGTCGAAGAAGGCAAAGAGCAGGGCGCCGAAAAGCGCGCGGCCCGGCCGCCAGGAGGCGAAGACGACGAGCGCGATGCAGATCCAGCCGCGCCCCTGCACCATGGTCGGGAAGAAGCTGTTGAACGCCGACAATGTCAGGAAGGCGCCGCCCATTCCCATCAGCGCGCTTCCGGCAATCACCGCGCCATAGCGCACCTTCATCGGATTGACCCCCTGGGCTTCCGCCGCATGCGGATTTTCGCCCGTCATGCGGATCGCAAGGCCGACAGGCGTGCGGAAAATGATGTAGGCCATTAGCAGGGCGATAAGGATTGCGAGATAGGTCGGCGCCGTCTGCGTGAAGAAGGCCGGCCCGATGAAGGGCAGCGTCGAGAGACCGGGAATGGCGATCGGCTGGAACGGCACGATGGTGGGCGGAGTATTGGCAAGCGGCACGATCAGCCGGAAGACATAATAGCTGAAGCTCGAGGCAAACAGCGTCACGCCGAGACCGGAGACATGCTGGGAGAGGCCGAGCGTCACCGTCAGGCCCGCATGCAGCAGGCCGAAGACGCCGCCGGCGACCGCAGCGATCAGCAGGCCGGTCCAGAGATCGGCGCCGTGATAGACGGAAAGCCAGCCGATCATCGCGCCGAAGGTCATGATGCCTTCGATGCCGAGATTGAGCACGCCGGCCCGCTCGCAGAGCAAGGCGCCGAGCGTGCCGAAAATCAGCGGTGTGGCGATCCGCAGGATAGCCGCCCACAGCCCGGCGGAAGCGATGATGTCGAACAGCTGCATCATCGCCGGATCCTGTATTGGGTGAAGAACAAGGCGATCAGCATCGTCAGCAGCGACAGCGCCACCGTGACATCGGCGATATAGGTCGGGATGCCGAGGCCGCGGCTCATGCCGTCAGCACCCACGAACATGGTGGCCGTGAAAATGGCGGCGAAGACGACGCCGAGTGGATTGAGGTTGGCGAGCATGGCGACGACGATACCGGCATAGCCGAAACCGGGCGACAGGTCGGTCGTCACATAACCCTTGACGCCCATGACCTCGATCGCTCCTGCCAACCCCGCAAGCCCGCCCGAGAGACAGGCGACCTTCACCAACGTTTTGCCGAGCGGGACGCCGGCAAAGACGGCCCCGCCGGGATTGAGACCCGCGGCGCGCGACTGCATGCCGAACACGGTGCGGGACTGGACGAAATGGACGATGATGGCCAGCCCGATCGCGATCGCAAAGCCGATATGCAGGCGCGAGCGGGCGATCAGCTTCGGCAGCATGGCGTGATCACTGACGGATTGCGACTGCGGCCAGCCGAAGGCGAGCGGATCCTTGAGAACACCATCGATCAGCATCGAAACGAAGAGTACGGCGATGAAGTTCAAGAGCAGGCTGGTGACGACCTCATCGACGGAGAAGCGCAGCCTGAGCCAGAGCGGGATCAGGATCAGCACCATGCCGGCAATGGCGCCGACCAGCAGCAGCAGGGGAATGAGGATGGGTGCGGGAAGATTGCCGAACAGTTTCGAGCTCGTCGCGGCAACGGCGATGGCACCGAGATAGAACTGGCCTTCAGCGCCGATATTCCACAGCCGCGCCCGGAAAGCGACGGCGGCGGCAAGCCCCGTCAGCATCAGCGGCGTTGCCCGCGTCAGCGTTTCGGTCGCTGACAGCCGCGAGCCGAAGGCGCCGGTCAGGATGCGCCAATAGGCATCGATAACAGGCGCGCCGGCGATTGATATCAGGATACCCGCCAGCGCCAGCGCTGCGATGACCGCGATGACGGGCGTGATGATCAGCAGGTAAAGCGGGCGGTGTTCGCGGCGCTCAAATCGCATGGCCGGCCTCTGGGCTTTCCTGCCATTCGCCGGCCATCATCAGCCCCAGCCTGCGGGCGTCAGCGCCGTCGGCCTCGACGGGCGGTGACAGGCGGCCACCGACAATCGCCTGTATGCGATCGGCAAGCGCGATCACCTCGTCGAGGTCTTCGGAGATCAGCAGCACGGCAGTACCCTGCCGGCGGGCTTCGAGCAGGCGCGCATGCACGGCCGCTACTGCCCCTTCATCGAGGCCCCGCGCGGGCTGCGCGGCGATCAGGATGCGCGGCCGCCGAAGCAGGTTGCGGCCGAGAATGAGCTTCTGCATATTGCCGCCGGAGAGCAGCCGGGTGCGGATGACCGGGCCGCCGCCGCGGACATCGAACCCGTCGATGATTTCGCTCGCGAAGGCCATGCCCGCCTTGCGATTGACGAGGCCATTGCGCGAAAAACCCGGTGAGGCGATGCGCTCCAGCACGACGTTTTCCCAGATCGCCATTTCACCGATCACGCCCTCCTCGTTACGATCCTCGGGAATGCGGCCGATGCCGGCTTCGACGACATCGGCGACGCCGAGATTGCCGATGGCTTCCCCGAACAACATGAGGTCGCCGCCGCTGCGCGCCAGCATACCGGAGAGCAGATGAGCCAATGTCGCCTGGCCATTGCCTGAAACGCCGATGATGCCGAGGATCTCGCCTTGGTGCAGACGGAAGCTGATCGATTTCAATCGATCGACGCCGTCGATACGCACCGTCACATTGGCAGCTTCAAGGGCAACGGCACCCGGTGTCGACGCCTCGCGCACGGGCCGCGTCACGCGGCGACCGACCATCAGTTCGGCCAGTTCCGCCTTGCTGGTTTCCGATGCCTTGCGTTCGGCAACCATCTTGCCGCCGCGCAGCACGACGATGCGGTCCGCCGCCACCATGACTTCGTCGAGTTTGTGGGAGATGAAGATCAGCGACAGGCCCTGGCGGGCCATTTCCTTCAGCGTCGTGAACAGCCGCTCGGCCTCGATATTGGTCAGCACCGCCGTCGGCTCGTCGAGGATCAGGATACGAGCATCGTTATAGAGCGCCTTGAGGATCTCGACGCGCTGCTGTTCGCCGACCGACAGGTCGCCGAGACGGGCATCCGGATCGACCTTGAGGCCGAAGCGCTCGGAAATTGCCAGGAGCTTCTTTCGCGCCGCGGACGTTCCCGAGCGCCAGGACCACAGTTTTTCGGTGCCGGTCATGACATTTTCGAGGACGGTCAGATTGGGTGCCAGCGAGAAATGCTGATGCACCATGCCGACGCCGGCGCGGATCGCCGCACGCGGCTTGCCCTGCGGCACCTCCGTGCCCTCGATCAGAATTCGGCCGGCATCCGGCATGTAATGGCCGAAAAGGATGCTCATCAGCGTGGTCTTGCCCGCACCGTTCTCGCCGAGCAGGGCGACGACCTCACCCTTGGCGAGCATCATGGAGATATCGTCATTGGCGAGATTGTCGCCGAAGCGCTTGCTGACGCCTGCTATCTCCAGCACGGGCCTGGTCATGACCGCAGTCCTGCAACGGGAAAACGGTGCTGCCACCGCCCCTCGGCCTCCAGGCGTGCGGCAAGCGACAGGAGGCGCGGCTCGTGGCCCATCGGCGCCATGATCTGCACCGGCAGCGGCATGGCGTGCTCATCCTGTCCGAAAGGCAGTGTCAAAGCAGGAAAACCCGAAATATTAGCGAGGCAGGCAAGCGGCGCAAATGCCGTCATCCGCTCGAGATGCAGATCCGTGTCGGCATGATCGGACGGAAAGGAGCCGATCGCAAGAGGTGCGGAGGACAGCATCGGCATGAGGATGCAATCGACCCTGTCGAATAGCGCCCAGAGCTTATGGCTCACCAGGACGGCATCGTTCAACGTGTTCCAGAGCGATGTCGCCGACAGCGCCCGTCCGCGCGCAGCGAAGGCCTGCGTCAGCGGCTCGGCCCTGCCTTCATCGAGAGCCGCCGTCTTCATGAGTGCTGCGAGATTGACGGAGACGATATCGGCGAAGGCGCGGCCGCTTGAAGTGATGCTCCATTCGAACTCGGCCCAGTTCAGCGGAACGATCTCGTGTCCGTCGCTCTCGAGTACACGCGCCGCACCCTCCACGGCTGCGAGCCGAGTGCCCTCCGTCGGGTAGGCCGAGCCGGTATCGGCAAGCAGGCCGATCCGCAAACGGCCGTTGTCGATATCGACAGGGGAGGGGTCCGGAAAAGGTCCTCGGGAATTGCCGCTCAGCCTGTCGAAAATCAGCGCCGTATCCCGCACGGAACGGCAGACCGCGAGTTCACTCGCAATGCCGGCAAGGTGGTTGCCGAAAGATGGCCCGCCCGGGATGGCGCCGCGCGTCGGCTTCATTCCGACAAGGCCACAACAGGCGGCGGGCACACGGATCGAGCCGCCGGCGTCGGTCGCATGGGCAATCGCGACGATCCCGGCGGCAACCGCTGCTGCCGTCCCGCCGGAGGAGCCGCCCGCGGTGCGTGCGGGATCGAGTGGGTTGCGACAGACAGGACCGATCGCCGGTTCGCTGGCGAGCGACAGGCCGAATTCCGGGCTGGTCGTCAGGCCGAACAGACAGAAGCCGGCGTCGCGGAAACGGGCAGCCAGATCGGAGTCCGCTTCGCCGCCTTTTCTTTCGAAGAGACGGGAACCGGCCGTGATCGGCAGGCCGGCAAAGGGGCCGCCAAGATCCTTCGCCAAGGTAGGCACACCGGCAAAGGGCCTGGCGGCAAAGCGATCGGGCGCGCTCCGCCGCTCCAGGTCGCGGTCGTCGGCCGAGGCAAGGCCCATGGCGGCATCGAGATAGGCGATTGCGCCGAGCGGCTCCTGCAGCACGGCTGCGGCAAGAGAAGCCTGCATCGCCTCCGCAGCGCTCAGCTTGCCATGCCTGATCGCTGCCGCCAGATCCGTCGCATCGCGACGCATCAGCCGAATTACTTCGGCTCGTCCATCATCTTCGGAACTTCGAAGGTGCCGGCCTTGATCTCCGCCCGCTTGGCCTCCATCGCAGCCTCTGCCTCGGCGGGTGCGACGCCCTTCACGAAGACGATATCGCTGCCGCCTTCCTTCATCAGGCCGTAGGACGTGTAGTTCCTGCCGACCGGCTTTCCGGCAGCGACATCGGCGATCGCAGCGTCCAGGATCGGGCGGAAGTACCACATGGCGTTGGCAAACACCGTATCCGGATAACGTGGCGTATAGTCGATCAGCGAGCCGACCGACTTGATGCCGCGCTCCTTGGCGGCATCGGCAGTACCGATGCGCTCGCCGAACAGGATGTCGGCGCCGGCGTCGATCTGGGCAAGACCGGCTTCACGGGCCTTCGGCGGATCGAAGAAGGTGCCGATGAAGGAGACGAGGTGTTTTGCATCCGGGTTGACCGCCTTGACACCCGCCGCGAACGCATTGATCAGCATGTTGACCTCGGGGATCGGAATGGCGCCGACCGAACCGACGACATTCGACTTGGTCATCTTGCCCGCCAGCATGCCTGCGAGATAGGCGCCGTCATGGTTCCAGGTGCCGAAGACGCCGAAATTGTCGCCGGCCTGCTCGCCGCTCGAACCCAGCACGAAAGCGGTGTCGGGATAGTCGGTCGCGACCTGCCGGGCCTCTTTCTCCACCGCGTAGGCCTCGCCGATGATCAGCTTGTTGCCCTGTTCGGCATATTCGCGCATGGCGCGCGGATAATCGGTGCCGGAGACGCCTTCGGAGAAGACATATTCGATCACGCCTTCCTTGGCCGCGTCCTGCAGCGCCTTGTGCAGACAGGAGTTCCAGGCATTTTCGACCGGCGACGCATGAATGCCGGCAACCTTCAGCGGCGCCGCCGCCCTTGCCAGCGGGGCAAAGCCGCTGACCCCAAGCGCAATGCCCGACGCGATCACTGCCCGGCGTGAAATCAGGATATCTTTGGTCATTGATTGTTCCCCTTTTTTACCATTTGGTTCAAAAATCATAGTAGCGCCCAAAAATGTGTCAAGCAGCGAATGGGCTTAAAAATCAGGCTGTTCAATCTGTTGCGCCTTGCGTTCTGCAGCCATTTTTTCCGAACTGTATGGCGTCGCGGCTTGGCGCGACGCAATTGGCAGGATAAGCAAGGAGGATAGGGGTTGGGGGGCATGAAATGGGGGAAGAAGAGGGCGCCTCGCGGCGACCGATCGCGAGCCGGTCGTCGTCCTGGGCCATCGGCCTCAGCGCGTGGCTGGCGCGGAGCGGCGCGACACCCAACGGCATTTCGCTTTTATCGGTCGTATTCGCGGGTATAGGCGCAGCGCTCATCGTTTTCACAACACATCCGATTGCCATGGTTTGTGCCGCGATCTCGGTGCAACTGCGGCTCGTCTGCAATCTGCTGGACGGAATGGTCGCGATCGAAGGCGGCAAGAAAACCAAGAGCGGGCCGCTCTACAACGAATTTCCCGACCGGGTCGCCGACAGCCTGTTTCTCGTAGCGGCTGGCTATGCCTGCGGCTTTGGCTGGCTCGGCTGGCTGGCTGCGCTGCTCGCCGCACTCACTGCCTATATCAGGGTCTTCGGAGGATCGGTCGGTCTTCCCGAGGACTTCAGCGGCGTCATGGCCAAGCAGCGCCGCATGGCGGTGCTGACGGCGGGCCTCCTCGCCCAGAGCGTCGAGACGCTGATATCAGGCAGCCACTGGTCGCTGATCCTGGCATGCGCGGTCATCGCGGCCGGCAGCCTTGTCACCTGCCTCACTCGCACGATAACGCTTGCCCGATCCCTGGAGAGACTATGATCGCGCTCATCCGTCGCCTTCTCGTGCTGTTCGTCCGTATCCTGGTCGGCGCTCGAAGCGAATGGCGGGGCTGCGCGCCCGATCCCCGCCGCCGCATCTATTTCGCCAATCACAGCAGCCATGTCGATACCGTCGCCGTCATGGCTGCCCTGCCATATCAGGTGCGCCGGCTGACCCATCCGGTCGCCGCACGAGACTATTGGGGAACCAGCGCACTTCGCCGTTTCATCGCGGAGAAATGCCTGCGCGCCGTCCTGATAGACCGCAAGCCTGCGCCGGACAGCAACCCGCTGGAGCCTCTCGAGCGCCTGCTCGAGGAAGGCCATTCGATCCTGATTTTTCCTGAGGGAACGAGAAGCGCCACCGATGAGATCGCCCCGTTCCGCAGCGGCATCTATCGCCTCGCCTGCCGTTTTCCGGATGTCGATCTCGTGCCGATCCATCTCGACAACCTTCAGCGCATCCTGCCGAAGGGAAGCATGCTGATCGTCCCGATCACCTGCACGGCGCGCTTCGGCAAGCCGCTCCGCGTCGAACCAGGCGAGGAAAAGACCGAATTCCTGGCCCGCGCCCGTGCCGCGGTGATTGAGCTCGCAGATGGGGGGCATACCGCATGACCAGCCTGTTCTCCATCGTTCTGGCCGCCATCCTCGGCCTGCTTGCCGTCGCCTCGGCCATCGGTTTTATCCTTCAGCGGCGCGCGACCGAACCCGGCTCCGTCGCCACCGTCCAAAATCTCAACGCCCGTATCCGCTCCTGGTGGATCATGGTCGCAGTGTTCGGAGGCGCAATCCTGCTCGGCGACACGGCGACCGTCATCCTGTTCGCATTCCTGTCCTTTATGGCGCTTCGCGAATTCTGGACCCTGACACCATCGCGGCGCGGCGATCACCTGGCGCTTTTCCTGTCCTTCTTCGTCGTCTTGCCGCTGCACTACGTGCTGCTCGGAACGGAATGGTACGGCCTGTTTGCGATCTTCATCCCGGTCTATGCCTTCCTGATCCTGCCGGCTGTGGCGACCTTGACGGGTGACGTCAATGAATTCCTCGCCCGCAGCGCCAGGGTGCAATGGGGATTGATGCTGACGGTCTATTCGATCAGCCACGCGCCAGCACTTCTCATGCTGGAGACCGGCACACCGTCCGCACTTCTTCTCGTCTATCTGGTCGTGGTCGTGCAACTCAGTGACGTCTTCCAATATGTCTGGGGCAAGCTCCTCGGAAAGCACCGTTTCTCGCCGAATATCAGCCCCTCGAAGACGATCGAGGGGCTGGTCGGAGGCGGCGCCTCGGCCATTCTTGTGGGAACACTGCTATATCGCCTGACGCCGTTCTCCCCGCTACAGGCCGCGGCCATCAGCACGGTCATCGTCGTCGCCGGCTTCTTCGGCGGCTTCGTGCTCTCGGCCATCAAGCGCGATCTCAATGCCAAGGACTGGGGCTATGTGATCGAGGGCCATGGCGGCGTGCTCGACCGCCTGGACTCCATCACCTTCGCCGCACCGCTGTTCTTCCACATCGTCCGCTATTGGTTCACCACATAGAAGCTGGTTCAGGCTAAAACCGGTCGATCTCCTCGAGGCTCTCGAACAGCCGGCGCTGAAGATCCCCCTCCTGCTTGCCGATGGCGGTCATCAGCTTGCCCATCGTTCCCCGCAGGCCGTGCAATTCGTCGACCAGCTCCATGACGATATCGACGCCGGCTTCGTTGACACCCATGTTTCCCATGAGGTCCAGGATCAGCCGGGCGCGTGCGACGTCGGCGTCGCGAAATTGCCGTTGGCCGCCTGAGGTCTCCGGAATCAGCCAACCCTGTTCGATCCAGAGGTCGAGCTGGACGATGTCGATTTTCAAGTAAAGACGGAATTCGAGATCATCCATGATCAAGCCTCCATGTTCTTTCTCGGATCGTAGGAGTTTGCCGTCGCCCATTCCTTCATGAAGGCCGTCAGCCGTTCATCCGGGGCGTCGGGCAGCACAATCTTCAGCGAAATGTAGACGTCGCCATGTTCGCCGCCGCGTTTTGCAACACCCTTGCCCTTGAGACGCAGCACCTTGCCGCTGTTCGAATGAGGCGGCAGCGTCAAATTAACTGGTCCGGACGGCGTCGGCACACGAACCTTGCCGCCGAGCACAGCCTCGCTGAGGGAGATCGGCAGTTCCAGGCGGATATCGTCACCGTCTCGCGTAAAGAAACTGTGCGGGCGCACACGGATTTCGATCAGGGCATCGCCCGCCGGCCCGCCTCCGATGCCAGGCTCGCCCTTGCCGCGCAGCCGCAAGGTCTGGCCGTCGCGCGTCCCCGGCGGGATCTGCACGTCGAGTGCCGGACCACTCGTCAGCTTGACCTCAGTCCTGGTGCCGTTGACGGCCTCAAGAAAGTCAACCTCCATGGAAAATTGCCGGTCACGACCACGACCACGGGTCTGGCCGCCGCCGGCACGGCGCGAAAAGAAGTTGGCAAAGATATCGTCGGCGTCGCCGAAATCGGCAAAGCCGGCACTGTTGTGATAGGGATCGCCAGGGCCGTTCTTCGAGGCATAGTCGCGGTAATAATTGCGCTGCGCCCGCTCGGCGCCTGTTATATCGATCTCGCCGCGATCGAAGCGTCCGCGTTTTTCCTCGTCGCTCAAGATCTCGTTGGCTGCCGAAATTTCCTTGAACCGTTCCTCGGCCTTTTTGTCGCCGGGGTTGAGGTCGGGGTGAAGTTTCTTGGCGAGCTTGCGGAACGCGCTTTGAATATCCTTTTGCGTCGCATCCCGCTTTACGCCCAGAAGCTCATATGGATCCTGGCTCATGCATATCTCCGGTCAGGCAGCGAATACTGCTGGTTGGCTTGGGGATGATATAGGTTGTCGGGCCGCCGCCGGGGAGGGGAGGCCAGTCGCTCTGATCGACTTCATCAATCCGCAGCGGAACTAGAACAACGCCGCGTCTTCCACTTGAGGCGCCGAGCCTTCATGCGCGGGATCGGCTCGCCGATCGATGAGAACCGAGCACCCGGCATGGCGCACGACCTTGTCGACGATCGAGGAGAAGACGTAGTCGGTGATATCGGTCACATGGGATGAAAGCAGGATGAGATCGGCCGATTTTTCCCTCGCGACGGAGACGAGCAAGGAGGCGGCAACGCCGATGTGCACCTCGATCGTCGCCGGAATTCCCATCTCCTTGCAGAGCGATGCAAGTTTCTTTTCGGCGTCCAGGATGGCGGTCGTTTCGAATTCCTCAGGAAGCTCCGTCAGGTGACGGCGGGGAATATTCTCGATGACATGCATGACGACGATGCTTCCACCGTCGTCCACCAGCGCAGCAGCCCGGCACAGAAGGCGGCTTGCCGTTTCCCTGGAACCCATGCCGATGCCGCAGATGATCGTCCGATACATTGAAATCAATATCCTTGAATGCGAATGATAGCACCGATCATACCGGTATCGACCGTCCCGACATTGACGAATATCAAGAAAAAGTGCCGCAACGGCAGCGCGCATGAAACGGCCAGCTGCTTCGGAACGAACCTCCGGCTGAATCGTCGCAGTTGACGGCAGGGCCATCAGCAACATTTCTAACCCGGTGTCGTCACTGATTGAGGTTCACATGCCGAATTTTGCGATTATCGGATCGGGTGCGATGGGAAGTGCCGTCGCCAAACGGCTGATCGACCACGGCGCCACGGTGCTGACCTATCTCGAGGGCAGGAGCGAGCAGACGATTGCGCGGGCAAAGGCAGCCGGCATGGTGCCGGTCGGCCGCCAGGAGCTGAGGAAGGCCGAGCTGATCCTGTCGATCGTTCCGCCGGCTGAGGCGATCAAGGTCGCCGGACTCGTTGCGGACATATCGTCAGGGATGCCGGCCCCTCCGCCCTTCGTCGACCTCAACGCCGTCGCGCCGAAAACGATGCAGGCGGTAGCCGCGCGCTTCGAAGGCATCGGCGTCGAAGTGCTTGACGGTGCGATTATCGGCGGGCCGCCGGTCCCCGGCAAATCAGGTCCGACCATCTATATCAGCGGCGATACGGCGGGGCGAAGCCGGCTGCTCGAGGATTACGGCCTCAGGATCCGCAGGCTCGACGGGCCGCTCGGCGCCGCCTCGGCACTGAAGATGTGTTATGCCGGCATCAACAAGGGATTTGTCGGCCTTAGCACCGCCATGCTGCTTGCCGCATCGCGTTCGGGTGCTGCCGAAAGCCTGAAAGCCGAACTCTCCGAAAGCCTTCCCGACGTCGACCGCAAGCTGTCGAGATCCATTCCCGACATGTATCCCAAAGCCTATCGGTGGGTTGCCGAAATGCAGGAGATTGCCGATTTCCTCGGCGAAGATGATCCGGCCGCGACCATCTTCCGCGGTATGGCGGACGTCTTTGCCAGGATGGCTGATGACGTGGAGGGCAGCCGCGTGCTCGTCGGGCAGCTAGACGAAATCCTCGCGCGCCCCGACATCGATCGCTGACCGCAACAGCCTTACAGGTGTTTGGCTACGTCCATTCTTTGATGAAGGATGCGCACGATGATGATCTGGCCCGCATCATTGCTTTTGAAATACGGAAAATGAGAGCCAAGAGACTTTTCTGTACCCTTTCCGAATATCCGAGGGGCGGCTCATCCGTCTTCCCTCCGCCAATTCGTGGCAGGCGTCTCTTATGTCCTGGATGTAACGCTCTGCCTGATCGACATTCCAACTCGTCGCTGTGTAATCCCAAATCTTCTCAATATCGGTTTGCGCAGCAGGAGAAAATATGATGCCTGTCATTTCGCCTCGAACGCCGCACGTTTGCGAGCGTTGAACGCATCGAAATCAAAGGGCGTGGCAGGGCCGGATTCCTCGCCTTCAATCAAGGCATCCTGTAATGCCTTCACTTTGGCTTCGTGTTCTTCAAGTAGGCGAAGGCCGGCCCGAACAACGTCAGTGGCTGAACCATAGCGGCCAGCCTGAACTTGCGTATCGATGAAGCTGGTGAAATGCTCGCCGAGCGATATGGACGTATTTCTGGCCATGCAGAATCTCCTTTAAGCCAATATACCAATTTTTGGTACATAACAAAACCTAGTCTTCACAGCGTGAATCTGATCCCTGGCCAACTCTGACGATTGTGTGAAGCCGCTTCGACACCGCTGACAAAACCTGATTGCCTCTGCTATGTCAGGAAAAATGCGGCGGCCCAACCGGCGTCGCGCTCTGTCCGACCAATGCCAGGAGTTTGAAAGATGAGCGGTTCTTCCGAATATACACCCCCGAAAGTCTGGACCTGGAACAAGGCGAATGGCGGTCAATTCGCCAGCATCAATCGCCCGATCGCGGGACCGACGCATGACAAGGAGCTTCCGGTCGGCCGTCATCCGCTGCAGCTCTATTCGCTCGGCACCCCGAACGGCCAGAAGGTGACGATCATGCTCGAGGAGCTGCTGGCTCTCGGTCATAGCGGTGCCGAATATGACGCCTGGCTGATCAAGATCGGCGATGGCGACCAGTTCGGAAGCGGCTTCGTCGCGGTCAATCCCAATTCCAAGATACCGGCGCTGATGGACCGCAGCGGACCAAAGCCGATCCGTGTCTTCGAATCCGGTGCTATCCTCACCTATCTCGCCGAGAAGTTCGGCGCCTTCCTGCCGACGGAACCGAGTGCGCGCGCCGAATGCCTGTCATGGCTGTTCTGGCAGATGGGAAGCGCGCCCTATCTCGGCGGCGGCTTCGGCCATTTCTACGCCTATGCGCCGACGAAGATCGAATATGCGATCGACCGCTTCGCCATGGAAGTGAAGCGTCAGCTCGACGTGCTCGATCGTCGCCTCGCCGAAAGCGAGTATCTGGCAGGCAGCCAATATACGATCGCCGATATTGCCGTCTGGCCCTGGTATGGCGGCCTGGTGAAGGGCTGGACCTATGGTGCAGCCGAGTTTCTGCAGGTCGAGGACTATAAGAACGTGCTGCGCTGGGCCGACACCATCCACAGCAGGCCGGCCGTGCAACGCGGCCGGATGGTCAACCGCCTCTCCGGCGATCCCTCGACCCAGTTGCACGAGCGCCACGACGCCAGCGACTTCGACACCAGGACGCAGGACAAGCTCGCGGCCGCCGAGTAAGCGAGTGGCCTCAGCCACTTGTCGCAGCAACAAATGATGCTCCGCCGCCTTTACGGCGGCGGAGCGTTTGCAGGCTGCCCGAACTCAGTTCTTGACCGTGTCTTCCAGGAAGAATCGGCCGAGCGGGTTCTGGTAGAAGTTCTCGATATTCTTGCGTGAGACGTTGATATAGGGGCTGTAATAGAGGTCGATCCAGTTGACGTCGTCCTTGGCCATCTTCTGCAGATCGACATACATCTGTTCGCGCTTCTTCGGGTCGAGCTCAAGACGCGCCTTGGCAACCAGTTCCTTCACCGCCTCGCTCTTGTAATTGGTCGAGTAGTTGTTGTTGGAATCGTGGCCGAGGACGAAGGTGGTCTTCTGGTCCGGATCGAGAATGTCGTTGGTCCAGTAGTTAACCGAGACGTCGTAGTCGCCGGCAACGATCATGTCCCATTCCTGGCTCGGGTCGACCTTCTGCAGATTGGCGGTGATGCCGGCCTTCTGCAGTTGCTGCTGGACGAGCACAGCCGTCTGTTCGTCGACTTCGTCGCCGGCGCGGACCAGGTAATTCAGCGTCAGGTCCGAGGCGCCTGCAGCCGCCAGCAGCTCCTTTGCCTTTTCGGGATCGTAAGGCCGCTGCAGATTGTCGGCATAATAATAGAGCGCGCCCTTCGGAATGTAGGAGTTGGCGACCGTGCCCTGGCCGAAGGTAACGGTATCGACGATCGCCTTCTTGTCGATCGCAAGATCCAGCGCCTGGCGGACTTCCTTCTTGCCGAGCGCGCCATGCGCATGGTTGATCAGAAGATGATCCTCGCGCGTCGAAGCGTCGATATCGACGTTGAGGTTCGGGTCCTTCTTCAGCTCCTCGACGCGAGAAAAGGGAACGAAGATCGCCGTATCCAGTTCGCCGGCCTGAACGTTCAGCATGCGGGTGTTGTCGTCAGGCACCGAGATCCACTCTACGCCGTCGAGCTTGACGCGGTCGGCCTGCCAGAAGTTCGGGTTCTTCTTGAGAATGACGCGGTCGCCGCGCCGCCATTCCTCGACCACGAAGGCGCCAGATGCGATCGGCTTTTCGCCATAGGCATCGGGGCCAAGCGATTCCATGCCCTTCTTGGAGATGACGGAGGCATTGGGCAGCGCCAGCGTCGAAAGGAACGGCGCGGACGGGTTCTTGAGCTTGATCGTCAGCGTGTGCGCGTCGGTCGCCACCGCCGTGTCGATCACCTTGTAGGAATCGCTCCAGAGCGAGGCGGCGTCATCGCGGATGCGCAGCAGGCTGTAGGCCGCGTCTTCCGCCGTTAGCGGCGAACCGTCGGAAAATTTCGCGTCGCGGATCTTGAACGTGTAGGTCAGCCCGTCATCCGAGGTGGTCCAGCTTTCGGCAAGGCCCGGCTCCAGTTTTGTGCCTGTCTTGTCGACGCGGATCAGCACGTCGTAGACGTTGGAGAACACCCAGTTGTCGATGTTCTGCGCGGTCTTGATGGGATCGAACGTCGTCGAATCCTCGCGGCGGCCGATGGTGAGTACACCGGCGGCCTCCGCATAGCTTGCACTGAGCGTCAGACCAGCGAGCAAGGCTGCAAGCCCGATTGATTTCCACCTGTTTGTCATGAGTTCGTTCCCTTCGTTGTTATGGCATGCGTTTGATGGGCTGGATCGGCATCGAATGCGGATCGTCCTTGCCGTCGGCGTCTTGAAGCAGCCGATTGTCAGGATCGATGTCGGGAATGGCGGCGATCAGCGCCGCCGTATAGGGGTGCTTCGGCCGCGCGAAGACTTCTTCGGAGCGGCCTTCCTCGACGATCTCGCCGCGATACATCACGACGACCCGTTCACAGAGATTGCGGACGATTGCGAGATCATGGGCGATGAAGATCAGCGTGAGGTTCATCTTCGCCGTGAGCTCGCGGAAGAGTTCGATGATCTGCGCCTGGATGGTGACGTCGAGGGCCGCCACGCATTCGTCGGCGATGATCATCTTTGGATCGACGGCGAGGGCTCGGGCGATGCCGGCGCGCTGGCATTGGCCGCCGCTCATGCTGCGCGGCTTGCGGCCGGCGAATTCGCGTTCGAGGCCGACGAGATCAAGCAGTTCGCCGATCCGCGCCGGAATATCGGCCTTGGCGACCTTGCCCTGCACCTTCAGCACCTCGGCCAGCATCTGCCCGATCGTCAGCCGCGGATTGAGCGCATTATAGGGGTCCTGGAAAACCATCGCCGTCTCGCGCCTGAGCTTTGCCAGGCCCGCGCTTTTCTGCAGCGCCAGATCGACGCCGTCGAAGGTAACATGACCCGACGAAAGCGGTGTGAGGCCGAGCACGGCGCGGGCAAGCGTGCTCTTGCCGCTGCCGGATTCACCGACGATGCCGACCGTCTCGCCCGGCATGATCTGCAGGCTGACGCCGGCAACGGCGCTCACCGTCTTGGCACCGCCCCTGAGCAGGGCGCCGCCAGCTCTGAAGCGCACGTGGAGATCGTCGATTTCGAGTAATGGTCTCGCCGGTTTGCTGGCCTCGGCAATCTCGAGCAGCGGCGCAGGCGTCTCGCTTGAGATGGAAGGGTGGCTGTTGATCAGGTTGATCGTATAGGGATGCTGCGGCCGCGCCAGGATCGTCCGCTTCGGCCCCTCTTCGAGCAGCTTGCCGCCGCGCAGCACGGCGATGCGGTCGCAGGTCTGGGCGACGATACCGAGATCGTGGGTGATCAGAATGATCGACAGGCCGCGCCGATCGCGAATGTCAATCAACAGCCGCAGGATCTGCGCCTGGATGGTCACGTCGAGTGCCGTCGTCGGCTCGTCGGCGATCAGGATTTTCGGATTGCAGGACAGCGCCACGCCGATCATCGCCCGCTGCCGCATGCCGCCGGAAAATTCGTGCGGATAGCTATCGTACTGGCGCACGGGATCGGGGAAGCCGACCTGCGCCAGGATTTCCGTCGCCGCGGCGCGGGCCTCGCGGGTGCCGAGGCCCTGATGGTAGCGGATGCCCTCGGCGATCTGATCGCCGATCCGCATTACCGGGTCGAGATGGCTGGTCGGGTTCTGGAAGATCATGCCGATCTCGCCGCCACGCACTTTCAGCATCTCGCCATCGTCGACCCGCATGAGGTCGCGCCCTTCGAGCAGCACGCTACCGCTTTCGATCTTCAGCAGCGAGGAGGGCAGCAGGCGCACCAGGGAACGGCAGAACAGGCTCTTGCCCGAGCCGCTCTCACCGACGAGACCGAGGATCTCGCCCTTGCCGAGGTCGAGCGAGACCGCATCGAGCAGCGTTCGCGGGCCGGAATCGACATGCGCCCTGACTGTGAGATCACGGACGGACAGCACGGATCCGCTCATTCGTGCACCCCCAGCAGTTCGCCGAGCGCGTCGCCCAGCATGCTGAAGCCGAAGGCGAGGCAGACGATGGAGAGGCCGGGAAACAGCGTGATCCACCATGCGGTGGTGATAAAGCTCTGTCCTTCCGCGACCATGACACCCCATTCGGCGATCGGCGGCTGGACGCCGAGGCCGAGATAGCTGACGGCAGCGCCGCTAAGCAACACCAGTGTCGCATCGGACATCGAAAAGACGATCGAGCCGGCGATCGCGTTCGGCAACAGGTGGCGGAACATGATGCGCGGGCGGCTGAAGCCGAGGCTGACGGCGGCAACGGCATAGTCGCTGCCTTTCAGCACCAGCATCTGCGCCCGGATCAGCCGCGCATAGGAGACCCAGCCGACAAGCGCCATGGCGATATAGAAACTGCCAAGACCCGGGCCGAGGATCGCGATGATCGACAGCATCAGCACGAGGAAGGGGAAGGCGAGGATGATATCGACGAGGCGCATGAACAGCGCATCGACGATGCCGCCGAAAAAGCCGGCGATCGTGCCGACTGTCGTGCCGATCACGAAGGGGAAGATGACGCCGATCAGCGCCATCTGCAGGTCGAGGCGCGCGCCCCAGATAACGCGGGAGAGGATATCGCGGCCGAAATTGTCGGTGCCGAAGGGGTGCAACAGCGAAGGCGCCTGCAGGCGCACCTCGGCGTTCTGCATGATCGGGTCGTAGGGCGCGATGATGGGCGCACCGATCGCCAGCAGGACGAAGAACAGCAGCAGACCGGCACCGACGGCAAGCATCAGCCGCCGGCCGAAGAACCGGCGCCAGCCGAGAGATGCGGGGGCAATCGCCTCGATGCTCATAGCTTCACCCTCGGATCGACGGCGACGGTGACGATGTCGGCGATGAAGTTGATGAGCACGGTGGCGCAGGCAAAGACCATGGCCACGCCCTGGACCACCATGTAGTCGCGCGAGAAGATCGCCCTGACGAGCAGCTGCCCCATGCCGGGCAGTGCAAAGACGCTCTCGACCACCACCGTACCGCCGATCAGCCAGCCGATATTGACGGCGAGCAGGTTGATCGTCGGCACCAGCGAATTCGGCAGCACATGCCGCCAGAAGACGATGCCCTCGGGCATGCCGCGGGCGCGCGCCGCCGTCGCGACATCCGATTTCAGTTGCTCGATCATCGCCGCCCGTAGGCTGCGCGTCAGCACGGTCGAAAGCGACAGTGCGACCGTCAGGCTCGGCAGCACGAGATGCGACAGCTTTTCGCCGATCGTCGCACCATAGCCCGAGACCGGCAGCACACCGAGTTCGACGCTGAAGAGGATGATCAGCATCAACCCCAGCCAGAAGGGCGGAAAGCCGATACCGAAGGTCGAGACAATGCGCACCACATGGTCCGGCGCCCGGCCGGCATTGCGGGCGGCAATCGCCGCCATCGGCACTGCGATCAGGACCGAAAGCACGACACTGGAGACGACGAGCGCGAGTGTCGGCTCGATACGGGTGACGATCAGCTTCAGCACGTCAATCTTGTAAAGGATCGACTTGCCCATCTCGCCATTGGCGAGGTTCTTGAGGAAATAGACATATTGCAGCCACATCGGCTGGTCGAGGCCGTACTGTGCGCGAATGCTGGCAAGGGCCGCCGGCGTCGCGCGTGTGCCGAGGATGTTGCGCGCCGGATCGCCGGGGATCAGCCGGACCAGAATGAAAGTGATGACGCTGATGCCGAAAATGACGGGCAGGAACTGCAGCGGTCGCGTCAGAACGAATTTATAGCGATGCATGACGGCGATCGCCCCTTTGTCTTCGTCGGGTTCGGTCCGCTCCCTCTTGCATCAGCCTGCCTCGTGCCGGTCGAGAAAATCGAGAAGCGCCGGATAATAGTCCTGCGGGTTCTCATAGAACGGCATATGGCTGGCATTGGCAAATACCTTGAGCTCGGCATTCGGCAGCGCAAGCTTCATCCTGAGCGCACAGGCCGGCGTCAACTCGTCATGCTCTCCCGTCGTGATGAGCACCGGCAGCGTCAGCCGCGGCAGATCGGCGATGCGGTTCCAGTCCTTGAGGTTGCCGATATAGAGAAACTCGTTCGGCCCTTGCATCGTCTCGTAGGGCGCCATGTTCCAATCGTCGAGCGAGCGGCGCACCGGCGCCGGCCATTCCGGCAGACGGCAAACATGGCGGTAGTTGAGGATGGTGACGGCAGCGAGATATTCCGGATGATTGTAGGTGCCCTGCGCCTCGTGCTTCTGCATCATCGACACGGTTTCGGGACCGAGCGCAGCGCGCAGCCGTTCCAGTTCCGAGATCAGATGCGGCATGTCGGCGACGGTATCCTCGAGGATCAGCGTCTTGAGGTTTTCGGGATAGGTCAGTGCGTAATCGATCGCCAGCCACCCACCCCAGGAATGGCCGAGCATGTGGACCTTGCCGAGCCCCAGCGCCTTGCGCACCGTCTCCGTCTCCTCGACATAACGGCCGATCGTCCAGAGCGTGAGATCGTCCGGCCGGTCGGAGGCGCCGGTGCCGAGTTGGTCGAAGGCGACGACGCGATAGCCCTTGTCGATGAGACAGGAATGCGCCTCGCGCAGGTAATCGCAGGGCAGACCCGGCCCGCCGTTCAGGCAGAAAACCGTCTCGCTGCCGGTCCCGAAACTATAGGCAACGACGCGATAGCCATCGACATCGATCTCGAATCGCTCGTCCGGCCGTATTTCACGCCACATTGATCGCTCCGGCAGAAGATTTCGCTTGCTCAATATTTGGGCACGGCTAAATTTTTATCTTAAACCGCATTCAGTGCCAGCTATAAGAAGTGATAGGGTGGGCCGCAATGCCGAACCCGGGAGCAGCCCATGCTTGACGACCCCATTCTTGACGACATTGGAACGATCAGACGGCAGTTCACAGCGCACGAAACGCTGGACGGCCGGATCGACCAGGCCTTCGAGGCGATGAAGCAGATCGGTTTCGAGGCGCTGATCTACGATTATACGCCGGTGCCTTACGATCTCGACGGCGCGATCATGATACCATCGCTGCTGAAGCTGCGGAATATCTCAGACGACATGCACGACTACTGGTTCAATCGCGGCTATTTCCGTATCGATCCGGTGCAGCAGGTGGCGCTACGCACCTCCGCACCCTTCTTCTGGAACTATGATCCGAACGCCGACACGCTGATCAACCGTTTCATGAACGACGACACGGCGCCGGTGACGCGCTATTTGAGCGAGCGTGATATGTCGACTGGCGTCACCGTTCCGGTTCATATGCCACGCGGCGACTATGCGACCGTCACCGGCATCCGCTTCGGCCGGAACAAAGATTTCGAACGGCACGCGCTACGCTATATCGCCGATTTCAACCTGCTTGCCCATGTTTTCCATGAGACCGCCTATTCGCTTTTCGACACGCGTGCGAAAAGCGTCGGCACGATCCGCCTGACCGAGCGGGAACGTGAATGCCTGCGCCATTCGGCGGAAGGTTACTCCGCCAAGGAAATTTCCCGCATCATCGACCGTTCCGTGCCGACTGTCGTGATGCACTTGAACGCCGCGGCAAAGAAACTCGGCGCCCGCAACCGCACCCAGGCCGTGGTTCGCGCCACCCATTACCGCCTGCTCGAAGACCGGCCGACCCATAATTGGCCACCCTATAACTTGTGATAGCTGCCTTCACCGTTGCCGCCGCGTTATGCTTTTTCATCACTGCTAAGAGATGGAGACACCGGTGGGCGAAGTCACGACCAAAGAAGCCTATCTACCCTTTCGCGACTATCACACCTGGTATCGCATCACCGGTTCGCTGGAGAGCGGCAAGCTGCCTCTCGTCGTCGCCCATGGCGGGCCTGGCTGCACCCATGATTATGTCGATTCCTTTAAGGATATCGCCGCCCTCGACGGCCGTCCGGTCATCCATTACGACCAGCTCGGCAATGGCAACTCCACCCGCCTTCCGGAAAAGGGCCCGGATTTCTGGACGGTCAGCCTGTTTCTCGAGGAGCTGGACGCGCTGCTTTCCCATCTCGGCATTCAGCATCGTTACGCCTTCCTCGGCCAGTCCTGGGGCGGCATGCTTGGTGCCGAACATGCGGTGCGTCGGCCGCAAGGCCTGAAGGCACTTGTTATCGCCAACTCGCCGGCCAACATGCGCACCTGGGTTTCGGAGGCGAACCGGCTAAGGCAGGAACTGCCGAAAGAGGTGCAGGACACGCTGCTGAAGCATGAACTGGCGGGAAGCCTCACCGATCCGGAATATATCGCCGCCTCGCGCGTCTTCTATGACCGCCATGTCTGCCGGGTGGTGCCGTGGCCGCCTGAAGTGGCGCGGACCTTCGCGATCATGGACGAAGACAACACGGTCTACCGCAACATGAACGGCCCGACGGAATTTCACGTCATCGGTACGATGAAGGACTGGACGATCGAGAACAGGCTCGACCGCATCGAAGCCCCGACGCTGCTGATCTCGGGAAAATACGACGAGGCGACACCCTTGGTGGTAAGGCCTTATCTCGAACGCGTTCCGGGCTGCGAATGGGTGCTCTTCGAAAATTCCAGCCACATGCCGCATGTCGAGGAAAAGCAGCTTTGCCTGGCGACCGTTTCCGGTTTCCTGGCACGGCACGATTGAGGAAGCGCGTGCGCCGGCTACACCGTTTCTTGCCGCGGCAGTGGCGCTTGCGATAGTCTCCGTCCCATTCAAGAGCGAATGGAACGGACCGATGAACGATCATCCGCAAACAGAAAGCGCGACAATCCTCGCAACGAGCAGGGGCCGTGCCTGGCGCGGTCTGGAGGCCGAGCTTTTGCGCATTCCGCCCGGCCGCACGCATATTTCAGGCACGCCCTATCATCGCCTCGGAATCCATGTCGGCCGGCCGGTGCGGGCGAAATGCCGCTGTGACGGGCGGGAGCATCGCCGACTGCAGAAGCATGGCGATATCGACGTGGTGCCAGCCGGCCTTGATGGCGTCTGGGAGGACGACCGCGAATGCATGATCCTGCGGCTGAAGATCAGCAAGGATCTTTTCCATCGGGCTGCGATCGATCTCGGCCGCGATCCCGCGGAGGCGATCGTGCCGCAATTTCAACTCCGCGATCCGCGGCTCGAGGCAATCGTCTGGGCCTTGAAAGCGGAACTCGAGGCGGATGTGCCGTCCGACAATCTCTATGCCGATACGCTGGCGACAGCCTTGGCGCTCCGTCTGGTCGAGGCGGGCAGCGGCAGCTCTCGCCCAGTGGGTAGCGGCAGAGCGCTCTCGCCCCGTCAGAAGCGGATGCTTGCCGACTACATCGAGGATAATCTCGACACGTCGCTTTCGCTTGCAGAACTGGCAGGTCTTGCCGGACTGAGCCTCTCGCACCTGAAGACGCAGTTTCGAAACAGTTTCGGCATGCCGCCGCATCAGTATGTGATGCACCGCCGGATCTCGCGTGCCGAGGCACTGATCCGGAGCTCCAGCCTGCCGCTGAGCCAGATCGCGCTGGAAGCAGGCTTCGCGCATCAAAGCCATATGGCAAACAGCATGAAGCGGCTGGTCGGCGTCAGCCCCGGCACCATCGCCCGCCTGCGTAATTGACGAAAAATGGCCGATCCTGCAACGGATCGGCTGAATGCGCAGGCAATGCCCCTGGCGGCAGTACATCTTCCTTCGACTGCGAACAGAGGAAGGAATGATCATGTTTGTGATCTTCGGCGCCACCGGCAAGGTCGGCAAGGCAACGATAACAAGGCTTCGAGCCGAGGGCTCTCCCGTCAGGGCGGTGCTCCGTAGTCCCGCCAAGGCTGCACCCCTTGCGGCGCTCGGATGCGAGATCGCCATGGCCGAGGTCGGCGATGCCGATGCCATGGCCGTCGCGATGAGAGATGCGACGGCTGTACAGCTCATCTGCCCGATCGACCCTCGCACCGCCGATGCTAGCCGCCACATGCTGCAGTCGATCGCGCGGATGGCGGAGGCGATCGATGCCGCCCGGCCGCCGCGGGTCCTGGCGATCTCGGATTACGGCGCACATCTCACGATTGATACCGGCGTTACCAGCCTGTTCCGTGCGATGGAGGAGCGGTTCCGGCAGTGCAGCCCCAGGATGGTCTTTCTGCGTTCGGCCGAACATATGGAAAACTGGGCACGCTACCTGAAGATCGCCGGTGAGACCGGCGTGATGCCGAGCACGCACCTACCGCTGTCGCGACCTTTCCCGACCGTCTCAGCCGCCGATATCGGCGATATGGCCGCAGACCTTCTGCTGACCGACGAGGATCATGGCCCTTCGCCGCGGATCATCCATGGCGAGGGGCCACGCGAATACACATCGCTCGACGTTGCGGCAGCTCTAAGTCAGCTGCTCGCGCGGAGCGTTGTCGCACGCGAACTGCCGCGCGCCGATTGGCTGGCAACGCTGATGCGCGCAGGACTTTCGGAAAGTTACGCCGATCTGATCGTCAGGCTCGGCGATGCGCACAACAAAGGCTTGATCGAAGCCGAAGCTGGCGTCGGCGAAATCCGCCGTGGCCGCACCGATATTTCCGCTGCCCTTGAGCGATTTCGTCCTTAAGTCCGGCAGGGCGCCTCGTGACGCTCCGCCCAAGCGCATTGCGCGACGACAGAGTCTCTATCGGCGAACCAGCCATTTCTTGGCGACACGGCAAGACATCGTATAGGCCGGATCGAAGACGTTACCGACGTCATAGCGCACCACCTGGCCGAGCAGATGGCTGGCCGCCGTCCTGTCCAGGCCGTAATCCGATGCCAGCCAATTCAGCATTTCGCTGGTCGCATGCTGGAGCGCCTGATCGAGTGGCCGGGCGTTGCCGATGGTGAAGATGTCTTCGGCGGTTTCCCCGCGCGGCCAGATCAGTCCGCCCTTCTTTTCCACCCTCAGCCGCACCGTGACTTCGAACGTCGTCTCGACGCCGGTTCCGACGATCTCGCCATCCCCTTGCACGGCATGACAGTCGCCGAGAAAGAACAGGGCGCCGGGAGCCGATACCGGGAAGCGGACGGTGGTGCCGGGGCCAAACAGCCGATAGTCCATGTTGCCGCCATATTCGCCGCTGGTCGCGGTCGATATCGCCTGGCCGAGGCTGGGCGCCACGCCGAAACAGCCGATCATCGGGGCGAGGGGCAGAATGAAATTTTCGAGGCCGCCGACCGGCTCGGAAAGCCGCACGGTCAATGCCTCACGGTCGATGACCCAGACGGCCATATCGCGCGCCGGCAGGTCACGAACCGTCTCGGGATCGACGACATTGGCGGCGACGACGCTGCGGGTAAAGCCCGTGTCCCTCGTCGGGACCATGCTGATGATCTCGACCTTCAACGCATCTCCGGGTTCAGCACCTTCCACGAAGATCGGGCCGTTCATCGGATTGGGGCCGGATGTCTGCTTGACGCCGTCCTTGTCATACCCGACGGCGTCGAGCGTCTCAGTGACCACGATGTCGCCGTCGGCGATGTGCAGGGCCGGCGGAAGAGAGCCGATGACATTGTGAAAGCTCGTCGGAATGAAGCGGTGAGTGGTCATGAGAACATGGCTCTCGCTCGTTCGAATATCATGAGCCTGCGGCTGAACTGCCCGGCGGAGAGAGTTCGAGACTAGATCAGAGATTGCCTGCAATGCCAATATCCACAGTATCACCCGTAACATAGGGTTCGGCCGCAATTCCGGCGGCCGATGGGCAGGCTGTCAAAATCAACTCATCTTTGTGCACGCCGGGCAAGATTCGCGGATGATCACGCCTCGACCGACGTCGAGGCGTGATCAGATCGACGTTCAGAATTTGAAGCTGGTGCCGATTGTTACCTTTTGCTGATTAACCTCGAAATCGCCGAGCGCCGAGCCGAAATCCTTGCGTCCGAAGTCGTCATAACGATATTCAGCGCGCATCATAATATTGTCGGTCAGGGCGCGCTCCACACCTCCACCGGCGGTCCAGCCAATCAGAATGTCGTCCTTCTTGCCAATTCCAGACACGTCGACTTCTCCACCCGCGGCCGCCAACCCCCCGGTTCCGTAGATCAGCGTACGGTCCAAGGCATATCCCACGCGGCCACGCGCCGAGCCATTCCATTTGAGGGAAACGTTGCTCCCATCCTTCCAGTTGTAGTTGAAGTCATTCTCGATACCGAAGATGAATGGGCCGTGCTGAAAATTATATCCGCCGTAGATACCCGTCGAACCTCCATCCAGATCCTGCTCGGAACCGTTGAGGTAGCTCGCATGTGTCGAGGTGTATCCGCCTTGAAGCCCGAGATAAAATCCCGACCAGTCGAAGGCCGACTGGGTCTGTCCCTGTTGAACGTAAGCAGGATCCTGAACCACGGCATCGGCGGCAAAGGCCGGCACCGCCGAGAAAGCCACGGCGGCCAGCGCGATTATCTTTGTGTACATTAAAGTGCCTCGTCATTTCGATGATTGGAGAAGGCTTCAGCAAACCGGCAAGTCGGCTGGGACCGATGCATTATGCTGCGGTTCGGTATTGCGGTTTGCACTTTATTGTTGAGATATGTTGCGACCTTGGGCGTCCTGGAGACGGCGCGTTGCACTTGGAAAAGTCAACCTGACCAGGTGGCCGAAAGGCCTGCCTCCCGCATGAGGATGCCGAGTCGCCAGGCAGCGATATTGAAGCGACGAAAATAGTTGATTGCTAGTCTCATCTTTAGTACCGAGCTATCACCCGGTTAAAGGATGTCACGTGGCTATGCTCCCCCCGACGCAAGATCCGCCTCGAACGGCTGAAACTTTTGTCGCCGAAAATATAGGTCTTTCGATAGAGGGGAACGAGATTCTCCGCGACGTAAGTCTTAAATTTCCGGCAGGAGAAGTTGTGGCACTGGTCGGCCACAACGGCTCCGGCAAATCCAGTCTTCTCAAGATGTTGGCTCGCCAGCTCGTGCCGAGCGCCGGATCGATTTTTTACGGCAACCGGGATCTTAGGATGTATAGCGAACGCGTCTTTGCTCGTTCGGTCGCATATCTGCCCCAGGATGTCACGACCGGATCGGACATGACGGTCCGCGAGCTTGTGGGATGCGGTCGCTATCCGTGGCACGGGGCGCTTGGCCGCTTCACCAAGAACGATGAAGGGAAAGTCGAGGAAGCCCTCCGAGCAACGCATATCGAGAAGTTCGCCGACCGTATCGTCGGAACACTGTCAGGCGGTGAGCGGCAACGTGCCTGGATCGCGATGCTGATCGCTCAGGATGCCCGGTGCCTGTTGCTCGACGAACCGACTGCGGCACTCGATGTTGCTCATCAGATTGAGGTGCTCTCCCTTGTGCGACGCCTGGCGCACGAGGTTGGAAGCAGTGTCGTCATCGTTCTCCACGACATCAACATGGCCGCTCGCTTCTGCGATCGGATCCATGCATTGAAACGCGGTCGCGTTGTTGCGAGCGGAACGCCGAGCGCGATCCTTGCGCCAAACACGCTGCAAGAGATCTATGGGATCGATATGGACGTGATCTCGGCGCCCAACCTGCCTTATCCGCTCGCTTATGTTTGCTGAGGCTAATCGTGCAATGGGTGTTACGCGGCGCTCCTTTTTGCAGTTTGCGGCGGTCTCGGTCGTTCCCGCTCCGCTGTTTGCGCAGTCGATTGGCCCAAGGATCGTCAGCCTCGACTATGGCCTTGCGTCCACTCTTTTATCCCTGGGATTGCCTCCCGTCGGGATCTCGGACCTCGCCGATTGGGACAGATGGGTTGTCGAGCCGCCGATGCCAAAATCCGTCGTCGATATTGGCAGTTCGTTCGAGGTCAATTTTGAAATTCTCGTCACGCTGAAGCCCGACATTATCTTGACCACACCTTACCTGGATGAGCTGCTGCCCAAGCTACAGTCGGTGGCGAAAGTCGTTCGGCTGGAAGTCTTTACGCCGGGCATTGGATCTATCCTTCCCGCTGCCATCGCGGCGACGCGCAGATTGGCTGGTGAGCTTGGTCGCGAGAATGAAGCAGAGCAGTTCCTTGCGCGAGCCGATGCCTTCTTCGAGCGATGCCGCAGCCGGCTGGCAGGCAAGAACCTGCCGCCAGTCGCTCTCGTGAATTTCATGGATGCCCGCCATGTCCGCATCTATTCGAGTCCTGGGCTGTTCCACAATGTGCTCGAGCGCATCGGTGTCCGGAACGCCTGGTCCAGAGAGTCGAATTACTGGGGTTTTGAAACGATCGGGATTGAAGATCTCTCCAAGATCACCGATCCGGACGCACGTCTGATCGCCTTTGACCCTGTTCCTCCGGACGTTCTTCCGAAGCTCGCTCAGAGCCCTCTGTGGAACAGGCTTGCGTTTGCACGTCCAGGCCATCTGTCGATTCTGCCGCCAGCCCTGATGTTTGGCATGGTGAACGAGGCCATGCGCTTCGCGAGCCTTTTGACAGATCTTCTGGAAAAAGAGGCATGATAATATCCCGTCGCGACAATATCGGGCCAGCCGTTGTCTTCCTCCTCCTGATTTGCGGTGGAGGCGTGGCATCGTGGTTTCTTGCCGCTCCTGCGCTGTCTGAAATGGCTCAAGGGGACTACGATGTCACGCGAATGGTGTTGTACTATTCGACGCTTCCCCGTCTTGCGACGGCGCTCATTGCCGGAGCCGCGCTTGCATTGTCTGGTGCGCTGTTTCAGCAAGTTTTGCGAAATCCGCTCGCCGATCCCACCACCCTCGGCGTGTCGGCCGGCGCAAACCTGGCGCTGGTGGTGACATCTCTGTTTCTCCCGGACCTGCTGGGCGCCGGCCGTGATCTTGTCGCTCTGATCGGCAGCGCGACCGCGGCTGTGATCGTCGTCAGCCTTGGGGCGCGCCGCGGTTTTTCGCCTTATTCACTTGTTCTGTCGGGGCTGGTTCTCAGTCTATGGTGTGGCGGCCTCTCTGCCATCCTGACCTATTTGAACCAGCGCTACCTCTCGAGCCTGTTCATCTGGGGCGCCGGCTCGCTGGCACAGCAAAGCTGGGTCATTCCCTTATCGCTTCTTTGGAAGTTGGGCATAGTCGCCATCGTCTGCACTTTCGTGATCCGACCGCTTTCGCTGCTCGATCTTGGCGAGAGCAGTTCCACGGCACTCGGCGTCCGATTGCTCCGCCTGCGTTTCGTTGTCGTGGCGCTGGCTGTCGCACTTGCTGCATTTGTCACGAGTGCCGTTGGGGTCATTGGTTTCATTGGATTGGTCGCGCCGACGATTGCGCGATTGTCCGGAGCACGGCGTCCAGCACAGCTCATCTTCTGGTCACCCCTGATCGGCGCCGGGCTGCTTCTTTTCGCCGACTCCGTTCTGCAACTCGTCGCAGGCGGGCTTGGCGATTTTTTGCCGACGGGGGCGGTAACAGCCATCTTCGGTTCGCCGCTGCTTCTCGCGCTCCTGCCTCGGCTGAAGATCCGTCATAGATTACAGCAATCGCCGGCATTCAGACGGTCACGCCGGTGGGATGGAACCGCACCTGTTATCATCGCGGCTGCCGGCCTGCTCGCGCTGTTGATGGTTAGCGTTTTTTTCGGACGTGACGTCAATGGCAGCTGGGCTTTTACATCAGGCGAATTCTCGTACGATGTCCTTGCGATCAGGATACCGAAAATCCTCGCCGCCCTGACATCGGGCGCGATGCTTGCGGTCGCGGGCTCGATCCTTCAGCGGCTGACCGGAAACGAAATGGCAAGTCCCGAAGTTCTAGGAATCAGTGCCGGTGCGACCTTCGGCGTTGCGATTGCCCTCTTTGCCGTCGCTCCAGGGTTTTCCGGTCAATTTGCATTTGCCGTGGCAGGTGCGATCAGTGTGCTTGTCGTCATCTTCGCCAGCTCCCGGCGATCCGCGTTCGCTCCGGAGCGAGTCCTGCTTGCGGGCATTGCCCTAAGCGCGATGGTCGATGCCGTCGTCGGCGTGTTGAGCTCGACGGGAGATCCGAGAGCAGTTCTGCTGATGCGGTGGATGAGCGGGTCCACCTATCTTATCGAGGGGTCGACCGCCGCAACGGAGGTGGCGCTCGGCGCCGTGCTGATTGCCGTCTCGCTCGCCGTACGCCGCTGGCTTGACATACTTCCCCTTGGGCCGTCTCCCTCGGCGGCGGTCGGTATACCATTGGCGAAATCGCGATTTGCGCTTTTTGGCCTCGCAGGATTGCTGACGGCTGCCGCGACGCTGACGGTTGGCCCATTGTCATTCATTGGCCTCATGGGACCTCACCTTGCGCGGGAGGCGGGATTGGCACGCGCGCTGCCGCAAATGGTTGGTGCCGCTCTGATCGGAGGGGGGCTTATGGTTGCTGCCGATTTCGTCGGCCGCACGATCGTATCGCCCTACCAGATTCCGGCCGGTCTTGTTTCCGCACTCATCGGCGCACCGTTCTTGATGCTGTTGATGCGGAAGCGCGCTGTCGGCTGAGGGTTGCCTACGCAACACCATCAACGATCTCACCTTGGCGTCGTCGCATTCGCCGGCAGGTTGGCCCTGCCTTTTGCTCCGAGGCGGGCCAATACGGGCGGGGAGAACGGCCGGCCGGACCATTTCAATACGCTTTCGCGAAAGACCTGTCGCTCCTCCTCGGAGGCGAACGATCTGGCCGGCCACGGATGAGAAACCATTCTGGACATCCAAAAGTGGAAAGTTCCGGCATCCTCTTCGAGCGCATAGAGCGAATCCCACGTACATGTGACCGTCTGACCCAGGACCGTGTAGTTGATGCCGCTCTGGTCCACGGTAGACTCGACGGGTCTGCCGATAGCTTCCGCCTTCACCAGTCGCCGGCGATACGTGGAACGCAGGAATCGCCGGATTGGCCCGAGCAGCAGAAAAGCCCCGAGCGTGCCAGCAACGATTGTTGCGAGGACATAGATAGCGAATATCCAGATGTCACCCGCCTGCCATTTGTCGAAATTGGTGATCAGCGCAACGAACAGCGCAACGATTCCCGCTGCCCCGACGGTTGGACCGGGTGGCAGAAGCTGGCGCGATGCATGCTGGATATCAAGATGGTCGTCGAGTTCTAAAGCGAAAGTTTTGCGGAAACCGGGCCGATCCGGAAACGGCCAAATTTTCGGGACTGAGCCCGGGGAACTCTCGGACATGTTCAACCTGCCAAATTGGAGCACGTTCGAATTGAAAACTCGCTCCTAGGTAGAGGCGGCTCCCTCTTGCGTCAATCAAAGCCTTGTCGTGGGGTTATCATTTCCGGAATGGACCAAATGCAGTCCACATTGCTGAGAGGGCGATCCCTTGGCGCAGATTGCGGACGCCGCCTTGATTGAACAAGGCGGCGTCCGCCAACCTTTACCAGGAATACTTCAGCGTGCCGACGACCTTGCGCCGATCGCCGTAATATTCGGTGCCGAAGTAGCTGCTGGCGACATATTTGCGATCGAACAGATTCGTCGCGTTGACGGCAAGCGCCACGTCAGGCGTCACCTTGTAGCTGACGGCTGCGTCGACGAGCGTATAGGCTGCGACCGATACGGTGTTCGCCTCGTCCCCATAGGTCTGGCCGATATAACGCACACCGCCGCCGAGTGTCAGGTCGCCGCGCTTTCCGTCTCCTGGGACCGTGTAGTCGAGCCAGGCCGATGCCAGATGCCGCGGCACGCGCGAGGGCCGGTTGCCGATATTGCCGCCGGTTCCGTCCTCGCGGATTTCCGCATCCCAATAAGAATAGCCAAGTGTGAGATTGACCCGGTCGTTGATGGCGGCTTTGCCTTCCAGCTCGATGCCGCGCACGCCGACCTTGCCGATCTGCTCCTGAACGAGGGGGCTGACCGAGCTCGGCACGTTCGTTTGCGTGTGATCGAAGAGCGCTACCGTGAAGAGGCCATCGAATCCGTCGGGCTTGTATTTGAGGCCGATTTCGTATTGTTGGCCTTCCTGGGGCTTCAACGTGCCCGTCACCGTATATCCGTTTGCGGTCTGTGCTACGAGCGGCTGAAAGCTTTCCGAATAATTGGCATAGGCCGCGAGGTTCGGATTGAACTTGTAGGTCAGGCCGAAGCGCTTGGTGAAGGCCGATGCCGTATCGTCGTCCCTCGTGCCGCTGTCGAGATAATCGGCCGTCGTATGAACATGGTCCCATCGTCCTCCGATCGTCGCGATCCATCGGTCGTCGAAGGTCAGTTGCTCCTGCGCATAGATCCCGACCGCCTGCTGCTTGACGCGCCAGTTCACGTACGGGCCGAGATTGATGCAGGAGAGGCCGCAATAGACCGGATCGTTGATATCGATCGGCCCGGCCGTTCCGAACAGGATGTTCTCGCGCGTATTGTCATTGGTGTAATCGACGCCGACGAGCGTCTTGCTGTCGATCCCGTTCCATGTCGCGTCATATTGCAACTGATTGTCGATGGCATAGCGGTTGGACATGCCGTCGACCGAGAACGCCGTTCGATCGGCGGTCGGATCCAGCGATGCGCCATAGACTTCGGCATAGTCGAGCTCGAGATGCGTATAGCGGGCATTCGAGCGGAAGGTCAGGTTTTCATTGATCTCGTGTTCGAACTGATAGCCGATGTCGGCCTGCTCCGTATTGAAGCGATTGAAGTCCGGCTCGCCGAGGAAGGTGTCGATATCGATATTGGCGCCGGTCGGAAGGCCCCGCGCGCCCGTTCCATCGCGTTTGTAATAATCGGTCAGAATGGTGAGCGAAGTCCCTTCTTCCGGCTTGATCGTCAGTGCCGGCGCAATGTAGGTGCGGTCGTCGTTCGAATAATCCCAGCCTTGGTCGCCGTCCTTGGCAAGTGCCGTAAGCCGGTAGCTCCATACGCCATCGGGATCAATCGGCCCGCCGAAATCTGCGCCCACTTCCTTGGTGCCATCACCATAAGAGGTGTAAACTTCGCCATGCTTCTCATCCAAGGGCCGCTTGGTGATCGCATTGACCAGGCCTCCCGGACCGTTGAGGCCAAAAAGGGTCGAAGTCGATCCCTTCAGAACCTCGACGCGCTGAAGACCATAGGGTTCAAGGCGGCTGGCAGTGAACCAAGCGGGAATACGTGCCGCCAGTCCATCCCGATAGGTGCCGAGTGCCGTCTGATCAAAGCCGCGAATTCTTATATAGTCGTACCGGTCGTCGTTGCCGAACTCATCCGAAAAGACGCCGGCGGTATAAGCGAGTGCCTGCTGAAGATTGTCCACATGACGCTCTTCCAACTCCTTTTGCGTCACCACCGACACGGACGCCGGGACATCGATGACCGGAGTGTCTGTTTTGGTGCCGGTGGCGGTATCCTTGGCAACGATGGTGCGATCAGGGCCAACCACACGATCCGACTTGCCCGATATGACGATCGGGGCCAATTGCGTCGCCTCTTCGGCCGAATTGTCTTGTGTCCAGCCGATGCCTGCCGATCCGAACGACACCGTTATCAAAGCGCTGCTCGCAACCAATCGGCTTGTGAACACGCGCAACGTTCCCTGTAGTCCCACTGTCATACTATCCCCTGTCAGACCAATATCGGGCAGTGTGACGGCCGCCCCTCCGGCCACTGCTAAGAGTCCGTTTACTCAAACAGGAGAATTGGAGTCAACTTAATAATCACGCTATTGTGGCCATCTTTGCACCTGGTCGGGACCATGAGGTTTAGGCGCAACACGGGGAGACGATGTCATCCGAATACTCCATTTGGCATTGACCTTGGCGAGTGCAAGGCACGAGGACGTTCGTCTCAACTGCGATCGTCTAACCGGCGGATCGTATTCGATGAAACCCCCGCGGAGGGCGTCACCTGTCGGTCAAATCCTGGACGGCGAACGCAATGCTCACCGCGCGATTCACGGCCGCCGCAAGAACGGACATGTGGGTCTCGCCGGCATAAAGCTCGAATTCGGTACGCAATCCGTCGGCAGCGCCGTCTAATCGCTCCGCCATCTCCCGCGCCAGGAGGACAGTCCGCTCGATCTTCCTCTTCTCCAGACGCGCAGGGGCATCCTCGTTCCGGTACTGGAAGGGTGCCAGCTCATCGCCTTCGTGTTCTCCGGCGGACAAATGCAGGAAGAGTGCATTTCCCGGTATGACTTGACGTTGCGCCTCATTCTTGAGGATTTCACTGTTCTCCCAATAGATGGTTGGGCTGGCCGCAATCCAATTGGCAAACAGACCTGGACGCTCGAACAGGCCATAGAGAGTAAAGAGGCCGCCGAAGGAATGTCCGAAGAGCGATCGGCGCGTCGGATCCAGGATCACCATCTCTGCAATCCGCGGTATAAGCTCGTTCTCGATGAAATCGAGCAGCTTACCGGTCCCTCCGATGACAACCGGCGGACCGCCCTCAACGAAGGGCGGATAGGATTTGACCGGCGGAGGCCCCAGGTCCCAAGACCGGCGGAGCGGATCATAAGGCTCGTCGCACGGGTAGCCGATCGCCGCGATCACCCCCCAGCCGACATTCGTTCCCGTGGGATAAGGTGCCTGCGTGACCAAGCTGGCGACCGCGAAGGGGAAAGTGGCGTTACCGTCGGTCATAACGAGAAGCGGCCATCCTTTCGCCGGCGGGCTCTCTGCCGGAATGGAAAGGAATATGCGATAGGGCTCGCCGCCCGCGGCAGAAGCCAGATCGAAAAAACACGTTCCGGGCATTGAATAGACGCTGGTAGGATTAGTCATGAGCATGTTTTCTGATATTTGGATAAAAGGATAGGGGAGGGAAACTGATGTCGGTGTGGTTCATGGGCAGGTTTCAGAACTTCCAGGTCGGTGCAACTCTTGCTGATATCCTGACTTTCACGAAAGCGCATCATGGCGATCACGGTTCGGACGTTTACAGAGGCTGATCTAACCTAGTTCCAGCCATGATTTGAAGACCCAGGGCTATCGAGCCGTCGGTTTCGCTGTTCGATCGCCGGCCGCGCCGTTCAGCGCGGGGTGCGACATTCCAACTTCGCAGAAATAGGACACTTTAACTTTGCGGCCGCAAAGTTGCGGCTGCATTAAGTCGTTGTAATAGCAGAAATACATCTAGTTCCATAACATGCATTACGCCACTTTTCTGCGTCGAGGGGTACATTCTATTTCCAAGTGCGACATGCTTATAAAAACAATGGCTTCGCCTTGGAGATATATGCATGTCCCTTTGCTATTCGCAGCTCACCTTGCCTGACCGCAGACGCCTATTTCACCTCAGAGAACGCAAGGTTCCCGTCTCGGAGATTGCCCACCAGCTCGGCCGTCATCGCTCGACGATCTATCGCGAGCTTAAGCGCAATACGTTCCAGGATCACGACTTTCCGGAATATAGCGGCTATTACAGCGGTATCGCCAACGACATGAGCAAGGAGCGCCGACGACGGTTGCGCAAACTCAGACGCCATCCGCATCTGCGCGACCTCGTCATCGACCGGCTGAAGGCGCGTTGGTCACCCGAGCAGATCGCTGGCCGGCTTCTCGCAGATGGCGTCAGCCCCGTCCGTATTTGCCCGGAAACGATCTATCGCTTCATCTATTGCAAGGAAGACTATCCGCTCGGGCTGTATCAGCACCTGCCGGAACGACGTCGCAGGCGCCGGCGCCGCGGCGCACGCAAGTCACGCGACGGCTTGATCCCGCTTGACTGCAGAATCTCCCAACGCCCTGATTTTATTGATGATCGATCACAGTTCGGGCATTGGGAGGGCGATCTCCTGATCTTCCGGCGTGTTCAGCTTTTCGGAGAGCAGGCTTCAATCGCCAGACTTGCGCATCCCGGCCATGCGCATGCCCTCGATTAGCACCTCGATTCTGTGCGGGTCGAGGGTATGTTGGCCGCGACGGATGCGTGCGAGGTTGACGCCGGGCGAAATGCTCTCGAGCGCAGCAAGATGCTTGCGCGCTTCATCCATGTGTCCGAGGTAAGCATTGGCGGCGATCAGCATCCAATGATTGGCGTCATACCCTGAATTGACCGCTTGCGAGCGCATCGCCCAATCCAGTGCCTCCTCGTAGCGCCCCTCGGCCATACGGATATGCGCCATGCCGGTCAATTGCCAATGCGTCCCGAGTTCATTCGGGTTGAGCCGCAGCGCTCGTTGCAGATAGTCGGCGGCCTCGCCGAGATCGCCACCCAACAGCGCTCCGACGCCCGCTTGTTGCAGGACCGTGGCGTTGTTGGGATTTTCCGAGATCGCACGCCGCAGCAAGGCAATACCAGTGTGATAGTCGCCCCCCATGTGGATCAGCACGAAGCCGCCATAGCTCAGCACCATCGCGTCGTCGCGGGCAATCGCCAGTGCCGCCCGCGCCACCGCTAGCGCGCGCTCCGCATCGGCGTTCGACGCTCCGGGAAACTGCATGGCTACCCGCAACAGATAAGCCTGACCGGTCATCGCCAAGGCGGGTGCGAATCCCGGATCGAGGGCAATCGACCGCTCCAGCAGCACGATCGCACGCGCATTGGCCTCGGGCCGCGAGACAAACACGTCCGGCAATGCCTGTAGATAGAGATCGTATGCATCAAGGCTCTCGGGCCGCTCACGGCGTGAGCGATCGATTTCGGCTCGCTGGATTTTTGGTTCGACCACCGCGACTACGCTTTCGGTGATCCGATCCTGTACGTCGAACACGTCCTCGAAGGCCCCCTCGAACTTGTCCGCCCATATGTGCGCTCCTGAAATTCCATCAACCAATTGAGCGGTGATACGCAGCCGGTTACCGACTCGCCGGCCGCTTCCTTCAAGCACGTAGCGAACGCCCAGTTCCTTGGCTATCTGTCGCACGTCGACGGCATGACCTTTGTATACGAAGCTCGAATTGCGGGCGATCACCGCGAACGACTTGAAACGGCTGAGGGCCGTGATGATGTCCTCGACGATACCGTCGACGAAGTATTCCTGTTCGGGGTCACCGCTCATGTTTTCAAACGGCAGGACGGCGAGCGACGGAAACATCCCGTGGGCGACGTGTGGGATCGCTGGCGCGGGCGCAGTGTTCAGAGCATAGGCGCGCACCGGCCGAGCGATGTTCTTGAGTGTTTTTTCTCCCAAGTCGCGAAACCGCACGGTCACCCGGTCCCGCACGTCGTCGAACACCTTGCCCGAGATGCAAACTCCGCCTGGCTCGGCCAGTGCTTCCAGCCGCGTGGCGATGTTGACGCCGTCGCCATAGATATCGCTGCCGTCCCCGATGACGTCGCCCAGATTGATGCCGATACGCAGCACGATGCGGCGGTTCTCGGGCATCGGCTCGTTGGCCTGCGCCATCTTGTTCTGCAGTTCGATCGCCGCGGTGACGGCGTTCACCGCACTGGCGAACTCCACGAGCACCCCGTCGCCCATCACCTTGACGATGCGCCCGCCATGTTCGCGCACCGTGGGGTTGAGAATCTCAGTCCGAAGCTGCCTCAGCGCCGCCAGCGTTCCATTCTCGTCGGCACCCATCAGCCGCGAGTATCCGACCACATCGGCGACAGCGATGGCGGCAAGTCGGCGTTGGACGGGCAATTCAGCCATCTACGGTGACATCGCTTCAATATTTGTTTCCGCTAATGTTATTCTTGATGCCGGGAGAAGTCCAATAATGCGCCGCTTATTCCGCATTGAAGGTCATGAACTCGTGGGGCACGCCTTTGCCGAAAACCTGCTCCTCTCAGGAACTCCCCGGTCGCCCATTTGTTTTACATTCTGCACCACCCGGAAATCTGCCCAAGGTGCAGTCGGCGACAGTGGAACTGATCCATGGATATGACGCGCATCCGAGATCGCATGGTGGAGCACCACGTTACGCGTCGTGGCATTCGCGATCCAGGCGTGACCGAAGCGATGCGCACGGTGCCGCGCGAAAAATTCGTTCCTCCAGGCTCCGAGGAATTCGCCTATGAGGATGCGCCGCTGTCGATCGGCGAAGGCCAGACAATTTCGCAGCCGTTCATCGTGGCTTTGATGCTCGAAAAGGCCGATCTGGATGCCGGCGACACAGTGCTCGAGGTCGGAACGGGCTCCGGCTATGCCTCGGCCCTCATGAGCCGGATAGCAAGACGTGTCTACTCTATCGAGCGCCACGAAAGGCTGGCGCTTGAGGCCAAGGAACGGTTCGAGAAACTGGGATACCGCAACATTGACGTTCGCGTCGGCGATGGCAGCAAGGGCTGGGCGGAAGCCGCCCCGTTCGATGCCATTATCGTTTCTGCGAGCGCACCAGAGGTGCCAACTGCCTTGAAAGAACAGCTGGGGCTTGGAGGGCGGCTGATCATTCCGGTCGGCCGCGGTGAAGGGCAGCGCCTGAAACGCCTCACGCGCACCGGCGCCACCGCATTCGAGGAAGAAGATCTCGGCGGGGTGCGCTTCGTTCCCTTGATCGGCGAAGACGCCTGGACTGCTACCCATCCGATGTATACGGCCACGGCCCCCTCATTGCCGAAAACGGTTGCCTCCGAGCCAAGCTCTCCGCAAGACACACAGGGAGGGGGCATGGGAAAGATAGACAAATTGCCCACGCTGCCGGAAGGTGTGCTCGATCATAGCGAATTTCAGCAACGGTTCTGGGCTGTTCAACGTATTTCCTGGATCGTGTTCACGCTTCTTCTGGTGACCTGCTTGCTGGGTCTGCTTGGAAGAGGCGGTCCGTTTTCACGGCAAACACTTCAATTGCCCGATGGATCCGTGGATTTTCCCATCATCTCCCGATGGAATGCTCCCGAGGATATGACGGTGACTTTCACGCCGTCATCCGAAGACAGGGTCTTCACGATCGATCCCGCCTTTCTTCAAACCTTTTCGATCCAGGGCGTCGACCCGCCCCAAAAAGCGACCTTCACGCGCGCGGGCCGGATAGGCTACGTGTTCCCCGCCGACCCGGCAGGGCCGACGCAGATCGTCTTCCGTCTGCAAACGCAACTCCCCGGCCGTCTTCGCGCCACCATTGGCATGGGCGGGGAGACCCGCACCCAATCCACTTTCATCTTTCCATGAGGGCGGTACGGTGGATGCGGTATTACGCGGATTGGCAATTTATTTCACGCTGCTCGTGATCATCCGTCTGTCGGGAAGACGGACATTGGCCCAGATGACGCCGTTCGATCTGGTCATCGTGCTGGTGATCTCCGAAACCACCCAGCAGGCGATGCTGGGCGATGACTTCTCGATCACCAACGCCGTTATCTTGATCCTCACCCTGTTTACGACCGACATCGGCCTGTCTTACGTGAAGAGATGGTGGCCTCGCGCAGCTCATATCATCGATGGCGTTCCAACCATTCTGGTGACGGATGGCGTCTATGATGAAGGCGCGCTCAAAGGCGCCCGGCTGCAGAAGGAAGATGTCATGCAAGCGGCTCGAAGCCAGGAAGGCATCGAGAGCGTGACGGAGATAAAATTTGCCATCCTCGAAGTAAGCGGCAACATCAGCATCATCAAGAAGCAGAAATCCGGCTGACAATTGACGACAAAGGAGACATCCCGAGTTAAGAGCATGAACTCAAAAGGATAGGTCGAGCACCCTGCCCTCGAACAGACGGTCCCGGGAGCCTTCGAGATGCGCCTTCATCAGTCTTTGCGCATCATCGGGCCGGCCATCGGCGATCGCCTTGTAGATGGCGTTATGCTCTTCGTAGACCTGTTCCAACCCTTGGCGGGGGCCGAGCAAAGAGAGGCCGTGGAGATGCATGCCGACGGCGATATGGGCCTTCAGCGCATCGATCGAGGCCGTGTAATAATGATTGTTGGCAGCCTCCGTCACCGCGCGGTGGAAGAGAAAATCGGCGTCTGTGCGGTGGAGCTGATGGCTGGTCGCCTCACGCAGATCCGCAAGCGCGCTGGCGATCTTCTGAATGGCCTGCTCATTGCGGCGCTTGGCGGCGAAATAGGCCGCCTCCGGCTCGATCGTCAGGCGGAACTCGTAGCAGCGCTGGATGTCGGCGATCGTCTTGACCGGCGAATAGGCAAGCTGCGTCGTCGGCGATCCATGCGCACTGACGAAGGTGCCGGCGCCCTGCCGTGCATAGACCATGCCCTGATCGCGCAGGCGCGCCAGCGCATCGCGGACGATCGGCCGCGACACACCCAGCATCGAGGCAAGCTCATGCTCGCCGGGAAGGCGTGAATCCGGCGGATAGTTTCCGCCGCGAATACGCTCGAGCAACTGGTCGAAGACGCGATCAACCAGCTTGACGGCCTTGCCGCGTTCGGGCTTGCCCGGCGGGCCGGCTTCCGCGTTCAAAGACTCGCCATTCACTTCAGCCACGTCATTCTCCCCGGCGGTATCTTACTATGCCGCCCGATTCCAAAGAACCAGTCTTAGCAAACTATCGGGATTGCCGAAGCCCCCCGACTTCACGGCGCACCGAAAATGCCGCCCATCGGCTGACGTGACATCGAACCACGGCACGCCAGCTTCGATTTCGCCCTTCGGCGCCAGCACTCTGACATCAAGCGCCTGGAAAACGGCAAGCGCCGTATCGCCACCGCCGACCATCAGCATGTCAGGCTTCGTATCGTCGATGACCGATCTGACGCCTGCAGCAAAACGGCGGGCGACCAGCGCCGCATCGGCCGCCATATCGCCGGTGCAACGCAGCAGCGCCGGCAACGCCATGCCCTCCCCGCCTTCGATTTCTCCGATCGGCGCGTCCATCACCATGCGCAGAACGCCCGAGGCTTCGAGCCGGTCCATCTGGGTAGCGGTAATCGGGTCGCGCGAGCCAAAGGCAAACAGGGTACGCCGGGTCGCCGCAAACTCCGGCACCGATTGCCGCCCCGTCTCGCCGAGCTGGCGGGCAAGTGCGGAACCCAGACCCCGTGCGCCGACCGCAAGCGTCAGCCGCCAGTCATGATCGGCAACGATTTGGTCGAGATCACTATCGTCCTTTGCATCGGCAACAGCAACATTGCCCGCGCGGCCCTCGAACAGATCGGCGATCGGCAGTGGCTTGTCGACGCCGCGGCCGACAACACAGCCTCTGTAGGTCACACGCTCCTGATCGGGAATGGCGGGCGCCACCAGGATAGTCTCCAGGCCGAGCGCATCGGCCAGCGCCAGGCTTTCCGCCGCGACATTGCCCTTCAGCCGGGAGTCGATCTTCTTCATCACGACTGCGGGCTTCACGCCACGAAGCGCCGCGGTCGCGAAGCGGACCCTTTCGGCAGCTTCCGGTTCGCCAAGCGCACGCGAAGCGGTGTTGACGACGACGACGTCACAGCCGGTGGCGATCGCATCCTCCGCGGCCCCGACGTCGACAGCGACCGCAACCGAAAGGCCCGCTTCGACGAAGGGCGTGCCGGTATCGAGCGCACCCGTCAGATCATCAGCGACGATAACGGCCTTCAGCGTCATGTGGTCTGTCCGGTGTTGACGGCGTGACAGGCGACGAGATGGCCGGGCTTCGCCTCCTTCCACGCGGGAATGACCTTGCTGCAGACATCCATGGCGATTGGGCAGCGCGTGTGGAAACGGCAGCCCGACGGCGGGTTCAGCGGGCTCGGCACATCGCCTTGGAGGATCTGGCGCTGACGTGTGCGCTCATGCTCGGGATCAGTCTCCGGAACGGCCGACAGCAGCGCCCTGGTATAGGGATGCAGCGGATTGTCGAAGAGTTCCTCGCGGGTGGCAAGTTCGGCGAGCCGCCCGAGATACATGACGCCGACGCGAGTGCTGATGTGGCGCACGACGGCGAGATCATGGGCGATGAACAGATAGGTCAGCCCGTATTTTTCCTGCAGATCGAGCAGCAAGTTGATGATCTGTGCCTGGATCGACACGTCGAGCGCCGAAATCGCCTCGTCGCAGACGATGAATTTCGGCTGGCAGGCGAGCGCGCGGGCAATGACGACGCGCTGGCGCTGGCCGCCGGAAAGCTCGTGCGGGTAACGCTGGGCAAAGCGCGTGGACAGGCCGACATCGGTGAGCAGCGTCGCCACCCTCTCCTTCAGTTCCGCCTTGGTGCAGAGCTTGTGGAAGAGGATCGGCTCGCCGATCGCCTCGCCCACCGTCATGCGCGGATTGAGTGTCGAATACGGATCCTGGAAGACGATCTGCAGGTCGCGGCGAAAGGGCCGCATCTGTTTTTCATCGAGCGTCGCGAGATCCTGGCCCTTGTAGACGACCTTCCCGCTGGTCGCCTTGTAGAGGTTGAGGATGGTGAAACCGGTCGTCGATTTGCCGCAGCCGGATTCGCCGACGAGACTCAGCGTCTCGCCTTCCATGATGTCGAGATTGACATTGTCGAGCGCATAGACGGTCGCCGAACGCTCACCGAAGGCGCCGAGCTTGACGTGGAAATGCTTGACCAGGTTTTCGACCTTGAGCAGCGGTTGAGCACCCATCATGCGGCCTCCTGCATTCTCTGGACGACGAAACAGGCGGTGCGGTGATTGCTACTGCCGCTCAAAGGTTCGAGCTGCGGCACCTTTTCGTGGCAGATCGTTTCGGCAAGCGGGCAACGCGGCGCAAACGGACAGCCCTTCGGCCGGCGGCCAGGCTCCGGCGGCGTACCGCCGATCGAGCTCAGCCGGCTTGCCGGCGGGTCCGAGAGCTTCGGGATCGATGACAGCAGGCCGCGCGTATAGGGATGGCTCGGGCGGGCATAGAGCTCGTCGACCGGCGCATCTTCGACCACCGTGCCGGCATAAAGGACGGCGACGCGATCGACGAGGCCGGCGATCAGCGCCAGGTCATGGGTGATCCAGACGACCGACATGCCGAGCTTGGCCCTGAGATCCTTCACCAGATCGACGATCTGGGCCTGAATGGTGACGTCGAGCGCCGTCGTCGGCTCGTCGGCAATCAAAAGCTTCGGATTGCAGGCAAGGCCGATCGCGATCATCACGCGCTGGCGCATGCCGCCGGAAAGTTCGTGCGGATAGGCCTGCAGGCGCTCTTCGGGGCCAGGAATACCGACAAGGCGCAGAAGCTCGACGGCACGTCTGCGGGCCTCCGCCTTTTTCATTCCGCGGTGATAGATCAGCGGCTCGCAGATCTGGTCGCCGACGCGCATCACCGGATTGAGCGAGGTCATCGGATCCTGGAAGACGAAGCCGATATCGCCGCCGCGCACCTTACGCAGCTCTCTATTCGACATCGTCTGCAGGTCGCGGCCGTCGAATGTCGCCGATCCCTTGGTAACTTTGATCTTGTTCGGCAGGAGCCGCATCAGGCTCAGCATCGTCAGGCTCTTGCCGCAGCCGGATTCACCGACGACGCCAAGGGTCTCGCCCCTGTCGACATGGAGATCGATGCCGTCGACGACGATGGCGGGACCGTTGCGGCCGTCGATTTCGACGGTGAGCCCCCTGACATCGAGCAGGCGGTTGGTGCTTTTCGTGTCCATCATTTGCTGCCCCGCGGATTGAGCGCGTCGTTGAGACCGTCGCCAAGGAAGCTGAAGGCAACCGAGGCAAGGCCGAGCACGGCCGCCGGAGCGGCGAGAAGGTGGGGATAATGCTGCCAGACACGCAGACCGTCCGAGATCATGTTGCCCCAGCTCGGCGTCGGCGGATTGACCCCGACACCAAGGAAGCTGAAAGCACTTTCCAGCACCATTGCCGTGCCGAGACCGGCGCTGACCGAGACGATCAAAGGCCCCAGCGCATTCGGAATGACATAGCGCTTGATGATGATCCAGTTCGACAGGCCGAGCGCCTGCGCCGCGGTGATATAGGGTCGGCTGCGGATCGACAGTACCTGGGCGCGGACGAGACGGGCATAAGGCGGCCAGGAGATCAGTGCCATCGATCCGAAGACGAGAATGAAATCCACCCACATGGTTTCGCGGTAGAAGGGATTGAGGGTCGCGAGGTAACGCGCCTCCATCCATTTACTGATCGGCGATTTCAGCGACGCGTTGATGACGACGACGAGCAGCAGGTTGGGAACCGACATCGTCACGTCGGTCAGCCACATGATGGCGCGATCGAACGGATTGCCGAAGAAACCGGCGACGGCCCCGAGCACGAGACCGATCAGCACCGCGAAGACGGTGACGATGATGGCGACGAGGAAGGCGGTGCGTGTGCCGAAGACCACGCGGCTGAAGACGTCGCGGCCGAGATCGTCGGTTCCGAAGAGGTGGCTCATCGACGGCAGGACGTTGCGGGCGTTGAGGTCCTGGCTCAGATAATCATAGGGAGTGAGGTAAGGCCCGAAGATCGCCGTGAAGGCGAGGATCACGACGACGACGAGGCCGAAGATGGCGAGCCGGTTGCGCTTCAGCCGATACCAGGCGTCGCGCCACAGGCTGACCGGTTCTTCGACCGTTTCGATGGTGGAAAGAGGGATGGCGGACATGGTCAGCGGCTCCTTCTTGAATCATTGGCGCGGGGATCAAGCAGCGGATAGAGCACATCCACCAGGAGGTTCGAGACCATCACCAGGAACGACCCGATCAGCGTGATCGCCAGAATGACTGGATAATCGGAATTGATCAGCGCCTGCACAGTCAACCGGCCGAGGCCCGGCAGGCCGAAGACGAGTTCGACGAAGATCGCGCCGTTGACGATGGTGATCATGATCAGGCCGAGCTGCGTGACAACGGGCGTTAGCACCGGCCGCAGGATATGGCGCAATGCCACGATGATCTCGGGCACGCCCTTGGCGCGGGCGGTGCGGACGAAATCCTCCGACAGTACCTCGATGACGGCGGCACGTGTCTGCCTCACGATCAGCGCGATCGGCTGGAAGGAAAGGACGAGCAGCGGCAGCAGGATACGGACATCGAAGATGCCGCCCCAGCCATAGGGCACGCTTGCACCCGGCAGCAGCACGATGAGGCCGACCATCAGCATCGGACCGGCGACATAGGCCGGGATCGCCCAGAGGAAGAGTGCGGAGCCCAGAATGGCATAGTCGATGCGCGAATTCTGGTTGAGCGCAGCGATCATGCCGAGCGGGATCGCGACGACGGCGGTCAGGATGATGGAACAGAGGGCAAGCTGGAAGGAGACGGGTGCGGCAGCCGAGACCATCGCCCAGACGGAGCGGCCCGATGTCAGCGAGTTACCGAATTGGCCATGCAGCAGGTTCCAGATGTAAAGGCCGAACTGGACGATGAAGGGTTTGTTGAGGCCGGCACTTTCGCGAATGGCTTCGATGCGCTGCGGATTATAGGCGACGTCGCCTGGCGCGCGCAGGAAGATCAGCTTGATCGGATCGCCGGCACCATAGAAGGCCAGCGCGTAGACCGCCAGCATCACCACCAGAACGGACGGAATCCAGATGGCAAATCGGGTTAGCACGTAGCGCAGCAAGGCCACCTCCCACCTGTTGTTCGACGCGTTCCCGCTTTTGGCTGCGATCGCATCTCTTCTTTTTGATACGTGCGCGAAGGCCTTGCGGCCTTCGCGCGGGTTATTGCCGATTGGAACGGTTTCCGCCGGATCAACCGATGGAAATGTTCCAGGGTTCTACGACCTGCCAGTCAAGGTTCTTTTCCAGGCCCTTGACCTCTTTGGTAGCCCAGCGCGACATCGCCTGAGAATACCATGGAATGAAGGCCCAATCCTCGCGGAACGCCTTCTGGGCTTCCTGGGCGAGAGCGATGCGCTTCGGATCGTCCGCAGCCTTGGTCGTGGCCTCGGCAAGGGCACTGTCGACCTTGTCGTTCTTGTATCCGCCGAGCTTGTTCTGCGCATTCGACGAGGTCGAGGCGATGCAGCCCGCCAGATAGGAGACGGCATCCGGAACGCGGGTGCCGACGTCGTCGCGGAAGATCTGGACCGAATTCTGATCCGGACCCGCATAGGAATCCTGCTGCGGCTTCATGTCGACGGCTGTGATGCCGAGATTCTGACGCCACTGCTCGGCGATGAACTGGGCGGCGGCCTGAATGGCCGGCGCCGAGATGCCGACGAACAGGATCTTCGGCAGGCGCTCCGGACCGCCGTAGGTCGATTCCGCAAGCAGTTTCTTGGCAGCCGCCGGATCATAGGGATAAGGCTCGAAACCGGAATTCTCCGCACCCGGAACCGAGTTGAGGATCTGGTCGGCTTTCTTGTGCGGCCCGTCGGGATAGGACGCCTTGAAGAGGCCGTCTCGATCGACGGCCATGATCAGCGCCTGGCGGACCTTCGGATCGTCCATCGGCGCGCGGGAGATGTTGAACCAGAAATGCTGACTGGTCGGGATCAGCGGGCCGGCGGAAAATTCCGGACCAAGATCCTGGATGATAGTCGAGGTGACAAGTTCAGTGTGGGCATTGAACTCACCCGATTTGATCAGCGACGTTGCCGTGACATTGTCCTCGATCGAGGTGATATCAATACGGGCAAGCTTCGGCTTCGGTCCGAAGAAGTTCTCATTCGGCTCGAAAGAGAGTTTGCCGGCGTCGATGTCGATGCTCGTCAGCTTGAATGGGCCGGAAAAGACCGGCTTGCTATCGGGCTTATACCAATCGATGATCTCCTCACCGTCGCTGCCGCGCGACTGCGACGCCTTGGTGATCGGCGCGATGTGGTTTGCCAGGCGCATGAAGAAGATCGGGTCTGCAGCAGCCAGCGTCACGACGACCGTTCCTTCGTCGGGTGTCGCGACACCAGTCAACTCCTTGCCGGAGCCGGCGGCGATTTCGGCGTAACCCTTGACCCTGCTCAGCACCTGGTCGGCGCGCTGGTTTTTGGTATTGGGCATCGAGGAGACTTCCCACGATCCTTTGACATCCGCCGAGGTGATCTTGCTGCCGTCGGAAAAGACGGCCTTCGGGTCGAGCTTGAAGGTCCAAACGGTGTTGTCGGCCGATTCCCAGCTGGTGAAGACGTAGGGCTTGATATTGCCTTGGCTGTCGAAATACATCGGCGATGCCCACCAGATGGAATTCCAGCGGAACGTCCTGCCGCCGCCGCGCAGCGGTGACCAGTCCTGGTCGAAGGCCGGATTTGCGACCTTCAGGACCTGGCCTTCATCGGCCATAACGATACGGGCATTCATCCCGAATACGGTGAGGCCGACGCCGGCTGCAAGGCCGAGCTTCAGCGCGTTACGACGTGATATGTTGGTTTTATCCGATTGATCAGACATGGCATTCCTCCCAGAGTGAATTCGGCAGCGCTCTCCCTGCACCTGCCAGGCGCAGCACAATCCGTTCCGTATCGTTCTCTCGTTATTGTAAATATGTCAACAAAAAATCGCAATTTCAATTCGAACAAAATTTTCTTCTGAAAATATATAAGTTATAACAGATAGATAACTTTTCAGAGCGGCGTTACAGCATTTTGTCTTCTTGACAAAAGATCGGCAATGGAAAAGTTCTTTGCACTCCATCGCGACAGACGAATGACAACTGGAATGCGCAGCCGGGCGGTTCGAACACGGATCCCCAGACAGGACGCGCCGAGGAGGGCGAAATGAGCCATCACAGGATTACAGGCGTTTTCAGCGCCTCCGCAACGCCGCTGACAGCAGAGAATACGCCGGATTTCGCCCTTTTCACCGATCATTGCCGGCAGCTGCTGGCCGAGGGATGCCATGGCGTGGCGCTGCTCGGCACGACGGGCGAGGCCAATTCCTTCTCCGGCGCCGAGCGCCGCGCCATTCTGGAAGCGGCACTGAAGGCCGGCATTCCTGCCGACAGACTTTTGCCGGGCACAGGCGTCGTCGCCATTCCCGAGACCGTGGAACTCACCCGGCACGCGCTGTCGCTTGGCGTCACCAAGGTGGTCATGCTGCCACCCTTCTACTACAAGGGTGTGTCCGACGACGGCCTCTTCGCTGCCTATTCGCAGGTGCTGGAAAAGGTCGCCGACACCCGCCTGCAGGTCATCCTCTATCATATTCCGCAGGTCTCAGGCGTTCCCCTATCCATTCCGCTGATCGGACGGCTGATTGCCGCCTTCCCGGAAACGGTCGTCGGCATCAAGGAATCTGCCGGTGATTTCAACAACATGCAGGCGATCATCGCCGCGTATCCCGGTTTTTCGGTGCTGGCGGGCGCCGATCCGCTGCTACTGCCGCTGCTGAAGGCGGGCGGTGCCGGCTGCATCACCGCAACCTCCAATCTCGTGGCGAATTCGCTGTGCACCGTCTACGACCATGTCCATGACGAGGCGCACGCCGCCGATGTCGAGGCGGCGCAGGCCCGCATCAACGCCTATCGCACGCTTTCCAACTCTTACGTCCAGATCCCGACCATCAAGGCGATGGTGGGGCTGAAGACCGGCAATCCCGCCTGGAAGCGCACGCGCGCGCCGCTGATGCCGCTCGGCGATACTGACTATGCCGCACTCGCCGAAAGCTATGCCAAGCTGCCTTGAGGAGATCCGTCATGAGTTTTACCGGCCTGCCTCCGGAAGCCGTTCCGGCCCTGATGACCGGGGCCATTGCCCCTCACCCCATCGTCGAGGGTCGCGCGGATGCCTATCTGCCCTCCCCCTGCATCCAGAACCATGCCGCAAATCTCGCCTTTCTGCCCGACGGCACGCTGACCTGCGTCTGGTTCGGCGGCACGATGGAGGGCATGGGTGACATCTCGATTTACATGTCGCGGCTGACGCCGGGCGCCGAGCGATGGTCCGTGCCGGAAAAAATGAGCGACGACCCGGAGAAATCCGAACAGAACCCGTTGATTTTCAATGCTTCAGACGGAAAAATATGGCTGCTCTATACCTCGCAGACTTCTGGAAATCAGGACGGTTCGGTTGTCAAATGCCGGATTTCCGGCGATGGGGGCCAGACCTTCGGGCCGGTCCAAATCCTCTGCGACAGCCCTGGCACCTTCGTTCGCCAGCAGATCGTCGTCAACGGCAGGGGCGACTGGCTGCTTCCGGTCTTCCGCTGCGTCGGCCTGAACGGCCAGCGCTGGAGCGGCGATGCCGATACGGCAGCCGTGCTGATGTCGCGTGATGGCGGCGCGAGCTGGCAAATGCACGATATTCCAGACAGTATCGGCGCGGTGCACATGAACATCCTGCCGCTTGGCGGCGACGAGATGATCGCCTTCTACCGCAACCGTTTCGCCGAAAACATCCTGTCCAGCCGATCATCCGATGGCGGCGAGACCTGGAGTGCGCCCGAACCCACCGAACTGCCGAACAACAATTCCTCGATCCAGGCCACGATCCTGAATGATGGAGCAATTGCAATGGTTTACAACCATTCGAATGCCGGCACGTCGGATGCGCGGCGCCAGTCTCTCTATGACGAAATCGAGGCTGGAGAGGCTGGAGAGACCGCTGTCGTTGCTGATAACAGCGCACAAAAGGCCGTCTGGGGTGTTCCGCGCGCGCCGCTGAGCCTTGCGATATCAAGGGATGGCGGCAAGAGCTTTCAGCATCGCGTCGATCTCGATACCGGCGACGGCTTCTGCCTCAGCAACAATTCGAAGGATTCGCTGAACCGCGAATTCTCCTATCCCTCGATCGTCCAGGGCGATGACGGCACGCTCCATATCGCCTACACCTACTACCGGCGCGCCATCAAATATATCAGCCTCGCCCCGCAATCGCTGCCCTAGCAAAGCGGTAGCCGGAATATCGTAAACCTGCGTCCGACCGCATGAGGAAAGATGCAGGATGACAACGGCTGTGGGTTTACTGACGGAAGAAATTGACAACAGGGTCGGATTATTCGCCGCCGTGGCAAAGATGATGGCCAGCTGTGCCTGGAATGGCGTTTTCATCGATACGGTTTCTATAACATATTGATATTTTAGTCGATATCTGTGCGCCAGCGCTAACTTGAAGCGCGACAGATCGCACATCGAAAGATAAAAAATTCCGCCTCTTGGAATGCTGGCTTGACATTGATCTTACAACTTTACATTAAAGAGGGCGAGGATATTGCCGCAAGATCTTGCAGGGAGGACTGGTTCATGGCCAGCTTGGATTCGCCGATCACGATAGTTCGGCCGCATCTGATCGAATTCGGCGTCGGCACGGCGGGAAAGCTCGGCAGATGGGCTGATGAAAAGGGCTATCGGCGCACGCTCGTCATCTCCGATGCCTTCAACGCTTCGCGCATCGACGTGCTGGAGCTGAAGGGCGAGGTTACGGTCTTTGCCGAAGTGACGCCCGAACCGGATACGGCCAATCTCGAAAAAGTCCTGGCGGCGGCAAACGCCGCCAATGCCGAGCTGATTGTCGGTTTCGGCGGCGGCAGCGCCATGGATCTGGCGAAACTTGCGGCCGTGCTTGCCGGCTCCACCCAGACGCTGCACGAGGTCGTCGGTCCGAACAAGGTGCATGGGCCGCGCAAGGTAGCGCTTGCCCAGGTGCCGACGACATCGGGCACCGGCAGCGAGGCCGGCATCCGTGCGCTTGTCACCGATCCCGCGACGATGGCAAAGCTCGCCGTCGAAAGCCTGCACATGCTGGCCGATATCGCCGTCATCGATCCGGCCCTGACCTTCAGCGTCCCTGCCCGCACGACGGCGGCAACCGGCGTCGATGCCATGGCCCATTGCGTCGAGGCCTTCACCAACCGCAAGGCCCATCCGATGGTCGACATCTATGCGATCGAGGGAACGCGCCTCGTCGGCAAATATCTCGCCCGCGCCGTCAAGGACGGCAATGACGCCGAGGCGCGCGCCGGCCTCTCGCTCGCCTCGCTTTACGGCGGTTTCTGCCTCGGCCCGGTCAACACCGCCGGCGGCCATGCGCTCGCCTATCCCCTCGGCACGCGCTGGCATGTGGCCCATGGCGCGGCCAATGCGCTGATTTTTCCGCATGTTCTCGCCTTCAATACACCTTCCGCGCCTGAAAAAACCAAGGCGGTGATGGAAGCGCTTGGGCGTGAAACCTCCGGGAACATCACCTCCGTCTTCGATGCGGCTTACGCTTTCTGCGCCGAACTCGGCATCGAGATGAAGCTCTCCGGCCTCGGCGTGCCGGAAAGCGATCTCGACGCCATGGCCGACGACGCCTTTGCCATTCGCCGTCTGCTCGATAACAATCCGCGAGATCTCTCTCGGGCCGACATTCGCTCGATTTACGCGGCTGCCTTTTAAGCGGTAAGGTTTTTTAGAAGGGACTCGATCGATGGACAGGAATGCGAAAGTTGCCGTGACGCTCGGCGATCCGGCCGGCGTCGGCCCCGAGGTGATCGTCAAGGCCTTGGCAGCCCTTCCGAGGGAAGAGCGCCGTGATTTCGTGATCGTCGGCAATGTCGAAGCGCTGGAGCGCGCCGACCGCGTCACCGGCGCCGGGCTGCGGTTCGGGCCTGCCGATGCACCCGGTGACGACAGGATCGCCGTCGACGAAGTGGCGCTCGGTGCGGCTCTACCCGAGATCGGCAAGGTCAGCCCCGTCGCCGGCGATGCCTCGGTGCGCTATATTACCCGCGCCGTCGATCTCGCCATGTCTGGTGAAGCCGATGTCATCGTCACCGCGCCGATTAACAAGGAAGCGATGAACCTTGCCGGCCATCACCATGACGGTCACACCGGGTTGCTCGCGCATCTCACAGGCTCGAAGAGCTCCTTCATGCTGCTTGCCTCCGAGCGGTTGAACACCATCCACGTCTCCACCCATATCTCGCTGAAAGGTGCGATCGAGCGCGCCAAGACCGAGCGGGTGCTCGCCACCATCGAAGCCGGCCACAAGCACTTCCTGCGGCTCGGCCGCAAGGCGCGCATCGCCGTCGCCGGCCTCAATCCCCATTGCGGCGAAAACGGCCTGTTCGGCACCGAGGACATGGAGTTCCTGGCACCAGCCGTCGAGCAGGCGCAGGCAAAAGGCATCGACGTCGTCGGGCCGATCTCGGCCGATACGGTGTTTGCCCGCGCCTATAACGGCGCTTTCGATCTCGTCATCGCCCAGTATCACGACCAGGGCCATATCCCGATCAAGCTCGTCGCCTTCGACACCGCAGTCAACGTCTCGCTCGGCCTGCCGATCGACCGCGTCTCGGTCGATCACGGCACCGCCTTCGACATCGCCGGCACCGGCAAGGCCAACCACGTCAACATGCTCTCGGCCATCGCCTATGCCAGGCTGATGGCTCGCTCGCCGCGGCGTGAGGTGTGAACCGCCGACCCCATCACATGCCGAACAAGCGGCGATCCCAGAAGACGGGTTGGTGGAGGCTTGTCGTGATCGAGGGGAATTCCGGGTGGGCTGGGTTGATCAATATGTTGCGGTCGACGCGGGCGACGACGCTTGGCACCAGCAGGATGGCGCTGCGCTTCTCCTGGCACCATTTTTCGCCGAAAGCCTTGCTGACGTTCGCCGGCATGCTGTCCCAGCCGGGCAGCGCGGGTTCGGAGAAGACCTCATAGCTTAGCCCACGCGGCAGGGTGATCGTGACATAGTGCTGGTTGGGCGGCAGCCGCCCGCTGCCATGGACGAGCTTTTCGAGCAGTGCGGTCGAATAGTGCTCGCTGGTGTAGATGATCGGGCTGCCCGATGTGTTCCACCGGCCCGGCGCGATGGTCGAGCCGGTGGCGTCGAAGATCGGGTAGGTTCCGTTGGGATCTCCGATGCGGACGGATGTCAGTGTGCGGTCAAGAACCTGTGCGCTCACGCAGCGCTGCCGTATTTCAGGCTTCCGAGGATATCGAGCACGAGCTCGCCGCCGATCTCGCTCTGGATCACCACGTCGATCGGCCGCCTGTCCTCGAGCATCGCGTGCGGGCGAAACAGGAAATCGCGCGCCTCGGTTTCGGTCTGCCAGACATCGAGTGCCGATCCCCAGACGCGCGCCAGACGGGCGAGCTTTATGCCTTCGTCGGAGGAGAGCCGATGCTTGGACTTGCGCCGCTCATAGGTGGCCTTTGGAACGAGCCTATATTTGAACTGGGTATCATCAGGCGCCAGAAGCAGCGCCATCCGATCAAGCGCCTTGACCGGCAAGCCTTCCTCGATGCTGGAGAGCAGGCCAAAGGCGGAGCGCGATGCCGGTTCCCGGGCGGGCAGTCCGAGAACGTCGGCGATGACTGCAAATCCCATCATGGCAAAGCTCCTTTTCACTTGATGTTATATTTAGCCTCAAGTGAGCCAATCTTCAAGAGCGCCATCCCGGCTTATCTTCGATAGCAGCGGGTTGTCGTGCGCGCCGGAGACCTCTATATTTTTCGAAGGCACGAACAACGAAGGAGGTTGCCTATGTCACCGCGGGACGCCTGATCCAGCAATATCAAGACTTCTGCCTTTCCAAGGGCATCAATTTCATACGCATCGAATCCGTACGGCCGCATGACGATACCACGCTCTTCTGCAGCGCTGGAATGCAGCAGTACAAGCCCCTCTTCTCCGATCCCTCCCATAGTGGAACCGTCGCAAACAGCCAGGCTTGCCTGCGCATGGGCGACATCGACGAGATCGGCGACGGAACTCATCTTCTCCATTTCTTCATGCTCGGCCTTTTCTCCTTCAGGGAAATGACCGTCGGCAACGCCATCGACTTCTGGCTCGAGTTTCTGGAAACGGTGGGGCTCGTGCCGGATCATGTGACGATCCATCCCGACCGTCTGGTGGAATGGACACCGCTCTATGGCGGGCGCGTGCCCATCGTGCCGGATCCGGAATGCATATGGAGCGATGGCAGCATCAGCGGATACTGCACCGAGTTCTATAAGGACGGCGTCGAGATCGGAAACATCGTCAATCCGCTCGGAAGCTGTATCGACGTCGGCTTCGGTCTCGAGCGTCTCGACATGATCGTCAACGGTACACCGCAAGACGATGCGCTCGGAACACTGTGCGACACGGTCATGACGATCGTGGAAAGCGGCTACCGGCCGGGCAATAAGGAGCAAGGATATGTCTTGCGAAAACTGCTCCGTCGCATCCACAAGATGGGCGGCACGCTCGATCATCCTTTCTTCGCAGAAGAGGTCGAACGCCAGAAGCGACTGCGCGCCAAATATCTGCGTTTGCGTGACCGCCATTCCGAGATGAGTCCCGACTGGTGGTTCGACACCCATGGCATCGATCTCTCCGACATCGGGGAGATGATGGACGAATAGCGGAAACAGGGCCTCCCGCAGATAAAGCGGGAGGCCTTGCCATATCCTGGAAGGCGTCAGCTTTTCGGCCATCCCCTGTTTGCCCAGGCGACGAGCCAGTCATGGAGATGTGCTGCCCGCATTGAACGCTTTCAGTTGCGCGCCGGCTGCAGCCGACGGAAAATCCGCTCGATCTGGGCAACGGCGGCAAAAAAGACGATGCCGGAGAAAGAGGCGAGCACGACGGCGGCAAAGAGCCTTTCCGCCTGATAGTTGAATGTCGACTGGATGATGACAGCGCCCAGCCCCTGGTTCGAGCCGATCCACTCCCCGACGATCGCGCCAATCACACAGGTGGTTGCCGAAATGCGCAGCGACGCAAAGAGCAAGGGGGCGGATCGTGGGGCGCGCAGGCGCCAGAACGTCTCCCACCCGCTCGCCGAAAGCACATGCATCAGGTCAAGCTCGCTCGCAGTCGCCAGATTGAGGCCCCGGGCCGTATTCACCAGGGTTGGGAAGAAGCAGATGAGAGCGGCGATGATGACCTTCGGAAGCATGCCGAGGCCGAAGATGAGGATGATGATCGGCGCAAGCGCCAGCACCGGAATCGTGTTGAAGAGCAGGACAACGGGAAAATAGGCGGCCTGGAAGCGCGGATTATAGACAAATGCAACCGCCAGGATCACGGCGAGACTATTGCCCAAGAGGAAGCCGAGGCCCGCCTCACCCCATGTCGGGATCGCATTCGACAGCAGGAAGCGCCATTCGATGCCAAGCGTGCGCAGGATCGCCAGCGGCGTTGGAACGATATAGGCCGGAATACCGAGAGCCGGCACCAGCCATTGCCAGGCGAGAAGCAGCGAGAGGGCGCCGATAACAGGAAGGCCGATTGCCTCGGCGAGGGATAGCCGACGATGCGTCATGCAGCCGAATTCCCCTCCTGCAGCAATTGGCGCAGACGGGCGGCGGTCTCCTGGACATCGAGACTCTCGCGCCGACAGAGCCCACGCTCGTCTTTCAGCGGTGCAAGGTCGATCAGCGCCTGGACGCGACCCGGATTGGCCGCAAGGACCAGCACGCGTCCGCCGAGATAGATCGCCTCGACGACGCTGTGGGTGACGAACAGGATGGTCGTGCCGGTCCGGCGCCAGACGTCCAGAAGCTCGTCGTTCAATCGTTCGCGGGTGATCTCGTCGAGCGCACCGAAGGGTTCGTCCATGAGCAGGATATCCGGCTCGCATTGAAGCGCGCGTGCAATGGCGACACGCTGGCGCTGGCCCCCGGACAGTTGATGCGGATAGCGGTCGGCCAGATGCGACAGGCCGACCAGTTCGATCCAGTGGTCGGGCCGCGGATCGACCGTTCGCGAGACGCTCTTCTTCCCCACCTGCAGCGGCAGCGCGACATTCTCTTTCACGGTCCGCCACGGCAGCAGCGTTGCATCCTGAAAGACGAAGGCGACTTCGCGCCGCCGGCGCGCCTCCGAGGCTGTCTTGCCGAGCACCGACAGCCGCCCGTCAAGCGGCGGAAGAAGATCCGCCACCGCACGCAGCAAGGTCGACTTGCCGCAGCCGGAGGGACCGAGAATTGTCAGAAACTCGCCCCTGCCGACGCTGAGGTCGACGCCGGACAGAATGCGGGTCGTCTCGACAGCGCCGGCATAACCGATAGCCAGATCCTTGGTTTCGATGGCCGCTGCTTCAGGCAAATTCGCTCTCACGCAATCTTCGGGCGGTCACCCGCCGTCATGTCGAGGATCCTGGTCGTATAGCAGTCCTCCAGCTTCGGCGCGCCGCTCTTGAACTGGCCGATCTTGTCGTAGACGGAAATCTGTTCGGCAAGCGCGGCCGGATCGAAGCTGCCCCAGCCATCCTTACCGGTTGCTGCGTCGAAGCTCAGCGACAATATGCGCGGCACTGTCTTCAGCTCCACGGCAAGGTCGAGCTGCGGATAGGCCTCCACCGTCAATTTGACCGCCTCCTCGGGATGGTCATGCGTCCAGGCCCAACCCTTGGCGACCGCACGCAACACCTTTGCCAATGTCTCGGCATGGCCGGTCACCGCATCGTCGGTGGCAAAATAGACGTTGGCGTAGGACGGCAGGCCCGTGTCCTTCATTATCAGATCGATGCGGTCTGGGCCGATGATGGAAAGGGCCTGCGTGTTGGTGATCCATCCGGTCACTGCATCGACCTGGCCGGTCATCAGCGGCGTCATGTCGAAGCCGATATTGGTGATGGTCAGGCTCGAGGGATCGATATTGTTCTTCAGCAGAATGGCGTCGAGCACATAACGGGCCGTCGGCTGGATGCCGATGCGCTTACCGACCATATCCGTGACGGTGCGGATCGGTGCCTTCGGCAGCGAATAGAAGGCGAAAGGCGCCATGCGGAAACCGCAAGCGAAGATCTTGATCGGCACGCCGGATGACCTGGCAAGAAGAAGCTGTGCCGAATCCGAGAATTGGCCGAGCTGCGCATCACCCGTGATCACGGGCGGCACCGTTGCCGAATTGGGACCGCCAGGGGAAAACTCAACGTCGAGACCCTCGGCCTCGAACAGACCCTGCTTGACTGCGACGATATCGCCGATCTGTCCATTGCTCATCAGCCAGTCATATTTGATGACGACCTTGGATGCGGCGGCATTCGATTGACGCGGCACGAACACGCTTATCCCTGCCGTCGCTGCAGCAAGGGCAAAGGCTCCGCCCTTCAGGACGGTACGCCTGCCGACCACGATTTGTTTGTCATCCCCGTTCATTTGCTTGTCCTTCCCCTTGTTGGATTGTTGGACGGCTGGCTGGACCGATTGCGCCCGCTATTGCGGGTCGATGTCGCCGGTCGGACCGCCTGCGGCCCACGCATAAATTTCCCAGAGATTATCGTCAGGATCGGCGAAATAGACGCATCGCGCGTTCCAGACATAGTCCTGCGGTGGCGCCTGGAAGAGTACGCCCGCGGTCTTCAGCTCCGCATAGGCAGCATCGACCTGCTCCGGTGAGGCGAGCTCGATGGCCGCGCAGGCCTTGTGCACACCCGGAGGAGCCCGGCGGCTTGAGACACCGGTATTCTCAGCGATATGCGCGATCTCCCAGAGCGCCAGCGTCACGCCCGCCCCTTTGAAATCGGCAAAACCGGGAGCACGACGGCGCGGTTTGAAGCCAAGCCGCTCGACATAGAAGGCCGATGCCTTGTCGATATCCTCGACCAAAAAGCAGATGTCGGTAATCGGATTGGTTTGGGCAAAAGCGGTCATGTGGGCCTCCTGATGGGAAAAGCCTCGCAGACCGCAGCCTCAAGAGATTTCAAATTCGTGCGGTTGTCTTTCGCAAAATTGCTGATTTCGCTCGGCGAGCGCCGACTCAGAGACGAACCGATCGCTGGTATTCCTTCGGCGTCGCCCCCATCAGACGGCGAAAGACGCTGGAAAAATGGGCCTGGCTGGAAAAGCCTGTGGCATAAGCGATGTTTGCCAGCGTCTCCTTGCCGTCGGCGAGGTAAAGCCGCGCCCGCTCGATCCGGCGTTCGAGAACGAAACGATGCGGCGCCAAACCCGCCGCCCGTTTGAATTCCCGGCTGAAATGAAACGGACTCATATGGGCCACCCCGGCCAGCTCCTCCACACTCAGATCGGATTTGCCAAGGAGGTTCTCGATGTAATCGATCACACGCCGGAGATTGTCCGATGTCAGCGGACGATCGCCGGCTTCAGGTTTGGCGCCCAGCAGCTTTACGACGCAACAGGCGAGCGCCATCCCCAGATGCTGCATCAGAAGCGGGTCGGCGTGTCCGGTCTTCTCGGCGGCAAGCGCAAGAGACAGCGCAACCTGCAGCGTTGTCGGATCAGTCGTCGCGCTGAGAGCGTCGCTGTCCCAATGCTCGGGATCGAAGCGAGAGCCGCCAATGCCGCTGTAAAGCGCCGGTGACTGGAAAATCGAGATATAATCCGCCGCATCGCCATCGACTTCAAGGACGGTGGCGGCCGGTTGAAATCCCAGGGTGAACGCATGCCTCTCGACTTTGCGGAATGCCCCGCTTCCAAGGCGGTAGGCATATTTGCCGTGCGCCGTGCGGTTGATCGAAATTCTATGAAGGGAGCCCCTCGACACCATTTGCCCCGCAGCGCTGCGATAGGTCTCGACGATCATGTCGCGTTGAACGAAGGCCTTGTAGCCCCCGAGGGATGGCCGGCTTATTGAGAAAATCTGCGGGTCGATGTCGGGCATTGTTTCATTCTCCCTAGCAGGGGAGAGGCAAGTTGCGCGCCAAGTGAGCGAAGGTTCGCGCTAGATATCAACGTCGCAGCATAAAACCCGACGGTGCCCATTAATTCGTGATTTTACGCCTGCTGTCGCGCCACACGGCACCAGGGCCTGGCAGGAGTTGAGCCTCGGCAAATTTGGTCGCATGCGCAAGAATTATGCAGTGCATGTTTCTTCTTGATCGGCCCGCTCGCGGGAAACCGCAGCCAGAAATGAGCGTTTGCTCCGTCCACTCTTTTCATCGGAGAGCGTCATTTTGGAAATTCCTTTCTCCCCATTCTCATTAGTCTACTTAATTTATAGACATAACTGAATTGGAGAGAATGGTAATGAGCATCGAAAAGTCCGGAAGCGGTCTCGGAAGACGAGATCTGTTGAAACTGTCTGCCGCGGCCGGGGCCGTCGTCGCGGGTGCTGCTCTGGTCGGGCAGCAGCCGGTTTTCGCGGCCGACGAAGAACTGTCGCTGAAAGGCAAGCGCATCGCCATCAGCGCAACCGGCACCGATCACTTCTTCGACCTGCAGGCCTATAATGCCCAGATCGAAGAGGTAAAGCGCCTCGGTGGCGAGCCGATCGCCGTCGATGCCGGACGCAACGACGGCAAGCTGGTCTCGCAATTGCAGACGTTGATTGCCCAGAAGCCGGATGCGATCGTTCAAATCCTCGGCACCCTCAGCGTCATCGATCCCTGGCTGAAGAAGGCGCGCGATGCCGGGATCCCGGTTCTGACCGTCGACGTCGGCTCGACCAATTCGATCAACAACACCACCTCCGACAACTGGGGCATCGGCAAGGACCTGGCGCTGCAGCTCGTCTCCGATATCGGCGGCGAAGGCAATATCGTCGTCTTCAACGGCTTCTACGGCGTGACCCCCTGCGCGATCCGCTACGACCAACTGGTCAATGTCGTCAAATATTTCCCAAAGGTGAAAATCCTCCAGCCGGAATTGCGCGACGTCATCCCGAACACCGTGCAGGACGCCTTCACGCAGATCACGGCGATCCTCAACAAATATCCGGAAAAGGGTTCGATCAAGGCGATCTGGTCGGCCTGGGACATTCCGCAGCTTGGCGCGACCCAGGCTTTGGCTGCCGCCGGGCGGACCGAGATTCGGACCTATGGCGTCGATGGCAGCCCGGAAGTGCTGCAGCTCATCGCCGATCCGAATTCGCCGGCCGGCGCCGATGTCGCCCAGCAGCCGGCAGAAATCGGCCGCACCGCCATCCGCAACGTCGCCAAGATGCTCGCCGGCCAGACGCTGCCGCGCGAGACCTATGTTCCGGCACTGCTCGCCAACAAGACCAATGTCGGCGAAGTCACCAAGAAGCTCGGCATCGGCTGACATTGAACCAGAGCGATCCGGCCGTGTCGGATCGCTCGGAATCTGCCCGCCCGGAGAGATCGACATGACGGCCATTTCGTTGAAGCAGCCGGTGACGGCACGCGACGACATCATCCGCTTTGAAGGCATCGTCAAGCATTTCGGCGGTGCGCAGGCGCTTGCCGGTGCGTCGCTGATCGTCAGGCGCGGCACCATCCACGGTCTCGTCGGCCAGAACGGCGCCGGCAAGTCGACGCTGATCAAGCTACTGGCCGGTCTTCACCAGCCCGATGGCGGCCGGATCGAGATCGAAGGGCGAACATTCGACAGGCTGACACCGCATCTTGCCGAAGAGCTCGGCATCCATTTCATTCACCAGGACCGGCTGCTGGTGCCGACGTTTACTGTCGGCGAAGCCCTGTACCTCGGCCGGGAACCCCGCATTGCGGGCACACCGTTCCTCGACCGGCGACTGATGCAGCGCCGTGCGTCTGACATTCTCAATGACTATTTCGGTATCCGGTTGCCGAACGCCGCCTTGATCGGCGAATTGTCGACTGCCGAAAAACAGATCGTGCAAATCACCCGCGCGCTCCTCAATCAGCCGAAGGTGCTCGTCTTCGACGAGCCGACGGCCGCCTTGGTGCGCCGCGAGGCCGATATCCTCTTCCGGTTGATCCGCCGTCTGCGCGACGAAGGCGTCACCATCATCTATATCTCGCATTACCTGAACGAAATCGAAGAGCTCTGCGACCACGTCACCGTGCTGCGCAATGGGCTGGACGTCGCCTCCGTGCCGATCGGGGAGACCTCAGCCAGCGCGATTGCGCGGCTGATGGTCGAACGTGATATCAAGGAGATGTTTCCAAAGCCGCAAGTGACGCCGGGCGAGGAAATCCTCAAGGTCGAGCAGCTGTCGGCGCCAGGGAAATATAGCGACGTGAGTTTCACGCTTCGACGCGGCGAGGTGCTCGGCCTCACCGGCCTGCTCGGCTCCGGCGCGAAGGAGCTGGTCCGCACTCTCTTCGGTCTGGAGACCCCGACTTCCGGCAATATCGAGATCAGCGGCAAGGCTGCCCGTTTCAACAATCCCACCCAGGCAGCTGGTCGCGAGATCGCCCTGGTGCCGGAAGACCGGCGTCGCCACGGCGTCGCGCTCGACCTCAGCGTCGCGGAAAATATCAGCCTTTCCAGCCTTGGCCGCTTTACGCGTTTCGGCTTTCTCGATCGCAGACGCGAACAGAGAGAAGTGGACGCTCTGATTGCGCGACTGCAGGTGAAGACCAATGGGCGCGATGCCCTGCTACGCACGCTTTCGGGCGGCAACCAGCAGAAGGTGGCCATCGCCAAGTGGCTGAGCCGCCGTTCCGAGGTCTATCTCCTCGACGAGCCGACGGTCGGCGTCGATATCGGCTCCAAGGTCGAAATCTATACGCTGATCGGCGAACTCGCGTCGCGCGGCGCCGGCGTCATCGTGCTGTCTTCGGATCTGCCCGAGCTCGTCGGCATCACCGATCGCATCCTGGTGCTCTTCCGCGGCCGCGTGGTGCGGGAATTCATATCGTCGGAGACCACGGCGGATGCCGTGTTGGCTCAATCGACCGGATCATCCGAGGGACATCGCCATGTCGGCTGAAGTGGAATTCGCGCCTTCCGGTTTTTCCGCTGTGGAACCGCCTCCCCGGCCGGCCGGCAATATTGCGGCTGCGGCATTGCGCTTCGGATCGCTGATCGCTTTCGCCGCCATCCTGATCATCTTCTCGTTGACCGCACCCTATTTCCTCAGCATCGGCAATATCGGCAACGTGCTTGGCCAATCGGCCATCTCGGGCGTGCTTGCCATCGGGCTGACGATCGTGCTGATTGCCGGCGGCTCCAATGTCGTCACCGGTGGCATCGACCTGTCGCTCGCTGCCAATATGGGCCTCAGCGCCGCCGTCTATGCGAGCCTGACGCAACTCGGCTACAGCGATGCAACGGCGATTGCCGCGACAATCTTGACTGGCGCCCTGATCGGCACGGTCAATGCCGTTGCCGTCGTCTATGCCGGTATCGTGCCGCTGCTGGCCACGCTGGCTGTGATGAACGTCGTCGCCGGCCTGGAGTTGGTACTGACCGGCAATACCGTCCTGCCGGCCTCGACGCCCTTCCTATCGGCGCTCTCGGCCTCGGATCCTTTCGGCATCCCGGTTCTTGCCTATGTGCTCCTCGGCTTCACGGCGATCACCACGGCGATCGTGCAATATACCCCGCTCGGCCTGCGTCTCTACGCCGTCGGTGAGTTTCCGGATGCGGCGCGTGCCGCAGGTCTGCCGCTTCGACGGCTGCTGGCCGGCGCCTTCGTCGCCAGCGGCGTCTCCGGTGGCATCGCCGGCATCCTTTCGGTTTCCTATCTGAGCGGCAGCACGACCGGCGCCGGCGAGATGCTGTTGCCCGTCGTCGTGACGGCCCTGCTCGGCTCGGTCTTTTCGCGCCGGCTGGTTCCAACGGTCACGGGGACGCTGCTTTCGGCTCTTTTGGTCGGCTTCCTGGTCAACGGTTTCCAGCTGCTGAATATTTCGAGCACGCTGGTCAGCGGCGTCCAGGGCGTGCTCATTCTCATCGTCGTTTCCGCGACCACGCTGCTGCGCCGACAGGAGGCCTGACCATGTCGCTCCAGACCCCTACCCCCGCCAGCATCGGCCTGCCGCGTCTTATCGCCGGCGGCCTGGTACGCTATGGGCTGATCCTCGCCCTGTTTGCGGTGTTTGCCGCCTTTTCCGTGGCAACGCCGACATTCCTGACGCCTGCGAACCTGCAGAGCATCCTGGTCAACAATTTCACGCTGCTTGCCATCGTCTCCGTCGCCATGACCTTCGCCGTCGCGTCGGGCGGCATCGATCTTTCGGTGGGAACGGCGATGGATTTTGCGAGCTTCGCCTTCGTTTCGCTCGTCCTCGCCGGGCAGCCGGTGGCAGTCGCCGCACTCGCGGGACTGGCCGCCGGAGCATTCGTCGGCGCCTTCAACGCGCTGCTGATATCAGGGATCGGCGTGTCGCCCTTCCTCGCCACGCTCGGCACGCTGTTCATCGGCCGCAGCGTGCAGCAGCTGCTGACCAATGGCGGCAATCCGGTTTATCTGCCGCCGAACGGCGTGCCGGAAGCCTTCCGTTTCCTCGGCCATGGCACGATCGCCGGCTTTCCGGTACCGCTTGCGGCGGCCATCGTCGTCATCGCCGCTGCTGCCATTGTTTTTGCCCGCACGCGTTTCGGCCGCGTCATCCTATCGATCGGCATCCAGCCGGGCGTCGTGCGCTACTCCGGCATCGCCGCGCCGGCCCATGTCGCGGTGACTTTCATCCTGGTCGGGTTGATCGCGGCAATCGCCGGCCTGATCCTGACCGCAACCGTCACCACCTACATCCCCTCCTCTGGCAATGCCTTCCTGCTGAATGCGATCGGCGCGACCTTCATCGGCACGACGCTCAGCCCACTCGGGCGGCCGAATGTCGGCGGGACCGTTCTCGGCGCGCTGTTGCTCAGCATCGTCGCCAATGGGCTGCTGCTGACCGATCTGAACTTCTATTGGCAGCAGGTCGGCACGGGAACGCTGATCTTCGCCGTGCTCGCCCTGAGCTTCATCAACAGAAAGGCCGCCGGCGGCGCTTAAGAGAAGCCGCCACTGCGGTCGTATTTGGGGAAGCTGTTCTACCCCACTGAGGCGTCGGAAATCATTCGCGATACGGCATTCTTCCAGCCGATGATCTTGCCTTGCCGCTCGGTCTCATCCATCGAAGGGCTGAAGCGGCGGTCGCAGGCCCAGGCCTGCGCAAAATCCCGCTTGCCTGGCCAGATGCCGGCTTTCGAGCCGGCAAGCCAGGCTGCGCCCAGCGCCGTCGTCTCGCGGATCGCCGAGCGGTCGACGGGGTTTCCGGTCATGTCGGCCAGGCTCTGCATCGTCCAATCCGAAGCCGCCATGCCGCCATCGACGCGCAACACCGTTTCCAGCTGGTTGACGCCCCAGTCCTTCTTCATCGCCACCAGCAGATCGAGCGTCTGGTAGGCGACGGATTCAAGCACGGCGCGGGCGAATTCCGCCGGGCCGCTGTTTCGCGTCAGACCGAAGATCGCGCCGCGCGCAGCCGGATCCCAATAGGGGGCGCCGAGCCCGGTGAAGGCCGGAACGATGTAGACCTGCTGTCCGGGATCGGCCTTGGCGGCAAGCACGCCTGCCTCGGATGCCTGCCCGATGATGCCGAGGCCGTCGCGCAGCCATTGCACGGCAGCACCGGCGATGAAGATCGAGCCCTCGAGCGCATAGGTCGTCTCGCCGTCGAGTCGATAGGCGATCGTCGTCAGCATCCGGTTGGAGGAGGAAACACGATCCCGGCCTGTGTTCAACAGGGCAAAGCAGCCGGTCCCGTAGGTGGATTTCATCATGCCGGGCTCGAAGCAGGCATTGCCCATCGCCGCCGCCTGCTGGTCGCCGGCGACCCCGAGGATCGGCAGTTCCACGCCGAACAACGCCTTGTCGACGTGGCCGAAATCATCGGCACATTCCCTGACGTCAGGAAGCATGGCGGCCGGAATGCGGAGAATGCCGAGAAGCTCCTCGTCCCAGGCGCCGTCATCGATATTGTAGAGCAGCGTCCTCGATGCATTGGTCGCATCGGTGGCATGCACGCGTCCATCAGTCAAATTGTAGATCAGCCAGCTGTCGATCGTGCCGAAGCAGACGTCGCCCACTTCCGCCTTCTCACGCAGGCCATCGACATTGTCGAGCAGCCAGCGCAGCTTCGTTCCGGAGAAATAAGGGTCGAGCAGCAGCCCGGTCTTGGCGCTGAACAGCTTCTCGTATCCATCGGCTTTCAGGCTCTCGCACATTTCCGCGGTGCGCCTGTCCTGCCAGACGATCGCGCGGTGAAGCGGTGTCCCGGACCCGCGGTCCCAGACGACCGCGGTCTCGCGCTGGTTGGTGATGCCGATCGCGGTGATATCGGAGGCGTCAATACCGGCATCGGCGATCGCCCTGCGCACAGTATCGACGACGGATCGCCAGATTTCGGCGGCGTCGTGCTCCACCCATCCAGGCTGCGGATAATATTGAGTGATCTCCGCTTGCGCCGAGCCGGCCATTTTCATGTCGCCGTCGAAGACGATCGCACGCGAGGAGGTCGTGCCCTGGTCGATTGAAAGAATATAGCCGCTCATATCCGTCTCCGGCTCGCACGAAACCGCTCCGCCTGCAAAGGACAGCAGGAGACCGACGTTTCATGAGAGAAAGATTGTGGGTGCCACCGGCTTGCTGCCGGTGGCAGGAAGTGACGGCCGGAAGCCTCGCTGCTTCCGGCCGGGGTCCGCCTTAGTTGGACTGCCAGCTCTTGACGAGTTCGTCGTAGTTGACGGTAACCGGCTTTTCCTTCTCGTTCTCGATCTTCAGCTGCGGCGCAAGGTTGCCCTTCTTTACCGCATCCGCGTTCCAATAGGCGAGATCATGCTCCTCGGCGAGTTTCGGGCCGATATCGCCCTGCACCTTGGCGCGTTCCAGGCGCTGAAGCACCTTTTCCTGTTCGCCGCACAGCGAGTCCATGGCTGCCTGCGCGGTCTTTGCGCCGGAAGCGGCATCGCCGATCGCCTGCCACCAAAGCTGGGCGAGCTTCGGATAATCAGGAACGTTGGTGCCGGTCGGCGACCACTGGACGCGAGCCGGCGAGCGGTAGAACTCGATCAGGCCGCCGAGCTTCGGAGCACGCTCCGTGAAGCTCTTGTCGCGAATGGTGGATTCGCGGATGAAGGTGAGGCCGACATGGCTCTTCTTCACATCGACCGTCTTCGAGGTGACGAACTGCGCATAGAGCCATGCGGCCTTGGCGCGGTCGTCAGGCGTCGACTTCATCAGCGTCCACGAACCGACGTCCTGATAGCCGAGCTTCATGCCGTCCTTCCAGTAGACACCGTGCGGGCTCGGCGCCATACGCCATTTCGGCGTGCCGTCGTCGTTCATCACCGGCAGGCCGGGCTTGACCATGTCGGCGGTGAAGGCTGTGTACCAGAAGATCTGCTGGGCAACGGCACCCTGCGCCGGAACCGGACCGGATTCGGAGAAGGTCATGCCGCCAGCTTCCGGCGGAGCATAGGATTTGATCCAGTCGAGATACTTCTGGATCGAATAGACCGATGCCGGGCCGTTGGTATCGCCGCCGCGCGCGACGCACGAACCGACAGGACGCGAATTCTCGTCGACCTTGATGCCCCATTCATCGACCGGAAGGCCGTTCGGAAGGCCCTTGTCGCCGTTGCCGGCCATCGACAGCCAGGCATCGGTGAAGCGCCAGCCGAGCGACGGGTCCTTCTTGCCGTAGTCCATATGGCCGAAAACCTTCTTGCCGTTCACGTCGCGGCCGGTGAAGAATTCGGCGATGTCCTCATAGGCCGACCAGTTGACCGGAACGCCGAGATCGTAGCCGTATTTCGCCTTGAAGTCGGCCTTGTTCTTCTCGTCGTTGAACCAGTCGTAGCGGAACCAATAGAGGTTGGCGAACTGCTGGTCGGGCAGCTGATAGAGCTTCTTGTCCGGCGCGGTCGTGAACTTGGTGCCGATGAAGTCGGCGAGGTCGAGGCCCGGATTGGTGACGTCCTTGCCTTCATTCGCCATCCAGTCGGTCAGCGAGCGGGCCTGCTGGTAGCGCCAATGGGTGCCGATCAGGTCGCTGTCGTTGACATAGGCGTCGTAGATATTTTCGCCCGACTGCATCTGCGTCTGCAGCTTTTCGACCACGTCGCCTTCGCCGATGAGGTCGTGGGTGACCTTGATGCCGGTGATCGCGGTGAAGGCGGGCGCCAGCACCTTCGATTCATATTCGTGCGTCGTCAGCGTTTCCGAGACGACCTTGATGTCCATGCCGGCGAAAGGCTTCGCGGCATCGACGAACCACTGCATTTCCTTTTCCTGGTCGGCGCGCGGAAGCGTCGAGAGGTCGCCGACTTCCTTGTCGAGGAAAGTCTTGGCCTCGTCCATGCCGGCATAAGCCGAAGCTGTCATTGCCAGCAGCAAGCCTGCTGTCGTCGTCAATAAGTGCCTTCGCATAATATCCTCCCAGGGTTTGCGATTGCAGTCACGTCTCAGGCGGCCAGTACCCCCGGCCATCTGTCTTCTCCTTGCCGTCACACGTAGCGGAAGACGCCGATGGCGTAGACCACGGAGATAGCAAGAGCCCACCACAGGTTGGGCCCACCGAGCCCAAGCCATGCAAGATGAATGAAAGCGCTGCCCAGCAGCGAAACGAAGAGCCGGTCTCCGCGCGTCGTCTCGAAGCGCAGTACGCCCGTGCGCGGCGAGCCGCCCGGCGAAAGATATTCCCAGACGCCCATGGCGATCAGAAGCGCCAGGATCGTCAGGAAGAACAGCGTCGTCGGCAGTGTCCAGGCCATCCAGGAAAAACTCATAACGGTGTCCTCCTCAAACGCGCCCGAGCGCGAAGCCCTTGGCGATGTAGTTGCGGACGAAATAGATGACGAGCGCGCCCGGAATGATGGTCAGCACGCCGGCAGCCGCGAGCACGCCCCAGTCCATGCCGGAGGCGGAGACCGTCCGCGTCATGATCGCCGAGATCGGCTTTGCCGCAGTCGTCGTCAGCGTGCGGGCAAGCAGCAGCTCGACCCATGAGAACATGAAGCAGAAGAAGCCTGCGACGCCGACGCCGCTGGCGATCAGCGGAATGAAGATCTTGATAAAGAAGCGCGGGAAGGAATAACCGTCGATATAGGCGGTCTCGTCGATCTCCTTCGGCACGCCGGACATGAAACCTTCGAGGATCCAGACGGCGAGCGGCACGTTGAACAGGCAGTGAGCGAGCGCTACCGCGATATGCGTGTCGATCAGGCCGAAGGCCGAATAGAGCTGGAAGAACGGCAGTGCGAAGACCGCCGGCGGCGCCATGCGGTTGGTCAGCAGCCAGAAAAACAGGTGTTTGTCGCCGAGGAAACGGTAGCGCGAGAAGGCATAGGCCGCCGGCAGCGCCGCGGCGACCGAGATCACCGTGTTCATCACCACGTAGATGATCGAGTTGATGTAACCGTTGTACCAGGATGGATCGGTAAAGATGACCGTGTAGTTGCGCAGCGTCGGGCTGGTCGGCCAGAGCGAGAAGGCGCCGGTGATTTCCGAATTCTCCTTGAAGCTCATATTGATGAGCCAGTAGATCGGCAGGATCAGGAAGATGATGTAGATCGTCGGGACGAGCCAGGAGAGGCTGCCTGCGGGTTTGTACTTGTTGGTCATATCTCGCCTCCCTTCAGCCGTTCGCGTCGCTGCTGGTCATCACGGTGTAGAACACCCAGGAGAGCAGCAGGATGATGAGGAAGTAGATGATCGACATCGCCGCCGCCGGGCCGAGATCGAACTGGCCGACCGCCATCTTCACGAGGTCGATGGACAGGAAGGTCGTCGAGTTGCCGGGGCCGCCGCCGGTGACGACGAAGGGTTCGGTATAGATCATGAAACTGTCCATGAAGCGCAGGAGCACGGCGATCAGAAGCACCCGCTTCATCTTCGGCAGCTGGATATAGCGGAAGACGGACCAGCGCGAGGCGCCGTCGATCTTGGCCGCCTGATAATAGGCATCCGGGATCGAGACGAGGCCGGCATAGCAGAGCAGCACGACAAGGCTTGTCCAGTGCCAGACGTCCATGACGATGACGGTGACCCAGGCATCGATCGGATCGCGGACATAATTGTAATCGAGGCCGATCGCTTCCAGCGTATGGCCGAGCAGGCCGATATCGACACGCCCGAAGACCTGCCAGATGGTGCCGACGACATTCCACGGAATGAGCAGCGGCAGCGCCATCAGCACCAGGCAGACGGGAACGCCCGGTCCTGTTTTCGGCATGTTGAGTGCAATGAAAATACCGAGCGGAATTTCCAGCGCCAGAATGATGAAGGAGAAGAACAGATTGCGCTGCAGCGCTTCCCAGAAGCGATCGGAATGCAGGGTCTGCACGAACCAGTCGGTACCGGCCCAGAAGAACTCGTTATTGCCGAACGTATCCTGCACCGAATAGTTGACGACGGTCATCAGCGGGATGACGGCCGAAAACGCCACGAGCAGCAGCACCGGCAGGACCAGAAACCAGGCTTTGTTATTCCACGTCTTCTGCATAGCTCAGGCCTCCCTGCCGACACGCCAGCTGTCGGCGTAGATGCTGATGGCGGACGGATCGAAGGTGACACGGGCGTCGGCCGGGATCTCGGCATCTTCATGCACGACGATCGCGATTGGCTGACCGGCAAAGCGGGCGCGCACGATCTTCTGCCGGCCGATATCCTCGACCTTGCTGATCGTGACCTGCATGCCCTCCCGCCCGAGACGAATGAATTCGGGGCGGATGCCGAGTTCGGTCTTGGCGTTGCCTGATGTCTTCGGCGCGTAATCGAGCGTCAGGGTCTCGTCTCCGACCTTGACGGCGCTGCCTTCGATCCTGGCCGGCATGAAATTCATGCCCGGCGAACCGATGAAATAGCCGACGAAGGTGTGGCTCGGCCGCTCAAAGAGCTCGGCCGGCGTGCCGATCTGGACGATTTGGCCGTCATACATGACGACGACCTTTTCGGCGAAGGTCAGCGCTTCCGTCTGGTCGTGGGTAACATACACCATGGTGAAGCCGAACTGCTTGTGCAGCCGCTTCAGCTGCGAACGCAGTACCCATTTCATATGCGGATCGATGACGGTCAGCGGCTCGTCGAACAGGATGGCGTTGACGTCGTTGCGCACCAGCCCGCGGCCGAGCGAGATCTTCTGCTTCTGGTCGGCGGTCAGGCCCTGCGCCTTGCGCCTGGCCCAGCTGGCAAGGTCGATCATTTCGAGGATGTCGCGGACGCGCCGGTCGACATCCGCCTCTGCCACACCGCGGTTGCGCAGGGGAAAGGCGAGATTGTCGTAGACGGTCATCGTGTCGTAGATGACCGGAAACTGGAAGACCTGGGCGATGTTGCGGCTCTGCGTCGAAAGGTTCGTGACATCCTTGCCGTCGAACAGGATGCGGCCGTGCGAGGGCTGCAGCAGGCCGGAGATGATGTTGAGCAGCGTGGTCTTGCCGCAGCCGGAGGGGCCGAGCAGCGCATAGGCGCCGCCATCGTTCCATTCGTGGTCGACTTCCTTCAGCGAATAATCCTTGTCGGACTTCGGATTGGCGCCGTAGGCGTGGCGGATATGGTCGAGCGTGATGCGTGCCATTGTGCTCTCCTATACCTTTCCGGCCGCAGCGATGGCGCGGCCGTCGCTGCCGAAGGCCATCAGGTGGCGGGTGTCGAGAAAGGCTTCGACCTCCATGTCGGGATCGATGTCGTGAATGCCATGCGCCAGCATCACCCAGCGCACACCGTCATATTCCAGGTGAACGAAGCTCTCCGAGCCGGTAATCTCGGAAACCAGCGTGCGCGCCTGCAGGCGGGCTGCATCGCCGGTCTGCGGCGCAAGGCCGAGATGATGCGGGTGGAAAGCGATGGTAACGGGACCATCCGGCACGACGGCCAGATGCGAGGGAACCGAGATCGTGACCCCGCTCGGACGCGTGAACACATTGCCGGATTTCGTGACGTCGAGGGTGTTCAGCGGCGGATCGGCGAAAATGCCGGCGGTAGCGAGATTGACGGGTCGGCGATAAACCTCGATCGTCGGCCCGAACTGGGTCACCCGGCCCTGGTTCAGCGTTGCCGTATTGCCGCCAAGCAGGAGCGCCTCGGAAGGCTCGGTTGTGGCATAGACGAAGATCGCGCCGGATTGGGCAAAGATCTTCGGCAGTTCCTCGCGCAGTTCCTCGCGCAGCTTGTAGTCGAGATTGGCGAGCGGCTCGTCCATCAGCACGAGGCTGGCATTCTTGACGAGCGCGCGCGCAAGCGCAGTGCGCTGCTGCTGGCCGCCGGACAGATTGAGCGGGGTGCGGTCGAGATAGGGCGTGAGCTTCAGCAACTCAGCCGCCTTGCGCACCTCACTGTCGATCGTGGCGGCATCCTTGCCCGATATACGCATCGGCGAGGCGATGTTGTCGTAGACGGTTAGCGCCGGATAGTTGATGAACTGTTGGTAGACCATGGCGACGTTGCGCTTCTGTACCGGCATGCCGGTGACGTCAGTGCCGTCGAAATGGATGGAGCCGCCTGTGGGGCGGTCAAGCCCCGCCATCAGCCGCATCAGCGACGTTTTACCCGCGAGCGTCGGCCCGAGCAGGACATTAAGCGTGCCCCGCTCGAGAACCAGATCGGTCGGATAGATATGATAGTCCGCGCCCACCATCTTGGCGGCGTTTCGCAGTTCCAGCATTCCGATTCCCGTGCCTCCACGCAGCGGGGACCACATGGCTCCTACCCGGCCATCGCCGGCATGGCAGCCATGTACTCCTCCAGTGACTGGGCCTGCTCCTTCGAAAGGCGCAGACCATCCTTTGTTCTCCTCCACAGCACGTCTTCGGCGTGCCGGGCCCATTCATGTTCGACGAGATAGGTGACCTCTGCCTCGTAGAGATCGCCGCCGAAGAGCCGTCCGAGATCGTCGATGCCGCGGGCATCGCCAAGCAACAGCTCCGCCTTGGTGCCGTAGCGGCGCACCAGCCGGCGGGCATGCCGATCGGCGAGGAACGAATAACGCCGCTTCAGCTTGTCAACCTGTGCCTCGTAACCGCGGACCGGGAAGTCGCCGCCCGGCAGATGGCTTTTGGCCGTCCACGGGGCTCCTTTGGCCCCGATCGCGGCACCGATCTTCTCCAGCGCATGTTCGGAAAGCCGGCGATAGGTGGTGAGCTTGCCGCCGAAGACGTTGAGCAGCGGCGCGCCGGCACCTTCGCCTTCCAGCTTCAGCACATAGTCGCGCGTCGCCTCCTGCGCCTTCGAGGCACCATCATCATAAAGCGGCCTGACCGCAGAATAGGTCCAGACGATATCCTCCGGCCTGACCGGCTCCTTGAAATATTCCGACGCCGCATTGCAGAGATAGACCGTCTCCTCCTCCGAAATCCTGACATCCTTGGGATCGGCGGTGTAGTCGCGATCCGTGGTGCCGATCAGGGTGAAGTCGCCCTCGTAGGGGATGGCGAAGATGATGCGGTTGTCGGGGTTCTGAAAGAAATAGGCTCTCACATCGTCGAACTTCTTCTTCACGACGATATGGCTGCCCTGGACGAGGCGGACATGATGGGCTTCGTTCTGGCCAAAAGCGGAACGGATGACATGGTCGACCCAGGGACCGGCGGCATTGACCAGCATCCTGGCCTGATGGCTGTCATTACGGCCGGTGACGGTATCGGTGGTTTCGATATGCCACAGGCCATTCTCGCGCCTCGCCGACACCACTTTGGTGCGCGGCATGATGGCTGCCCCTTTGTCGGCGGCGTCGCGGGCGTTCAGTACCACCATGCGGGCATCGTCGACCCAGCCGTCGGAATATTCGAAGGCCTTGGCAAACAGCGCCTTCAGCGGCTTGCCCGCCGGATCGCTGCGCATGTCGAGAACGGATGTCGGCGGTAACAGCTTGCGGCCGCCGAGATGGTCGTAGAGGAACAGGCCGAGCCGGATCAGCCAGGCCGGACGGATGCCGCCCTTGTGGTAGGGCAATACGAAACGCAGCGGCCAGATGATGTGCGGCGCCATCGCCCAGAGGATCTCGCGCTCCATCAGCGATTCACGCACCAGGCGAAACTCGTAATGCTCGAGGTAACGCAGGCCGCCATGGATCAGCTTGGTGGCGCCCGACGAGGTACCCGAGGCAAAATCGTTCATCTCCGCCAGCGCCACCGAATAGCCCCGCCCAACAGCGTCGCGCGCGATGCCGCAGCCGTTGATGCCGCCCCCGATGACGAATATGTCGTGAATATTTCGGCCCAATTCCCCCTCCGAGCCCGCTGTCGATTTCGCATCGCACAAAATTTGCGCAATTGCGAAAGTGACATCAGTTAAAACGAAAGAGATCCGAATGTCAAACGAATGTTTCCGCAGATCGCCCTCTAACGGGATCGGCCATTCGTTTCGATCAGTTTCACATTGTTTTCGAGGCAGAGATTGCGGATCGACGACACCGGACAGTGGTCGGTGATGAAGGTATGAACCTGGGAAAGCTGGCCGATCCTGACCGGTGCGGTACGTTCGAACTTCGTCGAATCGGCAACGAGAATGACATGTCGGGCATTGGCGATGATTGCTTGAGCGACCTTCACTTCGCGAAAATCATAATCGAGAAGCGCGCCGTCTATGTCGATCGCCGAAGCGCCGATCACAGCGTAATCGACCTTGAACTGGCGGATGAAATCGACGGCCGCCTCGCCGACGATCCCGCCGTCCGAACCGCGCACGACGCCGCCGGCAATGACGACCTCGATTGCTGGAAAAAGACGTAACCTATTGGCAACATTGATATTATTGGTGATAACCATCAGCTCGTGATGGTTGGCGAGCGCCTCGCCCACTGCCTCTGTCGTCGTTCCGATATTGATGAAGAGCGAGGCACCGCTCGGGATGAGCTCGACGGCCGCAATGCCGATTGCCTGTTTCTCGGAAGCGGCGATCTGGCGGCGCGCCTCGTATTTGACGTTCTCCGTCCCGCTCGGAAATGTTGCGCCGCCATGGATGCGTGTCAGTACCTGCGCATCGCAGAGATCGTTCAGGTCCTTGCGGATTGTCTGCGGCGTCACCGAAAAGCGGGAGGCGAGCTCCTCGACCAGAACCCTGCCGCTTGATTTCGCAATCGCGACGATTTCAATTTGCCGGTCGGTCAAGAACATGGGGCGCCTTTCGATCTGCTTTCGTTTTAAAGAAAGCGAACGGCGGCGCAATGCCTAACTGTTGCCAGGCCGCCTTCACGGCCCGAATTTGACGCTACCGCTTCCGCATCACGTTGACGACCAGCACGCCGAGGATTGCCATGACGCCACCGATTGCGCCGAGCGCCGTCGGCGTTTCGCCCAGCCAGACGAACCCGATCAGCGTAGCGACCGGCGGAACGCCATAGAGGAAATTCGAGGCGCGGGCGGCCGTCAGCCGCTTCAGCGCGATCGCCCAGGTGAGGTATCCGATCGCGGTGGGGAAGATGACAAGATAGGCAACGCCCCAGTTCACCTCCGCCGGTGCTGCGGCCAGCGCCTGGATCGTCGCCGGAACGGCCGGAACCAGCGGCACGGAACCGATGAGCAGGATCCAGGCGGTGACGGCAAGCGCCGGCAGCCGCCCGAGCAGCGGCTTCTGCAGCACGCTGGCGATCGCCGAGCAAAGTGCTGCGCCCAGGATGAGGACGGCATTCGGATCGAGCTTGAAGCCGCCGTCGGAGGCGACCGCAATCAGCGCCACGCCGCCGAAGGAAACAGCGGTGCCCACCCAGCCCCAGCGGCCGAAGCGCTCGCCGAGCGCGAATGTGGCAATGAGGGCGGTGAAGACGGGCATGGTGTTGATGATGAAGCTCGCCGGTCCTGCCGCAACGGTCTGCTCGCCGGTGTTCAACAGAACTGCATAGGCCGCGATGAAGAGCACCGCGGCAACGGAGAGGCGGAAAAAATCGCGTTTTTCCGGCATCGGCCGATAGATGACGAGATAGACGAGGGCGATGACGCCAGCTGCCACATAACGCGCCGTCGCCAGTTCGATCGGCGTCAGTGGTCCGAGACAGATGCGGATCACCACGAAGGAGGAAGCCCAAGAGAGGATGGTGACGACGATCGCCGCAAAGGCCACCAGATCGAACCCGCCTTGCTGTTTCGTCAAAACCGGTACGCTTGCCGCCGTGCTCATTTTCGCCTCCATGTGTTCCTGCGACAGTGATTAGGCCTTCGATGCGTGCTTGAAAAGCATCGCAATCGATGATCAAATGTGCGTATGGTTCACAGCTCGCCAGTTCTTCCGCCGCTCGATACGCTCGAGACCTTCGCACGCGCCGCCCGACTCGGATCGTTTTCCGCAGCGGCCGAGGAAAGCGGCATCACCCACGGCGCGGTGTCGCGGCAGGTCTCCCGCCTGGAGCGCTGGATGGGTGTGCGCCTGTTTGCGCGCGAAGCCCGAGGCGTGCGCCTGACGCCGGAAGGTATGCGGTTTTTCGCGCGGGCGGAGGAAGCACTCGCGCTGCTCGGCAATAGCGGCGAACGCTGGCTGCCTCGCCGTAACAAGGCAGTGGTGCGTCTTTCGGTGACGCCCTCCGTCGCCTCTCTATGGCTGTTTCAGCGCCTGCCGAAGCTCGAAGGAAACGAGCTGCATGTCGAGCTGACGCTCGAACACCGGCTGGCGGATTTCGGCGAAGGTACGGATCTTGCCATTCGCTGCGGCAAGGGGCCGTGGGCCGGCGTGCGTGCCCTGCCGCTCTGGCAGGAGAAATCGTTTCCGATCGCCGCCCCGATGCTGGCGGACCGGCTCGGGCAGCGCTCCGATGCCCTGTCGTTGCTCGACCTGCCGATCCTGCACGATTCGAATATTGAAGGCTGGCGCCGCTGGCTCTCCCGCGAGGGGGTCGACTATACGCCGCGCGGCCACGACCGGCGGTTCGAGGACTACAATCTGGTGATCGATGCCTGTGCGCAGGGGCTCGGCATCGCGCTCGCGCGGCCGCCGCTGTCGGATGCCGCGTTGGCCACCGGCCGCGTCGTCACTGTCTCGGAGCGGACGCTCGATTATCATGTGGCCTTTCACCTGATCCGGCCGGACGATGCCCTTAGAAGCCCTGCCATCGAATTCGCCAGCCGCTTCCTGCGCGAGGCCGGCCATGACGAGGCGACGATCGCCGCGTTTACCGCACCCGGCCGAGCGAAAGCGTAGGCGGATCGGACGGCCCGCGCTAGATCGAGCCAGTTGATCTCAGAGCAGACAAACGACGGCATTGCCGATGCGCAGGCCAAGGGAAAGAACCGCGGCGCGAGCCACTCGATACCAAGAAAGTCGAGGCCGCTGTGAAGCTTTTTAGTGCTGGAACTTCGCCGTCGGAAACTGCGATGCAACTTGGCCTAGCCGCTCATCTCTCTATCGCGAATGCACCGGCTAGGTTTCACACGCTCCGAGCAATTGGATTTTCTTATGATACGCAACTCCTCGCAAAGCAATATTCTGAAACACACGGTACGATCCGATGCAGAAAAAGCGCGCATTTGTGCCGCTAACAATGCAGACCTGTATCAGGCGATGTTCCGTGCCCATGGACTGCCTGATCAGCGAACAAGTGCATTTTGGTCAAGCGATGCGATCGCACCCCCCTACTATTCCAACATGACGACACTCGACCCGGATGCAACAGAGGAACAGCTGATTGAAATCGGTCGGCTGACAGATCGGCTAGGACGGCGACCTGGTTTCAAAGACGGGTTTTCCAGGCTCGACCTCGTCAACAAAGGGTTCCAGTTGTTGTTTTCCGCATCATGGATTTGGGCTGAACCTCGCAGAATTTCAGCGCGTGCGCCTCAGGATTGGGCACGCATTCGCGATGCAGCGGCACTGGATCGCTGGGAACATTCCTGGAAAGAGTCTGGTAGCCAGACCGACGCCAACGTCTTCACACCGGCCCTGCTTTCCGATCCTAACATACATATCTATGGCCGATGGGCCGGCGACGGTTTTGATGCGGGCTGCATCGTAAATCGATCAACCGAGGCTGTAGGGATCTCCAATATCTTTAACCTGACTGGTACGCTGCAGGCCTTCGGGGATGCCATGTCGTTGGCCACTATCGCCTTTTCACCCGAAGTGCCGCTAGTCGGCTATGACAGTGGCGCAACGCTAAACGAAATGACAAAGCTGGGCTTCAGGTCAGTCGGCAAACTGAGGATTTGGCTACCTGACGACGGTTCCTAAGCGTCTTTCTCTATTTGTTATCCAATAGCGTAGTTTGATGGGAAACCAACGCTCACCCACTATGGTGCTCCGGCGGCGTGCCGTAGATATCCCAGATCTTCAGATAGTGTCCAACCAGGATCTCGTCCTCGCCGGGCGTTACCATTCGAATATCCATCATGTCGTGATCCGGCTTGGGCATGCGAGGGTGCGAAATCGCGCCTCAGACGAGATGACGTCCCCGGCCGCGTCGCGGTAGGGGACGTCACAAGGCCATATCAATTCGCTGGTGTGAGCGTCATCGAAGCGCTACCGGCCGCAACGTTGAGGCCGAGCTGACCGGTCAGGCTGACCGTCTGCAGATGGATCGAGCCGGAGGTGCCGCCAACCAGGAGATTGGCGCCGACACCGGCGCCGAGCGTCGCTTCGGCGGTGGCGCCGACATAGAGGCCGGCGAGCGATCCGCGGTGATAGCCGGCCGTCGGCGCGAATACGGCCCAGATCAGGCGGCTGCGCGTGGTGAAGCCAAGGTCAATGCCAAGCTTTCTCACTTCACCCGTATAACGATCCGAAAGTTCGTTGCCGACGGTCGACTGGAAGATGCAGTCGGCCTCTTTGGAGGAACCGAGCACGTAACCCGTGCCGCCACCGATATCGCAGGTGAGGTAACCGATCTTCACGCCATTGCGCAGGTCCGGCTCTTCATATGTCCTGGTGCCGAGATCGGCGGCATTGACCGCCCCAGCGCCGACAAACGTCAACGATACCGCGGCAAAAGCCGTCGCAAGAATTTTGTTCATAAGTCTCTCCTTCTCAAATCGTGACGGGAGCATACCCGGCTACTCGCCACCAGATTCGGCAACAGATAACGGACGGAACCGCAAAACGATCCCGAACCGGCATCATTTACGCATCGCATGTCAAAGCGCCTGGGAGGGCGCAAGCGATAAACACGCTTACGGTTCAGCTCCCATTGGGACATTTCGAAGGCATCTTTTCGCGTCATCCGGTTATTTCACGATGTTGTCAGGGATGGTTGCTGGAAAGGCACGATCCTGATCGCCGTCAGCTCTCGACGAGCGGTATCATGCACATCGCAGGCGCCCCTATTTGGATAGGCATCGATGATCGCGCAGGTTGCCATGCCGTATAGATAGCTGTACTGTATCGAAGATACTCTCCGTGCAGCAGTGCAACTGGAGAGAAAACGGCATGATTGCTTGGCATTGCCGCAGAATTTCCGCTTGTTTTCCGGAATTCTGCTTCTGTTCGAACAGAAACTAAGTCTGAATTTGAGAAATATAATCAGGCGATATTTTCGCGGGGGCCGGACAATCGTACGCCCGCCGATCTCTATTGGAGATAACGGGTAATTTATCGGGAGGGAAAGATGCGCATACGCAGGACAAACATCATACTGGCGGGATGCCTTGCCGTCTCCGCCTGCCAGTCCGGCCCGACGTCGCAGGCCGTCTCGGATCGTAATTCCGAATTCGGCTGCATCGCGGGAACCGTCGGCGGCGCGATTGTCGGTGGCTTGATCGGCAGCACGATCGGCGCTGGAACCGGGCAGGTGCTTGCTGTCGGCGCCGGCATCGGCGGCGGCGGTTACGTCGGCAACCGTCTGGCTTGCCGCTAATTGGGGAGGGATATCAAGCGATGAAGACCTTGGCTTTGGTGACCACATTCATACTGTGCCAATGCGTTGGGGCAGTGGCGCAACAACAGCAACAGCCCGGATCAATGTATCAGGGACAGATGGATCGGCTTGACGCAAATACCAGCAAGACCGTCGACCGATCGGAATACGAGACCTTCATGGGCACGGCTTTCGGAAGTCTCGACAAGAACAAGGACGGCAGCCTGCTGTCCGACGAGACGGTGCAGATCCTGACGGTCGAGCAATTCACTCTGACCGACGCGAACCACAACGGCCGCATCAGCCGAAGCGAATTCATGCAGCGGGTGATGACGGATTTTGCGACAGCCGACCACGACGGGGACGGAAACCTTCAGTGATGGAGACGTCAAACCGACTGTAGCAATAAAGAAAAACCCGGCAATGTGTTTCGCCGGGTTTTATACTTTAATCTGTCTGAGTTATACTTTTCGCATCAGTCGCATGACGAGCGATACGACGAACAGCACCAGGAAAATGAAGAACAGAACCTGGGCAATGGAAGCTGAAGCCCCTGCGATGCCGCCAAATCCGAGGACGCCGGCAATCAAGGCCACGACGAGAAACACCAGAGCGTAGTAAAGCATCGCAATCTCCTTTTACGTTGCTGCGGAGATAACGGAGGCCGCCCCATTTGGTTCCCGTCCGTGTCACGGTCGGCGCATCGGTTTGTTCAGCCGAAATGAAAGGCGTCGCTGTACGTCCGGTCGCCTTCATTCGGCTCGGGAGGTTCAGCCGCATCGAGATAGGCCTTGAGCGGCCCGGTCAGCACGAACCAGATGCTTGCTCCCAACATGAAATAGGCTCCCACCGGATCGTCGATGCGGGCGATGAACGGAAGGCAGGCGGATGCGAACAACACGATGATCCGCACCGACCACTCCGCCTCACGTTTGGCGATGGCCCGCGCTCTCAGCGACTTGTATTCCCGGGCGCCGTAACCGCCTCCCCCCGTCTTTATCGCCGAAAGCAGCTTTCGCGCTGACGGCAGCGCCAGCATGATCAGCGCGGCAACACTGAGCGCAAAAGGTTTGCCGGCCATAACCTGCCCGCTCGCGATCAGCAGAAAGGAGAGCACGACGAGATTCCATGTCGGCTCCAGCAGCTCCGGAGGTTGCCGCGTGCGGAGATGCCAACGCCGCAGCAAGCCCGCCGCGCCGTGCAGTAGCGGCTGATCGATATAGCGATTGATCCAGTCCATGCCGATGCGCCCGTCCCCGATTGCATGAAGAGGGCTCCGAACACCACGGAATTTGGTCATCATCGTGGCAATAGCCGCTGAATCCGTTCTTCGCGTGGACGAAGCGGCTTGCCGAGACGCATCGATGAGGCCGAAGAGGCGAGCCCTCTCGCCTCACGACCCCCTAAATTTGAAGGCAGCGGCAAAGCGCGCAACAGCTGTCTAGCGCAATTCCTGCGCGACCTCCCAGACATGGCCCGACGGATCGGCAAAGGCCGCGGTGCGGCGACCCCATGGACGATCGATCGGACCATTGAGCAGCGCGACCCCGAGTTTGTGCAGCTCCGCGCAAACCGAATCCACGTCATCGACCTTGATCGTCAGCAGGACGCGTGCGCCCGAACCGGGGGCTGACACGGCGGATGGTTCGACCAGCTGAGGCGCCTGCGCCGTATTGAGCAGGTTGATCATCGTTCCCGAGAATTTCAGGACAGAGGATGCCGCGTCTTCATAAACGACGTCGAGCGCAAAGACCTTTTGGTAGAACGCTTTGGTCTCGTCGATATCATCGACGAACAGGGTGACGACCTCGATCCGATCCAACAGCATGGGCATTTCTCCTCCGTTGCTTCGAGCGGCCAACCGATATCGCTGGCCGGCTCTCCGCTTGTCGATTCGACGCTGACGGCTTCGACATGCTGCGCAAAAAACCGTCAGCTTCGCAGGCCGGGCGCCTCCTGGCCGGTGCGCGCCACATATTCGGTGTAGCCGCCGCCATATTGGTGGACACCCTCGGGCGTCAGTTCCAGCACCCGGTTGGAGAGTGCTGCGAGGAAATGCCGATCGTGCGAAACGAACAGCATCGTGCCCTCATATTGCGACAGTGCCTTGATCAGCATTTCCTTGGTGTCGAGGTCGAGATGGTTCGTCGGCTCGTCGAGCACGAGCAGGTTCGGCGGGTCGAACAGCATGATCGCCATGACCAGACGCGCCTTTTCGCCGCCTGACAGTACCCGGCACCGCTTCTCGACATCGTCGCCGGAGAAGCCGAAGCAGCCGGCCAGTGCGCGCAAGGGCCCCTGCCCCGCCTGGGGAAACTGGTCTTCCAGCATCTGGAAGACGGTGCGCTCGCCGTCCAGTATGTCCATGGCGTGCTGGGCGAAATAGCCCATCTTGACGCTGGCGCCCAGCGCAACGCTGCCCTGATCAGGCGCGGTGGAGCCGGTCACCAGCTTCAGCAGCGTCGACTTGCCAGCGCCGTTGATGCCCATGATGCACCAGCGTTCCCGGCGGCGCACGACAAAATCCAAACCCTCATAGATGCTGCGGCTGCCGTATTTCTTGTGGACGTTCTTCAGGTTGACCACGTCCTCGCCGGAGCGGGGGGCCGGCTGGAACTCGAAGGAAACGATCTGGCGGCGCTTGGGCGGCTCTACCCGGTCGATCTTCTCCAGCTTCTTCACCCGGCTCTGCACCTGCGAGGCATGCGAGGCGCGTGCCTTGAAACGCTCGATGAATTTGATCTCCTTGGCGAGCATTGCCTGCTGGCGTTCGAACTGGGCCTGCTGCTGCTTCTCGTTCTGCGCCCGCTGCTGCTCGTAGAATTCATAGTCGCCGGAATAGGTCGTCAACGTGCCCGCGTCGATCTCGATGATCTTGGTGACGATGCGGTTCATGAACTCGCGGTCGTGCGAGGTCATCAGCAGCGCGCCTTCATAACCTTTCAGGAATTCCTCCAGCCAGATCAGGCTTTCGAGATCCAGATGGTTGCTCGGCTCGTCGAGCAGCATGACATCGGGGCGCATCAGCAGAATGCGGGCAAGCGCCACGCGCATCTTCCAGCCGCCCGACAGCGCGCCGACATCGCCATCCATCATCTCCTGGCTAAAGCTCAGACCCGCGAGCACTTCGCGGGCGCGGCCCTCGAGCGCATAGCCGTCCAGTTCCTCGTAACGCGCCTGCACCTCGCCGTAACGCTCGATGATCTCTTCCATGTTATCGGCCTGCTCAGGATCGGCCATGGCCGCCTCCAGATCGCGCAATTCACCGGCAACGATGCTGACTGGACCGGCGCCGTTCATCACCTCGGCGACGGCGCTGTGGCCGGCCATCTCGCCGACATCCTGGTTGAAATAGCCGATGGTGACGCCCCTCTCGACGGAGACCTGCCCCTCGTCGGGCTGTTCCTCGCCGTTGATCATCCGGAAGACGGTTGTCTTGCCGGCGCCGTTCGGACCAACGAGGCCGATCTTCTCGCCACGATTGAGCGCTGCGGACGCCTCGATGAAGAGGATGCGGTGGCTGAGCTGCTTGCTGATATTTTCGATACGGATCATGGTTTGCGCGGGAGCCTGGAGAAGGAGATTTTGGCGCGCTTATGCCATGCGAGGAAACCGCAGGATAGTCCTGTTTCCCACCCTCTCGATCAAGAATGTGATGCCGAAAAGCGTGAGCGGTTTTCGGACGGCATCATGCTCACCTTCTTTAATTTGGAACCGGATCGGATATTATCGCGGCTCACGCCAACGGAGACCTGTGCCAATGAGCGTTCGTCCGCCGCAGTCCTTCAGACCATCCGAGCAGAATAAAAACGGCTTCAACGTCCTCGAATACGAGCTGATGTCGGAACGCGCGGATTCGCTTGGACGTCACGGGCTGAAGGTGGAGGCAGCACTTGCCGCCCTGAAGGCCTGGGCTCCCGATCGCCAGAGTGCTGAGGAACGCGAGAGGCTTCTCAATGAAGCATCGGACGCCGTCTGGGCCTTTTTCATCCAGCGCGAGATATGCGGGTTGCGGAACAACCGCGACGCTATTCAGCGCTACTGCATTCCGAATGAAGTGATCGCGAGATTGGGCGCGGTGCGGAAATAACGCGCCGCGACGGCGCTGCCATTGTCATCGTGGCTGCCGTCCTGCCTTTCTCTATTGGGTGGAAATCCCCAGTGCGGAAAGGTATGGGTTGGTGCCGCACCAACGCGAAAGGGAAGCGCAATGCCAAGCTCCATCCGGATCGGAAATCAGGATCTCACCGTTGATGTCTCTTCCCTCGGCGCCGAGATGCAGGCGCTGACATCAAGCGACGGACGCTCGTGGTTGTGGACCGGCGACGCGGCCTTCTGGAACGGCCGGTCGCCAATCCTGTTTCCGATCGTCGGCAAGGCGCCGGATGATAAGATCGCGATCGACGGCACGGTCTATCCGATGGCCCAGCATGGTTTTGCCCGCCGCAGCGAATTCGTGCTTGCGGCCTCGACCGCGACGATGTGCCGTTACGAACTATCCGCCTCGGATGCGACCCGAGCGGTCTATCCCTTCGAGTTTCAGCTGGCTGTGGTGCATGCTGTCGAGGGCCGGGCGTTGACTGTCACGGCGGAGGTCACCAATCGCGACCAGAAGCCGATGCCATTCGGTCTCGGCTTCCATTCGGCCTTCGCCTGGCCATTGCCTGGTGCTTCCGGGCGCGACCATATCGTCGCCCTCGACAATGAAGGCGAGCCGGCGCTCGTGCGGCTGGAAGGCGGCCTCATCAATCCTGCGGCTTTGCCCTCGCCGTTCGATGCCGGCCGGCTGGTGCTCGATCATGGAATGTTCGAGCAGGATGCGATGATTTTCCCTGATGGTGCTGGCGAAGGGCTGACTTATGGCGCCTATGGCGGGCCGGCCATGCATTTCCATTTCGAAAACCTGCCCAACCTTGCGCTGTGGACCAAGCCGGGGGCGCCCTTTCTCTGCGTCGAGCCCTGGCATGGAACGGCTGCGGAAGCGGGAGGTTCGAGCGAGCTGTCGGCGAGGCCATCGACCACGATTCTGGCGCCGGGCGCGGTGGCGAGCTTCGCCTTCACGGTCGAAATTCCGGAATAGGGACAGACAGAAACGCTCGCCGGGAAGCCGGGCGAGCGCCAGGGGTCTTCAATGAGCGCCGGCGCCACCACCGGCCCGCGGTTTTTGGGTGAGCAGCAGGGCGACGGCTGCAATGGCAAGAACTACGCCGATGACGGCGAAGGTATCGGCAAAACCCAGGATGAGGGCCTGGCGTTTGACGACCTGGCCAAGCGCCACGACGGCCTTCTGGGCTGCGACGGCATGGTCGGAGACACCATGCTGCATGAAGTAGCCGGTCAATTGGTCGAGACGGGTGCGGACTTCGTCACGGCCGAGCGTCACCGACTGGCCGATGATATTAGAGTGGAACTGCTCGCGTTTGGTCAGCACCGTGCCGAGCGTCGCCGTGCCGACGGCGCCGCCGAGATTGCGCAGCATGTTGGTCAGGCCCGAGGCGGCGGCCGCATCGGAAGGTGCAATGCCTGCGGTGGTGATGGCGGTGATCGGCGTCAGCACCAGCGCCTGGCCGATGGCGCGGACGATATTCGGGATCCAGAACTGGTCGCCTGCGGTATCGGCTGAAAGCGTGATGTTCATGAAGCAGCTGATCGCGAAGATCGAGATGCCGAGGAAGCCGATGTAACGCGCATCGAAGCGCTTCATCATCATCGGCACGAGCGGGATCAAAAGCAGCTGCGGTAGGCCGGTCCATGCCAGGACGTTGCCGATCTGCTCGGCATTATAGCGCTGCACCTGGCCGAGATATTGCGGCAGGATGTAGACGGTGCCGAAAAGGGCGACGCCGACCAGCACGTTGACGGCAACGCCGATGCCGAAATTGCGCTGCTTCAGCAGGCGCAGCTTGACCAACGGCTTCTCAACCGTCAGCTCGATCCAGATGAAGGCGACGAGGAAGACGAAGGCGACGATGCTGAGCTTGACGATGAAGGGCGAGGAGAACCAGTCTTCCTTGTTGCCTTCTTCGAGCACCGTCTGCAGCGCCGAGAGACCGATCGCCATGGTGAAGATACCAGCCCAGTCGCCCTCCCTGAGCAGGCGAAGCTGCATCGGCTGCTTGTCGAGCGTCAGGGCAAGGGCGACCGCCATGATGGCGCTCGGGATGGCGTTGATGAAGAAGATCGTCTGCCAGCCGTAGTTTTCGGTGAGGTAACCGCCGATTGTCGGGCCGATCGCTGGTGCGAAGGTGACCGAGAGCGCAAAGATTGCCAGGCCCAGCGGCTGCTGCGATTTCGGCAGCTTGGTCAGCACCATGGTGAAGGCCATGGGAATCAGCACGCCGCCGGCAAAACCCTGCAGGCCGCGCAGCACGATCATCGTGCCGAGATCATGGGCGAAGGCACAGGCGATCGAAAACAGCGGAAAGAGGACGGAATTGACGAGGATAAAGCGCCGGAACGAGAAGACGTTGCTGAAATAGGCCGTCAGCGGAATGACGACGATCTCGCCGATCAGGTAGGAGGTGGAGATCCAGGCGCCGTTGTCGACGCCCGTTCCGATGCCGCCCTCGATGTCGAGCAGCGAGGCATTGGTGATCTGGATGTTGAGGATCGCCATGAAGGCGCCGATCATGCCGGCGAGAACGGCGATCCATTCCCTGGTGCTGGCGCCGGATTTCGGCTGCGATATGGGAGCGGCTGTTGCTGCGATGGTGGACATGACACGAACTCCTCGTCCCCCGGCCTAGCTGCGGTCGTTCTTAGTATCGATGCTCGGCTGGACGGACATACCGGGGCGCAGGTCGCCGTTGGCGGCAGCGTCGCCGTCGAGCACGATCCTGACCGGAATGCGCTGGACGACCTTGGTGAAGTTGCCGGTAGCGTTATCGGGCGGCAGTAGGGCAAATTCCTGGCCGCTTGCCGGAGCGAGGCTGTCGACATGGCCGTGATAGGTGCGGCCGGGGAACATATCGACCTCGATATCGACTGGCTGGCCGGCCTTGACGTCGGTGAGCTGGGTTTCCTTGTAGTTGGCGATGACATAGGCAGCCGTCGTCGGCACGACCGACATCAGCTGGGTGCCGGCCTGGACATATTGGCCGACGCGCAGCGTCCGGTTGCCCACGGTGCCGTCGACGGGCGCGGTGATCGTCGCATAGGAAAGGTTGAGCTCGGCCTGGTGCTGGACGGCCTCGCTGCGGGCAAGGGCTGCCTTTGCCTGGGCCAGTTCGGCGTTCAGCAGATCGACCTGCTTGACGGCGGCATCGAGCGAGGCGGTGTCACGGACGATCGAGGCCTGGGCGGCAGCGATCTGCGAGGCGGCCTGCTGCGCCGTCTGGACCGGGGCATAACCGCTGGTGGCGAGGTTCGAATAACGCTTGTTGTTCTGCTCGGCAAAGGTCTCGTTGGCGCGGTCGACGTCGACGGTCGCGCGGGCCGCAGCGATGGTCGACTGCTGGATATCGAGCGAAGCCTGCTTGGCGTTGACGGTGGCCTCTGCTGCGGCGACATCGGCCTTGGCCTGATCGAGGGCCGCCTTGAAGTCGCGGTCGTCGATGCGGGCGAGCGGCTGGCCGGCCTTGACGGTCTCGTTGTCCATGACGAGCACCTCGGCGAGATAGCCTGAAACCTTGGGGGCGATGGTGCTGCTATCGGCCTTCACATAGGCGTCGTCGGTCGAGATATGGAAGCGGCCGACCGTCCAGTAATCATGGCCGTAATAGGCGCCGGCGGCGATCAGCACGAGTGCGGTCGCGCCGAGAAGCAGGGAGCGGCCACCGCGCTTGCGGGCGGGCTTTTCCTCGGCAGCGGGGGCGGCAGCTTCGGCGACGCGCGGCGGCTTGCCGGCGTCCAGGCTTGCGGGAGCGGCTTCGGCAACGGTCTCAACGGCAGTATTGTTGTTCAAGGCATGCAGCGTCTTGATGGTCATTGTCTTTCTCCTGATGACGGTCGCCGTCACTTGGGCTGCGGCCTCTGAATTCGAATGAAATGCACTTTAGGAAACTTGATATTTTCCAAAATATGCATTAGAAGATAGATGTCAATAAGAATTTGGAAAATCACCATGGTCCAAAATCACGAAATCGAGAAGAAGCCGCGAGGACGACCGCAAGTTCGCTGCGACGAGGATACGAGAAGCGTGATCATCGAGGCGGCGAACAGGCAGTTCCACGAGAACGGCTATGCCGCAGCAAGCATCGCTGCGATCGCGCAGGTGGCCGGTGTTTCGACCAAGACGCTCTACCGGCTGTTTCCGACGAAAGGAGATCTCTTTTCAGAGATGATCACGGAGCGCACGGGGCGCTTTTTGATCGCGCTCGACCCCGGCACACTCGCCGTGGCCGATCTCAGGCAGGGGTTTGAGCGCATACTGACGGCCTATGGCATGCTGACGCTCTCGGTGGATACGATCACCGTGACCCGGCTCGTCATCAGCGAGTCTGATCGGTTCCCCGAGATCGCCAACGCCTTCTATGAAAAGGCGATCGTCAGAACCAATACACTGATGGAGAACTGGCTCCACAGGCAGATCGATCGTGGACTGATTGCGCTAGATGATCCGCATGCGGCCTGCGGCATGCTGCGCGGGATGATGATCATGGAGCCGCAGCGTGCCGCGATGCTGCGCCAGGAGCTGCCGCCGAAGATCGATGCGATCGCCGCGCGCGCGAAGATGTGCACCGATCTGTTCCTTAAAGGTTGCGCGCTCTGAAGCATCGCTTGGGCTTCAGAGCACGATGATTTCCGCCGAAGGGCGAGCGCCGCGAACCGCGGAGACGCTCAGTTCGGCGGCGCGCCCAGCGCATGCAGGATGCCGCGCAGTTCGGCGAGGCCGCGCATGCGGCCGATGGCCGGGTAGCCTGGTGTGACGACCTTGTCGAGGTCGTCGAGCATGCGATGGCCATGGTCCGATCGGAACACGATGGTGTCTTCGGGACTGCGGCGGCGGTCTTCCGCGACCAGTTCGCTGAGAACGGCGACCATATCGACGTCGCCTTCCAGATGCGCGCTTTCATGGAATGTCCGGCCGTCACCCTCGCGCGTCGTGGCACGCAGATGGGCGAAGTGGATGCGCGAGGCGAAGCGCCGGGCGATCGCCGGCAGGTCGTTCTCGGCGCGCACGCCGAGGCTGCCCGTGCAGTAACACATGCCGTTCGCAGCCGATGGTACCGCATCGAACAGAGCGGCATAGTCGTCTGCCGTCGAGGCGATGCGCGGCAGGCCGAACAGCGAACGCGGCGGATCGTCGGGATGCAGCGTCAGCTTGACGCCGCGCGCTTCTGCCGCCGGCGTCACCGCTTCGAGGAATTCGACAAGGTGCCGGCGCAGCCTTGCGGCATCGATGCCGCTATAGGCGACCAGCTTATCCCGGAAGGCCGGAATGGTCAGGGGTTCGGTCGTCGAACCCGGCAGAGCCGAGGTGATGATACGGGTAATGTCGGCGACCTCGTCGTCGGTCATCGCCTCGAAAACGATACGCGCCCGTTCGCGGTCTTCCGCGGAATAGTGCTGCGCCGCATCTGGCCGTTCCAGAATGAAGAGATCGAAGGCTGCGAAGCGCTCGTGATCGAAACGCATGGCGGTGGCGCCCGTCGGTGTCACGAAATCGAGTTCGGTGCGGGTCCAGTCCACCACCGGCATGAAATTATAGCAGACGATCGGAATGCCACAGGCGGCGACCGCTTCGAGGCTGGCGATCCAGGCTTCGATTTCGGCCTTCGCCTCCCCGCCCTTGCGCTTGACGGCGTCGGGGATCGGGATGCTCTCGACAACCGACCAGACGAGCGGCGAACGGTCGCCGGGCGTCGTTTCGATCAGAGCTTGACGTTCGCGCACCTCCTTCTCCGTCCAGGCCCTGCCGATCGGCACCTGATGCAGCGAAGAGACGATATTCGTCGCGCCCGTTTGACGGACATCATCCAGCGTCACCGGCGCTTCCGGTCCGAACCATCTCCAACCCTGTCGCATCCTTCTTCCTTCCCTCTCGCTTTTCGTTTCGTGTTGGCCTGCCGTCAGCAGAAATAATCGGGGTAACGCGCGCGCAATTCGTCGACATCGGGAATGACGGCACTCAGATGATGGATCATGGCGCTGCGTGCAGCCGCCGCATCGTGAGCGGCGAGCGCATCGCGGATGATCATGTGTTCCTGCACGACATTATCCGTGCGCCCAAGCACCGGCAAAGTCAGGCGCCGTGCCCGGTCGATCTGCACCTTGACCGTTTTCAGGATTGCCCAGATGCCGGGATAACCCGATGTCTGCGTGATCGCCTCATGGAAGGCCTCGTCCTCCTCATGAAAGCTCGAGGCATTGCCGGTCGCGGCATAGGCCTGCTGGCGGGCAATGATGGCGTCGAGACGGGCGATATCGGCGGCCGTCGCGGTCAGAGCCGCAGCCTCGACGGTCGCGCCTTCGAGCGCCTTGCGCACAATGACCGCCTCGGGGATCGCCGAGACCGGCACCCGCGACACGACGGTGCCCGACTGCGGGTAGATATCGACCAGTCCGCCTTCGCAAAGCCGGAGCAGCGCCTCTCGCACCGGCGTGCGGCTGACGCCGAAATCATCGGCGATCCGCTTTTCCTGCAGCAGCATGCCTGGCGGCATCCGCAGCGACACGATGTCGGCATAGAGGCGATCGTAGATGGCGCCAGCCGTGGTGATACGGCGCAGCCTGCCCCCGGCCTCCCGCGACGTCGGGACGACCAAAACTTCGGCTTCTGATGCTTGCTGCATGGATATACCGGGACGCTGAAACTCAATGGCATACTAGTATATCAGTTTTATCGACATGCCAAGACATGCCACTCAAGGTTCGGCGCTTCGCGAATTGAGCAAGTCGACCCGCGGGCCGCAGGCTCGAGGCAAAAACATGGAACGACAATTACAGTGCGAAAGCGCGGGTGAACGGCATAAACCTCGCGGGAAATGGAAAGCCGATCTCTGCGCCGAGGCACTCTTTGTTTGGAACTTAGATCGGCCGAGTTGGTTGAGATCCGCAAGGAGACCCTCATGAAAAAGCCAGCACCACGCAAGATAAACGAAAACACGACTAACGGCGGCCGGCCGAAAACTCCACCCGCCGCGGACCCAGGCGGACGGAAGATGGCTCGGCGAGCCGCAAACGAAATCGACAGGCTGAGCGGCGGGTCGCCGGCAGCCAGCCGCGAGGAGGAGATCCGAAGAAAGGCATATTCCCTGTGGGAGAAAGAAGGGAGGCCGGAAGGCAAGCACGGGCATCACTGGACCCTGGCCGAACATGAACTCGATGCGCAGCAGGACGAAGCCGACAATCCTCCAAACCTTGCAGCATTGCGAGAGGCCTCGCGCGAACATACGGATGCATTTCTCGTCAAGACAGATCTCGAGGACGCCGATCAACGCGAAGCCTCCCCCGGCACACGCGAGCAGGATTGAACTTTCCACCTCGCGCCAATTTCAGACCGCGCGCCAATTTCAGAAAGGTCCCCGACATGGTCGACAAACAGAACTTGAACGCCGGATTCACCGGCACACCCGCTGAGCAGCCGGAGGGATTGACCAAGGTCGCGAAGTCGGCAGCCAAAGAGATGAAACGTGAGGCTTATGCCGTCGCCTTCGGTGCCAGACAGCACCCGCATACCGCAAGCGCATTGCTGCTCACCACCGGCATTGTCGCATTCGGGCTTGGCTATCTCCTTGGTCGATCATCGGCGGAAGGTTCGACACGCCCGTATTGGCGATAGCGGCAGCCGCGTCACTTCAACGAGGCGCATGCATCGGCTCTTCGCCGATCCCGATGATGCCGCCTTCTTCTCTCGGTACGCTCGTCGGCTGCTGGCTATCAAACCTTCACATCACGCCCGCACCTCAGACGTGTTTTCTGTTGAATCCGGCCTTACCGTCGTACCTATTTGCCCCCCATCATCGAACAGACCCAGGTCTGGCCAGACGCCTGTTGCCGGAATACCACGTCGAATAAAGCCATAGATTGCACCGTGATCACAGCTTGACAGCTGTGATCACGATCCTTAGCGAGGCAGCATCGACACGGTCAGGACCGGCAACGTGAATTATTTCAGACAACTCAAGATGGCAGTGCTTTATCCGGGGGGTGAGGCCGGAAGCGCACTCGACCGAAACAACCGCATTGCCGTCTTTCTCTTTGCAATCCTTCCAGGGCTTTCGCCGAACTTTAACTCCTTCATCCTTCTCGCGTCGATGGTGTGGGGCGTCTACTGTCTGGCGACGGGCCGCCTCGTCTTGAACCTATCGAAATCCGACCGGCTGGTCGCCATTGGCATGTCGATCTACCCGCTGGTGATGATCGCCAGCATCTTCATCAATCCGCCTTACTCCGAAGTACCGGACTGGATATTCCGGCTCCTGCCTTTCTTTTCCATCTGGCTGATATTGCCGCGGATGCGCCAATCTCCCGATGGCCGTCTCGTGCCGCTCTTTATCCTCGGCGCAGGCATAGGCATGATCGTCACCTTTCTTTTCAGTCTCCTGCAGATCATGTTTCTGATGGAGAGAGCAGAGGCTGGGACTTCGAACGCTGCACTTCTGGGCGTGATAGGTATTCTGTTCGGCGGCATTGCGCTTCTCAACATTCAATCTCCCAGAAGCGTGGAGCAAAGAATTGCGATATTGGGATATGCCGCCGGCCTAGGCTGCGTGCTGCTTTCGGGAACGCGCTCGGCCTGGCTGGTCATTCCCGTCCATATCGTCATCTTTCTCTGGTATTTTCGCAAACACAGCTTCCATCTGAGTTTGCGCAGCCTGGCTATTACCAGTTCCTTGCTGTTGGCGGGACTTATCACCCTGGGCAGCGGCCAGATCCTCCATCGCATCCAGGCGCTTCAGGAAAATCTGACATCGCTCGAACGCACCGACGGCGAGATCACGTCGCTGAGTGCCCGGTTCGCCTTGTACAAAGGCGCACTATCGGCAATCAGTAAGGACCCGTTGACGGGTTATGGCCCGCAAAACCGGATGGCTTCGGTTTTGGCAGAGCTGCCCGATAATATAAGGCCGCAGCTGCCTTACTCGCATGTCCATAACGGCTTTCTGACCGCGGGAATCGACGCCGGCGTTTTCGGCATTGCAGCGCTTTCGCTGATGCTGCTGACGCCCGTGATGGGCGCGTGGAGAAAAGAAGCGGGGCCGGGCCGGGATTTAGCGATTGCGCTCGCTCTTCTGCTTGTCAGCAGCTACGTCATAACAGGCAGCTTTGGCATCATGTTCAATCAGAAAGCTTTGGATCCGATCTTCGCCTACATGGTCGCCCTTATTTGTGCGGATCGCGGCAGCACTGGCTTTGCGCCGGTCGTTCGGAGCTGACGTCTGGCACCTTTGAGCCTGCAGCCCTTACAGCGTGCTTTGAATTGTCTGGGGCAGCCTAAGTGGCTCGGCGCCGGTGAAAGCCAGATCCGAGACCTCACCCGTTGAGGAATAGCCGGAAACAAGCTCCGCCAATGTCGCACGTGCAGCGATCATATCGTTCCGGTCCAACACCGCGTTGAGCGCGTTGAGCCTTCGCGACAGCTCCGGCCAGGACAGGAAATCCTCGCGCGCCTTCATAATCCGAGGATGTTCGGTTGTTTCTGGATTATCCCCGATCAACAGCTCTTCAAAGAGTTTCTCGCCGGGCCGAAGACCGGTAACGGACAGCTCGATATCGCCTTCGGGATTGTCTTCGTCGCGGACGGCCAGCCCGGAAAGCTCCACCATCTTGCGGGCGAGATCGGCGATGCGAACCGGCTCTCCCATGTCGAGCAGGAAGACATCTCCGCCCTCCGCCATCGCGCCGGCCTGAATGACGAGTTGAGAAGCCTCCGAAATGGTCATGAAATAGCGGGTTATATCAGGATGTGTCAGCGTCACCGGGCCGCCGTCCTTGATCTGCTGCCGGAAAAGCGGCACGACGGATCCGGAGGAGCCGAGGACGTTTCCGAAACGGACCATGGAGAAATTCGTTCGCATTCTGTCGGTCGCCGATTCCGCCGCAAGCGCCTGCAGAACCATCTCCGCCAGCCTCTTGCTGGCGCCCATCACATTTGTCGGACGCACGGCTTTGTCTGTGCTGATCAGCACGAAATTCGAGACGCCGCATTTATTCGCCGCGCGTGCCGCAACCAGCGTACCCATCACATTGTTCTTGATGCCTTCCACGGCATTGTGTTCGACAAGGGGAACATGCTTGTAAGCGGCGGCATGATAGAGCGTCTGAGGTCGCCAGCTCTGCATGATATGTTCCATGCGATCCTGATCCCGGACGGAACAGAGGATCGGGACGATCTGCAGATTTTCATGTCTGTACAGTTCGGCCAGCTTCCGCAATTCGGCGTCAATATTATAAAGCGCAAACTCGTTCTGATCGAGAAGGATCAGGCTGGAAGGCTCGTTGCGCAGAATCTGGCGGCATAACTCGCCGCCGATCGAGCCACCAGCACCCGTGACCATCACCACCTTGTTGCGCATCGCCTTGTCGAGCAACTCCTGCCGTGGCGCCACCGCTTCTCTCCCCAGCAGATCTTCGATCTCCAGCTCACGGATGTCGGAGACGGCGATGCGGCCCTGAGCCAGGGCGGTGAGATCCGGCAACGTGCGAACATTGACCCTGGCTTTACGGATGTGCTCCAGGATTTCATTGCGACGCTGCCGCGATGCGGAGGGAAGAGCAAGAAGCACATTGTGCACGCCGAGAGATTCGGCAAGCACCGGCAGATCCGAGGGGTCGTAGATCGGCAAACCACCCATGACGCCGCCTTTGAGACGCGGATCATCATCCAGATAGCCGACGACATTGAGTTCGGCACTGTTGATCAAGGCACCGGCCAGTTGCCGCCCGGCCGTCCCTGCCCCATAGATCAGCACCTTGGCGAGCATATTCTTGTGAAGGATGCGCTGGTAAGCATCCCCGAGCCAGTAGCGGATACTCAACCTCGACAGCCCGATCGCAATCAACAGCAGGAAGGGCTGGAGGATACCGACGGTTCTCGGAACACCGGGGACGCTGAGGGCAGTAAATATCGTCATGAAGGCGAAGCCGTAGATCGCAATCGCCTTCAGAACAGTAATGAAAGCAGCCATATTGGCATAACGGAAGATCGCCCGATACATGCCCATGACGATGAAGATGGGAAGTGCCATACACAGCGAAACGAAGACCGGCAGCCACTGCACGCCGGTCAGCACCGTCCATTCGTTCAGGCGGAAGCAATAGGCCAGCCAGATCGTCAGAACGCAAAAGCTGGAATCCACCAGCAAAGCCAGAGCACGTTTGGCAAACCGCGGCATCGCCAGCAGAGGGGCGACGAGCGCTTGCATCGGCATTAAGAACCATCCTGAGCGCGATGTCTCAGTGGGGGTATTTTCAGGCATTGCTTACCAGCGTTTCGCAGATCGATCGACACCACCTTCTTGTCATTTTCTGCAACGAGCGCAACTGAAATAATCGGAAACCAAGGTCTTCCGCACTGCTTATCTATCAGAAGTAGGTAACTTAATGCCGTATTCCCTTACGGCGGATTACCTTCTCGGCCGTCATAAACAGGATGCTTATGTCGAGGCCGAACGAGCGACGTTCGAGATATTCGATATCGAATTTGACCTTCTCCGGAATCGGCAATTCGTCGCGTCCGTTGATCTGCGCCCATCCTGTCAATCCGGGCAGGAGCTTGTCGACGCCATGGGCCGTCCGCAATTCTATAAGGTCGTATTGATTGTAGAGTGCCGGCCGTGGGCCCACGAAACTCATCGTCCCCTCGAGAATGCACCAGAGCTGCGGCAGTTCGTCGAGGCTGGATTTGCGCAGAAACGAGCCGATGGGCGTCAGAAACCGATCCGGGTTTTCAAGCAGATGCGTGGCAACCGTCGGCGTGTCGACGCGCATGCTGCGAAACTTTGGCATCAGAAAGATCTGATTGAAACGGCCGACACGTTTTGACCAATAGAGGATTGGTCCGGGCGAGGTGAGGCGAACACAAAGAGCGACGATGAGGATTGGAAGAAGCAGGATCACCGACGCAATCAAAGCCAGCAAAAAATCCACCGCCCGTTTCAAACCCATGCTCCACAGCTCCGCTCCATCGACCGACCATCCGCCGTTCACGCTATCGCCTTGCCGTATCGTCAAAAAGCGTTTCGCGTCAACTGGAGGACATGGTGTTTTATCTCCGGGCATGCTCGGTCTATCATCGACCCGTCGCCCTCCTCCTGCCATGCCCATTTGGGTTAGACCACGCTTCAACCGGTCGGCTGCTTCTCCCCGGGAGGACTGATCATGGGTCCCTGCTCCCCACGGTTGGCAACTTGTGTGATCGATACGGACCGGCGCCGCTCGTCGCCCCGGGTGCCATTCTGTTTAGTACGCTGATGTAGGCTCTGACATTCATCCGGCAGGACACTTCACGGCATGGGATCCCTTGAAGGACCACTCCGCACGCCGAGTTACGTCCGATGAAAGGCTGTCGGAGGGCCGAATAAAAAGTATTACTTTTTAACTGCGCGACTTGGTTTTGCGGCGCTCTGAGACTATCTACATCCAGCCATCATCGTTGAAAGGTCCACAAGCGACCTTTCAACCGGGACCTGAACAGTGGTCCAGAATAAGCTTTCGAAAGGATGTATCATGAAAGTCTCCGGCGATCTTCTCATCGGCGGCGCGGTTCTGCGGGGCGGCGCAGCCAGCTTTTCCGCCACCAATCCCGCCAGCGGCTCACCTATGGAGCCGAGCTTTGCGGGAGCGACGAAAGATCAGGTGGAGCAAGCCACGGCTGTCGCCTGGCATGCTTTCCCCATCTATCGGGAGACACCGCTGGAGAAGCGCGCGCTTTTCCTGGAGGCGATTGCTGAGAACATTCTCGAACTCGGTGACGATCTGATCCTGAGAGCAATGGACGAAACCGGCCTGCCGCGTGGGCGTCTCGAAGGCGAACGTGCGAGAACCGTCGGCCAGCTGCGCCTGTTTGCCAAAGAAGTACGCGAAGGTGCATTCCAAGAACTGAGGTTCGATCCGGCCGATCCCGACCGGAAGCCTGCACCCAAGCCTGATCTTCGTCTTCGCAACGTGGCTCTCGGGCCTGTGGCGGTGTTTGGCGCTTCGAATTTCCCTCTTGCCTTCTCCGTGGCAGGCGGCGATACGGCCTCCGCCCTTGCCGCCGGCTGTCCCGTTGTCGTGAAGGCTCATTCCGCTCATCCCGGAACGTCGGCGCTTGTCGGCAGTGCCGTCCAGCAGGCGGTCGCAGCAAGCGGCCTGCCGGCAGGAACTTTCGCCTTACTGTTCGACGCTGGTTTTGAGGTTGGACAGATGCTGGTCGCCGATCATCGGATACGCGCTGTGGGCTTTACGGGCTCCCGGCGCGGCGGAACCGCGTTGATGAAGATTGCGTCGGAGCGGAAGCAGCCCATTCCGGTCTACGCCGAAATGAGCAGCATCAATCCCGTCATCCTTTTCCCGAACGCCCTGCAGAACAACGCAGAAGCGATCGGGAAATCGTTCGCGTCCTCCTTGACCTTGGGAGCCGGTCAGTTCTGCACCAATCCAGGCCTCATCATCGCAATCGATGGCGGCGGCCTCGACACGTTCATCAACGCTGCCTCAGCAGCTCTTCAGGAATCTCCGGCTCAAACGATGCTGACCGGAGGGATATGCGAGGCCTATCGGAAGGGTGTCGCCAGACTGCAGGCGTCGTCTTCCGTATCGCAGTTGGCGACGGGAAAGCAGGGAACACCGCAACAGGCAACGGCAGCCCTGTTTGAAACGACCTCGGCCTCTTTCCTTTCAGAGCCCGAGCTTCAGGAGGAGATATTCGGCGCAGCAGGATTGATCGTGCGTTGCCGTGATGAAGCAGATTTGCGCCAAGTCGTGAACTCTCTGGAAGGTCAATTGACGATTGCCTTGCACGTCCACCAAGACGACTTGTCGAATGCTGCGCAAATGATTTCCCAGTTGGAACTTCTCGCCGGTCGTCTCCTCGTGAACGGATTCGGCACCGGCGTCGAGGTTTCTCCGGCGATGGTGCACGGCGGGCCGTATCCGGCGACGTCGGACGGTCGGTCGACTTCAGTCGGCACGCTGGCAATCTATCGGTTTTTGCGACCGGTTTCCTACCAGGACTTTCCGGCCGAGTTGCTTCCGGCGCCGCTTCAAAGCAGGTAGCCCCCAACATCCGCTTTCTCCCTGCGGCCTATCTCATGAGGGAAACGAAACCAAGGGCGCTCGACCTTTTCAGGGGGCGCCCTCCCCGCACGCGACCATCTACGCGCAGCGGACGTGGACGGTCGACCGAGATACCCGACCGGACCTCACCGCAAGTGGGAACTGGTCGTCTCTTTAGACATTTTGTTGACTTCGTCTCACTTCGATCGACGGCGGGATTTGAAACCTGCTTGCTGTCGATATAACGGGGCATGGCGGAATATCGGGGCATGGCGGAGCATTGCGATCGCCTGCCGAATTCGTCGCGTTAAAATCCGGATCAGCATAAGGCGCGGTTCTTTTTGCTCGCTGCCGCGACAGAACAAAAAAGCGAATCCCGAAGAAGCGCACGCGGGAGCATGCATACTCTAGGAAAAATGTAGACATACTTTATTTTAGCGTCGTCTATTCCGGAGGGTATGATGAAGATCACAAGACGAGCTTTCACTGCGGTGGTGGCAGGCGCCATCGCGACACCTTTGATGCAGGTTCGACTGGCTGGCGCGGCTGACAAGGTCGTGCGCATCGGTTACCAGAAATATGGAACTCTGGTGCTTCTCAAGGGCAAAGGGTTGCTGGAGAAGAAACTCAAATCCATCGACTACACCGTTGAATGGACCGAATTTCCGGGCGGTCCCCAGCTCCTTGAGGCCCTGAACGCTGGTGCTGTCGATTTCGGATCGACCGGGGAAACGCCGCCGATCTTCGCCCAGGCGGCGAACGCTCCGCTTGTCTACATCGCACATGAGCCGCCCGCCCCGCGCGGTGAAGCCATACTTGTCCCGAAGGATAGCCCCATAAAGTCCGTTGCCGACCTGAAGGGCAAGAAGGTCGCCTTCAACAAAGGCTCGAACGTGCACTACCTGCTCGTTAAGGCGCTCGAAGAAGCCGGTTTGACCTACGAGGACGTGGAGCCATCTTTTCTCGCCCCAGCCGACGGCCGCGCAGCTTTCGAAAAGGGCGCGGTGGATGCATGGGTCATCTGGGATCCCTTCCAGGCAGCGGCGGAAGTGGCGATCGAAGCGCGAGAGCTCAGAAACGGCGAGGGCATCGTTCCCAATCACCAGTTCTATCTCGGCACGACTTCACTGGTCGACGGCCACGCCCAGGCGATCGATGTCTTGATTGACGCTATTTCCGAAATCGACGAATGGACCAAATCCGACACCGCCGCTGCGGCTGCAGAGCTGTCACCGTCGGTCGGCATCCCCGAACCTGTCCTCGTCAAGGCGCTTGAACGTCAGTCGTACGGGATCAAGAGCCTGGATGACGCCGTCGTCGCGCAGCAGCAGAGCATCGCCGACACCTTTTTCGAACTCAAACTCATTCCCAAGAAAGTGACGATTGCGGATGTCGTCCGCAAGGGCAAGGCGTGATGCCCATCTTCAGGATCTGAGTACCGGCTCGTGCGAGAAGGTCTGGCCGCCTTCTCGCACGACATTCAGCTTGGACACCGAGCTCCGTGTGAAACGTCCGCGAGCTCGCTCCTTGGCTTGAGTGAAAGCAAGGAAGAACAATGCGTGGTGTTCTCCCGACAAATCCCAATTCGATCCGGTTTGGATGGAAAACCTAATTGGCGGCAGCCGTCTTGGCAGTCAAATCTCTCAGAAAATCATTGCACCAGCGAGAGACGTCATATTCGAGCAGATGATCCATCATTCCCCGCCAGCGTTCTCGGCGTTCTTCGATTGACATGGTCAGTGCCCTGGCAAGAGCGTTGGCGGTGCCTTCGACATCATAGGGATTAACGAGCAGCGCGCCTTTCAATTCGCGGGCGGCGCCCGCAAAGCGGGAGAGAACGAGGACACCCGGGCGATCCGGATCTTGCGCTGCGACATATTCCTTCGCGACCAGGTTCATTCCGTCGCGCAACGGCGTTACGAACCCGATCGTCGCAAGACGGTAAAGGCCAGCGAGCACATTTCTGCTGCTGGACCGATTAATATAGCGGATCGGCACCCAATCCACGGTTCCGATCGCGCCATTTACCCGGCCTGCCTGTTCAGCCACCATTCGCTGCATCTGCTCGTATTCCGGTACTTCGGATCGCGATTTCGGGGTAATCTGTAAGTATGTCACCTTGTTTTGATAGGCTGGATTGGTGGTGATGAAACGCTCGAAAGCGTCCAGACGCTGAGTAATGCCTTTCGAGTAGTCGAGCCTGTCGACGCCGATGATCAGGTCGCGACCCTCGATGCTCTGGCGGGCCTTGCGGACCAGGATGTTTGCCCAGGCTTTGCCTGCAAGTTCAGCGAAAGCCGCGGTCTCGATGCCAATTGGGTAGGCAGCTGATTTGAATGTCCGTCCGTGTGAATCAAATAGGCCGTCGCCGAGGTCGTTGCCGATGCCCTCTCGCGTGAGATAGCCGGCAAAATTCTGAAGATCATGGTCGGTCTGGAATCCGAGAAGGTCGTAGTGCGACAACCCACGCATGATTTCCTCGTGCACCGGCATTGTGACGAGCACGTCGGCTGATGGCCAGGGGATGTGCAGGAAGAAACCTATTCGGTTTTTCAGCCCTATCCGGCGCAGTTCCGCCGCCAGCGGAATGAGATGATAATCATGCACCCAGATGACGTCGTCCGGCTCGATCAGCGGCGCCAGCCTCTGTGCGAAGAAGCGGTTGACGCGGAAATAGCCGGCCATTTCCTTGCGGCCATACTCTGCAAGATCGAGCCGATAGTGGCAAATCGGCCAGAGAACGCGGTTGGCAAAGCCGTGATAATATTCCTCGACGTCGGTATCGGTCAGGTCGGTCACGGCATAGGTGATGTTACCTTGCTGCTGCCGCGAGAGCTTCTCCGGTTCTCGGCTCCCGCTCGACTTGCCCGACCACCCCATCCAGATACCGCCGCGTTCCTGGAGAGCGGCCTGCAAGGCGACGGCAAGACCGCCCGCCGGTGCCACGCCGTCTTTATCGGGAATCGGCACTCGATTGGAAACGACAACAAGCCGTGCCATTGCAAAGTCCTTTCATGGAGTGTTCTAGCCTCGAATGGCCAATGATCCGATCAGTCCGCGAAGCTGCCACATGGCAGGAGACCGAGACGCCCAGAACGCGAGTCGACGGATTGCTACACTTACCTGTTTTGACTTCGCCAACCAATACTTGGTCGGTAACATCGTCGGTGATGACCAGCAAACTTCGTCCAGACGCCTTCTGCCACATAGCATGCGATCGGGCTAGCGGCTTTCCAGCGCTTTGAGTCATCAATGTTCGGTGACGTTTTCGGGTTTGATTTTTCAGTTTCGCGATCTTGGCCCAACTCGTACCTGACATTCTGTCACGGCTGGTGCCTCATCAGCCCCGCGGTGCCTTAAGAAGACTTGGGCCGGCTGCCGCTGATATTTTCGACCAACTGGTCGAGTGACGCGACGACTCGGTCAGACGCGCCAACCGATTGATATGGTTCAACCCGGCTGGACGGACGCGTCCGGCCGGGTTGAGTCTGGAGCTTTACTTACCCATCATCTGCTTCGCGTTATCGGGCGTAATGGCGGTGGTATCGACCGTTACTGTCGCTGGCACCGACGATGCGCAGTCCAGCAATATCGACTTGGCCATGTCGACCGCCTCTTTGGCTCCTGTCGGATATGTGAAGGTCGCTGACCAGTCGCCCTTTGCGACTGCCTCGATCCCGCCTGCCGGACCGGGCAAGCCATCGGTCCCGATGATCTTCACGCTCTTACCGGCACCCTTCGCAGCAAGTAGCGCACCCGCCGCCATCATGTCGTTGCTGGCATAGACCATCTTGATATCAGGATGAGCCTGCAGCATGGCGGCGAACGCGGTCTGCGCTTTATCCGGCAACCAGTCTGCCGCTTGTTCTGCCACGATCTGGATCTTGGAGTTGGCTTTCACACCATCCTTGAAGCCATTGAGCCGTTCGACGGCCGGTGTGGAACTAGGCAGTCCCTGCAGCACGGCCGCCTCGCCGCCGTCCGGCAGAAGCGTCTTGCTCGTATATTCGCCGGCGGCCAGCGCGATTTTGTAGTTGTCTCCTCCGATGAAAGCTGTGTAGTCCTTGCCAGCCTCACCGTTCGTCTTGCGGTCAAGTTCGACGACCGGGATACCCGCGTCCATTGCCCGCTTGACGGCGGGCGTTAGCGGAGCCGCCTCGAAAGGCGAGATCAACAGAAGGTCAACCTTTTGGGTGATGAAATTGTCGACCTGCGATGTCTGGGTGTTGACGTTGCCCGCGCCGTCAGCGATCTGCAGCGTGAACTGCGGGACTGCCTTGGCGGCTGCCTCTAGTTCATCGTTGACGTGCTGGCGATAAGGCTCCGCATTATTGGCCTGCGAGAAGCCGATGACGAACTCGCCATCCTTGGCGCAAGCCTTCACCAGCGGATCGGCAGCGTGAGCCACGCTGGCAATAGCAAGGCATGAGCCGGCCAGGAGTGCCATGCGCCCGGCATGCGACAGTCGAAGTGCATTCTGTGTCATTACTTTCTCCTCCACATTGATCCCGGATCCACCTTCCGGGTGATGCCGCCACACTACCTGCCCAATCCTTCGCGGCGACGAACGAGGGATTGAAGGACTGCCGCCAGAACGATAATTGCCGCTGTGGCAAGCAACTGCATCGCTGGCGTGATATTGTTCAGCTGCAATATATTGGCCAAAGCGCCGAGCATGATCGTACCGGCGATTGTTCCGACCATTGAACCCGACCCACCAAACAGGCTGGTTCCGCCGATGACGACAGCCGCGATGGCCGTCAATTCATATCCGGTTCCATCATTGGCACTCCCAAAGTTGAATTGCCCGGCATGGACGATGCCAGCAAGCGCGGATGCAAAGCCGGTAATGGCGTAAACGGCGATCTTGATTGCCGAGACCGGAACACCTGAGATGCGGGCGGCACGCTCGTTTCCGCCGACGGCATAGACGTAACGGCCGAATCGGGTCGTGTTCAGCACCAGCGTGGCGATGCAGGCAAAGATCAAGAAGACGATCGTAGCCACGGGAACGACGTTGCCGAATAACCGGCCGCCCAGAATGGCAAAGATGGGCGGAGCGAGCCCAGGACCATCACCATAAGAGATATTGATGTACTGATTGTCCGACACAACAAGTGCAAGCCCGCGAGCTGCCTGTAGACCGGCAAGAGTCACGATAAACGCTTCAAGTCGAAACTTGCTTGAGATCGCTCCCTGGACCAACCCGAAGCAAATGCCCATCAGCAGCACTGCCAGCACCGTCGTGATCAGCCCAAAACCGCCTGAGACCATCAATGTTGCTGTTACCACGCTCGCAAGACCAAGTGTCGCCCCGACCGAGAGATCAATTCCGGCCGTGATGATCACGAACGTCATTCCGATCGCGATGATGCCAGTTTCGGACACCGCGCGGACGATGTTGGCGATGTTGTCGGGTTGAATGAACAGGATGACACCATGCCGACGCGGTGAGAAAATGATGCCCCCGGCGAAGACGAGTATGAGGCCGATCAAGCTTTGGAAGCGGACCAACACCGCGAGCGGATCCATCCGCTTGGCGGGCTGAATGGCTGGATTGGATGTAATTTGCTGTTCGGACATCAGGCCTCCCTCCCGTTGGCGGCCGCCAGGACTTCGTGTTCGTCGACGCCGCCAGAAAACTCAGCAACGCTGCTGCCGTTGCGCAAAACTACTATTCGATCGCACAGGCCGATCAGCTCGGGCATCTCGCTCGAAGCGACAAGAATGCCCAATCCCTCTGAGGCAAGTTTGCGCAAGCGGGCGTAGATTTCCCCCTTTGCGCCGACGTCGACGCCACGCGTCGGCTCGTCGAGAAGCAACAAGCGCGGATTTCCCAGCACTTCCTTTGCGAGGACGACTTTCTGTTGATTTCCCCCCGAAAGTGCCCCGACCGCGATGCCGGGATTCTTGGGACGGATGTCGAATTGGCCGAAAGAACTTTTGATCGCATCCTCTTGGCGTCGCGCCGACATAAAGCCCCTTGGTGATATCCAGCGGATGATCGACATCACCAGATTGAGACCTACAGACATACGCAACATGAGACCGGCTCCACGCCGGTCATCGGTTACGAATGCCAGTCCTGCCCTGCGAGCGGCCGCGATCGATTTGAGCCTGGTCGGTCTGCCACCAATCGTGATGTCCCCATGCCATTGGCCCGGCACGCCTGTTCCGTAGAGTGCGCTCAAGAGCTCGGTTCGACCCGCCCCCATAACACCCGCGAGCCCGACGATTTCGCCGCTACGAACATCGAGATCGACTTTGATTGGCGCCTGCCACCCGGGCGACACGCGATGTGGGCGGAAAGAAGCCTGCCGCATCCGCAGGAGCACGTCACCAACACTATGTGCGCGGCGCGGATAAAGCTCGTTCAAAGGACGTCCGACGAGAAGCTGCACCAGTTCGGCCTGCGGAGCATCCGGTTTGGTGACGCCAGCCACCTTGCCGTCGCGCATGACCGTTACGCGGTGAGCGATCTGCGGGACTTCCTCAAGACGATGCGAGATATAGACGATGCCAACGCCCGAGGATGCCAGGCCACGCATGATGTCGAACAATCGATCCACTTCGCCAACGGTCAAGGCAGCCGTCGGCTCATCCATGATGAGGGCTCTCGATGCGTAGGAAAGCGCCTTGACGATGGCGACGACCTGGCGCTGGCCGATCGAAAGCTCACTGACGAACTGGGTGGGATCGATCGATCGGTCGATCGCTTCCAGTCTTTTGCGCGCCTCTTGCAGCATCGCCTTGCCATCGAGCATGCCATGCCGATGGACAAGCTCGCGCCCGAGAAAGAGATTGGCGGCCACGGTCAGGCTCGGAACGAGGTCTAGCTCCTGGAAGATCGTTGCGATTCCCGCTGCTTGTGCATCACGCGGGCTGTGAAATCGTGCGGGTTTGCCGTCGATGAAGATCTCTCCCTCGTCCGGCGTATTCACACCGGACAACAGGTTCATCAACGTCGATTTTCCTGCACCGTTTTCACCAAGCAGCGCATGGATTTCGCCAACCTTTAGTTCGAAATCCACGCCACGAAGCGCCTGAACGCCGCCGAAGCGCTTGACGACACCTTTCGCTGAAAGAACGACGTGGCTCATGCTGCTTCTCCACACGATTCACGCACCCGCAAAACCGGCGACAGTCGAATGGTCTCGCGGGGGCGGCGCTTGTTGCCTATCCGCTCGATCAGCAAGTCCGCCGCCTTCCTGCCAATCTCATCGCAAGGCTGGGCCATCAGCGTCAGGCGCGGTTCGAAATAATCTGCCCATTCGAAATCATCGATCCCAAGTACGGAAATGTCCGCGGGAACACGCAGCTTCCGTTCCCGGATTGCTCTCATAGCCCCGATCATCGCCAGATTGTTCGAAGCAAGAATCGCTGTCGGCGGCTCCTTCAGCTCCAGCAAACGGTGCGTCGAAGCAGTGGCGTCGGCGGTGCTGCGATTGCCGTCGCTGATTAAATTGTCCTCTACCTCTATTCCCTTCTCGGTCATCGCTGCGCGGAAGGCCTTTGCGCGCTCCACAGTCGTCGCAAAGCCGGGTTGACCGAGAATGATCCCAACCCGTCGATGATGCAGCGTCACGAGATGATCGACGAGCGTTCGTATTGCGGCGACGTTATCCGTCCCGACCTGGTCGAAACGGTTGTCGGACAGCCTGTCAACAAGCACACAGGGAAGGTCGGACCGGATGAGATAGTCCAGCGCCTTTTGAGGATCGCCCGAAGGCGCAAGTATAATCCCGTCGACTCGGCGCTGATGCAGATGCTGGACCAGTTCCAGCTCCCGGACCGGATCATCCTGCGTGTCACAGAGGAACACGATCAAGCCTCGTTTGGAACACTCGGCTTCAATCGCGCAGATAATGTCACTGAAGTAAGGGTTTGAAATCGCGGAAATCGCGAGGCCGACGGTACCCGTCGATGACAGTTTGAGCGATCGAGCGACTGTATTGGGGATGTATCCGATCGCCTCCACGGACTCGATGACGAGCTTGACCTTCTCGGGCGAGACGTAGCGCGTCTTATTGAGAACGTGCGAAACCGTGGAGACTGAGACCCCGGCCGCCTTTGCCACCTCGGAAATAGTCGTCATGAGCGCACTCCAGCTCTCGCCAGCAGCGCAACAAACAGGTTTTTCAAACTATCCTCCCAAGCGGAATTCCAACCTCCAGAGGCTCTCCCAGGATCCGCTAATGTGGTCACGCTAGCGCCATCGAAACGTTTGCGCAATCGTTTTTTTCTGCTAATCGTTCATCGTTCTTGTCGGTGAAATCTCTTGGGAGGGAGATGCCATGCTGAAGGGTGTGCCGCCGTTCATTACGGCCGACATGCTGTGGGTCATGGCCTCCATGGGTCACGGCGACGAACTGGCAATCGTGGATCGAAACTTCTCCGGCTTTCGTGTGGCGACCCAAACCACGAGCGGAAAGCTTCTCATCTTGGAGGGTGTCGATGCACCGACTGCAGTCCGCGGGATCCTTCAGATGATGCCCTTGGACACGTTCGGTGAAACGCCTCTGATGCACATGGAGGCCGTCGACGCGCCAGGTGAGTTGCTGGAAGTACACAAAGACGTCCTCGCCGTTTGCAGTGAGGCAGAGGGGCGTTCGATAGCGAGCCAAGCTGTCGAAAGGTTTGCGTACTATCCCATCGCGATGCGATCGTTTGCAGTCATTCAGACGGCTGAATCGCGCGCCTACGGGAACTTCATCCTTAAGAAGGGCGTGGTCTGAGGGTTCTCTCCTACTAACAAATCTGCGACTTGCCACTCTTGACTGCATTGCGGCCTCTTCAGGTGCGGTCCGACCGGCACCGATAGCGGCTTCTCCGGCTCGATCCGCACGCTGGCGCTCAACATTAGGGTCTGCTCGCCCGGATCGACAAACCCCTCCGAGGACGGCTACCAGCTGATCTGGTCCCCCCAACCGCGACTGAGAGCCCGCTCAGGCGGGACCGAACTGCTGACACAAACATCCATTCGGGGCGGCTTCGGGGCACTCTCGCTTCGGCTATGAAGGAAAGAAGATGAACTGGGTCAGCCCCGCAAATACCGGACAGTTGTTTTCGGTCGGTAGCCGCGAGCACGTTTTTGTTTCACCAGTTCGAGGAACAGTCGAACGGCTTCCTCCTCCCGTTCGAAGACATGGTGCTTTTCCTGCCCACGCTTGCCGATCCGTCCCCATCGCCGCGTCAGGCAGGGCTCTCCAAACAGCGTCTGTCCAATCTCTATGGCGTAATAGCGCGCCATGTTCTTCGCCGGATCCGCTCGTTCGATATAGAGGTGGTAGGGCTGCACAGACATGTTGGCATCATCGTCAAACGGGACGGCGACGTCCAACGACACATTTGAATCAATCACATGCGACTGATTCATTTCCGTGAAGGATGGTACTTGGGGAGGCTGCCGTCGGCGCTCGGTTCTAGTCGCGGTGCGACCGGAGAGTGGTGGAGGCAGCTGTTTCGGGCAAGCGGGCAAAATTAGAAAATTTTGTCTATGGATTTTATATATTATATCGTTCCATAGCCCTGTCGATTTTAACAATGAGATTTTCGAACGCCCGGCGGATGCTTCGTTGGGCGCAGGTGACTTGCCGTCTTCTTCCAAGATCAGCCAGGAGGTTTCCATGAGCAATCCAGTTCTCGTCAATCAGATCATCCTCGAGTCCGATGTCGTGCCGCTGACCGGCCGCGTCGGAGCCGAAATCAGGGGTATTCGCCTCGGCGGAGACCTTTCGGACGCAACGGTGGCGGCCATCAACCAGCTTCTCCTGAAACACAAAGTTGTCTTCTTCCGCGACCAGGAACATCTTGACGATTCCCAACAGGAAGCCTTCGCACGCCGCCTGGGCGACCTTGTGCCTCATCCGACCCAGGGTCCGGTGACCGGCACGGCCTCCATCCTCAATCTCGATTCCAGCCGCGGCGGCGGCAGGGCGGACCAGTGGCACACCGATGTCACCTTCGTGGATGCCTATCCTAAATTCTCGGTCCTTCGCGGCGTCGTCATTCCGGCAGCTGGAGGTGATACGATCTGGTCAAACACCCATGCCGCATACGAAAGTCTGCCAGCATCGCTCAAATTGCTGGCGGACAATTTATGGGCCGTTCACAGCAATGCCTATGACTACGCAGCCGTGCGCCCTCGTGCCACCGCTGAAGAGAAGAAGCATTTCGAGGAGGTTTTCACCTCGACCATCTACGAGACCGAGCATCCAGTCGTGCGTGTCCATCCCGAAACCGGCGAAAGATCGCTGCTGCTCGGCAATTTCGTTCAGCGTCTGGTCGGCTTGTCGAAGAGCGACTCCGCGAAACTCTACGAGGTGTTCCAGTCCTACGTTACCGCCCCGGAAAATACCGTGCGCTGGCGTTGGAGAGCCGGGGATGTCGCGATCTGGGATAATCGCGCGACCCAGCACTATGCTGTCAACGACTACGGCGACCAGCACCGGGTCGTGCGCCGCGCAACCGTTGACGGCGACGTCCCTGTCAGCGTCGACGGCCGCCGCAGCGTAACCCACGTCAAGGCCGCCAAGCCGAAAGCAAAGGCCGCGTGAGCGCGGCCGGACCAGGGACGACCAAGCAGCTTTATATCGCGCGGTGCTTGCCGCCGCTTGCGACACCGACAGTCATCCAGGCGTCGCGAACAACCTGATGGCACCCCATTCCCGACCCACTGCATCGCCCAGCGCGGCGATGCAGCTTTGGGCGGCTGTAGCCATCCATTCACAGGTTGGGACAATAACTCTCACACGTCGTCAAAGGCTTTGACGACGTGCTGCGCCTTTAGCCACTCTGTTGAGCAGCGACGCTGCCGCATGGCTTTGCAAGACGATCTGAGGCACCAGATCGATATCCGGAAGGCTGCCCAGGCCGAGCGGTCCCATCGCGAACAGCCCATGTAGCGCGCTCGCCTTGGTCCGCCCGCATTCGTCTACGACGATACCGATCTCGAGTTCGTCACGCGTTGCCAGACCCGCAACGATAAGCGAGCGAACGAGCGGGCTATCGGTCCCGGACGGCCGGAAGCGGCAATCTATCGTCAGATCCGCGGGAAGGACCTCGAGCCCGGCCGGCGCCGAAAACAGCACGCCGTTTGTGGCGATACAATTTACTTTTCCCTTCCTAACGGCGATCGCGCCGCTGGCGATCGCATGGTGCAGGCGCTGATAGTGCTCAGGCGGCAAGCGGTTGCGATGACTGTCGTAAATGGCCTTCACGTGGCGTTTGAACCGTGCCCGCTCTTCCGGCGTCAGTCCTGCCCAGAGATCTCTCGCACGTGAACGAAAGCCGTTCATAATGCCTTGCCATCCCGAACCTTCCAGATCGGCTTTGGCGGCGGCCTCACGCAGGAAACGGAACGTGCCGCGCAGCGTCCCCGGCATAGGTTGGTCCGTGACAACAGATCCAACGGCGGCGGGAGCATGCGACTGAGGCAGAAAGCCCGACTCCGAGATCAATGTGACATGGGAAATCTTCGAGTCTGCCAGCAAGCCGAGCGCCCTGTCGACCGCGTGGATGCCGCCGCCGATCACGACAGCGTTTTGCGTTTCACTGGCAGGAGCCGCGTCCGAATTTTCACGCATCCCGTAACCCGTCGCGAGAAACACCGCGTCAAAGCGGGTTCGCTGATCAGCTCCAAGGAAAACGGAATATCCTCCGTCCAGATGCCTATCGATCGCCGTGACCGCTTCCGAGCCAAATTGCACGATGACATCAGGCCGATCGGTCAGGGCTTCGGAGAAGCGTTTATACACATAGGCGCTGAAGATTTCTCCGGGCACAAAGGAGTTTTCGAGACCGGCAGGATCCGAGATCAGGCGATCGCGCCACGTGTCATCCGTTTCCAGCCATCGACGAAAATCATCCGGCAGTCGGGGATCAACGGAAAGGTCGCGAACGCGGCTGGTCAGCACCGTCGACGCGGGCTGACTTATGCCCTCCCCGATATCTATCTTTGCTCGTGGATCGAACATCACCAGATGGAAAGGCCTATCAACTCTTTTGAAAAGAGCGATTGCGGTCATGATCCCCGTGAAGCCTCGGCCGACAATCGCAATCCTTGTGAGATGGTCCGCATCCTGGCTCTCCGAAATCGAAGAACGTGACGAGAGAAGAGTCATTCATCGGCTCCTTCTGCGTTGGATCGGTCGGGTCTACATCCGATAGACCCGACCAGTCGCATAATTCTCTACCAAAATAATAGAAAATCATATCTCGAACGCAAGCACTATTCGACTTGGAACGATGACTGCATGGTTTGGCGTCTGGCGGGCCTTGGCCTCCCTTCCGGCTGCCGGCTTCACGCATTCCGGAGCGCGGCTGACGGGCGATGCAGCGACTTGGAAATAATTTCCCAGTTCCTGCGAAAAAAGAGAGGAATTTTAGAGCGGCGGCAAAGATCCAAGTAATTTTAGACCATCTATCGCCGGCCAGATTAACCTAACGTCTGCATGCGGGATGTCGCGACATCCCGCATGCAGAAGGAAGCTAGCATGACGGTTCCACTGGTCAGCTTGAGCAATCTGTCGACCGAGCCATCCCCCTCGCCTCAGGTTGCCGCAATCTGGGAAGCTCTTTGCGCGGAGGCCGTCAACGCTTCGGCCAAGGATGCAGCACTCACACGCGCCATGAATTCCGCGGTGCTTTATCATGCGAGTTTCGCCCAGGCGCTCGCTCAGCGCGTCGCGATCAAACTGGCCAATCACGACCTCGACCATGACGAACTGCTGGCGGTGATTGCGCAGGCGTTCGTCGGCAATCGCAATATTGTCGCCGATGCCGCCGCCGACCTGACGGCGATCAAGGAACGCGATCCATCGAACACGGAAATCCTGACGCCATTCCTTTATTTCAAAGGCTTTGTGGCTTTGCAGGGACAACGGGTCGCCCACTGGCTTTGGCATCATGACCGCCTCCATCTGGCGCGCCACATCCAGAGCCGAATTTCTGAAGTTTTCGGCGTCGACATTCATCCCGCCGCAAAGATGGGGAAGAGCATCATGCTCGATCACGGGAGCGGCCTGGTCATCGGCGAGACTGCGGTCGTCGAAGACGACGTCTCGATACTCCAGAATGTTACATTGGGAGGGACGGGCAAGGAAACCGGCGACCGGCACCCCAAGGTACGACGCGGCGCTCTTATCGGAGCGGGAGCAAAGATTCTCGGCAACATCGAAATTGGCGTCGGCGCCAAGGTAGGTGCAGGCAGCGTGGTCATAAATGCTGTTACAGCCTACACATCGGTAGCAGGCATTCCGGCGAGGCAGGTGGGCAAGCGCCACTTCAACCTCCCCGGCATTACGATGGACCAGACCTTGTCTGAACCGGAGTATACGATCTAACGCGGCGCAGTGCGAGCTATCTGCTTGCCCCGGCGCGCGCCCTTTGCCGCGCTGGCGCTGGCAAGTGTTCGGGTGGCTCATCCTGCGCGGCCACGATCGGTCTGCCGACGATGCGACCGAAGGGCGGTGGCAACTCGATCTCAACCTGTCCAGGGACAAGGCTCCGAAAACAAAAAAGCCTGCCGCGGGAGGAGGTGCGGCAGGCTTTCTGAAAACTGAACAGCGACTGGGAGGAGGAGTGCCGCTGTTCCGACAGACGTCCCTTGGGAGGAGGAGTGGGCCGTCTGAAAGTCGAAGCTTTGCGGGAGGAGGTGCATTGCTTCGATGGGTCTCATCATACACCGACCATAGATGGTGCCAATGTCTTATGCTGCACTGCAGCTATGCAAGAAATACAAGCCGGAAAGCTTTCCATACGAACGAGGACGCAACCGACCGCAGTCATGGCGTTCGACGCAAAAACGCCCGCGTCAGGAGCGGGCGTCAAGCAGTATTAAATACCAAGTGCTGTGCGGTTAGCGCGCGATCGATGCGCGGGCAACGCTGCGAATATCAGCGCGGTCGATGCCGAGGTCCTGCAGTTCACGGCTGGACATGCGGCCGAGTTCGGTGACGGTCTGACGGAACTTGCGCCAGTTGTTGAAAGAGCGTGCTACGTTCATGATAATCCCCTTTCCTGAGGGCTGTCTGACGTCAGCAACCTTGCTTGGCTCCGGCGTCGTTTCGATGATTGGAATATAGGCGGTTCAATCGGTTTAAAACAGCGACAATCTCTCACCTCAGCTATGCGACAGACGCATGGGCTGTTTCTTTTTTGCGCGAAATGCATGTTTTTAAGGCTGGAGACGATCTTGAACTAGTCGAATTGCAGCTCCGTGATTTCGGCTGATGGAACATGCGGATTTGGCAGCTTCAGAGGAACGGACGAGGACCCTGCCCGTCGAAGGCCGCCCTCTCGATTAATAGCCGCGGGGCAATAATCTTCGACGATCATTCTTGGGCCCTGCCTGCCAACCATTCACCATTCCCATGGCAACGACGCTGATAGCGAGGCAACGCTATGGGAGCAAGCAAAGCCGGATTCTGCTTTCAGCGATCAGGATAGCAATCCTGTCCACCCCTCTTCGAGCAGAAACGCTTGTAGTCAACAGCTACGGCATGCCTTACGAGGAGATCATAGATCCTGCAAACATGCCGAACGTGACGTCGTGCAAAGCCCCCTCCCCGGCTTCACGGGGACGCCCGATTGGCGCAGAAGCGCGAACTTTCGATCATCAACGGATGTGCGTCGAGCCGTCCTGTCGAAGGAGCTGCGGGAAGACCTGCACCAGTATGGTAGGGCCAATGGCGGGCAGCAGCCGTGCGCAGCCAATCACCACATCACTATCCCTATCCGATAAGGCAAGAATACAGGTTGGTTCGATTTCGTCGAATTGATCGCGCTACCGACCATTGGATCTGGAGACGTTCCAGGCGAGCCGGTCCGCGAAGATGTGCGCCCGGAGGCGGTACATTTGATCGAGAAGCGCTGCGTTCTTGCTCGACGTCGGCGTCTGGATTGCTATCAGCATGATCCCCTCCGCAATTGTGCTGGTGTGCGGATCTCGATGTGCGGAAAGAGGCGGGTTCATTCCAGTCGCAAATCTGCGAGTCGCTCGTCTTGGCGGCTCAAGGCGCGGCCTTTTTCGCACCGAAGCGCTCCGTGCACATCAGACCGCCACCTGCAAAGTGCGGGTAAAAAACACGGGCTGAGCGACAAGCTATATCTTTAAGTTTTTGAAAAATATGGAAAAGCGTTGGATCCCTTTACCGGCAGCAAGCTGTTTATTAAGTTTTCGTTAACCAAAGAACGTTTGACGACTCAGGCGATAACTGCAACCTTTGCGACGGAAAATGCGCGATGATCACTGAAAAACCGTCGCGAGGTGAAA
>NZ_CP025017.1 GCF_002953715.1 Rhizobium leguminosarum
ATGCCGACCAAGGCCGCGATTGTTGAGAAAGCCAAGAGAGCGAGTCGAGTTTCGATCGACGAGACGATCGCGCAGGACTCGACGATGCTCAGCAGCCAATTGCAGGTGCTGTTCGAGCGGTTGTTTTCGCCCGATGCCCGCAAATCACTACGGCGGTTCAGCAGCACCGAGACTGCCAAGCTGCTCGGCGTTACCGACAGCTATGTTCGCCACCTCGCCGCCCAGGTGGAAAGCATCAATCCGGAAAAGACGGCGGCCGGGCGACGGGTGTTCTCGCTTGAGGAAATCCATGCAATGCGCCACCATCTCGGGCGCACCAAACCATCCTATCTGCCGATGCGCCGGCCGGGCGACCATCTCCAGGTGATCGCCGTCACCAATTTCAAAGGTGGCTCCGGCAAAACGACGACATCCATCCACCTGGCGCAGTTCCTGGCTCTTCGCGGCTACCGTGTGCTCGCCGTCGACCTTGATCCGCAGGCCTCGATGTCGGCGATGCTCGGATATCAGCCGGAATTCGACGTCGGCGAAAACGAGACGCTTTACGGTGCCATCAAATATGACGAAACGCGACGCGATGTAGCCGACATCGTCCGCCAGACCTATTTTCCGGGGCTCGATCTCATTCCCGGCAATCTCGAACTGCACGAGTTCGAGCACGACACTCCAAAGGCGCTTGCCGACACCAACCGCGACGACAAGGACATGTTCTTCATGCGGGTCGGCAATGCGCTGCATTCGCTGGAGCAGAGCTACGATGTCGTCATTATCGATTGCCCGCCGACGCTCGGCTTCCTGACACTGTCTGCTCTCTGCGCTGCCACCTCCGTCCTCATCACCGTCCATCCGCAGATGCTCGATGTGGCGTCGATGAACCAGTTCCTGACGATGACCTCCGACCTGCTGGCCGTCGTCAAGCAGGCAGGCGGCAATCTCGATTATGACTGGATGCGCTATCTGATCACCCGCTATGAGGCCAATGATGGACCGCAGGCGCAGATCGTCGCCTTCCTGCGCAGTCTGTTCGGCGAGCGCGTGCTGACATCGATGATGGTCAAGTCGACAGCGGTCTCGGATGCGGGCCTGTCGAAGCAGACAATCTACGAGGCGGGACGCGAGACGATGCATCGCCAGACCTATGACCGCGGGGTGGAATCCGTCGACAGCGTCAATGCCGAGGTCGAGCAACTCATTCGCAGTGCATGGAGCAGGACATGAGCCCAAAAGGACGCGACATCCTGAAGAGCATGGTCGGTGCCGTCGAGCCGACACGGCCGGAGGTGCCAAGCGTGCAACAGCCGCATCGGCCATCGGGAGCGGTCAAGGCGATGAACCTGTCGCTTGGACGGCTGGGAGAGGAAGCAGCCGCCGCCAAGGCACTGCGCGAATCGCTGGCGTCCGGTGACAAGGTGCTGGAGATCGATCCGGCTGCCATCGAAATGTCCTTCATCCGCGACCGTATCCCGGTCGACAAGGATGCCGAGTTCGAGCGATTGAAGCAGTCCATCCAGGAAAGCGGACAGCAGGTTCCAATTCTGGTGCGGCCGGACCCGGCAAGGGCCGGGCACTACCAGGCCGCCTATGGCCACAGGCGGCTGCGAGCGGCAGCGGAGATCGGGATTCCTGTTAAGGCCGTCGTGCGAAAGCTCACAGATGAAGAGCTGATCCTCGCACAGGGTCAGGAAAATGGCCTCCGCGTCGACTTGAGTTTTATTGAGCGGGCACTGTTTGCACGCCGCATGGATGAACATGGCTTCAGCCGCGACATGATTGCAAAGGCGCTGGCGACAGACAAGCCGGAAACGTCAAGGCTGCTGCAGGTGGCTCAGACGATCGACCCCGAGATCATTCTTGCCATCGGGCCGGCCCCCAAGGTCGGCCGTCCACGTTGGCTGGCGTTTGCCGAGAAATTCAGGGAGACGGGCGGGCAGAAAAAAGCGCAGGCTACCATCAGTGCCGCTGGTTTCGCGATGTTGGAGACCAACAGCCGCTTCGACGTCATCTGGAAGGCGGTGGAGGAGAAGAGTGCGCCGCAGCGGGCCGAGCAGACGCTCCGGACCCAAGGCGGCGCGCCGCTTGCTTTGGTGGCCCGCTCCGGCAAAACCTTTCGCATCACCGTCAAATCGGCGGCGTTTTCGGAATTCCTGACTCAGCGGTTGGTAGGCCTCGCCGCCGAGTTCGAAGAGGAAAATGTGGGAAAATGAGGCAGTTAGACCGGTTGTCAGCTGACAATCCGGATAGGAGATAACGCGCAAAAGAAAAAAGCCCCCGAACGTCACCGTCACGGAAGCTTTCCTCGTAGTCTTGAACACCTCCGAGAATCGCACTTCCGAGAATCGCTGTCAAGAGTTTTTGGCGCCGTTTTGGTGAGCGGATTTCTTTTGCCTCGTTGAGGTGGAAGATATGGAAACCGGAAGTGTGACGACGCCCTTCGGGCGGCGGTCGATGACGCTTGGCATGCTCGCAAGCCAGGTCATGGCCGGGGAGATCAAGCCGGATCAGTCGGTCGATAAGTGGAAATTGTTTCGCGCGCTGTGCGAAGCAAAGCCGCTGCTCGGCATCGGCGATCGGGCGCTTGCCGTGCTCAACGCTCTTTTGAGCTTTTATCCGAAGAATGAGCTGGCCCAGGGAAACGGTTTGATCGTCTTCCCGTCGAATATCCAGCTTTCGCTCAGAACGCATGGCATGGCCGAACAGACTGTGCGGCGTCATCTCGCCGCGCTCGTCGAGGCAGGTCTTCTGGTGCGCAAGGATAGCCCCAACGGCAAGCGTTACGTCCGCAGGGACAGGGCAGGGGAGGTCGACGAAGCGTTTGGCTTCTCGCTGGCGCCGCTGCTTGCGCGTGCCGAGGAGATCGAACAGCTCGCCGCCGCGGTGATGGCTGAGCGGCTGCATGTCCAGCGTCTGCGTGAACGCATCACCCTTTGCCGCCGTGACATTGCAAAACTGATCGAAGCGGCTGTTGAAGAAGAGATCCCTGGGGATTGGCAAGGCCTATACCGTGAATTCAGGGACCTGATCGAAGGCCTGCCGCGATCGCCGACGACAGCGCACCTTGAACTGCTGCTGGATGAATTGACGGCCCTGCGCACAGATATTCTTAACCAGCTGGAAATTCGGGTTAAATCAACAAAACAGTGCGGCAATGCCGATTATATCGAGCGTCACATACAGAATTCAAACCCCGAATCCATCATTGAAGTTGAACCAAGCTTCGACACGAAGCAGGGCGCGATAGCTGAGCAAGACAACGACCGAGGGGCCGTGACGCCGGAGAAGGGGAGGGGTGAAGCCGCCCATCCAAGCGGGCAGAAGAAGGAGGAAGAGCAAAGTCGACGGCCGGAGGTCCGCAATGACGGTGGCGGACTGAAATCCTTCCCACTCGGCCTGGTTCTGCAGGCCTGCCCGGAAATTTTTGCCTATGGGCCGGATGGCGTGATCCGCAACTGGCGCGATCTGATGGCCGCAGCCGTCATCGTTCGATCGATGCTGGGCGTCAGTCCGTCGGCCTACGAAGAGGCGGCCAATGTGATGGGTCCGGAAAACGCCGCGACGGTGATGGCATGCATCCTGGAGCGCGGCGGCCACATCAATTCGGCCGGTGGCTATCTTCGTGGGCTAACGCGGCGAAGCGAAAAGGGCGAATTCGCGATCGGCCCGATGCTGATGGCGCTCCTGCGGGCAAATGCGCCGGCCGGGCGGAAAGTTGGATAGTGTTCAACCTTCGTGTGGGCAGGGTGTGGCTAAGCGCGGATAAGCCTTCGCTCGAGAAAACTCTGCATGTCGCGACGTCCGTCTACGACGCAGTAGACGACGACATCCGTGCCCAGGATCCGATAGATCATGCGCCACGGCTTATGATGCAGTTCGCGATATTCGGAAATTCCGATCCCCGCCAACTCCTTCGGAATATTTCCGCGGGCGGGGAATTCTTCAAGCTCGGCGCAGGCACTCTCGATTTCCGTCAGGATGCGCTCTGCCGTCTCGGCGCCGTCGCGGCTAGCGATGAAGCGATAGAGATCCTCGATGTCGCGTTCCGCATCCTCAGCGAAAAGAACACGATATGGCATCAGGATCGGCTGTCCGCCAGACGTTTGCGGATGTGCGCGAAGGATTCCGCAGCCGGGCGCAGTTTGCCCTCCTCGACCTGCCGGTTGGTGAGCGCCAGCACCTTCAGGAGCGCCAGCGTCTCCTGTGTTTCTTCGTATTGGCCGACGTCCTGAAGGATGGCTTTCGCCTCGCCGTGAAGCGTGATGACGACCGGCTGCGGGTTATCCTTCAGTGTCCGGATGATCTCCGGCGCGTGCGCCTTGAGATAGCTGATCGGCTTGACCTGTTCTGACAGCTTCATGCGGTTACTCCATTTCGACCAGAATATAGACCACAAAGTGGTCGATTGAAAGTAGCCTTTCGATGCCGGCGACACACATTCCCGGCATCCGATTTTCCATCTTGAGTGCGGCCGGTTTTTTTCACTCTGCGTGTTCGAAAGAGAATGCCATTTCTTATAATGAAGTTTGTCTACTGATTTTATAGACTAAACTTTGCAACCAAGGATCGGATCGTGGTGCCATGACCTACCTCCTCAGTCTTCTCGACAAAAGCCCGATCGAACAGGGTCTAACGGCCGCGGATGCACTGCGAGCGACGGTAAAGATTGCCGCCCGGGCCGAGGAACTCGGTTATCACCGTTTCTGGGTCGCCGAGCATCATAATATTTCCAATCTGGCGAGCTCCGCGCCGGAGGCGCTGATCGCCTATCTTCTCGCCAGGACCTCGAGGATCCGCATCGGCTCCGGCGGCGTCATGCTGCAGCACTACAGCGCCTATAAGGTTGCCGAGACCTTCAATCTTCTGGCATCGCTTGCGCCCGGCCGCGTCGATCTCGGTGTCGGCAAGGCGCCGGGCGGATTTCCGCTCTCGACGCGCGCCCTGCAGCTTGCCGTCGATCCGGCCAGGAAGCCGGATTTCGCGAGCCAGCTTTCCGATCTCAACATCTATCTCGCCGCCGACCCGAATTACGACGGGGCGCAGGCGACGCCTTTCCCGCCGACTGCGCCTGAGCGTTTCCTGCTGGGCGCCAGCGTCGAAAGCGCCGAGCTCGCTGCCGAGAAGGGCTGGGAACTTGTTTTCGCCGGTCATTTGAACGGCGATCCGGACAATCTGCGCAGGACCTTCGAGGCCTATGAGCGGGCGTCCGGCGGCAAGCGTCCGATCCTGGCGCTCGCAGCCTTCGCCGCCGAAAGCGAGGATTATGCCCGCGAGCGCGTCGGCAAGCTGCGCATCGTCAAGGTGTTCCTGCCAAACGGCCAGACCGTCAATGTCGGCAGCGAGGAGCAGGCGGCCGAATTTGCCCGCCAGGCCGGCGTCACCGATTACCGCATCGAGGAAAAGGTGCCGAGCGTGCTGCATGGCACGGCGGAACAGATCCGCAAGGAGCTGGACGAACTTCACCGCCGCTATGGGGTCAAGGAGTTCGTGCTGGACACGCCGGCGCTTTCGGTTGCCGAGCGCCTGGCTTCCATCGAGCTGCTCGCCAAGGAGCGGCTTTCCCTCGTCGCCTGACCGTTTCCAAGGAGGATTGATCCCATGGCTCAAAAACACGTCACGTTCGGCATCATGTTGCAGGGTCCCGGCGGTCACATGAATGCGTGGAAGCATCCAAGCGGACCGGCCGATGCCAGCGTCAATTTCGACTTCTTCGTCAAGACGGCGCGCAAGGCTGAGGCGGCCGGCATCGCTTTCGCCTTCGTTGCCGACGGGCTCTATATCAACGAGCAGTCCATTCCGCATTTCCTCAATCGGTTCGAGCCGATCGCCATTCTCTCGGCGCTCGCCGCCTCGACCTCGAAAATCGGCCTCGTCGGCACGGTTTCGACCTCCTACAGCGATCCCTTCACCATCGCCCGCCAGTTCGCCTCGATCGATCTCATCAGCGGCGGCAGGGCAGGGTGGAATGCAGTGACCTCGCCGCTCGAGGGTTCCGGCCGCAATTACAGCCGCGAACATCCCGAGCACGAACTGCGCTACGAGATCGCCGAGGATTATATCGATGCGATCAAAGGCCTGTGGGATTCCTGGGACGACGACGCCTTCGTCCGCAATCGTGAGACCGGCGTCTTTGTCGACAAGACAAAGATGCATCGCCTCAACCACAAGGGCCGCTTCTTCCGCGTTGAGGGACCGCTCAATATCGGCCGTTCCAAGCAGGGCCAACCCGTCGTTTTCCAGGCTGGCGCCTCGGATTCCGGCATCAGGCTCGCCGGCAAACATGCCGACGCGGTCTTCACCAATGGCGGGCCGTTCGAGGAGGCGCAGGCCTTCTACCGACAGCTCAAAGACAGCGTGATCGCCCATGGCCGCAGTGCCTCGGAAGTCGGTATCTATCCTGGTATCGGACCGATCGTCGGAGCGACGCAGGAAGAGGCGGAAGCCAAGTATCAGGCGATCCGCAACCTCGTCACGACAGAGGAGGCACTGCTCTATCTCGGCCGCTTCTTCGATCATCATGATTTCAGCGTCTATCCGCTCGACGAGCCGTTCCCCGAACTCGGCGATATCGGCAGGAACAATTTCCGCGCCACCACCGACCGCATCAAGAAGACGGCGCGGGAGAAGGGCTTGACGCTCCGCCAGGTCGCGCTTGATTCCGCAACGGCGCGCACGGCCTTCATCGGCACGGCCAAGCATATCGCCGACGAAATCATCCGATGGGTGGACCATGGCGCCGCCGACGGCTTCATCCTCGGTTTCCCTGTCATCGCCGAGGGCTTCGATGATTTCTCCACATACGTTCTGCCGATCCTCACGGAGCGCGGCTATTTCGACCCGGTTCTGAAGGGCGAGACGCTGCGCGACCATCTGGGTCTGCCCTTCCGCGAAAGCCGCTATACGGCGGGCGCCGATCAGGTCGAACGCGGAAAGGCTGTCGGTGCCTGAAGCGCCGACGAACCGTCATGAACATCATCGCTCAGAACCCACGCAGCAACGATCCGGTCGACAAGGGCATCGCCGCCTATCTCGATGAGATCATCGCGCTTCGCCACGACCTGCATCAATATCCTGAGCTCGCGTTTCAGGAGCTCAGAACCAGCAAGCTTGTGGCATTCCACCTTTCCTCCTGGGGCTATGAGGTGGCGACGGGCATTGCCGGCACCGGCATCGTCGCCACCCTCGCGCGCGGCGAAGGCAAGAAGCAGATCGGCATCCGCGCCGACATGGACGCGCTGCCGATCGAGGAGGCAACCGGGCTTGCCTATGCCAGCAGCAATCCTGGCGTCATGCATGCCTGCGGCCATGACGGACATACGTCGATCCTGCTCGCCGCTGCCCGTTATCTCGCCGAAAGCGGCAATTTCAGCGGCACGTTGCGGCTGATCTTCCAGCCGGCCGAGGAAATCGGCGCTGGCGCCCGCAAGATGATCTCGGAAGGCCTGTTCGAACGTTTTCCTGTCGATGCGGTCTTCGGGCTGCACAATTGGCCGGGTGTGCCGACGGGCCAATTTGGCTTCGTCGCCGGCCCGGCCATGGCTTCGGTCGACAAGGCGATCATCAAGATCATCGGCAAGGGCGGCCATGGCGCCGAACCGCACCGGACCGTCGATCCGGTGCTCGCTTCGGCCTCCTTCATCACCGCGCTGCAGAGCGTCGTCTCGCGCAATGTCGATCCGCAGGAGATGGCGGTCGTCACCGTCGGCTCGATCCATGCCGGCTCCGCCTCGAACGTCATCCCGGAAAGCGTCGAGATGCAGCTGACCATGCGGGCCTATAACGAGACGGTCCGCCAGCTGTTGCGAGAGCGCATTCCGGCACTTGCCCGCGCCCAGGCCGAAAGCTTCGGCGCCGAGGCGGATGTGAATTACCGCCTCGGCTTTCCGGCACTGATCAACCATGCGGCGGAGACGGCCTTTGCCCGCGACGTCGCCGATGACGCACTCGGCCCTGCGGCGATCGAGAAGGATTTCCGGCCGAGAACCGCGAGCGAGGATTTTGCCTTCATGCTGCAGGCAAATCCCGGGAGCTACCTCTTCGTCGGGAATGGCGACAGCGCTCCTCTCCACAGCGCCCACTATAATTTCAACGACGCGATCATCGCGCCGGCCGCCCGCTACTGGGTGCGGCTCGCCGAAACCTTCCTCACTGATGACAACGGGTGATGAACGATATGAGCGATACGTTTCTCTATACCAGCCCTCTCGACCCGCGCACCAAACCGCTGATCGATGAATTGATCTACGAATATGACAGCCGCTACGGCAACCATTTCAATGCCGAAGGCGCTGCGGCCGAGCTAAACCGCTATCCTCCTGAAGCCTTTGCGCCGCCTGACGGCAATTTTCTCCTGTTGATCCGTGATGGCGAAACCATCGGCGGCGGCGCCTTCAAGAACTATGACGAACGCACGGCCGAGTTCAAACGCATCTGGACGCGCTCTGATCTGCGCCGGCAGGGCCTTGCCCGCAAGGTGCTGGTGGAACTGGAGACCCAGGCCGCCCGCCAAGGCTATTCCCGCATCTACCTGACGACCGGCTTTCGCCAGCCCGAAGCCGTCGGCCTCTATCTGAACTACGGCTACAGCGCTCTCTTCGACACCTCAGCCGATCCCGAGATCTACAAGAGCCTGCCCTTCGAGAAGGACATTACCCATCTCGCTGAGCCTGCTCACGAAGATGCCGAACCGCGCCTGCGCGTGGCCGGTGCAAATTTCTGAAAACGGCAAAGACCGACAATCATAAAAGGGAAGCACAATGGCACTGACGACGGATTTCGCCGGCATCGATCCCGGCAGCAGGACGGCAGGGTCGAAGGATCATTCCCGTTACCGCATCGTGCCGGCGCGCCATCCCGGCCGCCTGGCAGGCACGATCTTTGCCGCGCTCGTCATCGTCGCCGTGCTCTATTCCATCTTCACCAATCCGCGCTGGGGTTGGGGCGTCTTTGCTGAATGGTTCTTTGCCGAACCAGTGCTCGTCGGTCTCGGCAGGACGCTGCTTTTGACCGTGCTTGCCGCCATATCCGGTTCCATCCTCGGAACGGCTCTGGCGCTCGCCCGCGTTTCCAAGTCGCCGCTGCTCTCCGGTCTTTCCTGGGGCTATATCTGGCTGCTGCGCTCGATTCCGGTCATCGTGCTGCTGCTGATCCTGAACAATCTCGGCTATCTCTACGAGACGATCAAGATTGGCATTCCCTTCACCGATACCGTTTTCCTCCACTATCCCACAGTGCAGTTGCTGACGCCCTTTGCCGCCGCCTTTCTCGGCCTGACGCTCAACCAGTCGGCCTTCTTCGCCGAGATCGTGCGCGGCGGTATTCTCTCGGTGGATCACGGACAGCTGGAGGCCGCCGCCGCACTCGGTCTGCCACGCCGTCGCCAGGCCTTCCGCATCGTGCTGCCGCAGGCCATGCGCTCGATCCTGCCGACCGGCTTCAACGAACTCATCGGACTGGCCAAGAGCACCTCCATGGTCTACGTGCTGGCGCTACCGGAGCTCTTCTATACGGTCCAGGTGATTTACCGCCGCAATCTCGAAGTCATTCCGCTGCTAATGGTCGCGACCGTCTGGTATCTGATCATCATGACGGTGCTGTCGATCGCTCAGCGCTATATCGAGCGCTACTTCTCCAAGGGTGCCGTGCGCAACCCGACGCCATTGCCCTTCCAGGCATTTTTCGAGCGTTTCCGCCGTCCGCTGCCTGTCCTCGATACGGCGACCGACACCGTGCGCAAGATCGGTTTCCAGGATGCGGCAACGCTGCGGGCCGCAGGCGGCGCGGTGCGCATTCACGGCATTTCCAAAAGCTTCGGCTCGCTGAAGGTGCTCGATGATGTCGAGCTCAGCCTTCCCGCCGGCAGCGTGACCGCCATCCTCGGTCCGTCCGGCTCCGGCAAGTCGACGCTTCTGCGCGCCATCAACCATCTGGAGCGTGTCGATGAGGGTTTCATCTCGGTCGACGGCGATTTCGTCGGCTACAGCAGGAAGGGCGACACGCTCTACGAGCTCAAGGAGAAGGATATCCTCAAACGCCGCGCCGATATCGGCATGGTCTTCCAGAGCTTCAATCTCTTCCCACATCTGACCGTGCTCGAAAACCTCGTCGAGGCACCGATCCAGGTTCGCGGCATCGGCCGCGAGGAGGCGGTGCAGCTGGCGCAGGAGCTGCTGGCACGCATCGGCCTCAGCGACAAGATCAATGCCTATCCGCGCCAGCTTTCCGGCGGCCAGCAGCAGCGTGTCGCGATCGCCCGCGCACTGGCGCTCCGCCCGAAGGTGCTGCTCTTCGACGAGCCGACCTCGGCGCTTGATCCCGAGCTCGTCGGCGAAGTGCTCGACGTCATCAAGGAACTTGCCCGCACCGGCACGACGCTCGTCATCGTCACCCATGAGGTCGGTTTTGCCCGCGAAGTCGCCGACACGGTCGTCTTCATGGACAGCGGCCGCATCCTGGAGGCTGGCCCGCCGGCCCGCATCTTCGCACAAGCGGAACATCCCCGTACGCGGGAATTCCTCGCCAAGGTTCTCTAGCGCCTGATAGCGCTGGCGAAATGCCGGGCCGCGACGGGCTGTTCCGGCCGAATTACAATAACCACAACCTAAAGATGAAATGGAGAAGGGGCATGACATTTACAGATAGGGCAAGACTACTGATAGCGGGAGCCGTCACCATGGCCGCGATCGGTTTCGGTTCAGCGCAGGCGCAGCAGAAGTTCGATCTCAGCCCCGAGCAGCCGAACCGGCTGCGGGTGGAAAAGAACGAGAAGCGCATTGCCGAAGTCAAGGACTTCAAGTTCGTCGAAAACGGTGTCTTCACCGTCGGCATCAGCTCGAGCGGCAATCTGCCGCTGCATGATTATGCCTCCGATTCCAGGACCGTCATCGGTTATGACGTCGATCTGGCGCAGGCCATCGCCGACAGCCTGGGTCTGAAACTTGAACTCGTTTCCGTTGCCTGGGCCGATTGGCCGCTGGGGCTGACCTCCGGAAAGTTTGACGCGGTGATCTCCAACGTGACCGTCACCGAAGAGCGCAAGGAGAAATTCGACTTTTCGACGTATCGCAAGGATGAGCTTGGCTTCTACGTCAAGGCCGACAGCCCGATCACCTCGATCAAGCAGCCGAAGGATATTGCCGGCCTGAAGGTGATCACCGATGCGGGCACCAACCAGGAGAAGATCCTGCTGGAATGGGATCGTGAGAACGTCGCCGCCGGCCTGAAGCCGATTGAGGTGCAATATTATGACGACGACGCAGTCAAGGATCTCGCCGTTCAGTCCGGCAGAGCAGACACCGTCTTCAGCGTGAACGCGACGCAGGCCTATTCGGCGGGGATAAACGGCAAGACCAAGCTTGTCGGCACTGTCAGCGGCGGTTGGCCGATCACGGCAGAAATTGCCGTCACCACGCGCAAGGGCAGCGGTCTGGCTGCTCCCTTGACCGATGTCGTCAATGACCTGATCGCGAGCGGCGCCTATCGGAAGATTCTCGATACGTGGAACCTCGGTCCTGAGGCGATCGACAAGGCCCAGACCAACCCGCCAGGCCTGCCAAAGAGCGGTTCCTGATCAGTTCCTATAGGCCGGCGGCATTGCCGCCGGCTACCCTGCCTGACAGTTTGGAGATTAAAGACGATGATTGTCCTTCCGGCATTCCGGACCCTGCTGATCGCCGCCATGGCGTCGGCCCTTTCCTTTGGCGCAACCCATGCAGCCGAGGATTTCGACCTCAGCCCAGAGCAGCCGGGCCGGCTTCACGCCGCCAGGAACGATGCGGCTATCGCTGCGATCCCGAAGGATTTCAAGTTCGTCACGTCAGGCAAATTCACCATCGCCGTCAGCCCCGGCGGCCCGCCGCTTGCCACCTATGCCACCGACGCCAAGACCGTGGTCGGGGCAGATCCCGATTATGCCTATGCCATCGCCGACAGCCTCGGGCTGACGCTGGAGATCGTGCCTGTCGCCTGGATCGACTGGCCGCTCGGCCTCGTCTCGGGCAAGTATGATGCCGTCATCTCCAATGTCGGGGTCACCGAGCAGCGCAAGGAAAAGTTCGATTTCTCCACCTATCGCCAGGGCCTGCACGGTTTCTTCGTGAAATCCGACAGTCCTGTCACCTCGATCAAGGAGCCCAAGGATGCGGCCGGCCTCAGGATCATTGTCGGGGCCGGCACCAACCAGGAGCGCATCTTGGTGAAGTGGAGCGAGGAAGATGTTGCCGCGGGCCTGAAGCCGATCGAGCTGCAATATTACGACGACGAGGCGGCAAGCCTTCTCGCGCTGCGGTCCGGCCGGGCCGATGTCATCGTCCAGCCGCATGCACAGCTCGTCTTCATCGCCGCGCGCGACAAGAACATCAAGCGCGTGGGCACGCTGAGCGCCGGCTGGCCGGATCGCTCGGATGTCGCGATCACCACCCGCAAGGGGAGCGGGCTGGCCGATGCGCTGACTGTCGCCACCAACGGCCTGATCAAGGATGGCACCTACGCAAAAATCCTCGACCACTGGCATCTCTCCGAGGAAGCCTTGCCGGCATCCGAGACCAACCCGCCCGGCCTGCCGAAATACTGATCATCGGATGGCACGAGTGGGCAACATATCCATCAGCCATATCGGCTTCCTCACCCCCGGCAATTATCCCGACGGCGATCCGTTGTCGGGATTGGAGCAGACGCTTGAGCAGCTGCAATATGGCGAAGATCTGGGCTTCGACAGTGCCTGGGTCCGCCAGCGGCACCTGGAGCCGGGTATCTCTTCCGCGAGCGCCTTCCTGGCGGCGGCGACGCAGCGCACCAGCCGGATCGAGCTTGGAACCGCGGTCATTCCGATCGGTTATGAGAGCCCTTACCGGCTGGCCGAAGACCTCGCCACCGTCGATGTTCTGTCGCGCGGGCGGCTGAACATCGGCGTCAGCGCCGGCCGGCCGCTGCATGCCGAGCTGATCGCTCCGCTCGTCTTCGACGGCGACTGGACGGGTTACGATTTCTCGCATGATCGCGTGCGGCGCTTTGCCGACAATCTGCGCGGCACTTATCTCGGCGACGAGCAGACCTTGATCAAGACGCCCTTCGGCCCGCAGCGGCCGCGGCTGCAGCCTTATGCCAAGGGCTTGATCGACCGGATCTGGTATGGCGGAGGGTCGCAGCGCTCGGCCGAATGGGCCGGCCGCAATGGCTTCAACCTGTTGACCGGCAATGTGATAACCGGCGAGGGGACCGATGATTTCTTCACCGCACAATCGCGGCTGATCGAAACCTATCGCGCCGCCGGCACGCAGCGCCGGGTCGCGCTGGGCCGCGTCATCGTGCCTTTCGATAGCGCCGATGCCGCAACGCGGCGCCGGTATCGAGACTATGCCGATGGCCGCCACGAGCGAACCCTTTCACCGCAGGGCGAGCGGCGCACCCTGTTCGCCCGTGATGTCGTCGGCACATCGGACGAGATATTGGAGGACCTTTTTGCCGATCCGATCCTGCCCGAGGTCGGCGAGTTGAGGCTGGAGCTCCCTTACGAGTTCGAGCACGAGGAATATCGCCAGATTCTCCACGACTTCGTGACAACAATCGCACCGGAGCTCGGATGGAAAGCGCCATCCGACATTCGGGCCGCTTCCTGAAGCACCATCGAGCAGCAATTCAAAGTGTTACAGCGTCCTTTGCGCGTCTGAAAAGACGCGGCGCTGTAAGCCCATTCGACGCCAGAACAATCACCTCGCAGGGAACATGCATCAGTGACCAAATCGGTAGAATACTTCTTTTCGATCGGCTCGCCCTGGTCCTACATCGGCTTCGACGCCTTCGCCGAACTTGCGGCGAAGAACGACGTCGTCATCACGCCCTATCTGACGACGGTGGTCGAGGAAAATGGTGGTATCTTTTCGCGCAACCGCCCGGAGATCCGGCGCGCCTACTGGACGCGGGACCTCAAGCGGTGGGCGCGCGTACGCGGCAAGGAACTGCGGCTCGAACATCGCCCTGATTTGAGTGATCCGACGCCGGCGTCCCTCTTCGTGATTGCGGCCTATCTCGACGGACAGGATTGGATCGGCGTTGCCCGCGCCCTGCAGCATGCCTTTTGGAGCGAGGTGAGGGATATCGGCAAGCCCGACGTGCGCGAGGCGATCGTGACATCAGCGGGTTTCGATGGCGCAGCACTCCTCAGACGACAAGCCGACGACGATGTCCAGAACAAATGGTCGGCAGACCGCGTGCATGCGCGCGACAGCGGCGTCTTCGGCTTTCCCACCTATGTCTTTGAGGGCGAGATCTATTGGGGACAGGACAATTTGCCCTTCCTCGAACGCCATCTTCACGGCGACAAGCCTTAGGTTTGGAAAGCAATTCGGTCGCAATGAATTGCAGTGTCCGAGGTCGCAGATGTCGATGACGATCGACATGCAACTTATACGTCACGAAGCGGCGGTGAACGTTTTTTTCAACCAGGCGAAGAAGGAGAGATGCACGTTCCTTTAATCTATCAATTTTGTAGACAATAGTTGAGGCAACGCAAAGAGAGGAAAAACCATGTCAGGTTTCAAACTCGTCGGCATCGCTGGCAGCTTCAACCGTCCATCGAAGACTTTGGCACTCGTGCGGCACGTCTCCGAACGTGCGAGCATTCGCTACGGATTTACGAGCAAGAGCTATGATCTGCATGATGTCGGTCCGTCGCTGGGCAGCGCCTTGTGGCGCAAGGATCTCGACGCGCAGGCCAAGCATGTCGTTGACGAGATCGTGCAGGCCGATGCCCTGATCATCGGCTCGCCAACCTACAAGGGCTCTTATCCCGGCCATTTCAAGCACCTCATCGACCTGATCGACCCCCACGAACTTCGGGGCAAGCCGATCATCATCACGGCGACCGGCGGCGGTGACCGGCATGCGTTGATGGTCGAGCATCAGCTTCGGCCGCTGTTTGGGTTTTTCATGGCCCATACCTTGCCGACCGCCGTTTATGCGTCCGACCGCGATTTCACAGACTATGCGGTTTCATCCGATGCGCTTTTGGCCCGCATCAACGAAGTGATCGGCGAATTGGCGGCCTTCTTTCCGGGCGCAAACCCGGCCCTGGCGGCAGCCGAGTAAGGATCGTCACCATGGCTCGATCTCAGGAAGCAACGATCACCGATGCGGAAAGGCCGGGGCCAAACGAGCAATTGTGGAGCGTCTTCGAATTCGCCCGACGCTATCGTCTCGCCAAACGCGAGGAGAACCGCCTGCTGATGCTCTACGGACCGACGGCGTCGCTTCACGTTCTTCTCGCCAATGCACAACGTCATTCGCTGATTTCGTAGAGCAATTCCAGCAAAAGTGCGCAGCGGTTTTGCGTCCGGAATTGCATGAAAACAAAGAGATAGAGCACTTCCGTGATTCGAAGAAAAACGGAAATGCTCTAGCCGAAGAATACCGGTTCCTGACAGGAGGTTTGCATGAAGCTTGATTTTCAGTTCTGGCTGAAGCTTTCGATCGGCCGGTTCCTCGGCCTGAAGCCGCCCGCTGCACGGGAGCCTGTAAACGGATTGTTCGCGCGGGACGACGAGCGTGACCGGTCCGCGCGCGAATACGAACTCCATTATTGGGGCACCATGCCCGGCCTTTGGTATTGAGGAGAACGGCGTGATGGCGATTGTCGTTGAGACTGGCCTGCGTCGGCACGGTGCGAGAAGAGCGGAAGGCAGCGTCATGTCGCATTTCAGGCATGCGGCCGGAATCTGCACGATCGTCAGCTCCTTTACATTCCTGTTCGCCCTGGTGATCGGGTGGATCTGATGAGTGATGTCCGATGTTTGCCCCGATCGGGAAAGAGACCGGCGTGCAGCTTCAGAGAGGATGCCGTCAGATGATCGATGTACTTATTCTTCCCGGACTTTTCGGCTCGGGAGAGGGGCATTGGCAACAGCACTGGCTGCAGGATCAGCCGGGCAGTCGTTGCGTCGCTCAGGACGACTGGGATTATCCGAACCTTGACAACTGGCTGCTGCGATTGGAAGGCGCGCTTGAAGAGGCCGGCGAGGCCTATCTGGTTGCCCATAGTCTCGGATGCCTGCTTGCCGCCCGCTTGGCCGGGCGAAGTGCAGCGCGGCGCGTCAAAGGAGCATTACTCGTTGCTCCATGCGATTTGCCGGCCACGGAAAACCTGCATCCCGGGCATATCTCGTTTGGTGCTATGCCGACGGCGCCTTTGCCTTTTCCGAGCATCGTCGTCGGCAGCATGAACGATGCCTACATGACGGTCGATCGGTTGGCCCTGTTCGGCCGCCTGTGGAACGCCGAAACCAGGAATATCGGCCTTGCCGGGCACATCAATGTCGCCAGCGGCTTTGGCCGCTGGCGCAACGGCTACCGATTGCTGGAGGGTTTGAAGACGCAAACGCGCGGTCGAAGGCATGTCGTTTCCATACCGCCGGCTTTTGCAATGTGAGTGGAATCGCAATGTCCGACATTGTCGCCGACCTGCTGCGCCTTAGCGAAGATCCGAATGCCGACCCGAGGACCAGGCGCCGCCAAACCATGGAGCGGCTGGTACAGACGCTGCTCGCCATGGCCGATACCGAAATAGGATCGGAAGATCCGCAGCATCGCCATTCCATCATTCATCTGACGACGATCATCCGCGAGATGACGGGAAGGATCGCAGAGGCCGATGATGCGACGTTTTCGGCAATCGTCAGGGAGGCCGCGATGCTGATACGCAGCCTGCAGCGGCGCCAAGCCGATGCGGCCAGATTTACGGTGCACTGACGCATGACGGATATTCGGGAGCATAAACAGTCTGCGGTCCGGGGAAGCAAATTTTTGCTGACCGGATCAACAATGGCTCTGACGGACGAGCTCGTATCGTTGAGCCTTCGCCCCGCGATCGATGTCGGCCCCGATCCACACCGAAAACCGCTGACCGAAGCGGAGGTGGAGATGCTCGCCAACCGGCTTTTCCACGAGTCTACCGGCGCCCCGCTTTGGATCTTCGCCTATGGATCATTGATATGGAAGCCGGACTTCGACGCCGTCGAATCGCAGCATGGCTCAACAAGAGGGTGGCATCGCTCCTTTTGCCTGCAGATGACCCGCTGGCGGGGAACGCAGTCCCAGCCGGGACTGATGATGGCACTTGACCGCGGTGGACGTTGCAACGGCGTCGTCTTCAGGCTTGCCGATGATGACCGCCTTGGCCAGATTCGGCGGTTGATCCGCCGTGAAGTCGGCTCCATCGAAGACGCTGCGACGGTTCGCTGGATCCCGGTCGCGACCGCACATGGGCTGGTGCGCGCGCTGGTCTTTTGGGCTGGCCCGAAGGGCGAGCGCGTTTCCCGCAAATTGCCGCTGGAGACGGTGGCGCAGGTGCTTGCGAGAGCCTGCGGACACATGGGCTCCTGCGCCGAATATCTGTATCTGACGGTGAAGCATCTGGAGGAACGCGGCATCCGGGACCGCAATTTATGGCGGCTTCAGAAGCTGGTTGCAGCCGAGCTTGTCGCCATACACGGGCTGAACGCGGCGGCAGGAAGCCATTGAATAAGGCCCCTTGCCGCCATCTGGTCAGAGCTTGCCCTTCCAGGGCACGAGGAACGCCTCCAGAAACCGGATGGCGGCCGAGAAGGTGAACGCGCAGATCGCGATGATGCCGATGCCGACGAAGACGACGTCGGTCGCCAGGAACTGTGAAGCCGACATGATCATGAAACCGATCCCGCGCGTGGACGCGATCAATTCAGCCGCAACCAGCGTGCCCCAGCCGACACCGAGTGCAATCCGGATGCCGGTAAGGATCTCCGGCAGGGCGGACGGCAGGACGATGTCCAGAAAGAGCTGCAGCCGGCTCGCGCCCAGCGAACGCGCGGCATTGACGCGCTCGATCGGCAGCGAACGGACGCCGGCCTGGGCTGAAAGGCAGATCGGTGCGAACATCGCAAGCACCAGCAGCGTGATCTTCGACGTCTCGCCGATACCGAGCCAGATGATCATCAGCGGCAGGTAGGAGAGCGGCGGAAGCGGCCAGTAGAACTCGATCGGCGCGTCGAGCACCCCTTTTGCCCAGCGGTTCAGGCCCATGAGCAATCCGAGCGGAATGCCGGCCGAGACGGCGATGAGGGCGGCGACCACTATGCGGAACAGGCTCGCAAAAACATGTTCGGACAGCGACGCTCCGGCGTAACCGTCGCGATAAATGGCGCCGATCTGTGTCAGCACCTCGTCCGGACGCGGCAGAAACAAGTGTGGAACGACACCGAGCGCCGATACCAGCCACCACAGCAGCAGTATGGCCAGCGCCGTTGCAACACTGATGGCCACCGTCGATTTCTCGCCGGCGCCGAAGCTTGCCATCTTTACGAGCTTGACCTGGCGGTCCTCTCTACCCGCCGCAATCGGCGGGGCCTGCACTATGTCGCTCATGCGGCGCTCCTGAGGTCTTCGGTGCTATGGAGAATGGCGCGGATCTCCTCGCGCAGCTCGGCAAATTGCGGCGACGCCTTGATCGATCGGGCGTCGCCGGTCTCTGCGAAGCGGCGAACGAAATCCAGATCGAAGCGTGCCACGACGCGTCCCGGTCGAGGTGACATGACCAGGACCTGCGTGCCCAGGAACAAGGCCTCTTCGATCGAGTGCGTGATGAAGAAGACCTTTTTTGCCGTTTTATCCCAGATGGAAACCAGCAGTTCTTGCATCTGCTCGCGCGTCAGGCTGTCGAGCGCGCCGAACGGCTCGTCCATCAGCAGGATGTCGGGATTTGTCGCCAGAGCCCGTGCGATGCCGACACGCTGCCGCATGCCGCCCGACAATTCATAGGGAAAAGCGCCGGCGAATTCATCGAGGCCGACGAGCCGGAGCAGCTCCAGGGCGCGCGCCTCGCGCTCCTTGCGCTTGACCCCGGCGAATTTCAAACCGAGCGCAACATTGTCGACAACGGATTTCCAGGGTAGCAGCGAGTCTTTCTGAAAAACGACGCCACGGTCCGCGCCGGGTCGTTCGACCGCGCGGCCATCGAGCGTGATCCGGCCATCCGAAAGCGGAAGGAAACCGGCAATCGCGTTGAGGAGGGTTGATTTGCCGCATCCTGACGCCCCGAGTGCGACGACGAAGCCCCGTTCGGGAATATCGAAGGAAACGCGATCGAGCGCGTGAACGGTCCGCCCGTCGCGGGCTGCGAAGAAAACGCTGGCGTGATCGACTTTAAGCATGTTGCCGCTCGCAGGTTCGACGCCGGCGCGGCAAGCCGCGCCGGCGCTGGGGAGGATCAGTTGCTGACGCCGGTGAGCGCGTCTGCGGTGACGAAGGCGCCGTAATTCGCCAGCACGTCGGAAACCTTGCCCTGTTCCTTCAGGAACGATGCCGTGTCCTTGAGGATCTTGCCGGCACCCGCCTTTTCGCCGCCGCCAAGCCAGGCATCCGATGCCTGAACCTCAGGCGTCAGCAGCGTGAGGTTCTTCAGGGCCGACGCCTGCTGGTCGGCTGTTCCGCCGAGAAGCTTGGCAAGCGACTTGGCGTTGTCGCTGTCGGGACCCCAGGCGGATTTGTCCGATGCGAAGGATGCGTAGTATTTGTTGATGACCGAAGCGAAGCCCTTCAGAAATGCCGGGTTGTCGGCGGCAAACGTCGAGGTCGCGACCCATGCCGAGAATGTCGGCGCACCCTTGTCTGCCACCTCTTTGGAGGTCACCAGAACCTTCCCGTTCTTTTTCAGTTCGGTGAGTGCCGGATCCCAGACGAAGCCGCCATCGATATCGCCGCGGTTATAGCTGGCGACGATTTCGGGCTGGGGGATGGCGAAGACCTGAACGTCTTTTTCGGTCAGGCCCAGCGATTTGATGAGCGCCAGGAGCTGATAGTGGTCCGTCGACACTGGCGCAGCAGCAAGCTTCTTGCCCTTCAGATCATTCAGGCTTTCGATGCCGGAACCGTTGCGGACGACGAGAGCCTCGTCGATGCCCGAGATGGAGGCGAGGTAAAAGGCCTTGACCTCGAGCCCGCGTGATACCGCAGCCGCAAACGGGCTGGAGCCGACATAGCCCACCTGGACATCGCCGGATGCAATGGCCGCAAAGATTTCGGCGCCCGAGTTAAACCTGCGGAAGTCGATGTCGTATCCCGTTTCCTTGGCGAATTCGCCATTGGCGATCGCCACGGAAGACGGCAAGGCATCGGTTTGATAGGCGACGACGACCTTCTTGTCCGCCGCTTCAGCGACAACAGCCGTTGCAAGAGTGCCGACGCCGACGGCGATTGCGGCAACCAAATTTCTGAAATTCATCTTGAGCCCCTTTGTTCAGGGCCGGCTGGGCCCTTGATCTCACCCTTAAAAGCGTAATGGTTGGGAGGGGGCTAGCGGGAGAAATAACAAACTATATTTATAGACTATAGAGATAATTGTTTTCGTGATTCTGCCGCTCGTGCGATCCGCAAGGACCGGCGAGCGATACGGAACTTGAATGACGAAATGTCTCGATGACGTTCTGAGCTTCAGGGAGAATGCATTTGATATATGATGTTATCGTGGTCGGTTCCGGTTTTTCAGCGATCGCGGTTACCTGCAATCTCATTGAGCAGCTTCCCGCTTCGGCGAAGGTCGCCGTCGTCGGCGACGATCCTGGCTTCGGCCGCGGGACGGCGTACCGGACGGAGCTCTATCTCCATCGCCTCAATGTTCCCGCCGGCCGCATGAGCCTGCTGCCTCATCAACCCGACGACTTTGTCGACTGGCTGAAAAGCCATGGCCGCCAGCTGGAGGCAGGCGATTTCGCCTCGCGCAGCGATTACGGTCTTTATGTCCGCGATACGCTTGCACGGCTGCTTCGAAAGCGGGATGGCCGTTGCCGGGTCGATTTCATCAAGGCCAAGGCGGCGGGATGCGTGGAACGTTACAGCAGCACGCTGGCCTTCCATCTCGGCAATGGTGACGAGATTGCCGGGAAGAACGTGGTGCTCTGCCTCGGGGTCGGGAACGCGACCCTGCCGGTCGCTCCGGACGGAGTCCCATCATCGCTGCGATCGCGGATCATCGAGAACCCGTGGCGGCTTTCGTGGCTGAGGCGCGTTGCACCATCCGATGCGGTGTGTATCCTCGGATCCGGCCTGACGATGATCGATCAGGTTCTCGCGCTTCGCGCCCATGGCCACAGCGGCAAGATCGATGTGCTTTCGCGGCGCGGTCTCGCACCGCTCGGACACGCGTTGAAGCCGCCGGCGCCTCTGCCGATCGACGTTCACACGTTTCCGGATACGATCAGCGGCATATTGAAGACCCTGCGGGGAAAGAGCAGGACGGTTGCCGACTGGCGAGCCGTGATGGACGGTCTGAGGCCGGCAACGCAGGCTCTCTGGCAACGGCTTTCGACCAAGGAGCGGGCACGATTCCTCAGGCATGCGCTTCCCTGGTGGAACATCCATCGTCACCGGGTCGCGCCCGACGTGTTCGACAGGTTTGAGAAGCTGGTCTTAGACGGAACCGTTCGTTTCCACGCGGGCTTCCTGAAATCGCTCGGGGCCGAGGAGGGGCGGCTCGCTGCCAGCCACAGGGTCAGAGCGACGCGCGAGATCGCCGAGATCCGGACGGACTGGCTCGTCAACTGCACGGGAATGGAGCGGGCCGGGATCAGTCATTCACCGCTTTTGAAGGAAATGAGCCGCTTTGAGTTGATCGTCCCCGATCCTCTTGGCCTCGGAATCCAGGTGGATGCCGCTTCCGAGGTGATAGCCCCGTCCCGGATATCACCTGCCCGACTGTTTGCGGTCGGCGCCCTGACGGCGGGACAATTCTGGGAGATCACCGCCGTTCCGGATATACGGGTGCAGGCCAAGGCCGTGGTCGAGGAGATTGTTTCAAGAGGCTAGCTCCCGTCTGAAAGGACGCGCGGCGCTATAGGTCGGCACAGCGCTTGTTGAATTGCCGGCGGCCGACAGCTACAGTATCTGGTACGCCATAATACGATTCTTGCATTCGGCTGCCGCGGCGGAAGTTGAGCGTGCAAAGTCCAACACTGAGGTAGAGAATGAGCGGTGCTCTGAAGGACGCAATTAGAGTTGAGCGTCCTGCAAAGACCTTGCGGGAATTGGCGCTAGACAAGGTCCGCGAAGCCATCGTCAACGGATATTTCCGTCCCGGAGATCGCCTTGTCGAGCGTGACCTCTGCGCCCAGCTCGGCGTCAGCCGAACAGTTGTGCGCGAGGTTCTGAGACATTTGGAATCGGAAGGGCTTGTCGCCAATCTGCCGAACAAGGGGCCGATCGTTGCGCAGCTCGACATCGACGAAGCCAAACAGATCTATGAGATCCGTGGCGCGCTGGAAGGCATGGCGGCGCGGCTGTGCGCGGAGCGCCGCAGCCCGGAGATCGTCGCTGCGCTGGAGGAATCTCTGGCCGGGATCCGCAACAGTTACCGCGACAACGATATGGCGGCTGTGCTGACGAACACCTCTTCCTTCTATCATACGCTGTTCACCATGGTTGACAGGAACGTTGCCTGGGGTGTCGTCAATCTCCTCACCGTGCGCATAAACCACCTGCGCTCGATGACGATCAAGACGGAGCGGCGCAGCATCGAAGGGCCGCTGCAGATGTCGAAGATCGTCGACGCCATCCGCCGCGGCGACGGCGAGGGGGCTTACCGGGCGGCGATGGATCACGTCGCCGCCGCGAGCGCGATCGCCGAAGCCGTGCTGTCGGCGAAGAAGCCTGCCGACTAGGGTCTGTTGAGATTCAGGGTTTCACCGATGGACGCATCATGATTCAAGCTCCTTTTGAAGAGTTTGAGGATGATTCGCACAGATTTGCCGGATAGGCAGTGGGAGAAGATAGCTCCCCGTTGCCATGGCAAGGACACCGACCCCGGTCGCAGCGGCGGCAACAACCGTCTCTTTCTTGAGGCAGTCCTCTGGAAGGCTCGAACCAACAGTCCCTGGCGCGTTAGCCCCGCGTCGGTAAGCGGCGCGAGCCTCGAACTTCAGGTGCTTCCAGCATCTCCGATGCGCCGCTCGACGCCCACTGGCGCCTCGCAGAGGCAGTGTAACGCGTGCTCAAGGGTGTGGTCCGCCTCGTCTCGGCCCTGGTACGCCGCCGGTGCCGGAGAACAACTTTCACCGGATCAAGGGCCGTAAAAGCACCTTACCGGATTTAACCGCACCTAACCCCCATCTAGGGGAGAAAAGTATAAGACTTACTCCATCGCTGCACTCGTAATGCAAGGCACGGAGGAAGTCATGAGTAAGGGAAAAGTCGTGGTTCTTGGGTCGAACGCGACCCGGATCGAGACGAAGGGCGGTTATTGGGGCGTCACCGGCCAGTATCTCAATGAGACGGTCGTGCCGGCGATGGCCCTGATCGAAGCCGGCTATGAGGTGGTGCTTGCGACGCCGGACGGAACACCGCCGACGATCGACCGGGCGTCGGACGCAGCCGCACATTTCGGCGGAGACGAGGCGGCTTATGCCCGCGCGAAGGACTACTACGCAAACGACCCGTCGATGAAGGCGCGCACCCTGCGCTCGGTACTCGATGAAGGACTGGACAGCTATGTCGGCCTGCACATTCCCGGCGGCCAGGCGCCGATCGTCGACCTGATGCAGGACCAGGAGATCGGCGAGATCCTGCGCCACTTCCACGAGCATTCTAAGCCCACCGCGATGCTATGCCACGGCCCGATCTCTGCCGTTGCGGCAATGCCCTATGCGCGCGAGTTCCGCGCGGCGCTGATCGCCGGCGATCCCGAGAAGGCGAAGGAATGGGCCAAGGGCTGGCAATATGCGGGCTACAAGATGACGGTCTTTTCGGCGACCGAGGAGAAGGTCATCGAGGACACCATCCTGCACGCCAAGATCTATTTCGACATGCCGCTCGCGCTAAACCTTGCGGGCGGCATCGTGAGCACCACGCCCGTCGACTTCGACCCCTATGTGATCGAGGATCGCGAATTGATCACCGGGCAGAATCCCCGTTCGGATCATCCGATTGCCGTGGCCCTGATCGCTGCGTTGGACCGGAAGCGCGCTGCAGCGTGACACGGCAGTGGCGCGTGGCCGCCTCGAAGCTCCCCGACGGCGATGGCTATCTCGCCGCGCTCATCAACTACCGCTTTATGGCCAATGGTGGTGGAGCACCGACGGGACAGTCGAAAAACTCCTCGCCGCGGCCGAATAGGCGGCTCAACTCAGAGATTGATGGAGACACTGATGAAACGGTCAATTTGGAGATTACTCGCTGCCATGATCGCTCTTGCTCCGGTCGCCTCCGCCGCCGCGGAGAAGCCAGTCTCGATTGCGCTTGTGCATGGAGCGTTCGTCGACGCCTCCGGCTGGCAGCTTGTCTACAACATGCTGTCAGCGGACGGATATGAAGTCCTGGTTGTCCAGAACCCCACGATCACCTTGGATGGTGATGTCGCGGCGACCAAGAGGGTCATCGCGAATGCCAAGCATCCGGTAGTGCTTGTCGGCCACTCCTACGGCGGGGCTGTAATTACCGAGGCCGGCGCAGACGCAAAGGTCAGGAGCCTTGTCTATATCGCTGCCTTTGCACCGGCGGCGGGAGAGTCGGTGTTTGATCTGGCGACTGCGCCGACGCCAGGCGAAGAAGGGGCTCCGCTGCTACCGCCGAGCGACGGTTTCATCCTTGTCGATCCAGCGAAGTTTCCCGCCGCTTTCGCCGCCGACGTCGATATCTCGACGACGCGGTTTATGACTGCAGCTCAGGTGCCTTGGGGGCTCGAGGCCGTTCAGACCAAGATAACAAGCCCAGCCTGGAAGCAGAAGCCGAGCTATTTCATGGTGACTGCGCTGGATCGCATGGTTCCACCGAGCCGACAGCGCTCCATGGCCGCGAGGGCTGGCGCGAAGGTTATCGAAATCCAGAGCAGCCATGCGGTGATGCTATCGCATCCCAAGGATGTCGTCGACTTCATCACTAGCGCTGCGGCCGGGCCAAAGTAGCTATGGTGCCCGGACTACTGCCGCCGTGCCGCGACGAGTGAAGCAAGACGGCCGTCTTGGCTCACTGCGTGGAGATTTCCTTCTAAATATTGGAATCGACCTCGCGCTCAGCTGCAACTAATTATGGAGATGAAAATGAACCGACTGATCATTTCCCTGGTGCTTGCTACCGTCAGCCTGGCGCAGGTTCCTGAGGCGTTCGCCGCTCCGGCTCAGAACTCAGCGGCCAGTCCCCGGACGCCAATCACCGTCTTCTATCGTTCGACCAAGATCGATGGCGTCGACATGTTCTATCGTGAAGCCGGCCCGGCCGAGGGCCCGGTCGTGCTGCTTCTGCACGGCTTCCCGACATCCTCGCACATGTTCCGCAACCTCATTCCGCTGCTGGCAGATCGCTATCACGTCATCGCACCCGACTATCCGGGCTTCGGTCAGAGTGATGCACCCGATCACACCAAGTTCGCCTACACCTTCGGCCACTATGCAGACATGGTCGATACGCTGATGACCCAACTCGGCGCCAAGAAATATGCGATGTATCTCATGGATTACGGCGCACCGGTCGGCTACCGTCTGGCTCTCAAGCACCCGGAACGGGTGAGCGGGTTGATCGTCCAGAACGGCAATGCCTATGAAGAAGGCCTGCGCGAGTTCTGGGATCCGATCAAGGCCTACTGGGCCGACGATTCGAAAGAGAGGCGCGAGGCGCTCTCCAATCTGGTGGTCCTCGAGACCACCAAGTTCCAGTACACGGACGGCGTCAAGGACCTCACCCGCATCAGCCCCGACAACTGGGTTCACGATCAGGCCTTGCTCGACCGGCCGGGCAACAAGGATATCCAGCTCGATCTCTTCCACGATTACGGCACGAACGTCCCGCTCTACCCGCAGTTCCAGGCCTTCTTCCGCGAACGCAAGCCGCCGACGCTGATCGTCTGGGGTAAGAATGACAAGATCTTCCCGGAGCACGGCGCACATCCTTACCCGCGTGATCTTCCAGACGCTGAAATGCACCTCCTCGACACAGGCCATTTCGCCCTTGAAGACAAGCTGGATGAGATGGCGCCGCTCATTCACGATTTCCTCGATCGAAAAGTCGCAAGGCGTTAATCGGGAGTCATTGGCCACGCCCCGGCGCTCATTTCAGGCGGACACTGCAACACTTCCGCTCGCTTTGGACGCTGGCCAACTGGGGGCTCGGTATCAACTGCCACAGCCTTGATTGGCTTATGTCGGAGATTGAAAGGCTTAGTCCATGTCATCGCACGTTAAGATCACAGCAATCCTTACCTCTCGGCCAGACAAGGCAGAGAAGCTGCAGGCACTGCTTCTCGGAATGGCGACGGACTGCCGAGCAGAGCCGGGCAATCTGCGATGGGATATTTGGCAGGACCAGTCTCGTCCCGACCGGTATGTTCTCGATGAACTGTATGTGGATGGCGCAGCCGTCGCAGCACACCGTGAGACCCACCACTATAAGAACTATCTCGCGCAGATCGGTGACTTAGCAGACCGCACCGCGTTGGTGTTGAGTCCGATCGAGGTCGGGCATGCGCGTGTTTAACACTATATTTGCGAGATCGGGACGAGCCTTCCAGAGGCGTAACAGGGCAAACGCATGCTTAATCTCACGCTCGATCTCCGATACCTGAGAATGAGAATGTTAGCCACTATGCTATGGGGAACAAGCGATGAGCTGGCACCGGGTGCGATATAAGAAGGTCAATCTCGGTGAGGTGGAAATGTTTTATCGCGAGGTAGGTGCTGAAGCAGCGCCTGTTCTGCTGCTGCTTCACGGCTTCCCAACGTCAAGCCACATGTACCGCGATCTCATTCTCCAACTCGCGGAAAGACACAGGATAGTAGCGCCGGACCTTCCAGGGTTTGGATCAACAAAGGCACCCGCGCGTGGTGCATACGCCTACACGTTCGGCAATCTTTATAAGGCCGTCTTGGCGTTGGTGGACACGCTGAAGCTTGAACGGTTCGGACTGATGGTTTTCGATTATGGCGCGCCCGTCGGTTTTCGTTTAGCCGCGGCATATCCGAACCGAATTTCCGCCATCATCACGCAAAACGGCAATGTCTACGAAGTGGGATTAAGGGAGGCCAACATACGGCCCATGCGGGACTATTGGGAAAATCCCAGCCCAGCGAATCGCGATGCGCTGCGTTCGTTCCTCACCGTAGACGCCACACGGTTTCAGTACACACATGGCGTGCCCGAGGACAAACTCGAACTCGTCAGCCCCGACGCGGTTGCGCACGATCAGGCTATTCTCGACCGCGATCCGGAAGTGCAACTCGACTTGTTCGGCGACTATAAGTCGAACATCGCTCTCTATCCACGCTGGCAAGAGTATCTGCGGGCGGCGAGGCCGCCTGTTCTAGCCGTTTGGGGAAACGGAGATCCCTTCTTCGCCCCGGCTGGCGCACATGCCTTCCGCAACGATGTTCCCGACGCCGAGATTCATCTCTTCGATACGGGGCACTTTGCCCTGGAGACTGACGGACCGGAAATCGCAGCGCTGATCAGGGATTTTCTAGGTCGTAAGGGCTGCTAGGAGTTCGAGAATGAAGCGCGCAGGTGAAGGACGATCAATGGATCAGTCTGGATCGAAAGATAAGACGTTAATGATCTGCGGAGAGCTCCTTCACGAGCCGTTCAATGACTTGGGCAAGGAAGAAGTAACCGCCTAAATATCGCTGGGTCACATCGCGACTCTAGAAATACGGGACCTCTCTTCGCTACTATGTCGCACTACAGGACCACCACCTATTCTCAAGGAGCATATCCATGTCCTTTCCGGGAATCCACCGCGTCGTCACCGGACATGATGCCGATGGCAAATCTATTGTCGCGATCAACGGCCCGCTGCCAACAGTCGTCGAATTGAATGCTATTCCCGGGATGATCTTCCACGAGGTTTGGGAAACGCGCGGCACACCGGCGCAAGTGGACAATGGTGCCGATCCGACCACCGGTGCGCTGATGCACCAGCCGCCGAAGCACGGCACCCGCATCCGCTTCGTCGACATGCCGCCAGACGCCGAATACCTTGCCGATGGCACATTGCAGAGAGCTGTTTAATGAGGTCAATGACCCCGGCGGTTTGACTGTAAAGTCAGATTCGCCGCACCCGATGATGCACCGGAGCGAGGCCATTGACTATGGCATCGTTATCGAGGGTGAGATGACGCTGATGCTCGACGATTCCGAAGTGCTGCTCAAGCCTTACAGTGTCGTAATCCAGCGCGGCACCAACCACGCGTGGGCGAACCGCTCTGGCAAAATGTGCCGCATGTTGTTCATTCAAATAGACGGACAATATGAGCCGTCGATCGCTGCGGCGCTTGCGCGTCGTTAAGCCGACGCCGATGCTCTGCTTTTGCGCCGGCTCGGGGAAATTCTTTAGCAGGGAATCGAAGGCAGGCCGCTCGAAGGTCGGATCACGGCCGAGTTCTTAAGAGTGGCCTCGATTTCTCTGGGGAGTGCTGAGCGAGCCGAGGATGTCGGCGGCGGCAACAAGGTCGCGCGTCTCGAACCCCTCCGTGAATTCGCTGAATATAGGCAATAGCATCTGATAAGCATCGTCGGCCCTCGACTGAGCGCACCAGAGGCGTGCGAGGTCGAGGGCCGTACGCAATCGCCATGACGAGGCACCGATTGCCTGCGCAAGTGTCATTGACTTTTTGAGTTGCATCTCAGCCCTGTCCGCCTGGCCTTGGGCAAGCAGAATGGAGGCTTGGACTTGCGAGACCTCGGGCAGGCACCACAGGTCATTTTTCGCATCTGCTCGGTCAAGCGCGGCTCGGATCGTAGTCTCCGCGTCGCCAAGACGCCCACGCCGGGCTTGGAAGTCTGCGAGGACGCTTAGGTAGAAGGGCAATCGCGCTAGGTGCCTCGTGGAGTGGAATTCCGCAATGGCCCGCTCGAGGTCGTCAATACGTTGGGCCGCATCGTCGCCTTGCGCGCATGCTAGCGCCGCACGATAGAACATCGCGACTGGACGCCGGACGTCGAATCCGTGCCGCCTCGCTTGGTCATCGAGCATGGTGACATAACGACCACACTCGTCATAATGTCCTGCCCAATAGAATACCGGACAGACCCATGAGAGCGCATTGCCCAGTGAAAGGTGATGCTTGGTCTTGGACGCGTAGTCGACCGTTGCCCGCGCGGTGTCCAGAGCGATGTCTGGTGAACCCGTCAACCATTGTGCATGCGACAATAGATTCGTCACATCGACAATCCTATCGGAGAGGTATCGCACGTGCCGCCTTAAGCGTTGGGTATCGCTGATGTCTTCCAGATTGAGCAGGTGACGACGTTCGAAGCGTTGCCGGACGTCGTGGAGCTGGCCGATGAAGAGTTTGCCGATCCCGAGGGCCACTTCCGCCTCCAACACGGCGGAAGGGACCTCCGCGGCTGCAACCGAGGCGAAGGTCTCAAGCGTGCGGACCGCGGCGTCGTTCTCGCCGCTGAAAAGTTCAAACACTCCGATCAACCGAAGGCAACGAACACGGCAATCGGTGTCGCCAATCTGAACGGCGATGTCCAACGCCCGTTGCATGGCGTCTCTCGCCTGAGGCATAAGGCCCTGCGTGAACATGGTAGCGCCACCAAGCCACACCTGAAGCTGCATCTCAAACACGCTGCCGGCGAGTCCCGCCGGGCCAAGTTCTTCAATCGCCTGCGAAACATGAACGCGGCATTCTTCGGTGAGCGACAGATGGTTCCAGAGCAGGAGTCCAGCGACGGTCAGCCGGATGCGCAGAGACCGGTTCACTGTATCCTGAGATGCCCACGCTAACGCACCACGCAAATCGTCGAGTACACGCCCATAGGCGGCTTCCCATTCACGGGCAGGGCGCTCAGCCCATTCGGCCGTGGCCCGCTCGAGCACCGTGCACACATGCTCCGCGTGGCGTTGGCGAATTATCTGATCCTCGCCGCTGACCCGCAGTCGTTCGAGACAATAAGCTCGCGTTGTTTCAAGGAGACGATAAGCGACGCCGTCGGTGTCGACATCAAACGCAAGCAAAGACTTCGCCGCAAGCTGTGCCACGGCGTCCGCCGTTTCGGCGAGAGCGACGTTCGACACTGCCGAAGCGCCTTCGATATCGAAAAGACCTGCGAAAACGGATACAGCGCGTAGCAGCGCGGTCTCGCTTTCCGTCAGCAGGCCGTAGCTCCAGTCGAGCGTTTCAATCAGGGTGCGATGCCGCTCCGGCCCCGCCCGCCGCCCGACAAGAAGGCGGAATCGATCATCGAGTTGCTTCAACAGACCGCCGACTCCGAATGCATCGATGCGTGTCGCGGCAAGTTCTATTGCAAGCGCCAGACCATCAAGTCTCCGGCATATCTCGGCAGCGGCCGGCGCATCGACGTCATGCAACTCAAACAGTTCGAAGCTGTCGGTTGCTCGGTCCACAAAAAGCTCAATGGCAGGGAATGACAGTGCTTCGGCGGCGCTCAGCCGAGACGAGCGCGGCGGCGCGCCTAATCCCGGCAGCCTTCGCACGCGTTCCCCTTTCACTCGAAGTGGTTCTCGGCTGGTGGCGAGGATCCTCACGCCGGCAACTTCAGCCAGGAGGCGGTCTGCGCAGGACGCCGCAGCGTCAATGATGTGTTCGCAACTGTCGAGCACGAGCAACACCTCGCGATCGCGCAAGGATTCACACAGGCTGGCAAAGGCGTCTGCAGAATGGACCGCCAGGCCGAGCGCCGTCGCTATGGCGTTGGGCGTTAGGGCCGGGTCCTGCAGAAGCGCCAGATCAACAAACCAGACGCCATCCTTAAACGCCTTAAGTTCGTGCTCGGCGACAGCGAGCGCCACTGTCGTCTTTCCGATACCGCCGGCGCCAACGACCGACACCAGGCGGGATTCTCCTAGATCCCGTCGAATAGCATCAATCGTATCTGCCCTTCCAAAGATCGTCGACGTCGCAATCGGCAAATTGTGATTGCGTGGTGTTGGCGAACGAAAGGGCGCCGCAAGGCCCGATGATCCATGTCTCTGGACGGGAGAAGTGAACTGATATCCGCGCCCTGTCACGGTCGCGATATATTTCGCGGCGCCGGGTCCGTCCCCAAGCGTTCGCCGCAACGCCGCCATGTTGACCTTGAGGTTACCTTCGTCAACGATGATGTTTGGCCAAGCGCGAGCCATTAACTCGCGTTTGCTTACAAGTTCGCCAGGCCGCTCAACTAGTGCCGTCAGGATATCCAGCGCGCGGCCTCCTATCCGAACGGGCGCCTCGCCTTGCAAGAGCAGTTGGCGCTCGGGAATCAGCATGAACGGCCCGAAGGAGTAGGACCGCGAAGGCCGCTCGGCGAGGTCGCTTGTCATAGTTCCTTTCCTTCGAAAATTCCCTCTTGGTACGAATGAAAATTTAAATAGCACTTCGGTAAACAGTCATGCAGGGGGCAAACCAACATCTCGCCACATCTGGAGCTATACGGCTCATAAGGCCATTCGTGTTCCCCCTCTGAGTATCGATGCGATAAACCCGGTCGATCGACTAAGCGAGGCCACGGATCACGCTACCAATAGGATGGCGCGGCGAAGAAGTATTCCTAAGATGTTGATGAAATGAAGCAAGAAATTTCCGAATTTTGGTAGAGATGAATTCGTATCAAGAGCAATCCAACTATAATAGTCGCCCTGCGGTGTTTTGACTAGAGCATGATGCCGAAACGTGTAAGCGGCTTTCGGATGACATCCTGTTCTAGGCGCGGCGGAGACTGCTGCGGTCTTCGTCAGCGGTGGATGGCAAAGCGCCGGCACCGAGCATCTGCCGATGTCACGCCAGCAGGCGCAATCACATTCCCAGGAATTCAGCAGCCCCCGCACTCCAAGCTTGACACCCAACTTTGCTCAATGTGATGGTATTCCATATTAAATAATATGGGCGGTATCATATGAACTGGAATGGTCATGACTTCCGGATTCGGCCTGCGCCTGGGGCCTCGCCGGGTTGTTTGTCAGTTGACAACGCACTGAAGGACGAAAGCGCTGCGCGGAGCGTCGAGAGCGTAGGCGCCACCGCCTCGGCCAGAATCTGCCGTCGGAAAGCCGACTTGACACTCATGTATTATGGTATACCATAATACATAATTGAGAAATGAGGTGTTCGATGGCCATTCAAATTCGCAAGACGGGACTGCAGATCGAAACGACGCTGATCGAAGGCGGCAAGGCCGCGGCGGTTCCGTTGAAGCTGTTTACCGCCTTCGCGGTCGTGAAGAATCCCTGGGCGGGCCGCGGCTTTGTCGACGACCTCAAGCCCGAAATTCACGCAGGCGCTCCGGTGCTCGGCGAGTTGCTGACCAAGATGATCATCGATGCGGTCGGGTCCGGCGATGCTGTCGAAGGATATGGAAAGTCCGCTGTCGTCGGCCTGGACGGCGAAATCGAACACGGGTCCGCGCTCATCCACACGCTGCGCTTCGGCAATTTTTATCGCCAGGCCGTCGGCGCCAAGTCCTATCTCGCCTTCTGCAACACACGCGGTCCCGCCAATGCGCCGATCATGATCCCGCTGATGGACAAGAACGATGAGGGCCGCCGTTCGCACTACCTGACCATCCAGACGTCGATCCCCGATGCGCCCGCTGCCGACGAGATCGTCGTGGCTCTCGGGGCTTCGATAGGCGGGCGCCCGCATCACCGTATCGGCGACCGCTACCAGGATCTGAAAGACCTGGGGCAGGACGTTGCCAATCCTGCGGGCGTTTGAAGGAGCGCTCTGAGATGCTGACAGCCGGATCGACCACACGCACCGCTGCAGCAACAAACGCCGCCGGTGCCTTGCCCCGAAAGACGACGGCAAGTGGAACGGCCTATCATGAGGCCGGCAGCGGTGAACCGCTGGTACTCATTCACGGCGTCGGCATGCGGCTTGAGGCCTGGGCTCCGCAGATCGCATTCCTGTCTGCAGGCCATCGCGTCATCGCTGTTGACATGCCGGGACATGGGGAGAGCGCAAAGCTGCCGGTGGGCAGTCGGCTCGAGGAGTTCGTCGCCTGGTTTGGACGCTTTCTCGACGAGATGGCAATAGACACCGCAAATGTTGCCGGGCACTCGATGGGCGCACTGGTTTCAGGAGGGGCGGCCGCGACCTTTGGCGAGCGTATCAGCCGTGTCGCCTACCTCAACGGCGTCTACAGGCGTGACCCTGAAGCAAAGGCCGCCGTGCTTTCGCGCGCCGCGGCCATTCCGGTATCGGGCGTCGACAAGGAAGGTCCTCTGGCCCGCTGGTTCGGCGATGATGCAGACAGCGTGACTGCGCGTGAATTGACGCGAAAATGGCTGAACCTCATTGATCCCCAGGGATATGCCGTTGCCTACGCCGCCTTCGCGGGAGGAGACGAGACCTATGCTGACGGCTGGAAAGACGTGTCTGGCCCGGCCCTGTTTCTGACGGGGTCCGATGATCCGAACTCGACGCCCTTGATGGCAACGCAAATGGCAGAGCTCGCGCCGCGGGGCTACGCTCGCATCGTCGAAGGCCATCGTCATATGGTGAACCTGACCGCGCCTGATATCGTAAATTCGCTGCTCGCTGAGTGGCTGTCGTTCGGGGAGGATGAACGATGACAATCCAGACTGTCGACCCAAGAGCGCTGCGAGATGCATTCGGAGCTTTTCCGACCGGGGTGACTGTCGTCACCGCCTGTGACGGGGATGGAAATCCGATCGGATTCACGGCGAACTCCTTCACCTCCGTCTCGCTCAATCCACCGCTTCTCCTCGTCTGCCTTGCCAAGACGTCACGCAATTTCGCCATCATGACCGGTGCGCAGCATTTTGCGATCAACGTGCTTTCGGAAACGCAGAAAGACGTGTCGAACACCTTTGCTCGACCGGTCGAGGATAGATTCGCGGCGGTCGAGTGGGCGAGGGGATCGGCAGGCTGCCCGATATTCTCAAGCGTGGCGGCCTGGTTCGAATGTGCCATGGAGCAGGTCATCGAGGCTGGCGACCACGTCATCTTGATGGGGCGCATCGAAGCTTTCGACAATAGCGGCCGCAACGGTCTCGGCTATGCGCGTGGCGGTTATTTCACGCCGACGCTCGCAAGCAAGGCAGTGTCCGCGGCAAGCGAAGGCAATATGGAACTTGCGGCCGTTGTCGAGCGGCGCGGGGAAGTTCTGCTGCTCGGCGAGGATGTGCTCTCCCTGCCAAGTGTCGACGCCCATGACGGCAGCCCGACCGAGGCACTGCAAAAATACGTGGAGGCGCTCACCGGGCTGAAGGTCAGCATCGGCTTTCTCTATTCGGTTTATGAGGGCAAGAGCGACGGCAAGCAGCACATTGTCTATCACGCCGTTGCCGGAGAGGGCGAGCCTGCCGGTGGCAGGTTCCTGAAGCCTGACGCATTGGTTGCGGCAAAGTTCAAGACCAGTTCGACTGCCGATATCGTCAACCGTTTTGCGATGGAAAGCTCGATAGGAAATTTCGGCGTCTATTTCGGCGACGAGACCGGCGGCACTGTTCACCCAATTCCAGCCAAGGACGCAAAAGCATGAAGTTCTCCCTCTTCGTCCATATGGAACGGCTTGACGCCAGCCAAAGCCACAAGAGCCTCTACGAGGAGTTCGTCGCGCTCTGCGAGATCGCCGACAAGGGCGGCATGCATGCGATCTGGACGGGCGAGCACCATGGCATGGATTTCACCATTGCGCCCAACCCTTTCGTGACCATTGCCGATCTTGCGCGCCGCACATCGCGCGCACGGCTTGGGACAGGGACGGTGATCGCCCCCTTCTGGCATCCGATCAAGCTTGCCGGCGAGGCGGCCATGGCCGATATCATCTGCGATGGACGACTCGACATCGGTATCGCGCGCGGGGCCTATTCCTTCGAATACGAGCGTCTGCTGCCCGGACTCGATGCCTGGGGTGCTGGCCAGCGCATGCGCGAGCTCATCCCGGCGGTCAAGGGCATATGGGCCGGCGATTACGCGCATGACGGGGAATTCTTCAAGTTTCCGTCGACCACGTCGGCGCCGAAACCGCTGCAGCAGCCGAACCCGCCCATATGGGTGGCGGCGCGCGATCCAAACTCGCACGAATTTGCCGTTGCCAACGGCTGCAACGTTCAGGTGACGCCGCTATGGCAGGGCGACGACGAGGTTCAGTCGTTGATGGAGCGCTTCAACGACGCCTGCGCGAAGAATCCCGATATCGAGCGGCCCAAGATCATGTTGCTGCGCCATACCTATGTCGGCTCGTCGGAGGACGATGTCGCCCAGGCGGCCCATGAACTGAGCACCTACTACAATTATTTCTTTGCCTGGTTCAAAAATGAGAAGCCGGTTACCCAGGGTCTGATCGAACGGATCCCGGACGAACAGATCAGAGCAAACGCGATGCTGTCGGATCAGGTCATGCGCACCAACAATGTCGTTGGCGACGCTGAGACTGTCATCGACCGGCTCAAGGCGTATGAAGCGCTCGGCTACGACGAATATTCCTTCTGGATCGACACCGGGATGAGCTTCGAGCGCAAGAAGGCGTCGCTCGAACGCTTCATCACCGAGGTCATGCCAGCATTTCAGGAGTGAGGCCATGCGGCGTTTCCAGCATTACATCGACGGCGAATTCTCGGATGGCGAGGCCAGCTATCCGAGCATCGATCCAGCCTCCGGCGCGGTCTGGGCTGATATGCCCGAAGCGCGCGAAGGGGATGTCGATCGGGCTGTCAACGCGGCCGACAGGGCGCTTTACGAGGGCCCCTGGTCGAAACTGACGGCCACGCAACGCGGCAAGCTGCTCTACAAGCTGGCCGACCTGGTTGCCGCCAACGCGCAGATCCTCGCAGAACTGGAGACCCGCGACACCGGCAAGATCATCCGTGAGACATCGGCGCAGATCGCTTATGTCGCCGAATACTATCGCTACTATGCCGGCATCGCCGACAAGATCGAAGGCGCCTACCTGCCGATCGACAAGCCCGACATGGATGTCTGGCTTCGCCGCGAGCCGATCGGCGTCGTTGCGATGGTCGTGCCGTGGAACAGCCAGCTCTTCCTGTCCGCGGTGAAGATCGGCCCGGCGCTCGCGGCCGGCTGCACGATGGTGGTCAAGGCCTCGGAAGACGGGCCAGCGCCGCTTCTCGAATTTGCACGGCTCGTGCACGAGGCAGGCTTTCCCTCCGGCGTGGTCAACATCATCACGGGTTTCGGCGCCTCCTGTGGCGCCGCCCTCGGCCGCCATCCGAAGGTCGCGCACGTCGCCTTCACCGGCGGACCCGAAACCGCCCGGCACGTCGTTCGCAACTCGGCCGAAAACCTCGCCTCCACTTCGCTTGAACTTGGCGGCAAGTCGCCATTCATCGTCTTTGCCGACGCGGATCTCGAGAGCGCTGCCAACGCCCAGGTCGCGGGCATCTTCGCCGCGACAGGGCAGAGCTGCGTTGCCGGATCGCGGCTGATCGTCGAACGCAGCATCAAGGACAAGTTCGTCGCCATGCTGCGTGAGAAGGCGGAGGCGATCCGGATCGGTACGCCGCTCGATATGGCAACCGAAGTCGGCCCGCTTGCCACCAAGCGCCAGCAGGACAATATCGGCGCCCTCGTCGCCAGGTCGATTGAAAGTGGCGCCCGCCTCGTCACGGGAGGACGCAAGATCGACGGCGACGGCTATTACTTCCCGCCGACGATTCTCGATTGCGACGATGTCGCCTCGCCGTCGCTGATCGAGGAATTCTTCGGGCCGGTCCTGTCCGTCGTGTCATTCGAGACGGAGGCCGAGGCGCTGCAGCTCGCCAACGATACCCGTTATGGCCTGGCTTCCGGCGTCTTCACCCAGAACCTGACCCGGGCGCACCGGCTGATGAAGGGGCTCCGTGCCGGGATCGTCTGGGTCAACACCTACCGCGTGGTATCACCGATCGCGCCGTTCGGTGGTTTCGGCCTGTCTGGCCATGGCAGGGAAGGCGGCATGGCCGCGGCTCTCGACTATACCCGTACCAAGACGATCTGGCTCAGGACATCGGACGATCCGATCCCCGATCCCTTTGTGATGAGGTAGCGCCGATGTTTTACGAGATCCGCACCTATCGGCTGAAGAACGGCACGATCCCGCAATATCTCAAGGTCGTCGAGGAAGAGGGGATCGAGATCCAGAAGAGCCATCTCGGCATGCTCGTCGGTTACTTCTTTTCGGAGATTGGGACGATCAACGAAATCGTTCACATCTGGGCCTTTGCGAGCCTGGACGACCGGGAGGCGAGGCGCCAGAGGCTTTTGGCCGATCCCCGGTGGCAGGCCTTCCTGCCCAAGATCCGCGATCTCATCGAGGTGGCGGAAAACAAGATTATGAAGCCAGCTAACTTTTCTCCCAGGAGCGAGGCGCACTGACGGCATAAGGCATACCCGTAGGACAAACCAGAACAAGGATAAGGGAACATGAAAACAACATTTGCTTTCGCGGCGGTTGCCGCATTCGTGGCTGTGTCCGTACCGGCGCACGCCGACAACATGGTCTTCTCGAGCTGGGGGGGAACGACCCAGGACGCGCAGAAGGCTGCATGGGCCAGCCCGTTCACGGAGAAGACCGGTATCACCGTTGTACAGGACGGGCCGACGGATTACGGCAAGCTCAAGGCGATGGTCGAGGCTGGCCAGGTCACCTGGGACGTTGTCGACGTCGAAGGCGACTATGCCGCCCAGGCCGGCAAGAATGGCCAGCTCGAGAAACTCGATTTCTCCGTCATCGACAAATCCAAGCTCGATCCGCGCTTCGTGACCGATTATTCGGTCGGTAGTTTCTATTATTCCTTCGTGATCGGCTGCAATGCCGATGCCGTCAGCGCCTGCCCGAAGACCTGGGCGGACCTGTTCGACACAACTAAGTTTCCGGGAAAGCGCACATTCTACAAGTGGTCGGCTCCCGGCGTGATCGAAGCGGCGCTGCTTGCCGACGGCGTGGCCGCCGACAAGCTCTATCCGCTTGATCTCGACCGCGCCTTCAAGAAGCTCGATACGATCAAATCGGATATCGTCTGGTGGTCGGGCGGTGCACAGTCGCAGCAGCTTCTCGCATCCGCCGAGGCTCCCTTCGGCAGTGTCTGGAATGGCCGCATGACCGCGCTTGCGGCGAGCGGTATCAAGACAGAGACCTCATGGGAACAGAACATCACCGCTGCGGATTCGCTCGTCGTGCCGAAGGGTTCGCCGAACGCGGAAGCCGCGATGAAGTTCATTGCAATGGCGACTTCGGCCGAACCGCAGGCCGCCCTTGCAAAAGCGACCGGTTATGCACCAATCAACGTTGACTCGGCCAAGCTGATGGATCCGGAGACGGCCAAGACCCTGCCGGATCAGCAGACGGCCAGCCAGGTGAATGCCGACATGAACTACTGGGCGGACAATCGCGATGCCATCGGCGAGAAGTGGTACGCCTGGCAGGCGAAGTAGCCTGAAACTTGAGAACGGGCACGGCGGCGGTTCGCCGTGCCCCCGCAGCGTCGGTGCCCGTTTGTTGGACCTCGGCCCCTGCGGAATTTGACGGGTGGGAAGGACTGTCATGTCGACATATAGCGATGCCTCCGGCGCAATTGCGCCCCTGCCAAAGGTGCGCAGGGCAACAGGGTTCGGCGGGGTCCTTCCGGCTCTCGCCTTCGTGACGATCTTTTTCATCGCGCCGGTAGCGGTGCTCTTGTTGCGAAGCGTTCTGGAACCCGTGCCGGGCTTTGGAAACTATGCGCAGCTGATCGGGTCCGCGACCTATCTCAAGATCTTCGCCAATACCTTCATCGTCTCGGGTCTCGTCACGGTGATTTCGCTGCTGATCGGATTTCCCGTTGCCTGGGCGCTGGCAATCATGCCCGGGCGCCTGACGTCGGTGATCTTTGCGATCCTGCTCCTGTCAATGTGGACCAACCTGCTTGCCCGCACCTATGCCTGGATGGTGCTTTTGCAGCGGACGGGGCTCATTAATAAGATGCTGATCGGAATGGGGCTGATCGACAAGCCCTTGGCCCTCGTCAACAACCTGACCGGGGTGACGATCGGCATGACCTATATCATGCTGCCCTTCATCATCCTGCCGCTCTACGGCGTGATCAAGAAGATCGACCCGTCGACCCTGCAGGCGGCAGCACTTTGCGGCGCCAACCGGTGGCAGTGCCTGACCCGTGTCCTGCTGCCCTTGGCCATGCCGGGCATGGCGGCTGGTGCCCTCATGGTCTTCGTCATGTCCCTTGGTTATTTCGTCACGCCGTCGCTTCTCGGCGGCACCGCGAACATGATGCTCGCAGAGCTGATCGCGCAATTCGTGCAGTCGCTGGTCAACTGGGGAATGGGAGGTGCTGCGGCGCTGGTTCTCCTCGTGGTCACCCTGTCGCTTTATGCCGTGCAACTACGCTTCGTCGGCAACCAGAACCCGGGAGGACGTTGACATGTTGCTCAATTTCGACCGCCTCGGCTGGTGGAAATACATCCTGCTGACGATAACGGTTCTGACTGCGGCCTTCCTGCTGCTGCCGATCGTCTTTATCGCCGCCCTGTCCTTCGGCTCCTCGCAGTGGCTGATCTTTCCGCCGCCGGGCTGGACGTTTCAATGGTACAGCGAGCTCTTTGCCGATCCGCGCTGGCTGGAATCGGCCTGGACGAGCTTCAAGATCGCGGTCATCGTGACGATCCTGTCGGTGCTGCTCGGGCTCGTGACCTCCTTCGGGCTGGTGCGCGGTTCGTTCCTGTTCCGCGATGCGCTGAAAGCGCTGTTCCTGACGCCGATGATCCTTCCCGTCGTGGTCCTTGCGGTTGCCCTTTATGCCTTCTTCCTGAGGATCGGCCTTGGCGGCACGTTGGTAGGCTTCGTCATTTCGCACCTCGTTCTTGCGCTGCCCTTCTCGATCCTCTCCATCTCAAGTGCGCTGGAGGGCTTCGACAAGTCGATCGAGGATGCGGCGGTTCTGTGCGGGGCTTCGCCTCTGGAAGCAAAGATCAGGGTCACCCTGCCTGCGATCAGCCATGGGCTGTTTTCGGCGGCCGTCTTTTCGTTCCTGACATCCTGGGACGAGGTGGTGGTGGCGATCTTCATGTCCAGCCCGACCCTGCAGACGCTGCCGGTAAAAGTATGGGCGACGCTGCGGCAAGACCTGACACCGGTTGTCGCTGCGGCGTCGACCCTTCTCATCCTTTTGACGATCATCTTGATGGCGCTGGTTGCTGTCGTGCGTAAGGTACTGAAACAATGAAAGAACCATTCCTTCAGATCCGCGGAATACGCAAGGAATACGGCCCGGTGGTCGCCGTCCACGACGTCAATCTCGACGTTCGGCGCGGGGAATTCCTGACCTTTCTCGGACCGTCCGGATCCGGGAAAAGCACGACGCTCTACATCCTCGCCGGTTTTGAAACTCCGACGAAAGGCGACATCACACTGGAGGGCAAGACCCTGCTCGACACGCCGTCGCACAAGCGCAACATCGGCATGGTGTTCCAGCGCTACACCCTGTTTCCGCACCTGACGGTGGGCGAAAACATCGCATTCCCGCTGAAGGTCCGGCGCAAGTCCAAAGCCGAGGTCGACAGCAAGGTGAAGGAGATGCTGCGTCTCGTCAGGCTCGAAGGCTTCGAGGATCGCAAGCCCGCACAAATGTCCGGCGGCCAGCAGCAGCGCGTCGCCCTTGCCAGAGCCCTTGCCTATGATCCGCCGGTGCTTCTGATGGACGAGCCGCTGTCGGCGCTCGACAAGAAGCTGCGCGAGGAAATCCAGCATGAGATACGCCGGATCCATCAGCAGACCGAAGTAACGATCCTCTATGTCACGCACGACCAGGAGGAGGCGCTGCGGCTCTCCGACCGCATCGCCGTCTTTTCCAAGGGCGTCATCGACCAGATCGGGACGGGGCCGGAACTCTACGCCAATCCTCGGACCCGCTTCGTTGCCGAATTCATCGGCGACAGCGACTTCATTTCATGCGACCTGCTGTCATCCTCCGATGGGCAGGCCACCATTTCGCTTGGCGGCGGGAGCGTCTTCAATCATATTCCGGTGCATGGAAAAGGAACCTCCGGGACGAGGGCAGCCCTGATGCTGAGGCCAGAGCGCATTCGGTTGTCGCGAAACCAGGCGGCGGGAGCGGGTCTTGCCGCAACGGTCAGCGACATTACCTTCCTCGGCAACAATATTCACGTCTCGACCGAGACGGTGACGGGCGAGGCACTGGCGGTTCGCCTGCCGTTCGGTCACGAGGCTATCGCCGGGCTCAGCCGTGGCGATATAGTCCATCTGAATTTCGATCCCGGTGCCGCTCACGTATTCTGTTGAAAGTTGTCATATGAAGCTCAATGATCCCTCGCTGTTCCGTCAGGCATGCCCCATTGCCGATCGCTGGATCGAAGCGGAAGGCCGCAAGGCGGCGACGGTCCGCAATCCGGCGACAGGCGAGCCGCTGGGGGTGGTCCCCGACCTCGGCGCCGCGGAAACGGAAGATGCCATCCGCGCCGCGGTCATCGCCCAGAAGCTTTGGGCGAAGAAGACCGCCGGTGAGCGCGCCGCCGTTCTCAAGGCATGGCACCGGCTGATGATCGAAAACCGCGATGATCTGGCGATGATCCTGACGCTGGAACAGGGAAAACCCCTGGCCGAGGCCAAGGGGGAGATCACCTATGGTGCGAGCTTCATCGAATGGTTCGCCGAAGAGGCGAGACGCATCAACGGCGAGGTCGTACCGGGACATCAGCCTGACAAGCGGATCCTCGTGCTGCGCCAGCCCGCAGGCGTAGTGGCCGCGATCACGCCCTGGAACTTTCCGAACGCGATGATCACCCGCAAGATTGGCCCCGCGCTTGCCGCCGGCTGTGCCGTGGTTCTCAAGCCGGCGCTACAGACGCCATTCTCCGCCATTGCGATCGCCGTTCTCGCTGAGCGCGCCGGCCTACCGCCTGGGCTTCTCAACATCGTCACGGGTGATGCAGCGGCAATTGGCGGGGCGCTGACGGCAAGCCGCGACGTTCGGGTTCTGACATTCACGGGCTCCACTCGGACTGGCGAACTGCTTTACCGGCAATGCGCGCCGACGATCAAAAAGCTCGGCCTCGAGCTTGGCGGCAATGCACCCTTCATCGTCTTCGACGACGCTGATCTCGATGCTGCCGTCGAAGGCGCGCTCATCGCCAAGTTCCGCAACAACGGCCAGACCTGCGTCTGCGCTAATAGGCTTTATGTCCAGGACGGCGTCTACGAGGCGTTTGCCGCCAAGCTCGCCGCGGCCGTTTCGGGCTTGAAAGTCGGCAACGGTCTCGACCGTGACGTCGTGCTTGGCCCGCTGATCGACGACAATGCCGTCGCCAAGGTCGAAAGCCATATCAGCGATGCCGTTTCAAAGGGTGCCGGGATCGTCTTAGGCGGCAAACGCCACGCGCTCGGCGGCCATTTCTTCGAGCCGACGATCCTGCGCGATGTTGCTGCCGGCATGCAGGTCGCCCGCGAGGAAACCTTCGGGCCGCTTGCACCGCTTTTCCGTTTCCGCGACGAAGAGGACGTCATCGAACAGGCAAACGACACCGAGTTCGGGCTCGCTTCGTATTTTTACGCCCGCGATCTGTCGCGGGTATTTCGCGTGGCCGAAGCCCTCGAATATGGGATGGTCGGCGTCAATACCGGTCTTGTCTCCACGGCCGAGGCTCCGTTCGGCGGTGTGAAAATGTCGGGTCTCGGTCGCGAAGGGTCGAGGCACGGATTGGACGAATATACCGAGCTCAAATATGTATGCCTCGGCGGCATTGCCTGATCTGGTCGATGCTTGCGCCTCGTCGCAGGGAAGACCGGATGCCTCTCGTCAGCATCGCCATGTATGTCACATCGAAGCCGCTCGCGGATGCGACGGCCGAGCTGTGGTCGTTCCTCCGGCATTATCTCTCGAATGCCGGCCTCAAGGACTTGCCTGAAAGGCTCGATCAGACGGTTCCCTACGATGAAGCCTGGCTGCGGCCGGATCTGCTTCTGTCGCAGGCATGCGGCTATCCCTTTGCGAAGAGCCTGCGCGGCAGGGTCCGCCTGGTGGCGACGCCGATCTATGACCATCCCGGCTGCGACGGCCCGTTGATGCGCAGCTTCATTGTCGTCGCCAAGGATTCTCCCGTTTGCTCGCCCGAGGATTTGCGGGGCACCACGGCTGCGATCAATAGCCCTGACAGCAATTCCGGCAGCAATTTCTTTCGCGCGGCGGTCGCGCCGCTTGCCGACAGCGGCCGTTTCTTTGGCCGGATTATCGAAACGGGCAGCCATCGCGGCAGCATTGCTGCCGTTGTCGAAGGCAGGGCGGAGAGTGCGGCCATCGATTGCGTCACCTATGCGAATATTCGCCGCTTCGATCCCGGCCATCTCCACGCGATCCGCATCATTGCCGAAACGCCCAAAGGCCCGGGTCTGCCATTCATCACCTCAGGCGATGCATCGGACGACAGAGTCCTGTTCCTGCGAAATGCGCTTAGCGCCGCGATCAAGGAGCCATCGCTGGCCGCTATGCGCGCTACACTCGGGCTCGTTGATTTTTCAGTGCTTTCCGAAGCCGACTATGCGCCGCTTCTATCATTGGCCGGCGATGCATTGCCACAAATGAGAGCTTGAGTTTTCCGAATTCCTATCCGTCCCGCAAGATGACGGAGGCACGAACCATCAGTTTCCGATCGCTGCGATGATGCCGATCTCGACAGTGAATTCCGGCCCGGCGAGCTTTGCTTCGACGGTGGCGCGCGCCGGCGCATGGCCCGAAGGCACCCAGGCATCCCAGACGATATTCATCTCTTCGAACTCGGACATGTCAGCAAGCCAGATCGTCGCGCTGAGGATCCGTGTCGGATTGCTGCCCGCGCCTTCCAGAAGCCGCGTAATCCGCGCCAGGATGTTGGTCGTCTGTTCGCGGACGGAGGTGCCCGGCGCGTCGATGGCGACCTGGCCTGCGAGAAAGACAAAGCCGCCACAGGTCACGGCCTGGCTCATCCGCTTTCCGGTTTCGTAGCGTTCGATCTGCATGCTCAACCCCCTGAATTAATCCCTATGCGCAATCTTCTGGCGTTCGGCGCGTCGCTGCAGCCATTGGATCGTGGCGAGGAACAGCGTCGAAAACAGGATGAGGAGCGTGGCGACGGCGGCGATCGTCGGGCTCAGCGTTTCGCGCACGCCGCTCCACATCTGGCGTGGCAGCGTGCGTTCTTCGGAACCGGCGATGAACAGTGCAATCACCACTTCGTCGAATGATGTCACGAAGGCGAAGAGGGCGCCGGACGCCACCCCCGGCGCAATGACCGGCAGCATGATGCGCAACGTCGCTTCAACAGGGGCTGCGCCGAGACTGGATGCCGCCCGCATCAGATTGTGATCGAAGCTTGCGAGCGTCGCGGTCACGGTGATCACCACGAAAGGGGCGCCGATCGCCGTATGCGCCAGCACCAGCCCGGTCAGGCTGTTGAGCAGCCCGACGGCCGCGAAGGCATAGTAGATGCCGACCGCCGAAACGATGACCGGTACGATCATCGGCGAAATCAGAATGGCGGTCAGCGCTGCACGCGCCGGGCAGGAGGGCCGGCTGAGGCCGATCGCGGCAAGGGTGCCGAGAAAGGTCGACAGAAGCGTGGCGAAGACGGCGACGATGATGCTGTTTTTCAGCGCCAGCTGCCAGACGTTGGAATCGAAGAATTCGCGATACCAGCGGAGCGACAGGCCGGGCATGGGATAGGTGAAGAACGGCTCGGCATTGAAGGAGAGCGGCACGATCGCCACGATCGGCGCGATCAGAAAGAGGATCACGAGGCCGCCAACCAGCCACAAGAGGATCGAAAACAGCCGCGGGAAAGAAAGGAAATTCGTCATCAGCCTATCCTCAGCCGGTCGATGCCGACGATGCGATTGTAGACGGCGTAGAGGATCAGCACCGCCACCAGCAGGATGGTGCTCAAAGCCGCCGCCATGCCCCAGTTGGTGACCTGATTGGAGTAATAGGCGATGAAATAGCTCACCATCTGGTCTCCCGGCCCGCCGACCAAAGCCGGGGTGATGTAATAGCCAAGCGCCAGGATGAAGACGAGCAGCCCGCCGGCGCTGACACCAGGCATGCTCATCGGCAGGTATATGCGGAGAAAGGCCGATATCGGCGGCGCGCCGAGTGACGAGGCGGCACGCAGATAGACTGGAGGTATGCTCTTCATGACGCTATAGATCGGCAGCACCATGAAGGGCAGCAGAATATGGGTCATGGCAATCAGCACGCCGATGCGATTGTAGATCAGGTCGAGGGGATGCGCGGGGTCGATCAGGCCGAGCCAGATGAGCGCCGAGTTGATCACGCCGCGTCCCTGCAGCAGGACGACCCAGGCGCTGGTGCGAACCAGAAGCGAGGTCCAGAACGGCAGGAGCACCAGGATCAGCAGCGTATTGGCTACCGCCCCTTTCGACCGGGCAATCAGGGCGGCGAGGGGATAGCCGAGAAACAGGCAGATCACGGTGACCGAAGCGCTGACGATGAATGTGCGGATCAGGACATCGACATGCACCGCATTCTCCGCTGAGACCCTGCCGATGGCGCCTGACGCGTCGCGCTCCAGGTCGAGCGAGGCGAGCAGGTAATAGTCGGTGAAGGGCGGCGATGCGTTCTTGATGAGCGTCCAGTAGTGCGGCGTCTCCCACTTGGGATCGATGGCGACAAAAGCGGCCTTGTAGGGCGGCTTCGCGTCGCGGATCGTGCGGGCGGTTTTCAAGAGCATCGAGCGCATGCCCGTCTCGTAATAGTTGAGACGCTTGGCCACCTCGGCGATCTGGTCGCGCGGCGATTGTTTCAGATCGGTGGCAAAGGCGGCAAACAGCGCTTCGTCGGGCGCAGATTGTTCATCCCAGCCGGAAAGAGCCGACATCGTGTAGGGCAGGGCGGCGGAAGCCGCCCTGTTGTCGACCGCGCGCGTCAACAACAGGACAATGGGCAGGACGAAGACGAGCAGTAGGAAGATCAACAGCGGCGCGACCAGCAGCAGCGCCCTCAGCTGCGCCTTGCTTTTCGCACTGCCGAGGCTTTTCACCCGCGTGCGGGCGGCAATCATCGAGCCGTCGCCTTCATTCATTGTCGCGATCACCATCGCTCATGCCTTCCTGCGGTAGAGAAAGGGGCGGACGAAGCCAGGGGGCACTCGTCCGCCCGACGAGGTTACTGTGCGAGCCACTTGTTGAAGCGTTCGGTCAACTCCTCATCATGATCGGCCCAGAACTCGGAGGAGACGACAAATGCGTTCTTCGTATTGTCAGGCGCGGTCGGCAGATCGACGAGAATATCCGCCGGAACCTTGGCGATGGCCGCTTTCAGGGTCGGGCCATAGGAGATGTATTTGGACTGCTGCGCCATCACGTCGGGATTGACGGTGAAGGCGACGAATTTGTCCGCCAGTTCCTTGTTCTTCGAGCCTTTCGGCTCGGCCCAGAGATTGAAGTCCATTCCCTGGCCGTCCCAGACGATCTTGAAGTTCTTGCCGCTGTTCTTGACGGCATCGTAGATGCGGCCGTTCCACGCGGTGGTCATCACGACTTCGCCGTCGGCGAGAAGCTGCGGCGGCTGCGCGCCTGCCGTCCACCAGACCTTCACATCCTTCTTGATGGTGTCGAGTTTCTTGAAGGCGCGGTCGACGCCCTCCGGCGTTCCGAGCACGTTGTACACTTCGGCGGGTTTGACGCCGTCGGCAATCAGCGCGAATTCCAACGTAGTCTTCGGCGACTTGCGCAAGGCTCGCGGCCCGGGGAACTTGGTCGTGTCGAACAGATCGGCCATGGTCGTTGGCCCGCCATTCGGGAACTTGGCGGCATCATAGGCATAGATGGTGCCGAAGACGATCGTCGCGACCGCGCAATCCATCGCGGCGCCGTCGATGAAGGCGTCCTTGCCGCCGAGCTTCGAATAGTCGATCGTTTCGAGCCAGCCTTCGTCGCAGCCTTGCAGCGCATGGCTGGGTTCGACATCGACGACATCCCAGGTCACCTGGCCGGTTTCGACCATGCCCTTCAGCTTGGCGGTCGAGCCGTCCCATTCATCCTGGAGGATCTTGGTGCCGGTTTCCTTGGCGAAGGGCTTGAAGAAGGCCTCCTCCTGGCTCTTCGTATAGGCGCCGCCCCAGGATGTGACGGTCAGCGTGTCCTCGGCAAATGCGGCTCCTGCGATGGCAAGAGTCATGACGGAACTGAGAAGCATGCAGTTTAAACGCATCATGGTGGTTCCCCTTTTTGTAGCTGCGTTTGCGAAAGAATGAATGTCCGGTCAGGAGAGCGCGAGGACGCGGCAATCCTCCGGCGTCCAGCCGATGACGGTATTCGCGCCTGGCGCATGAACCGGAATGTCCTGGGCGGCTGCCACTTTGATGAAGACGTCGTCGCAGCCACAGGCTGAGACGCGCAACCTGACATGATCGCCGTGATAGATGATTTCCTTGAGCGTCGCCGTAAACCGGTTCGGAACCTCGGCTGCGGGCGCCAGCTGAATCCGCTCGGGCCGCAATACCAGCGTTGCCCGTGCGCCTTCCTTCAATCCTTCTCCGGCCTGGCCGGTAATGATCGAACCATCGGGCGCGCGAATTCGGCAGACCGCATTTTCGATCGCGACGACCTCGCCTGATATCGCATTGTTCTCGCCGATAAAGGTTGCGACGAAGGGGTTTGCCGGCGTCTCGTAGAGCTCATGCGGCGGCGCGATCTGCTGCAGGATGCCGTCATTGAACACGCCGACCCGATCGGACATGGTCAGTGCCTCGCTCTGGTCGTGGGTAACGTAGACGACGTTGATGCCGAGGCGGGCATGCAGGTGCTTGATCTCGAGCTGCATATGCTCGCGAAGCTGCTTGTCGAGCGCACCGAGCGGCTCGTCCATCAGCACAAGCTGCGGCTCGAAGACGAGGGCGCGGGCAAGCGCGATGCGCTGTTGCTGTCCGCCGGAAAGCTGGTTGGGCCGCCGCGTTTCGAAGCTCGCCATGCGCACCATGTCGAGCGCGCGGCGCACCCGCTCGGTGATCTCAGCCTTGCCGAGCCGGCGCATTTTCAGCGGGAAAGCGACATTCTCGCCGACGGTCATATGCGGGAACAGCGCGTAATTCTGGAACACGACACCGATATTGCGGCGATGCGGCGGGACACTGTCGATCCTGTTGTCGGCAAGGGTGATCGTCCCGTCGGTCGGCGCCTCGAAACCGGCCAGCATCATCAGTGTCGTGGTCTTGCCGGATCCGGAAGGGCCGAGAAGGGTCAGAAACTCGCCTTTGGCGACGTCGAGGTCCAAGCCGCGCACGACATAGCTGACGCCGTCATAGGATTTACGCACGCCGTCGAAAGCAATGAAGCGCTCGCTCATGAAGTCCTCCTGTTTGCATCGGCCGGGTCCCTGCCTCTTTGTCTCGATGCAAGGTCATATTGTCTCGGTCTGTTTCCGCTTGTCAAGCCACACAAATAATTTTGTATGGTGGCGGCTGCAGATCTCGAAAACACCGGAAAAGCATGCTATGTCGCACGAAACCATGCTGAATCGCGGGATCTGTGCTTAAATGCGCTGCGCCTGGCATATGGAAGTTGGACCCTATTACAGGAATTGTATGTCTGAAAGATCGGAAGTGACCCGGACAAATCAGGAGCGGGAAACGCGGATACCGGCCTATCTGGAGCTCGCAAGCGAGCTCGAGGCGAAGATCCGTTCGGGCGCCTTGCCTCCCGGCAGCCAGCTCCCGCCGCAGCGCGACCTGGCGCGGGAGCGGTCGCTCAACGTCTCCACCGTCACGCGCGCCTACCGCGAATTGCAGAACCTCAATCTTGTGATGGGCAGCACCCGGCGCGGCACGATCGTCATGGGCGACGGCGCCATGCCGCGGGTCGACCGAGCGGCGAACCCGTCCGGTGTCATAGACCTGACGGTCAACCGGCCGGCCGTCGACGATTTCCAGCAGCGCCTCGCCCAATCCCTGCCGGACCTTTCATCGGACCGGCGCTTCCGCCAGATGCAGGAGTATCAGCCGCCGGAAGGTCCTGCCTGGGCGCGCCACGCCGCGAGAAAGTGGATATCGCTCAACGGCTTCGATCCGTCCGAAGACGATATCGTCGTCACCAGTGGCGCCCAGCATGCTTTGCTGGCGGTGATCAGCAGCCTGATAGAGCCCGGCGACACCATCGTCTGCGATCGGCTGACCTATTATGGCCTGATCGCGCTTGCCCAGATGTTCCGCTTCCGCATTATCGGCATCGGAAGTGACGATCAGGGCATGTCGGCGGCGGAGCTTGACGATATCTGCGGCCGGGAGAGCGTGCGCGCCGTCTTCACGGTTCCCTCGATGCACAATCCGACCGTCGTCACCATGAGCGAGGCTCGCCGGCGGGAATTGGTCGACGTCGCGGAAAAGCACGATCTCGTCATCATCGAGGACGATGTCTATGGACCGATGCTCGGGACCCGCGCAAGCGCCCTGATCACGCTTGCTCCAAGCAGAACCTACCATATATCAGCACTCTCCAAGGCGCTGGCACCGGGTCTGCGGGTCGGCTATCTCTTGTGCCCGCCCGGCCGGGCGCTGCTGTCCGCCGAGGCGGTCCGCACGACCGCCTGGATGCCCTCTCCGCTGCCGCTGCTGCTTGCGACCCGCTGGCTGGAAGATGGCACGGCCGAAGCGATCCTGAAGGCCCAGCTTGCGGAGCTGCGCGCGCGCCATGCGATCGTCACGACGATCCTTGCCGGCCATTCCTTCTCCGCCGATCCGCGCTGCATGTTTCTTTGGCTCCGGCTGCCGGCGCCATGGCGATGCGAGGATTTTGCCGCCAATCTGCGCGCCCATGGGGTTGCCGTCATGGCCGCCACCGCCTTTGCCTGTGACCGCCAGCCGGTGGAGCATGCCGTTCGCGTCAATGTCGGCTGCGCATCGTCGCGCGACGAACTTGCAACGGCCCTGCGCATCATTGCCGCCACGCTGAACGATCGTCCCCGCGCTCTGGCAGGCTTGGTCTAGGCGATGAACAAGCCGCTGCCGGAGCTTCAGCCCTTGCCCGACGCCGAGCGCCGGCATGTGGCCGTTGTCGGTGCCGGACTGGTCGGCCTCTGCTCTGCCCTCTGGCTGCAAAGAATGGGGCACCGGGTCACGATTATCGATCCGGCGCCGCCCTTGGGCGATGCATCCTACAGGCAGGCCTGTTCCTACGGGAATGCCTGCACCTTTGCGCCGCACGGCGTCGTTCCCGTCGCGACGTCAGGCGTCATCTGGCATGTGCCGGGCATGCTGCTCAATCCGCTCGGTCCGCTGGCGATCGTCTGGAGATACCTGCCGCAACTGGTCCCGTGGCTGCGCGCCTTCCTGGCGTCGAGCACGAAAGCCGAGGTCGAGCGGATCGCCGGGACACTGGCGATGCTGCTTTCTCACGCCGATGCCGCCTGGCAACCGCTTGTGACTGCGGCCGGTGCCGAACGGCTGAAGCGGCACGACGGCTGCCTGTATCTCTACAAGAGCGAAGCGCAATTCCGGGCGGCTGACGCCGAAAACGGGCTGCGTGAACGCCATGGCGTCGCCATGGACCGGCTGGACCGCGCCGATATCAAGAGCATGGAGCCTAATCTTGCGCCGCTTTACCACAAGGGCGTGCTGTTCCGGGACGCCTATGTGTTTTCCAGCCCCAGGCAACTCGCCTTCGCGCTCGCCCAAGCTGTTGTAAACGGCGGAGGAGAGATCGTCCGCGGCGAAGTCTCGGTGATCGAGCCGCGCGACAACGGCATCTGCCTGCGGATCGCGGGCAAGCAAATCCTTGCGGACCATGCGGTCGTCGCCGCCGGCGCTCATTCGCGCAAGCTGACCGCATCGATAGGCGATCGCGTCCTGCTCGACACCGAGCGCGGTTATCACGTCTTGTTCCCGCAAGCGGGCAATCTGCTGTCGCGCCCGGTCTGTTATCCCGAACACGGCTTCTACATGGTGCCGATGGCAGATGGATTGCGCGCGGCCGGAACCGTCGAACTCGGCGGCCTTGCCGCTCCGTTGAACCTCAAGCGGACCGCGATGATCCGTGACGGCGTGAAAATGCTGCTGCCGGCCGCCGGACAGGGCAGCGACGAGTGGCTGGGTTTTCGCCCGTCCATGCCGGATTCACTGCCGGTGATCGGCAGCTCCCGCCGTTTGCCCAGCGTCACCTATGCCTTCGGCCACGGCCATCTCGGCCTGACGCTGTCGGCTTTGACCGGTTATCTGGTTTCCCAGCTGGTTGCGGGACAGAGACCGGCTATCGATTTGACGTCGCTGCGTCCCGAGCGGTTCTGAACCGGCCTATGAATTTTCCTCATTCCGCCGATATCCGCGTTTGAGCTTGCCGTGCAGCAGCGTCCGGGATGCTTCCCTGGCTTCGACCGCGGTATCGAACAGGTCGATCTTCATCTGACCCTTCGTCCCCATGCGTCCCCAGCAACGCATGAGCGAGCTGCCGCCGAACAGGGTCGGTTCGACGGCCAGAAGATAGAAGCGCGCCATGTTTCGCGCCGGATCTACATGAAAAAGCAATGTCGGATGGGTTGCCTGGGTCATGCCGCAAGAATCCCGTACGGCGGCCGACGCGTCCAATGAATATGCTGAATCGATCGAGCGGCAACGATTCCATCGCGTGATGGTTCACTGCGTGGAGCTGATAGCGCGCTCGCCATCTTCAGAACCGATGTTCCGCTCCTTCGACCGGATTTGCCCAGACCGTCATTCCAGGCGCAAACGGCGTCTCGCCTTCGGCGCGCACCACCATCTCGCCGAGTTCGGGGACGTCGAGGTAGAGGATGGCGTCGGCGCCAAGCCGCTCGACATGCCGGATCCTGCCCTGCCATTGCCCGGCACCTTCCGAAAGCCTGATATGTTCCGGGCGAATGCCGTAGGTCGTGCAGTTCATTCGCCGCGCTATCTCGCCGCCATAGAGGTTCATCTTCGGGCTGCCGATGAAGCCGGCAACGAATGGTGTCGCGGGATTGCGGTAGAGTTCCATTGGACTGCCGATCTGTTCGACCGCGCCGCCCTTCAGGACGACGATCTTGTCCGCCATCGTCATCGCTTCGACCTGGTCGTGGGTGACATAGATCATCGTCGATTTCAGGCGGGCGTGCAGATCGGCGATCTCAAGACGCATCTGGGCTCTGAGCGAAGCGTCGAGATTGGAGAGCGGCTCGTCGAACAGGAAGACCTTGGGATCGCGGATGATCGCACGGCCGATGGCGACGCGCTGCCTCTGGCCGCCGGAGAGTGCTTTCGGCTTTCTCTCCAGCAGCTGGGTGAGCTGCAGCGTTTCAGCCGTCGCTGAGACCTTGGCGGCGATTTCCGCCTTTGGGCGGCGGGCGAGTGAAAGGCCGAAGCCGATATTCTCGGCAACGGTCATATGCGGGTAGAGCGCGTAGCTCTGGAACACCATGGCAATGCCGCGCTCGGAGGGTTCAGCATAGGTCACGTCCTTGCCGCCGATGGTCAGCGCGCCTGAGGTCGCTTCTTCCAGGCCGGCGATGATCCGCAGCAGCGTCGATTTTCCGCATCCAGACGGGCCGACGAAAACGACGAACTCGCCGGAAGCAACCTCCAGATCTATTCCCTTGATGACTTCAAGGGCGCCAAAGCTCTTGCGAACTTGCTTGAGAGTGAGCTCAGCCATTCGGTTACCCTTTTACTGCGCCGGCCGTCATGCCGGCGACGAGCTGCCGGTTGAAGAAGATGAAGACGACCAGAGGCGGGATCGTCACGAGGAGGATATTCATGAAGAGGAGATTGTACTGGCTCGTATACATGCTCTGGAAATTATAGAGCGTCAGCTGCACGGTCACGTTCTCCTTGCCGGGAAGGTAGTAGAGCGGGTTGGTAAAATCGTTGAAGATCGCGATCGACTGCACGACGATATTGGTGACGGTCACCGGCTTCAGCAGCGGCAGGATCACTCTGAAGAAAATCTGTCGGGGCTTGGCGCCATCGATCAGCGCCGCCTCGTCGAGGTCGCGTGGTATGGTCGAAATGAATGACCGGTAGAGCAATGTCGAGAACGAGAGATTATAGGCGACCTGGATCAGGATCATCCCGGTCATGGTCTTGAAGAGACCGATCTCCTGCAAGAGGCCGATGGTGGGCACGACGGCTGGCGGCATCATCAGACCCATGAACAGGGCAATGGAGGCCACCTTGTTCCAGACGGTCTTGCGGCGTTGCATCACATATCCGACCATTGCCGACAGCAGGATCAGGATCGTGACGGAGGCCACGGTGATCAGCGTGGAGTTGAAATAGGCGAGCGCGAGCTGGTAGTCGCGCGCCTTGAAGACGGCGACCAGATTATCCCAGAACAGCCAATGTTCGGGCAATTCGAAATCGAGGCGAGACGCTTCCGATTTCGATTTGACCGCCTGGAGAGCGACGAAAACGAAGGGCATGACGAAGATGACGGCCGCCACCGCAAGGGCTATCGCGCCGGTCACGTAAGGGCGGACGTTTCTCATTCCTCGACCTCGCGCCGGTTGAACCAAAGGGTGAATGGCAGGATGATTACGGCGATCAGCGCAAACAGGATGACGTTTCCGGCCGTCGACAGGCCGTAGAAACCCGCCTGGTACTGCTTATAGATGACCGAGGCGATCACATCGGAGGAGAAACCAGGCCCGCCGCGGGTCATGGCCCATATCAGATCGAAGGATCGAAGCCCGCCGATCAACGACAATGTCACCACGATGACAGTGGCGGGACGCACGAGCGGCAGGGTGATCCGGAAAAATTGCTGGAGACGCGTGGCGCCGTCAATCCGCGCGGCCTCATAATAATCGGGGCTGATCGCGGCAAGCCCGGCGATGAAGATCAAGGTGGCGAGGCCGACACCCTTCCAGACATCGACCAAAGCCACCGAAAATAGCGCCAGCGCCGGATTGGTGAGCCATCCCGGGCCGGGAATGCCGAGCGTCTCGAGCGTGACATTGATGATGCCCTTGGTCGGATGCATCATCACCGTGAAGGTGATGCCGATACCGATCGTCGAGACCAGGACGGGAAAGAAGACCAGCGTGCGCAGGAAGCCGCGGGCAAAGATATTGCTGGTCAGGAGCACGGCAAGCAGCAGCCCGCAGCCCGTCTTCAGGCCGGATGTAGTCACGGCATAGATCAGCGTGTTGACCAATCCCTTGACCAGGAATGGTTCGGAAAAGAATTGCTGAAAATTTTCGAGCCCGATGAATTCGGCGGTCGAAAGATCCCAGCGTGTGAGGCTGAACCAGAGAGAGGATACCGTGGGAACCAGAAACAGCACGCCGTAGATGATTGCGGCCGGAATGAAAAACCACAGCGGGTAGGGCGATTTGCGCGAGCGGGGGCGTGTCTCGGTCATGACTACCTCTTCGATCGGGTGGAACCTCGCCCCTGTAGGAGCGAGGTTAATTGACCCGAAAGGCCGCTACCAGTTGGGCAGGCCGAGCTGCTTGGCCTGCTTGCGCACGTCGTCGTCATAGAGCTTTGCCGCGTCGGCCGGCTGGCGAATACCGGAGCCGACTTCGACGGTGATCTGCTCGAGAGCCGGTCCCTTGATCGGCGACACGAATTCCAGCGCCGGGGTCGTTTTGTCCTTGGCCTCGAAATAGGGGAGCATGTCCTTTATCGCAGGCGGCACGTTGGCTGGCAGGTCGCAGCCGTCGATCAGGGAGGGCCCCTGAACGGCATTGGTTTCCACCATGATCTTGCAGGCCTCGACGCTTCCGGCGAAATCGACGAATTTCCGTGCTTCCTCAGCGTGCTGGCTGGTCAGCGGAATGTAAAGGGCTGGCGGCATCCAGACCGTCAAACCGTTGGTTGCGGCGTCGTCGCTCGGCTGCGCGAAAAAGCCGACATCGTTGAGGTTTTCGGGATAATTCTGTTTGAGCGCGCCGACCGCGAAGCTCAGCATTGGATAATGCGCTGCCTCGCCGGTTGCCACCATTCTCAGGCCATCGTCGTAGCTTGCCGCGCCAAAATCTTCGTTCATCAGACCGGCGTCGTGAACGTCCTTCAGCCGTTCGAAGCCCTTCAGGGCCGCAGGCGTCTCTGCGTATTTTGCCTTGTTGGCGGTATAGTCTGCGGCGAAGTTCGGTACGGCCGCGTGCAGGTTGTAATAGTCAGCCAGAACGAACAGCTGCGAGGTCCAGGTATCGCGATAGGTCTGTGCCACGGCGACCTTTCCGGCAGCATTGACCTTCGCGTTGTTCGCCATGAAGTCCGCCCATGTCTTCGGGACGGAGAGGCCGAGGTCCTGGTAGATTTTCCTGTTGTAGAGGATCCCGCCCGCCATCGCCGTGCCGAAGGGCACGCCATAGACCTTGCCATCGGCACGGACGACCGATTTGAAACCTTCGTCGACCTTCGCTTGCGACGACAGGTCGCTCAGGTCGACAAGCGTCTGTGTCGGCTTCAGCGCCTGTAGCAGCGAGCCGGAATTGTAGAGAAACACATCGGACATCTCCCCCGTCGCCAGGCGCGTCTTGATGATGTTGTCGCCTTCGCCGCCACCGGCCCGCGGCTCGATTTCGATCGTCACGTCGGGTGCCTTTGCCTGATAGGCGGCAACCAGTGCCTCGGCCGCCGCGACGGTGTCCGGGTTGTTGTCGATCAGGAATGACAGCGTGGTGCCTGCATGCGACGGACCAGCCGCGACCAGTGCCAAAAGCGCGGACGCGCCCGCAAGAATGAGTTTTATCCGATATGTCATGACCTTCCTCCTCTGAACGGTGTGACGTGTATGCTCCTCAAGAATTGGGTAGGGAAAAGACCAGCTGGTGCGTTCCAGGGGGAAGAACGGCTTCCTCGACGACAGGCTCTCCGTTGAGCGACGGGTTTTGATGCCGTTTTCCGGGCCGGAACCGGCCGATGCAGCCTTCCGGAAGCGTCAGCACATAGGTGACCTTGTTGCCGTCGCAATGCCAGCCGGCCTCAATGCGTCCCTGGTTGATATCATGATAGGCCGAAACCGGCGAAAGGGACGGAATCGGCGCGGGATCGACGATCACCTCGGCAAATCCGGGCGCGCTCGGGCTCGGCGAAATTCCGGCGATGCTTTCGAACAGCCACTGGCAGACAGCGCCATAGGCATAGTGGTTGTAGCTGTTCATATCAGGTTCGTAGATGGTGCCGTCAGGCGCCATGGAATCCCAGCGCTCCCAGATCGTCGTCGCTCCCTTCGAGACCTGGTAGAGCCAGCCCGGTACATCCTCCTGCAGGAAGACCTTTTCGGCCAGATCGTCCATGCCGAGCTTCGTCAGCGCCGGCAGCAGGGCGGGCGTGCCGATGAAGCCGGTGCCGATCTTGTAGTCGGCATCGATGATCACCTGCCGGAAATGCTGCTGTGCGGCTTGCATGTGCTCCGCCGGGATCAGGTCGTGGAGGAAGGCAAGCGCGTAGGACGTCTGGTCGTTGTGTGCGAGCCGTCCCGCTGGCGTGATGAACTCGTTGGTGAATGCCCGCTGGATCTCGTTTGCGCGCTGTTTCATCTTTTCTTCAAGCGCATGCTCGCCGAGAGTGGCTGCGATCCTTGCCAGAAGATCGGTCGAGATGAAGTGGTAGAGCGTGGCCGCGCAGTCGTCTGCGATCGTCGGACGAGGCTTTCGATTGTCGCCGACCGGCTGCAGCCAGTCGCCGAAGGTGAAGCCGCGGTCGCCCCAGCGCGACGGCGGACGCACGAGCGGACCATCCGAGATCGACCAGACGAAATCGACCCAGCGCACCATGGAATCCAGGCACTCCGACAGGACGGCCCGGTCGCCGTAATGGGTATAGAGTACCCAGGGGATGACGACGATCGCGTCGCCCCAGCCGGTCGAGCCGGCATAGCCCGGGAAATTGGCCGGATGCAAGCGCGTCGGATCCGGTGAAAAGTGCGAGACTGCGCCGTCCTCGCGCTGATCAGCCATCACATCCCGCAGATACTTCCTCAGAAACGATTGGCTGTCGCTCAGCCAGCATGCGGTTGCGGCAAACACCTGGGCGTCGCCCGTCCAGCCGAGGCGCTCGTCGCGCTGCGGGCAATCGGTCGGCACTTCGACGAAATTGGCGCGCTGCGACCAGATGGTATTCTCGACGAGGCGATTGACCAGCGCATTGCCCGAGGTGAAACCGCCGGCAGGCTCGGGCACCGACGAGATCGGGATGGACGCGATTGCGAGGATCTTCGCATCGCCCTTGATCGTCACCCTGGCATAACGGAAGCCGTGGAAGGTGAAATGCGGTGCGTAGGTCTCGTCGCCGTCCCCCTGCAGCGTGTAGACGGTGTGCGCGGCGGCCGAGCGATAGTTGCGATTGTCGAAATGACGATCAGGGCCGAGTACCTCCGAATGCTCCACCCGGACTTCGGCACCGGTGGTTCCGCGGACCGTATATCTGACATAGCCGCCGGCATTCTGGCCGAAATCGTAGACGGTCCTGCCCTCATCGTCGGTCCAGCTTTCCACAGGGGCGAGTGGCCGCAACTCGCGCACCGCAGAAGTTTCATGCGCGACAAGCAGCGCCGTGTCGAAGGCCAGCTTCTCGGTGCCGTGGGTCTCGACGCAGCTTTCCTGCCGGGCATCATAGATTTCGCCGAAGTAGATTCCGGACTTCAGGATCGGCAGAAGGCCGCTTCGCCATGTGGTGTCGGTGGAAAGAACGGTGCCATCCGGTCCGATCAGATCCGCAATGGCGCCGATCCTGTCGCCCCAGCAATTCGGGATCGCCTGGGCGCCCCACATCAAAGGCGACCGATACCATCCGTCGGCAAGCCAGATCTCGATGCGGTTGAGGCCCGGCTTGAGCAGGTTTGAGACGTCGTATCGCTGATAGGCAAGGCGATCGTCGTAGTTCGTCCAACCTGGAGTCAACAGGTCGTTGCCGACACGAACGCCGTTGACGAAGCAGCGGTAGAGGCCAAGTGCGGAGATGAAGAGCTCGACGGGAAGCTTGGCGCCATCATGTTCGAAAGTCTTGCAGACGAAGCTTGCGGCCGTTCCCTGACCGCCATCCGATAGTGGCGCGATCATATCCCCGGACCAGGCACGCGAAACGAGGTTGCCGCTGATGGCTGCCGGCTGAAAGTTCATCAAGTCCTCCCGACGAGTTGTAGAACGTTCTCCATATAACGTTCTACATTTTCTTCGGAAGCGCAATAGAATTTTCGTTGCCAGTCTGCCATGGTGGTTCTGCGGGCGATGTTGACGATCCGCAGCAAGCCAGAGATTTCATGTCAATCGAAGAAAAACAAAAGCCGCAACGAAACGATCGCGTGACGATCCGGACGGTGGCAACTCACGCAGGCGTATCGGTCGCAGCGGTTTCCAAGGTGATGCGAAATGCCTATGGCGTCAGTGATGCGCTGCGCGCAAGGGTGACTGATGCCATCGAGGCCCTCGCATATCGCCCCTCGCGGGCGGCACGAGGGCTGCGTGGCCGGAGTTTCACCATCGGCGTGCTCCTGATCGATATCCGCAATCCTTTCCTTCCGGAGGTGATTGCCGGCGTGAACGGGGTGCTGGCGCCTTCGCACTACCAAGCGATGATCGGCGTCAGCGATGCGCGTGTACAGCTGGAGACGTCGTTGATCGAGTCGATGATCGACTACAAGATGGACGGCCTTATCCTTGTTGCGCCGCGGTTGCCCTCGGAGATCCTCGCAAAGTTCGCAGTCCAGATACCGATCGTCGCGGTCGGTTACCACGATGCCAGTGCCACGGCCTTCGATACCGTCAACGCAGACGATCAGCGCGGCGCGGAGATCGCCGTGGAAGCGCTTCTGGCCTGTGGCTATCGCGACATCGAAATGCTGAGCCTTGGCGAGCGCCAGGGGCACGCGGTCTCCGTCGTCCGACAGCGTGAGATCGGGTTTCGCCGGGCGATGCAGCGTGGCGGGCTCGGCTCCTCGCCAGCGATCAGCAAAATTCCCATTGCTTCGCCAAAGCGGGAAGAGGCGATGCGAAAATTTCTATCGAGGAAGGACAGGCCGCGCGCCGTATTCTGCTGGAGCGACCTCGACGCGATCACCCTTCTGAGCCTGGCTATGGAGATGGGCGTGCGCGTCCCCGAAGATCTCGCCGTCATCGGATACGACAATTCGCCGACCGCAGCACTCGGCCTCGTCAATCTCGCAAGCATCGATCAGTCGGGCAGGGAACTCGGTCAGGTCGCCACCCGGGCCCTCATTTCCAGAATAGAAGGCCGCACCGCTTCCGAGCATATTTTCCAGATACCGTCACTGGTCAGCCGCAACAGCCTGACCCGTTCCGGCAATTCCACGGATAGACAATAGCGCGGCGCCGCTGTGTCTCTGTTCGTTGCCGTCGTTTTCACTCGGATCGAAGGGGGCTGCCGCAAGACTGCCGCACGACCAGGCGACACGGCAATTTGGTGATGCCGGCAGGGACCGGTTCACCCTTGGAGAGGCTGAGGATTGCCAGGCCGGCGCGATGGCCCAGTTCCTTCAGCTCCATGTCGATGGTGGTCAGCGGCGGGCGCGTTTGCCGTGCGACGACCTCCCAATTGTCGAAGCCGACCACGGCGACATCCGTGGGAATCTCCACATTGAGGTCGCGCAGCGCATCGATGACACCGCGGGCGATCTCGTCGCTGCCGCAGAAGATGGCGTCGGGCTTTGCGCCGGGCCGGGCAAACACCGTCTGAACGGCCTCGTGACCCCATTCCTCCGACCAGTCGCCGAACATCGCTTCGGCACCGTCGCCGCAGGCGTCAAGATAGGATTGGGCGCGGATGCGAGCGGCGAGGTAATCCCGTGGCCCGGTGATGTGGAGGATCCTCGATCGACCGAGCTCTTTCAGGTGATCGACGGCGAGGCGGGCGCCCTGTTCGTCATCCGGAAAGAAGGTGACGCTGTCAGCCGGCCCCTCGGCAAAGACGTAGACGACGGGTATCGGCAAGCGGGACAGCTGGACCGGCGGCGTGAGGTCAAGGCGGGTCGCGGTGAATATGATGCCGTCGACCTGCCGGTCGAGAAGCGCCTCCAGGTGCAGCTGGGCGAGCCTTGGATCATTGTTCGTGGCGCAGAGGAAGACGGATACGCCGTGATCGACCAGCACCTCCGATACCCCGGCCGCCATCGGCAGCGTCAGTCTGCCATAGGTGTCGTTCGTCAGCATGCCGATCGCATGGCTTCGCTTGCTCAGCAACCCACGGGCGAGTGCATTGGGCCGAAATCCGATCTCCTCCGCCACGCGCCGGACCCGCCCGCGTGTTTCGGCATTCGTCCGGCCGGTGTCGTTCAGTGCGTTTGACGCCGTCGAAATGCTGACGCCTGCAGCCTTAGCCACGTCATAAATCGTCCGTCTTCGATCGCCCGTATTCTTCAAGTGCCGCCTCGCAGTCGATTCATGCTAAAAGCTTTTAGCAGAAAAAAATGTGCTGTTAAAAGGTTTTATCACACGCGCGTCAGATTTTTGCACACAGACTGTCGATACCAAAAAATTTCTGATCTAACGTCCATTTTGTCCGATGGCCTGAGGCCTGAACGAGAAAAAGGGGAACAAGCATGCTTCGACTGAAAACGACGATCACCGCTCTTGCACTGCTGGCAAGCTCTTCTCTCGCCGGCGCCGAAGAAATCACCCTATGGGTGCGCACGTCGTCCGGCGCCGTCCTTCAGGGACTGGCCGACAAATACAACGCCTCTCACTCCGACAAGGTCAATGTCACCCAGATCACGGCGGAGCAGATGGTGCCGAAGCTGGGTGCGGCGATTGCCGGCAGCGCGGCTCCTGACGGTGCCGTGCTCGACCTGATCTATCTCCCGACCTTTGCCGCCGCGGATGGTCTCGAGGATATATCCGACTTCGTGAAGGGCCTGCCTTATTCCGCGGCCATGAGCCCGTCCCACATCCGCCTTGCCACCTATGACGGCAAGATCTACGGCGTGCCGGCCCTGCCGGATGCCTCGATCATTGCTTATAATACCGATCTGTTCACCAAGGCCGGCCTCGATCCGAACAAGGCGCCGGCGTCGATGGAGGAGATTGCCACCGACGCCAAGAAGATCGCCGCGCTCGGCAACGAGACCTATGGCTTCTATTTTGTCGCTAATTCGGGAAGCTGGCTGATCTACGATTTCCTGCCGCATCTCTGGGCCGCCAATGCCGATGTGCTGAGCGATGACGGCCGCAGCGCCACGGTCGATACGCCGGCGCTGCGCGAGACCATCGCTGCCTATCGCGATATGTGGAAGGCCGGTGCGATCCATCCGACCTCGCGTTCCGGCAACGGCAACAATGCCGTCGAGGCCTTCGCCTCGGGCAAGGTCGGCATCCTGATGACCGGCTCCTACATCGTCAATCTGCTGACCAGCAAATATCCCGACGTGAAATTCGCCGTCGCACCGATCCCGGGGCCGAAGGGCGGTGAATCGAGCTTTGCCGGCGGCGATACGCTTTCCCTGATAAAGGGCATCAGCGACGAGAAGAAGAAAGTCGCGCTCGATTTCGTCAATTTCTACATGCAGCCCGAGCAGCAGGTCTATATCACCCAGGAATCGGGGATGCCTTCGCGCACGGACCTCGCAGCGGAAGCCTATGCGAAGTTCGACCAGCGCAATCTCGTCGCCTACAATATCCTCGCCAAGGCGCGCACGCCCTACACATTTTCGTCCGACGAACTCTTCGTCAGCCGCACCGGACCCTTCCTCAATCTGATCCAGGGCACGATCTTCGGTGACGATGTCGACGGAACGATCGCCAAGACGCAGGCCGACTTCACCCGTATCCTTGAACGTACCAATCCGAACTAAGCCAACGCGTTTCGTCAGGGTATCCGTGGATGCCCTGACGTCCATTTCACATCTCGACATTCAATCGGAAGGAGGAGTTGCGGTGGTATCCTCGACACTTCGCAGCCGGAGGCGCGCAATCGCGACCGGAGAAGCCGAGCCAAAGGGTTGGCTTGGTCTTGCCTTCATCCTGCCGGGCTTGCTGTTCATCGTCGTGCTTTTCCTCGTGCCGCTTGTCATGACGGTCTGGATGAGCTTATACAACTGGCCGCTTCTCGGCCGGACGAAGTTCATCGGCCTTTCCAACTATGCCGAGCTGATCGGCGATACTCAGCTCTGGCATTCCCTGGCTTTCACGCTGCTCTACACGGTGCTCGTCACGGCTGCGATCTTCCTGGTGGCCTTTCCTTTGGCGCTGCTCGTCGACCGGCCGCTGCGCATCGCCGGCTTTTTCCGCACGATCTATTTCATGCCCGTCGTCATCGGCTTCGGGGCGGCCTCGACATTGTGGATGTGGCTGCTCAATCCCGATAGCGGCGTCTTTGCGCAGCTGCTGCGCGGAGCGGGCATCATCGACAGCGCGCCGAGGCCGCTCGAAAGTTTCTGGCCAGCACTCGGCGTCGTCATCCTGATGGTCGTCTGGAAAACAGCGGGCTTCACGATGATCATCCTCCTGACCGGCCTTCAGAGCATATCCAACGACGTCATCGAAGCCGCCAGGATCGACGGCGCCAGCGTCTGGAGCCGGTTTCGCCGGATCACGCTGCCTTTGATGAGGAACTCGGTGGTGCTGGCGCTCGTCCTCAACGTCACCTCGTCGATGCTGGCCTTCGACCAGTTCTTCATCATTACCCAGGGCGGCCCTGAGAACCGCACGATCTCCGCGGTCTTCTCGATCTATCTCGCCTCGTTCTCATCCTACCGTCTCGGTTATGGCTCGGCGATCTCCTTTGCCCTGCTCGTCGTCCTGGTGGCGATCAGCGCGATCCAGTTCGTCCTGCTGCGCCAGCGGCCGGAGGAGGGTTGATGGAACGGCTCAACCACAATCTCGCAGCGAAGCCGGTGAGCGAGCGGCTCGGTTATCTCGCCTTCGTTCTGACGGCATGCGTCTTTGCCGTCTTCTTCGTGATGCCGATCGTCTGGTCCTTCGCCAATTCCTTCAAGCCCGCGGCCGCAGCACTTGCCGATCCGGCAGCGCTCTTCTCGAAAGCCTTCTCGCTTGAAAATTACCGCCGTCTCGAACATGTCGGCGCCGGCTGGTACGTCTATGCCGGCAATTCGGTGCTGATCGCCGCCGGAACGGTGCTCCTGACGGTGCTCGTCGCGGTGCCGGCGGGATACGGCTTTTCGAAATTCCGCTTCGCCGGCCAGTCGCTGCTCTTCGTGCTGATCATGGCGACGATGATGATCCCGTTCCAGTCGATCCTGACGCCGCTTTTCCTGATCCTGAAAGCCTTCCGGCTGCAGAACAGCCTTCTCGGCCTGGTGCTGATCTACGTGACCTTCCAGCTTCCTTTTTCCGTTTTCATGATGCGCAACGCCTTCGACGCGGTGCCGAAGGCGCTGATCGAAGCGGCGCGGATAGATGGTGCGTCGCAGGCGACGATCCTGCGCCGGATCATGCTGCCGATCGCGCTTCCAGGTGTCGCCACCGTTGCGATGTTCGCCTTCCTGAATTCGTGGAACGAATTCCTCGCTGCCCTCATCTTTCTGTCCGATCAGAACAAGTTCACGCTGCCGATCATGCTGGTGAATGTTTCGTCGGGCATCTATGGCATCATCGACTGGGGCGCGCTGCAGGCCGGCATAGCCGTGACTATGGTCCCCTGCATCCTGCTTTTCCTTCTCTTGCAACGATATTACGTGCGCGGCCTGACGGCCGGCGCCGTGAAGTAACAGCGCTTATCCCGCTCAGGAGTCCTCATGACCAGCTCACCTCGCTTTCAACCGGCACGCGCTGCGAGACGGCAGCGATACAGGCCTGCCGACCATTCCGGTGTCGTATTCGATGGCGGTTTCTGGCAGAGCTGGGCGGAGACGGTCCGCAACGTCACCATCCCGACGCAGCACAAGCGGCTGGAAGAGGAGGGCTTCCTCGAGGTGCTCGATTTTGACAAGCCGGCCGGGCCGCTGGTGCGCCCGATCCAACCGAGCGGACTGTCGATGCAGCATTTCTTCGATTCCGATTTCGGCAAATGGATCGAGGCCGCAAGTTACACGCTGAAGGCTCAGCCGAATGCTGCGCTCGAAACGAAGATCGATGCTATCGTCGAAAAGCTCGAAAAAGGGCAGATGGCGGATGGCTACCTCAACAGTTGGTTTATTCGCCGCGAGCCGGACAGGCGCTGGACCAATCTGCGCGACCTGCACGAGATGTATTCGATGGGCCACTTGCTGGAAGGGGCCGTCGCCTACTATGAGGCGACGGGAAAGCGTCGCTTCCTCGATGTGATGATCCGCGCAGTCGACCATATCATCGCCACCTTCGGTGCCGAGCCCGGAAAGCTCAGGGGTTACGATGCCCATGAGGAAATCGAGCTGGCGCTGGTCAAGCTCTATCGCGTGACGCGCGATCCGCGGCATTTGAAGCTTGCAACCTATTTCGTCGACGAACGTGGCCGGATGCCCTCATATTACGACGACGAGGCTCGCAAGCGCGGCGAGAGGCCCGATGATTACGTCTACAAGACATATGCCTATAGCCAGGCCCATATGCCGGTGCGCGACCAGCACCAGGTCGTCGGACACGCGGTTCGCGCCATGTACCTGTTTTCTGCGATGGCGGATCTCTCCCATGAGAACGACGATCCGACATTGAAGGAGGCCTGCGACCGGCTTTTCGACAATCTGGTCAGCCGCCAGCTCTACGTGACCGGCGGCCTCGGGCCATCGGCATCCAATGAAGGGTTCACCCGGGAATTCGACCTGCCGAACGAGACGGCCTATGCCGAGACATGCGCAGCCGTCGCGCTCGGCTTCTGGAGCCATCGCATGGCGCAGGTCGATCTCGACAGCAAGTTCACGGACAGGCTGGAAACGGTGCTCTACAACGGCGCGCTTTCCGGCATCTCGCGCGACGGCGAACATTATTTCTATGAGAACGTCCTTGAAAGCCACGGGCAGCACCGCCGGTGGAAATGGCATTACTGCCCCTGCTGCCCGACCAACATTGCCCGTTTCATCACGTCGCTCGGCCAATATTTCTATTCCACGGGTGACCATGAGCTCGCCATCCATCTCTACGGCACCAATTGCGCAGATCTCACAGTCGGCGACAGCTTCGTGCGCCTGGTACAGGAGACGCAATATCCCTGGGATGGCGACATCAGCGTGCGGTTCGCCGTCGAGCGGCCAAGCCGGTTTCAGCTTCGTCTTCGCATCCCCGGATGGTGCAGGCAGGCGCAGATCTCGGTCAACGGTGCTGCCGTCGATCTCGATCAATGCGTGACGAAGGGTTATGCCGCAATATCAAGGGAATGGCGCAATGGTGACGAGGTCCGCATCGGCTTCTCTATGCCGGTCGAGCGCATCTACGCGCATCCTGCCGTCTCCGAAGACGGCGGACGCGTCGCGCTGCGGCGCGGGCCTGTCGTCTATTGCATCGAGGAGACGGATCTCGGCGGCGAGCCGCAGCGGCTCCGCCTGCCGGCATCTGAGGAAATTTCTGCCCGTTACGATGCCGCGCTTCTCGGCGGAGCGACCGTCCTCGAAGGCACCGCGCTCGAAGCCGATATAGCCGATTGGCAGAATGCGCTCTATCGCACCGCGCCTCCCTCGCTGAAGGAGCGGCCCTTCACGGCGATCCCCTATCACCTCTGGGCCAATCGAGAGCCCGGAGCGATGGCGATCTGGTTGCAGGAGGTCTAGGAGAAAACCATGGCACGGCTGGAACTCAAGAGCATCGTCAAATCCTATGGCATCTACGAGGCCGTGCGCGGCATCAGCCTTGACATCGAAGACAATGAATTCGTCGTTTTCGTGGGCCCGTCGGGATGCGGAAAATCGACGACATTGCGCATGATTGCGGGTCTCGAACACATTACCGGCGGTGAGATCGTGATCGGCGACCAGGTCGTCAACCGGCTCGGCCCGGGCAAACGCGATATCGCTATGGTCTTTCAGAACTACGCGCTCTATCCGCACATGACGGTGCGGGAGAATATTTCGTTCTGCCTGGAGCAGCAGAAGCTCGCCAGGAGCGAGATCGACGCGCGTATCATCAGGGCGGCGGAAACCCTGCATATCAGCGAGCTGCTCGGCCGGCGCCCGGGCCAGCTTTCGGGCGGCCAGCGCCAGCGCGTCGCGATGGGGCGCGCGATCGTGCGGAACCCGAAAGTCTTTCTCTTCGACGAGCCGTTGTCCAACCTCGATGCCAAGCTTCGCGTGCAGATGCGCACGGAGATCAAGCGGCTGCACCAGCTGTTGCCGACGACGACCGTTTACGTCACGCACGACCAGGTCGAGGCGATGACCATGGCGGATCGTGTCGTGGTGATGAATGGTGGCATCATCGAACAGGCGGGACCGCCGCAGGCGCTCTATCATCGGCCCGTCAGCCAGTTCGTCGCCGGCTTCATCGGCTCACCGTCGATGAACTTCCTGTCCGTGACGCTGCTATCAGCAGAGAAGGGTCTCGTCGTCAAACTGACTGATGGTAGCGAGCTTCCGGTGCCGACGGCGCGCGCCGGCGACTATGCCGGCCATGCCGGTAAATCAGTCGTGTTCGGGATCAGGCCGGAATCGATCACCGACCGCCAGGCCCGTCCTGGTTATGCCGACATCGAAGCGAAGATCGATCTTGTGGAGCCACTCGGGCCGGAGACCATGGTCTATTTCGGCATCGGCGAGGCAAGTCTTTGCGCCTGCATCGATCCCGAGAGCGGGCCCAGGCCGATGTCGACGATGCCGCTCTCGTTCAACATGAACCAGATGCATCTGTTCGATCCGGCGACCGGCCGGTCGCTGGTGCTTGCCTGAACCGCAAACACGGAAAGGCCGGCAACCGGGGGTCGCCGGCCTCGTTGATCAGGCAGCCTGGCGGATCTTCGAAGGACGCGTGGCAGCGGCCTTCTCGACCATGGCGGTGACTTCGGCGCGGCGGGCGCCCGAAAGCGGCAGGCGCGGCATGCGAACGCGTTCTGAGCCGCGGCCCATGATCTGCTCGGCGAGCTTGATCGACTGCACGAGATCGTGTTCGGCATCGAGATGCAGAAGCGGCATGAACCAGCGATAGATCTTGCGAGCCTCTTCCCAGTCGCCGCGTTCGGCGGCGGCGACGAGCTGCACGGATTCCTCCGGGAAGGCGCTGGTCAAGCCCGAGACCCAGCCCTTGGCGCCGAGCATCAGGCCTTCAAGCGCCACGTCGTCGAGACCTGCGAAGATATCGAAACGATCGCCGAATTCATTGATGAGATCGGTGAAACGGCGTGGATCCGGCGCACTTTCCTTGACCGCCTTGATGTTGGGCACGTCGGCAAGCACCTTCAGCACATCGGCGCCGATATTGACGCGGTACGCCGGCGGGTTGTTGTACAGCATGATCGGCAGCGAGGTCGCTTCGGCGACGGTGCGGAAATGTGCAATCAGCTCTTCGGGCTTCGGCACATAAACCATGGCCGGCAGCAGCATCAGGCCGTCGGCGCCGAGTTTTTCGGCGTCGCGAGCATAGGCGACGGCACGGCGCGTGTCGAATTCGGAAACGCCGGTGACCACGGGAACGCGGCCGTTGACGACCTCGACGGCCGCTTTCAGGATCGTGCGCTTCTCCTCGGGGTCCAGCGAATTGTTCTCGCCACATGTGCCCATGACGATCAGTCCGTTGACGCCATCGTTTACAAGCGCGTCCTGGACACGCTGGGTCGAGGGCAAATCAACGGAAAGATCTTCGTTGAACTGCGTCGTTACGGCGGGAAATACGCCCTTCCATCCTGTGGTCATTGATCGAGCCTCGTTGAAACTGGTTGCCTTATATACAAACTGTCGACAAGATTCAATGATGTGAGTTTACAAATTTGAGACCCTCGAAGACCGACATTGCGAGAATCGGCCGAAACGAAATACAAGGCTCTAACGAAAGAGGGCGGACGAATGCGGAACGACGCGGAAAATGTGCGGGTGCGCGGCTCTGGCACGCAGAGCGTCTATGTGACGCTCAGGCGGGAAATCCTGTCGATGGCGCTGGAACCCGGCAGTCCGCTCGACGAGGTGCGGCTGTCGGAACGTTTCCGGATGTCGCGGACTCCCATTCGCGAGGCGCTGTTGCGGCTCGCCGCCGACGGGCTCGTCACGACGCTGCCGAACAGGAACACGATCGTTGCGACGATCGATTTCGCCAGCCTGCCCACCTATTTCGAAGCGCTGACGCTGATGTACCGGGTGACGACCCGCGGCGCGGCGCAACGGCGCAACGGCGAGATCATGAAGACCGTCCGCCGGCATCAGAAGGACTTCGCCGATGCCGTTGCCGCGCGCGATGCCTATGCGATGATCGAGGCGAACCGCGAATTTCACGTCGCGATCGCCGAACTTGCCGGCAATTCCTATTACACGGCCTTCTTCGCCAGGCTGCTCGACGAAGGCCGCCGCATCCTGCGCCTTTACTACTCGACATTCGACGACCGTCTGCCGCGCCAGTATGTCGACGAACACGAGGAGATCATCGCCGCGATCGAGGCCGGCGACGTCGAGCGGGCCGACCGGCTGGCGATCGCCCACGCCGGGCAGATCGTCCGCCAGATCCAGGAATATATCGCCCGCGACCTGGATCGGCCGGTGGCGATCAGCCTGTCCTGATGCGACGAGAGCAATGAACCGTTCGAGCCTCAGGAGGTGAGGGGGCCGCCTTGCTCCCTGACCAGGGTCATCAGTCTGCGCAGGACAGCCGCCGATTGGCGAACACCGTCATGCTCGAATTCGTTGGTCACCCACGCCTGCAGGTTGGCGACGTGGCGCGCTGTTTCGAGCGAAAGCCCGGCATCGACATACATGTCGTCATGATAGATAACGGCGGCGACCGGCACCTCGTTTGCCGCGAGACGTGCCGAAGCATAGAGCGGGGCGTAGCGCTCATGCGTGGCCAGCGCCTCGACACCTGCCCTGAAGGCCCTGAGCGAGCGAATTTCCTCGAACATCCAGGGATACATCATCTCCCCCGTCAACAGCAGCGGCCGCCGGTCGCCGGCAAAGGCCGGATGCTCGGCGCGGATGCGTTCGGCCGCCCAGGCAGTCGGCGTCCCGGCCTGGCCATAGATGCTTTCCTGCAGAACGGCAAAGAGCGGATTGTCGTCATAGGAGGTCAGCGACATCACCGACGCGAGGAAGCGATCGGAGAGACGGTCTTCATTGGGACCGGAGAAGGCCTCGTCGACCAGCCAATGGATGTTCTCGTAACCCGGCGCCATGCCGAAATCGATGCCGATGGTCTGAAAGCGGCGAACGGAGAGGCGATCGCCATCGGGCAACCGCACCTCGTTGGTCTCGATATAGTCGGCGATCCGGCCGATGCGCTCGGCATCCCCGGGGTAGCGGCGGTAATAGGCAGCGTTCTTTTCGGTGACGCGCGGGTAGGTGCGCCGATAGACATCATCGGCCGTCGCCCCAAGGCCGGCAAGGCCGCCGGTGACATAACAGGCGGAAAGTCCCTCCGGCGCCTTCGAGAGATAGGTAAGTGTCAGGAAGCCGCCATAGCTCTGGCCAAGCGTCTGCCAGCGCCCGCCGCCGAAGACGGTTTTCCTCAGATGTTCGCAATCGGCAACGATGCTGTCGGCGCGAAAGAGAGTGAGATAGTCGGCTGCGGCCCTGCCGTCCGCAAAACGCTCCATCGTCGCACTTTCGATCCGGCTGCTGCGCCCGGTGCCGCGCTGGTCGATCAGGATAACGCGGTGCGTCTTTAGGGCTTCGGCAAGCCATGGCGGCCCGCCGTTGCTCGGCCGCGGCGATTTTCCGCCAGGGCCGCCTTGAAGGAAAGCCAGCAACGGCAGTGTTTCGCGACGGCGGGCGGGATCGCATACTTCGCGTGCGAAAACCCGGATCGTCTCCCCCTCCGGCTTCGACCAATCCAGGGGAACGTCGACCATATGATCGCGTATCAGCATGCCCGGTATGGTGTATTCGACTGCCATCGCCATCGCCATCTCCTCATCTTTCATGTCGACATATTGCCTACAGCGGCATTAGTGTCGGTTCAAGATCCCCGCTGCAAGGCGAGGGCTTCATCGATCTGGAAGCGCAGGAAAAGCAGGAAAACAACATGTCGTGGCAGCATAGGGTACCCCGCATAACTGAGGATGAACGGCAGAACCGCCTCGCCAGGCTTCGCAAAGTGATCGAAGCCGAAGGATTGGCTGCCGTGCTTCTTGGGCCGACCGAAAGCCTGCATTACTTCACGGGGCTGGTCTGGCATCCGAGCGAGAGGTTCCTCGGCGCGCTCGTCACGCCCGCGACCATTTCCTACATCGTTCCGGGGTTCGAGCGCAGCCGTGTCGAAACGCTGCCGCATCTGCCGGGGGAAATCCTGGTCTGGGAAGAGGAGGAGAGCAGCGCCGCTCTCATCGCCCGCCTTGTTGCCCAGGGCGGCAGACTTGCCCTCGACGATGGTTTGCCGCTTTTCTTCTATCATGCATTGGCAGCGGAGATGGGCGCGGCGGGGCTTGCCGATGGCGGGCGGCTGATCCGCGGCCTGCGTTGCATCAAATCGGCCGCGGAGATTGCCCTCATTCAGTATGCGATGGACCTGACGCTTGACGTCCACAGGCAAGTGCATGGGCTTTTGAAGCCGGGCATCAAATCATCCGAGGTGGTCGATTTCATCGACCGGCAGCATCGCCAGGCCGGCGCCGATGCCGGCTCGACATTCTGCATCGTCTCCTTCGGCGCGGCGACCTCGCTTCCGCATGGCGCCGACGGCGACCAGGTCCTTGGTCGCGACGACGTCATTCTCATCGATACCGGCTGCCGGATCGACGGTTATCATTCCGATATCACCAGGACCTATATGCTGGAGGGCGGCGAAAGCGCATTCGAACGGGCCTGGTGGATCGAGCGCGAGGCGCAACAGGCCGTCTTCGACGCGGCCCGGATCGGTGCCGCCTGCTCGAGCCTCGACGATGCGGCCCGCAAGGTGCTTGCCAAACACTCCCTCGGCCCCGACTATCGCCTGCCAGGTTTGCCGCATCGCGCCGGTCATGGCCTCGGACTCGAGATCCACGAGGAACCCTACATCGTTCGCGGCAACGACGCACCGCTTGCCGCCGGCATGTGTTTTTCCAACGAACCGATGATCGTCTTCCCTGGGAAATTCGGGATCCGGCTGGAAGACCATATGTACATGACCGCCGAGGGACCACGCTGGCTGACCAATCCGGCGGCGGGACCGACCGAGCCATTCTCCTGAGCAGGCCCCATCTCCTGCCCGCTCTCGTCCGGCAGATCCAGGAATATATTGCCCGCGATCTCGACCGACAGCTGGCGATCAGCCTATCCTGAAGCGACAGGATTCAAGAGGCGGAGGCAGGCTATCCCAAGCCTGAACGTTGGCGATATGGCGGGCCGTTTCGCGGCATCGGACATATCGACCGGACCGAGGGCTGCCCGCAATTCGATCCACCAAGTATTTCTTCGCAAACGTTACTTGCTTTCTGGCGTAGTACAAGGTTGACTGTGGTTAAACCTGCAGTGTCGAGGATAGGATGATGGACTTGTTCAGAAAGGATGAGGATGACTCCGCGCAATTGCAGAAAATGACACTGAATGGCAGATATAGAAATATGGCAGCGATGCTTTCGATAACAGTGGTTGTCTTTTCTGTATTCTTGATATCGCTTGGCGCTTTAATTGAATTTTTTCAACCTGAGTTTTTTCCAAACGTCATTCTCGATGACGTCCCTTTGCACTACATCGCCTGGTTCATGATTACCTTCGGGATAACTATCGCTGTCATCAACGTAATTTTGGCGGCAAGACGGGAGATCGATCAAGAGAGGGCAGCAAAGATGCTTCCATCGGATATGGTCGAGATCAAAAGGCAGGCTTTGCGTGACCTGCGGACGCATCGAAACTGGTATGCGCGATCTTCCAGGGTGAACCAGTATCTCTGGAATTTTCTCACATTGGGGATCATCGTTCTGAGCGGCCTCTCTTCATTATTTTCGGCTTATGGCACGGTTATCCCCCAATGGCTCCCAATGGCGACCTCCGCGCTCGTGGCGCTTTTCGGCACGATAATCGTTCAATTCCGCATCCGGGACGTCTGGCAATTGAGAGAGCAGGGAAGGATCGAAACGGAGATGCTCGTCGCCGAGGCTCATCTCATTGACATAACGGATGAGCTGGCGACGCTCAAACAGGCAGTCGCTCTTAGAAAGCGCGCTCATGCGCTGGAGATGAAGCAACTCAACCAGTTTTTTGTAGGGACCACCGGAGCCAATCCCTGAGCCCTTTGTCGGCATCCGGCGGCGAGACCGACCGAGCCGTTCTCCTGAGCGGGCGCCATCTCCCGCCCGCTCAGGTAAGCCAGTTCACCCGCGCTAGTCCTGAATGCCAGAGGCGCTCCCTGGCTTGAGCTTGACCTCGATGACCGGAACCACGATCTGAGGTCGACGCACCGGCAGGACGAATGTCAGTTGATCTTCGCCGACGGGGAACTGCGTGTTCGCCCACAATGTATTGGCGGATGGGTGCAACCAAGTGACCTCGCTGCCATCATGCAGGAATTGCGCATATTCGATCTTGCCCGCCAGCGCATCGAAATGCAGATGGCGATAGGGCCAGTTGAAGAGGTGGATATAGAGACGATCGCCATTCTGGGTCAGGCGGCAGTCGGGCGGAGCGGTGAAGTCGGACTGGGTGCAGCCGACGATGCTGCGCTCGTGCAGTGCCATCCACTCCTCATAAGCGGCAAGGGCTGCAATCGCGCGGTGGTCGAGCGTGCCGCGCGCCGTCGGCCCGACATTCATCAGCAGATTGCCGCCCATGGCAACGGTGCCGACCAGCATCTGCACCAGTTGTTCCGTACTTTTCCAGGTGTCCTCGTCGCGGTGGTAGCCCCAGGAACCGCTGAGCGTGTGGCACGCTTCCCAGACGACGCGCCTGCCATCGCGAAGCGGCCGGGCGCGCGGCATATATTGCTCCGGCGTGACGATGTCGGGCTGCAACCCGGCGAGATCGAGCCGGTTGTTGATGATGATATCGGGGGCGAGTTCGCGCACCAGACGCACGAGTTTCTCGCTTTCCCAATCCTGATGGCCCTTTCCAACCAGCTCCCCGAGCTTCCATTGCGGATAGCTGAAATCGAACCACATGATGTCGATCTGGCCGAACTCAGTCAGCAACTCGCGGACCTGCTCGCGCATGAAGGCGGCATAGCGCTGCATGTCCCGGCCTTCGTTGATTTTCAGCGCATCGGGATGATTGCGCTGCGGATGGCGCGGATCGACGGTGAAGTCGGGATGATGCCAGTCGATGAGCGAATAGTAGAACCCGATCCTCAGGCCCTCTGCGCGGAAGGCGTCGACGAACGGACCCAGGAGATCTCGCCCATAAGGCGTGTTGGTCACTTTGAAGTCGGTCGCCTTGGTATCCCAGAGGCAGAAGCCTTCATGGTGCTTGGTGGTCAGCACGACATATTTCATGCCGGCAGCCTTTGCGCGTCTGGCCCATTCACTGGGGTCGTAGAGATCGGGATCGAAATGGTCGAAATATTTCTGGTAGTCGGCGTCGTTCAGTTCTTCGCGGCTCTTGACCCATTCATGGCGTGCCGGCAGGGCATAAAGCCCCCAGTGCACGAACATGCCGAACCGGTCGTGAACGAACCAGGCCTTCTTCTCCTCAGGCAGGGCCAGTGACTGCAGATTGTTGATATCCATCGGATATTCCTCCTGTTCCAAACTTTAAGAGTTGGAGCATGATGTCGTCCGAAAACCGCTCACACTTTTCGGCATCATGCTCCGGGCGTTCAGGTTGTTTCGCGGATGATGAGCTCGGGCACGATGACGATGCCGTGCTGACGGTTTCTGGTGGCGATGCGGCTGAGCAGCAGACGCACGGCTTCCTCCCCCATTTCGCGTTTTTGCACCCGCAAGGTGGTGAGCGCCGGAGACAGCAGTTCGGCAGTCGGAATATCGTCGAAACCGATCAGGGCGATTTGCCCGGGGATCGAAATGCCGGCGGCCCGGCAGGCCTTCATCGCGCCGATCGCATTGAGGTCGTTGTAGCAGACAAGGGCATCGACGCCGGGCGCCTCCGCCAGCAATTGCGTGGCCGCCGTCTGGCCGCCCGCTGCGGTCGGATCGCAATAAACGGTGCCCTGTGCCTTGAGCCCGTGGACCGCCAGGGTCTTGCGAAAGCCGACAAGACGGCTCTTGCCACCAAACGAACTGCGTGGCCCGGCGATGATCGCTATCTTGCGGCGCCCGCGCTCGACCAGATGGTCGATGGCACGCGACGCTCCCGTCTCGTAGTCGGTGACAATCGTCCCGGCGACCTCGTTGGGCGCCTCGCGGTTGATGAGCACCACGGCGCGGTGGGGCGCAAGCGCCTTATGAAGCGCGGCATCGGGCAGCCGCGGGCTGCAGACGATGATCCCGTCGACCCGGTGCCGCAGCAGCGTTTCGATGAGCTCTTCCTCCCGCTTGCTGTTTTCGACGACATTCGACAGAAGCAGGTTGTAGCCGGCAGCGCTTGCGGCATCCTCGGCTCCCCTGATGACTTCGGGAAAGAACGGATTGGTGATGTCGGGAACGAGAAGGCCGATGGCCTTCGATCGATCGGACCGCAATCCGCGTGCAAAGGGATTGGGCCGGTAGTTGAGTTCGCTCGCCGCTAAAATAATCCGTTGACTGGTCTCCGCACTGGCTCCGCCCCGATCATTGAGCACGCGCGATACCGTCATTGGCGACACCCCTGCGGCGCGGGCGACATCGGCGATGGTTATTTTGGATTCTGGCTCTTTGGGGCGGCTCAACTGGATCGTCTCTTTAGGAGGGGCAGGAAGATACGATAACGATAACTAGCATAATTTTCAAGAAAGCCAAGGCTGGCCAGCCACAGTATAAGGCGCCGAGAATCTCTTTGACAAGATTTAACGGTAACGATAACGTTAGAGAAAGAGGAGAATACGTTAACGATAACCTAGAGCGGAATATTGGGAGGAAGGAATGCAACACGTCAGAATCTTAAGACGGCAGGTTGTCTCGACCGTTGCCGCGGCGATCCTCATGGGTGCCGGCTGGGCCGGTGCCGCATTCGGCTTTGAGGAGTCGCCGGAACTGAAGGCGCTGGTCGATGCCGGCAAGCTGCCGCCGGTCGAAAAGCGCTTGCCCAAGGAGCCGCTGGTGCTCACTCCACTTGAATCGGTCGGTACCTATGGCGGTACCTGGCGCACGGCCACCTTTGGCGGTGGCGACAGCGAGATCGAGCGTTCGATCGGATATACGAGACTGGTCCGCTGGAATCCGGAATGGACCGAGGTGATCCCCGATCTCGCCAAGAGCGTCGAGGTCAATGACAATGCCACCGAATATACCTTCACCTTGCGGGAAGGCACACGCTGGTCGGACGGTGAGCCCTTTACCGCGGACGATCTGGTGTGGTGGAACGAGAACGTGCTGCGCAACACCAAGATCACGCCTGCCGCACCCGACTGGCTGACCGCAGGCGGAGAGACCGTCAAGGTCGAAAAGCTCGCCGACGACAAGGTCGTCTTCAAATTTGCCGCGCCGAACGGCCTGTTCCTGATGAACATGGCCACTGTGCGCGGCTCCGATATTCTGGCCGCCGCTCCGGCCCACTACCTCAAGCAATTCCACAAGGATTTCAATCCCGACGGCGTCGATGCCCTGGTGAAGGCCGCCGGCGCAACCGACTGGGTCCAGCTCTTCAACAACAAGATCGGGTTTCCCGGCCGCTGGCGCGATCTCGGCCGTCCAACGCTCGATGCCTGGGTGTTGACCGCGCCCTATAACGGCACCACCCAGGTCGTCGCCGAACGTAGTCCATACTATGCCAAGGTGGATACCGCAGGAAACCAGCTGCCTTACTTCGATCGGATCACCATCGATGTGATGCAGGATACCCAGGCAATCATCCTGAAGGCGATCAGCGGCGAAATCGACATGCAGAACCGCTTCATCGAGACGACGGACGCCCGTACGGTGATCGTGCAGAACCAGGAGAAAGGCGGTTACGACCTGTTCATCGCCCGGCCGGCGTGGTCGAACGCCCTGCTGATCACCCTCAACCAGACCCACAAGAATCCGGCCTTGCGCGCTGTCTTTTCCAACAAGGATTTCCGCATCGGCCTCAGCTACGCCATCAACCGCGAAGAGCTCAACCAGCTAATCTATGCCGGACAGGCCAAGCCTTATCAGGCAGCACCGCGTGAAGGCACTGCGCTCTACGACGAGAAGATGGCGACACAGTATCTGGAGTATAATGTCGATCTCGCCAATCAGTATCTCGATAAGGCCGGCCTTACCAAACATGACTCCGAAGGCTATCGCCTCGGCCAGGACGGCAAGCGGATTACCTTTGCGATCGACGCCTTGACCGGAAGCCCGATCCAGGTGGACGCCCTCGAGATGATCCAACGCTACTGGCGGGCCGTCGGCATCGACATGCAGCCCCGCCCGGCCGAACGTTCGCTGATCTTCTCCCGCCTGCAGAACAATGAGAATGACGGCCTTGGATGGGTTGGCGGCGGTGGCTACGACTTCCTCGGCCTGCTCGATCCCAAATGGTATTTCCCGCACGAATACGAGTCGAGCTTCGCCACGGCCTGGGGCCTCTATTACCAGAACCCCAAGGATCCGAACGCGCAAGAACCGAGCCCCGCTGCCAAGAAGCAGATGGATCTGTACCGGCAGGTGCAGGAAGCGCCGACGCTCGAAAAGCAGTTGGCCGCGATGAAGGAGCTGCTGGCGATTACCCGTGACGAATTCTACGTCATCGGCACCAACCTGGAGCCGGACCGCGTCGGAATCGTCAAGACCAATATGCGCAATGTCCCGAAGGTCATTCCCAGCACATCGTTCTACATGACACCGGGACCGGCCAAACCGGAGACCTTCTACTACCAGCAGTAACGGCACGCGACCGACAGGGATGGCGTTTACGGGCGCCACCCTATCAACACCAGCCCAGTCCCAATCATCCAATCGGATCGGCGGTCGCCGATTGAAGGAGCTTGAACATGGCCGGCTTCATTATCAGACGTCTGCTTTACATGATCCCGATGATGTTCGCGATCTCCGTCGTTACCTTCATCATCATCCAGCTGCCGCCCGGCGACTTCCTGACCGCGATGACCGCGCGTCTGGCCTCCCAGAACGAAACGATCGATCCCGGCGTCATTGCCGGCCTGCGTGAACGCTATGGCCTCGATCAGCCCTGGGCGGTCCAATACTGGAAATGGATCAGTGGCATCCTGCTGCGCGGCGATTTCGGCCAGTCCCTCGATTGGAACAAGCCGGTCAGCGAGCTGATCTGGGCTCGCATGGGCCTGACGATGGTGGTCTCGGTCACTACGCTGCTCTTCGTCTGGGCGGTGGCCTTTCCGATCGGCATCTATTCGGCCGTGCGGCAATATTCGGTGGGAGATTACTTCGCCACCTTCTTTGGCTTTCTCGGCCTTGCCATCCCGAACTTCCTGCTGGCGCTGGTGCTGATGTATGTTTCGGCCCAATATTTCGGCCAAAGTACCGGCGGGCTGTTTTCGCCCGCCTATATCAATGCCGTCTGGAGCTGGGCCAAGCTCGGCGATCTCATGTCGCATATGTGGATCCCGGTCGTCGTTCTCGGCACCGGCGCCACGGCAGCGCTGATCCGCATCATGCGCGCCAACCTCCTCGACGAGCTCAACAAGCCCTATGTCGACATGGCCCGCGCCCGGGGCTTGAGCGAAATCCGGCTGCTGTTGAAATATCCGGTGCGGGTGGCGCTCAACCCGTTCGTCTCGACTGTCGGCTGGGTGCTGCCGCACCTCGTCTCCGGCTCGGTGGTGGTCTCCATCGTCCTCAGCCTGCCGATCACCGGACCGCTGCTGCTCAACGCCCTTTTTGCCCAGGACATGTATCTGGCCGGCACGTTCATTCTGCTGATGAGCATGCTGACGCTGATCGGCACACTGATTTCGGATCTGCTGCTCGCCTGGCTCGATCCACGCATTCGCAACGACTGAAGGACGAGACCAATGACCGATCAAGCCATCGCGCTACAGCCTGAACTGATCCAGAATTCCGACGCGGTCGCCGGGCAGTGGAAGCTCATCTGGCGGCGCTTCCGTCGCCATCGGCTGGCGCTGGCGGCCGGCGTCGTCATCTTTTTGATCTACCTGGTCGCCCTGTTTGCCGAGGTTCTTGCCCCGGTTTCGTCGCAGACCTACGATTCCCGCTACACCTATGCGCCGCCGCAGCAGATCAAGTTCGCCGGCTACGACGCGGCCGGGCAGTTTCATCCGCTCTACGTCAACGGTTATTCGATGAAGGTTGACCCGATCGCGCTCAGCCGCAATTACGTGGCCGATCCGGCCGTCGTCATCCCCCTCGGCTTCTTCGTCAAGGGCGAACCCTACCGGCTCTGGGGGCTGTTTAATTTCGACCGGCACCTGATCGGCCCGATCGAGATGGGCAAACCATTCTACCTGTTCGGCGCCGATCGCCTCGGTCGCGACGTCTTCAGCCGGACGGTCCACGGCACGCGCGTTTCGATGTCCGTCGGACTGATTGGGGTCGCAATCAGCCTCATCCTCGGCATCATCCTGGGCGGTATTTCGGGGCTCTACGGCGGCTGGGTGGACGACGTGATCCAGCGCTCCATCGAGCTCATCAACTCTATCCCGACCATCCCGCTGTGGATGGGCCTTGCGGCTGCCGTTCCGATCAGCGCCGATCCGCTCCTGGTCTATCTCTGGATCACCATCATTCTGTCGCTGATCGGCTGGACCGACCTGGCGCGGGTGGTGCGCGGCCGCTTCCTGTCGCTCAAGACGGAAGACTTCGTGATCGCCGCCCGTCTCGACGGCTGTTCGCAGATGCGCATCATCTGGCGGCACATGGTCCCGTCCTTCATGAGCCACATCATCGCCTCGGTGACGCTCGCCATCCCGACGATGATCCTTGCCGAAACCGCGCTCTCCTTCCTCGGCATCGGCCTGCGCCCGCCGGTGGTGAGCTGGGGCGTGCTGCTTCAGGAGGCACAGAATATTCTCGCCGTCTCGAGCGCACCCTGGCTGTTTCTTCCCGGTCTCGCGGTGATTGTCACCGTGCTCGCCCTCAATTTCCTCGGTGATGGATTACGCGATGCTGCAGATCCCTATGAATACTGATCCCAATTTTGCCGCAGCCGGCGGCCGGCAAGCGGCTCGTGACCTGCTGATTGAGGTCGATGATCTCAGGACGCATTTCTTCGGTGGTGCGGGCACGATCAAGGCGGTCGACGGCGTCTCCTTTTCCATCCCGCGCGGCAAGACGGTCTGCGTTGTCGGCGAGTCCGGTTCGGGCAAGAGCATCACCGGCCGCTCGATCCTCAACCAGGTTCCGCGGGGAGGGCGGATCGTCTCGGGCGCAATCCGCTACCGGCCGGATCCGGCAGCACCCTTCGTCGACCTGGCGGCGCTCGATCCACGCGGCCATGACATGCGGGCGATCCGCGGTGCCCAGATCGGCCTGATCAGCCAGGAGCCGATGGCCGCACTTTCCCCCGTTCATACGATCGGCAACCAGATGGTCGAGGTGATCCGCCTGCATCTGAAGATGGGAAAGAAGGAGGCGCGCGAACATGCCATCGAGACATTGGCTCTGGTCGGCATTCCGCGGCCTGCCGAGCGCATGGAAAGTTATGCCTTCCAGTTTTCCGGCGGCATGCGCCAGCGCGTCTGCATCGCGCTCGCGCTCGCCTGCCGCCCCAAGCTGCTGATCGCCGACGAGCCGACCACGGCGCTCGATGTGACCACCCAGGCCAATATCCTCGATCTCCTGGCCTCGCTGCAGGCCGAATTCGGGCTCTCGGTGCTGTTCGTGACCCATGATCTCGGTGTGGTGGCCGAAATCGCCGACGAAGTCGTCGTCATGTATGTCGGCCGGGTCGTGGAGGCAGGCAATGTCGACACGATCTTCCACGCACCGGCGCATCCCTACACCAAGGCGCTGCTGCAATCGGTGCCGCGCATGCATGGGCAACCCGCCGAACGGCTGGCGATCATCGATGGCATGGTGCCGTCGCGGTTCAACCGGCCCCCGGGCTGCAGCTTTCATCCCCGGTGCAAAGAGGCAAGGGCCGGCCTGTGCGAGCAAAAGGATCCGCAACCCGTCGCCATCGGCGACGGGCATGTCGCCAGCTGTCTGCTTTACGAAGGAAGACAATGATGGCCGATCCCATGACCCAACCAAGCCCTTTGCTCGAACTGAACGACCTCAGGATGCATTTCCCCATTCGCAAGGGCGCATTCCGGCGCGTGGTCGGACACGTCAAGGCGGTCGACGGCGTTTCGCTTCGCGTCCAGGATGGCGAAACACTCGGCATTGTCGGGGAGTCCGGTTGCGGCAAGTCCACGCTTGCCCGCACCGTCCTGCGCATCTATCAGCCGACGAGTGGCGAAATCCGCTATCGCAGCCGCAGTGGCGGCACGGTCGATCTCGCGGCGTTGTCGGGTTCTGCCCTCGACGAAGTCCATCGCGACCTGCGCATCGTGTTTCAGGACCCGCAATCTTCGCTCAATCCGCGCCTTCCTGTCATCGACATCATCGGCGAGGTGCTAAGCGTCAACGGCCTCGCCAAGGGCCGGGAGCTGGAGCACCGGGTCGCCGACCTGATGCAGAGCGTCGGCCTGCGGCCCGAATACATGCACCGCTATCCCCACGCGTTTTCCGGCGGCGAGCGCCAGCGCATCGGCATAGCCCGGGCGCTGGCCTCCAATCCGCGGCTGGTGATCGCCGATGAGGCCGTTTCGGCGCTCGATGTCAGCGTGCAGGCACAAACCATCAACCTCTTGCAGGACCTGCAGGAACAGTTCGGTCTGACCTATCTCTTCGTCGCCCACGACCTCTCGGTCGTCCGGCACATCTCAGACAATATCGCCGTCATGTATGTCGGTCGGGTGGTCGAAAAGGCGCCGACCGAACAGATCTTCTCGCGACCCCTCCACCCCTACACCGAAGCGCTGCTCTCGGCGGTGCCGATTGCCGATCCGAGGATGCGCCGCCATGGCCAGCGCATTCGGCTGGCGGGCGAGGTCGCCGATCCCGCTCATCCGCCTCCCGGCTGCGCATTTCATCCGCGCTGCCGCTACGCCACCGAGCTTTGCAAGCAGGAGGTGCCGGGCTTACGCACCGTTACCGCCGATGGGCACGCAGTGGCCTGTCACTACGCCGAATCCTTGTCGCTTAATCCCTTCGCCGACCGTACCGTTCCGGAGTTCAATTGATGCCCGAATTCATTCCACGCTCCGAGCAGCGTCCCATTGTGGATACCTCCTCCACGACGCTCGATCTCATCTACTTCGACCTCGTCACGCTTTCGGCCGATGGCCAGGACACGCGGCGGCTGCCCATGCACGAAAGCCTCTACGTCGTGCTGTCGGGGCAGGTGGATATCGAGGTGAATGACATCATGTTCGAAGCGGTGGGCCGGCGAGCCGATATCTGGGGAGGCGATGCGGACTCGGTTTACGCGCCCGTCGGCGCCAATGTCCGGATATCGGCTCGTGGCGCGGCAGCGGAAGTGGCCATCGCCGGCGGCCTCTGCGACACGCGTTACGCCCCGTTTCGCATCACACCGGATGAGGTCGACGCGGTCAATGTCGGCTCGTCGGACACGCACAGCCAGCGGCGGATCGTCCACCTGCTCGGACAACGGCAGAACGGACGCTGCGGCAACCTGCTGGTGAGCGAACTCTATGCCGGCGAGGGCTGCTGGTCCGGCTATCCCCCTCACAAGCACGATACCGAAGACGGCGATGTCGAGACCCGGCACGAAGAACTCTATCACTACCGCTTCCAGCCAGAGACCGGCTTCGGCAGCCAGATCACCTATGACGAAGACGGTCCGGTCAAGATCCTCATGACCCGCAACGGCGACACTGTCCTGGTCGACCGGGGTTACCACCCGACAGTCACCTCGCCGGGGCACCGAGGCTATATCTTTACCATTCTCGTCGGCAAGCATCGCCGGGGGCTGATCCAGCGCTTCGATCCCGCCCATCAGCATCTGACCAAAACCATCCCCGGCATCGATGCGATGCGCGACAAGTTCAAATAATCCGGCTGGTGGCTTCGTGCGCCGGCATTGCGGCGCGTCGCCAAACTTTCGCCCAAGGAGAGACGACCCATGCGTGAACGTACGCGAATAAACGTTGATGCCAGTGAAGCGGTGCGCCCGTTCAACCGGTTCTGGCGCGGCACCGGCTTTTCGCCGGCCGAGCTGCTGCTCGAGCCCGAGATGCACCAGATGCTCGCCTATATCGGCGGCCTGCCGAATGAGGGCATCAAGTTCCTGCGGGTGCATTATCTCTACAATCTGCTGAGCGCAAAGGGCGGGGCCGGCTATGACTGGTCCCTGCTCGATCGCGCGCTCGACGTGATGATCGAACACCGGCTGAAGCCGTTCTTCGAGCTGATGGGCAACCCGTCGGGCCTGTTCACCGACTATGAGGACATGGATCAGGTCAGGCGCTGGCGGGATCTCGTGACGGCAACAGTCGACCGTTATGGCGCGCGTTACGGCATGGACGAATTGCGCACATGGTATTTCGAAACGACGAACGAGGCCGACTCCGGCTGGTGGACCTACGGGATCAAGGGTTACACCAACTACTACGACGCCTGCGTCGCCGGGCTCGACGCCATCGATCCGAGCCTGTCGATGGGCGGGCCTGGCACCGCCCGCACGCTCTCGCCGATCTTTCGCGCCCTCATGGCTCATTGCGACAGCGGCACGAACTGCCTGACCGGCGGTGGCCCGCCGCGCATCGATTACATCTCGATCCACGAAAAGGGCGTCAACGGCAGCAAGGAAGACCTGACCCCGAAAACCAGCGCCATCGTCGACCGCACGCTTCTCGTCGTCGACTATCTCAAGGAGCATCACCCGCGCCTGGCAGGCCTTCCCATCATCAATGATGAATGCGATCCGCAGCTCGGCTGGAGCGATCATCATAGCTGGCACGGCAAAGCCTATTACGCCGGCATCATCGCCCGCATCATCGAACAGCACGACCGGCGCATCATCGCCCCGAAAGCAGCGAATTTCGCCTTCCTCAGCAATGACCACGCCTTTATCGGCGGCTGGAGCCAGCGCACGATCTTTGCCTATTTCGGTTCGCGCAATTTCACCAAGGCGCAGTGGGAGCACAAGACCAATCTGGATGTGCTGGTGACGGATGTCGACAGGGCGCCGCCCTTCGACATCATCAAAAAGCCCGGCCTCACATCGATGGAGCTGCTGGCAACGCTCGGCGATACCGTTTGCAAGGTGACGGCCGAACCGCCGCTTGCTCCCGATCAGGATGGCCTGGCGATCCTGCCGACACGGCTGCCGGGCGGCGGTGTTTCCATCAGCCTCATCCATAGCGTCGATGCCATCAACCGTTCGGGCCGGACCGCGGTCCGTCTCGAGGTGAGCGGCTTGGTTCCTGGCCGCCACGCGCTTTGCCTGCTGCGCATCGACGAGGAATTCACCAATCCGATGGAGGTCTGGGAAGCCCAGCGCGACGAAAGCAATCCGCGTGGCCCCTTCGAGCCGGTCGGCGCACCGCCCGCACCTGATGAAGCGCAGTTTGCCGAGCTGCGCCGGGCGCAGGAGCCGGCACTGCTGCATCCGATCAGCGTCGTTGCGTGCGAAGAAGGCCGGATCAGCGTCGACCTGGATGTGCCATTGCCGTCGCTGACGCAGGTGCTTGTCGTTCCCGATATCGGCGCCCCCCCGGCGGCACCGACCGGCCTTGCCGTCGAACGCTACCTTGGTCTTGGCGGCCGGGAGGAGCGCATGCTGTTCTGGGCTGCCGGCGATATCAGCCCGGCCATCTTCTACGATGTCCTGGTCAGCACCGATGGCGGGACTTTCGAAAAGGTCAGTTCTGCCCCGCTGATCTCGACGGCATTCCTTCACATGTCGCCGCCGGAGGGCGTGCGTTATGCGGTGTGCGCCCGCGATGCATTTGGCCGCCGCAGCGAGCTTTGTGTCTCCCGCTCATGAACGATGCCTTTCTGCCTGGGATCTGATCGATGGATATCGCCTATTTCACCAAGACCCTGGAGGGCCTGTCGCTCGAGAAGGCGGCCGGGATTACGGCCGGTTTGGGGTTCGATTGCGCTGATCTTCTCATTCGCGATGGTCACGCCGTTTCCCCTGACAGGCCGGAGGAAATCGTCAATGCGGTAAAGCTCTTTGCCGCAGCCGGCCTGCGCACCCCGATGGCGACCATCGATTCCACCCGGCCCGACGATGCCGCCTCCCGGCTTCTCGGTTGTTGCGGCGAGGCTGGCATCGGGCAGGTCCGGCTTGGCTTTTGGCGCTACGACCCGTCGCGGCGCTGGCAGGCCCAGCTTGATGAGGCGCGGCGCGATCTCGACGGCTTCGAGCGCCTGGCCGAACGCTTCGGCATCAAGCTGACGATCCAGCTTCACGGCGGCACCCTGCACAGCTCGGGCGCGCTGGCGATGCGATTGCTGGCCGGGCGTGATCCCATCAGAATTGGCGCCTATCCCGATCCGGCCAATCAGATCATTCGCGAGGGGAGCGAGGACTGGCGTCTGACCCTCGATATTCTCGAACCGTGGTTCTGCTGCATGGGCGTCAAGAACAGCGGTTGGTTCCCCGGCGCTTACGGAGCTCATGGCCAACGCGCATGGCATTCGGACTGGTACGGGCTCGACGAAGGCATGGTGCCTTGGAACGAAATCGTCCCGCATCTGGTGGCCACAGGCTTTACCGGCGTGGTCTCGATGCATTCCCAATACCGCGTTCCCCGGGAACAGGCGCTCGACAAGGTCCGCGCCGATCTTGCCCATCTCAGGCGCCTGGTCGCCGCAGCGAAAGAGTAGAACCATGAACGAACAGGCTCCCGTTATCGCCGTACTGCTGACCGAAAAGACCCGCCGGATGATGCTGGACGACGTGGCGATTGCCCAGTTGAACGCCCTCGGCGAGGTGCGTTGGCCGACCGGCGCCACAATCGACGCCACCGATGTCGACAAGCTGCTGCAGGGCGCTGTCGCGTGCCTCACCGGATGGGGCACGCCGCCCTTCGATCCCGCCGCGCGCCAGCGCCATCCGCAACTCGCCCTTGTCGCTCATTCAGCAGGCAGCGTCCGCACACTCGTTCCCGCCCGTCTGTTCGACGATGGCATTCGCGTCACCCATGCCGCCTCGAAAATTGCCGCCTCGGTTGCGGAGTTCGTGGTCGCCGAAGCGCTTTTGGCGATGCGCGGCATTCATCGGCTGCATCATCAATTGCGCAACGGCGGCGAATGGCTCGAGGTCCGCGCAGCCGTACCGCAAAAATTGCTGGGCGCCAGAACGGTCGGCATCGTCGGCGCCGGATATGTCGGGCGGGCGGTCATGCGGCTGCTCGTTCCATTCGGCTGCCGCGTGCTGGTCGTCGATCCCTTTCTCCATGATAGCGAGGCTGCTGCGCTCGGCGTTTTCAATGCCGGGTTGAACGATATGCTGGCTCAGAGCGACGTGATCTCGCTGCATGCGCCTGTCCTGCCCGAAACGCGCCGCATGATCGGCGCCCGCGAACTGGCGCTGCTGCGCCCCGGCGCGCTGTTCATCAATACGGCGCGCTCGCAGCTGGTCGACGAGGCGGCTCTGCTCGCCGAGATCCGTTCCGGCCGTATCGAGGCGGCTCTTGATGTCTTTGACGACGAGCCGCTGCCTGCAGATAGTCCGTTCCGCGATCCCGCACTGGCCAATGTCACCATATCACCCCATGCTGCCGGCCACACCGAAGAGGCACATCTTGCCCAAGGGCAGGCGATGGTGAATGAAATCGGCCGGCTGCTTCGCCGCGAACCGCTCCACCACGAAGTGTCCCGCGCCATGCTCGACCGCATGGCATGACCATGGACAGAAGCATTGGAGGTTCCGTGACGGCGCCGCGCATCAGAATCATCGAGATCGACGCTTTCGAGCGCGACATCAGCCTGCGCCTGCCGTTCCGTTTTGGCGCGTCAACTCTCGAAAAGGCGCCGCAAGCCTTTCTGAGGGTCCGCGTCGAGGATGAAGAGGGGCGAACCGCCCTTGGCGCCGCCGTCGAGATGATGGTGCCGAAATGGTTCGACAAGAACCCGGCGCTGACGCCGGCGCAAAATGTCGATCAGTTGCGCACCTCGATCCGCACTGCTGCGGCCGCTTCGCTCGAGCCGTCGGCGCCGACGACATTGTTTGGCGCCGCGCGCCTGAACGAGATGGAAACCGTGCGGCGTTTGCCTGGAAATCCGTTGGCCGCCGGTTTTGGTCCGTCGCTCATCGCCCGCGCCGCGCTCGATGCCTATTGCCGCCTTGCCGGCATTTCCTTCTTCGAGGCGGTGCGGAGCAATCTCATCGGCATTGGCGGCCCCATGCTGCCCGACGATATCGACGTGGATGCAGCGTTGGCGGTGCTTGCCGATCTTCGTCCTGCCGGCTCGATCTTGGCCCGGCATACGATCGGGCTTGTCGATCCGATCAGCGAGGGCGATGTCGTCCATCCCGTCGATGACGGCCTGCCGGAAAGCCTCGAGGCGGTGATCGCGCGCTATGGCAACCGCTGGTTCAAGATCAAGCTTTCGGGCGCGCTCGATGCCGATATCGACCGCCTGACGCGGATCGCCGCCGTGCTGGATCGCCTGTCCGACTATCGGGTGACGGTCGATGGCAACGAACAGTTTGCCGCCCCCGAACAGCTTGCCGCCTTGCTGGCGCAAATCGAGGCGACGCCTCGGCTGGCGAGGTTGCGTGCGGCCATTGCCTTTGTCGAACAGCCGTTCTCGCGCGCGATCACCATGGACACGCCGCTGGGGGACCTGGCGGCGCAATTGCCCTTCCTGATCGATGAGAGCGACGACGGCGACGGGGCCTTCGCCGCCGCCAAGCGGCTCGGTTATACCGGCGTCTCCTCGAAAACCTGCAAGGGCATCTACCGTTCGCTCATGAAGGCGATCCGCATCAGAACCGGAACCGTGCCGGGACTGTTCCTTTCGGGCGAGGATCTGACCTGCCAGGCGGGGCTTGCCGTGCAACAGGATCTGGCGCTGGTCTCGCTGCTCGGCCTCTCGCATGTCGAGCGCAACGGCCATCACTATGTGGCCGGCATGCAGGGGGCGCCGCAGGCGGAGAAGGCGCGCTTTGCCGCGGCCCATCCCGATCTCTACGAGCAGGGTGGCGACGGACCGCTGCTGTCGATCCGCGACGGACGGATCGCCATCGCTTCGCTCGGGGCGGTCGGCTACGCGAGCGGCGCCTTGCCCGATTTCGAAGCCATGACGCCAATGTCATGACGCCCGGCAATGTTCAGCATGAGATAGGGCGTGCTGCCCTGTTGAACTGTTCGATCTGTCCGGCAAACATGCCCTGATCACCCGGAGCATCAATCACCCCGTTCCTCCAATTGAAATGTCTTCCAGGAGAGCATGACGCTCTATTCGAGCGTTTTCTGCGCGGCCTGATTGGATCCCGGGACTTAAGCAAGCAGCAATTGAGATATAATTCTCTGAATCAAGCGTCAGCAACCACCGCCAAATCTCGGCAAATATGACTTTCCGCTCCGCGAAGCGGCAATGCAGAATATTTCGATGTGCCTTGGACACACGACACTCCGGATTGAACTGAGGTCGAACTCTAATAGCTGTGTGGATGTTAAGCGCGGTTAAGGAAGTGTAAAGTTTGGTAAAGGTCTTTCTGCGACGCGGGCGAGGTACGCTGTTGGCAGAGAAGATGCAGGACGCGCAGGCGGCGCGAGGCCGCCTGCGGGGGAACACGTCCCGCGGTCTCGTTCCGGGGGAGGGAATTCGACCGAAGAGGTTGCCATGAAAGCCGCCGGTGCGGCCCATATCGGGTACGGGACCATCTGGCCCAATGGCGCAGATGGTCATCTCTGACCTTGCCCTCGCTTCGAAAGCTCGGGCTTGAAGGTGATCGCGGCGCGATCGTTGGATGCCTGCGGTTCCGAGCCGGCGGTATCAGGCCCGGTCCGGTGCACAAGGCGCTTGAGCGCCTCGTTGAGGTCGTCGACGAAGGTGAAGATGACAGGGATGACGATGAGGCTGAGCAGCGTCGACATCATGACACCGCCGATCACCACGATCGCCATTGGCTGCCGGAAGCTGGAATCGCCGCCCGTCAGGCTGAGAGCGACCGGAAGCATGCCGAATGCCATGGCGATGGTGGTCATGATGATCGGTCGCGCGCGCTTGTGGCAGGCATCCACAAGGGCATCGAACCGCGACATGCCCTGGCGGCGCGACATGATCGCGTATTCGATGAGAAGGATGGAGTTCTTCGTCACCACGCCCATGAGCATAAGCAGTCCGATGACGGCCGACATCGAGAAGCTGGTTCCGGTCACCACCAGCGGCACCAGCGCACCGCCGAGCGAGAGCGGCAGAGCCATCAGAAGGGTGAGTGGCTGCAGGAAGTCGTGGAAGAGCAGGACGAGGACTGCGTAGATGCAGAACACGCCGATCGCCATTGCAAGGCCAAAGCTCTGGAACAGCTCCGAACTGCGCTGAAGTTCGCCCTGTTCGACGAGAGTGACCCCCGGCGGCAGGCGCCGGAGTGCCGGCAGAGCCTGCGCCTCGCGGTTGACGTCGCCCAGGATGCGGCCGTTGAGTTCGACGGAAAGAGTGACATTGCGCATCCGGTCGATACGGTCGATCTCCGACGGGCTGCCGCCGATCCGGATATCGGCGATCGATCCGAGATCGACGTTGCCGTTCGTTCCAGCCACCCGCATATTCTTGATGTCGTCGAGCTTCGTGCGTGTCTCGGGGCTGAAGCGGACAACGATCGGAACCTGGCGCTGCGGCAGGTTGAGCTTTGGCAGATCGGCGGAGTATTCCCCATTCGTCGCCACGCGCACGGCCTCTGCGACGGCGCTCGACGTCACCCCGAGCGCTGCTGCGCGGGCGAAGTCGGGTGTGATCTGGATCTCCGGCGCCTGCCTGGCTGCGGTCGATGTCACCGCGCCGATGCCCTGCAGCGTGCGGAGCTGCTCTTCGAGCGCCGTGCTTGCACTGTCAAGCGCGTTGGCATCGTCACTGGCAAGGGTGATCTCCAGCTTCGTGCCGTTGCCGCCGCCGCCGACCGCGACCCGCACACCGGGAAGGACCGAGAGAGCCTGCCGGATGTCGTTTTCGATTTCCGACTGTTTGCGATCGCGCTCGCCGATGGGCGACAGCACAGCGACGAGCGTGGCGGATCCGACGCTGCTCGTGGTGCTGGAGTCGGGGCCGCCGCCCGAGGATGCGGAACCGACCGAAGAAAAGACATGTGTCACGTCCTGGAGCTTGCCGACGATATCGGCGGCCTTCGTGGTCGTGGCGTCCGTCTGCTCGATAGTAGCACCTGGCTGCATGGTGAGCGTGATCTGAGCTCGCGCATCGTCGGAAGCGGGCAGGAAGCCGGATTTCAGGAGTGGGATGGTGGCAAACGAAAGTGCGACGACGACGGCAGTCACTGCCACCGTGGTCTTCCTGCGGTTCATGGCGGCTTTCACGATTACCAGATAGGCGCGCATGACGCGGCCGTCCTTTTCCTCGGTCGGATGGGCCTTCATGAAATAGGCGGCCATCATCGGCGTCAGCAGGCGTGCGACGACGAGCGAGACGAGGACCGCCACTGCGGCGGTGATACCGAACTGGCGGAATATAAGGCCCGGTATGCCGCTCATGAAGGCCGTCGGCAGGAAGACCGCGACCAGCGTGAAGGTGGTTGCGATGACGGCGAGCCCGATCTCGTTGGCCGCCTCCAGAGCGGCGTCGATCGGCCGCTTGCCCATCTGCAGGTGGCGGGCGATGTTCTCGACCTCGACGATGGCATCATCGACGAGAATGCCGACCACGAGCGACAGCGCCAGCAAGGTGACGATATTCAGGCTGAAGCCGGCCAGGTACATCACAAGGAAGGTCGGTATGACCGACAGCGGCAGCGCCACGGCCGACAGGATCGTTGCACGCCAGTCCCGAAGGAAGAGCCAGACGACGATGATCGCCAGATCGCCCCCTCGTACAGCATGTGCATCGAACCATCGTAGTTGTCGATGATCGGTCCGAGCGTGCTGTAGGCCTCCTCGATCTGGACGTTGGAATGCTTGGCTGCGAACTGTTTCATCGCCTTGTCGACGTCGGCCGCGACACCGCTGTCCGAAAACCCGTTCGAGCGCTTGATCTCGACCGCGACCACCGGTTTGCCGTCGAGATAGGCCATCGAGGACCGCTCCGCGAAGCTGTCCGTAACGGATGCGACATCGTCGAGGCGAACCTGCTGCCCGTTAGCGAGGGGAATTCTAAGCTCCTTCAGAGCATCGATCGACGCCACGGCGCCGAGCGTGCGCAATGTCTGACGGGTGCCGCCAATCTCGCCAAGGCCACCTGACGTATCGGCCTGAACCGACTTCAATTGCGCCGACACAGTGGTCGCCGTCACACCGAATGCGGCCATCGTCGTCGGATCGAGGTCGACGTGAACCTCGCGGTCGACACCGCCGATGCGGTTGACCTGTCCGACGCCCGATACCGATAGGAGCGCCTTGGTCAGATCGTTGTCGATGAACCAGGAGAGCTCGGTTTCATTAAGGGCGGTAGACTGGATGGCATAGGTGACCAGCGCCGAACTCTGCACGGTGACTTTGGTGACGCTTGGCGTTTGCATCTGCGCCGGCAGATCGGCCTGTGCGCTGTCGACGGCGTTGCGGACCTCGTTCAGGGCCGTTTCGCTGTCCTTCTCCAGTTTGAAGGACACGCTGATCGACACCGTGCCGTCGGTGATCGTCGTCGTGACGTGGTCGAGATAGCTCAGCGAGGCAAGATTGTCCTCGATCGTGCGGGCGACCTCCGTTTCGAGCTGCGCAGGTGCTGCGCCATCGAGTTTCGCTGTCACTTTAATGGTCGGGAGGTCCATATCGGGGAAGTTCTGGACCGGCAGATGCTTGAAGGCCAGCAAACCGCCGACGGCAAGCATCGCAAAGAGCAGGATTGCCGGTACGGGATTGCGGATCGAAAATGCGGAAAAGTTCATCAACCTTGTCCCGCAGTCTTCACGAGATCGTTGTCCGACAGAAACGCTCCGCCCGACGTCACCACTCTCGCCGACTTATCTAGACCGGAGACGATCTCGACTTCGCCGTCGTTGCGGCGGCCGGTCTCCACCCGCACCCGCCTTACCCGCTTGTCCTCCCCGGCGGTGAAGACGTAGTTTATGCCGTCACGGAACACGATCGCTGTCTCCGGAACCGTCAGTGCCGGTGTGGTCCTCAGTTCGATGGTGCCGGTGACATAAAGGCCGGTGCGCGGCTGAACATCCTGGGGAAGCGCGACATAGACGATCGCCCGGCTTGTATTGGTGTCGATCGAAGGTCCGACGAGCCTTACCTTGCCTTGAATGGGACGCCCGTCCGGCCCGTCGATGTCGACGCTCAATCCTTCCGAGATGCGTGAGAGGTAACGAGCGGAAACCTCGGCCTGCCATTCGACCCGCTGCTGGCGGACCAGGCGAAACAGTTCGGTGCCCGACGAGACGACCGCGCCGAGTTCGGCCGATCGCGAGGTTATTAGGCCGTCGTCGACGGCCGTGACGGTTGTCTGGTCGAGCTTGATCTTCTGGCTGTCCAGCGCCGCCTCTTCAGACGCAAGACTTGCCGTCGCCGTCTGTTCGTCGGCGAAATATTCGACGATCTTTTCATCCGAGAGGGCACCGGAGGGTTGGAGCTGGCGAGCGCGATCGGCATTGGCCTTTGCCTTTGTCAGATTTGCCTTGGCGGTCACGACGGCCGCCTCCTGCTTGCGAAGGTCGGCCTGCACGCTGTCCTGCGACAGCCGGACGAGGGTCTGCCCCTTCTTAACCACGGAGCCGACGTCGGCCAGGATTTCGGTTACGCGCAGACCGCTCGTCTCGGAAGCGATGATGGCTTCCTGCCAGGGCTTCAGCCAGCCGCTTGCGGGAACGGTTTCCGGCCAGTCCCGCTCAGCCGGCGTCACCAGCGAGACGGTAAGGGCGGGTGCGGCGGATTGATCCGCCATGGCATTGCGCAGGGGAAGCAGGAGCGCTGTCGCAGCAAGAGCGGCAGCGAATATTCTGGGCGGTTTTCTCAACGATGCACTCCTTGTGGTCAAGGCATCGCTGCCTTTTCCCGATCCGCGCCAACTCGACGGATGATTGCCGCTCATGCGCAGCAACCGGCCTCGGCGCGCGTCTATGTCATGGCAGGATAAGTAACGGGGTGAACGTTAAGTGCGGTCAAGTTAGTGTTAAGTTAGGTAAAACTCGGTCGCGCGACTGTGTTTGTGCTGTATGGCTTCTTGGGATTAATGACGGACGAAGTGAATGAACAAGGTTCTCCTCATCGACGACGATGCCGAGCTGACGACGCTTCTGCAGGAATATCTCGTCGAAGAAGGATATGAGGTCGTCACCGATACGGACGGTCGCGCCGCGATTGCCGCTGCTGCCGGCAATACGGTCGATATTATCGTGCTCGACATCATGATGCCTCGGATGAACGGGATCGAGGTTCTGCAGAGGATCAGGAAGCTCAGCCAGGTCCCGGTCCTGATGCTGACCGCAAGGGGCGATGACGTCGACAGGATATCGGGTCTCAATCTCGGCGCCGACGACTATGTGCCGAAGCCATGCTCGCCGGGCGAACTTGCGGCAAGGTTGCGCGCCATCCTCCGTCGGGCAGGTCAGCCGGCGGCCGGCGCGACGACCGACACGATAAGGGCGGGAAAACTCGTGATTCATCCGAGCAGCAGGATCGCCGAATGGCGCGGCGAAAGCTTGGAACTGACGGGCACGGAATTCAGCCTGCTCGAGGTCCTCGCCCGCAGCGCCGGCCAGCTCGTGTCGAAGCAGGACATTTCGAAGCGGGCCTTCGGCAAGCCGCTGACCCCGTTCGATCGCCGTATCGACGTCCATATCAGCAGCGTTCGTCAGAAGCTCGGACTGAGGGAGGACGGACAATCCTGGATCCAGTCCGTTCGCGGCCAGGGCTATCAACTTCTCGTGGATTGACTATGCCCCGGCTTTTCTGGAAATTCTTCACGACGATCTGGCTGACGATGGCGGCGACAGTCGGCGTGATCTTCCTGCTCGTCAATTTTCTCCAGGGGGTTCCTTTCGCGCGCGAACTGGAGGAAGAGCGGCGAGCGATCACCCTGAACCTGACCGCAAACGTGCTCTCAAGAGATGGCGAAGATGCCGCCACGTATTTCGTGCGCACAAGCGAAGAGACGCTACCGCCTGGCCTGACGATTTCCAAAACCGCGAAAGCCGATGCCTGTGCGGTTCCAAAGACCGTCGATACAAGATCCGTCCTCAAGGACGGGATTTGCTATCAGATTTCCCTGCCGGTTCAGGCCACTTTCACCTTCGACAACCTTGGTCCGTTCATACCGTGGCTCGCAATCCTGATTTCGAGCACGATATCGGCAGGCGCACTTGCCCGATACCTCATTCGTCCCGTCGTGCATCTGCGTGATGGCCTGAGCGCGCTCGCCCATGGCCGCTTCGACTTCCGCATCGGTGACAAGATGGCCGGCCGAAAGGACGAGGTTACCGCGCTTGCTCATGACTTCGATTCCAGCGCCGCCCGGCTTCAGGAGCTTCAGGATGCGCAGCAGCGGTTGTTCCATGATGTCTCCCACGAACTGCGTTCGCCTTTGTCCCGCCTGCAAGCCGCTGTCGGCGTCCTGCGGCAGAGCCCGGCGAAACTCGGCGCCATGCTGGACCGCATGGACCGGGAGGTCGAACGGCTCGATGCACTGGTCGGCGAAGTTCTGACGCTTGCCAGGTTGACTGCGGGATCCAGCCGGCCGCTGAAAACGCACACTCTTGATGTCATCGAGCTCCTGAACGAAATTCTCGGCGACGCGGCATTCGAAGCCCAAGCACGGGAGGTCTCAATCACAACCAGTGTCGAGGGCGTCTTCCGCGCCGAAGTCGAAGGCGAACTGATCTACAGGGCGCTCGAAAACGTCGTCCGCAACGCCGTCAAGTACACGGCCGAGCATTCGCGCATATCAGTATCTTGCGAGACGACGGACGAGCGCCTCAAAATCTGTGTCACCGATCAAGGGCCAGGTGTCAGGCGGGACGAACTCGAACGGATCTTCCAGCCGTTCTCACGCGGAAACGAGGCTGTACCGAGAGGCGGATATGGCCTGGGTCTTGCAATCACCAGGCAGGCCATCGAGCGCCATGGCGGGCGTGTGCATGCGTCGTTGCCGGATGCCGGAGGTCTGGCAATCACCCTGGAGCTTCCCAGAAAGCCGACGCCCTATGGTTCGGTTGACGACCGAGCCTGATCCGGCTCCCTGCGATTTTACCTAACTTTACAGTGTCTTTACCGCCATTAACGTTGGCGCCGCTAAGCCTGAACCTACGATCCCGGTTCAGAAAGCTCGCCCGTGAGTCCGTCGCTCTGCACGAAAATATCATCCCTCCGCTACGCCGCATCGGCATTCACGCTTCTGCTGGCGGGCTGCGTCAGCGGCCCGGATCACGTTCCCCCACAGATGCCGCTTCCTGCTAAGTTCCAAGAGGGCGGGACCAAGAGCAACGGCGATGTCGTGACGGCGCAGTGGTGGACGGCCTATCGTGACAAGCAGCTCGACGGCCTGGTTGCTCATGGTCTCAGCGAGAACCTTGATGTCCTGCAGGCGCTCGAGCGCATCAATTCGGCTTCCGCCAATGTCACGGTTGCGGGTGCCGGTGGCCTGCCGAGCCTCGATGTCGGCGCATCGCACACCGTGTCCGGTGAGAAGGGTTCGCAGCGTACGACCATCGGCACCACGAACACGACAGGCGGCGAGGCCAGCCTTTCCTGGCTGCTCGACTTCTTCGGCCAGTACCGTCGCTCGAAGGAGAGTGCGATTGCCTCGCTGGGGGCCGCCTATGCAACGGCCGACAATGCAAAGCTCACCTTCCTGAAAGACCTGGTCGAGAGCTATATCGACGCCCGCTATTACCAGGAGCGCATCGCGCTTTCACAGGCGAGCTTGAAATCCCGCCAACAGACTTACGAACTCACGCAGCTGCAGCTCAAGGCAGGTGCGGCCTCCCGCCTCGACGTCGTTCAGGCCGAGGGCCTGGTACAGTCGACAAAGTCCGACATTCCTGGCCTCCAACAGAGCTTCACCGAATCGGCACATCATATTGCCACTCTGCTCGGGATGCCGGCGGCCTCGCTGATGGGCGAACTGCAGAAAAGCGCCGGTCAGCCGGTTTTCCGCGGCGACATTCGCGCCGGCATTCCGGCCGACCTCATCCGCAACCGTCCCGATATCCGCAAGGCAGAACGCGACCTGGCGGCGGCCGTCGCCGATATCGGTGCTGCCGAAGCCCAGCTTTATCCATCGATCTCGCTCTCCGGTTCGATCTCGCCGAGCTGGGTCAAATCATCGGGCGCCAGCGGCGGAACCTTGACCAGCTGGTCGTTCGGACCGACGCTCAACCTGCCGATCTTCGATGGCGGCAAATTGCGTGCGAATGTCGATATCGAAAAATCCGATGCCAAGACCCAGTATCTCGCCTGGAAAGAGGCGGTGCTGAACGGAGTCGAAGAAGTGGGAAACGCCCTGTCGGCAGTTCGCCATGACACGCAGACACTGGCGCCGCTGCGCAGGCAGGTGCAGACGGCGGAGGAATCACTCGCGCTTTCAACGACGAGCTATAAAGGCGGCGCCTCGTCGCTGCTTGACGTCCTGGACGCTCAACGTTCGGTCTCCGATGCCCAGGCAAGCCTTGCAGCCACTGTGCAGGAGGTTGCAAAGGACTATGTGGATCTCTACGTCGCCATTGGCGCCGGCTACCTGACACAACTAGGGCAGAATGCTCCCGAGCGAATGGCGAAGTCAGACTAGTTAGCCGAAGACAGTCAAGCGAGCGGCTCGCTGGCTATCGGCCTGCTGTTTCCAGGATGCGGAGGGCAAGCTTGAGGTGCGGCAAATCCAGCATGCGTCCGTCAAGCTGGATGACGCCCGCGTCGGGCCTGGCGGCAAAGGCGGCGGCGACTTTCTCCGCCCAGGCGATCTCGGATGCATCCGGCGTGAAGGCGTGATTGATCGTTTCGACCTGGCTCGGATGGATGGCCATCATGCCGGAAAAGCCGTCGCGCCGGGCTCGGCCGACATAGGCCTTGAGACCGTTGAGATCGTGGAAATCGGGATAGACGGTGTCGATTGCCGGAACGGCGGCGGCATGGGCCGCGAACAGCGTGAGCGAGCGGGCAAGCTCGTAAGGCGGCGTGTAGCGGCCATCCGTCCTGCGCGCGGTCGTAGCCCCCATCGCGGCAGGCAGATCCTCAGCACCCCAGGTCAGGCCGCAGAGGCTGCTCGCGACATCCCGGTAGCTGCCGATCTCGAAGATCGCGGATGGTGTTTCGGTTGCGATCGGCAGGATGGGAATTGCAGATGCAAGAGAGCCTGCGAGCTTCAGCACCGAAGCAGCACCCTCGGCCTTTGGCAGCACGATCGCGAAAGGATGAAGGCCGCTCAAAGCGGCAAGGTCGCCTTCGAATTCTTGCGAGGCGAGGGGATTGCTGCGGATCAGGAGAGGGGTCTCGCCGGCATGATGCAAGACGAACTCGTGCACGCTCTCGCGCGCTTTCGGCTTGTTTAAGGGCGCAACCGAATCTTCCAGGTCGAGAATGACGGCATCGGCGCCTGAGGCGAGCGCTTTTTCGAAACGCTCCGGCCGGTCGCCGGGTACGAAGAGCAGCGAGCGCAGCCTCATGACGGCTTCACCTTCAGCATTGCCGTGCGCAGGCATTGGCAGACGATCTCGCCGCGCTGGTTAAGCGTGATATGCCGGAAGGTGACGATGCCGGCATCGGCGCGGGAGTTCGAGCGACGCAGCTCCATCACCTCCGTTTCCACCCGCAGCGTATCGCCGATGAAGACCGGCTTCGGCATCGTCACCTTGTCATAGCCGAGATTGGCGACGAGCGTGCCGAGCGTGGTGTCGCCGACCGAAAGGCCGACGGTGAGGGCAAAGGTAAAGGTGCCGTTGACGACGATACGGCCGAACTCGGTGCCGGCGGCATAGTCGGCATCGAGATGCAGCGGCTGCGGATTGTGGGAGAGCGTCGTGAACAGCAGATTGTCGGTCTCGGTGACCGTGCGACGGATGTCGTGGGCGATGCGGTCGCCGACCGTCCACTCGTCGAAATAGCGGCCGGCCATCAATCCTGCTCCTTCACAACGCTGACGACGAGTTGGTTTTCCGAGACCCTGAGACCCGAGGAAACCTGCAGTTTTTCGACGATTCCGTCGAAAGGTGCGCGCAGCGAATGTTCCATTTTCATCGCTTCGACTGTCAGCAGGCGGTCCCCCTTGGCGACACGATCGCCCTCGGCGACATCAACCGAAATGACGAGGCCGGGCATGGGTGACAGGATCGCGCCATCGCCGGCACCCTGACTTGCCTCGACTTCACTTGCGACGGGCAGGCTGATCGGCCAGGCATTGCCGGCGTCGAAAAGCACCGTCGTTTCACCGATCGTGACGGTATTTGCCGCAAGCCCTCGACGTGCTTTCCCCCAAACGAGGTGCTCGCCGATACGGATGCGCACCCTCTTGTCATCCGCGCCGGCGATGCGGAACCCGGCAAGCGCGGACCAGGGATCACCATCCGTATTTCTTGAAAGCACAGTGGCCGCGGTGTCGATCGCGATTTCGCTCGGCTCCGTCGCCACCAGGCTATCGCCATGGCGGTCGAGAAAGCCGGTATCGATCCGAGCTGCGCAAAAATCTGGATCGACAGCGATGCGGGCAAGCAGGCCGGCATTGGATTTGACCGGCCAGACCTCGATACATGCGCAGGCGGCTGCGAGCTTCGAAAGTGCGGCTTCGCGGTTCGGCCCATGGGCAATGACCTTGGCGATCATCGGGTCATAGAAGGCGGTGATGTCATCCCCCTGCTCGACACCGCTATCGACACGGACGGACCCCGGCAGGCTGAGATGTTCAAGCCGGCCGGTCGAGGGCAGATAGCCGGCGGCAGGATTTTCGGCATAGAGCCGGGCTTCGAAGGCCCAGCCGTTCATGGCGATCTCATCCTGCATTTTCGGCAAGGGCTCGCCGCAAGCGACTTTCAGCTGCCAGAGCACCAGATCCTCGCCAGTAATCGCCTCGGTCACCGGGTGTTCCACCTGCAGCCGCGTATTCATTTCCATGAACCAGATGCGATCTTCGCGAAGGCCTTCCGAGGCATCGGCGATGAATTCGATGGTGCCGGCGCCGACATAATTCACCGCTCTTGCGGCTTTCACCGCCGCATCGCAGATCGTCGCGCGGGTGGCGGCATCGAGGCCCGGGGCAGGGGCTTCTTCGATCACCTTCTGGTGACGGCGCTGCAGCGAACAATCGCGTTCGAAGAGATGAACGCAATTGCCGAACATGTCGGCGAAGACCTGCACTTCGATATGGCGCGGATTGGCGATATAACGTTCGAGCAGAACACGGTCGTCGCCGAAGGAGGCGGCCGCTTCACGGCGGCAGGAGACGAGAAGTTCGGCGAAATCTTGCGCGCGCTCAACGCGGCGCATGCCCTTGCCGCCGCCGCCGGCAACGGCCTTGATGAGCACGGGATAACCGATGGTGTCCGCCTCGACCGCCAACCTCTCTTCGCTCTGGTCCGGCCCGAGATAACCGGGGGTCACGGGCACTCCGGCCGCCTGCATCAATTCCTTGGCAGCATCCTTGAGACCCATCGCCCGGATTGCAGCCGGGGGCGCGCCGACCCAGATGATGCCGGCCTTTTCCACCGCTTCGGCAAACTCGGCATTTTCTGAAAGGAAACCGTAACCGGGGTGGATCGCCGCAGCGCCGGTTTGCCGGGCGGCCTCCAGGATGCGTTCCTGCGAGAGATAGCTTTCGCGGGCCGGCGAGGGGCCGATGGCGATCGCCTCGTCCGCCTCGCTTACGAAGGGTAGGCCGGCATCGGCCTCGGAATAGACGGCAATGGTGCGGATGCCGAGCATCTTGGCCGAGCGGATGATGCGGCGGGCGATTTCGCCCCTGTTGGCAATGAGAAGGCTTTCCATCATCGGCGCCTCACATCCTGAACAGGCCGAAGCGCGGCCCTTTCGGGATCGGCGCATTCAGGCAGGCGGAAAAGGCAAGGCCCAGCACATCACGGGTCTGGCGCGGATCAATGATGCCGTCGTCCCAGAGACGAGCCGTGGCATAATAGGGATTGCCCTCGGCCTCGTAGCCGGCGCGGATCGGCGCCTTGAAAGCCTCCTCCTCATCAATAGGCCAATTCTCACCGCGCGCCTCCATGGAGTCTCGGCGGATCGTGGCGAGCACCGAGGCCGCCTGTTCGCCGCCCATCACGCTGATGCGGCTGTTCGGCCAGGTGAAGAGGAAGCGCGGGCGATAGGCGCGGCCGCACATGCCGTAATTGCCGGCGCCGAAGCTGCCGCCGATGATGACGGTGACCTTCGGCACGGTAGCGGTTGCAACTGCCGTCACCAGCTTTGCCCCATCCTTGGCGATACCGCCGGCCTCATAGCGGCCGCCGACCATGAAACCGGAAATGTTCTGCAGAAACAGCAAGGGTATGCGGCGCTGGCAGGCGAGCTCGATGAAATGCGCGCCCTTCAGCGCGCTTTCGGAGAAGAGAACGCCGTTATTGGCGATGACGGCGACTGGCATGCCCCAGATGCGGGCGAAGCCGCAGACCAGCGTGGTGCCGTAGAGCGGCTTGAACTCATGCAGTTCCGAGCCATCGACGATCCGGCCGATGACCTCGCGCACATCATAGGGCGAGCGCACATCATCCGGGATGAGGCCGCAGAGATCCTCGGCATCGAGTTTCGGCGGCTGTGGCTGCTTGAGGTCGATATCGACTGATTTCACACTGTTGAGGGTGGCTGCGATATCGCGAACGAGCAGCAGTGCATGTTCATCATTCTCGGCGACATGATCGACGACGCCGGAGCGGCGGCCATGGGTTTCGGCACCGCCTAGCTCTTCGGCCGAGATGATCTCGCCGGTCGCGGCCTTCACCAGCGGCGGACCGGCGAGGAAGATCGTGCCCTGATTGCGCACGATGACCGTTTCGTCGGACATGGCGGGCACATAGGCGCCGCCTGCAGTGCAGCTTCCCATGACGCAGGCGATCTGCGGAATGCCTTCGGCCGACATCTGGGCCTGGTTGTAGAAGATCGCGCCGAAATGGTCGCGGTCGGGAAAGACTTCAGCCTGATGCGGAAGATTGGCGCCGCCGCTATCGACCAGATAGAGGCAGGGCAGCCGGTTCTGCATGGCGATCTCCTGCGCCCGCAGATGTTTCTTCACCGTCATCGGGAAATAGGCACCGCCCTTCACCGTCGCGTCATTGGCGACGATCATCACCTCGCGGCCGGCAACACGGCCGATGCCGGCGATGATGCCGGCGCCCGGCGCCTCGTCATCATACATGCCGTTGGCCGCCAGCGTGCCGATCTCCAGGAACGGACTGCCGGCATCGAGCAAAAGCTGGATGCGGTCGCGCGGCAGCAGCTTGCCCTTGCCGGTATGGCGCTCGCGCGCTGTCTGCGATCCACCCTCGCGTGCTTTCGCCGAACGGCCGTGGAGCTCGTCGATAAGCGCCTTGTTCTTGCTGGCATTGGCCTTGAAGCTCTCGCTGTCGCGGTCGATCGCAGTCGAAATCACCGTCATGACGCAATGAGCTCCCGGCCGATCAGGTAGCGGCGGATCTCATTGGTGCCGGCGCCGATATCGTAAAGCTTGGCGTCGCGCAAATAGCGTTCGACCGGCCATTCCTTGGTATAGCCGGCGCCGCCGAGCGCCTGGATCGCTTCCAGCGAGACCTTCACGGCATTTTCGCTGGCAAAGAGGATCGCAGCAGCTGCATCCGTGCGCGTCGCCCGGCCGGCGTCGCAGGCGCGGGCGACGGAATAGACATAGGCACGCGCCGAATTCAGCGCGACATACATATCGGCGATCTTGCCCTGCATCAGCTGGAAATCACCGATCGCTTTGCCGAACTGTTTGCGATCGCGCACATAGGGCAGCACGACGTCAAGGCAGGCCTGCATGATGCCGAGCGGTCCGGCGGCAAGCACGGCGCGCTCGTAGTCGAGGCCGGACATCAGGATCTTCACGCCTTCTCCCTCCCGGCCCATCAGCGTCTCGGCCGGTACCGCGCAATCCTCGAAGACCAGTTCGGCCGTGTCGCTGCCGCGCATGCCGAGCTTGGAGAGCTTCTTGGAGACGCTGAAACCGGGCGGGCCCTTTTCGATGATGAAGGCGGAAATGCCCTTCGGGCCGGCTGCGGGATCGGTCTTGGCATAGACAACAAGCACATCGGCATGCGGCGCGTTGGTGATCCAGAACTTGGTGCCGTTCAGAATATAGCGGTCGCCCTTTTTCTCGGCACGCAACCGCATGGAGACGACATCGGAACCGGCGCCGACCTCCGACATGGCGAGCGAACCGACATGTTCGCCGGAGATCAGCTTCGGCAGGTGACGGCGCTTTTGTTCCGGCGAGGCCCAGCGGCGGATCTGGTTGACGCAGAGATTGGAATGGGCGCCGTAACTGAGCCCCACGGAGGCCGAGGCGCGCGAAACCTCTTCCATGGCGACGACATGGTCGAGATAACCAAGACCGGCGCCGCCGAATTCTTCTTCGACGGTGATTCCGTGCAGGCCGAGCGCGCCCATCTCAGGCCAGAGCTGGCGTGGAAATGTGTTGCTTTCGTCGATCTCCGCAGCCAGCGGAGCAATATGATCGGCGGCAAACCGCGCCGTCGTTTCACGGATCGCGTCCGCGGTGTCGCCGAGCGAAAAATCAAACATGGCACTCCTCCCGCTGAAATATGTAGCGCGGGTTGCGGCCGGGTCAAAGTGCCCTTGATTGGGATGGCTCATCCAATTGCGAGAGAGCTTCCTCCCGGCGAAAGGCTTCGGGACTCTTGTCCATCCATTTCCGGAAGGCCCGGAAGAAGGCGCTCGGCTCGGAATAGCCGAGCTGCACGGCAATCTCACCGATGGTCATCGGCGTGTTCAGCAGCAGTTCGACGGCGAGATCCCGGCGGATGTCGTCCTTGATGGCGGCATAGCTTTGTCCCTCGTCGTGCAGGCGGTGGCGGAGCGTGGAGGGCGGCATACGCATATCGGCGGCAAGCTCGGTAAAGCGCGACCAGGCAGCCGGCGTGGCCAGATTCAGGCGGCGTCGGACCGCGGCGGCGATGCCGGCATCATAGCGATAGCGCACCAGAATATTGGCGGGCGCGCCGCGCAGGAACTGTTTGAGCGCCTGTTCGCTGCGCGCCACCGGCAGGTCGAGCAAGGCGCTATCGAAGCCGAGCCGGCTGATGGGTTGCGAGAAACGCACTGGCGCGCCGAAGAAGAGCCGATAGTCGGCGCCTTGTTTGGGCTCCGCGCAGCGGAAATCGACGAGCCGGATCGGAATGCGCCGGCCGACCAGCCAGCAGGTGATGCCGTGCAGGATGATCCAATAGGTGCGATAGGCGAAGGCTGAACGCGGGCCGCCGGCATCCGTGAGCTCGACCTCGGCCAGACCGTCGCGGATGACGAGCCGTCCTCTGGGATCGTCGAGCACGACATCAAGGAAGCGTAGCGCCCGGCGCAGGGCGTGACCCAGCGTCGGCGCATGCAGCACAGAGTGGCAGAGCAGCGTGAAGCTGCCGCCGCGCATCGGTCGGCCACCCATGCCGAAGAATTCGTCGTTGAGCTCGGCGGCGATTGCCAGCCAGAGCGCGCCATAGGTCTCGGCCGACACCGGTTGATCGACCAGCGGCGGCAGTCCCACACGCGCAAGAATAGGCTCTGTCGGCTTATCCAGCCGCCGCAGGCTGTCGAGGGCCTCCTCGACAAAGGCCGGTGCAATCATGCGTCGCTCGATTTCGGCCATCGCGCCCTCTATATGGCAAAACTGTCCGAAATAATGGAGCAATTCTGTCATCGCTTGCAATAGGCCGACGGAATAGAATCCTCTCATTCGGCTGAGCCTGGAGGAGGCGCGGCCGGCAGGAGGAACAGGCCCATGCTGATCCGAGGTGCAAGTTTCATCGTGACCGGCGGCGGCTCCGGCCTCGGCGCGGCAACAGCGCGCATGCTTGTGGAGGCGGGCGGACGGGTGACAATCGCCGATCTCAACGCCGAAGCCGGTCAGGAAATCGTCCGGGAATTCGGAAGCGATGCCCGTTTCCTCAGGGCCGACGTGACCGATGGCGAGGAGGGGGCGGCGGCGGTTGCCGCTGCCATCGAAGCCTTCGGCGGCTTGCGCGGATTGGTAAATTGCGCAGGCGTCGCACCGGCCGAAAAGGTGATCGGCCGCGACGGGCCGCACCGGCTGGAGAGTTTTGCCCGCACGGTGAGCATCAATCTCATCGGCACATTCAATATGGTCCGGCTGGCAGCGGCAGCGATCCAGACTACCGAGCCGGATGCGGAAGGCGAACGCGGCGTCATCGTCAATACGGCCTCGGTCGCCGCTTTCGACGGCCAGATCGGCCAGGCAGCTTATGCCGCCTCCAAGGGCGGGGTGGCGGCGATGACTTTGCCGATCGCTCGCGAGCTAGCGCGTCACGGCATTCGCGTCGTGTCGATCGCACCCGGCATTTTCGAGACACCGATGATGGCTGATATGCCGGCCGAGGTTCAGGCAGCACTCGGCAAGAGCGTGCCCTTTCCACCACGGCTCGGTCGGCCGGCGGAATTTGCCGGGCTGGTACGCCATATCTTGGAAAACAACATGCTGAACGGCGAGGTCATCCGCCTCGACGGCGCATTGCGGATGGGCGCGCGGTGAGCGCTTCGCCCGAAGGAGGAAAGATGGTTTTGCAGGATCCCATCGTCATCGTCGGTGCGGCGCGCACCCCGATCGGCAGCTTTCAGGGAGAGCTGAAGGAGGCGACAGCGCCGGAACTGGGAGCAACGGCGATCCGCGCGGCGCTGCAGCGGAGCCGCGTCGAGGCCGAGGCGATCGAGGAGGTCGTCTTCGGCTGCGTGCTGCCGGCGGGGCAGGGGCAGGCGCCGGCGCGCCAGGCGGCGATCCATGCCGGCCTGCCCTTTGCCACCGCGGCCAGCACCGTCAACAAGATGTGCGGCTCAGGCATGAAGGCCGTGATGATCGCGCATGACCTGATCGCCGCCGGCAGCGCTTCGGCGGCGGTTGCAGGTGGCATGGAAAGCATGACGAATGCGCCCTATCTCCTTGACAAGGCCCGTGGCGGCTACAGGCTCGGCCATGGGCGTGTCGTGGATCACATGTTCCTCGACGGGCTGGAGGATGCGTATGACAAGGGGCGCTTGATGGGCACCTTCGCGGAGGATTGCGCCGAGGCCTATCAGTTCACACGCGAGGCGCAGGACAATTACGCCATCGCCTCGCTGACGCGGGCGCAGAAGGCGATTGCCGAAGGCTGTTTCGAAAGCGAGATCGTGCCGGTCACCGTAAAATCGGGTAAAGCCGAGCAAGTGGCGAGCCGCGACGAACAGCCCGGCAAGGCGAAGCTCGACAAGATCCCGACGCTGAAGCCCGCCTTCCGCGAGGGCGGCACGGTGACCGCCGCCAATTCCAGCTCGATCTCCGATGGCGCGGCAGCCCTGGTGCTGATGCGCCGCTCCGAGGCGGAGCATCGCGGCCTGAAGCCGCTTGCCACCATCCTCGGCCATGCCACGCATTCACAGGCGCCCAATCTTTTTGCCACCGCACCGATCGGCGCGCTGCAGAAGCTGTCCGATCGCACCGGCGTGCCGCTGTCGGAGGTTGGTCTGTTCGAAATCAACGAGGCTTTCGCCGTCGTCGCCATGGCGGCGATGCGCGATCTCAACCTGCCGCATGAAAAAGTGAACGTGCATGGCGGCGCCTGCGCGCTCGGCCATCCGATCGGCGCCTCGGGGGCTCGCATCCTGGTGACGCTGCTTGCAGCACTGGAGCGATACGACCTGAAGCGCGGCATGGCCGCGCTCTGCATCGGTGGCGGCGAGGCGACCGCCGTTGCCATCGAACGGCAATAGGAGAGGGAGAGAACAGATGATCCTTTCCGACCTCCAGCAGCAAATCTCAGATCTCGCCCGTGACTTTGCCCGCGACCGGCTAGCGCCGGGGGCAGCCAAACGCGACCGGGAGCATCTCTTCCCACGCGAGGAATTGAAGGAAATGGGTGAACTCGGCCTGCTCGGCATGCTGGTGCCGGAAGCCTATGGGGGATCGGATACCGGCGTGGTCGCCTATGCCGCGGCGCTGGAGGAGATTGCCGCGGGCGACGGAACCTGTTCGACGATCATGAGCGTGCATAGCTCCGTTGGCTGTGTGCCGATCCTGAAATTCGGCACCGAGGAGCAGCGGCAGCGCTTCCTGCCGAAACTGGCCAGCGGCGAATGGATTGGCGGCTTTGCGCTGACCGAGCCGCAGGCCGGTTCCGATGCCTCGAACCTGAAGACCCGGGCGCGGCGTGATGGCGACCACTACGTGATCGACGGCTCCAAGCAATTCATCACCTCGGGCAAGAACGGCAATGTCATCATCGTCTTTGCCGTTACCGATCCCGATGTCGGAAAGAAGGGCATCACCGCCTTCATCGTGCAGACGGATACGCCGGGCTACGAGGTGATCCGCGTCGAGGAAAAACTTGGGCTGCATTCCTCCGATACCTGCCAGATCGCCTTCAACAGCATGCGCATTCCGGCAGAACTCAGGCTCGGCGCGGAAGGCGAGGGCTATCGCATCGCGCTCGCCAATCTCGAGGGCGGACGGATCGGCATCGCGGCGCAGGCCGTCGGCATGGCGCGGGCGGCCTTCGAGGCGGCGCGCGACTACGCCAGGGAGCGCACGGCCTTCGGCAAGCCGATCTTCGAGCATCAGGCCGTTGCCTTCCGCCTTGCCGATATGGCGGTGCGGATCGAGGCGGCGCGGCAGCTTGTATTTCATGCCGCGTCCCTCAGGGAAGCCGGACTGCCCTGCCTGTCGGAAGCTTCGATGGCGAAGCTCTTTGCCTCCGAGATGGCCGAGCGCGTCTGCTCCGACGCGATCCAGATCCATGGCGGTTATGGCTACATGGCTGACTATCCGGTCGAGCGCATCTATCGCGATGTGCGCATCTGCCAGATCTATGAAGGAACAAGCGACGTGCAGCGCATGGTGATCGCCCGCAATCTATAGGAACCACATCCGGCCCTGCTTCCGGAGGAGGGGAGCAAGGCCGGGCAAAGGGAGGAAAGAAAAAGCATGGTGGATTCCGCTCGGTTGAGCCTGCATGTTCCCGAACCCGCCGTTCGCCCCGGCGGTCAGCCCGATTTTTCCAACGTCAAGATTGCCAAGGCCGGCTCCGTGCCGCGGCCGGAGGTGGATGTCGCATCAGAAGATATCCGCGACCTCGCCTATTCCATCATCCGTGTTTTGAATCGCGAGGGCGAGGCGGTCGGTCCCTGGGCAGGGTCGCTCTCCAATGAGGAGTTGCTGACCGGGCTTCGCAACATGATGAAGCTGCGCGCCTTCGATGCTCGCATGCTGATGGCGCAGCGGCAGGGCAAGACCTCCTTCTACATGCAGCATCTCGGCGAAGAGGCCGTCAGCTGCGCCTTTCGCAAGGCGCTCGAGAAGGGAGACATGAATTTCCCGACCTATCGCCAGGCAGGCCTGCTGATTGCCGACGACTATCCGATGGTCGAGATGATGAACCAGATCTACTCGAACGAGAGCGATCCCCTGCGCGGCCGGCAATTGCCGATCATGTATTCCTCCAAGGAACACGGCTTCTTCACCATCTCGGGTAATCTCGCCACCCAATATGTGCAGGCCGTCGGCTGGGCGATGGCCTCGGCGATCAAGAACGACAGCCGCATTGCCGCGGCGTGGATCGGCGACGGATCGACGGCGGAATCGGATTTCCACTCGGCGCTCGTTTTCGCCTCGACCTACAAGGCGCCGGTTATTCTCAACATCGTCAACAATCAGTGGGCGATCTCCACTTTTCAGGGCATCGCCCGCGGCGGCTCCGGCACTTTCGCGGCGCGGGGCCTTGGCTTCGGCATTCCGGCGCTGCGTGTCGACGGAAACGACTATCTCGCCGTCCATGCCGTCGCCCGCTGGGCGGCCGAGCGCGCGCGGCGCAATCTCGGCCCGACGCTGATCGAATATGTGACCTATCGCGTCGGCGCCCATTCGACCTCCGACGATCCGAGCGCCTATCGGCCCAAGACGGAATCGGAGGCCTGGCCGCTCGGCGACCCCGTGCTACGGCTGAAGAAACATCTGATCGTCAAGGGCGCTTGGTCGGAGGAGCGGCATGTGCAGGCCGAAGCCGAAATCATGGACGAGGTGATCGAGGCGCAGCGCCAGGCAGAAGCGCATGGCACGCTGCATGCCGGCGGCAGGCCTTCGGTGCGCGACATTTTCGAGGGCGTCTATGCCGAGATGCCGCCGCATATCCGCCGCCAGCGGCAGAAGGCGGGGTACTGACATGGCCAGGATGACGATGATCGAGGCCGTGCGCAGCGCCATGGACGTATCGATGGCACGCGACGACAATGTCGTCGTTTTCGGCGAGGATGTCGGCTATTTCGGTGGTGTCTTTCGCAGCACACAGGGCCTGCAGGCAAAATACGGCAGAACGCGCTGCTTCGATACGCCGATCAGCGAATCCGGCATCGTCGGCACGGCAATCGGCATGGCGGCTTACGGGTTGAAGCCCTGCGTCGAAATCCAGTTCGCCGATTACATGTATCCGGCCTATGACCAGCTGACACAGGAGGCGGCCCGCATCCGCTACCGTTCCAACGGCGATTTCACCTGCCCGATCGTCGTGCGCATGCCGACCGGCGGCGGCATTTTCGGCGGCCAGACGCACAGCCAGAGTCCGGAGGCGCTTTTTACCCATGTCTGCGGGCTGAAAGTGATCGTGCCTTCCAATCCCTATGACGCCAAAGGCCTGCTGATCGCGGCGATCGAGGATCCCGACCCGGTCATGTTCCTGGAGCCGAAGCGCCTCTATAACGGCCCCTTCGACGGCCATCACGAGCGGCCGGTGACGCCCTGGTCGAAACACGACCTCGGAGAGGTGCCTGACGGCCACTATACCATCCCGATCGGCAAGGCCGAGGTGCGGCGCGTGGGATCGGCGGTGACCGTGGTTGCCTACGGCACCATGGTGCATGTGGCGCTTGCCGCCGCCGAGGATGCCGGCATCGATGCCGAGGTGATCGATCTCAGAAGCCTGCTGCCGCTCGATCTCGATACGATCGTCAAATCGGTCTCGAAGACCGGTCGTTGCGTCGTCGTGCATGAGGCAACCCTGACCTCCGGCTTCGGCGCCGAGGTCGCAGCACTGGTGCAGGAACATTGCTTTTATCATCTCGAAGCGCCGGTCGTGCGCGTTGCCGGCTGGGACACGCCCTATCCGCATGCGCAGGAGTGGGACTATTTCCCCGGTCCCGGCCGAGTCGGGCGGGCGCTTGCCGAAGTCATGGAGGCCTGAGCTGTGGGCGAATTCATCATCAAGATGCCTGACGTCGGGGAAGGGGTCGCCGAGGCCGAGATCGTAGAATGGCACGTGAAGACGGGAGATCCCGTCCGCGAGGACATGGTGATCGCTGCCGTCATGACCGACAAGGCCACCGTGGAAATTCCGTCTCCCGTCAACGGCATCGTCACCTGGCTTGCGGGTGAGGTCGGAGACCGTATCGCGGTCAAGGCCCCGCTGGTGCGGATCGAGACGGCGGGGGAGATCGGCGAGGCTCCGCCCATTGGGATCTCGCAGCCGCCGATTGCCGAAACGCCCAGGACCGAGATTGCAAAATCTGCTCCGGCAGCGCCAGCCCCTGCGGCGGCGCCGGCGGAAAAGCCGCTTGCCGCTCCCTCCGTGCGGCTCTTCGCCAGGGAAAGCGGTGTCGATCTCAGGCAGGTGCAGGGGACAGGGCCGGCCGGGCGTATCCTGCGCGAGGATATCGAGCAATTCCTGACCCCTGGAACCGCTCCCGCGGCGGTCAAGAACGGTTTTGCCAAGAAGACAGCGACCGAGGAGATCAAGCTGACCGGCCTGCGCCGCCGCATCGCCGAGAAGATGGTGCTTTCCGCCTCGCGCATCCCCCACATCACCTATGTGGAGGAAGTGGATATGTCCGCGCTCGAGGAGTTGCGCGCCACGATGAACGGCGATCGCAGGCCTGATCATCCGAAGCTGACGGTTCTGCCCTTCCTGATGCGGGCGCTGGTCAAGGCTATTTCCGAGCAGCCTGAGGTCAACGCCACTTTCGACGACGATGCCGGCATCATCACGCGCTATGGTGCCGTGCATATCGGCATCGCCACGCAGACGCCGGCCGGTCTGACCGTGCCGGTGGTGCGGCACGCGGAAGCCCGCGGCATCTGGGATTGCGCCGCGGAGATGAACCGGCTGGCGGAAGCGACGCGCTCGGGTACTGCGACACGTGATGAGCTTTCCGGCTCCACCATCACCATCAGCTCGCTCGGAGCGCTTGGCGGCATCGTCTCGACACCCATCATCAATCATCCTGAAGTGGCGATCGTCGGCGTCAATAAGATCGCCACACGACCGGTCTGGGACGGCACGCAGTTCGTGCCGCGCAAGATGATGAACCTCTCCTCCAGCTTCGATCATCGCATCATCGACGGCTGGGATGCGGCAAACTTCGTGCAGCGCATCCGCACGCTGCTCGAAACGCCGGCGCTCATTTTTATCGAAAGCTGAGATCCATGAAAGAGATCGTCTGCAAGCTCCTCGTCATCGGCGCCGGTCCGGGCGGTTATGTCTGCGCCATTCGCGCCGGGCAGCTCGGCATCGATACGGTTATCGTCGAGGCCGGCAAACCGGGCGGCACCTGCCTGACGGTCGGCTGCATTCCCTCCAAGGCGTTGATCCATGCGGCGGAGGAATTCGACGCGACGCAAAAGATGCTTGCCGGCAAGAACCCGATGGGCATCCGCGTCGAAGGCGCCTCGATCGATCTCGGCAGGACGATTGCCTGGAAGGACGGGATCGTCGGCCGGCTCACAGGCGGTGTTTCGGGGCTGCTGCAGAAGGCACGAGTCAAGATCGTCCACGGCCGCGCCCGGTTCCGCGACGGCAAGACGGTGGAGGTGGAGACCGAAATCGGCCAGCAGATCATCCGCGCCGAGACGGTGGTGATCGCCACCGGTTCGGATCCGGTGGAGCTTACGAATCTGCCTTTCGGCGGCCGCGTCATGTCCTCGACAGAGGCGCTGTCGCTGACGGAGCTGCCGAAAAAGCTCGTTGTGGTCGGTGGCGGTTATATCGGGCTGGAGCTCGGGACGGCTTTTTCCAAAATGGGGTCCGATGTAACGATCGTCGAGGCGACGCCACAGGTGCTGCCGCAATATGATGTCGAGCTGGTGCGGCCCGTCATGCGCAAGCTGACCGAAGGCGGTATCCGGGTGTTGACGGGTGCCAAGGCGATCGGCCTTGCCGACAATGGCGAGGCTCTGATCGTCGAAACGGCTGATGGCCGGCAGCAGACCCTGCCTGCGGACCGCATCCTCGTCACCGTCGGCCGCCGGCCAAGAACCGCAGGATCCGGTCTCGAAGAGCTCGATCTCGATCGTGCCGGCCCTTATCTGAGGATCGACGATCGTTGCCGCACGTCCATGCGCGGCATCTATGCGATCGGCGATGTGACCGGCGAGCCGATGCTTGCCCATCGGGCCATGGCGCAAGGGGAGATGGTGGCGGAAATCATCGCCGGAAAGAAGCGGGCCTGGGACAAAAGATGCATTCCCGCCATCTGCTTCACCGATCCGGAGATCGTCAGCGCCGGCCTGTCGCCCGCAGACGCGAAGGCGCAAGGCTATGAAATTCGCACTGGCCAGTTTCCGTTCAGCGCCAACGGGCGGGCGATGACGATGCTGTCCGAAGAAGGCTTCGTGCGCGTCGTGGCCCGCGCCGACACCAATCTCGTGCTCGGCCTGCAGGCGGTGGGAGCCGGGGTCTCCGAGCTCTCGGCAGCTTTTGCGCTGGCCATCGAGATGGGTGCACGCCTGGAAGACATCGCCGGCACCATCCACGCGCATCCGACCCGCAGCGAAGCGGTCCTGGAGGCGGCGCTAAAAGCTTTGGGAAGCGCCCTGCATATCTGAGTACGCCCGGGTCCGGACACTGAAGATCCGGGAAGGCGTCGTGCTCGGGCGGAGGGTCTTGTTGGATTCATCCATGTCGACCAAGCGACAAGGCGCCTCTCTAACGGTTGCTACACGTATAATTTACTCTTTATACGTGTAAATCTTGCATAATCAACATTATGGAACTATTCGCTGGGCGTCGCCTGCAGAAAGGCGATTCGAGCGTGGCGTTGTGCGACCGCCGCTGCGGCGGCACCACCGTCGATCTCCCGCTCCAGCTCTGTTGCGATCTTTTTTGGTGGAGAGCTTTCTCTGTTCAGAGGGATCAGGTTCAGCCACACATCGCGCGCAATTGAGGCCGCGGTTGCAGGGCAAGATAACACCCACGGTCATCTGCCGGCGTCGAGCAGTCTTTAGATCAAATGCTGTGCGGTTAGCGCGCGATCGATGCGCGGGCAACGCTGCGGATTTCCGCGCGGTCGATACCGAGGTCCTGCAGCTCACGGCTGGACATGCGGCCGAGTTCGGTAACGGTCTGAAGGAACTTGCGCAGTTGTTGAAAGAGCGTGCTACGTTCATGATAAACCCCTTTCCTGAGGGCTGTCTGACGTCAGCAACCTTTCCTGGTTCCGGCGTCGTTTCGACGATAAAACAGCGACAACCCCTCATCCCACCTATGCACAGCACGCATATGATCTTTCGATTTCGCGGCAAAGGCTCTTTTTTAAGGCCCAAGCGATCACAAGCCGTGGCCGATCTTTGGCATCGGCATTTCAGAAGCGAACTCCGCGCTGTGCGTCCAGGATGAGGTTCGCCGGCTCGAAATTCGAAAAAAGCACAACTTTGGTTGCCAACGGTGACAGCAGGTCAATCACTTCGCCGTGCTGGGCGGCCCAGTACCAGAACATGAAAGTCAGGCGACAACGATAAGTCGTAGACGTTCAATATTTCTCACAAAAGTTGTTGCCAGGCGCAATTTATAAGCGCATCGTCATATGCGGCGGCAGCCACGTAAGGGCGCTGACGTTTGGAAGATCATCGTGCTTTCGCCCCTGTGAGCGCGATGACCTGCCAGAATCTGAGTTTGTCCAACAAACATTTGTTATCTGCTCTCGCTCCTGAGATCGGCGCCTGCTTGCACCAAATCTGGAGAGAACTCAGCTCAGACTTCACCAGCTTGAGACGGCGCATCACCAAATCGGCTTCGTCCATTTTCTCGAGGCGGGCCTCGGATCGGTTGTGGCAAGCAAAGAAGGCGGTTCGACAGTCGAGATCGGTCTCTTCGGCCGGGATGGCAAGACCGGAACGTCGCCGGTCCAGGGAGATACCGAAAGTCGATTTGACCGCTTCGTTCAGATGGATGGTTCGGCTTACGCATTTCTGCCGACGATCTACCTGACTAGATGACCACATGACTACATCTCGCTCGCTTCGTGGATTCATGTCCCTCCTGAACTTTCTGCATTTTTTGGGATTCAGGTCACCAAGATATGCTGGCGGTTCTCGCGGCTAGTTCGTACGGGTCTGACAATCACACATCCACAATCGAGGCTCGACCTTCCCATTTAAGGAGTCAGCCGCCATCGACAAATATATCAACTGTGCCAATCGAAACGCTGCCGATGTCACGGCGTGCGGAGGTCTTGCGATCGCCACGTCACGCCCATTCCGGCCTGAAGTCGGTCGGATTCCCAAATTTCCAGCGCATGCTGGGAAGGTTGTTCCTGACCACTCGGCTGGGATTACGACATCTATGGCTCTGGTGAAATCGCTGACCACCAAGCTGCTGATGACGGTCTCGTCGATAGCGCTGGTCGGCGCTCTGACGGCAACGGCCGTGTGGGCCGAAGCTGGTGCAGGCGGGAACGCCGGTGGTCCGGGTGGAACGGCCGGCGCGAGCAACAATGGCACAGCAGGCGGCCTCGGAGGCGATGGCACCGACAACAGCTTCGGTGGTGCTGGCGGCGGCGGGGGCGGCGCCGGAACCAGTGGGGGCACGGGTGGCACTGGTGGCGACTCAACTCCAAGCTCGGGCGGTTTGGGCGGCGCAGGCGCCGCCAGCGCGGGAGCGGTTGGGGCGGTCGGCACAGTCGGTGCTGTCAACGGCGGTGGTGGCGGCGGTGGTGGCGGCGCGCATGGTTTTGTCGACGCGGCATTGCCCATAATAGGAGCAACGGGCGGCGTCGGAGGAGCCGGTGGGGCGGCTCCAGGAAGCGGCGGTGGCGGTGGCGGCGGCGCGGGCGGCTTTGGAGCGGTCAACACGGGAGCCGTTGGAACGCTCGGCGTCGGGGTTACCGGTGGCGCGGGTGGTGTGGGCGGCGCGTCTGTGAACGCTTTCGGCGGGGGCGCGGGCGATGGCGGCGTCGGTCTTTCTCTCATCGGCGGCACCGCCCAGTCTTTTATCATCAACGCTGGCATCACGGGCGGAGCCGGGGGCGCTGGTGGCGCGGGCATCGTTGGCGGGGCAGGCGGAGATGGCGGCATTGGCTTGCTGGTCAGTGGTGGAGGCACCACGACATTGACCATCGGGGCGGGCATAACCGGAGGCATCGGCGGCGCCGGTGGCCTAGGCTTTTCTTTGGGAGCCGCGGGCGCCAGTGGAGCCGGCATCGTCGGCCAGAACCTTGCGATTATCATGGGTGGGGCCGGTCTGGTCACAGCCGGTGCCGGCGCCAATGCGATCACCTTTACCGGCGGAGCCAATAGCCTCACCTTTGCCAATGCGACCTCCGGTTTGATCGGCGCCCTCTCGGTCACGGGCGGTCTGGATTTCGATCAGTCGATCGTCAATACAACCGTGGCCAACACTATCTTGGGAAGCGGTTCGATCACCAAGACGGGCTCGGCCCTGATCACGCTCACCGGCGCAAACACCTATGGCGGCACGACCACCGTCAATTCGGGCCAAATGCGCGCAGCATCAGTCGGCGCGCTTGGTGCCTCGACCGGGGTGCTCGTCGTCAATGGCGGCACTCTGGATATCGACGTCGCACAGGCCAAGGCAAACTTATCGGGGACTGGCGGAACCATTAATCTGGACGCCGATCTGACTATCGCCCAATCGCTTGCCCAGACCTATGCCGGTGTATTCACCGGAACTGGCGGTTTTATCAAGAATGGTGCGGCTGACCTGACCGTCAGCGGCGATAGTTCCACCTTTACCGGCGACCTTACGGTCACCGCCGGCGGGCTCCTCGTCAACAATACCGTCGGCACGTTTGGCGCTGCTACAAGTGAAATCTCTGTCGATGCCACTGCGACGCTGGGCGGCAACGGCATGATTGGCGGCAATGTCCTGATCGGGGATGGCGCGACGCTATCGCCGGGCGCTCTCGACACGGAGCCAGGCACCCTCGCGATCCTGGGAGATCTCTTCGTCTCCAGCGGGTCGATACTCGATTACGATCTGGGCCAGGCCTATACGGTCGGCGGTGCTTTCAACGACCTGGTCACAGTTGGCGGTGATCTCACGCTCGACGGCACGCTTAATGTGACAGCATCGGCGGGGGGCACATTCGATCCCGGCATCTACCGGCTTATCAGTTATACCGGCACGTTCACCGATAACGGCCTGACGATCGGCACGATCCCAGCGCCTGGCTCCTACGTGCAGACCTCGATTGCCAATCAGGTCAACTTAGTCAACACGCAAGGCCTGACGCTGAGTTATTGGGACGGCACTACCATACCCAGGAACAACGGCGTGGTGGACGGCGGGACCGGCACTTGGCAGTCCTCCGCGGGCAATGACAACTGGACGGAGGGCACTGGCGCGCTCAACGGATCTTACCAGGATGCAAGCTTCGCGATCTTCGCCGGCACGCCAGGCACAGTCACGGTCGACAACAGCCTTGGATCCGTCGATAGTTCTGGCATGCAGTTCGCCACTGATGGCTATCAGCTCGTTGGCGGGGTGATCACCCTGTCGGGCTCCCCCTCGTCCATCATTCGCGTCGGCGACGGCACAGTTGGCGGCGCAGCCATCAGTGCAACCATCGACTCCGAACTCACCGGCGCGTCGCAACTGGTCAAGACCGATCTCGGCACCTTGGTCTTGGGCGGCACCAACAGCTATACGGGGGGAACGGCGATCGAGGGCGGCACCCTGGCCATCGCGGACGACCTCAATCTCGGCGCTGCCTCCGGTAACCTTGTGCTTGACGGAGGCACGTTGCGCACGACTGCCGATATCGCCACAGCCCGCACGCTCGCCATGTCCAGCACCGGCGGATTGCTGACCGATGCCGGCACGACGCTGACTTTAAACGGTACCGTTTCGGGCGCCGGCAGTTTCGACAAAGCTGGGAGCGGCACGCTGATCATTGCCGCCGCCGCCTCCCATACGGGCGGTACGACGATCAACGCCGGCACCGTGCAGGTCGGCAATGGCGGCACAACCGGCAGCCTGGCAGGCAATGTCGCCAATGCCGGCGTTCTCGCCTTCGATCGCTCGGACGATTCGATCTTTGCCGGCGCCACAAGCGGTGTCGGCAGCCTGGTGCAACGCGGCTTGGGCACCACAGTTCTGACTGGAGCCAATACCGTTACGGGCGGCAGCATCATCAACTCTGGTGCTTTGCAGATCGGCAATGGCGGCACGTCGGGCAGCCTGGCCGGCAATGTCAGCAATGCCGGCATTCTCGCCTTTGGCCGGTCGGACGCCATGAGTTTCAATGGCGTCATCTCCGGCATTGGCCAAATCCGTCAGCTGGGGACCGGCATGACCACGCTGACGGCGAACAGTTCGTCATTCGTAGGACAGACCCGCATCTCTGCGGGCATATTGTCCGTGAATGGTCAATTGGGCGGCACATTGACCGTTGCCAGTGGCGGCACCCTGATGGGAAACGGCCCGGTCGGCACGACAAACAATGAAGCCGGCGGCTTGATCGCCCCGGGCAATTCTATCGGTACGCTGACCATCAACGGCAACTACATCGGCACAGGTGGCAATCTGGAAATCGAAGCCGTGCTGGGCGGCGACAGTTCACCGGCCGACAGGCTGATCGTCACCGGCGATACGGCCGGTGTTACCAGCGTCGACGTCATCAACCTTGGCGGCATCGGCGCCCCGACCATTGAAGGCATCAAGATCGTTGATATCGGCGGAGCATCGAATGGCACCTTCGCGCTTTTAGGCAGCTATGTATTCGAGGGCGAACAGGCCGTCGTGGCTGGTGCCTATGGCTATCGACTCTACAAGGATGGCGTCAGCACGCCGGCCGATGGCGACTGGTATCTGCGTTCGGCGCTGCTTGATCCCTCGATCCCGGGCGTCCCAACTGTGCCGCTTTACCAGCCAGGCGCCCCCGTCTACGAGGCCTATGCCAATGTATTGCAGAGTTTCAATAGCCTCGAGACAATGCGCCAGCGCGTCGGCAACCGGTCCTGGACGAGTGACGTCGTCGATACCGGCACCCTGCCTGACGCGGCCGCGTCAGGAAGCGGCATCTGGGGCCGGATTACTGGTAGCCATCTACGCATCGACCCCAAAACGTCGACGACCGACGCGACCTATGATGTCGACATCTGGCAGCTCCAGGCAGGAGCCGATGGGCTGCTCGATGACGGGACGGCCGGCCAACTGACCGGCGGCGTTTGGGCGCGTTATGGCACGCTTGCGGCCGACATCACCTCCCCGTATGGGGCCGGCAGCATTGGTGCGACCAGCTATGGTGTGGGTGCGACGCTGACATGGCAGGCCGAAACTGGCTTCTATCTCGATGCGCAGGCCAATCTGACTTGGTACGACAGCGACCTGTCCTCGACGACCGCGGCCACGAGCCTCGCCTCGGGCATAGATGGCTTTGGCTATGCATTGGGATTGGAAATGGGCCAGGAGATCGCGCTCGGGGCCAATTGGTCGATCACTCCCCAGGTGCAATTGGTCCATTCGGCAGTCGACTATGACGATTTCACCGATGCCTTCGGAGCCTCCGTGTCGCTGCTAGACGGCGATAGCCTTAAGGGGCGATTGGGTATCTCCGCCGACTACCAGACCGCCTTGACCGACGCCTCCGGTCAAACCAGCCGCCTACATGCCTATGGCATCGCCAATATCCACTATGAGTTCCTCTCCGGCGCGCAGACGGATCTCGCCGGGGTAAAACTCACCAGCGAGGAAGAGCCGCTTTGGGGCGGCGTCGGCGTCGGCGGCAGCTATAGCTGGGCCGACGACAAATACGCACTCCACACCGAAATGACAGTCAATACCAGCCTGGGCAATTTTGGCGACAGCTATCATGTGACTGGCACGGCGGGGTTCAGGGTCAGGTTCTGAGCGCCTGATCCATCCCAGAAATGTGCCTTTCAAGAATTGCGCCCGGTGAGGACTGAATTTCACCGGGCCCTCCCAGGCCCTTCATATCAGTTTGAAGATCGGCGGTTCAGCCCCACTTCATTTCTCCCTTGGCAACCTTGGAGCCGATGTCGAGCGCAACGCCCATGCCGAGACCGGGGAAGCGGGCTTCCATGGCGGCCTTCAGCGCCGCGGAATCGGCGGCCTTGGCGAGTTCTTCCTCGAAAGCGAGCAGATAACTCTTCGTGTGCTCGACGGCGGATAGATCGGCTGCCGCTTCCGGCATCATGTGGCCGGGAACGACAATCGTCGGCTTGCGGGCGCTGATCTTGTCAAGGGTGGCCACCCATGCGGCACGCTGTTCCGGAGCCTGGGTGTCGGCCGTCCACACGTGGACGCCGGAGAAAATCATGACGCCCCCGAAAACGGCGTTCAGCGATGGCACGAACAGGTACCGGCGATTGCTTAACCCTGCTTCGGCCGCGACAATCTCGACGGTTTCACCATCGACTGTGAGGCTTGGAGCGTCGAAGGCTTCCGGCATGACGATGTCTGCAATGGTCTGCGGGCCGTTCTCCTTGAGCTGCGGCCCCCAAACGGCAAGCTTTTTCTCGACGTTGCCCTTGATCGCTGCAATCGTATCGGAAGCGGCCAGCACTTTTGCGCCGGGAAAGGCTTCGAGGACCGGCTTGAGGCTGAAGTAATAGTCCGGATCGGACTGGCTGACATAAATCGCGGTCAGTGTCTTGCCGGTGGCCTTGATGGCCTCCGCCAGCGCACGGCCGTCGGGATAGCTGAACCCGCCATCGATCAGCAACGCTTCGCTGGGGCCGGTCAGCATCACCGGCGCGCGAAAGAAGCCATTCTGACCGGCGGGGAAGTGCTTCCAGGCCAGCTTTGATCCGGCCGCGTTGCCGAGACCGGCAGGCGCAAAAGCGGCAACGGCGCCGGCTGCGAGGGTGGCTTTCATGATTTCTCTCCTTGAATACATGGTTGTCTCCGATGATCGCCAGTTTCGATTTTCTGCTGCCGTGAGTGTTGCCCCCGGCAGGGTTTGTCGGTAGTTCATGGAACGGTCTGCTGAAGATGAACGATCACGCCGCCTGAAGCTCGGCAGCAAGTCGGTCAAAGCCGCCGAACAAGGCATCGCTGCGCAGCACGCGGCGCTTATCGCCGTCGTTGACCAAAAGCGCGGGGACACCATCCATCCGGAATGCAGCCATGAGTTGACGGGACTTCCCGATCCTGTTGCGATAGATATCGAGCAGGGCCTCGTCCGGAGCCCGGACACGAGCGACGGCATCGGAAAACCCGGCCTGATCGAGAACGTCGACCACGACAGCGATCTCCGAGGTGTTGCGGCCGTCAACATAACGGGCGATTTGAAGTGCCTTCAGAGCTTCGCACTCTCTGTCGAGTTGCGTAAGCCCGACCGCAATGATCCCGAGCGTCGCAGGGGCGGAGTCGAACATACTGTCTGTGCCCCCGAGAACCTGATCGCGATAGAGCTGGCTGAAGACCTGTCCCGTGAGCCGGTTGATCCGCTGGTCATTATGCCAGGCATAGGCTGCGAAACGTTCATCCAGCGGACGGGCGCCTTCGCCCGCGAAGAGCCCGGTGGGTGCAAGCTCGACGGTGAGATTGTCGAGCTTGGCCATTTTGTCGAGCGCGGGCGTCGCACCATAGCACCAGCCGCAAAGCGGATCGTAGAGATAGGTAAGATGCATATCGGACCATCCTTGACGCGATGGACAACAGATAGTGCACTTCTATTGAGTGATAAATATTGTTAAATGTGACAGAATGTATGTCAAAAACTTACAATTAAATGGAAGAAGGTTATGGAGGCTGTCAACCTCAATCGGCTGGCCTATTTCGCAGCCGTCGTCGATACCGGCTCGTTCACGAAAGCTGCCGAGCGCCTCGCAATCACGAAGACGGTCGTCAGCCAGCAGGTTGCGCGGCTGGAAGCTGAGTTGAAAACCAGCTTGCTCCTCCGAACAACACGACGCGTCGAGCCGACTGAGGCCGGCAAACTTCTCTACGCGCGCTGCGTCTTGATTTTCCGCGAAGCAGGAGACGCGGTCGATGAAATCACCCGCGCAAATGCCGAGCCGACAGGCATGCTACGCATTGCTGCGCCCAATGATTATGGTGCGAGCACGATCGCTCCGATTGCTGCGGCCTTTATCCGGAAGTATCCCGCTTGCAGGGTCGAGCTTCTGCTCGCCGATACGAAGATGGATCTGCTCGCCAATCAGATCGATCTGTCGATCCGCGTTGGTTGGCTCGATGACTCCAGTCATCAAGCGAGACGGATCGGTTCGTTCCGGCAGTTTCTTGTTGCGTCTCCCAGTTTCTCCGCCACGCTCAGCTTGAACAGCCCGGAGGATGTGGCGGGCCAGCCGTTTATCGCCAACCTGGCCCTCAAGGAGCCGGTGACCTGGAGGTTTATCCAGGGCGATTTCGATCGGCGCACCGTGCGGATGCAACAGAGCCTCATGAGCAATTCGACGCCTGCTGTTCTCGCGGCCACGCTTGCGGGGGCGGGCATATCCGTGCTGCCGGATTTTCTGGCTGAAGAGCATATAGACGCTGGCCGACTGACAAGATTGTTGCCGGACTGGAGCCTGCCGGCCGGAGGAATCTATGTCGTCTATCCGGCAGCTCGGTTCCGCACACCCAAAGTCACGGCTTTTGTCGCAATGCTGACAGGGGGCCGCTCGCGCGACTAGGCTGCGCCATGGCGCAGCCCTGCAGTTGTTACTTCCACTGCGTCGCGTCGCCGGCGGCACAGCCGTAGGGCGGCAAGGAATTGGCAAAGGTGTTTTTGAGCTTGGCGCAGCCCCAGCTGTTGATTGGGCCGGGCATGGAATTGTTGAGCGTAATGCCGATTTCATCATAGGGGCTGTCGCTGTTGGTCACATAGCGATACCAGCGGAAACCCGTAAGAACGACAACGGCAAGGGCGATCGTCAGCAGCAGGCGAACCAGTCTTTTCATGATATTTCCTTTAAATACAAACGTCGCCGTGTAGCACCCAGATGTCGAAGCCGAAAGCGCTGCTGCCAACGGGCAAGGCGATACGGAGAAAGATATCTCCAGTGCAGGACCAGGCGGCGTGTTGAGGCGTGTTTATGCGCGCCCCCTTAAAGACCATCATATGGCCGATCTTGATGGCCAGATCTGAATCGACTCATCTTGGGCAGCAAACGCCAGCTGACGTTGAAGCGAACTGTCAGGCTATGCAGGGCTTTGCAAAGCAAACTCCGACGCCATATTCTCGCCTTGACGATGACCCCTTCCCCAAATTCCTTCAGGCGCTATGGTGTCGGAAAGCAAGGGCGAGCATGGGACAAGATAAGAGCCACCTCCTGCAGCGGATGACGATTGTTGGTGATCTCGAGGTCGCCTCCTTTGTCCCATGGATCCGGCGCCATGCCGCTAAGCTTGGCCTATCGCACACCATATCTCATATGAGTTCGATGCGGATTGAACTTGAGGTTGCTGGGCCAGAGGAACTCATCGATATGATGGAGATGGGATGCTCTCTCGGGCCCATCGACGTATGGGTCGAGAGGATAGATCGCACGGCGATCAGCGGCGAAAGGACCTAGTGCCGGGCTGTGGCACATTTCCCCCGTGCATATTATTTACTCATTGTTGCCATTGCGAAATAATTATGCAAACCTGATAAGGTTGAGCGGAATTGCCTCGATGCCGAGGTGGGACGTGCTCGGCAAGCATATGATTTTGTTTGGGAACTCTCGTCATGCCATCCGCCACGACCGGCTTTTGGACGCCAGTCGCCCTGTCCCGGGATTTGCCGGCCAGAACCGTCATACCGGCACGGACGGCAGCCGGATCGATTGCCCTGTGGCGTAGCGCTTCGGGGCGCATATCGGCATCGGCGGATCGCTGTCCGCATCGTGGCATGCGCCTGTCTCACGGCTTCGTGCGCGGCGAGACGCTCTCCTGCATCTATCATGGTTGGAGCTACGGCCAGGCCGGAAACTGTCTCCGCATTCCGGCCCATCCGGGGCTGACGCCACCGGAAACCATTCGCGTCGCCACCCATGACGTCGAGGAAACAGATAACGTGATCTGGGTGGCTGTGGGTACGCCTGCTTCGAAGCCGCCGAGGCTTGATGGTCTCGCTCCCTTGCGTTCGCTGACGGCGTTCGCCGGCATCGCGGCGATCGAGGCGGCGGCCGGTGCGAAGACGAGCCCTGACGGTCTTGTCGAAATCGACGCATCCACCGGGGCCGTCTGTCTGCTATTATCCGCTTGGGAAGACGGACAGACGTTGATCCATGTGCTGCTGAAGGGTGACACCGGCCCCGCGGCGGGCATCGGCGCCTCACGGGCCGCCGAGAGCCTGCGCCGCCGGGCTGAGGGTCTTCAGAGGGATATCGCGCAATGACCATGCAGGCGATGATCGACGAATGGTATCCTGTCGGGCTTTTCAGCCAGCTCGACAGCGCAGGTCGCACGACGGCGTTGATGGGCGAGCCGATCGAAGTGGCGCGCGATGCCGATGGCAATGCGAAGGTGACGAGCGGCGATGGCCGCGTTTTGCCGGTGCGTGTGCGTTACGGTCATGTCTGGTCCTCCCTCGGCGAGCCGAAGAAGGAGCTTTTCCCCATTCCCGAGGCTGACCAGCCCGGCCGTCGCTTCGTCGATGTCGGCGTGGTGCGGGTGCGCTGCTCGCCCCTGCGCGCCGTCGAGAACTTCCTCGACATCGCCCATTTCCCCTTCGTCCACACCGACATTCTCGGCGCGGAGCCGCACACCGAGGTCCAGAACTACAAGGTCGAGATCCGAGAGGAAGAAGACGAGGTCTGGGCAACGCAGGTGAAATTCTACCAGCCGCAGGCCGCCAAGTCGGCAAGCGGCGGGATCACGACGGAATACATGTACCGCGTGCCGGCACCCACCTGCTCCGTGCTTTACAAGACCTGCCCGCCGCGTCCGAGCGAATGGGATGTCATCACGCTCTTCGTGCAGCCGCTGGCTGAGGACCTCTGCGACGTCTGGCCATGGATGGCGCTCTTCGACGACGAAACCGCGATGACCGACCTCATCCATTTCCAGCAGACGATCTTTCTGCAGGACCGGTCGATCCTCGAAAACCAGATACCGCGGCTGTTGCCGCTCGACCCCGGCATGGAAATCCCGACGCGGGCCGATCTGACATCGATCGCCTACCGGCGCTGGCTGAAGCGCCACAATTATACCTACGGCGCACAGCTGGTGGCGCAATGAAGCTCTACGACTACATTCTCTCGCCCAGTTGCTACAAGGTGCGCCTGATGGCGGCGCTGATCGGCGTGAAGCTTGATCTGCGCCCGGTGGATTTCCATCCCGGCGCCGAGCATCGCGGCCCCGAGTTGCTTGCGCTCAACCCGGCAGGCTCCATTCCGATCCTGGAGGATGGCGATCTGATCCTGACGGAATCGTCGGCGATCCTCGTCTATCTCGCCGCCAAGGCAGCACCCGAATGGCTCGGCAGCGGTAAGGCCGAGGAAGCGGCGCGGGTGCAGCAATGGCTGTCCTTCTCCGGCCGGCTGACGGCAAGCCTCGGGGCAGCACGGCTCCATGAAATGCTGTTGCGGCCGGGCAATATCGGCGCGCTGCAGGCCCAGGGCATCGCCGCCCTTCGCGAGCTTGAAGCCGGGCTTGTCGAGCAGGGCCTTCGCGGCATGCGCTTCCTCGCCGCCGATCGGCCGACAATTGCCGACATCGCCTGCTTTCCCTATGTGGCGCTGGCGCCCGATGGCGGCATCACGCTGGATGCTTATCCTGCGATCCGGCTCTGGTCCCGGGCGCTGCGCGCCCTCGACAAGTTTATCGAGATGCCAGGTATTCACCGGCTGCACGAGCTGAAGCCCGAACCTCATATCGAACCGGGCGAGGCGTGAGATGGCTGGTTATCTCCTGAAGAACTGCGCAGCCGTGATTGTCGACGAGGGCAAGGGACCGGCCGTCCATCGCAATGTCGATCTCCTGACCAGCGGTCCGGCGATCCTGGCGATCGGCGAAAATCTGGGGGTGGACGCACTGCCTGCCGGCACGACCGTTCAGGATGCTGCCGGCTGGTTCGTCTATCCGGGTCTCGTCAACACCCATCATCACTTCTTCCAGTGCTTCGTACGCAACCGTGCCGATCTCGACTGGACGAAGCTCTCGGTGATCGAGTGGCTGGACCGCATCTACCCGATCTTTTCGCAGCTCAACGAGGAGTGCTTCTACCACTCCTCCGTCACGGCGATGGCCGAGATGATCAAGCACGGCTGCACCACGGCCTTCGACCACCAGTACAATTTCCCCCGGCACGCCGGGAAGCGGCTGATCGACCGTCAATTCGAGGCGGCCGATCTGCTCGGCATGCGTTTCCATGCCGGCCGCGGCGGCAACACCCTGCCGAAGTCGGAAGGCTCGACCATCCCCGACGAGATGCTGGAAACGACCGACGAGTTCATCGCCGACTGCGCCCGGCTGATCGAGACCTACCACGATACCAGCCCCTTCAGCATGTGCCAGGTGGTGGTCGCGCCCTGCCAGCCGGTCAATTGCTATCGCGAGACCTTCGTGGAATCGGTGGCATTGGCGCGCGATCACGGCGTCATGATGCATACTCATGTCGGCGAAGGCGAAAGCCCGGTCATTCAGGCTCGCCATGGCATGCGTACGGTCGACTATCTGGAAGAACTTGGCTTTGCCGGACCCGACGCCTTCTATGCCCATTGCTGGGAACTCACCCACGACGAACTCAGGAAGATGGCCGCCAGCGGCACCGGCGTCGCGCATTGCCCGGAACCGGTCTATCTGGTCGGCGCTGAGGTCACCGACATTCCCGCGATGGCCGCCTTCGGCCTGCGCATCGGCCTCGGCTGCGACGGCGCTGCCTCCAACGACAATTCCAACCTGATGCACTGCCTGCACTCCGCCTACATGCTGCAGTGCCTCGTCGCCTCCGGCCGCACCCATCCCGTGCCGCCGCCGGTCGATTTCCTCGGCTACGGCACGTCAGGGGGAGCCAGCCTGCTCGGCCGGCGTGATATCGGCCGGCTGGCGCCCGGCATGGCCGCTGACCTGTTTGCGATCGACACCCGCCGCATGGATTATGTCGGTACGCGGCACGATCCGCTGAGCCTGATTGCCCGCGTCGGCATCGGCATGGCGACCGACATGACCATGATCAATGGCCGCATCGTCTGGCAGAAGGGCGAATTCCCCGGTCTCGACGAGGCCAAGCTGTCAGCCGATGCCGAGGCTGCACTATCCGCCGTGGAATTTTAAAAAAAACCAAAAGAGGGAACTGAGAACATGACCAAACTGACCCGCAGAAACCTGATGACGGCCGCTGCCGCCACCGGCCTTGCCGGCGTGCTCGGCAGCCGCCTTGCTTTGGCCGCCGACGAACCGCTCGGCATCACGCTCGTCGTCCCGTCGCCGATCGGCGACGTCGGCTGGGGGCATGCACTTGCCGCCGGTCTCGAGCCGATCAAGGCCGCTTACGGCGACAAGGTGAAGGTCACCGTGCTTGAGAATATCGCGGAAGGCCCTGACGCCGACCGCATCATGAACAAGACCGTCGCCGACGGAAACAAGTTCCTGGTCGCCGGCTCTTTCGGCTATCAGAACGGCGCCCTGCAGATCGCCCGCCGCGATCCGAGCGTCACGGTTCTGCACGCCTCCGGCTTTCAGGTCGCTGCGAACTTCTCGCCGTTCGCGGCCAAGTATTTCCAGGGCACCTATCTGCTCGGCATGGCTGCCGCAGCACTTTCCAAGACCGGCAAGCTCGGCTCTGTGTCGGCCTTCGCCATTCCCGAACTGATCACTTCCATCAACGCCTTCACCCTCGGCGCCCAGGCCGTCAAGCCCGATATCGAGGTCTCGGTCGTCTGGGTGAACTCCTGGTTCGACCCGGCCAAGGAGCAGGAGGCCGCCAAAGCCCTGATCGCGCAGAAGTGCGACGTGATCTTCTCCAACGCCCAGGACACGCCGTCCGTCATCTCGGCCTGCGAGGAAGCCGGCGTCTACGCCTTCAACCTCAACTCCTCGATGAAGAAATACGCACCGAAAACCTATCTCGGATGCATCTCGACGGACTGGTCACCGTTCTTCAAGGCATCGGTCGACGCCCATCTCGCCGGCACGTTCAAGGGCGCCAATGCGTTCCTCGGCGTCGCCGACAAGGTCGTCGAAGTGGTGGACTGGAATCCGGATGTTCCGGCTGACGTGATGACCAAGATCAAGGAGATCGAGGCAAAGATCGCCGACGGCAGCTTCTCGCCCTTCACCGGGCCGATCACCAAGGCCGACGGCAGCGAAGGTGTCGCATCTGGCGCAACCATGGCCGACGCCGAGATCATCGCCATGAATTGGCACGTCAAGGGCGTGTCCACGCCGCTGCCGAAATAAGTCATGACGACCCCGCTCCTGTCGCTGCGCGGCATTTCGAAGAGTTACGGCCAGATCCACGCCAATCAGGCGATCGATCTGGACGTGGCGCCGCAATCGATCCATGCGATCCTCGGCGAAAACGGGGCGGGAAAATCGACGCTGATGAAGCTGATCTACGGCGTCGAGCAACCGGACGACGGGGATGTCGTCTGGGAAGGAAAACCGTTGCGCCTCGCCTCCCCTGCCGAGGCGAGGCGCAACGGCATCGGGATGGTCTTCCAGCACTTTTCGCTGTTCGAGACCCTGACCGTCCTGGAGAATATTCGGCTGGTCGTGCCGGGCCGCAAGGCTGAGCTCAAGGAACGCATTCGGACGCTTGGACGGGAGTTCGGCCTCGAAGTCGATCCGCTCGCCCATGTGCATGCGCTGTCCGTCGGCGAGCGGCAACGGGTGGAGATCATCCGAAGCCTGATGACCAATCCGAAGCTGCTGATCCTCGACGAGCCCACCTCCGTCCTGCCGCCGCAATTGGTGGAAAAGCTGTTCGACACGCTGCGCCGGCTGCGCGACGGCGGCGTTTCCATCCTGTTGATCTCCCACAAGCTCGAGGAAATCCGGGCGATCTGTGACCGGGCGACGATCCTGCGCGGCGGACGGGTGACCGGGGATGTCGACCCGCGCGAACATGATGCCCATGACCTTGCCCGCATGATGATCGGCCGCGACATGCCCGCCCCCATCTCGGCGCTGCCGCTGTCTGGCGGGGAAAAGCGGCTGGAGATCATCGGGTTGGATTATCAGCCCGACGATCCCTTCGCGGTGCCGCTCTCCGGCATCAGCCTCGAAGTGCGTGCCGGCGAAATCCTCGGGATCGCCGGTATTTCGGGCAACGGCCAAAGCGAGCTTGCCGCATTGATTTCAGGTGAGACGGTGCTGGGGCGCGACCAACGCGACCGGATCTACATGATGGGGATCGACGTGGGCAGGCTCGATGCCGCTGCACGGCGGACGCTCGGATTTGCCTTCGTTCCGGAAGACCGGCTCGGACGTGGCGCAGTCCCCGAGATGTCGCTCGCCCTCAACAGCCTACTGACGGCCCATCCGCTCAAGCTTTTGCGGCACGGTCTTGTCGACAGGGCGCGGGCGTTGGCGTTCACCGAGGATTGCATCCGTCAGTATGATGTGCGCACACCCGGCCCGGATGCGGAAGCCGGCACTCTATCGGGCGGCAATCTGCAGAAATTCATCGTTGGCCGCGAAATCATGCTGTCTCCCAAATTGCTTTTCCTGGCGCAGCCGACCTGGGGCGTGGATATCGGCGCCGCATCCGCCATCCGCAGCCGTCTGGTCGCCTTGCGCAATCAGGGCATGGCGATCCTCGTCATTTCCGAGGAGCTGGAAGAACTGTTCGAGCTCTGCGATTCCATCCAGGTGCTGCATCACGGCCGGCTCAGCCCGCCGCTCGCAACGCGGGACACGAAGCCCGAGGAGATCGGCCGATACATGATCGGGGCACAAGCCTCGCCCGAGAAAGTCCAGTGATGAGTGCTTGGTTCCTTGCTTTCGTTCCCACCCTGGTCCGTCGGGAGCGCGCTTCGCTTGCCGCGACCTTGATCGCGCCCGTCATAGCACTTGTCATAGCGATCGCGCTCAACCTCGGCCTTTACATCTTGATGGGCCGCGACCCTGTCGCGGTCATCTATGCGATGCTTTTCGAGCCTTTCCTCTCCTGGGCGTCCTTTTCGGAAGTGCTTTTAAAAGCAGGCCCTCTCCTTCTGATCGCTCAGGGGCTGGCAATCGGCTTTCGTGCCAAGGTCTTCAACATCGGCGCCGAAGGCCAGTTCATTCTCGGCGCGATCTTCGCCTCTGCCATTCCGGTCTGGTTTCCGCAGGCGACGGGTCAGTGGATCTGGCCGGCAATGCTGCTGCTCGGCGCAATCGGCGGCGCATTTTGGGCTTCTCTCACCGCCTTCTGGCGCGTGCGCCTCAACGCCAACGAGATCCTCGTTTCACTGATGCTGAGCCTCGTTGCGGCGCAGCTGCTGAACTACCTGCTGCTCGGCCCCTGGAAGGATCCGAACGGCTTCAACTTCCCCCAGTCCGTGATGTTCCAGTATGATGCGATGGTACCGACCCTGATCGCCGGTACCCGCGTCAATGTTTCATTCCTCATCACGCTCGCTTTGTCTGTTGCGGCCTGGGTCTTCATGCAGAAAAGCTTCATCGGCTACAAGCTGCAGGTCGGCGGTCTGGCGCCGCGGGCTGCCGGCTACGCCGGCTTCAAGGAAGGTTGGGCGATCTGGCTTTCGCTGCTGATCGGCGGTTTTGCAGCCGGTCTTGCGGGTGCGGCCGAAGTCGCAGGCCCGCTCGGCCAGCTGCAGCGTTCGGTCGCGAGCGGCTACGGCTATGCGGCCATCATCGTCGCCTATCTCGGCGGCCTGCATCCGATCGGCATCGTGATCTCGGCGCTGGTCATGGCGGTCATCTACATCGGTGGCGACAATGCCATGGTCTCGGCCAACCTGCCGATCGCCGCTGTCCGTGTCTTCCAGGGCAGTCTGCTGCTCGCTTACCTGATCGCCGTCGCTTTCGTGCGCTACCGCCTTGAATGGCGACGCGCCGCCCATTGGAGCCCGTCATGAACGCCATCGAGTTCATTCTTGCCGGCATGCTTGCGGCTGCGACACCGTTTCTTCTGGCAGCACTCGGCGAACTGGTGGCCGAGCGCGCCGGCGTTCTCAACCTCGGGGTCGAGGGATTGATGGCCTTCGGTGCCGTGCTCGCCTTCATCATCGTCTACCAGGGCGGTGGACATCTCCTGGGCTTCGTCGCAGCCGGGCTCGGCAGCGCTGTCCTTTCGCTGCTCTTTGCCTTCGTCACGTTGGGATTCCGGGCAAACCAGGTGGCAGCGGGCCTTGCCATCGGCATTCTCGGCCAAGGCCTCTCCGCGCTTTTCGGCAAGACCTATGAAAGCCTCACGGTCAGGGGACTTCCGAAGCTTGCCCTTCCCGGGCTTTCGGAATTGCCGGTTGTCGGCGGCCTTTTCGTCCAGGACATCGTCGTGTGGATTTCGCTCGTCGCGACTCTCGCTCTCTGGGCCATATTTGCCTACACCAAGCTTGGCCTCATCGTCCGCGCCGTTGGCGAGAACCCGAAGGCCGCCCATGCCATCGGTTACTCGGTAGTCTCAGTCCGCGTCCTCGCCATCGCCTTCGGCGGCGCGATGGCCGGTTTCGCCGGCGCCTATGCGTCGGTGGTCTATACACCACTCTGGGCCGATGGAATGATTGCTGGGCGCGGCTGGATTGCCATCGCCCTCGTCGTCTTTGGGACTTGGCTCACCGGCCGTATCTTCCTCGGCGCCTGCCTCTTCGGCGCGGTCTCGCTGATGGGGCTTGCAGCCCAGGCAACCGGACTGGACGTGCCTTCGCAACTGCTCTCGAGCCTGCCATATCTCGTCACGATCATCGTGCTCGGCATTATTTCCGCCGACCGTCGCCTGCTGAAACTGAACGGTGTCGCTTCGCTCGGCGAACCATTTGAGCGATAGAGCGTAGTGCGGAAAGCGGTTTTCGGGATCAAACGCCTACGTAACGCGCCGGCGAAAAAGCCCGCGGTCAGCCGCGATCGCGTTTCTTGCGACCGCGCGCCTCAAATTGGACGAGTAGCGACTTGAGTTCGATCTCGCGAACGCGTCGTGCCGCTTCGTCCGGGCTGACCCATTCGAGAATACGCTGACCCCGCTCCTTGAAATCGCCGCTGATTTCCGTGACTTCAATCTGAAACATATCGACGATACAGGGCGCCACATCGCCATTGTCGAATTCTTTCAGATAAGTATAGCGCCCAACCGGCTTCTTCTTCACCACCCCGCGCACGCCGGCCTCCTCCCAGGCCTCGATTGCTGCTGCTTCGAAAGGCTTTTTCCCTTTCATCGGCCATCCTTTCGGGATGACCCAGCGTGCGCTCTCGCGAGACGTGATCACCAGGATTTCGAGCTCGGATCCGGCAGTGCCGTGACGGAAGCAAATAGCGCCGTATTGTTGACGGAATGCACCAGCGAACAGCACTTCAGGAACAGCAGCGAGCTGCCGCAGCAGTGGCTGGGACTTGTCCGGTCGAGGCTTGCTGCCTTTTTTGCTGGGTGTCATATCGATTGAGTTGCCGAATTTGCTTGTTGCTTCAATTGCCTGAGCGTGTTTATGACAGATTTATGACAATCGGCCGCACGAGGAAGGTTCCCAGGCATGATGAGCATTTTTCGCAAGCTGATGCCACGGGAAGACAGATTCTTTGAAATGTTTTCCAAGCACTCGAAGACCGTCGTTGCCGCGGCGCACGCCCTCGATCAACTCCTGAAGGGCAATGACGTTGAGAAAAACTGCGAACGAATCGTCGCATTGGAAAACGAGGCGGACGACGTCACGCGTGACGTTCTTCTTGCCGTTCGACGAAGCTTCATCACGCCCTTCGACCGAGGTGACATCAAGGACCTCATTCAGTCGATGGATGATGCGATCGACATGATGCACAAGACAGTCAAGACGATCCGCTTGTTCGAGCAATCCAGCTTCGATCCGCTCATGCAGGAGATGGGCAGTGAAATCGTCAAGGCGGCAAACCTTGTCGCGGAAGCGATACCCCTCCTCGACAGATTGGGAGCCAATGCGCAGCGTCTCGCGGCCATCGCGGAGGAGGTCACCCGAGTGGAGGGACGTTCCGACGATCTCCACGACCAGGGTTTGAAGGACCTGTTTCTGCGTCATGGCGCCGCCGGCAATGCGATGGCCTACATGATCGGAAGCGAGATCTACGGAGAGCTGGAGAAAGTCGTCGACCGCTTCGAGGATGTCGCGAACGAAATCAGCGGCATTCTCATCGAGAACGTCTGATGGATGCCTCCCTCGCTCTGCCGCTGCTGGTCGGCCTGGTCGTTGTCGCACTGTTCTTCGACTTCCTCAACGGTCTGCATGATGCGGCCAATTCGATCGCCACGATCGTATCGACCCGCGTCCTGCGGCCGCAATATGCGGTCGCCTGGGCGGCATTCTTCAATTTCATCGCATTCCTGTTCTTCGGCCTGCACGTGGCCGAAACGCTGGGGACCGGCATCATCGATCCTGCGATCGTTTCGCCTCAAGTGATCTTCGCCGCACTGATGGGTGCCATCATTTGGAATATCCTCACCTGGATTTTCGGGATTCCATCGAGCTCGTCGCATGCGCTTGTCGGCGGGCTGGTGGGGGCCGGTCTCGCAAAGGTGGGCTTCAACTCGATCGTCTGGAACGGCCTTCTAAAGACCGTCGGTGCTATTTTTCTTTCGCCAGCCATCGGCTTCCTGCTTGCCCTGGTGCTGGTGCTCGCCGTCTCCTGGCTATTCGTCCGGCAAACGCCGTTTGCGGTGGATCGCACATTTCGCATCATGCAGTTCGTGTCTGCTTCGCTTTATTCGCTTGGCCACGGCGGAAACGATGCGCAGAAGACGATGGGCATCATCGCGGTGCTCTTGTTCAGCCAGGGATATCTCGGCCCGACATTCTACGTGCCTTTCTGGGTGGTCATTTCCTGCCAGTCGGCAATGGCTCTCGGTACGCTCTTTGGCGGATGGCGGATCGTTCATACCATGGGGTCGAAGATCACCCGGCTCAACCCCATGCAAGGTTTCTGCGCAGAGACGGGCGGAGCCTTGACACTATTCGGAGCGACGTGGCTCGGTATTCCCGTTTCGACGACGCATACCATCACCGGAGCAATCGTCGGAGTGGGCGCGGCGCGTCGTGTCTCAGCCGTGCGCTGGGGATTGGCCGGCAACATCGTGATAGCCTGGATCGTAACGATGCCGGCGGCTGCAGCAATATCCGCCGCGTTCTACGGCCTCGTATCTTTGCTGCGATGAAATGAGGTGATGGCCAGGCAATCGCCACACTTGCCCTTCCCTTTTGAGCTTTGCCGCTGGCAAATACCGACGAATAAAGCGGGCAGAATCCATTCTGGCCTCTGCGTCATCGCAGCTTCGATATTGCGTGCACTGCACAAATAGAGCGCTCCCATGACTGCGACTACGTTAGCAATCGCACAAAACGGAAGCAGAAAATAAAAAGCCTAAGAAATAGGCATTCGTTAATTCTTACCATTTCTCCTTTTACTTCATGCTGTTACCAATTCCTCTCGAAATTGGCACGCTGCTTGCAGGTTCTGAGACGCATCGGTCAACGGCGACTGGTGCGGATAGGCGCGGCATAAGCGCCTACATTAGACACCGACGTCGCAAGGTCTTTGCAATCCGGGATTCTCTCATCCCCTGGACGCAAATTCCGGCGGCGTTTTTTTGTGTCCGAATTCAGCCAGCAGAGGGAACCTGCGCATGACAAAGAATTTGCAGACTGGGATTTCAACAACCGGCATGACCCGCCGCAGCATGCTCAAGACGACCGCAGCGGCTGCCCTCATCGGCGCCGTCAAGACCGCCTTTCCGTCCGGCGCCTTCGCAGCTGGGGCAGGACCTGAGGTGACAGGTGTCAAGCTCGGCTTTATCGCGCTCACGGATTCCGCACCGCTGATCATCGCCAAGGAAAAGGGCTTCTTCGACAAGCATGGCCTTCCGGAAACGGATGTGGCCAAACAGGCATCCTGGGGTGCGACCCGCGACAATCTCGTGCTGGGCGGCGCGGCAAACGGAATCGACGGTGCCCATATCCTGTCGCCGCTCCCCTATCTCATGCATACCGGCAAGGTCACGCAGAACAATAAGCCGGTGCCGATGGCAATCCTCGCCCGCCTCAACCTCGACAGTCAGGGCATTTCCGTCGCCAAGGAATATGCCGAAACCGGCGTGCAGCTCGATTCCTCCAAGCTGAAGGCGGCATTCGAGAAAAAGAAGGCGGAGGGCAAGGAGATCAAGGCCGCCATGACCTTCCCGGGCGGCACCCATGACCTCTGGATCCGCTACTGGCTCGCCGCCGGCGGCATCGATCCGAACAAGGACGTTTCGACCATCGTCGTGCCGCCGCCGCAGATGGTTGCCAACATGAAGGTCGGCAACATGGACGTCTTCTGTGTGGGCGAACCGTGGAATGAGCAGCTCGTCAACCAGGGCATCGGCTTTACCGCAGCCACCACCGGTGAGCTCTGGAAGGGTCATCCTGAAAAGGCGCTCGGACTGCGCGCCGAATGGATCGAAAAGAATCCCAATGCTGCCAAGGCCCTGCTGATGGCTGTCATGGAGGCTCAGCAGTGGTGCGAGAGCATGGACAACAAGGCGGAGATGGCTGACATTCTCGGCAAGCGCCAATGGTTCAACGTCCCGACGAAGGACGTACTCGGCCGCCTCAAGGGCGACATCAATTATGGCAACGGCCGCGAGGTCAAGGCCACCGACCTCTATATGAAGTTCTGGAAGGACGGCGCCTCCTACCCGTTCAAGAGCCACGATACCTGGTTCATGACGGAGAACATCCGCTGGGGGAATCTGCCGGCGAGTACCGACATCAAGGCGCTGGTCAACCAGGTAAACCGCGAAGACGTCTGGCGCGAGGCCGCCAAGGATCTCGGCGTCGCGGCGGCCGATATTCCCGCATCGTCTTCTCGCGGCAAGGAGACTTTCTTCGACGGCAAGGTCTTCGACCCGGAAAATCCTTCCGCCTATCTCGACAGCCTTTCGATCAAGGCTGTCTCCTGACCCCGCCGCCGGCGCGCGACGGGCGCGCCGGTCTTTCATTCACGTGAGGAGCGCGTTGATGTCCGCCCTGGCAAATAAAGAAAATCCCTCCATGACCGCCTCTGCCAAGCCGGCGGCAAAGGTTCTGCCATTTTCCGGCAAGCACGGATCGCGGATCGATTTTCGTCGAGCGGCACTGACCGCACTTCGCAATGTCGTCCCGCCGGTCGTCGTGCTGGCACTTATCCTGCTCGTCTGGCAGGTGCTCTGTTCATCGGCGGATGCGTCTTTGCCCTCGCCGCATCGGGTATGGCAGGATAGCTTTGACCTGATCGCTTATCCGTTTTTCAACTACGGCTCCCAGGATATCGGGCTCGGCTGGCGCGTGCTCGTTTCGTTGCAGCGCGTCGTTTATGGCTTTGGCCTTGCCGCGGTCGCCGGCGTCATCGTCGGCGCGATCATCGGCCAGTCGGTCTGGGCGATGCGTGGTCTCGATCCGATCTTCCAGGTGCTGCGGACGGTTCCGCCGCTCGCCTGGTTGCCGCTGTCGCTCGCGGCATTCCAGGATTCCAACCCCTCAGCGATCTTCGTTATCTTCATCACGTCGATCTGGCCGGTGATTATCAACACCGCCGTCGGCGTCCGCAATATCCCGCAGGATTACCGCAATGTCGCCGAGGTGCTGCGCCTCAACCAGTTCGAGTTTTTCTGGAAGATCATGCTGCCTTCGGCAGCGCCCTACATCTTCACCGGCCTCAGGATCGGCGTCGGCCTCTCCTGGCTTGCCATCGTCGCGGCCGAAATGCTGACGGGTGGCGTCGGCATCGGCTTCTTCATCTGGGACGCGTGGAACTCGTCGCGCCTTTCGGACATCATCGTCGCGCTCGCCTATATCGGCATCGTCGGCTTCGCTCTCGACAAGCTGGTGGCTGCGCTCGGCAAACTCATCACCCGCGGCGCCATGGCCAACTGAGGAAGGTATTTATGAACGCCTATCTTAAGCTCGATCATATCGACAAACATTTCGATCGGGGCGGCGTCCGCGCCGAGGTCCTGAAGGATATCAACCTGACGATTTCCGAGGGCGAATTCGTCTCGATCATCGGCCATTCGGGCTGCGGCAAGTCCACTCTCCTCAACCTCATCGCCGGCCTGACGCCGGTTTCGGCGGGCGCCGTGCTCCTTGAAAACCGTGAGGTCAACGGACCGGGGCCGGAGCGCGCCGTCGTCTTCCAGAACCACTCGCTGCTGCCCTGGCTGACGGTCTACGAGAACGTCAATCTCGCCGTCTCCAAGCTCTTCAACCGAACGAAGACCAAGGCCGAGCGGCACGACTGGGTCATGGCCAACCTCGACCTCGTGCAGATGGCGCATGCCAGGGATAAGCGGCCTTCGGAAATTTCAGGCGGCATGAAACAGCGCGTCGGCATTGCCCGCGCGCTTGCAATGGAGCCGAAGATCCTGCTGCTCGACGAGCCCTTCGGTGCGCTCGATGCGCTGACCCGCGCCCATCTTCAGGACGCGGTAATGGAAATCCACGCCCGGCTTGGCAATACGATGGTGATGATCACCCATGACGTCGACGAAGCGGTGCTGCTGTCCGATCGCATCGTCATGATGACCAACGGCCCGGCGGCCCGCATCGGCGAAGTGCTCGATGTGACCATGTCCCGTCCCCGCAATCGCATCGAACTCGCCTCTGATCGGACATATCTCAAATGCCGTGAAGCCGTGTTGAAGTTCCTCTATGAACGTCACCGCTTCATCGAAGCGGCGGAGTAGAAACCGGGAAATAATCTCGGCATTTGCCGGCCGTGATTTTTAGTCTTCGTGGCGGGTCCGGCAGCGCCTGATTTTAGGCGTTGCGCCCTCTTTACTCCCCGGGCGTCGCAAATACCGCGCTGGCATCGCTGACAATTTCCACATGGGAATATGCCGCCTGCCCCGCGGCCGCGGCGTCCGCGCGCATGATCGCGGTCACGATCCGGCCGTGCTCCTCATAGGATTTTGCCAGACGTCCAGGCAGACGGAACTGCGCCCGCCGAAAGGGCGCGAGCCGCGCCCGCGTCTGCGTCACCATCTCGAAGACATGATCATTGTGCGCGCCACGATAAAGCCGGGTGTGAAATTCGGTATTGTGAGCCGAATATTCCTCTTCCGCGCCGGCATGCACGAGCCTCACCGATGCCCGATGCTCCAGTTCCAGCGCGCGCCGTTCGTCGACCGTCATACGCTCGGCCGAGAGCCTGGCGCAGATCGCTTCGAGTTCGGCCATCGCTTCGAACATCGAATGCAGATAAGCCTCGGTGACATTGGTAACGACGGCACTGCGGTTTGGCTCGCGCGCAATCAATCCCATGGCGCCCAGCTCACGCAGAGCCTCGCGTACCGGCGTGCGCGAAACGTCGAAACGAACCGCGAGCGACACCTCGTCCAACTTCGCGCCGGGCAGGATTTCACCCGTGACGATCATGTCGGCAATCGCTCGCACCATCTGTTCGACGGTGGTTCCGGTACGGATCACTTCTCTGCGCCTAGTCTGCTTCACGATACGAATCTGCTCACGTCAACATTCTGCATACAGATGCGGTTCGAGACTCGATAAGTCAAATCTGGTGGCGAAGATATTGTTAAATTTTCGCTTTCTGATGCACGAGAACCTCAGGCAATCCGACTTTATGCCAATCACGCAGTCACAATGAACAATAAATATCTATTGATTATTTTTTGCGCAAAGATTCGATCAATCTGCATGCACTTTGCAATACGCAAATCTTATCGTGACAGATAAACTATAAAAAACAATAGATTAATTTCTGGCACATGCATTGCATGCACTTTTCTGTACCTGTTCACAACCGGCCCAGCGCCGCAAGGAGCATTCCGATGACCAAACTCCTTTCCATGAACCGCCGCAATTTTCTCCATGCTTCCGCTGCCGGTGCACTCGCCGGCGCCATGCCCGGCCTGATCGGCTCCTCCGCCGCAGCCCAAACCGCGCTGACCGTCGGCTTCATCTATGTCGGCCCCAAGGACGACTACGGCTACAACCAGGCGCATGCGGAAGGTGCGGCCGTTATCAAGGCGCTACCGGGCGTGACGCTGGTCGAAGAGGAGAATGTGCCGGAAACCGTCGACGTCCAGAAGACGATGGAATCCATGATCAACCTGGACGGCGCGACCCTGCTCTTTCCGACCTCCTTCGGCTACTTCGACCCACACATGCTGGCCGTGGCTGCTAAACATCCCGACATCCAGTTCCGGCACTGCGGCGGTCTCTGGCAGGAAAGCAAGAACCCGGCCAATACGGGCTCCTATTTCGGCTATATCTTCCAGGGCCAGTATCTGAACGGCATCGCCGCCGGCCATGCGACGAAGAGCAAGAAGATCGGCTTCGTCGCCGCCAAGCCGATCCCGCAGGTTCTGCAGAATATCAACGCCTTCCTGCTCGGCGCGCGCACGGTCGATCCTGGTATCACCTGCCAGGTGATCTTCACCGGCGAATGGTCGCTTGCCGTCAAGGAGGCCGAAGCCACCAATGCCCTGGTCGACCAGGGCGCCGACGTCATCACCTGCCACGTCGACAGCCCCAAAGTGGTCGTCGAGACGGCTGCCGGCCGCGGTGCCTTCGTCTGCGGCTATCACGCCAACCAGAGCCCGCTTGCTCCTGAAAAGTACCTCACCGGCGCCGAGTGGGCCTGGGGCAACGTCTATAGCGATTTCGTCAAGAAGGCGCAGGCCGGCGAAAAGCTCGGCAACTTCGTGCGCGGCGGCCTGAAGGACGGCTTCGTGAAGATGAGCGCGCTCGGCCCCGCCGTGTCCGCGGAGGGCCGCAAGACCTTCGAAACCACGCAGGCGGAGATGATGAAGGGCGGCTTCTCGGTCTTCAAGGGTCCGTTGAAGGACAATAAGGGCGACACTGTCGTGGCTGCCGACAAGAGCTACGCCGAAGACGCGATCGAGCTCGAGAGCATGAATTATCTGGTCGAGGGCGTCGTCGGGTCCACAGCGTAAACGCGAAGGGAGAAGCGCCATGACCATAGAGGCCAATGATCCCGCAATAGCCATCGTGGAAAAACCGGCTTCGCTGCGCCCCGTCCTCGAATGGATCGCGAGGCGAGCCGAGCCTGTTGTCATCGGCCTCGCGGCCATCCTGATCGGTCTTGCGCTCTTCTCCCTCTTCATCGTGGCGGTCGGCAAGTCGCCGGCCACCCTCTTCCAACTGATGTATACCGGCGGCTTCGGCAGCTGGTTTTCGGTGCAGAACAGCTTAAGTCGTGCCGCACCCCTTCTCCTGACGGCACTCTGCGTCGCCCTGCCCGCCCGTCTCGGCCTCGTCATCATCGGCGGGGAAGGAGCGGTCGTGCTGGGCGGCGTTGCCGCCGCAGCCATGGCTCTGCCGCTCGCCGGCACCGCGCCTGTTTTCCTCACTCTCATTCTGATGGCAATCGCTGCCATGGTGGTCGGCGGCATCTGGATCGGCCTTGCCGGTTTCCTGCGGCACTATCGCGGCGTCAATGAAACCATTTCATCGCTGCTGCTCTCCTATATCGCCATCGCCCTGATGAACCAGTTCGTCGAAGGGGTGCTGCGCGATCCTGCAAGCCTCAACAAGCCGTCGACCAGGCCGCTGCCGGCGGACTACATGCTCGGCAATATTCCCGGCATGGACGTACATTGGGGCCTCGTCATCGGCATCCTCGCCTGCATGATCTCCTGGATCGTGATCGAGGCGACGAGCTATGGTTTTGCCGCCCGCATCGCCGGCGGCAACGTGCGCGCCGCGCAGATCCAGGGACTGCCGGTCGGCAAGCTGATTGCCGGATTTACGGCGCTTGCCGGCAGCTTTGCCGGTCTGGCGGGCATGATCGAAGTGGCGGCGGTGCAGGGAAGTGCCAACGCCTCGCTTGCCGCCGGCTACGGTTATACCGGTATCCTCGTCGCCTTCCTCGCCAGGCACAATCCGCTGGCGATCATTCCGGTCGCGATCCTGCTCGGTGGCATCGACGCCTCGGGCGGCCTCATCCAGCGGCGCATGGGCCTGCCGGATGCGACCGTTCTGGTGCTGCAGGGGACGCTCTTCATCGTCATTCTCTTCTGCGAGACCTTCTACGGCCGCTTCAAGATCTTCAATCCCGACCTCTGGAAAAGGAGCCTCTGATGGAAGAGACAGGCATCGGCATCTGGGGCGTGCCGCTGGCGATCTTCGCCGGCGCCATCCGCGTTTCCACCCCCTTCATCTTCGTCAGCCTCGGCGAGACGATCACCGAACGCTCCGGCCGCATCAATCTTGGCCTCGAAGGCACGCTCGTCTTCGGCGCCATGACGGCCTATGCGGTGGCCGTCATGACTGGTTCCCCGACCCTCGGCGTGCTGGCCGCAATGGTGGCGGGCGCGACCTTCGGCCTCATTCACGGCTGGATCTGCAAATTCCCCAAGGTCAACGACATCGCCATCGGCATTGCCATGATGCAGTTCGGTCTCGGCATGGCGTTTTTCCTCGGCAAATCCTTCATCCAGCCGGTGGCCCCGAAACTGCCCTCGATCCCGCTCGGCGGCTGGTCGAGCACTCCGCAGGTCCAGGCGGCGCTCAATATCAACGTGCTGTTCTTCATCGGCGCGGCACTTGCCCTCTTCCTGTTCTGGGCCTTCAAGAACACCCGCATCGGCCTGATCCTGCGCGTCGTCGGCGACAGCACCGACGCGGCCCGGGCCATGGGCATCCATCCGGACCGGGTTCGCTTGCTGGCAACGGCAGTGGGCGGTTCGCTGGCGGCAATCGGCGGCGCCTATCTCTCGCTCTACTATCCGGGCTCCTGGAACGAAGGCATCTCGTCGGGTCAAGGCCTGATGGCGGTGGCTCTCGTCATCTTCGCTCGCTGGAATCCGATCGGCTGCTTTCTCGCTGCCCTGCTTTTCGGCGGTGCTGGCGCGCTCGGCCCGGCGCTGCAATCGGTCGGCGTCACGCAAGGCTACTACCTTTTTTACGCCGCGCCTTACGTGCTCACCCTCATCATCCTGATCGCCACCTCCTCGCCCACCCGCTCGCTCGCCGGTGCGCCGGGTGCGCTATCGCTCACGAAATAACGGAGCCTTCCGATGAACGGCCTTGGCGGTCTCAACAAATCCGAACACGGCATCGGTATCGGCCTGGTGCAGCTCCAGCTGCCGGTGACCGTCACCAAAGCGGACTTGGCAAAACAGACGCAGGTGATCGTCGATCTGGTGGCCAAAGCGCGGCGCAACCAGCCGGGCATGGACCTCGTCGTCTTTCCCGAATACGCGCTGCATGGCCTTTCCATGGACATCAATCCGGAGATCATGTGCACGCTCGACGGGCCGGAGGTCGCGGCCTTCAGGCAGGCCTGCAGGGACAACCGGATCTGGGGCTGCTTCTCGATCATGGAGCTGAACCCTGGCGGCATGCCCTACAATTCCGGCATCGTCATCGACGATCAGGGCGAGTTGAAGCTCTATTACCGCAAGATGCATCCCTGGATCCCCGTCGAGCCGTGGGAGCCCGGCGATCTTGGCATCCCTGTCATCGAGGGCCCGCGGGGCGCCAAGCTCGCGCTGATCATCTGTCATGACGGCATGTTCCCGGAGATGGCGCGCGAATGCGCTTATAAGGGCGCCGAAATCATGATCCGCACAGCCGGCTACACGGCGCCGATCCGCGATGCCTGGCGCTTCACCAACCAGGCCAACGCCTTCTGCAACCTGATGATCACCGCGAATGTCTGCATGTGCGGTTCGGACGGAACGTTCGATTCCATGGGTGAAGGCATGATCTGCAATTTCGACGGCACGATCATCGCCCACGGCACCTCCGGCCGCGTCAACGAGATCATCACAGCCGAGGTGCGTCCTGACCTGGTGCGCGAGGCCCGGCTCGGCTGGGGCGTGGAGAACAATATCTACCAGTTCGGTCATCGCGGCTATGTCGCCGTTGCCGGCGGCGCGCAGGATGCGCCCTACACCTACATGCACGACCTTGTCGCCGGCAAATACCGCCTGCCATGGGAAGACGAGATAAAGGTCAAGGACGGTACGTCCTGCGGATTTGACAAGCCGATGCGCCGTTACGGCGAACCCCTCAAACCTGCCGCGGAATAGGAGAGAGAATGATGGACGCAATGGTCGAAACCAACGGGCATTTTATCGACGCCGATCCGTATCCGTGGCCCTATAACGGCGCCCTGAGGCCTGATAACACTGCCCTCATCATCATCGACATGCAGACGGATTTCTGCGGCAAGGGCGGCTATGTCGACCACATGGGTTACGACCTGTCGCTGGTGCAGGCGCCGATCGAACCCATCAAACGCGTGCTTGCCGCCATGCGGGCCAAGGGCTACCACATCATCCACACCCGCGAGGGCCACCGCCCCGACCTCGCCGATCTGCCGGCCAACAAACGCTGGCGCTCGCAGCGGATCGGCGCCGGCATCGGTGATGCCGGCCCCTGCGGCCGCATCCTGACGCGTGGCGAACCCGGCTGGGACATCATCCCCGAACTCTACCCGATCGAAGGCGAGACGATCATCGACAAGCCCGGCAAGGGTTCGTTCTGCGCCACCGACCTCGAACTCATCCTCAACCAGAAGCGCATCGAGAACATTATCCTCACGGGGATCACCACCGATGTCTGCGTTTCGACGACGATGCGCGAGGCAAACGACCGCGGCTACGAATGCCTGCTTCTGGAGGACTGCTGCGGTGCGACCGACTACGGAAACCACCTCGCCGCGATCAAGATGGTGAAGATGCAGGGCGGCGTCTTCGGCTCGGTCTCCAATTCCGCGGCTCTAGTCGAGGCGCTGCCCTGATGCCGTCATTGCGTGCCCATGTCTTTCGCGTGCCAGCCGACGGCCCCGATGACGTTGCCGGCGTCGAGGCGCTCTTTGCCAGCGGCCTTCAGGCGAACAACGTCGTCGCCGTTCTCGGCAAGACGGAAGGCAACGGCTGCGTTAATGATTTTACCCGCGGTTATGCCACCCGCAGCTTCGAGACATTGTTCAGTAGATATGGCGTCGACGGCGTCTCGATCATCATGTCCGGCGGCACCGAGGGGGCGCTCTCGCCGCATTGGACGGTTTTTGCGCGTGAAACCGTAGAAACCCCGGGCGAACGGGCGCTGGCCATTGGTGTGTCGCGTACCCCCGCGCTGCCCCCCGAACATCTCGGGCGCCGGGAACAGATCCTGCTCGTTGCCGAAGGCGTGAAGTCCGCGATGAGGGATGCCGGCATCGATGATCCCGCCGATGTCCATTTCGTGCAGATCAAGTGTCCGCTGCTCACCTCGCGCCGGATTGCCGAGGCCGAGGCAGCAGGCAGGACGGTCGCAACCCACGACACGCTGAAATCCATGGGCCTCTCGCGCGGCGCTTCGGCTCTCGGCGTCGCCGTGGCACTCGGCGAGATAGATGCGACATCGATCGACGATGCCGACATCTGCACACGTTTCGATCTCTTTTCCCGCTGCGCCTCAACCTCGTCCGGGGTCGAACTCACCGATCACGAAATCATCGTCCTCGGCATGAGCGCAAAATGGTCCGGTCCGCTGTCGATCGACCACGCGGTCATGCGGGATGCGATCGACGCGCATTCCGTCAGGAAAGCCCGCGAACGCCTGCCGGAAAACAGCCGGCTGGCGGCGGTTCTCGCCAAGGCCGAGCCGGACCCGTCCGGCAGGATCGACGGCAGGCGCCACACGATGCTCGATGACTCGGATATTGCAGGCACCCGCCATGCCCGTGCCTTCGTCGGCGGCGTTCTCGCCGGCATCTTCGGCATTACCGATCTCTATGTGTCCGGCGGCGCCGAACACCAGGGTCCGCCCGGCGGCGGTCCCGTCGCCATCATCGTCGAAAAGGAGCAATGAAGTGAGCACAGTCCGCGACACGCCCCTTCCGCAAGCCGGCAAGGCCGTCGGCATCGAGACGCTCGATATGACCATGCGTTTCGGCAGCTTCACCGCGCTCGACAACGTCTCGATCGCCGTTCCGGCCGGGTCTTTTCACGCGCTTCTCGGCGAAAACGGCGCCGGCAAGTCGACACTCGTCAAATGCATCATGGGCTTCTATCACGCAACGTCAGGCTCGCTGTCGGTCGACGGCCGCGAGGTGGCGGTCGCCTCACCCAAGGATGCCGCGGCCTATGGGCTCGGCATGGTCTACCAGCATTTCACACTGGTTCCCTCTCTGACCGGTGCGGAAAACCTGGTTATCAGCCGCACCGAAGTGCCTGCGGTGATCAACTGGGCCAGGGAACGCAAGGATCTGGCGGATTTCATGGAGCGCATGCCGTTCAAGATCCCGCTTGACAGGCCGGTGAGCGAGCTCGCGGCCGGCGAAAAGCAGAAGCTCGAAATCGTCAAGCAGCTCTATCTCGGCCGTTCCTTCCTCGTCCTCGACGAGCCGACCTCGGTGCTGACGCCCGCCGAAGCCGATGAGATGCTCGGCATCGTGCGCGGAATGACCGGGCGCGGCGAGCTCACGGTACTGATGATTTCCCACAAGTTCCACGAGGTGACGAAGTTCGCTGATGCCGTCTCGATCCTGCGGCGCGGCAAGCTGGTCGGCACCGGCAAGGTTGGCGAGCTCTCCACCGCCGAGATGGCGGCGATGATGATCGGCGACGTCAAACTCGCCGAGCTCGACAGCCGTCTGCCGGTGGCGGAAGCGGCAAGACCCGTGCTGACCGTCAGCCAGGTGAAGGCCCCGGATCGCTCCGGCCTGAAGACGATCGAGATCGACACGCTGACGGTCCGCTCCGGCGAGATCGTCGGCATTGCCGGCATATCGGGCAACGGCCAGAAGGAGCTGACCGAAATTCTCGCCGGCCAGCGCCCGACGGATAGCGGCCAGGTCACGGTCAATGGCGAGGCTTACGGCGCCACCCGCGATGAAACCCGCAAGAACAGGGTGCGTTTCATCCCCGAAGAACCGTTGCAGAATGCCTGCGCGCCGAAAATGACCGTGAGTGAGAACCTTGCGTTTCGCACCTTCGACTTGAAGTCGGACGGCAAGGACGCGATCTGGCTGAACAAGGGCAGCATGAAGAAGCGTGCCTCGGCGCTGATCTCCGACTTCAAGGTCAAGACGGCCTCTTCCTCCTCGCCGATCGCAGCGCTTTCGGGCGGCAACGTGCAGCGGGCGGTGCTCGCCCGCGAACTGACCGGCGATGTCGATCTGCTGATCGTCTCGAACCCCTGTTTCGGTCTCGATTTTTCGGCCGTTGCCGAAATCCGCGCCCGCATCATGAAAGCACGCAATTTGGGTGCCGCCGTACTGCTGCTTTCCGAAGACCTCGACGAATTGCTCGAGATGTCCGACCGCATCATGGTCATTTCGGAAGGCAAGCTGGTCTACGAGACACCGGCGCGCTCGGCCGATATTGGTGTGATCGGCGCCCACATGGCGGGGCATCATTGATGGCGAAGATCAAAGCCGAACCTTTCGCCTTTCCGGTGAAGCACGATGAGCTCGCCCTCATCGTCATCGACATGCAGCGTGATTTCGCCGAGCCCGGCGGCTTCGGTGCAAGCCTTGGCAATGATGTCAGCCGCATTACCAGGATCGTGCCCGATGTCAAACGCCTGATCCAGGGCTTCCGCAATGCCGGCCTGCCTGTGATCCATACGATGGAGTGCCACCGGCCGGACCTTTCCGATCTGCCGCCGGCCAAACGCGACCGTGGCAATCCGTCGCTCAGGATCGGCGACGAAGGCCCGATGGGCCGCATCCTGATCTCCGGCGAACCCGGCACGGCAATCCTGCCGGAACTCGCTCCTGTGAAGGGTGAAGTCGTCATCGAAAAACCCGGCAAGGGCGCTTTCTACGCCACCGAACTCGGCGCCGTGCTGCAAGAGAAGGGCATCAAGCAGCTCGTCTTTGCCGGTGTCACCACCGAAGTCTGCGTGCAGACGACGATGCGCGAAGCAAACGACCGCGGCTATGAATGCCTTCTCGCCGAGGAGGCGACGGAAAGCTATTTCCCCGAATTCAAAGCCGCAGCCATCGCCATGATCCGCGCCCAGGGCGCGATCGTCGGCTGGACCGCGCATGTCGACGACATTCTGGAAAGTATCGCCCATGCCTGAAACGACCCGCGAACGCCTGACGTCAGGCGGCTGGAAGGAGCTGGAATTCGGCCCTTTCCGCGATGCCGTCACCATTCACTGGATCCGCCCCTTCGAGGGCGATCAGCCGGGTGCGGCGCTGCTGAAATATGAGCCTGGCGCCTCCGTTCCCCGTCATCGCCACGAGGGGCTCGAGACCATCCTGGTGCTCGACGGCGTACAATCCGACGAGACGGGCGATTACATCAGCGGCAGTTATATCGTCAATGCGCCGGGCAGCGAACACTCGGTCTGGAGTGATACCGGCTGTGTCGTGCTCATCCAGTGGGACCGGCCCGTGAAAATACTCGAAGATGAAATTGCGTGAACCCGACGTCGGCCTTGGAGGTATGCCCGACGATCTGGAAGGACATGAATTTCACAGCAGCATCGAGGCCCCGCGATCGATATAGGTGTCCAGGAATTGTTCGAGGCGGGGGTTTCTCGGTCGTTTGAAGACGTCCTGCGGCGGGCCGGTGAACAGCACCTTGCCGTGATCGAGAAAGATGATCTGCTGGCCGACCGTCGCGGCAAATCCGATCTCGTGGGAGACGACGACCATCGTCATGCCCTCGGCGGCGAGATCGCGCATGACATTGAGCACTTCGCCGGTCAGCTCGGGATCGAGTGACGAGGTCGGCTCGTCAAACAGCATGATCTTCGGGCTCAGAGCAAGGGCGCGGGCGATGGCAACGCGCTGCTGCTGCCCTCCCGAGAGCTGCGACGGATAGTGCCCGGCCCTGCCCTCCAGGCCGACCTTGACGAGCTGGGCCATGGCCCGCTCTTCCGCATCCTTGCGGCTCATCTTGTGAACCGTCTTCAGCGCCTCGCTGACATTGCCGAGCGCCGTCATATGCGGCCAGAGATTGAACTGCTGAAAGACCATCCCGATCTGCGATCGAATCTGCCGGTTCACCGCCGCCGGCACCCGCTCACGGACACCCTTGGCATTTTCCGCAAAGCCAAGCACCTCGCCGTTGACGGCAATCGTACCCTTCGTCGATTCCTCCAGAAACGCCATGCAGCGCAACAGCGTACTCTTGCCGGATCCCGAGGGCCCGATGACGCAGGAAACTTGTCCCTGCTCGATTTCGAGGTCGATGCCGTGCAGCACGGTGGAACCGCCGAACGTCTTGACGAGATTTTTGACTGCGATCGCAGGAACGCTCATATGTTGAAAAACCTGAATCTGGTGAGTTTCGTTTCGGCGAGATGGCCGAGCCAGCCGGTGATTTCGACCAGTACCCAATAAAATAGCGCAAGGACGAAGAGCGCCTCGACGAAAGCATATTGCTGAGAGCCGATGGCGCTGAGTGTCGCCGTCAACTCCGGCACGGTGATGATGGACAGAACGGCCGTCTCCTTCATGAGGATGATCGTCATGTTGACCGAAGGCGGCAACACCAGCATGGTCATCTCCGGCAGCAATATGCGCCGGATGATCTGCCCTTGTGTCAGGCCGACGCACAGGCCGGCCTCGATATGTCCCTTGGGGACGGCGGCAAAGCCCGAGCGGAATATCTCACTGAAATAAGCCGCGCCGTAGATGGAAAGGCCGACGATGCCGGCCGGGATCGGATCGAGCGACAATCCGACGAAGGGGCCGCCATAATAGACGAGGAATATCTGAATCAGGAAAGGCGTGCCGCGCAGCACTGCGATGACAACGCCGAACGCCCTGTCCAGCAGCACGCCTCCAAAACGTCGCGCGACAGCGACAAGGAAACCCAATACTGCAGCGGCAAGAGTGGTGACGATCCAGATGAGGATGGTGACCCACGCACCGTTGAGGATCTCCGGCAAGTTGCTGAAAATCACATTGGTATCGAAGGTCATCGCGGCACTCCTGGCAGGGAGCGTTCGATCAGGCCGCCCGCAAGGGCAACGATCCAATTGATGATGAGATAGATCAGGCCCGCGGACGCGAAAATCTCGAGCGGCAGGAAGGTGCTGCCGGCAAGGTCCTGAGCCATGCGTGTCAGCTCGACGATTCCGACGACGGAGACCAGCGAAGACGCCTTCAGAATAAGGATCGCTTCGTTGACGAGCGCCGGGAAAGTCAGGCGCAGGGCGATCGGCGCCCTGATACGGCGGAAGATCTGAATGGGAGTCATGCCGACCATTTCGGCAGATTCGACCAGGCCCACGGGAACGCTGGCAAAACCACCGCGCAGATTTTCAGCCTGATAGGCTGCAGTACACAAGGACAGGCCAACGACGGCGGCAACGATGCTCGGCACGTTGATGCCGATCACCGGCAGCAGATTGTAGATCAGCAACAGCTGGACCAGCAGCGGTGCACCACGAAAGAAACTGATGAAAATCTGCGCCGGCAGCACGAAAAGCCGTTGCCGTGAGAGCAGCATGGCTGAAATGACGATCGCGATCGCAAAGCCGATCAGGATGGAAACCACGCTGATCGTCACCGTGTAGATCGAGGCTTGCAGAAGCAGTTCGAATAGCTTGATGGACATGGGCGGTGCTTGCCTGGGCGCTGCGGCCGTGAACTCTGATCCCACGGCGGATTGCGCCCCGATTGATGGCGGGGCGCGTTCGTTTCACCGGCGGCTAATCAGAATGCCGGATCCTTGACAGCATCAGGCGTATCGAAAGACGCACCGAACCACTTCTTTTGCAGCTCCGCCATACGCCCGTCTGCCTTGATCTTGAGCATCGCGGCATCGATTGCATCCATCAGGGGCGCATGATCGGCATCCTTGAGGCCGATGAAGCCAAAATAGGACTTCTTGCCGAATGGCGGCAGAACGACTTCGAACGTGCCTTTTCGCTGGCTGGCGACGAAGGCGATATTCGGCAGCGAGTTGGCAACGCCGGCAATACGGCCGGCGGCGAGATCGGCGTAGGATTCGGTAAAGGCTGGATATTCGCGCACGTCGACTTTGGTCGGCAGCGTGCCGGAGAATTCCTTCAGCTGGTCGAGCTGGGCAGTTGCTTTGCCGACGCCGATCGTCTTGCCGGCAATATCTTCCGGCTTGCTGATCGTCGTGTCGCCAGCCTTCTTCAGAATGGCAATCGTCGCTTCGGCGATCGGCGGCGTGAAGCGATAGCGCTCCAAGCGCTTCTTGGTGATCGTTGCAGGACCTGCAACGACATCGAACTTGCCGGCCTCGAGCGCGGGGAAGACGCCATCCCAAGGAAGGGCCACCCACTCGATCTTGACGCCGAGTTCCTTGCCGATCTCGGCAAAGAGGTCGACGTTCAAGCCGGTATGTTCACCGGCATCGATATAGTCGAACGGTGCGAAAGCCGTTTCGGTGCCAACCTTGAGGGTGCCGGCTGCCTTGACGGCGGCCAGCGTGTCGGCTGCATGGGCGGAAACGGCTGCTCCGAGCAGGAACGCAGCGCCGACCAGACCCTTCAGCAGTGAATTTGCTTTCATGATCATCTCTCCAGTTTTGTTCCCCCGGCGGAGGAGTTTTGGTTCCCGACTTCGATTTCCTCTGCGCGGATTTCTATGCTCCGCTTTTGACTATACAAATAGATATAGGCTGGCCTAGAGTGTCAATGTAAAAGACGAGGAACGCAAAATTTGTGCCGGGTGGCGTCGATCTCGCTGGCATGACCGTTCCGGAATTTATGTCGTTGACGCCGGATGAGGTGCGGGCTTGGTGTCGATTTATCAACGTATTTTCACCGATGTCGAGACGAAGATCATCAGCGGCGATTGGCGGCCCGGCGACCGTATTCCCGTCGAACACGAACTCGCGGCGGAATATCGATGCTCGCGGATGACAGTCAGCAAGGCGCTGTCGGCGCTGGCCGAGCGCGGCATGATCGTCAGACGGCGCAAGACAGGTTCGTTTGTCGCATCGCCCCAGATCGACCGCACGGTGATGGATATCCAGGATATCAGCACCGAAGCGGAACTGGCCGGGCACGAACACCGCTTCGAAATCCTCGCCCGCAAGATCGAGCGCCTTGGAGAGGCGGAGGCGCAGCAGCTGTCGGAGCCTGCCGATGCAGAAGTCCTCAGGCTTCAATGCCTGCATATCGTCGATGGCAGACCGAATGCCATCGAGCGGCGGATCATCATGCTCGATGCTGTCCCACGGGCGAGAGAGGAGAGCTTTGCTTCAATTCCGCCCGGCAAATGGCTGCTTGACGAGGTTCCCTGGTCCAAGGCCAAACATGTCATTCGCGCTGTCTCGGCCGACACCACGACGGCGCGGATCCTACAGACGGAACGCGGCGAGGCCTGCCTTAGCCTCATCCGCCAGACCTGGCAGAACGGCCGCACGGTGACCTATGTCGAGTTTACCCATCCAGGCGACCGGTTCCAGTTTGCGGGGACGTTTCATCCGGCAGCAAATTGAGTTCGACGCAAATCACGAGAGGTTCTGCAAGTGACCGATGAGCGCCTCAAGGCGATCCCGCTGAAAAGTTTGCAGGCGTTCGAGGCGGTGGGGCGCTGCGGCGGCGTGACGGCCGCGGCATTGGAGCTAAAGGTTTCGCCGGGGGCCATCAGCCAGCAGATTCGCAAGATCGAAAGCTTTCTTGGAGTTTCGCTTCTGGAGCGCAGCGGACGAACCGTCGAGCTGACCGCCTGGGGCCGGCTCTACCATCAGGAGATATCGAAGGGGTTCGAGCAATTTGCGCTCGCCCAGCGACTGTTGGAAAAGGCGCGCAACGAGACGGCGTTGGTGCTCAGTGCGCTTTCCTCCGTCGTCAACAAATGGATCGGCAGGCGCATCTTCGACTGGCAGGCGCTTCATCCCGAAGTTCCAGTGAGGATTATCGGACGCGACAAAGAGCCCCGCATCGGCTTCGACGATGTCGATTTTCGCGTCAGCTACGGGTCGGACGTCCTCCAGCATGAACATTATACCGAACTGTTTCGCGATTGGGTGGTGCCTGCCTGTTCGCCGGCGCTGATGCAGGATGGCGCGCATGCAGCTCGCGATCTTTTCGAACAGCCGCTCCTCCACGTCGAGTGGGAACGGCACTTCACGCCCTACCCCAGCTGGGCGGAATTTGCCGCCAAGGCCGGTGTCTCCTTCGATGCGTCGACGCCGGGCCTTTCCTTCACCCTGTCGAGCAGTGCAATTGACGCAGCCGTCAACAAGCGCGGCGTCGTGCTCGCACAAATGTCGATGATATCAGATGAGCTTGAGGCGCAAACGCTCGTCATTCCGGTCGACATGCGCATTGCACTGCGTGAAAGCTATTTTCTCGCCTGGGACCGTGCTGCCTTGCAGAAACCCCACGGGCGCGAATTCCGCGATTGGCTCATTACCATTTCCCGTCAGCAGGCTTCGGCATCGGCTCCTGCTGCCTAATTTCTCAAATCGGAATCGATTTGAGAAATTATGCATCGATTCAGAAATGTTACAGCGTCCTTTGCGCGTCAGAAAAGACGCGCGGCGCTGTAAGTCAACACTTTAGAAAAACTAAAACGGAACTCAGCTACGCGATATTGATGAAAATTTTCGCCTGGCGATAATTTGCGCAGTCGTCTTCAAAGGGGCGGCATGGCTGACAATGGCAGGAGAGCCCAATGGCGCGGACCGACAAGATGAAACTCGGGACTTTCGTCTATACGTTCGGCTTTCATCCTGCCTCCTGGCTGCATCCGGCAAGTGACGTCAACGGTGCCAACGACTTCGCTCATCTGCTCGATGTCGCCAAACGATCCGAGGCGGCCAAGTTCGATTTCATGTTTATGGCGGATTCTCCTGCCGCCGCCGTCGGCGACCCAAAAGCGCTTGCCCGCATTCCCACAAAGATGAACCGTTTCGAACCCCTCTCGCTGCTCTCGGCTCTGGCGGTCACCACCAACGATCTCGGTCTGGTGGCGACGGTGTCGACGAGTTATTACGAGCCATACAATGTCGCGCGTCTGTTCGCCTCGATTGACCATCTGAGCAAGGGGCGCGTCTGCTGGAATGTCGTCACCTCCGATCACGACGAAACCGGCTACAACTTCAACCGCGAGGGGCTCGATCCGCATACGCTGCGCTACGAGCGCGGCAACGAATTCGTCGATGTCGTGTTCGGTCTTTGGGACAGCTTCGAGGATGGCGCACTGCTTCTCGATCGTGAAAACGGTGTCTACTACGACAAGGACAAACATCACACGCTCAATCACAAAGGCAAGCACTTCCAGGTTCGCGGACCCCTCAACATCGCGCGAACGCCCCAGGGCCGTCCTGTCATCGCCCAGGCGGGCGGTTCGGAACCCGGAATGGACATGGCGGCACGCACGGCGGAGATCGTCTTCAGCCTGGCATCGAATATCGACCGAAACCGGACCTTCTACGAAAACGTCAAGAGCCGGATGCCGGCCCATGGGCGCGATCCGGACGATCTGAAAATCATGCCGGGTATCGTGATCAACGTCGGTGAAACTGAAGCCGAGGCAAAGGCGAAGGTCGACTATCTGATCGACAAGATGCATCCGGATGTCGGCCGGCTGATGCTCTCCGAATTTCTGGAAGCGGACCTGCGCGACGTGGCGCTCGACAAGCCTTTCCCCATGGATCGGCTGCCGGCAGCGCCAAAGGGATCACGCGCCTTGTTCGACGAACTGGTCGATTTCGTCAGAAGCGGCCGCACCGTCGGCGAACTCATCCGGCATTATGCCGAGAAGCATACCGGAAATGGCATGACAGGCACGCCGGCCCAGATCGCCGACTTCATGGAAGAATGGTTCGAGACGCGCGCCGCCGACGGCTTCATCCTGATGTTCCCGACCTTGCCGTCCAGCCTCGACGATTTCGTGCGGCTTGTCCTGCCCGAGCTTCGCCGCCGCGGATTGTTCCGCGAGGAATACGAGGGCAAGACTTTGCGTGAAAACCTCGGTCTTTCAATGCCTGTCAATCGCTTTGCCAAAACGAATGAGCCAGCCCGATGAGTGTCGAGGCTTTGATCAGCGAGGCGGACTTCAAGCTTTCGATGCGTCATCTGGCGGGTGCCGTCAGCGTGATTACGGTCGGCGACGGGCAAGAGCGCACCGGCTTCACGGCAACGTCGGTCTCCTCGCTTTCGGCCGAGTTGCCGTCCATCATCGTCAGCGTCAACCGGGCGTCTTCCTCATGGCCGGCGCTGCAGCGGTACGGCTGCTTCTGCGTCAACGTGCTCGCCGCCGACCAGCAGCAGGTGGCGCAATCCTTTGCCGGTCTTGACGGGCAAAAGGGCGCTGAGCGCTATGGCGATGCAGGATGGTATCGCCTCAAGACCGGCGCGGCCGCCCTTGAAAAGGCCCTGACGGTGCTGGACTGCAAACTCGAAACCGCATTCCACTATCATTCCCACGCCATTTTGGTCGGGCATATCTGCGCGATCGAAATCCGGCAGGACATAGGGCCGCTGCTTTACTGGCGCGGCGGCTATCGTGAACTTCCGGCGGAGGTTGATCGCAGCGGCCTAACGAAGGCGCTCAGACAATAGCCCTATCGAGGCGACATCCGCATTGGCAAATGCAAGTCTGAGGTAACGCTCCTGGCCTTCGCCGAAATAGGCGCCGGGCAAACAGACGACGCCGGATTCTTTGGCGAGTTTTTCGGCAACCTCTGAAGACGATCGATCGGCGTCGGGATGGCGGATAAAGGCGAAATAGGCGCCGATCGCTCCTATCTCCCAATCCGGCAACCCGGAAAAGGCCTGCCTCAACGCGTGAGCCCGGCGGGCGATCTCCAACTGGTTGCCGGCTCGCCACTCGGCGAGCGCCGGGATCGCCGATGCAACGGCGATCTGAGGCGAGCGCGGTGCGCAGATCTGCATATTGTCCATCACCTTGGCGATCTCGGCGATGAGTTTTGGCCCTGCCGTGATTGCACCCAGCCTGTGACCGGGAATGCAGAAGGATTTCGAGAAGCTGTAGAGAAGAACGAGCGTGTCTTCCCAGCCCGGCTCTGAGAGGAGTGAGTGCGGCCGTCCGTAATCCTCGCCGAGGAAATCGCGATAGGTTTCATCGAGGATCAGCCAGGCGCCATATTTCCGGCAGAGCACAAAAAGCTCATGCAGCAGGCTCGGCGGATACACGGCCCCGGTGGGATTGTTGGGTGTGACGACGGCAAGCATCTTCGCGCCGGCTGCAAGTGCAGCCTCGGCTGAACTCAGACCGGGAAGAAAGCCGCCGGCAGCGTCGCAATCGACCAATCGACGCCCGATTCCCAGCATCGACAGCGTCGTGTCGTGATTGAAATAGAAGGGATTGGTGAGCGCTACGGTATCGCCGGCGCCCGCAAGCGCGATCGCTACGCACATGAACGCCTGATTGCAGCCGGCGGTGATATGGATATTGCCGGCGGAAAGGTCGGTGCCGTAAAGCCCGGCAACGTGAGCCGCGTAGGTCTTGCGCAACAGAGGTTCGCCCTCGATCGGCCCGTATCCCGTCATCGCCTGTTGTCCGGCTGCCTCGGCAAGAAGCCGAAGCATCTCCGGATGCGCGGGATAGCCGGGCACGGCTTGCGACAAATCGATGAGCGGCCCTTTTTCTCCTTTGTATTCGCGGCTCCAGGCGACGACGGAAGGGATGGGCGGGGCAGAGAGGCGGGCAACGAGGGAATTGGGTTTTGCAGCGATCATATCGATTTCTCTTTGATACCGATTGCTACAACGATACCAATTGTTTTCTCAACCTCTTTGTCTGACGAGACGGACCTGAAGCGGAGACACATGCGCATGGTGTGGGACAAAACGCGGCTGGAACAGCTGCGCGCAGAATTTGCAGACGCCAATGGCGGCGAGATATTCGATGAGAAGTTTCGCAAAGTAGCGGAGAAGATCATCTCCAAGAGCGGCACGAGACTGGCGCCCTATGCCGGAGTGCCGACCTTCCTCAGCGCACCCTACATGCAGGTCGCGGCCGATGATCCGGATTTCGGCAATCTCCAGGTTGCGATTACCGGAATCCCCATGGATCTTGGCGTCACCAATCGCCCAGGCTCGCGTTTCGGACCGAGGGCACTTCGCGCCATTGAAAGGATCGGCCCGTACAATCACGTTCTCGCCACGGCGCCGGTCTTCGATCTTCGGGTCGCCGATATCGGCGACATATCGTTCCAAAGCCGTTACCGGCTGGAACTCAGCCATGACGACATCGAAAGGCGCATCGGCCAGATCGTCGATGCCGGCGTGGCCCCGCTTTCCGTCGGAGGCGATCATTCCATCAGCCACCCGATATTGAAGGCCGTCGGTCGGCAGCAACCGGTAGGCCTCATTCATATTGATGCCCATTGCGATACAAGCGGCGCTTTCGATCAGACGAAGTTTCATCACGGTGGGCCGTTCCGCAATGCGGTGCTGGACGGCGTGCTCGATCCGACAAGGACGATCCAGATTGGCATCCGTGGTTCGGCGGAATATTTGTGGGAATTCTCCTATGCGTCGGGAATGACCGTGATCCACGCAGAGGACATCAGCGGAATGGGGATTCCTGCCGTCGTTGCCAAGGCAAAATCCATCGTCGGCGACGGCCCGACCTATCTTTCCTTCGACGTCGACAGCCTCGATCCGAGCTTTGCGCCCGGCACGGGCACGCCCGAGGTCGGTGGATTGACCACACGTGAAGTCCTTGAACTGATCCGTGGGCTGAAAGGGATCAACCTGGTGGGTGGGGACGTCGTCGAAGTGGCTCCGCAATATGACACAACGACCAACACGGCGCACGCCGCAGCACAGGTGCTCTTTGAGGTCCTGAGCCTCATGGTGTTTAGTCCATCGATCGGCAAGCGCTAGAGCCGACCTCTCGGTCATCTGTGGCAATTGGCCCGATGGGCCAAGATCATATCATTCGTAGCCTAGCAATGATGGAGGCAGGGAATATCGCGCCCATGGTCGTCGCCACCGACGCCTCCCGTCATGCAGCCACTGTCGGTGGGGCAATGAGCAGTATTGCGGCGAAGCCTTCATCGTCACGCCAAGCGTTCTAGCCAACGCACCTCAAAAACTCTTCGGTGTCCATGAGTTCGAGCTGCACGGAAAACCGATCGTGCAGAAGTTCCAGTGACGCGTCATGCGTATCGTCGGCGCCGCTGCAGACGGCGTCATTCAGCACGATGACACGATAGCCGAGATCGATTGCGCCGAGCGTCGTGGCAAGCACGCAGACATCCGTTTCACCGCCCGTTATCACAAGCGTATCGACCCGCTCCGACTGAAGGGTCGGATGAAGGCGGCCGTCGATCCAAGGCGAATAGGTGCTTTTGTCGAAGTGCCTTGCCGGCGGAACCAACGACGCCAGCGATGGGGCGAGATCGATGAAGCCGCGCGGAAGATGTTCGCCCGTCATCATCCACCATTTCCGGTAATAATCCCGCCATTTCCCCGGCATGTCGTCGGCATGCTCGGGTGGCAGGAAGCGGGTAAAGATCGTTCGGGAGGGATGTCGCCCGGCCAGCTCTTCGATCTGGGGAGAGATCCGTGCCATCCAGGGAACGTGCCACGGCGTGTCTTCGGCAAACATCCGCTGCATGTCGACGCAAAGGTGCCGCCACTCCCCGACTTCGCCCATCACATCCTCCACTCGGTCTTCGGGCGTCAACCGCCGCGCGCGGCGAAAGTTCCTAGAACAGGATGATTTTAGGCCGGGTCGGCCTAAAATCCGAATCCTGTTCTACATTATATAGTTAGAGCATGATGTCGTCCGAAAACCGCTCACACTTTTCGGCATCATGCTCTAGCGGAAGATCAAAAGCCTCTCAGGCGACAGCGCTCTCAGCTGTCCGGAAACAATCAAGTTCGCGAAGAGGAACCGGTTTGGAGAAGTAGTAGCCCTGGAGGTCGGTGCAGCCGAGGGCGGCCAGAAAGTCGCGTTGATATTCGGTTTCGACCCCTTCCGCCGTTGTCGAGATACCGAGGTTGCGGCTGAGCGCGACAATGGCGCCAATGATGGCCGCCCCGTTGGCTTTTGTGCCGAGCTGTGAGACGAACGAACGATCGATCTTGATGCGGTCGATATCGAAGCGCAGGAGATGGCTGAGGCATGAAAAGCCGGTTCCGAAATCATCCAGCGAAATCTGAACACCCCGGCTGCGCAGCGACTTCAGCACCGTATAGACGTCCGAATTATCCTCGATCAGCGAGGACTCCGTGAGCTCGAGCTCGAGCCGGGACGGCGGCAGGCCGCTCTCCTGCAGCACGGCGAAGACTTCGTCGGCAAAATTTGGTCTTCTCAACTGGGCAGGAGACACGTTGACCGCAACAAATGTGTCTTCCGGCCATTTGCAGGCGGCTCTGCAGGCTTCGCGCAACACCCAGAAACCGAGAGCGTCGATGAGGCCGCCCTCCTCGGCGACAGGGATGAAGCTGGCAGGCGTCAATAGTCCGCGCTGACTGTGACGCCAACGCACGAGAGCCTCCGCGCCCGACGCCGGGTATCCGCCGCCCTCGGCGCGATGCACCGTTTGGTAATAGACTTCGAGCGATCCGAAGTCCGGCCTGTTCGCAATCGGATCGGATTGTGGACCGTCAGCGGCTGAGGCCGTGCCTTTGGCCAGAACCTCCCGCAATTCGTTCTTGAGAATGTCGCGCGCATTCCGGCCGCCGTCCATCGACGGTGAATAGACGCGCCACTGCCCTCTCCCGCCCATCTTTGCCTCATACAGCGCGACGTCGGCGTAACGCATGATGTCATCGGCATTCCGTCCGGCGTCCGGCACGACGGTCACGCCGATCGAGCCGCCGACCCGTGCGATCGCCTCGCCCCTCAAAAGCGGGAAGGGCTTGCCAAGTTCGGCAACGATCGCGTCGCATATTGCCGGCAGAACGTGATCATGATCTTTGATGTCCCGGAGAAGCAGGGCAAATTCGTCTCCTCCAAGCCGGGCAAGCGTGTCGCCCGGACGAAGCAGGGAATGGATCCGCTCCGCAGCCATCCTGATGAGTTCATCGCCGGCGGCATGGCCGAACGTGTCGTTCACAGCCTTGAAGCGGTCGAGATCGAGAAGCGCGACTGCCGAGCGCTCGGCCGAATTCTTCGTCTCGGCCAGGCACTCGTCGAACCTCATCGCGAACAAAGCGCGGTTGGGAAGGCTCGTGAGCACGTCATGCAAGGCAAGCTGTCTTGCATGCAGCTCGCTTTTCCTCAACTCGCCGAGACTGCTTCGCAGGCGCACCAACAGGACCGAGAACAGGATCGCGATCACCAAGGCGGCTATCGAAAGCGCCGGCATCAATCGGCCGATCACTCTCGAGCCTGGAAGATCGGGCCGCCATACGATGAAGCCGATCGGTTCGCCATTTGCCGTGGCGTCAATCTGGAACGCAACCTCGTTTTCGTCTGCATCGGCCGTGCGCGCGAAGCGGGCGCCGTTGAGGCCCTGTTGCCGGCTCAATTCGTCCAGCGCCGCACCATCGATAAAACGCACGACGATCAGGAATTGCCGCATCGTCTGCCGTTGCCCCTCATCGGGTTCGTTGATGGCGACGACGCCGACGATCGTCGGCCGACCTTCCAGCCGCATCAGATTGGCGAGCGCAGTGTTGGAACGTCCTGGGCTCGCAAGGCGGCTTTCCATCGAGGACGGCGTTCGTTCGTTGGAAACCGTGCCTTGTCTCACCCCAAGGCGGGCATCCTGAAGCAGAGGCAGAAAGAGAGGCCTCATCCAGCGGTAACGCTTTTCCGTTTGGGCGTCCGCCAGCATGAGCAGTTGCGCCTTCTCGTCGACGACAAAAGCCTGATCGTAGCCGAAGGCGGACATTGCGGTCTGGCTGATCGCACTCCCGGCCGCCGCCGTCAGAACCGCATCGAGGCTGGAGGAACCTCCGCTTGACCGGGCAGCCGGATAAACACGTGTGAGATAGCCGTTGCCGAACTGGCCGATGACATGGGCGACTTGATCGACCTGTTCCCGCAGGCGGGCATTCACAAGCTGGCGCTGTCGATCAAGGGCGGCAGCATCGCTTTCGGTTCCTGCCCAGAGCGCCGAGAGTACAACAAGTCCGATCGCTCCAAGCCCGCTGACGGCAATCAGAAACAGAATTCTTCCCGAAGCAATCCAGGATTGCTGAAACGTCTTGGAGCTGGAAGGAAGAACGATCTGCAAGCCTAGACCCCTGAACACCACGACACGGGCGCATTGGCCGACGTTAACAAAGAAGCGTTCACGTAGAATTAAAAGCTGCGGCGCAGTATGGGGCGAGATCGAATACGCCCCAAGGAGCTCCCGACGATGTTGCGCAGATCCATTCAGACTATAGTGCGCGGAGCCCTGATGGCGGGCGGGATGGGTGCCTTGCTGGCTGCGACCTTGCCGCTCCAGGTGGCTGCGCAGGATCGCATGCCGATGAGAATTGCTGTCGAAGGTGCATTTCCGCCCTTCAACTATCTCGATGCGAATAACAAGCTTCAGGGCTTCGATATCGATATTGCCAATGCGCTGTGCGAGGTTGGCAAGTTCGAATGCCAATTTATCATCGAGAAGTGGGACGACATCATCCCTGATCTCGTTGCCGACAAATACGACGCGATCATCTCATCCATGTCGATGAGCCTTGAGCGGCGTCAGAAGGTTGCCTTCACTGAAAAATACTACAACAGCCCGTCGGTGTTCATCGCCCGGAAGGATTCGTCGATCAGTGACGTCAGCCCCGCCGCCCTCAGCGGCAAAGTTCTTGGAGTGACGTCGTCGACAGCGCAGGAATCCTATGCCAACCATCTTTATCCGGAAATGAAGAAGACGATTTTCCGGTCTTCGCCCGAATTGTACAAGGGGCTGGCGGATGGGAGCGTCGACATTATCCTCGAGGATAAACTCGCCATCTACGACTGGATTGCCAACACCAAGGCCGGAAGCTGCTGCGAGTTCAAGGGGCCGGATCTGGTCGACATCACATATTTTGGTGAGGGTGCCGGCATCGCGCTGCGCCTGGATGACAAGGAGCGTCTGACACGCTTGAACGAAGCGTTGAAGAGCATCAAGGCGGACGGGACCTACGACATGATCAACGCAAAATATTTCCCGTTCAGCATCCAGTAATTCGTCACTCAAATTGTCATGTGGTGAATGCGGAATGGCCGGCTTTCCGCCGGCCATTCCTATCAGGTAAGGTCCTCGGTCGTAGTCGCTACGCGGCCTTCGCGACCTCTCCGTGCGGATCGAGGACATATTTCGTCGCCGCTCCATGGTCGAAACTCTCATATCCAGCGGCGGCATCGTCGAGTGGGATGACCTTGGCGTTGACGATATCGGCAATCGGCAGCCGGTCGTGGAGGATCGCCTGCATGAGCTGGCGATTATATTTGATCACCGGAGTCTGGCCGGTGTGGAAGGACTGCGCCTTGGCCCATCCGAGGCCGAAGCGGAGCGACAGATTGCCGTGCTTGGCGGCATTGTCGACGGCACCCGGATCCTCGGTAACATAGAGGCCGGGAATGCCGATCGAACCCGCGGCACGGGTAATCTCCATCATCTGGTTGAGGACGATCGCCGGCTGTTCCCCACCCGAATGGCCGCGTGCCTCGAAGCCGACCGCATCGATGGCGCTGTCCACCTCGTTGCTGCCGACGACCTGCGCGATCATGTCGCCGAGACGGTCACTCTTCGACAGGTCGATCGGTTCAAAACCGACTTTCGCCGCATGCGCCAGACGGTCCTTGTTGAAATCACCGACCATCACGACAGCAGCGCCGAGAATGCGAGCCGAAGCCGCAGCGGCAAGGCCGACAGGGCCGGCGCCTGCCACGTAGACGGTCGAGCCGACGCCAACACCTGCACGCACTGCGCCATGGAAGCCGGTGGGCAGAATGTCGGAGAGCATGGTGAGATCCCGGATCTTCGCCATTGCCTTGTCCCGATCAGGGATTTTCAGCAGGTTGAAATCTGCGTAGGGAATGGTGACGTAGCGCGCCTGTCCGCCGATCCAGCCGCCCATGTCGACATAACCGTAAGCACCGCCGGCGCGGGCCGGGTTTACCGTCAGGCAGACACCGGTATCCTGAGACTTGCAGCAGCGGCAACGGCCGCAGGCGACATTGAAGGGCACCGAGACGATATCGCCGATGTCGAGCATCTCGACGTCGATGCCTTTCTCGATGATCTCGCCGGTGATTTCATGACCGAGGACCAGGCCCGGCATCGCCGTCGTGCGGCCGCGGACCATGTGCTGATCGGAGCCGCAGATATTGGTCGATATCACCTTCAAAATCACGCCGTGTTCGATGCGGCGGCCGTCGGGCGCTTCCAGCTTCGGGTCGTCGATGTCGCGAACTTCGACCTTGCCCGGCCGGAGATAGACGACGCCTCTATTGTTGCTCATGAATTCCTCCCACTTGTTTGAATGCCTCGATCTGCAACCGATGCAGTCGATGGCAGGCTTCCCTCCGGCCTGCCTCCTCTGCAGTCCGGTGTCCACAACACAGGATACCGCCGCACCGGGCGATATTCGAATTTTCAAAACGGACAGATTGGATGAGAAGATGAGTGAACGCCATGGTTTTCGCCTGTCGTTCCGCTCGTGACCGTCTGCCGCAATCCGTCGATTTGCTGTGCCAAGAGCTGGTTTCCGGCTCCAGAATCTCCTTTCGATCCATCTCGATATCTTTCCGGATGTCTATCCGGCGATTTCCTTGAGGATTTCAGTTCTTCTACCGCTGCGGGGCAGCGCCGGCGTCAGGCCAGCGTCCCAATGGTCCATTTCGCCAGTTTGCGAGATAGCGCCTTGAACACCACAAGCAAACCATGCCTGACGTAAAACAGCGATCAAGAAAACGACATGGGCGCAACTCAAAGACGACAGTCGGCAAAGTCGCAATGGCTCGCTACGTGGGAGAAATAATGATCCCGCGAATACGGCGGTTTTCCGGATCGTCGGGGGAAGATTTGATTGCCGCTGCCTCGAGATGGCAAGCCTAAAGCATGTCGTGCAAAACTGTGCAGCGGTTTTGCGACAACGACATGCGTAACAACAAAGACCTAAAGCGCGATCAGCGAATCTGAAAGATCGCGACGCGCTTTAGGTGCGATGCGGCCGGCGGCTGCGGTTGACGTCGATGGCCGTGTGCCAGAGCACGGCGCCAAGGATGATCGCACCGCCGAAAAAAGTGGCGACGGGCGGCTGCTCGGAAAACAACAACCAGACCCAGAAGGGCGTGAGCACGATTTCCATCGTGCCGATCAGCGCCGCTTCCGCCGGCGGCATTCGTTTCGCCCCGGCAAGGAAGAGCACGAGCGCCAGGGAGAAATTGGTCGCACCGAAGGCGGCGAGAACGATCCAGTTATGCAGGTCGAGCGAGCCGACTGAACCGAACGGGGCAAAGATGGCAAGCGTCAGGAAGGCGCTGACCACGGTCGGCGGCAGGCTCGGCACGCCGGGATTGATGCGCGGAATGATGATGACGAGCGCGAAGGACGCGGTCATGCCGAGCGCCATCAGATCGCCCCAACCAGTGCCGCCGCCGATCGACGAGGCGACGATGACCGCAACGCCGAAGAGCGAGATGCCGCCGGCAATCAGCGTCCGCCTGGAGACCCTCTCCCTGAGGATGAACCAGCCGAGCAACGCTGCGATGAAAGGCGCGGTCGCATAGATCATCGTCACATTGGCGACGGTGGTCATGTATAGCGCCCCGATGAAGCATACCTGACTGAAGGTCTGGCATGCGATCATGGCAAGACCTGTGGGATGGAAGACGGATCGCCATTGCTGCCGTGAGATGCCCCCTTCGAGGAAAAGGCAGGGGATCAGCAGAAACAGGCCGCCGAACAACGACCGCCAGGCGATCGCCGTCCATACGTCGGTCGTCAGGAGCCGCGAATAGACGCCACTCGCGCTCCAGGCAAGTGTCGCGGCAACGATGAGAAACACACCCTTCTCGTGCTCGCTGCCTGCGAGGCGTCTGGCCGGATTTTCAATGGTCACGCAGATATTCTCAAAGAAGGAAGTCGAACGCCGCTCTTTTCTGCGCCAAGAATTGACATCAGACAAACGAATAGTAGAGATAGCTGTCATCGATTTTTTCTATGGCTATCCCATGCACGAGCCGATTGAGAGCGACCTGCTGAGAACCTTCCTGGTCGTTACCGAGACCTCCAATTTCTCCACGGCTGCCCAGCGCATCGGGCGGACGCAATCGGCCGTCAGCAGCCAGATCAAGAGGCTCGAGGAGACGATCGGCGAAACTCTCTTCGAACGGGGCGCCCGCGGCGTGCTGCTCACGCGCCCGGGCATACAGCTCGTGCCCTATGCCCGCAGGGTCATCGATCTCTTAAGCGAGGCTGCCGCGACGATCCGCAGCAAGCCGCTGGATGGGCCGGTGCACATCGGAATTCCCGAGGAATACAGCCAGACGGTGCTGCCGGCAGCCCTAGCGGCTTTTGCCGTACGGCACCCCGCCGTCGAAGTCACGGTGTCCTGCGACTATACCGTCCGCAACATGGCCGCCCTCGAACGGGGCGAGCTCGATCTGGCCGTGGTTTTCGACTGGAGCGACCAGGCGAAAGGCGAGGTCCTGTGCATTGATCCCACAGTCTGGGTCACCTCGATGGTCCACCGGCTGCACGACATCGATCCCCTGCCTATTGCGACCTATCGCAACTCCACCTGGTGCCGCGATTATGCGCTCCGGTCGCTGGAGCAGATCGGCCGCAACTATCGGATCGCATTCATCGCCGATACGGGCTCGGGGCTGAAGAACGCCGTGACCGCAGGTCTTGCCGTCACTACGCTGTCCCGCAGCAACATCCCGCCCGGCTGCCGGGAGCTCACCGCCGAAGACGGTTTTCCGCCGGTCGATTCCTCGAAGGTCGTGCTCCGCCGGAGCACCTATCGTTCCAGCGAGGCCGTGCGCGAACTTGCCGACATGGTGCGGGACGCGTTCCAGCCTATGTCGGCGCCCCCGATGGTGTGATGCGGCGGCGCAAACGGCGCCGGGTCTCCGACGGGCTCTCGGAAAAACTCGCCCGGTAGCTTCTCGCAAAGGCAGAGGCCGAATTGAAGCCGGTCGCGGCCGCTATGTCGGCGAAAGAGGCGGTCGTCTCGATTACCCTGCGGCGCGCCGCATTCAGCCGCAGAGCGAGATAATGCACATGCGGCGGTGCGCCGATGCTCTGCTGGAAGAGATCCTGCAGATGCCGGGCGCTGATGCCCACCCTGCGGGCGAGGCGCGTGAGAATCAGAGGCTGCTCGATATGCTCCTCCATCAGTCGCACCGCCTGCGCCACGCGGGGATCGTGCATGCGCAGGCCAGCTGAGGCTGCGGAAAGCGACTCCTCGGCGTGGAATGAAGGCTGCTCGTAACGAAACAGCCGGCTGACCTCGAGCGCCAGCGAATAACCCTGCCGTTGCCGGATCACCTCCAGCATCAGATCGACGGTCGGAAGCGAACCGGAGGTCGTCAGCCTCTTGCCGTCGATGACGAAACGATCCTTGACGGCCCGCACCTCAGGATAGGCCAGCGCAAAATCCTCGTAATCCTCCCAGTGGACGGTCGCCGGCAGTCCGTCGAGCAGGCTTGCCTCCGCCAGCAGCCAGGTGCCGGACTCGATGCCGGCAATCATCGTGCGATAGCGGGCGGCCTGGGAGAGCTGCATCTTGAGCGCCGGCGTAGCACTTCGGCGCCAGTTGTAGCTGGCAAGCACGAACAGCGGCGTATCCTCGGTCGTCGCCTTGAAAGCGCCTTGCGCAGGCACGGCGATATTGCTGGTGGTCGGGACCGGTGCTCCGTCCGGCGTGAGCAGCCGCCAACGATAGAGTTCGCTGCCGGAAATGCGGTTGGCACCACGCAGCGGCTCGATAACCGAGGCGATCAGGATCAGGTTCGCGTCCGGCAGGACGAGAAGGTCGATATCGAGCCGTTCCGTCGATCGCTGCAGCAAAGCCACCTCCCTTGAGTTCCAATAATGTATCGATTGCTTCCGAAATTGCAACGCATCGCCATCCATCCTGTCGCGTAATGCTGACAAGACGAGGGAGAACAAAAGCATGCCTCTTGCGATGAACCGCGATGTTTTCATCACCTGCGCCGTCACCGGCGCCGGCGATACGGTTTCCAAATCCAGCCACGTGCCGATCACTCCCAAGCAGATTGCCGATTCCGCCATCGACGCGGCAAAGGCCGGTGCGGCGGTCGTTCACTGCCATGTCCGCGATCCGGAAACGGGTGCCGCCAGCCGCCGCAACGATCTCTACAGGGAAGTCACCGACCGCATCCGCTCGGCCGATGTCGACGTCGTCCTCAATCTCACCGCCGGCATGGGCGGGGACCTGATCTTCGGGGACGTCGAAAGTCCTCTTCCCCTCAACCCCAAGGGCACGGATATGGCGGGCGCCACCGAGCGCGTCAGCCATGTCGCCGAGTGCCTGCCTGAGATCTGCACGCTCGACTGCGGCACGATGAACTTCAACCTCGGCGACTATGTCATGACCAACACGCCGGCCATGCTGCGGGCCATGGCAAAGAAGATGACCGATCTCGGCGTCCGCCCCGAGATCGAGGCCTTCGACACCGGCCACCTCTGGTTTGCCAAGCAGCTTGCCGCGGAAGGCCTGATCGAAGACCCGGTGCTGATCCAGCTCTGCATGGGCATTCCGTGGGGTGCGCCCGATGATCTCAACACCTTCATGGCGATGGTCAACAACGTGCCTGAGAGCTGGACCTTCTCGGCCTTTTCGATCGGCCGTAACGCCATGGCCTATCCGGCGGCAGCCGTTCTGGCCGGTGGCAACGTGCGCGTCGGCCTGGAGGACAATCTCTTTGTCGGCAAGGGCCAGCTCGCCACCAATGCGCAGCTCGTCGAAAAGGCCGTGCAGGTGGTCGAGGGCATGGGTGCCCGGATCATCGGCCCGGAAGACGTTCGCAAGAAACTCAAACTGACGAAGCGCTGAGGACGGCATGACAGGGATCAACAAGGCGGCTTGTATCGGCGGCGGCGTCATTGGCGGGGGATGGATCGCGCGTTTTCTGCTGGCCGGCATCGACGTTGATGTGTTCGATCCGCATCCGGAGGCGGGCCGTATCGTCGGCGAAGTGCTCGCCAATGCCGAAAAAGCCTATGCCATGCTGACAGGTGCGCCCCTGCCGCCGCGCGGCAGGCTGACTTTCTGCAAGACGCTGGAAGAGGCTGTCGCCGGCGCCGACTGGATTCAGGAAAGCGTGCCGGAAAGGCTCGACCTCAAGCGCCGCGTCCTGACTGAGATCGATGCTGTGGCGCGCCCGGACGCCCTGATCGGCTCTTCCACCTCAGGCCTGCTGCCGACCGATCTGCAGCGCGACATGACGCATCCCGAACGCCTCTTCGTCGCCCACCCCTATAATCCCGTCTATCTCTTGCCGCTCGTCGAAATCGTCGGTGGCGAAAAAACCTCGGCGGCGACCATCCGGGCGGCGATGGAAAGACTGGCGCCGATCGGCATGAAGGGCGTCCACATCGCCAAGGAGATCGAGGCCTTTGTCGGCGACCGGCTGCTCGAAGCGCTCTGGCGCGAGGCCTTGTGGCTCATCCACGACGATATTTGCACCGTCGAGACGCTTGATGACGTCATCCGCTACTCCTTCGGCCTGCGCTGGGCGCAGATGGGCCTGTTCCAGACCTACCGCATTGCCGGCGGCGAGGCCGGCATGCGTCACTTCCTTGCCCAGTTCGGTCCATGCCTCGCCTGGCCCTGGACCAAGCTCACCGATGTCGTCGATCTCGACGATGCGCTGATCGAAAAGATCGGCCAGCAATCTGACGAACAGGCGGCCGGCCTGTCGATCCGCGAGCTTGAACGCATCCGCGACGAAAACCTCGTTGGCATCCTGCAGGCCCTCAAGGGCGGCGATGGCGGCAAGGGCTGGGGCGCCGGCAAGCTGCTGAAGGACTTCGAACAATCGCTCTGGGCGCAAGGCGGCAGGGCGGCCACGTCTTTCGATCCGTCGAAGCCGCTGAAGCTCGTCGAGACGAAGGTCGGCCCCGCCTGGGTCGACTATAACGGCCATATGACCGAGCACCGCTACCTGCAGGTTTTCGGCGATACATCAGACGCATTGCTGCGCCTCATCGGCGTCGATCTCGCCTATGTCGAGGCGGGGCGGAGCTATTACACGGTGGAAACCCACATCCGCCATCTCGGCGAGGCAAAGCTCGGCCAGGCGATCCATTCGACCTGCCAGATCCTTGGTGTCGACGACAAGCGGCTGCATGTCTTCCACACCCTGTATGACACGGCGACGGGGGAAGCTCTGGCAACCGCCGAGCACATGTTGCTGCATGTCGACAGCAAGGCCGGCAAGGCCACGCCGGCGCCGGCCGTCATTCTCGACAAGGTCAAGGCGATTGCCGAAGCGCATGCGAATTTGGCCGCGCCTGAAGGCGTCGGCCGTCACGTCGGCCAGAAACGGTAGGAGGATCGGCATGAATTTCGGACTGAGCGAAGAACAGGAAATGATCGTCGAGACGGTCCGCGCCTTCGTCGAAACCGAAATCTATCCGCATGAAAACGAGGTCGAGCGCAGCGGCATCGTCCCGCCGGAGCTCGGAGACGAGATCCGGCGCAAAAGCATCGATCTTGGCTTCTACGCCTGCAATTTCCCGGAAGAAGTCGGCGGCGCCGGCCTCGACCATGTCACCTTCACGCTGGTCGAACGGGAGCTTGGACGCGGTTCCCTCGGGCTGACGGTTTTCTTCGGCCGGCCATCCGGCATCCTGATGGCCTGCGAGGGCGAGCAGCGTGAGCGCTATCTCCTGCCTGCGGTGCGCGGCGAGAAGATCGATGCGCTCGCCATCACCGAGCCGGACGCCGGTTCTGATATGCGCGGCATGAAATGCGCCGCCCGCCGCGACGGCAGCGATTTCGTCCTCAACGGCACCAAACATTTCATCTCCCATGCCGATGTCGCCGATTTCGTCATTGTCTTTGCCGCGACGGGCGAGGAGGAAACGCCGAAAGGTATCAAGAAGAAGATCACCGCCTTCCTGGTGGATCGTGGCACGCCGGGTTTCGAGATCCTCAAGGGCTACGATTCCGTTTCGCATCGCGGCTACCACAACTCAACGCTCAGCTTCGAGGATTGCCGGATTCCCGAAGCCCAAGTGCTGGGCGAGGTGCATCGCGGCTTCGATATTGCCAATCAATGGCTCTACGGCACGCGGCTGACGGTTGCCGCCACCTGCGTCGGCCGGGCGCGGCGCGTCTTCGACATGACGCTGCCCTATGCCGCCGAGCGCAAGCAGTTCGGCAAGCCGATCGGCGCCAATCAGGGCGTGTCGTTCAAGCTCGCCGATATGATTACCGAAATCGACGCCGCCGACTGGCTGACCCTTGCCGCCGCGTGGCGGCTCGATGCCGGCCTTCCCGCAGACCGGCAGATCGCCTCGGCCAAGCTTTATTCCTCCGAAATGCTGGCCCGGGTCACCGATGAAGCGATCCAGATCTTCGGCGGCATGGGCCTGATGGACGACCTGCCGCTCGCCCGCTTCTGGCGCGATGCGCGCGTCGAGCGCATCTGGGACGGCACCTCCGAAATCCAGCGGCATATCATCAGCCGCGACCTGCTTCGACCCTTGGGAGCGTGAGCCGATGACGCCTCGCCCACTCGACCGCCTGCTCAGACCGCAAACGATCGCCGTCTTCGGTGGCCGCGAGGCGCGCAGGGTGATCGAGCAATGCGACCGCATGGGTTTCGCCGGCGAGATCTGGCCCGTCCATCCGAAACTCGACGAAGTGCTCGGGCGGCCCTGCTATCGCTCCGTATCCGATCTGCCTTCGGCGCCGGATGCCGCCTTCGTCGGCGTCAACAGGATGCTGACCGTCGAGATTGTCCGCAGCCTTTCTGAGGCCGGTGCCGGCGGGGCGGTCTGTTACGCGTCGGGTTTCAGCGAGGCGACGGCGGAACTCGGCGACGGCGCCGAGCTGCAGCAGGCCCTGCTGGACGCAGCCGGCGACATGCCGATCCTGGGGCCGAATTGCTACGGGCTGATCAACGGTCTCGACGGTGCGCTGCTCTGGCCCGATCAGCATGGCATGCAGCGTATCGAACGTGGCGTTGCGATCCTCACGCAATCTTCGAATATCGCCATCAACCTGACCATGCAGACCCGCGGCGTGCCGATCGCCTATGTGTTGACGGCCGGCAACCAGGCCCAGACATCGCTTGCCGATGTCGCCTGCGCACTGATCGATGACCCGCGCGTCACGGCGGTCGGCCTTCATGTCGAAGGCTTCGGCGATCTCTCTGCACTCGAACGCCTGGCCGCCATGGCCCGGCGGACGAGGAAGCCCGTCGTCGTGCTGAAGGTCGGCAGATCCGAGCAGGCAAAACGCGCGGCGGTTTCGCATACCGCCTCGCTCGCCGGCAGCGATGCAGTCGCAGACGCCGTGCTCGCCCGCCTCGGCCTTGGCCGTGTCCAGACCTTGCCGGCGCTGCTCGAAACCTTGAAGCTGCTGCATGTCGCCGGCCCGCTCGCAAGCCATTCGATCTCGTCGATGAGCTGTTCCGGTGGCGAAGCCTCGCTGATGGCGGATGCCGCCGTCGGTCGCAACGTGGAATTCCCCGCGCTGCAGCCACAACAATTACCCCGTCTGCGGCGGGTCCTCGGCGAGATGGTGACGCTGTCCAATCCGCTCGATTACCACACATTCGCGTGGGGTGATCTTGCACGCCAGACCGAAGCCTTCAGCGCCATGTTCGAGGGCGGCTATGCCCTCAATCTCGTCGTCCTCGACTTCCCCCGCGGTGACCGCTGCGATCCGTCCGAATGGGCGATGACGGCAGACGCGGTCATGACGGCCGCTGCAGCAACCGGTGCGTTGGCCGGCCTTCTGGCAACCCTTCCGGAAAACATGCCGGAGCCCATCGCCGATCGGCTGATGGCAAATGGCATCATTGCCTTCTGCGGTATCGACGAGACCATCACGGCAGCGGAAGTTGCCGCCGGCATCGGCCAGGCGTGGGATCGCCCGCCTCCCCTGGCGCTGCTCGATGTGTCCTTTATGGATGGCGAGATCGAGACGTTGACGGAAGCCGATGCGAAGGCTGAGCTTGCCGCCTTCGGCCTTCCGACTCCCCAGGGCCTGTTGGCCTCCTCTCCCGGTCAAGCGGCCGAGCAGGCTGAGCGGCTCGGCTTTCCCGTCGTGCTGAAAGCGCTCGGCATCGCACACAAGACCGAGGCCGGGGCCGTCGCACTCAACCTAAAGGATACTCAGGCGGTGTCGAATGCGGCGGCGGCAATGCCGCCGAATGCCGGTTATCTCGTCGAGAAAATGGTTGATCCGCCGGTTGCCGAGCTCATTGTCGGCGCCATCCGCGACCCTGTCTTCGGATTGTCGCTCACGCTTGGAGCCGGCGGAATCTTCGTTGAATTGCTTGAAGATTCCATCATCCTGCCCCTTCCGGCGACGAAAACTGACATTCACGCAGCGATTTCGCGTCTCAAGCTTGCAAAATTGATCTATGGCTATCGCGGGCGGCCAAAAGGCGACCTCGAAGCCGCTGTCGGTGCTGTCTCAGCAGCGGCAGATTATGTCGTAAGGAACGCGGCATGCCTGGAGGAACTGGACATTAATCCGTTGATGGTTCTTCCCGAAGGGCTTGGCGTTGCCGCAGTCGATGCTCTGATACGGCGGAGGAGGTAGCATAGGTTGAGCGACCACATTCGCACACGACATGACGGCGGAGTACTCGAAGTCGTCATCCACCGGCCGAAGGCGAATGCCATCGACCTTGCGACCAGCCGCGCCCTGGGGTTGATATTCCGAGATTTCCGCGACGATCCGGCATTGCGTGTCGCCATCGTCTCGGGCGCCGGCGAGAAATTTTTCTGTGCCGGCTGGGATCTCAAGGCGGCCGCATCAGGTGATGCGGTCGACGGAGATTACGGCGTCGGCGGCTTCGGTGGGCTGCAGGAACTGCGCGACCTCAACAAGCCGGTCATCTCAGCGATCAACGGTATCTGTTGCGGCGGCGGTCTGGAGATCGCGCTGTCGACCGACCTGATCCTCGCCGCCGAACATGCGACCTTTGCCCTGCCGGAAATCCGCTCGGGGACGGTCGCCGATGCGGCTTCCATCAAGTTGCCGAAACGCATCCCCTACCACATCGCCATGGACATGCTTTTGACCGGGCGCTGGCTCGACGTTCACGAGGCGCATCGCTGGGGTTTCGTCAACGAGGTCCTGCCGGCCGAGCGGCTGATGGAGAGAGCATGGGAGCTTGCCCGGCTGCTCGAGAGCGGGCCGCCGCTCGTCTATGCGGCCATCAAGGAAATCGTGCGCGAAACGGAGGGTTCGACGTTCCAGACTGCCATGAACAAGGTCACCAAGCGGCAGTTTGCGACGGTCGACAGGCTCTATTCGAGCGAGGACCAATTGGAAGGCGCACGGGCCTTCGCCGAGAAGCGAAGCCCCATTTGGAAAGGAAAATAACCAGGCGGCAGCAACCGCACTGTTTTCCCGCATGATGCGGGCACCGGAGGTGGAGAGGAAACCGCCTGCGGACCTGCCCGGAAGTTCTGTCAACGCACCATAAAGAAGGAACTGGGGAATGAACGACTATACGAAATATCTCACAAGCCGCGTCACCGCCGGCGGGCTCAGCCGCCGCGAATTCATGGGACGCGCCATGGCGGCGGGCATCACACTTGCCGTCGCCGACAAGCTCTTTACCGAAAGTGCGCAAGCTGCCGAACCGAAGCGCGGCGGCCACCTGAAGCTCGGCCTCGAAGGTGGTGCGGCCACCGATTCCAACGATCCGGCAAAATTCCTGTCGCAGGTCATGTTCTGCATCGGCCGCTGCTGGGGGGACATGCTGGTCGAGTCCGATCCGCTGACGGGTGCTGCCGTGCCGGCGCTCGCCGAATCCTGGGAGCCCTCGAAGGACGCGGCGACCTGGACCTTCAAGATCCGCAAGGGCGTCAAGTTCCACAATGGCAAGGAACTGACGATCGACGACGTTGTTGCGACGCTGAAGCGTCATACCGATGCGAAGTCGGAATCCGGCGCGCTCGGTGTTCTCGGCTCGATCAAGGAGATCAAGGCCGACGGCGGCAATCTCGTCTTGACGCTCAGCGAAGGCAATGCCGACATGCCGCTGCTGCTGTCGGACTACCATCTGGTCATCCAGCCGAACGGCGGCGTCGATGATCCGCTGGCGTCGATCGGCACCGGCCCCTACAAGATGACGAGCTTCGAGCCCGGCGTCCGCGCCACCTTTGAAAGAAACAAGGACGACTGGCGCACCGACCGAGGTTATGTCGATTCGATCGAAATCATCGGCATGAATGATGCGACCGCTCGCATCGCCGCACTTTCGTCCGGCCAGGTGCACTACATCAACCGCGTTGACCCGAAGACCGTCAGCCTCTTGAAGCGTGCCCCGAACGTCGAGATTCTCTCGACTGCCGGTCGCGGCCACTATGTCTTCATCATGCACTGCGACAAGGCGCCGTTCGACAATAACGACCTGCGCCTGGCCCTCAAATACGCCATGGACCGCGAGACCATGGTGCAGAAGATCCTGGGCGGCTACGGCAAGGTCGGCAACGATTTCCCGATCAACAACACCTATGCACTGTTCCCCGAAGGCATCGAGCAGCGCACCTACGATCCCGACAAGGCTGCCTTCCACTTCAAGAAATCGGGCCATAGCGGCTCGGTCCTCCTGCGCACTTCCGAAGTCGCCTTCCCCGGCGCCGTCGATGCGGCCGTCCTCTATCAGGAAAGCTGCAAGAAGGCCGGGATCGAGATCGAGGTCAAGCGCGAACCGGGCGACGGCTACTGGACCAACGTCTGGAACGTCCAGCCCTTCTCGACCTCCTACTGGGGTGGTCGCCCGACGCAGGACCAGATGTATTCCACCGCCTATCTCTCGACGGCGGACTGGAACGACACCAAGTTTAAGCGCCCTGACTTCGACAAGCTGCTGCTGCAGGCCCGCTCCGAGCTTGATGAAGCCAAGCGCAAGGACATGTATCGCACCATGGCGATGACGGTGCGCGACGAGGGTGGGGTGATCCTGCCGATGTTCAACGACTTCGTGAACGCCTCCACCAAGCAGGTGAAGGGTTATGTCCACGACATCGGCAACGACATGTCGAACGGCTACGTCGCGACCCGCGTCTGGCTGGACGCCTGATGGCAAGGGGCGTATGCCCCTCCGATCTCTAACGAAGCCGGGACCGTGGGATGAAAACCCGCGGTCCTCCCGACGTTTTAGCGCGAGGTCCTCGCCATGACCAATCCTGCCCCAAGCATCTTGCCCGGCCTCAGGTTCCGGCAGCGTTTTCCGCTGCTTGCCCTCATCCTCGAGCGCTTCGTGCTCAGCCTCGTCCTGCTTTTTGCCGTCTCCATCCTGATCTTCGGCGGCCTGGAAGCTTTGCCCGGCGATTTTGCCACAACCTATCTCGGCCAGTCGGCGACGCCGCAGGCCGTCGCCAATATTCGAGAGGATCTCGGGCTGAACCGCCCGATCATCACGCGCTACGTCGAGTGGCTCGGCAACGCCGTCCAGGGTGACTTCGGCACGTCCTGGGCCAGCAAGAATTCGGTGAGCGAACAGATCGGCAAGCGCCTCGGCAATTCGCTGTTCCTGGCGGGTTTCGCAGCGGTGATATCCGTGCCGCTCGCGGTCGGCCTCGGCATGCTGTCGGTGCATTTCCGTAACCGCCTGCCGGATAAGATCATCAACGTGATTTCGCTTGCGGCGATCTCGCTGCCGGAATTCTTCATCGGCTACCTGCTGATCCTCTTCTTCGCGGTGAACCTTGGCATGGCCACCTTTCCGGCGACCGTCTATGACAGCATGGGTTTCGTCGAGCGGTTGAAGGCGATCGCGCTGCCGACGGCGACCCTCGTGCTCGTCGTCCTCGCGCATATGATGCGCATGACGCGGGCGGCAATCCTCTCCGTCATGTCCTCCGCTTACATGGAGACCGCAGAGCTGAAGGGCCTCAGCGCCTTCCGCGCGATCGTCAAGCATGCCGCACCCAATGCGCTGGCGCCGATCATCAATGTCATCGCGCTGAACCTTGCCTATCTCGTGGTCGGCGTCGTCGTTGTCGAAGTGGTCTTTGTCTATCCCGGCATGGGGCAATATATGGTCGATGCGGTCACCGTGCGCGACATGCCGGTCGTGCAGGCCTGCGGCCTGATCTTCGCCGCCGTCTACATCTTCCTCAATATGACGGCGGATATCCTCGCGATTATCGCCAATCCCCGGCTGAGGCATCCGCGATGAGATTGAGAGACATCCCCATCACCGCCTGGATCGGCATGGCCGGTATCGCCATCGCCTTCATCTTCGCAATCTTCGCACCCTGGCTCGCCCCCTATGGCGAGACGCAGGTCGTCGGCGACGTCTGGCAGCTGCCGGATAATCAATATATCTTCGGTCTCGACAATCTCGGTCGCGATATCTTCTCGCGCCTGATCTACGGCGCGCGCACGACGCTGACGGTCGCATCCGCGGCCACCATCATCTCCTTCTCGCTCGGCATCATCCTCAGCTTCACCGCCGCTGTCTCGCGCGGCGTTATCGACACCGTCCTGTCACGCTTCAATGATCTGATGATGTCGATCCCGACGCTGATCTTCGCGCTCGTCGTTCTTGCGGTGCTGCCGCAAAACATCGTCGTGCTGATCCTTGTCATGGCGATCCTCGACTCCACTCGCGTCTATCGTCTCGGCCGTGCGGTGGCGCTTGATGTCGCCGTGATGGAATTCGTCGAGGCGGCGACGCTGCGCGGCGAAGGCAAGCTCTGGATCATCTTCCGCGAGATCCTGCCGAACACGCTGTCGCCGCTGCTGGCAGAGTTCGGGCTGCGCTTCGCCTTCTCGATCCTGTTCCTGTCGACGCTCTCCTTCCTCGGCCTCGGCATTCAGCCGCCGGCGGCCGATTGGGGCGGCATGGTCAAGGACAACAAGGACGGCATCATCTTCGGCATCTCGGCAGCGCTGGTGCCGGGCACGGCGATTGCCGTGCTGGCCGTCTGCGTCAACCTCGTCGTCGACTGGCTTCTGAAACGCACATCCAGCCTCAAGGGAGGGCGCGGCGATGCCTGAGCTTCTTTCCGTTCGCAATCTGAAGATCGAAGCAACGAGCTATCCGCCGGGCGAACCGCCCAAGCGGGTGACGATCGTCGACGGCGTTTCCTTCGACCTCAAGAAGGGCAAGGTTCTCGGCCTGATCGGGGAATCGGGCGCCGGCAAATCGACGATCGGTCTCTCCGCACTCGCCTATGGCCGGGGCGGCGCCGAAATCACCGGCGGCGAGGTCTTGCTCGACGGCGACAATATCCTCGCGCTCGGCAAGAACGGCATCCGCCAGATCCGCGGCGCGCGGGTCTGCTATGTCGCGCAGTCGGCAGCCGCTGCCTTCAATCCGGCGCATCGGCTCGGCGATCAGGTGATCGAAGCTTCGGTCAAACATGGATTGATGACCAAGGACAAGGCGCGTGCGCGAGCGCTTTATCTGTTCGGGGTTCTCGGCCTGCCCAATCCCGAAACCTTCGGCGAGCGTTTTCCCCACCAGGTCTCCGGTGGCCAGCTGCAGCGGGCGATGACGGCGATGGCGCTCTGCTCCAACCCCGAACTCATCGTTTTCGACGAGCCGACAACGGCGCTCGACGTCACCACGCAGATCGACGTGCTGGCGGCGATCAAGCATGCCATCGAGGAAACGCACACGGCCGCCCTCTACATCACCCACGACCTTGCCGTCGTCGCCCAGATCTCGGACGACATCATGGTTCTGCGTTATGGCAAGCAGGTCGAATATGGCAGCGTCCAGCAGATCATCGAGGCGCCGCGGGAGGATTATACGCGCGCCCTCGTCAATGTCAGGCAGGCCTATCGCGAGGAAGCCGCCGACCAGTCTGCAGCACTTCTCAAGGTGGAAAATGTCAGTGCCGAATATTCCAACGGTTTCAAGGTGCTGCACGATGTCACGCTGCACGTGCCGAAGGGGCAGACGCTTGCGGTCGTCGGTGAATCCGGTTCGGGCAAATCGACGCTAGCGCGCGTCATTACCGGCCTCCTGCCGCCGAGCAGCGGGCGCGTCGTCTTTGACGGCAAACCGCTGATGCCGGGTCTGAAGAGCCGGCCGAACGACGATCTGAGGCGCATCCAGCTGATCTACCAGATGGCCGATACCGCGATGAACCCGCGCCAGACGGTCCGCGACATCATCGGCCGGCCGCTCACCTTCTATTATGGCCTGAGGGGTGCTGAGAAGACGGCAAGGGTGAAGGAGTTGCTCGACCAGATCGAGATGGGCAAGGGCTTCGTCGATCGCTACCCGGCCGAACTTTCCGGCGGCCAGAAGCAGCGGGTGGCGATCGCAAGAGCGCTTGCCGCCAAGCCCGAACTCATCCTCTGCGACGAGCCGACCTCGGCGCTCGACCCGCTGGTGGCGGAGGGTATCCTCAAGCTGCTTCTGCGCCTGCAGGAGGAAGAACAGCTGTCCTATGTCTTCATCACGCACGACATCGCCATCGTCCGGGCGATTGCCGACAGCGTGGCGGTGATGCATCGCGGCAAGCTGGTGCGGTTCGGTCCGAAATCGACTGCGCTATCGCCGCCCTTTGACGACTACACCGATCTGCTGTTGAAATCCGTGCCGGAAATGGAAATCGGCTGGCTGGAACGGGTGCTTGCCACGCGGCGCATGGAGAGCGCCGGTAACTGACTTGACGAGGGCCGAACCCTCGTCTCATGGAATATGCATCAAGGAATGAGCATGACCTCGCGCGGCTTCACCACCATCGAGAATGAATGGATTATACTGAAGGATGGGACGCGGCTTGCCGCGCGCATCTGGATGCCGGATGGTGCGGAGAAAGATCCCGTTCCCGCCGTCTTCGAATTCCTGCCCTATCGCAAGCGGGATGGAACCAGCCTCAGGGATGAGTCGACCTACCCGGTATTCGCGGCCGCAGGCATTGCCGGCGTGCGCGTCGACATCCGCGGATCCGGAGAATCCGACGGCGTCATCGACGGCGAATATACCGAATGCGAGCTTGCCAATGCCTGCGAGCTGATCGCCTGGATTGCCGCGCAGCCATGGTCGAACGGCGCGGTTGGCATGATGGGCATCTCCTGGGGCGGCTTCAACAGCCTGCAGGTCGCAGCATTGCGCCCGCCGGCGCTGAAGGCCGTCATATCGATCGCCTCGACCGTCGACCGCTACAATGACGACATCCACTACAAGAACGGCTGCCATCTCTCCGCCCAGCTCTCATGGGCCGCAACGATGCTCGGTTACCAGTCGCGCCCGCCCGACCCCGCACTCATCGGCGAACGCTGGAAGGAAATGTGGCTGGAACGCCTGGCAGGCGAACCCTTCTTCATGGAGGAGTGGCTGGCCCATCAGCGGCGCGATGACTTCTGGCGTCATGGCTCGATCTCAGAGGATTTTTCGAGCGTGGAGATCCCGACGCTGGTGATTGCCGGCTGGGCCGACGGCTACCGCAACACGCCGTTGATGGCGGTCGAAGGCCTGGGCGACAAGGCCAAGGCGCTGATCGGCCCCTGGGTCCACAAATATCCGCACTTCGCCTGGCCGAAGCCGCGCACCGATTTTCATGGCGAGGCGATCGCCTGGTGGAACAAATGGCTACGGGGCGAGGATAACGGCATCGACGGCTTGCCGCAGGCTCGCGCCTATATTCTCGATGCCGTCCGCCCTGCCCCGCGACGTGACAGCGATCCGGGCTTCTGGGTCGCCAAGGACGTCTGGTCGCCGCCACAGATGCAGTGCTTCTATGTCGAGCAGTTCGGCAAGCTGACGGAAGGCATGCCGATCCCGCACGCGCCCGAACATTCCGTCTATCTCCGCTCTCCGCTCGACACCGGGACGGCATCCGGTGAATATTTCACGCTGAAGCCCGACGCCGAAATGGCGATCGATCAGCGCTCGGACGATGCCGGCTCGCTGGTCTTCGATACGATGCCGCTTGCTGGCGATTACGACTATCTCGGCCGGCCCGTGCTCACGCTTGCGCTGCGCTCTCGGGCGGCGGGCGGAAATCTCTGCGCCCGGCTCATCGATGCCCATCCGGATGGCACGGCAACACGTGTCGCCTTCGGCGTCGTCAATCTCACTCACCGGGACGGCAATGCAGATCCCAAGCCGCTGACACCAGGCGAGAAGGTGTCGATCCGGCTCGTGCTCGATGCCTGCGGTTATCGCTTCCGCAAGGGGCATCGCATCCGCCTTTCGCTTTCTACCGCATATTGGCCGATGATCCTGCCGCCGCCTGATGACGAAGGCATCGAGGTCGATATCGCGGCACTCGGCCTGGGACTGCCGATGCTCGGCGAGCACCAGCGGATCGACATCAAGGAACCGGCCAATCCCGATCCGCTGCCGAAATACATCGAGCATGCGGCGGCCGCGACGAAGCGGCAGGTCGTCCGCGACCTCTCGGCCAACCGGACGGAGTATCACATCCACGAGGATACCGGGCTCGCCGAACACCCTGAGACAGGTCTCTCGACCCGGCAATTGCGGGAGGAGGTCTGGTCGATTTCACCCGATAATCCGCTGTCGATGACCGGGGCATCGACCTGGACCTGCGACATGCGCCGCCCCGGCTGGTTCATCCGCACGGTGGCGACCGCGCGCATTGCCTGCACCCGGAGCGACTGGATCATCAGCGCTGTCGTCACCGCTTTCGAGGACGACGTGCAGATCTTCGAAAAGGTCTTCGCGGAAAAACGGATCGCGCGCGACCTGATGTGATCGTCAGGCCGCCACAAAACGCTTTATGGCTTCGCAGACGGCGCGGAAGCCGTCGCGTGCGCCATCGCTCATGTGACGGGCGCGCAGCCAGGCATGCACCATCTGCGGCTCCTCCCGGAACCAGACGTCGACGCCCTCCGCGGTGAGCCGGGCGGCATAGTGCCGGCCCTCGTCCCGAAGCGGATCGAAATGCGCGACCGTGATGAAGGCCGGCGGCAGTCCGGCAAGTGAAGCTGCATGCAGCGGCTCGGCGATCTCATTGCCTGCCGGTGCCTGCAGGATCTCGCGGTAATAGGCGACATCCGCCGTCGTCAGGCCCGGCGCCGCGGCCATTTCGACGTAAGAGCCTGCGGCAAGGTCACCGCCCAGCGCCGGATAGATCAGGACTTGGCCGACGACGCCGGACAGACCTTCGTCGCGCGCCCGCAATGCAAGGCCCGCCGCAAGATTGGCCCCGGCGCTGTCGCCGATGAGCACGACCTTGCTGTTGGCGGAAAGCAGATGCTTCAACACGGTAAAGCCGTCATCCGTCTGCGCCGGCCAGCGATATTCAGGGGCCAGCCGGTAATCGACCGAAACGAGTTCCGCGCCGGCAAAATCGGCAATCTCGGCGCAGATGGCATGATGGCTCTCGAGCGAACCGACAACGAAGCCGCCGCCATGAAGATAGAGCAGAATGGTGCGCGTGCTAATTTTCCGCGGACGGTAGCGCCGGATCGGTATGCGCTGAAGCATGCCGTCCGCAAAGATCATCTCCGGGGGCAGCGGGCGGTCAAAGCGCGCGCAAAGAGCGTCGTACCAATGTCGCTGCTGTTCGATCGATGCTCGAACGGCGTCTGGCGGATAGAAGGAATCGCAAATCGCCAGAAACTGCAGGATGCCCCTTTCAGTGGGGGCAGGCGGTTGAGCGGACATGGAGGTCCTTTCGCGATTTGGGACATGACAGATCATGTCCCTGGCCGACTTTGTCCTCATCATGCGCCTTCGTTACGGGGACGACCTGTCTGGTCGCGACCCGTGAATGTCGCGCCAACTCAAAATTCCCGATAATTTTTTCGCCATCGACCCAAGGAAAGCCATCCGAGAAACGTCTCAATCTGGAAATAGCATCTTGCTTGGTAGCATGGGGTAGGTGCGGAATTGGACGCGGAGCTCATAGAACGAGCGCAGGGCGGTGACCGGGAGGCCTTTGGGCAACTGGTCTCGCGCCATTATGATTTCGTCCATGCGACGGCGTGGCGGTGGTCTGGCAGTTCCACGGATGCCGACGACATCGCCCAGGAGGTCTGCGTCAAGCTCGGCGCGGCGATCCGCAGCTTTCGCGGCGCCAGCCGCTTCAGGACATGGCTCTATACGCTGACGCTCAACGCCGCCCGCGACCATAGACGCAAGCTTGCACGAGAGGAGCAGACATTCCGCGCCTACGCCGCCGAACCGCAGCCCGATGCGCCGGCCGGAAGTGACGACGAGCTATCGAGCGAATTATGGGCAGCCGTGCGCGCCTTGCCGGAAAGGCAATGCGACGCCGTGCTGCTCGTTTACGGCGAAGGTCTCAGCCATTCGGCGGCCGCTGATATCATGGGCTGCTCGGAGGCGACCGTGTCCTGGCAGGTCCATGAGGCGCGCAAGAGGCTGAAGGCCGTGCTCGGCAAGGAAGAGGTATGACCGTGGACAAGGAACTCGAAAAGCTCTCCCGCCTGACACCGCCGGCATCGACGCCGGAGGCCCGCGCGCAGGCGCTTACTGCCGCGATGCAGGCCTTCGACACCGCGGAAAATAATGCGCCGGCGCCCCAAGGAAATGCAAAAGGCGGGCGTCAAAGCTCCATCATCAACTGGATATGGAGCCCTGCCATGAACAAGAAATTCCTCGCCGGTTCAGCCCTTGCGACGCTGCTCGTCATTCCCGCCGCCGGTTATCTCGCGATCGAGCTGACCCGCAACGGATTGCCGATCGTCGACCAGACTGAGATCGCCGGCAATCTTTCGAAAAGTGAGGCGTCGAAACAACCGGCTGCAACCGCCGGTCAGCCGGTTGCGGTCTCGCCGCAAATACCGGCCGGGAACGACAGCCTGGCTGAGCAATCTGTTGCTGTCGCGCAAGCGCTGCAGGACAAGGAGGCACCGGCCCTCGCGAAACCCGATGCGTCGCAGACATCCGAATTCGATGCCAGCGCCGCCCTCACGAACAAGCCGGAGGGTTCTGCCGCGGCACTCGGGGCGGCCAAACGCGCTGCGCCGGCCGCTCCCGGCATCGTCCCCCAGCAGCAGTTGACCGAACCGATGGCCGCCATCGCCCCCTCGCCTGCGCCACCTGCGGAGGCGCGCGTCCAGATGCAGCTCGATCCCAGTCGCGAGCGGTTTGCCAGTGCCGCTGCAAATCCGATCAAGAGCGTCGCGACGGATCCGGTTTCGACCTTCTCCGCCGACGTCGACAGCGCGTCCTATTCCTTCGTTCGCCGCTCTTTGACGGGCGGGGCAATGCCCGATCCGCAATCGGTTCGCGTCGAGGAGATGATCAATTATTTTCCCTATGATTGGCCGGGTCCTGATAAGGCCGACCAGCCTTTCAAGGCGACTGTGACGGTGATACCGACGCCCTGGAACCACGACACGGAATTGATGCATGTGGCGATCAAGGGCTATGACATCGCGCCGGCGACTACGCCGCATGCCAATCTGGTCTTCCTGATCGACGTGTCGGGCTCGATGGACGAGCCGGACAAACTGCCGCTGCTGAAGAGCGCCTTTCGGCTGCTGGTCAACAAGCTGAAACCCGACGATACCGTCTCGATCGTCACTTATGCCGGCAATGCCGGCACCGTTCTGGCGCCGACACGCGTGGCGGAGAAATCGAAGATCCTGTCGGCGATCGACAGGCTGGAGCCCGGCGGCTCGACCGGCGGCGCCGAAGGCATCGAGGCGGCCTACGATCTTGCCAAGCAGGGCTTCGTCAAGGACGGCGTCAACCGGGTGATGCTGGCGACGGACGGCGACTTCAATGTCGGCCCGTCGAGCGACGAGGATTTGAAGCGCATCATCGAGGAAAGGCGCAAGGACGGCATCTTCCTCACCGTTCTCGGTTTCGGACGGGGCAATCTCAACGATTCCCTGATGCAGACGCTCGCCCAGAACGGCAATGGCAGCGCCGCCTATATCGACACCTTGGCCGAGGCGCAGAAGACGCTGGTCGAAGAGGCCGGATCGACGCTGTTTCCGATCGCCAGCGACGTCAAATTCCAGGTCGAGTTCAACCCGGAACGGATCGCCGAATACCGGCTGATCGGTTACGAGACGCGGGCGCTGAAGCGCGAGGATTTCAACAATGACCGTGTCGATGCCGGCGATATCGGCTCCGGCCATAGCGTCACGGCGATTTACGAAATTACGCCCAAGGGAAGTCCCGCGGTGATGAATGACGACCTGCGGTACGGCGCAGCGGATCAGGTGCCGGCCGAGGCCTCCGACAGCGCCCAACAAGGCGAGCTTGCCTTCGTCAAGATGCGCTACAAGCGGCTGGGCGAGGACAAGAGCGCCCTCATCACCACGCCTGTCAGCGAGGGCAACGCGGTCGCCACCGTCGATGCCGCGCCGCAGGATGTCCGCTTCTCGGTAGCCGTCGCAGCCTTTGGCCAGAAACTCAGCCATGTGGCAGCCGTCGACGCCTATTCCTATCAGGCGATCGCCGATCTCGCTGCCACATCGCGAGGGGCGGATGCCTTCGGTTACAGGTCGGATTTCCTCGGTCTGGTTCGGCTGGCGGACGGCCTCAGTCAACGATGAGGCAAGAGGCACAAAACTGTACCAAACAAGAGGCCGTCCCAAAAGGGCGGCCTCTGCTGAATGATCATCCCGGTCTCGATCCGTTGGCGGTGAGATAAACAGCGTAGAGAGACGTGCTTGCAGTGATGAAGAGACGGTTCAGTTTCTCGCCGCCGAAAGCAACGTTGGAGACGCCCTCAGGAATATGGATCTTGCCGATCAAAGTACCATCCGGATCATAGGCGTGCACACCGTCGCCGGCGCTCGTCCATATCCTGCCTTTCCGGTCCACACGAAAACCATCGAACAGACCTGCGGTACATTCCGCGAAAACGCCGAGATCGGTCAGCCTCCCCTCATTCGAGACTGCGAGCTTTCTGATATGACGCGGACCGCCGGGCAGATGCGTTGCCCCCGTGTCGGCAACGTAGAGCAGCGTCTCATCCGGGGAAAAGGCCAGTCCGTTCGGCTTGACGAAATCGGACGTCACCTGATCGGTCGTGCCTGTTGCCGGATCATGCCGGTAGACATGGCATCCGCCGATTTCCGCCTCGCCGTAGTCGCCCTCGTAGTCGTGGAGGATGCCGTAGCTCGGGTCGGTAAACCAGACGGTTCCATCGGACTTGACGGTGACGTCATTTGGAGAATTGAGCCGCTTGCCTGCAATTCGATCGGTCAGAACGGTGATCGTGCCGTCGAATTCGGTTCGTGTGACACGGCGCGTCAGATGCTCGCAGGTGATGAGCCGTCCCTGATTATCGACAGTGTTGCCGTTCGAGTTGTTGCTGGGTGCGCGGAATACCGATGTATGCCCGCTGGTATCGTCGTAACGCATCATCCGGTTGTTGGGGATATCCGAGAAAACCAGATACCGCCCGGCGGCAAACCAGGCCGGCCCCTCCAGCCAGCGCCCACCCGTCCAAAGCCGCTCGACGCGAGCGTGACCCACGAAGCAGCTTTCAAAGCGCGAGTCGAGAACCTCAAACCCTGTACCGTCAATTTGCCCGAACATGATGCTCCTCCGTATCATCAATTGTTATCGATATCATATAGTCGTGTTTTGAGGCCGTCGTACAGGCATTCATACGCCGAGAATCTTGGTTTTTCGACTTCGGAATGGTACATCCCTGCAATAAAATCGATTGTGCGATGATAGCGATAACTTTATCGTGTGTTGAATTGCCCAACTCGGAAGCTTTGTGAAAGCGGAGACCAGTGAAAAACGAGGATGAGCCGAAAGACAAGCGTCTCAAGCCGGGAGACGCTCAAAAGCTGACGATGGCGGAGGTCGCCAAATATGTCGGCGTATCTGCCATGACCGTTTCGCGTGCCTTTCGCCAGGATGCGAGCGTTTCCGAGGAGACCCGGAAGCGTATCATGGAAGCCGTCGATGCGCTCGGCTATGTGCTCGATCTGTCGGCCGGCAGTCTTTCGTCGCGGCGGAGCGGCTTCATCGCCGCCCTGGTGCCCTCGATCAACAATTCGAATTTTTCCGACACCGCGCGGGGCATTACCGATGCGCTGCAGAATACCGGCCTTCAACTCCTTCTCGGCTATACCGACTATTCGGCGGAGAAAGAGGAAGAACTGATCGAGGCGATGCTGCGCCGCCGCCCTGAAGGCATCATCCTGACCGGTGGTTCGCACACGGCGCGCGCGCGGCGCATGCTCGCAAAAGCCGGCATTCCCGTTGTCGAGACCTGGGAACTTCCGGAAGATCCGATCAATCAGGTCGTCGGCTTTTCCAACAGCGAGGCGATGGCCTTGCTGGTGCGGACACTTGCCGGCCAGGGATATCGGAAGTTCGGCTATATCGGCGGAACGACGGCGCGCGATACGCGCGGCAGCCAGCGGCGCAGTGGTTTCCAGAAAACTGTCGAAGAACTCGGCCTCGGACCGGGACGGATGATTTCCTTCGGCGTCCCGCCTATCACGATGGAACAGGGTGGCCAGGCAATCGTCAGTCTGCTGGAGCGCTGGCCGGACACGGAAGTGGTTCTCTGCGTCTCCGACCTTTCCGCCTTTGGCGCCATCATGGAATGCACGCGTCGGGGAATGAAGGTTCCGCGGGACATCGCCATTGCCGGTTTCGGCGATTACGAGATCTCGTCCATCTGTCATCCGCGCATCACCACCATCAATGTCGATTGTTATGGCATTGGTCGCCAGGCGGCCGCCCGTCTGCTGCATGCCCTGCAAAGTGGCGAGGCGACTGGCGATGAGATCACATTGACCGGTTATAAGGTTGTCTTGCGCGAAAGCACGGATCGCAACGGCGCGCCGACCGCCTGAATACCACAGCGCCGCGCGTCCTTTCAGATGCGTGGCGCTGTAACACTTTGAATTAATATACAATTTTAGCCTTACATCGATTCCGATTTAAAGAACTACGCAGTCGGTCAAAAGGCGATCTGGACTTTCATGGACTTGCTGCGGTCGCCCGCCAATTCAAAGGCGGCGACGGCCTCTTCGATCCCGAAAACACCCGTCAGCAGCGGCTTCAGATCGACGCGACGCGCATTGATCAGTTCGACGGCGAGCGCAAATTCCTCGTGAAAACGGAATGTCCCGCGCATCTCGATTTCCTTCGCAACGATCATGTTCTGCGGAATGGAAACATCGCCGCCAAGGCCGAGCTGCACGAGAACAGCGCGAGGCTTGAGCGTCTCCAGGCCGGCGCGCACGGCTTTCTCATTGCCCGACGCCTCGAACATGACATCGAAGTATCCCTTGTCAGCGCTGTAAGCTGCAAGGTCGGAAGCATGCGTGGCAACATTGATCGTTCGGTCGGCGCCGCTGGTGCGGGCAATCGCCAGAACGCTGTCGGTCACGTCGGTCGCGACGATCTCACGGGCGCCGAGGACGCGCGCCGCAACGATCGCCAACATCCCAATGGGGCCGCAACCGGTGACCAGCACGCGTTTGCCGAGCAGCGATCCGGCGCGGTTTGCCGCATGCAGCGTCACCGCAAAGGGTTCGGCAAAGGCAGCCTCGTGAATGGAAATGCCGTCCGCGACCTTGTGGCACTGCCAACGCTCCGCCACCAGCCGTTGGCGAAAGCCACCCTGAATGTGCGGCATCGGCATGGCGCTGCCGTAAAACCGCATGTTGAGGCAATGGTTTTGCTGTCCCTTCAGGCAATATTGGCAATGGTTGCACGGCCGGCTCGGAGAAACCGCGACACGGTCTCCAACGGCAAGATCGGCGACGCCGGAGCCCAGTGCCTTGATCGTTCCGGCGATCTCATGGCCAAGGATCATCGGTTCGCGCAGGCGAACGGTGCCGAAACCGCCGTGATTGTAATAATGCAAGTCGGAACCGCAGATGCCGCCGGCTTCGATGGCAATCTCCACCTGCCCGGCACCGGCAACCTCCGGCTCGCGCTCTTCGATCCTCAGATCCTTGGCGGCATGAATGACGATGGCTTTCATATCGGGACCCTCACACGACGGGAGTTGGAAGCGGGCTACCTGCAAAATGCGCAGCGAGATTGTCTCTGACCAGTTGGCCCATGGCCTTGCGGGTCTCGACAGTGCCAGAGCCGTGATGAGGCTGCAACACGACGTTTTGAAGCGTCAGGAAACGTGCATCGATCCTCGGTTCGTTCAGGAAGACATCAAGGCCCGCAGCCTGAATAGTGCGGTTTTGAAGGGCTGCGATCAGCGCCTCTTCGTCTACCGTCGTTCCGCGCGAGACATTGATCAAGATGCCGTTCGGACCGAGTGCTTCAAGCACCTCAGCGTTGATGATCTTCATGGTCGCCTCCCCACCGGGGACGATGACGATCAGAAAATCGGCCCAAGCGGCAAGCGCGATCAGGTCGGGCTCGTAGGTGTAGGCAACATCCTGGTGATCATGGCGAGCGAAATAGGAGATGTCGCAGCCGAAAGCGGCAGCCCTCTTGGCGATTGCCTTGCCGATCCGCCCCATGCCGGCGATCCCCACCTTCTTGCCCGAGACGCGCGTCACCAGCGGCATGGCGACGCTGCCCCACTGGCCGGAGCGGACCAAAACATCGGCCTGCGGGATCTGCCTTGCCGTGGCAAGCAGCAGTCCGAGGGCGATATCGGCGACATCTTCGGTCAGCACATCGGGGGTATTCGTGACGCGAATGCCGTTGGCGCGGGCATAGGACAAGTCGATTGCATCGGTGCCGACGCCGTAACAGGAGACAATTTCCAGTTTCGGCAATTGCGCCATCAGCTCTGCGGAGGCTCCGAGTTCGCCACGGGTCGCTATGGCGCGGATATCCTTGCCGACCCTGGAAATCAGCTCCTGCCGGTCTGCCGCTTCCCAGAGGCGATGGATGCGGTAGTTCGCCTCCAGATCCACCATGTCCCATTCCGGATAAGCTCCGGCCATCAAGATTTCTACCTTAGGCATTCCGTTTCCATCCCGCATTTTGACTGTTGATTATGTTATCGATAACATATAATTCGGAAAAGGGATGTCAAGTGAGTTTCACCGTCAGCGGCAGTTGAAGCCGTCACCCGCGGCGAAACCGGAGGAGTTATTTGCATGAAGAACTTGTTTGATCTTACCGGACGGCGTGCCCTGATCACCGGCTCGAGCCAGGGGATCGGCTACGCGCTGGCCGAAGGCCTGGCGCAGTATGGCGCCCAAGTCATCATCAACGGCCGCACGCCCGAAAGCGTCAACCGCGCGGTCGAGAGCCTGAAGGATCAAGGCCTGTCTGCCCATGCGGCGATCTTCGACGTGACCAGCAAGGACGCTGCCAAAGCGGGTATCGACGCAATCGAAGCCGATATCGGTCCGCTCGACATCCTGATCAACAATGCCGGCATGCAGTTTCGTACGCCGCTGGAAGATTTCCCGGCGGACAAATGGGAGCTGCTGCTGACCACCAATATTTCGAGCGTATTTTATGTCGGTCAAGCGGCGGCCAAACCCATGATCGCCCGCGGACAGGGCAAGATCATCAACATCGCCTCCGTGCAAAGCGAACTGGCTCGCCCCGGCATTGCTCCCTATACGGCGACCAAGGGCGCGGTGCGCAATCTGACCCGCGGCATGTGCGCCGACTGGGCCAAGTACGGCCTGCAGATCAACGCGATTGCGCCGGGCTATTTCAAGACGCCGCTCAATCAGGCGCTCGTCGACAATCCCGAGTTCTCGTCCTGGCTCGAGAAGCGGACGCCGGCCGGACGCTGGGGCAATGTCGACGAACTGGTGGGGGCCGCCGTTTTCCTGTCGGGCCGCGGCTCGTCCTTCATCAACGGGCATACGCTTTATGTCGACGGTGGCATCACGACCTGCCTCTGATAGAGACCACACCATGGATTTCGAGAAAAAGGCGCCACCTCTGGCCGTCGTTGTCATGGGCGTCAGTGGCTGCGGCAAATCCTCGGTTGGAGAGCATCTCGCCGCTCGAAATGGCGTGCCGTTTCTGGAAGGTGACCAAGTCCACCCCGCTGGCAATGTCGAGAAGATGGCGCAGGGCATGCCGCTGACCGACGACGACCGGCTGCCCTGGCTCGACCGGATCGGCGAGGAAATAAGGACCGCGCAAGAAGCATCGCAAGGGCTGGTGATTTCCTGTTCGGCGCTGAAGAGAAGCTATCGGGACAGGTTGAGGCAGGCGGCGGACGGGCATCTCGCCTTTGTTTTCCTGGAAGGATCCCGTGATCTGTTGCTGTCGCGGATGCAGGCCCGTCAGGGCCATTTCATGCCCGCGACGCTGCTCGACAGCCAGTTGCAGACGCTGGAGCCGCCGACCGGTGAAGCTGGTGTTGTGACGGTGGCGATCGATAATGCCTTGGATGATATTGTGGCACTGGCTTGCAAGGGACTGAGCGGCATGGCCGTCAAGGGAGGAAATTATCATGCAGGATGACTACAGAGCAGATGTCGCCGTCATCGGTGCAGGCATCATGGGAACGGCGATCGTCACCCGATTGATCGAAACCGGGCATAAGGTATCGGTCTTCGACCTGGATACCGAAAAAGTTGCGGCTTTGCAGGCCAAGGGTGCGCGTCCGGCCGGCTCCGTGGAGGAAGCGGTCTCACGGTCGGCGTTTTGCGTGCTCAGCCTCAATCACGCAAACATCGTCCGCGCTGTCGTCTTCGGCGAAAAGGGCGTTGCGGCGGCGGCGAATGCCGACAAGGTGCTGATCGATATGTCCTCGATCGACCCGGCTGACACGGCCGACATGGCGACGCGGCTGCGTCGAGAAACCGGCATGGCATGGGTGGATTGCCCGCTTTCCGGCGGCGTGCCAGGTGCGCTGAGCGGACGCCTGACGATTATGGCCGGTGGCAGTGCTGAGGATTTCGAACGGGCACGCGTGGTGATGCGGCATCTTGCCGCCAATTACACGCTGATGGGTGTATCCGGCGCGGGGCAGACCACGAAGCTGATCAATCAATTGTTTTGCGCCGTGCTGTTTCAGGCCGTCGCGGAGGCGGTCAAGCTCGCTGAAGCAGGCGGCGTCGACCCGGCCGCCATTCCGGCCGCCCTTGCCGGCGGCAGGGCGGACAGCCGCATATTGCAGGAATTCATGGCGAAATTCGCCGCTCGGGATTTCTCGCCGACAGGCAGAATCGACAATATGTTGAAGGATCTGGATTCGCTTCAGGCCTTTGCGCTGAAGACGAAGACGCCATTGCCGATGACCGGCTCGGTGGTCGAGATTCACCGCCTGCTCTGCGCTGCCGGGCTTGGACCGAAGGACTCGGCCGAGATGATGCGCCTTCTCGATGGATTTCAGGCCGACTGACGTCAATCCCTCCGAGAAATTCGAGATCGTCATCTTTCCGCTTGACCATCCATAAATGTTATCGATAACATACATCCATGACAACCGCAGCTTTGGGAGGAGCCACAGTGGAAGCCAAGAGACTGCTGGAGTTCCAGTCGATCACCAAGAGTTTCGGCGGCACGCAAGCGCTGCGTGACGTCTCGATCGATCTGCGCGAGGGCGAAATTCTCGCGCTGCTCGGGGAAAACGGCGCCGGCAAATCGACGCTCATCAAGACGCTTGCGGGTATCTACAAGCCCGATACCGGCGACATCCTGTTTCGCGGCCAGAGCTACCATCATCGTCCCCCGAAGCCGAACGAACGGCAGCCGGTTGCCTTCATCCACCAGGATCTCGGTTTGATCGAGTGGATGACGGTCGGCGAGAACATGGGCCTGTCGCAGGGCTTCTCGATGCGTCGCGGCCTGATCGATTGGAACAGGACGCAGGCGCGTGCCAAGGAAGCCTTGAAACTGGTCGGCTGCGACTTTGATCCTACGACGCGCGTCTCGGCGCTGTCGCGTACCGAGAAATCGCTTGTCGCCATTGCCCGTGCGCTTGCCGTCGAAGCCGACGTTCTGGTGCTCGACGAGCCGACGGCGAGCCTTCCCGCCGATGAAGTCGATCGGCTTTTCAATGCGATCCGCCCCTTAAAGGATCGCGGCGTCGGCATGATTTACGTTTCCCACAGGCTCGATGAGATTTTCCGGATTGCCGATCGGGTCGCCGTTCTGCGCGACGGCTGCATGGTGGGACAGAAGCCCGTCAGCGAGACCACCCCCGAGGAACTGGTGACGATGATCATCGGCCGCAGCGGCGACAGCCTCTTTTCCAAGACCGCGATCACGCCCGGCAAGGCGATCGTGGAGGTTCGCGATCTCGTTTGCGCCGGCACAGGCCCGATATCGTTCGATATCCGCGAGGGTGAGCTTCTGGGCCTGGCTGGATTGCGTGGCGCCGGTCAGGAACGGATCGGCCGCGCCCTGTTCGGTTGCGAGCCCTTCAACGGCTCGGTTCTGCTGCATGACGAGGCCCCCGACCTTTCCAGCCCACGAGGGGCAATGGCGTCGGGCATCGGCTTGATTGCCCGTGACCGGACGGAGGAATCCGTGGCGCTCTCGCTGTCCATTCGGGAAAATACCTACCTTAATCCGGGAGCCGTCGGGCGTGGGCTTTTGTCCTTCCTGTCGCCGCGCGGCGAAGCCGATCTTGCCCATAAGATCGGCCATTCCGTCGGCCTGCGGCCGAACGACCCGGATCTGCCTGTGGAGGCCCTGTCGGGCGGCAATCAGCAGAAAGTGGTCGTCGGCCGCTGGCTGGCGACCGGCCGCAAGCTGCTGATCGCCGAAGATCCGACCGCCGGCGTCGATATCGGCGCGCGTGCGGAGATCTACCGTCTGATCACCCAGGCGCTCGAGGCCGGTCTCGCGGTCGTCGTGGTGTCGACCGACTTCGAGGAAATCGCCCATATCTGCCACCGCGCGCTGGTTTTCTCGCGCGGCAAAATCGTCAGCGAACTGACTGGAAGCGCTCTGACAACGGAGGCGGTCATCACGGCCGCATCCGCATCGGAAGCCGCTTGAGCCACCGGGAGAACAGCCATGCAATCCATTGAATCCACGGCGCTGGAGCCGACCAAGAGCGAAATGGCAGGTCTGTCCACAGGACAGAAGATCGGACGCCTGATCCCGGTCTACGGGCTGGTGATCCTGACCGTCGGCCTGATCGTGATCTTCTCGATCCTTCTGCCCGATACCTTCCCGACCCTGTTGAACGTCCGCTCGATCGTGTCCGACAAGGCCATCATTGCGCTTCTGTCGTTGGCTGCGATGATCCCGATGGCATCGGGTCGCATCGATCTGACCGTCGGCTATGGCATCGTGCTCTGGCACATTCTCGCCATCAGCCTGCAGACCGCCTACGGCCTGCCCTGGCCGGTCGCGGTCGTCATCGTGCTCGCGCTCGGCGTTCTGACCGGCTGCATCAACGGTCTGCTGGTCGAGGTTGCGAAGATCGACAGCTTCATCGCGACGCTCGGCACCGGAACGGTTCTATACGCGCTTGCGCTTTGGCACACCGGCGGCCGGCAGGTGGTCGGCGTCCTGCCTGATGGTTTCTATGCGCTGAACGGCACCATGCTGTTCGGCCTGCCGATCACCGGCTTCTACGTGCTCCTGATCGCCATCTGCATGTGGATCGTGCTCGAATACCTGCCGATCGGCCGTTACCTCTACGCCATCGGCGCCAATCCGAAGGCGGCGGCCCTCAATGGCATTCCGGTCCGCAAATTCGTGATCGGCGCCTTCGTCACCTCGGGGCTGCTTGCGGCCCTGACCGGGGTCCTGCTCGCCTCGAAGCTGCGCATCGGCCAGGCGAGCGTCGGCCTCGAATATCTCCTGCCGGCGCTTGTCGGCGCGTTCCTCGGATCGACGACGATCAAGCCCGGACGGGTGAACGTCTGGGGCACCTTGATCGGCGTCATTATCCTGGCGGTCGGAATATCAGGAATTCAGCAATTCGGCGGATCGTTCTTCGTCGAACCGCTGTTCAACGGCGTCACCCTGCTGATTGCCATTGGCATAGCAGGCTACGCCCAGCGCAAGCGCGGAGCTGTGAGGAGGATCACACCCGCATCCAAATGAGGATGCCGGTTTACCCCCGGCATTTCACAACAAACAAAATGGAGGAGTGAACATGAAGCGCAGAACATTATTGCAGGCAACGGTCGCAACCGTCGCCGTTATGCTCAGCATGCCGGCATTGGCCGATTCGATGGCTGACGCCAAGGCCGTCGTCGAAAAGTATGCTTCCAAGGTGAGCGCCTGGGATGGCCCGACGAGCGGCCCCAAGGGCGCTGCCGGAAAGAACATCGTCATTCTTGCCGGCGATATGAAGAACGGCGGCATCCTCGGCGTGGTCAATGGCGTTCAGGAAGCGGCAGGCGCGCTGGGCTGGACGGTGAAGGCGCTTGACGGCGCCGGCTCGATCGGCGGGCGGACCGCGGCGTTCGGCCAGGCCATGGCGCTGAAGCCGGATGGCATCATCATCAACGGCTTTGACGCGGTCGAACAGAAGCCGGCGATGGAAGCAGCCAAGGCTGCCGGCATTCCGATGGTTTCCTGGCACGCCGCCTCGGCCGTCGGTCCGGTTCCCGAAGTCGGTGTCTTCGCAAACGTGACCACCGACGCGATGGAAGTGTCGAAGTCGGCGGCGGACTGGGCCTTTGCCGATGCCGGCGGCAAGCCGGGCGTCATCATCTTCACCGATTCCACCTATGCGATCGCGATCGCCAAGGCCGACCGCATGAAGAAGGAGATCGAGGATCTCGGCGGCACGGTGCTCGAATATGTCGACACGCCGATTGCCGAAACCTCTCAGCGCATGCCGCAGCTGACCACATCGCTTCTGCAGAAGTATGGCGCGAAGTGGACGCATTCGCTGGCGATCAACGACCTCTATTACGACTTCATGGGACCTTCGCTCGCCTCGGCCGGCATTGCAGGCGACGGAAAACCGGTGAACGTCGCAGCCGGCGACGGTTCGGAGAGCGCCTATCAGCGTATCCGCGCCAAGCAGTTCCAGGCCGTCACGGTCGCCGAGCCGCTCAACCTCCAGGGCTGGCAGCTCGTCGACGAATTGAACCGCGCCTTTGCGAAAGCTCCATGGTCCGGCTACGTGTCGCCGCTGCATGTGGTGACCAGCCAGAACGTCGAGTTCGACGGCGGACCGAAGAACAGCTTCGATCCCGATAACGGCTATCGCGATCAATACAAGAAAATCTGGGGCAAATAACCTTCCCAATCAGGGCGTATCGACCGATACGCCCTGATCTTACGACAGCCCACCAACATCGATCCAGCTCCGGCGAGTTTTGGAAAAGAGACCCTATGATCATTCGTTATGCTTTGTTTGAAGGCGAAATCCATCCCGGCAGAGAAGTCGAATTCCGCGAATTCGTGCGGCAGCGGCTCGTCCCTCTCTGGACGAAATTTCCGGGCGCCGAGGAAATCCGGGTGCTGGATGGAATGGAGCGCGACGAAGGCGCCCCGATCTATGCTATGGCCTTGGCCATTCGTTATCCCGATATGGATGCGGTGAACGCGGCACTTCTCTCCGATGTGCGGTCGCAGAGCCGCGAGGTCACCGGCGAACTCCTGCAGCTCTTTACCGGCAAGGTGCACCATCACGTATTCGCGGCCAACGAATATGCACCGCATATTGCCTGACATAAGGCGATCCCGACGTCCGCGACGGCTTGGCGTCTGAAGGGCGGTCGCTGCGGTCCGCTGCCCGGCCTTAAACAAAAGTAAGGGTTTGAACAAAGACCGGGAAAGCGCCCGCGGACGAACGTCCCAGGCGCTTTTTTCATGTCGGGACGCGCCGAGCATCCTTCGGACGCGCCGGATGCGATCGTTCCGGTTGCCCGACTTTTGAGGACAATTTTCCCTCAGCGCCACTTTCATTAAACTAAATAGTCTATCGATTTAGTAGATTATATTCCATCTTACCGTGCATCGCTCCTGCAAACGACAATCCGAAACGGGAAGATCGACGATGACATTGGCAAAGACATTCAAAATTGCGTTGTTCAGTCTGCTTGGTCTCAGTGCCATCCACGGTCCGGCGGCAGCTCAGGCAGACGCCCCCCTGCTTTCTAAAGTGCCGCCAGGCACGGTGCTGACGATCGGTGATCCGGTCACTCAGAAAGCTCTCGAAGTGTCCGGTCTCGACAAAGAGCTCAGTTTTGAAGTCAAATGGGCCAATATCAGCGGCGGGCCGCAGACTTCGGAAGCTTTCCGCGCCCATGCGCTCGATGTCGGATCGGTGGCCGAGATCCCTTCGATCTTCGCCAACTGGAACAATCTGCCTGTCCGCAACATCGCCTATCGCGAACGCCGCGACCCGATTGCCAATCCCATCTACCGCTTCGGCATCGCACCGGGCGCGGCCGTCAAGACGCTGGCAGATTTCCGCGGCAAACGCATCGCTTTCAGCCCGGGCCAGGCCCAGGGCACGCTCGTCCTGCGCGCGCTGCACGCGGCAGGTCTGAAGAGCAGCGACGTCACCCTGGTGGAACTGCCAAGCACCAGCGACGTCTATCCGAAGGCATTGGCGAGCAAGCAGGTCGACATCGCACCGCTCGGCGGCGTCTACATCAGGCGCTACATCACCCAATACGGGCCTGATGGCGCGACCCTCGTCGAGCATGGCCTGCGCGACGATCCGAGCCATCTTTATGCGCCGCAATGGGTTCTCGATGATCCCGCCAAGGCGGCAGCTCTCGCCGAATATGTCGGTCTATGGGCACGCGCCACCGAATGGGTGAACCGGAACCCGGATCTCTGGATCAAGGAATATTACGTTGGTCAGCAGGGGTTGAGCCAGGAGGACGGGGAATATCTCGTCAAGCTGACCGGCGAACAGGTCGTTCCCAGCGATTGGAGCGAAGTGAAGAAGCGCCACCAGGAAACCATCGACCTGCTGGCAGACGAGCTCGGCTACAAGCCCCTCAATGTGGAGCAGATTTTCGACAATCGCTTCGAAAAGCTCGGCGCCGCGGCTTTGGCCAAGAGCCAGTAACGCTCGACACCCCTTCGGAGAGGAGATTTGAAGCATGGCAACCACTTGGGATGCAGATGAGGCGAAACTGTCGCGGTCGTCCGGCGGTAGAATTGCGCATGCAGGTTCACGCGCGACAAGGCCGGTTGTCCCGGCTAGCTTTGCTGGCTCTGCTGGCTTGGCCGGCCCCCGCGCCCGGCGCAGGCTGGGTCCCGGACCCGCGATCCCTTTCGGGTTGCAGATCGGGCCGGTATTGCTCGTCTTGACCTGGGTCGTCGGTTCTGCGCTCGGATGGATCGACCCGCGTATCCTGTCGGCGCCGTGGACGGTGGTCGAGGCTTTCGTAAGGCTGATAGAGCAGGGTCGCCTGCAGGACAATTTCGTGACGTCGGCGACACGCGCCCTGCTCGGTCTTAGCATCGGATTGCTGATCGGCACGATCCTGGCGGTGATCGCCGGCCTTTCCCGGATCGGCGAAGCCCTGATCGACGGGCCGGTCCAGATCAAGCGCGCGATACCGACGCTGGCCCTGATCCCCTTGCTGATCCTGTGGTTCGGCATCGGCGAGAGCATGAAGGTCACGACCATCGCGCTGGCCGTGATCGTGCCGATCTACATCCACACCCACAATGCGCTCCGCAGCATCGACAGCCGTTATGTCGAATTGGCCGAGACCCTGCGGATGAGCCAGAAGGACTTCATCCTTCAAGTGGTGCTGCCCGGCGCCCTGCCGGGTTTCTTGCTGGGCCTGCGGTTTGCCGTCACCCTCTGCTGGGTCTCTCTCGTCGTGGTCGAGCAGATCAACGCCACCAGCGGCCTCGGTTATATGATCGATCTTGCCCGCAATTACGGGCAGACCGACGTCATTCTCGTCGGCCTGGTGGTCTATGTGCTGCTCGGTCTCGTTTCGGACGGTCTCGTCCGCCTGCTTGAACGGAGGGTCCTCTCATGGCGCCGCACCCTGGCAAACTGAAGCCCGCAAGCAAGGCCGTCCACGTGCGAAACCTCGCACGGCGGTTTGCGACGAAGACGATCCTCGACGGCGTCGATCTCGATATCGAGGAAGGCGAGTTCGTTGCCCTGCTTGGCCGCAGTGGCTCCGGCAAAAGCACGTTCCTCAGGGCTCTTGCCGGTCTCGATCATGGTGTCGAGGGAACCGGCACCCTCGAGACGCCGGAGAGCCTTTCGGTGGTTTTCCAGGATGCTCGCCTGCTGCCCTGGCGCACCGTCATCCAGAACGTTACGCTTGGCTTGACCGGCGCCTCCGGCCAGGAAGCCGGACGGAAGGCTTTGGCGGAGGTAGGACTTGCCGGCCGGGAATCGGCATGGCCGAACCAACTTTCGGGTGGCGAGCAGCAGAGGGTCGCTCTTGCCCGTTCGCTGGTGCGCGAACCGGCCCTGCTTCTCGCCGATGAGCCGTTCGGTGCGCTCGACGCGCTGACACGGCTGAAAATGCACGATCTGCTGCGGGAGTTGTGTGCAAGACACTGTCCTGCCGTGCTGCTCGTTACCCACGACGTCGACGAGGCGATTTCGCTGGCCGACCGCATCCTGGTTCTCGACGAAGGCCGCCTCATCGAGGATCTCAAGATCGATCTGCCGACGCCGCGGGATCACGGCGATCCGCGCTTTGCGCAGTTCCGAATCCACCTCCTCAGCCGGCTCGGGGTCGAGCTTCCGGGCCGCAAGGCCGCCTGACATCAGCAACAGTTCAGTTTGATCTGGAGATAAGCCAATGAGCACATCGAAACGGCAAATGCGGCTTGGCGCGTTCATCATGGCGACGGGCCATCATATCGCCGCCTGGCGCCATCCGGAGGCGCAGGCCGATGCCGGCCTCAATATCGATCACTACCGGGAGCTCGCGGAGACCGCCGAACGCGGCAAATTCGATCTCGTCTTCGTCGCCGACAGCCCGGCGGGATGGGACCGCGCCAAGGACCCGGAAGCGCTTCGCCGCACCGCCCAGGGCGCGCATTTCGAGCCGCTGACCCTCTGGGCTGCCCTCTCGCAGGTAACCAAACATATCGGCTTCGTCGCCACGGCATCGACGACTTATGAGGACCCTTACCTGCTGGCCCGCAGGTTCGCGTCGCTGGACTATATCTCCAAGGGTCGTGCGGCATGGAACGTCGTCACGACAGGTGCGGATGTTTCGAAGAATTTTTCAATCGCAGGCCATCCCGCCCATGCCGATCGTTATGAGCGGGCCGAGGAATTCGTCGACCTGGTGAAGGGCTTGTGGGATTCCTACGAGGACGATGCCTTCATCCGCGACAAGGAAAGCGGGGTCTATCTCGATCCCGACAAGGTGCATCTCGTCGATCACAAGGGCAAGTTCTTCTCGGTGGCCGGCCCGCTCAACGTCGGGCGTCCGGTTCAGGGCTATCCTGTCATCGTGCAGGCCGGCGCATCCGAACCCGGGCGCGAACTTGCTGCCCGCACGGCCGAGATCATCTTTACCGCCAACCAGACCTTCGAGGATGCGCAGGAATTCTATTCGGACGTCAAAGGGCGGCTCGGCCGCTACGGACGCCGGCCGGACGAACTGCTGATCAGTCCCGGCATATTCCCGGTTCTCGGCGGGACGGAAGCGGAAGCCCAGGCAAACTACGACCATATCCAATCGCTCGTTCATCCCTCCATCGCCTGGAATATCCTTGCCCGCCACTACAAGGGCATCGACCTTTCCGGCTACTCGCTGGATGATCCCGCCCCTCCCCTGCCTGATAATACCGAACTCAACAAAAGCCGTCTTAAGCTGGTTTCCGATCTGGTATCGCGCAACAATCTGACGCTGCGCCAGTTCTATCTGGCGGTGGCCACCGCTCGCGGCCATCGGACGGTTGTGGGAACACCCGAGCAGATCGCCGATGCGATGCAGAGCTGGTTCGAGAACGGCGCTGCCGACGCCTTCAACATCATGCCGCCGATCCTGCCCACCGCTCTGACCGATTTCGTCGATCAGGTCGTCCCGATCCTGCGCAAGCGCGGCCTGTTCCGGCACGAATATGAAGGCACGACGCTGCGGGAGAATTTGGGCCTTCAGCGCCCGCCGAATGGCTTTGTGGTTCAGGCAGGGCAGCAGCAGAAGGTGCAGGCGGCCGTATGAACTTCCAGGGGGGATTTCCCCCTGGTTTCCTTGTTCCAATCACACAGAACTGCAGCATCGCATGAGCAATAATTCCGAATTTCTCTGGTATATTCCTAACGACATCAAAGCCGGTCATCGCGGCGATTCCGCCGTCGAGAACCACAACAGCCTGGATACGCTGACCAGCCAAGCAAGGGCGCTGGAGGAACATGGCTGGAAGGGGGCGCTCATCGGCACCGGTTGGGGCCGCCCCGACACCTTTACCGTCGCGGCCTCGCTCGCCGCCCGGACGACCACCTTTGAACCGCTGATTGCGATCCGTCCAGGCTATTGGCGACCGGCAAACTTCGCTTCCGCGGCGGCGACGCTGGATCACCTGACGGGCGGCAGGGTGCGGATCAACATCGTGTCGGGCAAGGACAACCTGGCTGCCTACGGCGACAGCGAGGGCGATCAGGCCCATCGCTATGCACGCACCAGGGAGTTCATGCGGCTGGTCCGCAGACTGTGGACCGAAGACAACGTCACCTCCGCCGGCGAGCACTTCCGGGTCGCCGACTCCACCGTGGTGCCGCGCATCCAGGTCCGCGGCGACCGTCGGCACCCCAAATTCTATTTTGGCGGCGCTTCGGAGGCGGCCGAACGGGTGGCGGCTACCGAGGCCGATGTCCAGCTCTTCTGGGGCGAGCCGCTCGACGGTGTCCGCGAACGGATCGCGCGGCTCAAGGCGCTGAGCCGGGAACTGGACCGCGACCTCCCGCCGCTGGAATTCGGCCTGCGGATAACGACGCTGGTCCGCGATACCACCGAACAGGCCTGGACCGACGCCGAGGCGAAGGTCGCGGAGATGGCCAGAAGCAAGGGCAGCGGCTGGCACGATCACCAACGGGCGCTCGCCGTCGGCCAGCAGCGGCTGCTCGATCTGCATGAGCGCGGCGACGTCCTCGATGACAACCTCTATACCGCCCCGGGCAAGTTCGGCGGCGGCGGCGCCGGCACCACCTGGCTGGTCGGTTCGGCGGAAGACGTCGCCCGCTCGCTGCGCAAATATCAGGATCTCGGCATCACCCACTTCGTGCTGTCCGACACGCCGTATCTCTCCGAGATCAAGCGGCAGGGCGATCAGCTGCTTCCGCTGCTACGTGGCTGAAGCCGGAAGCGCGAGCGCTCCGGCACCGCAGCTGCAATTCATGCCGATTGCCGAGACCTTTCGGCAAATCACTATCCGATGCCAGGACGGCGTCGCGTCGTCGCAGACAAGCCGCAAAGCCTTGTTGCGCAGGGGAGTCCGAAGATTTCGCAACCACCGGGAGAGCGCTCCTTAAATCGTCCATCCGAAAAGCGCAAATGCTATCCAAATATGGCGATATAGCATGCTCCGTCGGCTCCGTTTACACTCTCTAAAATATATTCCTCTAATTTTTTTTAGATATCGGGACGACGTTCTTTAGGTTCGTCACCTCCGCCATGATGGCGGCTCAGGCACCCGAATTTTGCATGAAATCGGCTTTTATTGCTTTGACGGATGTCCCGTATCTCAAGCGCGATTCCGGGCACAGGGTGCCTGTCGGATGCACTCGGAGACACCGAGGCTCTGCATTCGAACGAGATATGACAAGCAATCCTGGCTGCCGAGACATCCTTCCAACAAACCTCACCGCGAGGGGAGAGTGCATATGAAGAATATCATGAGTTTCGGGGTTGTGGCGCGCCTGGCGCTTGGCTTCAGCGTTCTCCTTTTGCTGATGGTCGGCCTGACCATCTATTCGACGGAAAAAGTTGCGCAGATCAATGATAAGCTTGGAACCATCAACGACGTCAACAGCGTGAAGCAGCGGTTTGCCATCAACTATCGCGGCAGCGTGCATGATCGGGCAATCGCCATCCGCGACGTCACTCTGGTGACGTCTGCCGATGAACGGAAGACCGCCGAGGCATTGATCGAGAAGCTGGCCGCCTCCTACGCCGAGAATGAAAAGCGCATGGCGGATATGGTTGCCTCTTCGGCCGGTGCGACGGAACAGGAAAAGACCATTCTCGGTGAGATTGCAGACATCCAGGCGAAGACCAATCCTCTGGTCGCCCAGATTATTGCACTGCAGGAGAAGGGCGATGGCGAGGCCGCTCGCAAGATCCTGCTCGAACAGGCGCGGCCGGCCTTCGTTGCCTGGCTTGGCGCCATCAACAAATTCATCGACTATCAGGAAGCGCTGAACAAATCGATTGGCGGCGAGGTTCGCAGCACGGCAAGCGGCTTCAAGCCGTTGGCCCTGACCGCGCTTGGCATTGCGGCTGTTCTTTCGCTCGTTGCCGCCGCTGTGACCGCACGCACGATCGTCGGCCCGCTGGCTAAACTTCAGCTTTCGCTGAAAGCGATGGCGGACGGCAATCTTAACGGCGATCGCCGCCTCGAAGCGCGCGGCGACGAGATCGGCAAGCTCGCACGGGCCGTGGCCGGGCTGCGCGACGCAATTTCGGCAAAGGCTGAACGGGAGGCCGACGCCGAGGCGAAGCGAGCCGTGTCGGAGCGGCATCGGCTTGAGCAGGATGCCGATGAACGCCGCACCCTTGCCGAGCAGACGGACAAGGCTGTCGGTCAGCTTGGCGATGCGCTGCAGGCGCTGGCTGACGGCGACCTCACACAGCAGATCGGTACTCCGTTCATTCCGTCTCTGGAAAAGCTCAGAGCCGACTTCAATTCTGCAGTCGAAAAGCTGCGTGCCGCCATGCAGAAGGTTGCCCAGAACGCCAGCGCCATCGCGGGCGGTGCACAGGAGATCCGCTCCGCCTCGGACGATCTCGCCAAGCGGACCGAACAGCAGGCAGCCTCCGTCGAGGAAACTGCCGCTGCCCTGGAAGAGATTACGACCACCGTTGCCGACTCGAGCAACAAGGCTCAGGAAGCCGGCCAGCTCGTTCGCAAAACGAAGGAGAGTGCGGAGCGCTCGGGCAGCGTCGTTCGGGATGCGGTCGACGCCATGGGCAAGATCGAATCCTCCGCCACCGAAATCGGCAGCATCATCGGCGTCATCGATGAAATCGCATTCCAGACCAATCTGCTGGCGCTGAATGCCGGCGTTGAAGCTGCCCGTGCAGGCGAAGCGGGCAAGGGCTTTGCGGTCGTGGCTCAGGAAGTGCGTGAATTGGCGCAACGTTCCGCCAAGGCGGCAAAAGAAATCAAGGAACTGATCAACGCTTCGAATGGCCACGTCAAAAGCGGTGTGGCCCTGGTTGGCGAGACCGGAAAGGCGCTGAAGGAGATTGCGGAGCAGGTACAGCAGGTCGACGGCAATGTGGGGGCCATCGTCGGCGCTTCGCAAGAGCAGGCGACGGGGCTGAAAGAGATCAATACCGCCGTCAACAAGATGGATCAGGGGACGCAGCAGAACGCCGCCATGGTGGAAGAAGCCACAGCGGCCGCCCACAACCTCGCCAAGGAAGCCGACGCGCTGTTCCAGCTGCTGGGCCAGTTCAACATTGGCGGAACGCTGGCACCGAAGCGCGTAGCGCAGCCCGCTGCCGCGGCGCCCCGTGCTCAACCGGCGCCCTCGCCTGCGCGCCAGATGATTGCCAAAGTAGGCAAGTCGTTCCAGACGAATGGGAATTCAGCATTGGCCGGCGACTGGGAAGAGTTTTAAGTCGCCCTGATCTCTCTCCAGCTTAAGCTGGAACGCCAAAGCGGGATAATTTTGCGAAGGGCAGCGTTTGCTGCCCTTCGCATTTTTGGATCAAGAAGGTGAGCATGATATTGTCCGAAAACCGCTCACACTTTTCGGCATCATGCTCTAGGCCCGGACCGGAGCCTTGGCCGGAAGCAGGGCGTTGACTACGAGGGCAACGGCGATGTTGGCCGCAAGCGCCAGCAGTCCCGTGTAGACGGTGAAGGGTTCACCGCCGAGGCTGATCAAATGCAGTGGCTTCCAACCGGCATCCCAGACGAGGAAAGTACCGCCGCCGAAGCCGACGAACCAGCCGGCAAGCAGACCGGGTGCACGGAACCAGTTGGTGTAGAGACCGAAGACCAGTGCCGGAAGCGTCTGCAGGATCCAGATGCCGCCGAGCAGCTGCAGGTCGAGTGCAAATTGCGTCGGCAGGAAGATGATGACGAGAAGCGCACCGATCTTCACCACCAGCGAGGTGATCTTTGCAACCTTCGCCTCGCCCGCATCGCTGACGTCAGGATCGACATAGGCTTTCCAGAAATTGCGGGTGAAGAGGTTGGCGGCGCCGATGCTCATCACCGCTGCCGGTACTAGCGCGCCGATGGCGATCGCCGCAAAGGCGAAGCCGGAGAACCAGCCTGAAAACAGCGTCTTGAACAGCGTGGGAACAACGTCATTGGCGCTGTCGAGCTTCAGGTTGGCGGCATGCCCCATATAGCCGAGCAGCGCCAGAAGGCCGAGCAGCAGCGTATAGGCGGGCAACATGATCGCATTCTTGCGGATCGTCTTGCCGCTGTTGGAGGCAAAGATGCCCGTCAGCGTATGCGGATACATGAAGGCCGCCAGCGCCGAACCCAGGGCGAGCGTGGCATAGGCAACATACTGATTGCCGCCGAGCAGCAGGCTGCCCGAACCCTTGGCCTGGAAGGCCGCATCGGCCGAGGCAAAGACGTTGGCGTAGCCTCCGAGTTTCGACGGGATCAGTGCGACAGCGGCGATCACGACGATATAGATCATGATGTCCTTGACGAAGGCGATCAGCGCCGGCGCGCGCAAACCCGCGGAATAGGTGTAGAGCGCCAGCACGATGAAGGCGATCGCCAGCGGCAATTCGCCATGCAGCCCGAGCGCCTTGAGGACCGCCGTCATGCCGACGAGCTGGAGGGCAATATAGGGCATGGTGGCGATGACGCCTGTTGCCGCCACAGCGAGTTCGAGGCCGCGCGATCCATATTGACCGTGGACGACGTCGCCAGCCGTCACATAGCCGAAATCCTTGGCGCGTTTCCACAGAACCGGCATGACCATGAAGACGAAGGGATAGACGACGATGGTGTAGGGCAGCGCAAAGAAGCCGTAGGCTCCCACCGTATAGACCAGCGCCGGGACGGCGATCACGGTGTAGGCGGTATAGAAATCTCCGCCGACGAGGAACCAGGTGATCCAGGTGCCGAAGTTGCGTCCGCCCAGACCCCATTCATCGATATGGGCCAGTGTCTCGGGCTTGCGCCAGCGGCTGGCGACGAAGCCCATGACGGTGACGAGAACGAAGAAGAACAGGAAGACGGCAAGCGCCGTGCCGTTGATGTCAGTCGTCATGGCGGGTGCTCCGATAGGCGATCCAGGTCAGCGCTGCGGTGATCGGCACCCAGAGAAGCTGATACCAGTAGAAGAACGGAAAGCCGAAAAGAGACGGCTCGCGGACATTGTAAAATGGCGGCCAGAGCAGACCTAGATAGGGAATGACGAGCAGCCAGAGCGCTGCCTTGCTGTGTGGTTTTTCCATGTCGGGATACCTTTCAGGCGCCGCGTCCGCGGTCGCCATGTTCCAGTTGTCGGCGTGGAAGGCAGGTCTGTCAGCCGGCGGCCGCGGCAGGCCCGGCTCGGGTCGCTTGAGGTTTTCCGACCGATCGGAAGCTGATGTAACGCATGTGAATTCCTCCCAACGGCTCGCACTTGGCCAGCCGCGGATGGAGTCCTATGGCGTTGGTTTTGTCCTCACAAGATAGGCGCGGCGGTGAAATGCCGGGGCCTACCCAGAAGTGGGTAGACGCGATTTACCCGGCTTTCGAGACGATGCCCTGATCGAGCGCATAGCGGATGAGGCCCGCTGTGGTGGCGATACCGAGCTTCTTCTTGAGGTTCTTGCGATGGGTTTCCGTCGTGGCGGAGGTGATCCCGAGCGTTTCGGCGATCTCCTTGTTGCTTCTGCCCGCAACGATCAGCCCGAGAATGTCGTGTTCGCGCGGGGTCAGGGGGTCGCTACCCTCCTCGGCGCGTTCGCCCATCAGCGCGTCGAACACGCCGGACGAGAAATATGTCCCCCCGCCCGCCACGGTCTCGATGGCCGAGACGATCTCATCCGTCGAAACGTCCTTCAGGATGTAGCCGGCAGCGCCATGCATGACCGAGGAGGAAATATACTCGCGGCTGTCATGCATGGAGAGCATCACGACCCGCGCCTGGGGAAGTTCGTTCCTGAACAATTCGATCGCATCGATGCCGCTCAGCTTCGGCATGTTGATGTCCATCAGCACGACCTGCGGCAGGACTTGCCGGCCGATCTCGAGCCCCGTTTGGGCGAGCCCGGCCGTACCGGCAACTTCGATATGGTCGAATGTTTCGAGCACGGCCTTCAACCCGTCCAGTACCAGCGGATGGTTGTCGATCAAGAGCACCCTGATTTTCGGGCGTTCCGTCATGCAGCTTCTGCCTGCTTGCCGGCGGGGAGATTGGCCGATTTCGGCAGCATCGCCGTCAGCGTCGTGCCGGCCTCGCTGCTGTTGATCAGCAGCAGGCCGCGGAAGTGGGCCATTCGCTCCTGCATGTTGCGCAGGCCGAGACCCGATCTGCCGGAGATGCCGTCGAAGCCACTGCCGTTGTCGGTGACGGTCATGCGGGCGCGGCCGTTATCGCTCCATAGCTTGACCGCAAGCCGGGAGGCGCCCGAGTGCCGCTCGACATTGTTGAACGCTTCCTGGGCGACGCGATAAAGCGCGGTATTGGCTTCGGCCTTCAGCGTGTCGGTGAAGCCTGAGGCATCGATCTTCGTCTCGATCCCCGTCCGCTCGGCAAAATGATAACAGAGTGCCTCGAGAGCAGCCGTCAGGCCGAGGTCATCGAGCACACGCGGGCGCAGATCGTGCGAAAGCCGCCTGATTTCCTTGATGGCGCCGTTCAGCGCTTCCACACCGCGGTCGATGGTGACAGCCGCATCGTCGACATTGGTCCTGACCTTGCGGCCGGCAAGATCCATCGCATAACGCACGCCGACGAGATTTTGGGAAATGCCGTCGTGCAACTCGCGAGCCAGCCGCGCGCGCTCTTCTTCCTGGGTATCGATGACCCGCTGTGTCAGCGCCTTGAGCCGGCTGTCGGCCATGCGGCGCTCATGGAACGTCAGCAGCATGCAGGTGGTGAAAACGACAAGTACCGAAGGCACGGCGATCAGCGCGACGATGACGAAGGTCCGTCTTATGTTGGCGCGCATCCCGGCGTTGGCGGCGGCACTTTGGGCAAAGACGTCGTCCAGGTAAACGCCGGTGCCGACGACCCAGTGCCATTTGTCGAGACTGACGACGAAGGAGAGCTTGTCGGCGATCTGTCCGGTCGATGGTTTCTGCCATTTGTACTGATGCAGGCCCCCGCCCGCTCTTGCCGTAGCGATCAGTTCGGCAATGACCTTGTCGCCATCCGGATCGGTGAGGTCGAGCCAATTGTGCCCATGCCGGAAACTCTGGCGCGGATGGACGATGTTGTTGCCGTCATAGTCGTAGACGAAGAAATATCCGTCCTTGCCGTAGTCGAGCGAAGTCAGGATCGCCGCCACCTGCTGCTTGGCCGCCTCGTCGTCGGCACCGGCATTGTCATAGATCGTCTGGATGGCGGACAGGGCAAGGTTGGTCAGATTGAGGATTTCGGCTTCCTTGGTCTTCAGCATGTTCTGCTCGAACGTATCGATGCTGTTCTTGGCGAGGTTTGCCGATTGCCAGGTGATGAAGGTGGTGATCGCAAGGATCGAAATGACGAGCGGAACGATCGCCAATGCGATGATCTGGTGTCGTAACGTCAACGATCATTCCTCCCGAGAATTTGCGCCGGGAATTATGCCCTTTGTCATATGCGAGTCCAGCGGCTTGTCGGCGTCCCGATCCGTGGCAGCCGGAACCAATGCCGGCGGGGCATCGCGTGCGCGCTAGTCCAGGGGCACGAACAGGCCGAGCTTGACGTCCCGCAACACGACATTCGTGTGCATCCGGCGGATCTGCGGATTGTCAGCCATGATCAAGGCAGCGATGTCGTCGTAATGCTCGACGTCGCGGGCGGTGACGATTGCGATCAGATCGACTGCGCCGGTGACATAATAGACCTGCTGTATGTGATCCTGCTTTTCCGCCCAGAGGCGGAACTTCGCCAACGCGTCGTAATTGTCCCGCTCGATCTCCATTCCGACGATGAACACCATCGCTGTGCCCGTCGCCTTGCGGTCGACGACGGCCACCTCCGCCTTGATGATCCCTTCCTCGCGTAGCCGCTTCAACCGCCTCTGCACGGCCGAGACCGACAGTCCGATCCGTTCGGCAATCGTTTCAGCTTTCAGCTGGCAGTCGCGCTGAACGATATCGAGAATGTCACGGTCAAAACGATCCAGCTGTTCCATTGTCCAATCCTAATTCTCGCCGCAGCAACTCGCGCATTCTGCCGTACTTGCCGCACGAAGAAGATTATTTTGCATAAAATATGCAGAATAGATGAAAACTGCGCGAAAAAACCGCGTTATTTTATCATTATCCTTCGCAAATTCAATTCAGCCGGAACCATGCATGCCAGATCAACCCTTTCCTGCTCTTCGCGTCGAAGATCTCCATAAAAGCTTCGGCTCGCAAGAGGTTCTTAAGGGTATCTCGACGCAGGCCGAAAAGTCCGATGTGATTTCGATCATCGGTTCGTCGGGCTCCGGCAAGAGCACCTTTCTCAGGTGCATCAATTTCCTGGAAATGCCGGATCGTGGCCGCATTGCCGTAAACGGCGAGGAGATCGCGCTGAAGATGGGGCGGGGCGGCCGGTTGCAGCCGCGCAGTTGGCGGCAGATCGAACGGATACGGACCGGACTGGGGATGGTCTTCCAGAGTTTCAATCTCTGGGCTCATCGTACGGTGCTGGAAAACGTCATCGAGGCGCCGGTGCACGTCATGGGCATTTCGCGGCGCGACGCCATCGAAAAGGCCGAGGCCCTGCTCCACAAGGTCGGGCTCTTCGATAAACGCGACGCCTACCCCGCTTTCCTCTCCGGCGGCCAGCAGCAACGCGCGGCGATTGCGAGAGCCCTCTGCGTCGACCCTGCTGTCATGCTGTTCGACGAACCGACATCGGCGCTCGATCCGGAGCTGGTCGGCGAGGTCCTGAAGGTCATCCGCGATCTCGCGGAAGAAGGCCGAACCATGCTGATCGTCACGCATGAAATGCGCTTCGCCCGCGATGTCTCGAGCCGCGTTCTGTTCCTGCATCAGGGACGGATCGAGGAAGAAGGCCCGCCGGAGCAGATATTCGGGGCGCCGGTCAGCGCCCGCTGCCGGGAGTTCACTGGCCTCAGCGCCCACTGATGCGCATCGATCTATCATCGACAACACAAACCAGGAGAATCCTGCGAATGAAACTGCTCCCCACACTGTTCGCCGGCGCGGCACTCGTGCTTTCCGCCGTCACCGCACAGGCCGAAGTCCGCTTCGGTGTCATGAACGAATCCTATCCGCCCTTCTTCGCCAAGGACGCCTCCGGCCAATGGCAGGGATGGGAGATCGACCTGATGAACGCTGTGTGCGAGGAGATGAAGGAGAAATGCTCGATCGTCGAAATTTCCTGGGATGGTCTCATTCCGGCTCTCCAGAGCAAGAAGTTCGACGTGATCTGGTCGTCGATGTCGAACACCGCGGAACGCTCGAAGGTGATCGACTTCACCGATAAATATTACAACACGCCGAGCACCTTGATCGGCCCCAAGGACCAGAAGCCGGGCGCCACTGCCGAGGACGTGAAAGGCAAGACCATCGGCATCCAGGTGTCGACGATCCAGTCGGAATATTACAAGAAGTATTTCGCCGAGGCTGCCGAGGAAAAGACCTACCAAACGCTCGACGAAGCGTTCCAGGATCTCGCCTCCGGCCGTATCGACTATGTCTTCGGCGATTCACTGGCGCTTGACGCTTTCCTCAAAAGCGATGGCGGCAAGGATTGCTGCGCCAAGATGGGCGACGTTGCCGACGACAAGGAGACTCTCGGCGCCGGCGTTTCGGGCGGCCTGCGCAAGGAAGACACTGAGCTGAAGGCCAAGCTGAACACGGCGATCGCTGCCGTCCGCGCCAGTGGCCAGTATGACGCCATCAACAAGAAATACTTCGATTTCGACATCTACGGCGCAAAGTAAGCAGCCGGAACGATGGCGACCACGCAACAAGGTATTCTGGACCTGCTGTCTCCCTATCCTCCGGGATGGGGCGGTGTCCTTCTGGCAGGTGCGGTCTCCACGGTCGCCATCTCCGCTTGCGCCTTCGCGATCGGCCTGCTGCTCGGCACGGGCGGCGCGCTTGGAAAGCTTTCGGGCAACCGCATGCTCCGCCTCCTGCTCGATCTCTATACCACGCTGATCCGCGCCGTCCCCGAGCTGATCCTGATCGTCGGGCTCTATTATGCCGGCACCGATGGCCTCAACCGGCTGCTCGCCGCGTTGGAGCTGCCGCCGGTCAATGTGAATGGGTTCGTGGCGGCCGTCGCCGTGCTGGGTTTCGTCCAGGGTGCCTACATGACGGAGGTGCTGCGCGGCGCGATCCTCGCCATTCCCGTCGGCCAGATCGAGGCCGCCAAGGCCTTCGGCATGGGACCGGTACTGAGGTTCCGCCGGGTCCTGCTGCCGGCGCTCCTGCCAAACGCGCTGCCGGGTCTTGCCAATCTGTGGATGTCGGTCACCAAGGACAGCGCGCTGGTGGCGGTCGTCGGCTACCAGGAACTGGCGCTCGCCACCCGTCTTGCCGGGGCAAGCACCAAGCATTACTTCGTCTTTTTCCTTGCTTCGGCCCTTCTCTATCTCGCCATCACGCTTGTTTCCAACGTCGTCTTCAAACTGATCGAGGGACGGGTACGGCGGGGGCAGCCGCGCCTTGCCTGAAGAAAGCGCCCCATGAATTTCACCTGGATCTCTTCCTATTGGCCGCTGCTTCTGACCGGCGCCTGGCAGACCGTTTGCCTGCTGGTGATCTCCGTGGTGTTCGGCTTCGCCATCGCCATAGGCCTCGCGTTTGCGCAGGTCAGCGGCGGCAGGCTGACCCGGCTCCTGGTGCGCAGTTACTGCACCTTCTTTCGCGGCACGCCGTTGCTGATACAGCTATGGCTTCTCTACTACGGGGTGGGCTCGCTGCTGCCCATGGTCCCCGGCATCCGCCAGAGCCTGTTCTGGCCGATCCTGCGCGAGGGCTTCTTCTTCGCCGCCGTCAGTTTTACCCTGAACTACGCAGCCTATGAGGCAGAGGTGTTGCGCGGCGCGCTGCTTGCCGTTCCCAAGGGCGAGCTCGAAGCGGGCCGGGCCTTCGGCCTGTCGCCCTGGATGCTGATCCGCCGCATCTGGCTGCCGCGTGCGATTCGAATCGCCCTGCCGACGATTGCGGGAGAGATCGTCATGCAGCTCAAGGCGACGCCGCTCGCCTTTACGGTGACGGTGATGGATCTCTATGCCGTGGCAAACAAGGTTCGGCAGGACACGCTGCTCGTCTATGAACCGCTGCTAGTCGTCACCCTCTTCTATCTCGCGCTGACCGCCGTAATCGCCCGCGTCTTCCGAAGTCTCGAAGAGCAGGTGCCGGTTCGCCGCTAGGCCGACGGCAAAGAAACTGGTCATGAGTTCCCTCACGCACGAACCACGTACATCTCGCCCACCTTGTTATGCAAAAGCCCGCCGCCGCTGACGGCGCGACAGCCTGAATGGAGACCTCTTCATGAGCACGATGCGAATTCTCGATGGCGGCATGAGCCGCGAACTGTTGCGGCTGGGCGCCGAGCTGAAACAACCGGAATGGTCGGCATTGGCGCTGATCAATGCGCCGGATATCGTCCGTAAGGTTCACCAGGAATTCATCGCCGCCGGCTCTGAGGTCGTTACGACAAACAGCTATGCGCTCGTGCCCTTTCACATCGGCGAGGATCGGTTCTGGAAGGAAGGACCAGCGCTGATCCGTCTCGCCGGCCGCTTGGCGCGCGAGGCGGCTGATTCCGTCACGGATCGGAAGGTGCTGGTCGCCGGCTCGCTGCCGCCGATCTTCGGCTCATACGAGCCGCAGAACTTTCAGCCTTCACGGGTGCAGGATTATCTCGATGTGCTTGTCGAAAACCTTTCTCCCTTCGTCGATATATGGCTCGGCGAGACGTTGAGCCTGATTGCCGAGGCAGAGGCTGTCCGCAAGGCGGTGGCGACGTCAGGCAAGCCGTTCTGGATTTCGTTCACCCTGGCAGACAACGAGGTAGCCATAAGGGGCGGCGAACCGAAGCTGCGCTCCGAAGAAAGGGTCGAGGACGCGGCATCCTGGGCGGTTTCATCGGGCGCCGAAGCCCTCTTGTTCAATTGCAGCAAGCCTGAGGTCATGCAGGCGGCGGTGGAGACCGCGGCGCGCGTGTTCCGGAAAATGGACGCGCGCATCGAAATCGGCGTCTATGCCAATGCCTTCGAAGGGGAGCAAGGCGAGGCAGCCGCCAATGAAGGCCTGCACGAGACCCGCAGCGATCTGAATGACGATGCCTATTCGCGCTATGCCTGCTCCTGGGCCGAAGCCGGCGCGACCATCATCGGCGGCTGCTGCGGTATCGGCGCTGCCCATATCCATCGGCTCAAGAAGACGCTTTTGGGTTGAGGCGGCAAGGCGGCTACGCCGCAGCAATGCTATCCAGCCTTCGCCGCCGTCTTCTGGAGCTCGAGCAGAAGCTCGATCAACTTCGGGGCCATCTCCCTGATTTCCGAAAGGTGGACGGCGCTCAGTCGCGTCAGAAGCGCGTCCGCCTTATCCGTCAGAAGAACCGTCTGGCGGCGCCTGTCGGCCGGATCGGCATGACGTTCGACCAGTCCGGCATCCGACAACCGCCCGACAAGCTCGGTCGCCGTATGCGGCGCGATGATCAGCCGCTCGGCCAGCATGCCGACGGTCATGGCTTCGCCGCGTTGTCCCTTGATCGCCAAAAGGGCCTGATGCTGCTGCGGGGGCAATCCCTCCGACTGGGCGGCCGAGGCGCTGAAGTCCATGAACTGGCGAAGCGCAAATCGGAGGTCGGCGAGAGCTTCGTAATCCTCCTGTCTCAGCGGCGGCGCGGTCTTCTTCAAAGCAGTTCTCCTCTGCCGCTACGGCTGCCAAAATCGGCAGCCCATGCCGCCATCATCGAATAGATGGGCAGTCGCCAGCCGGTCAAGTGAGGCATCTTCGTGGGACATTTTCGTCTTCATGCTTTCACCCATTGATTTATATCGTATCACGATATATTGACGCGCCTCAAGCGTATCCATTCCGGCGTAGCAGAGGCTTCCATGGCGCAGCATCCACCAAACAACCGGCCGCACGATTTCACCGGCGGTCTTTCCCGGCGCGAGGCCGGCGATTTCACCACCGACAGGCGGGTCCTCCTCCTGGTCGGCATGTCCATCATTGTCGGCACCGCCGGCGCGTTTGCCGCCTGGTGTCTCGTCAGCCTCATCGCGCTGGTGACGAATGTCATCTGGTTCGGGCAGATTGGTATCCAGCCCGCCTCTCTGGCTGCGGTGCCGCGCTCGCTGTGGGTGGTGCTGGTTCCGCCGCTGGGTGGACTTGTCATCGGATTGATGGCCCGTTTCGGGTCGGAGAAGATCCGCGGCCACGGCATTCCCGAGGCGATCGAGGCGATCCTGATCGGCGGTAGCCGGATGTCGCCGAAGGTCGCGGTCCTGAAGCCGCTGTCGTCGGCAATCTCCATCGGAACCGGCGGCCCGTTCGGCGCCGAGGGGCCGATCATCATGACCGGCGGTGCGATCGGATCGCTGTTCGCGCAATTCTTTCACATGAGCGCTGCAGAGCGGAAAACGCTGCTCGTCGCGGGCGCGGCCGCAGGCATGACGGCCATCTTCGGTTCGCCGATCGCCGCTGTCATGCTGGCGGTCGAACTGCTGTTGTTCGAATGGAAGCCGCGCAGCTTCATTCCCGTCGCCGTTGCCGCCTGCGTGTCGATCTGCTGGCGCCCGCTGCTGTTCGGCGTCGGCCCGCTGTTCCCGACCCACTTCCAGGTGGCCTTGCCCTGGTGGGGTATTTTCGCCTGTGCGGCGATGGGCATCATCTCCGGCCTGCAATCGGGATTGCTGACGACGCTGCTCTACCGGATCGAGGACCTGTTCGAAGCCTTGCCGATCCACTGGATGTGGTGGCCGGCGCTCGGCGGTCTCGTCATCGGTCTCGGCGGCCTGATCGAACCGCGGGCAATGGGCGTCGGCTACGACATCATCGATGGCCTGCTCAACAACCGGCTGCTCGCCCCGGCTGTCATGTCGATCCTGCTGGTGAAGACCATCATCTGGCTGTTTGCTCTGTCGTCGGGCACCTCCGGTGGCGTCCTCGCGCCACTTCTCATCTTCGGCGGGGCTCTCGGATGGCTGGTCGGCCTTGTCATGCCGGGCAATGATCCCGGCTTCTGGGCGCTGCTCGGAATGGCGGCGATGATGGGTGGGACCATGCGTGCACCGCTGACGGGCACTTTCTTTGCGATGGAGATCACCGGCGACGTCAGCACGATCGTTCCGCTGCTTGCCGCAACCGTGGTGGCCTATGCCGTCACCGTCCTGCTGCTGCGCCGCTCGATCCTCACCGAGAAGATCGCCCGCCGCGGTCAGCACATCACCCGCGAATATGGCGTCGACCCGTTCGAACTGTCGCGCGCAAGGGAGATTATGATCAGCGATGTCGACACACTTCCCGTCGCCATGACGGTGGGAGAGGCGTGCGATTTCTTCGCCTCGCAGCAGAAGACGCACCGGATCTATCCGGTGGTCGATGCGACAGGCAGGCTGGCCGGCGTCGTATCGAGAGCCGACGCTCTGCTCTGGCAGGGGAATCCGGACCTTGCCAGTCAGACGCTCGCGGAAAACGTGACGGATGATTCCGTTCCGGTGGGGCATCCAGATGATACGGTCGCATTCATCGCCGATCTGATGCTATCGACCGGCGACGGACGCATTCCGATCGTCGATCCGACCTCAGGGAAATTGTGCGGCCTGATCGCCCGCAAGGATCTGCTGCGGCTGCGCAGTTCCTACAGGTCGGCGGAACTGGATCGGCGCCCGTATCTCACCGGCGGCTCGAAGAGCAAGTCGCGGTAGCGGTCCGCGGGCGTCCTCCGCATCGCTACTGCTACTGCCGCGCGCCGCATGGATCAGGTCTCATGCGGCGCGCGCTGACGCTTGAAGACTTCAGTGCAGTCCGAACAGGTTCAGCAACTCTTCGCGGTGTCGAACGAATTCCGGTGCGCTGCGGTCGCGAGGACGGGGCAGATCGATTTCGATCAGACGCGGCTCGCCGCCCTTTTCCCGTGGGAGGATGAGGATTCGGTCGGCCAGGTAGATCGCCTCCTCGAGATCATGGGTGACGAGGATGGTCGTCACATCCTCATCGCGCCAGATCCGTGCGAGTTCCTGCTGCATGCCGATCTTGGTCATCGCGTCGAGCGCGCCGAGCGGTTCGTCGAGCAGCAGGATCTCGGGCTGGACGGCCAGAGCCCTGGCGATGCCGACGCGCTGGGCCATGCCGCCGGAGAGCTGCCGGGGATAGGCAGCCTCGAACTGCTGCAGGCCGACGAGCTTGACATAGTGGCGCGCCCGTCCCCTCGCCTGCTCACGCGACAGGCCGCTAGTTTCTAGCCCGAAGGAGACATTGTCGAGCACGGTCAGCCAGGGCAGAAGGCGCGGTTCCTGAAAGATGACGGCGCGCTCTGCGCCGACGCCTCGCACCGCCTTGCCATCGACGAGAACCTCTCCCGTGTCGGAATCCTCAAGACCTGCCAGAACTCTGAGCAGGGTCGTCTTGCCCGAGCCGCTGGCGCCGACGATGGCGAGGCTTTCGCCGGAACGGACGTGGAGGTTGATATCCCTGAGAACCTGCAGAGGTGTCCCATTCAACCTGTAGGATTTGGAGAGGTGACGGATCGTCACCTCTCCGCGGCGCGTGTCCTCAGCGATGCTCATCATCATTCCTCAGTTGCTTGCCGGCTTGGCGTCGACGGTCAAGAGGATGTCCTTGGCGGCCAGTTGGCCTTGCTTCAGCTTGCCTTCGCGAACCAGGACGTCGATCCAGAACTGGATGTCGTGCTCGACCGGCAGACCGCCGGCCCGCACGCCATAGCCGCGGAAGTATTGCGCGATATCAGCGTTCTCGCCGCGCTCAGTGAGGGCCTTGGCCAGGATCTTCTTGGTTTCCTCAGGATGTTCGCGGGCATAGTCGAGGGCACGGGCCGACTGCTCGACGAAAATCTTCGAGGCCTCCGGATGCTGACGAATGAAATCGCGGCGCAGTACCACGAAGCCCCCGGCAATGTCTCCAAGCACGTCGGTATCGTCAAAAATTGCACGTAGACCGCCACTCTTGAGGGCCGCACCTTCGAAGGTCGTCTGCCAGTAGCCGAAGGCGGCAATATCGACCTGCTTGGAGCGCAGCACCTGCTCGAGCTGCGGCCCGGGAACGACAAGCTGATTGGCTGCGTCCGCCGGCAGGCCGACGGAATGCAGGGCTTCGCGGATGGTATAGTCGAGATGCGCGCCGAGCGTATTGACCGCGATGCTCTTGCCGGCAATGTCCTTGATACTCTTGATCGGGCTGTCTTCCAGCACGTAGAAGGTCGACTGCACCTCGTTATTGATGCCGTTCGAGGGATAGGCGGCGACGAAATCATTGCCGCCGATGATCGAATTCAGGACGGCGGAAGTTGCGGCGCTGCCGATCTCGACATCACCCGATGCCAGGGCGATCAGGGAGGCCGGGCCGCCCTGGGCGTAGCCGACATTTTCGAGCGTGATGCCCGTTCCGTCGAAATAGCCGAGTTCGGCGGCGAGTTCATGGGCGGCAAGACCACCCTGGCTGGCGAGATAGCGCAGCTTCACCGTATCGGCGGCCGCGGCGGGTGAGGTTAGGCCGAGAGCGATCACTGCCGGCAGGAGAAGGTGGCGGGGGTGGAATGTCATGTGGTGGGACCTTTCGGAAGAGTAAAATCGGGAAAGCAGTTCAGCGGCTCGGCTGAGACCAGCGGCAGAGACGGCGCTGCAGCAAAACGAGCAAGGCATTGGCGGCAAGCCCGAGGAGGGCGAGGAGAAGGATCGCCGCAAACATCAGCGGGATCTGGAAATTGTACTGTGCGTTCATCACCTGGAAGCCGATGCCCTTGTTGGCGCCGATCATCTCGGCGGCAATCAGCAGCAGAAGCGCAGTCGTCGCCGAAAGACGCAGGCCGACGAAGATCGCCGGTACCGACGCCGGCAGGATGACGCGGCGGAAGATGGTCAGCGGTCCGGCGCCATAGGTCCGCGCCATCTCGATGAGCTTCTTGTCCACTTCCTTGACGCCGCCGATCGTGGCGAGCAGCACCGGAAACAGTGTCGCCCAGAAGATCACGAAGATCTTCGATGTCTCGCCGAGGCCAAGCAGCAGGATGAAGACCGGGTAGAGCGCCAGCGCCGAGGTCTGGCGGAAGAGCTGCAGGATCGGATCGAGCGCCTGTTCGACCGCACGAACCTGGCCCATGAACAGCCCAAGCGGAATGCCGATCACCACGGCAAAGGCGAAGGCAGTTCCGGATCGCTGCAGGCTGATGGCGATATCATCGAGCAGCGCGCCGTTGGCCAGATTGGTCCAAAGAGCGGACAGGATCACGTCCAGGGGCGGGAAGATAGCGGGATTGACCCAGCCCCTGGTGCTCGAAACCTGCCAGAACACGAGGAAGCCGATGAGAAGGCCGTAGCGCGGCAAAAGCGATGCGAGCACGCCGCGCACATGGGAGGCGAGAGTGGAAATATTGCTTTCGCTGCTCTTCAGGCGGCCGAAGCTTCTCGGAAGAGTCTGGTTGATCTCATAAGACATGGACCGCTCCTCACTCTGCTGCCTGGAGAGCTGCACGTCTTGCAGCCAACCGATTGATGGGGAAAGGCAGGCCGAGGTTTTCGCGAAGCGTCTTGCCCTCATAAGCCGTGCGGAACAGGCCGCGGCGCTGCAGTTCCGGGATGACCAGATCGACGAAGTCGTCGAGCGCCGTCGGCAGCCAGGGCGGCAGAATGTTGAAGCCGTCGGCGGCTTCGTTCTCGAACCATTTCTGCAGCGTATCGGCGATCTGTTCGGGTGTTCCGACAATGGTGTAGTGACCGCGGGCGGAGGCGATCCACTGATAAAGCTGGCGAATGGTGAAGTTGTTTTCATCGGCGATCTGGCGGATGAGGGCCTGGCGGCTCTTCATGCCTTCCGTCGGCGGCGCAGGCGGAAGAGGCCCGTCGAGGTCATAACCGTGCAGATCGAGCGTGCCGCCGGTCAGGCCATTGAGCAGGCCGATCCCGTCTTCTTCGACGATGAGCGAGGTCAGACGGTCGTATTTCTCGCGCGCCTCCGCCTCTGTCCTGCCGACGAAAGCGGATACGCCGGGCATGACGAGGATGTGATCGGGGTTTCGGCCGAGACCACGGGCGCGTGCCTTGATATCCCGGTAGAACTCCTGGGCGGTTTCGATATGCTGATGGGCGGTGAAGATGACCTCGGCCGTTGCTGCGGCAAGCCCGCGTCCGTCGTCGGATTGGCCGGCCTGGACGATGACGGGATGCCCCTGCGGCGATCGCGACACGTTGAGCGGACCGCGCACGTTGAAGTGCTCGCCGCGGTGGTCGGTGTCGTGCAGCTTCGACGGGTCGAAGAAGACGCCGGAGTCCTTGTCCCGGATGAATGCGTCGTCTTCGAAGCTTTCCCAGAGTTTGCGGACAACGTCGACATGCTCGGCAGCGCGGCGATATCGGTCTGCATGCGGAAGCTGGGTATCGCGGTTGAAGTTCTGCGCCGTCAGGTCGCCCGTGGTGGTCACGACATTCCAGCCGGCGCGGCCCTCCGAGATCAGATCCAGCGAGGCGAATTTGCGGGCGGTGGTGTAAGGCTCCTCGTAGGTGGTCGAAGACGTGGCGATAAAGCCGAGATGGGTGGTGAAAGGCGCAAGAGCGGAGAACAGCGTCACGGGTTCGAAGCCGGCGACGCGGGCGTTCCCACCTTCGCGTGCTCCGCCGAAACCGACAGCCAGTCCGTCGGCCAGGAAATAGGCATCGAAGAGCCCGCGCTCTGCCGTCAAAGCGAGACGTTTGTGAAACTCGAAACTGGTCGCGCCGTCGGCCGGCTGGTCGGGATGCCGCCATGAGGCAACATGCTGTCCGCCGCCGGGAAGAAATGCCCCAAGTCTGATTTTCCGTGTCATTTGGTGTCCTCTCCGTTTGCCGTCAACAGCTCGGCCTTCCCCAAGGCCAAGTATAAAATTGGCTGTTGGACTGCTAAAATACGTTCTCTATTAATTTTATAGAGAAACTTAATTTCATAGTTTCGGAGGAAGAGTGAATAGATTTCCCGGATTGGCGTAAAATCGGAAATCAACGATCGGGGCGGCTACTTCGGGATATGCGAGCGCGGGCCGGCAAGCGGGATCTGCAGGCGTGGCGAAGAGCCCGGCTGAGACGACAATAGGGATTGGTCTCCTTAGTGTCCTAGGCTCGCCGCAGCACCGCCGGAGCGAGCATGAGCCGATTTGACGAGCATGCAACGGAATGCCGGCTTACGCACAAGCGTCCGTGCCATCGGACATCAATGCCTTGATGTGCTCAGGGCATCAGCCTCATTTTGGCCGGGTCGGGGCATGGTCGAGGCCGGCGGCGGCCTTCTTCAGGCAGTCGAGGTAGCGGTCGCGGTTGGCGATGCCATCGTCGCGCGGTGTGACGAGGCAGAGCGTTGCGGCTGCATGACCTTCCTCGCCCCGCACCGGTACGGCAAAACAGTGGGTGAAGCTGTCGACGATGCTGTTGAAGGTGAAAAGACCTTCACGCTCGGCTTGGCGTACCTCGGCGATGAAGGTTTGCGGCTCGAGCCATTCGCCGTTCGGCAGGCGAAAATCCTGCGGCGGAATGAAGTTCAGGATGTCCTGATCCGACAGATGCGCGACGAGCAGGCGGCCCGACGCCGTCCACGGGATCGGCACCGATTGCCCGACATCCGTCGAAATGCGGAAGGGGCGCGCGCCTTCGCGCATGCGGACGACCGTGTATCTGTTTCCATCCAGCATGCAGAACTGCGCCGTTTCCCGCGTCTCGCCGGCAAGCTGTTCCAGCGCCGCCTCGCATTCGCGGGTGAAGTCGAAATGGTTCTCATAGGCTGCGCCGAGGAAATACAGCTTGCGGCCGAGATAGACACGCCCCTCGCCGCCGGTGAATTCCAGAATGCCGTTCTGCAGCAGCAGGTTGACGAGCTCGTAGACCGACGAGCGCGGTGCGCCGATCTGTGCGGCGATTTCGTTCGGCTTCAGGGCCTGCCGCTTCTGGCGCAGGAAATCGAGGATCTCGAAGGCGCGGTCGAGCCCTCGGGCGCGCTTGCCGGCTGCTTCGTCCTGAACTGCATCCATTGCTGTCGATCCCTTTTTTGCCCGGCCAAGCTTTTCAAGCCGTCTGCCGCATCTGTCAATCGATCCCGTCATTCCCAGCGAATGAAATTTTTGCACCCCTCTTGCGAGGTAAAAAAATCGGCATAAGATCGCCTCGTCCGGTATATAGATCACATGTACATTATATTGGACATAGATGGCAAGCGGTCAACGCTGCCGCACACAAAAAAGGGGATCGACATGAAGAATTTTGAAAACGGCATTTCCGCTTCGCTGCGCCGCCGCCTTCTTGCGGGTGCTGCCGCCGCTGCGGCACTCCTCGTCTTTTCGGCCGGCACAGCCTCGGCCGCCGCCAATTGCATCAAGGGTGACAGAAGGGCGCCCTATACGATCGGCTGGGCGAACATCTACTCGGTGCCGACCTGGATGAAGCAGACCGAAGGCACCATCACGGCTGAAGTGGAGGAGCTGAAGAAGGCGGGCCTTGTGAAGGACCTGATGATCACGGACGCGCAGGGCAACGCCCAGACGCAGATCCAGCATATCCAGTCGATGATCGACGCCAATGTCGATGCCATCGTGGTGATCGCCGGTTCCTCCAACGCGCTCGACCGCGTCATATCAGATGCCTGCGACAAGGGCATCGCCGTCGTGAATTTCGACAGCCTTGTCAACACCGACAAGGTGACGGCGAAGATCAACACCGATTCCAACGAATGGGGCGCGACCGCTGCCAAGTGGATGGTCAGCCAGCTCGGCGGCAAGGGCAAGATCATCATCATGAACGGCCCGGCCGGCATTTCGGTGAGCGACGACCGCCGCAAGGGCGCCCAGCCGGTCCTCGACGCCAATCCCGGTCTCCAGGTGATCACCGAGACGAACACGGAGTATAACGTCGCCCCGGCACAGGAAGCGATGACCAGCCTGCTCTTCGCCAATCCCGAAATCGACGGCGTGCTGTCGCTCGGCGGCGCGCTGTCGGCCGGCTCCGTCCTGGCCTTCGAGCGTCAGGGCCGCGACCAGGTGCCGACAACAGGCGAAAACGCCAGGCAGTTCCTGGAGCTCTGGAAGGAGAAGGGACTGAAGGGCTGGGCCACCATGCAGCCCAACTGGCTCGGCGCGCTTTCCGTTTACACCGCCGTGCAGGCGCTGGAAGGCAAGGACGTTCCGGCCTTCGTCAAGGTGCCGCTGCCTGTCATCGACGACAGCACGATCGGCAGCTACCTCGCCCGGGCCGACAAGTTCCCGGCTGACGGCTATATCTACTCGGACTACGACAAGGCGCTCTTCGACAAGCTGCTTGCCGCCAAGTAATCCCCGCGTTGAGGAAAGCCGTCATGATGGAAGAAAGACCCCTGCTGGAAGCCCGGCAGGTGTTCAGGGGATTTTTCGGCAATCCCGTTTTGAAGGGCGTCGATATCGCCCTTCTGCCGGGCAGGGTTCACGCCCTGCTCGGCGAAAACGGCGCCGGCAAGTCCACGCTGATCAACCTCCTGTCCGGCGCTCTCCAGCCGGACGGCGGTTCCATCCTCGTCGACGGCAAGCCGGTCGAGCGCTTCAGCCCGGCGGCTGCGCGCGGTGCGGGTATTGCCGTCGTTCAGCAGGAACTGAGCCTCACGGCCAGTCTCTCGATTGCCGAAAACATCGGGCTCGGCGCCTTTCCGCGCCGGTTCGGTCTCATCGATTACAGAGCGCTTCATCGCGGCGTGTCAGACGTCTGCGATATGGTGGGGCTCACCGAGCCGCTCGACATGCCGGTCGCCGACCTCGCGCTTGGCCGCCGTCAGATGGTGGAGATCGCCAAGGCGCTGTTTCGCAAGCCGCGTGTGCTCATTCTGGACGAGCCGACCTCATCGCTTTCCGCACATGAAGCCGGCATCCTTGCCCGCCTGATCGAGACGCTGAGAGACCGCGGCACCGCACTTCTCTATATTTCCCACCGCCTCAACGAGGTGCAGGCGCTCTGCTCGCATGTCACAGTGCTGAAGGACGGCTTGGTCACCGCCGACCAGTCGCTGTCCGGCATCGACGGCGAAGGGCTGGTGCGCCTGATGGTCGGCCGCGAGACCGGCGACCTGTTCCCGCCGCGCTCCGTCACTGCACCCGGGGCGATGCGCATCAGCGTCGAAGGTTTTTCCGCAGGCATGGTGCGTGACATCGGCTTCTCCGCCCGCGCCGGCGAGATCGTCGGCATCGGCGGGCTCGTGGGACAAGGGCAGGAAGACTTGCTGCTTGGCCTTTACGGCGCGATTCCAGCCTCGGCCGGTCGGGCGGAGGTATCCGGCAAACCCGCCCTGCCCGGCCATGTCGGCGAGGCGAATGCCGCCGGCATCGTTTATGTCCCGGCCGACCGCAAGCATGAGGGGCTGGTGCTGCCGCACTCCATCGCATCCAATCTCATCCTGCCCTCGCTTGGACGGCTCGCCGGCAAGGGCTTACGCGACCGACCGGCGGAAAACGGTCTGGTCGCCGATCTCGCGCGCCGGCTGACGATCAAGGGCGACACGGCCCGCCCGGTGCAGGCGCTTTCCGGCGGCAACCAGCAAAAGGTGGCGCTCGCCAAATGGCTGCCGCTCGATCCCTCCGTTCTGCTGCTCAACGATCCGACGCGCGGCGTCGACATCGAGACCAAGCGGGAAATCTATCTCATGCTCCGCGCCTTCGCCGCTGAGGGGCGGCTGGTCATTTTGGCCAGTTCCGATACGCCGGAACTCGTGCATCTCTGCGACCGTGTCGTGGTTCTGCGCGAGGGGCGCGTCGCTGCGTCGCTGTCGCAGGATGAAATCAGCGAAGGGGCGATCGTCGGCGCGGCCATGGGCATCACCACCACGAAGCAGGGAGAGGCGGCATGAGCACGAGGTCGTCATCCCGGCTCTACGGCTCGATCCAGCTCCGCCGCAACCGCGGCCTTGCCGGCCTCTATCTGGTCGTCGCCGCCTTTCTCATCCTCTATGCGCTGCTCTTTCCCGGCATCCTTTCGATCGGCGGCTTCTCCAAGTTCACGCAGAACTGGTTCCCGCTCGCGCTCGTCACCATGGCGCAGGCACTGCTCATGCTGAACGGCGGCATTACGCTGGCGATCGGCCCGCTCGTCAGTCTTGGAGCGGTGATCGCCGCGACGACGATGGAAGGGGCGCTTGGCGTCCCGGGAGGCATTCTTGCTGTCTCGCTTGCCGGTCTTTCGATCGGTGCCGTCATCGGCGCCATTGTTACCTATCTGAGGCTGCCTGCAATCATCGTTACGCTTGCCGGCTCCTTCATCATCGGCGGGGTCGCACTCATTCTGCTGCCGCGGCCGGGTGGGTTCATTCCCGATTGGCTGTCGACGGTGCTGGCCGGCCACACGCCCGTCGCCTTCCTGCTGCTCATTGTGATCCTGGCGCTCTGGAAGGCCTTTCTTGCAACGCCGCTCGGCCTCGGCATCTACGCGGCCGGCGACAATCCGGTCGGCGCGTTCCGCTCGGGCGTCCCGGTCGAACGGGTGAAGGTCGCAGCCTTCGCCCTGTCCGGCCTTCTCGCCGCCCTGACCGGTCTCTTCGTCGCCGCCCAGACCGGCTCGGGTGATCCCGTCATCGGCACGCCCTTCACGCTGAACTCGATCGCCGCTGCCGTGCTCGGCGGCGTGGGTTTCCTCGGCGGCAAGGGCACGATGCGCGGCGCGATCTGCGGCAGCCTACTGCTCTCGGTGATGATCAACGTCATGTTCTTCCTGGGCTTTCCGCCGGTCGCCCAATATGTCGCTCAAGGGTTGATCATCGTTGGCGCAGTCGCCGTTCCGGAACTTCTCGGGCAATGGAGGGCAAGGCGATGAACATGATCAGGTCCGTGTTCCGCAATCCGCCGCTCCTGACCTTTCTTCTGGTCGCGCTCGTCTGGATCGTCGCAAGCGTCTCGCTGCGTGGTTTCGGCGCCTATGGCCATCTGCGCTACCTGGTAGAACTCGCCGCGGTGATCGGCATTGCCGCCGCCGGGCAGACGCTCGTCATTCTGATGGGCGGCATCGATCTCTCCGTCGGCGCGGTCATCACCGTCACGGCGATCCTGCTACCCCTGATCTCGCCCGCCTGGGACCCGACCGGCCTCGCCGGCATCGCGGCGGCCCTTGCCATCGCCACCGGCATCGGCCTGATGAACGGCGCCGGTGCTGCCTATCTTCGCGTGCCGCCGATCATCATGACGCTTGCCATGGCGACCTTCCTGCAGGGCCTGCTCGTCATCGTCGCCGGCGGCAGCGCGGTCACCGTCAGCAACCCAGCGGTCATTCTGCTCGGGCAGGCGCGGCCGCTCGGCATTCCCTCAGGCATCATTCTGTGGCTCGTCGTCTCGATCGTCGTCCTGCTGCTCGTCCACCGCATGCCGATCGGCGCACGGTTCCTGGCGCTTGGGGCGAACCCGCTGGCGGCCCGGCTTTCCGGCGTCAGCGTGACGCGCAACACGCTGATCGTCCACACTCTGTCGGGCTTTTTCGCAGGGCTTGCGGGCATTCTCGTGCTCGGCATGAACCGGCAAGGTTATGTCGGCATTGGCGACCCCTATCTGCTGACCTCGATCGCCGCCGTCGTGCTCGGCGGCACCTCCATCCTCGGCGGCCGCGGCACCTATGCCGGGACCATCCCGGGGGCGATCCTGCTCGTCACGACGACGGCGCTGATCACCGTCGTCAATGCCTCCCCCGGCTGGCGCTCGATCATGTTCGGCACCTTGATCCTCGCTCTTCTGCTGGTTTCCGGCCGGGAGGCGCGCCGATGACGGAGCTCTACGACGGGCCGGTGATCGACCCGCATCACCATCTCTGGGACCTCAGCCTGCAACGCCATCCCTGGCTGCAGAAGGCGCGCACATCCGGCGAGGAGATGGTTTTCGGAAGCCTCGCACCGATCCTACGCGACTATGCTATCGACGATTATCGCGCCGATGCTGCTCGCCAGAACGTCGTTGCAACCGTGCATGTGGAGGCCGGCTGGTCCGTTGCCTACCCGCTCGAAGAGAGCCGCTGGCTGGATGGTCTCGACCGCAGCTCCGGCGTGGCACGCCGTTATATCGCGCGCGTGCCCCTCGACGGGCCGGACGCTATGCGCCTGCTCGAGGCGGAAGCGGCAAACCCGAATGTCGTCGGCATCCGTGATATTTTGAGCTGGCATCCGGACGCGGCGAAGAGTTTTGCTTCGCGCCCGAACCGCATGGACGATCCCGCCTGGCGGGCGGGACTTGCCCATGCCACGCGGCTCGGACTGGTCTTCGACCTTATGCTTTATCCCTGGCAGATGAATGAGGCGCTCGAACTGGTGCGTGCTTTTCCGCAAACGCTTTTCGTGCTCAACCACGGCGGCAGCCCGGCTGACCGGACGGAGGACGGCATGGCGCTCTGGCGCCGTGGTCTGCGGGCGCTTGGCAACGAGCCGAATCTGCGCCTGAAGATTTCCGACCTCGTCGCCTATGACAATAAGTGGACGCTCGAAAGCCTGCGGCCGGTGATCGAGCATTGCCTTGATTGTTTCGGTCCGGCGCGCGCCATGTTCGCGAGCGACTTTCCGGTTGCGGGCCTGCATGCCTCTTTCGATGAGGTCTACCAGGTTTTCCGCACGGTCGCCTCGCAGCTCTCTTACGACGAGCAGCGCGCCCTGTTCTTTGCCACCGCCAATGACACCTATCGCCTCGGCATCGCCGACCCGGCCGAGATCAGGAGTGGCTGCCATGTCTGACCTCCATACCGCGACGGAAAACGTGCTGATCGACGAGCAGGTGCGCGGCTTTCCGCCGGGCAATCCGCCGCTTCCGCTGGATGCAATCGGCAAGCAGGGATGGAAGCCCTATGACGGCAGGATGGCCCTGCCGCTGATCTCGCTCGACCGGCAGGCCTTCACCGGAAATGTCGAACTGATGATGGCCTATGTGAAGAGCCACGGCGCCGATATCGCTCCGCACGCCAAGACACCGATGTCGATGGCGCTGGCGGAGGCACTTCTGGCGGCAGGCGCCTGGGGCACGACGGTCGCCGATATCCGCCAGGCCGCCGTCCTGCTCAAGGCGGGACAGCGCCGGCTGATCCTCGCCAACGAGATCGGCGGGGCCGCCGCTGCCCGCCGGCTCGCGGCCCTGCTTGCCCATTATCCCGATGCGGAACTTCATATCTTCGTGGATTCGACGGCGCTCGCCGAGGCTCTTCGCTCCGCCTGGCAGGAGCGTGTCGATCTGCCGCCCCTCGGTCTGCTGGTGGAGTTCGGTGCCGGTCGCGCCGGTGCCCGCGGCGTCGCCGCCGCCGAGGCAACCTGGAGGCGATCCTTGCCGCGGAGACGCCGGCCTTCCGGCTGACCGGCATCGCCGCCTATGAAGGTGCGGCCGCGACCGCCGATGCGGAAGAGACGATGCGTCGCATCGACGCGCTGATGGCGGTGACATCCGATTTCCTGCCGAAGCTGCGCGCCCGCATCGGCGACGAGCGGTCGCTCCTCGTCACGGCCGGCGGCTCGGTGTTTTTCGACCTCGTGATTGCCAGGCTTTCAGCCGCCGTTGCGGCCGATCCCGCCTGCCGGCTGGTGCTGCGCAGCGGCGCGATCTTCTTCCACGATCACGGCATCTACGAGCGCGGCCTTGCCGGCCTCGATGCACGCGGCGGCTTCCGCATCGGCGGCGAGACGGTCTCGGCGGCCGCGGGTTTCCGTCCGGCGCTGCGGGTCTGGGCCGAGGTCCTCTCCCGGCCGGAGCCGCGGCTGGCGATCTCAGGCATGGGCATGCGCGACGTGGCCATGGACCAAGGCCTGCCACGGCCGTTGGCGCTCTATCGCAATGGCGCGTATCTCGCCGATCTCGTGGGCGCCGACGTTTTCCGCCTCAACGATCAACACGCCTTCGTGGCCCTTGCCGAGGGCAGCGACGTTGCGGTCGGCGACGTTATCGAGTGCGGCATCTCGCATCCCTGCACCTGCCTTGACCGGCATGCCATCCTCTACGGCCTCGACCCGGACCATTCGGTGACGGCGGCCTATCTGACCAGCTTCGGCTGAACTTTCCCTCCAAAAGCAAGAAAAGGAAAACCCGCCATGATCCAGCGTTATCAGAAAGGTTCGCGTATGAGCCAAGCCGTCAGCTACGGCGGTCTCGTCTATATTGCCGGCCAGGTCGCGGAAAATCGCAAGGCTGGCATCGAGGATCAGACCCGCGACGTGCTCGGCAAGATCGACGCCCTTTTGCAAGAAGCCGGTATCGATCGCTCGCGCCTCATCGCCGTCAATGTCTTCCTGCCGGCGATCGTCGATTTCGAGGCGATGAACAGCGTCTATGATGACTGGATCGACATCGAAAATCCGCCGGCCCGCGCCTGTACCGAGGCTCGTCTCGCCGATCCCGATCTGCGCGTCGAAATGACCGCGATCGCCGCGCTCTAGCGCATCGGACAGCACGATGCCTAAGTTGAAAGTGTTACAGCGTCCTTTGCGCGTCTCAAAAAGACGCGCGGCGCTGTAACGGCATCGCAACCGCCCGCACTGGAGACATCATGCATAGCGGTCTCGTCAATCCGATCGACTTTTTGCGCGAGGGCCGACAGGCAGGCCACCTCGCCATTCCCTATTCGATCGACCGTTCGCCCTATTATCAGATCCGCATTCCGGTCCTTCGCCTGAGGAATGGCGAGGGGCCGTCTTTGCTGCTGATGGCCGGCAACCATGGCGACGAATATGAGGGCGAACTCCAGCTCGGCCGGCTGATGCGGCTGCTGGATGTCGCCGAAATCCGCGGCGCCGTCACCATCCTGCCGATGGCGAACCTGCCGGCGGTGATGGCGGCCAAGCGCTGCTCGCCCTTCGACGGCGGCAATCTCAATCGGGCGTTTCCCGGCGATCCCACCGGATCACCGACGGTGCGGATGGCGCATTTCCTTGAACATGAACTTTTTCCGCGCCATGACGTCGTGCTCGATCTGCATTCGGGCGGCACCTCCATGGCCCACCTGCCCTGTACGCTGATCGAGCGGCAGGCCGATGCCGCCCGCTTCGAGCGGTCCGTTTCGCTGATGCGCGCCATGGGTGCGTCGCATGCCTTCATCGCCGATAACGGGCCGACAGCGCCGACATCGATGGGGGCTGCGGCAAGGGCCGGAACCATCGGTCTTTCCGGTGAGTTCGGCGGCGGCGGTACCGTGACGCCTGAGACAATGGGTTTCGCGGCGGCCGCGATCGACCGGCTGCTCGTCACACTCAGCATCGTGAAGCGTCCGGTCCTGTCACGCATGCCGTTCGCCGAGCCCGGACCGTTGCAACTGCTTTCGCTATCCCGGCACAGCCAGGGCATCTATGCGAACCGCAGAGGCTGGTTCGAGCCGGCCGCAGCCCTCGGCGCCACCGTTGCCGCCGGTGAGCTTGCCGGATGGTATCATGATCTGGAGCGTCTGGAGCAGCCCGAGGAAGAGCTGCGCTTTGCCGAGAGCGGCATAGTCATTTCCCACCGGTTGCACTGCGACAGCCAGGCCGGCGACTGCCTGATCCAGGTCGCCGAACCTATCGCATCCTGAGGGCGCTGATCTGCTTAAGTGATTGCGCCGACCGCTGCTTGGACCCAATCGAGACGCTTTGCTGGTATGAGGCCGTAATTGTAGAAGTTCACGCCGTCGGCGCCGGCATCGACGGCGGCCTTGGCGCGTGCGGCGAGCACCGCCGGCCCGCTGACCTCGGGATAGAAGACGCGCAGGCCCACCCCGAGGAACTTGCCCGGTCCGATTGCCGCCCGGCCGGTTCGGATGACATCAGTGACCGCATCCGGTTCCATGTCGTAGCAGCAGAGGATTGCCCCGTCGCAGAGCTTGCCGGTGGCGGCGAGATCGACGCCGCCGAGCCATCCGTCCTTCAGGTCGATGAGCACGATGCGTGTCGCCGGATCGGCGGCCGCCTTGATCTCTCCGATCAGGCTGGTCACCGGTTCGCTCCGCCAAGCGAGATAGGCATGCAGATCAGGATGGTCGCAAAAGGCATCGATACTGGCCGCCGGAAAGTCCGGGAATTGTTGTTTCGGGACAGCTCGTTCGCAGAGTTCCGCGATGAAGCGCGCGACCGTTCCGCGCGCGCCTTCGACCGGCACGCCGGACTTTATGGCGCGCGCCGTGCAATGGTCGCAGAAGCAGAGCGACAGCAGGAAATCGTCTTCGGCATTCAGGCCCACGCCGTCCTTCTCGTGATGGTATTCATGCGCGAATCCCATGAAGTTCGGGCTCTCGAGTTCCACCATATCGGGCCGGTAGTTGGTCGTGATGTCGCGAACAAGGGTGATGGCATAGTCCCGCGCCGCCGGGCTGGAGGGGCAGAGATTGTAATAGTTGGGATTGCCGAAGGCGTTCCGCGTCACATGATCGGGATGCAGCATGCCGAGACGGGTATTGTGCAGGCAGACCGTCCAGCAGGAGACCTTAAGCCCCGTCGTGTCGCGTCCCTTGACGAGCGCTTCCAGCATGTCGCCGCGCTTAGTGACATTCCCAGCCATCAGCGGCCGGATCACCTTGTCCAGCCACAGACTTTCATCCGGCCGGAAGTAGACGGTCCCGTCCTCGGGGAAGTAGGCCTTCTGCCGCGGGCTGCGCGGCTGCAGGAACCGGCCGGCATGATAGGAGGTCGCCAGGCTGACCGTGTTCAGGCCCGCGCGGCCGCGAAGGTCGGCGGCGAGTGCTGCAAGCCCCTGGTCCTGGATGTCCCAGGGATAAGTCCACATGGAAAGATGCATGGCGTGCTCCCGTCGAATCTGTCCATTTTATAGAACATGTGTCCATAATAGTGTCCAGACCGATCTTTGAGCACGGGCGTCCGCCATGTGGCGGGAGCGCCAGCCTGAGAGCCAAGTTCCTGTCCTTCAATCAAACGCACGTTGATTGGCGGCATTCTCGTTGTAACGCGCGCGGGCCTGCTCGAGCCGCTCGGGGCCACCGACCTGCGGAACGGCAACGTCCCACCAGTGGCCGCCTGCGTCGGTCCCGGGGACCGCATCGGTGTCGATCACCAGAACGCTCGGAATGTTCCGTTCCCGCGCCGCCACGATGCGTGTCTCAAGCTCGGCGATGGACCCTATCTTTTCGGCATGGGCGCCCATCGAGGCGGCATGCGCGACAAAATCGATCTCGGGCTGTATGTCGACATTGCAGTCCTTGTACATGTTGTTGAATTCGGCGCCGCCGCACTCGATCTGGAGGCGGTTGATGCAGCCGTAACCGCGGTTGTCGGTCAACACGACGGTGAACGGCACCCGCCGCATGACGGCGGTTGCGAGTTCCGAATTGGCCATCATGTAGGAGCCGTCGCCGACGAAGCAGATGACGTCCTTGTCGGGGCGGGCGAGCTTGATGCCCATGGCGCCCGCCACTTCGTATCCCATGCAAGAGAAACCATATTCCATGTGGTATCCGCCCTTGGCAGATTGCCACAGCACCTGCAGTGCGCCCGGCATGGTGCCGGCTGCGCACATGACCACGGAGTTTTCCGTCGCCACCCGCTGCACGGCGCCGATGACTTGCGCATCGGTGGGCAGGGGTCCAGGTCCGTCCGCCTCCGGCGCCGCCGTCACGCGTTCGACCGTTTTGTGCCAATCGGTCCTGCTCCCGGCATCGACGCCAGGCCCGCGATACGCTTCGAGCGCGGCGGACAGGCGCGCCAGCGTGACCTTGGCATCGCCGACACAGGGCAATGCCGAATGCTTGGTCGCGTCATATCCGGCAAGGTTGATCGAAGCGAGTCGGCGCGAGGGATTGCGGAAAAGCGCCCAGCTGCCTGTGGTGAAATCCTGGAAGCGCGTGCCGATGCCGATCACGAGGTCCGCCTCGGCGCAAAGCGCATTGGCCGACGCCGAGCCGGTCACACCAGGCGATCCGAAATTCAGCGGGTGCTCCCAGCTGTTGGCGCCCTTCCCGGCTTGTGTTTCGACAAACGGGATATGATGCTTCTCCGCGAATGCGGCGAGTTCGGCCTCGGCCTGCGAATAGATGACGCCGCCGCCGGAAATGATCACCGGCCTGCGCGCAGCCCGGATGGCATCGGCGAGATCTGCGACCTCCCGCGGATCCGGTTCGGGACGACGGATGCGCCACACCTTCGGTTCGAAAAAGGCTTGGGGGTAGTCGTAGAGCTCTGCTTGCACATCTTGGTAGAATGCCAGCGTGACAGGGCCGCAATGACCGGGATCGGTCATGACGGACAAGGCGCGCGACAGGCAAGTCAGGAGATGCTCGGGACGGGCGATCCGGTCGAAATAAGCCGAGACCGGCCGGAAGCAGTCATTGGCGCTGACGGTTCCGTCGTTCATATCCTCGATCTGCTGCAACACCGGCTCGGGGCGGCGATTGGCGAACACATCTCCGGGTATGAAAAGCACGGGCAATCTGTTGACATGGGCAAGCGCACAAGCCGTGACCATATTGGTGGCACCCGGGCCGATCGAGGATGTCACGGCCTGGGCGCGCCGGCGCTTCAGCGTCTTCGCATAAGCAATCGCCGCATGCGCCATGGTCTGTTCATTCTGGCCGCGCCATGTGGGAAGGGCGTCGCCAATCCCATGCAGCGCCTCTCCGATGCCGGCGACATTGCCGTGACCGAAGATCGCCCAGACGCCTTCGATGAAGCGTTCGCCATCCTCGGTCATCTGGACCGAGAGCCATTTCATCATGGCCTGCGCGGCGGTCAGTCGTATCGTTGTCATTCTGCTGCCTCCTGCACGTGCGCCCGCGCACGGTCCCAGACCGTGCAAAGCCGGGAATATCGTTTCGCCATCTCTTCGACAGCCTCTTCATCACTGATCGAGCCCTCGAACCAGCCGCGGGCGACGGAGCCGAAGATCGTCCGGCCGACGGCAAATCCCTTGACGAGTGGGAAGCTCGCGGCAACTTCAAAGCTCGCCTTCAACACGTCCTCCGGCGCATCCAGGCCGAGGACCACGATCCCTCTTGTATGACGATCGTTTTCCTCGATGGCGGCACAGACCCTCGCCCAGGCTTCGGGCTCGTCCATCGGTTCGAGCTTCCACCAGTCAGGAAAAATGCCTTCGGCATAGAAGCGGAGGATCAGTGTCGCGGTTGTGTCCGTGGTGATGCTTGCGACCTTGGAAGGGATGACCTCGAGCAGGAATTCCAGTCTGTTGCGGCGCGAGGCCACGTAAAGCCGCCGCACTTCCGCCAGTTGCCGGCCCCAGGTCGCATCGTCATCATCGGGGTGGCAGAAGCAGAGCACCTTGACGACGTTCTCGCGTGCCCATTCCGAAAGCCCCCCGCAATCGGGACCGAGTGACGGCTCCAGGCTAAGCGGCCGCGACCCCGGCCACTCGCAGGGTCTGCCGATCCAAAGGCCGGTCCCGGAGGCGGCGTGTAGTGCGCGCCGGCCAATTCGGTCGTCGCAGAGGATTCCGTAGCCGGAACGCCCGTTCTGCACCTTGAGTGCCGCTTCAAGGCAAAGCTCCTTGAAAGCGCCGCCCTTCGACGCCGTGTAGCCCGCCATGCTTTCGAGCTGCATCCGGTGATCGAAGGCGAAGACTCGCATCTCAGACCAGTCGCCATGCCGGTTGGTCGACCAGTGTATCTGCTCCAGCTCGGGATCATTGCGCAGATCGGGGCGCGTCATGCCGCGCTCGAGGAAGAAATTCAGCTCCTGAAGTGACGGATATGCCGGCGTGCAGCCGTGACGGGAGACTGCAAAAGCGCCGCAGGCATTGGCGTATCTGAGCGCGGTCGGCCAGTCCTCGCCATCAAGCCAGCCTTTCAGCAGCCCGGCGAAAAAGCCGTCTCCGGCACCGAGAACGTTGAAGACTTCGACCGGGAAACCCTCGCCCGAAATGCCCTCGTCCAGATTATCCGGTATCGCATCTTCGAATGCGACCGCCCCTTTGGCGCCGCGCTTGCAGACGAGCGTCGCCGCAGTCACGGCCCGCACGGTCCGCAGGGCCGCCACGGTATCGGTCGTCCCGCCGGCGATGTGGAATTCTTCCTCTGTCCCGACGATCAGATCGAACAGATGAAGCGTCGTCTGGAGTCTTTCGGTCACCTGCCCGCTTGCCACATAGCGGCTTTCCCCCTCGCCATGGCCGGCCACCCCCCAAAGGTTTGGGCGATAGTCGATGTCGAGAGCCGTTTTGGCGTCATGCTTGCGGGCAAAGCCGAGTGCCTTGAGCACGGCCGCTTCCGTGCGCGGATGGGAGAGGTGTGTTCCCGTCACCAGCACCGAACGGGCGCTGGAAACGAAAGCCTCGTCGATATCCTCCTCGCAAAGCGCCATGTCGGCGCAATTTTCCCGGTAGAATATCAACGGGAAACGTTCCTCGTCGCGGATCCCGAGAATGACGAGTGCCGTCAGCCGCTCGGGATCCGTCACGACGCCCCTGCCGTCGACGCCATGCCGGGCAAGCTCCTCGCGGATGAACCGGCCCATATGCTCATCGCCCACCCGGGAGATCAGTGCCGACTTGAGGCCCAGCCGCGCCGTGCCGCAGGCAATGTTGGTCGGACTGCCGCCGATATACTTTTCGAAGGATCCCATATCCTCCAGCCGTCCTCCGACCTGCGCCCCATAGAGGTCGACGCCGGCGCGCCCGATCGTGATCACGTCCAATGTCTTGGTCATGTCGGTTTCCTCGCAGTACTATTGAATTCTGTCATGGTGATCCGCCGGCCTCTTCGCAGGAAACGACCAATGCAAAGGGAGCGCGGGCGAACGACCGCCCGCGCCTGTCCATCAGCGGCTGATTGTTGCCTGCAGTGCATCGATGGAGGATTGGATGCCGGCCTCGGTCGACATGGTGAAGTCTTCCATCTCGAGGCTGACCCAATCGTTGTAGCCGACCATGCGCACCACGGAGAAGAACTCCTTCCACCATTGCAGGTCATGGCCGGCGCCGACGGCGACATAGTTCCAGCTGCGATTGGCGACGTCGGTTACGTCCTTGAGCTCGAGCAAGCCGTTGACGTCGGCGAGGCCCCGCTCGATGCGGGTATCCTTGCCATGGCAATGATGGATGGCATTGCCCAGCGCACGGGCGGAGGCGATCGGGTCGGCGCCCATCCACATCAGATGCGACGGATCGAGGTTCATGCCGACCTTCGCACCGACTTCGTTGCGCAGGCGGAAGAGGGTCTCGGGGTTCCATACGAGCATGGCCGAGAAGTTTTCCAGCGCGTATTTTTCGACGCCGACTTCATCGGCGAGCTTGACCAGGCCGTGCCAGAGCGGGAAGGCCCGATCTTCCCACTGATATCGGTCGCGCTCAGGCATCTCGTTCGGCCAGCTCTTGGTGTAGACCAGCCAGTTCGGCACCGTGTCGCCGGGGGCGGCTTCCGGCAGGCCGGACATGGTGACGATCTTCTTCACGCCGATTTCGCCGGCGAGCCGGATGGTGTCTTCCATTTCCTTGCGGTGGCGCTTGCCCATGTCACCCGGATCGAGCGGGTTTGCCGAGCAATTCAGCGCGGCGATTTCCAGGCCGCGGGCTTCGATTTCCTTCAACTTGGTCTTGAGCAGGCCCCGGTCGGCCAGCAGCTCGTCGGCACGGAAGTGCGGTCCGCGCGACCAGCCGCCGCCGGTCATCTCGATACCTTCGACACCAAGTTTGATGCATTTGTCGAGCATGTCAGTGAAGGAAAGGTCGCCCATCACATCGGTGCAGATCGATAGTTTCATGTCATTGTCTTTCTAAAAGAGGGTGCCGGGCTAAAAGGGGGTGTCGGGGACGCGCCTGGGAGGAGGATGGAGGAGATCCGACGCGCCCCCTGATCGATCACTTGAACTCGACCCAGGCCGAACCTGCGTCCGCCGAGCGAACGCAGTTTTCCAGCCAGCGCACACCTTCGGTGCCGGCTTCGATGCCGGGATAATGATGGCCTTTGAGGAATGCCTCGTCGCCGCGACGTTTTGCGTCGATCGCCTGGGCGATCCAGAGGTAGATGTTCGCCCAGCTGTCGCCCAAGCCTTCGGTGTGCAGCGCGCCCATGCGATCGTAGGCGAGGCTTTCCTCTTCGAGGTAGGGCATGCCGTGATGCAAAGTGCGGTTCGGTTCACCCTGTACTTCGTAAATCAGCTGGTCCGGGTGGGAATCAGACCATTCGACGGAGGCCTTGGAGCCGACGAAACGGTAGCGCTGCGAACCCATATTCCCGGCATTCACCGAGGATACCCAGAGACGGCCGCGGGCGCCGTTGTCGTAATGCATGAGAACGGTCGCATGGTCTTCGAGTGGCGCACGGGTCGGAATGAAGGCCTTGCGGTCGCAGAGCAGCTTTTCGATCTTCATATGCGGCAGCACTACTTCGGAGAGATGGTAGAGGTGCGTGCCGATATCGCCGAGAACGAAGGTCGGGCCGGCCGTCTTGGGATTGGTGCGCCATTTCAAGGCTTCGCCGGCGCCGACATCGTCGCCCGAGTTGAAGCCGTGGGTATATTGCATGTCGACGATGCGGATATCGCCGAGCATGCCCTTCTTGACCATCGCCGCCATCTGGTGAACCAGCGGATGGCCGGTGAAGCCGTAGGTGACACCGACGATCAGGCCCTTCTCTTTGGCCAGCTTGGCGACCTCGTCGCATTCGGCGACGGTGAAGAACAGCGGCTTTTCGCAAATCACGTGAAGACCGGCTTCGAGGCACGCCTTGGTGATCTCGTAGTGGGTGAAGTTCGGCGTGGCGATCGAGACGACCTCGACGCCGTCCTCACGCCCGGCCTCCTTGGCGATCAGTTCCTTATAGTCGCCATAGCACCTGTCCGCAGTAACGCCGATCTGCGTGCCGAAGTCGCGTCCACGCTCGGCGTCGAGATCGAAAGCTCCGCAGATAAGCCGGTAGGTGCCGTCCCGCTGGGCGCCGGTTCTATGCTTGTAGCCCACCTGCCCGGTGCGGCCGCCGCCGACCATGCCCCAAAGCAGGGGGCGCTCGATGGATCTTTCTCCGTTGATCATCTTCTGTCCTTCCAGGAATGATGTCTGTGATGTTTAAGCGTTCTGGGCAGAACCCCGGTCGCGGTCGCTCGCGCCAATCGCCTGGCTGCATCGCGAACCGCTAGAGGGGCATCGCGCGTTATTTCGCGGTCCAGTATTTGTCGACGAAGCGCTGCATTTCGGCGCGCATGAACTTGCCGGAGTGGTCGGCCTTGTCCTCCCAGGCGAAGACGCATGCGGTCATGATGCCGTCGAACCCGATCTCCGCCAGCGTGCTGAAGAAGTCTTCCCAGGGAACCTCGCCCTGACCGATGTTCAGGTGCTGATGCACCCTGGCCTGCGTGCCCGGAGGATTGAGGATGTAGCGGAGCCCCGAGGAGGCCTTATGATTGAAAGTGTCGCCGACATGAACATGGGCGAGCACGTCCTTTGCTTCCCGGAGCATCGCCTTGGTGTCATCGCCAAAATAGAAGGTATGCGGCGCGCAATAGAGGAACTTGACGTTCTTCGAGTTGACCGTCCTGATGATATCGAGCGCCGGCTGCAGGGTTTCGCACCAATCCTCGGGATGCGGTTCGACGTGCAGGTTTATGCCTTCCTTTTCAAAGATCGGCACCAACTCTTCCATCGAGCGCCACCAGGCGTCTTCGCAGGCCTCGATCATGGAACCGGTATGGCAGCAGTAGCACGAACCCTTGTCCGGATGGGGCCCGCGGCCGAATTCCGAGTTCATCGTGTCGACGCCGAGTTCGACACTGATCTCGATGGCGCGCTTCCAGTGCTTGACGGCAGCTTGCCGCTCATTTTCATCGTTCGAGGCCCACCGATACATTGGCAGGATCGAGGCAATGCCGACATTGGCATCGGCAAGCGCTTTCTTGAATGCCTTGGCGCGGGCCGGAAACACGCGGGGCGCCTTGAACCACTCGAGAAAATCGGCCCGCGGGCTGAGCTCTATCCACTCGTATCCGAGTTCAGCCACCTTCGAGGGCAATTCTTCGAGTGAGAGGTGGCGATGCATAAAGGGATCGATTGCAATCTTCATGGCTGTTACCCGTCCGATGATTGTGCTGGGCCATCCCGCCGGGGTAGGCGAGCTCTTTAGAGTTTCTGGAGTTCATCCGCGGCGGCGGTCGGTCAGACCGGCGGGGGATGTCCGCTATGCGCTGTCGAGTACGCCTCGATCTCGGCTTCGAGTTCGGCCATGGCCTCGCCTCCTGCCATCAGGTCGGTAATCTCTTCGCGCGTCTTTTCGCCCTTGCGGAAGTCGGCCGCCTTCGCACCCTTGATGAGCACCGCGAAGTGGTCTCCCACCGTCATGGCGTGAATGACGTTGTGAGTGATGAAAATGACGGCCAGGCCGCGACGGCGCGCTTCCAGGACGATACGCAGCACATGCGCCGCCTCCTTGACGCCGAGAGCGGCGGTCGGCTCGTCGAGGATCAGCACCCGGGCGCCGAAGTGGACGGCTCGGGCGATTGCCAGGGATTGCCGCTCTCCGCCCGACAGACCGCCGATCAGGCGATCGCCATCGTCGATGCGGGTGATGCCGAACTCGCGCACGGCCTTGACCGCGATTTCATTGGCCGCCTTGCGGTCGTAGATTTTAAACGGGCCGAAGCCCTTGGTCAGTTCCCGCCCGACGAAGAACGAACGGCCGATGCTCATCAGCGGAAAGGTGCCGCCGAACTGATGGACGGTCGCGATGCCGAGGTCTGCAGCTTCGCGCGGATTCTGGAAGACGATCGGTCGGCCTTCGAACTTCACCGCACCGCTTGTCGGCTTGTAGACACCGGCAAAGGTCTTGATCAGGGTGGACTTTCCCGCGCCATTGTCACCCAGCAGGCAAAGTACTTCACCGGGATGGACGCTCAATGTGATGTCATAGAGCACATCGATCGGGCCGAAGGACTTGTTGACGTTTTCAAGTTCAAGAATTGGGCCAGCCATGTCTCAGCTCTCACTTCTTCTTCTTGGGTGAATAGGTCAGCGCCATCTGGCGGAACGTATTGTTCATGAGGACGGCCACGAGCAGCATCACGCCGATGATCAGGCTCGACCAATTGCGGTCGAAGGTCGTGAAATAGATGCCTTGGTTGACGACGGCGAAGGTGATCGTGCCGAAGAAGATCCCGATCACCGACCCGAACCCTCCGGTCAGCAGCACACCTCCGACGACGACCGAGATGATCGAGTTGAAGATGAATGTCATTCCGCCCGAAACCTGCGCGGAATTGAACAGGATGGCCTGACACATGCCGACGAAGGAGGCGCTCATCGCCGAGAGGACGAAGAGGACCATCGTCAGACGGGTCGTCGGAATGCCGGCGTTGCGGGCACTGACCTTGTCTCCGCCCATCGCGAAAATCCAGTTCCCGTAAGGCGAGAAGTGAATGAAGAAGATGAAGATCGCGGTGATGGCCACCCACCACAGGATGATCACCTGAAACGACCCGGCCAGGAATTGCCCGAAAAGAAACTTTGCCCAGGGGTCGGCAGTCAGCGCCACGCTCGTGGTGCCGGTGACGAGAACCGAGGTGCCAAGCATCAGGCCCTGTACAGCAAAGAGGGTGCCGAGCGTTACGATCAGCGAAGGCACGGCCGTGTGCACGACGAGGTAGCCGTTGACCAGCCCGACGATGAGGCCGAAGGCAAGCGCGCCGAGCATTCCGACCCATATGGGAAGATCGTAGTAGCCCGAGAGGACCGCGACCGTCATGGAGCCGGCCGGGATCATTGCGCCAATCGAAATGTCGAGATCGCCTGCGATCATCAAAAGTCCGATGGGAAGAGCGATAATGCCGAGATTGGCGGCGACGTTGAGCCAGCTTGCGGCGCCGGCGGGCTCCAGGAACTTGGTGCTGCCGAATACGACGAAGAACACGAGGACGCCGACAAGTCCGAGGAATGCACCCGCCTCGGGACGGCGCAATAGGTTGCCGAATGAAAGATTGTTCATATGCCTACCCCAGTTTGGGCGTGAATCTCCAGGAGCGTGGACGCGGTGGTCCGCACGCTCGATAAACTTCGACCCGCGGATATCCCGCGGGCCGGAGTCCGTTTCGAACGATCAGCGAGCGCCTTCCTTGACGCCGGCCAGGGTGGCGTCGATGTTCGCCGCATCGACGATGCCCGGGCCGGTCAGCACCGGTGCGGTCGGCAGGTTGGTGCCGTAGTCGATATGCGCGGCGAGAAGCGAAACCCCCAGCAGCGACTGCAGGTAAGGCTGCTGGTCGATCGCAAAGGTCTGCGAACCGTCCTTGATGCGGGCAAGCCCCGAGGCATTCAGGTCGAAGGTGCCATGCGCGACCTTGCCGACTTTGTTCGCCTGAGCGATCCCGCTTGCAGCCGCATCAGCGTCGGAAGCCCCAACATTGAGGACGCCGTCGATGGTGTCGTCCTGGAGCAGTGTCGCCTTGACGGCCTCGGCGATTGCCGTCTGATCGCCGAAGCTGGTCGCCGGCAATGGCAGCTGCTTGCCAGTGCCGCCCTTTCCGGTGATGCCGTCGATGACACCCTTGCAACGGGCCTCCTGGTTTGCCGCACCCGGGAGCGTATTGACGCAAATGACATTTTTCGCACCCTTGGACGCGAAATATTCGCCGCCTGCCTTGCCGGCCGTGTATTCATCCGAGCCGACATAGTTGATCGCGCCAAGCTCGCGAGCTTTGTCGATGTTGCCGGCATTCATGAGGATGACTTTGATGCCCGCAGCGACGGCAGCCTTGATGGCCTCGTCTTCCGCCTCGGGCACCCAGTCGGGCACCACGATGCCGGTCACGCCCTGGCTGATGGCCGTGCGGACGAGCTGGGCGGCGTCAGGCCCGAGATTGTCGTAGGTCTGCAGCTGCAGATAGCTGACGGAGCCGCCATTCTTCTCGACGACGAGCCGGGCGTCATCGACGCCTTTCTTGATACGGCTCCAGAATTCGTCATCGGTCTTGCCGCCGACGACAGCAATATTCGCGGCCATGACAGAAGAAGCGCCAAGAACGAAAACAGCGCCAGCCAGCAGCCCGCGTACAGCGCGCATTGAAAAACTCATGTGATTTCCTCCCAAAAAGGCGGTCGAGAGTAACAATTCCTCAAAGCAAGGCTCCCAACTCGCTGGAATATTTGTATCAACCGAATGCCGAAAATGGAATGCCTATTGCGTTTTAATGAAATTAATGTATCATTTCATTTCATCCAAAAATGGAATGAAATATATCATGAAGAGACCGACCATTGCTGATCTTGCCCTGGCGTCCGGCGTCAGCATCGCCACGGTCAACCGCATCCTCGGAGGTACCGGCGCAGTGCGTGCGGAAACGATCGAGAGGGTGCAAAATGCCGCGGAAGAGATTGGATTTTATGGCCGCGGCGTGATCGAGGACCGCAGGCAGCGGCTCCTGCCGAACTATCGTTTCGGCTTTCTTCTCCAGCAGTCGAGCCGTGAGCTCTACCGGCTGTTCGGCTCCAAGATCACGGAGGCGGCCGCGAGACGCCAGCATGAGAAGGTCGTGGCTGTGGTCGATTTCGTCGATGTCCTCGAGCCACAAAATATTGCAGATCGTCTCGAAGCGCTTGGTAAACGCTGTGATGCAGTTGCTGTCATTGCGGGCGACCACCCGTTAATCGGGCAGACCATCCAATCCCTCAAGGAGAGGGGAAAGCCAGTCGTTGCATACATAACCGATCAGTCTGCCCGGGATCGTGCCGGCTTCGTCGGCACCGACAATTGGAAACTCGGGCGGACCGCCGCATGGTTTCTGGCTCAGACCACGCCGATGCCCGGCCGGATCGCCGTGTTCATCGGCAATCATCGTTATCAGTGCCAGGATGTCTCCGATGCGAGCTTTCGATCCTATATGCGCGAGCACGCGCCCCATCTTCAGGTGGATGACAGCAGGCCGACACATGAGGAGCCGCAGGAAGCCTACCGGATCGTCAGCCAGCTGCTTTCCGAACTCGATGACCTCAGAGGTATCTTCATCGTTGGAGGGGGAATTTCCGGTGTGCTGCGCGCTCTTCGCGAAGCGCCGGTCGAAAAGCGAGATAAGGTCAGGGTCGTCTGCCGCGACATCGGCCCGGAAACGCGCAAGGGCTTGACGGAAGGCCTAATCATGGCGGCATTGTGCCATCCGCTGGATCAGATATCGGACGAATTGATCGCGACGATGATCGCAGCGCTGGAACACCGCGACAGCACAACCATCCTTCAGCGGGTGGTTCCCTTCGAAACGATTACGCCCGAAAGCGTTTGAACCGCCCGGTTTGCATAAGGCGGCTGGCCGAAAAGACCAGCCGCCCTATAAAGTGGCAGGACTGATAGCTATTGCGCTGTCGCGTCAGATGTCGACGACGAGGCCCTTGGCTTTCAGCACCGGTTCGAGATTGCTGACCTCGATGACCGATTTGCCCTGCTTATATGCCGCGATATAGCCGGCCTCGGCATCTTCGCGGGCCTGTGACAGCCTGGCGACTTCCTGCGCTTCCTGGCGGCGCACGATCACCAGGCCGTCGGCATCGCCGGCGATGATGTCGCCGGGATGAATGATTTCGCCGCCGACGATGATCGTGTCGTTCACCGCCGCGATGGTCTCCTTTACCGTTCCCTTGATGCAGACGCTGAGCGAGAAGACCGGAAAGCCAAGCTCCCTAAGCTGAAGCGTGTCGCGCACGCCGGTGTCGGTCACGAGACCGCCGATGCCCTTTGCCAGGCAGGCATTGGCGAGAACGTCGCCGAAGGATCCGGCCTCTTCGTATTCGCCCGCCGATACGACGATGATATCGCCCGGCTTTGCGTAGTTGATGGCGAGTTGCAGCATGATGTTGTCACGCGGCGCGCATTTCACCGTAAAGGCCGGACCGCAGAGTTTCATGCGGTAGTCGACGGGCTTCAGGCGGGAGGAAAGGGCTCCGCGGCGCCCTTGGGCCTCGTGGATCGTCGCGGGCGAAAACTTGGAAACGGCGTCGATATCGGCTTTGCTTGGCCGTTCGGCAATATCTTTAATATGGATCATGGATGCCTCCCTTCGTTGGCCGACGGCGGGCATGTCCCGCCGTCTGATTTCGTTTGGACATTGTCATCGGATGACGCCGAGGCCGGTCGGCCCAGATCCGGATGATTTTGGGCCGGGTCGGCCAAAATCGGATTCCGGGTCTAAATCGAAGAAGGTGAGCATGATGTCGTCCGAAAACCGCTCACACTTTTCGGCATCATGCTTTAGGGGATCGGGTCGAACTTTAGCTCGGAGAGGGATACGACCTTGTCGGTGCGCGTCATCTTGTATTCGGTATCCGGGCCGAGCCACTTGTCCCAGATCTTGTTGATCTCGCCCGATGTGTCGAGCTTGCGAAGGATCTCGTTGATCTTGGCGGTCAGCGCCGGCTGATCCTTGGCCATGCCGATGCCGATCGGCTGATACAGCATCGGCTCCTCGATCATCCGCATTGGCTTGCCCTTGCTCTTCGATTCATTGACGAACTTGGTCGTCGTCATGGTGTTGGCCACCATGCCGCGCGCCTTGCCCTGCTGGACGGCGAGATAGGCTGAGGCTGTATCCTGGAAGGTCAGCGGGTCGGATTTGTTGAGCTTGATCGACATTTCCGACGTCGAACCCTTGGTCGAAGCGATGCGTTGGCCCGCATAATCGGCCTTCTTCTTGCCGGCATCGTCCGCCGGCACGATCAGCATTTCCTTGGCGAGATAATAGGGATCGCTGAACTGGATCTGCTCAGCACGGCTCAGAGTATAGGCAAGGTTGGCAACGGTGATGTCGACCCGGCCGAGCTTGACCTCGGGCACGCGCGCCTCGACTGAAACCGGCTTGATCTCAGCCTTGACGCCCAATTCCTTGGCGATGGCGCCGCAGAGATCGACGTCGAAACCGGCCATTTCGCGGGTCTTCGGATCGGGTGACGCGAAGGGAGGAACGTCGGCGAACGTCGCGCAGCGCAGGGTTTTCGCCGAGATGATGTTGTCGAGCTGATCGGCTTTTGCGGGCACGGCGGCCGCCATGCCGGCAAATGCGACGGTGAGGGTTAGGTATTTCCAGTTCATTGCTGTTCTCCTTTGTTTTTGGTGGTTGATATCAATGCCTGAGATCAGCGAGGAAACGCTGCGCCCGGGGATGGCGTGGATTGTTGAAGAATTCCTCGGGGGTCGCCATTTCGAGGATCTGGCCGGCATCGATGAACCAGACCCGATCCGCGACGTCGCGCGCGAAACCCATTTCGTGGGTGACGCAAAGCATGGTCATGCCTTCCGACGCCAGGCTCTTCATGACGGCCAGCACTTCGCCGACCATTTCAGGATCGAGCGCGCTGGTCGGCTCGTCGAACAGCATCACCGGCGGTTCCATGGCAAGGGCGCGGGCGATTGCCACCCGCTGCTGCTGGCCGCCCGAGAGTTGACCGGGATAGGCCCGGGCCTTATCGGCAAGGCCGACCCGATCGAGAAGCTTGAGGGCCTTGTCCTCAGCAACATCCGGCGCCACGCCTTTCACTCGGATCGGCGACATCGACACGTTTTCGACCGCCGAAAGGTGCGGAAACAGGTTGAAGTTCTGAAATACGAAGCCGATCCGGCTGCGCAGTGCATTGAGTTCCTTTGCCCGCATGGCGGCGTGAATGTTTTGCCCGTCGAGCGTAATCGATCCGCTGTTGATCTCCTCGAGGCGATTGATCGTGCGGATCAGCGTCGATTTTCCCGAACCGGACGGCCCGCAGATGACCACGACCTCTCCGCGCGAGACCTGCGCATCGATGTCCTTCAGGACCGGGTAGTCGCCGTAGCTCTTGCAGACCTGCGAAAGCCGGATCGTCTGCAATTCCTGTGCTGAAACTGACATGGTCATAGCTGCTCCGATATGATTTTCGATGGCGCGACCAAGGCGGCAGAGGGAAGGTTGGAAAGTCCCGCACGCCGCCGCGTGATGCTCCGCTCGAGGCGATTTGCGAAGTAGGTGAGCGTCCAGCAGATGGCGAAGTATACGATCGCCAGAATGAGGAAGACCTGGAAAGGCTGCGTCAGGAGCTGGTTGTTGACCTGGCTTGCGGCAAAGGTCAGGTCCGGCACGTTGATCACGTAGCCGAGCGTCGTGTCCTTGATCGTCGAGACGAAGGTGGAGATGATGCTGGGGATCATGTTGTAGAGCGCCTGCGGCAGGATGATGAAGCGCATCGCACCGATATAGCTGTGGCCAAGCGCACGCCCCGCATCCATCTGGCCCGGTCCGAGCGCGACGATGCCGGCACGGACGACTTCGCTCAGGAACGCGCTCTGATAGACCACGAGTGTCGTCAGCATCGTCACGAAGCTCGGTACATCGGCGCCGGTCAGCAGCGGAACGAGGAAATAGCTCCACAGGATGAGCATCAGCAGCGGCACGCCTCTGGTGAAATAGACGAGTGCCGTGACCGGCCAGCGCAGCAGCGGCGACCTGGAGAGCCGCGCCAGTGCGAACAGGATGCTGACCGGAAAGGCGAGAGCGATGCTGAGCGCCGAGAGGATCAGCGTGTTGGCGAGCCCGCCAAGCGGCCCATTGGGATATTGGCCGATCAGCAGCAGCAGCCAGTAGTCTTGGACGATGGCGATCATGTCGTGGATCATGCGCGCGCACTCCTGGCAGGATCGGTGCGCATCGACAGATAGGCGCCGATGCTCATGATCACGAGCGAGAAGAAAAGGTAGAGAATCGTGCCGACCAGGTAGATCTCGAAGGTCCGGAAGCTGAGGTTGTCGATTTCCTTGACGGCATGGGTCAGTTCCGAGGCTCCGATGACGACGGCGAGACTGCTGTTCTTGAACAGGGAAACGCTGTGATTGATGAGCGGCGGCAGCGCGTTGCGCACGCCCTGCGGCATGATGACGAAACGCATCGCCGAGACATAGCCGTGGCCAAGGGCGCGGGCTGCCTGCATTTGGCCGGGGCTGACCGAGCGCACGCCCGACCGAAGATCTTCGCTGAAATAGGCCGCCTGGCAAAGCCCGAGCCCGATCACCGCGAAAATGGCCTCGGCATTATGGACGGCCAGCCATTCGGCTACCCCGCTCGGCATCAGGGTGAAAATCCCGAAGTACCACAGCATCAGCTGAACCAGGGTGGGGACGTTCCGGTGGTAGGAGACGTAAGCGGCAACTAACGGATCGCCGAAGCGAAAGGGCGACAAACGCAACGCCAGCAGCAGCAGTGCCAGCGCCATCGCCATCGACCAGGAGCCGGCATAGATGATGAAGGTCATCTCGATGCCATGCAGCAGCATGGCGGTATATTCCGGATTTCCCAGGATTGCCGAAAGGTCGAAACCGCTCACGGGCTTGGCTCCTCGGATTGATCCAGCTTCGCCGCAGGCTGGGGCTTTGCCGTCTGCAGGCCGCCCATGACCTGCAGCGTCGGCGTGATCTCCATGTGCCCGATGTTGACGGCGACGGGGACTGCTATGGCGAAGGCAATCGCGTCGGCGATATCGGCGGCCTGTGGCAGTTCGAAGCCGTCGATGAACCGTTCGCGGATGCTGGGGTCATCGCCGTGGACGTGATTGAAAATGTCAGTGGCGACCCGGCCGGGGCAGATTTCCGTGACCCGTACCCGCTTGCCGAAAGCGTCGATGCGCAGCTGGTTGGACAGCATGCTCACCCCGGCCTTGGTGGCGTGGTAGGATGAGTTGCCGCCGAAATTGTAGGCACCGGCGATCGACGAGATGTTGATGACGTGCCCGCGGTCGCGCGCCACCATGCCGGGCACGACCATGCGGCAGATGTGCAGGACCGCCCGGAGATTGACGTCGACGATGAGATCGATATCGCCGTCCTCGGCTTCCAGGAACTTCTTCGGCCGGTCGACACCGGCATTGTTGACGAGAATATCGAACTCCACCCGACGGGTGAGCTCGGCCATGGCCTGACGGTCGGTCACGTCGATGACGTGGGCGATGCAGCCCGTCCGTGCGGCCAGCTGCTGCAGCGCTTGGGCACTGCGGGCAACCGCATGGACCTCGATGTTCTCCCGGCGGAGCCGCTCAACCACGGCTGCGCCGATACCGGAGGATGCGCCGGTCACCAGTGCGGTCTTGTAGTCGGAGAATGGCATTGTCGTTCCCTTGTTGTTGATTGAGACAGTAGCGAAGCTTAAACCCCTTGCCTAAGACCGATTATCTCTGGAGCAATAAGCAACGGTTATGGAGCCGGCGCAGGCTGCTGAAGAAGAGAAAGAGCTGATGCCGGGCATCAGCTTGCTGCGTCCGGGCCTGAGGAAAGTAGCGACGGCGTCGCGTTGCAAAAGCAATGCGTGTCTGCAAATGTAAGCCGCGCAGATCAGAACGGTACCCCGATCCTCATGGACATCAGACGCCTCAAATCTTTCATCGTGATCGTCGACAGCGGCAGCATCACGCGAGCGGCGGACCTTCTGCATATCGCCCAGCCGGCGCTCAGTCAGCAGCTTGCAGCACTGGAGGAGCATTTCGGCCACAAGCTGCTGATCCGCAGCCAGCAGGGCGTCAGCATGACCGATGCGGGACATGCGGTGTACCGCCATGCGCAGATTATCCTTCGGCAAATGGAGCAGGCGCAAGCGGATGCATCCGCAGCCGGTAATTCGCTTGCCGGGCGTGTGTCCGTCGGTCTCGTGCCGTTCAGCAGTGCCGCCACGCTGTCGGTCGACCTCCTGGCGGAGACCCGCAAACGGCATCCCGGTATCCTGCTGCACCTGACCGAAAGCGTCGGCCAGACCTATAGCCAGATGATCATGAACGGCCGGCTGGAGATGGCGCTTCTCCATGGAACCGGACCGATCAAGGGTGTCCGGTTCGAGCCGATCCTCAGCGAAGAGTTTTTCCTTGTGGCGCATCGGGACTTTGCAATCGAAGCGGATGCGAAACCGGTTCCGGTCAATACTCTCGACGGAATACCGCTGCTGTTGCCGCCGGCCTATAATTTCGTCCGCCGCGCGGTCGATACCGCCTTCACCCGCACGCGCACCAATTTGAAAGTCGTGGCGGAAGTCGAAATTGTCCGGACGCTGGCCCGCGCGGTGGGCAGCGGCCTCGGCGCGACGATCATGCCGAAAGCCATCGCCGATCGCATCGTATCGGAATCGAGTGAGCCGCTGATCTGCCGGCTCGTCTCTCCACGGATCGAAGAAACCCTGTCGCTGTGCGTTTCCGACCAGAATCCCCTGTCGGAACCGGCCCTCGCCGTCAGAGACATCCTTCTCGAGCTGACGGCGCGGCTGAAAAGCTAGAGCATGATGCCGAAAAGTGTGAGCGGTTTTCGGACGACATCATGCTCCCTTCCTTTGCTTTAGATCTGAATTCAGATCTAAAGTGCGACGCCGATCAGCGCATATCCTTGCAAAATTGAGCTATGCGCGCGCATCCTTCGCCGAGTTTTTCCATGCTCGTCGCGTAGGAAATCCGGAAAAAGGGGCTCATTCCGTAAGCCGCCCCTTGCACGGTCGCGACATGATGCTCGTCGACGAGCGCCATGACGAAATCGACGTCGGTCTCGATCTTTCGACCGCCCTTGCTGGTCTTGCCGATCAGCCCCGAGATATTGGGGTAGATGTAGAAGGCGCCTTCGGGCCTATGGCAGCGCAGCCCTTCCACCTCAGACAATCTGTCGAGAACGAAGTCGCGTCTTTCCTTGTAGATCGCGGCACGCTCCTTCAAGAGATCCTGAGGCCCGTCGAGCGCCGCAGTCGCCGCAGCCTGCGTCAGCGTCGCGATGCCGCCGCCATTCTGTCCGTTGACGTTGCTGACGGCGGAGATCAAGTCTTTCGGCCCGGCACAAAAGCCGAGCCGCCAGCCTGTCATCGCGTAAGCCTTGGAAACGCCGTTCATCGTCAGGACGCGATCATAGAGCCGGGGCTCGACTTCGGCGATCGTGCAGAACTGGAAGTCGTCATAGACCAGGTGTTCATAGATATCGTCGGTCATGATCCAGACATTGGGATGACGCAGCATGACCTCGGCGATGGCAGCCATCTCCGCCCGGGAGCAGGCGGCTCCGGTGGGATTGTTCGGGAAATTCAGGAAGAGCCATTTGGTGCGCGGCGTGATCGCTGCCTCCAGATCTTCCGGACGCAGCTTGAAGCCGGCCTGCTCGTGGCAGGGGACGGCGACCGGGACGCCACCGGCGAATTTGACGATATCGGCGTAGCTGACCCAGGAGGGTGTCGGAATGACGACCTCGTCGCCCGGATTGCAGGTTGCCAGCATGGCATTGAAGATCACCTGCTTGCCGCCGCCCGAGACGACGATCTGGCTGGCATCATAGTCGAGATTGTTGTCCCGTTTGAACTTCCTGATAATGGCGGACTTCAGCGCCGGTGTGCCGTCCATCGGAGGATATTTCGTATCGCCCGCAAGAGCGGCCGCATGGGCCGCCTCGATCGCGTGCGCCGGAGTGGGGAAATCCGGCTCGCCGGACGAGAGGCTGACAACTTTGATGCCGTTGGCGGCCAGTTCCCTGGCGCGCTGGGTCATGGCGGCGGATGCGGAGATGGAGACGTTTTTCAGGCGGTCAGCAATGACGGACATCGACATGGTCCTTCGATGAGAGATGGGAACGGGAAACCGCCCGGGGGCGATCGGGATTGCGTCAGTCGGCGAGTTCGGCGGCAGGCGCGAGCGCAGCACCCGTGGCTTCGATTTCGCCGCGTACGATGCCGGCAAGCTCGAGGGCGCCGGGCGTGTCGCTGTGGACGAGAATGGAGCGGGCCGGCATCGCGATCACGGCTCCGTCGATCGTCTCGACGCTTCCCTTAAGGAGGAATTGTCGCACACGCGCACGCACCGCAGCTTCGTCCTTGATGACGGCGCCAGCGAGCCCGCGCGCGACGAGTTTTCCGCCGGCGTCATAGGCCCGGTCCGCAAGGAAAAGCGCCAGCGTCTTCAAACGGGCGCGTCTGGCCGCCTGCTGAATCTCGCTGCCATGGGTCACGAAGACGACGAGACCAGCATCGACCGTGGCGATCGCATCCATCATCAGATCGGCCAGCACAGGATCGCGGTTGACCATATTGCCCATGGCCGCGTGGAAGCTGATATGGGAGACAGTGACACCCTCGGCTTTGGCGATCGCCATCAGTGCGCCGAGCTGATAGAGCATCTGCTGGCGAAGCTCATCTGCCGGAAACGCTATTTCGCGCCGGCCGAAACCCGGCCGATCAGGCAAACCGGGATGCGCGCCGATGCCGACGCCGTTCAGCTTCGCAAGCCGGACCATGCGTCCCATCGTATCCGGGTCGCCGCCGTGGAAACCGCAGGCGATGTTGGCCGACGAGACGAGTTTCATCATCGCCTCGTCGTCGCACAGCCGGTAGGGACCAAATCCTTCGCCCATGTCGGAATTCAGATCGATCTTCATCAGTTCCTCCTTTTGACGGTCTCTTGGGCGACATGCATTAGGCCATCGCCTTCAGGGCGCGCTTGACCATTCGGGATGTCTGCCTGACGTCCTCGACATAGCGGGCGATAGCCTGCTCCACCTTGCGTGCCTCCGCATGCGTCGAGCGAACGAAGTTCAGGCGGGCGCCGATGCGGGCTTGCCCGAGCCGCCAGAGATCGCATTCGATCACGCCGGCGATCTTCGGATAGCCGCCGGCAGTGTTGGCATCGCTCATCTGCACGATCGGTTCGCCGCCGGGCGGAACCTGGATCACGCCGGGCACGACGCCGTGGGAGCGCATCTCGATGGACGTCGTCGGCTTGATCGGTTCGCCTGATAAGCGGTAGCCCGTCCGGTCGCTTCGGGAGGAAATCCTCCAGATCCGGCTCCAGAAAGCTTCGCCATCGCCTGCGAAAAGATCGTGCTCGCCGGCCGGCAGGGCGCGGATCGGCAGCGTGCCGTCGACAGCAGCCGGGAAGACATCGCGCAGTGCCACGGCCGGTTCGACGACGGCAAGACCCGAGGCTGGCAGCATGGCGATTTCGGCGTCCTCGCCGACCGCGATCCGATCGGCCTTCGCGAGAGGCCGGCCGGCATTGCCCCCGAAACCGCCGCGCAGCGACGTGCTTCGCGAACCCATGACAACGGGAATATCCAGCCCGCCTCCGACCGAAATATAGGAGCGCGCCAGCCGTGGAGGCTGGTTCAGTTCGAGAACCTGTCCGGGCTCCGCGATGTAAGCGCACCAGGCAAGCAGTTCCATTCCGTTGAGATGAGGATTGCCGTCGGCGCCGGTCACGGCAAAGGCCACGCGTCGCTCGAAACGCAGGCTGAACGGGAAGGTCTGCACCTCTATCGCGGCGGCATTTTCATCATTGCCGACGAGAATGTTGCCGATGCGGACCGCAAGCGGATCCATCGCGCCGCTGGCCGATACGCCGATATTGCGATAGCCGGGGCGGCCAAGATCCTGCACCGTGTTGAACGGACCGCTTTCCAAGATCTCGATCATAGCTCGATCCTCGCCGGCAGGAACCGCACCGTATCTCCAGGCGCCATCATGGCGGGTCTCGATGAGGCGGGGTCGAACATCTCAAGTGCCGCGAAGCCGATGGAATTCCAGCCATTCGGACCTGTGAGCATGGCAACACCAGTCTGCATGCCGCCGATGGTCACGCAGCCCTTCGGCATCTTCAGCGAGGGCACGGTCTTTCGGGGCATGTAGATGCGCGGATCGAGACCATGCAGATAACCGAAGCCGGGCGCGCTGCCCAAGGCGAAGACACGGTAGGTCGCTTCATGATGGATGCGGACGACTTCGCGATCGCTCAAGCCCGACAGATCGCAAAGGGCCGGCAGATCCGTCGCATATTCGCCGCCATAATCGACGGGGATCTCGATGGTCTTGCCGTTGAGATCGATGCTGCGCGCATTCTCCCATGCCTCCAGCAGCCGGGCGACCACCGCATCCGGATCTTCGGGCGTCTCCTTGAAGATCACCAGCAGGTTGGTCATGCCCGGAATGTTTTCGGCAAGGTCCGGCCAGCCTTTCACGCTCTGGGACAGAGCCCAGATCCGCCGCTGCGCGACGAGATCGAAGTCGCCGGGCGCCTCGAGCAGGAAGGATCTGGCGCCGATCGAGGAAACCCGCGCCCGGCTTTTGGTGGCCGGAACGATCTCGCGTTGCGATGCATGTCTGTTCGTCGTGGCGATCATGATGGGAGCTCGATTTCGAACAGAGGATCGCCAAAGCCGACCAGCGCTCCGGGCTCGGCGAGCAGCCTGGTCAAAACACCGGAACGGCCGGCGCGAAGGGGAAGCAGGATATGCCCTACCCCGACGAACCCGACGATATCTGCATCGGATACGGAGCGCGGCAGTTTTTGCGGTACGGCGGACGCCGGATGATCGAGGCAGAGGCGGCCCGCCATTGGCGCCTTCACGACAGCCGATGTCAAACCGGGAGCACGGGGCGTCGCGTTGGTCGAGCTGATCCGGGCGCCGCCTTTTTCGGCGACGACGATGCGAAGCTGTCCGCCCGGCCGGGAGATTTCGAGACCGTTCACACCGGCGACCGTCAGCGCCTCGGCGAGGAATGCGATGGTCGCCGGATCGCTGAAATCGATCGCGCTCATGCCGCCCTCCGCAGCTTCAGCCATTCTTCGAGATAGTGAATGTCCGTCTCGCCCTGCGCGAATGCGCCGTCCTCGAACAGAGCGCGCAGGAAGGGGATATTGGTGGAAATCCCCTCGACCTCAGTGCTGGCAAGCGCCTCGCGCATTCTTGTCATCGCTTCCGCCCGCGTCGGCGCATGGACGATCAGCTTGGCGATCAGCGAATCGTAATAGGGCGAGACCTTGTAGCCGGCGTGAATATGCGTATCGACGCGGATGCCTGGTCCCGCCGGCAAAGCCAGGTGGGTGACGACACCCGCCGAGGGCAGGAAGGTTTCCGGGTCCTCGGCGTTGATGCGGCATTCGAAGGAATGGCCTTCGCATGTCACGTCGCCTTGGTTGAGACCAAGAACGTGGCCCTGAGCTGCCTTTATCTGCGCCTGGACGATATCGACACCGCTCGTCATCTCGGTGACGGGATGTTCGACCTGAAGTCGCGTGTTCATCTCGATGAAATAGAAAGCACCGTCCTCGTAGAGGAATTCGAAGGTTCCGACACCCCGGTAGCCGATTTGAAGGCAGGCCTGCACGCAGGCCATGCCGACCGGCTGGATGATATCGGGCACAATTCCCGCCGCCGGCGCCTCCTCAATCACTTTCTGATGGCGGCGCTGCATCGAGCAATCCCGGTGCCCTAGCCACACGGCATTGCCGTGATCGTCGCAAATGACCTGTATCTCGATGTGGCGCGGATGCTCTAAGAATTTCTCCATGTAGAGCGAAGGTGAGCCGAAGGCCTTGCGGGCCTCTTCCCGCGTCAGCGCAATTGCTTCATGCAGCACGTCGGCCTTTGGCACGACGCGCATGCCGCGTCCGCCGCCGCCGCCGGCTGCCTTGATGATGACGGGATATCCGATTTCGAGCGCTATGCGCTCGATCGTGGCGGGGTCATCGGGCAGCGCGGTATCCGGACCGGGAACGCAGGGGACGCCGGCTGCCATCATCGCCCGCTTTGCAGAGATCTTGTCGCCCATGGTCGCAATCGAGGACGAGGTCGGACCGATGAAGGTCAATCCCGCCTTTTCGGCGGCGTCGGCGAAGGCGGCGTTTTCCGATAGAAAGCCGTAACCCGGATGGATGGCGCCGGCACCGGCCAGACGCGCCGCCAGAAGGATGGCATCCTGATTGAGATAGCTCTTGGCGGCACTCGACGGGCCGATGCAGAGAAGGCTGTCTGCGGTGCTGCCGTAGGGCGCTTCCCTGTCAGCCTCGGAGCAGATGGCGACCGTCTTCAGACCGAGCTCGCGGCAGGCGCGCTGGATCCGGACTGCGATCTCGCCGCGATTGGCGATCAGGACGGTATCGAAGCGGCCTGCCGCAGACTGTTCAGGCGTTTCCAGCATCATGCAATCTCCGCGAGCAGATCGCCGGTCTCGACCTCGCCGTCGTCGATTTCGGTGAGATGCGTGATGCGCCCCGACCGCGGCGCAGCGATCGTGTTGAAGACCTTCATCGCCTCGATGATGAAAAGCGTCTGCCCCTCTTCCACCTCGTCACCGATCGTGACGAATGGTAGCTCCCCGGGCGCCGGAGTCCGATGCAGAACGCCGAAGACCGGCGCCTTCACCGCATAGGTTTTCTCATGCCTCGAAGGCGTATCGGTGCCAGCATCGTTGCCAAGGCTTGTCGTCGATCCTGCCTTTTGCTGGGGCTCGGCAGCAGCCTCCTGACCCTGCGACGTGCGGAAGATCCGAACCGTCACGTCCTTCTCCGTCACCGTCAGCTCGGTAATGTTCGATCGTCCGACAAAGTCGATCAGCGTCTTGATCTTCGAGAGGTCCATATGCGTGCTCGGAATTTCAAATTCCACCGCGCGGACCTGACATTTCAAGTCGCTCGGTGTTGTGATTTTTCGTAGCACGACGCGCCGACTGATGGGGTCAGACGAAGTTTTGATGGAGGGCAATGGGCCTGCGGGAACTATCGCCGGACGCTTACGAATTTCCCTCGTCGGCAGTCGCGGCCGCCGGAATCTTCCAACGAGAACAGATCGTTCGGCAATTCTCGCTCTCGATGGGATTGGAACCAGTCGCATCGGATGCGACCGACAGACGGATTCCGCATTAAGGCGGTAGCTGGCGAAGTCGCAGACCGCCAACTTCTATCGAGGTGACCGCTCGAAAGTCAGACGACTTTGAATCCTTTTTTGGCGTCTTGAAACTTACCGTTCAATTCTACAGCAACCCACAAGACTGTCTTCATCGGAGCGCCAAGCTCTGGCTTGGCAACTACCATCAAAAAATCGTCTGTAATTGTAGTATGACCATCAATCGACACTTTTATTTCTGAAATTTTATTACTGCCTCCTTTGTCGGTTGATATATATACATCGAGATCTTTGTTGCTAAAGCCATGGCCCACGATTTTGAAATTCTTGTTTGCAAATAACGGAGCCTCCACAGGGTCCGGGTCTAAATTATCAATTTTAACCTCTACTTCAGCCTTATCCTCGGACATGTTGGCCTCCCTGGTCCGTCCCTATCAGTAGATCAATCATTATCGCCCGATCTGCGAGGTATGAACCCGCCTGATCTTGACATCACGCCGCCGGAGCGGGACAGGGCGCCGCCCGATCGGGACATTCCGCCGCTCGCCGTTCCTCTGGGATCGGCCGAAACCTCGGCCGAGAGCAGGATTTGCTCAAGGGTTCCCGTTTCGGCATCGAGTCTCATCGAGAGATCGGCCTTGTCATAGATCCAGACCCTCATCTCCCTAGCGAGAGCTCCAATTTGGGAACCGAGACCCGTTCGGGCGCTTGAACCAGGGGACCGAGACAAGCTGTCATACCTGAGGGAGCTCGGAGGGGGACCATCGGGATCCGCGCCGGAGCCGTGTACAATGAAGATTGCCGGCCGCCCCAGTTCAACGAAAACTCCCTCGAAAGAGAACGCATAGATTCGCGCGAGAGTGGCCTCGTCCGAACCAAGCTGGCGCCTCAGAAAATTGTTTTTTCCTGTTTTAGGTATCTTGAGAGACCCGTAAACGCTGCCTCTAATGATCAGATCACTGAGTTCACGCCCAAACAGATATACCGCTGATACTCCGAGTAAAGTTTCTTCGTCTGCCACGTCTCCCTCCATCTAGCTGATTATTGACCGATGCCTAATCCCGACAGCAGAACTTTCTCGCGAAAGGTCATCTTCGGAAGCTCTAGATAATCTATCGGCAGTAACGTCCGCGCAGAGAGGACATGGCTCCGATGCTCGCCGCCTTTAACGTGCGCGCCGGCGTGCAATTCGCCGATCGCCCGTTGCCCGAAGTTTCTGCTGATGATTCTTGCGAATTGGCCGCCACTTTCATTCCGATCAATCGTAAGCATCGTCCTCGCGACATCGCCGTAATCCAGAAAGTCGGGAGCAAGAGCCCACAGGGTTTCCGCCAGATACGTCCCGACGATATCGCGTGCGTCGAGCAGTGCTTCGACAAAACCATCTGGGTTGCGTGCGAAAGCGCGGTCGAAAGCATGCTGCACGGGAGCCTCGGCAGCCGGATCGAACTCGGCGATATCTGCGAGATCCTCAACGGCAGGCGAGATCAAGCCGCGCGCTACCAGGCTCTCATGAAAGATGTCGACGAGGATGTCGAATATCGCGCCGGTGAGTGGTTGCGAGAGCGCATGCTCGTCCTTCCACCCACGAGCGAACTCGGCCATCGTCCTTTTGTTGTTTGCCGACCGTATCTGCCGATGCGGCGAAAATTCCGAAAAGCGCGCAAGGCGATTTGCGCGGTAGAGGTTACCGCGCGTCTCCGCGAGAACATTGTCGATCACGGACGGAAAATGCATGGCCGCGATCAGCGACACGCAGTCAGAGAAGGCCTCCTGGAAGCCAAGATATTCGGGGTACTCGGTTCCCGGGCGCGGCACGCCCAGTACGCTGAAGATGATCGCGTGCCCCACCTCATGAGCGATGACGTCGAAATCCAGGCTGAAGGGAAGGACGTGCCCGTCATTCTCGAACTGGCTCCCAACTTCGAGGAAACCATAGCCGTACTGAGCGTTGTCCCATCGCGGCAGGATCGAGATTTCCAGACGGTCATAATGATCGCGAAAATGCCAGGTGAGCGGCTGGCCGAGATAGCGCTCCCACACATCCAGGGTGAATCGCACGCAACCAAAAATATGCGCGGCTTCGAAGCCAGCCATCGAAGGTCGGAGATAGTCGAAATTGCCGCACTCGTCGGGGGTGGCCGGCTCCAGGATTTTGCCGGTCCAGGGCGGCAGATACATGTACGGCGTTCCAAGCGGCCCGCGGTTCACACCGTAAGGACCGGTCTTGCCGACCGGCTCCACAACGAACATGCGATTGTCGGCCGGACCAGCTGTCAGGCTACCCAGCGGAGACGATACTTCAACAATCTCAGGACTAGACCGTGCATCTTCAAATGGAGGCTGTACAAAAAGTCTAAACCGGGTGCCCATTCGCTCTCCCCTCAAAAGACTTTTATGATTGCCATTTTAAGTTGACATTCGGCGCTCGCAAGAATTTTAGCAAGTAATAAAATAGAATTAGAAACAGCCTGCCAGATGTACTTGGCGTTATTCGGACAGCGCAACCAATCTCGAATAGCGCGGGTGACTGCGAATGGAGTCGAGATCGGAATCGTTCTTGAACCAGAGCCTCATTTCTCCGCCGACCTGAGGCATCCATACCTCAAGCACGTCAATCGCGCGGTCGATCTCGCCAAGCAGCGCATAAGTGCAGGCGGCATTGTATTGAATGTTTATGTCGTTGGGATCGGTTGCCAGGGAGCGAGCCAACCATTCCAGTGCCTGATCGCGCTCACCGAGAAATGCCAGTACGGTCGCTCCAAGACAGGCAACATTGGCGTTCTCCGGGTGTAGCCGCATTTCTTGGTCAGCCTTTTTTATCCCGATTCGAGCAAAGCTCTCGGCTTTGTCTGCCTGCCCTAGGGAACGAAAGACGTGTACGAGCATGATCGGCGCGCCATAATCTCCAGGCTTGATTTCCATCGCACGCTGAAAGTAGGTGGCCGCCAGCTCGAACTGACCTTCGGTGACGCAAAATTCGGCATAGTACCGATTGGCTTCGTGGCAATTGGGGCCGAGCAACAACGCCTGCTGAAATGCAGAAACCGCCTCGGCGCGATTGCCGGCGACCGCCAAAGCAAGCCCTTTGGCCGCGTGTGCCTCCGCCAGATTGGGATCAATAGCGAGGGCCTTCGCTGTATTCGCGAGAACGTCATCCACCGGAATTTGAACGCCAAACTGGGACAACAGACGCGCATCACAAACCGCGACGCCGGCATAGGCGCGGGCATATCCCGGGTCCAGTTCGATGGCTCTGGCAAAACTCTGTCTGGCCATTAGATGGTTCGAGCGCGAGGCAATATGATAGTACTCGCGCCCCCTGAGGTAGTGCGTATAAGCTTCCACGCTCTCTGTCGGCGCCTGCTCGATTGCCTTCTTTTCCTCCGGGAGCAGCTTGACCTTTAGTTGCTCGACGATCGCCTTGGTGATCTCGTCCTGCACTTCGAAGATGTCGGTGAGGTCGCGGTCGTAACGCGCGGCCCACATGTGGCCGTCGCTCGCTGCGTCGATCAATTCAGCATTGATCCTCACATGGTTGCCGGCCTTGCGGACGCTGCCCTCTACGACATAGGCAACCCCAAGTTCCCTGGCGATGCGCTGCAGGTTCTCGCTCCGGCCTTTCCATGTGAAGACAGTGTTGCGGCTTAGTACAAAGAGGCCTGAAACATTCGATAGGTCAGTGATAATGTCCTCGGTGATGCCGTCGCTGAAAAACTCCTGGGCGGGATCGTTGCTGATGTTGGCAAATGGCAGGATGGCAACCGATGGCTTGTTGATGGGTGCCTGCGTGTGGCCACTTGCGGTAAGCGGCACCTCCTCGCCGGAGGCGACATTGCCCCAATCAGCAAAATAGACATGGACCGGACGGGAAATGTTCTTGACGGTCTTGGCGCCCTGGTCTGCGAAATTGAGATCGAGCTTGTTTCCGACTTCGTGGCGCACAGCCGCCGAACAGGCAATGCCGCCAGGATCTGCAAGGGCTTGTAGCCGGACTGCCACATTAATGCCGTCCCCATGAAAATCATCCGCATCGAAGATGATATCGCCCAGGTTCAAGCCTATTCGAAACGCAAAGTGCCGGTCCGCTGGAATCCCCATGTTGCGCTCCAGCATGCCGCGCTGGATTTCGACTGCGCATCGTGCAGCACTGAGCACGCTGCCGAACTCGACCAGGAAACCGTCGCCCATCACCTTGATTATACGCCCGCCGTGGCTCGCGACAGCGGGATCGAAGAGCTCGCGGCGGTGCTGACGAAGGGCACTAAGCGTCTCCTCTTCGTTTGCCTCCAGGAGACGGCTGTAGCCCACCACATCGGCAGCCAGGATAGCCGCCAATCGGCGCTCGACAAGCTCTGCACACATGCCCGTCTCCCCAACGTGCTGGTGGCAATATTACTCAATTCTAGAAGCTAGCCGATCATGTTGCCGGACGATTGTATTACTGACAACTAAAATATATACCTGTCGCCGAACCGACAGTTATATCTTCCAGATTTGGCCATCTGGCATCGGCGCCTTTGACTACTGGGACCGCCGGCATTCGCCGCAGCCGGCTCCGTCAGCTCTTCGGAGCGGCGATGCTCTCCCTCGGGATAAGGCTGCTGCGGATGACGGTGCGAACCGCCGCCGTAGTCTGCCTCTGGTCAATGGCGTCGAGCAGGAGATCCACCGCCGCGCGCCCCATCTCTTCCACCGGCTGCTTGATCGTCGAGAGCGGCGGAGAGCAGAATTCGCAGACCGGGGAGCCGTCGAAGGAGACGACGGACAGATCACCGGGAATGCTTAAGCCCGTCCGCTGGACACGGCTGACAAAAGAAATGGCCATGTCATCGCTGGTTGCGATGACGGCCGTCGGTTTCTGGGTCAACTCGGCGAAATCATCCGCCGCCTGGACACCAATGTCGAAGCCGTGCTGATAATCGAGATGACCACCCGAGCGATGCACCGAGTCTTCGGACAATCCTGCCGCCTTGAGCGCCTCGAGCACGCCGCCGTAACGCTCGACATCGTGATAGTTGCCTTCAGGCCCTGCAAGATAGAAGAACCGTCGATGACCCAATCGGATCAGTTCGGCCGTGACGTCGCGCACGGCTTCGCGGTCGTTGGTAACGACGCTCTGCAGGCCGGCATCGCTCATGTCGAGCAGCATCGACACGATCGGCAGGCCGGAACTCGCCAGCGAGCGCCCGTCCACCTCCGGAAGCTTCGACGACAGGATGATGGCGCCGCGCACGCTGCCGCCGAAAGCGAGGTCGAGAATATGCCGTTCGGAAATCTCGTCGCGATCAAGGTTGGCAATCATCAGGTTGTAGCCGCCCTGGATCAGCGATTTATTGATACTCTGCAGCACCTGCGGAATGACCTGGGAGGCGCCGTAGTAGAGCGATCCCGGCAGAATGATCATGATGATGTTGGATTTTCCGACCCTGAGGCCACGCGCCATCGCGTTCGGGGTGTAGCCCAGTTGCCTGGCCGCGGCATTGATCTTGGCGCGCGTCTTCTCGTTGACACGTCCGGGATTGGCGAGCGCCCGGCTGACTGTTGAGATCGCAACGCCGGCGAGCCGCGCGACATCGGCCATCAACGCGCCCGTTTGCTCCTCTCCAGCCACATCCTTGTTTTTGTTCATGTTTGTTTCATTCTCCCGGATGTTTCGAATTGCAACTTTAAGGCAGGGAGCGATTTATTGCAAACGTTTGCCAAAAATTGCTTGCTTAAAAAACCGGCTTGGCTATTATCTAGCCATGGCAAACGATTGCCATTTCTTAATGCGTTGAAAATCCATGGCTTATTGGATGCGGAATTACCTTCTGCACGCGGGTAGGTCATGCCTCGAGAAATGGATAGGCTATGGCTACTGGCGACAGGCTGCGTTTCGGCGTCGATCTTGTGACATTCTTCCATCCCGGCTTCTGGGGCGTCGACAGCCATGATGCGATCATCGGCTATGCCCGCGCCGCGCCGCGCGCCTTCTGGGACAAGATCCTCGACAGCGTCCAGGCCTCAGGCGTTACCGGCGTCGAGCTGACCTTCTCTCCCTTCAACTGGCAGGACGCGATCAAGACCTATGGTTCCGTCGATGCCTTCGCAGCCGAGCTGACAAGACGCGGTCTGACGCTGTGCAGCGGCTTCTTCGCGGAACTGGAGGCAGCCGGCGATTTCGCTGAGCCCGAGGCCCAGCGCGCGCTGATCGACAAGGCGGAACGATATGCCGACTTCCTGAAAGCCTGCGGCAGCGACATCATGGTGATCGGCGCGCCCTTACGCCAGACGCTCGGCGCCCAGCCGGTGCAGTTCCATGATTTCGACCGCGCCAAGGTGATCGCCGATTTTCTGAACCGGCTCGGCGCGACCCTCTATGCCAGGGGCGTGCGGCTTGCGCTCCACACTGAGGCGCACTCGATCTTTGCCGCCGCGCGCGATGTCGATCTGATGATGTTTTTGACCGACCCGGCCTATGTGCACATGTGCCCCGACACGGCCCATATCATCGTTGCCGGCTCCGATCCCGTCCAGATCGTCGATCGCCATCACGAGCGCATGATCATCGCCCACTGGAAGGATGCAATCGGCCCGATGCCCGCCGACACGCCGATCGACAAGCACATCCATGAACGCCACCAGCCCTATTTCTGCAGCTTCGGCCTCGGACGGGTCGACTGGCCGGCCTGGATCCGGCTGCTGCGCGACCGGGCCTATGAAGGCTGGGCGATCCTCGAACTCGATGCCGCGCCGGATCCCGTCCGCGACATCGCCAACGGGCTCACGCTCGTCCGGCAGGCGCTCCTGCCGATCTATCGCTGACAGTCATCCCTAAGACAACAAACGCCCCGCAAAGAGGGCATTTTCAAGAGGTGGAACAATGAAGACCATGATGAAGCTTTTTCTTGCCGGCGTGGCATTCGCCGGTCTCTTCGCCTCGGCACATGCCGAGGACAAGCCGACGATCGAGATCATGTCGTCCTGGACATCGGGCGGCGAAGCAGCCGCCCTCAACGTCATCAAGACCGAGTTCGAAAAGCGCGGCGGCGTCTGGAAGGATTCCTCGATCGCCGGCTTCGGTGCGGCCGATGCCGCCTTCCAGAACCGTATCGTCGCCGGTGACGCGCCCGGCGCCAAGCAGGGCGTCATCGGTCTCGCTGCCGCCGATTTCATCAACCAGGGCCTGTTCAATCCGATCGACGACGTGGCCGCTGCGGGCAAATGGGCCGGCGCCCTGCCGAAATCGATCCACGATCTCATCTCCTATGACGGCAAGGTCTACCTCGCGCCGACCGGCGCCCATGGTGAAAGCTGGCTCTTCTATTCCAAGGAAGCCTTCGAGAAGGCCGGCATCGCGCAAGAGCCCAAGACCTGGGACGAGCTCTTTGCCGATCTCGACAAGCTGAAGGCTGCCGGCATGGTTCCGGTCGCCTGGGGTGGCCAGCCCTGGCAGCAAACCAAGGTGTTCAACATGATCCTGCTCTCGCAGGTCGGGATCGACGGCTTCCTGAAGATCTATGTCGATAAGGACAAGAGCCCGGCATCCGTCGAAGGCGTGAAGAAGACCCTTGAAATCCTCGGGAAGCTGCGTGGCTATGTCGATGCCGGTGCTGCCGGCCGCAACTGGAACGACGCGACCGCCATGCTGATCACCGCCAAGGCCGGCGTGCAGTTCATGGGCGACTGGGCCAAGGGCGAATTCACCGTCGCCGGCAAGGAACCGGGCAAGGATTATGGCTGCATGATCGTGCCGGAGTCGAAGGGCATGGTCTACATCGCCGACGCCCTCTGGTTCCCCAAGACCGGCAAGGCCGAGACCGACAAGGCGCAGAAACTTCTCGCCGAAGTCGTCATGGACCCGGCCGTTCAGGTCGAATTCGCCCTGAAGAAGGGTTCGGTTCCGATGCGCTCCGACGTCGACAAGTCGAAGCTGGACGCCTGCGCGCAGAAGGGTGTCGAGCTGATGAGCGCCGGCGCGATCGTACCGGACCAGGCGATCGTGCTGACGCCCCAGCAGGTCGGCGCGCTTGATGACTTCGTCGACGAATACTGGAGCGGCGGCTCGAACGATGCAGGTGCCGCAGCCGAAAACTTCTTCGCCCTCTTCGAGTAGGATAGTACCCGTGGCGTCGGCCTGATCCGACGCCACGGCTGCCAGCTGCCGCCTCATGCAGCGGCCCGAGCCCTGCTTTCCACTCCGTCAACGAGCTGGCCGATGTCCATCAAACGCAAGCCCAACCTTTCCGCGACCATCGCCTTGCTGCCGACATGGTTCGTCGCGGTCGTGGTCTTTATCGGCACCATGGCTTGGTCGATCCGCCTGTCCTTCACCAATTCGACGCTTTTTCCGTCCTCGACCTATGTCGGTATGGCGCAATATTCGAAGCTCTTCTCTTCCGCCAAGTGGCTGGCCTCGCTGCAAAACGTGTTGATCTTCGGCGTCCTATACGTCGCAGGCTGTCTGCTGCTGGGCTTCCTGCTGGCGGCGGCGCTGGACCGCAAGATCCGTTTCGAAAGCGCCTTCAGGACCATATTCCTCTATCCCTACGCCATGTCCTTCGTGGTGACCGGACTGATCTGGCAATGGATGCTCAATCCGACGCTCGGCATCCAGGCGAGCGTGCGTTCGCTCGGCTGGGAAAGCTTCGTCCTCGATTGGGTGGTCAATCGCGACATGGCGATCTATGCGCTGGTGCTTGCCGGCGTATGGCAGGGCGCGGGGCTCGTCATGGTCATTGCGCTCGCCGGCATGCGTGGCATCGAAGCCGAGCAATGGAAGGCGGCGCGGATCGACGGCATTCCCGTCTGGCGCATCTATGTCTCGATCATCCTGCCGCAGCTCGGGCCGGCGCTGGCCGCGGCCGGCATGCTGCTCGCCATGGGCGTGATCAAGACCTATGACATCGTCGTCGCCATGACCAATGGCGGCCCCGGCAATGCGACGGAGGTGCCGGCGAAATTCATCATGGACAATCTGTTCGGGCGCCAGAACCTCGGCCTCGCCACAGCCGGCGCGACGGTGCTTGTCCTCGGCGTGATCATCGCAGTCGCCCCGTTCCGCTACATCATGCACATGCGTGACAAAGCAAAGGGGGCCGCGTGATGGCCCCTCTTCATCCGAACGGCCCGAAGCCGGTACAGATCACCGCCGGGCGCATCGGCCTCTATGCCTTCCTTGTCATCGCCGCGCTTTTCTTCCTATTGCCGCTCTACACCATGGTCGTCACCTCGCTGAAGTCCATGGACGAAATCCGGCTCGGGCAGATCTTTGCCCTGCCGGCCACGCTCGATTTCTCTGCCTGGGCCACCGCCTGGTCGGGCGCCTGCATGGGAACCGTCTGCGTCGGCATTCGCAGCGGCTTCTGGAATTCGGTGGCGATCACCCTTCCCTCGGTCGCGCTCTCGGTCTTCATCGGCGCCGTCAACGGCTATGCGCTGTCGCTCTGGCGGCCGCGCGGCGCAAACCTGCTCTTCGGCCTGCTGATGGCCGGTGGCCTCATCCCCTACCAGATCTTCCTCTATCCGATGGTCCGGGCGATGGCGAATATCGATCTCTACAATTCGCTGGCCGGCATCATTCTCGTGCATGTCATCTTCGGTCTGCCGCTGGTGACGCTGCTCTTCCGCAACTATTTCGTCAGTGTACCGGAGGAGCTCTGTAAGGCGGCACGCGTCGATGGTGCGGGTTTCTGGCGCATCTTTTTCGAGATCATGCTGCCGATTGCCGTGCCGATGGTCGTCGTGGTCTCCATGCTGCAATTCACCGGCATCTGGAACGACTTTCTGCTCGGTCTCGTCTTTGCCGGGCGCGACAACCTGCCAATGACCGTGCAGCTCAACAATATCGTCAACACCACGATGGGCGAGCGAACCTACAACGTGAACATGGCGGCGACGATCCTCACCGCCATCGTTCCGCTTGCCATCTATTTCCTGTCCGGCCGCTGGTTCGTGCGCGGCATCGCGGCCGGCGCAGTCAAGGGGTAACGCTTCCATGCAATCTGCCGTCTCCGTCAAGGACCTGAAGATCGCCTATGGCGACCATACGGTGATCGAGAAGATGTCGATCGATATCGCGCCGCGAGAGTTCCTGGTGCTGCTCGGCCCTTCCGGCTGCGGTAAGTCCACGCTTCTGAACGCCATTGCCGGTCTACAGGACATTACATCAGGCGAGGTCTGGATCTCGGGCAAGAATGTCAGCTGGGAGGAGCCGAAGGACCGCGGCATCGGCATGGTCTTCCAGTCCTACGCGCTCTATCCGCGTATGTCGGTCCGCAAGAACCTCTCCTTCGGACTTCGCGTCGCCGGCCTGCCGAAGGCCGAGATCGAGGCTCGTGTCGCCCGCACCGCCGCCCTTCTCCAACTCGACAAGCTGCTCGAGCGGCGCCCTGCCGAACTATCGGGCGGCCAGCGCCAGCGCGTCGCCATCGGCCGGGCGCTGGTGCGCGAAGTGGATGTCTTCCTCTTCGACGAGCCGCTGTCGAACCTCGACGCCAAACTGCGCAACGAATTGCGCGTCGAGATCAAGAAGCTGCACCAGCGCCTCGGCAATACGATGATCTACGTCACCCACGACCAGGTCGAGGCCCTGACGCTTGCCGACCGCATCGCCATCATCCGCGACGGCGTGATCCAGCAGCTTGCCTCGCCGGCCGAAATCTACCGCCGCCCGGCCAATCTCTTCGTTGCCGGCTTCATTGGCGCTCCGGCCATGAATTTCATCGAGGGCCGGATCGAGCGCAGCGACGGGGCGGCGCCCGTCTTCCTGGGTAACGGGCTGACCATCGACCTCTCCAGCTATTCCTTCCGTGCCGTCGCGGCGGAAGGACCTGCTACACTCGGCTTTCGCCCGGAACACCTTGTGCTCGATGGGCCAACGAGCGGCCTGCCCACCATTCCGGGCCGTGTTGCCGTCGTCGAGCCGATGGGTTCGGACGCCGTTGTTTGGTTCGACTGGGCGGACCAAAGCCTCTCGCTCCGGCTGATGGGCGACGTGACCCTTGAGCCCGGCGATGCTCTGGCTCCCGGGCTCGATATCGCCAAGGCGTCCCTCTTCGGCGCTGACGGATCGCGGCTGTGACGCACCATCCCTTTGTTTTTCCGCAATTCCGGGTGCGTTTCGCGCCGTTTTGAGGATTGCTCCAGGACAGGATTTGAAAAGACATGTCTGAGATCGTCTATGATGCGCTGGTGATCGGCTCCGGCGCTGCGGGTTCCTTCGCGGTAAAAGAACTGACGGCACAGGGGCTGTCGGTGCTGCTGCTCGAGGCCGGTCCCGCCGTCGGGCCGAAGGATTTCGATCCCGCGCGCAAGAAGGCGCCGGCAAGCAGCATCAATATCTGGGAGCGTGCGCGGGCCACCCTCAAGGGCCAGCCGATCCAGGCGCGCGCGGCCTTTTTTACCGAGCGATTCAGCCACTTCTTCGTCAACGACCGCAAGAATCCTTATACGACGCCGAAGGGCGAGCCCTTCCTCTGGATCCGCGGCCGCCAGGGCGGCGGGCGCCTCCACAGTTTCGGCCGGGTGCTGCTGCGCTGGACCGATGACGATTTCAAGATCCGATCGCGCGTGGGAAAGGGTGTGGACTGGCCGGTCTCCTATGACGAGCTGGCGCCTTTCTACGACGAGGTCGAGGCCTATCTCGAGCTCTACGGCAACAAGGACAACGTGGCCACCCTGCCCGACGGCATCTATGCGAAGCCGGCAAGCCTGACGCCGGCCGAACAGATCTTCAAGCAGGCGGTCGAAAGCCGCTGGCCGGAAAGGCACGTGGTCTCCTGGCGCTACATCGCGCCGGACGCCGACCGCATGCCGCGACCGCTGCGAGACGCTCAGGCCACCGGTCAGTTGACCGTCCGCTACGATGCCGTCGTTCGCCGCATCACCACGGACGAAAAGACCGGCCACGCCACCGGAGCGGAGTTCATCGATCGCAATACGGGCGAAGTATCGACCGCGCGCGCCGCGACGGTGGTGCTTTCGGCCTCGCCGATAGAGAGCGTGCGACTGCTGCTGAATTCGGCGTCGGCGAAACATCCTGATGGGCTTGGCAACAGCTCGGGCGCTCTCGGCCGCTATTTCATGGATCAGCTTCCATGCCTCGCTTTCGGCTCCTTTTCCAAGGCGAAAGGTTGGTCGGTCGACGAGTCCGCGCCGACCGACCCGTTCTACAATCCGTCGGGCGGGATCTTCATTCCCCGCTTCGGCGAGGACGATGCCGCCCGCGGCGATTTCGACTACCAGGGAAGCGTCGGCCGCGCGCCAGTCTCCGGGGATAGGGATGCACGTCTGGCCTTCTTCGGTTTCGGCCGCATGCTGCCCTATGCCGACAATCGCATCACGCTCGACGTCAGGCGCAGGGATGCCTGGAACATTCCCGTGCCGCATATCCGCTGCGTCATGCAACAAGAGGAGCAGGCGCTGCTCAGAAGGCAGGAGGAAACGCTGATTGCGATGATCAAGGAGGTCGGCGGCGACCTCGAATTCATCGGCTCGCCCACCGGCCTCAAGGAGATGGGCAAGGGCGCCTTTCCCGAAGCCGATACCTTCAGCCGCTTCATGTTCCGCAAATGGTTTCGCAAGACCATGTGCATGGGCGCGGCAATTCATGAGACGGGCGGCGCGCGCATGGGCGAAAACCGGCAAGCTTCTGTGCTCAATCCCTACAATCAGGTTTGGGATGCCCCGAACCTCATCGTCACCGACGCCAGCGCCTTCCCCGGCAGCGGCATCGCCGGCACGACGCTCACCGTCATGGCCTTGACGATCCGCGCCTGCCGGAACCTTGTCGACCAGTACCGGACGGGACGGCTATAGGCGCGCCTCGGCGGCTGAAGCGCATTCGACGCCGCAATCATCGGCTTAAGAGATCGGGACGTTGCTGTTCCAGCTTTCGGTTAGCCGAACTGTCACACAAACTTCGCAGTGACATGCTCCTGTCAAAAAAAGCAGGAAGGAAAAGCCCATGTCTCAAACACCGCAGGACCAGCTCAGCCGCATAAAGGCCGAGATCGCCGACAGCTTCGATGAAGAGCTGGAAATGCAGATGGAGGAAGACCGGCTGGACGATCTGGTCGCCGAAGGAATGTCGGAGCCGGCGGAGCAGACGCTCGAGCGAAAGACCTATTTCCGCGAGCTCTTCCGGCTGCAGCACGAACTGGTGCGGCTGCAGGATTGGGTTCAGCATAAGAAGCTGAAGGTGGTGGTGCTGTTCGAAGGCCGGGATTCGGCCGGCAAGGGAGGCGCGATCAAGCGCGTAACCCAGCGGCTCAATCCGCGTGTCTGCCGGACGGTCGCGCTGCCCGCCCCTACCGAGCGGGAACGTCATCAATGGTATTTCCAGCGCTATGTCCCGCATCTTCCGACCGCCGGCGAAATGGTGCTCTTTGACCGAAGCTGGTACAATCGCGCCGGTGTCGAGCGCGTCATGGGGTTCTGCACCGAGGAAGAACTCGAGGAGTTCTTCCGCTCGGTGCCTGAATTCGAGCGGATGCTGGTCCGTTCCGGTATCGTGCTGATCAAATACTGGTTCTCGATCACCGACGAGGAGCAGGAGTTCCGCTTCAAGATGCGTATCCACGATCCACTGAAGCAATGGAAGCTCTCACCGATGGATATGGAAAGCCGTGTCCATTGGGAGGAATACACCAAAGCCAAGGAAGAAATGCTGGAGCGTACGCACAGCCCCGATGCACCCTGGTGGGTGGTGCAGGCAGTAGACAAGAAACGGGCGCGGTTGAACTGCATCGCCCATCTTCTCGAGCAGATCCCTTACGAGGATGTTCCGAAACCGGAGATCCAGTTGCCGGACCGCATCCGTCACGCCGATTACAACAGGGCGCCGGTTCCGCCTGAAATGCTTGTGCCGGAGCGCTATTGAAAGCATAGCCGCGACGGACGCCGGGACTTGGGGAAATAGCGGGAGCTGCATGCGCCTCATTCGGGATCGCTACGCCGTGCGAGAGCGTGGCGTAGCGATCGGATCGTTTGCAGCCATCGGATGCCGTCAGGCGGCGACATCAGCCATGCGGTTCAATTCCGAGACGACGTCGTCCGGCAGCACGAGCGCGGCTGCGGCGAGGTTCTCTCTGAGATGGCCGACGGATGAAGTGCCGGGGATCAGCAGGATGTTTTCCGCTCGACGCAGCAGCCAGGCGAGCGCCACCTGCATAGGCGTGGCATCAAGGCGTGCGGCGACACCGGACAGGGTGGACGACTGCAGCGGGGTGAACCCGCCGAGCGGAAAGAACGGCACATAGGCGGTGCCTTCGCGCGCGAGGTCCTCGATCAGCCTGTCGTCGGCCCGATGCGCCAGATTGTACTGGTTCTGCACACAGACGATCTCGGTGATCCCGCGCGCCTCAGTGATCTGTTTCGATGTGACGTTGCTCAGCCCGATGTGCCGGACCAGGCCTTGCCGCTGGAGATCGGCGAGCACAGTCAGCGGCGCTTCGATCGACCCTTCGGCCGGGCCGTGTACGTCGAACATGACCCTGAGATTGACGACATCAAGCATATCGAGGCCGAGATTGCGGAGATTGTCGTGCACTGCCGCGGTCAGCTCTTCACGCGAGAAGGCCGGCATCCATGATCCGTCCGTGCCGCGCCGGGCGCCGATCTTGGTGACGATAGTGAGATCGTCACGATAGGGATGCAGCGCTTCACGAATGATCTGGTTGGTGACGTGCGGGCCATAGAAGTCGCTGGTGTCAATGTGGTTTACGCCGCTCGCGACCGCCTCGCGCAGCACCGCCAGGGCCGCGCCATGATCCTTGGGCGGGCCAAACACACCAGGACCAGCGAGCTGCATGGCGCCATAGCCGAGCCGCTTCACGCTGCGGTCGCCGAGATTGAACCTGCCGGACTGATCGATAGTGGACATGATGTAACTCCTTTCAAGAGATGACGCCAAGATAGGCCCAAGATAAGCACTGTTGGCACGTGTGAGAATTGGCTATAATCCGCACGGGCTGTGCGGAGTGGCGAACAGTGAAAGCAGATCTGGGTGACCTCAATGCCTTTGTTGCCGTGGCGCGCGCCGGGGGTTTTCGTGAAGGGGCGCGCGTAAGCGGCAGCAGCGCCTCTTTTCTCAGCGAAGCAGTGCGTCGCCTGGAGGCCCAACTCGGCGTCAGGCTGCTCAACCGGACGACACGCAGTGTCGTGCCGACTGAAGCGGGCAAGGGCTTGCTGGAGCGGCTCGGCCCTGCTTTGAGCGAAGTGGAGTCTGCCCTCGATGTCGTCAACAGTTTTCGCGACAGGCCGGCGGGTGCATTGCGCCTCAATGTGCCGGTCAGCGCGGCGCGGCTGGTACTGCCCGCCATAGTCCCACCGTTCCTCGCCGCCTATCCCGATATTCGGCTGGAGGTGGTAACCGATGAGAGTTTTGTCGACGTGATCGCGGCCGGCTGCGACGCCGGCATCCGCTATGACGAGCGGTTGGAGCAGGATATGATCGCAATACCGATCGGCCCACGCGTCCAGCGCTTTGCCATCGCAGCCTCCCCCGACTACCTGGATCGCCGCGGGCGTCTGCAACACCCGAGCGAACTGCTCGGCCATGCCTGCATATTGGGTCGCTTCGATAGCGGTGCGATGACGGCGCCGTGGGAATTCGAGCGTGATGGCGAGATCGTGCGGGTCGATCCAACGGGGCCGCTGATCGTGCGGGTCGGCGGAGCGACCGACCTGGCCGTCGATGCAGCGATATCAGGAACAGGGATCGTCTGCCTCTTCGAGGACTGGCTGCGCCCGCATTTCGACAGCGGTGCGCTCGAGCCCATCCTCGAACCGTGGTGGCAGCGCTTCTCCGGGCCATTCCTCTATTATCCCGGACGGCGTCTGGTGCTTGCGCCGCTCCGGGCATTCATCGATTTCGTCAAGGCATCAGCCAATCAGGCTTGATGTTTGTCGGCCAGAGACATGCCTCCCGATCTTCGTTGAGTGCTTCTATGCGTTAGAGCCTGACCTCGGCATTGTCGCCCATATCAGGTTTCTGTTCGAGACCGCGGCGGCCATCTTGATATAGCTGATGATCGTGCCTGGGCTGTCCCAACCACGCAGTCGATCAATGGACGCTTGGGGTTTTCATGACCATTGCGAAGTCTTCGGCAACCAGTTCACTGACGGCAATGAGAACTTCTTCCCGGGAAAAACCCGATGTCAGAGCGCGTTGGATCAGATCCTGCAGATCCGGCTCCACGACATCACGGCAATCCTCGAGGCGTTCTTCGGAAACGGTGAGGCTATTGAGTTCGTCCATTGTCTGTCCTTTCACGGAATGTAGCAGCCGAAGCTCGGGGCTGGTTGGGAATGGCTGCTAACGGGTGGTCGTCACCCGCTTCGGCCCGGCGAGCAGGCCTTCACGCTGCATCTTCTTGCGTGCGGCCTTGCGGTGACGGCTGATCGCCTGCGCCTTTTCTCTGACGCGGCGTTCGGACGGCTTTTCATAGGCGCGTCGTTCCTTCATTTCACGGAACAGTCCTTCGCGCTGCATTTTCTTTTTCAAGACCCTGAGCGCTTGATCGACATTATTGTCTCTGACGAGTACTTGCATTTCAAGTTCTCCTTGTTTGGGTGGGGCGACGATCGCCGCTCAGCCGAGCTGCTCGGCGATCAGAGCCCGCAATTCGCGGCGGGTGAGAAGGCAGGGAAACGGCTTCCAGCTCCCAGCAACGCGGCGGACAGCTTCGTCATCCTCACGCGGTTTCGCCGCCGCAACCGCGGTGGCTGTATTTATGTGGTTCAAACAGAAATCCTTTGCCGATCTCGGCCGGCGTCATCGATTGTTTGTGGGATTGCCCGTCACGCAGCCATAACGGCGCGCACGGATGTACAAGCGCTTCAATCATGAGCCGGCAACGGCTTAGATTTCCGCTTGGTCGGGTATTTCCGCAACATAGGTATTGGCGGGCACAATTGCAACGGACGGCCCGGATGGCATGGCGCCGGCATCGCTAGTCGCCTTCAGATATACTCAGCGCCATTTTATTCAAGTTAGCCGGGTATAGTTTCTGCCGAATTTTCTTCGATTTGGCTTGAAAGTGACATTATTCCGCCGAAATGGAAGCAACGGGGAGATCGGCATCGAAATTAACCTTCTGTTAAATAGACCATTGACTTGTAGTATTAATAGGTTGTTAAAGGAGCCGCTCGCTGAGGTCGAAATTGACCCGCCAATAAACAATTTGAGGAGAGTGCAATGGCTTCGCCAATTCATGCAACTGATGATAGTGCAACATTTAAAGAAACCGACGTTATTTCCGGAAATCTTCTTTCCAACGATTCATCCGACAACGGCCACCTGTTCCTGCGCGCCTTCGATGGCGCAAGCGTTGGCGCCAAGGCCGGCAACAGCCAGGTCACCGAGATTCAGGGCGACTACGGCACCTTCTTCGTCAAGCCCGATGGCAGCTACACCTATGTCCTGAGCGACGCTGCCAAGATCGGCTTCGCCAACGGCGAATCCTACCAGGAGAAGGTTTCTTACAAGATTTCCGACGGCAGCGGTCATACCGATGTCGGCCTGTTCACCCTGAACATCCAGGGCGTAACCCAGGTAAAGCCGATTGCTGTCGACGACCACTACAGCTTCAACGAAGGTAGCGCCATCGGCGGCAACGTTCTGGACAACGACATTGCCGGCGACAACGGCAAGCTCTTCCTCCGTCAGTTCGACGGCACGAACGTCAGCGCCAAGAGCGGCCTCGACGCTGTTACCGACATCGTCGGCGACCATGGCATCTTCCACGTCAAGCCGAATGGCGAATTCACCTACACGCTGACGGAAGACCTGACTGCCGGTCAGAACGTCACGGAAACCGTCCAGTACTACAAGATCTCCGATGGCGAAGGCCACACGGATGTTGGCGTTCTGACGCTCAACATCACGGGCACCGACGCTCATCTCGCTTGATCACTTGCGAGAAATCAGTGAGAGACACCGCCCGCCGCGCAATCGGCGGGCGTTTTCATATATCCGCTTGTCAATTTCAGCCGGTCTGCAAAGCGGCATAATACTTTTTAGCTAGTTCTTATAAATGCCGGGGCGGCGTAGTCTCGTTGTTCGGAGGACACGCCGTTGACCGAACACATCGAACCCAGGCAAATGGAAACAGACGATCTGACGAAAGTCTGGTCCGTGACCGAGTTTTGCGCGCGTCACCGCATAGATACCGAGGAACAAGCGCTGCTGCTCAAACTTTTCGGGCCGTTCGCGACTGCCTCCGAGCTGATCCACAATGCCAAGCGCGCGCCAAGGTTCAGATAAGAGGTCCTTCACCTCATTGCCTGGACGGATGTGCCGATGAGGCCCCTTCCCTCGTTCTTCAACGATCTTGCCATAAATGCCGGCAAGTCCCTGGGTGAACGAGACTGCGCAAGATATCACCCGATCGGGCGACGCTCGCTGCCTTGCCTCTACTTAGACATTTATGCAGCAATCGAAATGGTGCGATCGTTGCAATTGGCGGAACCATCATCGTGAAAACGAGCGGCGCTGATATGGATCATGTCGACATCATTGATGCTGTCTATCAGGCTGCGGTCCGTTCAGAATTATGGCCGGATACCCTATGCATGATCGTTGATTACGTGGGCGCTGTCGCCGGAAATATTGTCTATCAGGCGCCCGATGGTCGCGGCAGCTTTTTGATCCCCGGCCGCATGCGTGAAGATTTGAATGCGCTCTACCTTCAGCATTACACGGGAAACCCCTATGCCCGCGCATTCGAGAAGGTAAAGCCGGGTGAGATTGCAGTCGGCAATACATTGATCGATGCAGAGGCCGTCCGGCATTCGGCGTTTTATGCCGATATCTGCGCGCCTCAGCATATCTTCAATCAGCTCTTCCTGCCGCATGCCAGCCTGCACGAGCGGGGAGGTATCGGCGGTGTCGCTCTTTTCCTGTCTCGTCAGCAAGACGAACGCGCCGTCGAAGCGGCTGAAAGGCTGAAGCTGCTAAGTCCGCATATGGCGCGGGCAATCGATCTTTCCTTTCAGGTAAACCGGATCGCCCGTGCACCCGAATTGCCGCAACGGCTGATCGATGCAATCGGTGATGCGGCCGTGCTGATCGATAGTCGGGGTGCAGTCCTTCTCTTGAATGCGGCGGCCGAAGCACTGCTCAAGCAGGCCGACGGCATTTTCCTCAGCCGATCCGAGAGGCCCTCGCTTGCAGCCCATATTCCAGAGACATCCACCCGTCTAGTGAACGCCATTCGCCAGGCGTTGCTGATAGCCGATGGTGAAGACACGCCTTTCGAAGGGGCGTTGTCGATCTCTCGGCCATCGGGTTTGCCACCTTATCTGGTGATGATCACGCCGCTTGCACCGACAGCGGTTTCCATATGGGATGCGGTTGACAGCGGAGCGCGTGTCCTCATTCATATCGTCGATCCGGAAGCAAAGACGCGCCGGCAAGCGCAACAACTGCAACACATCTTTGGCCTGACCGAAGCCGAAACCAGGGTCGCCGCGCTGATCGGCAGCGGAATGAATTTGCCCGAGATTGCCCGGGTTCTTGGAATTTCGTCCAACACGGCAAAAACACATACGGGCCGATGCTTTGGCAAAACGGGGGTACGATCCCAGGCGGCTCTCGCCAGGCTCATCGCCTCTATCCCGATCGCCGGAAACAGGGCGGCGGCGCCGTCCCGGGCGCAGGGGAAGAGCCCTTCGCGGCAATCGTAATTATATGCCGGTTCATACGCGATATGATCTGAAAGTCCGCTGCGCGACCTCACAGACCAAGTCGATTTTCCTGAATTGCTGCTCACTCCCTGCACAAAATCTGCAATCCGGCGCGGCATTCTTCCGCCATGAGCGAGAACGACATCCCCCCTCGCGCCACACCGTCCGCTTTGCCGGATCGACTCCGCAATGACGGATGGTGGCTGACGGAGGCGGGCTGGCCCCGAGGAATCCGTGCCGAGGAAATCTCCGTAAGCATGCTCATCGTGATCGAAAAGTGGCATTTACGAGAGGAGCGCCAATGGACACAACCGACACTCTGACAGAACCGATGCCGATCAGGCGTGGCAGTGGTCGGATTGCCACACTGTTTGCGCTGGTGGCGCTGGCTGATTTTCTGATCTTTGGTGAGATGCCTGGGATAAACCTTTTCCTGTTTGCGCTTGCCGTCTGTGCCGGCATTCTCCTTTCGGCCGGGAAGATCCGGGCGTCGTCAATGGCTGCTCTCCTGTTTGGTTTTTCGGTTATGGCGTCGGCACCTCTGCTGGAAGCGCCCTCATTAACCGGCATCAGCCTTTGCTTCAGCGCGCTGATAGCGGTTGCTCTCGCCGGCGCCAGACTTATGCCTCGCAGTCTCACCGGTCTGCCACTAGTGTTTCTCCGTTTCGCTCTTGTTATCCCCTTGCGGCTTGCCGACGATATTAGGAAATATCTTAGGACGCCGGCCAAACGGTTCTCCTTCACCGTCGTTCGGCAGGGCGTCGGCCTCTGGATCATGCCGCTGGTTCTCGCCGCAGTCTTCGTGTTCCTCTTTGCGGCTGCGAACCCGCTTATCGAGATCACGTTGCGCAGTATCCGTTTTGCCGTTCTGTTGCAGTTTCTTGATCTTTGGCGGATCGGCTTCTGGATGATGATCGCCGCTGTGGTCTGGGCGCTGTTGCTGCCGCGCCTAAAGCGTCGCACCGCAAGGTCGCGAGCCGACAGGGCCTTCATGATCGTGCCCATCAGAAACGCACCGCTCGGCCATGCCTCGCTGTTGCGCTCGCTGATCCTGTTCAACGCAGTCTTTGCCGTGCAGACACTTCTCGATCTCGTCTATCTCTGGGGCGGCGCGGATTTGCCCGATCACATGAGCCATGCCGAATATGCTCATCGCGGCGCCTATCCGCTGATTGCGACGGCACTTCTTGCCGCCGGTTTCGTCCTCCTCGCCATACGGCGCGGCGGCCCCGGTGATCATAGTGCGCTGATCCGCGGCCTCGTTCACGCCTGGATCGGCCAGAACATCCTTCTCTGCCTGTCGTCGATGCTGAGGCTCGGGCTTTACGTCGAGGTCTATTCGCTGACGGAACTGCGTGTCGCCGCCGGTCTCTGGATGGGTATCGTTGCCATCGGGCTTGTCTTGATCCTGCTGCGCATTCTGCTCAACCGATCCAATGAGTGGCTGATCGCCGCCAACCTCGCCTCCCTCATCGCCGCGCTCTATATCAGCGCCTTCATCGATTTTTCGGCTGTGATCGCCCGCTTCAATGTCGCCCACAGCCAGGAAATCAGCCAGGAAGGTCCGCCGCTCGACCTCGATTATCTCTCCTCGCTCGGTCCTTCCGTCATTCCGGCGCTCGACCTCTACCTCCTCAAGCTGCCGGATCACCTGATTGACCAGAGGAGCCAAGCGGTGACAGTTCGGTACTACCTCGCCAGGAATTTTGAGATGCGCCGGCGGGACTGGCGGAGCTGGACCTTCCGGGCGGCGCGGCTGGAGAGTTATCTTCTGGCTCCCATTGCAAGATAGAACGAGAACGACAACAACAGGCACGACAAAACAATGCAGGACTGGTGATGGCGCCACGCATTCTCGTCGTCGATGACGAACCTCACATCCGCGACGTGATCTGCTTCGCCCTCGAGCGCGCCGGCCTGGCATGGTTGGCAGTTCGCAACGGCACCGAGGCGATGACCGCCTTCCGCCGCGGCAGCATCGATCTCATCATCCTCGATATTGGCATGCCCGACATGGATGGCCTGGACGTCTGCCGCCAGATCCGCAAGACATCGGGATTGCCGATCCTGTTTCTTTCGGCGCGCGACGAAGAGATCGACAGGGTGCTGGGTCTCGAAATCGGCGGGGACGACTATGTCACCAAACCTTTCAGCCCGCGCGAACTCATCGCGCGGGTCAAGGCGATTTTGAAGCGTAGCGGCAATGGGGCAGAGCCTGAGAGACGCCACGCCACGCTTGTCGCCGGCGCGCTCAGCCTCGATCGCGGCGCCAGGACAGTGACGTTTCGTGATAGCGAGATCGCCATGACGGCGCTCGAATTCGCAATCCTGGATGCACTATTGTCGCGCCCCGATATGGTCTTCAGCCGCGAACAACTGATGGAGGCGGCCTATGGCGCCGGTACCTATGTCGCCGACCGGACGATCGATAGTCATATCCGGAACATCCGGGCCAAATTCCTGGCGGCCGGCGGCCAGGGGGTCATCGCAACCGTTCACGGGATCGGCTTCAAACTCGGCAGCGAGATCGGGAGGCAGGCCTGATGCCGGCGCCGAAGGTCAGGACGAAATGGCGGCCGGCGCTGGCGCTGGTCGTCTATGCCGTGCTTCTCGCCGTCATGGCGCTGCCGGTCCTGATCGTCATCTGGTTTCGCACTGTCGAGGCGAGCTCGCACCGGATGGCGCCGGCGGAAATCATTGCCCTGGCTTTCGCCTTCTTGCTGACGCTTGGCGTTGCCTATGTGCTGACGCGCACCATCACCGGACCGATCGACGCCTTGATCGCCCGCACGGACGAGATCGCCCGCGGCGGCAAGGCGGCGATCCGGCCGCTTGAAAGCTACGGAACGCGCGAGATCGCGGTGCTGTCGCAAAGCTTCCTCGATCTTGCCGGAAAACTGGTCGATCGCACCGAATATATCAGCTCCTTTGCCGCCCATGTCTCCCACGAACTGAAATCGCCGCTGACGGCCATCCGGGGTGCGGCAGAACTTTTGCGCGACGATGACGCCGAGAGACCGATGACGAAGGCGCAGCGTCTGCACTTTCTCGACAACATCGTCGCCGACGCCGTCCGGCTCGATGCATTGCTGCAGCGGCTGAGAGAGCTTGCACAAGCGGAATCGTCGGTGGCCGAAGGCAGAAGCAGCGTCGCAGACATCATATCCTCACTGCGCGAGCGATTTCCCGCCCTGGATATTTCCGGCTGGGGAGATGCGGAAATACCAATTGCTCTTCCTCCCGAGGCAGCCGGCATCGTCTTTGCCAACCTTGCTGAAAACGCCCTTCAGCACGGCGCCACGCTGTTGGAACTTGGAGTATCGGCCGGCGCCCGAACAGCCATCATTCTTGTCCGTGACGACGGCACCGGTATTTCCGAGGCAAATCGCCAACGCATCTTTCAGCCGTTCTTCTCAACCCGCCGCGAGCACGGCGGTACCGGCATGGGCCTCGGTATCGTCCGCGCGATGCTGAGCTCCCATGGCGGTACGATCCGCCTGCTGCCGACGACCGGCGCCGGTGCCGAGTTCGAAATCACCATCCCGGGACCGAGCTGACGTTCCAGAGACTGATGGGAGCACTGCTCGGTAAGGCGATCCCGGCGCTACCCCGTCCTGAGCAAGGCATGTCGTCAAGCGAGTGGATCAGTTTCCAGGCTCTATCGCCGTCAATGCAGCCTGCGCGATGACATCTGCAATGCGTTTGGACAGCGCCGGGTCGGAAGCAGCGCGGGCGAGGGTCACACCGCCACTGAGCATGGCGAGCAGCAAGATCGCCTGATCTTCCCGGCGCCTTTCGGATTGACCCGGTATCTCACCCTCCGGCAAGCCGACCGCAACTTCCTCGATGAGACGTTTGAGTTCTGCCGTATAGGCGCTTCGTGTTTCATCGTCTGCGCGCATCACGTCGGGGGAAAGGCTCGGCAGAGCGCAGCTCTCGCCCAGATCGCAGGTTCTTTTATAGCCGAGATAGTAACCGACGAATGTCGTCAGCCAGTCTTTCGGTTCACTGGCCTTTAGCGCCGCAATTCCTTGCCGCAGCTCTTCGAGGCCCGCCAGCACGGCGGTGCGAAAGGCTTCGCCCTTCGACTTGAAATGTCCGTAGAAGGCACCGTTGGTCACGCCTGCCGCCTTGGTCAATGCATCGATGCCTGCGCCGCCATAGCCTTCCTGTCTGAAAACCCGTCCGGCCGCCGCAATGACGCGCGTTCGGGTCTCCTGCTTATGTTCGGCACTGTATCGCATGTATGTCCCTTTTGAGAGTGATCACTCTTTATGCCTTGCTAAGAGAGTGGTCGATGTGTATGCATAAAGAGCGATCGGTATATATCAAAAGCGGTCACGGTTCAAACAAGGAGATATACGATGCCCATCACCCTCACCCTACCTGAAGGCCTGCTCTCACAGGAGGCCCAGGCGCAAGCCTTTGCCGGATTGACAGACGCGTTGCTCGATGCCGCGGGCTTGACCGGTAACGCTTTCATGACGGCCAACGTCATCGGCACCATCAACGTGCTGCCGCGCGATCATGTGCTTGCTGCGGGAAAGCCGATCGCCGCGGCCTTCATCGAACTCAAGCTGCCCGAGATGGCGCTGGCGAGTGCCGAGGCCAAACAGGCCTTCTTCGAAAAAGCGGCCGATGTCATCGAACAGGCCGCCGAAGGCCGGCTCAAGCGCGAACATATATGGTCGAACATCGTCTACGCGCCTGAAGGGGCCTGGGGTATCGCCGGCCGCAGCTATAACAATGCCGATCTCGTCGGCGCCATCCGGGGTGCGGTTGCCGCCTCGTAACGATCGCGGCGTACGCTCGGAAATCTCAAACTTGATGCAACGCCGGGCCGGCGACACCAAGACGTCGCGGTCCGGCGCCTTGACGGAGCCAAGCCATGCAGCTTGCCAACTATCTGTTCTTTTCCACCGGTTGCGAAGAGGCGCTTGCTTTCTACACCGAATGCGGGCTTGGCCAGATCACGCAATTGAAGCGCCACGGCGCAGACGGGATGCCCGTTGCCACCGACGTCATGCGGGGCAAGGTGCTGCATGCCCGCTTCGAAGGACCCGATGTTCTTTTCTTCGCTTCGGACAATCATGATGCCGAGCCGATGCGAGGCTCCGCCCACATGCTGATCATGGACGACCGCGACAGTACCGACAGCCTCTTCGCACGGCTGGCCGAGGGCGGCAAGATCACGACACCACTCGCCGTCCAGCCATGGGGAAGCTATTATGGCAAGCTCACGGATCGCTTTGGTGTCCAGTGGATGCTCGATTGCCTAGAGCATAATGCCGAAAAGTGTGAGCGGTTTTCGGACGGCATCATGCTCTAACTCTTTAATTTAGAACAGGATTCAGATTTTAGGCCGACCCGGCCTAAAATCATCCTGTTCTACCGTAACCATGTGCTGTCTACACACGAGTGCGAGACGATAATCGCACCGATACATGCGAAAGTCGGCGCCTGGTCGCAATCATTCAGAACATCGTGAGCAGAGGACAATCGGCAGGATGGCAAAGGGGAAACTCGCCCCCAACTAAGCGGCTGCGAGCCACCCTCCCCCCAATCCCGTCTTCGCGTTTCAGCGCGTCGTATAACCGCCGTCGATAACCAGCACTTCGCCGGTGACATAACTTGCCGCTGCCGAACAGAGGAACAATGCGGCACCCGCCACCTCCTCCGGCTGCCCGACGCGTCCCATCGGGGTCATGCTGCGCCAAGTCGGGAACCAGTCGGGATTGTCGATACCGCCGCGCGACAAATCGGTCTCGATATAGCCCGGGGCGATGGCGTTGACGCGGATGTTTTCAGCGGCAACCTCGCTGGCGAGGCTCTTCGTCATCATGTGGACCGCCGCCTTGGAAGTGTTATAGGCGACCTGGTTCTGCGGAATGTTGGACACGATCCCCGACATCGAGCCGATATTGAGGATGACGCCGCCGCCCTGGCGCCGCATAGGTGTGAGTGCGGCGCGGCAGGCGCGGAAGACGGAGTCGACATTGACGGTCATGATCTCGCGCCAGATGGCATCGGAGAACTCGCCGCTGTCGCCATGAATGGCGATACCGGCATTGTTGACGAGGATGTCGAGCCGCCCCGCCCGTGAGAGGGTCTCAGTGACGAGTTCGTCGGCAGCACTTTCCTTCATCAGGTCGGCGGCAACGAAATCGCAATCGACGCCGGCCTTGGAAAGCCGGTCTTCCGCCGCTGCATTGCGGGTTCGGCCCGTGATGATCACTTTGGCGCCCGCCTCGCCGAGCGCCTCGGCGATGGCAAGCCCGATGCCGCGCGTGCCGCCGGTCACCAATGCCACCTGTCCGTTCAGGCGAAATCTGTCGAAGATCATGGCCGGGGATAGCCATGCGCCTTCGTTGCGAAAGATTCGCCCGGCCGGATCTGAATGACTTCCAAGTCAGGTTCCATTGTCTCCTCCTCCGAGGACGGTTCCAGGCCCGCCAGCCAAATTCCCTTTTTGGCTTTATTGTTGAAGGGGAGTGTAGTGGGCTCGTGTCACGCCCGCCACCACGATTCCCGGCTAAAACCGATACTTTTTTGACAATTGACGCTGCGCAGCCGGCGTAAAGACGACAACAATCCGCATGCACATCGTCCAACGGCGTGTCTCAGGCCGCCAAGGCGGCAATCACGTTTCTGACCAGCGCGGAAGAGGACAGCCGGCTCGTGGCGCAGCTCGGAGCGCCGATCGCGCCGACGCGCACGGAAACGCCACCACGCGCATTGGCGATCGCAAACATCGACTCGTCGGTCAGATCATCGCCGATAGTAATCGGGCAGCGGCTCTTGAAGGGGTCGGACTGGAAGAACCGTTCCAGCGCATCGCCCTTGCTCGACCGTGCCGGACGCAGTTCGAATACCATCTTGCCGAGCTGCAATGCCCAGTTCGGCCCGGCGAGCTCCGCATAGTAGTGCATGCGGTCTTCGAGCACCTTTTCATATTCGGGCGCGAGCCGGTAATGGGCGGCAACGGCCGCACCCTTATCCTCGATCAAGACTCCAGGATAGTGCTCGGCTTCCGCGGTCAGCGCATGCTTCAGCGCCTGAAACTCAGCTGTCGCCTCGACCGTCTGCATGCCCGCAGCGTTCCTGATTTCGGCGCCGTGAAGGCCTGCCGTCGGAAATTCAAAGGGTTTGAACAGCTCGTCTGCATAAGCAAGTGATCGTCCGGTGACCAGCGCCAGGGCGCCTCCGAGCTTGTTCGACAGGCGATGAAGTTGTCCGGGAAGCGCTTCTGGGACCTCGATCGCATCCGGTGTGGGCGCAAGATTGAGCAGCGTCCCGTCGATATCGAGAAACATCGCCCAGTGGTCGGGCTCTTCCAAGACCAGTGAAAGCATTTCCTGAGTAGCGTCGTCGTCGTGCACGGCATTCTCCAAACTCTGCAACCATTGAAGCTAGGTCGCCGGCCGACAAGGACAAGGTGGCTTTTCAGACTCCGGAACATCCTGAGGCTAGTCCGCGTTGTATCTCGCCGCCCCGTTCGAGCACTCGCGCCGTAGAAGGTACCTTGATGGCCAAAAGCAGTTCCGATCCCCGTGATGAGGTCAATGCCCCGCTGGCACATGGCGCTTTAAACCTGCCACTGGTGACGATCGACGACTACAACAACGAACTGCGTGACAAGGATGGTTTCGTTGGCGACAACGCCAACAAGAAGACTTTCCAACAGAAGCTCGACGACTGGAGAAAACGCATCCGCAAGGTCGGCGACGACCCGATCGGCAAGACCGCGACGGCGAAGCTTTCCAAGAAGAAAATCGATGCCTTTCTGAAAGGCGACGATATGGAAGCGGCGGCATTGGTCATGGGGGCGGTGGAGGACTTCGCTAAGGACTTTGCCGATGTGATCGGAAAATTCCTGAAGGACAGGCGCTGGGTCAAGACGGAACGCATCGTCGTCGGCGGCGGCTTCCGGCAGAGCCGCTTTGGCGAGCTGGCGATCGCCAGAACCATGGTTATTCTCAAGGCGGCCGGCGTCGACGTCGAAGTCGTGCCGATCGTTCACCACCCCGATGAGGCCGGACTGATCGGTGCGGTCCACCTGATGCCGCGCTGGATGTTCAAAGGCCATGAGGCGATCCTGGCCGTCGATATCGGCGGCACGAATGTTCGTGCCGGCGTCGTTAAATTCGGAAAGGACGACGTGCCGAATTTTGCGGATGCAAGCGTCTGGGATTCAGCCATCTGGCGTCATGCCGACGACGAGCCGAGCCGCACTGCGACCGTCGAGAAGTTGGCCGCGATGTTGCGAGATCTGATCGGCAAGGCCGAAAAGGCCAATCTCAGGCCGGCACCCATCATCGGGATCGCATGCCCCGGCATCATTAAAGCCGATGGCTCCATCGAACGCGGCGGACAGAACCTGCCCGGCGGAAACTGGGAGAGCGACAGCTTCAACCTTCCCGCCGCGCTGATGAAGGCCGTTCCTGAGATCGGCGAGGACAGCACTTTCGTAATGATGCACAACGATGCCGTCGTGCAGGGATTGTCGCAGATCCCCTTTATGAACGACGTGTCGAGATGGGCGGTGCTGACCATCGGCACCGGGTTGGGCAACGCGCATTTTACCAATCGCGAGGGAGCGAAGGCGCGATAGTGGAATCCTGCCTCGTGCGGCACCCGCTGACCAAGAAAAGCGGGATTGACCGCGATGCGGGTTCGGCCGGCGCCGGGGAGCATTATGGTAAATAGCAGGTAAACAAGAAGGAATTCCGTAGACGGAAGCGAACTCGCCAATAAGTTCCGCTAGGGGGATTGCCGCTCTGCGGAACATGGAATGATAACTGGCCGATCGGGTTAGCGGCAAATGTCCGCGATACCAACGCACGGTCCTGGCCAGCACATCGATCATACCCGCGGAGACCTGATTCGCCTAGCACGCGCTGTTGTGATCTTCACGGTTGATGACGCCCCGGGATGTCGGCAATCCTATTCGCGCTCAACTGCCGGGATGTGATTGGACTGGTGTCATCGGCCTGGCCTAGCCATTAATCGGATCTCCGGACAAACGAACCTCCAACCCCCTTAACGTCAGCTGCCCCCGCATTCAGCCGACTTAGATCGGCGCGAGAATTCAGGTTAGACGTCCCCTCCCCCGATAACGCGCAGCATCCTCGCCTGTCGTAGGACCCGCAGCCGGCATTTCGCAATTCTGGCGATGCCGCATGATCCGAGACAGCGCCGGTCGCCGGTGTCGGCGGAGATGCGGCCTTTCGCGTGTCGGGCTGGTCTCTGCGAGGCCCTCTTTGATCTCTGCGCGCAGAAGCGAACCGGGATGTCTGGCGTCGCTGCCGCGTTTGGAGGCAGCGCTTGGAAGATGGAGGCCTCCCCTCCCCTATCCTGCCTCACGTTGGAAAAGATGGTGATAACGCCGCCGGGCCGTTCTCTGCGGCTTCAAATTGCGCTTATCTCTACGGCTTCACGCAAGCCATGCGCAGACGAAAGATGGATCATGAACTTCAAGGGAATAAGCGCTCCGCTCAATGCTGGTCGTCTCGAACAAATGCTCGGCCTTGCTCCGTCACGCCGCGATCCTGAAACCCAGGACGCAAGTGATAAGCCTTCCGGCAATGAATCCGTCCGTGGGCTGGAAACCGAAAATCTATACCGTTCGTCCGCCTACAAATGAGAAACGGGATTGCCTGATCGGTCGGTGCGAAGCAGCGGTAGGTGCTCTTCGATGAGCTGGCAACGACGCTGAGTCGCATCGGAAATGTGCTGCGATACTTTAAGGCTGGCTTTGATGGATGCGGACACGGCGACCATTGTCAGCTGACAATTGAGCTAAGATTCCGGAATTCCACATGATTTTTTCGTCGAATCCGGTTTGTTATCCATTTGCTAACCAAGAAATCGCTTGACGGAATCGGCAGACTCACGATCATTTGCGCAAAATGACCCGATTTATCAGGATTTGCGTGA